>NZ_MQVZ01000001.1:0-35567 GCF_002954425.1 Limnobacter sp. SAORIC-690
CTCATTTACTTTATTCCGTGAGCACTAACTCTGAATCGTGATTCAAAGTCATTCTTTTTGAGAAAAGAACAAACCTTAAACCCATCTGGTCAGTGCCCACACTTATCGGCTGTTAACTTGTTAAAGATCGCTTCGAAATTTCTGCTAACCTTGCTGCTCTTCAAGCTTACTTAAAACCTTGGAGAACCGCTTGTTTGCTTCGTTTCGTGCTGCTTGTCGTGCAGCAGAGAAACGAGATTATGCACATCATCTTTCCAACTGTCAAACACTTTTGGCAAATAAATTCAAAGAATCCTTACATGAAAGTTAGACCGAGCGTAAAAATACTGCAATCACAAGGACTTGGCAGTCGTCGTGAATGTGAAAATATTTTCTGGAATTCTGAGATTTTTCGCGACGGAATTCAGATCGACCCTGAAATCGATGAAATTTCTTTGGGAGACACCCTGTTAATTGACGGAAAAAGCTTCGAAATCACCCAGCACAAGTATGTGCTGATGCACAAACCTGCTGGCTATGAGACTTCTCACCTGCCTAGCCACAACCCCTCGGTATTTGATTTATTGCCAAAGCACTATATAAAGCGCGGCCTGCAGGCCGCTGGCCGACTGGATGTTGACACCACTGGACTTTTGCTGTTTTCAGATGACGGTCAGTTTATTCATCGACTGATAAGTGGGAAGGTGGGCACCAAACAGGAGGTGGAGAAAATCTATGAGGTGACCGGCGCGCGCCGATTCACAGAGTTGCAGTTGCAACGCTTGCTGGAAGGTGTGGACCTGGATGATGAACCTGAGATCATTTATGCCAGCAAAGCCAACTTACTGGGCGACGGGAGGCTGGAATTGGGCATTACTACAGGGAAGTATCATCAGGTTAAACGAATGGTGGCTGCTGTTGGCAATCATGTTGAAGCACTGCACCGACGAGTGGTCGGCCCTTACGAATTGCCGACAGACTTGGCCGTTGGCTCCTATATAGAAGTAGACCCAAGCCCGGTGTTAAACAGAAACACATCGAAAACAGTCTGAATTAAAAGGCTTTATTACCCTTCAACCCCTCAAAAATGCCCTGAATTCACACGCGAAGATGTGTTGTGCCAACAAACACTTCGAGTACAATACGGGGCTTAAATTTTAAATCCTCATCAAACTCATGAAAACAGCACAAGAAGTTCGCCTAGGCAACGTGGTTATGGTTGGCAAAGACCCCATGGTGGTTTTGAAAACCGAATACAACAAATCAGGCCGCAACGCCGCCGTTGTAAAAATGAAAATGAAAAACCTGCTGACCGGTGCAGGTATGGAAAGCGTTTACAAAGCGGACGAGAAGTTCGAACTGTTGGTGCTGGAACGCAAGGAAGTGACTTACTCCTACTTTGCGGACCCTATGTATGTGTTTATGGATGCGGATTACAACCAGTACGAGGTAGAAGCCGAAAACATGGGCGACGCTTTGAACTATCTGGACGACGGCATGGAATGCGAAGTGGTGTTCTACGACGGCAAGGCACTTTCTGTGGAATTGCCAACCAGCTTGGTGCGTGAAGTTGAGTACACAGAACCAGCCGTACGTGGAGACACATCGGGCAAGATCATGAAAGCAGCCCGCATTAAGCCCACCAGCTTTGAAATTCAGGTGCCCGCTTTCGTTGAAATTGGCGACAAGATTGAGATTGACACTCGCACTGCGGAATACCGCGCACGCGTGAAGTGATTACTCCATTTGAGATGGAAAACATGGGGCCCCACTTGGGGCCCTTTGTATTTTCCGGTTTGAGGCTCTATGCACATTGGCATTGTTTGCAAGGTAATCGATAATTTCGGTGATGCTGGCTTTTCCCTTCGCTTGGCGAAAGCACTGGCTGCGAAGGGCCATTGCGTGGATTTGTTTCACGATGAGCCAGCCACTTTTCAGGCGCTATATCCGCACTCGGTCAACGATAACCTCAGGCTAATCGATGCGGTCAAGACGAACATCGAAACCGAGTATCGACAAACGCCAGATCTGATTCTGGAGCCATTCGGAACTTCAAGTGGGCAAACTGCATTCCGCTTTGATCTAGCGCTGAAAAGCCGTTTTCCCCGCACCCCTTGGTTGCTGATTGACTATCTTTCGTCTGAAAAATGGATTGAAAGCTTTCACCTGAACACATCAACAGACCCAATCACTGGGCACGTTACCACCTTTTTTTATCCCGGCTTTACCGACAAAACCGGGGGATTGATTCATTGCGACTACCCTACTCGCCTGGCTGGAAAACAGCAATCAACAAACAATACGGGTCTGAATGTTTTCGTTTTCGCCTATCCAAACGCACCTATTCGAAAGCTGATTGATCTCTGTAATTCAATTAACACCCCGGAATACGCAATAAAAATTGGACTGGCAGGGAATGTTTTAGCACCTGAACTGGAGGATTGTGCCCACCAGATCCCCTTCGTCGCACAAAGTGAATTTGATGAGTTGTTGGCGCAATATGATGTGTTGTTTGTGAGGGGAGAAGACTCATTTGTGAGAGCTCAACTGGCGGGAAAACCATTCATTTGGCAAATTTACCCGACCGAAGACGATGCACACACCGCGAAACTTGCCTGCTTTTACGATCTGTATGCAAGCGGGCTTGGTGCAGATTGTAGATTGGCGCTTTGGAACTGCTGGCTGGCCTGGAACTGTATTGATACAACGGTAGATTTTGGCAAAGCCTGGATTAATCTTTTGCCGCATTTGCCAGAACTACAAACCCATGCGATCAAGTGGCAAGCACAACTTCTTGACGGTAGGGAACTTGTAAAGGAAGTTCTTACATGGCGTGGTTTACAGACTCCTACTTTGAACGAAAAGCCTGATTTATAAGGCTTTTTTCATCAAAAGGAAACTCAATGGAAAGACAGAAACTGAATTCAGGTTTAACGCTTGGATTCAGCAATGTTGTCATTTCTTCTCTCTCTGGGTTTGGGTTTTGGTTCAATTGACCAGACGCAATTGCCCGCACACCAAGTTGAACAGATTGCCAGGGAAGTCATGACGGAACTGGAGGTGGAAATGCGAACCAAACCCTCCCTGATCGTGACGGAACGTCCCGAACCCACACCACTGGGCGCCTTGGCTTATGCCAACGGAAAATGCGTAGTCATTGTGAATACAAATGAGACGGCATGGGCGCAGTGGGGGCGATTCTTGAACGAATCCAATCGCGCCCACTGGCAGCAAATTATCGCTGCATCAGTGGCCCACGAGATGGGACACTGCTTTCGGGAAAGCCGCTCCTTCGTGGCCAACTACGAGGTGGATGAAGACGAGTTCAGAGGGATTCAAAACACAGGGGGTTTTGGCCCGAAACCAGAGATGGTTTACAAACAAGAGCTGTTCGCTGACACCGTAGCCATTCTGTATGCCAAAGAGAATGCAGGAAACAACGCTGATTACGTGATTGAATCGATGATTCAGGCTCGAGAAAAATTCAGCGCCAATGACCCAACACACAACACGGCAAAGATGCTCAACCGACTGATTGCCGCAAAAATGACACGTCAAGGCGATGAGACTTTGGGTTTGGCGGCGACACGTTTGCTTTCTGCGCTATAAAATTTTATTTGGCTCGCGGAAAAGCATTGTCGTACACGGTGGAAAGGTGGTCAAAATCCAGAGCTGTGTAGACCTGCGTAGACGCGATCGAAGCATGCCCCAACAATTCCTGAACGGCCCTCAGATTTTGAGTGCCTTGCAACAAATGACTTCCAAATGAGTGACGCAACATGTGGGGGTGTAAATGTTGTCCCAAACCGCAATTTGCAGCATGGTTTGCGATATCTCGCTGTGCTTGCCTGACAGTCAACGCTTGCCCTTTGGCAGACACGAACAGGGAGGTTTCTTGCCCTCTTCCATGTTTGAGCAAGTGACGTTGGCGGGGCTCAACAAACTCCCTGAGACGAGCCTGCAATGTGTCGACCACAGGCACAATTCGGGCTTTGTTCCCCTTACCGATAACCCTCAATTCTGTAGATCCATTCAAGGCTTCGGCTCGAAGCATCAAGGCCTCGCTGATTCGCAGCCCCGTGCAATACAGCAATTCAATCAGTACATGGGCCTGCGCAAAACGGAATTCCTGCGGAAGCGGCAGAGCAAGCAACGCAGCCAAGGCGTCAACTCCCACTGCCTTGGGCAGGGCCCTGGGTAGTTTGGGAGTTTTCAGCCCCAACGTGGGATCAATTTCAATAACGCCGTTGTTCAGTAAATATTTGAAAAATCCCCGCCAGCTTGAGGCCACACGTGCCAGGCTGGCAGGTGCAGCACCGTTTGCATGGCGCTGAGCAAGAATTGATTTAAGTGCTGTGGGGGTAACTTGCTGTGGTGGATTGATGATCAACAACAAGTCACGCTGAGCGGCCTTTACAGAATTTTCGCTGTAACGCCGCTCCAGCCGCAGAAAATCCAGATAACGTTGAATCAGGATTGCGTGTTCTGGAGTCTGCTCAGCGCGGCGCATGCGGTTTCAGCCAGAGTATTCAGAAAATCAGTTTCCAGGGTTGGCGAGAAGCGGTCTTTGTCGGGGGAACCAAATCCCAGGCAACCGAAGGTTACCGGACTGGCGCCGACACGCAAAGGGATCAGTACCACTGAACGTGGAACCACATCTTCACCTTCAAAAACCGAGAGTGTCGGTGCATTCTCGGCAAATCCGCAGTAAAGATTCTTCATGCTATCGATGAGCGTTTTGTCAGAATCGTGGACTTCAGAATTGTCCTCACCCCACAGTTGTAAACGAACTATGGGAACCACAAATTTTTTCTTGATTGCCTCGACCAATACAGTGGGCAAATCACCCGCGTTTTTGACTGTGAGCAAAGTGCGGGTAATCGATTGAAGGTTGTCAATAATCGCTTGATTCTCGACAGCTGCGTGGGTCATTTCGACCACCCGGTGCTCAAGCGACTTAACCTTTTCGCGCATGGTTTGAACTTGACGTTCGTGCAGCGATGCCACGTTCCCGGTGCTTTGCTCTGGCAGTTTAATAAAAGCGAGAATTCCTGGATTCTTGATCAAGAAATCAGGGTGTGCTTTCAGAAAATCGGCAACCTGAACGGCCTCGTCAGTCATAAGTAAAACTCTCCTTCGAAAACTGTTTGTGCTGGACCTGTCATCAAGACATCACTGTCCTGCTGGCCACTCCACTCAATGGTGAGGGTTCCACCGGCTTTGACAACGTCTACGCGCTCGGCGATTAGTCCCATTTTCATACCTACGACGGCAGCTGCACACGCCCCGGTTCCACAAGCGAGGGTTTCGCCCACCCCACGCTCATACACGCGAAGATGAACCCGACTGCGGTCTACGATATGAAGAAAGCCCACGTTAACCCGCTCAGGGAAACGGGGGTGCGATTCGAGTGTGGCGCCCAAGCGCTGAACCAAATCATCGGAGGCTGGTTGATCCAAGAGAACAACGACGTGGGGATTCCCCATAGAAGCGACTCCAACCCACAACTCTTCCAGATCAGAACCCGAGTCAACGGGGAGTTTGTATTGTGTCAGGCCACCTACCTTACGACTGGAAAGGCCCTCCGCAATGAACGGTACCTTGCAGGGATTAAGCTGCGCAGGCCCCATATTCACTTTGACCCAATTGTGTTTGATCAACTCGGGCTGAATGATGCCAGCGAGAGTTTCAACGGTAATTTGATTTTTCCGGGTCAACCCTTTGTCGAACACATATTGCGCAAAACAGCGCGCGCCATTGCCACACTGCTGAACTTCCTGACCATCTGCATTGAAAATTCGGTACTTGAAATCGGCAAGGTCGGAAGACTCGACGATAAGAACCTGGTCAGCGCCGACGCCAAAATGGCGGTCGGCAAGCCGCTTGATCAGCCCGGGGCTGAGGTCTAGTTGACCCGCGCAGTTGTCCAGTACAACGAAATCGTTGCCCGCACCGTGCATTTTGGTGAACTTGAGTGTATTCAAAGTTGCCATCGTCGCTTTATCAAAGACCGTGGTGTATTGATCTGAAGTGTCAGTATATTCTGGACTCGCCGGCCGGGCGGGTTTTGAACCGCTTGTGCAACCACAAGTATTGCGGAATGTTGTCTTTCACCCAAGACTCGATGAGATGATTCATCAGCTGCGTTGATTCAGCGTCGTCGTCCAAGGGAAAGTTGGGTAACGGTGCATGAATATGAATGCTGTATCGACCCTTGCTGTATTTGGTGGTAACCGGTACAACTTGCGCCTGAAGCAGCCTGGACAACCGGGCCACCGCGGTGACCGTGGCAGCTTTGACCCCAAAAAAGTCGACAAATACAGAGTCGCGCTCACCGAAATCCATGTCGGGCAAATAGTACAAAGGACGCCCCTTTTTCATCGCGGCCAGCAATGGACGCACGCCCTGTTGGCGGGACAACAGTAGTTGGTCGCCAAACTTTGAACGTCCTTGCAATATCAACGAATTCAACACGGGATTTTTTTGGTTTGAATACATGGTGACCATGTCGATTTCAAGACACAGTCGACTCCAAGCTGCATCGAGCCCTAGAAAATGTGGAGCCAGAAAAATAGTTGGAGACGCCGAGTCAAGAATAGCCAAGCCTTCCGGGTTCTCAATTCGCACCCGATCACGCACTACCCTTTCATTGCCTGACCACAGCCAAGCCCTGTCCAGAAAAGTACGAAGGTAAAAGTAGATGTGAACCATGGCCCAACGGATGCGCTGGAGAATGGACGAATCAGGAAAACACAAGGAAAGGTTGGTGAGTGCGACCATTCGGCGCTCACGCGCCAGGGCGAACAACAACATGGCCAACAACGTCGAAATTGATGAGGAAATGAGCCGATAAGCAAAAAATGGTAACCGCGCGAGTGCAAACCACATTGAGATCAGAAATTGAGTCACGATTGCCCTTGCTGGCCCTGTTGGCCTTTGGGAGGTTTGTAACGTTCATAGCCCCAATAATACTGCTCAGGGTGCATCAGAATAAGCTTTTCCATGGCGGCATTCACTTGAGTGGCCGCCTCAACAGGGTCTGCACTGAGCGACTCGGGACCTTGATACAACTCAAGACAAAAACCTTGTCCTCCCGGCTTTCTGTAACCAATTGCCAAAACAATTGATGCGCCGGTCGCGTGGTGGAGTCGGCCCGGCAAGGTCATGGTATACGCAGGCTGACCAAACATGGGTGCCCAAACACCCTCTCCATGAGCTGGAACTTGGTCAGGCAACATTCCAACGGCTTCTCCGCGCTTTAGCGCCTTCAGCAGGATTTTCACACCACCCAACGTAGTGGGCGCAAGGGCAACATTATCGCGCGCACGGCTGTCCTCAATAATGTGTTGAAGTTCCGCCTTGCGATTGGGTCGATACAACACTGTAATGGGTGCACGAGTTGAGAATATTTGGGCGGTTGATTCAAAACTTCCCATGTGCGGTGTGAGAAAAATAATGCCTTTCCCCTTTGCCTGGGCCCTTTCAACCACATCCCAGCCGGTGATGTCAGTGCATCGCGCCGCGCCTTGCTGCGTAGACAAGCCCCAAAGAAAAGGAAGCTCCAGTAGCGCCATTCCGGCATGCTGGACTGAACCCTTCACAGCGGCGACACGTGCCGATTCGTTATGCGGAAAGGCAATTTTGGAGTGAATTTCAATTTTGCGACGGTAACTGGCCGACAAACCATATACCGCCCACCCCAACCATGCACCAAGTGTGTGCAGGACAGGCAAAGGAAAAACCGATAACGCTTTGAACAAATTTTTGATCATGGGGCAGATTGTAACCAGTACGTGCTTTGCCTTCGTCCCCAAATGTTGTATATTTCCCAAGTTCGCTGAGTTAAATGACAACTTGCGGGGCGAACTAAAACAAATCTGCTAAAGCGTCGCCGGGCTTCAAACGAACATGGCGGCCATAATAACCCCTTGTTTATTTGGAGCTTTTTTAATGTCTAACGAATTTTTCTTCACTTCTGAGTCTGTCTCGGAAGGCCACCCAGACAAGGTCGCCGACCAAATTTCTGACGCGGTTTTAGATGCAATTCTCGAACAAGACCCCACCGCACGGGTAGCTGCTGAAACGCTAACCAACACGGGTTTGGTGGTAATGGCTGGCGAGATCACGACCACCGCCCAGGTGAACTACATCGACGTAGCCCGCGAAACACTGAAAAAAATTGGCTACGACAACGGCGATTTCGGCATCGATTACAAAAGCTGCGCGGTGATGGTGTGCTACGACCGCCAAAGTCCAGACATTGCTCAAGGTGTAGACAAAGCGCACGACAATGACCTGGACCAAGGCGCTGGTGACCAAGGTTTGATGTTTGGTTACGCAGTGAACGAAACCCGCGAATTGATGCCACTGGCCATCAGCCTTTCACACCAACTGGTTCAACGCCAGAGCCTGCTTCGCAAGGATGGCCGCCTGTCTTGGCTGCGCCCGGATGCAAAATCACAAGTGACAATCAAGTACGTTGACGGAAAACCTTTCTGTATCGACACCGTAGTGCTTTCAACCCAGCATTCACCGGATATCGAGCTGGCGACCCTGCGCGAAGCAGTGATTGAAGAGGTGATCAAGCCGGTGCTGCCCAAGGAACTGGTGAAAGGAAATATCAACTTTTTGGTAAACCCAACAGGACGATTTGTGATTGGCGGCCCTCAGGGTGACTGTGGTTTGACAGGTCGAAAAATTATTGTTGACACCTATGGCGGCGCAGCTCCTCACGGTGGTGGTGCATTCTCGGGCAAAGACCCGTCCAAAGTAGACCGCTCTGCGGCTTATGCAGGTCGCTATGTGGCCAAGAACATTGTTGCAGCAGGCTTGGCTGAGAAGTGTTTGGTTCAGGTGAGCTACGCCATCGGCGTGGCACGCCCTACTTCGATCATGGTGAATACGTTCGGTACAGGAAAAATTGAGGACAGTGCAATTACTGAATTGGTGAGCGCCCACTTCGACCTGCGCCCCAAAGGCATTGTACAAATGCTGGATTTGCTGCGACCAATTTATGCGAAAACAGCAGCTTATGGACACTTCGGCCGCGAAGAACCAGAATTCAGCTGGGAACGCACGGACAAGGCTGAAGCATTGAAAGCCGCAGCCGGCGTTTGACAAAAAATACAGACTGATCAGGAAAGTGCCAGCATGAATACCGCTTGGTCTTCCTGAGTCAACCCTGTTACAATTTAGGCCGTTCGAGGAGCGTTGCGACACACCCATGCTTTTTTGGGGTGCTAGGCTCGAACAAGAAATAAACAACGGCGCTCACGCTTCTTTCTTTATGAACTTTAAAAAGGAGGGCGTGATGAACGCCATTGCAAAACCTATCACCGCTAACGGCGAAAACGATTTTTTCGTAGCCGACTTGTCTCAGGCCGATTTTGGCCGCAAAGAAATCGCGATTGCAGAAACCGAAATGCCTGGCTTGATGGCCATTCGCAAGGAATTTGCTGCATCCCAGCCTTTGAAAGGTGCCCGCATTACCGGTTCACTGCACATGACCATTCAAACAGCTGTGCTGATTGAAACCCTGGCAGCACTGGGCGCAGAAGTACGTTGGGCCTCTTGCAACATCTATTCAACACAAGACCATGCAGCCGCCGCAATTGCAGCAGCTGGCATTCCTGTGTTTGCGTTCAAGGGCGAATCACTGACCGACTACTGGCACTTCACCCACCGCATTTTCGAATGGGCAGATGGTGGTTATTCCAACATGATTCTGGACGATGGCGGCGACGCAACCATGTTGCTGCACCTGGGCACCAAGGCTGAGAAAGACATCAGCGTTCTGAACAACCCAGGCAGCGAAGAAGAAATTTGCTTGTTCGAATCAATTAAGAAAACGCTGAAAACTGACCCCACTTGGTACTCCAAGCGCCTGAAAGAGATCAAGGGCGTGACTGAAGAAACCACAACTGGCGTTCACCGTTTGTACGAAATGCACAAGAAGGGCGAATTGGCCTTCCCAGCCATTAACGTGAACGATTCTGTGACCAAGTCAAAGTTCGACAACCTGTATGGCTGCCGTGAATCGCTGGTTGACGGTATCAAGCGTGCAACCGACGTAATGATTGCAGGCAAAGTGGCAGTTGTGGCTGGTTACGGCGACGTGGGCAAAGGGTCTGCACAGGCATTGCGTGCCTTGTCAGCCCAGGTTTGGGTGACTGAAATTGACCCAATTTGCGCTTTGCAAGCTGCGATGGAAGGCTACCGCGTGGTGACGATGGATTACGCAGCCGACAAGGCAGACATTTTCGTGACGGCCACAGGCAACAAAGACATCATTACCCACGACCACATGGTGAAGATGAAGGACCAGGCGATTGTTTGTAACATTGGTCACTTCGACAATGAAATTGACATCGCCAGCGTGAAAAAATACCAGTGGGAGAACATCAAGCCACAGGTTGATCACATCATTTTCCCCGATGGAAAGCGCATCATCATGTTGGCCGAAGGCCGCTTGGTGAATTTGGGTTGCGGAACAGGTCACCCTTCTTTCGTGATGTCTTCAAGCTTTGCCAACCAAACCATTGCACAAATCGAGCTGTGGACGCAAAACGAGAAGTACCCAGTGGGTGTATATGTACTACCCAAGCACCTGGACGAAAAAGTGGCCCGCTTGCACCTGATGAAAATTGGCGCCCAGCTTACCGAACTTAGCCCAGCGCAAGCAAGCTACATTGGCGTGAAGCAGGACGGCCCTTACAAGCCTGATCACTACCGCTATTAATCCTGGAAAGAACCACCTTTGCGCGCTGACCTTGCCTTGGTTGCAAAAGGCCTGTGCCCCTCTCGGGCACAGGCTCAAAGCTTGATCGAGCAAGGAAAAGTGTTGGTGCGTAACGGTGTAGTTCAAGAACCTGTTGCTGTAAAAAAGCATCGCAGCAAATCGAACCATTCATGACTCTTGAATTGATTGACTGCGATGCACCCAGTTTTGTGTCGCGTGGTGGATTGAAGTTACATCATGCACTTGAACACACACAGATTGAGGTCAACGCAAAGCGCTGCATCGACTTGGGACAATCCACGGGTGGTTTCACAGACTGCCTTCTGCAAAAGGGTGCATTGAGTGTGGTGGGTATTGACGTTGGGCGGGATCAGTTACACCCCCGTTTGAGAGCACACCATGCTGTGATCGCCATGGAAGGCGTCAACCTCTACAAGGTAAATACCATTGATCTTGAAGAGGAAATCGCTGCGCTGAAACCCGAGTTCATGCCATTTGACATTGCTGTGGCAGATTTGAGCTTTATCTCTCTGCGAAAGGTATTGCCCAATATCGCAAAGCTGATGCCAGCCACATGTGAAGGTTTGTTTTTGGTTAAACCCCAATTTGAAGTTGGACCTGAAAATATCGGGAAAAGCGGTTTGGTAAAAAATCTCGACGACCTTATCGCGCAATTGGAAGACGATGTAAAAACTTGCTGCACCCAACTCAACTTGACTGTGAAAGATTTTTTCCACTGCGAGTTGAAAGGGGGCGACGGCAATCAAGAATATTTTGTGTACGCAGCGAAAAATATCGATGTTGCGACAAACCAATAACTCTGTGAATGAAAAGACCATGATGAACATCAGCTTTGAGTTTTTCCCCGCGAAAACAGATGAAGGTGCAGAAAAACTGCGCGCCACGCGTGAAAAACTGTCTGAAAGAAAGCCAGAGTTTTTTTCAGTGACATTTGGGGCGGGTGGCACAACCCAAGACGGAACACTGTCCACCGTGCTTGAGATCAAGGCGGCTGGTGAGGAAGCAGCACCGCATTTGTCATGTGTTGGATCTTCCAAGGAAAAAGTCGCGGCACTGCTAAAGCAGTACAAAGAACACGGAATCAAGCGTATTGTTGCGCTTCGCGGTGACTTGCCCTCGGGCATGTTGGAAACGGGTTCGTTTCGATATGCGAGCGAGTTGGTTGAATTTATTCGACAGGAAACAGGCGATCACTTTTTTATTGAAGTTGCTGCCTATCCCGAAACCCACCCGCAAGCAAAAAGCCCGGCAGCCGATGTGGACGCTTTCGTACACAAAGTCAATTGCGGCGCAAACTCTGCCATTACCCAGTATTTTTTCAATCTGGATGCATTTTTGTACTTCCGGGATCAAGTGCAACACCGCATTTCGATTCCGCTGATTCCTGGCATCATGCCTGTGACCAATTTCAGTCAGCTTGCTCGTTTTTCAGATGCATGTGGTGCGGAAATTCCGCGATGGATGCGCAACCGCCTGCAACATTTCGGCGATGATCGCGAGTCGATTCGAGCATTCGGACTGGAAGTTGTCTCGAACCTGTGTGAACAACTAATCAGGGAAGGCGCACCCGGACTGCACTTCTACACCATGAACAACGCGCAGCCGACCTTGTCCATTCTGGATCAAATCGGTTATTAAGAAGCGCCTGAGCGAGTGAAAATAAACTCTCGCTCAGTGAGCAAATAATCGAGTAACTCGTCGTGTTGTTCTGAGAAGTTATCTTTGGATTCGGTAATAGCATAAGCCACACCAACAGTGACTGGCTTGGCAGGCATTTGACTCAAGGTTCGATCATACCAACCTGCGCCATACCCGAGACGAGCCCCCGCTCGGTGGAAAGCAAGACAAGGAACAAGCAACACTTCGGGCTGAACCCAGGATTTGGATTTTGGAACTGGAATATTGTATCGGCCAAGCTCCATTTCCATGTCTGGCGCAAACTGCGCAAATTTCAAGAATGGGCCTGTTGGCGACTCACAACACACCGGCAAGGCCCACCGAAAGCCTTTGAGCGCCAAATTATTCATGATGGCGAGTACATTCGGCTCGCCGCGTGTGGGATAGAACAGACCCACAGTGCAAGGCTGGAATGTTTGGAGTAGAGTTATCAGAGATGCCGAAATTTCTTGGCTAAGCGAGTTGATTTCTTCGGGCTGAAGCCGATTTCGATAAGCCATGGCAGTTTGCCGCAATGATTTTTTCATGACAGGAACAATGACAATTTCTCACCACATTTCACGTTGGGTATCGCTACCTTTGCTTGCCTTGGGTGCTATGGCATTTCAACCCGCTTTGGCCAACAAAGAGACGGATGCAGAGTTAATCAAACAGATCAAATCTGCCTATGCAGATGGCGCATACGACAAGTTTAACCGCTTGGTTTCTGAATTGCCGCAAAAAAGCATATTCAGACCCTACGTGGACATCTGGCAGTTTCGCTTTTTTCAGAAGGGGGTGGAGAAACAATTTCCCGATCGAGAAGTGGTGTGGAACAAGTCAGAAATTCTGCCACTGCTGAACAAACATGACAACAGCTGGCCAGCCGAAACATTGAGACGGGACTGGCTTGAGCAACTGGCACGCACGGCGCAGTGGACTGATTTTGCAGAGCAGCGACAACACTTGCGCTACCGCCCAGACCAGGGTGTTGAGTGTGCTGACTTGATGTACGCCGCAGAGCAGGGACAGTTGGTGAGATACAAACTGGATGCTGTGGTGAGTTTTGATAAACGCCTGCCTAAAACATGTCGGGTTCTTTTGAAAAACCTGTACAAACTGGGCGGTGTAAGTGCGCAAGACCTGGATCGACATGTGCTGCAAATGGTGGCATCCAACCAGCTGACCAACGCAGTCAAGTTTGTTGACGAATTCGAAGACACCGCTTGGGGAAAGACGATCAGCAGCACTGCGCTGCGCGAGGCGATTTTCAATCCTGACAAATATCTGAAATCGTCAGGTCAAAAAGCCGACACAGACCTCTACTTGACTGGCGCGCTGGCCAGAAAAGCAGTGGAAGACTATGAGCGTGTTGCGCGACAAATGACTGAAAATTATCAGGGCAAACTTTCACCCAGCTCTGAACAATGGCTTTGGGCGCATGTGGGCTACCGTGCCGGTCTGGTCTGGGACAGAAACGCACTAACTTACTTCAAGCGCAGCAAACCTGAAGTAATGAGCCAGGAACAACAAGAGTGGAAGGTGCGCTCGGCGCTGCTTCTTGAGGACTGGAATGCAGTGCTCCAGGCTTCCAACGAGATGAGTCCGAATGTGAAGGAGGACAGGGCTTGGACCTATTGGCGAGGACGCGCGCTGGCCCAGTCAGGCAAGTTGGTTGAAGCACGACAAGAATGGGTCAAAGCCAGCAGCCCATTCTCTTTCTACGGAAAACTGGCCCATGAAGAACTAGGCGACTCAGTCACGGCCCCGAAGCGCCCCGAATTGTTAAGCGCAGCCGAGTTGGACTGGGCAAAAAAACACCCTGGATTGTTGCGTGCACTCGCACTTTACGATGCGGGCCTGCGCACCGAGGGTTTCTGGGAATTCAATCTACAAGTTGCACAAATGAACGACAGGCAGTTGCTCGCTGCCGCGACTTGGGCTGAACGCAATCAACTCTACGACCGGGCAATTGCAGCAGCAGACAGAACCGAGATTGAACACGACTTGGGTTTAAGGTACCTGACGCCATTCCGCGAGAACATGCGGGCGAAAACCAGGGAAATTGGCGTGGATGAATCCTGGGTATACGGCTTGATTCGCCAGGAATCGCGCTTTGTGACCATTGCGCGTTCTGGCGTGGGAGCCAGTGGCTTAATGCAAGTCATGCCCGCTACCGCCAAGTATGTGGCGAAGAAAATCGGCATGTCCGACTTCAAGCCTGCTGACATTACCGAAATTGAGACCAACCTGACTTTGGGCACCAGCTACCTGAAAATGGTATTTGAGCAGCATGACCAATCACCTGTGCTTGCTTCTGCGGGTTACAACGCGGGCCCAAGCCGCCCTGCCCTGTGGAAACGTCGCCTGGGCGACCGGAAGATTGAAGGGGCTATTTTTGCAGAATTGATCCCGTTTGACGAAACACGCGGTTACGTAAAGAACGTAATGTCCAACACCGTGGCTTATTCCTTGCTGTTGAACAATGCCTCGATCCCTTTGAAACAAAGACTGGGTATCATCTACGGATCCAAGTAATCAGGTGAATGCTGTTTCTATGAGTAAAACAAAAAACGTATTGGTGATCGGTGGTTCGGGGTTTCTGGGCCAAGCCGTTTGTAATCAACTGGCCAAAGCCGGTTACCGAATTACCGTGCCCACGCGCCGCTATGACAGGGCAAAGCATCTGCTGACCCTGCCAACATGCCAAATTATTGAAGCAAATATTCATGAT
Source organism: Limnobacter sp. SAORIC-690 (assembly GCF_002954425.1). Lineage (NCBI taxonomy): Bacteria > Pseudomonadati > Pseudomonadota > Betaproteobacteria > Burkholderiales > Burkholderiaceae > Limnobacter > Limnobacter sp. SAORIC-690. The sequence continues at coordinate 15,129 of NZ_MQVZ01000001.1, forward strand.
CGCGCCACACTGGGTCGCCTTGTGTCGGGGCAAGACATTGTCGTGAATTTGCTTGGTGTGCTACACAGCAAACCGGGCAAACCTTACGGCCAAAACTTTCGGGTCAACCATGTTGAATTCCCCAAAGCCTTGTGCACCGCTATGTCCAAGCATGGCGCCAAACGAATTGTTCACATCAGCGCATTGGGTGTGGGTGTGCAAAACCCGGCGCCGTCCATGTACCTGCGCTCCAAAACCGATGGCGAAGCTGTGGTCAAAGACAGCGGACTGGCCTGGACAATTCTTCGCCCCTCGGTGGTGTTTGGTCGTGAGGACAAGTTTCTGAATACATTCGCCTCACTGGCAAAGATCGCGCCCTTCATTCCATTGGCCGGTGCTGATGCACGCTTCCAGCCAGTTTCGGTCAGTGATGTGGCCAAAGCCGTGTTTGCATGTGTGGAAGATCAAGGCAAAGACACCCTGCACAACACCTATGATTTGGTGGGTACCGAGATTTTCACCTTGAAAGAGTTAGTTAAGCTTTCAGCCCGCGCTGTTGGAAAAAACCCGCTGGTATTTGGTATTCCTGACGTTGCTGCGAAGGCTCAAGCGTTTTTGATGGAACTGGCACCTGGTGAGCCACTGATGAGTCGAGACAACGTCGACTCCATGAAAATCGACAATATTCGAACCTCGGGCAGAACTTTCCCTCTGCCAAGCTACGAATGCTTGTCGGTAGTTGCCCATGAATACCTCAGAGCCAAGCACTTGCCCTCTGATCTGGATGAATTTAGGACTCGGGCTCACCGGCAAGACTAGCCCTTAAGCCTTGATTCGTCGTACAATTTCGCTTTGCACAACGCAGCCGCACGTCGACCGATTGGCTGCGTTTGTTTTTAGAATCCGCGTTTTGCCTGAACACTGCTGATAGAGAGTTTTAACGTGACAGACCACTTAATGAAAACTTACGCCCGCCAACCCATTGCTTTCACTCATGGTGATGGCGCCTGGATGTGGTCAACTGATGGCAAAAGGTATCTGGATGGCTTGTCCGGTATCGCAGTGAATGGTTTGGGCCACAATCACCCCAAGCTGGTGAAAGCCATTTCCGAGCAGGCAGGCAAACTGATTCACACCTCGAATTTGTACGGCGTGGTTGAGCAATCAAATCTTGCTGATCGCCTGTGCGAAATTTCAGGCATGGATGAGGCTTTCTTTTGCAACTCGGGCGCTGAAGCGAACGAGGCGGCCATCAAACTGGCCAAATATTTTGGTCACAAGAAGGGCATTGAAAACGCAAAGATTATTGTGATGGAACGCGCTTGGCACGGCCGTACCTTGGCCACGCTGGCTGCCACGGATAGCCCCAAGGCCAAGATTGGGTTTGGCGACCTGCCGAGCGGGTTTGTACGCGTACCCTACAAAAACTTCGCAGCAATTGAACAGGCGGCAGACGACAACCCCGAAATCCAGGCCGTTCTACTGGAAGTTTTGCAGGGCGAGGGCGGCATCAATGTGGCCGATACCGAGTATTTGCAGGCCCTACGCAAGTTGTGTACCGCCAAAGGCTGGCTGTTGATGATCGACGAAGTGCAAAGTGGCATTGGCCGCACTGGCAAGTGGTTTGGTTACCAGCACGCGGGCATTCAGCCCGATGTAATCACCTTGGCCAAGGGGTTGGGTTCGGGCGTGCCAATTGGCGCGTGCCTGGCCTGGGGCCCTGCCGCAGGCGTATTTACACCTGGAACCCATGGCACCACATTCGGTGGCGGCCCCTTGGTGTCAGCGGCTGCCTTGGCAACCATTGAAATCATGGAAGAAGAGGGTTTGCTGGCGCATGCCGAGCAAATGGGACAGCTCATTCGGGCCATTTTGTCGCGTGAGCTGGCTGGTATTGCTGGCGTAAAAGATATTCGCGGCCGCGGCCTCATGGTGGGTATTGAATTGTGGAAGCCTTGTGGCGAACTGGTTGCGATTGCGCGCGACAAAGGTTTGATCATTAACGTAACCCGAGACAATGTGGTGCGCCTGTTGCCGCCACTGGTGATTAAAAAAGAAGAAGCAGAGACGCTGGCCATGGAATTGGCCCCTTTAATTAAAGCGTTTCTTGAACAATCCGCATAAGGAGGAGCCGGCCTGCCAGGCAAGCCGGTCTACAAAAATGCCTATCAAACATTTTTTGCAGTTCAACGATATCAGCAAAGACGAGTTCGATTACTTGATGCAGTCGTCTCGCGATGTGAAAGCGAGGTTCAAGCGTTATGAGCCCTACTACCCGCTGCAAGACCGTACCTTGGTCATGATTTTCGAGAAGGCATCCACACGCACACGGCTTAGCTTTGAAGCGGGCATGCACCAGTTGGGCGGTTCAGCCATTTACCTGAACACCAAAGATTCGCAATTGGGTCGCGGTGAGCCAGTTGAGGATGCTGCACAGGTTATTTCACGCATGTGCGACATCGTGATGATTCGTACCTACGAGCAGGAAATTATTGAGCGCTTTGCGGCCAACAGCCGAGTACCGGTCATCAATGGCTTGACCAATGAATACCACCCCTGCCAAATTTTGGCGGACATTTTTACATTCATTGAACACCGCGGCAGCATTCAAGGCAAAACAGTGGCCTGGGTAGGCGATGGTAACAACATGTGCGCCACCTGGTTGCAAGCAGCAGAATTGCTCGACTTCAAAGTGAACATTTCAACACCCAGCGACTACAACATCGACCCCGCGAAAACCAATATCAAGGGTACTCACCACGAGTGGTTTGAAGACCCAATGGACGCCTGCAAAGGCGCTAACCTGGTGACCACCGATGTTTGGACCAGCATGGGCTTCGAGAATGAAAACAAAGCGCGCCGCCGCGCGTTTGCCGATTTTCAGGTAGACACCGAGATGATGGATGTGGCCGACCCGGAGGCACTGTTCATGCATTGCCTGCCCGCCCACCGTGGCGAGGAAGTGGCGGCCGAAGTGATTGACGGACCGAAAAGCGTGGTGTGGGACGAGGCGGAGAACCGCCTGCACACGCAAAAAGCCCTGATGGAATTCCTTTTGTTGGGCCGCAAGTAAGCGGACCTTTAACAACCCTTTTTAGATCGAGAACCATGAGCGACATCAACAAAGTAGTACTCGCCTATTCCGGCGGTTTGGACACCTCAGTCATCCTGAAATGGCTGCAAGACACCTATGGTTGCGAAATAGTGACCTTCACTGCCGACCTGGGTCAGGGTGAAGAACTTGAACCCGCGCGCCAAAAAGCACTGAAGTTCGGTATCAAGCCCGAGAATATTTATATCGACGACGTACGTGAAGAATTCGTACGCGATTTCGTGTTCCCCATGTTCCGCGCCAACACCGTGTATGAGGGTGAATACTTGCTGGGTACGTCGATTGCCCGCCCCTTGATCGCCAAACGACTAATCGATATTGCGCGTGAAACCGGCGCAGATGCCATTTCACACGGCGCAACAGGCAAGGGCAATGACCAGGTTCGTTTTGAGCTGGGCGCTTACGCACTGATGCCTGGCGTGAAAATCATCGCCCCGTGGCGCGAATGGGATTTGCTGAGCCGCGAAAAGCTTCTGAAGTACGCCGAAGACGCGGGTATTGAAATCGACATGAAGCACAAGAAAGGCGGAGCGCCCTATTCCATGGACGCCAACCTGCTTCACATCAGCTTTGAAGGCCGCCATCTGGAGAACCCCAGTGCGGAAGCCGAAGAGGCCATGTGGCGCTGGACGGTCAGCCCCGAAGCGGCACCCGATGAAGCCGAGTACTTGGACATTGAATACGAAAAAGGCGATATTGTTGCACTGAATGGCAAGAAAATGAGCCCCGCAACCGTGCTGACCGAGCTGAACCGATTGGGTGGCAAACACGGGATCGGCCGCCTTGACCTGGTGGAAAACCGCTACGTGGGCATGAAGAGCCGCGGCTGCTATGAAACGCCCGGCGGTACCATTATGCTGAAGGCGCACCGCGCCATTGAATCAATTACCTTGGACCGTGAAGTGGCCCACCTGAAAGACGATTTGATGCCCCGCTACGCCAGCATGATATACAACGGCTACTGGTGGGCACCAGAACGTGTGGCTCTGCAAACCCTGATCGACCACACTCAAAATACTGTGAATGGCTGGGTACGCGTGAAATTGTACAAAGGCAATGTGATTGTGGTGGCCCGTGATTCAAAAACAGATTCACTGTTTGACCAGAATATTGCAACCTTTGACGAAGACGGTGGCGCTTACAACCAGGCCGACGCAGGTGGTTTCATCAAATTGAATGCCCTGCGCATGCGAATTGCAGCCAATGCCAAACTAAAACGCGGCTGAGCGACTCACTTGTCGTGAATCAGGTTTGAAAACCGCCACCCACAAGGTGGCGGTTTTTTTATGCCTGCGAATTTGACCCTGAATGGAACATTGCTGGAGCAAGGGCCACTCAGCTGAAGTAGGGTTCTTAATTCAAAAGCGCATATGCACTTCAAAAAACTGATGTTTTCCGCCATTCTGATTGCATTCGGCTTGACTGTCACCTCAACTACAGCTGCGGCTGTGACACATTTTGCTGACCTTGGTTTTGCCGCACACCCCAACTCTGTGATGGCTGAAATCGGAAAACCGGTCACGTTGTCAGTATTGATCAAGGGACCCGTCAAATCAATTCAATGGCGGCTAAACCGCGTGCCCATAGCCGGCGCAACACAGCAAAGTTTCGAAATTGCCTCCGTGGAAAAGAAAATTGACCCTGATGAATATGATGTAGTGATTCAAGATGCATTTGGCAACAGCGTAACCAGCGAAAAAGCCGTTGTGACGGGACTTGAGCCTGATTCGAATCAACTGCTCATTGAATCAAGACGAGTCGAATCGCTGAAACTTCAATCCATTTTCAATTTGGTGCATGTGTTTGATCAAGTATCTGCCCGAATCTCGGAACCCTTGCCAATTTGGGACATGCGCAAATCAGCAGTATCCATGTATTTCGACGGTTGTCACGACAAAGTAAAAGCTGAGCTGGTTACACCGGTGCGCAATACTGAATCTCTTCATGAGGCCATGAAACTGGAAATGAATTCCTGCTTCATTCAAAAAACCGATGGACTGGGAAACGACATGGGGGCGCTGGTGAGCGGCACCTTCATTCAGTCCAGAAAAGTCGACAAACAAAATAACAAAGATATTCGCAAGTTAGAGAAATTCGCGAAAAACCTGAAACTCAGCTTTCCCCATGCGAGTCAGAAAAAAAGAGCCACACTCGACTTTGATATTGTTCTGGATGGGAAACTGGTGCGAACCACTGAATTCGAGCAATCCAACACCAAAAACATGAGGATCAAAGAAGAATACTCCTGGAGCAAAGGCACACGAATCGAAAATCCTCAGTCCGGGGTAAAAGCTGTCTTTGTCTCCGGCAGCTATGTAAAAGAAAACTTCGGGTATCTCGAACACCAGCAATTTTACCCAAGCAGGGAAACCGAATTTTTCAACAAACTGAGAATCAAAATTGGCAATGACGATGTGCTAATTCATGGTTTGGTCAACAAGGTGACTGACGGCGACACAATTCATCGGTCTGGCAATTTCAACCTGCATATCAACGGCAAACTGGCACTGAGTGCCCCAAGCGAAATAGCTTCCCTGCTCACATTTACCGGAAATTTGCCAATTTCACCAAAGCTCAACGGCTTTTTTATCAATGATCATATGCCTGGTGTGGTCGCCTCTGAGAAGCCCGGGATCAAATTGGGCTCTGGCTCAATTAACACACCGTACTTGCGCTGAACACTGGATTGCACATGCTGAACCAGTTGCAACAAGTCACTGCCACTTCCCTGCCCCAAGTTCACCAGAATCAGAGCTTGCCTGCTGTAAACACCTACACCACCCAGCACATGCCCCTTCAAACCACATTGTTCGATCAACCACCCGGCAGCTAACTTCACCTGGCCATGATCTGCTGGGTAATTAACCAAATTTGGAAACCGCTGAACAAGGGCATTGGCTTGTGCAGAGCCAACAATCGGATTCTTGAAAAAACTGCCGCTGTTACCCAATACGGCTGGGTCTGGCAGCTTTTGTGTACGTATGGCACTTACCGCCTTCAACAGATTCACGGGGTTCACTGATCCCAATTCAGCCACACGCTGAGCCACATCCCCATACCCCAACACAGGCTGCCACTGCACGGGTAAGGCAAAATCTACTGCCGTGATCACATATCGACCCTGCGCAGCATGCTTGAAAACACTGTCACGGTATGCAAACTCGCATTCATCCAGATTGAAAATGCATTCCTTTTGAACATCCAGATCAAATGCGTGCACCGCTGAAACGCGGTCCTTGAGTTCAACGCCGTAGGCTCCAATATTCTGAACAGGGCTTGCACCCACACAACCGGGAATCAGGGCGAGGTTTTCCAGCCCGCCCCAGCCCATGGCCACAGTCCACTCGACTGTTTGGTGCCAGTTTTCGCCAGCCCATACCCGCACATGGTGACAAACACCGTCGCAGCCCAAATACCGTCGCCCTTTCAAGGCAACTTTCCAAACCGTTGCGTCCACCAGTGGGCTGGTAAACACTGTGTTGCTGCCCTCGCCCAGCAACAAAAATGGCTGGCCTTCTTGCCGGGCGCGAGCAAAAGCCAGCAAATCGGACTGACCGCCCAATAAACGCAACTCGCGGGCACGGGCTGGTAAACCAAAGGTATGCAAGGGTTGCAGATCAACGCTGTGGGTGGCAGTGAGGGCTGACATAGGGAGTGGTCTAGCGATTACAATGAGGCATTATGCTTGAAGGAATGAACTATGCCGTCTTTTGATGTGGTCTGCAAACCAGACTTGATCGAATTGCGCAACGCGGTCGATCAGGTGAACAAGGAAATTGGTACCCGCTTTGATTTCAAGGGGTCTGATTCCAAAGTTGAATTGAACGAGAACACCATCATGGTGTATGCCGACGATGACTTCAAATTGGAGCAGGTCGCCGAGATTATTCGCAACAAATGTGCAAAGCGCAACGTAGATGTACGCTTTCTGACATTTGACAAAAAAGAAAAGATCTCTGGCGACAAGATCAAGCAAACCGTGACGGTTAAAAACGGACTGGACAAGGACCTGGCCAAGCAGGTTGTGAAAGAAATCAAAGACAGCAAAATGAAAGTACAGGCCAGTATTCAAGGCGATACTGTGCGCATTCAAGGCGCAAAGCGCGATGATTTGCAAAGTGCAATTGCCTTGCTGAAACAGAAAGTGACTGAGACACCTTTGGGTTTCGAAAACTTCCGCGACTAAACAACCTCAAAGGACATGCCATGAGCGCAGACCATTCACACGATCACGATCATGAACACGGCCCGGATTGCGGCCACAACCACGATGTGGTGTACAACAAAGTAGTAAAGGCCAACCACAAGGTGGCCGCCGTATTGCTTCGCAATGCAAAAACCATTGAACTGACTTTTGATGAACGCCAGGAAGTACCCCACGATGTGAAAGCCACCGACGGCAGCACCCTGATTTGCCACTTGCACGACACCGTGGAGGTGGGCGACAAACTGGTGTCAAACACCAATGAATGGGCGATTGTGGCGGCTGCTCAAGAAGAACTGTTTGAAGTGGTACGCGGCCAGAAAGGCTTCGAAGAATTTCTGCATGTGGCAGGCCTTAACTTTTGGCCGGTTCAATTAAATGAAAACGGCGCGCGTGTTGTGGCGAGCCATGAATGCATGCACATGCTGGAGCATTTTGAGTTGAAATTCAGCACACTGACCGCACCCATGCTGGAAATTGTGGTGCCAGAACTGAAACACCACGATTGCTGTGACCACGACCATGGGCATGGTCACGATCATGGGCACTCGCATGCGCATGAACACAAGCATGGTCCGGATTGCGGCCACGACCACTAAGCAACAACACCTAGCAGCAACATTGCAGCAAGAGGATTTCCAGGCATGAGAGACGCACAAGCACCCATCACCTTTTATCGCAAGGACTACACCGCGCCGAACTACAAAATCAGTCGCACTGATTTGACGTTCACGCTGAACCCTTCGCGCACCAAGGTGGCAAGTCGCCTGGAATTTGAAGTGTGGGACCATTCAAACCCTGACAACCTTCCACTTGAACTGGATGGGGAAGACCTTGAGCTGGATCAGGTGTTGCTCAATGGTGAAAAGCTGGACGCCACTCGCTACACTCAAAGCCACACGGGCCTGACCATTCACAACCCTGGTCGCGAAGGCGTTCTGGAAATTACCGTTTACATTCAACCCGACCAAAATACGCGGCTTGAAGGTTTGTATGTCTCCAACGGCAATTTTTTCACGCAATGCGAAGCCCAGGGGTTCAGGCGCATTACTTATTTTTCTGATCGCCCGGATGTTCTTAGCCAATTCACAGTCACGCTGATTGCCAACGAGGCCACGCACCCGGTCAGTTTGTCCAATGGCAACTTGATTGAAGAAAAGAAACTGGGCGAAGGCTTGCACATGACTCGCTGGGAAGACCCATTTCCCAAGCCTGCTTACCTGTTTGCCTTGGTGGCCGGTCGCTTTGTGTGCCAGGAAGAAACAGTGAAAAAAGGCAACGGCAAGCCAGCATTGTTGCAAGTCTGGGTTGAGCCAGGCAACCTGGATAAAACCGACTTTGCCATGCAAAGCTTGAAGAAGTCGATTGACTGGGACCGTGAACGGTTTGGCCTTGAACTGGATTTGGACCGCTTCATGATTGTGGCGACCGCCGATTTCAATATGGGCGCCATGGAAAACAAGGGCTTGAATATTTTCAACACCAAGTTCGTTCTTGCCAATCCAGAATTGGCTACAGATGTTGATTTCGAAAATGTTGAAAGCGTGGTCGGCCACGAGTACTTTCACAACTGGACAGGCAACCGGGTAACCTGCCGGGACTGGTTTCAACTCTCGTTAAAAGAAGGCTTGACTGTATTTCGCGACCAGGAGTTCTCCGCAGACATGATGGCCGAAGGGCTGGATGAAGTGCAGGCAGATTCTGCACGCGCGGTGAAACGGATTGAAGATGTAAAGGTGCTTCGCGCCGCACAGTTTCCGGAAGATGCCGGCCCTATGGCGCATCCCATACGACCCGACAGTTATCAGGAAATCAATAATTTTTACACCGTGACGGTGTATGAAAAAGGCGCTGAAGTTATTCGCATGCAGCACACCCTGCTGGGTGAACAATTGTTTCAGCGCGGGATGCAAATTTATTTTGAACGTCACGACGGCCAAGCTGTGACCTGTGAAGATTTTGTCGGTGCCATGGAAACCGCCCTGCAGGAAGCCCACCCGGAACTGGATTTGAAGCAGTTTCGCCATTGGTATTCACAGGCAGGAACCCCAGAGGTATCGGCAAGCTGGACGCAAACCAACGGCCAACTGGTATTGACCTTGAAGCAAAACTGCCGCCCTACGCCTGGCCAAGCGATCAAACCCGCCTTTCACATTCCTGTGAAATTGGGTTTTGTAGAAAAAGCCAGTGGTCACGATGTGCCCTTGCAGCTGGAAAGCAATACGAATGCGCTACATGGCGATGTACTTGACTTTACCGAACCCACGCAGACATTCGTGTTCACTGGCTTGGACAAACCGGTGGTGCCCTCGCTGCTTCGCAGCTTTTCTGCACCCGTTATTTTACAATCCGCGCACACTACGGATGACCTTATCTTTTTGGCGGGTCACGACAACGACCCATTCAACCGTTGGGATGCCTGCCAAAAATTTACGGCAAAGCCATTCTGGACATTTACCTTCAGCGCGGGCTTACCGATGGCGCAAACACCCAGGCCGCTGTGCAAATTGTGGAAAACTTGCTGAAAGACAAACAGTTGTCTGACGGCTTTTTGGCTTTGGCCTTGCAATTGCCCAGTGAGGGAACACTGCTTGAGGCATTTGACGGACTGGTAGACCCAGTTGCGATGCATTTTGCACGTACCACCTTGCGCGATTTGTTGGCATGTACTTTCGGGGCAGACTTCAAGGCGATCTACGATGCACGCAATTTAACAGGGCAGCCCTACAGCTACAACGCGGTGGCCGCCAGCCAGCGTGCCTTGAAAAATGTGGCGTTGGCCTATTTGGTGGCCGCAGGCGCGGACGAAGAACTGAATGTAGCGAAGGCTCAATATGCGGCCTCCAACAACATGACGGACAGAATGGCGGCGCTTAGCAATATTGTGCACAACGGACCAGGCAACCCGCCTGAATTGGCCGAATTTTTTGAACGCTTCAACAATGAAGCGCTGGCCGTGGACAAATGGTTCATGCTGCAGGCCACCGTACCTGCCAGCAATGAAAACGTGAACACTTTGCAAACAATGCGTGAACTGCTGAAGCACCCTTCATTCACTCTGAAGAACCCGAATCGCGCTCGCTCCCTTTTGGCTGCTTTTGCAATGCAAAACCCAAGTGTGTTTCACTCACATTCAGGTGATGGTTATGCCCTATGGGCCGACCTTGTCATTGAGTTGAACACCATTAACCCACAAGTAGCAGCGCGCATGGCGCGTGGGCTGGACCGCTGGACCAAACTGGTGCCAGCACTGCAGGAAAAAGCACACAAGCAACTTGAACGTGTATTGGACACAGACAAGTTGTCGCCAGATGTTCGCGAAGTGATCGGCAAAGCGCTGGACGCGGCCACCCATTGATTTTGAATTGAACAGAGGACAACGATGAGTATGAATTTGGCGCAATACCTTGAACACCACGCAGATGCGCACATGGGTGTGTTGATCTCGGCGATTGCCGACGTGTCGCAATCCATTTCCGCCGCAGTTCACAAAGGAGCGCTGAGCGGCGTATTGGGTAGTGCAGGTTCAGAAAACGTACAAGGTGAAACCCAGAAAAAGCTCGACATCATCGCCAATGACATGATTCTGGAAGCGCTTGCTGCAACCGGTGTGGTGGCGGGTATGGCCTCTGAGGAACTGGACGACTGCTCGCCCGTACCCGGGCATTCGGATCGCCCGTTCCTGGTACTGTTCGACCCGCTGGATGGCTCCAGCAATATCGACGTGAACGTGTCGATCGGCACCATTTTCTCGGTTCTTCCCAATCCTGATGTTGGTGAAATTACCAACGAAAGCTTCCTGCAACCTGGCACCGAGCAATTGGCTGCGGGTTATGTGGTGTATGGTCCCCAAACGTCGCTGGTACTGACATTTGGCCGGGGCGTAGTGGCGTTTACACTCGACCGTGAGGCTGGCCAGTACATCCAAACCAGCGAAAGTATGGATGTGCCCGAAGACACCAAAGAATTCGCCATCAATATGTCGAATCAGCGTCACTGGTATAAACCAGTGCAGCGTTACATCGCTGAATTGCTGGAGGGAAAAACCGGCGTGCGTGGCAAGGACTTCAACATGCGATGGATTGCCTCCATGGTGGCCGATGTGCACCGAGTGTTGACCCGGGGAGGTATTTTCATGTACCCCAAAGACCTGCGCGACCCCAACAAGCCTGGCAAGCTGCGCCTGATGTATGAGGCCAACCCGATGAGTATGCTGGTGGAGCAAGCTGGCGGCAAAAGCTTCGATGCGACCCAGCGTATTCTGGACATACAGCCGACCGATTTACACCAACGCTGCGCGGTGATGCTGGGCTCGGCCAATGAAGTACAACGAGTCAGTGATTATCACAAGGATTAACTCAGCTTCGTTTGCTGGCTGATTGCCAAACTTAGTTGCCGAACTTAGTTGCCAAACCTGGCGAATTCACGCTCAGCGTCGGCTTTGCGTTTGTATTCGCGTTGTTTGGCATCAATTTCAGCCAACAGATAATAATTATCCCTCGCATACCGTTTGGCAATTTCAGCCTGTTCAATTGCTGGCAAATAGGCTTGACGTGCGTTGTAAGACTGAGCCAGAGCCATGTGGTGTTCCGCCGGCTTTCGCAAAGCCAAAGCACTTTGGGCGAGCAGATCAAAAACCTCAGGCACAGAGCGATAGGCCTGCGAAAGCTCTTTCAGGTATGCATCTGATTCCGCAAATAAACCCAAACGCTGTAAGCCCTCGGCATACAGCAGACGAACTGACATTTCACTTCTAAATTCATTTCGCAGGGAAGTCAGTTGCCCAAGCGTGACCTTTTCCTGCGCATTCAAGGCCGAGCGCTCCCGTACAGGACGCTGGTCCATGGGTGCAGAGGCCAATGGCAAGCTTACATCCATGGCCATTCTCATGCGCTGACTTTGAAGCAGCAAGGGCACCTCGGTTTTCTTGACCACAGACTGCCCGGATTTAAACAAATCGATGGCCTTTTCACTGGCCGCAAGGGCCTCCTGCTTTCGCCCCATGGAATTCAAGACCAGCGAACGGCCGTACATTAACGCCACTGGATCTTTGATACCCTCTTGCTCATTGGGGGATTCAAAAGTTCGCAAACGGTCTGCCAACTGTTGGTTGCTTCGTTCCGCAAACACAATGGACTTGACCCGGATCAGCTCAAATTCCAGGCTTGACTGATTTTGACTTCGATTCGAGCTGCTTTCCAAACCAGCCCGGTTACGAATGTCGGCAATTCGCTCGGTGGTTAGCGGGTGAGTACGCAAATAGGAAGGCGCATTGTTTTCATAAAGACGAGATGCTGTTTGCAAACGTCCAAAAAAATCCACCATGCCCTGAGTATCAAAACCGGCTTGCTGAAGAGTCAAAAACCCAACCCGATCCGCCTCCCGTTCCGCATCGCGAGAAAAGGACAATTGCTGATCAATGGAGTAACCAGCGCCTGCTGCCATGAGGCCAGAAGCTGCTTGTGGATTGGAACCCGCCACCAGCAATGCGGCAATCATGGCCGCAGTGGCGACGAGACTGGTTTGCTTTTGTTGCCCAAAACGGCGCGCAATGTGGCGCTGGGTCACGTGCCCCACCTCGTGCGCCAACACGGAGGCCAATTCGGATTCAGTTTGGGAAGCCGCAATTAACCCTGTGTGCACGCCAATGTAGCCACCCGGCATGGCGAACGCATTCACCGATTTGTCGGTGACCAAAAAAAACTCAAAGTTGGATGGAGATTCCGAGGCAGCCTGAACGATTGTGTTGCCCAAGCGGCTGATGTAGGCCGTAATTTCCAGGTCGGTGTTGACCGCGCCAAAAGCCCGATAATCCTTCATGATCAGGGCCCCCAGTCGGCGCTCATCCTGAACAGAAAGCTCGACCCCACCCGCATCGCCCAGGCTTGGCAAGTTATTCAAGCCATCCGCATGCGCGATCGGCGACAACATGGAAGACAGCAGCAGGGTACTGCACAGCACACTCGCAACACTTTTCCGAAAATCAAGACGCATCATGGGCTTTTTACGGTGGTAGTCTGGGTATGATAGCGCGATGAAAAACAAGTTCAATCAACTTCGGGCGTAGCACGGCTTTTCCTTGGGTAAATTTAGGTAAACGCCTGGCAGGCAATGCGACCAGCACCTATGAAGTTAAGACAATCAGTCAGCAGGGGATTAATACAATGAACGGACTTACGCACTTTGACCAAGAAGGCAATGCACACATGGTCGATGTGGGCGGTAAAACCGAAACCGAACGCAAAGCCGTTGCCACGGGCACCATTCAGCTGGGGCATGAGGCCTACGCTATTTTAAAAGCGGGAACCGCCAAGAAAGGCGATGTGTTGGGGGTCGCCAGAATTGCCGCGATACAGGGGGCAAAACGCACCTCTGATCTTATTCCATTGTGTCACCCACTTCCACTGACTCGACTGGCAGTTGAATTTGAACTAAACGATGAACTGTGCGAGGTTCATTGCACCTGCACCGCGCAAACCGTGGGCAAAACAGGGGTGGAAATGGAAGCCCTGACCGGTGTTCAGGTAGGGCTTCTCACCATTTACGACATGCTTAAAGCGATTGACAAGGGCATGGTCATGACTCAAACCAGACTCGTCGAGAAACGCGGCGGCAAAAGTGATTTTAACAGCCAATAATAGTTAACCGTTGTTGCGACAAGCGGCAGGCAGGTATCTGAAATTCGCAACACCCACGTTGGTCAGACAACGCCATTGGCTGATCGGCAGGCTGGCATCAGTTTGGATGGTTACTCCATCGGCCATAACCGGCCTGAGACGAATATAGTGAGTATCTGTAATTGTGCTGGCAACTTCCCTTTCCCTAAAACTAACTTCGATAACTCCATTAGTGCGCACTATTAAATTATCCGCGTATCTTGCGTTTATCGCAGTACCATTGCCGGTTTGACAGCCAGCTTGGGACCCATTGGCAGGCCATCTACTTGTTGATGCAGCAAACTCGACAATACCTGTTTTACAGGCTTGAGCAAGATTGACTAACTCAGTCACTTTAGAGCGATTCAGGTAATCCTGAAACGCCGGGATTGCAATTGCCGACAGCACGCCAATAATCGCAATACCAATCATTAGTTCAATCAGGGTAAAACCCTTTGAAACCTTACTTCGGGTAACAGTTCTTGGCGTATTCATCGTCGCATTCCTCACATCGAAAAGTGGTGTTGAGAGCCCATTCTTCGGTGTTCAGCCTGCGTGAAGTACCCCCGCTAGTTAAAAAGAAAAACCCCACCATTCTGAGTGAATGGTGGGGTTTTAGTGAACTGCGACTTGACTACTCAGGCCCCGATGGCCTTCTTCAACAATTGACCCATCACGGAGGGGTCTTTGGTCACAGTAATACCGCACTCTTCCATAATGGCCAGCTTCTCCTGAGCTGTACCTTTACCGCCAGAGATGATGGCGCCAGCATGGCCCATGCGCTTTCCGGGGGGCGCTGTTACACCAGCAATGAAACCAACCACGGGCTTCTTCATGTTGTCCTTCACCCACAAGGCAGCTTCTTCTTCATCGCTACCACCAATTTCACCAATCATGACCACGGCATCGGTGTCGGGATCGTCATTGAACATTCGCATCACGTCGATGTGCTTCAGCCCGTTCACGGGGTCACCACCAATACCCACGGCTGTGGACTGACCCAAGCCCAACTCACTCAACTGGCCCACTGCCTCATAGGTTAGGGTACCGGAGCGAGACACCACACCAATACGTCCCTTTTTGTGAATATGGCCGGGCATGATGCCAATCTTGATTTCATCTGGCGTAATTACACCTGGGCAGTTTGGACCCACCACGATGGTTTTGCGACCCTCCCGGCGCATGCGATCACGCACCTCGATCATGTCACGGACGGGAATACCTTCAGTGATACAAATCACCAAATCCAGATCAGCTTCTACAGCCTCCCAAATGGCAGCCGCAGCAAAAGGGGGAGGAACGTAAATCACAGATGCGTTGGCACCGGTCTGTTTTTTGGCATCGGCCACCGTGCCGTAAATTGGCACACCTTCAAAATCTTCGCCAGCTTTCTTGGGGTTTACACCTGCAACAAAGCAGTTCTTGCCATTGGCATATTCACGGCACATGCGTGTGTGAAACTGACCAGTTTTACCAGTAATACCCTGGGTAATTACCTTGGTGTCTTTGTTAATGAGAATAGACATTGTGAAAATCCTTTTTCGTGTTGAATGGCTGTCAAATGTGGAGCAACGGGCGCTTAAGCGCCCTTGGTTGCAGCCACCACTTTTTGCGCAGCCTCGCCCATGGTGTTCGCTGCAATGATTGGCAAACCAGATTCAGCCAAAATTTTCTTGCCCAAATCTTCGTTCGTACCTTTCATGCGCACAACCAGAGGAACCGACAAACCCACTGCCTTCGATGCAGCCACCACGCCATCTGCAATCACGTCACAACGCATGATGCCGCCAAAAATATTCACCAAAATGGCTTTCAGGTTGGGATTTTTCAACATAATTTTGAAAGCTTCTGTCACTTTCTCGGTGGTGGCACCGCCGCCCACATCCAGGAAGTTGGCAGGCTCGCCACCAAACAACTTGATGGTGTCCATGGTGGCCATCGCCAAACCAGCGCCGTTCACCAGGCAACCAATGTTGCCGTCAAGACTGATGTAGCTCAAGTCGAATTTGCTCGCTTCGATTTCAGCAGGATCTTCTTCGGCCAGATCCCGCAAGGCCACGATTTCGGGATGACGGTGCAAAGCGTTGAAATCGAAGTTCAGTTTCGCGTCCAGTGCGATGATGTCGCCAGAGCCAGTCAAGATCAGTGGGTTAATTTCGGCCAGACTGGCGTCAGTTTCCCAAAACGCTTTGTACAAACCTTGAAACGCCACACGCGCTTTGGCAACAGAACCCGCGGGAATGCCGATTTTCACTGCCAAATCATCGGCCTCTGCGTCTGTCAGCCCTGCAACGGGATCCACGTACACTTTGTGAATCAGTTCTGGGGTGTGTTCAGCCACTTCTTCAATTTCCATGCCGCCTTCGCTGGATGCCATGACGCAGACCCGCTGGGTAACACGGTCGACCACCATGCCAACGTAGTATTCCTTTTTGATGTCTGCACCTTCCTCAACCAGCAAACGGCTGACTTTCTGGCCTTCTGGGCCTGTTTGATGAGTGATCAACTGCATGCCCAGAATTTGGCTGGCATACGTTTTTACATCGTCCATGCTCTTTGCCACTTTCACGCCACCGCCCTTGCCGCGACCACCTGCATGAATTTGCGCCTTCACAACCCAAACCGGGCCGCCCAGTTTTTCCGCGGCTGCAATGGCCTCGTCAATTGAAAAACAGGGATAGCCGGTAGGCACAGCCACGCCGTACTTCTTCAGAATTTCCTTGCCTTGATACTCGTGAATCTTCATTTGAATTCCTTGCTGGGAAAGTTAATGCAAATCGGCTAGACGCAACAAGGCGGCTGAACTGACAACATTGTAAAGTGGAGAGTGTTTTTTTCGCGTGACAGCGCAAGCGGGTTCTCGGACGTAAAGCCGAGGCAAGGATGAGGCATGCCAAGCATGCTATGAAGGTTTTTATCCATCTCTTTCTTTGCTTCTTGTGTCGTTGAATAACGCTTCGTTATTTAACTAGACTATCACTTCTATGGAAACACATAAGCCGACCGGAATAATATCACGCATTGGATTTGAACTCAGCCAGAATGCGCCGCCAAGCGCGTTCAATGTTGCCAAATTCAAACCCTCGGGCTGAAAGCCCGCGATAAACCTTGGACTTCAAAACCAACAATTGAGCCTGATCAACAGCTGAGTCAACACCCAAAACGCTTTCAAGACTTGAAAGCTGCCTGCGCTTTATCCAGTCATAGGCTCTGTCTTCTTCACTGCTCGGGATTTGGGTTTCTGAATCATCGTGCGAAAGCGACTTAAGGTCTCCCAAACCGTGTTGCCCCAATTCGGCGGAAATTGCACGATCCCCAAAAGTTGAGGCACGCCTTCGAAACAGACTCAGTTTGAAACGCTCATCGGATTGAAATTGGTGCGAAGTTGCCCATTCAATGGCCTCTTCTACCTCAGCGGGCTCGTAACCGCGCTGCAACAACTTTGCTCGAAGTTCGGTTTGACTGTGTTCCCTGCGGGCGAGCAAGGAGACAGCCTTGGACTTGGCGGAAACCACGGGCTTGCTAGAGCCCGTAGTACCTCCGAATGAACGCCCATTTGACTTAATAGACGACTTGATTGGCAACTTACTCGGCGTCTTCGACTTCATTCTTCTTTTTGGCAGCAGGTGCGGCTGACGCTTCTTCAAGCAAACGCACACCCAGCTTTTCACGGATTTTGTTCTCGATCTCTGCAGCCATCGCCGGATTGGCTTTCAGGAAATCGCGCGCATTGTCTTTGCCCTGACCAATTTTCTCGCCGTTGTAGGAATACCAGGCGCCAGCCTTGTCAACAAAACCATGCAACACGCCGAGATCAACAACTTCACCCTCTCGGGATGTGCCCTGACCATACAAAATATCGAACTCAGCCTGCTTGAAGGGAGGACTTACCTTGTTCTTGACCACCTTAACGCGAGTTTCGCTACCGATAACTTCCTCACCCTTCTTGATGGAACCAATTCGGCGAATGTCCAGACGGACCGAGGAATAAAACTTCAGGGCGTTACCACCAGTTGTGGTTTCAGGGCTGCCAAACATAACCCCGATTTTCATTCGAATTTGGTTGATGAAAATAACCAGGCAATTGGTGCGCTTGATATTGGCAGTTAATTTGCGCAGGGCCTGGCTCATTAAACGGGCTTGAAGACCTGGCAGGGAATCGCCCATGTCGCCTTCAATTTCAGCTTTGGGTGTAAGGGCAGCCACGGAGTCAATAATTACCAGATCAACAGAACCGGAACGAACCAGTGCATCGACAATTTCCAAGGCCTGCTCGCCAGTGTCGGGTTGGGAAATCAACAAGTCAGGCAAGTTAACACCCAACTTGGAAGCATATTGGACATCGAGCGCGTGTTCAGCATCGATAAAAGCACAGGTACCACCCAGTTTTTGCATTTCCGCAATCACTTGCAAGGTCAAGGTGGTTTTACCGGAGGATTCCGGGCCGTAAATTAATGGTAAGTGGAAAAAAAGATGAGGTTGTCGTACACACGACTGACTAGCAAACTTTAGAAATCGAGCCTCACTCAAGTCGCTCATTTCACTCAATCCTTTCCTGTTCTTTCATACAGTATATGTGTAAAGCTACCCTAGCGAAAGAGTTACTTTGTATAAAAAGTGTGCCTTCCTTTATTTGCATGCAAATAATTAATTGTTGTTGACTTATTTTACATTATATCTACACTGCAAGAAAGCTATAGCTTTCTTGCAGGGGTGCACAATGTTAGTTGGGTATGCGCGGGTATCGACTAGGGACCAGAATCTTGAGTC
The DNA here is from genome assembly GCF_002954425.1 of Limnobacter sp. SAORIC-690. NCBI lineage: Bacteria > Pseudomonadati > Pseudomonadota > Betaproteobacteria > Burkholderiales > Burkholderiaceae > Limnobacter > Limnobacter sp. SAORIC-690. The sequence goes on from NZ_MQVZ01000001.1 coordinate 33,850, forward strand.
TCAAGTTTCCAAATTGAAAAATGCAGGTTGCGAAGAAATCTACGAAGGTAAGTATTCCGGAGTAGGTCAAGCAAGTGACGAGGCCCTTGAAAAGTTAATTCATTTTGTTCGCAAGGGTGACACCGTTGTCATCACTCGTCTCGACCGTATTGGCCGTTCGTTAAAATCGATTATCAATACGATTGATGAAATCACAAGCAAAGGGGCCACAGTTAAATCTTTAGATGGTGCATTCGACACTAGCTCAGGAAGCGCTATGTCAAAAGCCTTAGTTCATTTACTTGGTGTGTTTGCACAACTTGAACGTGACTTAATTGCAGACAGGACATCGGAAGGGCAAAAACGAGCCAAAGCAGCAGGAAAACACGTTGGTAGGCCGCCAAAGCTCACTCCAATTGAAATTAAACAGATAAAGAGTGACCTTGCAGCAGGATGCTCCGTGTCGAGTCTGGCGAGAAAATACCAAGTGACTCGCCCAACTATTTCAAAGTTCAAACTTAAGGATTCAAAATGAGTCAAGGGCGTGGGATTGAAATAGTGGCGCTTGTTGAGACTTGGATTGCCGAGCGAGACTTAGCGGGAGACTATGAGGACTATGAGCGTCAAGGTAAAGTGAACCGACAGGCCCTCGCCGTAGAGCTTGGATTTGCCAGGTCGTGCTATTCAACGAACTCAAAATTGCTCGAATTGTTGCACGCGACAGAATGTCGGTGGTTTGGCGAGAAAAAACAAACTATCAACAGCTATAAGGCTGCAGCCGAACGCTCAGATAAGAAAGCCACAGAGACAACAGCTAATAACAACAAGCTGATTGAGGAAATAGCTCGCCTGAAAGCTGAGAACTTATCCCTACGGCGGCAACTGGAGAGATACGCCGCTATGGATGAAGTTATACAAGCAACTGGACTTGTTCGACCATGATTGTTCAACTAACCAAACAGCGCTCAATGAATATCTTCTCGGCTGTTGAGATTTCAGACATTGGGTTGGTTATCCGCAGAAAGGGCCCCCTTGCCGTCGAACTTCCTGAAGTGGTTTTGGGTGCAGCGCAAAGTGGTTCAGTGTGGCGAGTCGAAGGCACCTCAAAAAATAATATCTTTCAACAAAACGGATTTCTAATTTCCGAGGAACGCCTGGCTGCGACCTCGGCAATTTTCTTGAAACCGTCGGGAGACCTACTCGCCCGTTGGATTGTTGAAAATATAGAGGGAATTGGTGAAGTAAAAGCTAAACGTCTTGTTAGGGCACCCTTCGACTTGGACGAAGTGGTCAGGAATAGAGACGTTGACAAGCTTGTTCAAATCCAAGGGATTACTGCAGCTTTGGCTCAGCAGCTTATCGATAAGTGGCTACCCTCAGGCTACTACCGAGCAATAACATGGTTACAGACTTCTGGTTTACCCCTGAACCTGGCTGGGGCCCTCGCTCGTGTATACCAGCACGAAGCGGTCGAAAGATTGAGAGAAGACCCATATATACTCGCGAGCTTTGGAATATCGTTCAACAAAATTATCGAGGTTATCGGTAAATTAAAGCTCAAGGTGCCGAATGACCACACACTTGCTGCAATCGCAGAACATGTAGCAATTGGATTATGCAGCCGCACCGGTTCTACAGTTGTATCCAGAGACTTGCTCCAGAAGCATGGACAAACTATTTGCAAAAAATATGGTTTGTCCGCTGATAACCTCATACCCACCGCTCTAAAAAAAGGAGTG
>NZ_MQVZ01000001.1:39136-42205 GCF_002954425.1 Limnobacter sp. SAORIC-690
TTATCAGGACGACTTACACGGTTGGATACGCTGGATGAGTCAATCGAAATCAGAACTGCGCCTCGGAGACCGCATCATGGTCACCACCAATGATTACGAAAATGACATTCGGAATGGAGATTTAGGTACATTAATTGAGGTGTTTAATGAACCAATAAATGGTGCATTTGGAACTGTCTTAATAAATGGAATACCAATCCCAATTACACGTACGGTGATAGAAAAACTTGAGTTGGGGTATGCAATAACAATTCACAAATCTCAGGGCTCACAGTGGCCGACATGTACCCTACTTTTGCCCTCATATGCCCAGAGTATGCTTGACCAGTCACTGCTTTATACGGCCATTACACGAGCTATGAACCGTTTATTTATATTTGGCGAAACCGAAGCGATAAAAAAGGCTCTTCATCGAGGCTCTTCAATTTCAGAGCGAAGAACCAACCTCCTTGAACGACTGGGAACTAAGACCGCATAATTCATCACCATAACTGACACTCTCCTCCACAAGGGCCGGTTGCATTTGGCTATCGTGACTGACTTGTTCTCAAGATAGGTTACTTGTTTGTCCACGAGCTCAATAATTGGCATGGACTAAGCTTCTCACGCTCTGTTGGTGGCTTTTTAGGGACGCAAACCAAATCCGCAGGTGATTGTATATTCCGACCAAGGCTTCAAGCTCACCAGTGAGCAGTAGCAGGACTTTTTGGCGACAATCTGGCCAGCATGCCGCATGGGCTTTGGAGGAAGCATCCATTACCTTACATTTGAAGAAAGTTTCGTCACCGGTAGGTTTGAAAATTAATTTTCACTAAGTCAACTAGAGTCTAGATAACTCGGGGCAGTTCAATCTATAGGTTATTTTTAGGGTCACCCAAAGCATCTGTCCCTTCGCTCAGTTGCTTAACAAGCAGAGCCCTGGCATCCTCAAAACCCTCCAATGAAAACTTAGATATTTTGAACTGCCCTTGCTCTAACGCAATCCCAAAGCTTACAACGGAGGCACTTTTCATCCCATCGAACAAAAACTTGTCGGTCATCTTCAAAATTGGAATGGTTCCAGTTTTCCTCTGAAAGTGGTGACACTTCGCGTAAGAAATGTCAGCGCCACTATCGAAATTCACCAAAACTGCAACCTCAGCCTCTGGTCTACAGTTGCTACCTGCGTGAATATAAAAGTAGCAATCGTTAGACTTGCAGATAAATCCGAATAAAGAAGACGATTCATTCGCAGTGAAAATTTCAAAATTCTCTCCCTTCACCTGATACAACCAGTTTCCAACCCTCTCGTTCGCGTTGGAGATTCCGCTGTAGAGATAAAAGCATGCGAGTAATAAAAGATTGCGACCCATTTTTTTAAAACACCTTATCTCGAAATTCACCCTGTTCGGTTTTACTCATCTCCCGCCATTTTTTGAAAGCTTTATTAAGCATCACCTCACTCCCTGCTAAGGAAAAGCGACTTACCTTAAAACTAGCCTTGTCCATTGGAGCTAAAACACTAAGCTCCTCACCAACCCAGAATTCTGTCGGTAAATCTGCCAACCTAAAACTCAGTGCCCCCGTCTCAGATTCATCATCATCTGGATTAACGCATCGAGCAACTGTAGACGCCATGCTAGCGCTCTTCGTATTTATCAATACTGGTACATCCGCTCCATCTGTACAAAGCTCTCCGTTGTAAACCCCAACGATGCAGCCTGATTCATAATAGCAAATAACGCTAAATAAGCTGTCTGAGGTGTTAGTCACATACGCTGATGCCATCTGTTCATCTGATTCGTACAACCACACGTCAATTTGACTAATTTCCCCAGTCTGCGTATCGGATGACGTTGCAGCACACGAAGTCAAAAATAGACTTGTCAACAAGAGTAAAAATTTCTTCACAACAAAACCACCATCGGTTCAGCCCAACTTCAGGGACAACAGGAAATACAAGCCTAAGATAGGCTTAGCTATGTTCTACAAAGTTTAATTTACAAAGGCAGCGTTTTTATAAGTTTTCCAAATTTTTCTTCATCAAATTTACCGTTGTACCCTGTCCGCAACAACTATAACGGGGTTTAAAATACAGTTCATTCGCAACATCAAAAAGTCCCGGAAATTCTAAGAATCCCTGATACGTCAATCGAATTTAACTACGTATAACAAAAATTCGTTGTATCAAGAAGCCGTTAAAACTTGATGGTATCAGCCACTATCAAGTAAACTCGACTCTGGGTATGTTGTTAGCGACTGCACAAAATTTAAGCGCAACAACACCGTCTATGTATCGACTCAGAATTTCAAGCCAAGCCAGATGAACCTTAGAGCAACACTCCAAGAAAAATCAAGTGACGAACTTATTTTCAAACTTAAATCAGATTACTTTTCCAACGAAGCAAAGGTAATTGCAAAAGAAATTCTTACATCAAGGGGTATTGCATACACGGAGGAGACGTCTACTGAATTTGAGCCTGAAACTTATAAGTTTCCTAAACTAAGTGAAATTAAAAATTCATTCATAGGCTGTTTCACTGGCGAGAGCACCTTAAGCTGGGCCTTTTGGATTGTTCCGCTTATATCTTTAGCCTTCGCGACAATATTATTAATTTTGAGTGATATTTTTAAGCATACCTTTGCTGGCTCAACGCTCAATCTGCTCTTTATGCTCCTTCTGTTAATTTCACCTGGAATCCATTCTTTCTGTGTATTTAAATGCTTATCAAATTCTAAAAATAAATTCTTCTCTACTATTGCTGCTGCAGTGGGAGGACTCAATGCTCTTCTCTTTACAACGTTCACAGTTGCAATAGTCATTCAATTATTTGAGTAATAATCCAAGTTAGATGCGCGAATATCTAATTCTATTCCTGAAAAAAATATTTTAATTTATCTTAATATCCCTAAACCCGAAATTCTAATTTGCCTTTACAGCGGTCATCAAAGATACTGCTGTCTAAACGGCAGGTGCTCTCTAAGCAGTGGATGACAATACACTCGCTGCCAACCATTTTTCTCTCTGAGTTTGAATGTACTCTTCAGTTGCCCCCCCAAAAGCTCACGATAACTGTCATAGGAAATGGT
>NZ_MQVZ01000001.1:46040-247352 GCF_002954425.1 Limnobacter sp. SAORIC-690
TTTGACAATCCATCGCTAAGACGAGCTCCAAAGCTGACGAAATAACATTGTCAGAAAGCCCGGTATTTAGGACTATGAAATTGATTACCTCAACTGCAAAAGAGCCCTTGAGTTCCTCAGGAGCGCCACGCAAGTTTTCAACGAGCTTTTTACATCTGTACTTTCCAAAGCTAGTCCTATCAGCCTGAGAAAACACCGACTTCAATTCAGGCAAGCAAATCTCAGGTCTTTGCTGAACCAGTGGCCAAAACCAAACCGGGTAACCATTTAATTCAAAATGCGCATAATCAAGCGCTTTCACGATGTCCGCATCTTGGAGACGACTAGAAGAAGATTGCGCAGTTCCGAGTTCTAAACTTAGACCTATCAATCCTGCTACCGTTTTGTAGTAAATGACAGAAGGTTTTTGCTCATCATGCAGAGGTGGAGATTTTCGCCAAAGTAGTTTTAGTCCATCACAGACTTTTACTACAATGTCGTTAGGAGCATTTCTTTCAAAAATTGAAAAATCCCTTTGACCGAACTGCATCGTGTTTGACTTTGAGCCGACCCATTTCACAACCCAAATTAGGGCGCGTTCAACGTCTTCTGGGCTTTCCGATTCAAGTAGCTTTTTAAGCTCAGCAATGACACTCAACGCCAATACATCTTTCGTTGGCTTAACTGGTCGCTCATTTGAAATTTTTATGCTTTGAACCCTTCTCCGGTCAATCTCACTGACTAGACTCTGCGCCCCTATCGCAGCAGCATCTGACTCTAATAAATCAACTATCTGATTTTTGTTATATATCGAATTCAACAGAGAATCCTCTGGCACTGACGCTGAGAGTTCTATGATTATTTTTTTTTAAAACTTCCTGCCGTACATCAATTTTTTCCTCCAAAACCAACTTTGTTCTCTTAAATGAATACACATATGGAAAATTATCGAATATAAAATTATTTAAACGGTAGAGAACATCAGACCGCTCATCAACAGACATTTGAGAGCAATCGACAATGAAAGCTGCAAGGTCATCAAAAAATTCGAGAAATTGCCGACTATCAAAACTAAAGTCAAATGTTGCTTTATTTATAGCTGCATATTGTCTTATAAGCTCAAGTGTCAATTGAGCAATTTCAGCTGAATTTTTTTCAACCAAAAGGTATTTACTTATCGTCCAGTTAAATTCAAATAAATCAGCATCCCGGACAAGGAAATCAACATATATGCCTGCAATCTTCGACACAGAAAAGTAATCAAAACCGAGCTCTCCGATAAGGTTCGAGGCGATATCAATATTCGTTTTACCAGAACTATCAAATGCGGATAGCAACTCCTTAATATCCCCCTCATCTCTTAAATCTAATATATAGTCCAGAGCCAAGGAGCTTTCAAGTAAAGAAGTATAGTCTCCTGATATTTCATCTAAAATGACCCCCCTGAGCACATCGACCTTAGAAACCTTAGCTATTTGTATTAAAAGATTTCGAATCTGATTATTTTTTGAGTATTTCTTAAAGAAAACTGGCAAATTCGAGATAATTGCTACGCTTGTTGCTTGCCAATAATTTTCTGAGGTCAGATAGAATAAACCTCTTCCAATTGTGTCACCGCTACGTTCAAGACGTTCAAGGCAAAGCTCAAAACATTTGAGCGCCTCGTTTGAAGAAATCTCATTGCTCCGCAAATCACCAAATAGCGCACACGCCTGAGGGTCTACTTTAATAATTTCTGCGCGACATAGCGGACTTAGGGTGGCTAGCCAACCGGCCAACGGCAAAAAACGAGAGTAAACACCGGACTCCCCGCTAGGAGAATTCCAACTAAGGAATCTGACAAGTCTCGCCGCATCTTCAGGGCAGGTAACAAGAAAAGAAAGCCGCTTTGCAGCAAAAAAATACAAAAGCCTGTCTGGATAGACCTTTACCTGATGAGGGCCTGAATCAATAAAGAAATTTGTTGTTAAGAAATAACGAAGAGCAGATTCATTTAACGAGGAAAAGACAATCTTCCTCGCTGACATCACTCCATCAGATGGCGACAATGTTTCGGTAGGAATCTCAATATTGGGTAAACTGCACAGTAATGACGCACTCGAAAGTTGGGAAACTGCACTCTGAAATTGTGAGGAGTTTAGACCGAAAGAGGCGTTTCTCTCTATCTCGGAACTCTGAACCTCACTTTGAGAAGCTATGATGTTTTCGTATACATCAGTAAGACAAGCGGGTGGGTTATTTATCAGGTCAATTGACCTCAGAACATCAAGACCACCAGGGCTTACAGAAAGCTCGTCCAATCCCAGATTTAGTGCTGCGTCATAAATTTGCTTCGCCCCTGATGAACTTCCTAATTTTAGCGTAAGTAAGCGCTCTGCCTGAATTCGGCTCAGAGGCTCCATCCGATATACCTCAATACCTTCAGCAGTTTCTTGAGTTTCTCTACCAGTGTCATCATCAGTCAAGTCGAAGGATTGCACTTCAGTAGAAATATTCTCGGCACCTGCTCCTATATCCTGGCGACCCAGAGGTCTGCGACTTGAATTCAACGTCAGAAGACTTTGCATCCTACTAATAACTTCGGAATTTATTACTGCTGGCCTAGCAGAAAATATCCATCTTACCGACCGTTCGTTATTACCGACTTTTTGGGAGATTACTTTTAGAGCTTGATACATATCTTCAAGACTTTTTAGAATTACTTCATCCAAAGAGTCTACAAAAACTGTCAAAATCTCAAGAGAAGAACAATTCGCCCACCGCTTAAACGCTTCTTCATCCTCTATATCTAGATTATCTAAAAAATCATCTCGTTTATAAATCTTATTCAAACGAATAAATAGTGCATGACCTCCTTTATCTTGAAGTCGTCGAGCTTGATTGAGTAATTCCGCAGTTTTACCGTGATTTGCACCAGCAACAATGACAGAACAACTTCGTTCCAAAAGCTCGGCCCATCCGATTCTACCTCGGGAAAGGCTTTGCACAAGGACCGAGCTTTCCTCCGAAAAGGAATCAGGGTACTTACTAAATCGCCTATCTAAGTCTATGTATTTCCGCATCGATTCTCTCTGGAAATCATTAATATAAATTTGGCATTCAGATTTAGAATTATTGTGCAAAATTTAGACTGCTTTTGAGCGACCTAACTAGTGCAATCAAGCGGCCCAAACCTCAGCTAGCGACTCCGCTTGTTTCATCACCAGGTCCACAGCCTCATCCTGTTTATCAGGTGGGTACTTGTGCAGACGAAGAATTCGCTTGATTTGAATACGTATGCTGGCCCTGACGCTTTCACGCTTGGACCAATCGACAGTCACGCTTTCGCGTAACTTTTTGGTGAGTTCTTGGGCAATAGCTTTCAAGATATCGTCCCCTAGTTCACGTACAGCGGATTCGTTCGCTTCAAGGGCATCGTAGAAGGCCATTTCATCATCTGTCAGCCCGAGGGCCATGCCCTTCTCCGCAGCCCGGTTGAACTCCTTGGCCATCTCAATGAGCTCTTCAATGATTTGGGCTGTTTCAATGGCTCGGGCACGGTATCGATTCAGCGACGCTTCCAAGAGGTCAGAGAACTTGTCCTGTTTGACCACGTTGGTTCGGAACTTGGCCTTGATTTGGTTTTTCAGCAAGCGTTCAAGCAGCTCGACCGCAAGGTTGCGGTGTTCCATATGCCTGACGTCGTCTAGGAACTCATCGGACAAGATGCTGATGTCGGGCCGTTTGAGACCAGCCACATCGAAAATATCGACTACCTCGTCAGACACCAGGGCTCCGGAGATGATTTGACGGATTGCGTGTTCCTTGGCCTCGTCCGTCAACTTCTTCTTGGGGTCTGCTTTGGTCAAAACTGCTTTGATTGCCTGGAAGAAAGCTAATTCTTCGCGGTATGGCATGGCTTCATCAAGAGTACAGCACAGCGCAAACGCCTTGCTGGCAGCCAACAGATGGTCTGCAAAACGTCGTCTCCCGTCCTTGGCCTTGTCTTTGTGGGTTTGGCCGAGGATGTGGTTGACTGCCTTGGGCAGCACTTTCAGGGCCTTGGTTTGGAATTCTGAGTAATCGCAGCCGTGTAGAAGACCTCGTAGGATGCCCATCTCATCCAAGAATACAGTGAGCGCCTCAGAGGCATCCACTGTGGGTCTACCCTTTCCTTTGGAGTTTGTGTATTCCTTCAGTGCCTCTTTGAGCTCGTTGGCAATACCAATGTAGTCGACTACCAAGCCGCCAGGCTTGTCTTTGAATACTCGGTTGGCCCTCGCAATCGCTTGCATCAAGTTGTGGCCTTTCATAGGCTTGTCGACATACAGCGTGTTGACCACAGGGGCGTCATACCCCGTTAGCCACATGTCTCGCACAATCACAATCTTGAGCTTGTCATCGGGGTCCTTAAACCGCTTTTCCAGCAGCTTCCGGGTTTCTTTGGAGTGAGCGTGGGCGCGTAAGTGAGGTTTGTCGCTGGATGAGCCCGTCATCACAATTTTGATACAACCCTCATTCGCATCGTCCGAATGCCAATCGGGTCGAATCTTAACGATTTCGTTGTACAAAGCTACACAGGCTTCCCGGCTCATGGCGACGAACATGGCTTTGCCTTGCAACACAGCTTGGCGTTGCTCAAAGTGGGTAATCAGGTCGGCAGCGACCTTCTGCAAACGAGGTTGGGCAGCGACAATCTTTTCTAATGCTGCCCATTTACGGGCTGTGTTTGCAGTCGTGCTTTCTTCTTCATCCTCACTGATTTCTTCGAAGGATTCGTCGATGTGAGGTCGTTCCTCTTCTTTGAGGTCAAGCTTCACTAAGCGGCTTTCGTAATAGACAGGTACGGTGGCCTTGTCCGTTACCGCTTGCTCGATGTCATAGATGTGGACGTAGCCACCAAACACTGCTTGGGTGTCCCTGTCGGTCGAGGACACTGGAGTTCCTGTGTACGCCAGGAAGGTGGAATTTGGCAGCGCATCCCGCAGGTGCTTGGCATAGCCGTATTTGATAGTCCCGTCCTGCCTGAATTGGGCAGTAAACCCGTACTGGGTCCGGTGAGCTTCGTCGCATAACGTCACGATGTTGCGCCGGTCAGTCAATGCAGGGAACTGGGTTTCACCTGGTTCAAGTGCAAATTTCTGGATGGTGGTGAAGATAATTCCACCCGATGGACGATTCATCAGTAATTCACGTAGCTGCTCTCTGGATTCCGCTTGAACAGGTGTTTCACGTAGCAAGTCGGAGTTCTTGCAGAATGTTTCAAACAGTTGCCCATCGAGGTCATTGCGGTCTGTGACCACAACCACAGTTGGGTTTTGCATCTCCGGCAAGGTCAGTACCATGGCTGCAGTGCAGACCATCTCGATACTTTTGCCCGCGCCTTGGGTATGCCAAACAACGCCACCCTTACGGTCCCCATCAGGCATCGATGCTCGAATGACGCTCTTCGCCACTGCAAGCACTGCATGGAACTGGTGGTAGCCAGCGATTTTTTTGACCAGTCTGCCCTCATCTTCAAACAAAATGAAGGTCTTTAGGTACTCGACAAAGAAGTATTTGTCGAAGACACCGCGAATCAAAGTTTCCAGTTCTTGCTGCGGGCCTAATGGGTCGGTCTCCACACCGTCGATTGTCCTCCAGGCTGATAGCGTTCCCGCTTCGCGGTCAAAGAACCCATCATCGCGTTAGAGTAGTCCGAGATGATGCACATGGCGTTGTGATGGAACAAGACCGGAATGTCGTTCTTGTAGTTCTGGATTTGGTCGTAAGCCATCCACACGTCAGCGTTTTCATCCGCTGGGTTTTTCAGTTCAATTACAACCAGCGGTAGCCCGTTGATGAAAACGAGGATGTCGGGTCGGCAAGTGTGTTCTGGGCCCTGAACGGTGAACTGGTTTACCACGAGGAAATCATTGCTTTTGAAATTCTCGAAATCAACGATGCGCAGGATGCTGGCAACCTGCTCGCCATTGCGTTCGAACTCAACTTTGACCCCGTCACGCAGGAGACGGTACATGCGGTGGTTTACGGAGACCAGGTCGACGTCAGTCTCACAGAGCGTGGCAACGGCTTTTGAAACCGCAACTGACGGCACACCTGGATTTAGCTTTTTCAACGCGGATTCCAGACGGTCTCGAAGCACTGCTTCCTTGATGTTGGTCCGTTCGCCACCTTTGTCCGCATCAAGTAAGTCTGGACCGTAGGCGTATTCGTACCCGAGCTCAGTTAGCCACTCGATTGCTGCCTCTTCCACCGCGTTTTCAGTAATTTTCATGTTGTTCTGCGTATAAAAATATCTTCACTGTCTAGCGACAGTTGTCCTGTATCAATAACAAAAATGGGGGCTAAGCCCCCATTTGCAGTCATGCAACCTGTTTTTCCGTTGATGGTATTACATCCGCCAATGCTTCCTCTGCTTCTTCGATTCGAATCTTTCCAGAAATCAAACGAGGGAGAAGTTCGTCTCTAATTTTCGCTAATCGTTTAGTCGCTAGCTTATTGGCCACTATTAGGTCGTATAACGGCTGGGCAATAAAATCAAACGTCCTCTGAATTTGCTCCGATGGGCGAATAGCGGTAAAAGTGTCGAGGTCTTTTTTCCCAATATGAATCACGGTAGTTGCCACTGCATCCTTTTCTGCCGCCAATAGTTGAGGGGTGATAGTGTTTCTCAAGAACGGGCTGGAGACTGACTTAGGGTGAAATACACAAACCCGTTGGTTCATCCATGCCTCATCATTACCCCATATATAACTTTGAAACTCCCCGTCCATTCCGACAACAATGTCCCCACCTTGAAGAAGATAACCTCTGGGATTCCTTTCAGGAGTAAATACGCCTGGTTCTTCCGTCTTCAAATCCCGTATTCTGACTAGCGGTCTCCCGTTCCCTAATGTATTAAACTCTTTAGACTTAAAAGGAGCCCCATATTGGATATCCGCAATTTCATAGATACTTGAAAACTTCCAACCTTTTGGGATTAGGCCTAACCCAGACTCTTCGAGCTCGCTCGGGAACAATGCTGCAATTTCAGCGGACAAGCCCTCTGACTCGCGACCTGCAGCCTTTGCATATACGGGGTCGAAGTTGACGAACCAGGACTTGAATAGAGTTTGGGCAATCAGTTCGAGTACAGTGTTTTGAGCTTGAAGTGAATCAATCAAATCATCAATAGGTTGAAGCACACCAAGTACCCTGTCCCGAAAGTCTGAATTTTTTGGGACAGGGATAGGTAGTGCTCTCAAATCAGTCAGAGACACGTATTGCTGAGTAGAACCTTTCTTTCTGAGTTCTACCTCGTTTTTACCTTGTGGTGACTGAAGAAAATATTTGAGCCAGTCAGATTTTGACTTGTCTGAAAGCTTAAACAATCCAACGTTTTTAATGGCGAACTCGGGATATTCAGGTTTAACTTGCGCAATTTCCCCTATCGTTCCAATCATTGAAAAAATAATGTCGAATGGGTCAACCTTACTTCTTTTGTTCACAGCATCAAAATCGTTCTGACTAATATGGTAGGCATTTTCGACAAGAATTTTTCCGTTTTTTAGATGCTTGGATGTAACGAGCGGCCTTCCATCAGGTACTTCTTTTGGACTGTCATGTGTCCCGTCCGCCACCTTATCGCAGTAATCGCTGGCTGAAACAACATTGAAAAGGGCGCGGTCGAAGTCTTCACAGCTCATATCCAAGCTCCTTCAAGCCATTTTTCACTTGCTGTTGAAGATTATTGCTCTTGGCAAACAATTCCTTGAGCTGCGCAACCAACTCACCCATACGCGTTTCAAATACCTCATCGCTATCTTCAACATCCTCGGACCCGCAATAACGACCAGGCGAAAGCACAAATCCCCTTTCTTTGATTTCTTCTAGGTTGGCGGACTTGCAGAATCCTGGAATGTCTAAGTAGCTCTGCTGCTCCTGTCCTTCGGTGATTGGAGTGCGGTCCTCATCTTCTCTCCAAAGGTGGACTGTCTGCGCGATTTTCTGGATGTCTTCATCTGTGAAAGCACGGTTTACACGGTCTTTCAAATACCCCATCTTGCGAGCGTCGATAAATAGGGTTTCGCCACAGCGGTCACGCCCATTCTTGGTTTTATCTTTGGCCAAGAACCACAGACAACATGGAATTTGCGTGTTCAGGAAAAGCTGGCCTGGTAGCGAGATAATGCACTCCACCACATCGTCCTCAATCATGCGTTGACGGATGGTGTCCTCACCACCTTGAGTGGTCGTCAGCGTGCCGTTGGGCATCACGATACCCGCCTGCCCCTTGCTGCTCATGTGGTACAAGGCATGCTGAAGCCAGGCGAAGTGCGCAGGTTTGGCGGGTGGAATTCCATAGACCCAGCGGGGGTCGTTTGTCAGTGACTCCTTGGACCATTCCGTACCTGCCCCAAATGGGGGGTTCATCAGAATGTAATCCGCTTTCAAATCGGGATGTTGGTCTTCAGTAAAGGTGTCGCCGGGTTTCTGGCCAAGATTGAAATCAAGACCCCGAATTGCCAGGTTCATTGCCGCAATTTTCCACGTATTCGGATTGCGTTCTTGGCCATAAATGGACAGGTCTGCGACTCGACCACCATGGGCAGTGCTGAATTTCTTGGTGGATACAAACATGCCACCAGCACCGCAGGCGGGGTCGAACAACTTACCCTTCTTTGGTGCCAGAACTTCGACGATGATGTTAACGATAGAGCTCGTCGTGTAGAACTCCCCAGCGTTTTTTCCTTCCGCGCCAGCGAAGTTGCCCAGGAAATATTCGTACACGTCGCCGAGTACATCACCTTTATGCTCCCCTTGGCCAAAGTCAATGGAAGCTACCAAGTCAATCAACGTACCGAGCGTGTTTTGCTCAAGCGTGGTGCGGACATAGACCTTTGGAAGCAGGTTCGCCAGCTTCGGGTTGTCTTCCTCAACAAGACGCATAGCATCATCCAGCAGCACGGCAATATTTGGCTGTTTTGCGTTGGCTTGGATAAATGACCACCGTGCCTTTTCAGGCACCCAAAACGTGTTGCTTGCTCGGTAGTAGTCACGTTCCTCAAGTTCGCCTGCCCGCATTGCCTCGTCATCCAAGTAGAACTCGTTTTTAGGGTCAGCGAATGCGGTAGTGAGTTCGGCCTGCCGTGCAGCAAACGACTCAGATACATACTTGAGAAAAATCAGACCAAGTACGGGGTACTTGTACTCAGCCGGGTCAACAGCACCGCGTAGTTTATTGGCTGTCGCCCACAGAGCATTCTTAAAATCCTGGTTCATAGCTTCCGGTCAAAGGTATTAGTGGTTTATATAGTTATCGAAATTATCTGGTCTAGAAAGAGCAGGAATATGGCCAAGCTGGCAAAAGAGCGCGGCTTCTCACCTTCCTTTATAATCTTCAAAATCGTCATCGTACATCCCAAGCACTTCACAAGCTCTGGCGATTTCTTTCAACGATGCCAGTCTTTTTGCACGGACTTCTTGCTTAACACGTTCGAATTCTTCGCGCGAAAAGTACATAGGCTTTTTGCCAGGATTAAGTGGCTTGAGCTGCCCCTCACGAACCATCTGCTGGACGTTCCTCTTTAGGAGACCCAACTTATCGCAGATAACCTGAACCGTGTATTTTTCAGTGTCCATACCGCCACCGTTTCCGTCAAAATATGCGTTTTAGTCCACCACAATAGGGTCTTCTTTCAATAAGAACATCCTGAGGTTGCGTCCGAGAAACCAGCAGAAAGAATCAGGTTGACTTGCTCAGCCAGCGTGCTCACCAAGGAGCTTGTTTACTTCATTTAACTTCCTCTCCAGCTCTTCTTTAACTCGTACCAAGTCATTTGGATTCGTTTGGTTGTCTGCACGCCTAAAACCCATATCGATGTAGAACTTAATTGTTGTGTCAGCACTTTCGTGACCAGCCTGTACCGCAAGCCTATGCATTAAATTCTGATGCAAGATAAGTTGTTTTGTTGGGCTGTAAGTGGCGGAGTTCATTTCAACCTTCCAAAGGTGGGTGGCAAATTCAGTTAAGGCATATCGTCTAAGTGCGTGGGGTGAAAACTTATTCTTCTTGGAGCATCCCTCCGGATTAAGCTTTAGTACCCACTGATAAATTGCCTGCTCACTCATTTGAGGTCTTACAGAGTTATTACTACCATTAACAAAAAGGACCCTAATCCCGCTCGGAGACCCAAACTTAGACCTCTTATATTTCAATATTTCATCGCGCTGAAGGTCGATGAAATTCAGTGTCTCCTCGTAAAGGCTTCTAGGGATTTCAACATTCCTTGATTTACCTTTTTTAGTACCCCTCGATATAGTCACTCTTGGCACAGCATCACTGCAGTGTTCGGAAATGTCATCGACCCAGAGGTTTACCAACTCAGCTCTTCGCAATCCGACTTCGGAAAGCCATCTAAACATTAAGCTATCCCGAGCCCGAAGAGATTCGGCAAGGTCAGGCTCACCCGGATAGTCCCAGTAATCGATTTGAGCACGCATCGCATCTATTTGCCCCTTATTGGGCACTGGATTTTGGCTTTGATTCGGTACTCTTAACCTGTAAGGAATGACGTAAGGACTTTTACTTGACTCAGGGGCCTTATCGACCTCGATTAAATACTTTTGGTTGGGATTTGACCTGTCAAGCCAACCTATCATGTTTTGAACCATACCTCTGGTTTGGCAATACCAGTACGCTTCGCATATAGTCTTTACGTAAAGATTGATGGTTTGAGGAGTCAAGTCCTCAGAATCGAGCAAGTAATCTCTGAAATTCTCAAGGTCTAGTGATGTGGCTTGAAAGTAAGTCCGCCCTCTGATTTGCAAGAAATTTAACCAAACCGCCAGGTGATGGGTATCTGCTACTACAGTTGAACCCTTCAATAACTCAGTGAATCTTCGATGGAGAAGGTACTCCAGCGTTTCTTCATGGGTTGCCCCATGTTCATCTATCACCACGGGGCAGTTACTTTGAACGTAAGATACAAATGTCATTCAACTGGGCTCCCACCCTCTTTGGGTCTAGGTCTTACCAAACTTTTGACGACACTATTTTTTTGCCTCAACTGCGCAGCTTGCACCTCACGCATGGTTCGCTCGTCTTTAAGTTGACGCCTAAGTTCGTGGTTCTCGTTTGTTCGAGTCATGAGCCACATCTCAGTTTGAGCCAGTTTATCTTTGAGCTCACGTACCTGCTCTTTTAGTCTTTTTACAACTTCAATATCTGATTTCTTCTGAGCCTTAGACTTTTTTCTATAAGACTCTGCCGTAGACAAATCCTCTTCAATTTGTAAGCGAAGGGGGTGTCCGACCCGCATCGACTTTCCACTGCGCGAAAACTCCTCTAAACCATTCTCACTCAGCTCTGCGAACCAAGTAAGAGTAAAACAAGGGGGTACTGTAAAAGTTGGTTCAGCACCACTGCAATAGCTCCTGATGGCTATTAGTTTTGCCTCGACCTTTTGAATCAATAAATTTTCGTTATGGTTCGGGATTTTTTTTAGCTTAGGCATCTTCTATCCCAAATGATTAAGGCTGAAAACCTTGGAGCATAGGTGAGGCTGACGCAGATAACGTTAGCACCGTCATTTCCGACATTGGCGTTTCCACAGGAATCAGGTTCGGACAACTGCTGCAAGCACCGCACCCCATCTCTTTGATTGCAGAGATTTGAGCAACTCCGTTTTTAGCACATTTGCTACGTTCCTGAATGGATGGGCTAAATCCAAAGCATGCGCCGTCCCTCACAAAGTTCACCACGTACTGGTTAAGTAGCTTTCCTTTCTTTTCAAGCAACTTGACATTTGCAAGCGTTGAAACTTTTATTAATTCCAGACCTCTTTTTATCTCAGCCGCAACAACTGAGACCTCAGTCTTAGAACTGGTCAATTCCTCAACAAATTCATTCTTGACTTGCAAAAACTCTTCCCACTGGCCTTCTCTGTCTGTGATGTATGTCATTGTCGTTTCTGCCGATAGATGTCCAAGCCACCATGAAAGCGTCGGCATGTCAGCGTCAGGATACCGATACCAGTAGAGCATCGCCAAGAATCGTCTGAATTGATGGTCAGAGAACTCAAAGCGTTCCCCATTTTCGCTCTTAGCGTGTATACCTGTGAAATCGCAAAAAGCGTTAAAGTCTGGCCACGCTTCCTGCTCTTTCCCTGTGCATAGATTGTCCAACCGAAACAGACGAACGTTTCCATTTGCATCCAACTTCTTGGCTGATAGCTTTTCGAGTATTTCTACAGCCATCTGCACAAGTCTTGTTGTTGGTAAGGGTCTTTCACCTTGCTTGTATTTCTGTTGGTCGAACACTAAATAAAGATTCCCACCATCATTGATTACGCTGCCGACTTTCAGCCCCATCACCTCATCTTGTCGACGACCTGTGAATGCGTATATCACCAAAATGCAGGCTGTGACCAAATGGGTGTATACGGCTTGATGGACCGAAATACCTTTTATGGGTGGTTGATATTTCAAATATTTGGTTATCGTGGAGATTCCTTTGACACCAAGTTCATTCGCAATTTTTTCGTGTGTTAACCCTCTTTCTTTCAGAAGCTTGGCTTTAACCACTTTTTCTTGGTCAACAGCCCCCTCCTTTTCATAATTTGGCGTTCTTTCTATCCCATTGAGTACGTATGGAAATTCTGTGGGCTGATTTTCCCTAAACCACGGAACCATTAGCTTTTGTGCATACTGCCAATTACTCTCAAGCGTACCACTCGATTTATTATGCAGTTCTTGATATATTCTCTCGCGCTCTTCAAGCACATTGTCTCTATACTCAAGCAGCGAATCAGCGTAATCAACAACCCAACGAACGGCTTGGTCCATCAGTTTGAAAAAAACAGGACGAGGAATGTTACGAGTTTTAGTCAGTACAGTTTTACCGTTCTTTTTTGCTAAATTAGCGACCTTGACATCCCTAAACCAGTCCTTACTTGTATGCTGGCTTTCAGGAAATAATTCTTTTGCAATATGCAGCATACGGAAGAATGATTTCACAGCCCCCAAAGGTTTTCTAATAGAAGTCTCTCCACGCTCTTCCTTTTCGATAGAACCTTTGTAAGCTTTTACAACGAATCCATGCTCTTCGAGCAGGTTTATTCGTAATTTTTGAAATTTCTCAATTGATTGGAATGCTCTAATAGAACAGCCCATTTCTGACGTGAATCGTTCGTAGTCAAAGTCTGGTTTTCCCGATTTACTAGAACGCCGTCTCTTGTAAGTTTCGAGCCTCACAGGGTCTTGGAACAACTCAGTTAAAGCTTTGATGCCACGAGTTTCAAGGTCAAGACGCTCTGCCGCCGTTTGAGTGCAATAAGCGCGTAAAACCAGGTCGGCAACGGCCTGATTGACGTACTTCATATCCACTATTTGATTAAGTTTTAAAAAGCGTAAGAGTTGAAGTATGAAACCGTGGTAGTCACTTATTCCTTCAGCGGTTGAAACCTTTTGGTCTGTGAGGCTTCTGTTCCCTGAATAAATAAAAATACAACATAACTTCAAGGTTCTAAGTAAGTCTGGATTATCACCAAGCTTGTACCCCATACCTAAAGGGGCACTATTAAACTCAAGCGTGTAAACCCGCCCTACGTTTTTGTTCTCCTGCAAATTCCAACTTGGAGAGTCGAAATCACAATCTTTGAAAAAGGGAAGCTTAAGTCCCGATGCAAAATCAATAAGGTCTGGGTTGAAATAAGTGGTGAATGAATCTAACTTCAATAACGCACTCATACCATCACCTTGATTGGAATGACTTTTTTGTAAGGATTCTGCTGACTCAGGGCCAATTCAATAGCTCTGTCAAAGAGCGTTTTGTGGGTTGGGTTGTCTTTGATGCTTTGCAACAAAGTTCTTGTAAATACTGACCATATTCTCCACTCTTTAAGCTCTAAAGCGTGAGCATCATTTAGCACAGCATCCCACTGGAGAATGTTTACCAAGTTATCTAGCGTGAGAACAAATATTCCCCTCCTATTTTTACATGTCGGGCAGTTTTGAACTTTATTGCAAATCTCTCCAGCCCTTGTTCCTGGCTGAACTCCCTCATACGGATTTATGCAGTGGAGCCCTCCAAACTGTTGATTGTATTTGACTGACAACTTATGAGCTCTTTCATTCTCGTCACTTGACTGTTTTACCCTTTCATCCTTAGCAACCGAAAGTTTTTTTGCGTAAGCATCTTCTTCGATACCGATTTTTTGTGCAAAACCCTCAATATCAACGGTCACAAGGGCTTCCATCCACTCCAGAAAGTCCCGAATATTCTTTTCTCTTCTCAAATATTCAGGAACGTAATGAATGTATTTCCACGACGATACAAGTGACTGATGTTGCCCCTCTGTTTGTACGTCCAGCAGGTCCCTTGACAGCAGCCCCCGAAGCAAAAGTTTTGTACCCCTAAGCGACTTGGGGGTTGCCTCCCAAGCTCCGTCAGATGCCTCCTCACAAAGACTCTTGAAATGCCGATTAAATGATGAAACCGTAGGCGTCGCGGGGCGATGTTCCATCTCCCGTAACTCTGTGTAGCTATTGTTTTTGTACCAAGAGATAAAGAGCTTTTTTTTATCTTCTTCCCGAATCAAACCCTCAAACGGTTTTCGACATTCGAGTTGATGACTAAAAATATCTTCGACAGTCAGGGTGTCAGGGCTAAACGGCGAAGAGCTAGGCCGCCTCGCAAAAGACCTACTCATAGCAGACCAAGCACCTGCTCTAGGTTTCTGCCACCTCAGGACATACTGACAATCAAAAGCACCATCCTCTAAATCGTCTACCTTAAGATTTCTTATTGATTCTGAGTTTGCGTATGCTTCAAGAATAATGAAGGTATAAGCACAAGTCATCGCGAAAATATCAAACCCCAATCTCCGTTTAATATCATCAGACGTAATGCCTTGTCGCTTTTTGAGTGATGTGAATTTGCTGTACCAACTATCCGTCTCTTTAGGGTAGCGACCTCCATTGTGCTTTTGGAGCATTACAACAAATACCGCTAGCGGATAAAGCTGAAGAGCGTTTTGATATTCCCGCCCTTTTTTATTCGTCGCCGTCGAACTGTTTACAAGTTGCCATAACTGGTCTGCGTGCCCGCTGATACGAACATCATTCAACCAGTCATTGGCTTCTTTTGTGTCCTGCATGAACTGGAAATAATGCTTGACTGCGGTTGCTAATATCGCATTGATTCGACTATCGATAACTTTGATAGCAAGGGCAACTCGGTCAATATCAGAGGCATTGCCCTGCGCTTGTTCAAATGCCTCAGCAAGCAATTCAGCTATGTCTGAATCCATCAGAGCATCGTCGTCCTCACGTTGTGCAACCTGCACACAAAACTTTTGAAACTGCTCGGACGACATTCCAAGTGAACTGAGCGTTTTGGGGGAAAGTAACGTAGTGCCACGTCCAATGCCTAGCTCAAAGCTGAACCCCTCTAACTGCAAACCGTGCGGGACAAGCCCCCTATTTGCAAGATAATCGCAAAAAAACGCCCTCACCCCAGTGGTTTTATTGTTCGCCGTTCTCGGGGTAGCGCACTCTTTGAGATATGTTCTATAAAGGGTTAGTGCATTTTGCCAAAGTGCGGTTTCTTGCCCAATCGGCAACTTTTTTTGACTTTTCAAGGCATCACGCAGAGTTGCGAATGTATCTTGTTCACAGAGAAATCTGAGGAACTGAGACACATGATACCAATATGTTTTTTCTGTAGCAGAAACTTTGCTTACACCAAACTTCCGCCATTGTTCTCCAAGGGATTGAGCAAAGCTCTCCCCTACAAACTCAACGTAGGGGGAGAAATCCCGCTCTTTCTTGTGAAGAATATGCCTGTACAAATTTAATTACCAATTAACCTCTTACTCTGCAATCGCTGCATCTGGTTTCTTCTTCTGGGGCAAGAGCCTTTCACGAATCAGACCCTCAATTTCTTGAGCGATTCCTGGATTTTCCTGCAAGAACTTACAGGCGTTCTGTTTGCCTTGGCCAATCTTCTCACCGTTGTATGAGTACCAAGCCCCAGACTTGTCGATGAGCTCACACTTCACCCCTAAATCCACAATCTCTCCGACCCTGGAAATACCTGCGCCGTAGTGAATCTCGAACTCAGCATCCTTAAACGGTGGCGCTACTTTATTCTTTATGACCTTCACCCGGGTTTCATTACCAATAACCTCATCACCCTGCTTAATCGAGCCAATGCGGCGTATATCCATTCGTACTGAGGCATAAAACTTCAAAGCATTACCGCCCGTAGTTGTCTCGGGGCTTCCAAACATGACCCCGATTTTCATACGAATCTGGTTGATGAAAATAATCATGACATTGTTCTGCTTGGTCACTGCGGTTAACTTACGCAACGCTTGACTCATCAAACGAGCTTGAAGACCAGGCAAAGAATCACCCATATCCCCCTCCAGCTCCGCCTTGGGGACAAGGGCAGCAACAGAATCCACTACGATTAGGCTAACCGCACCCGAGCGCACTAACATGTCCGTAATTTCCAAAGCCTGCTCACCAGAATCGGGTTGCGAAAGCAACAGGTCGCTGAGCTTTACTCCGAGCTTTTCCGCATAAGAAGGGTCAAGTGCATGCTCCGAATCTATGTACGCACACTGCAAACCTTTCTTCTGTGCCTCGGCTACCACTTGCAAAGAAAGTGTCGACTTACCTGCCGATTCTGGTCCGAATAACTCAATTATGCGACCTAACGGAAGTCCGCCCAACCCGAGAGCTATATCCAAACCTAATGAGCCAGTAGAGACACTTGGGATGGCCTCTAGGGGCTCTTGCCCCAATTTCATAATCGAGCCCTTACCGAACTGCTTTTCAATCTGGGCTAGAGCGCTTGCTAGCGCCTTTTGTTTGTCATCTAACATAATCTTTTGCCTTCTCAGCTCGTGTGAACTCGTACACACAAGGTTATTTTGCTCAACACCAATATAGCACTCACTCATACAGTGTGAACTACATTACCCACTTATTATTAAAAAATTTCGACGACACGACCACGCGGAAGGCCACCAATGCCCAAAGCAATGTCGAGCCCCAAAGAACCGGTTGAGACCGACTGAATGTCGTCGATGATCTCGTTTTCCCCAAAACGCATGATACTGCCCTTGCCAAACTGCTTTTCGATTTGGCTGAGCGCGGCGGCCAGAGCTTTGACTTTGTCTGAGGATTGGTTTTTGGTTCTGAGATCTTCCATGGTCTGCCTTCAACTGAATTGGGTTGCGATTTCCGAATTATTGCACAGTTTTTACTGTAAATCTATACAGCCTTTTTGAGTGATACTTTTGACAGGATGGTTAACCCGGCTTGTACCGCCTGTTGGCGAACCGCCTCACGATCACCATCAAAAACATGGTGAAAAGCCTCAATCGACTTGTGCCGAACGGCCAAACCAAACCACACCGTGCCAACTGGCTTACCGGCCGAACCACCTCCCGGGCCAGCGATGCCTGACACCGAGAGGCAACAGTCCACACCCAAGGCGATCATTCCACCATTGGCCATTTCCTTGACGCATTCTTCACTGACTGCGCCGTGTTGCTCCAAAGTGGACTCGCGCACATACACCGACTTCATCTTGACCTTGTTTGAATAGGTGATCAGCCCACCTTCAAACCAGTCGCTAGAGCCGGGTAGACTAGTCAATGCCGAGCCAAGCCCGCCCCCCGTACAAGACTCGACCACACCGAGTTTGCCAGCCGATGCATTGAATATGTCCGCAATTTGCAGCAAAAGTGCTTGGTCTGGATTGCTCAAGAGGCTCCCCGTTGAGTGTTTAAAATTGAATTCACTTCAAAAAATACAAATAGACCGCTAAAGCCAACAAGGTCATGAAAGCTGCAACGATGTCATCAAACATTACACCAAAACCATTTTTCCAGTGCCGGTCGAACCAGCGGATCGGGGGCGGTTTTACCATGTCAAAGAACCTGAAAAGAAGCACACACGTCAATTGTTCAATGGGGCTGGAAAAATGATTCGAGGCCACAAACAACACCAGCCAGATCGCAACGATTTCATCCCAGACAATCCCGCCGTGATCGATAACCCCCAGAGCCTTCCCGGTGATCTGGCAAGCCCAGGCACCCGCAATGAAAGCGCCAACAATCACCCAAATCCACTGATTTGCAGCCAGATAGGGATCCAGCCAAACGTACAAGAGCCAGCCCATCAATGTACCGAAAGTACCTGGCAAAACCCACGCCAAACCACTGCCAAATCCCAAGGCCAACAAATGCGCGGGATGGGCCAGCATAAAGCGCCAGTTGGGCCGGAAACGGGGTATCGAGCTCAATTCTGGATCTCGGCAAAATGATTAAAGGAACAACTTGACACGCGCTCTCGGCTTGCCCCCTGGGATTGAAGCCAGATACCGCTTCCGGGCTCGATGACGCCTACACAATGCAGGCCCGCCTTCAAGGATTGTATTGCATCATGACGGTTCGGGTGGGCTGTCCAGCACAATTCGAAATCGTCACCGCCCCCCAAGGTTTGCTCGAGCAAGATTTTCAACAAACCGGCCGCATTGGCCTGTTGATCTATTTCAGGCCAAAGTTTTCGCCACATTGATTCCAGAGACGACTGGAAGAGTATGGCGGACACTTCGCTTGCACTGGAAATGTGGGCCAGATCCCCACTCAAACCGTCGGACAGATCGAGGCAGGCGCTTGCAAGCCCACGCAACTGCAATCCAAGTTCAATGCGCGGAACTGGCATGCCAAGCTGACTTACAGCAATTTGCCGCAGCTGAGCCGGCATGGCCGCCAGCAAAGCCTGAACCTGCGGTAGCTCGTGACCCTTACACAGCTGCTCCAAGCGACCTCGCCTTTGGTATTCAAGCAAAAGCCCCAGGCGAGCAAGCCCGGGGGTACCACTTAACCAAACTTCTTCACCAATTTTCGCGTGCGCCCGATTAAACCCGAGGTGAGAAGCAGGCGCCTGGCCAAACACGGTGATTGACAGGGTTTTCAATGGATTGGAGCCGGCTGAAGTGGTATCACCCCCCACCAACGGGCAATTAAAACGGGTGGCGATGTCGAGCAAACCTGCTGAGAAGCCAGCCAGCCAGTTTTCATCAATTTCGGGCAAACTTAAATTGAGCGTGAAGCCGAGTGGACTCGCCCCACTGGCAGCGAGATCGGACAAGTTACTGGCCAAGGCCTTCCAGCCTGTGACACCAGGTGGATCATCTGAAAAAAAATGAACGCCCTCAACCAAGGTGTCGGTAGAGGTGAACAGATGAAAATCGGGTGCAAGTCGAAGCGTCGCGCAGTCGTCTCCGATGCCAAAAAGTACCGTGTCGGGATTGGCCTGTGCAAGCCCACCAAAAGGAGTTTTGAAATAGCGATGAATAAGGTCGAATTCCAAAACGCCTCTTGAGTTTTAGCTTGACTGACTGTTTGCCTGAGCCTTGATTTCGGAATCACGCGCCTGGGCGGCCACTTTATCTAGCACACCATTGACGAATTTGAACGCGTCTGTGCCTCCGAAGGTTTTGGTCAACTCAACCGCCTCGTTGATCACCACCCGGTAGGGAATTTCTACATGCGTATTCATTTCATGACTGGCCAACACCAACACAGCTTTCTCGACCGGACTGAGCTCGCCCCAAGGACGATCAATGAACGGCTGAATCTGATGCATCAACGCGTCAAGGTGATGCACCGAACCATGCAAAAGAGACTCGTAGTGCTCACGATCGGCTTTGTCGAAACCGGGCGCATCCCGAATGTGCGCATCCACTTCACCCACTTCAGTGGGATTCAAAAACCACTGGTACAAGCCCTGCAAAGCCAATTCACGAGATCGACGGCGAGCGTTGCGAGTGTGTCCTTGCCTCTTGCCCGAATCGGGCTTGCTGGCTTCACTCATCGTCTTCTTCCTCGTCATCTGCGCCAGGTAAGTTGTCATCCAGCGTCATCATTAAATTGCCCATTTCCACGGCACATCGAGCGGCATCAACGCCTTTGTCCTCGATACGCTCAATGGCCTGGTCTTCGGTGTAGGTAGTCAACACCATGTTGACTACAGGCACATCGTGAGCCAAGGCCACACTTGAAACGCCGCGGGCGCTTTCGCCACACACAATCTCAAAATGGTAAGTGTCGCCCTTGATCACGGCACCCAAAGCAATGAGTGCATCAAACTCGCCTGAGAATGCCAGGCGCTGCAATGCGATTGGAATTTCCATCGCACCAGGTACCGTGATGTGAAGAATATCTTCATTCAACACGCCCAAGCGCAGCAATTCACTGCAACAGGCGGCCCAAAGGCCATTGGTAATTTCTTCGTTGAAGCGGGCCTGAACCACACCCACACGAATGCCATCGCCATTCAAATTAGCAGGCACACTTCCTGGACTGTTGCTCATTTCGTTTCTCCGTTGACATAACCTGATACTTCCAAATCAAACCCGGTCATGCTTGGCATTTTCCGTGGTCGGGACAGCAATTTCATTTTGTTGACACCCAGGTCGCGCAAAATTTGCGCCCCGATACCATAGGTGCGCAAATCCGGGTTTGATCCTGCACCCTTGCGTGCAGTAGTACCGCGCTGCTCGATGTCGTCTAGCGAGGCAAACTGCCCCAACAAGCGGTCAGAGGACACATCACAGTTCAGAAGCACAATAACGCCTGCCCCCTCATCCACCACTTTCTTCATGGCTGCAGGAATTGAGAAAGAGTGTTCCGACAAATTCACTTCGAGAAAATCGATCAGCGAGGTGGGTTCATGGACGCGTACCAAAGCCTCGGTGTCGGGGTTCAATTGGCCGTACACCAAGGCAAAGTGTGCGCTACCAGTGGGCTTGTCGCGGAAAGAAATGCACTTGAATTGACCCTGCACGGTATCAATGACACGTTCGTGCATGCGTTCGATCAGTGACTCTTTGGTGCTTCGGTACTGAATAAGATCGGCGATGGTGCCAATTTTCAAATTGTGTTCTTTGGCAAACTCCACCAGATCAGGCAAGCGGGCCATGGTGCCATCGTCTTTCATGATCTCGCAAATGACCGAGGCTGGGCTGAGGCCTGCCATGGCAGCCAGGTCACAACCCGCTTCCGTGTGACCTGCCCGCATGAGTACCCCACCATTCACTGCGGTCAGGGGAAAAATATGGCCCGGTTGCACCAGGTCTTCTGGTTTGGAATTTTTGTTCACTGCCACACGAATGGTGTGGGACCGATCGGCCGCAGAAATACCTGTTGACACACCTTCCGCTGCTTCGATGGAGACGGTGAAATTGGTACCGTGAGAGGAGCCATTGGCTGCCACCATGGGGCGCAAGCCCAACTCGCGACAGCGGGCCTCGGTCAATGTCAGACAAATGAGGCCACGGCCGTATTTGGCCATGAAATTGATGGCCTCTGGCGTAACAAAGTCGGCGGCCAAGACGAGATCACCTTCATTTTCACGGTCTTCCTCATCAACGAGAATAACCATGCGGCCTGCGCGCATTTCTTCAACGATTTCGTTGACTGGACTAATTGACATGGCTTTTTAAATTTTACGGATTGATTGAATGGGCTCTATTGTAAGCCCTCAAGCGCCATTCACGCACGCACAGCAGTAGAAGGACTGCTCCCCAAATTGAAAACCACAGGCGATCACCCCACTTTGCGAAGAAGGTTTGCCCCAATCGACCTTCGATTTGCCCCGACCAAACCAGGGCTTGCCCAGGCTCAACGCGCTGGGTCCACTGACCGTTCGCGTTCACTATGCCTGAAACACCGGTATTGGTCACACGCAAGCCTGGCTTGCGGTGTTCTGCTGACCGGGTACGGCCCATTTGAGCATGCTGATCAAGCGCCCAAGACTGGCCAAACCACGCAAGATTACTCAAATTCACAAACATGGAGGGCTCTTGGGTGGAATTGGCGACCAACCCAGCAAACTCACCGCTAAAAATATCTTCGTAACACACGGTGGAGGCCAACGCGTTACCATTGACCAAAAAGGGCTTCAGCGGCCCCGAACCGGAGGTGAACTCCCCCATTGGCATGTTCAACATGGCCACAAACCACTTGAAGCCCAGCGGAATAAATTCACCAAATGGGACCAAATGCCGTTTGTCGTGGCGTGTTTCAGGCACCTCAAGCGCTTCCAGTGCTTCATCACCTTGAAACATGACGATGGAATTGAAGTACCGTGACCCCTCTTGTATGGCCGACCCCATGATGACAGCTGTTTCGCCAGGGGTTGCAAAGTCGCGAAAGGTGGTCCGCCATTCAACCGGGGTATCGGTCCACACCAAAGGATTCACGGTTTCCGGAAACACGAGCAAACCGCCCCCCTGATTCGCCAACTGTTCCTTGGCCATGTCGCCCAAAGCGAATGCTTTTTGCATGTTCGACACAATCAGATCAGGATCAAACTTGATGCTTTGATCAACATTGGTTTGCACCCCCACCACGGTCAAGTCGCCAGCGCTTTGGGTGTTCACAGGAAGTTGAACCAGCACCAGCAAACCGCCCAGCACAGCAGTTGCTCCCAGTAAATTGCCGGGCAGGCGATTGACTACAAAAGACAGGAAAAGGTGAGCAAACAACATCAAGGCAAACAAGCTGCCGTAACTACCCAACCAAGGCAACAGGTTGGCAAACGGGGAATCTACCAGCGCGTCACCCAGCCCCAGCCAGGCAAAACCGGTCATGAATGTGCCCCGAGCCCACTCGAAAAAAGTCCATAAGGCAGCCCACAGCAGCGCATTGAACACCGTGGCCGGCCAGGACTGTGCGCGTACCGCCGCAAAACGACTGTAAAACCACAAAGCCAAGGCAGGAAAAAGTGCCAAATAAAGCGTAAAGGCGGCAATGGCCGCCCAAGCCAGCACAGAGGGTAAACCGCCGTAAGTGTGCAAGCTGATGTGCAACCAGGAAACGCCCAAGCCATATGCTGACCACCCAAATGCCAGGCCGGTCAGCCAAGGTCGGCTGGTTTTCAGGGCAACAAAAGGCAACACGGCAAGCAAAAGTAGCCCAAGCCACCACAGGGAAATCGGGGCGAACGACAACACCCAAGGTGCCCCCAAGAGCGCGCCGGCCAGAATGGAATACATCAAGTGGGCCTGTCGGAGTCTGAGTTCTCGGTGGATGAATTGGCATCCGTGTCTTCGGGCGCAGGTTCAATTTTCTGAACACGAAGCAAGTGCACCTGCCGGGCATCTGCACGCAACACTTCAAAACGGAAAGGCGGTAACTCAACCACATCACCACGCGCGGGCAAGCGCGCCAGGTGGTCTGTCAACAAGCCACCCAATGTATCGGCATGTTCATTTGAAAACCCGGTTCCAAATGTTTCATTGAACTGTTCAATGGTGGTCAACGCTTTGACGCGGTATAAGCCCGCCTGGTCGCCACCCAGGCTCACTATGTTGTCCGCCTCCTCATCGAAGTCATATTCGTCTTCAATATCGCCCACGATTTGCTCAAGCACATCTTCAATGGTCAGCAGGCCGGCGACTCCGCCATATTCATCGACCACCAAGGCAATGTGATTTCGGTTCAATCGAAAATCATGAAGCAACACATTCAAGCGTTTGCTTTCTGGAATGAAGACTGCCGGGCGCAGCATGTCGCGCAAATTGACATCCGAATCGGCGTGTATGCGAAGCAGGTCTTTGGCCAGCAAGACTCCGATTACATTGTCACGCTCGCCCTCATACACCGGGAAACGGGAATGCGCCTTTTCAACGGCAAAAGCCACGATTTGGTCGATCGAGTCTTCCGCGTTGATCGCATCCATTTGGGCGCGGGGCACCATGATGTCGCCTGCTGAAAGGTCACTGACCTGCATGACACCCTCGATCATCGAAAGCGCATCGGCATCCAGCAAATTTCTTTCATGGGCCTGTTGCAGCACTTCCAACAGCTGCTCTCTGTCCTCGGGCTCGCGAAGTAGCAACGAAGACAGGCGTTCTAGCAGGCCCCGTTCTTTTTTATTGGGGACCTGCAACGGACTCGGTTCTGACATACGGGAGGATAAACCTCTGCTAACAATAACGGCTCAAGGATAACCGAAAAAAATGACGGATATCAGGCAGCCGTGATTGGCACTTGCCCCCTCAGGGAATTGGGATAAGCCTCGACAATGTCCAACTCAACGATCTGTCCCACCATTCGGGCATTTCCGGCAAAGTTGACCACCCGATTGTTCTCGGTACGTCCCGCCAACTCGGCAGGGTCTTTTCTGGATGGCCCTTCGACCAATACCTTCTGACGAGTGCCAACCATCGACTTGCTAATGCTGGTGGCATGGTCTTGGATTGTTTTTTGGAGGCGGGCCAAACGCTTGAGCTTGGTAACTTGGTCGACACCGTCTTCCAGATCCGCTGCAGGCGTTCCGGGGCGCGGGCTGTACACAAAAGAAAAAGAGGTGTCGAAACCCACGGCATTGATCAAGTCCATGGTTTTTTCAAAATCGGCCTCGGTTTCACCAGGAAAACCAACGATGAAATCAGACGACATGGATATATTGGGGCGAATTTCACGCAGCTTGCGAATGATCGACTTGTATTCAAGCGCGGTGTACCCACGTTTCATGGCGGCGAGAATGCGGTCTGAACCCGCTTGAACCGGCAAATGAAGATGGTCAACCAGCTTGGGCAGCCTCGCATAGGCTTCGATCAGGCGTGGGCCAAACTCTTTGGGGTGCGAGGTGGTAAAACGGATTCGTTCGACGCCGGGCACTTCCGAGACATACTCAAGCAGCAGTGCAAAATCGGCTATCTCGCTTGTATCGCCCATTTTCCCGCGGTAGGCATTCACGTTTTGCCCAAGCAAATTGATTTCTCGCACGCCTTGGTCTGCAAGATCGGCAATTTCAGTCAGTACATCGTCAAATGGGCGGGAAATTTCTTCACCGCGCGTGTAGGGAACCACACAGAAACTACAGTACTTGCTGCAGCCTTCCATGATGGACACAAATGCAGTGGCACCGGTGTTTTTGGCCAAGGGCAAATTGTCGAACTTCTCGATTTCAGGAAAAGAAATGTCCACCTGTGGCCTGTGCGTATCCCGGCGCTGCTTGATCAATTGCGGCAATCGGTGCAAGGTTTGAGGACCAAACACCACGTCGACATACGGCGCACGCTCAACAATGGCCTTGCCTTCCTGGCTGGCCACACAGCCGCCCACACCAATAATCAGGTTGGGGTTGGATTTTTTCAGGTGCTTGACACGCCCCAAATCGCTGAACACCTTTTCCTGCGCTTTTTCACGCACCGAACAGGTATTGAACAAAATGATATCTGCATCATCTGGGGTGTTCGTTCGCTCCAGCCCGTCTGAACTACCCAGCACGTCGGCCATTTTGTCGGAGTCATACTCATTCATCTGGCAGCCAAAGGTTTTGATGAAGAGCTTTTTCTTGGAAGTCATGGTTTGCCTAAAATGTGCCACCATGAAGCAGACCGGTTTCAGAACTGAAACAGGAGCCAACACGGGGACGTTGTAATTCGTTGCGCGTTGACGCGGATTTTACTTGCATCCCTTGCTAAAATGAAGACTTCATTGAAAAAACACAGCATTGGTGCGTAGTAATGCCAAATCGAGCCCCCCGTTTTCCGAAGTTTCCCGCCTTGCCCACGCTTCCCTCCATCGATGCCATATTGGGCGAGGTCGACAAAGCATTGAAGACCCTGGCTGCCACACCTGTGGCCCAGCGCCCCAACCCGGCAGGGAAAAACCTGCCTACCGATCAGCTAAACGATGCAGAAAAACAGCAGGTGATTGGCCTGATGCGCGTAAACCACGTGGGGGAAATTTGCGCACAGGCGCTTTACCAGGCTCAGGCACTGGCTAGCAAAGACCCCGAAAAAAAGGCGTTGTTTGATCACGCCGCCAAAGAAGAGGCCGACCACCTGGCCTGGACCCAAGAGCGGCTGGACCAGTTGGGTGCTCGCCCTAGTCTATTAAACCCATTCTGGTATGGCGGCGCATTCGCCTTGGGCTTTGTTGCGGGCACACTGGGGGACAAGGTTAGCCTTGGATTTATGGCGGAGACGGAGAAACAGGTTGAAAAGCACCTGAACGATCACTTGGGCAGACTGCCCGCGGGCGATCAGCAGTCCAGAGCGATTCTTGAACAGATGCGTCAGGATGAGATTGAGCACGGGCAAACCGCGATTGATCAAGGCGCAAACAATTTGCCCATGCCTGTGAAACTGGCCATGACCGCGATGTCGAAGGTCATGACCACGCTGGCACAGAAAATTTAATCTTCAATAATTTCGTGTGTAAACACCAACTCAGCCGTTTTGCCCAACATGGCAGACGCTGAGCAATACTTTTCATGGGACAGCTTAATGGCCCGATCGACCAGATTAGGCTTCAACCCCCGGCCAATCACCTGAAAGTGAAAATTGATTCTGGTGAAAACCTTGGGGGCTTCTTCAGCACGCTCGGCACTCATTTTCACCTTGCAATCGCGAATGTCTTGACCGCTTTTGCGCAGAATCAACACCACATCATAGGCCGTACAGGCGCCAGTACCCGCCAACACCACTTCCATAGGACGCGGGGCCAGGTTATTGCCGCCGCCATCCGGGGCACCATCCATACACAACATATGCCCACTGCCTGTTGTGGCCACAAATGACATGCCGGGTAACCCCGACCAGCTAACTTCGGCTTCCATAAAACTCCTTATTTATGATTAATTGCTCATTATGCATTGCACAATATTTACTGAAAAGAAGTTGAAAAAACGCTCTATTTTATTGAGCCTGATTAACAAATAACCAGTCAGTCACTAGTAATATTTTTAAGCTTTTGTTTTTAATGGTTTTTTTTAATCCACTTTTAAAATGTGGAATAAGTTGCTTTTTTCGGACAACAGAAACAGACTCTTGCGCCGCAACAGAAAAATCTCTAGAATTCAAATTGTAGTCACTTGAATGAACCACGAATCACTGATCGCAGAGTTTCTTTCAGGTGCAAATTTGTCTCCTCCACCCTCCTCCTTTGGTGGATTAAACCCAAGCACCTCACAGTGCTTGGGTTTTTTGTCTGATACGTTAAAAATTTTAACCGAAAGCAAAAAAATTTGCTAAAATCGCGGGTTACCTGTTGGGAGAGCCCTTCGGCTGCCGACCTGCATATTAATGTGGGCTGCATGTACAAGTAGGGAGACAGGTAAAAAAGCACTTTTTTATCTTTAAGGAAAAATCATGAAAACCTACTCAGCGAAACCCGGTGAGGTTAAACAAGAGTGGTTTGTGATCGACGGCACCGACAAGGTGTTGGGACGTGTAGCCAGTGAAGTTGCACGCCGCCTCCGTGGTAAGCACAAACCTGAATTCACACCGCACATCGACACAGGCGACTTCATTGTTGTTGTAAATGCCGGTAAATTGCGCGTTACAGGCACGAAAGGCCTGAACAAAAAGTATTTCCGCCACTCTGGTTACCCAGGCGGTATTTACGAAACGAACTTTGACAAGATGCAGGAACGCTTCCCAGGCCGCGCGCTGGAGAAAGCCGTGAAAGGCATGTTGCCAAAAGGTCCTCTGGGCTACGCGATGATCAAGAAATTGAAGATCTACGCCGAAGCAGAGCACCCGCATTCCGCACAACAACCCAAGCCACTTGAAATCTGAGGTGAACCATGATTGGTGAATACAATTACGGAACCGGTCGCCGCAAAAGCTCAGTGGCCCGTGTTTTTATCAAAAAAGGTACTGGCCAGTTCATCGTGAACGGCAAGCCTTTGACTGAATACTTCGCTCGCGAAACAGGCCAAATGGTTGCTCGTCAACCCTTGGTACTGACCGAGAACGTTGAAACTTTTGATATCAAGGTAAACGTGCGCGGCGGCGGCGAAACTGGCCAGGCTGGCGCAGTTCGCCACGGCTTGACACGTGCCCTGATCGACTTCGACGCAGAACTGAAGCCAACCCTGTCCAAAGCAGGCTTGGTTACTCGTGACGCCCGTGAAGTTGAACGTAAAAAAGTGGGTCTGCGTGGCGCGCGTCGTCGCAAGCAGTTCTCCAAGCGATAAACCAGCACCAAGCTGTCATATCGTTTACACCCAGCAGCCCTCCCAGCTGGGTTACAATCGAAAGCCGCACAAATGTGCGGCTTTTTTTCTTTTCAGTGCAAGGAATAATCATGATCAAGGTAGGCATTGTTGGCGGAACCGGTTACACAGGGTCTGAACTTCTTCGCCTTTTGGCCCTGCACCCGCAGGCTGAACTGAAAGCAATCACATCGCGCGGCGAAGTTGGCCAGCCAGTAGCAGACATGTTTCCGGCACTGCGCAAACGCGTCAATATCGCTTTCACAGAGCCGACCTTTGAATCGCTGAAAGATTGTGATGTGGTGTTTTTTGCAACTCCCCATGGAGTGGCCATGGCCCAATCGGCTGAACTGGTGAATGCGGGTATACGGGTGATTGATCTAGGCGCGGACTTTCGCCTGAAAGATACAGTGCAATTTGAGAAGTGGTACGGTATGCCCCATTCAGAGCCAGAACTGCTCAGCAACGCATGCTACGGCTTGGTTGAATCAGCACGTACCGAGCTGAAAAAAGCGAAATTGGTAGGCTTGGCAGGCTGTTACCCCACCGCAGTGCAATTGGCGCTCAAACCTTTGATCAGCGGGGCAAGTCCGTTGATCGACGAAAGCAACATTGTTGCGGATTGCAAATCGGGAGTGTCCGGTGCGGGCCGCAAAGCAGCAGTGGGCTCTTTGTTCTCTGAGGCGGCTGAAAGTTTTAAAGCGTACGGTGTGAGTGGACACCGCCACTTGCCGGAAATTGAACAAGGCCTTGAATTGATTTCAGGCCGCAAAACCCAAATTACCTTCACGCCACATTTGGTGCCCATGGTGCGCGGCATTTTGGCAACAACGTATGTAAAACTGAATGAACAAGGCAAAAACACCGACATTCAAGCGCTTTATGAGCAGCACTACGCCAATGAATATTTTGTGGATGTGATGCCCAAAGGCTCACTGCCTGAGACCAAATCCGTACGCGGCTCCAACTTCGTAAGAATCGCGCTGCATCGTCCACAGGGTCGAGACACGCTGGTGATCGTCTCGGTGATCGACAACCTGGTGAAAGGTGCGGCAGGGCAAGCCGTTCAAGCCATGAATGTGATGTTCGACTTGCCCGAGCATATGGGGCTGGAGCAATTGCCTTTGGCACCTTAATTACAAGGATTTTGCGGTTTGAACCCCAAGAAAACACACCATTCACGTCGAACCCTGTTACCGGGAGTGCAACGCTCCTCCCGGTTTGCTTTCGCTTATGGCCTGCTGCTTGGCCTGTCCGTTCTGGGGGTCTGCGCTGCCTATGCAATGTGGGGCCCAGCGGACAACGCCATTCAAAAACTTTTTTCGACCCAGGAAATTGAGGTGCTCAATGAGCAACTGGCTGAACTTCAAACGAAAACGACAGAACTTCAAGACGAGATATCCCGTACCAATGAATTGGTAAAACTGGACAAAGAGGCCCGCAGCAAACTGACCCTGCTGATTACCAACCTGGAATCAGAAAATGCGAAATTGAAAGAGGATTTGGCGTTTTTTGAAGGATTCATACCCGGAAGCCTACAAGGTGCCATTTCACTCAAGCGGCTTCAAGTGAACAAAGACACGGTTCCGGATCAATACCGCTATAAAGCACTCGTAATTCAAGGTAGCCAGCGCCCCGAGGTGACACTGAATGTGCAAGTGTTGATTAAAGTGTTGAACAAAGGGGAATCCAGTGTCATAGTTTTACCGAACGCTGAAACGTCCGAAGACCCCCAGTTCAAAATCAAACTGACCCGTTTTTCTAGGGTGTCGGGCATGTTTTCCCTGCCCGAGGGCAGCAGGTTACAAAGCGTTGAAATGAGAATTCTGGAAGCAGGCGCTATTCGCGCGCAGTCCACCATCAAACTTTGAAGGGGTTTTAAACGCATGTTCTCGAAAAAAAATACAAAGCGGCTGCTGCCAATCCAAAGCCTGGTGGGCGCGGACATGATTCTTAGAGGCGATTTGCGCTTCAAAGGAGGCCTGCGCATTGATGGCGAAGTGGACGGCAATGTGATTGCAGACGAAAGCGCTCAGTCACTGCTGGTGATTTCTGAAACCGGCAAGGTACGAGGCAGCGTGCGCGTTGGGCATGTTGTGGTCAGTGGTCTGATTGAAGGTCCGATTGAAGCCAATCAGCTTCTGGAGCTGCACCCTTCCGCAAATGTCTCGGGTGACGTAAGATATAGGGCATTGGAGATGCATCCAGGTGCGGTCGTAGACGGTACCTTGCACCATGAGAGCGAAGAAGTGATGCCAGGCAAGCTGGCCTTGGCTTCAAGCAAGTAATTCCAGCAAAAAGGCAGGACAAGATGGACGTAACTACAGAACAACCCAGCGTATTGGTTTTCACTGACTCAGCCGCAGCCAAAGTGCGAGATCTGATCAATGAAGAAGGCAACCCCAACCTGAAACTGCGCGTATTCGTGCAAGGTGGCGGCTGCTCCGGTTTCCAGTACGGTTTTACTTTCGATGAAGACGTGAATGAAGACGACACGGCCTTGGACAAAGGCGGCGTGACTTTGTTGATCGACTCCATGAGCTACCAGTACTTGACTGGTGCCGAAATTGATTACAAAGAAGACATCAACGGCGCGCAGTTCGTGATCAAGAACCCAAATGCGACCACTACATGCGGCTGCGGCTCTTCGTTCTCTGTTTAAAACAGGTACGGCATGAACAAAACCCACCTTCGGGTGGGTTTTTTATTGGCTCAATGACCAAACACCACACGCAAACAATTGTCCCCACTACTTCTTTTCCCTGATTTCGCAATTATCGCCCTAGGCTACCTGCTGCGCCGCTTCTGGATGGCGCCTGCCGCCTGGGTCACCATAGAAAAACTGGTTTACTTTGTGTTGTTTCCATGCCTGCTTTTTTTCTCGGTGGTGTCGAGCAATTTTGACCTGAACACAGTTGGAGCCTTCGCCCTGGGTGGACCTGCCGTCATATTCACGGCGTTTGTGTTGGGTTGGTTAGGATTGCTCGTCAGCAATATGGGGCGCGTGGACTTTGCATCAGGCTTGCAAACGGCGTACCGGTTTAACTCCTACATTGGTCTGGCTTTGGCCAGCCGCTTGGGTGGCCAATCGGCAGTGGCCAATATCGCCATTTTGCTGGCGCTGGGTGTGCCGCTGTGCAATGTATTGGCCGTGGGCACCATGAGCAAAGGCGGTCGTTTGAGCGCGTTTGTAGACATTCTGAAAAATCCGCTAATTATTGGGACCTGCCTTGGGATTGCAGCGAAATTGATGGGCGTGCAGGTGCCTGAACCAGTCATGCTGACTCTAGAGCGATTGGCACAAGCAGCGGTGTCGCTGGGCCTGCTTGCAGTGGGGGCAGGCTTGGTATTCTCCGGCTTGAAAGGCAATTGGCCGGTGTCGGTTTGGTGGCTGTTTGTGAAACTGTTGGTGTCACCTTTGGTGGCGGTTCTTTACGCTCACTTCACCGGGCTTGGGCAAGAACAGACCATGGTGCTGCTGGTATTCTCTGCCATTCCCTCTGCATCGAGTGCCTATATTCTGGCAGCGCGCATGGGCGGGAATGCACCACTGGTGGCTTGTCTCATTTCGATGTCAACGGTGGGGGCTGCTATAACCTTGCCTTTGGTGTTTGCGCTGGCGCAGCGTTTTCCTTTGTAATCAAGCTGGATTGTTTATCGTCGAATTGGCCGGCGTTCTGCTCTCTCGGTGCTGGTTCATCGCCCAATCGGCTTGGGTTCCGGTCTCTCGCGGTGCGTTAACTGCCCGATCGGCTTGGGTTCCGATCTCTCGCCAGAAAACCTGTTGATCCCTTGCTGAGCCTTGCGATGCCTGAGAACGACCCTCCTAAACCACGGGTCGGGTCCGTTCTCTGTCGCCCATATTGGGCGACACCGGCCCTGCTCGGCACGCAAGCAGGTTTTCTTGAAGGCGAGGCGATCGAAACACCGCCGCCGATTGGGCATTGAACACAGCCGTGCGTCGCTCGGAGGTGGAGAAGTGCTGCACGGGAGTGCGGGGAGCTGAACTTGCAATGGGTCGCACGATGACCAGTCAGAAAACTTGCCGGCTTGGCGCGCCGAGACTAACGATCGCGCCATGGCGCGAAAGCCAAGACCCGACCGTTACTTTTGGAGGGCTTGGCTTAGTGCAGGATCAAGCCGACAAGCCGAAATGCCAAGTTTTCGGGCAGCGGTGACCCTGCAAGCTCAGTTCCCAATAAACCAGTCCGGTCCGACACAACTAACCCATGCCGGGTTGGCAAGAAACTGCTTCGATGAGTCATCAAGGCAACAAAGCCTCGATCTGATTTTTTATCCAGGGTTTCACGGATTGAAGCCAATTGGACTGCAACGGGTCAACTACTTCTTTGTTGGAGGTTGAACGCAGCCACGTTATTTGCCGCTTGGCCAATTGGCGTGTAGCAGCGACACCTCGGTCTATCATTTCCTGCCGTGTGCAATGGCCGTGCAAATGCTCCCAGACTTGCCTGTACCCCACACAACGCATCGAGGGCATGCTGTCATCCAACACGTAATTGTGACGAAGCTCGATGACCTCTTCTACGAGGCCCTGCTCCAGCATGTTCAGAAAACGAGACTCAATGCGCTTGTGCAAGACAGACCGGTCAGACAGTTCGATAGCCAGGGTGGGAATTTGCAAATCGGCCTGCTGATCCCGCTGATGAAAGCTTGAAAGTGGCTGGCCGGTAATTTGAAAAACCTCCAGCGCGCGCTGCAAACGCTGGGAGTCATTGGGCTTTAAGCGCTGGGCTGTAAGGGGGTCTACCTCGGCGAGGCGAGCGTGAATGGCGGGCCAGCCCTGCTCCAAGGCATGTTGTTCAATGGCCTGGCGAATTTCAGGATTGGCGGCAGGAAGGTCGTCCATGCCACTGATCAGCGTTTTGTAATACATCATGGTGCCGCCCAAAATAACAGGCACTTTGCCTCGCGCACGGATATCCGCAATCAGTGCATGGCATTGAACGACAAACTCAGCGGCGCTGAAAGTGTCGCTTGGTGTGATGATATCGATTAAGTGGTGCGGCACCAAAGCCAGTTCTTGAGGGGTGGGCTTGGCGGTTCCGATGTTCATGTCCCGAAACACCAGTGCCGAGTCGAGACTGATAATTTCTATCGGGAACCCCTGATCGGCCATCCACAAGCCCAAGGCAGACTTGCCGGATGCCGTGGGCCCAAGTACAGCCAGGGCTGGAATAGTGCCGATGCTCACGTGATTCACGCCCCCTTTGCTCTATTGGCCGCGCAAAAACCACTTGTCCATTTCAGACAAACTGAAATGACGCCATGTAGGCCTGCCATGGTTGCATTGATCCGACCGCTCGGTGCGCTCCATGGAACGCAACAGCGCATTCATTTCAGGTACGGTGAGCTTTCTGTTTGCACGGACTGCGGTGTGGCAGGCCAAGCCAGCCAGCCATTCATTGCGCTGGCGTTCAAGCACATGCGCCACGCCGTACTGGTGCAAGTCTTCAAGCCACTGTTGCAGCAATGCAGACAAATCCTGACCCGCCAACATGGTGGGCACGGCGCGCACCGCGATTTCCTGAGTTGAAATGAGACTCAAGCGAAATCCCAGTTTTTCCCAAAGGTGCTGACCATTGTCGACTTCACTGGCCAGGCGAGGATCAATTTGTACCAACAGAGGCACAAGTAACTCTTGGGAAGAGATGGTTTGCTGATTGTCCAGCGCATTCTTGAACTGCTCATAGAGAACACGCTCGTGGGCTGCATGCATATCGACCACCACCATGCCATCGGGACGCAAAGCGAGAATGTAAATACCGTGTACCTGCGCAATCGCCTGTCCCAAATACTCAGACAATTCTGCATGATCGGCTGCCTGGCTTTGCTGGCTTTCTTGCACCAAGGGTCGCGGCGTAATTACGGCAGGACGCGGCGCGGATTCAATCGGGCGATAGGCTTGAATATAATCGGCAAGCTCCTCCCGCAGGAAAGGAAGCGCTGCACTTTTTGCTTGAACCTGAATCACTGGCGGGGAAGCGCTGGACGCTCTCCACACATTGCCGTTGCCCGACACGGAGGGTGTGACGACAGAAGGTGCCCCGACCTCCACACTTGCGGACGAATCACTGAGAGGAGCGACAGCCCTGGAAGGAGCAAGACAGGCCTGAATCGATTGACGCACCCATTGATGCACTGCCCGCGCGTTTCGGAATCGCACCTCTGTTTTCGCGGGGTGCACATTCACATCCACCTCATTGGCGGGTAAATTCAAAAAAAGCACAAAGGCGGGAAATTTGTCGCCATGAAGTACATCTTCATAGGCTGACCGGACCGCATGCCCAATCAGTTTGTCTTTCACAAAGCGGCCATTGACGTAGAAAAACTGCATATCGCCTTTTCCACGGGCTGCGTCAGGCAGGCCAACCGCACCATGCAATTGCATATCGGCAGTTTGGACGTCAATTGGCTTGGAGGCACCATTGGCCATGGTTTCGAGAATGCTGAAGACCCGAGCACTCCAGCTGCTTTCCTGAAAACGGCTTTGTAATTTGCCATCCCGATACACCAGCCAGGTGACCGAGGGGTTGGCCAAAGCCATGCGTTTAACGACGTCCAGACACTGAAAAAATTCAGTTTGCTCTGTTTTCAGGAACTTGCGGCGTGCGGGTGTACTGAAGTAAAGCGATTGCACATCGACCGTGGTACCAGGGCTTGCCGATGAGGGCTCGACAAGCCAGCGCCCACTTTGGTTACTGATGCTGTATGCGCATTCCTGACCTTTCGGATAACTGCTCAGCGTAAACTGACTTACGGAAGCAATTGAGGCCAAAGCCTCTCCTCGAAAGCCGAGGCTCATCACACTTTCAAGCTCACTTAGCGATTGAATTTTTGAAGTGGCATGACGTGTGACCGCCAACTCGAGCTCGTCTTTGGGTATGCCTTTGCCGTTGTCCTGAATGCAAATTCGTTGAATACCGCCACCATCAATGCGAATGGTGATCTCCGACGCACCCGCATCCAAAGCATTCTCAAGCAGTTCTTTAACAACTGATGCTGGACGATCAACCACTTCGCCTGCGGCAATTTGGCTGATCAATACATCGGGCAACAGGGATATCGGGCGGTGGTTCATCCACTCATTATAAGTGGCAGCGCGCCCGGTTTAGGTCAGGGGAGTGCGGGCGACAGGAGGGTTCTTGGCGAAGTAATTTGCAATACCCTTGGCGATCGCTTCAGCCAATTCCTGTTGATGGGCCGGGTTGGCCAGTTTTTTCTCTTCATCCGGATTGCTGATGAAGGCCGTTTCAATCAGGATAGATGGAATATCAGGCGCCTTCAGTACGGCAAACCCCGCCTGTTCCACACGCGGCTTGTGCAATCGATTCACCTTGCCCAAATTGCCGAGAACGGCATCGCCCAACTTCAAGCTGTCATTGATTTGAGCGGTGGTCGACAAATCGAGCAGAACGCGAGCCAATTGCGAATCAGTGCCTTTGATATTGACCCCACCGATCAAATCCGAGGCATTCTCCTTGTTGGCGATCCACTTCGCAGCAGTGCTTGTAGCGCCTCGTTCGGATAGAACATACACCGACGATCCGCCCGCAGTGGGACGAATAAAGGCATCTGCATGCACAGAAACAAACAAGTCAGCATTGACGCTGCGGGCCTTTTGCACACGTGTATTCAAAGGTACAAAAAAGTCACCGTTGCGAGTCAACATGGCCCGCATGCCCGGCATTTTGTCAATTTCTGCCTTCAGTTTTTTGCTGATGGCCAACACCACATTTTTTTCGTAAGTGCCCCCTTTGCCAACTGCGCCAGGGTCTTCACCGCCATGCCCTGGATCGATCGCAACCGTGATCATTCGTCTCAGTTCTGGAGACGGCTTCTTCTCAACAGGTGCATTGGGCTGTGCCTTGGCAACTTCGGTTTTACTCCCGCCTTTTTCAGGAGTGACACCTTCCAGCTTTAAAGTGCCACTGGTCTCCGATTCCGCCAAGCGCAGCGCACGAGAAATTTCATCCTCTCGCATCGCCGGGTCATCCGACTTTTTCAGCAAAGCCAGCAATGGATCTGCCGGATTCTTGGGGTAAAAATCCACGACAAACCGATTTTGATACTCGGCGATTGGATCAATCGTGAAAATTTCTGGTTTGACTTCCGCCTTCAGATCGAACACCAGTCGCACCGTGTTCGCATCGTATTGTCCGACCCGAATTTGTTGCACATAAGGGTCTTCGGGATGCAGGCGACTGGTGAGGTCTTTCAGGGTGTTGTCGAGTCGCATGTCCAGCAAATCGATCACCATGCGCCAGGGATTCTCAATCAGGAAGTGTTTGTACTTGATTGCGCCCGCGTGCTCTAACGTTACCCGGGTGTATTCATCAGCGGGCCACAGGCGTACATCGACAAACTTCACCTGGTCAGCAGCAAAAGCGCCCACAGGCATCAGTTTCAGAAGCATTCCTGCTCCAACGGTTTTCAACAAATCGCGACGCGAATTCATAGGCTATTGTTGTTCGTTCAGTTGTTCAACCAAGTGCTGCCCATATACCGACAGGGCTTTCACCTCAATGCTTCGCCCAGTGGTTTCCTGGCCTGGCTGCTGGTGATAACTGAGCTGAATTTCGAGATCCGCTCGAGGAAGCAGGCCACCAGCCTTCTCAGGCCATTCGACCAAACAAATGGCATTTTCCTCGAAGTAATCACGAAATCCGGACTCCTCCCATTCATTTTGATCGAAGAATCGATAAAAATCAAAGTGATACACAGAATAATTCGAGAAATTGTAAGGTTCTACCAACGCATAGCTGGGACTTTTAACTGCACCCTGCACTCCCAAGGCCCGCAAAAACGCCCGCACCAATGCTGTTTTGCCTGCACCCAAGGGGCCTGACAGGTAGATGCGAAGCGGCGCTTGCGCAAGTTTGGCTAGCTTTTCCCCTACACTGTGGGTTGCGGCGTCGTCGGGTAAATAGCGGGTATAAGTTTTCATGCAGGCTCATCAAGAACAAGAGAACTGGGCATTGTTGCAACGTGTGGCCAAAGCACAGGGTTTGGGCTGCATGGGTGTCAGCGACACCCATTTGCAGGCCTGTGAGCCACATTTGCAAGCCTGGCTAAACCAGGGCATGCATGGCGAAATGGCCTACATGGAGCGCCACGGACTAAATCGCCTGAATGCAGACACCCTGTTTCCCGGTGCGATTCGAATCGTATCACTGCGTGTGCCTTACGTGCCTGAAACAACGCTGAACCAGCCTGATGCGACGACATTCACCGAGAAAACCCTGATGGAAATCGAAGTCCGCAACAAACCCTATGTGAGTTTGTATGCGCGTGGACGTGATTACCACAAAGTAATACGGCAGCGTCTGAAACGGTTCGCCGCTGCTGTGAATTCCGAGGTAGGTGGATTCGGGTTTCGTGTCGCTGTGGACAGCGCTCCCACCGCTGAAGTCGAAATTGCACGCAAGGCTGGTTTGGGCTGGCGAGGCAAACACACTTTACTTATTCACCCCGAGGAAGGCTCCCTGTTTTTTTTAGGTGAAGTGTTCACGAACATGCCTTTGCCTTTGAGTGGTGAATTTGGCAAAAACCACTGTGGTACGTGTACCAGCTGCATCACAGCCTGCCCTACCCGCGCAATTGTAAAACCCTACCAGGTGGATGCCCGGTTGTGCATTTCTTACCTGACCATTGAACACGACAGCGAAATACCCCTTGAACTTCGCCCGCTCGTGGGTACACGAATTTATGGTTGCGACGACTGCCAACTGGCATGCCCGTGGAACAAATTCGCCAAACCCGCGCAGTACGCCGACTTCAATCCGCGCGCCGAGTTTGATAAACCCGACTGGTTTGCCATGATGCGCTGGACCGAGGAGGAGTTTTTAAAAATAACCGAGGGCAGCGCCATTCGCCGTATTGGCTACAGGCGGTTTAGACGAAATTTGGCCGTGGCTGCCGGCAATAGTGTAGGTGTTATAGGAATGCGTGAGGCACTGCTCGAAATGCGCTCAAGCGCCGATGCATTCCTGATGGAACACATCGACTGGGCTTTATCCCGGCTTGATTAATCAGTGAACACTTATTTTGCTGGGCGAACAATGGTGTGTGCTTCGCCCTCAACACGCGGGCGAACCGCGCCCACTTGATACACCTTTTCACCCGCTGCGCTTAACAAATCGATTGCAGCCTTGGCTTGTTCTGCCGGCAGCACCACAACCATGCCGATGCCGCAGTTGAAGACGCGGTTCATTTCATCAAACGGCACTTGACCGTTTTGCTGCAACCACTTGAACAGCTCTGTTTCTGGCCAAGTACCACGGTCGAGCTCGGCCACCAAATTGTCGGGCAACACACGTGGAATGTTTTCGACCAAACCACCACCAGTGATGTGAGCCAGCGCATGAACCGGCACCTTCTTGATCAACTCAAGCACAGGCTTCACATACATGCGGGTTGGTGCCATGATGGCCTCGCGCAAAGGCATGCCATCACAAAGCTGGTTTAAATCGGGTTGGGCACGTTCCAGAATTTTTCGAACCAGCGAAAAACCATTGGAGTGAATGCCATTGGACGCGAGGCCCAAGATCACATCGCCGGCCTTCACCTTGCTGGCATCCAGAATTTCGGATTTTTCAACAATGCCTACCGCAAAACCAGCCAAGTCATATTCACCGTCGGGATACATGCCTGGCATTTCGGCGGTTTCACCACCAATGAGCGCACAACCCGCCTGTTCACAACCATAAGCAATACCGCCCACTACGCTTGCGGCTGTTTTAACGTCAAGTTTGCCGCACGCAAAGTAATCAAGAAAATAAAGGGGCTCTGCGCCTTGCACCAAAATATCATTGGCACTCATGGCCACCAAATCAATACCCACGGTATTGTGAATGTTCCACTCAAAGGCCAAACGCAACTTGGTACCCACACCATCCGTACCGGAGACAAGCACGGGTTCTTTGTACCCCTTGGGTACTTCGAACATGGCGCCAAAACCGCCAATACCAGCCAGCACTCCTGGGCGCATGGTGCGCTTTGCCATAGGTTTGATTGCATCAACCAGATCATCACCGGCTTGCATATCAACGCCGGCGTCTTTGTAGGTCAAGGGAGAATTCATTGAAATTCGGTCCGAAAAATTGTGGTGCTGGGTTGCTTGCTTCAGGTTTATGGCCACAAGCGCGAGTGGTTGTATTTTAACCGAGACAGGGCGTAAAAAGTGTCATTCAAGGGTATTATTGGGGGCTGCTCGATTCCCCCCGCTTTGGCAATGCCCATGCAACAGTTGCTTCTCGATGTGTTCACGCCGCCTAGGCCAACACTGTCCAACTTTCTGGTTGGGCAGAACGGGCAACTTGTGCATGAACTGCGAGAACTGATCCAAATGAAGGGA
Source organism: Limnobacter sp. SAORIC-690 (assembly GCF_002954425.1). Taxonomy (NCBI): domain Bacteria; kingdom Pseudomonadati; phylum Pseudomonadota; class Betaproteobacteria; order Burkholderiales; family Burkholderiaceae; genus Limnobacter; species Limnobacter sp. SAORIC-690. The sequence goes on from NZ_MQVZ01000001.1 coordinate 85,393, forward strand.
ACCAGTCCGTTTGTATACATGTACGGACCTTCAGGTTGCGGAAAAAGTCATTTACTGCGGGGCGTGGCCAGTCAACTGGGAGTGAATGTGCTTGCCGGCGGCAATCGCTTTGTGTTCAAGCCCGGCGAACAGGTCTTGGTGATCGACGACATTGACCGCCTGACCCCATACTCCCAGGTGCAATTGTTCAATGCGTTCAATTCAAGCATGGCCGAGAGCAAACCCAGTAAAATCGTATTGGCGGCTGAGCACCCCACCACCGAACTGAAACTGCGTGATGACTTGCGCACACGCATTGAAGCTGGCTTGTGCTTGCGGGTGCACCCCCTGAGCGATCAGGAAAAACATGCCGCACTGCAAGCCATGGCGAAATCGCGGGGCCTGCAGTTAAGTGAAGAGGTCATTGAGTACGCACTTCGCTATTTCCAGCGTGACATGGGCTCGCTAATGGCGGTGATGGACGGGCTGGATCGCTTTTCCCTTGAACAACATAAACCAGTGAGCGTGAATTTGCTGCGCCACTGGATGAAACGACGAGAAAGTCTGGTAATTCGAGAATATGAAACTCGCACTGTTTGACCTGGACAACACCCTGTTGCCCATTGACTCTGACCATGGATGGTCGCAATTCCTTATCAACAAAGGTGTACTGGACCGGGCCGAATTTGAGGCGCGCAACAATCAGTTTTTTGCAGACTACAAGGCAGGTACACTGAACATCGACGAGTTTTTGGACTTTCAATTGCGCCCGCTGCGCGACAACAAACGTGCACAACTGGCGGCTTGGCACCATGAGTTCATGGCTGAAGTCATTCGACCCAACTTGAAACCAAGCGCAATTGAGCTGGTAAAACAGCACCAGGCGGACAATGCCGTGTGCGTGATCATTACGGCCACCAACAGCTTTATTACCCAACCAATTGCACAGGCATTTGGAATTGAAGCCCTGATCGCTACCGAACCTGAATTGGTCGATGGTGAATACACAGGCAAGGTCACTGGTGTGCCCAGTTTCAGGGAGGGCAAAGTGACCAGACTGAACGAGTGGTTGGCCGCGAAGAACTGGACTTTGAGCAGCTTTGAGAGCAGTTACTTTTACAGTGACTCCATCAACGACCTGCCCCTTCTGGAATGCGTGAGCCACCCGGTTGCGGCAAACCCCGACAACAAACTGGCTGAAATTGCACAAACACGCGGCTGGCCTGTCCTTGAGTTGTTCAAATGATCAAGAAACTGTTCAAACGAATGTTTTCCAAGCCAGCCACGCTGGGGCGTGAAACCCCGGGGCCTCCTGCTGCTCACTTGAACCTGGGGACGCCCAAGAAAGTGAAAGCAAGCTACGGCGTGCACAAACCCAAGGTGTGGGGTGTGGCCGAGCACAAAATTGATCGCCGCCTGGTTAGCCACAATGCGATCCGCGTGTGCGAAACCTTGCAAAGCAAGGGTTACAAAGCCTTTGTTGTGGGCGGTGCCGTGCGCGATTTGCTCTTGGGCATGCGTCCCAAAGACTTCGACGTGGCCACTGACGCAAGCCCTGAACAAACCCAAAGACTGTTTCGCCGCGCACGGGTCATTGGCAGGCGCTTTCAAATTGTGCACGTGATGTTTGGCCCTGAAACCATTGAAACATCAACCTTCAGAGCCCTGGCCAGTGCAAGCAACGAGAAAGATGAGCACGGCAGGGTGCTGCGCGACAATGAATTCGGGCGGCAAGACGAAGACGCCTCAAGGCGCGACTTCACCGTAAACGCATGTACTACGACCCCAGCACGGAAACCGTGTGGGACTACCACCATGGCATGGAAGACCTGCGTGCGCGCGTGCTGCGCATGATTGGAGAGCCAAGCCTGCGCTACCGCGAAGACCCGGTTCGAATGCTGCGTGTGGTGCGTTTTGCAGCCAAACTGAATTTCGAGATTGAACCAGCCACCTACGCGCCCATCGCCGAGTTGTCTGACTTGCTGCGCAATGTGCCTGCCTCGCGGCTGTTTGATGAAATGCTGAAGCTGCTGATGAGCGGCTCGGCCATGGCCTGCTTGAAAGGTTTGCGAGAGGCTGGATTGCATCATGGTGTATTTCCCTTGCTCGATACAATTCTGGAGCACCAACGCGGTGAACCCTTCCTGACCGAGGCTTTGGCCCGCACCGACAAACGCGTAAAAGAAGGCAAGCCACTCAGCCCTGGCTTCCTGTTTGCCTGCTTGTTGTGGCATTTGGTGCTTGAAAACTGGGAGAAGAAACTTGAACAGGGGGAACTGAAATTCCCGGCACTGTTTGCCGCGATGGACGATGTACTGGCCGAACAGGCCGAACGCACGGCCATTCCACGTCGCCTAACCGGCGACATGCGTGAAATTTGGGCATTTCAACCACGTTTCGAAAAACGTGCCGGCAAGGCGCCATTCCGCATGCTGGAGCAACAGAAATTCCGGGCATCGCTCGATTTCTATGAATTGCGTGCCATGGTGGGCGATGTAGACGCCGATGTTGAATTGGCCGAATGGTGGCGCGAATTCAGCGATGGCGATGTGAACAACCGCCAAAACATGCTGGACGCCCTGCGCGGAACACCCGCAGGTACCGATGGAGCAGCCAAGAAGAAACGTCGGCGCAGAAAACCCAAACCAGGCGCAGGTACGATTGGTGCTGGCCAGGGACAGCAGGGCGAGTGAACCACAAGGTGAGCCATACACTGTGCTATTTGGGCTTGGGTGGCAACTTGGGGCATCCCATGGCCCTTTTCGACGAAGTAGTCGCGCATTTTCGAACCCATTTCTGTGCGCAAGCGGTGCGGGAATCGCTGCGGTTTAAGAGTGCCCCTGTGGATGCCACAGGTCCGAACTATGTGAACTCCGTGCTGGAATTGATGTGGCAAGGAGATGCAGAGCAACTGTTACACGAATGCATGGCCATTGAGTCACAATTGGGACGGATTCGTACCACGCGCAATGCCCCACGTCCCATCGACGTTGATGTGCTCCTGTTTGGTCAGGAAACCGTTAATACTTCACAACTGACAGTGCCCCACCCACGCATGCACCTGCGGCGCTTTGTACTGGAGCCGCTGTTGCAGTTAAACCCAGAAATTGAGATCCCGGGCCTGGGCCCGGCGAAAAACCATTTGCCAGGCACGCTGGACCAGATCGTCAAAGCAATTTGAACTTTTTTTCCAATACCAGCCTCACCCCTGCGCTACACTGAGGCCGCGCGCAAGCCACCCACCGGAGAGTAAAACTTGTTGTCACAAAAGTATCGCCACATCGTGATTGAAGGCCCAATTGGCGTGGGAAAAACCTCGCTGGCCCGACTGATCGCCCAGCGATTTCAGGCAGAGCTGTTGCTCGAGAAGCCTGAAGACAATCCCTTTCTTGAGAAGTTTTACCAAGAACCCGCCCGTTACGCCCTGCCCACCCAGTTGTTTTTTTTGTTTCAGCGCATTGGGCAGCTGCGGGATTTGACCCAGCGGGATTTTTTCGAAAACATGGTGGTCAGCGACTTCCTGCTGGAAAAAGACCGCATGTTTGCCAGCCTGACGCTGGATGAAGAAGAGCTGAAGCTTTACCAGCAAATTTATCAACACCAAAGCCCACAAACCAGCGTGCCTGATTTGGTGATTTACCTGCAAGCTTCGCCGCAAGCACTCATTGAACGGGTGCAAAAACGCGCAACGCCCTATGAGGTGAACATCACCGAGGCGTATTTGTCCCAGTTAAGCGATGCATACAGCCGGTTTTTTTACCACTACGACGACGCACCCTTGTTGATTGTGAACACCGAGCATTTAAACCCGGTTGATCATTCCGAAGATTTTGATTTGTTGTTAAACCAGATTGACGGGATGAAAGGTCGACGCGAGTTTTTCAACTGGTCTGAGTAACACCTACCCCTCACGAGAGCACACCATGAGCGCACAACCCCAAGCCGCTGCCAACAGCACCCGCAAGGCTGTTACCTTGCCCGCGTTGCTTGAGATGAAAAAAAATCAGGAAAAAATCGCCATGCTGACCTGCTACGACGCGTGCTTTGCCAGCGTGCTCGATGCAAGCGGCGTGGATGTTTTGTTGATTGGCGACTCTTTGGGCATGGTACTGGCTGGCATGCCCAGCACCCTGCCTGTGACCATGGACATGATGGAGTACCACACACGTTGTGTAGCCGCTGGCAATAAAAATGCATTTGTGGTGGCCGACATGCCGTTTGGCAGCTACCAGGAAAGCGTGGAGCAGGCCTACCGCAATGCCGCCAGGCTGATGGCAGCAGGCGCGAACATGGTGAAACTCGAAGGCACTGCATGGCTGGCCCCGACCGTTGAATACCTGACCACACGCGACATTCCTGTGTGTGCCCATTTGGGCCTGACGCCGCAATCGGTCAGTGCGCTGGGTGGTTATCGCGTGCAGGGCCGCGATGCCAAAGCCGCGAAAATACTGAAAACCAATGCCAAGGCCATGCAGGAGGCTGGCGCCCAAATGGTGCTGTTTGAACTGATCCCGGGCAAACTTGCAGCGGACATTTCCAAAAGCCTGATGGTACCCACCATCGGCATTGGCGCCGGGGTTGATTGTGACGGACAAGTTTTGGTGCTACACGACATGTTGAATGTTTTTCCGGGCAAAAAACCGAAGTTTGTGCGCAATTTCATGGATAATCAGCCCTCGATTCAAGCTGCCGTGCAGGCCTATGTGTCCGCGGTGAAAGACAAAACCTTTCCCACAGCAGAACACACATTCTGAGTATTTGATGAGACAGATTTCTTCAATTTCCGAGCTGCGCGATCAACTGCGTGGCCAAAACCGGGTGGCTTTTGTGCCCACCATGGGCAATTTGCACGAGGGTCACATGTCCCTGATGCGAATTGCTGCCAAACACGGTGACCCCGTGGTGGCGAGCGTGTTTGTGAACCGATTACAGTTTGGCCCCAATGAGGATTTCGACAAGTACCCGCGCACCATGCAGGAAGATGCGGAAAAACTGGAAAAAGAACAGGTGTATGTGATGTTTGCGCCCACCGAGCGCGACCTGTACCCCGAGCCACAGGATTACCGTGTAAAGCCGCCCGATGACCTGGGTGGCACATTGGAAGGTGAATTTCGCCCCGGTTTTTTTGAAGGCGTGAGTACGGTTGTCACCAAGCTGTTTAATTGCGTGCAGCCCAAAGTGGCAGTTTTTGGCAAAAAAGACTACCAGCAGCTGATGATTATTCGGCGCTTGGTGGCCCAACTGGCCATGCCCATTGAAATTATCGCAGCGCCCACCGTGCGGGCAAAGGATGGCTTGGCCCTCTCTTCGCGCAACCGCTACCTGAATGAGCAAGACCGTGCCGAAGCGCCGTTTTTGTATCAACTTTTGAATGATCTCTCGAATCGGGTAAAATCGGGTCGCCCGAATTTGGACCAGTTGGTACAATTGGAGCGCATTTGCGCTGACACACTGGCGAACCGTGGCTGGAAGCCCGATTATTTTGAGGTACGCAGGCAAGCAGACCTGCAACGCCCCACCGATGAAAACCTGTCCGATCAAACGCCGCTGGTTATACTGGCCGCGGCCAAGCTGGGTCAAACCCGCCTGATCGACAATCTGGAGATTGACTAATGCATCGTGAGATGTTGCTCGGAAAAATTCACCGAGCCAAAGTAACCCACTGCGAACTGCACTATGAAGGTTCTTGCGCGATTGATGAAAACCTTCTCGAAGCGTCGGGCATTATTGAATTTCAGCGCATCGACATTTACGTGATCGACAATGGCGAGCGTTTTTCAACTTATGCCATCAAGGGCGAGCGCGGAAGCGGCATGATTTCCCTGAATGGTGCGGCTGCACGCCGTGCTCAAAAGGGTGACTTGGTAATTATTGCGGCCTATGGCACGCTGGATGATCAGGAGTGCAAAACATTCCAGCCCAAGCTGGTGTTTGTTGATGACAACAATGTGATTGCCGAGCAGCGCGGGCACATTCCAACCCAGCAAATGTAATTAAGCCAAGCCAGCGTTTAACCCAGGCAGGCAACTCAGGCGGAAGCGCGTTTCAAGCGATCATTGACCGCTTCCCAATCCGGGGTTTGCCCAGGTTTTTCAAATAATACTTGCCTGCAAGCCAATTCGTCAGCCTGACGCAATGTGGCATACAGCGCCTTGGCGACTTCGCCAGGTTTGTCACTCAAGGCTTCAACCAGCACTTCCCCGCACTTTTCTCGCAGCGCGTCAGCCTGCGCCAGGAATTCATCGGTCCAGCCCACACACAAGGTTTTATTCTGCAACTGCAAGGCAGCCAATTCGCTGGCCTGCAGCACCCACACCTTGGCATCAGGGCTGTAGTGTTTTTCAAGCGCACCGGAAACCCGCGGATTGGCGTTTGGAGTTTTGGATACCTCACCGTGACTTTTCACAGCCACGCCCAGCACCGCTTCTATTTGCGCAGCCGTAATGGCACCAGGCCGCAGTATGGCGGGCTGGTCATCCAGCAATGAAACAATGGTCGATTCAATACCTACCTCAGGCACATCGCCATCCAGAATAAACGGAATTCGGTCGCCAAGCTCGGCCAGCACGTGGCTTGCACGTGTGGGGCTGACTTTGCCAAAGCGGTTGGCCGAAGGTGCTGCCACCGGCACCCCAGTGGCTTTTAGCAGTTCAATCGCAACCGGGTGGGAAGGGCAGCGAATCCCCACAGAATTTTGCCTGCCAGTCACTTCAAAAGGCATGCGCTCGCCTTTGGGGACCACCAAAGTGAGCGGGCCAGGCCAGAACGCATTCATCAACTTTTGCATGGTGGGGGTAAGTTCAGCCACCCAGCCTGTTAATTCTGCACCGGGGGCCACGTGGGCAATCAGGGGGTGTTCTGAGGGTCGCCCCTTGGCCTTGAAGATGCCTTCAATGGCGCCCAGCTGAGAAACAGCCGCACCCAGGCCAAACACGGTTTCGGTTGGAAAAGCGACCAACTCGCCGCTCTGAAGCGCCTGAGCGCAGCGCTTTATATTGCTCGCAGTTGGAGCAAGCAATTCAGCGTGCACATGGGGCATGCCGGAATCAGTCGTCGTCATCGCCAATGCCCAAAATGTCGCGCACTTCCTGCGCAACAGCCATGGCACGGTCCAGACTTTCGGCAATCACAGTGATGTGACCCATCTTGCGCCCCACACGTGCCTGCTCTTTGCCATACAGGTGCAGTTTCACTTCAGGAATGGCCAAGACCTTTTCCCAGGCAGGCTCACGTTCAGTACCGTCAGCGGCGTACCACAGGTCGCCCAGCAAATTGACCATCACTGCGGGGCTGTGCTGGCGGGTGTCCCCAAGCGGCAGGCCCGCCAGAATTCGGGCCTGTTGTTCAAATTGGCAGGTAACACAGGCATCAATTGAATAGTGCCCGCTGTTGTGGGGACGCGGTGCAATTTCATTGACCACGAGGCCCAATTCATCCACTACGAAAAACTCGACGCACAGCACCCCCACGTAATCAAGTGCCCCGGCAATTGAAATAGCATTGGCCCGTGCTTGAGCGGCCATGGCTTCATCGATGCGGGCTGGCACAATGGTTGTAGCGAGGATACCTTTGCGATGGTGATTTTCCGCCACAGGAAACGTCGCACATTCACCCTTGTGATCGCGGGCGACAATCACTGACATTTCTTTTTGAAGGTTAAGGCGTTTTTCAAGGACGCAGTCCACCTCATTCAAATCGGCAAAAGCCTTTCGTACCTCGTCCAGCGTTTTCACACGAACTTGACCCTTGCCGTCGTAACCCAAACGGGCCGTTTTCACGATACCCGGCAGCAGGTGCTCAAGATCATCGGTAATGTCGGCCATGCTGCGAATGGCCGCATGCGGTGCAACAGGCACGCCACAACCTGTGATGTAGGCTTTTTCTTCAATGCGGTTTTGCGCCACACCGACCGAGAAAGCAGATGGGCTGACAGGAATGCTTTTGGAAAGCGTATCCAGTGCCAAGGCGGGCACATTTTCAAATTCAGTGGTTACCCCCACGCAGCGCTGGGCCAACTTGGCCAAACCCTGATCGTCCATGTAATCGGCAAGCACTTGGTCGTCAGCGACAGAACCGGCAGGGCCGTTGGCGACGGGGTCTAGCACCAGCACGCGATACCCCATGCTTTGTGCTGCCATGCAGAACATACGGCCCAACTGACCACCACCCAACAGGCCCAGCCACTGGCCAGGTTTGGCTGTTTTGAATTCAATCTTGCTCATGTGTTTGGCTTAAAAATCAACGCAAAGGGGGCAGTTCCATTTCGCGGGCCACATTGGACTGGCTCACACGAAAATCCTGCAATTTCTGATTCAATTCCGTGTCGGTCAAGGCCAAAATGGCGACCGCACCCAAAGCAGCATTGGCCGCACCCGCCTCCCCAATGGCGAAGGTGTGCACCGGAATGCCTTTGGGCATTTGCACAATCGACAACAGGGAATCTTCGCCGCGCAGGTACTTGGAGGGCACTGGCACCCCCATGACCGGCACAATGGTTTTGGCTGCCAACATGCCGGGCAGGTGTGCTGCACCGCCGGCACCGGCAATAATCACCTGGATGCCGCGGGTGGCTGCTGTTTCAGCGTAGGCGAACATTTCATCGGGCATGCGGTGGGCCGAAACCACACGGGCTTCATAGTCCACGCCGAAGTCGCGCAGCACCTGCACGGCATTTTTCATCACTTCCCAGTCGGAAGACGAACCCATGACCACGCCAACTTTGGGATGGTCTGATGTGTGCATGTGTGTGGCGTCTGTCATGTGCTTATCCAATCCAAAGGCGGCCAGTCAAAATTTCATAGGCCTGGCGATATTTACCCGCCGTTTTGTCGATGATGTCTTGTGGCAGTGTAGGCGCTGGTGCTTTTTTGTTCCAGCCTGGAACGCTTTCCAGGTAATCGCGTACGAATTGTTTGTCATACGAAGGTGGGGAAATGCCCACCTGGTACTGGTCTGCCGGCCAAAATCGGGAGGAATCTGCGGTCAATACCTCGTCCATCAAGGTGAGGGCACCGTTTTCGTCGAGACCAAATTCAAATTTGGTGTCCGCAATAATAATGCCCTGGCGGGCTGCGTAATCGCTGGCCTTGGTGTACAAAGCAATCGATACATCGCGAATTTGTTGGGCTAGGTCACGGCCAACAACATCGCTCATGGTGTCGAAATCAATATTTTCGTCGTGTTCACCCATGGCTGCCTTGGTGGCTGGCGTAAAAATAGGCTCGTCCAGCTTGGCAGCCATTTGCATGCCTGGGGGTAATTTGATGCCGCACACCGCACCTGTGGCCTGGTAGTCTTTCCAGCCAGAACCGATCAGGTAACCACGCACCACGGCCTCGATTGGCAAAGCTTTCAGCTTTTTAACCACCATGGAGCGGCCCTTGATCTGGGGTGCTTCTTCAGCCGAAACCACTGTTTCGGGAGCAATGCCGGTGAGGTGATTGGGCACTACGTCAGCCAGAATGTCGAACCAGAACTGAGCCATCTGGGTAAGCACCATGCCTTTTTCGGGAATGGGTTGATCCAGAATGACATCGAATGCAGACAGGCGGTCGCTGGCCACAATCAACATTTTGTCGTCGCCAACAGAGAAATTTTCCCGAACTTTGCCGCGGTGCAGCAAAGGCAGGGAAGTCAGCTTGGTTTCAAACACAGTACTCATTCAAATGGCCTCGTGGGATTCAGGCTTTAAAAATAAAACACGCGGGGCACAGCCCGCGTGAGCTTCAACAGGCTTTTGCTGACCGTTTATTGAACGATTTGCGCGAGTTCGCCTTTGGCGTATTTCTGTGCAATTTCGCTCATGGGGATCGGCTTGATTTTCGCGCCCTGCCCTTCACAACCAAATTCCATGTAACGCTGTTTGCAAATTTGCTTGGCCGCTTCACGCGCGGGTTTCAGCCACTCACGCGCGTCGAATTTGTCGGGGTTCTCGAACAAGAACTTACGCACCGCACCAGTCATGGCCAGACGAATATCGGTATCAATGTTGATTTTGCGCACACCATACTTGATGGCTTCCTGAATTTCCTCCACAGGCACACCGTAGGTTTCTTTCATCTTGCCGCCGTACTGGTTGATGATGGCCAGCAATTCTGCGGGTACCGACGATGAACCGTGCATCACCAAGTGGGTATTTGGAATACGGGCATGAATTTCCTTCACGCGTGAAATGGCAAGAATATCGCCAGTGGGCTTGCGGCTGAACTTGTAGGCACCATGACTAGTACCAATGGCGATGGCCAAAGCGTCCAGTTGTGTGCCCTTGACAAACACGGCGGCCTCTTCGGGATCGGTCAGCATTTGGCTGTGATCCAGTTTACCCTCGGCGCCAATGCCATCTTCCTCGCCCGCTTCACCTGTTTCCAGGTTACCCAGGCAACCCAGTTCACCTTCCACTGTCACACCCACCTTGTGCGCCATGTCCACCACTTTGCGGGTCACTTCAAGGTTGTAGTCGAATGAAGCCGGTGTTTTGCCGTCTTCCATCAAAGAGCCGTCCATCATGACCGAGCCAAAGCCCAGGTCGATGGCGCCCTGGCAAACCTTGGGGCTTGTGCCATGGTCTTGATGCATAACCAAAGGAATGTGCGGAAATGCTTCCACAGCCGCCTGAATCAGGTGCTTGATGAATGGCTCGCCGGCGTACTTGCGGGCACCCGCACTGGCTTGAAGAATAACAGGCGCACCCACCTCGTCGGCAGCGGCCATAACAGCCTGAACCTGTTCCAGGTTGTTCACATTGAAGGCGGGGATGCCATAGCCGTTTTCGGCGGCATGGTCCAGCAGTTGGCGCATGGATACGAGAGGCATTTCAAAGTCTCCGAAAAATAAAATTAGTCAAATAACTGGTTAATTCAGCAAGCCAATGTGTTCGCCTACGCGAACAATTTTCATGGTGTTGGTTCCGCCCGATTTACCAATTGGCTCACCAATGGTGATTACAATCAGATCACCCAACTCAACCACTTTGGCATCCAGCAAAGCCTGCTCTGATTTCGCCAGCAACACCTCACGGTCCTCAGTTTCGTACTGCATCATGACAGTGCGCACATCGCGGTACATCGACAGGCGACGGCGGGTTTTCTCCTCGGGCGTCAGCGCGAAAATCGGCACGCCACTGTTTAAACGCGACATCCACAATGCTGTTGAACCGGACTGAGTCAGTGCAGCAATCGCCTTCACTTCAAGGTGGTGTGCAGTGAACAAAGCCGCCATTGCAATGGACTGGTCCACTCGCTTGAACTTGCGATTCAGGAAATCGGTGTCCAAGCTGATGGTGGCTGACTTTTCTGCTTCAACACACACGCGGGCCATGGCCACAATTGTTTCTACTGGGAACTTGCCCGCAGCGGTTTCGGCTGACAACATCACGGCGTCTGTGCCATCGAGCACTGCATTGGCTACATCGGACACTTCAGCGCGGGTGGGCACGGGGCTTTCAATCATGCTTTCCATCATCTGGGTAGCAGTAATGGTCAGCTTGTTGGCTTCCCGGGCGGCGCGAATAAGGCGCTTTTGGGCTGCAGGTACAGCGGCATCACCAATTTCAACTGCCAAATCACCGCGTGCCACCATCAAACCGTCGCAAGAACGGATTAAATCATCCAGATTCTCAAGTGCCTCGCAACGTTCAATCTTGGCAATCATCATGGCGTGGCCACCTGCCGCGCGAGTCAGTTCGCGCGCCATGTACATATCCGCACCGCTTTTGGGAAAGCTGACCGCAATATAGTCAGCCTCGAAAGCCACTGCAGTGCGGATGTCTTCCATGTCTTTCGACGTGAGGGCAGGCGCGGACAAACCACCGCCCAATTTGTTAATGCCCTTGCGATTCTTGAGCACACCACCCACTTCAGTTTCACAGTGAATTTGACTGGGGGTTACTTTTTTGACTTTCAGTACAATCTTGCCGTCATCCAGCAACAGGGTATCGCCTGTTTTGACATCATTCACCAGCTCGGGATAGTCCAACCCAACCCGCTCGTCGTCGCCTGAGTCGCACTTGGCTTCCAGCACAAAGGGCTGACCGTTAACGAGGTTGGTGGAGCCATTGGCAAACACACCAATTCGAATTTTGGGCCCTTGTAAATCGGCCATCACAGCAATGTCGCGCTTCAAACGGGCCGCAATTTCACGCACGGTTTTGACCCGATCAATATGCTCCTGGGCAGTGCCGTGCGAGAAGTTGACCCGCACCACATTCATGCCCGCTGCGATCATTCGCTCAAGAACTGCGGGATCGGTAGATGCCGGCCCCAAAGTGGCCACTATTTTGGTTTGACGGGGTACATACACGTTGGGCACCAATTTGCTCCCTGAGTTAGACATTAAGCCGCTCTCTGTTGAAGAATTTCTACGGCCGGCAGGGTTTTACCCTCCAGAAACTCAAGAAATGCGCCGCCACCGGTTGAAATATAACTGACCTGATCACCAATGTTGTACTTTGAAATAGCCGCCAAGGTGTCGCCACCGCCCGCAATCGAAAAAGCCTTGGAATTTGCAATTGCCATGGCCAGGCGCTCGGTGCCTTTGCCAAACTGATCGAACTCAAACACTCCCACGGGGCCGTTCCACACAATGGTGCCGGCTTTGTCCAGAATGGCAGCCAATTCGTCGGCTGTGTTGGGGCCGATGTCGAAAATCATGTCATCAGCGGCCACATCGGCCACTTTCTTGCTGGTGGCATACGCTGTCGGGGAAAATTCTTTGCCCACCACCACATCGCTCGGAATTGGCACAGCAGCGCCTCGGGCTTTCATGTTGTCGATGATGGTTTTGGCCTCGCCCACCAAGTCGTGCTCGGCAAGCGACTTGCCGATTGGCAAGCCCAGCGCAGCCATGAATGTATTGGCGATACCGCCACCCACAATCAACTGGTCCACTTTGTCGGCCAGACTATTCAAAATTGTCAGTTTGGTCGACACCTTAGAACCCGCCACAATCGCCACCATTGGGCGCTTGGGAGCGGAAAGCGCTGCACCCAAGGCATCAAGTTCAGCAGCCAGCAAAGGGCCTGCACACGCCACTGGCGCATATTGTGCCGCGCCGTGAGTAGTGGCCTCTGCACGATGGGCCGTGCCGAAGGCGTCATTGACATAAACATCGCAAAGCGCGGCAATTTTTTGTGCCAGTTCGGGGTTGTTCTTTTTTTCGCCTTTGTTGAACCGGCAGTTTTCCAGCAGCAACACTTCACCAGCCTTCACGTCTACACCATTCACCCAGTCTTTCACCAAGCGAACAGGGCGGCCCAACAATTCACCCAGACGCGCGGCCACTGGGGCCAAACTCAACCTCTCATCGTACTCACCCTCGGTGGGTCGGCCAAAGTGGCTGGTCAGCAGCAAGGCTGCGTTGTTGTTCAAGCAGTATTCAATGCCGGGCAAAGAGGCGCGAATGCGGGTGTCTTCCGTGATGTTGCCATTTGCATCCACTGGCACGTTAAAATCGACGCGGATCAACACGCGTTTGTTGGATACGTTTTGGTCGGTCAGGCGCAGGAAACGCAACATTGCTTTTCAACTCTCAAGGAAGGTTATTGGAAACAATCCGGAATTATAACGCCCCCAGCCCGCTTTTCCTCGGGGTTGCCTACTCCTTTGTGATTGGAATATTGGCAATTGCAGGGCAAGTTTTTGCGCCCGACTTCGCCCGGCAAGGGCTTGATTTAATTGACTCATTCTTCATTTACATCCTGATAGCGCAGTTTACCCACCTAGGCTGGGTTCACCTGGGCCTGAACCTGGGCGGCTTGGCGATTGTGGCCTGGGGATTTTCAAACCAGCGAAGCCAACGCGAATGGCTGTGGGTACAGTTGCTTTCACTGGTGTGGCTTGCGTTTTACTTGAGCTGGATTGAGCCTGTTCAATGGTATTGCGGATTGAGCGGCGCCCTGCATTTTCAGTTCACTGCCTGTCTGCTGCTCGCGCTGCACCGAACCCCAAGCAAACCTGCTCTGGGCTGGCCTTTGTGGGTTCTTGCCGCGGGGCTGATTGCAAAGCTGATACTTGAATGGAATTCTGGCCACACCACCGATGCTTTGGTGGGCGGCCCGATTGCATTTGAGGCACACAGGGGGGGTGCCTTGGGTGGTCTTTTATTCGGACTGGCTATAATTTCCCGGTCATGGTGGCTGAAGCAAAACCCGACTTTCTGAATAACCCAATCAGCAGGGTGAGCATCAGCAAACCAGGCAATGTGATGGCACCGCCGCCGCCACCGCCACCGCCGCCACCTGCGGAAACTGCGGAGCTGGAGCCCGAACCGTTGTCAGTTGTGGGTGTGGTAGTGCCACCTGAACTGGCACTGGCCACCGATGAGGGTGAACTGCCATCATCCCCGCTGGCCACCACACGCAAGGCTGTGAAGCTGCTGTGTGCTTCGCCAACCGAGTCGGTCACGGTGAGTTGAAACACCAAGTCGGAGCTTGAAGTCGGGGCTGGCAAGTCAACATCAGCAGTGGTTTGTGTGCCGGTCATCAGCTGCTCACCCGACACCTGCGTCCAGGCATAAGAAGCGATGCTACGCCCTGCCGCAACGCTGCTGGCAGACCCACGCAAGCGAACAGGATGCAAGCCGGTGGCACTCTCCTGATATCCGCTCGTGCCCAAGCCATTGGCTGATGCAGATGCATTGGCCACTGGGCGTGTTCCTTTCGCCGCAGACACTGCCGCAAAAGCATCGAGCATGCCCGCGCCACACACAGCAGTGGTGCAATTGCAACTGCCTGAACCCTGGTTGGCCGTGCAGGTGCTGCTTCTGGGACTTAGAAAACCCGACGTGTTGCTCAAGATTTGGCTACGCAATTGGGCTGGCGTCAGTGCTGGATTTATGGCGCGCATCAACCCAGCCGTGGCTGCCACCAAAGGTGCAGCGAAAGAGGTACCGGTTTTGCTGACCAAACTGGCCGATGCAGGCGTGGTAGTACCCGAATTGCCCAAGCCCACCAAACCATTGCTGAAACCGCCAGGTGCCATCAAGCTGACTGCACTGCCGATTGCGCTGTAACTGGCGCGGCTGCCATCGCGGTCTAAAGCCCCCACTGAAAGAACATTGTTGCAATTGGCCGGCGAATCGACCGAGCCACCGCTGTTTCCAGCTGCGGCCACCACCAAAGTACCCGCTGCATTCACTCGATCCACCACTGTTTGCTCAAATGAGCTGCATGTAGTGGGACTTCCCAAACTCAGATTGATCACATCGGCCGGGTTAGGGTTGCGAGGAATGCCCGGAACATCAAGGCCAGCTGACCACAGCATCGCATCGAGTACATCCGACAGCAGGCCGCCGCATTTGCCAAGCACGCGGACCGGCAACACCTTCACATTCCAGTCGGCGCCAGCCACATCTGAATCGCTGTGGGTATTGGCCGCGATTTGACCGGCAACAAAAGTGCCATGCCAGCTTGAATTCTTGACACTACAGCCAGAGAAAGCCTGAGTTTGCGCGTCAGCACTGCTGATCCAGTTACCAGGGTCTGCTGCATTGGCATCGCGGCCGTTGCCATCATTGGCTGTGGGTACGTCCGAGACAAAGTCAAAAC
Source organism: Limnobacter sp. SAORIC-690 (assembly GCF_002954425.1). Taxonomy (NCBI): domain Bacteria; kingdom Pseudomonadati; phylum Pseudomonadota; class Betaproteobacteria; order Burkholderiales; family Burkholderiaceae; genus Limnobacter; species Limnobacter sp. SAORIC-690. Next base: position 100,913 of record NZ_MQVZ01000001.1, read on the forward strand.
CGCTGAGCAATCGACCCATCAAATCGGGAGTTTCAAAAACCACACCTGTGTCCAACACAGCCACGACCACATCGGCGCTCCCGCGAACCACATCCCAAGCCTGATCAAACTTTGCGCCTGCGGTGTTGAATGTAGAACGCAAGGCCCACTGATTGGCAAAGGTTGGGTCGTTGGGTGTTGCAAATGCACGCACAGGCCGGTCTTCAATTGCAAACTCCACCTCGGGGTCACTGGCCAGGCGGTTCAGCATGGATTGCTGATCACCGGTACGCACGCTGCTACCCCAACGCATCACATGTGTACCCACCGAACCTGCGCGCAACCAGGTGGCATCCACATTGTTTCTCGCCATCACATCGGCAAGAAATTCACCTTCTTTTTCCAGGCGGCGCAGGGACGGCGCACTGCTTAGCTCAACCGAGTTCTTCAATTTGACAATGAATTGAGCACCACCGCTTTGCGCATGAGCAGGCGCAACCAAGAGAATCCACAGCATCAGCAAAACGCTGGTGATCAGCACACGCAGGGGTGTCAGTTTTTGCTTTTTGGGACGGAAGGTCAACATGGCAGTACTCGCTTATCACAATGGGTTCAGGTTACCCAGCGAGGTGCGCAATCAATTTGTTGAATAGAAAGCAGAACGGAGCCTACTTCTCAGCCACCTCGCCAAAGCCCGACGAATACCGCTTTAACGGCATGAAACAAGGCTTTGCGCATGACCAATAGGGGTAGGGAGACCCACAAAAGGGGGAGGTTTTTTGAGGAATACGATGACGTAAAAAACCGGGCACAAGGCCCGGTTTTTGATGGCACGGACTTGGGAAATTACTTCGCGTTCATCAGTGCAACTGTGGTATCCAACATGCGATTGGAGAAACCCCACTCGTTGTCGTACCAGCTGGACACCTTCACCAGCTTACCGCTTACTTTGGTCAAAGTGGCATCAAACGCGCTTGAAGCCGGGTTGTGATTGAAGTCGATCGACACCAAAGGCGCCTCGTTGTATTCCAACACACCCTTTAATGGGCCTTCGGCGGCAGCTTTCAGGATACTGTTTACCTCGTCCACGGTGGTGTCGCGCTTGGCAATGAACGACAAATCAACCATGGACACGTTGATGGTGGGCACGCGCACAGCGTAACCATCCAGTTTGCCGTTCAGTTCTGGCAACACCAATCCAACCGCAGCAGCCGCACCTGTTTTGGTGGGGATCATGCTCATGGTGGCAGAACGGGCACGGCGCAGGTCTTCGTGGTACACATCGGTCAACACCTGGTCATTGGTGTAGGCGTGAATGGTGGTCATCAGGCCGGTTTCCAGACCAATCGCATCATTCAAGGGCTTGACCAGCGGGGCCAGGCAGTTGGTGGTACAAGACGCGTTAGAGATCACTGTGTCAGTGCTTTTCAGTACGCTGTGGTTCACACCAAATACAACTGTGGCATCCACGTCTTTACCGCCGGGGGCGGAGATAATCACTTTCTTGGCACCGCCTTTCAGGTGGGCAGATGCCTTTTCCTTGGAGGTGAAAAAGCCTGTACATTCCATCACCACATCCACACCCAACTCGCCCCATGGCAGTTCAGCCGGGTTGCGGTTGGCCAGAACCTTGATTTTGTCGCCATTGACAACCATGTAATCGCCATCGACAGTCACTGTGCCGGGGAAACGGCCGTGCGCAGTGTCGTACTGAGTCAGGTGAGCGTTGGTTTTGGGATCGCCCAAATCATTGATCGCCACGATTTGAATGTCGTGTTTTTTGCCACCTTCATAGTGGGCACGCAATACGTTTCGGCCGATGCGGCCATAGCCGTTGATCGCTACGCGAATGGTCATGACAAATCTCCTTGAAAGTAAATCAAATATTCGGTTTCTTAAGCCAATGCCTGTTATTGAGCCAAAGCCAAAGCGGCCTCCGTAAACTTCTCGGTGGTTAGCCCAAAGTGCTTGAACAGAGCGCCAGCAGGTGCAGATTCACCAAAGGTGCTCATACCCAGCACGGTGCCTTTCACACCAGCCTGTGCAATGTACTTGTACCAGCCATCGGTCATGCCAGCTTCAATCACGGCAATCGGCGCCGTGCCCAATACCTCAGCCCTGTACGCTGCGGTTTGGCGATCGAACACGCTGGTTGAGGGCATGGACACCACACGCGCTGCCACACCTTTTTCGGCCAAAGCCTTCTGCGTGTTCATGGCAATTTCAATCTCGGAGCCCGTGGCAATCAAGGTGACCTTGGCATTGGCGACATCGGACAACACGTAGCCACCTTTGGCAATTGAGTTCAAAACGGGTTCAGCGCGTGCCAGGAAAGGCAGGTTTTGACGGCTGAACAACAAGCTGCTCGGACCGTCTTTACGCATCACCGCGCTGTTCCAGGCAGCCATCGATTCCACTGAATCAGCAGGGCGCCAAACGTCCATATTGGGTAGCAAGCGCAGGGTGGCGGCATGCTCAACAGGCTGGTGGGTGGGGCCGTCTTCACCCAGGCCGATTGAGTCGTGGGTGAACACAAAAATATTGCGCTTTTTCATCAACGCAGCCATGCGCAATGCATTGCGGCTGTAGTCAGAGAAAGTCAGGAAGGTGGCACCGAAAGGAATATAGCCACCGTGCAGAGCCACACCATTCAAAGCGGCGCTCATGCCGAACTCGCGCACGCCCCAGTTAATGTGATTACCTGCAGTAAAGCCGTCTTTGTTGCGGCGCACTGCCACACACTTGGGCCAGTTGGTCAAATTCGAACCCGTCAGGTCAGCAGAGCCGCCCAGCAATTCAGGCAATTCAGCTGCCAATAGGGTAATCGCGTTTTGGCTCGCTTTGCGGGTAGCAATGGTTTCGCCTTTGGCAGCCACTTCGGCCAGCAAACGGGCGGCAGTCTGTTCAAACTGGGCAGGCAAATCGCCCGCCATGCGACGCTTGAACTCCGCAGCCTTGGCCGGGAATTTGGCAGTGTAGGCGTCAAACAGCTTGTCCCAAGCCGACTGGCGAGCAGCGCCCTCAACCTGCGCATCCCAGGCATTGTAAACCTCAGCAGGAATCTCGAAGGGCGCATGTTCCCAGCCAATCGCGGCGCGGGTTGCGGCAATTTCAGCATCGCCCAGCGGTGCGCCGTGTACTTTGTCGGTACCAGCCAGGTTGGGCGAGCCTTCGCCAATATTGGTTTTGCAGCAAATCAGGGTTGGGCCCTTGTCCAGCGCAGCATTTTGCTTGGCCTGCGCAATGGCTGCATCCACAGCGTCTACATCATGGCCGTTCACACTCGGAATCACATTCCAGCCGTAGGCCTCAAAACGCTTGGGCGTGTTGTCGGCAAACCAGTGCTCCACTTCACCGTCGATTGAAATGCCATTGTCGTCGTACATCACGATGAGCTTGGACAAGCCCAAAGTACCCGCCAGGGAACAGGCCTCGTGGGAAATGCCTTCCATCAGGCAACCGTCACCCAAAAAAACATACGTGTTGTGATCAACAATCGGGAAACCCGCTTCATTGAACTCGGCTGCCAACAGCTTTTCTGCCAAAGCCAAGCCCACTGCATTCGCAATGCCCTGCCCCAAAGGACCGGTGGTGGTCTCAACTCCGGGGGTGATGTCCACCTCGGGATGGCCTGGTGTTTTAGAATGCAGCTGACGGAAATTTTTCAGTTCCTCAATCGGCAAGTCGTAGCCGGTCAGGTGCAGCAGCGCGTAAATCAGCATGGAACCGTGACCGTTGGACAACACGAAGCGATCACGATCAACCCACAAGGGGTTTTGCGGATTGTGCTTCAGGTGGCGGGCCCACAAGGCCACTGCGATTTCGGCCATGCCCATTGGCATGCGGGGTGCCCGGATTTGGCGGCTTGAACTGCATCCATGGCGAGCGCGCGAATCGCGTTGGCCATGTTCTTTGACGAAGAGGACATAGGTATGGGGATTGAGGGTTATGCCTGTGGCAAAGTTGGAAAAAAATGAATTTTATCAAAGCTATCCCAATAAAGCGCCCCCCCGCGGACAAACCATTGAATAAAGACAGGGAAACATGAAACACGACAAAGGCAAGCGCTTACCACGCTTCCTGCTAGAACACTGCAACAGCGCGGGCCAAGTGCTTGATCTGTCGGACGACTTGATGCATTACGCCTCAAGGGTTTTGCGCCTGCGTGAAGGCGAGGCAGTGCGCGTCTGGAATGGCAAAGGCTGTGAGTACCACGCCACAATCCACTATGCATCGAAAAAACTGGCGCAAATTCACGTCAGCGACCAACTGGCCATGCGAAACACCGAGCTGAATAGACCCTTGCATGTGCTACAGGCATTGCCAGAAGGCGACAAAATGGATTGGGTGCTTGAAAAATGCACAGAATTGGGCGTAGCCGGCTTTCACCCGGTTCAGGCCCAGCGCAGCGTGGTTAAACTGGAAGGTGAACGGGCTGCCAAGCGGCAAGCCCATTGGGAACGCGTGGTGTTGGCGGCGAGCTTGCAAAGCGAACGGGAACAACTGGCCATGGTTGAACCAGTCAGGTCTGTTTTTGATGCACTTGAATATGTGGCACAAACCTGGCCCAGCGCGCATGTACTTTGGTTTACACCTCAAGCCGAACGGGGATTGCGAAATTGGACTCCCCAGGCAAACGCGGAGGAACCTTTGGTCATTTGCGTGGGTCCGGAAGGTGGTTGGTCACCCGAAGAAACTGACACCGCCACGCAACTGGGTGCCCTGCCCCTGAATTTTTCGCGACGTGTTTTGCGAACCGAAACATTCGCAGTGGCTTGCACAGCGCAGCTGACAGCCCTGCTAAACCTTGAAGCACATTGAACAACAAGAGAGACAGACATGAGCAGTACCCAAAGCCAAACAATGAACAACAAATTTGAATTCAAAAACCCCAGCCTTTTGCAAACAAACCCATTTGTATACGGCAGTTTTCATGAATGTGAAGTTGATTTTCCAGTAGACAACCCCTCCACAGGCGAGACCATTGCGCAAGTTGGTAACACCTCAATCGCATTGGCCCATGACGCCATTCTGTGTGCTGAAAAAGCACTGGCCAGCTGGCGCAATACCACCGCCAAGAGCCGGGCGCAAATGCTGCGCAAGTGGTTTGACCTCATCATCGACAACGCCGACGACCTCGCATTTCTGATGACCCTGGAACAGGGCAAACCCCTGGCCGAAGCCAAAGGCGAAGTCATTTATGGCGCAAGCTTTGTGGAATGGTTTGCCGAGCAGGCCAAGCGGATTGAAGGCAGCGTGCTGGAATCACCCCAACTGGGTCGCGAACTGCTGGTGTTGAAACAGGGTATCGGCGTGTGCGCAGCCATTACGCCATGGAATTTTCCGATCGCCATGATTACCCGCAAGGTGGCGCCTGCATTGGCTGCTGGCTGTACAGTGGTCATCAAACCTGCCGAACAAACCCCGCTTAGTGCATTGGCATTGGCTGAATTGTCACGCCAGGCAGGCATTCCGGCTGGCGTGCTGAACGTGATCACCGGCGACGCTAACCGCTCCATCGAGATTGGCAAAGTGTTGTGCGAAAGCGAGATCGTACGCAAACTCACCTTCACAGGCAGCACGGAAGTAGGCCGCATACTGATGCAGCAATGTGCCCCTACCATCAAGAAACTGAGCCTTGAACTGGGCGGCCATGCGCCTTTCATCGTGTTTGAAGACGCCGACCTGGACAAAGCCGCCGATGGTTTGATTGCGTCGAAATTCAGAAATGCCGGCCAAACCTGCGTGTGCACCAACCGAATTTACGTACATCGCAGCGTACAACAGGCTTTTGCTGAAAAATTGCAAGCCAGGATCGCCAAACTTGAAGTAGGCGACGGCCTGAAAACAAAAGCCAGCATTGGCCCCATGATTGATGACAACGCTGTTGCCAAAGTTCAAAAACATGTGGACGACGCACTGGCGAAGGGCGCGAAACTGCTGTATGGCGGCAAACCCCACACCCTGGGTGGCCGTTTTTTCCAACCCACCCTGATCGACAACGCCGACCACCGAATGCTGGTGGCACAAGAGGAAACCTTTGGCCCGCTGGCTGCCATTTTCCCGTTTGATACCGAGGAACAAGCCATCAACTACGCCAACAACACCCCATTTGGCCTGGCCGCGTACTTTTACACAGAGAACTCGGCTCGCACGTTCCGGGTGGGTCGTGCACTGGAATACGGCATGGTTGGCATCAATGTGGGCGTATTTTCCAATGAGGTAGGCCCATTCGGCGGCGTGAAGCAGTCTGGTCTGGGGCGGGAAGGCTCGGCATGGGGCATCGAAGAGTTCCTGGAAATGAAGTACCTGTGCATTGGCACGCTCTAAGTTCGAAAGCCCCGGCCAACCATTACAATACGGGGCAATTGGAATACAAACACAGCATTACGAAGGACACTGGCGCACATGCAAAAGAAACCGCTGACGTTTCAACAGGCCATTTTGACCCTGCAAAATTACTGGGACCAACAAGGTTGCGCCTTGCTGCAACCCTTTGACATGGAAGTGGGCGCAGGTACAAGCCACACCGCCACGTTTTTGCGCGCCTTGGGACCAGAGCCCTGGAACGCGGCTTACGTGCAGCCATCGCGCCGCCCAAAGGACGGCCGCTACGGCGAGAACCCCAACCGCATGCAACATTACTACCAGTTTCAGGTGGTGCTAAAGCCTTCTCCGGAAAACATCATTGACCTTTACTTGGGCAGTCTGGAGGCTTTGGGCATCGACACCAAGCAAAACGACATTCGCTTCGTCGAAGACAACTGGGAAAACCCAACATTGGGTGCCTGGGGCTTGGGCTGGGAAGTATGGCTCAATGGTATGGAAGTGACCCAGTTCACTTATTTCCAACAAGTGGGGGGGCTGGACTGTTCACCAATTCTGGGCGAGATCACCTACGGCATAGAACGTCTGACCATGTACTTGCAAGGCAAGGAAAACGTGTACGACCTGGTGTGGACCGAGCGCGAAGAAAAAGGCGTGAAGAAAGTGCTGACCTATGGCGATGTGTTTCATCAAAACGAAGTGGAGCAGTCCACGTACAACTTCGAGCACAGCAATGCCGATATGTTGTTCCGTCATTTCGGCGAGTATGAAGCCGAAGCCAAACACCTGATCGAAGTGGGCTTGGCGCTTCCGGCCTATGAAATGATTTTGAAAGCTGCACACACCTTCAACCTGCTGGATGCGCGTGGCGCCATTTCCGTGACTGAGCGCGCAGCCTACATTGGCCGCATCCGCAATTTGTCTCGTGCCGTGGCGCAAGCCTACTTTGACTCCCGCGAAAAGCTGGGCTTCCCCATGTGCAACACCCCCAATACACAAGCGGCCTGATATCCATGAATTCAACATTACTGGTTGAGCTATTTACTGAAGAGCTCCCACCCAAAGCATTGCAAACACTGGGCACAGCATTTGCAGAACTTCTAAGCAAAACGCTGCGCGATGAAGGCCATTTGACCGACAACAGCGCCGTGGAAGGCTTTGCAAGCCCCCGCCGTTTGGCATGCCGCATCACCAACGTGGCTGCTGTAAGCCCTGAGAAGAAAATTCAGGAACGCCTGCTGCCCGTGAAAATTGGTTTGGATGCCAATGGTCAACCCACCCCACCCTTACAGAAAAAACTGGATTCACTGGGACTGGGCACGATCGGCCTGGATCAACTGGAAACCATTAGCGATGGCAAACAGGATGTGTTGCACATTTCGCGCATCCAGGCTGGCAAAGCGCTTGAAGAGTCGCTGAACAAGGCGCTTGAAGTGGCCACCACCAAACTGCCCATTCCGAAAGTAATGAGCTACCAACGCCCCGATGGCAGCACCGTGCATTTCGTACGCCCGGCACACCGCCTTGTTTGCCTGCATGGCGACAAAGTGGTGCCTGCGCAAGTATTGGGACTCGAAAGTGACCGAATTACCTTGGGGCACCGCTTCTTGAGCCAGGGCGTGCTGAACATTGCCAGTGCAGACAGCTACGAAGCCCAACTTGAAACCGAAGGCAAAGTGATTGCCAGTTTCGGGAAACGCAAAGCAGCCATTGTAAAAGCCTTGGCAGAGCAAGCTGCTGGCGACAAAGTGGTGCAACCCGACGAGTTGATTGACGAAGTGTGCGCACTGGTTGAATGGCCTGTTGTGTACGAGGCCGGTTTCGAGAAAGAATTTCTGGAAGTGCCACAGGAATGCCTGATTTTAACCATGCAGGCCAACCAGAAATACTTTGCGATCACAGACCAAAATGGCAAGATGAAAAACCGCTTCTTGCTGGTTTCAAACCTGTTGACACCCACACCCGAACTGATCACAACCGGCAATGAACGCGTGCTGCGTGCGCGCCTTGCTGATGCCAAATTCTTCTTCGATCAAGACCGCAAAAAAACATTGGAAAGCCGCCTGCCTGGCCTGGCCAATGTGGTGTACCACAATAAACTGGGCACCCAGAAAGACCGCAATGGTCGTTTGGTTGAACTGGCTGCGGCCCTGGCGCCCGTGTGTGGTGCCGATGTTGAACAGGCCAAACGTGCAGCCCTGCTTTGCAAGGCCGACTTGCTCACTGACATGGTGGGTGAATTTCCCGAACTGCAAGGCAATATGGGTGAGCACTACGCCCGCCACGATGGCGAACACCCCGATGTGGCGCAAGCCATTGCCGACCACTACAGCCCCCGTTTTGCGGGCGACCAGTTGCCACGCAATCCCGTGGGTGTTGCAACCGCGCTGGCTGACAAGCTTGAAACCATGGTGGGTATTTACAGCATTGGTTTGATTCCCACTGGCGACAAGGATCCCTTCGCTTTGCGCCGCCACGCCTTGGGCGTGATTCGCATGGTGATCGAAAAAAACCTGAAACTGGATTTGATCGATGCCTTGAACAAAGCCAGCAAATTGTTTGTCGCCTATCCAGATTTCAAGCACAGCGTGGAAGGAATCGGTGGTTTTATTCAAGACCGCCTGCGTGGTTACCTGAAAGACCAAGGCTATTCCACCGCTGAAGTTGAATCGGTTCTCAGCCAAAACCCAAGCCAGTTCGCCGACCTGCCCAAGCGCCTTGAAGCAGTGCGCGCATTCTCGCAGTTGCCTGAATCGCAAGCCCTTGCTGCGGCCAACAAACGCATTACCAATATTCTGAAGAAAACCGAAGTGGGCTCTGCTGAGGTGGATACAAGCCTGTTGCAGGTAGACGCTGAAAAAGCACTGGCTACGCAGGTGAAAGAGGTGGAGCCACACGCCACGCGGGCATTCGAACAGGGTGATTACCAGCAAGCCTTGCTGGTTTTGGCTCCATTGAAAGCCAATGTAGACGCCTTCTTTGAAAACGTGATGGTCATGGACAACAACGAAGCGCTGAAAAACAATCGCCTTGCTTTGTTGAAACACATGCATGGTTTGATGAACCGTGTGGCCGACATTTCGCAACTGGCCGCTTAAAGCCAGAACACAACGCAAGGACAGTCCATGAAACTTATCGTGCTGGATCGGGATGGCGTCATCAATGAAGACTCAGACGAGTACATCAAGTCCGTGGATGAATGGATCCCTATTCCTGGCAGCATGGAGGCCATTGCACGCTTGAACCGCGGGGGTTTTCGGATTGTTGTGGCCACCAATCAAAGTGGCATCTCGCGCGGCTTGTTCGATCTTGAAACGCTTTCCGCCATGCACAAAAAAATGCATGAACTGGCTGGCGTCGCAGGCGGGCACATTGAAGGCATCTTCTTCTGCCCCCATGGGCCCGATGACAAATGCAATTGCCGCAAGCCCAAACCAGGCCTGTTTCAGGAAATTCAGGCGCGCACCGGCTTCAATCTTGAAGGTGTGCCTTGCGTCGGCGATTCACTTCGCGATTTGCAAGCCGGTGCCAGCATGGGCTGCAGCACATTTCTGGTCAAAACCGGCAAAGGCAAAAAAACACTTGAAAAAAGCAAAGACGAATTGCCCAAAGGCACCTTGGTGTTCGACAATCTGACTGCAGTTGCCGAACATTTGGTGCCTGACGACCCTTTCGCCAACAATCGATAACAACTAAAACTAGTTCGGAGGCCCGTGGTGAGATCCTTCATTGGTTCTATCCTGTTTTTTGTTTACGTGGTGGTGTATACACCCATTCACGCAACGTTATTACTCTTGGTCTCCCCCTTCATTTCCATTCGCAACAGGTATGTGTTTGCCTGTTGGTGGAATGCACTGAATATTAAAATGCTTCGCCTGCTGTGCAACATTCAGTACAAGGTTGAAGGCATGGAGCACCTGCCCAACACAGGCGCCATCATCCTGGCCAAGCATCAGTCTGCCTGGGAAACATTTGCCATCCCGGCAAACCTGTTACCGCGCCAACTGTGCCTGGTGTACAAAAAAGAATTGCAGTTTGTACCGTTCTTCGGCTGGGCTTTGTGGGTGTTGCGCATGGTGCCGATTGATCGCAAAAATGGTGTTGAAGCTTTTGAACAAGTAAAAACCATGGCTGGCAAACGCATGAAAGAAGGCGCATGGATGATGTTTTTCCCCGAGGGAACCCGTGTACCCGTGGGCTACAAGCGCCGCTACAAAACCGGCGGCACTCGCTTGGCTGTGGCCACAGGTACCCCTGTAGTGCCCGTGGCGCACGATGCTGGCGAGTACTGGAAACGCAAAGGATTCTTCAAAAAAGCAGGTACCGTCACTTTGCGTTTTGGTCCACCTATTTCACCGGAAGGCCATGACGCCGACAGCCTGATGAAAGTGGTTGAAGACTGGATTGAAAGTGAGATGCACAACATTAGCCCCCATCGCTACACCAGCGCTGAAACCCCTTTGGTGGGAAAAGGCGACAACTAGACCATGCAACTAACAGCGGCACCCAACCCCACCGAAGTTCGCAGTATTGAACTGCCGTGGGGCGTGTGCCGCTATATTCTGAAGCGCAGCAAACGCAGGTCGGTGGGGTTTTTAATTGGTGACCAAGGCCTGCAAATTTCTGCGCCATTGCGCCTTCCAATCACCGAGCTCAATGACATTATTGCGACGAAATCGTCGTGGATCGAACAGCGCCTGAAACAATGGGAGGTGCGCTGCAAACAAACCATTTCGCTTTCAAGCCTGCTAGACGAAGGCAAACCAATTCCTGTTCGGGGCGAGCCTTATCACCTTGAAACACTGGCACCTCGCTGCAAAGCAATGCTGAACCCATGGACAAAAAGCATTGCCTTACCGGCCTGCGAAAGTACCTTACAGCGCGACAAGGCAATTGAGAAAGTGTTGAAAACCCATGCCAAAGAAGTGTTCACACACATGGCCACCAAGCTGCTTGAACGACAACCGGCAGCACAACGCCTACCCAGCTTTTCCATCCACTTGAGCAGTCCCGGCTCGCGTTGGGGCAGTTGCAACAGCAAGCGAGAGGTTCGTTTGAACTGGCGTTTGGTGCACTACCCACCACAACTGATTGAATACGTGATTGCACACGAATTGGCACACCTGGTTGAAATGAATCACAGTGCGCGCTTTTGGGCCGTGGTTGAAAGCCTGATTCCCGATTACCAGACACCGCACAAAGCCCTGTCAAAAATGAATCCTGCCGAAGTACCTGTACTGTGAGAATTCTTCATACAATGGCCTTCTTCCCCCTAGGGCAGGCAAGGCCTTGCGGCCCACTTTGACAAACAGAAGTCAAGTAAAAAATTTCCGTTTTTTTCCAGTTTTAGGGTCGAATAAAATCGCCCTGCCCGTTACAATGGGCTGCTCGAAATTTGCTTAAATTTTGTGCAACGTGCGCATTGCTCATTTAACACTTCCAAATAATCTGTTCTTGGCCCCAATGGCCGGCGTGACAGATCGCCCCTTCCGCCAGTTGTGCAAAAAACTGGGCGCGGGACATGCTGTGTCGGAAATGGCGGCAAGCAACCCCGCTTTGTGGAAAACTGACAAAAGCACGCGCAGATTGAACCACTACGGCGAAACCAAACCCATCGCAGTACAAATTGCGGGAGCCGACCCGGAAATAATGGCGCACGCCGCTGCCTACAACATTGAACGCGGCGCACAAATCATCGACATCAACATGGGCTGCCCCGCAAAAAAAGTGTGTGCGGTTGCGGCAGGTTCTGCATTGTTGCAAAACGAAAGTCTGGTCGAGCAGATTTTAAAAGCTGTGCATGCTGAATGTGAACAACGCGGCGTGCCACTTACTTTGAAGTACCGCACGGGCTGGTCACCAGAACACAAAAATGCAATTCACATTGCGCAAATGGCCGAGTCTGTTGGCGTTTCACTTCTCACGCTTCATGGCCGCACGCGTGCCTGTGGATACGCGGGTGACGCCGAGTACGACACCATCAAGGCCGTGAAACAGGCAGTCAATATTCCGGTCATAGCCAATGGCGACATCATCAGCCCTGAGAAGGCAAAATACGTGCTGGATTACACCGGCGCAGACGGTCTGATGATAGGCCGGGCTGCCCAAGGCAACCCCTGGATTTTTAGAGAAGTACTGCATTACCTGAAAACGGGTGAACACATTGATCCACCCACCCTCGAAGAAGCCCATGATGTCATGATGCATCACTTGCGTGATCACCATGAATTTTATGGAGAGAAAACGGGCATGCTCACCGCCCGAAAGCATTTGCAATGGTATCTTTGCGGCCCAGCCGGAAAAAACAACACTGTGGTCGACCAACTCATGTTGGCGCAAACCACCTGCGAACAATTGCGCATTGTTGATGAATTTTTTCTGAACTGGTTATCAAGCGGCCAGCAGTACTTCGCCGCTGCAAACGATTCACTCCAACCAACACCAAAAAGAAGATTGGCAGCATGAAACCCAATGACAGTGATCTAAGTCCTATCACCATTTCAGAGTGCATACGCAATAACCTGGACAAGTTCTTTGACGATCTTGAAGGTGAATGCGCCAAGTCGGTTTACGACATGGTGCTGTCTGCCGTGGAGCGACCCATGCTCGAAGTGGTCATGGAAAAAGCCAACATGAACCAAACCATTGCAAGCCAAATGCTGGGCATCAACCGCAACACACTGCGCAAAAAATTGCAGCAACACGGCCTCATCTGATTATTAATTTTTTACCGGCCGCCTCAAAACCGGCCTCTGAAACCATGACATCAAATCCAACCATCAAACGCGCGCTGCTGAGCGTGTCCGACAAAACCGGCATTCTTGAGTTGGCCAAAGCGTTGGCCGATCGCGGTGTGGAAATATTGTCCACAGGCGGAACTGCCAAACTGCTGGCTGAAAAAGGCCTGGTCGTGAAAGAAGTAAGCAGCCACACCGGCTTTCCTGAAATTATGGATGGTCGCGTAAAAACTCTGCACCCCAAAATTCACGGTGGCATTCTTGCGCGCCGCGATTTGCAAAGCCACCTGGATGCCATGGAAGAACATGGTATTGGCGCAATCGATTTGGTGGCAGTGAATCTGTATCCCTTCGACAAGGCGACTGCCGGCGACAATGTGAAGCTGGAAGATGCAATTGAGAATATCGACATTGGCGGCCCAGCCATGGTGCGCGCTTCTGCAAAAAACTACACAGGCGTCACTATCATTGTTGACCCCGCCGATTACGGCAAAGTCATCGATGAAATCAAAAACAATGACGGTTCAACCACACTGAAAACACGCAGTGGTTTGGCAGCGAAAGCTTACGCCCACACTGCGCGCTATGACGGCGCAATTGCTGCCTTTCTGACCAGCCTCACAGGCACTGAAGGCGCACTGGAAGACACACCCGCTCGCATTGAATACCCGGAAGTGCTTTCCATGCAATTCCACAAAGTGCAAGACATGCGCTACGGCGAAAACCCACATCAAAGTGCTGCTTTCTACCGCGAGGCGAAGGCGCCCGTGGGTCTACTGGCCAACTACCGCCAATTGCAAGGCAAAGAATTAAGCTTCAATAACATTGCCGATTCCGATGCAGCCTGGGAATGCGTAAAAACATTTGATGCACCAGCCTGTGTCGTCATCAAACACGCCAACCCATGTGGCGTGGCTGTGGCTGAAAGCACCTTGAATGCCTATCACAAGGCTTTCAAAACAGACCCCACTTCCGCATTTGGCGGCATCATTGCCTTTAACCGCCCAGTCGATGAAGCCACCGCACAAGCCGTGGCAAAACAGTTTGTCGAAGTGGTCATTGCACCTTCGTTTGATGAAGCCGCACGCACGGTATTTTTCGCCAAACAAAACGTTCGCCTGCTGGAAATTCCAGTAGAGACAGGCATGCACAAGTTTGATTACAAACGCGTGGGTGGTGGCTTGCTGGTGCAAAGCCCCGATGAACGCAATGTGCAGCAAAGTGAAATCAAAGTGGTCAGCAAACGCCAGCCTACCGAGCAGCAATGGGCTGATTTGATGTTCGCCTGGCGCTGTGCGAAATTTGTGAAAAGCAATGCGATTGTGTTCTGCAAGGACGGCATGACCATGGGTGTGGGTGCAGGCCAAATGAGCCGTGTGGATTCTGCACGCATTGCATCCATCAAGGCACAAAACGCAGGCCTTACTTTGGCCGATAGCGCTGTTGCATCCGATGCATTCTTCCCCTTCCGCGATGGTCTGGATGTGGTGGTCGATGCAGGCGCAAGCTGCGTAATTCAGCCCGGTGGTTCCATGCGCGACGAGGAAGTGATTGCAGCGGCCGATGAACGTAACATTGTGATGGTGCTGACCGGTGTGCGCCACTTCCGCCATTAATTTCAACACCACACACCCTCAGCTGTGATGCGCATACTTGGCATAGACCCGGGCCTGCGCATCACCGGTTACGGCGTGGTCGATATCATTGAAAGCCAACAGATTTACGTGGCCAGTGGTGTGATCCGCTCCAATTCCGACGCTTCCCTGCCCGACCGTTTACACACCCTGTTCACTGGGCTTTGCGAACTGGCCGATCTATACAAACCCCAAGTGGCCGTGGTTGAAAAAGTGTTTGTGAACGTGAACCCGCAATCAACGCTGCTGCTTGGTCAAGCACGTGGTGCGGTGCTCACCGCACTCACCCACAGTGGGCTCGCAGTAACTGAATACACCGCGTTGCAAATCAAGCAAGCAATTGTTGGGCATGGCAAAGCCAACAAAGAACAGGTGCAGGAAATGGTGAAACGTTTGCTCAAGCTGCCAGCCCACCCTTCAGCCGATGCGGCCGATGCCTTGGCCGCGGCCTTAACCCACGCACAAAGCAGCAAACTGTTGGGTGCACTGGCTGCCAAAGACCTGCCTGCCAGTATTTTCAAAACACGCACCCGAAAGGGCCGCACCAGCTGGAAATGAATTCGCTTGGCGTATAATCAAATTCAGTTTACTGTGATTATGAACAGTGTGGAGAAACTGCAATGATTGGTCGCCTGAAAGGCACTTTGCTCGAAAAAAATGCACCCTGGGTTCTGGTCGATGTTCAAGGTGTTGGCTATGAACTGCAGGTGCCCATGAGCACGTTGTTCAACTTGCCGGAAATTAATGGCATTTGCACCTTGCTTACTCATCTGGTTGTTCGCGAAGACGCGCACACCCTGTACGGCTTTCAAAACATTGCGGAAAAAAACCTGTTCAAAACCTTGATCAAGGTGTCAGGCATTGGTCCGCGAACTGCCTTGGCCATTTTGTCGTCTATTTCCACCCACGACTTTCTGCTGGCCGTACAAAGCCAGGAAACAGCGCGCCTGGTGAAAATTCCCGGCATTGGCAAGAAAACAGCTGAACGTTTGTTATTGGAACTGAAAGGACAAATTGTGGCACTGGGCGGCACCGCCAATATTGCAGAAGGCATGCCACTGCCAATTGGAAATCAAAGCGAAATTGTTCAAGCCCTGTGCGCACTGGGTTATTCTGACAAAGAAGCCGCGCTGGCCTGCAAGGGTCTGCCCGAGGGCACCAGTGTTACTGATGGCTTGAAGCTGGCACTACGCAATTTGTCAAAAGGCTAACCGAGATAATCCACGATGATTGAACCCGATCGCCTCATCAGCCCAAGCAAAACCACTCCCGCCGAAGAAGCCTTTGAGCGCGCATTGCGCCCCAAGCATTTGGACGAATATGTGGGGCAACAAAAAATTCGCGATCAACTCGATATCTTTATCGCAGCAGCGCGCGCGCGCAAAGAAGCACTTGACCACGTGCTGCTATTTGGCCCGCCTGGCTTGGGCAAAACCACACTGGCCCATATTCTGGCCCGTGAGATGGGTGTAAACCTACGCCAAACTTCAGGCCCGGTGCTTGAACGCCCAGGCGACTTGGCGGCATTGCTGACCAACCTTGAAGCCAACGATGTGTTGTTCATCGATGAAATTCACAGATTGTCGCCTGTGGTGGAAGAAATTTTGTATCCCGCGCTTGAAGACTATCAAATCGACATCATGATCGGCGAAGGGCCAGCGGCTCGAAGCGTGAAACTCGATTTGCAGCCATTCACGCTGGTGGGTGCCACTACCCGTGCCGGCATGTTGACCAACCCGCTGCGCGACCGGTTTGGCATTGTGTCCCGGCTTGAGTTTTACACCCCCGAAGAGCTTTCGCGCATTGTGGCTCGTTCAGCCAATTTGCTGGACACCCCGGCAGAGGCCTCCGGCTGCCTGGAAATTGCACGCCGCTCACGCGGCACTCCACGCATCGCCAACCGCCTGTTGCGCCGAGTTCGCGATTATGCGCAGGTGAAAGCCGATGGCGTAATTACTGCTGCTGTGGCCGATGCTGCCCTAAGCATGCTAGACGTGGACAAAGTGGGCCTGGATCCGATGGATCGCCGATTACTGGAAACCATCATCCACAAATTTGGTGGCGGGCCAGTGGGGCTCGAAAGTGTGGCCGCTGCAATTGGTGAGGAAAAAGACACGATCGAGGACGTGATTGAACCCTATCTGATTCAGCAAGGCTACATTCAACGCACGCCTCGTGGCCGCATTGCAACCTTGAATACTTACGCACACTTTGGTTTGACTGCACCAGCCAGTTTGGCGGGCACGCATGCAGCAAATTCGCAGCAAGGCGATTTGCTGTAGGCCCTGGGCTGCAGATTTCCTTCGCCAACTCAGCAGCGAAGTCCCAATCAATCCTCAGCCGCTTTCACCGGCTTACTTGCACCCACTTTCGCCGTGGCTGGCTTTCGCACCGCCGGCTTCTTCGCCGCTACAGGTCGCTTTTCAGTGGTTGCCTTGCTAGAAACAATCGGCTCAACCCTCTTGCTTTCCCACGTCACGCCCAACGCGGCTTCAAGCTCTTCCAGTGCCTCGCCGGTGTACACCGACAAACGCTGCATGGAAGGCAAGGCATCGTGATCGCCAGTAAACGCCACATTGAACTGGCCCGAATAACTTACCACCGTGATGTTTAAAGCCTGCCCGTGAGGAATCAAGGAGATTGGATAAAACTGTTCCAGACGACAACCCGAAAAATACAGGTCGCGTGAGGGGCCCGGTACATTTGAAATTACCGTGTTGAAAATTGGCCGTGTCAAGCCACCCAAGCCTGACACCAATTGCAACATCATCGGCGCCATCAACATAATGGTGTAGTTGTTGATCGCTTCTTTGGGCATGGCTTGCAAATTGGCCTTGGCCAATTGCGTAGAACGTCGAATTTCCTTCAAACGAGTCAAGGGATCACTTTCCGTGGTGTACAGGTTTGCGATGATAAAACTGATCGCATTACCGCCATCCAGGTCGTCGGCCGGGCGAACTGACACTGGCAAACCGGCTGTCAACGACTCGGACGGCAAGGCATCACGTTCCAGCAAATAACGACGAATGGAACTCGAGCAAATCGCCAGAAAAATATCGTTCACACTCACCTTGGCAGCCTCGGCCACGGCACGAATACGCTCTAGCGGATATGTTTGAGTGGCCAGTCGGCGGGCTCCACCCACGCGCTTGTTCACAATTGATTTCGGGCCTGAAAATGGTGTGGCCAAAGCCGGATCTGTGGGTTTGACCGCTTCTCGCATCAAATCCATGAGTGCACGACCCGCGGCGGGCAAGGATTGCCCACTGAGCTTTGCAGCCTCCCAGGCTTCCCGAGCCTGGTCCGCGAAGTGCTGGGGTTCGGTGTTCTTTTTCTTTCGGCTAATGGTGCCGACAGACCAAGGGGCAGGCAGCGACATACTTTCTTTTGCAGACTTGCCAAAAATGCGCTCCATCAAACGCATACCACCCACACCGTCCATCAGCGAATGGTGCATTTTGGTGTACAAGGCGAAACGATTGCCGTAAAGGCCTTCAATCAGGTGCATTTCCCACAGTGGTTTTCGAAAATCCAGCGGGTGAGAATGCAGACGGGAAATCAGTGTACCCAATTCGCGTTCACCGCCGGGTGCCGGCAAAGCGCTGTGACGGAAGTGATAATCCAGATCAATTTTGTCAGCCTCAATCCATTTGGGCATCAAGGTCAACAAGCGGGGGCTGGACAAACGGTAATTGAAAGGCGGTGCAAACTCCACGGAGTTTCGCAGCAACTGAACGATCCGACCAACGGCTTGTTGGGGGGTTTCGCCCTCTGGCACAGTGAAAATTGCCATGCTGCCTACGTGCATGGGCGCTTCTTTTGATTCGACGTACAGCCAGGATGCATCCAGCAACGGGATATTTCTCGCCATGTCAGTGGTCTCCGCTTCTCATTGTTATTTGAATGTGAATATTTAATTAATTTAATAGTGGCAGGATCCCACATCCCCGAAGGAGAGCCCTACTCCTGCTTACAATATTGTAAGCATACTAGAGACGGGCCATTTCATGACATTCAAGTACTCTCTGCGCGTTTATTTTGAAGACACCGATGCCGGGGGCATTGTTTATTACGGCAATTACCTCAAATTCATGGAGCGGGCACGAAGTGAATGGTTCCTGCAGCAAAGTATCGGCATGAAATCGCTGATGAACGACCATCATTTGGTGTTCGTTGTCAGCCGAACAGAATTGAACTACCTTCGCTCTGCTAAACTTGAGGATGTACTTGAAATATCAGTGGAACTCACTGAACTTAAGCGAGTTTCCGCAGTCTTCAAGCAAATCGTAACGCGCAACGGCGAGGTGCTGTGCGAGGGTAAAACCAAGGTGGGCTGTGTCAACACGGAAACCCTGAAACCCAGCGCAATACCCCCCGCTGTGTATCAACAACTCAACCAATTGATGCCGTAGTGCGTTACAAGAAACAAATCATTTTCCTTACCGCGGATTGTTAATGGATATCTCTACCGACATGTCGTTCATTTCCCTGATCGCAGAGGCCAGCCTGGTTGTCCAGTTGGTCATGCTGATTCTGGTCATGATTTCACTCATTTCATGGGCCACCATTTTCAAAAAATGGGCCGTATTGAAGCGCACCAAGCAACAGGCCGACAAATTTGAAGAAGAATTCTGGTCGGGCGGAGACCTGAATACCCTGTTTCAACGCGCCGGCATGCGCCGCAACGATGCAGGCCCGCTGGAGCGTATTTTTGAAGCGGGCATGAGCGAGTTTCTTCGCGCCCGCGACAAAAAGGGTTTAACAGATTATTCCCTGATCATCGACGGTGCCCGCCGCGCCATGAAAGCCGCATTCCAGCGCGAGAATGAAATTCTGGAACGCAACTTGCCCTTCCTGGCGTCGGCCGGTTCCGTAAGCCCCTACATTGGCCTGTTCGGCACTGTGTGGGGCATCATGCATGCCTTCGTGGGCTTGGCCAATGTGCAACAAGCCACCCTGGCCTCAGTAGCACCGGGCATTGCCGAAGCGCTGATTGCTACCGCAATTGGTCTGTTCGCCGCCATTCCAGCCGTGGTGGCTTACAACCGCTACGCCAATGACATTGATCGCTTGTCTACCCAGTTTGAATCTTTCGTTGAAGAATTTTTGAATATTCTGCAACGCCAACACTAATGGCAGCACGAATGGCAGCAACGACACCAGCAATGAGCAACAGGAAATTTAATCGATGAAAGCCGAACTTGGACGAAAATCCAGACGCGCCATGAACGAGATCAATGTAGTGCCCTACATTGACGTGATGTTGGTGTTGCTGATCATTTTCATGGTCACGGCCCCAATGATTACTCCGTCTGTGATTGATTTGCCATCCATGGCCAACACCAATCCCCCCAAGCAAATGCGCCCCATCGAAGTGACTGTACGCCAGGTGGGCAATTTGCTGGTCAAGGACATGAAAACCAATAAAACCACCGAAGTGACTTTGGAAAACCTGGCTGCTGAAGTGAAAAAATTGCAGGCCGACGAGCCCGATCGACCTGTGGTCATTTCAGCCGAGAAAGCCATTCAGTATCAGGCCGTGGTTGATGCAATGGATGCTTTGCATAACGCACAAATCCAGAAAGTCGGCCTGCTGGTGAAACCGAAAAGCAAATGAGCGCAGACTTAACCCGACCACGCAATGGCTGGGAATTCACACCAGCCCACCAAGCATTGCTTTCCAAAATGAGCAAGGAAAGCGGGCTTGAGGCACGCCTTGACCCCCCGGTGGACCACACCGGCGAGAAGGCTGGGCTGACTGTTTCGGTGATTGCGCATTTAACTTTGGTGGCGTTTTTTGTGGTGGGCTTGAACTGGAACACCGAGGAACCGGCTGCATTTGAAGCAGTGTTGTGGTCTGAAATGCCGGCCAATGAGCCAATTGCCGTGCAGCAGCCCAAACCTGAACCAGTGCCAGAACCCGAGCCACCGAAGCCTGTGGTGGAAACACCGCCGCCACCCAGGCCAGTGGAGCCACCCAAAGCCGATATCGAATTGCCCAAACCCGAGCCCAAGAAGAAGCCCGAGCCTAAGCCTGAGCCGCAAAAACCCGAGCCCAAGCCGGAACCAAAAAAGCCGGAGCCAAAGCCAGAACCGAAAAAACCCGAACCCAAGCCTGAGCCGAAGAAGCCAGAACCCAAAATTGATCCTGAAGTGGCCAAGAAACTGCGCCAGGAAGAGCTTGCGCGCATTATGGGTGGAGCGCCCAATACTGGCAGCACCTCTGCCGGCACCAGTCGAAACAAAGCGCTGTACAGTGACCGAATTCGGCAATATGTACGCAGTAAACTGGTGTTTCCCGGAGCCGACACAGTCGACGGAAACCCGGAAGCAGTGTTCGAGGTCAAGCAACTTCCCAACGGGGAGATTGTCTCTATTACACAGAAAAAAAGCAGTGGGTTGCCAGCGTGGGACAGCGCTGTGGAGCGTGCCTTGCAGCGCTCCAGCCCGCTACCCAGGGCCGAAGACGGTTCAGTTGAACCAGTGCTTGTCCTCTCATTCCGTCCAAAAGACGTTTAATTCATAGTGAAACAATGAACTACGCCAACCAAGCCATGTATTTACCATCAACAACTACGCTGTGGCTTCGCCTGCAGCGAGCCGCGCGCGCCCTGCTGGCTGTCGCTGCGTTTGCTGCAGTGTCAACATCTGCGCAGGCACAACTGAAAATTGACATCACCGGGGTGGGCACCAATCAAATTGCATTCTCGGCAGCACCTTTCCAGGGCAACCAGGGTTTGCCTGAAGACATCAAAAAGGTGATTGAAGACGACTTGGTGCGAAGTGGTTTTTTTCGGGCAATCAACACCACCAGCAATGTTGAATTGAATGAATCCACGCTGATCGACCCCTCTGCCTGGAAATCAATTGGCGTGGACGCCCTGATCGTGGGTTCAGTGAAAAAGCTGCCTGACGGGCGCTTGGACTTGCGCTTTAACCTGCACGACACAGCCCAGCAAAAGTCACTCGGCAAATTCAGCTATGTGATTGCACCCTCAGCCTTGCGCCTGCATGCCCACAAAATTGCCGATTTTGTGTACGAAAAAATGCTGGGCGAGAAAGGTGTGTTTTCCACGCGCCTGGCCTATGTTGAAAAAGCCCCTGGTCGCTACCGCCTGATTATTGCGGATGCCGATGGTGCCAACCCACAAGTAGCGCTGGCATCCAAAGAACCCATTATTTCGCCAGCCTGGTCGCCAGACGGCACACAACTTGCATATGTTTCATTCGAAACGCGCAAACCTGTTGTGTTTGTTCACACACTTGCAACAGGTCGCCGCAAGGCAATGGCGAATTTCAAAGGCAGCAACAGTGCGCCAGCCTGGTCAGCCAATGGCCAGCAACTTGCAGTGGTGCTGACCAAAGATGGTGGATCACAAATTTTCTCGATGAATGCCGATGGATCAGGCCTGAACCGATTGACCAGCACCGGTGGAATCAACACCGAACCCGCTTACAGTCACGATGGTCGAAGCATCTATTTCACTTCTGACCGAGGAGGTGGCCCACAAATTTACCGAATGAGCACAAATGGTGGTGATGCGGCACGCGTAACATTCGAAGGTGGATACAATATCTCGCCTCGAATTAGTCCCGATGACAAAACATTGACATATGTGACTCGTCGAGACGGGCAATTTCGAATCGCCGCACTGGATTTGGCAGGTGGCACAGAAATGCTGCTGACAAATACTGGGCGCGACGAAAGCCCAAGCTTCGCACCGAATGGCCGTTACATTTTGTATGCGACCAAGTCGGGCGGCAAAGGGACCCTGGCCGTGGTGTCAAAAGACGGACGAATCAAGTACACCTTGAGCAGTTCGGGCGCTGACATTTCGGAACCCACCTGGGGCCCGTTCATAAATGATTGATTTTGAATTTGTTTTAACTGGTTTTACACTAAACATTCTTTAGGTCTGGAGAAAAAAAATGAAACACTCAATGGTCAAGTACTTGGCGATTTCCGCAATGGTGGCCGTATTGGCCGCTTGTAGCTCTGCCGTTCCTTTGAACGACAAGCCTACAGTTGAATCAAAAACCGGCACAGCGCCTGGTTCTGGTGACGGCCGCGCCGTACCCACAGTAACCCCAGGTGATGCCGATCCCCTGAACGATCCTCAAGGCGTGCTGGCCAAGCGCAGCGTTTATTTCGACTACGACAGCTACACTGTCAAGTCAGAGTACCGTGAGCTGGTTCAAAACCACGCCAAATACCTGGTTGCCAACCCCAACCGCAAAGTTGTTATTCAAGGCAACACCGACGAACGCGGTGGCGCTGAATACAACCTGGCCTTGGGCCAGCGCCGTGCCGACGCAGTGAAAACGCTGATGTTGGCTTTGGGCGTAAAAGAAGGTCAGATTGAAACAGTCAGCTTCGGCAAAGAAAAGCCAAAAGCAACTGGTAGCAACGAAGCCGCTTACGCTGAAAACCGTCGCTCTGACATCGCTTATCAGTAATCAAGGAAACCATTCGAGATGACTTTGAACTTCAAGCAAAAAGCCTGGGTAGCTGCCCTGTTCTGCGCCTTTGCATCCAATTCCGCATTTGCGATATTTGATGACACGGAAGCACGCAAGGCAATTCTGGACTTGCGCCAGCAGGTTAAGGTGCTTGAAGACCGGGTTGCTCGAATGGAAGCCGCGAATCAGGGGCAGCTGTCATTGGCCCAGTCCCTGAGTGACAAAGACCGAGAGATCGCCCGCTTGCGTGGCGATCTCGAAGTCGCCAACAACAACATTCGCAAGCTACAGGAAGACAATCGCATCCTGTATACAAACCTTGACGACCGCATCAAGAAACTTGAGCCCAAAGCCGTTCAACTTGATGGTGAGGAACTCACGGTTCCGCCCGAACAATTCAATGATTACCAAGCCGGTCTTGATCATTTCAAGGCGGGTAACTACAAAGACGCAGCCCTGCAATTTCAGGATTTCCTGAACAAATACAAACAAAGCAAGCTTGAACCACAGGTTCGCTACTTTTTGGGCAGCACCCAGTTTGCACAAGGCGAGTACAAAACTGCGCTGGTAACGCAACGCGACCTGGCGAAAGATTTTCCGGACAGCCCACGTGCACCAGACGCGTTGCTCAGCATGGCCAGTTCACAACTGGAGTTAAAAAGCATTCCTGGCGCCAAGAAAACCCTGGGTGAGCTGATCGCCAAATACCCCAGCAGCCCCGCGGCCGCCAGCGCGAAAGCCCGACTCGAAGCGCTGAAATAATCCCCGGGAAGTTATCGCAGCAACTATGCGCGCTTTTGCGCATACACAGTTAAAATACCGGCACTTCAACACAAAGGTGCCGGTTCATGGAAGAAATCAACCTTAGCAGCATTCAAAGCATCGTGCTTTGGGCCACTTTTGCCGTGGGCCTTGCCTTCGGTGCGATTTCCCATCGCACCCACTTTTGCACCATGGGTGCAATTGCCGACGTTGTAAACTTTGGTGACTGGAATCGCATGCGGATGTGGCTACTGGCGATCGCCGTTGCAACACTTGGCCTTCAGGGATTAAGCATCACGGGTCACGCTAATCTCAACGACACGATTTTTTTGAACAGCCAATGGTCTTGGCTGTCAGGTATTGTCGGTGGCCTGCTGTTTGGCGCGGGCATGGTATTGGCGTCGGGTTGCGGCAGCAAAACATTGATCCGCCTGGGTGCCGGAAATTTAAAAGCCTTGATGGTTTTCGTGATCATGGGAATCACTGCGTACATGACCCTCAAAGGCGTCTTCGGCGTGTTTCGCGCCAACTACCTTGATCCGGTTCGCTTTGAGTTTAGCAGCAGCCCCTATTTGCCCGAGCTATTGGCCAATCTGTTCAGCCAAGAGCCAGCTGGTTTGATACCCATTCTGGCTATCGCTCTGCCTGTGATCCTGCTGATCATGGCATTGGGTAGCAAATCAGCCTGGAACAAAGAAGTAATTGTTGGCGGTGCTGGCGTGGGTCTCACTATCGTGGCTGCCTGGTGGGTCGTATTTCAGGTGGCTTACATTCCAGAACACCCAGACACGCTGGAAGCAGCCTATTTGGGCACATATGCCAACCGGGCTGAAGGCTTCAGCTTCGTGGCACCTTATGCCTACACACTTGAATGGTTGATGTTTTTTTCGGACGTTACACGGGTGCTCACAGTGGGCGTTGTGGCCTGCTTTGGCGTCATTCTGGGAGCCACTGCCAACGCCTTGATGGAGAAATCATTTCGCTGGGAAACATTCCAGGGTGTCGAAGACACTGCCAACCACACTGTGGGTGCCGTGATGATGGGTGTGGGCGGTGTACTCGCCTTGGGCTGCACCGTGGGCCAAGGACTAAGCGGCGTAAGCACCCTGTCATTGGCCTCATTCGTGGCCTTGGGCAGCATTGTAGTTGGCGCCCTGGGAGCCTTGAAATATCAAATGTGGCGCGTGGAGCGCATGGTTTAACTTTCATGACAAAGAAGTGAAGAAGCTCTTCTTTTTTTAAGAAAGCTCAGTTATACTCTCGGTCTTCGGCGAATTAGCTCAGCCGGTTAGAGCGACGGAATCATAATCCGCAGGTCCGGGGTTCGAATCCCTGATTCGCCACCAAACAAAAAACCCCTCAGTGAAAGCTGAGGGGTTTTTCTTTTCTGCCCAACTGTTGACTTTGCTCACAAATCCTTCTCAAACAGCATCCAAACATCGCCTTCTTATACGTTGCATTACTAACTTTAATTAGTATAACAACGATTGTTCAAAACCATAATCACGGTTATTATTTTTAGAAAGATGCATCTAAAAATGCACTTCAACAGTAACAACTGTTAACAAAGGCAAGAGAGAACAGTCGCAGTACCTAAACAGCTGCAACCGTCCTTTCTTCTACAAAAACAGCTTGCTAGGAGGAGATGACACGTGTTCAAGCTGAATAAACTATCTGCAGTAATCGCCATTGGATTGGGAACTGCATTACCCGTACAAGCCGGTCTGCTCGACGATCTGATCGGTGCCAAATTCAACCCGGTCAGCACCAACAAAGGCGTAGCACCTGAGGGTCAGAAAGGCTCCTTCAGCAAGCCATTTGCGGAGCCTTTTGTCTACGAACGCTCCGTAGCTGACGATAACAATCCGGATTTACAAGGCATTCGAACAGACAACAAATGCGAAGGCATTGGCGCGAATGGCAAGCTACGCTGCAAACCTGCAGCGGGTACCATCTCCATGCTACCCAATGGCGACTTCCTGTATTTCAACGCGCTTGAAGGCACAGAGGATTTTGAGTTCAGCATTTTGGTGGACTTCGGTCAAAAAGCGATTAACGACCAAACCCGCATGATGCGAATCCCAGAAGGGGCAAATGCGGCCAGCTTGTGGACACGCCCGACAGACGTGGATTCCGGTGCCAATCCGGATGGCTATGAAATCACCGAATTGATCCCGGGTCTCACCAACAAAGAAACCAATAGCGCTGACGGAGCGCTGTTCTGTGCCGACGTGGCCATGCTGGCTGATGGCCGCATTATGGCTGTCGGCGGAACGGCCTATTACAGCGAACCCGGCAGCAACTTGATTGGTTATGGTTTGACCGAACTGGAAGGCCTGAAAAACAGCCGCGCCTACAACGCCAACACCAACACCTGGAGCCAACTGGCAGACATGAACTTCGGCCGCTGGTACCCAGCGCTGATCACCCTGCCCGACAGCAAAATGTTTGTTGCCAGTGGCGTAACGAAGCTGTTGAAGCCCATCTACCCACAGGCCCCAGAACAAAGCGGTCGCAATGTCCCACAAACCGAAACTTATGATCCGGTGACCAACAAGTGGACGGTCAATGCGCAAACAGCGCAGCGCTCCTTGCCACTTTATCCTCGCCTACACCTGCTGCCCAACGGCCATGTGTATTACAACGCTGGTGGCCAGGCCTTCAACCCGTTTGGTCAGTCTTACGACCAGCCATTGTGGAATATTGCAGCCACTTACAACCCAGCCAACCAAACCTGGTCTGATCTGGCCTACGCTGGCTTCCCGCTGAAGTTCAGCGATGCTGGTCTGGAGTCACTCACCCAAATCCTGAATCCATTGACTGCCCCCAACGCAGCCATGAGCGCACTCACCAAAACCTTGATGAGCGCGCCCATGAAGAGCCCTCAAGCGCTACAAAAACTCTTGAGCACAGTGACCACGGGAAACCCTGAGCAAACCTTGCAGAAAGTGGTTGGTGCAGGCATGCGCGGTTCAACATTCTCAATCATGATGCCGTTGCGCCCCAACGCTCAAGGCCAGTACAAAGAGGCCAGCTTCCTGACTGCTGGCGGTGTACTCCCACTGGTCGGCTTGACCTCGCCAGGTGGATATGTAGCGGTAGCCTCCTCACGTATTGACACCGTGAAAACAGAAGGTGACAACATTGTTGATTACCAAAGTGAAGTTACTGGTTCTCTGAACGAGACTCGCTGGTATGGTTCCGGTGTGTTGATGCCCGATGATTCTGTGATGGTGTTCAGTGGTGGTGACCGCGATGGCGTTGCTGCACCCGGCGTGGAGTTCCCACGTAAAACCGCAGAACGCTTTGATCCGGTTACCAAGAAGTGGACTCAAATGGCAGTGGCCAACAACCCCCGCACTTATCACAACACTGCATTGCTGATGCAAGACGGTCGCGTGCTGATCGGTGGCCACGCGCCCATTTCCACCCTGTACCTGAAGAACATCAATTTGGCTGCATTTGGTTTTTCACCCAACGATGGTCGTGATCCCTCATTC
Organism: Limnobacter sp. SAORIC-690; assembly: GCF_002954425.1. Lineage (NCBI taxonomy): Bacteria > Pseudomonadati > Pseudomonadota > Betaproteobacteria > Burkholderiales > Burkholderiaceae > Limnobacter > Limnobacter sp. SAORIC-690. The sequence continues at coordinate 128,312 of NZ_MQVZ01000001.1, forward strand.
GAGATTTACTCACCACCTTATGTGAACAATCCAAACCGCCCCAACTTGATCGGTTTTGCAGGTGGCAACGCCACACCAGCTGGCGACGGTAAAACAATGATGCGTGAATTCCGCAAAGGTCAACAAGTCACACTGCAAATGGCACCCGGTACGGACATGAGCAAGATCGACTCAGTCACCTTGGTACGCCACACAGTGACAACTCACTTGACCGATGCAGATCAGCGCACTGTTGTTATTCCTAAAACCCAGCTGTCTGTAACAGGTCAAAGTGTGCGCTTTACCATTCCAGATCAGGCCGCTGTGGTTCCACAAGGTGCTTACATGACCTTTGTGCGCACCAAGCAGGCGGATGGTTCACTGTTGCCGTCCAAAGCTGTCAGCTTCATGTTGAAGCATGGCAATGGACAAGGAGTGATGACTGCCAATGCCCGTCGTTAAATCGAATTGGGTGAAGAAAACGCTGGGCGCATGCCTGGCGTTTTCTTTTTCTACCCTGCTAATTTCAAGCCCCTTTGTCAGCACCACAGTTTTAGCACACGCCGAACACGGTTCGGAGGGTGGAATTCCCACTGTAAGTGCGAAAGCCAAATTGCCCAAAGGCCTTTCGTTGCAAGTGGTTAAAACAAATGCCTATCAATTTGCATTGGCCACCGATGGTCAACAGCGTGTTGAAATACTGGGCGAGGACAAACGCGCTTTTTTGCGATTTGACCGTGACAAACTGTATGCCGATTTAAACGCAACTGGTTGGCACCGTTCCCGACAACCCGGTGGTGGCCCAATCCCCGAACGCCTTAAAGACAACCCAAAGTTAAAACCGAATTGGGTTCTGCTCGACAAGCAGCCTGGCTATGGTTGGTACGATCCCCGCTTGATCAAGGAAGACCTTGCCCACTTTAATCTGGCCATGGTCGCCAACGGCAAACCCATCAGCGTTCGAATTGAACGCATTGAGGCCGAGCCTATGACAGGTTACTGGCGCCCGTTGTTGGTCAATGAACCCGAATTCACTGGCCTGAATGCATGGTGCCTGGGCTGAGTGGCAACAATTTAATGCTCAGCCGCATGGGCACAGCGAAAAGTGAATTTCAGGTGCTGGATGATCAGGTGCACCATTCCTCGAGCTTCGAGAAGACGGAGTCTGGCTAAACAGCATGCATGACTGGGCCAGTTCAGTGGAACTGTTTCATAGTCCTGGCACTGAACAAGCGCCCTGGGTGAAAGTGTCAGAAACCGGAACTGTGACTTACGCAGACCCGCGACTGAACAAAAAACCTGTGAAAACATCAGAAACCGGCAGTTGGGTAATTCCGGTGAAGCAGAAGGAAGGCGAGCAACAAAATTTGCTGAAAGGCGAACTGAAGTGGCAAACCATTGTTGAACAAGTCAACTAGTTTTTTGCCGCCTGGGGCTCCAGGCGGCATTCTTCCTCAAATCCATACTTGCGTGCAAACGGGCAATCAAGCACAGGCAATGTCGATGGAATTTGGTAGTACTTTTCCACAGCTTCGCGCAATACCACATCCCTGAACCGTTGGTAATTGAAGTTGCTACCATCCACAATCGTGAAAGGCACACCCTCGATCGTTTGCGTTGTTACTGAAACGTTGCTTAGGTAATCCTGGTAAAGCGCTGGGTCAATTGGCTTGGCTTTGGCCACAATCCGAATGGGTTTGCCATCCATTTCCCGCCAGTCCACAAAGGTGTCATCATTGCGCGCGTGGTATTTGCCAGGGCCAAAAACAGGCACCACTTTGCCGTAGTGATAAGTCATCAGGGCCGCAGGCGAATAGGCAATGGTGGTCAATACACCATTGGCTGGCATACCATTGCCAAGTTCAGCAAGAATGGCTGGCATATTCCGGTGAAACAACACGTCTTCCTGAAAGTCTTTTTTCGGCCAAACCGACACATCGGCGTGCATCAACAAGCCAAACAACACCAGGTGAGGAATCGACAACACAGCATTAAAACCAATGTAACGCCTCATCCAAACACCTTGTGTACACAGTGCCAAAAGCACAAAAGCAATGGGCAGAAAACCCAACACCCAATGCAAGCCCACTGTTTTTTCAAGGGAGATGAGCAGAAATAGAGCCAGTGGCACCAGCAAGGCAAAGGCCAGCGCACTTTGGCGCAACCAAACCCGGCTACCCTTGAGTAAACTCCAAAGTGCCCAAGGTGTTATCAGATAAATCATCATGCCCAGGTAGGTCAACACCGTACCCGACCCCAACTGTGCATCCTCGTGCCGATTCACCAGATTAAACATGATGTTATTCCAGCAATTGTGCAGGTTGTAGCCAATGTTCACACTGGCAAATGGCAACACGCCCGCCAACAACAAGAACAGGTATTTGAAACGCTGCGGCTGAAACAACAAATGAAATCCAAAGGCAAAACCCAATAGAACAGCGAAGTATTTGGACAAAAAGGCAAGGCCAAGAAAGCACCCGGCGAGAAACATTGCCGAACCCGATTCAGCACGAATCGCCTTCACATAGGTGAATATGGCCAGGCCCATGAAAAAGATCAAAGGCGTATCGGTGGTTACAAATACGGCAAACCAGGACACTGGCATAGACAAATAAACGGCACCAGCCAACCAGGCTCGGGGCTCCTGCTCGCGCGGCAACAACTCACGGGCCAACAGCACCACACCCCAGGCGATTACAGTGGTCAACAACAAGGTCAGGCTGCGAATCACAACAGGTTCATTGCCCACATGGCTTAGCGCCCACAACCACCAACCCACCATGGGCGGGTGATCGTAGTAGCCCCAATTCAGGTCAGTCGACCACAAATGGAAAAAAGCCTCGTCGCCAGTCATGGGGAAAAACCACGCCAGCCAAAGTTTGATTACGGCGGTCAGCAATACTGTCCAGCCAAACACGCTTTTGGCAGTTTTTAGCGTCAACTCGGGCCCTTGGGGCCGGGACAAAGAGAAATGACTCGACATGGTGTTGGATATCTCAGGAAGCCAGGTACACAAGCAAACCCACTGAGGCCAAAAAGCCCCAACTGATGCGATCGTGAATGGCGAAATGCACCGGATCATCGATCATTTCCTTGCGAGAAGTCATGATCCAGATTCTCATCAACCAGTACAAAAACAGGGGACAAATACCCCACAAAAATTCGGGTGTTGCATACAGCGTCGAACCATTTTGACTGTCCACATACAAAGCCAATACCAATACAGCCACAAAACCGCTTGAGATACCCATAGACACCAGGTAACTCAAATCGCTCATTCGGTAACCGCGTCCCTGCGGCTGAGTGCCCTCAAGTTGCAAGAACTCCAGTTCGGCACAACGTTTGACCAAAGCCAAACTTAGAAACACAAAGAGTGAAATGGCCAATAGCCAGCTGGAAAGCTCAATGCCGGTGCCCACGCCGCCTGCAATCACGCGAACCGTGTAAAGCATGGCCAACAGCAACACATCAACGAAGGCCGTGCGCTTGAATACAAAGGTGTACAGCAGTGTAACCACGGTATACACCAACAGCACCAGCGTAAATTGCCAGCCCACTGCAAGCCAGGCCACTGCAAAGCCGGCTATGCCCAAACACTTCATGAACAAGAAAGCCTTGCCAATGCTGAGCGCACCGCTGGCCATGGGGCGATGGCGCTTGCGCGGATGTTGCCTATCCGCATTCAGGTCCATTAGGTCGTTCCAGATGTAAGTAGAGGACGCCAAAAAGCCAAACGCCAAGAAACCCCACATCATCTTGCCCCAAAGGGCGAAATCGGTTTCATGCGCGGCAATCAAAGGTAGAAACAGCAAACCGTTTTTGGCCCACTGCTGCGGGCGCATGGCTTTAAGCCACACCTTGATGCCGGTGCTGCGCGTATCAAGCCGGCTCAGTTCAATACCAGCCGCCATCGCCTTGCGGCGGGTACCTGAAGAAGTATTCACGCCAAATGCCAGTGCAGCCTTTTTCCAGATTGGAATATCGACTGGGGCATCACCAAAATACACAAAGGGTTGCCCATGGCTGTCTGCCTCAATGGCTGCCAGTTTTTGCTGGCCCTTCAAATTACTGTGCTCGCTGGCGATTACACGAGCAAATAGGCCCAAGCGTGCGGCTATCTTGAGCACATCACGACGCGTCGAAGCACTGGCCAACACCAATTCATGGCCAGCCGCCTTCAATTGATTCAGTCGCTCGAGTACCAAAGGATCAATTGGCAGCTGATCCAATACAGGATCTATTCGCCTGGCTACCTCGGTTTTAAAAACCCAGGCACCCCGAATGGCCCACAACAACATGGGAAAGACGTAGAAAATGTTTTGCTTTAGCAGCAACAGGCAACTTTCGAGCAGCACATCCGATGGGCTCAACGTGCCGTCCAAATCAACGTAAACAATCGGCTTGGTCATTTTGGTTTGGACAAACCACTAAGCAGTGACTGCGTGGGCTCTTCTTCCCAATGCGCCGCACCAAGAAACACCATCACAATTTGCTTCACAAAATTGTCGAGCATTTCTTTTTCAATTTGCGGTTGATCTGGCCTGACGTCCAGAAAATCAGTGGCCGAATTCATCATCAACGTAACCACCAGACTGCAAATCAAAGTCAGCGTGTGTGTGGACAAGCCGGGGAAAATATTCAACAGGCGCAGGTCGCTGGCCATTTCGTTGGTGAAGTGTGCAATTTCATTGCGTATGGCATTGCGCAGGGACTGCGAGCCGCCAGACCTTTCCGAGCTGATAAAACGCCACTCCAGGTGATGTTGCTTCAGGTAAGTCACAAACACACTCACCGAGTGCCGAATCATGTCCTCACCGGGCAGGCTGGCCTGGCGAGCCTCTCGCAACAATCGCCGCAAAGTGATTCCACCATCCTCGACAAGCGCCAGCCCAAGTTCATCGGTGGTTTTGAAGTGCCGATAAAACGCAGTTGGCACCACGCCGGCTTCTCGGGTAATTTCCCGAATACCCAAAGCGGTGAAACTGCTCCCATTACCCACCAGGTTAAGCGCAGCCTGCATCAAATTCTGGCGTGTCTGTTCTTTGCGTCGCACCCTGGCCTGTGTTTCGTCTACCGGCTTGGTCGCAGCGCTTAATCTTGTTCTCATGGTTTTTGCTCGAGCCTAGTCTGGATTAGTCAACTTCCTGACCTACCCCGTTATTGTAATGAAAAGCAGCCTGTTCACAGCTTAACAGTCTGCAAGCCAGTGAAATAGGACCCGAACACGATGAAAAGAACTGACAGAACCAAGTAACTTGCAAAATTATTACTGTAATTACGGGTTTTGCGTATTGACTGCACGGACCCGAGACGATTAACTCCCCCTAAAGAGGGTTGGAAAAAGGTGTTAATCCAATAAAGATGTTCATATGCTCACATCTGGTGACACCTTTTAAACTAGCTTTTCCTCGGGAGGAGACATTCATGCCATCAAACCAAATCCTGGTTATTGAGGATCACCCACTTTTCGCAACAGGCATCAAAGACCTGGTTGAATTCGTGGCGACCAACGCAGACATACTCTGCGCGGCCAGCATTGCACACGCCAAAGAGTTATTCAGTAAAAACTCACCTGCGCTGGTCATCACTGATCTGCGTTTGCCAGATTGCCAGGGTCAAGATGTGATCGACACGCTGGCCTTAATGAGTGCCAACCTGCCCACCTTGATCATGAGTGGCGATGACACGCTTCTTCATTCTGTAGTGCCCAACCAGTATGCCCCTTCCTGGACTTTGTCAAAGTCCGAAGGGTTTGAGCAAACTTCGGCAGTATTACTGGAAGCGCTCACCCGCGCAGGTGTTCAGGTTCAGTGGCGTCCCAATGCGCTATCAAACCGCCAAACCAACGGCGAGCACATCACTGGGCGACTGGGCCAAAATAACGGCATTCAGTTAACCCACAAGCAACAACAAGTGATGCACTTCTTGGCCTCGGGCCTTTCCAATAAGGAAATCGCCCGTAAGCTTGATTTGTCACCTGAAACGATAAAAACACATTTGCGCGAAATTTTCACACGTACCGATGAATTATTTTTTTGAAGCGATACGCTGAAATAATTAATTTGACAAATTAATTCAGTTTTACTGTATACTTATACAGCAGTAACTTTACTGAATTTACTTTGTGAAAAACCTTCCTTTTCTTCGCACTATTCCCCAGTTTGTCCCACAGCGCTTTTGCATCGACGCCGTGGGTCAATTGCAGTCCAAACCTCTTTCAATCAAAGGGTTCTACCCAGACTTCCCCTTTCTCTATCTTTCCTCGGGTAAGCCCTGGAGCCTTGGTAACTCATACTTGGTGAAGTATGCAGAAGACAAAGTGGGAGTGTCTGCTTACAACTCAGAGACCATCTATTCCAACGCTCGAAGCTTGTTGGACTACGCAGCTTTCCTAGAAGAAGAGTCGCTTGACCCGCTGGAGATGCCTGTGGATAAGTTCGACAGGCCAACCTACCTTTATCGTGCAGACCTGATTCGACGTTGCAAAAATGGAGAAATTAAGGCTTCAACAGCACAGAAGCGAATGAGTTGCGTCATCAACTTTTACAGAGGGTTGAGCAACTGGGATTTGATAGACGATGTGATGTTTGAACGGACACACACGGCAAGAACTGCATTCATACAAATCACCAACAATGAAGGTTTTGCAAAGCAACTTGCATTAACAACCACGGATTTGGCTGTGCCTATCGCACCTAAAGTGGCTAGACCAGGGCAGGTAAATGATGGTGGATTGCTTACTCCTTTAACACCGAAGGAGCAGGAAATTTTATGGCAAGAAGTAGTCAAACTTGACCGTTGCTACCAACTGATGTTTAGGGTTGCAACCGAAACGGGAGCACGTTTACAAACAGTCTGCACACTGAGATGGTCGTCGTTGTTGGATGCACAAAGTGTTCACGGCACGTATTACATTGAAATCGGAAAGAATAGTTTGGTGGACTCAAAGTTTGAGAAGTCCTATGAATTGCAGATGTCTTCAGAGCTAAGGCAAGACCTTCTGACCTACATTGAATCGCCGTTGGCCAAAGAAAGAAGGCAGAGGTCGTTTTACGGTGACACCGAGAACAACTATGTGTTTCTAAGTTCCCACGGAGCACCGTTTCTGACCAGTCGCCAAGAGAAATTAGACCGTATGGGTGAAAACGATTACCCCATCACACTTGACGACAAGTTCAAGTCTTCGAATTTGGACGACAAACCTGCCAAAACCAAGAAGGGAAACACTTTGCAGGTGGTAGTTCTTAATTTGAAAAAGGCTATTCGGAAGGAGCATCCGAACTTTCCTGATTTCAGTTTCCATGACCTGAGAGCCACTTTTGCGGTCAATCTGCTCAACCTTGAGCTTGACTTCATGGTGCAAGAAAACGCAAGACTGAAGGCTGGCGGCGCTCAGGAAGCCATCACCATCACTGATTGCTTGCAGGTTGTTTGCAAGGCACTAGGGCACTCCAGTTTGGCTACCACGGAGCAATATTTGCAGTTCCGCAGAAGCCCAGTGACGGCTGCCTTCAAAGACCAACTTTTACACAAGTACAGCCTTAGCATGTTGGCTCCAAAGGGTGTAGGCATTTAATCCTAGGAGTAAAAAATGAACGCACCCGAAAAACACATCACCGAAGTGCCTTGGCCAAACCCCATTGAAGTCACTATCGAGTTCGAACGAAAGCACGTCCTCCACCCCGAACGAGCGCTCATTGATTGTGGAATTGATGGAGCTGGCAAGCACTTTAAAACCCCACTGGGCGTGGTGTGCTTCGGGCAACGAAGAAAGGGAGCTGTGGGTAACAGACACACATGGTCGGTAAATCCTGAGACCTTGATTCCAAAGCGACGTGCGGTGGTATCCAGGCTCATTGACTTTCTCTGCGAGAAATATTTCGAAGCATCAGCAAAGACTAAGTTGAATTCGGTCAACTACTTCAGATGTGTCTTTGACTGGATAGACAAGGTTTATCTCTCCAGTGGCAAGCATCTCCTTGATTTCGAGAACACCGAAAGTCTCAAAGCAATGTACTGCGCGTACACCTTGCACCTCAAACATACAGTGATGCAGAGCCAAACTGGCAAACCCAACCCATCCTCAAAGGGCATGAGTAACAATGGGGCAAGAGCCTACCAATACTCTGCCCGACAGCTCATCATGGCTTGCACGGGCCTAGATGAGGAGACTGTTAAAAGTTGGGCAGAACATATCGGCGAAAAGAATAGTGCCTACGCTGTCAAAAAGGCTCAAGACAACGAAGCCATTGAGCGGTTTCACGACCACTTGGTTGAAGTGATTGATGCTCATCATCAAATTTACGTTCAGAAAAATAAGGCAGTCATTGATAGCGAACAATGGGGCTGGCTGATAGGTACACGGACAGATTTCAACAAGAGTGGTTACAAAAGTGTAACGGTGGAAAGTCAATACAGAGCCTTTGCTCTGATTGGGTTTTACCTCATGGTGTTGTCAACGGGCCAAAATGAATCTGTGCTGCTGGGCTTGAAAGCCAATGAACTCGAAATCAACCGCTTGAACAAAACCACCTATCGGGTGGGCAAAAAGGGTCGGGCCAAAGGCAAGGAAATCATTGTGGAAATGGGCTCTGAGCACAAACCCATCTTTGAAAAGTACCTTGCAGTTCGAAAGATAATTGCCCCGCCAAACAACCCCTTCCTCTTTCCTGATTGCCAACCCGAGTCGAATAAAGCTGTTAATTCCACGAAGCCTCTGTCAAAGCTGTGGATTCAAGCTCTGGGCGGCAAAGTCTTTAAGGCCCGAGCCTTGCGTCGCTTCTACGCTCGAAAGATGGGCAAGGTCGCCCAGCAAATGGGAGTCCACGCGGGCGATGTCAACGGAATCATTTCAATGATGCTGCAAAATGAGCCACAAACCGCCACGCAGTATTCGGTTGAAACCTTGGAACAAATGGCTGAGCCCTTGTCGAACTTTTTGGGTCAACTGCACGATGCTTGTATTGAGAAAAGCAGGACTGAACATACGATTAAAGTTCACATGAAGGAACATCGAGAAGCAGACCGTACCACTGCCTCTGGTGCATGCGAAAGCGAGAGCGGATTGTCTGCTGAGTTGGCCGAAGGATTCACCGAACTTGTCACCCAACCTGTGTGTGGACAATGGGAGTCGTGTCTTTTTTGCAAGCACTACGGTGCCCATGCCGATGAAATCGATTTAAAGAAGCTCTTAAGCCTGAAGGCTGTCATTGAAACCTTGCACATTGGCATGGACGAGGGGGACTTCGCTCATCGCTTTGCAGCCCTTTTACACCGCATCGAAGAGGTCATCAAAGCCATGCTTCATAAGAACCCGTCATTGACCAGCAGGGTCGAAGCCATCAAAGCAGCATGTGCGGTTGGAGACCTTGATGAATTCTGGGCAGTCTACATGCGAACCTTAAAACTCAATGGATACCAAGCAGGAGGTGCGCTGTGAGTGCTTTTAACGAACTGATAGGGACCCCTGCCTTTGACTTGGGTGAAGCGGCAATACCGCCTGCATACTCAGAACCAAAGCAAGAGCCTGAAGACATCATTGTGGGCTACAAACCTAAAATTGATGGGGCACTCGAACCTGTTTACTTCTCAGAGAATTTCTGGGATTTAAATTTGTACAAACCTTTAACTGCAAGACAAAACTATTACTTCAACTTCGAGTCGTTTGAAAACCCACAGCGACAAGAAATAAAAGAGTTGTGTCATCTCTGGCTGAACCGACACGCAACCTCGGCGAGTTCTATTTCAAAGTGCCAGCCATCGAATTTTAAGCCTTTCTACGATTTCGCTCGAAACCACGGCATTTCCATCAAAGAAGCGTTAAGTGATGAAAAGTGGATTGCCGATTTAGTCCACAGTGCAGTCACCTTAACCCCAGCGACCCTTCAAAATTTAAAATGGAAAATCAAACTCATTCGACGCTTTCGACTTCAAGGCATCATCGATTGGGGCCCCTTCTGAAAAGCTAATCAATGCGTTGAATAGCACCAACATTGCTTATGAGGTTGGCAACCAAACCTCGGTCATTCCTTCACGGATTTACTGCAACCTGATAACTGGGCTTTCAGACTTACTCAATGAGTTTGTGGAGCAAGACATCGCCAATAAACTTATTGCGCTTTATGAAAAGATTGATGCTCTGCCCTATGCGGGAGGTCGTAAAGAGAAGTTGGTTATTCTGAGCACAACCAAGGGCGGATATCGCAAATTAAAAAATACTCATACAGTTGAATCGCTACTTGAAGACGTTGGGCTTACCGAATGGCTAAGGAAGTACAGCCATAAACCAAACCTCAAAGAACTCGATAAATTGGTGATGGTGGTTCAATTAGCCACAAGGCTTTGGATTCATTGCTTCACGGGTATGCGCGACATGGAAGTGCGTTCACTTCCTTATGTGTGCCTTGGGAAAATTGAATCCAAAGGCAAGCAAATCACCGTAATCAGAGGGCTTACCAGTAAGCTAACTCGGATGGGTGCAATTAATACAATGTGGGTGACCAATGACATAGTTCAGGTGGCAGTGGATGTCGCGCAAACCATCGGTCGCTACTTTGCGGCATACCACGGGGTACAAATTGAAGAAGGGCTGATGTCCTTATTTCCACAAAAGGGTTCACCAGGCAAAATTCTCTCGACCGTTGACTTCAAGGTCAACACAAGCCCTTTTGATAAGGTGCTTGTACGCCTTCTGAATATCATTCCTAACATCACGATTGAAGAGTCTGACCTTAAAGAGCTTGAGCGATTCCAGTCATTTACCCCGGAATTCAGAAAGAAGTTCAAAGTGGGTTCAACCTGGCCATTACATACCCACCAACTCAGGCGTTCTCTTGCCGTTTACACAGCGCGGTCTAACAAGGTAGCAATTGGCGCAATGACTGCTCAGTTCAAGCACCTTGGCCTTGTGATGCAGGAGTATTACCGACGAGGCTCTGTCTGGGCTGTAGACCTACTGGCAAGCCCAGTTCAAAACGAATACATCTCAGGTATTCGAGGACTGGTGGAACTCGTAGAGATAAACGAAAGACTCAAGCAATTTGATGACTTTGAAGAGAGAGTCCTTAATCAGACTGGACCCCTTGCAGGTGGCGCAGGCAGTGTATTCAAACGTATTAAGCGAGAGGGCGGGTCAATTATTTTGGAGGAAGACCGTGAATACACCAAACAGGCATTTGTGGATGGTCGCACTGCCTTCAAAGAATCTCCGATTGGTTGGTGTACCAAGCGAGAGGCTTGCGACAAAATCAAAATCACCAATGACACCCAGTGCATCGGGTGCGAAAACTCAGTGTTTACGCCCAAAGACGAGAGGAAACTACTGAACCACATTGAGTACCTAAAGACTGCCAAATCAGGCTACAGCACGGGCTCAATGTTTGAGAAACACTATGCCCTGCAAATAGACAAAACTGAGAAGACCTTAGCAAAAATTCGAGGAGTGAATCAATGAGCGAGCAAGCAGAAATCAAAGGTCAATTCTTCGTTGAAGCAGCCCAACGGCTGGAAAAGCAAGGCAAGAAGCTCACCATTAACTCCGTGTGTGTTGAAGCAGGAAAGACGGCAGGCTCATTTCGGGAAGACCGCTTCCCTGAAGCCTTTGCACAAGTCACTTATCTCATTGAGAAGCAGGGTAAACACAAAGTTGCTCTATCAAACCTGAAGGAAGAAAAGGAGAAGGTTGTTAGCGCAAAGCAGGAGCTTGAAACCCTGCTGACCAACGTGCAGAGCGAGAATCTGTCTCTGCAAGCTCACATCCTTACTCTGCTGTCTAATGAAAGGTACTCAAAGTCCAAGCTTCAAGAGGTTGAGGAATCCCGAGACCGATACAAGAGCGAAGCTGAAAAGCTACGCCAAGAAGTTGTGCGCTTGAAATCACAACTGGACAGATGGGTGCCTCAAGGCGCAGTCGTCAAACTCTTTGATGACGCTTGAATTCATCACCTCCATGATTACTTTAAAAGTGCCCGTGGCTTATCCACGTTGCAGCGCATAGCCCCGAGCCGAAGGCGAGGTATAAGGCGGCCATGCGCGTCTCGAACAAGCCTGCTGTCGCTTGCCCCGAACCTGAGAGGGGCGAGGCGGTTAATCCCGCCGAGCGACAGGCTTGTGACGCTGTATCGCCTCAATTTCTCTGACAAGAAAATGTCTATCATTGTCAATCTTTGCCCGATTCTTTGACATTCTTGCAGTTCCCCGTAAGCCTTGTATTCATGCGGGTTTAGCTAAATGTCAAAGTTTGTTGGTCAAGGGTATGATCACATGAATGTGAAAAATAGAACCCAGGCCGTCAGTCTTTATCGCAAAATTCCGCGACTCAATGCCTCAGCCTTGGTGTAGAAACCAAAAAGCCGACAAAAGCCGGCCATTGCTATAACTATAAAATGACAGACAGTTCACTATCAGGGCTCGCCGTATTGCTGGGTATTGCCTTATACCCGTTCTTTGCAAACCACCTTCCCAATCAGCGGCAAAATGCTGCCGCTGTCATTGGCGTGGTACTGCTTGGGTTCGTGATACTGGGGCACGACACAAACCAAGTACTTCAACACGGCACGCCAGTTCATGCTGCTCTGCAGGCGGGATCATTTCTGTTTTTTGGAAGCGCTTTTCTGGGGCGAAAAAGAGGTGCTGTGGCCGCTGAACGTTCTGCGCTGGTCCCGTTTTCGATTGGCTGCATTACAGCAATCGCCGACATGTTTACAACGTCTGGTTTGGTGTATCCCGCGTTTATCGGCGTTCAGGCCATTTGCCTGTTGGCAATCACCAAAACCTACAGCAACTTGCCCAAGGTTACCTTGATCAAAGCTGTGTATTTCAGTTTGCTGTACTGTATCATTAACGGCCTGTTTCATGCCTCCACATCAACTGAACTCGCATTGCTAATCGATTTCAGCATGGTCAAGATTCTGTTCTATGTCTTGCTCGGTACCTGCGTTTTTCACATGGTGTTTCAGGACTTTTCACGAACCCGCACGAAAAAAGGCTTGGACAGGCAAACAAAAATTGACCAAGACATCATGAAGTTCGCTTTTCGGGGGCGTCGGGTATTAAAAGACTTTCGACATGATTTGCGCCAACCTTTGAGCACCTTGGGCATACTGGCCAGCGTGGGCAAAGCCATTTCAAAAGACCCGGAAGTCACAGCCAGATACCAACACATTCAAACGGCTCAAAAAGCATTAAAAAACATGCTGGAAGACTTCTTTGATCAATTGGGCAATGCAATCAAATACCCGCAGGACGACAACGCCGCCCCAATGACGCCGATTGCAATTCACGACATACTTGGCCCATTGATTGAAGAATACAGAATGCTGGCCGACGTGAAGGAACTTCAGATTCGTTATGTGCCCAGCGAAATTAATGTAATGAGCAACAAGGACGCCCTGGCCAAGATCATTCGCAACGGACTGGACAATGCCATCAAGTACACCAACAAAGGGGGCGTAGTGGTGGGTCTACGCAGGCGAAAAGGGCGGGTGTGTATCCAAATCGTAGATACTGGCTCGGGTGTTGAGAACAATAAAGTTGCTGCGCACAACAAAGGTTGGGGTCACGGTTCCAACATAGTCCGGGATTTGAGCGAACAAATACTCGCCAAAACCGAATGCCGAAATCGATACTACAACGGCAAATTGGCAGGCTCTGTCTTCGAAGTCATATTGCCGGAAGAAGCCGAAATTAGTCACCGCAACAAGCGACCAGCATATAACCCTCAAACTGCATTCGAAGCGCAAGTGATGGCCATGAACCACGACCATCTGCTGGAAATTCAGCGCCGACTTCCAATTCAGGGATTTGACAAAGTCGAGTTCAGCCTGAACGGCGCATATCGCGCTTACCTCACCGCTTTACGCAAAGGCATGTCACCTGTTTACATTCTTTATACTGGCGACCCAGCCCAAAAAACGCACGCAATTGAGCAATTGAAACTGTTGGGTTCTCTGCTTGATTTCGAACCCTGCTGCATTTTGATCTACAACGCAAGCCTGGAAAACAACCCGCAAGTCGAATTTGGTCGTGAAATGATTCGAATTCCCTTGATTCCTGGCCAAGCCGAGATCGGCCTCGGTGTGATTTCTGAATTATTTCCAGCCCGGGAAAAGGCCTCGGCCCTGTTCAATGTGCCGACCGAAAGTTCTCAAAACGAAGGCAAAACCTTGGGCAGCAAATCGTTACTGACCCACTAAACTGAGAAAACGAGTGGGGCTACCGAGCGCAGTGCAAGGCCCCCAGAATGGCAGACCGACTTGCACCAGTCACCGATGGGCAATTACCAGGCGCAGCCTGCACATACTGCGCACCAAGCCAGGCAAAAGCAGCAGCCTCGACTGCCTGCGCAGGCAAACCCAGGTTTTCAATTGGCAAGAAATCCGCTGGTGCGCATTCGCAGCGCAACTGGTGAATGAAGGTGCTGTTTTTTGCACCGCCGCCGCACACGTACACCTGCTCAACCAACACGGGCAAACACGACTTCACTGCCCTTACTGCCAAGGCCAGCAGGGTTGCCATGATGTCTTCAGAAGAAAGATCGGTGGCGTCTGCAAGGCAAGTCTCAAACCATTGCGCGCTGAAATCATCACGGCCTGTGCTCTTGGGCCAAGGTTGGTGAAAGAAAGGATGCGTCCAAAAACGCTCCAGCAAGGCATAGTCCGGGCTGCCCATGGCAGCAATTTCACCGTCACTGTCCATCGGCAAGCTGAAAGCGCGCTGAGCCCAAAGGTCCATTAAACAGTTGGCTGGTCCGCAGTCCCCACCGGTCAACGCTTGCCCTTGGCCATTCAATACAGTCAGGTTTGAAAAACCACCCAGATTCACCACGGCGGTTTGGTCATAAATGCCCTTGCCGTTTAACCACGCAAGGTGAAAAGCCGGAACGAGCGGGGCTCCCTGGCCACCTAGTGCAACATCTTTGGAACGCAAGTCATTCACCACATCAATCCCGGTTCTACAGGCCAGCAAGGCCCCGTCCAGCATTTGATAGGTGTACCCAAGATCGGGCCTGTGCCGGAGGGTTTGACCATGTGCACCCAACACGCGCACGTCACCAGGCTCTAGTCCCAGAAAGGACAACAGCTCATTGACTGTGCCCGCATACAGCTCGGTGAGATCTTTACGGGCTTGCAAGAAAATCGCGATTGGATCGGAACTGAAAGGAAAACGAGGCGGGATTTCTTGCAGCAGCAGGAGTGTTTCCCTCAAAGCCGGCGGAAACTCGGCGCTAAGCACGCCGAGGAACCGCATGTCCTGAGTTTTGGAATCAATTTGAACCGCAGCTACATCGACACCATCCGTGCTGGTGCCAGACATGGCGCCCAAGGCGATCATGGCTTACTGGGCACGCGCCAAACGTTGGGCAGTGGCCAGCTCCATGCGGCGGTCAAGCGCCAGCTGCACCCGCTTGAATTCACTGAATGCATTGCGATCCAGTGGTTCAGCCTGAGCCACAGTGATGCTCAGGGGGTTTTTGGGAACCCGGTTGACCCGGAATTCATAATGCAGGTGTGGTCCGGTTGCCCAGCCAGTAGCACCCACATACCCGATCACATCGCCCTGCTCTACTTTTTGGCCAACCTTAACGCCTTTGCCAAAACGTGAAAGGTGAGCGTAAGCCGTGCTATAACCGCTGTGATGCTGGATTTCTACAAAATTGCCATACCCGTTTTGCCAGCCCGAAAACTTCACGGTGCCACTGGCTGTAGCCATGATTGGAGTACCGGTGGGCGCCGCGTAATCGACTCCGTTGTGAGCTTTCCAGCGTTGCTGAATGGGGTGAAAACGACGCGGAGTAAAACCGGAGGAAATGCGGGAGAATGCGAGCGGCGAACGCAAGAAAGACTTTTTCAGACTGCGACCTTCCTCGTTGTAATAACCAGCATTGCGATTACCACTGGGTGCGAACCAATACGCTTTGTACGGCTTGTTGTTATTCACAAACTCTACTGCCAACACCCGGCCAGAGCGCGCAGAACGCCCCTCAAGTGTCAGGTCTTCATAAACCACCTTGAACTCGTCACCTTTTTGCAGTTCACGGTGAAAATCAATGTCTGAACCAAAAATTTCAGTCAGTTGAATGGCCACTGAATCAGGCATTCCGGCCTTGTCAGCAGCTGCAAACAGAGACGACTCAATCCGCCCTGAGCGAAACACAATCTGCTTTTCAAAGTTGACAGATTCCAGCTTCGCGACAAATTGACCATTGCGTTTTTGAATCAGGATCGACTCTTGACTGTCCTCATCAATGCCGCTTTTGTAACGGAGCCACTGTAAATCGCCATCCGCAGTTTGTTGAACTGTCAATACACGGCCGGCTCTCAGATTCACCAAATTACGTGCTGTTTTGTCCTGTCCCAGAAATGTAGCCAAACCTGCGGTGTTGACACCCATTCTCTCCAACAGGCCCACCAAGGTGTCACCCCGTCGAATCCGTTCCTCTGCAACCAGAGGGTCAAAGGTGTACACACCCTGATCAGCCAGATTGAGTTCAACCGCCTCAACCACCACATCAGAATTGATCAGAGCGGAATCCACAGGGGAATTTTGAACAGAGCCGGCGATTGCAACCACTGCACCAAGAACAGGGAATGAAAAAAACCCTACAATGACCCACTTTCTATGATTGTGAGATTGTGGAAGCGCGGAGTCGGCATATTGCCACCCCGACTGAATAAAGCGCTTGGTAAGAGAAAAGCCCTGTCCCCACGCGGCGATTGCTCGCTCTAATAAATTCTGAAGCATCATGTTTTAGTTTTAAAGGTGTGAAATTTCACGTGCCGATCGCCCACAATCAGCTTTATTTTCAAAAATACAACACTGAAGTTTGCCAGAGTGTAACAAAGGATTGCCAAATGAACCAGTCACCTGATAGAAGGCCCCCCAAAATTACGGAAATTACTGAGAATTTATCTGATTCCGTCCGGCACGCCCTAGAAGTGACCAAGCGTGGCTGCGAAGAACTGTTGATTGAGACCGAATGGATTCAAAAATTAGTTCACAGCGAGAAAACAGGCAAACCCCTGCGCATCAAATTGGGTTTGGACCCCACGGCACCCGACATTCATTTGGGTCACACAGTGGTGCTCAACAAGCTTCGTCAGTTGCAAGATCTGGGCCATCAAGTCATTTTTTTGATTGGTGACTTCACGTCGATGATCGGCGATCCTTCGGGTCGCAACAGCACCCGTCCACCATTGACCAAGGAGCAGGTGCAGGAAAACGCAAAAACCTATCATGAGCAGGCCGTTAAAATTCTGGATCCACAACGCACTGCAATTGAGTTCAACAGCAAATGGCTGATGCCACTGGGTGCAGACGGCATGATCCGCCTGGCCAGCAGCTACACCGTGGCGCGCATGCTTGAAAGGGACGATTTCACCAAACGATATCAATCAGGCACACCCATCGCTGTTCATGAGTTTTTATACCCACTGTTGCAGGGCTACGATTCGGTGGCATTGGAAAGCGATTTGGAGTTGGGTGGTACTGACCAGAAATTCAACCTGCTGATGGGCCGGGAGTTGCAAAAGCAAAACGGCCAGAGTGCGCAGTGCATCTTGACCATGCCACTGTTGGTGGGCACCGATGGTGTCGACAAAATGTCGAAGTCCAAGAACAACTACATCGGCGTGACCGAAACACCTTCCAATATGTTCGGCAAGGTGATGTCCATTTCGGATGAACTGATGTGGAACTGGTATACCCTGCTCAGCTTCAAATCCCTTGCTGAGATTGAAAACCTGAAACAGGCCTGCGCCAAAGGAGAGAACCCGCGCAACGCCAAGGTTGCACTGGCCCAAGAGTTGGTTGCGCGCTTCCACAGCGCTCAGGCCGCAATCGATGCACTGGCTGAATTCGAAGCACGTTTCAAGCAAGGCGCGTTGCCCGAGGACATGCCCGAAGTGAGCCTGAATTTGCCTGAAGGCGATTCAGACGCCGGTTTGGCCTGGATTCTGAAAGCTGCAAACCTCTGCGAAAGCAGCAGCGACGCCAACCGCAACATTCAGCAAGGCGGGGTGAAAATTGACGGGGAGAAGATGTCGGACAAGGCCACACGCCTTGGCAAGGGCAGTTATGTCATTCAAGTAGGCAAACGCCGCTTTGCCAAGGTGCACCTGAATTGAACAGCCAAGCTCTTGATTTTGGTGCAATTGTCAGCAAAAAACCGGCAGGGTCGCGCTTCATCTTGGTGCGCCATGGTGAAACCGACTGGAACAAGGAGAAGCGGTTTCAGGGTCACACCGACATCGCCCTGAATGCGCACGGACTCTTGCAGGCTCAATTGCTTCGCAAATACTTCGTCTCCCTGGAAACGCAGGGAGTGCCGCTTTACGATGAGTGCATCAGCAGCGACCTAATTCGGGCGCGCGCCACGGCAAATACCATTCACGGCGCCAGAACACCCGCCATGCAGTTGAATGCGGGTCTTCGGGAGCGTGATTACGGCCATCTGTCAGGCCTGACAGGCGATGAAATGCAAGCCAAGAGCCCAGAAGAATTCGCGGGCCTTAGAAACCGGGTGCCTGATGCCCCCTTGCAAGGCGGGGAAAGCCTGTTTCAGTTTTACAGCCGCGTGGTGGGAACGTTCGAGCACATTGGCAGCGCCCACGCGGGCAAAACAATCTTGCTGGTGGCCCATGGTGGTGTACTCGATTGTATCTACAGGCACTGCACTGGCGAGCTACTGCAAAAGCAGCGCGAGTGGCAACTGCACAATTGCGCGCTCAATGTGATCGACATTGACCCGCAGGGAAACAAACATGTTGTTTTGTGGGCCTGGCTAGGGCACCTGAACAACGACAAACCCGGCCAAAACATGGACGAAGTCGATGGTCGAATCGCTTGAAATCATTTAGAATGTTGGGCTTGTCTTGAACCCAATCCTTTCCGGAAATCGTTATGTTTGAACGCCAAAAGGGCATCGCCCAAACCGACCCAGAATTGTGGACTGCCATGCAGCAGGAAACCACTCGCCAGGAAGACCACATTGAGTTGATCGCGTCCGAAAACTACGCCAGCCCAGCCGTGATGGAAGCCCAGGGTTCACAACTGACCAACAAATACGCGGAAGGCTATCCAGGCAAGCGCTACTACGGTGGCTGCGAACATGTAGACGTGGTTGAAGACCTGGCCATCGAACGCCTGAAAAAACTGTTTGGCGCTGAAGCCGCCAACGTACAACCCAATTCCGGTTCACAGGCCAACCAAGCCGTGTTCTTTGCCTTGCTGCAACCTGGCGATACCATCATGGGTTTGTCGCTGGCTGAAGGCGGCCACCTTACCCATGGCATGCCACTAAATATGTCGGGCAAGTGGTTCAACGTGGTTTCTTACGGCCTGAACAAGGAAGAAGCCATTGATTACGACCAGGTCGAAGCCCTGGCCCGTGAACATAAGCCAAAAATCATCATCGCCGGTGCATCGGCTTACGCCCTGCGCATCGACTTTGAGCGCTTTGCGAAAATTGCCAAGGAAGTGGGTGCCTACTTCATGGTGGACATGGCCCACTACGCGGGTCTGATTGCTGCTGGCGTGTACCCCAACCCTGTGCCGCACGCTGATGTATGTACATCGACCACACACAAAAGCTTGCGCGGCCCACGTGGCGGCATCATTTTGATGAAAGAAGAGTTGGCCAAGAAAATCAACAGCGCAATTTTCCCTGGCATTCAGGGTGGCCCTCTAATGCACGTCATTGCAGGCAAAGCCGTGGCTTTCCACGAAGCCCTGCAACCCGCATTCAAGGAATACCAGCAACAAGTGGTGTTGAATGCCAAGGCTTTGGCTGAAACCCTGGTTGAGCGTGGCCTGCGTATTGTGTCTGGCCGCACAGAAAGCCACGTGATGCTGGTTGACCTGCGTGCCAAGGGCATTACAGGCAAGGCCGCTGAAGCTGCTTTGGGCAATGCGCACATCACCGTGAACAAGAATGCCATTCCAAACGACCCTGAAAAGCCGTTTGTCACCAGCGGCATTCGCTTGGGCAGCCCAGCCATGACCACGCGTGGTTTCAAGGAAGAGCAGGCCCGCGCGGTAGGTCACCTGATCGCCGACGTACTTGAAAACCCGGAAGACGAGGCCACATTGGCCACCGTTCGCGCCAAGGTCAAGGAATTGACCAGCCAGTTCCCTGTTTACAAGTAAGCAAGGGGCCACGGCGTTATGAAATGCCCCTTTTGTGGCAACGCCGACACCCAGGTAGTCGATTCGCGCACGTCTGAAGAAGGCGACGCGATTCGGCGCCGCCGACAATGTAGCAGTTGCGGCAAACGCTTCACCACCTATGAACGGGCAGAACTGTTTCTGCCTGCCATTGTCAAGAAAGACGGATCACGCGTCGAATTTTCCAGGGATAAACTGCGCGGCAGCTTGATGCTCGCCTTGCGCAAACGCCCTGTCCGGGCGGAAGCCATTGACGAAGCCATTTCAAGTATTGAAGAAAAACTGTTGGTGAGTGCTGCCCGAGAGGTGGACACCAAGTTCTTGGGCGAGTTGGTGATGCAACAACTCAAGCAGCTCGATACTGTGGCCTACATTCGCTTTGCCTCAGTGTACAAAAGCTTTGAGGACCTGCAAAGCTTCTCAGAAGAAATTGCGCATCTGACTGCACCGGCAGAAAACATCACGGGCAGCATCAAGCCAAAATCACGCACAACCGCCAAAAAAGGCGCTTAAAAGTAACTGAGAAGTAACTGAGGCCATGGCCACCCTTTCACCCACCGACGAACACTGGATGCAGCATGCGCTGAACCTGGCCTGGAAGGGCCAGTACAGCACCACGCCCAATCCGCGCGTAGGTTGTGTATTTGTGCGCGATGGGGTTGCAATTGCGGAGGGCTTTCACGCCAAAGCAGGCGAAGGCCATGCTGAAGTGCAGGCGATTGCGCAAGCCAAGGCGCGTGGCGTTTGTTTAAAAGGCAGCACAGCCTATGTCACACTGGAACCCTGCGCCCATCACGGCCGCACAGGCCCCTGTGCACAAGCGCTAGTGGCCACAGGTGTTCAACGGGTGGTGGCTGCGGTTCTTGACCCCAACCCGCTGGTGGCAGGCAAAGGCATGGCCATTTTACAATTGGCCGGCATTGAAACTTCACACGGTGTGCTGGTTGAACAAGCGCGCTGGATTAACCGTGGGTTTTTCAGCCGTATGGAACGCAAACGCCCTTGGGTGCGCTTGAAAGTAGCCAGCAGTGCGGACGGCGTTAGCGCCTTGAATAATGGCGTTAGCCAGTGGATTACTGGCGAAGAAGCACGGCTGCACGGGCACCACTTGCGCGCGCAGGCCTGCGCTGTGCTCAGCGGCATTGGCACGGTGAAAGCCGATAACCCACAACTGAATGTGCGTGGTATTGACACCGAACGCCAACCGCTGAAAGTGATCGTGGACAGCAAGCTGGAAATTTCACCGGAAGCCCGCTTGTTACAAACCGGGCGCGTGCTGATTGCGCACACTGAACCACAAACGCCAGCTTGGCTTCTTACCCACCCAAACGCCGCAAATATTGAGGCGTTGAACGTGGCCCCAGTGGCGGCAGGTTTGCATGCAGGCAAAGTAAAAACGGATTTGCTGCGCCTGTTACAAGAACTGGCACAGCGCGGTATCAATGAATTGCACCTTGAGGCTGGTTTTGGGCTCAATGGTTCGTTTCTGCAAGCCGGTGTGGTGGATGAAATTGTGCAGTACATTGCCCCACGTTTTTTGGGACCAGGCCAGGGCCTGTTCCGCCTGCCCGAACTAGAAATCCTGCCCGCCTATGCAAGCTGGGCTATTCATTCATTTGAGCAAATTGGACAAGACCTGCGAATTACGTGGGTTCAAAATAACCAGGAGTAGTTGCACCCATGTTCACCGGAATCATTGAGTCGATCGGTCAAATCAAATCTGTAGACCCCCTTCAGAATTCTGCCTATGCTGGCGTACGCCTCGCGGTGCATGCCCCAACGCTGGATTTTTCAGATATAAAACTTGGCGACAGCATCGCCATCCAAGGTGCCTGCATGACAGTTGTGGCCATGGCTGACCACACATTTCATGTGGATGTGTCGCAGGAAAGTCTGTCAAAAACCGTGGGGCTAAGCCAGCCCGGTGAAGTAAACCTTGAAAAGGCCATGCGCTTGTCGGATCGAGTTGGCGGCCACTTGGTGAGCGGCCACGTGGACGGCTTGGGCAGCGTTACGGAATTCGAACCAGTGGGTGAAAGCTGGCACCTGCAAATTCGGGCACCGAAAACCCTGTCGCCTTTCTTTGCCTACAAGGGCTCGGTTACTGTGAATGGAGTCAGCCTGACAGTCAATAAGGTAGATGATCATGATTCAGGCGAATGCGACATTCACATCAACCTCATTCCACACACGGTGCAGATGACCACATTGAAACATTTGAAAGCAGGCAACCCGGTCAATCTGGAGATTGACCAGATCGCCAGGTACTGCGAGCGAATCGTGAAGACCATGAATCTGAATCAGGGCTAAATAGCCCGAGTGTTAATAAGAAGGGGACCGAGGTCCCCTTCTTATTAAAAAGTGTAGTTCACGGTGATGGTGTAGCCGTCCGCTTTAACATTGTCCTTGTCATAGAAATTCTCGTAACCGATTCGATACTCAAGCGGGCCAACAACGTATGAAATGCCGAGTCCGTAAGCCGCCGAATCACCTGATTCCGAAACGCGTATTCCAGCTCCCTGTGCAGTGATCTCGAGGTCGTTGTATTCCAAACTGCCGTAAAGTCTTAAATTTTCGTCTCCCAACGGGTAGGTGCCTACAATATTAGCGCTGACATAGCGGTCAACCTCAAATACTGCTCCCGCAAAGTTACCTTTGCTTTGACCACGCCCCAAACGACCTTCCAAGGCAACGAAACGATTAACCCTATAACCACCAACAACCGAGACTGTCGATAAATCAAATGTCACGCCTTGCTGTTGATAATCAATGTTGGAATAAGAACCCCCCATATAGAGTCGACTTTTGTCCAGGGTCATGGACATGGTCGAAAGAGGCAGCAAAAGTGCGGTGGCGAGAATTAATTTTTTCATGCAGACATTACTCCTTGAGACAAGTCTGCACTATAAATTAATTTACTTTTGTAAGTAATTTACTCATTTTGGGGGGTTGCGCAATCGCCATAAATAGGTAGTTTTATCATTCACCTCAATTACAGAGCTTGCACACTGCCAAACAAAGCCTTGGCTTTCGATTGGGTATTGTCTGAATCAGCCCCCAGCGCAATGCCTGTGAACATCACAGGGCCTTCCGGCAGTTCTTTGCCGAAGGCTTTGCGGGCATCGGCCTGCAAATCCCTTCGTTCCGAAATCAACTCCGCGGCGCTGGCCGCATCACGCACAACAATATTTCTCACACGGTCGGTGTAGGGGTTGTCAAACACCTGGCCCACTTTTTCACCTGGCGAGCCCCACACATAACAAAGGGTGGCCGCGGGCAAACGCTCGCCTGAGACAGTGCGCGCCGCAGCCAATGCAAGGCGGGTGCCCAAACCCAGTTTTCCTTCATCAATTTGAATAAAGGCACACACCTTCGCACCCGCGTCGTCGCCAGCCTTGGTTTGCAAATTCGCCTTGGTGGGTTGAGTCAATATTTGCCACTGCCAAGTCAAAGTGTTCAAAACTGTGGGTTTGGCAAAGGCATACACCAGCGAGCCGTAGGCCATGTCAGCCTCGGCCTGCAACACAGTTTGATTGCCCTGCTTCAACAACTTGAATTGGGTTTGCGCCGCAATGTCAGGGTGGTACTGCGCTTTCCATGGCGCAGGAATTCCGGCAGCAGGGTCTGCAGGCCAGGGCTTTAGCACGCCCGCGCCCTGGGCCAGAGCACCGCTTGATATGCCTGCAACACCGAATAACAAAGCTGCTTTAAAAACACCCGTCATCAACACAAAACTGCGCATACGAAACCCTTCAACACCTTTTTAATCGATACTTGAGTAACGTACAGGCCAATCAACAGGTACACAACCCGATTCAATCGCCCGCCCCAAGTCAGCAGGCTCATCAATGTCCAGTTGCGATGACAACCACACAGCCCGCAAACCTTTACTCCTCAATGCGGCGCGGGTTTGCTCCGCCACACGGGCAGTGCCCCACTCTATCAATTCAGAAAAAATTTCAGGCACAACGCGGTTGCAAGCCAAGGCCACATATCCACCATCGTGTGCAGGCACGAAAGCCAGTCCCTGTTGCCGGGCAGTATCGATCAGTTCACGCAAATGGCTTGCTGTAAATTCGACTGCATCGGGCCCAAGAAGCACCACAAGCTCACTGCCGTTCAGATGCGTTTCAACCGCAGCTCGCATTCGCACGCCCAGGTGCCCTTCTGGTTGAACGTAACATTGAATGGCCCTGCCCTTCAGCAAGGTGGCCCACTCTTCGGGAGTACCGCCATCGGTCCACAGCGCCACATTCACGCCCTGTAACTTGTCCAAGGTACTCAACAACAAATATCGGGCAAACATCGCGCATTGCTCGGCACCCAGCATGGGGATCAACCTTGTTTTCACCCGGCCGGCCTGCGGATACTTGGCAAACACGGCCACAGTGACAGGCAACTTTTGCCGGGTGTCCGCATAAAGCCTTGCCAAGGTATCTGCGGGCACTCCGCGCCAATATAAAAACCGGAAGCGCCACATCAACACAATCGTTGCCCAAGCGCCGTTCACGTCCCATCGACGCCCCGACGTAAATACCGGGGAAGCAACTGCCACAAATTTTTGTGGTGCCACTCGCTTTAAGCGCTTGCACAGCTCAACGTCTTCCATCAGGGGCTGTTTTGGAAAACCTCCAACCTGATCGAACAACTTGCGACCAACAAACAAAGCCTGATCGCCTGTACCAATTTTAGTCAGCCTCGACCGATGATTCATGAACCAGGCCACCACAGGCAACCATGCACTTTTGCCATCAATACACACATTGAAGCGGCCCCAAGCGCTTGCATCCAACTTGAACAACAATGCCTGCCAAGCCGCCTTGGTCAACACTGTGTCTGCATGCAAAAAGAGCAGTACATCCCCACGGGCTTTTTCAGCACCCGCGTTCATTTGTTGCGCCCGCCCCTTGCTGCCTTGAATGGCAAGCACTTGCGTGTGTTCGGCCAAAGTTTGTAGAACTGGCCAACTCTGGTCAGTAGAGCCGCCGTCTACCAGCAACAACTCGTCACCTTGCCGAAGCAATTGAAGCAGCGCTTGAATTCGAGACAAAAAGGAATCATCGCCAGGCACCGGAACCTCGTTGTACACCGGCATGACAATAGAAATGGAGGGCATGAATAGACGCCGCTCTAAAAGAACAGGGAGGCCAGCCCCAGGAAAATGAAAAAGCCCATGCTGTCGGTGGTGAATGTGAGTAGCACTGAAGACCCCATGGCAGGATCCCGACCGATCTTCTCAAGTCCGAGAGGTACGAGCACGCCAATGAGCGCGGCTACAAGCAAATTCAGCATCACTGCAAGTGTCATCAGCAAGCCCAACATCACGGCATTCGGAGATCCAAAATACAAACCCCATGCGGCAAGCCCCGCCACACTGCCCCACACCAAACCGTTCAACCCGGCAATGGCCAGCTCTTTTTTCAACAACAGTTTGAAGTTGGCCGCAGTTACTTGGCCCAAGGCCAGGGAACGGATCATCAAGGTCATTGTCTGATTGCCGGAATTACCGGCAATGCCCGCCACAATCGGCATGAGTGTGGCCAAGGCGACCACTTTGGCGATTGTGCCCTCGAAAGTGTCGATGACACGGCTTGCAAAGAAAGCGGTACACAGGTTTAAACCCAACCACAGCCAACGGTTTTTAGCAGACTCCCACACCGAGGCGAACAAGTCTTCTTCTTCACGCAAACCCGCACTGGACAGCAAATCTGCTTCGCTTTCTTCGCGAATCACATCCACCACTTCGTTCACGGTGAGGCGACCGATCAACTTGCCAGATGGGTCGAGCACGGGGGCAGAAACCAGGTCATAACGCTCAAAGGCCTGCGCAGCCTCATAGGCATCATCCAGTGCCGACAACATCAGCACCTCGCGGCTCATTACCTCACTCACAAGGGTTTCCGGTTCATTGACCAACAACCGGTCCAAAGGCAAACTGCCCTTGAAATGATCCACACGATCCACCACAAACACTTGGTCAGTTTGATCTGGCAGCTCGTCGAACCGGCGCAGGTAACGCAACACCACTTCCAGTGTCACATCGTCGCGAATGGTCACCATGTCGAAGTCCATACGCGCACCCACGGTGTCTTCGGGGTAGCTCATGGCGGCGCGCAGTTGCTCGCGCTCCTCAAGGCTCAAACTACTGGCCAGTTTTTCAACCACATCCCGTGGCAGGTCAGGCGCCAGCTCCGCAATTTCATCGGCATCAAGCGATTCCGTGGCAGCGAACAATTCTTCGCTGTCCATGGACTTGATCAAACTCTCCCGAACCGCATCGCTCAGCTCGAGAAGAATGTCACCGTCGCGATCGGAGCGCACCAAACCCCAAACCAGCATCCGCTCCTCTTGGGGCAGACTTTCAAGTACATAGGCCACGTCGGCCGGGTGAAGCAAATAAAGCTTGTTACCCAGCTCGGTCAGATGCTGGCGGTGCACCAGCTCCTCAACCAAACTTTGCCGCTCGGGATTAACCGTGGTTTGCTGGTTGTGAACAACACTCTCGATTACTTTTTGTTTACGCAACAAGGCCTGCACTTCGGCCAAGGCCCTTTGCGCATCATCGAGATCGTGAGGCAGCTCAATGGCTGGCTCTTGATCGTGGTAATCGATGTTTTGTTCGCTCAAAACAAAATCCCTGAAAACTGTTTACAACAATTGAAAAGCAGCGACTGCCACCAGCGTAGGCCCGAGTGCAGCCAAAAACAGTTTGCCCGCATTGATTGAGCCGTCGTTGAAATACTTTTGCAAGATGGCAAAACCAGCCGGGTTGGGTGCATTCGCAATCACCGTTAAACCACCCCCGGTTACAGCACCCGCCACCAACGCATACTTGAATTGGTCATCCACACCCTCTACCAGCGAGCCAAGGTAAGTCAAGGCTGCGTTGTCTGTAATTGCCGTCAACGCAGTGGCTCCGTAATACAGCGCTGTGGGGCTCATGCCCTTCAAAGTGTCTTGTAACCACCAGGCCTGCATGCCACCCAATACCACCAAACCAGCCAGAAAGAATGCAACCATCAACCCTTCTTTCAAAATCAGCTTGTCTTGATAGCGGCTGTAAGCAGTTGTATATCCGAGGAAGAACAGGAACAGGCCCATGAACATCGCTGCATGGTGGGCAAATACCACTACACCCACCAGAAACAACAGGTGAGTAGCAATAACCCACACGGGCATGTCTTCTTTGGGACCGTTTTCGGCAGGCTTTTTCATGGCGGTCAGTTCTTTGGCGAACAAGAAGGTGAGTACCGTCGCGTTCACAAACACAGCAATCGCGGCTTTCCAGCCGAACATGGTCAACATGTATTGCATGTCAAAGCCCCATTTGGCCGCCACCATCAACACAGGCGGTGCAGCAAATGGCGTTAAGGTGCCACCAATTGAAATATTGACAAACAACACACCAAGAGTGCCGTACATCAATTTGTTGCTGATACCTTGCGTGTAAAACCGGTCGCGCAGTAAAAAGGCCGCCAGTGTCATGGCTGCGGGCTCAGTGATGAACGAGCCCAACAACGGTACGATGGACAAAGTGGTGAAAAAATACGCCACTTGCCTGTCGATTGGGATCACAGAAGCTACCACGCGCACAATGCGACCAGCCAGCACCAGGATTGGCTTGCTGGCAGCAATCACCATAATCGCGAATACGAACAAAGGTTCGGTGTAATTGCGCGTGTCTACGTATTCAATTGCGCTGGTTTGACCAATGATGAAAAACATGAACACAACCAGCACCATGGCCCAAAAGCCGAACACGGCCTCCACTTCACCCAGCAAATGCCACAAGCCCGAGTGATTTGGCTGCGAGTGCGCCAGGCGCTCAAAGTATTTGGTTGAAAAGGTGTGAATGACAGCAATTGCAAAAAGAATCGCGCCAATCAGTTCAATGGTGGTCGGGTTCATCTCACTTCCCTTTTTGTTTATTGTTTGTTTTTAGTTGGCAGAAAAAAACACCTTGTCGTGTACATCAACCACTTTCGCAACAGGCACCCAGCCTCGCAAACTATTGATCAGCCACACTTCTTCAGCGCGTTGCAAGTCTTGCACATTCAGCGTGGTTTGCCGAATCGTATTTTCCCTTAAAAGGCGGGCACGCAACACCCCGGGCAACAAATAAGTACCGGCGCTTTCGCAAATTTGTGGTGTTAACCACTCGCCATCAATTTTAAACACCACATTGCAGCGGCAGGTTTCAGTCAACAAACCTTGCGAGTTGAAAAGTAGAACATCAAAAGCACCATTCGCCTGATTCTGAAAATACTCATACTCAGGTCGGTACGTGGTTTTGTGAAGCACAAACTCGGGCTTGCCTTGCATGGCTGAATTGGCCAAACGAAGCAGCACGGGAGTCAAATCCTGTTCCAGTTCATGCAGTTCAATTCGCGTGTCCCCGCAAGCATCCAGCAAACAACGTGCACGGAAAACGCCATGAGTATGTTTGTGAGCCACTGCATCTAGGTTCAATCGAACCCGTTGTTCATCGAATAAAAACGAAAACTGCTTGGCTGCGCCTTCCATTCTCTCCAGATGATCGTCCAGATGAATCCACTTCCCATTCTCCAGGCGCAAAGTTTCAAGCACCTGAAAGTCGCAAGTGGCCTCACGTAGAAAGGTAGTTTTTTGCCACCACTCTTTTTTCTCATCGCTTGCGGTGGAATACCAGGTGATACCGCTGCCCACACCGTACTCCAGTTCATCTGCCTGTTCTATGACAGTACGAATCGGTACGTTGAATTGAACCCCACCACCCGGGCTCAGCACACCAAGCGCCCCGCAATACAATTTTCGGGGCGCTTGTTCCCATTGCGCAATGCGCAACATGGCCTGCGATTTGGGCGCACCCGTCACACTGCCACAAGGAAAAAGAGCCTCAAACAAATCCACCAAAGTAGTACCTGGCAAAGTTCGCCCAGAAATACTGGAGGTCATTTGATCGACAGTGGGCAGATGCATGACATCGAACAGGGAACGTACTTGAACTGACTTTGGCTGGCAGACCTTGGCCATGTCGTTTCGCAACAAGTCAACAATCATCACATTCTCGGCACGGTCTTTTTCACTGTCACTCAGTACATCCAGACCACCCAACACAGGCCTTCGGGTCCCCTTCATGGGTGCGGTTTGCAGTTCATTGCCGTCCCACCGAAAAAACAGCTCGGGCGACAAACTGATTGCGTTGAACACGCTGCCGCGCAGAAAAAAACTTTGGGGTGCAGACTGGCTTGCATAGAGATGCTGGAAAACAGCCCATGCATCCAGTCGCGGATTGGCTGCCTTAAGCCGTGTGGTCAGATTGATTTGATAGAACTCGCCCGCCTCAATGGCCTGCCTCACCTGCTTGTAGGTTTCTTGATAACGCTGAGCCGTTTGTTGATCCAGCCAAGGCATGAATTTGGACGCCGAGGGCAATTGCTGCAACTGCGATTTGCCCAGCACGCTCACCTGGTTCGGTTCAAAAGCATGAAACTCGAGCAATGGGAAATTGTGTGGCATGCAAACCGGCAAAGCTGCATCGAAAACCGGAGCAGCTTCATAGCTTAGGCCACCCACCACATACAAACCCTGTTTGGACCACTCGTGGGCCTGCTCAATCATGCCGCGTACTTCGTTTGCATCGAAGGTACTGAGCACCCGAACCGGTTTGCCGTGCGCGACACAAAGACCGTCATCACCCTCGGCCTGGGTCATCCTGGCATGCCAAGCAGCAGAAACCAAAGGTGAATGCATGGGGAAAACGCCTGAACTGCCTCGAAGCGCTAATTGTAACGCGGCTTGGCGCGGAACTCAGCGGCCTGACTGACCCAGATGGAAGAACTCGTACACTGCATCTTTCTTGGCAATCGTGTCGGCGATACCCATTCGAATCAACTCGCGGGTGTAATTGGCCTCAAACAGCAAATAACTGGCCAAAGACGAACCACTGGCCTCCGTGGCTCCCAATGCGGACAACAGGGTGCGCACGGGTCGGGGCAGATCTTGCGTGTGACGTGCCGCAATTTCGTCAATCCGTTCTGAGGGTGAAATCACCAACAGCTCAATCGGTTTCAATGTGGTTTTCGTGGCCATCTCGGGAGGCAACAAGCCCAGGGTTTTGTTCACCCGGCTTAAACGCTCAATGTCGATCGACAAACTGTCCAGAAAAATGGAAGCCATGGCATGGCCCGCAATTTGAGCCAAACTGGGATATGCATTTTGAATTTCAACACGCTGGGTGTGGTCTTTGTCCGATTGACTGGAACCAATCACCATCACTCGGTTTGCACCCAAATGAATTGCTGGGCTAATTGGGGCCAGTTGGCGAATAGAACCATCGCCAAAGTGCTCCATTTGCCCTTCAATGTTCAGCTTCACCGCGGGAAAGACAAAAGGAATTGCTGCGGAGGCCAACAAGTGCTCGACTGTAATACGGTCAGGCAATGCCACCCTTTGCGTTCTGGCCCAGCTCTCGATCACTTTCTGGGTTTGAAAGAAGGTCACGCTACGGCCTGAACTGTAGCTGGAAGCAGTCACCGCCAAAGCGTGAATTGTGCCGTTCTCAAGCGCCTCGTCCAGTCTTCGGAAATGCAACAACTGATGAAGCAGGTGTGACAGCGGAGAATTATCGAGTAAGCACTTGGGGCGCTTGCGCAGCATCCAACCAATTGAAAGCGCCGACAACCAACGCGCACCGGTGCGAATAATACCCAAGGAATCAGAGCGGAATACTTGATCGGAACTGAAGTTCTCCCAAACCTTGAGCATTCGATCGGTGGACTGATAAAAATTGCGCCCCGCGCAGGCCAGGGCCGCTGCATTGATTGCACCGGCTGAAGTGCCGCACAAAATTTTGAACGGAAAATCGAATTCGCGCTTGTTTTCTTGCTCAAACCACTTGGCTAGCTGATGCAGTACCCCCACCTGATAGGCAGCCCGTGCGCCACCGCCTGACAACACCAGTCCGGTGATGTCATCGTGCTCTTCAGTGTGAAATGTGTCTTGATCGCTCATGAAACCATTGTGCGACACATTTCGAATAAGTTAAAACAAAAACAGGCGTGTCTTGCACGCCCATTTGTTGTTTTAAAGCGCTACTTTAAAGCGAACTAACCCGCTCTGAATTTGCATCAAGAACAGCCAGTGCAGTCATGTTGACAATACGACGCACTGTGGCGGAAGCAGTCAAGATGTGAACCGGTTTGTCGGAGCCCAACAAAATTGGCCCCACGGCAATGCCGTTGCCAGCCGCCGACTTTAGCAGGTTGTATGAAATATTGGCTGCGTCAATGTTTGGACACACGAGCAAATTGGCTTCACCAGTCAAGGTGGAACCCGAGAAAATGGTATTACGCACCTGCTCATCAATGGCGCAATCACCGTGCATTTCGCCATCAACTTCCAGCCAGGGTGCAATGTTGCGAAGAATTTGAAGCGCCTCACGCATCTTCACGGCGGAAGGCTGGTTGCTGGAACCGAAGTTGGAGTGCGACAACAATGCAGCTTTGGGCTGCACACCCAAGCGCAGCATTTCCTCGGCAGCCATCAAGGTGATTTCAGCAATTTGCTCGGCTGTGGGATCGTAATTCACATGGGTGTCTACCAAAAACACCTGGCGGTTGGTCAACATCAGGCCGTTCATGGCACCGTATGTGTTGCAGCCTGCGCGGCGACCCAGTACCTGGTCCACATAGTGCAAATGCAAGGAGTGAGTACCAAAGGTTCCGCAGATCATGCCGTCCGCATTGCCTTTGTGAATCATCATGGAGCCAATCAGAGTGTGGCGGCGACGCATTTCAATTTTCGCGTAGGCCTCTGTGACACCCTTGCGCTTGGTCAAGTCGTGGTACATACGCCAGTAGTCCTTGTATCGCTCATCGTACTCAGGGTTAATTAACTCAAAATCAACACCGGGCTTAATGCGCAGGCCAAACCGCTCCAGGCGGCGTTCAATTACAGCAGGGCGACCAATCATGATTGGCTTGGCTATTGCTTCATCGACCACCACTTGCACCGCACGCATCACACGCTCATCTTCGCCCTCTGCAAATACAATGCGGGAGGTTTGCGGTGTTTCGGCCACACAACGTTTGGCCACCGCAAAAATTGGCTTCATGAACGTGCCAGAGTGATACACAAACTGCTGTAACTGATCCTTGTAAGCTTCCAAATCGGCGATTGGGCGCGTGGCCACACCGCTTTCCATGGCTGCTTTGGCCACAGCGGGTGCAATGTGCACAATCAAGCGGGGATCGAAAGGCTTCGGAATCAGGTATTCGGGACCAAAACTCAGGTTTTGGGTGCGATAAGCGGAGGCGACTACATCCGATTGTTCTTTGCGAGCCAGCTCGGCGACAGCTCGAACTGCCGCGATTTCCATTTCTTTGGTAATGGTGGTTGCGCCCACATCGAGCGCTCCCCTGAAAATAAAGGGGAAGCACAGCACGTTGTTCACCTGGTTCGGGTAGTCGGTGCGACCCGTACACATAATGGCATCGTCGCGGACTTCCTTCACCTGCTCGGGCAAAATTTCCGGTGTGGGGTTGGCCAAGGCCAAAATCAGGGGTTTGGCCGCCATGGCACGCACCATGTCTTGCTTCAAGACGCCGCCCGCTGACAAGCCCAAAAACACATCTGCATCTTTGATTACGTCAGCCAACACACGCGCATCCGTTTGCTGTGCAAACAAATCTTTGTCAGGGTCCATGTTGGTGGTGCGGCCTTTGTAAACCACACCATCAATGTCGGTGACCCACACATTCTTGCGCGGAAGGCCCAACTCGACGAGCAACTCGAGGCAGGCCAGGGCCGCAGCACCTGCGCCAGACACCACAAACTTCACTTCATCCAGTTTTTTACCGATTACTTCAAGACCATTCAAAATGGCCGCGCCCACTACAATCGCAGTGCCGTGCTGGTCATCGTGAAATACAGGAATATTCATGCGCCCGCGCAAGGCACGCTCAACCTTGAAACAGTCTGGTGCCTTGATGTCTTCAAGGTTGATGCCGCCGAATGTGGGCTCCAGCGATGCAATGATCTCGATCAGCTTGTCGGGGTCGTTCTCGTTGATTTCAATGTCGAACACATCAATACCGGCAAACTTCTTGAACAGTACAGCCTTGCCTTCCATCACGGGTTTGGCAGCCAAGGGGCCGATGTTGCCCAAACCGAGCACTGCTGTACCGTTGGTAACCACACCCACCAGGTTTGCCTTGGCGGTGTAACGCACCGCATTGAGGGGGTCTGCCTCGATTTCTTCGCAGGCTGCTGCAACACCGGGAGAATAGGCCAATGCCAGGTCACGCTGGTTGACAAGGCTTTTTGTCGCCGAAATCTGCAATTTCCCAGGCTTTGGAAATTCATGATATTCAAGGGCGGCCTGCCTGAAGCGCTGATCCATTGGTTGAGCCATATAATCTTCTCTTTGAGGTGAACAACAGAACCGAAAATTATAGGCTCAGCCAGTGAAGCTGTCCCTAGGGGTTTCCACAAATCGCGCAACTTGTTGGCGCCACTCACTAACAATGGTGAAGAATTGAAGCAGTCCAGCCTTGGCAATCTCGTTCAACCCTTCCATGTCATGGAACTGGTGAAAGCAGCAGACACCCTGCACAATCAGGGAAAACCGGTGATTCATCTTTCAATCGGCGAACCCGACTTTCCCATGCCCGAGCCAGTGGAACAGGCACTGGCCCAGGCCATTTCGGAACACAAAACCCGATACACAGCAGCGCTGGGCTTGCCAGAGTTGCGTGAAGCCATCAGCCTGTTTTACCAAACGAATTTTCAGGTTCAGGTGCCAGCCCACCAAATCGTGATCACCTCAGGTGCATCTGCCGCACTGATGTATGCCTGCCTGGCCCTGATCAACCCCACCGACAAGGTGCTGCTAACCGACCCTGGCTACCCCTGCAACAAAACTTTCGTGCAAATGGCGGGTGGTATTCCTGATTTTGTACAAACTCAAGAGGCACACAACTTTCAGCCCAGTTGGGCTGATTTGTACAAACAATGGACGCCACAGACAGCAGGTGTACTTTTGGCCTCGCCCAACAACCCCACCGGCACCCAACTTGGTGCTCGAGCCATGCAGGAAATTGTTCAAGGCGTAAGCACTCAGGGTGGTTTTGTGATTGTTGACGAAATTTACCAGTCGCTGTGCTACGACCGCCCCGCCCAAAGTGTGCTTCAAGTAACTGGAGCACCCAGCGAACAAATACCCGTGGTGGTCATCAACAGCTTCTCAAAATACTTTGGCATGACAGGCTTACGCCTTGGGTGGATGGTGGTACCTGACACCCTGCTACCAGCCATTGAACGGTTTGCCCAGAACTTGAGCATATGCCCCAACACACCCGCGCAATGGGCGGCGTTGGCCTGCTTTACGCCGGAAACGCTGGCCATTTGCGAAGAGAGGCGACAGGTATTCAAGGTTAGAAGAGACTTTGTGGTGACCGCACTTCCCAAAGCAGGCATCGAGTTACACTCGACACCTGACTCCGCATTTTATGTGTACGCCAAATCGCCTTATGACAGTGAGCGCTACTGCAGGGAATTGCTGGAACAGGCTTTTGTGTGTGCTGTCCCCGGCAAGGACTTTTCCGAATTCCGGGGAAGCGAAATGATGCGGTTCTCGTATGCCAATTCGATGGACAATCTGGAAACTGCCATCGAACGGATACGACTTTTCAACAAAGGCCAGTTGCCCTAACGTTTAGCCTTCCGAACCAGCCACAGACACGGCAGATACTTTTTGGTTGTTTTCTCGAGAGGCAACCAAGCTGCCTTGTTGATACGCCGAATCAATTCGGGATTTCAGGGCCAACACTTTGCCGGGATAGCCACCATCATTACCGTGAATGGCTGCGCCAACATACCAGCGAAGACCCGCATGAACAGAACCAGTACGGCGGGTGTATTCGCGAATGATTTTCGCACCAACACGCATGTTCATTTCAGGATTCAGGGGTGACCAGTCGCCCGGCGACAAAGCCTCAAACTTGTCTTTGTGAATTTTGGGCATCACCTGCATCAAACCGCGCGCACCCACCGGGCTTGCCGCAAATGGATTGTAAGAGGACTCGATACCCACAATCGCGAGGATCAGGGTGGGTTCTACTTTCTCTTCCTTACCAACCTTGTAGGCCAAACGAACAATAGACTCCACTGCCTCGGGCGATACGCTGTAGCGCTTTGCCAAATACGAAGTAATTTGACGTTGGCCTGCTGTCAGCGGTTTGCTCGAATCAATCGAATTGAACTTCACAGGCATCAGGTTTTTGGAACCCGACGGGGTCGCCGAAGCCTTGCTTGTGTTGTTAACCACCTCAGCACCACCGGCTGCAAGGCCAGTGCTGAGCAAGTCGATTTCAGTGGCGAAAATTGCCTGCACGGGGGCAGAGAAAAACACCTGACTGCGAAGTTCAGCGTTGGACAGCAGAATTGCCACTGCACCAGCTACCAGAACTGACGTTGCCACACCGAGACCGGTGACAGCATGTTTCAAAGATTGAAGTAAATTCTGAGACTGGACCTGCTGGCCATTCACGCTCAGAACGGTTTCGTACTGCTTCATGCAACCTCCTCTGCTACGCAAACGCAGGCTTAACCCTGCATTGTTTGACTCAGCGGTGCATCTGCCTCCATTTTGTCCGTGAGGCAGAACGTTCTGCTTTAACCAACTACAACAAGTACTGCATGGTTAAAACACTCTTAAGATGAAGTTAGGCAGACTTGAGTTCCCTCAAGTTTTACCCTCCAACTGCGTTTGTGTGACTTAGGTGATACCTGTCACAAAGCTGACCGGATTCTAGGGTCAACCCGGGCAGTGGTCAATCCAAAATCTGGTAGAGTCTTTCTACTCAAAACAAGAACTTACCCCCATCGCTAGGCGTTATGCGCTTTTGGGGGGCTTGAAAAAGCCCTCTAGGTGTGGGTTGTAATTTCTTGTTAACTGTTCCTTTCGGACCACAAACAGGCAGTTTTTTTCACAATGCGATACAAGAACCTTCGAGACTTCATCGATTTACTCTATAAAGAAGGTGAGCTTCAGCGAGTACCCGAATCGGTCAGTCCAATTCTGGAAATGACCCACCTTTGCGACAAAGTGCTGCGCGCCGAAGGCCCGGCTTTGTTGTTTGACGCGCCCGAAGGCTACAAACACCGTGTATTGGGCAACCTGTTTGGCACACCAAAACGTGTGGCTATGGGCATGGGTGCCAGCAACACCGAGGCGCTGCGGGACATTGGCCGCACTCTGGCCTACCTGAAAGAACCTGAACCACCCAAGGGAATGCGAGACGCACTGGACAAGTTGCCTTTGGTGAAACAGGTGCTGTCAATGGCCCCAAAAGTGGTCAGTAAAGCACCATGCCATGAAAACGTAGTAGAGGGCCCCGACGTTGACCTGAACCAGATACCCATTTGGACTTGCTGGCCCGATGATGCAGCCCCTTTACTCACTTGGGGTTTGGTGGTCACCAAAGGCCCAAATCGCAAACGCCAAAACC
This sequence comes from Limnobacter sp. SAORIC-690, assembly GCF_002954425.1. Taxonomy (NCBI): domain Bacteria; kingdom Pseudomonadati; phylum Pseudomonadota; class Betaproteobacteria; order Burkholderiales; family Burkholderiaceae; genus Limnobacter; species Limnobacter sp. SAORIC-690. The sequence continues at coordinate 164,941 of NZ_MQVZ01000001.1, forward strand.
TGGGTATTTACCGTCAACAACAAATTGGCAAAAACCGGCTGATCATGCGCTGGCTCGCCCACCGGGGCGGTGCGCTCGATTTTCGCGACCATGCACTGAAGTATCCCGGTCAACCTTTTCCAATTTCAGTGGCCCTGGGCGCAGACCCAGCCACTATTCTGGGTGCGGTGACGCCTGTACCCGACACCCTTTCGGAATACCAGTTTGCTGGTTTGCTGCGCGGCAGCCGCACCGAGCTTGTAGCCTGCAAAGGCAATGAACTACAGGTGCCGGCTGAAGCGGAAATGGTGCTGGAAGGTCACATTTACCCCTATGAGCACCCAATTGCCGTGGCCGCCCGCAAAGGCAGAACCGACGGCGAAGTGCCCAAGATACGCGACGGTGTCACCGTGCTTCGAGAACCCCCGCCCGTGCCAGAATACCTGAAGGGTTGGGACTGCGCGCTGGAAGGCCCGTACGGCGACCACACCGGTTATTACAACGAGCAAGACTGGTTCCCCGTATTCACTGTGGACCGCATCACGCTGCGCAACGATGCCATTTACCACAGCACCTACACTGGCAAACCACCCGATGAGCCTGCCGTATTGGGTGTGGCTTTGAACGAGGTGTTTGTGCCGATACTGCAAAAGCAGTTCCCGGAAATTGTGGACTTTTACCTGCCTCCAGAAGGCTGCAGCTACCGCATGGCGGTAATTTCCATGAAAAAAGCGTATGCCGGGCACGCCAAGCGAGTCATGATGGGCGCCTGGAGCTTTTTGCGCCAATTCATGTACACCAAGTTTATTGTGGTCGTGGACGATGACGTGAACGCGCGCGACTGGAAGGAAGTTATTTGGGCGATCACCACCCGAATGGACCCCGTGCGGGACACCGTGTTGATACAAAACACCCCGATTGACTATCTGGACTTTGCAAGCCCGGTGAGTGGGCTGGGTGGCAAGATGGGACTGGACGCCACCAACAAGTGGCCCGGAGAAACCACGCGTGAATGGGGCCGAAGCATTCAACCTGACCCCAAGCTGGATGAACGTGTACGAGAACTTATGAGTCGCTTGGGTCTGTAGAAGGCTCAGTCGCCGAACGAGAAGCCCAAGGGCTTTTCGTTTGAAACCAGAACATGCCTGCTGCAAGGGCTACAGCGCCCAAGCCGGCGCGCAAAGCCACTTTGGAAATGGGCTGTCGAAAACGCAGCAGTGCCGTTGAGGCCAGCATGCCGAGCAGGGGATACTTTTTCAAGCCATCTTGCCAAAATTGGCCACCCAGACTGACCACAGGGCCCAAGGCGCGCATGTTGCGCTGACCCAACCACCCGCCAAATTGCCTGAACACATTGACCCAGGCAAATTCCTTTTTCAAGGTATCCACCTGCCCGCCAAACTCCATGCGTTCCAGCTGGGCTTTCATCATCAACAATTCTTTGCGTGCTTCCAGGGCATCAAATTTTTTGCTCATGACTGCTCCCGGGGCTCACCGCCCAAACTGTCAAGTACCGCTTGCTTGTCGCGCCCCAGCTCCGCCAATGTTGCCTCAAACAAGGGGGGCTGCGAGGCCAGAGTGTCTTTTAACTGGACATAAAAATACACACCCAGAACCACATAGAAGGCTGCGCACCCGGCGATTGCGAGAAAGCGGTGTGTGTCCCACGCCAAGGCAATGACCAGGATGCAAACAAACAAAGACGCAAATGCAGCTGCCAATGCTGTAAGCAATGACCAAACCACCGTACGCACGGTAGTTTGACGAACCTGAGCCAACTCGACACCCGCCAACTCGAGGCGTGTTTGGGTCATGCCCAGTAAACTGGCCACAACCCGTTTCAGTGCTGCCCTTGCATTTGGATTTAGCACAGCCAACCTTTAACGACGGTTAACAATCAAACCCAATACAAACCCCACCGCTGCCGCAATACCCACTGCTTTCCACGGGTGATCATGCACATAGTCATCCGTGGCGCGGGCTGCGGCCTTGCCTTTCTCAAGTACAGCCGATTGGGCGTCTTGCATCACCTCTTTTGCGCGACGCAAACTGACCAGCGCCTTTTCACGCAATTCGACTGCGCGCTCGCCTGAAGATGACGCTGCGGCTTTCAACAGATCTTCGGCATCGCTCAACACAATTTTCATGTCACTAAAGAGTTTGTCTTTGCTGTTGTCCATATATCGGCCTCGTGCTGGTGAATGAAAGTAATGAATCAGTCTAACAAAGGAAAACCCAGATTGGGAAAGGCTTGCAGGCAAGCGCATCATTTTTGGCTTGAATCATTCGGCTCTGTATAAAAACTCAAGCAAGCTTTCCATGGGCCCCCAACTGTCATAGGCCCGCGGGCTTTTCACCAAAACACCTACTGCCCACAACTGCCCTTCCCGGTCTCGCAGGTAACCCCCCAAAGAACGTACACCGTTAAGGCTTCCAGTTTTCAGGTAGGCGAATCCATCCACATTGTTCACGCGTCGATGCAGTGTGCCGTCTGCACCGGCGCGCGGAAAACTGGCCAGAAAATCAGGAAAATCGGATCGAGCCGCCATATTTCGCAAAAACTCGGCCAAGCCTTTGGCATCAATCCGTGTGTTTCGGGACAAACCCGAGCCATTCTCAAAAAACCAGTCATTTGATGAAATGCCCTGCAACTTCAACCAATCCTTGAGCTGGGCATTGAAAGCCTCGGGCGTGCCTGCCACCGCCAATTCAAGGTGGCGAGCCATCACATTGCTGGACCATTTGTTGATCTGCTTAATCAGGTCGCTCAGTGGTTTCCCATAATGCGTGTACAAAGCAATGGTGTTGGCTGGTGTTACCCCTTTGATCACTTGACCACCATGTGGACCGGCAAACTTGCCACCCAACTGCAACCAGATTTCCTTCACCCAGGATTCCCACAACCAATCCTGCGCGGGCACCCGAATGGGCAAGCGCGACTGACCGCAACGACGCGGGTAATTGCCCTTCACTGTCACCACCACATTGCGCCCGGCCTTTGAAAAATCCACTGACATGCCGTTCTTCCAGGCACCACAACCGCCACTGGTCAAATTGATTTCCGAGACAAATGCCCAATCTTTGGGAGCTTCCTCAGGCACAACCACGACCGTGTTTTCATTGATTTTCAGGTCGATCGACATGGCACCAAAATTCAGCAACAAGGCATCGGGTTGCGCATGGTAGGCCCGGTGAGGCGCGTCATCAAATGCATCTTCCTCTGCAAGGCCAAGGCTGGGCATTTGCTCGGTAAATGCTGAGTCATCCAAAACAACCGGGCCGTTGATTACATCCACACCTTTGGTTCGAAGTTGTCGAAGCGAAGCCCACAGGTCAGCACTCAAAAATGCAGGATCTCCACTGCCCTTGATGTACAAGGGACCGTTCAACACACCATCCACCGGCTCGGCGTCAGCATGAAAACCGGTTTTGAAACGATAAGTGGATTCCAGCTTTTGCAAAGCCAGCGCAGTGGTAAACACCTTGGCCACTGAAGCCGGGTTGACCAGTTGACTGGAACCATGCGCGTAAGCTTGCGGCTTTCGGTGGACGAAAGGTGAAATGGGCAATGCGTATGCTGTGAAATCGTTTGATGCAATGCCTTTTTTGACAAAGGCCTGAGTCACGCTGGAAGGAAAAGCCCGAACCTGAGGATCAACTGCGTTAGACCATGCGGCTTGTGGCCAAGCCAAGCTGAAAAGGACGAGTACACCACCTAGTTTACGAACTGACACGCGTGAAATCCTGAAGTGCAATTGTGAACTTTCAGGATATCACTCGTGCCACCTTGTGGCAGGCAGCCACTGTCCTCAGGTGTGTTTCTTCGGGTCCTTTTTACGCTCCCATGGCCTCGACGGCGAATCTGCAGCAGGCGCCTCTTGAGTGGGAGCCTCTTCCGCACTTACCGCAGGAGCAGCCACGGTGGCATCGGCCTTGCCCACAGGGGCGGAAGGAGCCACAGCAGAGTCTGTTGCAGCCGGATCTTCAACACCCTTGGGCAACCAGCGTTGCCGTCCCTGCGCCAGCGGAACTGCCTCTTCAGGCCTACCCACCGGCGCAGAACCAGGATCAGCCGGTGTGGCCTGCAGATCAGGCGAACCAAGTGAAGTCCTTTCCTGCTTGAAAGCCGAATTCCGAATCTCGGGTTTCACTACCTCGATTTCGTTGGCCAACATGTAATCGTTCATATCGCGCCACCCCTCAAACACACCGGACTGGTGTGTATTTGGGTTCAAGGTAAAACAATCTTCCAGTGCGCGGCCAGAATGCCTGCACGCCGCACCCACCGCCTTGCTGTCTTCCATCGACAATTTGCCTGTCAGGCCCGGGATCTGCGACAGATCGCATGAACTCAGCATGGTTGCAGCACCTGCCACCATCAATATCTTCAGTTTTCTCATAATCCAGTCCTGATTGACTACCTCTACAGGTGATAACGTCCGGATCCCGGAAAAATTGATAGGCAAGTGCGGGGATGTTGGTGTTTTTCTTCTAATTGTGGTTTTACCCACAATCTTTTCTTGTGCATTGCACCCAAAACCAGTAGACTTCGCTCCAGATTGCAAATCAACGGGTCGTTTTACGATTCTCACCATTGGACCGCGTTGGGTTGCCTTTGTTGGCACAAGCTCTTGAAGCTGTGCTTTGCCCATCGCCGCCAGTTCTCTTGCGACCATCCGGAACAATCTAGTTCCTAGCCGCGTCGTCTTATTTCTGTTCGTCGATGAATTTTTAAGTCCACATCGAATTGGAACTTTTATTATGTCTATGTCATTTGATGACATGGGTCTTGCCGCGCCTTTGCTGCAAGCCCTGAATGCTTTAAACATTACTGCCCCTACACTCGTACAACAAGAAGTCGTGCCCCTGGGCAAAGACGGCGGCGACCTGATGGTTTCCAGCCAAACCGGTAGCGGAAAAACCTTCGGCTTCCTGCTGCCCGTCATGCATCGCATGATGACCGGCGAACAAAGCCCCATGGAAATGCTAGCCGGCCCAGAATGCTTGGTGTTGTGCCCCACCCGTGAATTGGCCCAACAGGTTAGCCAAGACGCGATCAACCTGGTGAAATTCACCAAGGGTGTTCGTGTAGCAACCGTGGTTGGTGGCATGCCTTACGGCAAGCAAATGGCCAGCCTGCGGGGTGCGCGCATTGTTGTGGGTACACCCGGCCGCTTGCTCGATTTGGCCCAACAGGGCAAATTGAACCTGAGCACGGTCACCACCCTGATTGTTGACGAAGCAGACCGTATGCTTGACTTGGGCTTCTCTGAAGACCTGGAAGCGATCGACCAGCTGTGCGGCAACCGCATTCAAACCCTGATGTTCTCCGCCACCTTTGCCAAGCGCATTATTGGTTTGGCCGAAAATATCATGAACAACCCCAAGCGCATTGAAATGGCGGCTCAGAACGAAGCCAACACCGACATCGCTCAAAAACTGATGTGGGCCGACAACCGTGGCCACAAGCGCAAGCTGCTGAACCACTGGCTGGAGCACCCTGACATGGTTCAGGCTGTTGTATTTACCAGCACACAAATTGATGCTGAAAACCTGGCCCGCGATTTGGCCGACGAAGGCGTACGCGCCTGCGCCCTGCACGGTGGTATGCCACAAGTGGTGCGTAACCGCCGTTTGGCCAGCGTTCGCAAAGGCGACATCAAGGTATTGGTTGCAACGGATGTTGCTGCCCGTGGCCTGGATGTGCCTGCAATTTCTCACGTAATCAACTACGGCATGCCCATGAAGTCGGAAGACTATGTGCACCGCATCGGCCGTACCGGCCGTGCTGGCCGCAGTGGTGTTGCGGTTACATTGGCTGAAGCCTGCGACATCATCAGCGTTCGCGGCATCGAGCGTTTCATCAATTCACGCATTCCCGAAGAGCAAGTGGAAGGCTTGGAGCCACGCGGCAACTTCACACAAGCGCCCCGTGGTGGCGGCAAGCCTGGCGGTGGCCGTGGTCGCTCCGGTGGCGGCGGTTACGCTGGCAACGGCGGTGGTCGTTCCGAAGGCCGCAGCTTTGGCGGTGGCGAACGCAAAACATACGGCGACAAGCCTTCTTTCGGTGATCGCAAGCCCTTCGAAGCGCGCGAAGAGCGCAGCTTCGGCGAACGTAAGTCGTATGGCGACAAGCCTGCTTTCGGCGAGCGCAAATCGTATGGCGACAGGCCAGCATTCGGCGAGCGTAAATCGTTCGGCGACAAGCCCGCATTTGGTGAGCGCAAGTCGTTCGGTGATCGCAAACCTTACGAAGCCCGCGAAGAGCGCAGCTTTGGCGACCGCAAGCCGTTTGTTCAAGGTGAAGAGCGCAGCTTCGGCGATCGCAAGCCTTTTGGTGAACGCAAATCGTTTGGTGACAAGCCTTCATTCGGCGATCGCAAACCCTTTGGTGAGCGCAAGTCGTTTGGCGACAAGCCCTCCTTTGGTGACCGCAAGCCTTCCGGCTTTTCAGGCAACTCCGATGCGCCTAAAAAGTGGAACCGTGACGCAGAGCGCCCAAGCTTCCCACGCTCTGAAGAGCGTGCTCGCCCAGCCTTCCGCGCCGAAGGTACAACTGCTCCCTCAGGCCCCAAGCGCGAACATGCTTCTGGTGCCCGCAAGGAAAACGCGGCACGCAATATGGGTGACCGTGGTGGTTTCAGCCGCCGCCGCGCTGGCTAAAAAAGCAGAGTAAAAGCAGCACGGGGGAAACCCCGAGAAAAACCCTCAGCCGAAAGCCTGAGGGTTTTTTGTTTTTATGCGACAATTTAAAGCTTGTTGACCAACCAAGCAGGAAACCTCCCACCGTGCGGCCAAATTCCAAAAGCAAGTGGCTGGCGCAAAGCGCTCGACTTTCACGTTTCATGGCAGACCGAGGCATGATTGTCTCCGTCATCTACGCCTTTTCCCTGCTGGTGGGCTTTCTTGCGGTGGGTTTCGCATGGATGTCTGACTTTGCAGGCGAGTGGAACAAAGAACTGTTTGCCGAGCACATGTGGGTCGCGCTGCTCTTGCCTCCCATTGTGTTTCCAATTGCTCTGTGGCTGGTCAACACCATTTTCTGGGGCGCTGGCGGCAGTGGCATTCCGCAGGCCATCAAGGTCACCAAACACCCCAAACCACGTTTGATGGAGAGGCTTCTGGGCCCACGTGCTTTTCTGGGCAAACTGTTGATTACCCCATTCGTGATTGCAGCGGGCGCAGCCGCCGGGCGCGAGGGCCCTACGGTTCAAATTGGCGCAGCACTGATGGCCTATGCAGGTCGTTTTCCCAACATCGCCAAGTTATTTGATACGCGCTCCTTGATCATCGCAGGCGGTGCGGCCGGGGTTGCTGCAGCCTTCAACACCCCCTTGGGCGGCTTGATGTTTGCTTTTGAGGAATTGGGGCGCCGCAAAACAATGCGGCATACATCTGCCCTGCTGATGGCGATTGTGCTGGCCGGCTTGGTCGCACTGATTCTTCAAGGTAACTACTCATATTTTGGCTATTCCAACGCCACCATTGATTGGGGGCAAGAATGGCTGATTATCTTTACTCTGGCAATTCTCACCGGAATAGTAGGCGGTCTTTACGGGCGGAGCATGTTGATTCTGGTGTCCAGCACCAGCTTTCTGGGTGGTTTGCGCAGCCGTTTTCCTTACCGGTTTGCAGCCGGATGTGGGGTCATGCTGTCCTTGATGGCTCTGGTGTTTGGTGCCGAGGTATTCGGCGCGGGGTATGAAGAAACAAAAGCTGCACTTCAGGACAGTGAAGAACTTTCACCCATGTTCTGGCTTACGAAAATGGTGGCAACGGTGGTGTCGTTTGCCAGCGGCATACCGGGCGGTGTATTTTCACCCACCTTGTCCATTGGCGCGGGTTTCGGTCACTTTTTTGCGGGGCTAACCAACAGCGAGACCGCCCCACTGATGCTGCTGGCCATGGTCGGTGTTTTGTCCGCAGTCACGCACTGCCCGATTACCGCTTTTGTGATTGTGCTGGAAATGGTCGACAACCATGATTTGGTCATGCCGCTGATTTTCGTATCGGCCATCTCCACGCAGGTTAGCAAACGCATTTTGCCTGCGTCCATTTATCACCTGCTTGCCAATCAAATCAAAGTGAGCTTTGCTCAGACAGAACCAGCGCCAATACCGGAATCAGCATCGGAAGCAAAGCCTGCTGAAACCTCTGGCCTTGACGACAAGAAATGAGCAAACGCTCAACCACCAAGTGCGGCGCGGGAAAAATTGTCGGATTGTTGGCGCTTGCTGCGCTTTATTTGGTCAAACCTGCGCAGGCTATCGAAAGCGTGATTCAACGGTTAAGTAATCCGGAAATGCACTGTGGCTACCAACCCACGCTTGACCTGTTCAACGGCGTAGTCAACGCACTTTCAGAGTCTCAAAGTACCGCAGCTGCGCTGACTCTTCGCAGAGAAGACCGGCGACTTGAATTGCTGATCCATTTCAAGCCGGGACAAACTGAAATTCCGCCGAACTGTCTGCCCAAGCTCGAGGCCCTGAATAACGCCACCAAGGCAGGAAGATCTGGCCCGATCCTGATTCGATCCAGTACACAAACCGGGGGTAGTGCGGAACTTGATCTTGCTGTGGCTAGCCAAAGGCTGGATGCTGTTCAACACTACTTCAGGGACAACCGCCTGGCCCGCAAAGCCTTGGTACTGGAACTACACCCTGACACGTCGAGCCCACTGTTTGGCGATGCAGTTCGCCTACCCAATATGGTGGAAATTTATTCCAGCCCCGCCAATTGATCAAAGCCAAGGCGGTCGCTGAGGCGGCTCAGCAGAGTGGCCAACTCCGCAGCTGAGCGCACCTTGAGTTTGTCAAACACATTGGCGCGGTGCACTTCAACTGTGCGCATGGAAATGTCCAATTCAGAGGCGATTACCTTGTTCAGCTTGCCCTTGGCCACCAGAAACATCACCTCTCTTTCGCGAGGCGACAGGCGGTCAATTCGCTCGGACCATTGTTTAAGTACTTCCAGATTAACCAGATACTCACCTGATTTTTGAAGTGCCTGTTTCACCCGTTCAATCAAACGCTGATCAGTGGTGGGCTTCTCATAAAAATCGAATGCACCATTTTTACAGCCTCAACAGCAGTGGAAATATCGCCATGCCCGGTGAGAAAAATGACGGGCAAACGATCAAGGCTGTAGCCGCTGCGCTTCAACCACTCAAACACCTCAAGACCCGACATATCGGGCATGCGCAAGTCGAGCAACAGGCAAAGTTCAGCATCACTGCCGACATATTCATCTAGCCTGGACTTGAAGCTTTCGAAATTTGCAAACCCCTGCATGGGAAGATCCACGGTCTCGAACATCCACTTCATGCCCTCGCGCAAATCGTCATCATCATCGAGCAGCAACACCTGTACTTTTTTAGTTGGCTCCAACTGACTGCTCTCCTTCCACGAATTCTTTAACTGCCATCGGCAAGTCCATTGTAAAACACGTGCCACCAGTAGGCACAGCCTCGGCTTTCAAGCGACCACCATGAGATTCAGCCACAGAGCGCACAGGCTTAACCCCAGCCCCAACCCGTCTGGTTTGGTCGACACAAGGGCCTCAAACATTTTCTCAGTGTTGTTCAAGCTCAAGCCGGGACCATCGTCGCGCACTGAAAACTCAAAGGAATTCTCCAACTGGCGCGCGCGTATCCACACATTGCGAATTCGTTGCGAGGCAGTGAACGCCTCAGATGCATTTTTAACCAGATTCACCAAAGCCTGCTCCACCATGATTCGGTCGATATACAACACGAAATCGGGTGCACCGATGTCAAAATGCAAACGGACCTGGTGAAGCATGGCAGTGGAATTGACCATGAACTGAATGGAATCGATCAAATCGGCCACACGAACATTTTCGCGCGTGGGCTTACGTTTACGCACCAGGTTTTGAACAGACCCCACCACACGGCCAGCACGCTGCGCCTGATCGCGCAACTTTTCAAATAACTGGCCATACATTTCAAGGCTGGCACCACGCTGGCTTAAATTCATGCCGGCCTGCGCATAAGAGACCATCGTGGCGAGTGGCTGATTCAATTCATGCGCAATATTGGAGGCCACTTCACCCACCAAGGCAAATCGAGAGGCCGCTTGCAATTTTTCGCGTTGCTCGGCAATCAAGGATTCCGAACGTTTGCGATCGGTGATGTCGATGACCGAGCTCATCCACCCGGTGTGCACGCCCCGGCCGTCTTTCAGCGGCGCTTCCACAATCAGTACGTCAATCAACTTGCCATTCTTGTGCTGATAAATGGTTTCAAACCCTTCCGGTGGGGCATTGCCTGAAATGACATCAGCCACCAATCTTTTGTATTCCTCTGTGCTTTTGCTGGGCCAATAAGGCAAGGGTTGTGGAATACCGATGAGTTCTTCGGGTTTGTAACCCACCATATTGCAAAATGCCGGGTTCACATAGCGAATAAAACCCTGCAAGTCCCATACACGCAAACCCACGGCCATGGAATCTTGCATGGATTGGCGAAACAACTTTTCCTCTTCCAGGCGAGCTTCAATTTCCAGACGGCGGCGGGAGTCTCGCCACAACATGATGAAACTCAGCAACAGCAACATGAGCAAAAATGCCAATGCGCCGGTAATGCCATAGTTAAACAATCGGGGGCCTTCTTGAATACTGTTGACCCTGAGTTGAAATTGAAGCCCGCCGAGTTCCAGTGAGGTGGTGTGCATGTACACGCCAGCGCCCGGGCTGGCTTTGACCAGGCGCGACAAAATGGCACCACTTGCATCCAGTAGTTCCACCTGATTGTCTTGTGCAAACCACCAGGGCAACTCTTTTTCAAGCATCAGGTCAAGATCGATCAGACCCGCAGTCACAGCATCTCCACGCTGGGCCACACTGACGTTGGCCACGTAGTGCCGCCCTTGAAACAAAAAAGGCCCAACCAGGCCGTCGAGGCGAGATTCGTATCGTTGATTGACTGGCGCTGAAATCAAATTGCGAACCGCCTCTAAATCGTATTCGTCAAAATTATTTTCCAGGTTAACAATCGGAACCAGCTCTGGTCCACGAAACACCGCGACCAATTCGCCAGAGCTACGGCTCAACTGATTCAGGCTTGCAGCCAGGCGTGCCGACGGATAGATGAGCGAATCGTTTGTTAGCGCTTGCAACGAATTGATCAAGCCACCCACTTGAAACTGAATGTTCTGACGAGCCCACAGCGCATCTGCAATCAGTTTTGCCTGGTTTTGGTCACGTTCATCTTGCTGGGCGTAGTAAACTGCCGCCACCAGCAAGGCCATTAAAAGTGAAAATACAAGCACAGGCATGCCAAACCTCATGGCTTGGCGGCGCTTGATCTTCTTTAAATTGGGCTCATAAGGGGCGAACACTTGCATGGCTGGATAGTGCCACGAAATGACGAAAAGATTTCAGAGCATGTGGAAACCCACAATGGTGAGGACGGTCCTACTCTGGAATTTTCAATGAATACTTACCAACTAGCCGCAATATGAAATATCTGTCAGCACTAGGAATTTTGCTTGGGCTTCACGGCGTTGCATTGGCACCTGCCAGTGCGGCACCGCCCATCCTGATCAAGTTCAGCCATGTTGTTGATGAAAACACCCCAAAGGGGATTGCTGCGCTTGAATTCAAAAAGCTGGTGGAAGAACGCACCCGCGGGCGGGTGAAAGTAGAGGTTTATCCGAACTCATCGCTGTACAAAGACCGGGAAGAACTTGAAGCCCTGCAATTGGGAGCTGTTCAAATGCTGGCTCCCTCGCTGGCCAAGTTCGGCCAACTGGGCATGCGGGATTTCGAGGTGTTCGACCTTCCCTACATTTTCCCGAATCGCCAGGTGCTAAAAACCGTCACTCAAGGTGAAATCGGCAAGCAGCTGCTGGCCCAACTTGAAGACCGCGGAATATTGGGCCTGGCCTACTGGGACAATGGCTTCAAGGTGATGAGCGCCAACACACCGCTTCGACTACCCGAAGACCTGAAAGGCAAACGCATGCGAATTCAGCCTTCACGGGTGCTCGAGGCCCAAATGGAAGCACTGGGAGCCACGCCAATTCCGCTGGCTTTCTCCGATGTACACACCGCACTGGAGACCGGTTTGGTCGATGGCACTGAAAATCCACCCTCCAATCTGTACTCCAAAAAAATGCACGAAGTTCAGAAGTATGTGGCGGTAACCAATCACGGTTATCTGGGCTATGCGGTAATCGTTAACCGCAAGTTCTGGAACAGCTTGCCAGCAGACATTCGCGTAACGCTTGAAAAAAGCATTGTCGACGCAACCCGCAAAAACGACGACGAAGCCGAGAAACTGAACGCGCAAGCCTTAAACAAGGTCAAGGAATCGAAAAACACCAAAGTAACCACATTAAGCAACGCCGAAATTGACCTGTGGCGCAAAGCACTTGAACCGGTACACCGGCGCATGGAAAGCCGCATCAGCAAGGAACTGATCAGCAGCATACGCAAAGCCGCGGCTGATCAGGCTGCCGCGGCCAAATAATCAGGACTCGGCCCCGCCCAGCTTTTGGCGTGCCACTTCCAGAAACTGCTCAGGTTCCGGTCGAACACGGTAATTTGAAGTTTGGTCGGAATACACAATTCGCCCATGTTTGTTGATGATCAAAACCGTGGGTAACACAGTGTCTTCTCCATGCCCCATCCACTTCAGGCCAAATGGCACGCCGTCTTCATGCACCAGCTTTAACTTCTTGCTGGCCTTGAAATCAGTGTCTACAAAAAACCTCATCGGCACCTTGAATCGCTCGGCGAGTTCTTTGGTTTTGGTCTCCGGCTGCGGGCTGATTAGCGCCACTTTCACACCCAGGCGGTCAAGGTCAATGTAACGTGCCGCCACTTCGCCAATTTGTGTCATGCACAACGGGCACCAATTGCCCCTGTAAAACATCAGCAACCATGCAGCCCCTTTGAACTGCTCGCTCGAAAAAGATTCACCATCCAGGGTATTGAGTTCGAATACGGGAAGTTTTTCACCCTCATTGAGCATCGCGTTGTTGCGTTCACCCAGATTGGAATACCAGAAGATGTAAGCAATACTTCCAAAAAAGATCAGATTGCCAAGAATTAAAGGCCAAGGGTTTGCCTCCATGCCCGGATCGGTCAACACCAGGGCAATGCCGGTAAGGTTGGCAGCCATCAGCAAGTGAAGGTTGCGCGATGTTCGGGCGCGCCTGCGCATGAACATCCACACAAACAGGTAAAAATTGGGCAAAGCCAACACAAACACCCCTATCCAGCCAGGGCCAAGCGGGCTGTGCCAACTCAGGGTAGCCACGTGCAACAGACTCAGGTTGATCAAGACTAAAAACAGGACAATGAAAACCGACTTTGCTTTGTTCATTCTGTGGGGCGTTGTATTAAATCGACCCCTAGTGTAAACAAAAGTGACTGACACCCTGCTTGCAGGCAACTTTTTTTCATCCCGCCCCTTGAAATACCTCCCCCCCACCCCTATTATTAGCACTCGATGACGGCGAGTGCTAACAAGGCATCCGTCAGTTTCTCTAAGCAATTCTTTTTAAAAGACAAATTTAGGAGTGGTATCCATGAACATTCGTCCGTTGCATGATCGCGTGATCGTGAAGCGTCTCGACAGCGAGCGCACAACAGCCTCTGGCATCGTGATCCCAGAAGCCGCCGCCGAGAAGCCCGATCAAGGTGAAGTGATTGCAGTTGGCCCAGGCAAGCGCGATGACGGCGGCAAGCTGATCGCCATGGATGTGAAGGTTGGCCAGCGCGTGTTGTTCGGCAAGTACGCCGGCCAGGCCATCAAGGTGGATGGCAAGGAAGTGCTGGTAATGCGCGAAGAAGACATCATGGGCGTTATTGAAGCTTAAGTACGAAGCTTAATCACACAGAATTCAAAAGGAAGATTAATCATGGCAGCTAAAGAAGTATTTTTCGGCGACGACGCACGCAGCCGTATGGTGCGTGGCGTGAACATTCTGGCCAATGCAGTGAAAGTAACCTTGGGCCCACGTGGTCGCAATGTGGTACTTGAGCGCTCATTCGGCTCCCCCACCATCACCAAAGACGGCGTTTCCGTGGCCAAAGAAATCGAACTGAAAGACAAGTTCGAAAACATGGGCGCACAAATGGTGAAAGAAGTGGCCTCACGCACTTCCGACAACGCTGGTGACGGTACAACAACCGCGACTGTTCTGGCTCAGGCTATCGTGAAGGAAGGCATGAAGTTTGTGACCGCCGGCATGAACCCGATGGACTTGAAGCGCGGCATCGACAAGGCCGTAAGCGCTGCGATCGTTGAACTGCGTGCATTGAGCAAGCCATGCGCCACCACCAAGGCGATTGCACAAGTCGGTTCGATTTCCGCGAACAGCGATGAATCCATCGGCAACATCATTGCTGAAGCCATGGAAAAAGTGGGCAAGGAAGGCGTGATCACTGTTGAAGACGGCAAGAGCCTGGACAACGAGCTGGATGTTGTAGAAGGCATGCAGTTTGACCGTGGTTACCTGAGCCCCTACTTCATCAACAACCAGGAAAAGCAGGTTGTTGCACTGGACAACCCCTTCGTGCTGCTGCACGACAAGAAAATCAGCAACATTCGTGACCTGCTGCCCACACTGGAACAAGTGGCCAAGGCTGGTCGCCCACTGTTGATTATTGCTGAAGACATCGAAGGCGAAGCCTTGGCAACTTTGGTTGTGAACAACATTCGTGGCATTTTGAAAACTTGTGCAGTGAAAGCGCCTGGTTTCGGCGATCGCCGCAAAGCCATGCTGGAAGACATCGCCATTTTGACTGGCGGCGTTGTAATCGCTGAAGAAACTGGCATGAGCCTGGAAACTGTGACCCTGGAACACCTGGGCCAAGCCAAGCGCATTGAAGTGGGCAAAGAAAACACCACGATCATCGACGGTGCTGGCGACGGTGCAAACATTGAAGCCCGTGTGAAGCAGATTCGCGGCCAGATCGAAGAATCTTCTTCTGACTACGACCGTGAGAAACTGCAGGAACGCGTGGCCAAACTGGCCGGCGGTGTTGCCGTGATCAAGGTTGGTGCAGCCACAGAAGTGGAAATGAAAGAGAAGAAAGCACGTGTTGAAGACGCACTGCACGCCACGCGCGCAGCTGTGGAAGAAGGCATTGTGCCAGGCGGCGGCGTTGCCTTGTTGCGCGCACGTGCCAAGATTGCTGGCTTGAAGGGATTGAACCCAGACCAGGACGCAGGCATCAAGATTGTTCTGCGTGCCATGGAAGAGCCACTGCGCATGATCGTGACCAACGCAGGTGAGGAATCATCTGTTGTGGCCAACAACGTAATGGGCGGCGAAGGCAACTACGGCTACAACGCCGCGACTGGCGAGTATGGTGACATGGTTGACATGGGCGTTTTGGATCCAACCAAAGTGACCCGCACTGCATTGCAAAACGCAGCGTCAATCGCATCACTGATGTTGACCACCGATTGCATGGTTGCTGATGCGGCTGATGACAAGCCCTCAGCACCTGACATGGGTGGTATGGGCGGCATGGGTGGCATGGGCGGCATGGGCATGTAATTGCCTTTGTTACCTGTTACCAGGCATGGCTTGCCTGAAAACAGAACCGCTGGCTGGGTGTGAACCGGGCCAGCGGTTTTTTTATCAGCTTATCTTGAACTTCCCGCACTGCGCATTCAGCTGAGAAAACGCCTCTGTCAATTCCACCAAAGACTTTCTAATTTCACCCACGCAATTCGCGTTTTCCTCCGACATCGCCGCATACTTCTCAATCTGGGTCGACAACAAAGTCGCAGCCGAACGTTGCTCAGACAAGGAACTGGTCACTTCGGAAGCCATCACTTTCACATCACCTGCGCGACTCCTTATCGTGCCCATCAAATCCCTGGTCTGATTCATGCGGCCCAAACTTGAGGACACCTTGCAAGCCCAACCAGTCATCTCGGTCACTACGTTTTGAGTACCTTTTTGAATGGCCCCCACCATTTGCTCAATTTCAGAAGTTGATTGAGTAGTTCGCTCGGCCAACCGCCTTACTTCATCTGCAACCACCGCAAATCCCCGCCCCTGCTCACCTGCACGTGCAGCCTCAATGGCGGCATTCAAGGCCAGTAAATTGGTTTGACCTGCAATTTCCTCGATCACTGAAATGATTTGACTGATTTGGTCAGACTGGCTGCCCAATTCATGAACAGTTTGACTTAGCTGAGTAGCACCCTGGGCAGTTTTCTCAACATCTTCGGAAGTGCTCTCCACCAAACTCAAACCAGACTCTGATTCAGCACTTGAATCTTCCGCCGCCAATTTGGTTTGCTCAGCCACATCAAACAATTGCGAAATATTCGCAGACATTTCCTCAATACCTGCAGCCATTTCCGAACTGGAATTGGATTGGGAGACAGCGGACTCATCGACCACGCCCAACTGTTGACGAATACTGTCCAGGCTTCGCTCAGCAGCGCGGGTCCTCTCCCGAATATCGCGTACCAAATCAAGCAACGCCAATCGCATGGTCTCGAACACGGCCGTCACGCTGCCAGGCTTTGACTGAAGGTTCGACATCTCGGCACACTGCAAATCGCCTGAAGCAATTTTGCTGGCTTGCGTGGCTAAAAAGCCAGGCTCAGCGCCCAAACTCTGCCGAACTGAACGTGCATACACCATGAGACTTGTGCATAAAAAAGTCAGGGTCAAGGCCATGCTTGCGTACAAAGTCCAAAGCAGGCGCCCTGTTTCGGCATGAATTTCCTGTGTCAGTTTGTTGATGGCAGCGGTTTGAGTTTGCAAGCCCAACTCTTCAATCGACGAACCTGCCTTGACCACCGGGCGGTCCATGCCATTCACCGATTTATCCAACTCACGGTATTGAAACGGAAACGCCGGATCGTATTTGGCCAAAGCCGTTGCATAGGCAGCGGATGCTGCTTTGAAATCGTTCTGCCACGCCTGAATTGCTCTGATACGGGCGGAATCGGAGGCAACCGCCTGGTTTTTTAACAGATCGGCCGTGGTTTGCTCAAATTGTTGAACATACTTGGAGAATTCCTTTTTGTACTTGTCTGCCGCACCTTCACCCTCGCCCCGCAACAGCACATTTTTAAACGAAGAGGCCATTTTCGTAGTGTGGTGATTGGCCTGGGCAATCAAGCGGCTCACCTCGTTCTCCTGAACAATTTTTGCGGTGCCCACTGTTTCCAGTTCGGTCAGGCGATTCATTTGAATAGTGACCCAAAACAGCGATGCGGCAACAATCAAGGCGATAACCGCACAAATGCCCAAGGCTTTTTGAGTCAGGGTAAATTGATGTTTCATGGTGTTGTTGATGTGGTTTTGACAGCCACCAGCATGTGCCTATCGGCAAGTACAATCGCCCCCTGAATTGGCGACGAACCCCAACAGGTGGTTAGCCCGTTTTATTCAACCCTGAGTCAAATTCTTACTTGACCTTACAAGTCCACAACCCTATAATTTGCGGTTACCTAATTAACCAGCAAGTGATTTGGCTTTGTCGGTTGGCACTCACACCAATGAGACCAATTAACCGCCAGGTTGGCTGCAACGGAGAAACTCATGAAAGAAGGCATTCACCCCAACTATCGCGAAGTGTTGTTCATGGACATGTCCAACGGCTTCAAATTCATTTGCCGCTCTACCGCGCCTAGCCGCGAGACCGGAGAACACGAAGGTAAGGAATACCCTTTGATCAAGCTGGACGTGAGCTCTGAATCTCACCCCTTCTACACCGGCGCACAAAACACAATCGTGGACACCGCTGGTCGCGTTGAGAAGTTCCGTCGTCGTTTCGATCGCTTCAAGAAGTAATTTTTCGCGCAAGTGATCATAAAAAGGCAGCTCAGGCAAACTGGCTGCCTTTTGTTTTTACGGACACAATAAGAACATGGTCATTACCGCAGCCAACAACACTCGTTTGTCGCGCAGGCTATTGTGGGGCTTGATACTGCTCTACATTTTGCCGGGCCTTTTTGCGCGCACGCCCTGGAAACCTGACGACGCCGCGGGCTTTGGCCAAAGCTTTACCTTTTCCCAACTGCCTTTTTCAGAATGGGCGATGTCGCTGATTGGCGACCGCATGTATGTCGAAGGCGGTCTGCTGTCGGCCTGGCTTGCAGGCTTGTTCGGAAAACTGGCACTTGCTGTCGACCTGCCCCACAACTGGCTCGATGACGCCATGCGCTTGGGCAATGTATTTTGGATGATTTTGGCCGGCTGGGCCATTTGGAACACCACCTACCGATTGGCCAAGCGGGTTGAGCTTCAACCCGAAGACCCACTTGGCACTGCACCTACCCGGGTCGATTACGCCCGTGCTGTGGCAGATGCCTCGGTACTTTGCTTTTTGGGTACTTTGGGCCTTCTTGTTCGCTCCCACATGCAGGTGCCTGAAATTGCCGAACTGGCTGGCATTTCAATCATGTTGCTGGGTGCGGTGCGCTCGCTTGACCGGCCAATTGGCGCGGGCTGGATGCTGGGCGCGGGTATTGCCATCGCCTTTTTTGCACGTGGCTGGGCACATTGCTTGCCCTTTTTGCTCTTGTTGCTGGTCAGCTCGATGACACACAGCTCATTGCGCTTTGGTCTGCTTCGTCGCATGACCCGGGCTGCTGCCGTGTTCGCCATTCCTTTTGCCATCTGGTTTTTCTGGCTTATGAGCCAAAAAAACGGGGAATTGTGGTGGAACGCCTGGAATGAATGGAATGTACGCCGCTTTCTGATACTTGACCCAACCCAGTCTTTTGACCTGGTCAAACTGGTAATCACCCTGAAAACCCTGACCTGGTTTTTGTGGCCAATTTTACCCATGGCGTGCTGGACCATTTGGCGTTACCGCAAGGCTTTGACTGAACCCTCCATCCGCATTCCTTTGGCAGGCGGCGCCGCCGGTGTGGTTGTACTGCTGATTACAAACCCGGCCGATGAGGCCAACTATTTCCCATTGCTGGCACCACTTTCAGTGCTTGCTGCAATCGGGCTTTCCACCATGAAGCGCGGCCTGATCAGCCTGATTGACTGGTTCGCAGTGCTTTGGTTTACATTCGCGGCCGTGTTGGTGTGGCTGGGCTGGACTGCAGCCACATTTGGTTTCCCCGCAAAAATAGCAGCCAACTTCGAGAAATTGTCTCCTGGCTATGTGCCCGATGTCATCGGCCTTGAACTTGCCTTGGCGTTTCTGGCCAGCATCGCCTGGATCCGCCTGATCGTATGGCGAACAGCCTCAGGAAGCCGTGCTCTCTGGCGTCCCATGGTGCTGACCACCGGTGGCGTTATTTTGCTGTGGCTGCTGATGATGACCCTGTGGATCCCAAGAATTGATTATGCAAAAAGCTTCAAGGCCTTGGGCGATGCAATTACCCAATCGGTGCTGAATCATCAGGCAGCTGCCAACAGGGAATGCGTTGCAGACTACAACCTGGGCTACGCGCAGCGGGCTACCCTTCAATACCACGCCAAGGTTGACTTCATTCGCAAAGGGCAATTCAAGGAAGCCTCGGAATGTGAGTACCTATTGCTACAAGACGACACCCGGCAAAGCCTTAAGATCAAGGTTGATTTTGAGTCCAAGGCATCTGAGCGGTGGGAATTGATCTGGACCGGCAACCGAAACTCGGACCGACATGAATTCTTCTTCCTGTACGCACGTACGCAGCAGGCGGAACAGCGGACAGAAAACAGCAGTCGTTAAAGGTGTGGCATGGCCAGCAGTATTGTTTTATTTGCCCAAGACCGGCCGCGCAGGGCTCTGCTGAATCAGGCTTTGCCAATTCTGCTAGGACAGTTGGCCGTGATGGGCAACGGTCTGGTTGATACATTGATGGCCGGGCAGGCCGGTCCCGATGTGCTGGCAGCCATGGCTGTTGGGTCATCCATTTATATCAGCCTTTACGTCGGCTTGATGGGGGTCATTATTGGTCTTACCCCCATTTGCTCTGCCCACTTCGGTGCGGGTGATTACCGCAAGGTTGGAGAAGATGCAGTTCAAGGTGTGTGGCTTGCACTAACCATGAGCGCTATCGGCATGCTAATACTGCTCAACCCGCAACCCATTTTCCAACTAACCAACACCCCTGCCGACATCGCTGTAGACACTCGAGGCTACTTGCTGGGTATTGCTTGGGGGCTTCCTGCCGCCTTGGTGTTTCGCGTCTTTTATGCGTTGAACCAATCGATCTCACGGCCACAAATTGTGGTGGCCCTGCAGGTACTGATGCTGCTGCTGAAAATTCCCTTGAACATTTGGTTCATGAACGGTGGGTGGGGGCTGCCCGCGCTGGGTGCAGCCGGTTTTGGTTGGGCCACAGCAGCAACGATGTGGCTGGTGCTCGGTATTTCGGCCCTCATTTGGCTGTTCGACAAACATTACAGCGAATTCAAATCGATTCGCAGCTTGAAACCTGATTGGCATCGTCTTGGGCAAATCCTGCGACTCGGCCTGCCTATTGGCGGCTCATACCTCATTGAAGTCAGCTCGTTTACGGTCATTGCGCTGCTGGTGTCGCGTTTCGATGTGTACCAGCTGGGTGGACATCAAATTGTGTCCAACATGGCAGCGATGGCGTACATGGTGTGTTTGTCTTTGGGCAATGCCACCACGGTGTTAGCCTCCCAGCAAATTGGTGCCGGGTTCAACAAACACGCCAGCACCATCATCAAGCGTGGAATTGAAACTGCCATGCTGGTCGCGGCCTGCGTGTGTCTGGGTTTGTATGCGTTCGATCGGGAATTGATCTCGTTCTACACCAAAGACACAAAAACGATTGAGGTGGCCCTAGGCCTGATGCCTTGGGTGATTGCCTACCACTTTATTGATGCCGTTCAAACTTTGTGCTCGTTTTCACTTCGGGCCTACCGAGTGTCAGCGCGCCCCATGTTGATTTATTTGGTGAGCCTGTGGTTTGTGGGCATTGGCGGAGGCATGTGGCTTGGGGTTTGGCAAGCAAACCCGCTGAAATCACAAGGTTTCTGGATGGCCAGTGCAGGTGGGCTGCTGTTGGCTGGAATTTGCCTGGCCTTGCTGCTGGCCCATGTGATGCGCCAGCGCAATGCTTTAGAGCTTACTTTGCCAACTAGGCCGCAGGCGCCGCCGGGGACAGGGGGCTCTCCTGGCTCGCCTTCGCCTCTGGCGCCACAATAAAATGCTCACGGTAAAAACGAAGCTCGTCGATTGACTCGTGAATATCGGCCAAGGCGGTGTGCTTGGTTTTTTTCACAAATTTTCGCGCCGTGGTGGGGTTCCAACGCTTGCACAATTCTTTCAGTGTGCTGACATCCAGATTGCGGTAGTGAAAATAAGCTTCCAGCTTCGGCATGTATTTGGCCATGAAGCGGCGGTCCTGGCAAATGCTGTTGCCACACATCGGGCTTTTTCCTGGGCCTATGTATTTGGCCAAAAATTCGATCAACAAATCCTCGGCCTGGGCTTCATCAATCGTGGATTCTTTCACACGGGCCGTCAGGCCGCTTTTGCCATGGGTGCTGGTATTCCAGGCATCCATGCCGGCCAGAATTTCATCACTTTGGTGAATGGCCAACACAGGCCCTTCCTCCAGGACGTTGAGCTCACTGTCGGTGACAACCACTGCCACTTCAATGATTTTGTCGTTGAACGGATCCAGACCTGTCATTTCCATGTCAACCCACACCAAGCGATTGTCGTCGCGGGGAATCTTGGTTTCAACAGGGGTGGAACTTGGCGTGGCTTGTGACATAATTTGAATGAGCTTTGAGGTTGAATCTATAGAGAGTTGTATTGTCTCACAGGCATTGAAGCGCAAATTAATCAAGGGTGGTAGCGAGAAATGGTTTTTACTGAAGTCTTTGTTCTGGCAGTAGTTTTGAGTGTGGCGCTTCGCCTTTATCTGGCCAGTCGCCAGGTGCGGCATATCGCCTTGAACCGCGCACAGGTGCCTGCCGAGTTCAGGGAGCAGATCAGTCTGCAAGACCATCAAAAGGCTGCAGACTATTCCATCGCAAAAACCCGCTTGGGCATGATCAATGTACTGATCGAAGCCAGCATCTTGATGGGTTTTACCTTGTTGGGAGGTCTGCAGTGGATTCAAAGCGTCACAAGCACCACTGCCGAAGGTATTTTGGCGGGCCTCCTGCTGATTGCCGTGGTGGGCTTGATTGGCAGCGTGCTTGATTTGCCATTGTCTTACTACAAACAATTCGTGCTTGAAGAGCGCTTCGGTTTCAATCGCATGAAGAAAAGCCTGTTCATTGGCGACTGGATCAAAGGTCTGCTGGTCGGTGCTTTGATCGGTGGTCCATTGGTGTTTGCGGTTCTTTATCTCATGCGTGAAGCCGGACAGCAGTGGTGGGTTTACGCATGGGCCTTGTGGTTTGGTTTCAGCCTGTTGTTGATGTGGTTGTTCCCCACGGTGATTGCCCCGATTTTCAACAAGTTCACCCCATTGGAAGACGGCGCCACCCGCCAGCGTATTCTGAATTTGCTACAACGCTGTGGCTTTGATTCCAGTGGCTTGTTTGTAATGGATGGCAGCAAACGCTCAAGCCACGGCAATGCCTACTTCAGCGGCATGGGCAAGGCCAAGCGAATCGTGTTTTTCGACACCCTGCTTTCGCGCTTGAATGACGACCAAATTGAAGCGGTGTTGGCCCATGAACTGGGGCACTTCAAGAAAAAGCACATCGTGAAGCACCTGGCTTTTTCAGGCATCGGCAGTCTTGTCATGTTTTATGTGCTTGGCCTTCTGGCCAACACACCGTGGTTCTATAGCGAGCTGGGAGTAAACCCTGACCTGGCCAATGGTGCACAAGCCATGGCTTTGGTGTTGTTCATGATGGTACTACCCTATTTCACATTCCCGATTCGCCCGGTGATGTCTTGGCTCAGCCGCAAACATGAATTTGAGGCAGATGCATATGCTGCACAGCAAAGCGCCCCCCAGCACCTCGTGAGCGCTTTGGTGAAGTTGTATCAGGACAACGCATCCACGCTCACGCCTGACCCCTTGCATTCCGCCTTTTACGACAGCCACCCGCCAGCGTCCATTCGAATCAGTCGTTTGAACAACTTGCAAGGCACCCAATGAGCACCATGAACACGCCGCACCCTGCTCGCCCACTGGCAGACTGGCTGCATGTACGCTGCCAACACTTGGGTGAGGGCCATGCATGGAGTGCCGACGAGATCGAAGCGCAGTTGGACGAGTTTGAATACTGGTCTGTTGAGTTTGATGCCAAGGGAGAACATGCTTTGACACTTTGGCGGCAATATGCATTTGCCAACTTCGAAGGCGTGAAGCTTGCGGTGCATGCCATTACTCATTTGGCCGACGATGAGGACCACCACCCGGAAGTCACGTTTAGCTACAACCGGGTCAAAGTGCGCTGGAACACTCACAGCGCAAACGGAATTACCAACAACGACTGGGCTTGTGCGGCCAAACTTGATGATGCGCTGAAACACATTGGCTAATTCGTCTCTTAACAGGGTGCGCCCCACTTACAAGGGCAAACAAACCGGCAACCACGGAAAAAACTCAGGCAATCCTGATTTGCTGAATGCATTGGTGGTGGCCAGCTACGGGCGCCATTTTTTGGCACGCGACGACCGCGGAACCATTTGGCAGGTTTATGGCAAAGGCAAACGCCGGGACGTGGCTGTGGGCGATGAAATCGTCATTTTGCCCAGCGGCGACATGCAAGCCTGGGTGGAAGACATTCAGCCACGCAAGAACCTAGTGTACCGATCAGACGCACTGAAAAGCAAGATGTTCGCGGCGAACCTGGATGGTGTGCTGCTGATGCTGGCCATCAGCCCACCTTACTCGCCAGAGCTTTTGGGACGCACACTGACTGCCTGCAAACATGCGGAAGTACCACTCACCATTCTGTTCAACAAGGTAGACATTCTGGAAGGCGATTCCGAGACGCTGGAAGCGGTTGAACAGGAGTTGCTTGAAATCACCTTGGGTGAAGTGCCAACACACTACATCAGCGTGACCGAACGGCCTGCCGAAACCGAGACGCTGTTGCGCCCCTTGCTGGAAAAAAAACGCACCTTGATTCTGGGGCAATCGGGCATGGGTAAATCAACCTTGATCAACCTGTTAATACCTGGTGCATTGGCGGCAACCAATGAAATATCAATGGCCTTGAATGCTGGCAAACACACCACCACCCACACCCAAATGCATTTTGGAGAAGAAGGTTTGGAGTTGATTGATTCGCCCGGATTTCAGGCATTTGGTTTGCACCACCTGAGTGAATCGGATTTGCTGAATGCCTTCACTGATATTCGCGATGAAGGCAACAAATGCCGGTTTGCCAACTGCCAACACAAACGTGAACCCGATTGTGCTGTGAAAAACGGACTGGAAGACGGTACCTTGAGCCCAGCTCGGTATGCGCTATACCAAATGTTGAAAGCCGAATTGCAAGAGGCCAGCCAAAGCTACTGACGCATTAGAGCATGCTGCTGGGCAACCAACCCAGAATGGCAAACACCAGCGTTGCCATTAACCACACTACAGCGCACTTGAACACAAGCTGACGAAACTGCTGCAATGCCTGCACCTGGTTTTCTTCACTCAACAATTGCCCTTCGGATGCGGCTTTGGATGAAGGGTCAAATGCCGCGCCACCTACCAGTCCTACTGCCGTAAAAAACACGGCTGTGAGCGGCGCCCTGTTGGAGAAACGGCTGTGATTTTTTGCGGTTCGCCAAGCCAGGGCGGCATCGTCTAGCTGGGCGACCAAACCCACAGTCAATGCCAACAGACGGGCTGGCAACCATTCCATGGCAAACAGGATAAAGCGCGGGCTGATCGCCGCCTTCAGTTTGTTGCTTTCCCAAGCCTCTTGCATGGTGGGGCGCTCATGCGCAAAAGCCTGAGCCTGCCACACATCGCGCTCCCGGATCACACTCCAGTGCGCCATCATGTACACCACCAAACCCATGGGCCCAGGCAATGCCAGAAACCAGAAAAACAAGCTGAAGTACTGGCGCAAAGCACGCTCAGTGCCGTGGTAGATGGCATGGAAAACCAATTCGCCCGGACGATGAACAACGGGCTCGCTGCCATCGTATTCTTTCATCCAGGTGAGCAGCAATTCACGGGCGCGGAAAAAGTCGCCTTGGTTCAAAAACAACTGAGCATTGGTAAACACCACGGCAAAGTGCCGAAAACGCAAACCATACAACAGCAAAAACACACTGAGAAAACCGGCGGCAAGCGGAGAAACAGTCCAAAGCACCTGGTACAAAAAGTACACACCCAATACCCAGATCAGCAGTGGCACCAGCCATTGCAAATGCGCGTAGCGCGGTGCCCCCAAGGCTTCCAGATTAATTTCAAGTTCCTGGTTAAAACGATCCACCCAGTCGCGCGCGCGCGTGAACAAACCATCGGGCAAGAAGGTTTCACACACCACGGCGATGAGCAGGGCCAGGTAGGACAAGGTATCAAGCCTTCGCGTTCAGAAAATGGTAAAGGTTGCGAAGCATGGCCGCTGTGGCACCCCAGATGAAGTAGTTTTTTCCGCTCTCGGGTGAGTTATAGGGCATGGCGTAGAAAGTACGCTCGCCCATGGGTGTGTGCAAGCTGCGTTGTTGGTGGTTTTCAACATTCATGAGAAATGAAAGCGGTACTTCGAACACCTCTTCCACCTCGAATGCGTCGGGCGCCAGCGTAAAACCAGGTTGGACCAGCGCCACCACGGGCGTCACCAAAAAATTGGTGGCTGTTTGGTACACCGGCATGGTGCCCAGCACCTCAATGAATGCTCGGGCCAATCCGGTTTCTTCCACGGTTTCACGCAAGGCAGTTTCAATCGGGCTGCCATCTTCGGGTTCACAACGGCCACCCGGAAAGCTGATTTGCCCAGCATGGTCATTCAGGTGGGCGGTGCGCAGAGTGAGCAACACATAAAGGTCATCTTGCCGCTGAACCAAGGGCACCAGCACGGCGGCATCGGCGGGGTCGCGGTCTTTGAAAAAACGTTCTTCAAGCGGCTCGGGCTGCCACGGCAAATCGGCCATGGCAAAGCGGGCGCGCAACAATTCGGCAGACCACATGGGTAAAACGCTCCAGATTAAACAGCCAGGCCGAACAGCATTAATTCAGCAAACTGCTTGCGAAGGGGTGGCGTGAATTCCATCACGTTCAAGGCCATTTGTCGGCCCGCACCCAGCAAAGGATTGTGATTGGAAAAACCTTTCACCATCCAGTCTGTCATTTTAACAACCACCTGCCGATCAGCCACTCTCGACTTCTCAAATTCGTTCAGTGCCAGGGTCAAGCGATGTTCTTGTGCAACAGTTGCCGGGTCAACACCGCGGCAAAGCTGCACGGCATCCCGCAAACCCAGGTTTAGGCCTTGCCCAGCCACAGGGTGCAAAATTTGGGCAGCGTTACCAATGGCCACACGGCGCCCCTGCACCAGTTTGTCGCGCCAATTCATGCCCAAGGGGAAACTTTTTCTGGGGCCAATGTGTTTGATGGACACACGGCGCCCGAACTGTTGTCGAAGTTCGGCCGAAAACTCGGCATCACTGCAAGCCAATCGCTTTTGAACCTGAGCAAGCGGGGCGCACCACACCAATGAGTATTGCTGCTGGTCGGTTGAAATGGGCAACAGTGCCAAAGGCCCTTCCGAGGTGAAACGCTCAAAAGCCAATGTATTGCCGCCTTCCAGTAAACCAGGTTCCACTTGCAAGGTGACTTCGCTGACCAAGGCCCATTGGTCGTAATCCACCACTTGGTCACGCTCGCCGGCCTCGCCATACAATCCCCCCTCGGCATCCACCCGCAGGTTCACGGTGTATTCGGTACCGTCCTCGAGCTCAAGAACTTCGAGAGAGTCAACTGCGCTACGGTGCGCATACTTCACATTGGCGGGGCGGAAAATTTTTACCCCTCTGCGTTCCAGCGAAGTCGACAAGCAGTTCACCAGGTCGCCATAACGAACCGTCCAACCCAAGGCCCGCAAACCCAGTTCATCGGCCTTCATTCGTACCTGGCCAAAACGGGATTGCTCTGACACATGAATATGGTGAATCGGTGTGGCATCGGCTGGGAACCCCAGGCAGGCCAGGCGCAAACGCGTGGCATCGGACAACGCCAGAATACGCGGATCTCGGGCGGAGGCTTCCAAAGGCTTGGCATCAAAAATGGCAATGCGATTGGCACGGTCACCCCATGTGTTGGCGAGCCAGCCTGCAAAAGCAAGGCCCACAGGGCCAGCCCCAACAATGGCCACATCAAAATCAGTGTGCGAGGTCATGGATTGGTCAGGCTGCCTTGCTGCTTGTTTTTTTGTGGGCTTTCATCGTTGCATGAATTTCAGCCACGGTTTTGGGCGCATCGACAGTGTAAATATCGCAACCTTTCTGGGTCACCAAAGCATCGTCTTCTATGCGAATACCGATGTTTTCAAACTGCTTGGGCACCCCTTTGCCCGGGCGAATGTAAAGGCCAGGCTCAATGGTGAGCACCATGCCGGCTTCCAGCTTGCGGCTGGTGTGGGGTGCCACACCGTCTTCAGGTTTGGCAGCCGGGTCGCGGTAGCTGCCACAATCGTGCACATCCATGCCCAACCAGTGACTGGTGCGGTGCATGTAAAAGCGTTTGTACGCGCCACTTTCAAGCGCCTCGCTCAGGCTCATTTTTAACAGCTTCAAATCGATCAAACCCTGCGCCAATACCTTCACCGCGGCATCGTGCGGGTCATTGAAACGCGCACCGGGCTTGGTGGCCTCAATCGCTGCGTACTGTGCATTCAACACCACTTCATACACAGCCTGTTGGGCCTTGCTGAACTGTCCGTTCACCGGAAAGGTACGGGTGATATCGGATGCGTAGCAATCCAGCTCGCAACCTGCATCAATCAACAACAAGTCACCGTCGCGCATTTTGGCGTCGTTGGCCCGGTAATGCAGCACACAGGCATTTGCACCCGAGGCCACAATTGAACCGTAAGCTGGTGCTTCTGAACCGTTCTTGCGGAACTGATACAACAACTCTGCTTCCACTTCAAACTCAAACTTTCCCGGCTGGCATACCTGCATGGCCGCAATGTGCGCGTGTGCCGAAATATTGGCCGCGCGGCGCATGATGTCAATCTCGGTTTTGTCTTTGATCAAGCGCATTTCATCGAGCGAGTGGCTTAAATCAAGCACAGCATGTGGGGCTGAAATTCCCATGCGGGCTTTGCCACGCAAGGTTTTCAGCACATCGGCTACAGCCGCCTCCAGGCTTTCGTCTTCACCCAATCGCAAAAACACCGCCGGCTGATTGGCCAGTGTGTCAATCAAATGCTCTTCAAGGTCTTCAATACTGTAGGCCTCGTGCATGCCGAAGGCCGATTGCGCTGCTTTGGGGCCAAAACGAAAACCCTCCCAAATTTCGCGCTCTTCGTTTTTATCCCTGCAAAACAGCACAGCACGGGAATCGCCGTTGGGCGGCACGACCAAAGCCAGACAGGCCTCGGGTTCTGGAAAGCCTGTCAGGTAATAAAAATAGCTGTCAGATCGAAATGCATAGTCGGCATCGCGATTTCGCATCACTTCCATGCCGGATTGCACCAGCGCAACACCACCGCCCATCTTCTTCAAACGGCGTGCCAGTTGCTCTCGGCGCTTGGCGTAAATGAGGGGATTGTGGGTAGGATACCTGCTCATGCTAATGCTTCCTTGCTGAATTCAATCGTTGGTTGAGTTCTTCAAGCCGTTCTGGTGTTCCAATGTCCATCCAGAAACCGTCGAACAACTCACCTTGTACTTTGCCTGCAGCCATGGCTTGGCGCAACAGGGGCGCGAGTTTTGCAACCTCGTCAACTCTGAGCTTACTGAATAAACTCGGGTGATACACTCCGATCCCGGAAAATGTGAATGTGATCTCGCCCGGTTCAGCCTGTTTGACCAGACTGCCCTGTATCGCAAAATCACCGGTCGGATGGTGTAATGGATTGGGGACCATCACCAGGTAAGCCAACTGGTCTTGCTGCCATTGATTGGCAACCTGCAAGGCCCTATCGACCGGCCATTCGCAAGACACATCGCCGTTAATCACCAGAAATGGTTCATTTCCAAGATGGTGTAAGGCTTTGCGAATACCGCCGGCGGTTTCAAGCGCGCTGGCCTCGGCTGAGTAACTTATCTGCACCCCAAAGGCTGAACCATCGCCAAAGTGGCTTTCAATTTGGCGTCCCAAATGCGCGTGATTGATCACAATGCTGGTAATACCCCCCGCCGCCAGGGCCTCTATATGCCACTGCAACAAAGGTTTACCACCCGCGGGCAACAAGGGTTTGGGACAATGGTCAGTCAATGGGCGCATGCGTTCGCCACGCCCTGCCGCCAGTATCATGGCCTTCATCATTTAAAACGTGTACCCCACTTTCACAGCCTTGTTTTCAAGCCGGTCCAGCAACAACAACAGGGGTTTGAAAGCAATGTACCGGCCGGCCACCAGGCGCACATAACGCAACACCATCGGCAGGTCATTCAGGTATTGGGCCTTACCGTCGCGGTAGTTCAGGCGTGCAAAAATACCCAGAATTTTCAAATGGCGCTGCAAACCCATGAAATCGAACTGGCGATAAAACTCGCCAGGGTCTTCGCAAATCGGCAAACCAGCCTTGCGGGCGGCCTCCCAGTAACGCACAGTCCAGTCCAGGGTTTGTTCTTCGGGCCATTCAATGTAGGCGTCGCGTAAAATGCTCACCAAATCGTAACTCAGAGGGCCTTTCACAGCGTCCTGAAAATCCAGAATACCGAATTGGGGCGCTGCCCCCGCTTGGTTAGTCAGCATCAAATTGCGGCTGTGGTAGTCGCGGTGGACAAACACTTGGGGTTCAGACAAAGCACTTTGAATCAGCATGCCTTTGATGCTCTCAAGCCAGTTGCGTTCCTGATCGGTCAGCTCAGCGCCATAATGCTTGCCCACATACCATTCATCGAACAAATTCATTTCCTGCAACAATTTGTCGGCACTGTAAGCAGGTATGCCTTCGGTGCGGGTATTGGCTTGCAACTGCACGAGGTCATGCAGTGCCTGCATGTAAAAGGCGTCTTTCTGTTCAGCTTGAGCGTTCAGGCCCTGCAACATGGTCGTATTGCCGAAATCCTCCAGCAGCAAAAAACCTTCTTCCGGATTTTGCGCCAATACCTGGGGTGCTCTGGCCCCCCCCTCTCGCAGCAAACCCGCCACATGCACAAATGGGCGAACATCTTCTTTGTCAGGTGGGGCGTCCATCACAATCAGGGTTCGCACGTTATTGGCCTCGCCAACCCGAAAATACCGGCGAAAGCTGGCATCGCTGGAAGCAGCCTGCAAGGTTTGCAGGTCAAACTCGAACTCATTCAGGCCTGTCAGCCATTTTTTCAACATTTCTTGACGCAAGGCGCTCATCAAACCGTCCAATCTCTTTAATTTGTAGTTAGTTGCCTATAATAGTAGGATCCTATGGCGCTTGATCGATCCGTCACCTATTTGAGTACATACCCAGCTTGAAGAAAAGCAAAAATTCACCGCAAGTGCACTCAGTGCCCACACGCCCCACAGCCATCGCATTTGCTTTGTTCTGTCTGGGCGCACCCGCGCTTGCCCAAACCACAGGCGCCACACCACCCAAGGCCGAGTCCCCCACCCGCCTAAAGATTGACGGTGGACTGCTGGGTGTGCGCAACCCGATACCTGAGGACGAGGCCACTTACATTTCTGCCGACCGCCTTTACGGCAACAGCGCCGAGGAAACCTTTCTGGAAGGCAATGTTGAAGTTCGGCGCAACAAGCTGAAATTATTTAGCGACTCAATCAATTATTCGCCCATTACTGACCGTGCTACGGCCAAGGGCAACCTGGTGATTGAGCAGGAAGGCATGATACTGAAAGCCCCCGAGGGCTCTGTAAAGCTGGGCACCGGCGAAAGCGAAATGACCAAACCCACCTTCGAGCTGAAGGAAATTAACGGCAAGGGTCGGGCCGACAAAATGCAGTACGACGGTATTTCAACGCTGACGCTTGAAAACCCGAACTACACGGTATGCGATGTGCCAAACCCTGGTGCCGCGGATCAAGGTGATTGGTATATCACTGCCGATTCGCTGGAAATTGACCAGGCTGCTGAAGTGGGTCGTGCCCGTGGCGCGAAGGTGGTATTTCAGGACGTGCCCATATTGAGCGCACCTTACTTTTCGTTCCCCACCACCGACAGACGCAAAAGCGGATTTCTGCCACCCTCGTTTGGCACTGTGTCCAACAGCGGACTTGAAGTGACAGTCCCGTACTACCTGAATATTGCTCCAGACAAAGATATGACCCTGTACCCGAAAATCATCTCGGGCAGGGGTTTCCAATTGGGTACACAAACCCGTTACCTGACGCCAAGCAACGAAGGCGAACTTAAATACGATTACCTGCCGGATGACGAGAAAACAGGCACAGACCGCACTGCTTTGTCCTTGCTGCACAAATACGAAAAAGGTCCTTTGTATGCAGGCATAAATTTCAACCAGGTGTCGGATGACAATTACTTTGTTGACTTCTCCCGGACTCAGGCAGTGGCCTCTCAACGTGTTTTGGTTCAAGAAGGCTTCGTCTCGTACCGTCAGAAAAACTGGAGCGCCAACGTGCGCACCGTGGCTCATCAAACATTGCAGTTATTCAACGATGTGATCGCTGAGCCATATGACCGTTTGCCAGAGGCCACACTTGAATTAAGCCCAACCCGAATTGGCCAGGCCAATGCCTTTGTGTCAGTGAGCGGGCAGTACACCGACTTTGCAAGGCCCTCCTCCGCACCCGCACGGGTTGAAGGCTCACGCGGTGTAACGCGCGCCAGGGTTTTCATGCCCATACAACGGTCCGAATTCTCATTCACGCCCGCGGTCTCGGTGCAAGCCACCAACTACGATTTGCAGGGCCAAACACCCGGGTCACCCGCAGCACCAGGCAGCGTGATTCCAACGGTTTCGCTGGACAGCACGGTTTACTTCGACCGCAAAACAAGCTTTTTCGGTCGCAATGTGAATCAAACCCTGGAACCACGAATTTTTTATCTGTACACGCCATTCAAGGACCAATCCGATCAGCCTATTTTCGACACCTCGGTGACGGATCAAAGTCTGACGCGGATTTTCGCCGAGAACAGGTATTCGGGGCTTGACCGGGTGGGCGATGCGAACCAGCTGACACTGGCTGTGACCAGTCGCTTCTACGACGAGGCCACCAGTGAAGAGTTGTTCAGCGTCACTGGCGGGCAACGTCTGAACCTGAGCACGCCACGTGTTATTTTGCAGGGCTTTGAAGCGCCAACCACCAGTGACTCTGACTTTTTTGCAAATGCACGGGGCCGAATCAGCCAGTCGGTATTCCTGGACGCGACCACGCAGCTGAATGCAGAAAGCGGACGCCATGAACGCGGCAATGTCACCGTCAGCTATGCGCCTTCACTGGGTAAACAACTGAATTTTGGGTATCGCTATACCCGCGCGCAAATTGATCAGTTCGACATTTCAGGCCAATGGCCCATCTCTGACCGCTGGAGCGGCGTGGGTCGTTTAAACTACTCCATGCTGGACAATCGTTTGATTGAAGGCGTGGCTGGTCTGGAATATGGCGAAGGTTGCTGGGCAGTGCGAGTGATTGCGCAACGATTTGCGACTGCACCGTTGCTGGAGACCACCTCTCTCTTTGTTCAGCTCGAACTCAATGGATTGGGTCGTTTGGGGTCTAACCCGGCCGACCTGTTGTCCAGAAAGGTGCCTGGGTACACGCCTTTCTCATCCTCGCAAGCCACCCAATGAGCACCCGTTAAGTACCCAACCAAGCACCCAATAAGTTATGAACATGAAGCACATTCAACACTGGTTATTCGCAATCTCCGCCTTGGCGGCCGTTGGCCATGCGCAGGCACAGGGTATCAAGGCACCAACGTCCAATCTGCCGGCCGGCAAGCTGAGTTCAGAACTCGGGGCCAGCAATGGTTCAGGCGCAGCAACAATCGACGGCATTGTTGCCGTGGTGAACACCGACATCATTACCCGCAGCGAATTGAACCGACAAGTGGCCCTGATTGAACGCCAGATGAGTCGCCGCGGCGCGCCCCTTCCCGATCGGATCGAATTGCGCAAACAGGTGCTTGATCGCATGGTGATGGACCGCGCTCAACTTCAGAAAGCTGAAGAGGTGGGTATTCGGATTGAGGAAGCCCAAATTGAAGCCGCCATGGCCCGTGTGGCCGACCAGAACGGTTTGTCTCTCGAAGACTTTCTGGCACGCCTTCAAGAGGAAGGGGTGTCGCCCGCCCGCTTCCGCGAAGAAGTCCGCAGCGAAATCACCTTGGGTCGCCTTCGCGAGCGTGAAGTGGAAGCCCGCATTCAAGTGTCGGATGCAGAAATTCAGAATTACCTGGCTGCCCGCACCAAAGGGGGCGCTGCAGCCAATCAACCCGAGGTGAATTGGGTACAGTTGCTGGTCAAAGCCCCCAGTGACGCCAGTGGTGCAACGCTGAACCAGGCGAGAACCAAAGTTGAGACCATTGAAAAAGCCCTGAAAGACGGAAAAACCGTGGAAGCCATTGTTCAAGCCAATCCCGAGCTGGCCATTGACGGGACTGGGCAAATGGGTTGGTCCGGTTTTGATGCTGTGCCTACCTTGTTCACTGAATTTCTGTCCAAGGCGCAATTGAATACCGTGCAAACCATTCGCAGCCCCAATGGCTTTCACGTATTGAAAGTGCTTGAGCGTCGCGAAAGCGGTGCAGCGCTGGACAATACACCTGTGACGCAAACCCGGGCCCGACACATCCTGATTCGCCCAGGCCCCGACATTACCGAAGCAGAGGCAAAACGCCGACTGAATTTTGCACTGGAACAGCTGCAAGGTGGCGCTGCTACGTTCGATGCTTTGGCAAAGCGTTATTCGCAAGATGGCTCTGCCGCGAAAGGCGGCGATTTGGGCTGGCTGTACCCAGGCGACACCGTACCGGAATTTGAACGCGAGATGAACCAGCTTGGGATTGGGGGGGTAAGCCCGGTATTCCAAAGCCGTTTTGGTTTCCACATTATTCAGGTGGTAGAACGTCGCCAGCAGGCGGCCTCTGAAGAACGCCAGCGCCAGGCCGCACGCCAGGCAATCCGTGCCAGTAAATCAGAGGAAAGCTATCAGGAATGGTTGCGCCAACTGCGCGACGCCACCTTCATCGAAATTCGCCTTTAATTACCAGGGAATGAGCAAGGCCAACAACCTACCTATCCTTGTCACCAGCGGTGAACCTGCCGGGATAGGGCCAGAACTGTGCGCCTTGCTGGCCGAAACTAGCCAGGCCAAACGTTTAAACCGTTCGCTGGTCATTCTTGGCGATGCCGATCTGCTTGAGACACGCGCAAAAAACGCGGGCATTGAACCCAAATGGCAACGCATCAATTCGCTGCGGGAAATTACAGCCAGCGATGATGAAGCGCCTGGTTATTTTCTGCTTGATCACCCCCTTTCAGCGCCCTGCATCACCGGCAAACCCAACCCGGCCAATGCACCCTATGTGCTGGGCCTGTTGAACCTGGCTTGCGATGCTTGCCAGAATGGCACCGCTGCGGCCATGGTGACCGCTCCCATTCAGAAATCCGCAATCAGCCCGCACTGGCCGGGTTTTATGGGGCACACCGAGTACCTGGCGCAGCGATGTGGGCAAAGCGATGTCGTCATGATGCTGATGGGCGGTCAAATGAAGGTAGCACTGGCCACCACCCACATTCCACTGACCCAGGTACCGTCAGCAATTACCCGGGACAGCCTCACCCGCACGCTTGAAATCATGCTTCACGATCTACGCCTGTACTGGAGTTTGCCAAAACCCCGAATTCTGGTGACCGGGCTGAATCCGCATGCTGGCGAATCAGGCGACCTGGGGAATGAGGAAATTGACACCATCACACCGACCATCCAAGCCTTGCAAGCGAAGGGGCACGATGTGCAAGGACCCTTTCCCGCCGACACCCTGTTTCAACCCAAATACCTGCAAAACAGCGATGCGGTGCTTGCCATGTTTCACGACCAGGGCTTGCCCGTACTAAAGCATGCAAGTTTTGGTCAAGGTGTGAACATTTCGCTGGGTTTGCCTATTGTTCGAACCTCGGTTGACCACGGCACCGCGCTTGACCTGGCCGGTACCCGGAACATGGATGCGGGCAGCCTGAACGAAGCGATAGAATGCGCGCACCACATGGACCTTTGCCGCAGGAACGCGCAATGAAACATCAAGCAAAAAAACGATTTGGCCAACACTTTTTGACCGATCAAAGTGTGTTGTCAAACCTGATCGGTGAGATGCGACCGCGTGCAGACGACACGCTGGTTGAAATTGGCCCCGGTTTGGGTGCGCTGACATTCTGGCTACTCAAGGCAGTGAATCACCTGCAGGTGATTGAAATTGATCGGGACCTGGCAGAGAAACTTCGAACCGGTGGCTGGAAAGACAAGCTCACGGTTCACGAAGTGGATGTGTTGAAATTTGACTTCGGGCAACTCCCCGCGCCTTTTCGCGTGGTGGGCAACTTGCCCTACAATATTTCCTCGCCCATCTTGTTTGCTTTGCTTGAAGTAGCCGACCGGGTGATTGACCAGCACTTCATGTTGCAAAAAGAAGTAATAGATCGCATGGTCGCTGCCCCAAAAACCAGCGACTACGGCAGATTGTCGGTGATGTTGCAGGCCTACTACGACATGGACCATTTGTTTGATGTGCCGCCCGAGTGCTTCGACCCACCACCCCGTGTCATGTCAGCAATCGTTCGAATGGTGCCAAAACCCGCGCATGAACGTGCGGCAATTCCTGGTGAAATTTTTAGTCGAGTGGTCAGCACTGCTTTTTCACAACGCCGCAAAATGTTACGCAACACCTGGGCCAATGTGGTGCCTGAACACATGGCAAACGCCGCGGGCATCGCACTTACCGCGCGCGCCGAGGAAATTGCACCCCAACAGTTTGTACAAGTGGCACAAATGATGGCCAGTTAAACATCCAACTGCTGCACATGGGCATTGCGCCAATCACTGCCCAACAAATTCACCAGCTTTGTCTTGAAAGACTCGGGTTGACCTGTTGTAAAAAAACTCACGCGCTCAAGCAAAGGCACATGTTCGTTGCCCATATTCAGCAAGCGCTCGCTTTCCAGACGTGTTCTTAACTGCTTGGCCACTGGCAAACCAGTCTCGATTACGGCCACGCCGGGGCCAGCCAGTTTTGAAATGAGATGTGCAACAAAAGGGTAGTGCGTGCAACCCAGCACAATGACGTCGGCCTGTTTTTGAAGCAACTCGGCTACCATGGGCTTTAACAAAGCCTCAATAGCAGGCTCGGGCATGGGTGATTGTTCGATCAGTTCAACCAGCCCCGGGCACGGGTGTGCAATTACCTTGGCCATGGGGTCAAACCTTTCAACCAAAGCCTTAAACCGTTCGCTGGCCACCGTGTTGGTGGTTGCCAAAATACCCACCACGCCCGTTTTGGTCAGCATGCTGGCAGGTTTGACTGCAGGCTCAATGCCCACAATGGGCCAATTCGCATGGGCAGCGCGGGCCTGGTTTGCACCTGCGGCAGTGGCGGTGTTGCAAGCCATGACCATGGCTTTACAACCCTGGTTTCTCAGCCAATTGGACAGGGTTAATACACGGTCAGTAATTTCATGTTGCGGTTTGTCGCCATAGGGCAAATGCCGTTCGTCGGCCACGAACTGAAAGCGCTCGGCCGGCAAGTGATTCAACATCGCTTTCAGCACGGACAGGCCGCCAACACCTGAATCGAACACACCCACCGCATGTGCGGATTCAAGCAATACGGGCTTTGCCATTCAACACCTTTGAAATACCGGGTAAATCAATGCTTGTTTTCATGATTCGATGAAACCAATAAATCTTAAAATATTAATTACCAATTAATTTAACATTTATACATCATGCCCACTTTCTCGGCTTTCATCGCCCGCACAATATTGCCTTGTATTGTCACACTGTTTGGATTGACTGCAGGGCAATTTGCGCACAGCGCAGAAAAGAATTCAACTCTTCGTCTCTTGGTGGTTCCGCAATTCCCAGCCACTGAAATTCATGCTACCTGGAGCAAATTACTGGATGGGTTGAAGAAAGACGGTCTCCCAGAAATCGAACTGGTTTTCGCAAAAGACATTACAGAGTTTGAGAGCCAGTTCAAGGCTGGACAAGCCGAGTTGATTTACTGCAACCCTTATCACATGGTGATGGCCAAAAAGGCACAAGGCTACACACCGCTCATTCGGGACAGCAAACCATTGACCGGCATTCTGGTTGCAACAACTGGCAGTGCCCACGATGGCATCAAAGAACTCAGCGAGTTGAACGGCAAAACCCTGCTTTTTCCAT
Organism: Limnobacter sp. SAORIC-690; assembly: GCF_002954425.1. NCBI lineage: Bacteria > Pseudomonadati > Pseudomonadota > Betaproteobacteria > Burkholderiales > Burkholderiaceae > Limnobacter > Limnobacter sp. SAORIC-690. Next base: position 202,274 of record NZ_MQVZ01000001.1, read on the forward strand.
CACCCAATGCATTCGGTGCTTCGCTGTATATGCGTGCCTTGCTAAAACGGGAGAAGGGACTGGAATTCACCACCAAATATGTAAAGACACACTCCAATGTCATTCGTGGCGTGGTACGTGGTGAAGGGCAAGCTGGTGGCATGGTCAACGCCACGCTACTGGCAGAAACGCCTGAGCTTCAACAGAAGGTCAAGGTGATTTACGAAACCCCACCCGCACCACCTCACCCGATTGCAGCGCACCCTCGCGTAGATGCCTCCACCCGGGAAGCAATTGCGGCCGCTATTTTGGGACACATCAAAACACACAAACAGGTGGGTGAAGACATTCAAATGCCCAACCCTGTGCGGGCCGATTATTTCAAAGATTACAAACCACTTGAAAACCTCGGACTTGAAGCATTTCTTTCCAATTGAAACCGTCTTTTCACACCATCACTCATCCCAGCCTGGGCACCAAACTGTTGGTGTTGGGCATTGGTTTGGTGTTGACGCTTGCGCTGGCATTTACCTGGTTTAACACCAAAACCCAGCGCAATGAATTGCAAGGCGTATTCAATCAACAAGCCACAGCCCTCGCGTTCAACATTGCAGTTTCAAGCAACAGCCATTTGCTTGAAAAAGACTTTGCCATTATTGAAACCTTGTTACTGAAGGCCAATGGATTCAAAGACCTGTATTCAGCCACTGTGGTTTCCGCCGATGGTCAAGTATTGGCCCAGGTTTTGCGCGATTCGAACACTCAACGCCTGTCCCCCCGCTACGATGTTGCTCGCTTGCATGTGGACAAACGCGATCTACACACGCAGTTGCTCAGCAGCGAACGCCACCTGACCGTGATTGAACCGATTGAATCGGGGCGACTGATCGGTCATGTGGTGCTGGAGTTTGATTTGACTCCCCTACAGACCCGCCAGTCTGAACTCATAGAGCGCAATATTCTGCTGGCTGTAATTCTAATTTTTCCAGCCGCCCTGGCCTTGTGGCTTTTCATCCGCAAAACCATTCTTGAATTGAATGCGCTCACCGATTTTGCACAGCGTATGGTGAAAGACCAGGGTATTGAGCAAGCTACCTCCCCCACTTCCCGAGAGCTGGCCATGCTGCACCACACGTTGAATTGGGCATCGGTCACACTGAGAAAAAAGAACCGGGCACTGGAAGCTGCCAAACTGAAAGCCGACAAATCCAATGACTTGAAGTCGCAGTTTGTGGCCAACATGAGCCATGAAATCCGAACACCTTTGAACGGCATACTGGGACTGACTGAGGTTACCTTGAGCAACAGCGCACTGGCCGAAAAACCGCGCCGCAATCTGGAACTGATTCAACTCAGCGCCGAGCACCTGTTAAGGGTGGTCAACGACATTCTGGATTTTTCAAAGATCGACGCCAATCGCCTGGACATGGACCCTCAACCCTTCGAGTTGCGCCCCAATGTGCAAGCCATGGTGAAAATGGTGTCCAGTGCCTACGCCAAACCCAGTGTTGCAACCGTGCTCGACATTGATCCCGGCATTCCGCACTGGCTGTTTGGCGATTGTCCGCGAATTATGCAGGTGCTGAACAACCTGCTGAGCAATGCGCTGAAGTTTACCCAGCATGGCCAAGTCAGCCTGACAGTTACTGCAAAACAGGGATCCGATAAACACTCAAAAATCAAAAGCAAAATTCATTTCGCAGTGCGCGATACTGGCATGGGAATTTCTGAGTCAGCCCGCACCGAGATTTTCAAGGCGTTTTCTCAGGCAGAGCCTGGCACGGCGCGCAAGTATGGCGGCACGGGCCTGGGCTTGACGATTACCCAGCGCTTGCTTGAATTGATGAATAGTCGGATACATCTCTGGTCTGAAGAAGGCATTGGCAGTGAATTCAGCTTTACACTGGAGCTGCCGATCGTCGAAGAACCAAAAACCACTGAAAATGAAACACTGGCTGTCGATATGACCTCGAACAACAACCCTGCCGCCCCTGAGTTTGGCCACGCCTCCACCGGCCTGCGTGTATTGGTGGCAGAGGACAATATGGTGAACCAAACCTTCATTTCGCATGTGCTGACCCAGCTCGGTATCTCCTATCGCTTTGCAGATGATGGTTTGGCAGCCGTGCAAGCTGTGGAACAGGAGAGGTTTGATATGGTGTTCATGGACATGCACATGCCCAATATGGGCGGGCTTGAAGCATGCCGTACAATTCTTGCCAAACCACAGCACAAAAACCTGCCGATTGTTGGGTTGACAGCCGATGCGATTGCCGACACCCGCGAGGCCTGCATGTCTGCAGGCATGCGCGAATACATTTCAAAACCATTTAAGCGCAGCGACATTGAGGCTGTACTTGCTCGCCTGAAATTCAACGTGTCGCCAATTCCCATGCAAAACTTTGACCACGACAAAGAATTGCTGAAAACAACCATCGACATGATTGCAGCGGAAATTCCGCAACTTGCCGACGAGACCGAAAAACAGCTTTTGGCCATGAATTTATCAGAGGCCAAACGCGCCTTGCACACATTGAAAGGGCATTGCAAACTGGTGGGGGAACTTGCGTTTGCCGACTTTATTCAACAACTGGAAAACCAGTTGGCGCAAAACCAGCTGCCCGCGGCCGATTCAATCGAGCACCTGAAAACCAACCTGCGGGTACTTCAACAACGCCTGCGTCTGTTAAGCCAATAAAGCCTTGTCCATAGCTGCAGTCACCACCAGCTCGACTTTCCAGCCTGGCTTGGCCAGCCCCTTGACTTCCACGCACGCGCGCGAAGGCGCGGTGCCTTCGGGCAACCAAGCGTCCCACACGGCATTAAACCCCTCGTAATCGCGAACCATATTGGTTAAATAAACCTGAACCAATAGCAAATGGCTTTTGTCAGTGCCGGCACCCGCCATCGTGCGCTCCAGGCTATTCAACAGGTCTCGGGTTTGGGCCTGAATGTCCCCTTCCTCGGTGGAAGGCACTTCAACCAAATAAACCACCCCGTTGAAGCTGGTGGAATCGGAGTAACGTTTTGTAGTACCTTGTCTGTGTATCACAGGACCCCCTTCATGAAATTTGAACATTTGGTGCAGATCAACGACCCAAGCTTGCCTGGTATTGACTGGTTAACAAGGCAACAACTCTGGTTTGGTTTGGTAGCACGGGCCTGGAAACCCACCCGCTTCATACTTGGCCTCGAAGACGCGCAAGTGATGCAAACCAGTCAACAAGGCAATGTCACCACGCTTGCACGCGTGCTCAATTACGGCCCCTTTCAAATTGAAGACACCATCGAGCTGATCGAAGAAGACCGTACCAAGACCCGCATTGTAGCGAATCAGTTTTGCGGCGACAGCACACTGACCATTTCGATTGAAGAACCTGAATCGGGTGAACTGTGGCTGCGGTTTCAGTACCAGGTCAGCGATGCGCCAGTCAGCCAGGGTGGCCCCGAGGTGTCGTCACACGACGTGGACGAGATTCGAAAGCAGGCTTATCGCGCAGCAGACATTGACACCGTGCGAATGATTCGCGAGCTGGCCATGGCCATGCCAGCGAATCAAGCTGACAACCGGAAAGACCACTAGGTGAAAAGCATGCTCATTTCAGGGCACAGGCACCCATGTAAATTTGGCCGGAACGATTGCCGCTGCGGCAGTAAGCCAAAACCGGTTTTTCCGCTGCATCCAGAATGCGTTTGAAGTCCTCAAGCAGCACTTCCGAGGGAGGTTGACCCACTTCCATGGGCAAATAGTGAATGGCTAGGCCCAGGCTTTTCGCCTTGGCTTCAATGACTGAGTGGGCCAGTTGAGCGCCCACCTCGTGGTCGGGCCGGTTATTCACAATCGTTTTAAAGCCCAGTTCAGCGATTGCTTCCAAATCTTCCGGACTGATTTGGCCGCACACTGCGACCTCATTGCTCAGTTGCCTGATGCTCATTTCAACAAATTCCTTCGGTGCGTTGTCACAGCATGAAAGCTGCGCTGTTACTGATAAGACAGTTCTTTGGCCTTGCCCCAGAACACTTTGTAAGAAAACGCAGTGTACCCGAGGATGGTTGGCAAAGTGATCACCACACCCACCAGAATAATCTTCAATGCTTCGGGGGAAGAGGCAGCCTCCCACACGGTTAGCTGATTCAGCACCACGTACGGGTACTGACTGTAGGCCAGACCCATGAAGGCCAAGGTCATGACGCCCGCCGTCAGTGCGAAAACCATCCAACCATAGCCGGCATCCATCAGACGCTGGCTGCCAAGCACATGGTGAATACCCCACAGGCACAACACCGATGCAATTGGAATGGGCGCAAGCGCTACGATATTGGGAAAACTGAACCATTTCTCGAAAATCTCAGGCACGACCAAGGGTGTCATGGCTGAAATAAAGGCAATTGAGCCAGCATGGGCCAAAAACTGATTCTCCCCCAGCGGCGAGACTTCTCGATCAAATCGCCTTCGGTTTTCATGATCAACCAACCACTGGCCAGCAGCGTGTAGGCAAAAGGCAGAGTGATGGCCACACCCAAATTGAACACCAGTTGTGACCAATGGTTCGAGAAACCAGTGATGTAACTGCCCAGCATCCAGCCTTGTGAAACCGAAGTCACCAGCGAACCAATGAAAAAAATCCGGTTCCACAGCGGCTTGTAAGCCACATCCACCTTCACCCGAAAATCAAACGCCACACCGCGCAGCACCAAGCCCAACAGCATGAACGTGACAGGCAGGTACAAAGCAGTCAACACCACGCCGTGTGCTTTTGGAAACGCCACCAGCAATACACCCACACCCAGCACAAGCCAGGTTTCATTTGCATCCCAGAACGGACCAATAGAATTGATCATGGTGTCTTTTTCATCGTCTGTGGCATGGGGTAACAAAAGCCCCACACCCAGATCGTACCCATCCAGCACCACGTAAATCAGCAGGGACAGTCCCATGACACCCATGAACAACAGCGGCAAAAACTCTTCGAAAGTCATCACGCAGGTCCCCTTTTATTGTTCGCGGCGCAGCTTGTCTGCAGGTGTAGTTGCCGTGGGTGCTCCACCCCAATTGACCTTCTTGGATGAACCGATTCCGCCCAACAGCATATACCGCAGCACCCACACATAAGAGATGATCAAACCAATGTACATGGCCATGTACAACAACACGGTGAATGCCAGCAACTGGGGCGGGTGCTGGGCCACCACATCGGCAGTGCCCAGCACGCCGTACACCACATAGGGTTGACGACCAATTTCGGTGACCCACCAGCCAGCCACCGTGGCCACCCAGCCCGAAAACATCATGAACATCAAAGCGGTCAATATGAGTCGATGGGTTTTGTTTTCAAGCACTGGGCCTGTTTTGCGGAAGGCCCACACCGAGGCCCAAGACACCAGCAACATCAACACTCCCATCCCCACCATGACCCGGAAGGAATAAAACACAGGACCCACTGGTGGGTGAGTATTGAGAAAATCATTGAGCCCTTTGATTTCGCCGTCAAAGTCGTGCGTCAAAATGAAACTGGCCATTTTCGGTATGCCAATTTCAAAATGATTGGTACGCGCTTCGCTGTCGGGAATGGCAAACAACAGCAGCGGTGCACCCTTCTCGGTCTCCCAAACGCCCTCCATGGCCGCCACTTTGGCAGGCTGGTGTTTCAAGGTGTTCAATCCGTGCAAATCACCCACAAAAATCTGGATTGGAATCAGTACGGCAGCGCCATAAACACCCAGCTTTAACATGTGGCGAGTGAAAGGCTTCTCACGTTTGCGCAGAATTTGAAGTGCGCTACCGCCCGCAATCACAAAGAACACAGTCAAGCCGCTGGCCAGCAACATGTGCGTGAAGCGATACGGGAAAGACGGGTTCCAGATAATTTCCAGCCAATTGGTGGCGTGCATCTGGCCATCAATAATTTCGAAACCCTGCGGGGTTTGCATCCAGCTGTTCAGCACCAGAATCCAGAAAGCCGATAAGGTGGTGCCAAATGCCACCAAAAAGGTGGCCAACAAATGAACCTTGGGCGACACCCGCTGTTTGCCAAACAACATCACCCCCAAAAACGTTGCCTCCAAAAAGAACGCGGTCAGCACTTCGTAGCCCAGAAGGGGGCCAGAAATGTTTCCGGTTTTCTCCATGAATCCCGGCCAGTTGGTGCCGAACTGAAAACTCATGGTGATGCCCGAGACCACGCCCATTGCGAAGGTCAGCGCGAAAATTTTTGTCCAGAAGTAATGGGCCTGCTCCCATTCCGTTTTGCCAGTGCGCACATGCTGCAAGCGCAGGTAAAACATCACCCAGCCCAGGCCGATGGTGATGGTTGGAAACAGGATGTGGAAAGTAATATTGGCCGCGAACTGGATTCGGGCGAGATCAAGCGACGTGAATTCCATGCAGCACCCCACGAAAGCAACTGAATACAAACAGCCATGGCATGAATATGACCATAATTAGCTACATGCAGTCTGTCAAATTGGTTTGCTCAATGAAGCACTGCACAACGCGTACAATGCCCAATCCCCTCGCACTGGAAGCCAGTTTTGTGATCAACCGTCCCATGTTTTTACTGCTTGCAGCACTCGCCGCATTTGCCCCGCTGGCAATCGACCTGTATTTACCAAGCTTTGCTGCAATCAGCGAGGAACTGCAGGCACCCGCAGCGCGTACAACAAACTGTGACCGTGTTTCTGGCCGGGTTTGCCATGGGCATGCTGTTTTATGGGCCACTCTCCGACCGGTTTGGGCGCAGGCGAATGATCTTTGCCGGGACCACCTTGTTTGTGTTGGCCAGTGTGGCCTGCATGCTGGCGCAATCCATCGAGCAATTGCTGGCGTTTCGACTGATCCAGGCCTTTGGAGGTGGGGCCGCTGCGGTCATTTCGCGTGCTGTCATTCGGGACCTGTTTGGCGAGACAGACTCCGCCCGAGTCATGGCCATGATCGCCATGGTTACCTCGCTGGCACCCATGATTGCGCCACTTCTTGGCGCGTATGTTTTAGAGCTGGGTTCATGGCGTTACGAATTTCTCGCCTTGGCGCTATTTGGTGCCGCATGCACCATCGCCGCCTACCTGTTACTGCCCGAAACCTTGAGCCAAACCCGCAGCCAAACTTCGATATCGCTGGCCTTTCGGGGTTACTGGACTGTTTTCCAACACAGAGATGCACGCCTGCTGATCATTTCAGGTGGAGCGCATTTCGCCGCCATGTTCGCCTACATTACGGGTACACCCTTTGTGTACATCGAATTTTTTGATTTGAGTGAAAAAACCTATGCCGTGCTGTTCGGCTCCAACATATTGACCTTGATTGGATTTGGTTATGCATCGACAAGGCTGGTGAAACACACAGGCACTACCCCGCTAATTAAAACCGGCTCAATGCTGGGTTTGCTGGGCGCACTCCTGGTATTGAGCAGCGCGTGGAATGCTGGCACAGACCACTGGAACCTGGGTCTGATGGTGATCGGCTTCCTGATGTGCGTAGGATCATTGGGGTTTGTTGCCCCCAACACCACCGCACAATTGTTGGGCAAGCACCCTAAAAACGCGGGTGCGGCCTCGGCCCTGTATGGCTGCGCACAGTTTGGTTTGGGAGGATTGGCCAGTTGGGCTGTTTCGGTAGTGCACGACGACACCGCTTTACCCATGGCAGCCGCCGTGGTGGCCTTTGTTGCACTTGCATGCTGGGCCAGCTTGCGACTGAAACGCTGAACTTTTCATTGTAAGCACAAAATTATTGCCATTGTGTTTAATCAACCGCGAAATTGGCATGAAAATTGGACTTTTTGGTCCCTTTACGGTATGTTGTGTCACGAATTTATTCTGCCCAATAACCCAAACACACATTTTTGCACTGCCATATGGCCGACACAAAAGCCCAAAGTGGCGAGAACCAGCCCGACGTGGCTTGGCTCGAGAGCCAGTACAACGTCCGCTCTTACCTGCCCGATCACCCAAAAACTTTTGCTCGCTGGGCCGAACAGTCCCGCTACGCCCGTTTTGATCTGGATGGGTTCTGGAACCAGTACTTCGGTGAATCGGAAGCAGAAACCGTGGATGTCATTCCAGGCAAGCCCGGCAAGCCACTGTTGATTTTTATCCACGGCGGATACTGGCGCTCACTGGACAAATACGACTTCACCTTTCTGGCCAAGCCTTATGTGGCCCGGGGCTATTCGGTGGCACTGCTGAATTACGGCCTGATTCCACGCGTGACGATTGAAGACAGTGTTCGCCAAACCTTACGCGGCATTGAGTGGCTGTATCGCCAGGCGGATCGTTTTGGTTTTGATGCCAACCAGATCGTGGTGTGCGGACATTCGGCTGGTGGGCATTTGGGTGTGATGAGCGCGTTGGCGTTTTGGCCCCTTTGGGCCTCCGACCTGCCACAAGACGTGGTGAAGTCCGTGATTGCCATTTCGGGCATTTACGACCTGAGCCCCTTGGTGCACACACCTTTCATCCAGAAAGACCTGAAGCTGAATCAGAAGCGCACCCGCATGGTCAGCCCGGCCTTGATGCCCAAGCCCACCATTCCAGTGCACCTGGCCTTTGGCACCAAGGAAACCGATGCCTTTAAGGAACAAAGCGCTTACTTGGCATCTCACTGGGGCCTGAACCCACCTTTGCAGGTCAATGCCGATCATTTCAGCATTTGCGACAGCATCGCTGATCCAAACAGCGAACTGTTCATGCTGATTCAAAACCAGTTGCTGTTGCCATCTCACTAAGACAGCGCTAGAAACTGAACGGGTTATTCCCCCATGTTCGGTAAACTGCTTTTCAGGCTGGTGTCGTATAACTAAACTGTACACACCAGCCTGGAGGCAACAATGCCCCTCACAATCGCCTATTCCAACGCCGCCGGTTCATTGGGTCGGCGTTACCCCGATGGTCAAACACTGATGCGCAAACGTACACTTCGCCAAACCGTGAAGTTGTTCAAAGTCGGCGCCGAAGTGCTGCTGAACACCGCGCCAGCCACTGTGATTGCCTATAACATCGCCGAGTTTGGACGCTGGATATCAACAAGTCACCCGGTGCTGGTTCAACTGCACAGCGGCGAGCTTCAATATTGCCGTTTAAACGACCTGCACATTGCTGAAAACCCGAGCATGCAGACCCACTGAAGCTGACTATAATCCGGGGGATGAACTCAACATTCCCCACACCCAAAACCATTGGCTTTATTGGCCTTGGCAACATGGGGTCCGCCATGGCGGCCCACCTTTGCAATGCGGGCTACACTGTGCTGGCCTGGGCGCGCAGCGCATCCACCTTCCAAGCACTGGCTGACATCCCTCTTGTTGCGCAACCGAGTATTGAAGCCCTTTGCGCAGGTACACGCCTGCTTGCTTTGAATGTCACGAACACCGCGGATGTTCAATCGCTGCTGTTTCGCGATGGCGGCCTTGCGCAACATGCACAGCCTGGTTCGATCATTGTGGATTTCAGTACCATAGATGCGGCTGCTGTGGCCGACATCGCACGCCAATTAGAGTCCCGCGACATTGATTACATTGATTGCCCTGTCTCTGGCGGCGCTGCGGGCGCGCGCGCTGCAACCTTGAGCATGATGGCAGGCGGGGATTTGGCAGCCTTCAATCGGATTGAGCCCATGCTCAAGCATTTGGGCAAGACCATCCGGCATGTGGGGCCTTCGGGTGCAGGTCAAGCCATTAAAGCGGCCAATCAAATGGCACTGTGCATTCAATTGGTGGGCATTGCCGAAGCCATGAATTACGCACTGGAGCAAGGTGCTGAATTGAGCGTGGTACTTGAGCTGCTGCAAGCCGGATTGCCCGCGAGCCGTGTATTGGATTGGGCTGGCCCCCATATGGTGAAAGGTTTCACCGACCCGGTTTCCATTGAGGCGCACCTGCACGCAAAAGATGTGCGCATGGTGGCGGATGCAGCGAAGAAGCAGGGTTTGCACTTGCCGCTGTTGTTTAAAACCGCAGAATTGCTGGATGAACTGGTGGTCAATGGACCTAAAAGTCAGGACACGTCGAGAGTTTTTGAGGTGGTTCGCAAGCACATGCGAGCCTAGCGGCAAGCCGAACCGCTGAACAGCCGTACCGCTCGAGCTTGGCGCGTCGACAAGCGGCATAGCTGCAATGTTTGGGCTTGGCGCATCAACAAGCAATAGCCGCACTGTTCGGGGCTAGCACAGTAACAAGCCGCACCGCTGCACTATTCGGACCTTGGCACAGCCCGAGTTCTCCCAACTAACCCTCTGGCTTGGGTCATGCAAAGCGCAAAAGCGCCTTTGCATCGATTCCTCGCGGAATCGCCCCGCGCTGCGAGGCCGTTGGGCGGGCTGGCCTGAACTCGCCCCGAACAGCGCTGCATGTGCAACTTGTAAAACGCTGCGGCAAGTTGCGTGATGTACGCGATGTGCAAAATGTGTGCTTAGCTTTGCGGTGTGCAGATTTGATCGGGTGCGCGTGTGCTTGTTGCGACAGTCGGGAAAATCTGCAGCGTGCCAAGCCGGGCTGGTGCCCTTCAGGGCAGAAGCCGCCCCGACCGCTTTTTTCGAGGGGCGGTTTCAGGCAAGGCGAGGTTCAGCTTGGGGCCAACAGATTTTCCGTCGCGACAGGTACTGCGCTCCGAACAAATCAACCACGCACACACCCAAACCAAGCAGCATCAAATGTCGTACGCCTGCCCCCCACCCAACACGCGGTCTATCAGCTTAGGGGTCAACATCGGTGCAAACACCGCAATGAATTCATACATCAGCGTGCGCATGAACACACCTTGCCGCAGGGCAATCCGCGTGGTGTTGCGGCCAAACAAGTGGTCCACTGGCACAGCCATCAACCCTTTGTCTTTCAACGCATCAAAAGCCACTTCAGCAATAATACCCACGCCCAAACCCAAACCCACATAGGTTTTAATCACGTCCGCATCAATGGCCTCAAGCACCAGCTCAATATTCACCCCGGCTTTTTGAAACGCGGCATCAATCTTTTTGCGCCCTGCAAAATGGGTTTCGTAAGTGATGATGGGCATCTGATCGAAATCAGCCAGCGCAATTTGCCGCCCGCCCGATGCAAAAGGTTTTAACAGGGGCGAATCGGTGGGCGCCACCGCAATGTGTCCCCAGTCGTAACAGGGAAATGTCACCAGGTCGGGTTCATCAGCCAAAGCCTCGGTAGCCACGGCCAAGTCGGCCTGGTCTTTGCGCACCCACTGCGCCAGTTGCTCAGGGGTTCCCTGCAGCAAGATCAGCTTCACCTTCGGGAATTTTTTGCGAAAAGCAGCCACCGCCTGTGGCAACACATAGCGTGCCTGTGTGTGGGTTACGGCCACTGTTAACTGCCCGCTTTCGCGCGCTGCAAATTCTTCACCCACTCTTTTGATATTTTCAAGTTCCGCCAAAACGCGCTCGCAGGCTTGATACACCAATTCTCCAGGCGGCGTTAAACCCTTGATGCGTTTGCCGTGTCGCTTGAAAATTTGAAAGCCCAGCTCTTCTTCAAATTCGATGATTGCCTTGGACACACCTGGCTGAGAGGTGAACAGCGCCTTGGCCGCATCGGTCAAGCTGAAGTCATGGCGAACCGCTTCCCGAACGAATCGAAGCTGATGCAAGTTCATAAAAACCCTTTATTCCACAGGGGAATATATAAATGGAAATACTATCGTTTGAATTATAAGGGCTAGCGCTTACACTTCAAGTCCCAAAAAACCATTTTCATCGAGCTTTCACGTGCCTTTTGACATCGATTTAGTCTACGTAGCTTCCGGCCTTGCGGTCGGCCTTCTGGTCGGCCTGACCGGTGTGGGTGGTGGCTCGTTGATGACGCCATTGCTGACCGTGTTGTTCGGTGTACCTGCCACAACTGCCGTGGGTACAGACCTGGCTTTTGCGGCAATCACCAAAGGCGCAGGCACTGTAGTACACCGCCTTCGCAGCACGGTGAAATGGAAAATTGTGGCCCTGGCCTGCTTGGGAAGCGTGCCAGCGTCACTGATCACAATTGCAATTTTGCACGGCCTGGACATTCAAAATGCCGGCAAAGGCAGCCCGATTGATGTGTTTATCCGCTGGTCTATTTCCATTTGCGTGATGCTGACAGTGGGCGTGCTAATTTTCAAAACAAAGATTGTTGATTGGCTGCAACACCATCCACAGGCCCAATTGCACGACAAAACGCGTACCATCGCGACCGTGGTTGCATTTGCAATCATCGGTATGTTGGTGACTGTTTCTTCAATTGGTGCTGGTGCAATTGGCGCCATGGTGCTGATCATGCTGTATCCACACTTGAAAGCCTCTGAAATAGCGGGTACCGACATTGCCTATGCGGTACCACTTACGACTGTGGCGGCCTTTGGCCACTTTAGCCTGGGCACCGTTGATTTTGGTTTGTTGGGCGCACTGTTGTTGGGGTCAATCCCCGGCATCACGGTGGGCAGTTATTTAAGTCGCGCAGTGCCTGAGAAGTTCTTGCGCGGGGTATTGGCCACGACCCTCACCGCCGTGGCCGCAAAACTGGTGATGTAAATGTACAAATACGACGACTACGACCACGCCCTGGTACGCGAACGCGTGGCTCAGTTTCGCAACCAAACCGAGCGCTTTCTGAAGGGTGAACTGACAGACGAAGAGTTCCGCCCCTTGCGCCTGCAAAACGGCCTGTACATTCAGCGCCATGCGCCCATGCTGCGCGTGGCCATTCCTTATGGCCTGCTGGGCGCAAAACAGTTGCACAAGCTTGCCGATATTGCGGCCAAATACGACCGCAATTATGCACACTTCACGACACGCCAGAACATTCAATACAACTGGCCCGCACTGGAAAATGTACCCGCGATTCTTGCTGAACTGGCTGAAGTTGAAATGCATGCCATTCAAACCAGCGGCAACTGCATTCGCAACACCACCAGCGATCCGTTTGCAGGCATTGCGAAAGACGAATTTGTAGATCCACGCCCATTCTGCGAACTGATTCGCCAGTGGAGCACCTTCCACCCCGAGTTCGCTCACCTGCCCCGCAAATTCAAGATTGCCGTGAATGGCGCAGCTGAAGATCGCGCTGCGGTGCAAGTGCACGACATTGGTGTGAACTTGACCCGCAATGCGGCTGGCGAAGTGGTAGCCAAGTGCTGGCTGGTGGCGGTTTGGGTCGCACTCCCGTGATCGGTTCTGTGATCAAAAACGACCTGCCCTGGCAGGAGCTGCTCACCTACATCGAAGCGGTGATGCGCGTGTACAACCGCTATGGTCGCCGTGACAACCTGTACAAAGCCCGCATCAAAATTCTGGTGCGTGCCATTGGCCCTGAAGAATTCTCCAGGCAGGTTGAAGAAGAATGGCAACACATCAAAGGTGGTGTGTCGGTGATTCCCCAGAAGGAATTTGACCGTGTTTCATCTTTCTTCACAGCCCCCGCCTACGAACAGTTCAGCGCTGAACAGGTGGCCACCATTGCAGAACAAAACCGTGGCCTGCGCGCCAAGCATGTAGGCTTTGATCGCTGGCTAACCCGCAATGCACGTGAACACCGCCAGCCCGGTTATGTGGCCATCAGTATTTCCCTGAAGCGCCCTGGTATCGCCCCTGGCGACGCCACGACTGATGAAATGCACTTGATTGCTGACCTGGCCGAGCAATATTCATTCGGTGAGCTGCGTGTAACTCACGAACAAAACTTCGTGCTGTCCGATGTGGCTGAGCAAGATTTGTTCGAGTTGTGGAGCACCCTGAAAGAACACAATTTGGCCATGCCCAATATTGGCTTGGTCAGCGACATGATCGCCTGCCCGGGCGGTGATTTCTGTTCACTGGCCAACGCCAAATCCATTCCGATTGCCTTGGGAATTCAGGAAGCCGTGGACAACCTCGATTACCAGTTTGATTTGGGCGATCTTAGCTTGAACATCTCGGGATGTATCAACTCCTGTGGTCACCACCACATCGGTAACATCGGTATTTTGGGTGTCGATAAAAACGGTGAGGAGTGGTACCAGGTTACGCTGGGCGGCCGCCAAGGAAACAATGCATCCATCGGCAAGGTGATCGGCAAATCGTTTTACGCCGAAGATGTACCCGGTGTGGTGGTAAAGCTGCTTGAAGTGTATGTGCGCGAGCGTCATGAAGATGAACTGTTCATCGACACCCTAGACCGCATTGGCGCTGAGCCTTTCAAAGACCACGTGTACGCCAACAAGGAGGCCGCGTAAATGAGCCAAATTATTGTTAAGCCGTTAAACGGTGAAGCCGCGATTGTTGCCGATGAATTTGTGGTTGTTGAAGTGGGTACGGCTGAAACACCTGTGGCAGTTCCCTCCGAGGGCAAAGTGCTGGTGCACCTGTCCGTGTGGGAAGCAAACAAAGCAGATTTGACTGCGCGCGCCGAAGTGGGCGATTTGGGTGTGTACCTGAACCCTGAAGACAACCCGGAACAATTGCAGGGCGACGTGAATGTGCTGAAGCTGATTGCATTTCACTTCCCGGTGTTCAAGTTTGGCCAAGGCTACTCAGGCGCTTACCTGCTGCGTGCGCGCTATGGTTTCAAAGGCGACATTCGCGCATTTGGCGATATTTGGCGGGACCAGTTTTTCTATCTGGCGCGTTGCGGCTTCACGCAATTCGATATCAAGGAAGGCAAATCGCTTGAAGACGCACTGAATGCGTTTTCCGATTTCACCATTCCTTATCAAACCAGCGCCGATGGCTCACTGCCTGTGTTCAATCGCAGGGCGGCCGCGGCGGGAGCATAAGCATGAATGCAGTGAACACTTCGCGCTTTCACAGCGTCGAAGCAACCCCCGACAACAGCGTTGCACTGGAACAACCGATTGCGGTGTTTCGTGGCCCGCACCAGCCCGCCACCGACATTTCAAGCAAAATACAGGCGTTGGAAACCCTGTTGGCTCAAGCCGCACAAGAGTTCGACAACATCGCACTGGCCAGCAGTCTTGCTGCTGAAGACAATGTGTTGTTTGATGCGATTGCGCGCCTGAAGCTGAACATTCGTGTATTCAGCCTGAATACAGGTCGTCTGCATCAGCAGACACTGGATGTCGCCCATGCCCTGCAAGCCAGATATGGTCAAACAGTGCAGTGGTTTGAACCACAGGTGCAAGCCGTTGAAACCTACGTAAACACCAAAGGCCGCGATGCCTTTTATGAGAGCACTGCGCTGCGCAAAGAATGCTGCGGTATTCGGAAGGTAGAGCCATTGGCTCGCGCACTGAAGGGTGCTAAAGCGTGGATTACTGGTCAACGCCAGGCGCAGGCAGCCACCCGTGCCACCTTGCCGGTGCGCGAATTCGATACTGACCGCGGCATTGAAAAATTCAACCCGCTGGCTGATTGGAGCGAGGCGGATGTGTGGACCTATGTTCGCCAGTTTGATGTGCCTGTCAACAAGCTGCACTTCGAGGGTTTTCCGTCGATTGGCTGTGAACCCTGCACCCGCGCCATCACCATTGGTGAAGACATTCGGGCGGGCCGCTGGTGGTGGGAAGACCCAAGCAGCAAGGAATGCGGTTTGCACAACGCCAACCTGAAGAAATGAACTGAATTCAACCATTGAAGAACACAAGTCGAGAACAATCATGAGCACGCAAGTGAGCACGCAAAAACACACCATGTCCCACCTGGACTGGCTTGAAGCAGAAGCAATTTACATCATGCGCGAAGTGGCCGCTGAATGCGCTCGTCCCGCCATGTTGTTCTCAGGCGGCAAAGATTCCATCGTGATGCTGCGCCTTGCGGAAAAAGCATTTCGCCCTGGCAAGTTTCCATTTCCCCTGGTGCACATTGACACCGAACACAACTTCCCGGAAGTGATTGAATTTCGCGACTGGAAAGCCAAGCAATTGGGCGAAGAACTGATTGTTCGTTCACTGGAAGGCTCCATCAAAAAGGGCACCATTCGCCTGCCGCACCCCGACGCTTCACGCAATGCGTTTCAAAGCGTCACACTGCTTGAGACCCAGGAAGAATTTGGCTTTGACGCACTGATGGGCGGCGCACGCCGTGATGAAGAGAAAGCACGTGCGAAGGAACGTATTTTTTCTTTCCGGGATGGCTTTGGTCAATGGGACCCAAAAAACCAGCGTCCTGAACTTTGGGACCTGTACAACACCCGCGTTCACCCCGGCGAACACATGCGCGTGTTCCCGATTTCCAACTGGACTGAACTGGACGTGTGGCAATACATTGAACGCGAAAAGCTGGAACTGCCCAACATTTACTACGCCCATGAACGCGAGATTATCGAGCGCAATGGTTTGTTGGTGCCTGTTACCGAGATGACCCAACCCAAGGCCGGTGAAACTGTCACAACGCGCACAGTGCGCTTCCGCACTGTAGGCGACATTACCTGCACCTGCCCAGTGGCAAGCACTGCAGCCACGCCAGCTGAAA
Organism: Limnobacter sp. SAORIC-690; assembly: GCF_002954425.1. NCBI lineage: Bacteria > Pseudomonadati > Pseudomonadota > Betaproteobacteria > Burkholderiales > Burkholderiaceae > Limnobacter > Limnobacter sp. SAORIC-690. The sequence continues at coordinate 218,631 of NZ_MQVZ01000001.1, forward strand.
TCATTACTGAAACAGCGGTGACCGACATTACCGAGCGCGGCGCAACCCGCATGGACGATCAAACTTCCGAGGCCTCTATGGAGCGCCGCAAGAAAGAAGGTTATTTCTGATCCCCGGGCCTACGAGAAACACACGCGCGAAATAAACAACGAGATGAATACCATGAATGCAATTAACGAAGCCTTGAAACTGAGCACCCAAGACCACGGCGTGCTGCGCTTCATCACAGCCGGTTCTGTCGACGACGGAAAGTCTACCCTGATCGGTCGCTTGCTCTTTGACAGCAAAGGTATTTTTGCCGACCAGCTGGCTGCCATTTCCAAGGCAAAAAACAAGCGCACTGCCGGCGATACCATCGACTTTTCATTGCTAACCGATGGCTTGGAAGCCGAGCGTGAGCAAGGCATTACCATCGACGTGGCTTACCGCTACTTCGCCACGCCTGCGCGCAAATTTATTGTGGCCGACACACCGGGCCACGAGCAGTACACCCGCAACATGGTGACTGGTGCGTCCACAGCCGACGTAGCGATTGTGCTGGTCGACATTACCCGCGTTACTTTTGAAGAAAGCACAGAAGGCCTGAAAGCCACGCTGCTGGCCCAAACCAAACGCCACAGTGCAATTGCCGGCAAGCTGGGCATTCCGGCCATTTTGTTTGCCGTAAACAAAATGGACCTGGTTGATTTTGATCAGGCCAAATTCATTGCGACTGAAAAAGCCGTGCGAGAACTGGCTGTTACCGTTGGCGTGCAAGAGGCGCTGGTGCTGCCCATTTCCGCCCTCACGGGTGACAACGTGGTTACTGCCAGCCCCAAAACACCTTGGTACACCGGCCAGCCCCTGCTGCCCATTCTGGAAAACATCCCCAGCCGTGCTGACCGCGCAGAGGCTGCTCACAAAGTGGGTTTCCGTTTCCCGGTGCAATTGGTGGCACGCCACGATGGTCACAAAGCCGAAGATTTCCGCGGCTACATGGGCCGAGTCGAAGGCGGCAGTGTGAAAGTTGGCGACACGGTGGTGGTGCATCCTTCAGGCCAAAGCGCCGTGGTATCTCGCATCGTGTTTTTGAATGACGACTTGCCAGAAGCCCACCTGGGTCAGTGCGTAACACTGGTGCTGGACCGCGATGTGGACGTGTCCCGTGGGGATCAAATTGTCAGCAGTGGCGACACTGTAAACCACGCCCCGGTGAAGGCATTGACGGCCGACATTTGCTGGCTGGACAATGAACCATTGAACCCTGCACGCAAGTACTGGATCAAGCAGACCACTCGCCAAACCCAAGCCAAAATTAAATCGGTGAACCTGGTGCTCGACATTCACACCCTGCTGCACGGTGAAAGCACCAAAACGGTGCAAATGAATGACATCGCACAGATTGAATTGGTGCTGGCCCAGCCCATCGTGGCGGATTTGTACACCGAATGCCGTGCAACAGGCAGTTTTATCCTGATTGACGGTGCCACCAACCAAACTGTGGCCGCTGGCATGATCGTTGCAAAGAACTGAGCAACGACCCTTCACCCGGTTGTTGGTTGCTTGTTCTTAAATAGGGACTTTTGAGATGGGACGCGTTGTGTTGATTGGTGCAGGACCAGGAGCGGAGGATTTAATCACCGTTCGCGGCCTGAAGCTGTTGATGCAGGCAGACTGTGTGTTTTACGACGCGCTGGTCAGTCCCTCTCTTCTTTCTGAAGCCCACCCCAATGCAAAACTTATCGCCGTTGGAAAACGATGCGGCAAGAAATCGACTGCCCAGCACTTCATCAACAAACAGCTTGTTGAAGCGGCTGAGAAATACCGCTTGGTTGTGCGCCTGAAAGGCGGCGACCCCATGGTGTTTGGCCGTGCCGATGAAGAAATTACCGCACTGAAAACCGCAGGCCACACCGTTGAAGTGGTGCCTGGTGTTACTGCTGCACTGGCGGCGGCCAGCAGCCTGCAAGCCTCGCTCACCTTGCGTGGTGTGGCCCGCAGCCTTACTTTAACCACCCCTTCAGTGGGTGCTGATGAAGTACCCAGCACCGAATTGTTCACCGGCACTGAAAACGACACCGTGGCTGTGTACATGGGTTTGCGTCAGGCCGGGCCTTGGGCTTCCGCCTTGCTTGAAAAAGGCCGCAATCCCAACACTCCCGTCATTCTGTGCGAAAGCGTGTCATTGCCCGCCGAGAAATTTACACCACTGAACCTAGGCAAGCTGCCCTTGTTTTCTTCGGAACAACTTACCGATGGACCTTGCCTTATCCTGATTGGGCAAGCGCTGGCCAAAGCGCAGGCTGAATTGCTCACCGGCAATAAAAACCCGGCCAGTGTTGAATTGACCGGGTCGTTATTCGGATCGAACAAAGCTGCTTGATCGTCGGTAAAGCGGGCATTTAACCCGCCGCGGCTTCGCACTTCTTCATGAATGAATTTTTGGCCGCACCAGCCAGCTTCTTTCCGTCTTTACCCACCGCGCGTTCTTCGCAGCTGGCCTTGTTTTCAGCCAGGCATTTTTTCATGAACGAATTTTTTGCAGCACCCGCCAAGGGCTTGCCCTCTTTGCTCACAGCCTTGGCCTGACAAGCGGCCTCGGTCGATTGTGCGTGGGCGGGAATGGAAAAACACAGCGCAGCCAACAGCAACCATTTCTTCATGTTGTATCTCCAGTTGTTTTGATTAAACCTGCTGAACAATTTCAGTGGCAATTGCTTGCCACACTGCATCCCACTGACCCACAGCCGTTGTGGCTTCAATGTTCAAACCCGGGTTCCTGGCTTTCATTTCAGCCATGATCACCGGGAAATCATTTTTCAAGTGTCCGCCCCGACCAAAGAAAATAGGCACCACTTGAATGTGCTTCACCCCACCTTGCGCCATGCAATCCACGGTATCAGGCAAGCTGGGGGCCATCAGTTCCAGAAAGGCCAGCTCGACCTGCACACCGGGCAACTGCGCCACCAACAGGCTCTGCAAATGTTTCATGGGCTCGGCCCACTGCGGATCGCGTGCACCGTGGCCAAACAACACGATCGCTTTTTTTCCGGTACTGCTCATCGGTTCCTCAATACATTCAAAGTACGCCAAGGCGCTGGTTGCGACACCCACCACAATGCCCCCATGCCCACCACAAATCCCAGCAGGCTGGGCAAAGCAGCGCTCACAAAGGGCGGGAAACTGGCCACCATGCTGAGGTGGGAAAACAGGTTGTTGACCAAATGGAAACCCACGCCAATCATGATGCCCGCAAACACCTTTACGCTGACACTGCCCGAGCGGAAATGCAGGTAGGCAAATGGCAGCGAGATCATCATCATGATGAGAATGGCAAACGGGTACATTATTTTTTTGGCGAAGGCCAAATCAATGTTGTCAGTGGCCTGCAAATTACTGCTCAGGAATTTCGAGTAGTTGTACAACTGCCAGGCGCTCATGCGGTCAGGGCGAACGAATAAACCCGTGAGCAACTCTGGGGACAAATTCGAGGTCCAGCGCATGGTGTCGAGTGATTCAAATTCACTGGCCTGAATGGTTAAACCCGCACGGGCCGCATCGGGGTTGTTCACTGCCTCATCGAAATAACGCTGCAGCAAAACATTGCGCAATTCCCAATCGCCACTGTCCGGATCAAACTTTGCACTTTCAGCGCGAACCCAAGCACGAATTCTGGATTCAGGATCGAGCTCATAGTATTCAAGTTTGAGCAATTCGCCGTCTTTGTTGAATGAATCAAAATTCACGAAACGCACCCTCGACTCTGCATCCGGGGCACTGTAGGTGTCTCGCATCCAGTATCCGCTGCGAAAATCACGGTCTACCTCATAGCCCAGGGCCTTGGCGCGCATGGGCACTGCTGCCCTTTCGGCCAAGGGTGCCACGCCCTCGCCAAACAACACCGTAATGACCACCACGCCCGCCGCAATTCGAACCAGCATTTTCAGCATGCTGGTGGTGCTTAGACCTGCGGCGCGCATGGCAGTCAATTCACTGCTGGCGGCCAATTGAACCAGCGCGTATATGGAACCAATCAGCGCGGCGATGGGCGCTATTTCATAAACCCGTGCGGGCAGGCCCAGCAACACGGCGATGAAATAATAAAACCAGCTGGTGCCGGGCAAACTCAAACGGTCTACCTCGGCGATCAAATCAAAAAATGCGAACAAACCGACAAACGCAACCATCACAAAACTGATGGCTTTGTAGAGTTCGCTGCGAAAATACACCAGCAGCGAATGGGGTACCTGAAATGGCTTGCTGACCTGTTTGCGAACATCGCGGGAGGACATTTTCATCGCTTGATCTCCTGGCCCGCCACCACGTCTTGCAAATCAAGGGCGCGACCCGGTCTGCGCCAGCGAAGCAGAGGCGCACCCGCAGGCGGTTACGCTTCACCATCAACAGATAAAACATCAACAGAACACTGGCATGGGGCAGTACCAAAGCCACCCAGAAGTCGAGTGTTTCCTTCGTCACCATGCTTTGGGTGACCGACACGATGTTGCTGTATGTCAGATAAATCAACAAGGCAAAAAGCTGGTTCAGTGAATTGCCGCCGCGCGGATTGACAAAGGCCAATGGAATGGCCAGCAAACCCAGTGCCAGGGCAGACAAGGGCAAGCTGATTCGCCACAACAGTTCGCCTTGAGCGGCGGGTGAAAAATCGGCGATCAGCAAATCGACACGGCGATGTTGCAACTGAAAACTGGGGGCTGCACCCAATGTGTTGTCAATGGCCAAGCCATAAGTTTCAAACTCGGTGCTGGTAAATCGCTCACCGGTGCCGTCCAGAGTAGCGCGGCGCCCGCCACTCAACACCAGGTAGGGCTGGCCGCCGGCATCCACTTCCACGCTGCCACGTGCAGCCGAAACTACTGTTCGGGTATCGCCTTTGGAGTCGACCACAAATACATTTTCGACCTGCTTGGTCACTTCAGATTGACGCTCTACGAAAAACACGCGGTTGCCTTCGCCTGATTCCCTGAACTGCCCTGCGCTGACCTTGCTCACATCACTGCGTTTCGCAAAGCGGTCTTTGGCAGCATCCAGTTCGGCTTTGGCCCAAGGGGTAAGCCATACAGAGCACACCATGGCCAACACGGTGAGCGGCACGGCAAAGCGCAGCACGGGCCGCACCAGCGAGAACAGCGACACACCCGAGGCAAACCAGGCAGTCATCTCCTGCTCTTTGAAGGCACGCGATACCACACCCATGACGGCGATGAACACAGTGATGACCAAGGCAGCCGGCAGGTATTGAAGACCGCCCAATAAAATGAGTGTAAATACTTCAGCGTTGTCAACCTTGCCGCCCGCAGCCTGACCCAGGGTGCGAACCAGCACAGTGGTCACAATGATGGTGAACAGGGCCACGAAGGTGGCGCCTGCTGTTTGTGCGAAGTCTTTTCGAAAAGTGGATCGAAACAGCATGCAATGCGGGTGGGCTGTGCTTTGACTCGCCAACCCAGCTTGTTAATAATGGTAGATTGTCGCATGCATTCGTTTTGAATGGTCGAGCATTAATCGCAACAAGGAACACCATGACAACAACACCCGCCACACCCAAAGCCAAAAAACCCAGCTCCCCACGTGTTGCCAAAAAAGCGGCGCTCACGCCGCCACCCATGTTCAGCTTCAAGGCGGGTACGGGCGCTGTTGCCAAAGTGACTGCTGGCGGGCCGGTGCCAACCAAGGGATGCGATGTGGCAGTGGTTGCGGTGTACAAGGAGGGCGAACTGACCGCCGCCGCGAAACGGGCCGATGTTGACACAGAAGCTTGGTGGCCAATGCCTGTAAAACCGATAAAAACCTGGGAAATGCTGGCAGTTGCCGCGTGGTTTTCAACACCGCGAAAGCCGGCGCGCCGGTGTACGTGCTGGTGGGTCTGGATGAGGCAGACAAACTGAACACCAAAACCCTGCGAAAAGCCACCAGTGCCGCCTGCGAAGCACTCAAAGGCCTGAAGCCTGCGAAGGTATTTTTCGCCGTGAACCAGGAAGTGCCCAAGAAAAGCAGCGACAAGGAAATTGCGGCTCTGTGCGCACGCACCATTGCCGAGAGTTTTTACAGCTTCTCAGCCTGCAAAAAGCAGGAAGACGAAGCAACGCTACCACCTGCCTTCGAGCTGGCCTGCACCAAATCCACCCAAGAGGCTGTTGAAAAAGGCGCCGCCATTGGCCAAGCGATTGGCAATGGCATGCAGCTGACCAAAGACCTTGGCAACTTGCCCGGCAATATTTGCACTCCAAAATACCTGGCTGAAACAGCCAAAGCCCTGGCCAAGCAATACAAGCTGGGCGTTGACGTGCTGGACCACAAAAAAATGGAAGCGCTGGGCATGTTCAGCCTGTTGTCGGTGGGCAAGGCTTCCAGTGAACCCCCAAAGCTGATTGTGCTGAAGTACAACGGCGCAAAAGACCCCAAGGAAGCCCCAGTGGTGCTAGTGGGCAAAGGCATTACCTTTGACACCGGCGGCATTTCCCTGAAGCCTGGCGCTGGCATGGACGAAATGAAATACGACATGTGTGGCGCAGCCAGCGTGTTGGGCACCATGAAAGCCGCCGCTGAAATGAAATTGGCCCTGAACCTGATTGTGGTGGTACCCACGGCCGAAAACATGCCGGCCGGCAACGCCAGCAAGCCCGGTGATGTGGTGGTGTCCATGAGTGGTCAAACCATTGAAATCCTGAATACCGATGCAGAGGGCCGCCTTATTCTGTGTGACGCACTCACCTACGTTGAACGGTTTAACCCCGCCGCAGTGGTTGATGTCGCCACACTGACCGGTGCCTGTATTGTGGCGCTTGGCCACGTCAACAGTGGCTTGTTCAGCCCCGATGACGAGCTGGCCAATGAATTGTTCAAAGCAGGCCAAAACGCATTGGACACCGCTTGGCGCATGCCCTTGGACGAGGAATACCATGAACAGCTGAAAAGCAATTTTGCCGACATGGCCAATATTGGTGGCCCACCCGCAGGCAGCGTGACCGCAGCCTGCTTCCTGCAGAAGTACACCAAGGCATACAGTTGGGCACACCTGGACATCGCGGGCACAGCCTGGCATTCGGGCAAAGCCAAGGGTGCCAGTGGCCGCCCGGTGCCCTTGCTGGCCGAGTTTGTCATGAAGCGTGCAAAATCCTGAGGGTTGTGAATTGACCCGAATTGACTTTCACCTCAATGTGTCGGACCACCTGCTGTACACCTGTCGATTGATTCGAAAGGCGTACGGCAGCGGTTTAAAAATTGTGTGCTACAGCACCCGCTCCGAGGTACTTGAAAACCTGGACAAGCTGCTGTGGACGTTCTCGGAAGAGGACTTTTTACCCCATGTGGTCAGTGGCCACCCCGGCGTGGCCGACACGCCCATTGTGTTGACCGACAAGGCCGATGACATTGCCCACTACGATTTGTTGATTAACCTGGATGAGCAATGGCCACCGTTTTTTGCGCGGTTTGAACGGCTCGTTGAAATTGTGGGCACCGACGAAGACAACAAGGCATTGGCGCGGCAACGCTACAAGTTTTACAAGGAACGGGGTTACCCGCTGAATACCTTTGACCGCGCCAACGGTTAATCGGGGCTTAAGGACAACAACATGAGTGAACATTTTGATGGTGGCCCGCCCCTGTTGACCGAGGTAATTGAATCGGGTTTGCGGGAAATTGAACAATCCACGGGTAACCGCCTGAGTGGCAACTTGAGCGACCCGCAAATTGAAATTTTGCGGGCGCAATTGCCTGAACTGTTCGAACGCGCCCTACTACGGATCAAACCCCAGCTGATGCAAGAGTTTGAAAAAGTAGTGCTGGACGCGCTGAAAAAATAATCAGGTTTTGAACACCTGCACAGACTGCGTCAAGCTGCCTGCCAAGTCTGAAATTTGCTGAGCCACATACTTGTTTTGCGCAATGGCCGCTGTGTTTTCTTCGGTCATTTGCGCAACACGCTCCACGTTGCGGCTAATTTCAACACTCACATTGCTTTGCTCTTTCATCGACACGGTAATGGCCTGAATGGCCTCATTCACGCGGTCCGCATTGGCCTTGATCTGGTCAATGGTTCCCGATACCGAGTCTGCCTGTTCAATGCCCTGCTTCACCATACCCACCGAATCTTCCATGGACTTGGAGGCCTGCTGGGTAATGCTCTGAATCTGGAACACCATGGTTGAAATGCGCTCAGACGAGCCCTTCGTTTGCTCAGCCAGTTTGCGTACTTCATCGGCAACCACTGCAAAACCACGACCGCTTTCACCTGCACGTGCCGCCTCAATAGCCGCATTCAAGGCCAACAAGTTGGTGCGGTCGGCAATGTCGGTGATGGTTGAAATAATCTCGGAAATTTCATTGGACTGCTGCTCAAGCGAGCGCACTGTGCTGGCACTGCCTTGCACCGAGCTGGCAATTTTCCGAATGCCGTCCACCACCTGGCCCAAAGTGACGCTGCCTTGATCGGCAGACTGCTTGGCCTGCATGGCTGTGTGTGACGCATCGTTGGAGTTCTCAGTGATCTGGCTGATCGACACAGTCAATTGCTCGACTGCCGCAGCCATGGACGACGTGGCATCCGCCTGCTCAGAAGCCGCCTTGTTCATTTCATCGGACGAAGTACGCACGGCACTTGCACTCTCAGTCAACGAGGCAGTGGAACCACGAATGCCCTCAATCAAACCACGCAAATTGGTTTGTGCCTTGCCCAGTGCAAGCAACAGCCCGTCCACTTCGTCTTTGCCCTCAACCTTGATGTTGCTGTTCAGCCTTCCCTCTGCCAAAGCGTTGATGTGGGTCGTGGCTGTTCCCAACTTGCGTTTGAACATTCGGGAAATCAAAAAATTCAATACCAAACCGGTGAACAGGGCAAACAATGTAATGGCCACGGTAATCCAGATGGATTGTTGGTAAACACCCTGGCTGGCCTCTTGGCGCTGCTTCAATAAACGGTATTCTTCAGCTTCCACTTTGGTCAAAGCCTGACGCATTTTGTCCATCAGCGGCTTGCCCGGGGTGGCGTCCACCAAAGCATTGAAATCTTCCGGGGCCATATTGCCCTCAATCACCAATCGCTTGGCGTCGATCAGCGGATCCACCACGGAATTCAACCAAGTGCGATAGTGGGCATTGAATAAACGCAATTCCTCCGTCACCACCGCGTTATGCGCCGTGAGTTCGGCCGCCTTGTCCAGGTGTTTGCGAACCTGCTCTTTGCCCTCGTTGTAGGGGGCCAGATAAGAATCATCACCACGCAGCAAAAATCCGCGTTCGCCAGTTTCAATATTCACCAGATTTTCACGAACCCCAAGCACATTCTCGATCACCTCATGGGTGAATTCGTTTTTGGCATTGGCATCCATAATCCGCTTGCTGTTAAATACACCCAAGCCACCGACCACCACGCCCAGCAGAATCACCGTGACCAGGCTGGCACTGAATTTGGCACTAATTGAACTCAACATGAGACACCCCTCTTTGAACTGTCATTGGTTCACAACATAACGTTGTATTTCTAAAAAAGCCTCACTCGAACAGGGCTAATAGAAGACAGCCACCCAGTCGGACGTATGAACATTGTGCAGTACAAGGGGGGGACCGAAATTGGGGAATAAAGGGGCTTTCATGGTCCAGACCAAACAACTCAAAGCCGGGAACACCCCCGCAAACGCTATAATGTCGGGCTAAGCCATTGTTGACGTTGTTCATTTTCAAGTACCACTGCCATGACCCTTGCCAAAAGTTTCGACCCGAATGCCATTGAATCCCACTGGGGCCCTGAATGGGAGCGCCAAGGCCATGCCAAGGCCACCACGGTGGAAGGCAAGCCCGACTTTTGCATTCAACTGCCCCCACCCAATGTAACCGGCACCCTGCACATGGGCCATGCGTTTAATCAAACCATCATGGACGGGCTAACGCGTTATTACCGCATGCGTGGCCACAACACCCTGTGGCAACCGGGCACAGACCACGCAGGCATTGCCACTCAAATTGTGGTGGAGCGCCAGTTGGCCGCCAAGAACATTACCCGCCACGATTTGGGTCGCGAAAAATTCGTGGAAAAAATTTGGGAATGGAAAAACGAAAGCGGCAGCAAAATTACCGAGCAAATGCGCCGCATGGGTGCGAGTGTGGATTGGCAGCGCGAGTACTTCACCATGGACCCCGCCTTGTCCAAATCGGTTACTGAAGTGTTTGTTCGGCTGTTTGAACAAGGCTTGATTTACCGTGGCAAGCGATTGGTGAACTGGGACCCGGTGCTGAAAACAGCGGTGTCTGATCTGGAAGTGGAAAGTGTGGAAACCGAAGGCCATTTGTGGGAACTAAAGTACCCACTGGTGGAGGCAGACCCGGTCAAAGGGCTTACCCACCTTACAGTGGCCACCACGCGCCCGGAAACCATGCTGGGCGATTCGGCAGTGATGGTTCACCCCGATGATGAACGCTACCAGCACCTGATCGGCAAGAAAGTACAGCTGCCTTTGTGCAACCGTGAGTTGACCATTATTGCCGATGAATACGTAGACAGCAGCTTCGGCACGGGCGTGGTGAAAGTGACACCGGCACATGACTTCAACGACTATGCCGTGGGCCAGCGCCACAAGCTTGAGCTGATCAACATTCTTACCCTGGATGCCACCATTGCAAACAATGCGCCTGCGAAGTATGTGGGCATGGACCGCTTTGTAGCCCGCAAACAGATTGTGGCCGACCTGGAAGAACTGGGCCTGCTGGGTGAAATAAAACCCCACAAACTGATGGTACCCAAGGGCGACCGCACCGGCGTGGTGATTGAACCCATGCTGACCGACCAGTGGTTTGTGGCCATGACCAAAGCCGCTGAAGGCGATGCCACTGGCAAAAGCATCACCCAAAAAGCGATTGACGCAGTAGAACAAGGCCAGGTGAAGTTTGTGCCCGAACAGTGGGTGAACACATACAACCAGTGGCTGAACAACATTCAAGACTGGTGTATTTCCCGCCAATTGTGGTGGGGCCACCAAATCCCGGCCTGGTACGGCGAGAACGGCGTGGTGTTTGTGGCGCGTACTGAAGAAGATGCCCGCGCCAAGGCCGCCGCCGCTGGCTACACAGGTGCACTGAAGCGCGACGACGATGTGCTGGACACCTGGTTCAGCTCTGCCCTTGTGCCCTTCAGCACGCTGGGTTGGCCCGAGGAAACCCCCGAACTGACGCACTTCCTGCCCTCCTCCGTGTTGGTGACTGGTTTTGACATCATTTTCTTCTGGGTGGCCCGAATGATCATGATGACCACCCACTTCACGGGCCAGGTGCCTTTCCACACCGTGTATGTGCATGGCTTGGTACGGGATGCTGAAGGCAAAAAAATGAGCAAGTCGGTGGGCAACACCCTGGACCCGGTCGATTTGATTGATGGTTGCAGCCTGGACACCCTGCTGGTGAAACGCACCACGGGCTTGAGCAAGCCGCAAGACGCGCCGAAAATCGAAAAGAAAACCCGCAAGGAATTTCCGGAAGGCATACCCGCCTACGGCGCCGATGCGCTGCGCTTTACCTTCGCAAGCCTGGCCACTTTGGGCCGAAACATCAACTTTGACCAGAAGCGTTGTGACGGTTACCGCAACTTCTGCAACAAGCTGTGGAACGCCACCCGCTTTGTGTTGATGAACACCGAAGGGCAAGACTGCGGCCTGAGCGATCATGACGCAGACGCATGCACACCCGGCGGCTACCTTGATTTTTCTCAAGCCGACCGCTGGATAACGAGTACTTTGCAACGCGTGGAAGCCGATGTAGCTCAGGGTTTCGAAACCTACCGTTTCGACCTGATCGCGCAAAGCATCTACCAGTTCGTATGGGACGAATATTGCGACTGGTATCTCGAAATTGCCAAGGTGCAAATTGCCAATGGCACACCCGCACAACAGCGGGCCACCCGCCGCACCCTGGTACGCGTGCTGGAAACCATATTGCGCTTGGCCCACCCGATTATTCCGTTCATTACAGAAGAACTTTGGCAAACAGTCAGCGTGGTGGCGGGCCGCCGAGAAGAAGGTGTGCAAGCCAGCCTGATGACCCAGGCTTACCCGGTCAGCGTGCCCAGCCGCATTGACGAAAAAGCTGAAAACTTTGTGGCCCAGCTGAAAGCCACGGTAGACGCCATTCGCGCACTGCGCGGCGAAATGGGTTTAAGCCCGGCAGAAAAAGCACCGCTGATTGCCAGCTGTGAAGGCAATGCCGAGCAACGCGTATTTCTGGAAAAAACCGGCCCGGTATTGGCTGCGCTGGCCAAGCTGAGCAAAGTCGATGTGGTTGATTCACTGCCCGCAGACTCCATGGCGCCCGTGCAAATTGTTGGCGAACTGAAATTGATGCTGCACATTGAAATTGATGTGGAAGCCGAGCGTGCCCGCATTGGCAAAGAAGCAGAAAAAATTCGTATTGAGATTGCCAAGTGCAATGGCAAACTGGGCAACGCCAGCTTTGTAGACCGTGCACCCGCAGCAGTGGTGGATCAGGAAAAAGCCAGGCTGGCCGAATTCAGCGCTTTGCTTGAAAAGCTGGAGAGCCAGCTAAACAAATTGAAATAGGCACAAAAAAAAGAGCACCGAAATGAACCATTCGGTGCTCTTTTTTCACAATCGCTGGGTAATCAACAACCCGCAGTGCACCTGCCCTTGCCATCAAAACTCATGGTTTTGTCACTCAACGGCACGTACACAGGCACCTTGCTGGCCTTCATGAATTGCTCGGTTTTTGTACCCGCAATTACCTTGCCATTCTGGGTGGCCACTTCATTGGCATGGCTCGCAATAACAGCTTTGGGCTCTACCAACTCATTCACTACATAAGCCGCTTCCCGCGGACCAGTGGTGAAGGTGTCACCGATGTTCATCACAGCCAATTGCGGTTTGTAGTATTCACCCACCACTTCTTTTTGTTCGCCAGTGATACCCGTGTCGCCACTCAAGTACACCGTTAGACCATTGCTGAACTTGACCACGTAGCCAGTAGCCGGACCAGCGTAGGCCGTGATCCCTGTTTCTTTCAGCATATCGCCCAATCGTTGCCCCACAAAATCACCCGCAATGCCGTTGCTGTGCGCAGCAGGCACGGTTGTAATGCCCACACCGTTGATGGTTTGCATGGCACCGAAACGCACCAACACCGAATTTTTCTCGTCACCGCCCGCTTGCTTTAGTTTGGCCGCAAAGAAGGAAGGCATTTCACTGCCAGTCACAATTTTTGCGCCGGTTTTTACAGCAATGTTCACACTGTTGGAGTTGGGCAAAGCGCTGGCGGAAATATCGGGTTTGTCACAGCTGCCTGCATTAGGAGCCGGGTTGTGCCGGTCGCCCAGGTGGTCACCGTGCATGTGGCTCACCAACACCACATCAATTTTTCCCAAGCGGGGGTCTTCAGCACCGGCCACTGTGCGGCCCGCATCGTACAAAATCCGGGTGCCATTGGGATCTTCAAAAATCATGGCTCGGTCAAAGCGACAAAACTCGCCCTGCTGGCCACCCAAAGGGGTCACTTTGACCAAGCCTTGGGCGGGAGCCTGCGCCTGCACGGCGAGGGGAAACAGACATACCAGTGGGATTGCGCGAAGGAAGGAAGAAATTGTCATACTGCGACCTGCTTACATCAAGGTTGATACACTTCAAAGACTTTACTCAACAGACTCATTTCACCTGCTTTCTCTAGCTCGGCTTTGACCTTGGCATATTCATAAATTAAATCAGCTGCGCCGAGCCCAAGGGACTTCCAGGGGCGATACACGCGATGATCTAGAAGTGTATACGCAATAGACTCGCCACTCAACGCCGATTGTGGCCGGGTACCCAAGCCCACCATAGACCACTTTTCAAACATAGGCTCTTCGGTGGTCTCAGACACCAGCAGACGAATGTCAGAATGCCGGGGGTCTTTCACTATCTTTTTATAGACTGAGCTCACCGCCTCCCGGGGGCCTTCGAGGCACTGCATAAACTCCATGCCATTGCACAACAGCAGGCCCTCGATACCCAGATTTCGGTTGTTCTGAGACGCCTGCTCACACAATTGCTCAAAGGCCAGGCGATCAAAGCCCGGCACTTGAACCGATGTGTAAATTAGTCTCAGCATACAATTCCCGGAATTTGTGTATGACAATCATATGACGCCCGTGGCTTAATCTAACTAACCAGAACGGGGTAGTCAATTTGGACGAGCATAAACCTTTGCGGTCTTGTGCATGCGGTTTCTTCCCAAAAACTGGATCCAGTCCTCGCTGTTTCGTGGCAAAGGACTGGCCTTGCTTTGATAAGCCGTGGGATTCTGGCTGGGCTGTGTGGCCAAGCTGGCCTGCATCAGCTGTACACTTTGTTCCAGACAAGCCTGCAAGCCTGTTTTGGTTTTCACAAGCTCGACACAAAGCTCATCGGGACACATCCGCACCACACCAAGCTTCAACAGCGGCTTTCTCGGAAAGTCTTTCAGATTCCAGGTGAGCAAACCGACGGGTTTTTGCAATTGGTGCCGCAGAGCCAAGGCCGATGCAGCAACATGGCGGTCCTTTTCATCTACCTGCCGAACATCAGCCAGATAAGGTTCGTGGTTTTGCGGCAACAGCACAGCTTGTAACCGGCCAGGCAAGGCGCAGCGCTCGTGGTTCGCATCGTCGGCATGCAAGCGCCCCAACCGAACCAAATTTCGGTAACACTCATTTTCGATGTGGGGAGTCCAATACAAGGTGGCCTGTCTGCGCTCAGCCAGCGCAACCATCAGCCAACGGGTCCATTCAGAGAACAGCACATTGGCGTCAAGCAACCAATGTTGTGGCACCTCGGGCTTGCCGAGAACAACGCTCACCAGGTGCCGGCCGGTTTAACGGCGCTTCATGTAGAAAACGAATGAGCCAGACTGGTCAGCCTGCTCTACCAATTCGTTGCCGGTCTGTTTGGCAAACATGGCGAAATCGCGCACCGAGCCTGGGTCGGTGGAAGTCACTTTGAGCACCTGGCCGCTCTGCATTTCTGCCAAAGCCTTCTTGGTTCTCAAAATGGGCAGCGGGCAGTTCAATCCGCTGGCGTCGACTTCACGGTCAAAATTCATGTCTCTTACTCCTGTTTGTTTCTCGCTCACTGCTGTTGAGTTCGCTTGTGAGCTTACTTGTGATTTTTCACTATTTTAATTCAATCCAGTTGACAGGCAGCTGACGGGCGCTTAGCCAGTCGGCCATGGCCAAACCAGTGCCCATGCGCCAGGGGCGCAATTCAGCGGGTTCTACCAGTTTGTAGTCGGCCAGTTCTTCCGACAAGTTAATGTTGCCCACCGCCTTGATGTGATAACAAATAATCACTTCATTTTTCATCGGAAAGGGGTACACCCCAATCAAGCTGCTTTCAACTGCATCCAGATTGGTTTCTTCTTTCAGTTCGCGAATGGCACCTTGCTCAGGTGTTTCATTGCGTTCCAGAAAACCGGTAATGAGCGCATAAAAATGTGCGGGCCACGCCACATTGCGGGCCAGCAGCACCTTGCCCTCGTACTCCACCAATGCAGCCACCACGGGCACTGGGTTGCCCCACTGCACGAAGCCACAAGCACTGCACGCCATGCGGGGCTGACCAGAATGCTGCAACTCGTGCAGCTTTGTGGCACACATGGGACAGTACTGATAAATGGCCTTGCTCATGGTGCGTCCCGGTCTGATTGATTATTTATTTTTAACCCAATCCACAACACTGGCCAATGCCGCATCCAGATTCTCCGGCTGTGTGCCGCCGGCTTGCGCCATGTCGGGTCGGCCACCGCCTTTACCACCCACTTGTTGGGCAACAAAGTTGACCAGGTCACCTGCTTTAACCTTGGCGGTTGCCTCTTTGCTGACCGAGGCAATCAAACTGACCTTGCCTTCCAGCACCGTGGCCAATACCAAAGCGGCATTGCCCAATTTGTCGCGCAGTTTGTCAGCGGCTTCACGCAACTGCTTAACGTCTGCACCTTCCAGTTTGGCAGCCAGCACTTTCACACCGTCCACATCCAAGGCCTGCCCAGCCAAGTCATCGCCTTGACTGGCCGCCAGTTTGCTTTTCAAGCGGTCCAGCTCTTTTTCCAGGCTTTTCACCTGGTCCATGATCTGGCCAATTTTGGCAGTGGCCTCGGCAGCGGGCACACGCAGGCTTTGCGCAATTGCATCCACTTGGGCTTGCGCCTTCTGGGCAAATTCCATCGCCCCCAAACCAGTGGTGGCTTCCACACGGCGAATGCCGGCTGCCACACCGCTTTCGCTGGTAATTTTGAACAAGCCGATGTCGCCGGTGCGCTGCACGTGGGTGCCACCACACAATTCCCGAGAAGAACCAATGTCGAGCACACGCACGGTGTCGCCATACTTTTCGCCAAACAACATCATGGCGCCGGCGCTCTTGGCGCTTTCAATGTCCATGATGCGGGCTTGCGTTTCCGCGTTGGCCAGAATTTCTTCGTTCACAATTCGCTCAACCTGGGCAATTTGCTCGGGCGTCATGGCGCTGTGGTGTGCAAAGTCGAAGCGGGTTTTTTCAGCGTCTACCAGCGAACCCTTCTGGCTCACATGGTCGCCCAACACTTCGCGCAGCGCTTTGTGCATCAAGTGGGTGGCGCTGTGGTTGCGAATGGTGCGGTTGCGCTGGTAGTGGTCAACCTGTGCGCCTACTGCATCGCCCACTTTCAATTCACCAGTCACCAATTCGCCATGGTGGCCAAACACATTGGCTTGAATTTTTTGTGTGTCCAATACGCGGAACAAATTCAGGCAAGCTGCGCCACTTGAAATTTCGCCCTGATCGCCCACCTGGCCACCACTTTCGGCATAGAAAGGGGTTTGGTCCAACACAACAACGCCCTGCTGCCCGGCAGTGATGCTGTTCACCGAGGTGCCGTTCACATAAATGGCGGTGATGGTGGCGTTGGCCACTTCAAGCGCATCGTAGCCCTTGAATTCAGTAGCCACGCCGCTGTAGGCCAGGTCAGCGTCCATCTTGAACTTGCCTGCTGCGCGGGCCTGCTGCTTTTGCTTGTTCATGGCCGCGTCAAACGCAGCTTCATCCACACTCATTTCGCGCTCGCGGCATACGTCAGCGGTCAAGTCCAGCGGGAAGCCGTAGGTGTCATGCAATTTGAATGCGGTTTCGCCGTCCAGCATGCCACCCTTCGGCAAGGCGCCCAAGGCTGAGTCCAAAATGGCCATGCCGTTTTCAATGGTCTCGAAGAAGCGCTCTTCTTCGGCCTTCAGAATGCTTTGTACCTGGGCTGCCGCCTTGGCCAGTTCGGGATAGGCTTCGCCCATTTCTGCCACCAAATCACCCACCAAGGCATTGAAGAATGGCTTGCGGCAACCCAGCTTGTAGCCATGGCGAATGGCGCGGCGAATGATTCGGCGCAGCACATAGCCGCGACCCTCGTTACCGGGAATAACGCCATCCACCACCAAAAATGAACAGGCGCGAATGTGATCTGCAATCACACGCAGTGAATTGTTGGTCAAATCAACCGCGTTGCCCTGCGCAGTCACTTCTCGCGCGGCCGCTTTAATCAAAGTTTGGAACAGGTCAATTTCGTAGTTGCTGTGCACATGCTGCAGCACTGCAGCAATACGTTCCAGGCCCATGCCGGTGTCTACGCAGGGCTTGGGCAGCGGGTGCAACACCCCATCGGCGCTGCGGTCAAACTGCATGAACACCAGGTTCCACACTTCAATGTATCGGTCGCCATCTTCTTCAGGGCTTCCGGGTGGACCACCCCACACTTCGGGGCCATGGTCGTAGAAGATTTCGGTGCAAGGGCCGCAAGGGCCGGTGTCGGCCATTTGCCAAAAATTGTCGGAAGCGTAACGTGCGCCCTTGTTGTCGCCGATGCGAATAATACGCTCGGCGGGCACACCCACCTGCTTGTTCCAGATGTTGTAGGCCTCGTCATCTTCCTGATACACCGTGACGTACAGCCGTTCTGGTGGCAGCTTGTAAACCGTGGTCAACAATTCCCAGGCGTACTGAATGGCGTTTTCCTTGAAGTAATCGCCAAAGCTGAAGTTGCCCAGCATTTCAAAGAATGTGTGATGGCGGGCCGTGTAACCGACGTTTTCCAGGTCGTTGTGCTTGCCGCCCGCGCGAACTGAACGCTGGCTGGAAGTAGCCCGTGTGTATGGGCGTTTGTCTTTGCCGGTGAATACGTCTTTGAACTGAACCATGCCACTGTTGGTGAACAACAGGGTGGGGTCGTTGCCCGGCACCAGGCTGCTGGAAGGCACTTTGGTGTGGCCTTTGCTGGCAAAGAAATCAAGAAACTTTTCGCGAATGTCAGCGACTTTCATGTTGGGGCTACCTTCCTGAGTAAAGCGGCATGCGGTTTTTGGTTTAACCCTCGATTATAAGGTCATTCGATCCGTAAAAAGCCCTTTTACACCCAAGGCTTGCAGCGTTTTCGCCTGTTCCGCGTCGTTCACGGTATAAACCCGAACCACTCGCCCGGTTGTGTGTATGCGGCGCAATGCCGTGGGCTCCGCCCCGCTCCAGTGCAAATGAATGGCACTGGCCTGCAGCGCGTCGGCATGCAGCGCCCAGTGGTCGGGCAGCTGCTCGTACAACAAGGCAAGGTCATAACCTTTCAGTGGCAACAGGCTTGCGTGGTAGAAACTGGAGAACACCCAATGTTCGCGCACATGTTCCTGTTGCTCGATCGGCAATGTGTGCATCTCTTGTAGCACAGCCTTGCCCAAGGCTATTGCGTTGCTCGGGTTCGTGGCTTTCAGTTCCACATTGGCGCGCATGCCGTGCTCTAAACAGAACTGAATGGTTTGGGCGAGGCTGGGTATGGGCTCGCCCTGCACCGAGTAATGCCGAAGGTCGCGAGCACGAAGACTGTCAAAACGGGTTAGCGGATCGGTGGACGCCATGGCGGGGTCAACAGACCGGGCGCAACGCCCCATCACCCAGTCGTGGTGAATCATGGGCACGCCATCGGCCGTCAACATCACATCAAACTCCACGGCTTTAAATCCGGAATTTAATGCAATCTCAAAACCTTTCAGCGTGTTTTCAAGCTCGCCTTTTCCGCTGCCGCGATGCGCCCAAAGTAGCATTTTCTGTCATCCACGTATTGTTAATCCTTGACCTAGACCTAGCTTGGTCAAAGTAAATTTATTTACTTTTTAAAGGGTTATCCCGGAACTTCAACGGTTTTAATGCAGTCCCTTCTGGTGTTAAGGTAAAAGGATAGTCCATTTAACAGGGAGGGCAATGTCTGCGTTCTGGCAAAACACCATTAGCCAAGCGATACGTTTGCGACGAGAGTTACACAGCGAGCCTGAACTAAGCTGGCATGAAACACGCACCGCTCAAAAAATAAGAACAACGCTCAGCGAACTGAATATTAACTGGTCCCCATGCGCGGGCACCGGCACCTTGGCGCGCCTGAATACTTCGGCCACTGCATTCAGTGCGCCCCACATTGCCTTGCGAGGCGACATTGATGCCTTGCCCATTGAGGAACAAACCGGCAAAACCTGGGCGTCCCGTCAAATGGGTTGCATGCACGCCTGCGGGCATGATGGCCACACTGCCGCCCTACTGGCCACAGCCAGATACCTGAAAAGTATTGAACACACCTTGCCAGGGCCTATCACCCTGATATTCCAGCCCGCCGAAGAAGGTGGGCACGGTGCGCTGCGCATGATTGAGGACGGCGCACTGGAAGGCATTGATGAAATTTACGGTTGGCACAATTGGCCAGCCATACCGGAAGGCCAACTGGTTTGCCCCGACGGGATTGTGATGTGCGGTAACGGCACATTCGAGATTACCGTGCACGGCCAGGGCGGCCACGCCAGCCAGCCTGAATTGTGCCGTGACCCAGTTTTGGCGGGCAGTGCCATGGTGCAGGCCTTGCAACAAGTCATCGCGCGCAGAGTCGCGCCCCAAAGCTCAGCAGTGCTGAGCGTTACATCATTCAATGCACCCAGTGGCCCCACCATCATTCCACAACAGGCCGTGCTGGGTGGCAGCATTCGAGTGCCAGACAACACCACGCGAGCACAGATTAATGCCTTGATTGGTGAAGTGGTGGAGCACACTGCCCACGCCTATGGTGTAAGCGCCAAAGTCACCATCGAACCGCGCTACAACGCCACCATCAACCATGCCGCGCAGGCAGGCAAGTTAAGGGCCGCTTGGCGTGCAGTGATGGGCGACGCGGCCTTTGACGTTGCCACACCCGTGCCAATTATGGCCTCGGAAGATTTCAGCTATTACCTGCAGGAAATTCCAGGGGCTTTTGCCCTGGTGGGCGCAGGCAAAAAGGGGGAAGAACCCGTTCCCTGCCACAGCCCTTTCTACGACTTCAACGACGCCTTGATTGAACCGGTTGCCCGCCTTTACGCGCACCTGGCTGGCGCGCCCGACCCAACACACAACAACAAGGAGTGATGTGAATGAACATGCAAACTTTTGAGCGACGAGAAAGCGATGTGCGCGGCTATAGCCGCACCTATCCAGTGGTGTTTGACAAGGCATTGAACGCCCGACAAACCGATGAAAACGGCAAAGAGTACATTGATTTTTTTGCAGGTGCCGGTGTGCTGAACTTTGGGCACAACAACGAGCGCATGCAAAAAGCAGTGGTGGATTACATTCAATCCAACGGTGTTACCCACAGCCTGGACATGGCCACAGTAGCCAAGCGCGCCTTTATTGAAAAATTTGAAGACATTGTGCTGAAGCCGCGCAACATGCCGCACAAAATGCAGTTCATGGGGCCCACAGGCACCAACTCCGTTGAGGCGGCTTTAAAAATTGCACGACGCGTCACGGGCCGACAACAAATTGTGTCCTTTTCGCATGGCTTTCACGGAATGACCCTGGGTTCGCTGGCTTGCACCGCCAATGCGTATTTCCGTGGCGCTGCGGGTGTACCTTTGCAACATGTGACCCACCAAGCCTTTGGCTGCGAAACGCCCTGCAAAGGTTGCACTTTGGGCTGCGGTGAAGAAAGCATTGAACGCATGCGCGCCTTGTATGCCGACACATCCAGCGGCGTGGCACCACCCGCCGCATTCTTGATTGAAACCATTCAGGCTGAGGGTGGTGTGAAGGTGGCCAGCGCCAAGTGGCTTCAAGCACTCCAACAACTTGCGCATGAATTGGGTGCCCTGTTGATTGTGGACGACATTCAAGTGGGCTGCGGCCGAACCGGCACTTACTTCAGTTTTGATGAACTGGGTATTGACCCCGACATTGTGTGCCTGGCCAAAGGCATCGGCGGCTGGGGCACACCCATGGCGCTGAATTTGGTGAAGCCTGAAATTGACAAGCACTGGGCGCCGGGTGAACACACCGGCACCTTCCGCGGACAAAACCTGTCGTTTGTGGCCGGTCGTGAAGCGCTCACCTACTTCGAAAACGATGAACTCATGACCGAGGTGAAGCACAAGGCAAAGGTGATGCACGCGGCCATGCAAAGTGTGGTGCACCGCCACCCACAACTGGAGCTGACCGGCAAGGGCATGATTCTGGGTCTGAATGTGGGCAGCACCGAGACTTCGAAAGCCATTGTGAACCAGTGTTTCGAGAACGGCCTGATGATTGCAAGCTGCGGCACTGGCGGGCGAGTCATCAAACTGATTCCACCGTTGACCATTCCTGACAGCGACTTGGAAGAAGGCCTGAACACCCTGATCAAGGCGGTGAACCGCGTGATGGAGGCCGCATGAAAAAACGTGATGACATGACCTTTCCTTTCGAGGAATACGAGCGGCGCATCGCGGAATTGCGCATGCGTATTGCCCAGCGCAGGCTGGATGCGGTGGTGATCACCGATCCTGAAAACATCATGTACCTGACCGACTATCAAACAACGGGGTACTCATTTTTTCAGGCACTGGTGGTACCGCTTGAAGACGAGCCGTTCATGATTACCCGTGCACTGGAAGAATCGAATGTGTTTGCGCGCACTTGGGTAGAACAATCGCGCCCCTACCCCGACACTGGCGATGCCATTCAAATGTTGCTGGATGCACTGCGTGAATTCAGGCTGGATGACAAACGAATTGGCTACGAGAGAAACAGTTATTTTTTCCCGGCCTATCAGCAAGACTTTGTCCACACCCGCTTGAGCAAAGGCAAACTGCTGGACTGCTTCGGCATTGTTGAACAAGGCCGCTTGCGCAAATCGCCGGTTGAAATTGAGCTCATGAGAAAAGCCGCAACTGCAACGGAAGCGGGCATGAAAGCGGGCCTGGAGGCCTGTGTTCCCGGCGCCACCGAAAATGACATTGGTGCTGCCATTTCATCGGCCATGTTCAAGGCTGGTGGAGAGCCACCCGCCGTGATGCCTTACGTCACCAGCGGACCACGCACCATGATAGGCCACGCCACCTGGGAAGGCCGCGTGGTGAAACCCGGGGAACATGTGTTTCTGGAAGTGGGCGGATGCTACAGACGCTACCACACCGCCATGATGCGCACCGCAGTGCTGGGTGAACTCAGCGACTCCATGTACAAAGCGCAAGAGACCATGAAGCATGCGCTGGATGCCGTTCATGAGTATTTTCAACCGGGCATGACCGTGTCGGATGCCGACAACCTGGTGCGCAATATCATTACCCACAACGATGTGGGCGCTCGGCTGATTACCCGCTCCGGGTATTCAATCGGCATTGCATTCCCACCCAGCTGGGATGAAGGCTACATCATGAGTTTGAAGCAGGGCGAATCGTCCATCCTTGAAGAGGGCATGACCTTTCACATCATTCCGTGGATGTGGGGTGTGGATGGTGACAAAACCTGCGGCATCTCCGACACCATCATCATTACAAAAAACGGTTGCGAATCATTTTTTTCGCTCGACCGCGATTTCACCGTGAAACCTGAAAAAAACGTTCACACGCTCAGTGCAGTGAACACCACACCCGGCAAGAAAAAAGCGGCCACTGACACCGTCACTGACACAAATACGCAGGAGGACCAAGCTGTATGACCACTGCCATGCTCACATCAACCAACCCATTCACCGGCGAAAAAATCAGCGAGCATCTCGCCCTGCAAGGTGAACAAATCAGCGCACAAATTGGTATTGCTGCCGCTGCCTTTCCGCTATGGTCCTCGAAATCATTTGCTGAACGCGGCAAAGTGCTTCATGCCGTGGCTGCTCAATTGCGCAAACACAAAGGCAGGCTGGCCGAATTGATGGCACTCGAAATGGGCAAACCCGTGAAAGAAGGTGGCCCTGAAGTAGAAAAGGCTGCCACCTGTTGTGAATACTATGCTGAGCATGCCAGCAAACATTTGGCCGACGAATGGATTGCATCCGATGCATCGGAAAGCTATGTGAAGTACCAGCCATTGGGCACCCTGTTGGGCATATTGCCCTGGAATGCACCAGCCTGGCTGGCTTTTCGCTACCTGGCCCCGGCACTGATGGCGGGCAACACCTGCGTGATGAAGCACGACCCGAACGTACCCGCCACAGCGCAGGCATTGGCCGACCTGTTCAAAGAGGCTGGCGCCCCTGCTGGCGTGGTGGTGAATTTGCCGCTGCGCACCGAGCATGTGGAACAAGCCATTCGCGACCCGCGCATCATGGCGGTCAGCTTTACAGGCTCAAGCGCGGCAGGTCGAAAGGTTGCAGCCACCGCCGCATCGGAACTCAAACCTGCGGTACTTGAACTTGGGGGCGCCGACCCCTGTATTGTGCTGGCCGATGCCGACCTGGAACGCGCAGCCGATGTGGTGGTGTTGTCACGCATCATCAATGCTGGCCAAAGCTGTATTGCAGCCAAACGCATATTGATTGAAGCGAAGATTTATGAAGAATTCACCACCTTGCTGAAGGTGCGGCTTGCCAAACTGAGAATGGGCAACCCGCTGGATTCTACAACCGACATTGGGCCTATTGCCCGCGAAGACTTGCGCGACAACCTTCATCGCCAGGTGCAGCAAACCATTGAACAAGGTGCAAAGTGCCTGCTGGGCGGTCAGCTTCCCGATGCGCCTGGCTACCACTATGCCCCTACTTTGCTGGCCGATGTGCAGCCCGGCATGTGTGCATTTGAAGAAGAAACTTTCGGCCCAGTCATGGCGGTGATGCCGATAGAAAATATTGATGATGCCTTGGCAGTGGCCAACAACACAAACTACGGTTTGGGCTCTAGTATATGGACAGCCAGCACCAGCAAAGCCATGCGTGCAATCAATGAATTGCAGGCTGGACAGGTGGCTGTCAATGGCATTGTAAAAACCGACCCCCGACTGCCCAGTGGTGGCATCAAGCAATCGGGTTACGGCCGCGAGCTTGGGCCACACGGCATTCGCGAGTTTGTTAACGCCAAGCAGGTCTGGATCAAATAGAGGCAGTCGAGGAGACCACAAAAATGATCAAAGTCAGTGTGATGTACCCCAATGCGCAAGGCGTCAGCTTTGACCACAATTACTACAAAACCACGCACATGCCGCTGGTAAAAAGCAAAATGGGCAAAGCCTTGCACCACTACACAGTCGACAAAGGGCTGGCTGGCGGCGCAGGCGATGCGCCAGCGTTTGTGGCCATGGGGCATTTGCTGGTGGATTCCGTTGAAGCTTTTCAGGCCGCATTTGGCCCGCATGCGCAGGAAATCATGGCAGACATTCCCAACTACACCAATGCCAGCCCGGTGATTTTGATCAGTGAAGTCACGGTAGAAAAAGGCTAAACAGCCTTTGGAAACTTCGCGATGATTCGGTCAAATTGACTGGCGAAAGTTTTTCGGTCCGCTTGGCTGTAGGCGGGCGGACCGCCTGTATCGATGCCGCTTGCCCGCATGGTGTCCATGAAGTCGCGCATGGTGTGCAGGGCTTTGATATTTTCTGCGGTGAACATTTCACCACGTGGGCTTAACACCTGCGCACCTTTGTCCACCAACTGGGCCGCCAGGGGGATGTCGCTGGTAATCACCAAATTGCCAGCCTCTACGCGGCGCACAATCTCGTCATCGGCCTCATCAAAACCACGCGGCACCTGCAACAGCTTGATGAATTTAGAGGGCGGCGTACGAATGTATTGGTTGGCCACCAAAGTGGTTTCAATGCCAGTTCGGTCAGCCGCACGAAAAATGATTTCCTTCACTGCCACCGGGCAAGCGTCGGCATCGACCCAGATTTTCATTGTGTTGACGAATCCCATGAAATTTCAATTTTTCGGTGCTGAAGAACACAATCACGTAGATATAGATTGATCAAGCTTTGATAGGGAACACCCGCGTCCTCAGCCATCGACTTGAAGTACTCGATAACGTCTTCGCTTAGCCGCATGGTTACCGGCTTTTTAAGCTTTCCAGCGTAAGGATTTTTTCTCACCTTCATCTTTGAGAGATCAAATTCTTTCTTCATCGTCAAATTCCCGAATAAAACCTGGCTTCATTTTTAGTTGCTTTACGCGCGGAAATGATCCGCACCGAATTACCTTGCTGTCTTTCGCAATGACAAACCATCAGCAGTCTGCGCTGATCGCTTAAGCCCAATAAAATAAAACGCTCCTCGTCCTCTGAATGCTCATCATCAAAAAACTGGAGCGCAAATTCGTCATAGAACACAGATTGAGCCTCATCGAAAGACACTCCGTGCTTTCTCCTGTTTGAAATTGCCTTTAAAGGATCCCATTCAAATTTAATCATAAATACAATGTATGTACAAATATTAATTAAAATTCACTTTATTCGATAATTGTTGGAGGGTAGAAAGCCTGGATATCGAGGTATCACCCATGCGACCCTTTTCTCATAAACCTAGGGATGATCCGAAGCGCAATACCGGTTCTATTCCGATACAGTTCAATCAAGAACTAAAACTTTTCAGGTGGTAAATATGGGTTTCAAAGTCGCGTTTTTGGGTTTGGGTGTAATGGGATACCCCATGGCAGGTCATTTGGCCAAAGCAGGCCACGAGGTGACGGTGTACAACCGCAGTTCGGCCAAGGCCGAGAAATGGGTCGCGCAGCACGGCGGCAAAATGGCCACAACACCTGAAAAAGCCGCGACAGGCCAGGACTTTGTTTTCGCCTGTGTGGGCAACGACGACGACTTGCGCCAAATTTGCACGGGCATCAATGGCGCTTTCCACGGCATGAAGCCCGGTGCGGTGTTCATCGACCACACCACGGCCAGCGCAAAAATTGCACGCGAACTGTTTGAACATGCGAAAGACGCCGGTTTCGGTTTCATTGATGCGCCAGTGTCTGGTGGCCAGGCTGGAGCAGAAAATGGCCAGTTGACTGTAATGTGCGGAGGAACTCACGCCGACTTCGAACAGTCCAAGAATGTAATTGCCGCATTCGCCAAAGCCGTGACTTTGATGGGTGAATCCGGCAGTGGTCAGCTGACAAAAATGGTGAACCAGGTGTGTATCGCCGGTTTGTTGCAAGGCTTGGCCGAAGCGCTGAAGTTCGGCATGAACGCCGGGCTGGATGTGAACAAGGCGCTGGAAGTGATAGGCAAGGGCGCCGCCCAAAGCTGGCAAATGGACAACCGTGGCAAAACCATGGTGGAGGGCAAATTCGATTTTGGTTTCGCAGTGGACTGGATGCGCAAAGACCTGAGCCTGGTGCTTGAAGAAGCACGCCGCAATGGTTCGCAGCTGCCAGTGACCGCATTGGTTGATCAGTTTTATGCCGAGGTACAGGGCATGGGCGGCCAGCGCTGGGACACCTCGAGCCTCATCAAACGTTTGTAAAAGCGCGCGCCAGCCTTGAGCCGAACGCGCGCTTTATTGGAACGATCACCCACGGCTTGGGGCGTGGGTTTGGCGCTCTTGGGCGCCATCTTTTTTTCTGGCAAAGCCATTGTGGTGAAGCTGGCGTATGCCTACCCGGTTGACGCATCCACTGCTGGCCATGCGCATGCTGTTGTCGCTACCGCTGTTTCTGGGCGCGCTCATCTTCACCGTGTTGCGAGAAAAAAATGCCGCGAAAATGACAGCCAAAGACTATGGCTTGATCGCGCTGGCAGGTTTGTTAGGCTACTACCTGGCCAGCCTGTTCGATTTCATGGGATTGCAATACATCACCGCCGGGCTTGAACGACTGATACTGTTCACCTATCCGTCCATCGTGCTGTTGATCGCCTGTTTGATCAAACACCAGTGGCCTCAGCCATGGCAAGTCATGTGTATGGTGCTCAGCTACGTAGGGTTGGCTGTCGTGTATGGCCATGAAACCGTGCTGGTAGGCGATAACACGGCGCTTGGTGTGCTGTTGGTGTTTATGTCCGCAGTTTGCTATGCCAGTTATTTGATTGTCGGTGAAAGGTTGCTAAAGCGCTTGGGTACCATACGGGTTACAGCCATGGCTACGCTGGTCTCGGCCGCCGCCATACTGCTACAAATCAATATTCAGCAGCCATTGAGCATCATTGTTGAACAACCTTTGCCCGTGTGGGGCTGGTCGCTCGTGAATGCGGTGTTTTGCACCTTTGTACCAGTATTCGCCGTAATGACTGCCATCAGCTTGATCGGCGCACCACGTGTGTCGCAACTGGGCATGATTGGCCCCATCGCCACGATTGCGTTGGGCACCTGGATTTTAGAAGAACCATTTACCGTTTGGCATGCTGTGGGGACCGCACTTGTAATTGCAGGTGTAGCCTTACTCAGCATGAAAAAAGAAGCAAAAGAAGGAGCGATGACATGAGTACTACACCTGCAAAAATTGTTCGTTTTTACAACCCCGGTGCACCTGATGTGTTGAAAATGGAAGACATCGAAGTGGGTCCACCCAAAGCCGGTGAAGTGCAGATTGAACACAAAGCAATTGGCCTGAATTACATCGAAGTGTATTGGCGCACTGGCGTTTACCCACAACCCCTGCCCTGCTGCCCCGGCACCGAAGGTGCAGGCATTGTGCGTGCAGTTGGAGAAGGCGTAACTGACCTGAAAGTGGGCGACCGCGTGGCCTATGGCTCCGGCCCGGTGGGTTCGTATACCACCGTGCGAAACATGCCGGCACACCCACTGATGAAAATTCCGGACAGCATTGATTTTGAAACTGCTGCCGCCATGATGCTGAAAGGCTTCACAGCGCAGTACCTGCTGCGCCGCGTGTACAAAGTACAGGCAGGTGAAACCATCTTGTTCCATGCCGCAGCGGGTGGCGTGGGCACCATTGCTACCCAGTGGGCAAAGTCGCTGGGCGTGCGAGTCATCGGCACTGTTTCCACCCGAGAGAAAGCGGAGTTGGCCAAAGCCAATGGTTGCGCAGAAGTGATTATTACCAGCGAAGAAAATATCGTCGATCGCGTGAAAGAACTGACCGACGGCAAGGGAGTGCCGGTGGTGTACGACAGCGTGGGAAAAGCAACCTTTGTTGATTCCTTGAATTGCCTGAAACCGCGCGGTATGATGGTAAGCTTTGGCAATGCCAGTGGCAAAGTAGACCCAGTGCCATTGCAATGGCTGGCCGAGCGCGGTTCATTGGTGCTGACCCGCCCCACGGTTGCATCGTTTACCGTAGACAAGGCCGAAATGCTTGAAAGCGCAGCCGAAATGTTTGGCGTTGTGGCCAGCGGGGCTGTGAAAATTCAAATCAATCAGCGATACGCGCTGGCCGATGTGGTGAAAGCACACACAGAACTTGAGGGACGACGCACGACAGGTTGTACGGTGCTGATTCCTTAACGCGCTGAGTGTTACATGCCCGATCGGCTTGGGTTCCGCTCTCTCGCCTGCCGGTTAACTGCCCGATCGGCTTGGTTTCCGATCTCTTGACTGCCTGTTAACTGCCCGA
>NZ_MQVZ01000001.1:247377-349978 GCF_002954425.1 Limnobacter sp. SAORIC-690
GTGCAGGCTCAAGCCAACAAGCCGAAGTGCCAAGTTTTCGGGCAGCGGTGACCCTTCAAGTTCAGCTCCCAAGTCACTCGCCTACAGCGCCACATGCCCAGTCTGCTGCGCAGGCTGCAGCGATGCGTCCTTACTCGAAGATGCATTGCGTGAATTGGCGGTTTTGACCGTGTAAATTTTCAGCTGAACACCATGCTGCTGCTCAGCCTCCCGCACCCGACCAATGAAATGGCGCGACACCACCTGTCCCTTGGACAACCACATGAACCCGTCTGGACCCTCAAAATCACGGGCCAACACCAAACCTTCGTACAGGTCCTCGCCATGCAAAATTTTCTCGTTGGCTTTTTCTGCGGCCTTCAGTTTCACAAGAGCTGTGGGCAACACCGCAATCACTTTGGGGTCATAACGCTTGCCTGCCGCACCCACCAAAAATGTCTGGGCTTGCAACTCATCAAAAGCCTTGGACGCCAGCCAGCCTTGTTGCAACTCATCGTAATCTTCGGCAACCGCCAGAATTCGCGCTCCCAGCGGAATGCCCTCACCCTCCAGCCCATCGGGAAAGCCCTGCCCATCGTAACGCTCATGGTGGTGTCGAATAATTTCAGACACATGTGACATTTCCGACATTCCGTGAAAAGCCGCTTGGGCCTTCATAGGGTGCTTCATCAAGGCCACTCGAGCGTCGCCCTTCAATTCCACCACGGGTTTAAACAGCGTGTCGTCACTCAAACCCAGCTTGCCGATGTCATGCAACAGAGAGGCCACATAGATGTCCTGCAACGCCGATTCGCTGGCATGTAGTTCCTTGGCAATCAGGCGAGCCAATTCTGCAACCCGCAAGCCATGGGCAGCCAATTGCGGCGAACGCAACTCCATTAAATTGGAAAACGACTTCACTGCCGCCAGGTACTGCATACGCATCTCGCGCTGAATTTGCTCCAGCATCAGTTGCATCTGGTGGGTTTCAGCACGCTGAGACTCAAGCTGATGACTCAAGCTTGAGTTTGCACCCTGCAAACTTTCAACTTCCTTGCTTAACTTGTCAGCATTGCCTTGGAACTCCGCCAACTGGCGCTCTAGTTCCTTGATCAACTGCTTGTCATCGGTGGCTTGTTCAACAGACATGGTGCGGGTTCCCTTGCGAATGCGGTGCATTCTCCTCGAATGGAATAACGGCAGGCCTTTCAGGAATCTGAAACCCTTTCCCCCTCTAAATGGGGGGTGCAGTTTACTGAATCTGAAATGACCAATTGTCAGTATTAATTTGTAGAACCAATCGAGTCACAAAGACCCTGGGAAGACGAGACATGAGACACGCCCTACTTGGCACCTTGGTGCTGTGTGCAGCCCTGGCCGCTTGCAATTCCGATTCGAACACCACAGCCGGAAATACCGATGGGCGCACCACACCCAACGAAGTCGAGGCGGTGCCCACGGCATTCAATATTGCAAATCAATGTGTCGCAATACAGTCTCTCGCCAACAACAAATTTGTGGCGTTGAGCAGCGATGGTAGCTACGGTGTCACCGAGGCCACTGCGGTGAACGCAGCGCCCTTTTTCCTCAAGCCCACGGCTTTGGGAAAGTACATGATTTACAACCGCGACGATGCCATGATGCAGGCCGTGGGCAATTCGGCAGGCACCCCGGTAGGCAGCAGCACCGCCTTTTCCGACTCAATTGAATGGGCAGTTCAGGAAGATGAAAAAGGGCGCGGTGGTTTTTCTCTGACCAATACTGGCAACACCATGAAGCTGGCCCTTCTGGGTTTCAGCAATGGCCTGGGTACTGTGGAAAGCGCAGGCAACAGTGAAGAAACCCTTTTTCAGTTTGTAAAAGCCACGGGCTGTGCCGAGTTTCCTGAAATTTCCACCAACACCGAAGGCCGCACCTTTGCTGGCGCCGGTTTGAACCGCGCTGTGAAAGGTTTTGCTGATGTGCACAACCACATCACTGCCACCACCTTTTTGGGTGGCGCACACCATGGTACGCCCCACCACCGGTTTGGTGTAACACAGGCGCTGGGTAGTTGCGAGGCAAACCATGGCCCAATGGGCCGGCTTGATTTGGTCGACAACCTGTTCAAGTTTTCACCACAAGCCAGCCACGATACCGAGGGCTGGCCCACCTTCCGCAGCTGGCCTGCGGCCGACGCGCTTACCCATGAAGGCTTGTATTACAAATGGCTGGAACGAGCCTGGCAAGCCGGCTTGCGTATTTTCGTGACCAACCTGGTGGAAAACGAAACCCTGTGTAATTTGGTGAAAGTGAGCAAAGGCAGGCCCCTTGTAAACTGCAATGAAATGGAAAGCGCAGTTACCCAAATCGAGTATGTGAAGCAGCTTGAAAGCTACATTGACGCTCAGGAAGGTGGCCCCGGGAAAGGCTGGTTCCGCATCGTGACCAGCCCTGCTGAAGCCCGCAAAGTAATTAACGAGGGCAAGCTGGCGGTGGTGTTGGGTATTGAAATTTCACACCTGTTCAACTGCGGCATCAAACTGGGACAAAACCTGTGTGATGAGGCAGAAATTGACAAGCAACTGGATCGCCTTCACGCGCTGGGTGTGCGGCAAATGTTCCCAATCCACGAATTTGACAACGCATTTGGCGGCAACAGCATTTTCGATGGTGCAGTGCTGAACGTGGGCAACTTTCTGGACACCGGTGCTTTCTGGCAAACCTACGACTGCCCCGGTGGCGACAACAATTACGCCGATTACATTTTGCGTCAGCCCGGCGCGGTCATGACTTCAGCGCCCGGTTTGGGCAACGACCCTTTGACGCAGGCACTGATTGCCAACAACCCCGGCGTGGCCCCAATCTACCCCACGGGTGAAAACCAGCGCCAGTGTAATCGCCGCGGCCTGACCGAACTGGGCAAATACGCCTTTAAACGATTGATGGAAAAAGGCATCATCATTGAAGTGGACCACATGGAATTGAGCATCAAGGGCGATCTGATCGAGATGGCCGATCGCCAGCAACCCAAGTACCCACTCGTTTCTACCCACGGTGCACACGGCGGCATTACCAGGGAACAGGGTCGCAAAATTCTGGCGGCGGGCGGCATTATTTACCCCTACCAAGGCAATGCGCAAAGCTGGACTGAGGACCTGAAAGTAATCGCCCCGCTGAAAAGCCAACAGTTTGATTTCGCCATGGGTTTTGGTGCCGACACCAACGGTCTTGGTGCCCAGGCAGGCCCACGGGGCGCTGACCGCCCACAAATTACTTACCCGTTCACACTGTTCCAGGGACCCGATTGGGCCGGTGTATTCAATACCAATGTAAGCCCTGTGAAATTTGACAAACAAACCAGCGGCGAGCGAGTGTTTGATGCCAACACCGAGGGGCAGGCCCACTACGGGCTAAAAGCGGACTGGGTCGAAGAATTGCGCCTCGAGGGTGGCAACGAGGCATTGAAGGCACTCTACAATTCAGCCGAGGTGTATATTCAAATGTGGGAAAGAACAACAGCGAAACGACCTCAAATCAATCCATGAACAAACGCGCACTTGTTTACCTCGGCCTGGCCAGCGCCACGCTGGCCGGGGCTTACCTTTACGTTCAATCATTGCCCACTGAAAACGCACATGCCCCTGCTGCGCAAGGTGATGCCGCACAGGCACTGGAGTCTTTGTCCATCGTCGACGGCAGCCTGACAACGGGTTCCTACAGTGCAACCGTTCGCCAAGGGCAGCGTATTCAGTTTTTGGTCCACAGCAATCAAACCGATTCCCTGATTGTTGAAGGGCTGGATGCACGCGTGCCACTTCCAGGCAATCAAACCACATTGGTCAGTATTGCGGCCAATGCGCCGGGCACACACGCCATCGAGCTTGATGTTTCTGGCACCACCATCGGCAGCATCGAAGTCACGCCATGACTTTGGTGTTGCTGCTCAGCCTTGCAGCATTCATCACCTCCAGCATCACGGCTGCCACGGGAATTGGTGGTGGCGTGGTGTTGCTGGCCCTGATGGCGCAACTGGTACCGCCCGCCATACTGATTCCCCTGCACGGTGCAGCCCAACTCATGTCCAACACCAACCGTGTGTTGGTGCAACGCAAATTCATCAATTGGGCCTACATCAAGCCCTTCCTGCTGGGTTCTATTGTTGGCGGGGCATTGATCACACCGCTGGCCCTGTATATGCCAGTGCCCGTGGGGCAGGTGTTGTTGGGCCTGTTCATTGTGCTGGCCACCTGGAAAAGTGCATGGTTGCGCCTTGCGCACTGGCCGCCGGCAGCTTCGGGTGGAATTACCACTGGGCTTAGCCTGGTGCTGGGTGCCACCGGCCCACTGGTGATGTCGGTGCTGCCTAAATCTGCCTGGGAAAGGCAAGTGGTGGTAGGCACACATGGCATGGCCATGGTGATTCAACATGGTATCAAGGTAATTGCATTTTCCAGCCTGAACGTGAGCCTGGTGGAGTACTGGCCCCTGTTGTTGGGCATTGGCCTGGCCACACTGGCGGGCAACCTGATGGGTGCCAAGTTGCTTACACGCGTGCCCGAGGAAAAATTCACGCTCATCCTGAATTGGCTGCTGACCGCATTGGCCCTTCGTTTGGTCTACCAAGGCATCAGCGCGCTTCTAACAGCCAGCAACTAACCATTTCGGGTTCCCATTCAACAGGGATACCAAGCGATCAATTGTGTTCCACACTCAAGGCTGAACACAATTCACACGCCACTGAAGGTTGCCCCATGGTATTCAAACGCACGCTAAATTCGCTGACCTTGCCCCAGAAATGCGCCATCATCGCGCTGCCACTTTTGCTGGCTTTTGGCTTTTTGTTTCAGCAAATGTACACGCAAATCAACACGCTAATCAGCTCGTCCGAAAACGAATTGCGCGGTGCCGTTTTTCTGGAAAAAATTAACCCTGTGATGCAGAAGGTCCTGGCTGATCGAGCACAAAAACAGGCCGGGGCTGTTGGCGATCTGAGCGCAGCACTGAAAGCAGCCAAAACGGATTTGCCGGAGAGCTGGCCCATCACAGCCCGCAACCTGGAGCAAGTGACAGCCCTGTTACCTCAAGCGCTGAACAAGGGCACCACCGATGCCCAATCCGAAGAACTGGGCAATCAAATGGTCACCCTGGTGCGTCAGCTGGCCGATGAAAGTGAATTGACACTGGACCCCTTCCTGCCCAGCTACTACATGATGAGCCCCATGGCCTTTCAGCTGCCACGCGTCATCGAGTATTTGTCTGAACTGGAAGGTCGCCTTCGCAACCCCAACAGCGATGCCGCAGCTACCTTGAGTTTCGTACAGTCGCGGCTTGGCACTTTGGGCCGGGCCATGGATGAAATTCGAGAGGCCACCGAAAAATCAGCTGCTGCGGGCGGTGCAATTACCGCTGACACGCGCGCACAAATTGACACCATTGACCAACGAATTGACAGCATCTCCGCCTGGGTGAAAGAGCAGTCGGCCAAAGACCTGAATTACGACAGCGTCACGGGCCATGCCAACATGGTTGGCTTGCTTGGCGAAGCCGTCAACTCCGGATTTCAGCTGAGCCAAAGTTTGAACAAAACCTTGCAAGCCGACCTGACAGAGCGCATCTCGGGCATGCAAGGCACGCTGATCAAGGCAGGGGCTGGTTCCTTGGCAGTACTGTTGCTGGCCTTGGCCTTGGGTTATGTGGTGTTCAAAGACACCAACACTGAAATCGCCCAAATTTTGGCGTATGCAAAAATTATCGGCATGGGAGATTTGTCCAAACCGATTGACAGCCATGGCAGCAATGAAATCAGCAAAATTCGCGCTGCACTCGAGAATATTCGTCTAAAACAAACCAGCCTGGTGGGCGAAGTAAAGGATGCTTCCACCCGAATGGCCGACACCATCAACACCTTGGTTATTGCCGCCTCGCAGGTGAAAAGCAGCGTGCAAGAGCAAACCGATTCCGCCTCGGCGGTGGCCGCTTCGGTCGAAGAACTGACGGTATCGATCAGCCAGGTACATACCCATGCCAGCCAGGCGCTTGGTTTGTCCAATCAGGCCGGGCAATCGTCCATAAATGGTCGCGAGAGCGTAAAACAAGCCCGCCAGGCCATGGAGGAAATTGGCACCGCATCGGGCAATCTGGCGCAAAGTATCAACAACCTGGGCAATCAGTCTGACAACATTTCCAGCATTATTCAGGTGATTCACGCCATTGCCGACCAAACCAACCTGCTTGCGCTGAATGCGGCCATTGAAGCGGCGCGCGCTGGTGAACAGGGGCGGGGTTTTGCGGTGGTGGCGGACGAAGTACGAAAGCTGGCCGAGAAAACTGCATCGTCGACCAAAAGCATTTCAGCCTTGATTTCAGACATTCAACACGAGACGCGCTCAGCCGTTGAGCAAGTCACTGGCTGGACCGACATGATCAACCTCGGCCAGAGCTCTTCCACGGGTGCCGACCAGCAAATGGAAGCCATCAACCACCACACCAGCGATGCCGAACGCGCAGTGACCGAAATTACAGAGGCCCTGAAAGAACAAAGCTCGGCCTCAACGCTCATTGCCCAGCAGGTAGAACGAATTGCGCGCATGACCGAAGAAAGTCAAGGCGTCGCCCATGAAGTTAACCAGGTGATTACTGAACTACAAAATCTGTCGAATCAAATGGACACCGTCATGGGCAAATTCAAGTTGACCCAGCAAGCGTAAAGCGTCAATCAAGGTTTAAATTCGCTCGATCCTGACCTTTTCCTGAAACAGGATCGAGCTCAAGAAGGTCGCGAACAGGGAATACAACAAGGCGGCCAACACAGCCCACCAAAAACCATTGACCTGAAAACCTTCCAGAATGGAGCCCACCCAGTAGAACATCAAACCGTTCAAAATGAAGTAAAAAAGGCCCAAGGTTAATACAGTCAAAGGCAATGTCAGAATAAGCAAGACCGGCTTCACAATGGTGTTTACCAAACCCAGAATCAATGCAGCCCACAATGCTGCCCAAAACCCCTCTACAACCACACCTGGTAACAAGTAGGCCACCCCCATCAGTGCCACTGCGTGTAAAACCCAGCTCAGCAAGAGTTTCAAATCCATTCCCTCCAAGTTCAGAAAACAAGTGATGTACAATCAAAAACGCTTGTTGGCCAAGCTATCACATTTCGACAAAACCGGTTGGTGCACAATATCAAGCAACAACATTAAGCAACAACGAGAATTTCAGATGGATGTTACTCAACGCCTTGTCTCCCGCAGTTGCCCCTTCTGCCAAAACAGCGCAGAAGACGCACAGGTACTCAGCTATGGCAACAGCGAATGGCCCATGATCGAATGCAACAAATGCCATTTTGTATATTTGAAACGAGCGCCGGTTTATGAGCGTCTTAGCGAAGAATTTGCCTGGGAAAAAACCTCGGAAACCGAACGCCAGGTGCGCGAAGAACGCGAACCTGTGAAGCAAGGCTTAAGCCGCGCCTTCAAGCATTTTCGGCAAAAAGTACTCAAGCGCAACAAGTTGCCCGAGCTGATCGAAAAATACATTCCCGGTGGTCGCGTGCTGGACATTGGCTGTGCAGCTGGCGGCTTGCTGGCTACCCTGCCCGCCAAATACCAACCTATGGCATTGAGGTATCCAAAGCTCTCGCCCAAGCGGCCAGTGAAGTGGTCGAACCCCGAGGCGGCAGCATCATGCACGACAATGCCTTGAACGGCATACAAAAGCTGCCCGAAAACCACTTTGCCGGCGTGCTGATGAGCGCCTTTCTGGAACACGAAGTGGAACCCAACGGTCTGCTACAGGGTGTGGCCAAGGTCCTTCAACCCGGCGGTGTGGTCATTATCAAGGTTCCAAACTATGGTTCCTGGAACCGGAAAATTCGTGCCGAGAAATGGTGTGGTTTCCGACTGCCCGACCACGTAAATTACTTCACACCCGAAAACCTGGAAGCCCTGATTGTTCGTCAAGGCATGAAAGTGGTGCAGTTTGGATTGGCAGACAGACAGCCCACCAGTGACAATATGTGGATTGTTGCGGCCAAGTAATCGGGGGCACACGCACCGGTCAAACACCCACCGGCTTGACCAGCTTGTTGAGTATGTGCATCAGGTCTTCGGGTTGCAGCGGCTTGTGAAGCACCGCATTCATGCCCGCTTCAAGGGCACGTCTTTCGTCTTCCGGCCCTACTTCACCAGTCAAACCAATCACCGGTAAATTTGCATTGAAAGGTTGTTTGCGCAGTTCTCGGGTGGCCTCAAGTCCGTCCATCAACGGCATTTGTACATCCATCACCACCGCATCAAAACCATGGCCGTATTGCAACAAGAACGACAATGCCTCCAGCCCATTGTTGGCTTTGGTAATGTTGGCTTGCTTGCGCACCAAAATTCCTTCAAGCACCTTCAAGTTCAGTTCGCTGTCATCCACAATCAACAAATTCATTTTATTGCGTGCCGCAATTGCCGAACTCATTCGCGTGGCCAGGTTCGGTGCCGCATTTTTAAATGCACTCTGAAGTTGAAGCGGGGTTAAGGGCTTCACATAAATTGCGCTAAAAATTTCGCTGATGCCTTTGTCCAGCAAACGCCGCGTGTCATCACTGCCCAGCAGCACGGCACAGGGAACTCCCATCAAGCCCATGGCCTTGACAAACTCAATCCACGCCAGTCGATCGATTTGTCGCTTGGGGAAGTCCAACACAACGCCAGCGACCCCGGGAGTGCTGACCATCAACTTGCGCGCCTCGTCAAGGCTGCCAGTGGTAATCAATTGACGGCCCACCAGCTTACTGGCGTTGAGCAAGGCCTGGGTTTGAAGTTCACTGTCAGACACCAGGAGCACCGATTCACCTGTCTCGGTGAAAGTACTTGCGCCACCTTTGGGTACAGCGAATTCAAGCTCGGCCCAAAAGGTACTGCCACAGCCCAACTCGCTGTTGAAACCCAGGCTGCCGTTCATCAACTCGACCAGCTTTTTAACCAGGCTCAAACCCAGACCAGAACCACCAAACTCCCGTGCAACCGAGGTGTTGGCCTGATGAAATTGTCGAAACAGGTTGGCTTGCCCTTGCGGTGAAATACCGACCCCGGTGTCTCGCACTTCCACGCGCATGCGGCAAACACCATCTTGATTCGACAACACCTGCAACAGCAAATGCACATGCCCCACCTGCGTAAACTTGATGGCATTG
Source organism: Limnobacter sp. SAORIC-690 (assembly GCF_002954425.1). Classification (NCBI taxonomy): domain Bacteria; kingdom Pseudomonadati; phylum Pseudomonadota; class Betaproteobacteria; order Burkholderiales; family Burkholderiaceae; genus Limnobacter; species Limnobacter sp. SAORIC-690. The sequence continues at coordinate 256,520 of NZ_MQVZ01000001.1, forward strand.
CCCACCAGGTTCACTACAATTTGACGGAAACGCAGCTCGTCGCCAATCAATTCACGTGGCATGTGAGCAGGTGGTTCAATAATCAACTCGATTGGCTTGTTCGCCGCAGCGCCAGTCATGATTCCTGACACCTTGTCGATGAACTCCAGTGTCGAGAACGGTTTGGATTCCAGCTCCATGCTGCCGGCTTCAATTTTGGAGATATCAAGCACATCACTGACCAGATCAATCAAATTGCGCGATGTTTTTTCCAGACTTTCCAGCAACAATTTCTGATTGCTGGACACCGAGGTGTCCTTTAGCAAATAGGTGAGGCCAACAATCCCGTTCAAGGGCGTGCGGATCTCATGGCTCATGTTTGACAGAAACTCTGTTTTGGCCTGGCTGGCCATTTCTACGCGTGTATTGGCCTCTCGAAGGCGCTTGTTTTTGTGGGCCAGGTTGTGGGCCATCTGGTTGACGGCTTTGGACACGTCACCCAATTCATCGTTGGTGTTGATCTCGCACACCGCATCTTCATTGCCATTTCGAATTTCATCCGCTGTGCGCTTTAACTTGGCCAATGGGTTCAACACCCCCGTGCGCATCAACACCACCAACAAGGCAATCACCACCACAAAACTACCCAAGCCCACCGATTCCAGGACCGTGAGTCCTTTCAGGTTTCTGGCTTGTGCTTCATTCACCTGTGTGGACCACTGATAACCCAACTCTGAAATGACCTGGGTTTCTGCAATCAGGCGTTCGACAATCAAGCTTTGGCGGCGCTCCAGAAAAGCAGCGTTGTTGTTGCCTGGCACTGCGGTGTTATTCAATTCATTGAAAATTGGTTTCAGTTCAGCCAGGCTAGCCTGAATGTCCGACAACTCTTGGGGAGCCACAGAGGGATGATCTGTGGTCTTGATCAGGCGTTCAAGCTCTTCTTGGGTACGTAACCAGGCGTCAGCCACTGAAGGCGACTTGAACAACACATATTCCTGAGTCAGCACCAACAGGCTGGAAGACAAACGAGTGATGTTTTGAGCTTGTTGCGACTGCTCCAAGCCCTTGAATTGCTCACTGAGAATGAACAGATTACCCAACACCAACACCACCGCGCAAATCACGGTACTGAGAATGGCCAGGTTGATTTTGGTAGCAACGCGCACTAAATACTTCCCGTTATTGAAGCGACACAGCGCTGGGGTCGACTGTTCTCAAAAATGCCGGGTATAAAAAACTGGTGTAATTGGGTTGAGGCAGATTGCTTGGCACATGCCCCTCCCGCAGGGCCCAGCGCCCCTGCCCCTCCATTGTGCGCGGTAAAGAACGGTTCAAACTCAAGCGAAAACGGTAGTCATCAAATATTTTGTCAATCAGCGTCACCGGTACTCTCAAACGCTTGGCAGCCAAGGCCTTCACCTTCTCGGGATGAGTCTGGATAAACTGGGTGCTGTCCTTCAAGGCCTGCACAATCCGTTCAAGTTCTTGCGGCCTGGCTTTGATTGCGCTTTGCATGGCAATCAAATTGAATGTTTCTGTGTACAACTTGGGAATGGGCACCAGTTGCACATCAGTCCCCAGCTCCAACTCAATGCGAGACACAAATGGCTCCCAAATGCACAGTGCATCCACCTCCTTGTTGGCCAAAGCGGTCAGTGCCGTCTCAGGGGTAATCGCTTTGAGTTTCACCGTGTCTGGGTCAATACCGTTGTAAACCAGTACCAAATCCAGCACATATTGGCTTGCACCACCTTTGACATAGCCCAGGGTTTTGTCACGCAGCTTGCCAGGCTCCGTAATTTTGGCATCAGTGCGCGCCACCACCTTCAAATCGTTCGCAACACTGACAAAGCTGGTCAAAATTGCGAAATCACTTCGGGAAAAACTGTTGAACACCACGGGCAGCTCGGTGGCTGTCGAAATGTCGGTTTGACCGTCAAGCATGTTTTTTACACAGCGATTACCGCCAATGCAATTCACAAACTCAACATTCACACCACGTTTCTGAAAAAACCCCTCCGCCTCGGCGACGTACAAAGGCAAAGACAACAGGGTTTCAGAAACCCCGATGCGCAAGGGCGCCGCATGCGCGGCAAGTGATAGCAACCATAAACTGAGAAAAAGTGCGGCTCGAACCATTCAAACTCTCGATGAGCAAAGGACCCCTCAAAAGTGTAGGGGTTTTGTTACATCAGAAAATTACCAAGAAGAAACACAAAAAGCCATCTCTTCCCGACATTGAATGATCAAACACTCAAGGAGTGTCGCAAGCCGTGAACACAGGGGTGGCCAGGGCTGGCACACCCCGGATTAACTTGAGATCAGAATGCAAATGTGGCAGTCAAATTCAGGCCATCGGCTTCGATATTGTCTTTGTCGTAAAGCATTTCATAGCCAGCACGAATATTCACGTTGCCTGCGGTGTACATCACACCACCGCCATAGCTGAGTGCACCATCGTCGTCGCTGGTATTAAAGCCGGGACCACTGATGTTGGCATCCAGAAAACCATAGCCCAACGTGCCATACAGCGAAAACTGGTTGTTCAAAGGCAACTTGCCCAAGAGGTTGGCACCGATATAGGAATCGACCTTGGCTCGGAATGCGCCCGAGTTTTCTTCGTCCACACCCGTCAACAGGCGACCCTCTACGGCCAGGTTGGGGCTGAGTTCGTAGCCACCGACCACACCCAGCGTGTCGACATCCAGCTCGACTCCACCGATACGGCTGTCGGTAATTCCCAGGCTGTTGTAGGCGGCGCCCAGGTAGGGGCCTTCAGCGAAAGCGGGGCTTGCTGCAGCTGCAGACAAAACGGCAATAGAAATTAGTTTTTTCATGGCTGACTTCCTTCATTTGTTATGGATACTGCGCACCCCTTGGGGAGTGCACAGTTCCTAACGCAGGAAATCAGCCAATGGGTTACAAAAACCCGTGATACACAGTGATCAAGCTGCCAAGGGTTCTTGATTCTTGCGCTTTAAGCTTGGCAAGCTGTACTTGAATGCACGGCCAACCACGGTAGAAAACTGCTTGAGCAGCGAAGCCTTGTTGTAATGCTGGCCGTAGCGTTTGCAAACTTCCTGCACTTCAACCGACATTTCTGCGTAACGGTGCGCTGGCACTTCAGGGAACAGGTGGTGTTCAATCTGATGGCTCAAGTTGCCCGACATGATGTGGAACAACTTGCCGCCGGTCAGGTTCGATGAACCTTTCAACTGGCGCAAATACCAGTGTGCTTGCGATTCGCCTTCGATGATGGACTTGTCGAATACTTCAGAATCGGCTGTGAAGTGGCCGCAGAAAATAATCACGAATGTCCAGTAGTTGCGAATGATGTTGGCCAGGAAATTACCAGCCAACACGGGCAGGAAGAATGGGCCAGCCAACAGCGGGAAAAAAACATAGTCTTTCGCAATCTGGCGACCGGCTTTCTTGAATGTCGGAATGGCGCGGTCTTTGGTTTCTTTCAGGGTTTTTTCACCGCTGATTACTTTTTCAAGTTCAAGCGTTTGCAAAGCCAGCAGGTTTTCAAAGAAAGTGGCCAAAATCACCATCAGCGGTACGTTGGCCAGAAAACGAGGTTCCCATTTTTGTTCAGGGAATAGGCGCAACACGCCATAACCAATGTCATGGTCCTCTCCCAACACGTTGGTGTAAGTGTGGTGGCGGTAGTTGTGGCTGTAGCGCCAGTTATCCGCGGTACACCAGGTGTCCCACTCGTAAGTTTGGCCCATCAGGCGCTTGTTCTGCATGAAGTCATATTGACCATGCATCACATTGTGGCCCAACTCCATGTTTTCAAGAATTTTCGACACGCCCAAAGTCAGCGTACCCAGAATGAATGCGGGCGGAAAAATACCGGCCATCAACAGGCCACGGCCTGCAATTTCTGTGTAGCGCACTGCTTTTTCAATCTTGGTGATGTACTTGGCGTCGCGTTCACCCACGTCGGCCAGGTGCTTCTGGCGAATCGCTTCAATCTCGGCACCAAACTGTTCCAGTTCAGCGGGGCTCAATTTGCGGTCAGCTTTTCTCATGATTTGCTCCAGTATTTTTAGGTTTTGCTTTTAGAGGTCCAGGGAAACCGGGCCTTGGGCGGCGTTGATACACAAACGCAGCGCCGTGTTGTTGGTGCCGCACACCGATTTGTTTTGCATGTTTTGCGTGGTGCCTGTCAGCTTTTCACATGAACAGGTGTTGCAAATGCCCATGCCACAACCGTGTGGGGGGTTAATACCCTGCTCTTGCAGTGCTTTCAACAGGGGCTTGTTATTGCTTACTTCAACAATGCGATTGCTCTTGGTCAGGGTCACCGTGAATGTTTTTACCTCGGCGTTCTCATCAATGCTCAAGGCCATGGGGGTGAATGATTCGGCGTGAAAGCTTTTGGGTGTGTCACCCAGAATGCCGCGCAGGGCATTCATGAAACCATCGGGGCCACAGGCATACACATCGGTGGTTTCCAAAGTGCCTGCAACCGCTGCGAATTGCTCAGCGCTAGGGCGACCCGCCAAGTCACCCGCGGCCAGGTTGGCGCCACTTTCCAGCAGGCGGACATATTTGAAGTGTTCGTTGATTTTGGATTTCAGGGTGGCGTCAAACAACACGTCTTCCGGGTTGCGCGCCCAGCTCATCAGGGTTACATCAGCAGGCCAACCTTTGGCTTCCAGTTCTTCAATCAAGCTGATCATGGGTGTAATACCGCTACCAGCAGCCAGCAGAAGCATGGTGGGGCGCTGTTGGTTCAGCATGGGCTGAGTGTGTCCAAGGGTCATGTCACCAAACACATCGCCCAGTTCCGCCACAGTGCCCACTTCAAGTTGGTTCACTACATAACGTGACACAAGACCAGTTGGAGTTTGCTTGATAGTCAGGCGCACCAAGCCACTTTCAGTGGGGGCGCTGCTGAAGCTGTATGAACGCGTGTGCACCACACCATCAATCGTAATGCTCAGGTTCACGTGCTGGCCAGCCTCGAAACCTTTGAACAAAGCATTGGGGCGCAACCACAGGCTGACTGCGTCCGCAGTTTCGCGATCAATACGTGCCACCTCGGCCAGACAACGATCGCTTGAATGGGTGCTGCCCGCTTGCTCAAGCCAGAAGGTAACGAATTCCTGACCCAGAATTTTGGAGAGTCCGCGGACTACTTTGTTGGACAGTTGGCTGTTGGTTCTCATTGCGTTTTCCACATTAGTGAACAGATGTGCACCAATGTAACTAAAAACGCCTGTTTTTCGCAAGAGATTTTGCTGAAAAAACTAGAATAAAGTGTCAGAAGAGTACAACTGTACACTTATTTTATTGGTCAAATAATTGATTTTATTGATATTTTTTTATTTGATCGAAATGAGCTTTTTAAGTGAACACTTTTGAGAATTTATCTTCCCAACAGTACTTTTTGATCATTAATCATGCGATCAGCCACGATACTGGCATCAATTTTCAGGCCACCCTCACTCAACTGACGGCGAATCATTTCCACCTTATCCGCATCAAACGGGGTGGTACTGTCTACCAACATGGTGCCCCTTGGCCTTGAGATCGACACCACCACGCTGGCACCATCCCGGTCTGCGGCGGTTTTCACCTCCGGTGGGCGCGAGGCGGCCAATGCGTCCGCCTTCTTGGGATCGGGCATGGTGAAGGCTATCGGGGGTTTGTCGCCAGAAATCATGGTGATGCTGAAAGTTGGTTTGTTGAGACGGAAAGACAAAAAGATACTTAGAACGATTCCCGATATAAATCAGGCACACAGGAAAATGATTGCAAGACTTCGGCTGACAGCATGTCGGAAAATAAAGAAGCCCGCGCCGAGTAAATCCCGACAAAGCCGGAATTGCCACCCAAATTACCCATATCCTCTATCGACGCGCGATCAAATCAACCCACTAACATAGTGAAATCAAATCGCTAACCCCCCAGCCCACCCGGAGCGCTGCTCATGATTCGTCTTCTTTATTGCAGCCAAGCCAAGTCCGATTTCAGTGAAGAAGTGCTGAAAGAAATCTTGCTGACCTCAAGAAAAAACAACAGCGCAGCTGGGATCACAGGCGTGCTGGTTCACGGAGGTGGCATGTTCATGCAAGTGCTTGAAGGGCCCGAGCAAAATGTGCTGCGCACCTACATGAAAATTCTCGACGACAAGCGGCACACCGACAGTCGAATCATTCAAATCTCTCCGATGAAAGAGCGCATGTTCGACAACTGGACCATGGGTGTTATCGAAGCAGAACCCCTGACCTTTGAACACGTTGCCAAGTTGCGAGCGCATCGCCTGGAAACATTGCATGCAGATGCATTTACGCAGGTGATACGTGAATTCAACGCCCTGCTGATTAAGACCTGAAACATTGTTCGGTCAATATAGAACGCTTGACCAATCCCCCAAAGCAGCACCAAGGCTATGATCCATTTAGGAGAAACTGGCCAACAGCCGTTTCGGCATTGCAGCCATGTGTCTGCTGACCTACCTGGGTGGATTCATTTTTCCCGTGCCCAGCGACATCATGTTGCCGCCCATGATCATAGGTCGCCCAGACCGCTGGAAACCCCTGATGATCGCATGCGTGCTGTGTTCGGTGGCTGGTGCCTGTTCAGCGTACTTACTTGGGTTTGCATTCGCAGGTGAATTGGCCACATGGGCACAATCGGTTAACCTGGAAGAAATAAACCAGGCCACAACACTGATGGCTGAATACGGCCCGCCTATTTTGTTTATCGCGGCATTTGCGCCCATTCCCTTTAAAACACTGGCGCTGGCCGCAGGCGCAGGCGCAATGCCCTTGGCGGCTTTTTTACCGGCAGTGGTGTTGGGCCGGGCTATTCGGTTTTATGTCATTTCGAAGGTGACGCTTCAGGGCTTGAAGTGGATTAACAATTAATCAGTTTTCGAAATTCAAAGCGCCCTGACCGATAACATCTACTCTTAGTTCAAAAAGCTCAATTGGACACTCAACGGAAAATTGGGTGAGCGCATCAAAAACTCGGTCAGCCGACGCTTTATCCCCTTTGAATACTGTGATGTGGGGATTGAAGCCGAACTGGTTAATTGGAAAATCTGGTTTCCACCAGACCTTTCTTAGCGCTTCGCCTTGAACCGATAGATACACCACATGACAATCCGCCAATTCAAAACGTCCTACACCCGACAATCGCAGCTTCGGTTCGTGGGAAAGTCTCTGCATGATCTGCTTGGATCTGCGAGAGGACACCGCTGTCTTGTATGGGCCGCGTATCGTTACGTGGGGGCTTGAGGGTATTTTTCCAACGCGATTAAAGCGCGAACGAAGATCGACAAAAAGATCCTGGATCTTTTTGTCTTTCACTTCTAGCGTAAGAATCTGTTGAGCGTTGGCCATTTTAAATTACAAGGTACTGTCGATATTCAGGTGAGACACTGGGATGATGCAAGGCCGAAAACAAAAAACTGGAGACTTGCCCAGCCTTGTCATTCAAAGCCATCCTGGTGGGGTCATCAAGCAAATTGAAATCCTGATATTCTTTAGTGTGCAAGAAAAACTCATAGTCGTCCAAAAAAATTGTAAACCCACGACTTAATTGTGCATCATCTAACATGTCCAAACCAACAGCCAGCCTCTCAAGTGGAGTTTTCTCTGTTAAATCCAAAAGCCACTCCTGATTAACATGGCTTTGTAAAACCATTGGCAACACCGTGCTGAATACTGTCAGCATCCGACTAAACTTCAAGTTGAAGTTTCGCTTCTTCCATGAACGTGTAGGCCCCGATCTTGCATTCTCGTAATTCAAACACAACGTTCGCCAGAACCTGAGCAAATCATTCAATAAAAACAGAGGTTTAAATTGACTGCCGTTGTCTCTGTCGCGAAAGTAGAACTTAAGAATTTCCTCTTTGTGTCTTCGATACAACTGCGGATCTGTAAGCGGCTTACTTTCCAGCAACATCAGCATTCGCACCGTAAACCAATTGACCCCATCATCTCTGGCAGAGCCAACACAAGACTCATGCTGTGGAATATTGAATATTTTTAGAAATTCACCGTCATTGCTAGGCTGCCCATAGCCCAACTCCTCATACACACCAAGTATCGAGGCCAAACATTTAACGTTATCAAGATGAGAGATAGGCACTTCGGCACTGGATGTCAAAAATAAATCCAAATCAGAATTCTCACCTGAATCGTGTCGCCCCAACGAGCCTGCGACAAAAACGCTGGTTTCAGAAGGATTCGTGAACTTTGCCGGATTGGAAAATTCACGCTTAAGGGCGTCAATTTTCTGTGTCGACAAACCTTGCCGCCGCCCTATACCTTGGTGTTGGCTAAGTATCACTGAGTACACAGAATTCCTCATCAATCTCATCATCCGCTCAAATAATTGGATGATAAAGACAATATGACGGCGCAACAAAAAATGCCTTGGGTGACTAACCCAAGGCATTTTCCAATCAATGTGGTAGGGCCGGAGGGGTTCGAACCCTCGACCAAAGGATTATGAGTCCTCTGCTCTAACCGCTGAGCTACAGCCCCACTTTACCTTTCAAAAGCTTTATTCGCCTTCCAGGAAGCTTTTCAGCTTGTCTGAACGGCTGGGGTGACGCAGCTTGCGAAGTGCCTTGGCTTCAATTTGACGAATCCGCTCGCGGGTTACATCAAACTGCTTGCCCACTTCTTCCAGCGTGTGGTCGGTGCTCATCTCAATACCAAAACGCATGCGCAGCACTTTCGCCTCGCGTGGGGTCAGCGAATCGAGTACATCTTTGGTCACAAAGCGCAGGCTGCTGTACTGTGCAGCGTCTTGCGGGGCCAAAGTGTGGTTGTCTTCGATGAAATCGCCCAAGTGAGAATCGTCGTCGTCGCCAATCGGTGTTTCCATCGAAATGGGTTCTTTCGCGATTTTCAGAATCTTGCGAATCTTTTCCTCGGGCATTTCCATGCGCTCGGCCAAGGTGGCGGGATCGGGCTCAATACCGGTTTCCTGCAGAATTTGACGGCTGATACGGTTCATCTTGTTGATGGTTTCGATCATGTGCACCGGAATACGAATGGTGCGTGCCTGGTCAGCAATGGAGCGGGTAATGGCCTGGCGAATCCACCAAGTGGCATATGTCGAAAACTTGTAGCCACGGCGGTATTCAAACTTGTCCACCGCCTTCATCAAGCCCACGTTGCCTTCCTGGATCAAATCCAGGAATTGCAAGCCACGGTTGGTGTACTTCTTGGCAATCGAAATCACCAAACGCAAGTTGGCCTCGATCATTTCACGCTTGGCCAAACGGGCACGGTTTTCACCGGACACCATTTGTTTGTTGATCGCGCGCAAGTCATTCAAAGGCAAAGAAACCGCGTCTTGAATGGCAACCAGCTTTTGCTGCAATTCGTTGATCGCAGGAATATTACGCGCCCAGGTTTCAGCCCAAGCCGCGTTCGATGCGCTGAATGTATCTACCCAGGCCGCTTCCACTTCATGACCACGGAATTTATCGAGGAACTGCTCGCGGGGCACGCCCACGCGGTTTACGGCGATGTCGTAAATTTCACGTTCAATTTTGCGAACACTGTCCACTTGCTCACGCAAAATGCTGCACAGGCGCTCAACCTGCTTGGCAGTGAAGCGAATTTTCATGAACTGTTCGGCAATCGCTTCCTTGGCTTTTTTGTAGGCCGCAGAATTGTAGCCACCATCTGCACGTGCTTTTTTCAGCTTGGCAAACTGCTTTTCAATTTCAGCAAAAACCACCAGCGAATTCTTCTTGAGTTCTTCCAGCTGACGGGCCGACATGCCGGAGGTGGTGCCACCGTCATTGCCCTCTTCTTCGTCATCGCTGTCTTCGTCGTCGCTAACCTCTTCAGGCGCTGCGGCTTCAACCATGTCGTCTGTAATTGAGTCGTCAACAATGCCGTCAACCACTTCATCTACCGTCGACAAACCTTCAGCAATGCGCTGGCCCAGGCCAACCACGTCTTCGACAATGGCTGGGCACGCAGAAATGGCTTGCACCATGTCTTTCAGGCCAGCTTCAATTCGCTTGGCAATTTCAATCTCGCCTTCGCGAGTCAACAACTCAACCGTACCCATTTCACGCATGTACATGCGAACGGGGTCGGTGGTGCGGCCAAATTCAGAATCGACGTTGCTCAACGCGGCTTCAGCTTCTTCTTCTGCGTCTTCGGCAGAAGTGCCAACCGGTGCGTTGTCGTTCATCAACAAGGCTTCCGCGTCAGGGGCCTGTTCGTAAACAGTGATACCCATGTCGTGGAAGGTGCTGACCATGGCTTCGATCACTTCGCCGTCGGTTACATCGTCAGGCAAGTGGTCGTTAATTTCAGCAAAGGTCAGGTAGCCGCGCTCTTTACCCATTTTGATCAGGGTTTTAAGCTGGTTGCGGCGCAATTCGAGTTCTTCAACAGTGGCGTTGGCCGAGCTGAGGTAAGCCGAGTTGATCAGCGCTTTGTCTTTGGCCTTGGAGCCGCGACCACGCTTGGGCATGATCACCAGGTCGGCTTTTTTGGCATCTGAATCGTCGTCTTCGGGCACATCGTCGGAGTCGATCGATGCGTCTGCACCGGAATCGATGTCCTCGTCGTCCTCTTCTTCAGCCTTGGGCTTGCCAGCCTTGGGCGGGCGTCCACGCCCCTTGGGGGCTTCAGCGGTTTGCGCTGGCGCCGCCTGTTCAACCACCTTGGGTTTGCGACCGCGTTTTTTGGGCTGCACTTCCTCAACAGCAACGGGCTCCGCCACCTTGACGGGCTTGGCCGCCGCTTTGGCTACAGGCTTGGCTGCCTTGGCCACTGGCTCGGCAGCAGCTTCAACCACTTTGGGCTTGCGGCCACGCTTGGGCGTTTCATCGGCCACAACAGGTGCGGGTGCGGGCGCAGCGGCTTTCTTGCTCACAGGCTTTTCAGCAACAGGTGCTGTTTTCTTGGATTCTGTCTTCTTAACCACGGTGTTTACTTTCGCTTCTTTTACAGTTGCCTTTTGAGGAGAAACCTTCTTCCCTGCCATTGACGACGCTCCCTTGCGTTTGGATGCCTTAGTGGAGGATTCCTTCTCCGGCTTTTGGCCACCAGGAATCTGTGTGTGTGTATCGGTTTGCTGAGAACTCACGGTTTGTGACTTCGCAGACTTGGTTTTGTGGCCGGATTTGGCTTTCTGTTCCTGTGTTTTTGAAAAAATGTTGAGTATTTTGAACATTCATTCCCTGAACAACTCAATAACAGCCACCTAATACGCAAATGCGCACTACAAAAAGATGCAAAAGCTGCACCGTAACCCTTAATTATAACTGATTAACTCGCTTTTGTTTTAATTCTTGGAAGCGTTGCATGCACTCGTGATACCAACGGAGTTGCTCCCCCTGAGTGGGCATCTCGGCGGTTAGCCGCTCCAGCTCAGCCTTAAACCACAGCTCGCTACATTGATACACGCCAGAACGCAACTCGGTTTCAAAATCGAGGGAATCATCCAAACTGCGCGCTTCTTTCAGAACCGAGTTAACCCAATTTTGATGCACTTCGTCATTAAAGGCATGTTGAAGCCTAGCCTCTAGCAAGTTGGGGTCGTTTCTGACTTTTTCAAGCAAATGAACAAAACTGTGCACCTCGGCTGCGGGGTCTTGCTCTCGCTCGTACAGCTCAAGCAATGAATTACACAACTCCACAAGCTGGGGTGCACGAATAACCCGCGCAGCCAGGCTTAATAACGGCGATTTTGCAGTGGGCCTGGGGCAATTGTTTTGTAATGGCTCGTCGTCGAACTTTCCAAACCGTTTACCGAACTTCTTGCCGGAAAATTTGCCCTGCTGCCCGCTCAGTTGCCCGTTTTGCTGCCCACCCTGAAACTGCCCCTTGTTTTTCGGCGAAAAGTAATCACCCCCGCCCTCGCGGCTTTTCAAACCCAAGTGGCGGCTAAGCTCCATGGGTGTGGCGCCCAGCAAATTGGCCAATGCACGCAACAACGACGACCTGTAAACGGTGGGCTGCATTTGCACAATTAAAGGCTTCAAGAATGAAATGGCAGCCGCACTGCCCTCAATTTGCTGCAGGGGGTAGTTGCGCTCCAGGTAGCGCGCCAAAAATTCTGACAAGGACGCGGCTTGCGCCACCATGGCCTCGAAGCATCTGGCCCTTCGGTTCGAATAAAAGAGTCGGGATCATGCTCGGCGGGCAGGAAAATGAAATCGGCCCGCTTGTTTTCGCTAACGTGTGGCAAACAGGCCTGCAGGGCGCGCCATGCCGCCTTTTGACCAGCCCCATCGCCATCAAAGGCAAAAACCAGCCGGTCAGTTTGTTTGAATAATTTCAATACATGATCAGGCGTTACTGCTGTACCCAGCGTGGCCACTGCGTTCTCGAAACCCCATTGGGCCAAGGCCACCACATCCATGTAACCTTCGGTAACCAAGGCGTAGCCCATTTTGTGAATGGCCTGGCGCGCCTCGAACAAGCCATATACCTCATGCCCTTTCGAGAAAACTGGCGTTTCGGGGCTGTTCAGGTATTTCGGCTTTTCGTCGCCCAGCACTCGGCCACCAAAACCAATTACCTGCCCCTTGGCATTTCGGATCGGGAACATGATGCGGCCACGAAAGGCGTCGTACCGACGGTTGCTGTCGCTGATTTTGGTCAGCCCGGCCAAATCCAGCTGGGTATTGCTTGCGTAATTCTCGACCACGGCTTCCAGGTTTTGGTAAGCATCGGGCGCGTAACCCATGCCGTAGCGGGCGGCCACTTGCCCAGTCAATCCGCGGTTCTTCAGGTAATCAATGGCCACCGGGCTTTTTTTAAGCTGTGCCTTGTAATAGTTGGCAGCGCGTGTCAGCAACTCAACCAGCTCTTCCCGCTCAGAACGCACCTCGGCCGGAACATCCATGCCTTTTTCATAAGGCACATCAATGCCCAAGTTGCCCGCCAGGTTTTCAACAGCCTCGGGGAAGGTAAGCCCAAGGTGCTCCATCACAAATCCCACCGCATTGCCATGTGCACCACAACCAAAACAGTGATAGAACTGCTTGGACGGACTGACCGTGAATGATGGAGACTTCTCGTTGTGGAATGGGCACAAGCCCTGCAAGTTAGCCCCGGCCGCTTTTAACTGCACATAACGCCCCACCACATCGGCAATGTCGAGGCGGTAGAGTAAGTCATCAATAAAGCTTTGAGGAATCATGCAGTTTGGGTGAATTCACATGCAGAAAAATCAGAGCCAATGGCCCGACTTCTAGAATAACAAACCCAAAGGGGAGGAAACGAGCAGTTGGTTTGCGATGGGCCAGCTTATTTGGCCAAAGCGGCCTTGACCAGCCCAGATACTTTGCTCATGTCAGCCTTTCCAGCCAGCTTGGCTTTCACTGCGCCCATGACTTTGCCCATGTCTTGCGGGCCAGTTGCGCCCACTGCCTGAACAATGGCCTGAATTTCGGCCACAACTTCTGCTTCGGACAATTGCGCAGGAAGATAAGATGCCAAAACAGCAGCTTCGGCTTTTTCAACCTCGGCCGACTCTGGCCGACCACCCTGCTCAAACTGGATGGCGGCTTCGTTTCGTTGCTTGATTTGCTTTTCGATGATGGCGAGGACCGCCCCATCGTCGAGTTCGACGCGTTCGTCGACCTCTTTTTGTTTGATTGCCGCTGAGAGCATTCGAAGCGTTGTGAGCTTCGCTTGCTCACGGGCCTTCATGGCCTGCTTGATGTCTTCAAGAATTTGCGCTTTCAGTGACATACCAAACGAATCAATACATTTTCTTGGGCAACATTTGGCTGCGCAGGCGCTTGTAGTGGCGCTTTACGGCAGCAGCTTTCAGGCGCTTACGCTCAGCGGTTGGCTTTTCATAGAACTCGCGTGAACGCAGTTCAGTCAACAGACCTGTTTTTTCGATAGTGCGCTTGAAGCGACGCAGGGCAACTTCAAATGGCTCGTTTTCTTTAACGCGAACGTTTGGCATATGGCTCCAATCGGGTGTTCGTAAGTTGTTTTTCAGCTCTTTTCTGATCTTTAACCCATTGATTTCACATGTTTTTTTATGCAAAACCCAATGCGCTAGAGCAAAGAGTTACCGCCAAGAATCTGGCAAAGACCGAGATAGTACCATGCAAAAGCCGGCTTTCTCAAGGGTTTTCAACTATTTTTGGTCCAATATTGCATGGGCCACAGTGTAGCCACTGGCCCAAGCCCACTGGAAGTTGTAGCCACCCAACCAGCCGGTTACATCCACCACCTCGCCAATAAAGTACAGGCCTGGAATTTTGCGCGATTCGAGTGTTTTGGGCTGCAAATCGGCAGTGCTGACACCGCCACGCATTACCTCGGCTTTTTTATAGCCTTCTGTGCCACTGGGCACCAACTGCCAGGCTGCAATTCGCTGCGCCAAAGGCCCAAGTTGTTTTTTCCCCAACTCCGCCACTTTGCGGCCGGCAAGCGACTGCAATTCGGGTTTGTTCAGCCAGGCTTGCACCAAACGCTTGGGCCAGTGCGGCACTTGCGCAGCAAACCAGTTCTCAGCGTTGGCTTTTGCACCCAGCGTGGCCTGTAGCAAATCGGTTTGTAGCGCCGTTGCGTCGGTTTCCCTGCCAGAGAGGTTAAGCGTAATTGGCTTGCCGGGGTTCCAGTAAGTCGAGGCCTGCAATACCGCCGGGCCGCTTAAGCCCCGGTGGGTAAACAACAAGTCTTCATCAAACCAGGGGGCATTGGAATCGCTTCCGCGGCTATACACTGGCAGCGCCACACCAGCCAACCCTACAAAGGGCTCCCACATGCCAGAATCAAAAGTGAGCGGAACCAGTGCAGGTCGCTGATCGACCAGTGTGTGGCCAAACTGCTTGGCCAGCTTCAAACCAAAATCGGTGGCGCCAATTTTGGGCACTGGCAAGCCCCCACTGGCCACAACCACATTGCGGGCCTGTAAGACACCCGCTGTAGTGCTTAACCTGAACTGGCTACCATCATGTTCCACTGCATTCACGCTGTGAGGGCGAAACCACTTCACTTTGCCTGCATTGCATTCGGCTGCAAGCATATCGATGATGTCGTCGCTTTTGCGGTCGCAAAACAACTGGCCTTTGTGTTTTTCATGAAACGGTATGTTGTATTGCTTCACCAACGCAATGAAATTGGCTGGTGTGTACCGCGCCAGGGCGGCGCGCGCAAACCTTGGGTTTTCAGATATGAAATTGTCCTCAGACACCTTCACATTGGTGAAATTGCAACGGCCACCGCCACTGATCCGAATTTTTTCAGCCAGTTTTTCACTGTGGTCCAGCAATGCGACCCGCAAACCGCCCTGCCCGGCCTGCGCGGCACACATGAGGCCGGCAGCACCGGCACCAATCACAATGACATCAAATTGCTGCATGGCTTATTGCTTGGTTTGGTGCTTGGTGAACAGCCTCAATTGCATCCAACTGACGCGCAAATCCATGCGGCATTTCCTGCGGATTGTTCAACCACATTTCAATTAAACGTGCGGTTGATTCTGCGTCAATATCGGGGTGTGGATCAGGCTGTTCGGTAAACAGGTTTTCGGGCTGGGAAATGCACCAGGTGCCGCCAGCCTTCACACCATCCATTCGGGGGCTGCGGTAAGGGGCTGCCACTGGTTCGCCTTCATGGCCGCGCAACACCAGCGCAGTGTGGCCTGTTGCGCACAGCACCTCGCGTTGCAAATTCCAGAATTCTGGATGGGTGTAACTGGTCACCAGAAGCGCATTGTTGAATGCGCTTGGCACCATCAATTTGACCAAGGTGTGGGTGCAACTGCGCACACCCAGTACCTTGCGGGTTTGCAACAAGGCTTCAATACGCGGATAAATTTGCGCCATGGGCATGTACACGGGTGCGGTGTGGGGCATGTGAACGGCATTCCAGTTTAAATGGGCAAACACTTGCGCACTGGTAACGCGCCCGGTGAAATCGCTTTGCAAACCATGTACGAGTACAGGGTAGCCGCGTTGCGCCAAAAGGCCTGCCAGCAAGGGGGTGAAGTTGGGTTTGCGCCGCGCCCCGTTGTAACTGGGGATCACAATGACAGGTTTGCCCTCGGCCCGGGATTGCGCGTTGAGCGCCTGCAGGGTGTGAAAATGAGGCGAATGGCTTTCGTCAGGCCAGTGCTGGGCAATGGCTTGCAAAAAACCAATCAACTCGTCGTGGCTTTCGCCTTTGACCCGCAATGCGATGAGTACTGCACCCAGTTCAAAATCCGACACCTCACCGCGCAAAATGGCTGAAAACAGGGTTTTCGCTTGCTCGCGGGGCAAGCCACGTGCGCCATCCTTCCCGCGACCAATTTCTTTGATGAAGGGGGCACAAGAAAATTTGTCGGCTTGAGCGGAGTTGGACATAGGGTCTTGAAAAATACTTAAGACACCATTGTAGCAAGGCTGGCCTGTGCGCGAATCAGTTTGCGAATTTCAGGCACGCACGAACCACATTGGGTGCCGCATTTCAGGCTGCCTTGCAAACCACTAAGCAATTGGTTTTCGTCGGCGCACAGGTTTGAACCGGGACTTTTTACACAGGCAATTGCAATGCCCGCCTGTATGGCCTGTTCAGACACACCCACGCAGTTGCACACCATGCGCACTGCCTCGGTTTGCACGCCTGGAGGCTGGCTTGCGGGTGCGAGCAGAAAGCTGCGCAAGGGCATGACATCAAGCTGCTGGTCGAAATAATTGCGCAACCAGCCTTCTGATTCAATATTGCCAGCGAGGAACACTTTATTCAGCGTGGCAGTTTGGCCTTGTGGCGAGGTTTGAACTTTCACGCCAATGCGGCGGCGTGCGTCGGTTTTCGGGTCGGAATACACCATGACATCGCCGCCCTCGCATTCAAACAAAGCTTGCAGGCGATCAATCACTTCCTTGGCAGGTGCCTGTGCACTGGCTGCGCGAAACAGCACACCGGTCTGCTCGCGGCCCACGGCACGCACACCGCCGCATCAAATTCGGCATACAGCGCACGGGCCTTCTGCCACAGGCCAAGCCAATGTTCACTATAGACAAACACAACCACCTGCCAGGGCAAGTGCACACGTTGAATGTTCACAGCGGAATGCTTCAGTTCCGGTTGTTTGGAATAGGGGTCGAACGCTTCAATGGTGAGCGCATTCACACCACCCACACCCGATTTGCCACCGAAAAATTCTGGTCCCCAATGCATGGGCAACACGGCTTGGTTTCGCGCAACCGATTCATCCTCTTTCGCGCGCAAGGTGATGGTGGCGCGGCGAGACTTCACCGACACCCAGCTTTGTGGCTTCAGGTTCAGGCGCTTGAAATCGGCCGGGTGCAAGGCGATTGCAGGCTCGGCTTCATGCGAGAAAAATTCAGCCAGAGTGCCGGTGCGGCTTGCGCCATGCCACTGGTCGCGTAAACGCCCTGTGTTCAAGCGCCATGGAAAGCGCGCATCGGCCTCTTCGGCCACAGGTTCATAATTGGCAAATACAAACTTGGCCCTGCCTGTGGCGGTGGGATAGACCCCATCTTCGTACAGGCGGGCTTTGCCTTCAGCTACTCCCTCGGGCATGGGCCACTGTTGCGGCCCTCTTGTCTCCAACACCGAATAGCTTAAACCAGTGATGTCGAGATCACGGCCACGTGTGGTTTCGCGGTGCTCATTGAAAATTTCTTCAGTGCTGGTGTAGGGCATGAATGCGTCGGCCGTGTTGTGAAGGCGCGGGCTTTCCACACCCAGCTTTTGTAACTCCACTTCCAGCCGCCTTGCAAACTCCACCACAATTTGCCAATCGTTTTTTGAATCCGCATAGGCAGGCATGGCAGGCCGCACGCGGCTGATGCGCCTTTCGCTGTTGGTGACCGTGCCTTCTTTTTCGCCCCAAGTGGTTGCGGGCAACAGCACGTCGGCATACTGCACAGTGGCAGGTGTCAGGTAAGCATCTTGCACCACCACCAACTCTGCGTTTTGCAAGGCACGCGCCACTTTTTGTGAATTGGGCAGTGAGTGCGCCGGTTGGTACACGCCACCCACACGGCTTTTATTTTGCCTTGTTCCAGTTGATCAAACATTTCAACTGCACTGGCACCCGGTGTGGCACTGATTTGCTTCACGCCCCAGAACTTCGCCACCTCTGCAACATGGGCGGGGTTGTTCAATTCGCGGTGCGCGGGCAGCAGGGTCGACAAGCCACCCACTTCACGGCCACCCATGGCATTGGGCTGACCCGTCAGCGAAAACGGGCCCGAACCTTCTTTGCCAATTTGCCCTGTGGCCAGGTGCAATGCAATCAGCGATGTGTTTTTGTCAGTTCCGGTGGTGGCCTGGTTCAACCCTTGGCAATACAGGGAGAGTGTCCTGTTGCTTTGGGCGAACCAGGTGGCGGCAGTCACGATGTCGCCTTCCGGAACTCCGCACACACTGGCTGCCAGCTTGGGCGAGTAATCGACCAAACCTTTGGCCACTGCGTCGAAGCCTTCTGTGTGTTTGTTGATGTAGGCCATGTCGAGCCAACCGTTTTGCATCATCACGTGCAACATGGCGTTGAACAACATCACATCGGTGCCGGGCTGAATTTTCAAATGCAAATCAGCCATCAGCGCGGTGTCGGTTGCGCGTGGGTCGACCACAATCAGTTTATGACCTGGCTTGGCAGCGCGCGCAGCTTCAAGCCTGCGGTAAGCCACTGGGTGCGCATACGCCATGTTGGAACCGGCGATAAACACGCAATCAGCCAGGGCCAAATCGTCGTAGTTGCAAGGTGGCGCATCAGCACCCAGCGTGCGTTTGTAACCGCTCACAGCGCTGCTCATGCACAGGCGTGAATTCGTGTCGATGTTGTTGGTGCCAATCAAACCTTTGGCAAGTTTGTTGAACACGTAATAGTCTTCGGTCAGCAATTGGCCGCTGATATAAAAGCCAACGCTGTCGGGTCCATAGGTGGAAATCAATCGCGCAAACTCGCGCGCGGTGAAATCAAGCGCGGTGTTCCAGTCGGTGGGGGCCACTTGCTGGTCGCGCTGAATGCGCAGCAAAGGCTGGCTTGCACGCACTTGCCCATACACATTCACCGTGGCCGTTTCAGCCAGCTTGCTGCCTTTGCTGCACAGCTTGCCAAGGTTGGCCGGGTGTGTTTCGTCGCCCTTCACATCAATAATTTTTCCGCCTTGCGTGCGCACCATCACACCACACCCCACGCCGCAATACGGGCAGGTTGTTTTGGTGGTTTGGATGGCTTGCAGCAATTCGCTCATTGGAATGGTTTTCCGAAATTCAGGTGCGTTAATTAAATGCCGTGGTTTTTCACTTCGCTGGCTTTCAGGTGCACACGGCCATCAACCACCTGTACCGTGAATTTCGCGGTGCAACCTTCGTCGGGTTCACGTGCGCAGCCATCGGCCAAACCAATTTGCCAGTTGTGCAAAGGGCAGGTGACCGTGGTGCCGTGTACGATGCCTTGGCTCAAAGGGCCTTTTTTGTGCGGGCATTCATCCAGCAAGGCAAACACCTGTTCTTCACTGTTGCGAAAAACCGCGATGTCTTGCCCTGTGGGGCGGCGCACAATGCGTGATCCCAACACGGGGATGTCTTCCACCGCGCAAATGTCAATCCATTCCATTTGAATTTCCTTCTGTTCCTCAAGTAGTGATGCCGACATTAGACCACCTCCGCCAGCTTGATTGGAATGAACTGGCGCAAATCAACCTGCGCTTCTTTGGGCTTGTGCCATGGGTCTTCTTCAATGGCCAGTGCTGCTTGCAGTTCGGCCCACAAGGCGTTGCGATTGGCGACATCATCGACCACGCGGGCCTTGGCGTGCTCAAGACCCACGCGCTCGAGGTAATGCACCGTGCGCTCCAGATACCAGCCTTCTTTGCGGTACAACTGCAGGAATGCACCACTCACTGCCATCACTTCATCGGAAGTTTTAACGCGGCACAAGAACTGGGCCACTTCGGTTTTAATGCCACCATTGCCGCCCACATAAATTTCCCAACCAGAATCAACTCCAATCACACCGACATCTTTGATGCCGCTTTCAGCGCAGTTTCGTGGGCAACCCGACACAGCCAGTTTCACCTTGTGGGGTGCATACATTTTGAACAAACCACGTTCAAGATCTTTGCCCATTTGCGTGCTGTCTTGCGTACCAAAGCGGCACCATTCGCTTCCCACACAGGTTTTTACTGTGCGCAAACCTTTGGCATAAGCGTGACCGCTGGGCATGTCCAGGTCTTTCCACACGTCTTGCAAATCTTCTTTTTTCACACCCAGCAAATCGATGCGCTGTCCACCTGTTACCTTCACAGTGGGAATGTTGTACTTGTCGACCACATCAGCGATGCGGCGCAGTTCAGCGGCGGTTGTTTCACCACCCCACATGCGTGGCACCACCGAATAGGTTTTGTCTTTTTGAATATTGGCATGTGCGCGTTCATTGATGAAGCGGCTTTGTGGATCGTCCACCGCCTCGCCGGGCCAGGAGCTGATGAGGTAATAATTCACAGCCGGCCGACAACTCGCACAGCCGTTGGGCGTGCGCCAGTTCATGGTCGCGAACACTTCTTCCTTGGTGGTCAAGTGATGCTTGAAAATTGCATCGCGAACCACTTGGTGGCCGTGGTCTGTACAGCCACACATGGGTTTTGTTTTCGGCGTGGCGGAATAATCAGCGCCCGCCGTGCTCATCAAAATCTGTTCACACAACCCTGTGCATGAACCGCAGCTTGCGCTGGCCTTGGTGTGCTTGCGCACTTCTTCAATGGTGAACAAACCTTTAGTTTTAATTGCCTGAACAATGGTGCCTTTGCACACACCGTTGCAACCGCACACTTCATCCGTGTCGGCCATTTTGCTGGCTTGGTTTTGCCCTTCATGGCCGGTGTCGCCAATATTGTTCTGGCCGAACATCAGCTTCTCGCGAATTTCCTTGATGGCCTTGCCTTCACGCATCAACTTGAAATACCAGGAACCATCTACCGTGTCGCCGTACAGGCAGGCGCCAACCAGTTTGTCTTCTTTAATAACCAGCTTTTTGTACACGCCACCAATGGGATCGGAAAGCAGCAATTCCTCGCAACCTTCACCACCCATGAAGTTGCCAGCAGAGAACAAATCAACGCCAGTCACTTTCAATTTGGTGGAGGTAACAGACCCCTCATAGCGGCCAATGCCGAACTGCGCGAGGTGGTTGGCACACACTTTGGCTTGCTCAAACAAAGGGGCCACCAAACCGTAAGCAATACCACGGTGGCTGGCACATTCGCCCACAGAATAAATTTTGGGGTCGGTGATGGTTTGCATGGTGTCGCTAACCACCACACCACGATTGCACAGCAGGCCGCTGCTGGCGGCAAGCTTGTCGTTCGGGCGAATACCCACCGCCATCACGACCAAATCAGCATCGTGAATTTCACCATCGGCAAATTCAATTTGTGCAACACGGCCATCGGGCCCGGCATGCAAAGCCTTGGTGTTTTTCGCGAGTAAAAATTTGAGCCCTTTGGCTTCCAGGCTTTTCTGCAACAGGCCCGCTGCAGTGGGGTCAAGCTGGCGTTCCATTAACCAGGTGGGCAAATGCACCACGCTCACGTCCATGCCCTGAATGGCCAGACCGTTTGCGGCCTCAAGGCCCAGCAGGCCGCCACCGATTACGATTGCTTTCTTGTAATGCTTTGCAGCTTCCAGCATGGCTTCGGTGTCTGCAATGTCGCGATAGCCGATCACGCCGGGCAAGGTTGAGCCGGGCACTGGCAAAATGAAGGAATTGGAGCCTGTGGCCAACAGCAAGCGGTCGTATGGCGCAGCAGTGCCGTCGGCACATTTCACCACGCGTTTCACACGATCGATCTCAGTGACCTCTCGGCCCACGTGCAGGGTGATGTTGTTGCTGGTGTACCAGTCCCAATCATTGAGCACGATTTCTTCGAACTTCTGCTCTCCAGCCAATACTGGCGAAAGCATGATCCGGTTGTAATTGGGATGTGGCTCTGCGCCAAATACGGTGATTTCATACAATTCGGGGGCAAGCTTGATCAGCTCTTCAACCACCCGGATACCGGCCATGCCGTTACCAATTACCACCAGCTTCTGTTTTTTGACGGACATCAGCATACGATTTATCCCAATTTACCCAAAAAAAAACGGCCCCCGGCTGCACGAAGCAGCACGGACGCCGTTGTCCAACTCCCGTGGTCACTTTCGTAACCGTGGGAGACCTGTCAATCCACCTGCAGATCGCCGCCGTTGACGACCTACGCCCCTATCAATGCAAGGGGCGTGCCAGCCGACTCAATGTGGTTTTGCACCACAAAGAGGCTGATTCCGGTGAAATGGGGGAGTATTGGACGGGCTGGCTGGCACCCAACTAGTGCAGCGCACCATTCTGTGTAGAACAGTGCGCTGGTTTGTTACAGCGTACAAAAACCGGTTGGGTCTTGAACTTGATTGGGTAGGGCCACGCTGGCACTGACTGTAACAGGCACGGGCAAGCGGTTGAAACTACTGACAAAAACAGGGTTGTAGCCCTGAATGGTCAAGGTGAGCGAATCGCCTTCCAACAATTGAACCGAGATACCCGGCAACTCGATTGCTTTCTCGCCATAGCCTTTCAACGGCGTAATTTGATCGTGCAACACGGTTTGGGTACCATCGGCACGCTTTAAACCCAACCCCACGTAAACAATGGGCGCCTCCGGCGAAGCCGGGCCAACTGGCTCTACTTTCACAGTGGCTTTGGGCGTGCCCACGAAACAACCGGGCAAGTTCGCATTGTTCAATTCAACATACACGGGTTGGGCCAACTGCGCTGCCTGTGTTGAGGTTAAACCAGAAAACAGACCTGCCACGCCCGCCGCCACCTGCGTGGGTGCAGTAAACGCCGAGGCTGCGCGTACACCTTCCAGTTTTGGGCGGTTGGATGAATTGGACTTCACCTCAACTGCGGTGGGGTCATTTCTGCTGTCTTCAAGAACTGAAGCAATTTCGGGCAAGGGCACTGGGTCGAACCCCAGGTAATCCGCAGACCTGGATTGCCTGCCGCCCACCAAATGCTGGGCGAGGAACTGGAACATCATGTTTTTCAGCGGAATAACGCAACGGCCTGTTTCAGCATCCCAGTTGGCGGCTGGGCAGGTATTGCGTGCGGTTTTCAGCCAGATGAGGCTTTCATTGAAGGCGTATTTGGCGCCTGTGCCTTCCAGCGCCATATTGGGGTCTTGCTGCACGCCCAAAGCATTGAGCAAGTGCCCGTATTTGACGAACAACAATTTCGCATCGGCATTCACCTTGCGATAGCACTCAAAGTTTTGAATTGCTTCATTCAGGTTAAACAACACATCAGTAGCACCTTGAATAAAAAAGGCAGGCACATCTGATTTCAGGTTCATGCCTCTGGGCAAGTTTGCAGACAAGTCGCAGTAGGAAACGGAGCCTTGCGAGCCCAATCGCTTTGCGATTTCCTCCGACACCACACCGGTGGTGTTGGCCTGCGCCAAACCCTCAAACAGGAAAGGATCGTAGCGCCCACGGTTGCTTTGCAAACCACCGGCCACCAAACCGTTGAGGTACGTGGTTTTGGGCACACCGCCGGGGTTCAGGCTGTAGCGCAAGTCGTACCAGGTGCCGTTGGGCACCATGGCATCAATTCGGGGATCAAGCCCGCTGCCAATCAATTGAAAAGCACCACCATAACTGCGACCAATAGTGCCTACCACCGGGTTCAATGTCCCGGCCTTGCTGCGGTAACCCAGATTGGGCAAATTGGCTTCGGCCCAATCCAGAATGGTTTTTAAGTCTTTGCCCTCAAAATCAGGATCAAGAATGGTGACATTGCCACCGGTGTCGCCGTGACCGCGCTGATCATAAGAAATCACGTACCAGCCTGCACGCCTGGCGATCGGTTCTTTTTCGTTGTAGGCCACTTGCAGAGTGTCTACACCAATTTCGGAGGTTTGTTGGGCCTCGTCGAAATCAAGCGTTGCAGCGCGGTTGCCGCCAAAGCCGTGGGAGTGCAACAACAGGGGAGTAGCCTCGCCCGCATCTAACTCCGGAAAATAGACAGTTAACGCCAAATCTGTGCCGTCAAATGCCGGGATGACGACCTGCTCAACACGTGCGGCATGGCCTGTGGCCGTTTGCTGGCTTTTGACCCGCAACGGCATTTCAGTTTCAGAAGGGCTAAGGCCACCATCGCCGCTTGAGCCTGTATTGCCAACCCTTGCCTGGTCAGTTTCCGACAGGCAACCCGCAAGCCCAACTACCAACAGCAGTGGCCCCAGCAGTCTGCTTACACCGATCAACATGAAATGTCTCCGATTTGTAATGTTTCGACTATTACTTGCACTTGAACCCTTTCAGATTCAATTGCTTATCGAAGCCACGCTAAAATAAGGTGTTGACTCCATTTTGGCCGCCTGAAGTGACTTCTGCTGAAAATTCTCAAAAAATTGTGCTTGGTTTTGAAAGCTCCTGTGACGAAACTGGCGTAGCACTGTGCACCACCGATGGCCACATTCTTGGGCAAGCGCTGTATTCTCAAATTGCAATGCACAAGGACTACGGCGGCGTGGTGCCCGAACTGGCCTCACGCGACCACATTCGCCGCCTGATCCCGCTGATGAATGAAACCTTTGAACAAGCCGGCATTGCCTTACAGGATGTTGATGCGATTGCCGTGACCACAGGCCCCGGTTTGCCAGGCGCGCTGATGGCGGGTTGCGCCTTCGCCTACAGCCTGGCGATGGGTTTGAACTTGCCTGTTATTCCTGTGCACCACCTGGAAGGGCACTTGCTGTCACCTTTGCTTTCTTCGAACCCACCTGCTTTTCCTTTCACCGCGCTGCTGGTTAGTGGCGGGCACACGCAGCTGATGGGTGTGGAAGGCCTGGGACGTTACACCCTGCTGGGTGAAACGCTGGACGATGCAGCTGGCGAAGCGTTTGACAAAACCGCAAAAATGATCGGCCTGCCTTACCCAGGTGGCCCGGCGTTATCAAGACTGGCAGAAAGCGGAAATGCGGAACGCTTCAAACTGCCCCGGCCCATGCTGCACAGTGGCGATTTCATGTTCAGTTTTTCAGGCCTTAAAACCGCAGTACTGACCACCGCCATGAAACTGGCCGGGGTCAGTCAACCTACTGAAACCATGGCGATCAGCGACACAGACAAAACTGACCTCGCGGCCAGTTTTCAAGCGGCCATTGTGGAAACCCTGGTGAAGAAAGCCTTGGCAGCTTGCCTGCAGCAAGATCACAAGCGTTTGGTTGTGGCCGGTGGCGTGGGTGCGAATAAATCGCTAAGAGAACAATTGGTGAAAGCGGCGCGCAAACGTGGTGTGGAAGTTTACTTCCCCGAGCTAAGCTTGTGCACCGACAATGGTGCGATGATTGCTTTTGCGGGTGCCATGCAACTGGCCATGAACCCAGCGCTGCTGGATGCGCGGGATTACGGCATGCGCACTCGCCCCAGGTGCGAACTGGCCACCCCGATGGAAATATAAATTGAACCCATCGACAGCAAATGCCACTGACTGTGTTTACCGCTTCGCCTCTTGCAGCACCCATGATAAATGCAGCTGAATGCCCCATTTGCTACGAAATACCGTCCTCACAGAACAATCCAGAAATTGAACTTTGCAACAACCAGCACACAGCGTGCACAAATTGCGCACGCAAATTGGCCAATCAGGCGATTGCACAGGGCATAGACCCGCGATGCATGATGTGCCGGGCACCTGTTACCGTGAGCAATATTCTCGTTAATCCAATAGACACCGCGCTCCACCGCTTGCGCGAGGAACCATCCAACCCCAACTATTGGGCACAACTTGGTTTGACCTTGGGCACCGATGAACATGTAATTTTCCAGGGTAAAGCGTATTCCAAACAAAGGTGTTTTAACAAAGCCGCAAAGCTGAGTGCCTAGAAACTCGGGCAAGCACCAATTACCATAGGGGTTCTGAAAAAGGTATTCTTTAAAGCTGTCAAAGAGGTACCCCCTATGAATGCGCCCACCGAAGACTTTGTACTGAATGCCGCCCAGCGCGCAAAGGTAATCGCCGGACTGAACCAGATTCTGCCTGCACACGCTGTTTTGCACGAAGTTGAAGACA
This sequence comes from Limnobacter sp. SAORIC-690, assembly GCF_002954425.1. NCBI lineage: Bacteria > Pseudomonadati > Pseudomonadota > Betaproteobacteria > Burkholderiales > Burkholderiaceae > Limnobacter > Limnobacter sp. SAORIC-690. The sequence continues at coordinate 282,542 of NZ_MQVZ01000001.1, forward strand.
CCAAACCCTATGAATGCGATGGCCTGAGCCTGTTTCGCCAGCTGCCCATGGTGGTGGCCTTGCCGGAAACAGAAGATCAAGTCGTTCAAATCCTGAAACTGGCCAATCGCCTGAATGCTCCGGTGGTTGCTCGTGGAGCGGGCACTGGTTTGTCTGGCGGTGCACAGCCCCACAAGCACGGCATTCTTCTGGGCATGGCCAAGTTCAACAAAATCCTGAAAGTGGATGTGCAATCGCGCAGCGCAGTGGTGCAGCCTGGTGTTCGCAACCTGGCCATTTCCGAGGCCGTGGCCCAACACCAGCTTTACTACGCACCCGACCCCTCCAGCCAAATTGCCTGCACCATTGGCGGCAATGTGGCCGAGAATAGTGGTGGCGTGCATTGCCTGAAGTACGGCCTTACCGTGCACAACGTGTTAAAGGTGCGCGCCATTACCATTGAAGGCGAAATCGTTGAGTTCGGATCTGAAGCACCCGATGCTCCCGGCCTTGAATTGATGAATTTGGTGATTGGCTCTGAAGGCATGCTGGCTGTGGTTACTGAAGTCACCGTAAAACTGGTGCCCAAACCCGCACTGGCACAGGTCATTATGGCCAGCTTTGACGATGTAGCCAACGCAGGCAATGCCGTGGCTGCCGTGATTGCTGCCGGCATTATTCCCGCTGGCCTCGAGATGATGGACAAACGCGCCAGCCAAATGGTTGAGCCTTTCGTGAAAGCCGGTTACGACACTGAAGCCGAAGCCATTTTGCTGCTTGAAAGCGATGGCACCCCGGAAGAAGTGGCCGAAGAAATTGCGGAAATGACCCGCGTGCTGAACGGCTGCGGTGCCACGGCCATCAAGGTGTCGCAAAGCGAAGCTGAGCGCCTGAAGTTTTGGGCGGGGCGCAAGAATGCATTTCCTGCTGCTGGCCGCGTGTCACCCGACTATTATTGCATGGACGGTACCATTCCCCGCAGAAGCCTGGCCCGTGTACTCAACGCCATCACCGAGATGGAAAAGAAATACGACATGCGCTGTGCCAACGTGTTTCATGCAGGCGACGGCAATTTGCACCCCCTGATTCTGTTTGATGCCAACAAGCCAGAGGAAATTAAACGCGCCGAAGACTTCGGTGCCGAAATCCTGGAACTGTGCGTGGAAGTAGGCGGCACAGTGACCGGCGAACACGGCGTGGGTATCGAGAAAATCAACCAAATGTGCGTGCAATTTTCACGTGCTGAACTGGATGCATTTTTCGCAGTTAAAAAAGCCTTCGACGAACCTGGTTTGCTCAACCCTGGCAAGGCCATTCCAACCCTGCACCGTTGCGCTGAATATGGCCGCATGCATGTGCATGGTGGCCAAGTGCCTTTTGCAGACCTGCCCCGCTTTTAAAAGAACGAGACCATGAGCGACTTTATCGACGACCTGTGTAAGCAGGTGGAACTGGCTGCACGCAACAACACGCAAATTCGCCCGGTGGGTGGCGGCACCAAAAACTTTTACGGTGGCCCCTTGCAAGGCATTGAGGTGGACATGCGCCAATGGGCTGGCATTGTGGAGTACGAGCCAACGGAATTGGTAATCACGGTAAAACCAGGCACGCCGCTGGCTGAAGTGGAAGCGGCACTGGCTGCGCAAAAACAGGAATTGGCATTTGAGCCACCAAGGTTGAGCGCCGGCGGTACCATTGGCGGCGCCATCGCCAGCGGCCTGGCTGGCCCGGCTCGTTTAAGCCGTGGTGGCGTGAAAGATTACGTACTCGGCTGCACCCTTTTGGATGGCAAAGGCCAACTGCTGCACTTTGGCGGCGTGGTGATGAAAAACGTGGCCGGTTACGATGTATCCCGGGTTATTCCCGGCAGCATGGGCACGCTGGGCATTGTCACTGAACTGTCGATCAAGGTCATGCCGGTTGCACCCGCTGAAGCCACACTGCAGTTCGAGATGGACGTCAACAAAGCCATTTCGCAAAGCAATGAATGGTTGTCCAAACCCTTGCCCATTTCGGCCACATTCTTTGAGAATGGCAAGCTGAGTGTGCGCCTGCGTGGTGCCAGCGCCGCGGTGCAGGCCGCCATTAAAAACATGGGTGGACAGGAAATTGAGGTGCAGCAGGCACAAGCCTTCTGGACCAGCGTACGCGACCAGCAACATGAATTTTTCAGCCACGAAGGTGATTTGTGGCGCTTGGCCGTGCCACCCACCACAGTAGATTTGGCCATGCATGGTCAAAGTGTGCATGAATGGGGCAGTGGTTTGCGCTGGTTCCGTGCAGATGACTCTTCTGCTGTAAATGCCGAACAAATTCGCGCAATGGCCAAACGCGTAGGCGGCCATGCCACTTTGTACCGAACTGCCAACGAAGCTGCGCGCGTTCACGCATTCCAGCAACCCGATGCGGTGATGCTGAAACTACAGCGTCGCCTGAAAGAACAATTCGACCCGGCTGGTGTATTCAGCATCAACCGCCTGTCACCCATTTTGTAAGTAGATCGCATGGATACCCAACTCGCCGACTGGATCAAAGACACCCCCGATGGCAAGGCCGCAGATGCCATTTTGCGCAAGTGCGTGCACTGCGGTTTTTGCACAGCCACCTGCCCAACTTACCAAATACTGGGCGATGAACTGGACAGCCCACGCGGTCGTATTTACTTGATCAAGCAAGTGCTTGAAGGCAAGCAGGTAACCCGCAAAACCCAGCAGCACCTGGACCGTTGCCTCACCTGCCGCAACTGCGAAACCACCTGCTTCCGGCGTGAAATATGGCCAGTTGATCGACATTGGCCGCAAAATCGTAGACGAGCGCGTAGAGCGCCCCATGGCGGAAAAACTGACCCGCGAAAGCCTGAAAATGCTCATGACCAACCGCCCCATGTTCACTGCGGGCATGGCCATGGGCAAGGCTGTGCGCGTCATACTGCCCGAAAGCATCAGGAAAAAAGTACCTGCCAAGCGCGCCACCCTGCCATTTGCCAACACCGCACACACACGCAAAGTCATTTTGCTGAAAGGCTGCGTGCAGCCTGCAATGATGCCGTCGATTGACTCTGCAACATCGGTAATACTCAATGCGCTGGGCATTCAAAGCATGGTGGTACAGGAATCAGGCTGCTGTGGTGCCGTGAAGTTTCACCTGAACGACCATGCGGGTGGACTTGCGCAAATGAAAACCAATATTGATGCCTGGTATTCACTGCTACAAAGCGGCGAGGCTGAAGCCTTGGTGATGAATGCATCAGGCTGCGGCGTAACCGTGCGTGAATACGCTCACCACTTTGAGAATGATGCGACATACGCAGCCAAGGCTAAATTAATCAGTGAAAAAACTCTGGACATTGGCGAGTTCATCACCCAACAAAACGCCGACGGGCTGGCACGCCTTGGAACCAGAGTAAAGGCAGCCATTGAACAGCAACGCATTCCAGGCACCATTGCATTTCACCCCCCGTGCACATTGCAACATGGCCAACAAATCAAGGGTGTGATTGAAAATGTGTTGACTACTCTTGGCTTCAAACTAACTCCAGTTGCGGACTCCCATTTGTGCTGTGGTTCGGCAGGGACCTATTCGGTATTGCAACCCGAACTGTCCAAAGAACTGAAGAAACGCAAGCTGGCCAATCTGATGGCGGGCAAACCACAAGCAATAGCATCTGCCAACATTGGCTGTTTGGGTCATTTGGAAAGTGATGCCACTGTGGATGTTCGCCACTGGGTAGAGTGGGTGGCGCAAGCAGTTTAAATGGAACTGACATTCTTGCAATTTCACTAAGGTGTCCTTTTACCTTTTGAAAACGCAATTTAGTCACCATGAACCCAACCCAATTTACCAGTGCACCGCCCATTCAACACATGAGTTACAACGCTTCAGCGGGCACCGATCCCCTCCAGGGTAGTGGGCTGGTTGCTGCTGCCCGCCGACAAGCCTCACAAATTTTTGAATCTGAAGGGATTAATGTTGTTCAAGAGATTGTGAGCAAATGCAACGCCATTGAAAACCAGATGTTTCGTGGTGTTCCCGTTGCTACGCGAATGGCCTTGGGGGAATTTCTGGTGAGTCGCAGAATAACAAACCCCGGGGATTTGACGACACGTCAGGAAAATCTTTGCGCATGGGTGATGCTTGAACACACAGCTTTAAATCCGAGTCAAAAACTGTCTTTCAATCAACTGCAAAGCTTTGCGAAAAAGCCAGCTCAGCTAGACATTGCGACGAAGATTGCCAGTCAATTGTCATTGACACAGGAACGCTTCACCCGTTGATCACTTCCGGCAAATCACCTGCCTACGGCTGTAGTAGCCAGGGTGCGAGGGCACCACTGGCATCATCATGTCTGCACCGTCAATGCTGCGAAGCACATCCTCGGTGCAGGCAGTAACACCCAAACTGGCCAGCCATTTGGTCGCAGCCTCGTCAGCGTCCAGTTCAAATTGACGGTTCATTGCATGCAGTTTTTCCATGGTGGCCGGGTTGCGTTCAATCGCATCAAAAGCCATGTCGGGTGTAGGCTGGCCAGCCAGTTCCATGGCTTTAGAGCCCAATTTTTTCTGATGCTCCAGGTGCACATGGGCGTACTCATGGGCGATCACAAACAACACGCCATCGGGTGTTAAGCGGCTCAAGAAGTCAGGATCCATGGTCAGCAGCGCGCCCTCGATGCGGTCTGACACGTAGGCCCTGCTCCAGGTTTTTGTCAGCTCAACCTCAAGCTTCATATTAGGCACTGTTTTACCCAACTGAACAATTGCATGGTCGATGTCAGTGCGGGTTGCCGCCTGTGCGCTTGAGTAAAACAAGGCAAAGCCCAGACAGGTGATCCATACAAACCGCAAGACTTCTACCCATGCACGCCACATACTCCACTCCAACTTCGAGCAACATTACTGCTTAAGTGTAATCACGACATCGGCGCCATGCAATTGGCTAGAAACCGAATGGCTTCAGGCCGCTTGCAAACTGTATGGCGTCAAGGGGGCGCGAACTGGTCAAGGCATGGGTTTCAACCACCAGCGATTCAAACATGGGGCGCTGATCTTCGGTCAACTCAGCGCCGTCAAACTGAATGAACGGATCGGTCCCACCCTTGATCGTCGCCAACAAAGCCATTTCAAGTACGGAGCCTGGCAAATTCACATGATCCGAAGTAGACAACCAAGCGGCTGCCTTGCTGCGATTCTCCATGCCACCTTCCAACCACAAACACGCGCGACGCAAAGCATTCGTCAAACCGGTCATCGCCTCGGGATTTTCTTGAGCCCATGCACGGGTACAACCCAAGACTTTTTCTGGGGCCTTGGGCCACAAACCATTTGATGTCGCCACAATAGTGCCCAAACCCTCATTCACTGCCAAGGAATTGTAGGGTTCTCCAACACAAAAGGCGTCAATCAAACCCGCCTGCAATGAACCCACCATGCGGATCGGCGGTACCACTTCAAAGCGCACATCCTGATCCGGGTCAACATCGTTCAAGCGCAACCAACGGCGCAGCTGCAGGGTGTGCATCGAAAACGGGAACACCGTGCCGAATACCATCACACGCTCACCCCGGGATTTTGCCGCACGCAAGGCTGAGCCAAGGGTTTCACCCTCGACCAGCCCGGATATCAACGCCGCCAAGGCCTTGCTGACCGTAATCGCATTGCCACTCCGATTCAACACCAATGGTGCCAATACATCTTTTTTGGGAGAACCACCCAAACCCAACTGAAGAGCGATAGCCATGGGCGAAAGCATGTGTGCCGCATCAATTTCACCGTAGGCGAGCTTGTCGCGTAGCGTAGCCCAAGACGCCTGCTTGACCAGTTCTACAGTCAAATTCTCCGCCTCGAAAAAACCCGTTTTCTGGGCCACCACAAACGGCGCAGAATCAGTCAAGGCGATCACGCCGATGCGAATTTCCTGTTGCATTACAAGCCACCTCCGCCCAACATTTCAAACACCTCAATCACGTTGCGGGCAGTGTCAACCAAACGCTGATTACGCTCCATGGCAAGCTTGCGCATGGCGTGGTAGGCCTCGTCTTCATTAAAATTGCGGTGCTTCATCAACAGGCCTTTGGCTTTGTCAATCAGCTTGCGGTCTGCAAGTTGATCCCGGGTTTTCTGCAACTCGTTTTTTAGCGCCTGAAACTCACGAAAACGCGCCACCGCCACCTGCACAATGGGTCGAACCCGATCCGGGTTCATACCGTCGGCCACGTAGGCACTCACGCCAGCCTTGATGGCGCTGGCAATCGTCTCTTCGTTGTCTTCATCCGAAAACATGATGACCGGCTTGGGATTGCTACGCGACAACACGGCCATGTTTTCCAGGCAATCGCGATCGGGCGAGTCGATGTCCACAATCACGATGTCGGGTTGGGACACCGCCACATGCTCAACCAAACGATCAGCAGAACTGAGACGGGACACCAACACATAACCTGCATCAAGCAAGGCGCGTTCCAGTATGGCAGCGCGGCCTGGTTCTTCGTCGACCAAGAGTACTTTCAGTGGAGGTGTGGCGGCTTTGCCGGTTTTGCTATTGACCATGAACAGGTTTACTCATTCCTCAAGGAGCAAGGCGGGACATTGCCCATGAATCACCTTGCAAGGTGTAGGCCAGGCGATCGTGAAGTCGCGATGGACGGCCCTGCCAAAACTCAAAAAAATCGGGCACCAAACGGTAACCGCCCCAAAATGGTGGCCGCGTTTGCGGGTCACCCTGCTGTTCTTCCTGAGCCTGACGCACCCTGGCTTCAAGCACAGCACGGGAATCGATTACCTGGCTTTGCGGCGAAGCCCAAGCACCCAATCTGCTACCTGCCGGTCGAGACAGGTAATAGGCATCAGACTCTTCGGGACTGCACTTCTCTACCCGCCCCTCGATCCGCACCTGTCGCTCCAGTTCTGTCCAGTGGAACAGAATGGCTGCATGCGGGTTCTGCGCCAACTCCTGGCCCTTGCGGCTTTCATAATTGGTGAAAAACGTAATGCCGCGCGCATCCAGCCCCTTGATCAACACAATACGGGCCGAGGGTCGCCCCTTTGCATTGACCGTCGCAAGTGTCATGGCATTGGGTTCGGGCAAATCCGCAGTCAAAGCCTGGTCAAACCAAAGCTTGAAGAAGTCGAGTGGATTGGCCAGGGCGTCGGCTTCGTCCAGTGTGGCTTGGGTGTAGTCTTTTCGAAGATCAGCGATCGACATAAAACAAAACTCCTCGGTGCTGCTAAAGGTATCATGACCTTTATTTTCACATGCAGACAGCACCACAATGAAGAGCAATGCCGATCTCATCGACGAATTCTGCACCACTTTGTGGCTTGAAGAAGGATTGGCCAAAGCCACACTGCAGGCTTACCGCAGCGACTTGCAACAACTGGGAAACTGGCTGGACGAACAGTTTGCGGAAAACCTGCTGCAAACCAGCAGTGAACACATCCGCAACCATGTACACGACCTGCTGGAATTAAAGCCCAGCAGCCTGAACAGAAAACTAAGCAGCTACAAACGTTTTTATTTGTGGCTGAACACCACCAAGCAACGCGAAGACAATCCCTGCACCCAACTGCAAAGTGCCAAACGCGGCTTGCGCATTCCCAAAACCCTGAGCGAGAAACAAGTACTGGACCTGCTGGCCGCACCCGACCTGAGCAACGCTGCAGGGCAGCGCGACAAGGCCATGCTTGAATTCATGTACGCCAGCGGCCTGCGGGTCAGTGAACTGGTGAACATGCCCTTACGCGCAATCGACCTGAATGTTGGGGCAGTGAAAGTGCTGGGCAAAGGCAAGAAAGAACGCTTGGTGCCCATGGGCGAACCTGCAAGGCTGGCGATTCAGCTGTATTTGCAGCAGGCCCGTGGTGAGTTGTTGAAGGGGAAAACCAGCGACTTTTTATTCGTAACCCACTTTGGAACACCGATGACACGGCAAGGCTTCTGGAAAAACATAAAGCGCCTGGCCTTGATTGCTGGAATCAACACCACAGTCAGCCCCCACGTGTTGCGGCACGCATTTGCCACGCATTTGATCAACCACGGCGCCGACCTGCGGGTGGTGCAATTGCTGCTTGGCCATGCCGACATAGGCACCACTCAGATTTACACCCATGTGGCCAAAGAACACCTGCACACCTTGCTCAATCAAAGCCACCCACGATCAAAAAGTCGCTAAAATCGACGCCAAAGCCCAACAACAAGGAGACACCTTTGCTTAATTTTGCCGCTGGCCTGCTGATCGCCTATTTGATTGGTTCTATTTCATTCGCAGTGGTTGTTTCCAAATTCGTGGGTTTGGCCGATCCACGCACTTACGGCTCAAAAAATCCTGGCGCCACCAATGTGCTGCGAAGCGGCAACAAAAAAGCAGCCGTGCTAACTTTGTTGGGTGATGCCTTGAAAGGCACGCTCGCTGTGGCCTTGGCCTTCCATTTTCAAGACCAATTGGGTTACAGCCGTACCGACATTGCCTGGATTGGACTGGCTGCGTTTATTGGTCACCTATACCCGGTGTTCTTCAAATTTGAAGGGGGTAAAGGCGTGGCCACCGCGCTGGGCGTGCTGCTTGGCTTGAACTGGGTACTGGGCCTGGCCACCGCCATTACCTGGATTGTGATTGCTTACTTCTTCCGCTACTCCTCGTTGGCAGCGTTGATCGCCGCGCTGTTTGCAGTGTTCTACAACGTGCTGCTGTTCGGAATTAATGGACAGGCTGCTGCAATCACGATTATGTCCGCATTGCTCATCTATCGACACAAGCAGAACATTGCCAATTTGATTGCAGGCAAAGAAAGCAAAATTGGGCAGAAGAAAAGTTAAGCACCAATATTGCTTTCTTGCTCTGTTTACTTAAGCGGCTGCTGGTTTCTGATAAAACTGCCAGTGGCCGGTATTGCCGGTTCCGTCGTATCGAAGTGTTGGCCAAGTGTCAGGATGGCCTTGTTGATCAACTGAAAAATTCTCGGGCAAATAAATATCAGGAGCATCGCCGTTTCCGTTTCTTATTACCACCGGTAGGCTCAAGGCGTTCAAAAATGCCGCACCGAAATCACCTTCTGCCTGTACCTCACGCTTCGCTTCAAGGGCCTGCAAAGTGGCTCGCGCATCACTCGACCAAGCCTTTGCCTGCTTTTTGGCAATTCCGATCATCAAGTTAACTTGCTTATTCTCAAGCGCAGGATTGTTTATCATGCCGCTTAAGGGAGCCTTCGTGGTTTGATCATAAATTTCCTGAATCTCGCTTGTGGTCAGATCGCTGCCAATTTGTGATACGCGTGTTGTAAAGTCCTCTTTGGACAACGCCTGTGCTGCCACCCCCCATGCAGATCGCAACCAGCAACGATTCTTGTCTGGCGCCACGTTCTGCAAGACTCGCGTATTAAGGTCAGCCAATTCAGTAGTCAAAACATGCCCTCGAGTAATGTCGAGCAGCAATGGTGTTAACTCTTTCATTTTAGAGACGATATCTGACGGGATATCTTTGACCTCCGAGGCAATATGCGCAGAAATGGCTGCCATTGCACTGCGGTTCTCATGGTATTTCTTGACCTCAACTTCGCTGGGTGGACTCGCCCCCTCGGGGTAATTTGTGAGAAACACCCGTTCATAATCTTTTTGCAGATTGTGCAGTTGCTTGGTTCTTGGTTGACCTGCATGGTTCAACACCTTGCCCCACATGGCCACAACCCACTGATTATTAGATAATTTATTGGTGGCTTCCACACGGAAAGAGGTTGCTGCTGCCCCGCTACGCGCCGGAACAACTGTCGGTGCGGACTCGGGCGTGGAAGATTGCGAACCCGACAAGGGATTGCCTACAAACTGACTCAGCTTGGTGTGGACGAAACCAGGAATTTCATTGGTTTGAGATGCGGACAAACCGATGACCGTGGGAGCTTGTTTGCCCTTTGAAACAGGCGCCCAGGCTTTCTGTAAAAAATCGCCGGTGCGCTTCAATTCAATAATCATTCGGGGACTCAACGGGTCTTTCAATTCAACATTCAAGGAACGGCCGTCCAGGTAAGAGATCAATGCTTTTGCGTTCGCGCTCGAACCCGGCTCTTTCTCGGCCAAAGCCATCAAATCCCGCTTCATCTGGGCTACCTGCACCACATTCACGGGGCTTCGAATGGCCTGACACATGCGCTCTTTCTGGTTGATTTGACCGACGTAGGCTCGGAATGCAGACCAACCCTCACGCACCAGTCTTCCACCCGCCAAGTTAATGAAATTACCTGTTGAAGCCTTCGCTTGCCGGAAGAAACCTTTACGCGCTTTGCTGGCAAGATCAGCCGAAATTTGACGCGCTGAAGCCAGGGAATTTGCGGCCCCGCCCGCCCCGGCTCGTTCGGTGAGCCACTGCCCCGCCTGTTGATGAAAGTCATTCAAAGTACGTTTGAAGGCGATCATTGAGCGGGGGTCAAGCGGCTTCTCCTTGGTCGATGCCGCCACTTCTGCCTCAAACTTTTTTAGAATGCCAACGAAGCGAGTCACTTCGTCGCCATGAATCGTCAACAGGTCATTGGGAAGAGCGGCAATAATCAAAGACGATGCCTCTACGGCGTGCTGTGGTGTAATCACTGCATGCTCAAGACTAACTGGTTTGCCATTGCGAAATAGCTCCCGCTGCAACACTTCGGACACATGACCGAGCAAAGTAAGGCGCACACCGATGTGTTCTTCCGGATTGCGAGCAAATTTGCCAGTAGGCGTGATAAACCGTTTTTTCAGCCCACTCAACCCTGACTCCACTTTATAAGCCAGCGAAGGCGCATCCAGTGAAAGCGTCTCGGTATTGAACCCGGCAGCGACCAAGTTAATGGCCGCCAAATGATGCACATGCTTTCGCCCCTCAGGACGACTCATGAAGTTGAGCACATCATTGACACTTTTTTCTTCGTTGGCCCTCAGCGCGCCGCCCAAAGCAGCCAAGAACGAACGCTTGTCACCCCGAGATGTAGTGGGTGTGGGATTGCCTTCGTTTTGAAAAAGATTCAGATCAGAGCCAAACTCAGCCAAACGGTGACTCAGGGTCAGAGCTCGAGGCGCAACATGATTACCTGAGCCAGAGTTACCCAGAAGAAGGGCCTGGTTCAAACTGCAACCGTTTTCAATGGAGGGGGATTCCTTGCCATTGGCCAACATCGCCAGATTGAACGGCAAATCCTTAACATCCGACCGATTGACTGCGACGCGTGCACCCAATTCTTCGATTGCGCGCAAATCGACACCGGCCAACTCCACATCATGCTCAATATCCTCAAATTGTTTCCTCAATTTCTTGAGGTCGCCAAGCGCATCATTCACGTGGTCGATCTGGGTTCGAAGTTGAGACACTTCACCTGCGCGCCCCTCCTTTTTTGCAACATCCAAATCACTTTTAAGTTTGTCTAAGCTCTGATTGTGTTGATTATTCAGTTCGCTTAATTTCTTAGAGAAGGCCTCCAGTTTAGCCACCTGACTATTCACTTTAGGCTGCAATTCGGGCAACGTTACATTGATCACGTGCGAAGAACGTTCTTGGATATGTTTGTAACCCGCTTGTGCAGATTGCGCTGCTTCACGCAGTTGTGATCCGTCACGGACCTTGGTCAACCAAAGTTTGGCATACTTCCCCTCGAGTGTTTTGGTCGGAGAAAGTGCATCAAGTGTGGAACGCATAACCCGCTGTTCATCAAGCAACTTGCCTTGTTTTCGATTGCTGACTTCGACATGACGAAGTTCGCCAACCAGACCCTGTTTTCTCGCTTCAACAACCTTTTTCAACAATTCTGTTGATGTTCTAAGTTTTTCAAATACGGTAGTCACCGCTTTGATATCAGACAAAGCATCAATCGCCGCGAGCTCTGCATTGAGTTCTGCCTGAACTGTTTTTTGTTGTTTTTCAGTTTCAAGCTGCTTTTTAAGCTTGACTACTTTGCCCGAGAGTCCGTCCTGGCTGGCGACCTGCTGCACCACCTCGGAAATGGACTGACTTTTCGAGCCAAAATAGCTAAGAGGATTCAACCAACTCCAAACACTGCCGGATTTAACTTCAGGTTGTGGCGATGACGGCAATGAAGATGTCGAAGTGTGGCGGGTTGGGGTAGCCGTCCCTCCTGACGTTGCAGGCGCTGGGGATGGCGAAACTGTTGAGGAACCCGCTGGTGTTGCTGCTGGTGTTGCTGCTGGTGTTGCTGCTGGTGTTGCTGCTGGTGTTGCTGCTGGTGTTGCTGCTGGTGTTGCTGCTGGTGTTGCTGCTGGTGTTGCTGCTGGTGTTGCTGCAGCGGGAGTTGCAGCCACTGCTGGGCCTGCTTTTTTCATGAGTCCAATGATAAAATTCTTCACATCATCCGACTTGTGACCACCACCCAGTTTTTCAACACGAACCGCCAACTCATCAACAATCGATTTCAACTCATTACTTACTTCTTCAGTGCCAGCAATCTGATGGCACTCAGTAAGTAACTCGATGACATTGGGCCGCGCCTGTGGTGAGCGTGTGAAATCCGCTTTGGTTTGAGTTGCAAGCAACTGTGAAGAAGGCCGAGGCTGAACCACCGATTTATTGGATGCGGCCGCCGGAATGGGCGGAACAACTGTGCCTTTTGAATTGGATGAAATAGGAGAATGCTGAGTCACGAATTAGCTCCGAGTCTGAATCATGGGGTCAATTTGAAGAATTCTTCTTGAGACTGTGAAGGGTCTGGAGTTGCTTGGAGGTGGTGACAACATTCAACTTTAAAACCGAGAGCAGCTCTTTGATATAGGGGCCGGGGACAAGTAGTCCGTCCGTAGATTGAATTTTCAACCCCAACAATGTTTGTTCAAGCAGATTGAGATTGCCGATAAGATCAGCTTGAAAATCTTCGGGAAGATCCTGGCCACATACTGACCGAGCCAGTTCATCGGCGGTGCTCAGTGCATTTTGCCAATGCAGCGCGGGGTTCTGCTTCAAGTCTGCACTCAGTTTGTTCCAAATGGCTGATGCAGCCTTTGACAGGCCACCCTCACCCACAGTCTTTGCGCCAGAGGGTGATTTGGCTGCACTTTCCGCAACTACACTTTGAGGAGGTAAGGAGGGTGAATTCCCTACCCCGGAGGAACTGGCCGGCATGTATTCCCCTTGCCTGAAATTCAGTAAAACGACAGGGGAAATATCCCCTTTCATCTAAGGAACAAATGCGGCCGGAAAGTTCCTCCAGCTATTGATACATATCAGTTTCTACTGGCGTAAAACTGCGCCAGCGCGGCTGCAGTGTGCCCCGCTTTCTTGCCTTTCGCCTTGGCCAGCGTTTGCGGGCTTCCCTGCGCCACCAATTGACCTCCGCCAATGCCAGCCTCGGGACCCATGTCGATCACCCAGTCTGCCTGGGCGATCAAGTCAAGGTCGTGTTCAATCACCACCACCGTGTGGCCCGCGTCCACCAGCCTGTGCAGCACGGCAATCAGCTTTTCCACGTCGTTCATATGCAAGCCAACAGTGGGTTCGTCCAACACGTACAAAGTGGGCGGGCTCATTTGTACACCCGCTTTGTTTTCCCGCACCTTCACCAGTTCAGTCACCAGCTTGATCCGCTGCGCCTCGCCACCGCTCAGCGTGGGGCTGGGCTGGCCAATGGTCAGGTAACCGAGGCCAACGTCGTTCAGCAGTTGCAGGGCTTGCGCGATTGCCGGGTGCGCCTCAAAAAACGGCGCCGCCTCTGAACAACTCATGTTCAGAATTTCCGCAGCGGTTTTGTCGCGCCAGGTGACTTGCAAGGTTTCAGGGTTGAATCGTTTGCCTCGGCAGGCCTCGCACACCACTTTCACGTCTGGCAGGAAGTTCATTTCAATGGTTTGCATGCCCTGGCCATCACACACTGGGCAGCGGCCGGGCCCTGCATTGAAACTGAAGCGGTTGGCTGCAAAACCGCGCATGCGGGCTTCAATGGTGTCGGCCAGCACATTGCGAATTCGGTTCCAGAAACCAATATAAGTGGCAGGGCAACTGCGCGGCGTTTTACCGATCGGGGTTTGGTCCACTTCCAGTACACGGGCCACTTGGTCAGCGCCCTCAATGGCATCGCAGGCAAACCAGTTGTGTACGGGCTTGCCTTTCTTGTTTTGGTTCAACACGTACTGACGCATATTGGCCAACAAAATGTCGCGGGCCAGGGTAGATTTTCCGCTACCAGAAACGCCAGTGATGGCCACCAAACGGCCCAGTGGAATATCCACATCCAAACCCGTAATGTTGTGCAGTTTGGCACCCTTGATACTCAATCGTACTGTGTCTTTTTCAACCAGCCGTTTGGGGCTTGGCAGGTGCGGAATGGGGTTCTTCAGGTAACGGCCTGTCAGCGAATTTTTGTCCGCGGTTACCTCAGCCACTGTGCCTTGGGAAATAATTTCACCACCCAATGTGCCCGCACCAGGGCCAATGTCGACCAAGCGATCAGCGCGCTGCATGGTGTCAATGTCGTGTTCAACAATCACCAGGGTGTTGCCCTTGGCGCGAAGTTCCTCAAGCGCGTCCAGCAGGCGATGGTTGTCGCGGGTGTGCAAACCAATGGTGGGTTCGTCCAGCACATAACACACACCGCGCAGGTTGGTGCCCAACTGGCTGGCCAAGCGAATGCGCTGGGCTTCACCACCACTCAGGGTGGGCGCGCTGCGGTTCAGGTGGAGGTAATCGAGCCCCACCTGTTTCAAAAACTTCAATCGCCCAGCCATTTCAATGCGAATGTCTTTGGCAATTGCAGTTTCACGTTCATCCAACTCAAGCTGATCCACCCACAGCAAAGCGTCACTGACTGTTTGGTCGGCCAGTTCGGCAATGTTGTTGTTCTTGAACTTCACAGCCAGCGCGGTGGGGTTTAGGCGTTGGCCATTGCATGATGCGCACACCATGCTTTCCCGCAAATAGCTTCCTTCTTCATTTTCAGCATTTTCGTCTGCACTTTTGTCTTGCTCAGAAAGCCACTTGCCTTCTTCGCCTGTGGTTTCAGCATCAAAGCCTTCTACTTCTTCACCCACCCCAAAACAGCTGGCGCACCAGCCATGTTTGCTGTTGTAGCTGAACAAGCGCGGGTCGAGTTCCGGAAAGCTGCGCGCGCAACTGGGGCAGGCACGTTTGGTGGAATAAAAACGAATGGCAGGTGATTCGCCTTTTTTTCCGGGCGCCTCGACCATTACTGTGCCTTTGCCATATTCCAGCGCAAGTGCCAGTACTTCGCGCAGTTCTTTCTCACCTTTGGCTTGAATGCTCAGGGTTTTAACGGGAAGTTCAATGTGGTGTTCCTGATAACGGGCCAATTTGGGCCAGGGGTTGGTGGGCACGTACTCACCATCCACGCGCAGGCGTTCATAACCGCGGTCCAAGGCCCATTTTGCAATTTCGTTGTAAATACCTTTACGCCCCTGTACCAGTGGGGCCAGCAAGGTAATCTCCTGCCCTTTGTAATGCTGCATGATTTGCGCCAGCATGCTGTCCATGCTTTGCGGAGCAATGGGCACTTCGCAAGTGGGGCAATGCTGAATGCCCAGCTTCACGAACATCAGGCGCAGGAAGTGGTACACCTCGGTGACTGTGGCTACTGTACTTTTTCGACCACCACGGCTGGTGCGCTGCTCGATCGCCACCGTGGGTGGGATGCCAAAAATAGCATCCACATCGGGCTTTGCGGCAGGCTGCACAAACTGGCGTGCGTAGGCATTCAAACTTTCAAGGTAGCGGCGCTGGCCTTCGGAAAACAAAATATCAAACGCAAGGGTGGATTTTCCGCTGCCCGAAGGCCCGGTAATTACAGTCATTTTTTCACGCGGAATAGTCAAACTGACGTTCTTCAGGTTGTGCTCGCGCGCATGCAAAATTTCAATGCCATCGGTCAAACCTCGGCGGCTACTTGCCGTGTTTAGCCCATACAAGGCGGCAGCCTCGGCCACCATGTGGTCACTACCTTTATCACTGCCTTTGTTCAAATCGGCAGCATCCAGCAAATTGGTTTGCGCCAAATACTGCTTAATTGCAATGCCGGTGTGGCTGGCTTTGTTCTTTGCAAGTTGTTCAGGTGTGCCTTGGGCCACCAGTTCACCACCGTATTCACCCGCTTCAGGGCCAAGGTCGATGAGCCAATCGGCGGCGCATATTACATCCAGGTTGTGTTCAACGATCAGCACACTGTGCCCTGCTTCCTGCAAAAGGCGCAGCGAACGCATCAGCTTGGCCACATCGTCAAAATGCAAACCGGTGGTGGGCTCATCAAACACAAACAGGTCACCACGCTTGGCCACTTTCTGGCCGCTGGCAGTGGGCTTCAAGTTGGCCAGAAAGCCAGCCAGTTTCAAGCGTTGTGCTTCACCACCGCTGAGCGTGGGCACGGGCTGACCCAGGCGCAAATAATTCAAACCCACTTGTGCAAGCGGTTGCAGTGTTTTTAGCAGTGCGGTGTCTTTCTCAAACAAATCAAGGGCCTGGTCTACAGTTAGCTCAAGCACCTGCGCCATGTTCAACACTTGGCCTTTGCGCTCAAGTGTCACTTCAAGCGCCTCTGGCCGGTAGCGTGTGCCATTGCATTCGCCGCAGCGCAAATACACGTCGCTTAAAAACTGCATTTCTACATGTTCAAAGCCATTGCCGCCGCACATGGGGCAGCGGCCGTCGCCACTGTTGAAACTGAAAAAGCCGGGTTTGTAATCGCGCTCTACGGCAATTTTTGTTTTGGAGAACAGTTTGCGAAGTTCGTCAAACGCACCGACATAGCTGGCGGGGTTGCTTCGCGTGGTTTTGCCGATCGGGCTTTGGTCAACAAAGGCCAGTTGTGAAATATGCTCTACACCCTCCAATGAATCAAAGTCACCCGGTGACTCTGTGGGCTCGCCTTTTATTTTTTTAATGGCGGGTACCAGAACGTCTTGCACCAAAGTACTTTTGCCCGAACCTGAAACACCAGTGAGTACCACCAAGCGGTTCAGCGGCAATTTGAAATCAATGTTTTTCAAGTTGTTGGCGCGCACACCAGTCAAGGCAATATGCTCTGTGGAATCGCCCAGCGGCTCGATGTTTTCCACCACCTTCAGTTCGCCCTTCAAGTAGCGGGCAGTCAGCGAATTTGCCTGGGCAATTTTGGCGGGCGCGCCATCAAACACAATATTGCCACCGGCTTCACCCGGGCCTGGACCAATGTCCACGAGCCTGTCAGCCTGGTTCATCAATTGCGGGTCGTGCTCAACCACAACCAAGGTGTTACCGGCCTCTTTCAGACGCTGCATGGCTTGAGCCACGCGCGCAATGTCTCGGGGGTGCAGGCCCACCGAGGGTTCGTCCAATACAAACAAAGTATTCACCAGCGAACTGCCCAGTGCCGTGGTCAAATTGATTCGCTGTACTTCACCACCACTCAGGGTTCTGCTTTGCCTGTCCAGTGTCAGGTAACCCAAGCCCACTTGAATGAGGAAGCCCAAGCGGGTGCGAATTTCTTGCAACACCAAATCACTGGCCTCATCGAGCGCGCCGGGCAGTTGCAGGTTTTTAAACAGTTGAGCCACTTTCAATAGCGGCATCTGCATGATTTCATGAATGCTGTGCTTGCCAGAATCGCTGGGCAACTTCCACAGCAGTGAATCGGGTTTCAAGCGTGCACCGCCGCAATCCCCGCAAGGGGTGTAGCTGCGGTATTTGCTCAACATGACCCGCACATGCATTTTGTAGGTGCGACTTTCCAGCCATTCGAAAAAACGGGCCACACCATAGAACAAGTGACCGTCCCAATTGCCGTCAAAATTGGCATCGCCTTCAATCACCCACAACTTGTGTTCTTCGGGCAAATGTTTGTAAGCAATATCGGTGGCAATGCCGCGTTTTTTGGCAAATTTCACCAAATCTTTCTGGCAGCTTTTGAAACTCTCCGTGGTCCAGGGCTTTACCGCACCTTCTTCCAGCGATTTGTTTTCATCAGGGATAACAAGGCCATAATCGATTCCAATCACCCGTCCAAAACCACGGCAGGTGTCGCAAGCGCAAGGGGGAATTGAAGCTGAAGTGGCTGGGCAGCGGGCTTGAGTAATCCAGATCACAGGTGGCGCAGTGCAGCCCCTCGGAATAGCGCCAGGGCTCTCGTTCTACAGCCCCTTCATCGCCAGTTTCAGGCAGCGCAAACACATTCACTTTGCCTTTGCCGCGGTGCAGGGCGCTGGCCACGGCGTCGCTAAAACGACTTTCCTCAACACCCGCCACGCGGAAGCGGTCTTGCACCACATCGAGCAATTTTTCCACCACGCTGCGGCCTTTTTTAATCGGTGTTTCGCGGTGAATTCGGGTATAACCTTGCGCGCTCAAGAAATCTTCAATCTCCTGAGTCGTAAATTTTGCGGGCACGCGCACGGGAAAGGTAACCACCAAGCGTGGGTCGTTTTGCGCAGCGGCCTTGTCCAGTATCGATTGTTTGATGGTGGCTACGGTGTCTTCACGTACCCACTGGCCACACTGGCGGCAATGCAGGTGGGCGGCGCGAGCGTAAATCAACTTCAAGTGATCATTGATTTCAGTCATTGTGCCCACGGTGCTGCGGGAGGTGCGCACGGGGTTGGCCTGATCGATGGCAATGGCGGGCAACACGCCTTCAATGCTGTCTACATCGGGTTTGTCCATGCGGTCCAGAAACTGGCGTGCATAGGGTGAAAAAGTTTCAACGTAGCGGCGTTGCCCTTCGGCATACAGGGTGTCGAACACCAATGAACTTTTACCACTGCCTGACACACCCGTGAACACGGTGATTTCACCGGTTTTGATGTCGATGTCAACGTTTTTCAGATTGTGCTGGCGGGCACCCTTGATGCGAATGATGTTGCCAAGGTATTGAGAATTTTGGTCTTTTTTTGCTTTGCTAGTCATGGGGTGCCTGCAGGGTAAAACAGTTGCTACATGACTTTGATTGTAATGGGTGAGGCGAGCTTAACCGGGCCTAAGCCGCCTGCTTGATTGAAATTATAAAACCCGGCGTTGCCTACTGGCTGAGGGGCAAGGGCTGAACACGATGACGCACGCTTGGCGACTCGATTTGATCCCGCAGATGCATGGCTGCAGCCGTCAACGTGCCTACCCGCAACTGCCCCAGCAGTGGTGTTTGAATACCGGTGGGGATGGAGCCCTGAACCGCCAGATATGCTGAATTCAGGTCACCCAACTGTTGATAATCCCGGGGCAGTGCATTGTGGCAGGCTGGTGCATCGCGCCTGGGCAAGACAGTGGCCACCAAACCCTCTGCCAAACGAATGTGGGTTTCAAATGTGGCGGCCTCTTGTTCGGCTTGAACCAGTATTTTTGTAGGTTTCCCCTGATCAGCCCGCTTCAAATCGGGTTTGTAACTGTTTTTCACCACAGCATCCAGACAGCCTTTCAAGTTATCAGCCTGGTCGTAAACAAGGCTACTGCATGCCTGCAAGTTTTCAAGGTTTTGAATCACCGGATTGGCCACACTTGCTGGCGTGGCAAAACGTCGGCATTGCTTCAGATAATCTTTTGCCAGCGAGTCGACCGATTTGGTCAAAGCACTGGATTCTTTCTTCAACGTTTGAACATCAGAGATGAAACCATCCAGCACCGCGGTACTGTGCTGCAACTGGGCATGCAGATTTCCAATCGGACTTTGCATAATCAACACTCCTGAATCAGTTAAGGAGCGCTTCGTGGGGAAACATACAAGAATGGTTCCTTCTTGGTACCTCTCTGCGGGGAAACGTACAAATGAACTTTCCGGTGCGGCAAAGTCACTTACTTTGTTTACATGATTGGCTGTTAGTCCATGCTCGATACCAACACCCCTGACAAGTTCATTTTTCATGGCGCAGGCCGCGAATATTTCAAAATCTGGCTTGTAAACCTTGTACTCACCATCGCAACCTTGGGTATTTACGCGGCATGGGCCAAAGTGCGAACCCGCAAGTATTTCTACCAATCCACTGAATTAAACGGCAACAGGTTTGACTATCACGGCGACCCCAAAGCAATACTGAAAGGCAATTTGCTGGTTGTCTGCATCGCACTGACCTACCTGTTTTCATCGGCTTACTCCCCAGGTTTTGCGGGCTTGATCATGTTGTCGGTGATTTTCCTGATGCCACTGTTTCTGGTCATGAGCCTGCGTTTTCACTTGGCTAACAGCAGCTATAGGGGGTTGCGCTTCCGCTTCAACGGCGCAGCTAAAAGGGCCTATGGCAAATTGATAGTCACCATTTTGATCAGTCTGGGCTTTTTTGTGGTGCTTGGCATGGTGCTCGGAATCGGTAGAGGGCTGATCAACCTGGAATTCTCTGGGGTAACCTCAGTCCTGATGATCATTGCAGCCTCACTGTTGCTAGGCACTGGCATTGCATTCATTCTCGCCATGTTCATCAGCGGCCTGCGCTTGTTTGTCATGAATCACTCAAACTTCGGCAACGCCGAGCTGAAGTGCGGCGCTCAGTTTGGCGAATTTGGCAAAACCACCCTGAAATCAACATTTTTGGCTGGCCTGGCTTTGTTTCTTCTGGCCATTGCTGCATTTGCCATCAACATGAGCCTATTCACCGACGCGTTCGATTTCTCGATGCCCTTGAGTGAAGAAACCCCCACGACAGAAGACAGCGCTGCGCAAGAACAAGCACATGTGGCCATGCAAGCCATGGCCATGCTTTCAAGCCTCGGCGCAATTGCATTGCTGGCTTATCTCGTATTGTTTGCATTCGGCGCCTATTTGAAAACCGCCATTGACAACCTGATGTGGAACAACACCACACTTGCAAACCAGCATCGGTTCAAAAGCACGGCGAGCCCAATCGCGGCCACATGGATCCACATCAGCAATATTCTCCTGATTGTTTGCACCATGGGTTTGTTTCTTCCATTCGCACGAATTCGCTCAACACGCTACAGAATTACACACATGGCATTCGTC
This sequence comes from Limnobacter sp. SAORIC-690, assembly GCF_002954425.1. NCBI lineage: Bacteria > Pseudomonadati > Pseudomonadota > Betaproteobacteria > Burkholderiales > Burkholderiaceae > Limnobacter > Limnobacter sp. SAORIC-690. The sequence continues at coordinate 303,406 of NZ_MQVZ01000001.1, forward strand.
CCCGTGGGCAGCATCGACGAGATTATGCGAGAAGAGCAGAGCAAACAAAAAGCTTTCGGTGACAGCATGGGGGATGCACTTGGTTTGGAACTTGGCATTTGAGATCAAACCCGCATCCCACTGCTTTACCGGCCATTTACTTTAACGGGGAGGTACTGAAAGGTACCCCCGTGAATGTCTACAACGATGCTGGGCAATTGGTGTTTTTGGTCAACGATACAAAACATGCCTTTGCTTTGCGCAATATCAAGCGCCCGGAAAGCTTCGGCAATGCGCCAATTGTGCTTGATTTGCCCAACGGGGGCACACTCGAATTTGATAGGGAAAGCTGCTCAAGCACCCTGCAATCCTGGAAAGTACTTTCCTTAAGCTGGTTTGAAAAAGTTCAATACCACCCCACTCAATGGCTACTTATTGGCATCGCGTCTATCGCGTTTGCAATTGGCCTTTACGGCCAAGGCTTGCCTTTGATCAGCAAATGGATCGCGTTTGCCACACCACCAGCCAAGCTGTCGGAATTAATGGGAAACGTGTTGATTGAGCTGGATGATGTTATTTTTCAACCCAGCAATCTAGACGATCAGGCGAAATCTACCTACCAGCAGCAACTGAACTCACTCATCGCAGGCCGCGCAGAGTTGTCCCATGTCAGGCTTGCGTTTCGCAGCAGTAAAATTGGTCCCAACGCCTTTGCCTTACCCGACGGCACCATTGTTTTAACCGACGAACTTTTGAACTTCCTACCGGCGAAGACCATTCCTGGTGTTTTGGCGCATGAGTTGGGGCATATTCAACTTCGGCACATGTTCCGCCGATTGCTGCAAAACGCTCTGGCTGGAACCGCAATTGCCATTTTTTCAGGTGATGTTTCAGTCCTGATCAGCACCTTGGGCACGCAATTGATTGCGCAGCACTACAGCAGAGAATTTGAACGGGAAGCTGATTTGTTTGCAATTGAACTGTTTGTTAAACAAGGGCGCGACCTTGCCGCACTTGAATTGCTACATGAAAAGCTCGGCAGCCTGGATGGTTCGGGTTCTACCGACTCGTCCTATCTGGACAGTCACCCAGGTGCTGAAGAACGAATTCAATTAATTCGAGAAAATCAATAAAACACGAAAGCCCGCTAAGCAAGCTTTCGCGGTACGACTATCACGAATTATCCGCCAAGCACTTTTTCGCACATCGTTGCATAAATGGCCTGGGCACAATCAATTCCCTTGAGCTAACACCCCAACAATTCGCTATTTGTTCAATTGGCATGTTATTTCTCATCGGAAAATTAATGAATATTCCTGTTCAAAGCCACAACGTTTGTATCCAAATCCGATTGGATATTTTGGCGAGTATATTGCGCAGCGATTCTCAGGTTGTTGACGGCTGTAGTTACCTTGGGCCCCTGGTCTGCACCAAGCTTGCTTGCTCGTTTCAATATCTTTTCCACTTGACCTGTGCACCAATTTACCTTGTGAGCTTGAGGAATCGCCGCGACATTGCCTTGGAACAAACCATCTTGATGATTCGAAAAGAAATCTACTTCCTGGTCGAGGCTTTTTGCTTTTGACGCAAAACTTTTGAGTGTATCTTTCGCTCCATCCAATAATTTGATTAATTGTTTGGATTGAATTGAATCCCCTTGGGGAGAAAATATCAGGGCTTTGGAGCTACCTGTGGTCGCCACCACATGTGCTCTCATATCTCGCGCAGTTTGCGCCAACTCAGATGCTGCATTGACCAAGGGAGAGATATCTCGTTTCAGGTTACTTAAGTTTTGTTTGTTGATATTGAATTGCTCAACAACCGGGTTGCTGGTAGCAACAGAACTTGAATACATCTTGAATAGTCCTCAAATTTGTGAAAAGGATAAGTCTGTTAACCAACCAAAAAAGAAGTTCGATTTATCAACAAAACTCAATCCGTTCTGCACAACAAAAATCCCGCTCGGGGGTTTGAACCCGGCGGGATTTTCTGAACTACACCAACAGTTGGCGGCGATTAAAACCAGATATCAGACAACCTGAGCCAACCTGCGTTTGCGCACACCTTGTGCCAAGGTTTCCAGTACTTGCAGGCTGTCGTCCCAGCCCACGCAACCATCGGTGATGCTTTGGCCGTAAGTCAAAGGCTTGCCGGGTTCAAGGTCCTGGCGACCTTCCACCAAATGGCTTTCAACCATCACGCCCATAATACGGGCGTCACCGGCAGCCAGTTGTTCAGCAATGTTTTCGCACACGCCTACCTGGTTCTTCGGCACCTTGCTGCTGTTGCCATGGCTTGCATCAATCATGATTCGGGCGGCGAGACCCGCCTTGCCAATATCAGCCGCAGCTGCCTCAACAGACGCTGCATCGTAGTTCGGGCCCTTCCCGCCACGCAAAATAATGTGGCAATCTTCGTTGCCCGAGGTGCTCACAATGGCGCTACGCCCTTCCTTGGTCACACTTAAAAAGTGGTGCGGGTGCTGAGCAGCTTTGATGGCATCCACGGCAATTTTCACGTTGCCGTCTGTGCCATTCTTGAAACCGACCGGGCAGCTTAGGCCCGATGACAACTCACGGTGAATCTGGCTTTCAGTGGTGCGGGCACCAATGGCGCCCCAGCTGACCAAATCAGCAATGTACTGTGGGGTGATCATGTCGAGAAATTCAGTGCCAGCGGGCAAACCAAGGCCGTTGATGTTCAGCAGCACTTCACGCGCCATGCGCAGGCCTTTGTTAATCTCGAAACTGCCGTCCAGATTGGGGTCATTGATCAAACCCTTCCAACCCACGGTGGTGCGGGGCTTCTCAAAATAAACACGCATCACAATTTCCAGGTCTTCCGCGTATTTTTCGCGGTACACCTTCAGCTTGTTGGCGTACTCCATGGCCGCTTTCACGTCGTGAATGGAGCAAGGCCCCATCACCACGATCAAACGGTCGTCGCCACCATGCAGAATTTTGTGCAAAGCGGTACGGCAACCTGCGACTGTGTCAGCAATTGCGGGGGTAATGGGCACGTCTGCGATCAAGGCCGCAGGGGTGATCAGTTCTTTAATTTCTTTGATTCTCAAGTCGTCTGTTACCGTGTTCATGCCAATTCTCCTGAATGCTGGCGCGCTTTTTGTTCAAAGTGTCGGTTCAAAAAAAAACCGCCAGGAGGTTCAGGCCTGGCGGTTTTGGGATCTGTTCGAACTATGTGTTTTTACGCACAACCCTCTTCCGCCGCTTGCCCAAACCAGGCAAAGAAGCCAAAAAAAGCATAAAAAGAGTGCGCGAAATTCGTGTTCATCTTTTAAATGTAATCAATTCATGGCCGCTGTGCAAGCGCGCTAAACCAAATTCTAACAAGTCACGGGTGGGTGTGGTTGGCATCCCACTGAAAAACAAGGAACTTTGACAGCTTTGAGTCCACTCAGGCGTTCAATTTCAATACACCACCGACGAATCATGAGCATGAACGGAATCAACCCAATTCAAGTGAACCCATTGAATTTTGCCCCAGCACCTCCCCAGGCCCAACAACGCCCCACCGTGGAAGCAGTAAGGCTCTGGCCACACAAATCAGGGGGCAGACTGCGACATTAATTCCGCTAGTCAACAATTTCTACATGGCATGGATGGTGTTGCCGCAAGCGCAGGCTGTCGCCGTTTCAGCCACACAACAACTCAAAAGCACGTTCCTGGAACCCGATGAGGGTCATGCGGATTTTCTTCGTAAACTGGAGAACTGTACTGATGAAGTGCGACACAACGCCAGAGAAGTTACTCGTTTGGCCATTTCATTGGACAACAGCTGCTTCGAGGCGCTCGAAATCGCAAGCCATTTGCTTGAGCAAGGTCCGAGCAACTTGCTGGTGACAACACCGTTGGGGCCTTGGTCTTTGTCAAAGCAGGCTATTGACACCAATTTGCTCTACCGGCTTACAGGAGACATAGACCTGCTGCAGGGCCCACAGCCCGGGGACCAAGGCAACCTGGCTGCCTTGCATGCAGAATGGGCGCAAGACGATGCGATCGACCCTTACGGCATGCCGCGCTGAATTACTGCGTACCGCCCATCACCAGCCCATCGATGCGCAGGGTGGGCTGGCCCACACCAACAGGTACGCTTTGACCTTCCTTGCCGCAAGTGCCCACGCCATCGTCAAGCGCCATGTCGTTGCCCACCATTGAAATTTTCGTGAGCGACTCTGGGCCGTTACCGATCAAGGTTGCACCCTTGAGTGGGTAAGTGATTTTGCCGTTTTCAATTTTGTAGGCCAGCGAAGCTGAAAATACAAACTTGCCACTGGTAATATCGACCTGACCTCCGCCAAAGTTCACGGCGTACACACCGTCTTTCACACTGGCGATAATTTCCTCAGGCGTTTTGTCGCCGTTCAACATGTAAGTGTTGGTCATGCGGGGCATGGGCAAATGCGCAAAGCTCTCGCGGCGACCGTTGCCGGTGACCGGCATTTTCATGAGCCTTGCGTTCGTAATGTCTTGAATGTAGCCCTTCAAAATACCGTCTTCAATCAAGGTGGTGCATTCGGTTTTGTTGCCTTCGTCGTCAATGTTCAACGAACCCCGGCGGCTGGCCAAAGTACCATCATCAACAATCGTGACCCCCTTGGCGGCCACGCGCTGGCCAATCATGCCTGAAAATGCGCTACTGCCTTTGCGGTTGAAGTCACCTTCCAGACCGTGGCCAATCGCTTCATGCAACAAAATACCGGGCCAGCCAGAACCCAGCACCACGGTCTGCAAGCCTGCCGGTGCTGGGCGGGCTTCCAGATTGATCAAGGCTTGGTCTACTGCAGTGTGGGCATGGTGCATCAAAAACGCGTCTGTAAACTGTGCAAAGTCGTAACGGCCACCAGCACCCGATGAACCAGTTTCACGACGGCCTTTTTGTTCTACCACCACACTCACGTTCACACGCACCAAGGGGCGCACATCTGCGGCGAGTACACCGTCACTGCGAGCCACCAGTACCACATCATAGGCGCCCACAATATTGGCCATCACTTGCTTCACGCGCTTGTCGCGCTTGCGTGCGAATTGCTCAAGACGCTTGAGCAGGTCTACTTTTTCAGTCGATGTCAGCGTGGGAATCGGGTTCAGAGGGCTGTAGAGTGCCCGGCTTTCAGCGCCAGCGAAGCCCTTGCCAGTTTTCAGGTTGCGATTGGCTGTTTTACCCAAGCTTGCAATTTCACGCACCGATTTCGCCGCTGCCAAGATGGGTTTGAAGGCGATGTCGTCGGAATAGGCAAAAGCAGTTTTATCACCGCTGACAGCGCGCACACCCACGCCCTGCTCAATGTTGTAGCTGCCCGATTTCACAATGCCTTCATCGAGCGACCAACCTTCAATGCAACCGTACTGAAAGTACAGGTCGGCGAAATCCACCTTGTGGGAAAAAATTTCACCAAAGGCCTTTTGAATGTGGCCTTCGTCGATACCGTAGGGGGTCCACAACAGGCTTTGGGCGGTGGCCAGGTTGGCGATGGCGGGGTCTACTACTTTCATGTTGAATCCTTTAAAGCACGCGGTGCGTAAGCGCGGGCAAGCTGTTTCGCACATCGACTATCTTAGCAGGGTCAAGCTGGCCCAGCACCACACCCTCGCCTTCTTCCAACACATTCTCGACCTCGCCCCACGGGTTGACCAGCATGGAATGGCCCCAGGTGCGGCGCCCATTCTCGTGCACACCGCCCTGACCGCAAGCCAGCACATAACACTGGTTTTCAATGGCGCGGGCACGCATCAACACCTCCCAGTGAGCGCGGCCAGTGGTATAGGTGAATGCAGCGGGCATCACGATCAAATCAACAGGTCCCATGGCACGGTAAAGTTCTGGGAAACGCAAGTCGTAGCATACGGACAAGCCTATTTTGAAGCCCTCCACATCGGCCACCACAGGTGTTTTTCCGGGAAGTAGCACGCGCGCTTCGTCGTAGCTTTCCTGCCCTTTGGTGAAACAAAACAGGTGAATTTTGTCGTAGCGGGCCGTGCATTCGCCTTGCGGATTGAATACCAGCGTGGTGTTGTACACACGGCCGTCCACCTCGCTGGCAATTGGCAGGGTACCCGCCACAATGTGTAAGTTACGTACCACGGCCTGATCGGCCAGAAATTGCTGGATCGGACCATTGCCGATAGGCTCTGCAATCGCCAGCTTGTCGGTGTCTTTGTGGCCCATCAAGCAAAAATATTCAGGCAGCAACACCATGCGTGCGCCTTGCTTTGCAGCATGCCCGATCAAACGCTGTGCGATGTCCAGATTCCGTTCAAGGTCAGGGGTGGCAATCATTTGCAGGCTTGCAACGGTCATGGACTTGCTCATGCTAATTCCTTGTGTTGGTGTCGTTGGTGGGCGGGGTGACCGGATCGCCCCTGCGCACACGCTCAATAACCGGGGCCACCCACGGGCCGCTCACCTTGTACTGGAAGGAGAAGATTTTCGAAAGCGGATCTTTCAGCACAAAATCGGCAATCAATGATGCAATACCCACCGCCGGGTTGGCTGCAATCACAGAGTAGATCAGTGAACCGCCGGCGGGGTTCAGGTCTGGCAACACAACCACATTCAGGTTTTGCGTTTCGCTTTCCAGGTCCAGTTTTCCGTCCATCAACACGGTGGCGCTAGGTCCGGTCATTTTGAAGTTCTGGGTGCTGGCAATGCCCTCTTTCATGGCCACATCGGCCTCCATGGTGTCGTAGGCAAAGCCCTCGGAAAACACATCCTTGAAATCGAGCGTGAATCGACGCGGAATACTTTGCAAGGAAAGTACGCCCAGCAATTTGGCCACGCCAGGGTCTGCTTTCAAAAACTGCCCCTTGCTGCTTTTCAGCTTGAATTGCCCGCTCAAGCTGCCGTAGTCAATATTCGTGGGCGCATCATTCCAGCGCAATCGCCCAAGCAGCGTACCTTCACCACCCTGAAAAACCCCGGCCATGCCGAGTCGGGTTAACAAGCCACCCGCATTCTTCACGGTTTGGTCCACTTCAATGTCGGTGCGCTGATTTTTCAGGTTTTCACCGTACTGCCAAACTCCTTTGGCCCGGGTAATCGATTCCGGGTTTTCAATGCGGAGTTCTTCCAGTTTCCATTCTTTCGGGCGTTGACCCAGAGCGGCGCGCGCCTGTTCTTCACGGGTTTGGTTCACCGCGATTAATTTCAGGCTGCCCAGAGCCAAATCATTCAAGGTGAAATTGTCCACCTGCACATCCAAAGCTGGAATGCTGGAGGCGGGCTCCTCCACCAAATCACGTAGATCACTGTCGAGCGTTTTGGGAATGACCAGCGTTTTAAAACGCGCCAACACAGCACCATCAGGCCTTTGTTTGTCAGAAATCCAGGACAGATAACCATCAACCCCCTTGGCTTTCACATCAAACTGCCATCGTTTTTCGACCGTGCGGGCCGCTACCGACACGCCTTCAAATGATTTGCTGCCCACATTCAGGCGTTCGGTGCGGATACCCACCTTTAACTTGATGTCGGTGTCAGCGGTGGGGTCACCCATCAACTCGCCCATCAAGCCCTTGTTGCCCGGGGCCGAGGTGATGTCATTGAAAATAGAGCGCCAAGTGTCCAAATCGATTGCAGGCACCCGAATGTCGCCTTGTATTCCTGCTGTGGGGGCCGCCAGGGGCGCACCGATGGCGAACTGCATGGAATCAATACCCGCTTGACCCGCCTGTTCCAGAACAATCGCACGAAGTTGTGCCAGCGGTTTCGCATCGGGGCCCAAATCCACTTGCCAACGTTCACCCTGGGCTGTGGCGTTTTGGTTCAATTTGAAGGGCAATCTGGCATCTGCTTTTTTGGCGAAAGGCGCAGGCAATTTCACCTCCAAGCCCTGCAACTGACTGTTCACATCCACCGCCACGCCATTCTCACGAGTGGCCACGAGCACCGAATACGGCGTGCTGCCAGCCAGGTAAGGCTCACTCAGGGGGTTCAAATACTGGGCCAAGCCCTTGGCACGCGCAGTGCCATTGGCCCGAATTTCCATACGCCCATTGGCATCTGTGGTGCCTTTCACCACCACTGGCCCGCCCAGGGCTTGGCCTTGAAGTTGGTCAATAAACAAACCTTTGTTGGAAAACTGGATGACGCCATCCACATTGCTGACCACCGGCATGCCCCGCACCACTCGGATGGAATTGCCTTTCAATTTCAGGTCGCCCTTGACCTGTGTTTTTTCAGGATCAGCAATCGGAATATTCAAACGCAAATCGAGGTTGGCATTGCCTTCCACCTGTGCATTAACAAGTGCCTCGTTCAATATTTCACGCACCGGGCTTTGATTCACAAAGGCCACCATTTTGCCCAAATCGCCTTGGCCTTGCCCTTTAATTTCAAGCAGTGGTTCCCAAGCGTCCAGGTTGTCAATGGTCGCTTGCACGCCTTTCAGGCCTACCCCGGAAGTTTCAGCTTGCTCCGCTTCAATCAACATGCGTTTGCCAATAAACAAGGCCTTGCCATTCACTTTCTGAATGCCGGGCCAGCCGGGGGCATAAGTCAGTTCACCGTTTTCAAAAGGCACATCGATTCTAAACACACCTGGGTGTTTGGGATCCGCAAAGGGAAAGTCGCTCAAGCGGCCTGACAATTCAAACTGACCGTTTTTTGCCATGCCCGCTTTCAGATTCTCTGTCAGCCATTCACGCGCACTGGCCCCAACCACCAGTGGCAAGTAATTGGCTACACGCGCAAGATTGGCCGACGGCAAGGTGCCCCGGATGTCGATGACATCCGATTCATCCCGGCGAAACTGGTAACTGCCCGCAACCTGGGCCTGAAGGTCTGTGTTGCCGACCTTCAGTTGCTCCACAGAAAATTCCGCTGGCTGATTGGCCGTGAAAACATCTCGCCAACCGCCTCGGCCTTCGATGGAATCAAAGGCCAGGGTTTCAGCTGCAAATATTTCTGGCAGGGAAATTTCAGAATTGCGGCCAACCAAGGTCCATTCGCCTTTGGAATCGCTGCCTTTGAATGTGCCACTGAGGTTCTTGAACCCGGTAATTCGTCCGTTTGATTTTGGCGACGGGTCGCGATACAACACGGTGAGCTTGCTGAAATCAACATCGGATTTGAACGAGACTGATTCCTCAAAGGGCTTGTTACCAGAAGTCCGCCAATCCAGCGCCACACGGTTGATTCGCCCGGCCACTTCGAAAGACTTCAAGGCTTCAAGCCGCTGAAGCTGCCCCAAATGTGGACCCAACTCGAGCACAATTGCCTGGGCCTGAGCCGCGTCCAATTGCTGAATCTGCACACCCCAATCCACCCCCTCTGAACCTGCTTCTTTCTTTAGGGACAAATCGGTCGGGCCAAACTGTTTTTGCCCGGCAATCTGGCCTTTCAGTTGACGGATCGAAATGGCATTCGGCTCAAACAAAGCGTGCTGACCTTGCACCTCGATCAAGGCACTGGTGTTAGTCATGTCAAAAGGGGTGGCCTCAACCTCTGGGTTGGAAAAACGCAACTTTCCAATTCGGGCATCCAGCAAGGAACGCTGCACCAAACCGTCTTCAAAATCGATCCACAGTTTTCCCTGTGGCTGGGTTAAATCCACATCCAGACCGAAAGTTTTGAACACCGACTCAAGCGGCTCCGTTTGATCCACCAAAGCACTGAGATAAAAACTGCCTTTCCATTTGGACACATCGCCCAACTTGCGCTCCAGCAACGGTGTTTTGAAGTTCAAGCGCGCGTTCACAGGCGTTTGAGCCAGCACCGGCAATTTTAAAGTCAGGCCGGCCTCGTGACGGCTGAGGCCATTTTCCAGCAACAGTTCAGCCTCGATGGCTTGAGCGCCGGGGAATTGCCCCATGGCATCCTGCCAGTTCAACACGCCGTTTCTCAGCAACACACGTTGCTGGGCCAACAACCAGTCCAGCCCGGGGTTGCCCTGGCTGCCATCGTCGACCAAGGGTATGCCGGCCACTTCGATTACACCCTGTGAATTGCGCACCACACTAAGCGCTGGCGATTGCACTTCCAGGTTTTTCAGGCGTGGATTGAAGGCAAGAATACTTGGCAAAGACCAGGTTAAGTGAACCCGATCCGCGGTGAAGCCCGGCTCACCATTGGCTTGGGGCAAGCGAATGTTTTGCACTACCAGCAAGGGACCAAAACCGCGCCAGCTGGCCTGAATCTCGCCAATTTCAAGTGCAGTGCCTGTTTGTGTTTGCAAGTACTGCTGAATTTCGGGGCGGTAGTGGTCAATTTCAGGCAAGACCAACCACTTGACGGCCAACAGGGCCATGCACAGGGGGGTATACACCGCAATCAACACCCAAAACAGCACCGCCCCTGCACGCCGAAGCGCGGGGTTGCCCTTGACTTGTTGCACCAGTGCCTGGTTTGTTCCTTCCTGCAAGAAATACCGCCCGAATAATCGTCAACACCTGTAGTACGCTATTGTAGAACCAAGCTCCCCTTTATTACGACACGCATGAACGACCCACTGGATTTCTATCATCAGGTTTGGCCCAACCACTCCGAATATGCCAAACGCTGGCTTCACCGTTTTCCACAATGGGACAGCACCGAGCACGATGAAAATCATCTTTTGAACTGCATTGAAACCTGGCTGGAGAAAGCGCGCGAGTTAAACGACGAAAAAGCCTGATGGCAGAACTTCGCCTGGTTCGGCAACGCAGCATGATTGAAATCATGCGCCGCGACCTGCAAGGCAAGGTGGACCTGTTCGAAGTGACAGAGGCCTTGTCCTTTCTGGCCGATGCCGCCGTACAAATTGCACTGAAATTCAGCCACAAAATGCAGGCAGAGCGTTTCGGCGAGCCCGCCGATGGTGATTGCATGATGGTGGTTGGCATGGGCAAGCTGGGCGGTCTTGAATTGAATGCATCCAGCGACATCGACCTGATTTTTTTGTACAACCAGGATGGAGAAACCCTCGGAGGCCCCACGGGTAAAACCCAATCCCATGCAGAATTTTTCACGCAGGTGGGCAAACGGGTCATCAAGATTATTTCGGAAGTGACCGACGAAGGTTTTGTATTCCGGGTCGACATGCGCCTTCGTCCAAATGGCGATTCTGGCCCACTGGTGGTGAGCCTGGATATGCTGGAAGAATACTTTGTGGTGCAGGGCCGCGAATGGGAGCGCTATGCCTGGATCAAGGCCCGCGTGGTGAATTGGGCAGTGGACCCGGCTCAAGATGCCGCTTTTCAACAAAGCCTGGACAACCTGAACAACATTGTTCGGCCCTTTGTATTTCGCAAATACCTGGACTTCGGGTCCATTCGCGCCTTGCGAGCACTGCATGTGCAAATTCGCAATGAGGTGAACAAGCGGGAAAGCCAACACCCAGGCTCGGTGCATGTCAAACTGGGGCGCGGTGGCATTCGTGAAATTGAATTCACGGCACAGGCTTTTCAGCTGATTCGTGGCGGGCGCGAACCCAAGCTGCAATTGCGGCGTACGGTCGATGTGCTGGAAGTGTGCGTGGAATTGGGGCTGATCACCAAAGACGACCACGACAAAATGGTGGCGGCGTATCGCTTTCTGCGCAACCTTGAACACCGTCTGCAATACGTGGACGATGCCCAAACCCACCGCCTTCCTGCCAGCCCGACCGAGGTACTGCGCATTGCACGATCCATGGGATTTCAAGACCCGGGCAACTTCATGAAGGCCTTGAACCGCCACATGGATTACGTGGCCAGCCACTTTGATGTGGTGTTTGGCGACAAACAGGAAGACGAAGAAACCCCCAGCCTTGAATTGCCTTGGGCAGACACCCTGACCCAGGGATTCACCAACCCCAAAGCCGCACAAGACCGTTACCAACACTTGATTGAATCGAGCCGGTACCAGGCTTTGCCCAGTGCACATCGGGAACGGGTTGACCGCTTGATGCCCACTTTGCTGGCGGCAGCAGGCGCTTCCTCAGCGCCAGACTCCTGCTGGCGTTACTGCTGCGATCTGATTGAAACCGTGTCGCGGCGCGGGGCCTACCTGAGTTTGCTGGATGAATACCCCATTGCCCGCATGCGGGTCAGCCGAATGCTTGCGGCCAGCCCTTGGGCTGCCAACTTTTTGATCAAACACCCGCTGTTGCTTGATGAGTTACTGGACAGCCGAACCTTGCTGACACCACCCGACTTCAAACAATGGAAGCAACAGCTGAGAGACCTGCTGGACCAAGCCAAACTGCCCGACGGGCAGCCCGACCTTGAACGGCAAATGGATCTGATTCGGGAGCAGCACCATGCACAACTGTTCAGGGTGCTGACGCAGGACCTTGAAAATCTGCTGACTGTTGAGCATGTATCCGATTTGCTGTCCGAACTGGCCGATTGCACGCTTGAAATTATTCTGGAACGTGCGTGGGACCAGCTGCCAAAACGGCACCGCGCGCAACCGCGATTTGCAGTGGTGGCTTATGGCAAACACGGCGGCAAAGAGTTGGGCTACTCCTCCGACCTGGACCTGATTTTCCTGTTTGAGGATGAGGACGACCGCGCGCCCGATTTGTACGCCCAACTGGCCAAGCGCATGAACCGCTGGCTCACCACTCAAACCGCAGCAGGCACCTTGTTTGAAACTGATTTTCGCTTGCGCCCCAACGGCGAGGCAGGCTTGCTGGTAAGCAGCGTGGCATCGTTTGAAGATTACCAACGCCGCGAAGGCGGAGTGGGTGCGTGGTTTTGGGAACACCAGGCACTGACCCGTGCCCGTTTCTGCGTGGGTGATGTTGAAATTGGAAAAAAATTCGAGACGCTGCGGGAAGAAATTTTACAACTGCCCCGCGACTGGAATGACGTCAAAAAAGAAGTGATTACCATGCGCCAGAAAATGCTGGATGGACACCCCAACCACACCGAGCTGTTTGATGTAAAACACGATTTGGGTGGCATGGTCGATGTGGAATTCATGGTGCAGGCCTTGGTACTGGGCTTCGCCAACAAGTACCCTGAACTGACCAAGAACAAAGGCAATATCGCCCTTTTGAAAAAAGCAGGGGAACTGGGGCTAGTGCCGGCTGAGCTTGCCAATTATGTGGCTGATGCCTACCGACAACTGCGGGCCAAGCAACACGCCTTGCGGCTGGCAGGACATGACAAATCACGCACCAGCGACCCAGCATTGATGGTGATGCGAAAACCCATTCGGAAGCTTTGGGAAACCCTGCTGGGCTAAAGTGCAAGTGTTCAGTGCCCTGCGTTTACTTCGGCACAGTCACTTGGTACATGCGCTTTTGAAGGGTTCCGGTTTTTCGAGCCAGGAAAGGTGAATTTCTGCGTTTGTCAAAATAGCGTGGCGCTGGCAACATGCCCGCCATGCGCGCCGCCTGGTAACTGTTTAATTGTGCGGCACTGACACCATAGTGGTGTTTCGCACCAGCCTGCACACCATACACGCCATTGCCCCACTCCACCACATTCAGGTACACCTCCAGAATACGGCGTTTGTCCCAAAGCGCCTCAATCATCAAGGCGATGACCAATTCCTGACCTTTGCGAACATAGCTTCGCTTGCTGGTCAAGAACAGGTTCTTGGCCAATTGCTGGGTAATGGTAGAACCACCGTGTGTCACCCTGCCGCGTCTCTCATTGCGCTTGATGGCCAGTTGGATCGCTTCCATTTCCACACCCTTGTGGGTCATGAACCCGCTGTCTTCAGCGGCGATTACGGCACGCTTTAAATTCAGGGAAATTTTGTCGTAAGGCACCCACTCGTGTTTAAGCTGAAAACCAGGCTCGGTCTTGCGAATTTCAGCCAAACGGGTTTGCATGAAACTGGTGCTGCTGGGGTTCACATGCGTCCACACCGCAATTTGTGCCAAATACCAAAGCTGCAACAACACGACAGCACAAAACCCCCAAAAGAAAATTCGCCACAGCCAAACCAATGGATTCAGACTGAATTTACGCTTGCTGCCGCCAGGAGAGGATTTTCTGCGCGCCATGGTCATTGTTGTTTTGCTTTGGCAAGCAAGGCTTGCCGAACTTTGGTTAAGGTTTCAAGTGCATTGGGTGACTGCCCGGTCCACACCTCAAAAGCGAGTTGGGCTTGAAACACCAACATACCCAAACCGTCGCTGCATGGTAAATCCAGCTTGCTGAGAGATCGAATGAACGCTGTGGGCTCGGCGGCATACATCATGTCGTACACCAGCACGGCACGCTCGTACCAATCCGGGTGAAGTGCGGGTACGTCCCCTTTCAAACTGCTTGAGGAGGCATTGACAATCACGACAGGCGCACCGGGCAAATCAAAATGTGATGGCGGTGTATCCAGCCCGCCACCCGCCGCCGGAAGGTCAATGGCCTCCGCACGCTGCGCCAGCTGGCGCGCTTTGTCCACAGTTCGGTTAAGTACCGTAAGGTGCTGAACACCCGCTTGCTGAAAAGCCGCAACGCAACCACTGGCTGCGCCACCAGCACCAATCATCAATATCTGGCATTGCTCCAGGTGCAAACCCAGAGCATTTAACTGCCGGTTCAAATCGCGGCACAAGCCGCCGCCATCGGTGTTATCCGCCAGCACCGTGCCATCGGCATTGAATTTCAGAGTGTTGGCTGCCTGCGCAAATTCAGCCGCAGGTGTCAGAGAATTGGGTGGGGCGCAGGCCAGTGCAAAAGCGTCCAGCTTGAAGGGCACGGTCACGTTGGCCCCCTTCACACCGGCCGCTTGCAGCGCAGCCACTGTTTGCGCAAAGCCGTCCAAAGGCGCCAGCACGCGTTCATATTGCAGCGGCAAACCAAGCTGCGCTGCAAAATTGGAATGAATGAAAGGCGACATGCTGTGTGAGATAGGATTGCCAATCACGACGTAGCGATCTGCCTGATGGATTAATGCATTCAACACGAAATCTCCATGCCCTTAGTACTCTGTGCTGATGGTGTCACGGCTGAACACCCAAGTGCGGGTAATCGCCAAAATATCGGCCTTCTGTCTCATCTCTGAAGGGAAAGGCGGAAAGGGTGTCGACATTCTTAAAATTCTCAATGCGGCCCGATCCAGCACTGCTGAGCCCGAGGAACGGTCTACCTCCACGTCTTCCAGCGTGCCGTCTGCGCGCACATAGGCCGTCAACCTCAGCTTGCCGTAAATACGGCCCTTCAGTTCATCGGGGTAATTTGCATTGCCCACCTGTTCTACTTTGGCGCGCCAGGCTTCCTCGTAAATTGCAAAGGCATAGGGCGAGGTGCGTGGCGAGAAAAAATGCTTGCGAGGACGCTCGTTGTAGCTTTTGATGTTGTCGGCAATTTGAGCCTGCAACCGTTTTATTTCAAGCGCGCGCTGGCTTTTCGGATCATTGCCAGGGCGAGTGTCCAACACTTCGTTTTGCGGTGTGGTGCGCAACTCCGCACCGGCCAAATTTCGCTGCAAGGCTTCCAGTTCCTTGAGCCGCTCCTGGCTGGCAATCAGTTCGCGCTGGTTGACCTTGTCGTCGGCTTGCCCGGGCAAGGTGGTCGCTCGGCCCTTGTCGGCTTGCCCGCCACCATCCAGCGCAACCTGCGCAAGCACCTTGGCGTCGGTGGGTGTTTTTTGCGATTGCGCATTCACCAAAATCACCTCAAGCGGACGGCTAAAAGCGGTGTCTGCTTTCGGTTTTGAGAAATGCACCAGCAACAACAAGGCGTGAAGAAACACCGACAACACCAGTGCCTTTTTCAGGTTTATCTCGCCAACTGGTGCACGCAGCGAATTCAAGCCGCTGAACCTCCCACGGAATCGTCAGGCGGACTCAGCCCCTCTGACTCACCTGCATCAACCACAGCCACTGGTGCCTGCGGAAGTTCAATTTCCTCTTCCTCATCATCATCGAGCAAACGTGTGGGTGTTCCTTTCTTCAAAGCAATCAATTTGCAGGAAACAGTCAAGGTGAGTTCATCCACCTGATCCAACTCAACCTCAACCTGCACGCCGCGGCCTGGCGAAGTTACTCCCACCAGGCGAACAAACAGGGGAATGTCGTCCAGGCGCACCAGTTCGTCTTTCACCACCACACCGTCAAACTGCTTGCGGCCCTTTTGCTGAATCCAGCGCAGGCACCAGTAGCGTTCCATGCTTTGCTGGAACTCGGCATAAGCCTTGTAAGTCACATCAAAACTGTTCACTGCTGATAGCAATTCCGCATCGGTTGCGGTGTACACCGGTGGTTCCTGGCGAAGCAGCGAAATCAATTGCTGCTGGTTCACCAAATCAACATAACGGCGCAATGGCGACGTACTCCATGCGTATTGCGGCACGCCCAAACCCACGTGGGGCGCAGCATGGGTCGACATTCGCACGCGACCCATGGGCGGCTGCACACGATAAATGCCGGTGACCTTGCATTCGTCCAGCATGCCACCCCATTCACGGTTCACGTAAATCATCCACTCGGCCACCAACAAATCCAGTGGTGCATCGCGGCGGCGTGGTTGAATTTCAACGGTTCCGTCATCGCTCACATAGAAATTGAAATCAATGCGCGTGTGCTTCTCAGGCTGCCCGCGCACAATTTCGCGCTCCATTCGCAGCACACACGAACTTTTCCACAGCATTTTCAATGCTGGAAAAAACTCGCCCACCACCTCAAGCTCATGCAAATCGGGGTCTTCCAATACCTCTTTGGACAAAGCCGCATCCAGGTGATTGTGGCGCAAGTTCGCTGCCATGGGCACTTGCTCAATGGCGCTGTAGGGCTCGCTGATCAGTTCACCAGTTTCAGTACTTACTTCAACGTAAATACTGACCGATGGAACGGTACGCCCTTCAGCCAAGGTGGCCAGTTCAACCACCTGATCGGGCAGCATGGTGATTTTGTCACCGGGCGCATACACCGTGGACAGGCGCTCGCGGGCCACGCGGTCATAGGGACTGCCGCGCGAAATCAAGAGCGCAGGCGCTGCAATATGCACGCCAATGCGCGCGCGTTTTTCATCCAGCCACACAACGCTGAATGCATCATCAATTTCCGTGGTTGAAATGTCATCAATCGAGAAAGCACGCACATTGGCCACGGGCAACTCTGTCAACTCGGCGGGCACTTCGGGCGCAGGCAAATCAATTTCCGGCCCTTTGGGAAAATACACCGCCGCAAAACGCGCGCGCATCATTTCATGTACCGATTTGAAGGCACCACATTCAATCAACAACACATCGGGCGACCGGCCGGCTTCTGTGCAGGCCAACATCAATGCTTTGTATTCAGCGCTGTTTTTATCCGGGCGCACCAGCAGTGTGGCTGCCTGTTTTGCAAAACCATCGGGTAGTTCACGGCGCACCAAGGCATCGGCCCAAGCCTGTTGCTGCTCAGCCGCCAAGCGCTTTTTCTCCAGACCCGCCAATGCAGCCTGCAAGATTTCTGGCGGGGCTGCACGGTACATGCCCTTGCCTTTGCGATGAAAATGAATGGGCGCAGCATGCAAAGCCGCAAGGGTAGCTGCCTGCTGTACCACGGTGGGCTTTTCGCCAAAATATTCCTGGGCCATGGCTGTGAAATCAAACTCGCCTTCAGGCGAACATTCCCACAAAAACTCGGTGTCCACTTCTTTGGCCAAGGCCTCAACCTGCGCATGGAACTCAGCACATTCCAACGCATCAAACTTCAGCATCACACTGTTGGATTTCACCTTGGTGCGCTTGCCATGCAAGGTTTCGACCTGATAGGCGTTGCCCTGCTCTTGAAGCACTCGGCCCACTTTGAAGGCTCCGGCCTCTTCGTAATACAAATTCATCAACTGTCCTAAAGATAGTGTTCAAGTTGGGGCAGGAATACTTCCATCACCCACAACGGTGTTCTGTTGGGCTTGCGTGAAAAGCGCGCACAACGGGCGTACCACACACGGCCGTTGCCCTGTCTGTTCATCTCGGCTTTCATCGCCGGGGGCAACAAGCGTTGCACCCAAGGCTGCTGCAAAGGCAAACGTGCAAAATAAAGTTTGCCCCGCTTTACCTGCGGGTCGGAAAACAACACCGTGCCCAATGAGCGGGTGCCCAAACCCCGCCAAAAATGCCAATCATTCACTGGGCCATCCATTTCAACCAGAGTCTGGGCCAGCACCACAGGCGCGTTGTTCACATGCAAACGCACCAGTCTCTGCCGCATCATTTGCCCTGTTACACTTTGCCCCCTGGCGCCAGGCCCGTGTTTGATCAACACCTTGGCTTGCACAACAGGCTCTACTTTAAACCCTTGGTTCAGGCGCACCAAACGCTGGGTGAGCGAACCGGGGGTACTCACCCAGTTTCGGGCCCACACAGGCCAGCTTGGCGGGCAATGCCTGCTCCATGCGACACCACCGTTCATGGCAAACCCACAGCCAGTTTCACGAAGGGCAATATTTCATCGAAATCGCTCAAGGCATGGTCAGAACCCAACAGGTGAAGTTGATGCGCACCGCGATAACGCGCCAGCATGGTGTCACAGTTCAGTACTTCATCGTCCCGGGCGGCCACCAAAAAATAGCGCGATGGATCGGTCAGGCTGGTTTGTTCCATGGCCTTTAGATCACCGAGGTAAGCCGGAACAAACTCAATTTCCTCGTCAGAAAAATACACTTTCTTTTTGCCGATTTGGTCTTGCAAATCGTCATAAGGCTTGATGGCCGGGTTCAACAACACAATCGAAGCCTGAGCGTGCAATTCGCCCAACACAGTGGCGTAATAACCGCCAAGAGAACTGCCAATAAAGGTTAATGACAACTCGGGCTGGCTTTGCAAACGCGCATCCAGGTGCTGCTCGATCATGGCCATGGCCCGCGCAGGCGAGGCCGGCAAATCGGGCACCCACAAGTGGCTGCTTAAACCAGCTTGGTCGAAACAGTCGATCATTTTCTGGGCCTTTACAGACCTGGACGACGAACGAAAACCATGCAGATACACCACCAGGTCAGCTACGCCTGAAGTGCGCACAAAGCCGCCCGGGCTATTGAGGGCAAATGGCGTCAAGCCCGCACCCGTGTGGCCAAGGCTTCGATCAGCTTTTGATGAATGCCGCCAAACGAACCATTGCTCATGGCCACTACCCAGTCACCGGGCTGCGCCAGGGAAACAACATGGTCGATCACTTCGTTCAAGTCATCGCTGGTGAACAGCCGCTCGCCCACGCTGCCCAAAGTATCACGCACATTCCATTGAATGCCCGCGGTGTAACACACTACAGCTTGCGCTTCGTCAAATGAAGCTGGCAGGGCTTGCGCAAGTGTTCCCATTTTCATGGTGTTGGAACGGGGCTCAAACAGCGCAATCAAGTTGCCCGTGGGTACACCCGCCCCTGCAGCAATTTCTGTCATTCGGGCTTTCGCACCCTCCAGCGTGGTGGCAATGGCGGTGGGGTGATGCGCAAAATCGTCATACACCTTGATACCCGCCGCTTCGCCGCGTAATTCCATGCGGCGCTTTACACCCGGGAATTCGCTCAAAGCCTTGCATGCATCCGTTACCTTCACACCAACAGCATGCGCAGCAGCAATCACCGCCAAGGCATTGTTCACATTGTGCAAGCCCGACCAGTCCCATTCCACCCGGCCTTTCACTTCACCGTGTTTCAACACTTCAAATCGTGAGGCACCCAACACGCGGGCTTGCCAGGGGGCTTCATCACCATTGGCGGAAAAACGCTCAACTGGTGTCCAGCAACCCCGTTTCAGTACTCGCTCCAGTGACTCGGTATTGGCAGGACAAACCACCCTCCCTTCCGACGGCACGGTGCGCACCAGGTGGTGAAATTGGGTTTCAATCGCAGCAAGATCGGGGAAAATATCGGCGTGGTCAAACTCCAGGTTGTTCAACACAGCCACCACGGGGCGGTAATGCACAAACTTGGAACGCTTGTCGAAGAACGCAGTGTCGTATTCGTCGGCTTCAATCACAAAGCAGTCGCCCTGCCCCAGTGTGGCCGACACACCAAAGCCACCCGGCACGCCGCCAATCAAAAATCCGGGGTTCAAACCCGCCTGCTGCAACACCCAGGCCAACATGGAACTGGTGCTGGTTTTGCCATGCGTACCCGCCACAGCCAACACCTTGCGACCGCGCAAAATGTGTTCGCCAACCCACTGCGGGCCACTGGTGTAAGCCAGCCCCTGGTTCAAAATGGCTTCCATCAGCGGGTTACCGCGTGAAACCACATTGCCAACTACCCACAGGTCAGGCTTAATCGCCAGCTGTTCCACACCAAAACCCTCGGTCAATTCAATACCGGCTTGGGTTAGCTGGGTGCTCATGGGAGGGTAAACATTGGCGTCGCAACCGGTCACGGTGTGGCCCAGGGACTTGGCCAACTGGGCGACACCGCCCATGAAGGTGCCACAAATCCCGAGAATGTGGATGTGCATTCTTTCTTCCTTTCAGAACAAGCCCATATTGTAGTGCCTGTGAATTTGGATACACTGCCGGTATGGAAGAATTCTTCGCCCCGCAAGACGAACTTCGCATAGAAATTGCGATGACCGCCGCCCGATTGATCGCCGAGGAAGGCTTGGACTACGCCACTGCACGCAATCAGGCCGTGAAAGCCCTCCTTGGAAAACAGCGTGTGCCCCGTGAACGGCTTCCCTCCGATCAAGACATACAAGACGAACTGCGCGCCTATCAAGCCCTGTTTCAAGCCGACAGCCAGCCCGGTGAATTGAACGAATTGCGCGAAGTTGCACTCCAATTCATGCAAGGAATTCAGCAATTCGAGCCCATTGTGTATGGTGCGGCCGTGAATGGCACAGGTAGCGCACATTCAGATGTTCACATCATTGCCTTTGCCGACGACGAAAAAGAAGTGGATTACTGGTTGTTAAACCAAAATATCAATTTCGACGCCTGCGAAGACGCCTTGCTGGCTGGCAAATCATTCCCCGCCGTGGCCTTTCGCTGGAAACAGCGCTGGTTTCAATTGGGCGTGGCCAGCCCGGTACAACGCCGTGGCCTGCTTAACAGGCAAGCACCTGACGGAACCCTTTTTCAAACTGATACAGCGGGCTTGACCCGTTTGATAAGCCAAATAGAAGCACCATGAAAAACAAACTCATCCCCATCGTGACCGCGGTTCTTGCCTTGGCAATTGGCCTTTATTTTGGGCTGAAACCACAAAGTGGTCCTGATTACCCATTAAGTGGTTATACCTTTGACACGCCCCAAGGTGGATCTCTCGACCTTGGCGCATTGAAAGGAAAGGTGGTTGTTCTTAACTTCTGGGCCACTTGGTGCCCACCCTGCGTGGAAGAAATGCCGGAACTGGACGAGCTGTACCCGCAGCTTCAGGCCCAGAATGTGGAACTGATCGGGATCGCAATTGATTCTGCTGGTAACGTACAGCAATTTCTGCAAAAAACACCTGTAAATTACCCGATTGTGCTTACAGGCATGACAGGTACAGAACTTGGAAAAGCGCTCGGCAATCAACAGGGCGGATTACCATTTACAGTCATTTTGGACGAAAATGGTAATGAATTACTGAGAGAAGCCGGCAGAATACAGATGAGTACTATCACTAACGCACTGCAACGTTAAAATCGGGTATGCTCACGCAACGCCTGATTTGGGCGAACCGCGAAGCAAGGTTCACCAATGCCCTCCAAGGTGGAAAATAATTGATTTTCAGTGCACACTAAACGAAGTTAGGCTCAATTCACCTCGCGCTTGGTTGTGTACTGCCATACAAAACCAACCTCCCTAGATGGAGCAAGTAAATGGACCTCAGAAAGCTAAAAACATTGATCGACCTGGTCGCCGAATCTGACATTTCCGAACTGGAAGTGACCGAAGGCGAAGGCAAGGTACGAATCGTCAAAAGCCAGCCCCAGTACACCATGGCCATGCCGCAGCAAATGATGCAGCAGGCACCAGCAGCCATGGCTGCACCCGCTGTGGCCGCAGCAACGCCTGCAGCCACAGAGGCACCGGCAGCGGCACCAGCCGATGCCGGCCACAAAGTAACTTCACCCATGGTGGGCACGTTTTACCGCGCACCCAGCCCCGGCGCCTCCAATTTCGTTGAAATTGGCAGCACTGTGAAGGAAGGCCAAACCATCTGCATTATTGAAGCCATGAAGTTGCTCAACGAAATTGAGTGCGACAAGTCAGGTGTTGTGAAGGCCATTTTGGTCGAAAACGGTCAACCCGTGGAGTTTGGTCAAGCTCTATTCGTCATTGAATAGAACAGGAGCAGCCACCATGTTTGGAAAAATATTGATCGCCAACCGCGGCGAAATAGCCCTGCGCATTCTGCGCGCCTGCAAGGAAATGGGCATTAAAACCGTGGCGGTGTATTCCACCGCAGACGTAGACGCCAAGTATGTAAAGCTGGCCGACGAATCGGTGTGTATTGGCCCCCCCAGCTCCAAAGAAAGTTACCTGAACATTCCAGCCATTATCAGCGCCGCCGAAGTCACTGATTCTGAGGCCATTCACCCGGGCTACGGTTTTCTGTCCGAGAACGCCAGTTTTGCCGACCGTGTCGAAAAAAGCGGATTTGTGTTCATCGGCCCCCGTGCTGAATCCATTCTGCTGATGGGCGACAAAGTGTCTGCCAAGCGGGCCATGATCGCAGCCGGTGTGCCTTGTGTACCCGGCTCAGAGGGTGAATTACCCGACGATCCACGTGAAATCGTGAAAATTGCACGCCAGGTGGGCTACCCGGTTATTATCAAGGCTGCGGGCGGCGGCGGTGGGCGCGGCATGCGCGTGGTGCACACCGAAGCTGCATTGCTGAATGCAGTCACCATGACCAAAACCGAGGCAGGCTCGGCTTTCAACAACCCCGCGGTTTACATGGAAAAATTCCTTGAAAATCCGCGCCACATTGAAATCCAGATTCTGGCCGACGAACACAAAAATGCCGTGTGGCTTGGTGAACGCGATTGCTCCATGCAGCGCCGCCACCAAAAGGTAATTGAGGAAGCACCTGCGCCGAACATTCCACGCCGCCTGATTGAGCGCATTGGTGAACGCTGCGCTGAAGCTTGCCGCAAAATTGGGTATCGCGGTGCGGGCACATTCGAGTTCCTGTACGAAAACGGCGAGTTCTACTTCATCGAGATGAACACTCGCGTACAAGTTGAACACCCGGTTACAGAGATGATCACCGGCGTGGACATTGTGCAGGAACAAATTCGCATTGCCGCAGGGCAGAAACTGCGTTTCCGCCAACGTGACATTGAATTCCGTGGCCACGCCATGGAATGCCGAATCAACGCGGAAGACCCATTCAAGTTTGTGCCCTCACCCGGCCCAATCAAAAACTGGCATGCACCGGGCGGCCCCGGAGTGCGCGTGGATTCCCATGTGTACAGCGGTTACAACGTGCCTCCTCACTACGATTCCATGATTGCCAAAGTGATTACTTACGGCGAAGACCGCAAGCAGGCCATGGCCCGCATGCGCCAAGCACTTGCCGAACTGGTAGTCGACGGCATCAAAACCAACACAGCCTTGCACCGTGAATTGATGGAAGACGCCCGCTTTGTGGAAGGCGGCACCAGCATTCACTACCTTGAGCACAAACTGGAAGCACGTTTCAAGTAAATGAACCCACAGGCCACACCGCTGATACAAGCCAAACTTACCCTGCCCTTTGAGCAAGCCGATGAAGTTTCCGACCTGCTCATGGAGCTGGGGGCCTTGGCGGTTAGCCTGGAAGATGCCAATGCAGACAGCGAAGACGAACAACCCTTGTTCGGCGAGCCCGGCATGGAGCCGGAATCAGCGGCGTGGAATTTAAACCATGTGGTGGCCCTGTTTCGCAACAAGGCCGAAGGTGAGCAAATTTTCGGTGAAATTCCAGCTGAATTGCTGGGAGATGCCGAAATTGAGTACACCGAAGTACCTCAGGAAGACTGGGTTCGTTTAACCCAATCCCAATTCGACCCCATTCCAATTTCAGCCCGATTGTGGATTGTGCCCTCCTGGCACGAACCTCAAGACATCGACGACCGAATCAACCTGGTGCTCGATCCCGGCTTGGCCTTTGGCACCGGTTCACACCCCACCACCGCGCTGTGCCTTCGCTGGCTCAGCGAATTTCCGTTGAAAGGGCAAAGTGTGCTGGATTACGGTTGCGGCTCGGGAATTTTGGGTATTGCTGCACTTAAATTGGGAGCCTCTGAGGCCATCGGCGTGGATATTGACCCCCAAGCTGTCGACAGCACCGCCTACAATGCGGGCAACAATGGCGTTGAAATGCCCTGTGGTTTGCCCGACTTTCCACTGGCCAAACGTCAGTTTCCAATAGTGGTGGCCAATATTTTGTCGAACCCACTGAAAGTGTTGGCGCCGTCATTGTGCAACCATGTTGAAGCGGGCGGGCAGTTGGTGCTTTCCGGCGTGTTGGCCCGACAGGCTGAAGAAGTGATTGCGCATTACCGCCAATGGATCAAGCTGGCCGTGTGGGCAGAGCGCGATGGCTGGGTATGCCTGCATGGCCAAAAAGCCGCTGACTAAGTTGTCAACCAAGTTGCCAACTGATAATCCTGCCATTGACAAGCAAGGTTAAACTAGTGCCATGAGCCTTGCCACCCGCTGCCCCAACTGCAATACCTTGTTCAAAGTGACCTCTGGCCAACTGCAAATGCACGAGGGCAAGGTGCGCTGCGGGCATTGCCAAACCGTATTTTCCGGCATTGAACACCTTACGTCAGCCGACACCGAAGCCTGGCAAAAGCTGGACCTAAGCCCCAGGCAAAGCGACGACAACCGCACCAGCGACCACAACTTGTCAGGCGGAGACGGGACTGGCTCTGAGGCCTTGTTTGCCAACACAGCACCCACGAAACCTCTGCTGAGTTTCAACCAGGGCAACCCTGCCCTGAAAACCGCCTGTATTGCACTGCTGCTGGCGCTCGGTGTGCAGGCACTGTGGTGGCAGCGCATAAACCTGTTGCAAAAAACGCCAGAAATCGCCAAGCACATCAACAATGCAGGGCCCGCCATTCAACGGCTGTTTGCTAGCCCTGCCACCCAAGCTTTGCGCGTTGAAGGCAGCGGCCTGCAAGCGCTGGATGAGCACAATTTGCGGGTTGACCTGACCTTGCACAACCCACTTCCCCTGCCCGCCCGATGGCCCCACCTGAAAGTGGAATTGCTCGACCCGCAAGGCCTGGTGCTGGCCAGCAAATCACTGAGCCCCGGCGACTACCAACTGCGTGACGAGAATGCAGCCAGCCAGGCACCGTTGATAACAGGCAAAAAAACAGTGGAAGTACTGGCATACTTAAACTTGAGCACCCTGAACACACAACTACCCGAAAGCGCCGCGACTGGCTTTCGGCTTGAATTATTCGACCAAGGCCCAAGCGAACAATAAACGCCGAGCCAATTTTTAAATACTGGACTGTTTCACAATGAATTCCCCAACCAACACCAAACGCGTTTTAATTTGCGGCTCTATCGCATTCGACACCATCATGGTGTTTGAAGGTCGCTTCAAAGACCAAATCTTGCCCGACCAGGTACACATCCTGAACGTTGCATTTCTGGTTCCAAGCCTTCGCAAAGACTGGGGTGGCTGCGCAGGCAACATTGCCTACAGCCTGAACATGCTGGGCGGCAAACCAGTACCCATGGCCACGATTGGACATGATGCCGGTGGATACTTTCAGCGCCTGCAAACCTTGGGTATTGAAACCAGCTGCTTGAAACAAATTGGCGAGGAGTTCACCGCGCAGGCTTTCATCACCACCGACCTTGACGACAACCAGATTACCGCTTTTCACCCAGGTGCGATGAGCCACTCACACCTGAACAAAGTGAGCGATGCAGGCGACATTGCCTTGGGAATAATCGCCCCCGATGGCCGGGACGGCATGATGCAACACGCCGAGCAGTTTGCGGCAGCGGGCATTCCATTTGTATTTGATCCGGGCCAAGGCCTGCCCATGTTCGGCAAACCCGAACTTGACCGGTTTTTGGAACTTGCCACCTACGCTGCTGTCAATGACTATGAAGCCAAAATGTTGTGTGACCGCACAGGCCTGACCTTGGAGCAAATTGCAGACAAGCTGGAAGCGCTTGTGGTTACACGCGGTGCGGAAGGCAGCTGGGTGTATACACAGGGTCAACGGCACGACATACCGTGCGTTAAAGCTGAACGTATTGCCGACCCCACCGGCTGTGGCGATGCGTACCGCGGCGGCTTGCTCTACGGCCTCACAGAAGGCATGGGCATTGTGAATGCGGCCAGGCTGGCCAGTTTGATGGGTTCACTGAAAATTGAAGTGAAAGGCCCCCAAACCTACCAGTACAGCCGGGAAGAAATTGCGTCCAGGTTTACCGCCGCTTTTGGTCAACAACCCTGGTAACTTGAAAGGAAAATCAAATCATGGCCAAGTCAATTCAGTTCAGTTTTAGAAGCACCGGCGCAGTGGCCCTGATTGCGCTCTCCGCGCTTGCAGGTTGTGCCACGCAAAGCAGCTCGGGCCAAGTGTACCGCGAAGGTGAAACCCGCCGAGCGCAAATTATCGAGCAGGGCACAGTTGAAAGTGTTCGTACAGTCACCATTCAAGGCGACACCAACGGCGTGGGCACCGCTGCTGGCGGTATTATCGGCGGCATTGCTGGCAGCAATGTGGGCGGCGGTAGTGGTCGCGCAGTGGGTGCAATCGTGGGCGCAGTGGCTGGCGGTGTGGCCGGTCAAGCCATTGAGCGCAACGCATCGACTCGCCAGGGTCTTGAAATCACCGTTCGCATGGACAACGGCACCCTGCGCGCTTATGTTCAAGATGCAGCGGGTGAAGACTTCCGTCCCGGCGACCGCGTTCGGATTGTAAGTGGCGGTGGTACTTCACGCGTTACACGCTAAGAAGCTATTAGGTTCTAAGCCAAATGAAAAAGAGCACTTTCACAAGTGCTCTTTTTTTATCTTGATTCAATAGAATCAAAAACCTGGCATCAGGCTTTGCAGCACCATCATCACAATTTGCAAAATCAGGAAAAATACCAGGGGCGATAAATCTACATTGCCAATGGTGGGCAATACCCTGCGCAGCGGCTCCAGAAAAGGGCGCGACAATTCATTCAAAATGGATGCGATTGGCGAGAACGGATTGACCCAACTCAAAACCACCTGAATCAACACAATACCCATGAGCAGATAGGCCACATTGCGCAGCACCCAGAAAATGGCAATGGGTATGGTCAGGGTAATCAGCGCGCCCACACCAGGCCCGCCGCTGGAAAGCCCAACCGTAAGCAGCACCAACACAATGTGAAGCACAAAAGACACCACAAAAGCACCAAAAATGGAGGCCCAATCAATGCCACCATAGCCCGGTACGCCCTTGCGTAGCGGCTTCACCAGCCAGTCTGTCATGGAAAAAATAAAAGGTGACAGGGGGTTGCTGGGGTGTATACGCACCCACTGCATCAACGCACGCAGCAACAGACAAAAAGCAAGCAGGCTGGCGGCTGTTTCCAGCAGTAAGCGCAGAATATCGATTAGAAGCATAGTGAAGCGTTCAGCAGGTTAAGGCCTTGAGCCGGTTGGGAATGGCCAGGTAGTTGTAGCCCCCTTCAATTTTCTGGGCTTTGCGGCACCCGACCTGCGGCGACGCGCGGGCTTGTTGGGCGTTAGCAGGGCCAGCGGTGTTACCTCAGAAGGAGAAAGCGCTGTTTTGGAAGGTTTGCGGGTTGTAGCCACCGGGCGGGCCTTGCTTTCAGGCGTTTCTGCTTTGGCATCAGTCGCCTTTGTGGCAGGCTTTACAGCCGACTTGGTCAAAGGCTTTGTTGCTGGTTTGCTGGTTTCCTCGGTTGCTCGCTTGGTTGCAGGCATTCAGGAACTCCTTTCAATTCTTCAAGGACAGCCGTACAGTTTAACGATATGACCTTGAATATTCAAGAAATATGACTTTGAACAACACAGGAGACACCCATGAGCCACGTACCGGAACAACTACACAGCGTAAAAGCAGGCGAACGTTACCGACACTACAAAGGTGGCCTGTATGAAATTATCTGCCAGGCCATTCAAGAAAGCGATTTAAGCCCTGTGGTGGTGTACCGCCCCCTGAGTGGCGACACACACACCGCCTGGACTCGCCCTATGAATGTATTTTTTGAAATGGTACAGGTGGGTGAGCGCATGACCCGGCGCTTCACCCTCGTTGACAGCGACAGTTAAATTCAAGCCACTGCTTTCAACTTCGGTTTGGCCCTGTTCCCACCAGCCTTTGCTGGCTCAAACACCAAACCGGGCTCATCCACCGGGTCTTCCAGCAAGGTTTTGGTGTCGTGGTAATAGTCTTGCCGATTGTGCCAGGGGTGGGTCTCGCCCTGGCGGGGCAACTGGTCAGCCACACGTTTCAAGTAGCCTGAATTCAAGCCGCCCAATACTGTAAAGCCTTCCACTGGTTGAACATCGGCCGTTTTGGCCACCGCCACGGCGTGGCCCTTCTTGTCCATGTAGTTCAGCAATCGGCACACAAAACCGCTCACCAAATCTGATTTCAAAGTCCATGAGGCATGCGTGTAGCCTAGAACTACTGCGGCGTTCGGCAGGTCTTGAAGCATGGCGCTTTTGTAGAACATTTTTTCACTCAGGTTGACAGCCTTGTCATCCAGTGAAATCTTCATGCCGCCCACCATTTGTACATTCAAACCGGTGGCAGTCACAATAATGTCGGCCTCGAGAATCTCACCCGAGTTCAATTCAATGCCATTGGCCACAAACTGCTTGATGGTGTCTGTGGCCACGCTGGCTTTGCCGCTGCGAAGGGCTTTGAAAAAGTCGCCATCAGGCACCAGACACAAACGCTGATCCCATGGCATGTAGTTGGGTGTGAAGTGCTTGATGTCCACATTCGAACCCTTCAACTGCCTGCGCATCATGGCAATCAAGAAACGGCGTACCACCTCAGGCTTGCTTTTGCTGGCCTTGAACATGAAGTGCGCCAAACCAATGGTACGCGTGCGGTTCAGCTTGTAGGCCAGTTTGGAAGGCAGGGTTTTCTGAAGCACTTTGGTGAGTGCATCCACGGAGGGCAATGAAAAAATATAAGACGGCGAACGCTGCAACATGGTGATGTGCTCAACCTTGTCGGCCATGCTGGGGATGAGCGTAACTGCTGTTGCACCACTGCCAATCACCACCACTTTCTTGCCGGTGTAGTCCAGGTTTTCTGGCCAATGCTGTGGATGAACAATCAAACCTTTGAAGTTTTTCTCACCCGGAAAATCGGGACGATAACCCTGATCGTAATTGTAGTAACCCGCACAGGCCATCATGAATTTGGCGCGGTATTGTTCGGGTTCGCCAGTCGCTTCATTCACCGCATTGATCACCCAGCGCTGCGCATCACTGTCCCAATTGGCGTCGCTTACCTTGCGCTGAAAGCGAATGTGGTCGAACACCTTGTTCTCGGTGGCCGCTTCGTGCACATAGCTGCGAATGTCATTGCCCTGCGAGAAAAAATGCGCATTCTTCCAGGGCTTGAATTTGAAGCCGAAACTGAACATGTCTGAATCGGATCGGATGCCGGGATAACGGAACAGATCCCAGGTGCCACCAATGGTGGTGCGGCGCTCGAGGATGGTGAACTTTCGGTTGGGGCATTCCTTTTTCAAATGGCATGCAGCACTAATGCCTGACAAACCTGCGCCAATGATCAAAATGTCTTCGTCGAATATCGCCATGGTGTCTCCGTGTGGTTTTTCTCTTTTTTTATTGTGCCGATTTTTCAGGCCTGAAAACAGCGTTTGCGAATCCCCTCCAGATTTGTCCGAATTTATCAAGTGCATTGAAAACTCAGGGTAAACTGGCCAGCACTGGCAGTGCTATAAATACCCCATCCCACTTTCCAAGAGGAACACCATGCCGTCCATTCAAGCCAAAGTGATGAACAAAATTGCGAGCATCGCCCTGAAAAGCTACCGGGGCAACGGTGCCGGTTTTGTGCGCAGGTTCCGCATGGTGACAGCCGCATCCAACCTTCTGGCGCCAGTTCCCAAAGGCTTGAAACACATCAAAGGCGCTTTGGGCGGCGTACCTGGCGAGTGGCTGATTCCCGTCAATCCCAAGGGTGCTCTGCTTTACATTCACGGC
The DNA here is from genome assembly GCF_002954425.1 of Limnobacter sp. SAORIC-690. NCBI lineage: Bacteria > Pseudomonadati > Pseudomonadota > Betaproteobacteria > Burkholderiales > Burkholderiaceae > Limnobacter > Limnobacter sp. SAORIC-690. The sequence goes on from NZ_MQVZ01000001.1 coordinate 333,374, forward strand.
GGAGGATTTGTGGCGGGTCACCCACCGATGTACCGCCCTTTTTGCGGTGCCTTGGCCAATGCGCTTGGATTTCGAGTGTTCATGCCTGATTATCGCCTTGCGCCAGAAAACCCGTTTCCAGCGCCATTAGATGACTGCATTGCTGCCTTTGAAGCGCTGGTGGCCGACACACCCACTGGCGAGCCAATTTTCGTGGCAGGCGATTCCGCTGGCGGCAATTTGGGATTGGCAGTGCTGCAACATGCATTGAAGAAAAAGTTGCCCGCGCACGGCGGTCTGCTGATTTCGCCAGCCACCGACATGCGCCGCCTGTCACCTTCGATTGAAGGCAATGACAAAACCGACAGCATGTTGTCCTCCCACATGATTGAACATGCCGCCAACTTGTACATGTGCGGCCATGACCCCGCCGATGAACGCGCATCGCCCTTGCTGGGCAAGCTGAAAGGCCTGCCACCACTGATGGTGACTGCCAGTGAAGACGAGTGCTTGCTGGACGATTCTGTGTTGCTACGTGATGCCGTGGAGAAAGTGGGGGGACAAATTACTTTGCTGACCCGCCCCGGCATGCCGCATATTTGGCCGACGATGAACATTGCCTTGCCGGAAGCCAAAGAAGACTTAACCAAGATCATTCGCTTTTTCTCGCCGCTGGTGAAGGGCATCTAAAACCGCATTGGTGGCAGTACAAGGTGTTGGAGACACATTCAACACCAACAACAATGACTTCTTTCATGTCCCGCACAGGCCTTGCAGCCTGTGCCCTGCTTTGCGCACCACTGTTATCCGCCTGCCTGGGTGGCAATTCCGACACAGGCAGCGCCAGCACGGCAAGAACCAGTCCCAACGAAACACGGCCCAATGTGTTTGAGCCCGCAAACTTCGCACCCCTGCCCGCGGCTGGCACTGCGAATGCCGAACTTCAAGCCACGCGTGAACGCATTTTGGGCCCCAATGCCATGGACCCTGAACAAGTGAAGTTCTGGTGGGTGGGTGTTTCAAGTTTTATCGTGAGCATGAAGGGCCATTTGTTCTTGATGGACGCTTGGGAAATTGTGGGCGTGCATGCCAACTACGTACCGATTGGCCGCGAAGAACTGGCCGCCATTCAACCCGAGGCAATCTTCATTGGCCACGGCCACTTTGACCACGCTGCGGATGCCGGCTATGTGGCCGGCTTGAGCAACGCCCTGCTGGTTGCAGGCAGCAATGTGTGCGACATCGCCCGGGAGCGCGCCGCCAGTGAGGGCATACCCAACACCTTTCCCTGCCTGAACCTGGGCGACCAAACCAACCCAGGTGCTGGAAGCACACGCGCCATTCAAATTTGGGAAGATGTCGAGCCCGTGCATGTTGTACAGCACACTCACTCTGCCGCTGAACCCACCGACCTGCTTAGCGGTGGCATGCCGCTTGTGTACATTCCAGACGTGCTGACCTACCCCACTTACCTGAACACCAGCCTGGCCGAGGCACTTCGGTTTGTGGGCACACTTCGCGACGACGGTGGTGTGGGCCAACCCGCAGGTGGCACCTGGGCCTATCACTTCCGCGCAGGCGACTTTGCCTGGTTTTGGCACAATTCCACCGGAGTGATGAAAGCAGGCAATGCAGAAAGCGAAGCCGTGGCCAACGCCTTGGTCAAATTGCCCGAATGCGTGGATGTGCAACTGAATGCAATTGTGGGTTTTGGTTTGGTGACCAGTGCCTACCGCGACGCCCTGGCGTATGTGGCACTGACCAAACCCAAAGTGGCCTTGCCCAACCACCACGACGCCTGGACACCCGGTATTGGGGGTGGGGCCTCGGCTTATGAAAACAGTTGGCTGGAGGCTGTCAGCAAGCTGCCCAACCCACCCGAAGTAGATTACCTGCGCGACCCGGTGGACTATATGAAACCGCGCAGCTACAACATCAATGACCCACGCTGGGCGGGTGGCTGCTGACCCACCACATCACATGCCAGGCACGCCCCGGCGGATAACTTCGGAAAAGTTTTCACCGGCCTGCATGGCCTTGGCACGGGGCACTATGTAGCCTTTTTCTTGAAGTTCGGCATAACTGAACCCCTCGACCAAACCGCCCTGCGCATGCGCGTACTCCGCGAAGTACCCACTGAGCAGCAAGCGGTAATCCAAGGGCAAATCAGGCACAATTCGCTTGGCAATATCGAACACCACGGTAGTGCAATTGCTGGTCAGCGTGTTGTAAAACTCGGGGGTTTTTTCCAGTTTGTTCGCTTGCTCCACATAAGCCAAAAACAAGGTTTTCAATTGTTCGGGCGGAATGGCCAAGCGAAACATGTACACATCCTCACCACGTGCATTGCTTCGCGTGCGAATAATGTCCGCCTCATCGGCCGCCACCAAAATCGCCTCGTACTGCCTGAAAAACCCCTTCCATGCGGAAAACTTTTCCCCTTGCTCTTTTCGAATTTCGAGTGAAAAAGTAAGGTATTGGCCATCGGCAAAACCGAATGAAACAAGCGTGTGTGCAATTTTTGGCCCCATCCAGTGCGACAGCACCAGGTCGGCGGTTTTCAACTGGCTTAAATCGTATTCACGTGTTTCCCAACGTGGGGTGTAATCGGTTTCGGTGCGCCACTCAAAGTTGCGCACATTCTTCAACACCACCTTGTCGCCATTCACATCGGCATGCAGCATGTGGGCCACATCATCAGCCCATTGTCGATTGTGGCTGGGTTTTTGAAGAAACCACCACGTTGCGAATGCACCCAAGGCAATCAGCAAAAACAACAAGAGCGCACGCATCAGGCAAACGCCTTTCGAGTGGCTTCGTCAGCGGGGAACAAATGTTCAATTCTTAACGATGCGGCAGTGATGTCCAAAGGCGCCCCGAAACTGGTGAAAGTTGACACAAAGCGAAGCTCACCCACCTTGCTTTTAAACCGGGTTACCAAGGTGGGGTTGTTGAAGTTCTGTGGCTGTTTGGTATCGAACATTGATTGCGGAATTTGCTTCAACATGGCCTGTAAGGCGGGCACGTGCAAAGCCTCACGCTGAGCCCTTTTCAGCACATCACCCAGCACCTCGGCCGGGTTCTCCAGGCGCGAGGCCAAGCCACCGGGTGCCGTCAGCGCCAGCAACACATTCGGTGTGGCTTGCAATGCGGCCAAGTCAAATTCCAGCAATTGCAACAAGCGCACAAAGCTGGGATTGAATTTCAGCAAATTCCATTCACTGTCCAACACCATGGCCGGGGCTGCATGCTGCGCAGTCAACATCAAATCAATCACCTCATTGATGGTGCCCATTTCACGGTGATCAATCGGCCGGCTGCCAAACAAGGGCGCAAAGCCCGCAGCCACCAGCGCTTCATTGCGCTCGTTGAGTGGCGCATCCAAACCCTCCAGCAGTGCCAACAACATGTCTTTGCTGGCGCTGGCTTTGCCTGTTTCAATGCAACTTAAGTGGCGCTGGGAAACGCCAACGCGCAAGGCCAAATCAAGTTGGCTGACCTTTTGTCGAGTGCGCAAATTGCGCAGGCGAATTCCGGCGGTATGGGTGGGGGCTTGTGTATGCATGTGCTCATACTGCCACGGAAAATTTCTGAAATCTATGACCTCGCAGGTTATTGCTGCAATGACCCTGATCTCATCAAACTGGTGTTGAACTGATTCACTTTCAACCACGTCAGGAGACCTGCCATGCAAACCAGCACCATGCACAACCGTGCAACAAGTACGCCCACCTTTTGGATCAACTGGCTTACTTACACCGCCGAATTCACAGTGCTGTTTGGCCTGCTCATGGTGCTTGCACCAGGGCTGACTCAACAGGCTTTTGGATTGTTGATATTCCAGAACACCGAACAGTTTGCAGCTTTCGACCCACAAGCCACTGCGTATATTGAACTGGCCCATGCGGTGATGGGCTCAGTGTTGGTGGGTTGGGGCGCGCTGATTTTCATGCTGGTGCGCAAGCTGAACATTGAGGACGCCAAACAGACCTGCAACATGATCGCAATTTCTGTATTGCTTTGGTATGTGCCCGATACCGCATTTTCGCTGTACAGCGGCTTCTGGCAAAACGCGGTTCTGAATTCCGGGTTTGCGGTGTTGTATGCCATACCCTTGCTGGCTTTGCGCAAGTATTACAGGTAAGGAATTTTTATCCACAAGCCATGAAATTCAAGGGAACCACGGCCACGGATTAATTACTCAAGGAGCTACACCACTTACTTTTGATCGCATGTCATCAAGGCCTCTTATACAGGGTCGCGCACAAATCCTGATCGGCGACACCACCAGCCACGGTGGCGTGGTCATCTCGGGCAGCCCCACCACATCGGTTGAAGGCCGACCCATCGCCAGGGTCGGCGACATGGTCACCTGCCCTTTGTGCAAACCCCATGTATTCCCGATTGTCGAGGGACTGAGCACATTCACCGACAACTACATGGCTGTGGCCCTGCACGGTCACAAAATTGCGTGTGGTGCCACCTTGATCGCATCAGCAGCAAACCACCCCCCAAACTCACCAGCACCCGATACCCCCTCCACGGCTTCTCCACTAAAAGGCAAACTCGGGCAAAGCATTGACACATTAATTGGCAAGTCGCCCACACTGGTTAATAACCTGAATACTCTGCAGAGTCAGGGCTGGAAGGTCGACTACGGAGCGGCGGGAGGCGGGTCCTACGCCAACCGCAGAGAGAAAACGATTACCCTGGACAGCAATCTGAGAGGCGATGCCAATCAGGCTACGCAGGTTTTAGCCCATGAAGTGGGCCACGCCTTGCACCCTTATCAGTTAGACACCAGCTCAAGGCAGGCATACCTTAACGGCACCCTGGATGACGAGGGGGCTGCCACCATGAAGAACATTCAGGTTCAACGAGAAATCATTCAAGCAGGTGGCCCCGACATCGGTATTGCCGGCAACCCGAAAAACCATGCAAGCTATATTCGGGCTTACAACCAGTACTTAAAAGATGGCAATGCTCAAAACGCCTATCGAAAAATTGGCTCACAATTCGGTGCCAATGAAATCACATCGACAACAGGTCAAAATTATGCAGACTATTACGGTGGCTGGTATGACAAAAATTATGGCGGGAAAAAGTAATGCGGGTCGAAAACTGCTCCTGTTGTTTGCCCTGCTCTACAGCGCCAGCCAACCGATTACACACGCGTCAAAGGACAACACAATGATCAATCTGAACCGTTCCATCTGGAATTTGATCGACGATATTCAAACCCAGTCTTCTCTCACTTTGGCGCATGTCGAAAAAACACTGGTTCAAACACTTGCCCACGATACTCGACATTCCAATGAGTATTTCAAGTTTTACAAGGGTCAAAGTATTCAATTCGCAGGTGAGGTCAAGGTGAGCACAATTGATCTTCGACTGCCTCAGCAAGGCGCGCAAAGCCCAGGTATGTTACTGATGCACTTGGAAGGCGAATGCATCACCATGCCTCAGCTAAATCAACAATACGAGAACCTGAAGATCACCGAAATTCCTCGTGGTAAATCTTTGGAGGAAGCAACCACCTACACAGCCAATAACTCCTGGGGAGAAATCGACTTCGGTTTTCAGATGAAGAAACCAGATTGCCTGGCCTATGTGATTCTAAAACCGGTGAAATAAGTGCACTTTGGCGGGTAAAAGCATAAAATACGGCCTTGATCCGAAAAACAGATCCACAAGGTACACCCGCCATGATCCGCTTGTCCGAGCTGAAGCTTCCACTCGACCATCCTGAAGACGCCCTGCCCGCATTAATTTGCAGCACACTGAAAATTTCAGCCAACCAGCTCAAAAGCTTCAGTATTTACAAGCGCAGCTACGACGCGCGCAAACAAAAACTGCTGTTGGTGTACATCGTGGATGTGGAACTGGACAGCGCTCAGCTTGAAGCGCAACTATTGGCAAAATTCAGTACCAACTCGCACATTCGGCCTGCGCCCGACATGGTCTACCAGTTGCCAGTGAAACTGAACGAAGCCCCAGCCATTCGCCCGGTGGTAATTGGCTTTGGCCCCTGCGGTATTTTTGCGGCCATGATGCTGGCGCAAATGGGCTTCAAACCCATTGTGATTGAACGTGGCAAACAGGTACGCGAACGCACCAAAGACACCTGGGGCCTGTGGCGCAAACGTATATTGCACACCGAATCGAACGTGCAGTTTGGCGAAGGCGGCGCCGGTACATTTTCAGACGGCAAACTGTACAGCCAAATCAAAGACCCGCGCTTTCTGGGCCGAAAAGTGATGACCGAGTTTGTCAAGGCTGGCGCACCCGAGGAAATTTTGCTGGTCAGCAAACCACACATTGGCACCTTCCGCCTGGTGAAAGTGGTAGAAAACATGCGCGAGCAGATCATCGCCATGGGTGGTGAAATTCGCTTCCAACAACGCGTCTGCGACTTTCACATTGAAGACGGCCACATTCGCGGCCTGACCATTGAGAACCTGAAAGACGGTGGCACTTACGAACTGCGCGCAGACCATGTGGTGCTGGCGCTGGGCCACAGTTCCCGCGACACCTTTGCCAAGCTACACGAGCGCGGCGTGTACATGGAAGCCAAGCCATTTTCAGTGGGCTTTCGGATAGAACACCCGCAAGCTGATCGACCGTGCCCGCCTGGGGCAACACGCTGGCCACCCCCTGCTGGGCGCAGCGACTACAAGCTGGTGCACCATGCTGCCAATGGCCGATCGGTGTACAGCTTTTGCATGTGCCCCGGCGGCACCGTGGTGGCCGCCACGTCAGAAGAACATCGCGTGGTCACCAACGGCATGAGCCAATATTCCCGCAACGAACGCAACGCCAACGCGGGTATTGTGGTGGGAATTAGCCCGGCCGACTATCCCGGTGGCCCACTGGCAGGCATCGCCTTTCAACGCAAGCTTGAATCCAATGCCTTTGTGATGGGCGGCAGCAACTACGAGGCACCCGGCCAATTGGTGGGCGACTTTATTGCGGGCAAAGCATCGACTGAACTTGGCAGCGTAGAACCATCGTACAAACCCGGCGTCAAGATGACTGACCTGGCCGACGCATTGCCCGAATACGCAATCACGGCCATGCGTGAAGCCTTGCCGGCATTCGGCAAAAAAATCAAAGGTTTCGACATGCACGACGCCGTGTTGACCGGCGTAGAAACCCGTACTTCGTCGCCCCTGAAAATAACGCGAGGCGACGATTTCCAAAGCCTGAATGTCAAAGGCCTTTACCCTGCCGGCGAAGGTGCCAGCTACGCGGGTGGTATTTTGTCAGCCGGTGTAGATGGCATTGAAGTGGCTGAAGCAGTGGCGAGGAATTTGGTGGGGGTTTAAGCAACAACTGTTTGTGGACAATCTTCAAAGGTAATGATCATTTTTTTCCCGATTGCTGCTGTCGATTTGACAAGCGTTGCCAAAGTAACCGAGGTGTTTTCGGGATCCAGCAATCGATCCAACTGACTTCGACTGGTTCCAATTTTGCGTGCCATTTCAGTTTTCGGTATTGATCTTGAAATCATCTCTTGCTCAATCATGCAGGCAATCACTTTTTTGATGGCCAAAGCTTCTGCCTCTTCTTGAATGCCCTCTTCTTTCAAGAAATCTTCAAAATTCGAACCCACGTGTTTATTCATTTATAACCACCCATTTCAAGAACGTCGAGCCTCTTCTGTAACAATTACCGGCATTCAGTTCTATTGCTTTGTTTAACCTCCCCACCCATTTGTAGCCCCCAATTACCCCACCTGAAATAGTTCATTCAACGAAGGTTTCCTGATACATTCAAAGCACAAGAACAAACCACACCCACAATGATCGTTTACACCGCCTGCAAATCGAAGTTCCTCGACGACGTGTTGGACGATCAAATTCATGAAGCCATTCACCGGGAATTTCAGCGCAAGCTATTCCGCAGAGCAGGCGAATCAGAAGTCAATTCTTGGCGCAACTCAATGAAAGAAATGCGCCAGGTGTTGAACGACCCCGAAATTCCCGGCGACTCGCTGGTTTCCATCGAATACAACATTCCGTTAACCGGCAAGCGCATTGACTTTATTTTGACGGGCCGCAATGCACAGCTTGAGGAAAGCGCCGTCATCATTGAATTAAAGCAATGGAGCGACGTTCAAGCCACCAAGCAAGACGCGGTGGTGAACACCTGGCTGGGCAAAGGCAATATCAACACCCCCCACCCGTCTTACCAAGCGTGGACGTATGCCGCACTCATCGAAGATTATTCCGAGGTGGTACAAAACGAACAGGTGCGCCTCAGTGCCTGCGCGTATTTGCACAACTTGAACAGTGCCCAGGTTATCAACGACCCGTTTTACAAAGCCCACACCGACCGCGCACCCGTATTCATTTCAAAGGACGCGCGCAAACTTTCTGAGTTTTTAAAAAGGCACGTGAAGTACGGCGACCAGAACGACTTGATGTACCGCATTGAACACGGGAAAATTCGCCCATCCAAAAACCTGGCCGACAGCCTGAGCAATATGCTGCAGGGCAATCGCGAGTTTTTGATGATCGACGACCAAAAGCTGGTGTATGAAATGGCGTTGGACTTGGCCCATTCCCGCAATGATTCAAGCAAACGCGTGCTGATCGTGGAAGGTGGCCCGGGCACGGGCAAATCGGTGGTGGCCATCAACCTGCTCAGCGAATTCACACAGCGCGGCATGGTTTGCCAATACGTCTCGAAAAATGCAGCGCCCCGCGCGGTGTTCGAAGCCAAGCTGACCGGCACGTTTAAAAAGACACGCATCGCAAATTTATTCCGTGGGTCTGGCGGATATGTGGACAACCAGGCCAATCAGTTTGATGTGTTACTGGTGGACGAAGCCCACCGCTTGAATGAAAAAAGTGGCCTGTACGGCAACTTGGGCGAAAACCAAATTAAAGAATTGATCCACGCCAGCAAGCTGTGCATTTTTTTCGTGGATGAAGACCAACGCGTTACCTTCAAAGACATCGGCAGCAAAGCGGAAATTCGCAAATGGGCGCAGGCCCTGGGCGCGGAAGTGGTTGAGCAAGAGTTACGTTCCCAATTTCGCTGTAATGGCAGCGACAGCTACATTGCCTGGCTAAACCACCACCTACAAATTAAACCCACCGCCAACTTGAACCTGGACGGATTGGATTTCGATTTCAAAGTGTTCGATTCACCCACAGCGTTGCACAACGCAATTCGCCAGAAGAACGAAACGAACAACAAAGCCCGTGTGGTGGCTGGTTACTGTTGGGACTGGAAAAGCAAAAAGAACCCAAATGCTTTCGACATCGAGTTTCCTGAACAAGATTACAAGGCCCAATGGAACCTGGACGACGATGGCAGCACATGGATTATCAAGCCCAATAGCGTGGAGCAAGTGGGTTGCATTCACACCTGCCAAGGGTTGGAGCTTGACTATGTTGGAGTAATTGTTGGACCCGACTTCGTGGTGCGCAATGGCGAAGTGCTTACTGACGCATTCAAGCGCAGCAATATGGACCAAAGCATCAAAGGGTTTAAGGGCGGACTGAAAACAAACCGGGAAAAGAACTTGGCCATGGCCGATGCTGTGATCAAGAATACCTACAAAACCCTGATGACTCGAGGCATGAAAGGATGTTACGTTTACTTTACCGACGACGAGACACGCGCACACTTTCAAACACTGGTGAATGGTTTTGAACACGTGGAGGTGGCACCCATGTTGAACAAATACGAAGGGCTGGACCTACCGATAGTGCAAGCTGGCCAAGAGGCCGCCAACAGCGTGCCCATTTTTGATTTGAAGTTTGCCGCTGGGCAGTTTAGCGACTACCAACAGGCTGACACGTTTGACCATGTTGTACTGCCCGCCCACCTGCGAGCCAGCGAAGGCTACTTTGTGGCGCGTGTTGAAGGCGATTCCATGAACAAACGCATACCACCCGGCGCATGGTGCCTGTTTCACTTCAACCCGCAGGGCACCCGAAACGGAAAAATTGTGGTGGTACAACACCGCCGAATTTCAGACCCAGAACTGGGTGGTCAGTACACCATAAAACGCTACAAAAGCGAGAAGCATTTTGGTGAAGATGGCGTGGTGAACAGCGTGATTGTGTTGAAACCAGAATCGACAAATGACAAGCACGAAGCGATTGTGCTGAGTGCTGAGGATGCCGAGGAAATGGTTGTGGTGGCGGAGTTTTTGACGGTGGTTTGAGGGTGAAATGAGTGGCTGGTTTTCGGCCGGAGCGGACTTCACCTATTTCTTGAAAGATGACTGCTTTCGACCCAATTTGGGCATAAAGCCATCGACATTAATACCTGCGAAGCGGCTTTTCGAGTGCTTGAAGATCAACACTCAATATAAGCAGAAGGACTTGGCAAATGTTCCAGTTCAGCGCTGGCGATCGAAATGTCCACGTTGAATGAAATCACGCAATTCAAGAGGGCAATCCGGACTGGTCCACCTGCGCCTTTCATCCGGATCAGGGTGAAGCGCTTCCCATGAATCGGCAGGTGGCTCTATAACCTGAAACCACAAGTCTCGCGTTTCCTTGCTCTGAGTTATAACCGTGGTTGGTGCATGGACAGCATGCCGGTGATTGAGAGCATCGACCCGGTCTAACCCAATCTCGGCGTAGAGCGGGCCGACGGGGTGATGCGTGAATAAAAGGCACTGCGCTGGGGAGATTGGTAGCGTGATCTCAATCGCTGGATTTCCTAGACCGACGGCACGCTCGAATGGATGTCGACGATAAGCTGTTGGGTCGCACCACGTCGATGGGGCATCCGTAGTGATGAACCCGAGAGGGTCAGTTGTGTAGAGCACAGTCTTGTGCATACCAAGCAGCGTAGGAAGTATCACATCCGCGGCTGAATTGAGCAGCGTTGTAGTCGTCATTTCCTTCAGGTTGTCGAAGTCCCCTGGTTGAGGAATGTAAGCCCTCGACCGATCAACGTGAGCTGGAAGCTCTGGCTCGATGGTTCTAGTTTCCCAGTCGGGGCCTGCGACCTTTTCGAACATTTCCTTCACTTCCTCCATCTGACTGAGGAAGTGATCGCGGCTCGCCGCGGTGCGATTGTGTACCGTAGCAGCGAACAAGCATACCCATAACCAATCCCCCTTCGTGAGAGGGCGCTTAAAGTTGAACTTACTGGCCCTTACCTTCGTGAAGTTCGACTCCACAGTTCCAAGGCTGTGCTCGAGCCGGAGGTCATCGCCACCATCGGGTGTGGTCAGTGTGTACATATCAGATTCACGGAAGATCTTCTCGGGCGCCTTGGCCTTTGGGTTTTGCCCCTTCTTATCAAACAGCCAAACGTACGGGGTGTTCTTGCTTGTCTTCGGTGCCGAAGGATCCAGCCAGGCTTTCAGGTAGCATGCTGGTATGAAATGCTGCTTTCGCTGCTCGTACTTCTTTCGCTTCATAGTCCTATGCCCAAAGGAAGTCATGATCGCGCGGATGCTGAGATATGCGCGTGTAACATTAACAGCAGCTCGCCGCCCATCACTCCTGGCCGATAGCTGACCTACGTAACTATACCTTGAAGGCCCGCAATGGCTGAACATAAGTCCCTCTTTTCACCGCAACAGGACACGCAAATCATTTAGAATTGATTACTCTTTTGTAGCCTACCTTTTCACACACCAGCTTTTTCACCTCAATCAGTTTCAATGTCTTCCCTCCCGCCCTAATGCGAGCAAGTCGGGCCTCCGCCTCAAATCAGCTACTTTTGAATTCACTTTCATCGTCTCCACACACCCTATTTAATATCACCTCCCCAGCACATTAATCACCAACAATAAGCGAAACAAAAAGTCTTCTTGACAAAACTACGCCATGCGTTTAACATCCGTCCTTAGGACGGATGTTAACGCATGGCAAAAAACACTAAAATAATTCAAACCGAAAATATAGCCACAACCATTGCTGCGCAGCTGGCCAAACAAAATGGCCCAGCTGTTACGCATTATGAATTGGCTTGCCTGGTATATCAATGCCTCCCGAATAAAAAATCAACAACCGCAGCCACAAAAAAACAACTCGAAGAAGTTTTAAAACTACTTCAACAATTCCACTTAATACGTCCCATTGAACCCTTTGCAGAAACACGCGGGTTCCAGCTGTTTGGGTATGAACGCAGCACGACAATTGAACTTGCATGCAGTCTGGATCCTTTCGCTTACGTATCTCACCTTAGCGCAATGGAACACTACGGCTTAACCGACCGCTTCTCGCAGCTGGTTTATTTAACGCGGCCAAAAGCTTCTGAATGGGCAGCATTGGCTAAGGCAAAAATGAACCGCGACCTTGGGCAGCAAACTGAAAATTTTCTGAAACTGGGTTATCCAAAACTAATTCGCCCTACTTTCAAAAAACTATCTGGAATTACCGTGCACCTGCTTGAACGTTCAAACCAGGGCGCCTTTCGCACCACAGCACACAGCAGCCTGCGCGTTGCAACAATTGGTCGGGTTTTTCTGGACATGCTTCGAGAACCCGCTTTGTGCGGCGGCCTGCAACATGTTGTAGACATGTACACCAACCATGCCAAAAAGTACTTGCCATTTATTGTAGATGAACTGAACACCCACGGCGCGCCAATTGATAAGGTTCGGGCTGGCTACCTACTGTCCGAGGTTTGCAAGCTTGACCACCCAGCTTTTGCCGACTGGGAAAAGTTTGCCCAGCGGGGTGGGTCTAGAAAACTTGATCCCGAAGCCGAATTCGAACCCTTTTATTCTGAGCGGTGGAAGCTATCAATCAACCTACCCTCTTTATTGAACAACGAGAACACTTTTGAATAAGCAGATTGAAACCCTGAATGTAGCCGAATGGGTTGCCAGCGCACCCTTACAGCAACAAGCTTTTCGGGAGGCTGCTCATATTGTGTTGTCTGCAATCGGTAGCAGCGCGCCCCTTCGAACGCAAATGGTGATGAAAGGTGGCATGTTAATGGCCATTCGCTACAACAGCACCCGCTTCACCCGCGACGCCGATTTTTCTACCAAGGCACTTTACCAACAAGGTAACGAGAAGGAATTGACCGAAGAACTTGAAGCCCAAATTCAATACTTCAACCAACTACTTTCTTACAACACCCACTGCACCATTCAATCTTCGAAAATAAACCCACCCGGCAACAACCGCACTCACCCTACACTTAACCTGCGAATTGGGTATGCAGCACCAAGCAACCCATCTGCCATGCGCCGCCTAATTGCAAAGCAGTCCCCACAAATTGTCGAAATTGATTTCAGCTACAACGAGGCAGTACTGGATATTGAAATGCTTCGGCTTAGCGACCTTGACGAACTGCATGTGTATAGCTTGGTCAATTTGATGGCAGAGAAATATCGGTCGCTGCTGCAGCAACCTATCCGGAAAAGAAACCGGTACCAAGATGTTTACGACCTTTACTTTCTGATCGAGAACGCACCGCTCACTGGCCATGGGGAACACATCGATTTACTGGAATGCATACAAACAACTTGCACCACCAAAGGAATTGAAGCCACAACAAACAGCCTGAGAGACCCAGCCGTGCAAAACATGGCGGCGGATGGCTACCGCACTCTTGCAAACGACATTCAAGATAACCTGCCCGAATTTGATTTAGCGTACTCCAAGGTACGCGAGTTTTACGAAAAGCTACCATGGCAAAAATCTGAAAACTAAATACAGGGGGGAAGCTCCATCCCCCTTGCCTTTTCGAAAAACCGCTTCATTTCTACCCCTTAAAATCTTTCACGCATACTGCGGCTTGCCTCGTTTTTATTTTGCTGCCGCATGAACACCCAAGCCCGCACATTTCACGAAGACCATCTGAAGCGCAAAGCGCAATCGCTACAACTCGCCTACACCCGTGCGTTGAATAGCCACGATGGTTCAGCGCCGCTATACCTGCATCAGGAAATGGATTTTCTCGGCCACTTCGAGCCCGATGCCCAAGTAAGCCTGGCGATGGTGCCAGAGGTAATGCAGCAAGACCCTGTGGCTGGGGTCATGCTGATGACATCACAATTGAACACACAGCAAACCAGTGCGCTAGTAGGTGCATTTGAAAAAGGCACAGTGAGCGCTGCCCTGCTTGCTCAGTTGTTTGGCCCCACCAACTTGCCGGGCAACCTGTCCAATTTGATTGAAGCCGCCGCCAAAGCGCGCTTTACTTCAAAAATGAAAACTGAATTGCGAGCCACACTGACCAGCGGTAAACCGCGCACAGTGAAACTGGGCAACGGTGTGGAACTGAAAGCCGTGGGCCTTAAAGGCCCCGACCAGTTTAGCAAACACGCCGATTTACTCATTCGGGTACGCCAAACCAATGCCAAACAAATTACCTTGCTGGAGAAAAATCAATTTCAGCAAATCAGCAAGAACATGAGTACCAAATCACTGGGGCCCAATGCATTCAAATACGACAAGGTACTCAGCTTGAGCAGGCAAGCCTCAGATGAAATGTGGGAGTTGCGCAGGCTTACAGCATCGCCGTGGCTTGGTTCGGTCAAAGTGGGTGGTGTTCTAAGCTTCGGCCCAACGTTAATCAGCGACATCATGAACAACTACAACCACCACGCCACTTTGGGACAACGTGTCAACTGGCAACAATTCGGTGTGGATACGGCAACCAATCAAACCGGCAATTTGCTGGCAATGGGTGGAGGCGCAATAGTGGCAACATTGGCAATCGCAGGTGGCTTAGCTGGGGCGCCCTTAGTCATAGTTGCCTTAGGCGCTGGTTTATTGATTGGGGCACTTTACCAAGCCACTGACGCGGATGACTGGGTAAAGAACAAAGCAAAGATTCTGTTCAACTAATCAAAATTAGGACTGAATAATGTCACTCAGCGCACCACCGCCTCAACACAACTTTATCGCGATTCTGTTAAGTAGCTGCTTTGTCCTGCTTATGGCGGAAATCCCGTTTTTGTTTACTACAAACTGGACCATTTCAGATACGATTTTTGCGATCACACTTAATTTACTGCTCTCTTTTGCTCTCTGGTACTGGTGGCTTTTTGGAAGTAAGAGACCGATTCGCTCTGTCTTGATTTTTCAGTTTTCTCTTTTGTTAATCGTGCATCCATTCATCATTGGCGTACATCACTGGGATCTTGTGAGTGGCTCTGGTGACATCTTGGCATTGAGTGGTTGGATTGAATTTATCAATCCAAACTTCGCCCTTCTCGTACTGCTTACTTCCACATTAGGAGCCTACGCAATCGCTCGAAATCGATCAGATCAACAATCTTTACGATCTTATTCAACCATCGAATGGACTTTATTGACCATCGACCTAAAGAGCCGAACCTTCGGCTCAATGAAAAATCTTCCTTTCATTCACTGGTTATATTGGCCACTTTGCTTAATTGGTGGAGCTTATCTTTTTTGGTTTATCAATGAATTTGCAGATCAACCTGGATTAGTCTCAAACGTAAAAATAATTGGAATTATTCAGATGATCACAATGATCCTCGCCTATCGTGTCGGACTATTTCTAGGTGAAGGTTTCCGCTTAATTCAGATTGAGAAAATGACTCCAGGCACTCAGTTCCATCTGGAAAATTTCGATGAATTCATGAAATGGCGCCACGACTACGTGAAGTACCACCTGCCCGCCCCAATCCGCAAACTCAACTTGAGGCTGTTCAACCAGCATGTGGAGGCGTATGAACGCCTCCAGAACGAAGTTAAATCTTCACGCACTTAATACAATTAAAACCGGCGGTGACAGCAGCACCGCCCGTTCCATCGCCGTTCTGCGGTTTGTATTCTTCCTTGTATTCTGTGAACGCAAAGGTGACTACTTCAAGGTCACCATCTTCACCCGCACCCAGTGAAATATCAATGTCGCTCACGATCACGTCTTTGAAAGTAATGCGCAAATATTCAAGTGGAACAAGACCCGACTTTCTCTTGGTCAACACCATGGTGTCGTAAAGCTGACCGATACAGGTTTGTGCGTGCAGCGTGGGGGAAGCACGGTCTACGCGCTTTTCAACACGTAAAGATTTCACTTCCGCGCGCCCTGCTGGGGCCAACACGCCACCATTGGCACCCACCGCCACTTGCATGCCCCAACGTGCACTTAGCAGCTCCATTTCGCCCGCATGCTTCAAGTCAACCGACTCGCCTTTCACATTGCCCAATTTCAAAAACAGATCTGCTGGCATGGTGCCCCAACTCCAAGAATTTAAAGAATCAGGAAGTGTAGTCAGCCAGCTATAGAGGGTAGAAATTTAGGTTGCTGTCACCCACTCAGGGTGATACTTGAAAGGCCCAATAAAAAAGCAGCCCGAAGGCTGCTTTCTTTTACATCACGGCTTGCAACTGGAAAATTAACGTGTCTTTCAATTAAGAATAAGACTGCACTTCTAGACTTTTCAATCACTTAGCAAATTACCCCTCTTCCTCCGAAATGCAACTAATAGCCAATAATTGTTAAATTTTCGGTGACAAAAACACTTATTTTGAGACTGATTTTCAGCTTATTTTGGGACTGAATAATCGCTCATTTTCCGGGCAGGCATGAGCTGACCGAGAGATAACCAGGCTGCAACGCGCGCCACGCCTAAATCTCCGACAACGAAGAAATGAAAACACGAAGTTTTTTAGAAATTGGGGAGATGGGACCGCCGGATCAGCGGCCCTTGATTGTCAG
>NZ_MQVZ01000001.1:350758-359904 GCF_002954425.1 Limnobacter sp. SAORIC-690
TCATGATTAACATGATTTTCCATACCAAAGACAATTGACTTCAGCGCAGACAAAACATCAGCCTCACCGCTATAGGCCCTTGCTGCAAGTGTCGTAATGATGATTGATACAGGCTTCAAATGGGGTGCTGTCCGAAACCAATAATCGCGGTGCCTTTTTAGGATCTGGATCACCTGTTGCAAGGGAGAGCGTTTTTTATAGAGAGGGAGTGGCTCAACACCGGCCCTCACACCTGGCCATTCAGTGCTTTTCATACCCAGTTGAATCCTTGATTCAAACCAAATGGCAAATCCCTCTGGATTGCTTACTGGCCATTCATCGCTGATCTGATCAAAGTTTGATTCACGCTGATCAGTAATGAATAAGACATTGTTAGAAATGCTGCTAGCTAACGAGCGGTTAACTTGTTTTGACTCAAGAAGAATCAAATTTTGGCTTATCCGTGGCAATGAAGCTGGAATTGAGGGAACAATATCCATATGAAATGCGAGACTGTCACGGTAACTTAATCTCAAACAACGATTCTTTTCCTCAATATCATCGGCTATGTTCCTCGCTTTTCGATAAGATTTCAGCTCAGCCTTGATCAAGCCTTTTAGTTCTGCTTGTGTATGAGTACTTGGGGAAATGCCACGATCTAACCTGCAGGTGAGATCAAGATCATATTCTTCAGTTTGACCTAGGGGACGAATCGCTGTTCCGAGTCGAAAAGATCCTTGTGAATGGACGTGAGGTGAAAACTCACGTATTGAAGAAAGATCTCGACTGAACCAGTCTCCAAGATCTTCATATCGTTCAGCCGCCCTAATGTATGCCGACTCTGGCAATTCAATTTCAAGGGCGAGGGCTTCGGCTAATGCTTTGTTTGCTTCGGTGATTTGCACAGGAGTGCCTCCTAATCAAGGATTGAAAAATTCCCCTTCCTAGTTGGTGTCCCCTGTTTGACTTGAGTTTGAATTAGTCAAACTTGTTTTCTGATTGCCTGCATCTGGCAACTCTTTTACGTGACTTACTAAAAATAAACTTCCGTGGAGTCTTTCTTTAAAACTTCTAGAAACGGCGGTCAGTCCAATTTTAAGCTTCAACTTCCAGAACCGGACCGCGATTTTTCATCCAAGAAATATCGCCAGTCCGATTCTCAAGGAACATCCACGTGCATTGACTTCAACTTGAGCACGCCACCTCAAAACTCTGATTCAGTTCACTCTTAGCTGAAAACAGTTCAGTTTTAAGCTGTTAAGTTCACTTTTTAACTGTGAGTGTGGATTAATCCCAGCTCAACGCACCACCAGTTTGGTACTCAGTTACACGGCGCTCAAAGAAGTTGGTTTCTTTCTTCAAGTCCATCATTTCGCTCATCCATGGGAATGGGTTGCTTGCGCCTTCGTACAAGGTGCCCAAGCCAATCTGGTTGGAACGGCGGTTGCAAATAAACTTCATGTATTCCATAAACTGGGCAGAATTCAAGCCCAACACGCCGCGTGGCATGGTGTCTACGGCATACGCGTGTTCAAGTTCAACAGCCTTGCGGAACATGGCCTTGATCTCTTCCTTGAATTCCGGGGTCCAAAGGTGTGGGTTTTCCAGTTTCACGGTGTTGATCAGGTCGATACCGAATGTGCAGTGTGCAGACTCGTCGCGCAAAATGTACTGGAACTGCTCGGCAGCACCAATCATTTTGTTCTGGCGGCCCAGCGCCAGAATTTGCACAAAGCCCACGTAGAAGAACATGCCTTCCATGATGCAGGCAAAGGCGATCAAGCTCTTCAGCAGTGTTTGGTCTGCTTCAAGCGTGCCGGTTTTGAATGAGGGGTCGGTCAACACATCAATGAACGGCAGCAAGAAATCGTCTTTGGCCTTAATGCAGGAAATTTCGTTGTACGCGTTGAATGTTTCCGCTTCAGGAATACCCAGGCTTTCTACGATGTACTGGTAAGCGTGGGTGTGAATGGCTTCATCAAACGCCTGGCGCAGCAAAAACTGGCGGCACTCGGGCGCTGTAATGTGGCGGTAGGTACCCAGCACAATGTTGTTGGCAGCCAGTGAATCGGCTGTTACAAAAAAGCCCAGGTTACGCTTCACGATCAGGCGCTCGTCTTCAGTCAAACCGTTGGGGTCTTTCCAAAGCGCAATGTCGCGATCCATGTTGATTTCTTGTGGCATCCAGTGGTTGGCGCACTGGCTCAGGTACTTTTCCCAAGCCCACTTGTACTTGAAGGGCACAAGCTGGTTCACGTCGGTTGTACCGTTGATTACGCGCTTGTCGGCAGCGTTTACACGGCCAGCCTTTGCACCTTCAGCGGCAGGCTGCTGCACCACAGGGCGCGCAGCTTGCTGATACAAACCTTGGCTGGCTGCAGGCGCAGCAAAACCCGAGGCCACAGACCCCATGGCAGGCGGCATTTGCACGGGGGGCTTGGCAGCAGTTGCTGTTTTGCCCATGGCTGCATCAAACTCATCGTCCCAAGACAGCATATTTTCTAACTCCTTAACTAATACACTGTATAAAGTCACAGTGTCATTATGTTCATTTTTATTCACTTGGGCAAGTCTTGGTAACTTGCCCAAATCGCTGGTCTTTTATTCAAAAAACTTACTGGCAAGCCTCGCACTCGTCGAAGCCGGCATCGCCTGGGCGCATGGTGCACACCTTGCCTTCAATTTCTTGCTCAGGCAGGTTGGGCACCAGGCCAGTGGCCGGGGCCGATGTAAACGCGGCAGATGCACCACCTTCCGCATTCACCGAGTTCAACTCACCACCGGCCAAAGTTGATTTCTCGGCGTGTGTGGCACCAATGGTGCGCAGGTAGTAGGTTGTTTTCAAACCGCGAATCCAGGCCAGTTTGTACGTGTCATCCAAACGCTTGCCGCTGACGCCAGCCATATAAATGTTCAAGCTTTGGCCTTGGTCAATCCATTTCTGGCGACGGGCTGCAGCTTCAACCAGCCAGCGTGGGTCCATTTCAAACGCGGTGGCGTACAGGCGCTTCAGGTCTTCCGGAATACGGTCAATCTTCATCACTGAACCATCAAAATACTTCAGGTCAGAAATCATCACTTCGTCCCAAATTCCCAGGCGCTTCAAGTCGCGCACCAAGTGTTCATTCACGATGGTGAATTCACCCGAAAGGTTCGACTTCACATACAAGTTCTGGAATGTCGGTTCAATGGAAGCGGCCACACCGATGATGTTGGAAATGGTTGCTGTGGGTGCAATGGCCACGCAGTTGGAGTTGCGCATGCCGTGCTTCTTGATGCGAGCGCGCAGTGCGTCCCAATCCATACGGCTGCTTGTATCCACTTCCACGTAACCGCCACGCTCTTCTTCCAGCAGCTTGAGCGAATCCAAAGGCATGATGCCCTTGTCCCACAGCGAACCCTTGAAGGTGCTATACGCACCGCGCTCGGCAGCCAACTCGGTTGAAGCTTCGTAAGCGTAGTAGCAAATGGCTTCCATGCTTTCGTCGGCAAATTCAACTGCATCACGTGACGCATAAGGCTTGCGCATCATGTGGAGCGCATCTTGAAAGCCCATCATGCCCATGCCCACAGGGCGGTGGCGCAGGTTTGAATTGCGTGCCTTGGCCACTGCGTAGTAGTTGATGTCGATCACGTTGTCCAGCATGCGCATGGCCACGCCCACAGTTTTCTGCAGCTTCTCGTGGTCCAGTACCAGCTCGCCGTTGTCGGCAGGCTTCAAGTGGCGCGTCAGGTTCACAGAACCCAGGTTACACACCGCAATTTCGTTCTCGTTGGTGTTCAGGGTAATTTCTGTACACAGGTTGGATGAGTGCACCACGCCCACGTGTTGCTGGGGGCTGCGAATGTTGCAAGGGTCTTTGAACGTAATCCAGGGGTGGCCGGTTTCAAACAGCATGGAGAGAATTTTTCTCCACAGCTTGGCTGCTTCCACGGTTTTGAACAATTTCAAATCGCCACGCGCGGCTTTTTCTTCGTAGCCCACATAGGCTTTCTCGAAGGCTTTGCCGTACAGGTCGTGCAAATCTGGGCAGTCGGATGGGCTGAACAGGGTCCAGTTACCGCCTTCCATCACACGCTTCATGAACAGGTCGGGAATCCAGTTCGCGGTGTTCATGTCGTGGGTGCGGCGGCGATCATCGCCAGTGTTCTTGCGCAGTTCCAGGAATTCTTCAATGTCCAGGTGCCATGTTTCCAGGTAGGCACACACCGCGCCTTTGCGCTTGCCACCCTGGTTAACAGCAACAGCCGTGTCGTTCACCACTTTCAGGAATGGCACCACACCTTGTGATTTGCCGTTGGTGCCCTTGATGTGGCTGCCCAATGCACGCACGGGGGTCCAGTCGTTACCCAGGCCGCCAGCAAACTTGGAAAGCAATGCGTTTTCCTTGATGCCTTCGTAAATGTCGTCCAGGTCGTCGCCAATGGTGGTGAGGTAGCAAGAAGACAGCTGTGAACGAATGGTGCCGCTGTTGAACAATGTGGGCGTAGAGCTCATGAAGTCGAATGTGGACAACACTTCATAGAATTCAATGGCGCGTGCTTCGCGGTCCACTTCGTTTAAGGCCAGGCCCATGGCCACGCGCATGTAAAACGCCTGTGGCATTTCAATGCGGGTGCCTTCCACGTGCAGGAAGTAGCGGTCGTACAAAGTTTGCAGCCCCAGGTAGTCGAACTGCAAATCGCGTTCGTACTTCAGGGCTGCGCCCAACTTCTTCATGTCAAACTGGGCCAGGCGATTATCGAGCAGGCCAGCGGCAATGCCTTTCTTGATGAACAGGGGGAAGTACTCAGGGTACACCTGCGCCATTTCGTCTTGCGCAATTTCGCGGCCAATAATTTCACGGCGAATGGTGTGCAGCAACAGGCGGGAAGTAACCAGTGTGTAGCTGGGTTCATTCTCGATCATGGCACGTGAGGCCAGAATTGCCGACTTGAACACCTCATCGATTTTCACGCCGTCATACAGGTTCTTCAGGGTTTCTTTCTGAAGGTGCGCAACGTCAATTTCATTCAGGCCAACCGCAGCACTCTCAATCAACGCTTTCAGTGCCTCAACGTCGAGTGGGCGCTTGATGTCGCCGTCGATCACATTCAGGGCATGCTGCTCAGCTTGTTCCACCTGTTTGGCAGCACGTTCTTGGGCGCGGCGTTCACGATACAGCACATAGGCACGCGCCACTTCGGCTTCGCCGGAGCGCATCAGGGCCAGTTCAACCTGGTCTTGAATGTCTTCGATGTGGAAAATGCCGCCAGAAGGCTGACGACGCACCAGTGCGTTCACCACGCTGCCAGTCATCTGCTCAACCAGTTCGCGAATGCGTGCGGAAGCTGCACCCTGACCGCCATTCACTGCCAAAAATGCTTTGGTCATGGCCACGGCAATTTTGCTGGGCTCAAAACCAACCACGGCACCATTTCGGCGAATAATTTTGTAGTTTGAGTACGCGCTGTCAACCACGGGCGCTGCACCTGCAGGCTTAGAGGTGGACAAGGGCGCATCAGTTGCCAAATTGCTCGCCAAATCTGAGGGTCCATGGCTAGTTAGCATGCATCTTTCTCCTGGAATATACGTGTTCTTGAGGGTTTGTTTTTGTAGTGGGGCACAACCGGCAACCACTATATCTTGTGTTTTGTATGTGGCTTGGAACTAATTGTAGTGGTCGAAACACGATTTGGCAAACACTTTCTTATCCCCAACTTGTGCACACAGTTATCCCCTGTGAACAAGTTGTGGACAAGCTTGGGATAACCGCAGTGCAACAAAAAAACGGCCTTTCAAAGGCCGTCAATCTGAAGTTCGTAGGTGTTTGATTTACGAAGACCTTTCCAGTCGAAGAAGGGTCCCGGATCAGTTTTCCGGGTGGGTGCTATCTCGCTGTGCGCCATGGCATATCTCAGTGGATAACGTGCTTGTAACTCCAAAGCAAGACGCTTCAGGCTGGCATATTGAGCCTGCTCGAATGGGGTATAAATATCGCCCAGCAATTCAACACCAATTGAAAAATGATTGAAATTGCTACGGTCCATTGCGGCTGAAATTCCAGCGTGCCAGGCCCGTTTTTCACAGGATACAAATTGGGTAATCGATCCGTCTCGATCAATCAGAAAATGCGAAGAAACATGCAGGCCAATCAACTCGCCAAATGAAACATGCGCATGACAATCGAGTCGATTCAAAAACAGGTCAGTGATTAACGCGGGGTCTCGCCCCCGCTCGGGCAGGCTGATGCAGTGAACAACCAGGGTATCCACTACAGTGCCCATGGGGCGTGCATCCTGATTGGGGCTTTGCAGGCGGTGCACCCAGTCTTCTTCAATCCAGCCTTCGTCCAGCCACATGGCGTGCCCCTTCTAAAGGTCAATGCACTTCAAAACTTAGCGAACTTTCTCTCCGGCCGCCTTGGCGTGCTCCATGCCGCAGTAGAAGCGCCCCTGCATCATCACACCTTCAGACATGGGGCTGTAGGCACCGCAGTGTTGGCAAGGCATGATCTCTTCCTGGGTTTTACGGCCAAGATTGCCTTTTTGTTTAACGTCTACACCGGGCTTTTCACCCAATTGTTTGCGCTGCCAGCTTTTGAAAAGAATCCAGGCCACCAACGCCAGGCCCAGGAAAAACAGAATACGACCCATCAAACTGCCCTTTTCAAAATAAACTCCAGCACAAACTGGGTACCAAAATAAGCCAACACCAATACTGCATAGCTGCCCAAACACCAACGCAGGGCTACTTTTCCGCGCCAGCCAAATACCACACGCCCGCCCAGAAGCACTGCAAATGAACACCATGAAATGATGGCAAACAGGGTTTTGTGATCAAAGCGCCAGCTGCTACCGCTCCATTCTTCGGAAAACAGAAAGCCGGTAATCAGGGTAAGCGACAACAACACAAAGCCAGCCCAAAGCTGCCGGAACAGAATCGATTCCATGGTAAGCAAAGAGGGCAATTGATCCAGCAACCGCTCCCGCACCATGCGGTTTTCCTGGGTGGTGGCCACAGGCTGGTGCAAGGCTTTTTCCTGAAACGCCATCACGATGCCATGGGCGGCGGCAATACCCAACAAACTGTAGGCTGCCAGCGCGATCAACAAATGCAATTGAAACAGATGATCGCCTGCCATTCGAATGGCGGAATCTTCCCCCATCCACAAGGGCAGCAAAAATACAACTGCGCACAGCGGGAACACAATTAATTCAAGCAGCGGCACACGGTTGAAAAAACTTTCTACAAAGGCCACCAGTGAGGCCAACCAAGCCACGCACATCAGGCCCAGAACAAAGCCGAAGTGCATGCCATCGGTTTGAAACAACAAGGTGCCCAATAAATAACCCGAGACCGTCAAGGCCAAAGCAACCAGCGCGCGGTTTAACGCGGCGGGTGCAGACCACTTGCCGAAAACGTTCAGCGCCGCCAATCCACCCGAGGCGGACAGCAGGGGCACTGCGAACGCGTACAATATTGTGTTGTTCATACCAATCAGTTTACTCGATTCATAGCACGAGTCAGGGGCACCACACGATGTTTGAAAACCTCTCCGATCGCCTAACGCGCGTTGTCAAAAATATCAAAGGCGAAGCCCGCATCACCGAGGCCAACACGCAGGAAATGTTGCGGGAAGTTCGCTTGGCGCTTCTGGAGGCCGACGTGGCCCTACCGGTGGTGAAAGAGTTCATCAACCAGGTGAAAGAACAGGCGCTTGGCGAGGAAGTGCTGAACAGCCTCACCCCCGGCCAAGCCTTGGTGGGCATTGTTCACAAACAGTTGATCAAGCTGATTGGCGAGAAAACAGAAGAAATCAACCTGGCGGCCCAGCCCCCCGTGGTGATTTTGATGGCGGGTTTGCAAGGTGCCGGTAAAACAACCACCACAGGTAAGCTGGCCAAGTATTTAAAAGACAACCTGAAAAAGAAAGTGCTGACCGTTTCAGCCGACGTGTACCGCCCTGCGGCGATCGAGCAGCTGAAAACAGTCAGCGCGCAAGCTGGCGCCGAGTTCTTTCCATCCGACATTACCCAAAAGCCAGTGGACATTGCACTGGCTGCCCTGAACCACGCCAAACGCCAGTTTTTTGATGTGCTGATTCTGGACACGGCGGGCCGCTTGGGCATAGACGAAGCCATGATGAATGAAATCAAGGCTTTGCATGCTGCGGTGAACCCGACTGAAACCCTGTTTGTGATTGACGCCATGTTGGGTCAGGACGCCGCCAACACGGCCAAAGCCTTTAACGAGGCCTTGCCCCTGACCGGCGTGGTACTGACCAAGATGGACGGTGATGCGCGAGGCGGTGCCGCCCTTTCCGTGCGCCAAATTACCGGCAAGCCCATTAAATTCATGGGTGTGGGCGAAAAACTGACCGGCTTTGAGAAATTCCACCCAGACCGCGTGGCGGGCCGAATTCTGGGCATGGGCGACATTGTTTCCTTGGTGGAAGAAGCCAAAAAAGGCATTGACCAACACGAAGCCGAAAAACTGGCGAAAAAACTGAAAAGCGGCAAGGCTTTCGACCTGAACGACTTTTTGGCGCAAATTAGCCAGATGCGCAACATGGGTGGCCTGCAAGGCCTGATGGACAAACTGCCCAGCCAATTGATGAAAGGGGCGGGCGATGTGGATGCCACCGCCGCAGAGAAGCAGATGAAACGCACCGAGGCCATTATTTTTTCCATGACCATTGCCGAACGAACCAAGCCCGATATTTTGAAAGCCTCTCGAAAGCGCCGTATTGCAGCAGGTGCTGGCGTACAGGTTCAAGAAGTGAACCGCTTGCTCAAGCAGTTTGAGCAAATGCGCGACATGATGAAAAGCATGCAGAAAGGTGGCTTGGCCAAGTTGATGAAAAAAATGGGTGGCGGCGGGAAAGGTGGCTTTCCGGGTGGCGGCATGCCGCCAGGCGGCGGGTTTCCAGGCATGTAATCGGGTTGTGTTCCGATCTCTCGCCAGAAAACCTGTTGATCCCTTGCTGAACCTTGCGATGCCTGAGAACGACCCTCCTAAACTGCGGGTCGGGTCCGTTCTCTGTCGCCCATGCTGGGCAACACCGGCCCTGCTAGGCACGCAAGGCAGGTTTTCTTGAAGGCGAGGCGATCGAAACACCGCCGCCGATTGGGCGATGAAACCAGCCGTGAGTCGCGTGGTAGTAGAAGGGAGTTGGCCGGGTGAC
>NZ_MQVZ01000001.1:360029-409698 GCF_002954425.1 Limnobacter sp. SAORIC-690
TTCAGCTCCCAAGTCACCGGTCCAGTGCGACACAAACAACCCACGCGAAGTGGGCAATAAATCGAAACGGCGAACCTTCAAGTTCAGCTCAAAAATCACCCGCAATTCGAGGCGCAGGCTTCGGAGGTTCAACATAGCTGTAGCCCCAATTCCGATCCAAACGGTCATACACCAGGTTGGGATAGGTCATTTTTCCAAGGCTGCCGTTGTAACGCCCCAAGGCCCGGTCCAGATTGCCTTTTTCAATGTCGAGGTAATGCCGCAAAATAAGGCAACCATAACGAATATTCACTCGCGGTTCGAACAACTCACGAGAACTTCCCCTCGATAACACATCAGTCCAAAACGGCATCACCTGCATCAAGCCAATGGCCCCGGCATGGCTAACCGCATCGGCTCGAAAGTTACTCTCTACTTCAATCAGGGCGAAAATAATTTGAGGGTCAATGCCAACTCGCTGCGCTTCATAGCGAATAATCTTGATGAGTTCTGTTCGCTCGGTGAAATCGGGAACACGGCGGGCCAAGCGGCGCGACATCTCGGCCATCCAGTCAATTCGATGGCCGACGGAATCAAAAATTGGACGTGGTGCCGCTGGGGCACTCAAGGCGGTGCGAAGCGCCAGGCGAACATGGTCCGCCATGGGTTCGTACTGCTGATTGGCAAAAACTGGCGAACCAACACCAGCGACAGCCAATACAGCCATAGCCAGCGCAAGCGCCCGGCGGGCACTGCAGGCCAACCGGGCAAACGGATTACAAACTGACTTGCCTGCTGGCAAGTTCAACACGCAACTGCTCAAAAATTTCCCCAACTTCGACATCGCGTTTTTCAACCTTGCCATCGCGAGACTGAAACTCCACTTTGCCTTCTTTCAGGCCACGGTCACCCAAGGTAACCCGCAGCGGCACGCCGATCAACTCCCAATCAGCGAACATCACACCTGGCCGCTCATCGCGGTCGTCCAGCATCACATCCACGCCAGCGTCTTTCAGCATCTGATAAAGCTTGTCGGCCTGAGCCTTCACTTCTTCGCTTTTCTTGTAGCCAATCGGGCACAACACCACTTCAAAAGGCGCGATGCTCAATGGCCAAATAATGCCGCGGTCGTCAAAGTTTTGCTCAATGGCTGCACCCAAAATACGGGTAACACCAATGCCATAACAACCCATTTCGATCACTGCGGGCTTGCCGTTTTCATCCAGAAACTTGGCTTGCAGGGCTTCAGAGTATTTGGTGCCCAAATAAAACACATGGCCCACTTCAATGCCACGGCACATGGCCAGTACACCTTTGCCATCCGGCGAGGGATCGCCCTCAACCACATTTCGAATATCAGCCACCTCGGGCTCAGGCAAATCACGGCCCCAATTCACGCCAGCGTAGTGATAGTCTGCGGCGTTGGCACCGCACACAAAATCACCCATGGCGGCGACACTGCGATCAGCCACAACCCGCACCTCGCCTTTCAAGCCAACGGGACCCAAATAACCGGGTTGGGTGCCAAACGCAGCAACAATTTCAGCTTCTGTGGCCAAGCGCAGCTCTTGTACACCGGTCAGCTTGCCAAGCTTGATGTCATTCACTTCATGGTCGCCGCGCACCAGTGCCAATACAATTTGTACCTTCTTGGCCGGCTTGGTTTCATTTTTATCCAGCCACTCGTTGGCAAACACCACGCTCTTCACCGTTGCGGTCAAAGGCAAACCCAACTGCGCTGCAACGGCTTCACAGGTTGAATTACCGGGAGTGTGCACCTTGTCGATTGCCTTGCTGGCGGCTGGGCGCTGCGCGGTGCAAACCGCTTCAGCCAGCTCCACATTGGCGGCATAATCTGAACTTGGACAATACGCAATTGCATCTTCACCCGTGTCGGCAATCACGTGAAACTCATGGCTGCGGTTGCCGCCAATTGAACCGGTGTCGGCATTCACTGCACGAAAGTTCAATCCCAGGCGTGTAAAAATACGGCGGTACGCGTCGTACATGACATCGTAGGTTTTCAGGGCAGCTTCTTGAGTACGGTCGAATGAATACGCGTCTTTCATCACGAATTCGCGGCCGCGCATCACGCCAAAACGTGGGCGAATTTCATCGCGAAACTTGGTTTGAATCTGATACAGGTTCAAGGGCAACTGGCGGTAGCTTTTCACTTCCTTGCGTACCACATCGGTAATCACTTCTTCGTGTGTAGGGCCAATCACGAAATCACGGTCATGACGGTCCTTCAAACGCAGCAGCTCGGGCCCATACTTTTCCCAGCGGCCACTTTCTTGCCAAAGCTCAGCGGGTTGAACAGCGGGCATTAGCAATTCAAGAGCACCCGCGCGGTTCATTTCTTCGCGAACAATATTTTCTACCTTGCGAATGGAGCGCAGCCCCACGGGCATGTAGGTGTAAATGCCACCGGCCAAACGCTTGATCATGCCAGCCCGCATCATCAGTTGATGGCTAATCACTTCAGCGTCAGCAGGGGCTTCTTTCAGGGTATTCAAAAAAAACTGGGTGGCGCGCATTTGCAAAAAACTCGTGAGTAATGAATTGGTTAGAACAGCGATTGTACTTTTATCCGCTCGCAGCGCGGATACCCTAGGTGTACAAACGCAAGCTCGTGCTTATAATGACTCTGAATTGTAAAGAAATCTGCGGGGCGCGTATGCTTGATAAAGAAGGCTACCGTCCCAACGTCGGCATTATTTTGACCAATTCCCGAAAGCAGGTCTTTTGGGGTAAGCGAATTCGTGAACATTCCTGGCAATTTCCGCAGGGCGGGATTAAACATGGCGAATCGCCTGAACAAGCCATGTACCGGGAACTCCACGAAGAAGTTGGCCTGTTGCCAGAACATGTTGAAATTATAGGAAGAACCAGGAATTGGTTGCGGTACACCGTGCCTGATCACTGGATTCGACGGGAATGGCGGGGAAGCTACAAAGGCCAGAAACAAATCTGGTTTTTGCTGAAATTGGTTGGAAGGGATTGTGATGTCAGCCTGCGGGCCACTGAACACCCCGAATTTGATGCCTGGCGTTGGAACGAGTATTGGGTTCCACTTGAAAACGTAATTGATTTCAAACGGGAAGTGTACAAACAAGCATTGGGAGAGTTGGCCAAACTGCTGTTTTCCAGAAATGACCCAAGCGACTGCCAAGGGGAGATCACTGGGAACCCGCCGTTAAAACCGAGGAAACCCAAGAAAAACCTGAGTCGACATAAAAAACGCGAACCACTTGGTTCGCGTTTTTATTGGGTAGCAATCCACATGCTTTTGGACTCGTCGAAAACAAACCACACCGGAACATAAGAGCGATAACTCGCGTCCAATATTTCATCAATCACCCACACCCACATCCTTTTTGGCCTTTCCTTTTCCTGAACAAGCAAAACCGCATTCAGGACAAAATTTCGACCCTCTCCTTGGAAACTACAGGTATTCAATCCCTGTATCGCTTCCTCGCCAAACAATTGGGTCAGCGTGGCGCCATCCGCTTCAATACGTGGTCGAAGAGAATGCCTGAAACTGGTCAAATTTAAGCTTGAACACAAGGACAGGTCTTCATCAAGCGGCTTGCCGTCGGGCTTTGGCGGCCATGTTTCAGCCAGCTTCAATGCATCGCAGATCAAATAATGCGAGCGTGCAGCGTAGTTCGCTGCCGACTCGGCAACACCACCTTCATGTCGGAAATATTGTTCACAGTTGCTTACGGTACTGCCATTGGTCAATTCAAGCAGAGGTCTAGAAATTAATAGCTCCTCGGATGAGTTTTGTACTTTCTCCTGCACATTTGGATCAAGCCAGAAATAATCGTTTTGCGGGGATTCGGCACTTGAACAACCAATAAGCGCAGCAACGAAAGATAGCAGGTAGTTTCTCAAAGTGCCTTCTCCATTAAGTCCGCTTCTTTATTTCTTCTTGTGGGGTATTGATCCTCGAAATTGCGAAGTATTTTGACTGCCAGCTTCCAATCCTGAGCGACGACCGAAGCCCAAAACTTGGGTGCGGATCGGGCCAATTCCAGCCCATGTTGAAAAGATACCGAGGTAATTACAGTTTGAAACTCAGGCTTTAGATCTTCGAATTTCGTGGCACTGCTTGAAATTGCGTTGTTATAACGTTTGGCCAGTTGCGTTAAATAATGGGTTTTAACCACTTGATCAATTTGTAGACATTCGGTCGTAGAGATGCTTAGCGGGCTTTTCTCGAGTTTCCTGGCAGCGTCATGCTTTTTCAGCCCAAGATAAGGTGCCAACTTTTTAAACAAAGAACCCTGAATACCAAGTCGACGTAGATCATCCTCGTTACGTGCGCCCAAATCAAAGCCTGTGGCAACGGTTACTCCGCTTTTACTTTTTTCCAAATCAGGTATGTAGCCGCCGGTTCTGCACCCGCCCTCTAATTTGGAAAGAAATTCGTAATCCGCCTCGTATGACATGGCTACCCCTTAAGAAAAGGCGAAGCGTATCAACAGAGATAATGCAGAGCAAAAACCACTATTTTGGGTTAATCAAAATCGGGCTAGTGCGCAAGCAACGGCTTTAAAACAGTCAACACTTTCGCCGCGTCTTCCAAATGCGGATAGTGCCCCAAACCAGCCAGTCGAATGGTTTGTTTGCTAGGCACCAGTTCCTCGAAGCGCTGCACCATGTGTTCGCCGGAAATGGGATCTTCGACACCGTCGATCAGTGCAAATGGCATGTCGGCTTTCTGCAAGGCTTGCACCCAACGATCGCGGTTTTCTCGCCTCTCACGCATGTACTGAATCAGCAGGTGCATGCACAAGTTTCCTTTTTTGTGGGCCATCAACGTCCACGCCGCATCAATGTCGGCATCGCTCAGCCCTTCCGAGCATACGCTGCGAAGGCTGGCAGCCAACTTTTCCTTTTTCATGAAGCGTGTGAATACAAAGCCCAGAGGACTGAGCAGCAGTTTTTGGACCAGAATGGCGCGGTGTGTTTCTGGAAAAAGCCCGCCGTTGAGCATCACCACGCGCCGCAGGCGAAAACTCAGCTTTCCCTCCGCATGTCGGGCCAATAGCTCTTGCCCCACCGTGTCACCCACGTCATGCGTAATCATCGAGCATTCTTCAACCCCTTTGCTTTTCAGCAAAGCTTCTGCAATGTCGGCCTGATTAAAAATGGAATGCCGCCAGGTGCGCGGCTTGTCAGAATAGCCATAGCCCAGCATGTCGAATGCAATCAGGCGATGAGTTTCGGCCAGTTCAGGCCATAGCAAATGGAAGTCGTAACTGGCGGTGGGAAAACCATGAATGAGCAGCAGAACAGGTTTGTTGGCGGCGGCTGTGTCTTGCACAAATATGGAGTGGCCTTTCCATTCAAATAACTGCCCGCTGTTTTTCCACATCGACAGTTCCATAGGCGCACTCCAATTCGTGTTAGGCCAATACCACCATGTTGTCGCGGTGAATCAGCTCAGGTTCATCCAGATAACCAAGGATGGACTCTATCGCGCTGGTGGGTTGCTTGGCAATTTTTTTGACCTCAGCAGCCGCATAGTTCACCAGGCCACGCGCCACCTCGTCGCCCTCAGGGCTTAAACAGGCGACTACATCACCACGTTGAAAATTGCCTTGACAACCGGTGACACCAATGGGAAGCAGGCTGCCCTTTTTCTTGCGCAAAGCCTCTGCGGCACCCGCATCCAGCAGGAGTGAGCCTTTCAATTTCAAATGGTCGGCCATCCACTGCTTTCGCGCAGCCAGGCGGCCCAGCGGTGCTTTCAGGTAGGTACCCACAGCTTCGCCCTTCATGAGGCGAACGAGCACATTGGGCTCGTGCCCACTGGCAATTACTGTTGCAGCACCACTTCGTGCGGCGCGCTTGGCCGCCAGAATTTTCGTGATCATGCCACCAGTGCCTACACTGCTGCCAGCACCGCCTGCCATTTTTTCAAGCTCTGGGTTGCCCGCGGTTTCTTCGTGGATGAATTTGGCATCCGGGTTTTTGCGGGGGTCGGCGCTGTACAGGCCCACTTGATCGGTCAAAATAACCAAGGTGTCCGCTTCCACCAAGTTGGTGACCAAGGCACCCAAGGTGTCGTTGTCACCAAAGCGAATTTCGTCAGTGACCACGGTGTCGTTTTCATTGATGATGGGCACCACTTTGTGGCCCAACAAGGAATACAGGGTGGAACGTGCATTCAGGTAACGTTCGCGATCCGCCAGATCGGCATGGGTTAGCAGCACCTGCGCGCACACCAGGCCATGTTCAGCAAAGCCTATTTCATAGGCGTGAACCAAACCCATTTGCCCCACCGCAGCAGCGGCTTGAAGCTCATGAATTTCGCGCGGGCGCTTGGCCCATTTCAAGCGTTTCATGCCCTCGGCAATTGCGCCCGAGGACACCAGCACCACCTCGCAGCCCTGATTGGTTAATTCAGCGATTTGCGCTGCCCAGGCGCGTATGGACTCCATGTCCACGCCCTTTCCACCTTTGGTGACCAGGGAGCTGCCCACTTTAACTACTACACGTTGATTTGCCAGAGATTTCTCTGCCACGGAAATTACTCCTGATCGTCGCCAGTTTCTTGAGGATTGATGAGTGTACCTGTGCTTTCGCGAAAGCGAGCGTCAGGCTCGGGCGGAAACTCAACCTGCATTTGCTGCACGAGGTTTTCGTACACCGAACGCATCAAGTTCGCCGTGTTCTCACCAGTCAAACTCGAAATGGGGTGAACCTGGCCCTGCCAACCTGTTTTCTCGCGGTAGCGGGTAACAAAATCGTCGATTTCGCTTTCCTGTCCTCTTCCGCAATCATGTCGATTTTGTTCAACACCAGCCAGCGTGGCTTGGCCCAAAGGTCTTCGTCGTATTTGCGCAATTCCTCCACGATAGCCGCAGCCTCGTACACTGGGTCTACGTTTTCATCGAAAGGGGCCAAGTCGACCAGGTGCAACAGCACACGGGTTCGGCTCAAATGCTTCAAAAACTGGTGGCCCAAGCCTGCACCTTCGGCGGCACCTTCGATCAAACCTGGCACATCGGCGATCACGAAGCTTTGCGCATGCCCAATGCGCACCACACCCAGGTTAGGGTGCAGGGTGGTAAAAGGGTAGTCTGCAATTTTCGGGCGAGCATTTGACACTGCGGCAATCAAGGTCGATTTACCAGCGTTGGGCATGCCCAGCAAACCCACATCGGCCAGCACCTTCAATTCCAGCTTGTAGCGGGCGGACTCACCGTCTTTGCCCTTGGTAAACTGGCGTGGTGCCCGGTTCACACTGCTTTTGAAGTGAATGTTGCCCAAGCCGCCATCGCCGCCCTTGGCAATCAACACTTGCTGACCATGCTCAGTAAGGTCAGCTACAACCAGGCCGGTTTCAGCATTCACAATGGTGGTGCCAACCGGCATTTTCAAAACAATGTCAGGGCCGGCTGCGCCATAACAATCGGAGCCACGGCCATTTTCACCGCCTTTGGCCCGGTGTTGTTTTGAAAAGCGATAGTCAATCAAGGTATTCAGGTTGCGGTCGGCTTCGGCAAACACGCTACCGCCCTTGCCGCCATCGCCGCCATCTGGCCCACCTTTCGGAATGAATTTTTCGCGACGAAAGCTGCCAGAGCCATTACCGCCCTTGCCTGCGAACACCTCAATTGTTGCTTCGTCGATGAATTTCATGCTTGTTCCTGATAACTGCGCCTAACGACCGCGCCCGACAGCTGTGCCGATTTACTTTAAAAACGAATGCACCTGGCCCAAAACGAAAATAGCCCTGCAATGCAGGGCTATTGGACCAAGCACGGTGTGCGGTGCAAACGAAGGATTAACCCTCGCTGACCACGCTCACAGTTTTGCGACGCAAGGCGCCTTTCACTGAGAACTGCACCTGACCGTCTGTCAGTGCAAACAATGTGTGATCTTTGCCCATGCCGACGTTGTCGCCAGCATGAAAACGTGTACCGCGTTGGCGAATGATGATGCCGCCGGCATTGATTGCCTGACCGCCAAACACCTTCACACCCAGTCGCTTGGCTTCTGAGTCACGTCCGTTGCGCGTAGAGCCGCCGCCTTTCTTACTTGCCATGAGTCATTCTCCTCTATCAAGCGTTGATGGCTTGGATCTGGATTTGAGTGAAGTTCTGGCGATGGCCTTGACGCTTTTGATAGTGCTTGCGACGACGCATCTTGAAGATCTTCACTTTGTCGTGACGACCGTGTGCCAAAACAACTGCCTTGACCGAAGCCCCTTGAACCAGTGGAGTACCCACTTTTACGGTGTCACCGCTACCAACGGCAAGCACTTCGTCCAGAGAGATTTCTTGGCCAATGTCAGCAGGTATCTGTTCTACTTTAAGTTTTTCACCAGCGATAACCTTGTATTGTTTACCACCGGTTTTTATGACCGCGTACATAGTTGACCTCTAAACTTTCAATGATATAAACCCGAAAAAATTCGGATAGCCCGCAATTATGCTTGGAAAGTGCAATGTTGTCAAAGCCTTGTGATCATTCATCGTTCATTCTGCTCACGAAACGCGGCTTTTGGCAAACACCCTCAAGTACAATATGCGCAACATAAATCATCCAGACATGCAGTGAACCCATGCCCAGCCCAGCGCCCAGTGTGAAAAGTGTGTTGTCCCCCATCGCGGCCGACATGCAGCAACTTGATCAGGTTATTCGAACAAGTCTGCACTCCGAGGTCAGCCTGATCAACCAGATCAGCGATTACATCATCAACGCAGGTGGAAAACGCCTGCGCCCCGCATTGGTCATTTTGACAGCCCGGGCACTGGGCGCCAACCCGCAACAAATGCAGCAAGCCATTGAATTGGCAGCAATTGTTGAATTCATTCACACGGCCACACTGCTGCACGACGATGTGGTCGATGAATCAGACATGCGCCGAGGGCGCCTGACTGCCAATGCCGAGTACGGAAATTCTGCTGCGGTGCTGGTGGGCGACTTCCTGTACTCCCGCTCGTTTCAGATGATGGTAAAAATTGGCTTGATGGACGTCATGGACGTGCTGTCGGAAGCCACCAACACCATCGCTGAAGGCGAAGTATTGCAGTTGTTGAACTGCAAAGACCCCGATGTCACTGAAGCTCGATACATGCAAGTCATCGACTTCAAAACCGCGAAGCTATTTGAGGCATCGTGCCGTCTGGCGGGCATTGTGACCGGTCAAAGCAAGGAGGCGGTCGCCAACCTGGGTCGATTTGGCGCAGAAGTAGGCAGCGCTTTTCAGCTGATCGACGACGTGCTCGACTACGCAGGAGAAAGTGCTGCTTTGGGCAAAAACGTGGGCGACGACCTTCGTGAAGGCAAACCCACCCTGCCCCTGATTCATGCGATGCAACATGCTGCACCGCAAGTACAAACCCAAATTCGGGACGCAATTGCCAACGGTGGCACTCAGGATGTCAACGCCATCATGGCAAGCATTGAGCAGACCGGCTCGCTGGCCTACACCCGAGACAAGGCACAGGCACTTTCCGAATCGGCCAAAACCCGCCTAGGGACGCTGACCGGCAATCCTTACACCGAAGCACTGGCCATGTTGTGCGATGTTGCGGTGAATCGCAACAGTTGATCTGCATGAAAAACATCCGCCTAGGTGATTGATAAGTACATACTGAATACGCATAGTTGGGCAATACAGCTGTTGATCCAAACCGTTCACTTTCAAGGACCTTGATCTATGAGCATCAGTAGTGCAATTGTCAAAAGCTCGGGGCTTGTGCGGGCACTGACCGCCAAAGGAATTCTGGACAATGCCCAGCTGGAGCAATTGACCGCCGAGGAAGCCCAAGGCCGTTCAGTGGCCGAGTGGATTGTGAACAACGGATTGGTGAGTGCCGAGCTTTTGGCCAGCACCGTTTCGCAGCATTTTGGCTACCCTTTGCTCGACCTCAGCCAGTTTGACGATACCCGCGAAGGCCTTGAGTCAGATTTGATTCAAGCTGAGAAGGGGCTGGAGGCTTTTGTATTGAATCGCCGCCACGGCTCGCTCAGTGTAGCCATGGCCGACCCAACCGACCTGAGTACCATTCAGCAACTGAAATTTCGTACTCAACTGCAGGTGGAGCCTGTCGTGGTTGAATATGACAAGTTACTCAACCGGATAGAGAAAAACGACCCCTCTCAGGGCATGGATGAAAGCCTGCTGACCGAGGTTGAATCAGATGCAGGTAATTCGAACAACGAGGAAGCTTCGCCAGATGTCGACGATGCGCCCATTGTGCGATTCGTTCAGAGAGTGCTCAGTGATGCCCTGAAAAAAAGGTGCCTCCGACATTCACTTTGAACCCTATGAGAAAAGTTACCGGGTTCGATTCCGAATCGACGGCGTGCTTCAGGAAACCTCGCAGCCGCCGCTCGCCGCAAAATCAAAAATTGCGGCGCGAATCAAGATCATGAGCCGCTTGAATACCACCGAAACCCGGGTACCCCAAGACGGCCGCATTCGACTGACCCTGGGGGCCGATGAACGCAAAATCGACTTCCGGGTCAGTACGCTGCCCACCCTGTTTGGTGAGAAAATCGTGATGCGTTTGCTCGACTCCAGCAAATCACTGCTGAAGCTTGAGCAACTCGGTTTTGACAACACCCAGCGTGCGGCTGTTGAAAAAGCCTTGGCGAAACCACACGGCATGATTCTGGTCACTGGCCCCACGGGTAGCGGCAAAACGGTGTCGCTGTATACCTTTCTGCAAATGCTGAACAACGATTCCATCAACATCAGCACTGTCGAAGACCCTGCGGAAATCAACCTGCCGGGAATCAACCAGGTCAACATCAACGAGCGGATCGGCTTGACCTTTGCCAAAGCCCTGCGAGCCCTGCTGCGCCAGGATCCCGACGTCATTATGGTCGGTGAAATCCGCGACCTTGAAACAGCCGATATTTCAATCAAGGCGTCACAAACGGGTCACAAGGTACTGTCCACCTTGCACACCAACGATGCCGTGTCGTCCATCATTCGCTTAAAAAACATGGGCGTTGAAACCTTCAACATCGCCTCCTCTGTCAGCCTGATTATTGCGCAACGGCTGGTGCGAAAACTGTGCAATTGCAAGTCACCGCACCCGCTAGGGCTACAGGCATTAACCACTTCAGGTCTGTTGAAAGAGGTCCCCCAAGAGGATTGGACACCCTTCTGCGCGGTGGGCTGTGAGGCCTGCAATGGCACAGGATACTCAGGTCGCACCGGGATTTATGAAGTGTTACCCGTATCCGAGGCCATGCAGGAACTGATCATTTCGGGTGCATCCGCGCTCGACTTGGAGCGCCTTGCCCGCCAAGAGGGCATTGCCAGCATGAGCGAATCGGGCGTTGCCAAAGTTCGCTTGGGCATCACCAGCATTGAAGAAATTCTGAGCGCGACAAAAGCCGATTAATCTGCCTGCGAGCGCGCGCAATGAATGCAAACCTGAGAGAGAAACCCCCTTCAGGGGAACTGCTGTTTTTGTGGACGGAGAAACCCAAAGGCAAGGCACAAAAGGCACGGTCCGGCGAAATCCGGGCCAGGTCAATCGACCATGCCCGTTACCAGCTCAGCCGACAAGGTGTTAAAGCCAGCTCGCTTCGAAAAGCAAAACCTTACAGCGGCAGCAAAATTCCATTGGTCTTGGTGGCCTCTTTTGTCAGGCAGCTTGCGGTCATGATCCAGTCAGGTGTCCCGCTGGGACAAAGCCTCGGTTTGATTGCAGGCGGCATGACCAGCAAATCCAAACGGACAATTCAAACCGTGGTGAGGGCCATTCGTGCTGATGTGGAAAGTGGTTTGAAACTCAGCGATGCCATGCGCAAACACCCCCGCTGTTTCGACAACCTGTTTTGTAACACCCTGGCTGCCGGCGAAAATGCGGGCGAACTGGACGCCGCACTGGGGCGACTGGCCACCCACATTGAAAAAACGTTGCGAATTCGACAAAAAGTGCGCAAGGCCATGATTTACCCAAGCATTGTGGTGCTCGTGGCCGTTGGCGTTACCGTGGGCATGTTGCTGTTTGTATTGCCCTCGTTCAAGGCTATTTATTCGCAGTTCAAAGCCGAACTGCCTTTGCTCACCACCCTTTTGCTGAAAGCCTCCGATTTTCTTCAAGAGTATGGATTGATTCTGCTTGCTGCATTGGGCTTGGGGGTTTACAGCCTGTTGCAGATGTACCGTCGAAATCAAAAATTCAAAAACTCAATGGACATACTGCTGTTACGCGTACCTTTGATTGGCGACCTGATGAAAACAGCTGTTCATGCCCGTTGGACACGTACTTTCGCAACGTTGAGTGCATCGGGCGTACCCATCACCTCTGCACTGGAATCTGTGGCCAGTGTGTCCCAAATTCGAAGCTTTCAGGAAGCCACGCTTGAAATACGGCAAGCCGTTGCCTCGGGTGGCCGGGTTTCCGATAGCATGGAAAACAGTCGGCTATTCCCACCAGAATCCATCCAGATGATCCGCATTGGAGAGGAGTCGGGCAGGATGGACTCGATGCTTGAACGACTGGCCAACCAATATGAAACCAATCTGGATGACAAAGTGGATACACTGTCCACCGTCATGGAGCCCATGATCATGTGCGTTATTGGCATACTGGTGGGCGTACTGATCGTGGGCATGTACATGCCGATCTTCAATATGGGAGATATTGTTTGACCGCACTGAATAGTATGGATCCCGCCCAATGGCTTGTGCTGAGCGCGCTGCTGGGGCTGTGCATTGGGTCTTTGCTGAATGTGGTGGCCCATCGCTTGCCTATCATGATGCAACGCGCGTGGGATGCCGACCTGGCCGAAGCCCAAGGCCGCGAACCCGAGGAATTTCCGCGCTTTAACCTGTTTCTGCCGGCCTCCCATTGCCCGGCCTGTAAAACGCCTTTGAAAGCCTGGCACAACATTCCCGTGATCTCCTACCTCCTTTTGCGTGGCAAATGTGCGCATTGTTCAAGCCGTATCTCCATGCGCTACCCGCTGGTTGAGCTGCTGTGCGGGGGTCTTTTTCTGGCCATTGCCTTGCTTAACCCGCCCGGTGTTGTGGCTCTGGCCCTGATGGCGTTTGCAGCCAGCTTGTTGGTGCTGGCGCTCATTGACCTTGACACTTACCTGTTGCCCGACAGCATTACCCTTCCTCTGTTGTGGGCTGGTTTGCTGTTTAATCTATTTGCAGAATTTGTGCCGCTGGCCAGTGCTGTCTCCGGTGCGGCCATGGGTTACCTAGTGCTGTGGCTGATTTACCAACTTTTCAAACTGGCCACCGGCAAGGAAGGCATGGGGTACGGCGATTTCAAGCTGCTGGCTGCAATTGGTGCCTGGATGGGTATCACCTCTCTGTTTAGCGTGGTGTTGTTTGCCTCCGTGTCGGGTATTGTGTTCGGCCTGATCATTCAAACCATTCGCGGAAAGAAAAAAACCGATGCCTTTCCCTTTGGCCCGTGCCTGGTCATGGGCGCACTGGCCTGGATGGCGGGCTTCGACCTGACCAAATGGATTTAAACAAGCGATGCACATTGCCTTAAACAAACCCAAGCAACTGGTGGTGGGCCTAACCGGTGGAATTGGATCGGGGAAAACCGCGGTTTCCAACCGGCTTCAAACCTTAGGCGCCACCGTCATTGACACCGACGAAATTGCCCACAGCCTGACAAAGGCAGGGGGGCTTGCCATGCCTGAAATACAAAAGGCGTTTGGTCATGAAGCCCTGCTTCCTGACGGCAGCATGAACCGCGACTACATACGGGCTTTGGTGTTCAAAGAACCTGAACAAAGAATTGCACTGGAAAAAATCCTTCATCCAAAAATTCGTCAGCTTGTTCAGCAGCAACTGGACGCCGGAGCCCCGCTTTACTTTCTGCTGGTAGTGCCTTTGTTGTTTGAAAAGGGCGGCTGGGGTGAACTGATGGATGAAATTATTGTGGTCGATTGCCCGGTAGAACAGCAGGTTCAAAGGGTGATTGAACGCAATGGCTGGCCGGAAACGCAAGTGCGCGCGGTGATACAGAACCAGGCCACGCGAGAGACGCGATTGGAAGGTGCAACGCAGCTGATCCAAAACAATGGCGATCTAGCTGAACTGATTGAAAAAATCGACTTTATGCACCAAAAATTAATAAAAAAAGCGCAAAAATGACCTTGCTATTTGCATGAAAACCACAGGTGCGCCACAATCACACCTGATGTTCCTTTTAATTGCGATGGCTCGGTGACTCAAGTTACAGACGAACAACAGACCACCAATCCGGTCACTCAAATCACCACATACGAGTTTCCACTCAACGAGAGAATTCGTACCCTGTTGCGCCTTGAAGATTTATTCGCCAAATTCGGCTTCTTCATGTCGCAAGACCATCGACTGGACCATCACACCGCCCTGCTTACCCTGTTTGAAATCATCGAAGTCGGCTCAAGAGCTGATCTTAAAAGTGATCTGCTCCAGGAACTCGACCGGCAGCGCGCATCGCTGGTTCAATTTCGCGGTCACCCGGGCGTCGATCGCCACATGCTCGAAGAAACGCTGGCCAGCATTGATTCCACCGCCACGCAACTGAATCAATGCAACGGTCGATTGGGCTACCATCTGCGCGACAATGAATTCCTGATGATTATTCGCAGCCGCTGCACCATTCCAGGCGGCGTTTGTGAATTTGATTTGCCCGGCTACCACCGCTGGCAATCCCGTTCAGCCCAGGCACGTCGTGTCGACATTGAGGCCTGGTTTGAACCCATGCGGCCCTTGGCCAAAGCCATTGAATTGGTACTGAAAATTTTGCGCCACAGTGGCGAAATGAGCATGGTGACTGCCGAGCAAGGCAACTACACCCAGCAAATGAGCGGCAAAACATTTCAGTTGTTGCGGGTTGATTTGCCAAGCGATCTGGAAGTAGTGCCTGAATTCAGCGCCAACAAGTACATGTTGTGGATTCGATTCAACATTCCAAATGCCAACGGTGTCAGTAAAAACAACCCCTACCTGGAACCTATTGAGTTCAAGATCAGACTGTGT
This sequence comes from Limnobacter sp. SAORIC-690, assembly GCF_002954425.1. Classification (NCBI taxonomy): domain Bacteria; kingdom Pseudomonadati; phylum Pseudomonadota; class Betaproteobacteria; order Burkholderiales; family Burkholderiaceae; genus Limnobacter; species Limnobacter sp. SAORIC-690. Next base: position 374,992 of record NZ_MQVZ01000001.1, read on the forward strand.
AACCTGTAACTTGCCATTTGCAATGTTGCTCAGCCAAGCCCGAACTGGCTAAGCATGGCAATTCCATGGGCACCATGCAAATGAGCGTCCCGAATATCTTCGGCAGCCAAGCCACCGATCGCGAACACTGGCAAACGCGCACCTTGTGCTGATTCAAGAAACTTCTCCCAACCCAAACCCGGTTGCCCAGGATGCGAGGGAGTTGGTTTCACCGCACCCAACACGGCATAAGTCAAGCTGCGATCAAAAGCAATTCTCAAGCTGTCAGTATCGTGTACAGAAGCACCAGCACACTGCAAATCCTGAAACTGACCCGACAGCAAATGCGCTTGCGTCAAATGCAGCGGACATGGCAAAGCGTCTAGATGCTCACGCAGGTTTAGCCAGGTATCCGAATTCAATAACATCGCCTGCCCGGTTTTCTGGCACAAACCATAACAGTGCTCGAAGGCCTGAATCAAGGCATTGCCGCTCAGGGCCTTTTCGCGAAACTGGATATAAATCGGCGTCTTGATGTTGCTCAATCCCCTCTCAAGTCGCTGGGCACAGGCCTCAAACCCGGCCTCGTAGTTGCTTAGTGCCATCACCGTGGGCTGGGCCAATTTGGGCAGCAAGGGTTCAGTGGCTGGCAGAATCGGAGACAGGTCTGAGCTGTCAAGGCTGGCCCATGTGAAGCGCTGGTTCTCCAGCGACTTGGGGCTGCCTTCAAAACGCCACACACGGTACAGGTGCAAACGCACGTTGGCATGCTCATAGTCGTGTTCTATGCGGAACCAAGGGCCACCTTCAAGGGCAGTGATGTCGAGTTCTTCTTTCAGTTCACGCACCAAGGCCTGCCAAACTGTTTCGTCTGGCTCTACCTTGCCACCTGGAAACTCCCAGTAACCGGCATAAGGTTTACCTTCTGGCCGACAACCCCACAGCACCTGGCCGCCGGCATTGAATACCACAGCCACTGCCACATCAATTCGGGGTTTTACAGGGTAAGTTGTCACTCGGCTTATAAACCTTTTGAGCCGGCCCAATGCTTGGCAAACTGATAGGCCAGGCGGCCACTGCGGCTACCGCGCTCAATGGTCCATCGAAGTGCGATGTGGCGAGCCTCATCAGTGTAAGGCATGTTGAAATGCTCCAGCCACACCTGCACAGCGGCCAGGTACTCATCCTGATTGAATGCATGAAAAGATACCCACACACCGAATCGGTCTGACAGCGATACCTTTTCTTCAATGCCTTCGGCGGGACGAATTTCGCCATTGTCCATGTGCTGGGTTTGAAGGTTGTCTTTCATCATTTGCGGCAGCAAATGGCGGCGGTTTGATGTGGCGTAAATCAACACGTTGTCCGATGTGCCCGCAATAGAGCCATCCAATACACTTTTCAATGCCTTGTAGCCAGCCTCGCCTTCCTCAAAAGACAGATCGTCACAAAACACAACAAAACGTTCAGGTCTGCCGTTGACCAGGTCAACCACATCTTGCAAAAACAGCAGGTCTGTTTTGTCAACCTCGATCAGGCGCAAACCCTGGGGCGCGTAGCGGCTCAACATGGCACGCACCAAGCTTGACTTGCCGGTGCCACGCGCACCTGTGAGCAACACGTTGTTGGCGGGCAAACCTTTCACGAACTGGTGGGTGTTCTGGTCCACCTTCTCAAGTTGGGGGCCAATGTTTTTCAGCACAGCCGCATCCAGCGACTCGACTGTTTTTACTGGTTCAAGGCGCAATTGGCCCGCCCTGTGATGCAGGCGAAAAGCAGTGGAGGCATTCCAGTTCGTGGGGGCTTTCATCACCCCCTGCTCCAAGGCTTGGGCGATACGGCCAAGCTGCTCGAGAATCGCTTTGGTGTCGTTGTGTTGGGTGCTCATCGCGCAGCCGTGTTAACTGCGGTAGTCCGCATTGATGGTGACGTACTCATGCGAAAAGTCTGTGGTCCACACGGTGGTGCTGGCGTTGCCACGCCCCAATTGAACGCGCACGGTAATTTCGGCGTCGTTCATCACGGCCTGGCCTTGCTCTTCCCGATAATCGGGGTGGCGGCCGCCATTTTGGGCCACATAGACATCGCCCAGATACAGTTGAATTTTGGTTTGGTCGAGGTCATCAATGCCGGCATAACCCACAGCCGCCAAAATACGGCCCAGGTTGGGGTCTGACGCGAAAAACGCAGTTTTCACCAAAGGAGAATGGCCAATGGCGTAAGCCACTTTCAGCGCCTCTTCTTCACTGCCGGCCTGCTCAACTTTCACAGTGATGAATTTGGTGGCACCCTCGCCATCGCGAACAATTGCCTGGGCCAGCTTGATCGACTCGGCCTTCAGTGCCTCGAATACGGCTGCAGCTTCTGGCTCATTGCCGGTTTCAATATTCACAGCCTTGCTTTTGCCTGTGGCGATCACCACAAAGCTGTCATTCGTCGATGTATCGCCATCAATGGTGATTCGATTGAATGAGGCATCCGCCATGGCTGTAGTCCACTTTTCCAACACAGGCTGTGCAATGGCTGCATCGGTGGCCAGGTAACCCAGCATGGTGGCCATATTGGGGCGAATCATGCCTGCACCCTTTGAAACCCCTGTGATTGCAATTTCACCTGCACCCACTTTCAGCTTGCGGCTGCTGGCTTTGGGCAAGGTGTCGGTGGTCATGATTGAGGTGGCGGCATCCAGCCAATCGGCTTTGCCCAAACCTGCAACCGCCTGATCAATGCCCAACAACAGGCGATCCATGGGCAGGTTTTCAAGAATGACGCCAGTTGAAAACACCAGCACTTGCTCAGGCTGAACACCCAGCAACTCGGCCACTTTGGCCGTGGTTGCACGTGCATCAGACAAACCACGTTCGCCCGTGCCCGCATTGGCGCAACCGGTGTTCACCACCAGGGCACGAATACCCTTGCCTGCTTTCAAATGGGCTTGGCATACCTGAACCGGGGCGGCACAAAAGCGGTTTTTCGTAAACACACCCGCCACACTGCTGCCCTCTGCCACACGCACCACCAAGACATCCTTTCGGTTGGGTTTGCGAATTTGGGCCATGGCATAACCCATGTCCAAACCGGCGACTGGAAACAAGGAATCAGCAGCAGGTACATTCAAATTCACAGGCATGGCAATCAACTCCTCGGCTTGCGCGTTTCGCGCGACTATTTCAATATTTTCAGGAAATTTTTCCGTGGCACTGCTTGTACTTCTTGCCGGAACCACAGGGGCAAGGATCGTTACGACCCACCTTTTCACTCACGCGGCGAGGAACGTTGGCTGGCGCAGCGGAACGCTCTGCTTCAGCAGACTGGTCCCCGTCACCACTGGCATCCGGGTGCTGGTACTGCATATTGTCCAAATGCGCAGCAGCTTCTTGCTCCAGCTGTTGCTCCGCTTGCTGCACTTGCTCCGCAGATTGAACTCGCACCGTCAACAAGACTTTGGCCACCTCGTCGCGCACTCGGTTCAGCAAGGCACCAAACAACTCAAAGGCTTCGCGCTTGTATTCCTGCTTGGGGTTTTTCTGGGCATAACCGCGCAAGTGAATGCCTTGGCGCAGGTAATCCAGTGCAGCCAGGTGTTCACGCCAGTGCGTGTCAATGCTTTGCAAAAGCAATGTTTTTTCAAACTTGGCGAAGGAATCCACACCGACCAATTGAACCTTGGCTTCGTAGATTTCGTCGGCCATTTGAAGAATGCGCTTCAGGAAATCTTCGTCCGAGCTTTTGGCATCCTCTTCCAGCCATTGGCGCAAAGTGGCCTCAAGCTGGTACTCATTGCGCAATACGGTTTCCAAACCTTCCAGATCCCATTGCTCTTCAACGGACTCCTCAGGAATGTACTCACGGAACACAGCCTCCAGCGCGCCATGCCGCAAGTTGCCAATGGTTTCGCGAATTTCGGCTGATTCCAGAATTTCATTGCGCTGCGCGTAAATGATTTTGCGTTGCTCGTTGGACACATCATCGTATTCCAGCAATTGCTTGCGAATGTCGAAGTTGCGACCTTCCACTTTGCGCTGGGCAGACTCAATTGAGCGGGACACAATACCTGCCTCAATGGCCTCGCCTTCAGGCAATTTCAAGCGCTCCATGATTGCGCGCACGCGGTCACCTGCAAAAATGCGCAGCAACTGGTCTTCCATCGACAGGTAAAAACGCGAGGAACCCGCATCACCCTGACGACCGGCGCGGCCACGCAGCTGGTTGTCGATACGCCGGCTTTCATGGCGCTCGCAACCAATGATGTGCAAACCGCCAGAATTCAGCACCGCTTCATTGCGCAGCTTCCATTCTGCGCGCGCTTTCTCGATCAGGGCAGGCTTGGCTGCTTCATCAATTTCAGCATTGTTTTCAATGCCGGCCAGCTCCCGCTCCAGGTTGCCACCCAACACAATGTCGGTTCCCCGGCCTGCCATATTGGTCGCAATGGTAATGGCTTTCGGGCGCCCAGCCTGGGCCACAATCTCAGCCTCTCGCTCGTGCTGCTTGGCGTTGAGCACGTTGTGAGGCAGCTTCTCTTTTTCAAGGAAACTGGCGATTAATTCGGAATTCTCAATCGAGGTGGTACCCACCAGCACAGGTTGGCCACGCTCGTAACAGTCCTTGATGTCTTCAAGAATGGCGTTGTATTTCTCACGCGCGCTTTTGTAAATTTTATCCTGTGCATCTTTACGCTGAATTGGTCGATGCGTTGGGATAATCACGGTTTCCAGACCATAAATGGACTGGAATTCAAAAGCTTCCGTGTCGGCTGTGCCGGTCATGCCCGACAGCTTCTTGTACATCCTGAAATAATTCTGGAAGGTGATGGAGGCCAGTGTCTGGTTTTCGGCCTGAATACGAACACCTTCCTTGGCTTCCACGGCCTGATGCAAACCATCCGACCAGCGGCGACCCGGCATCAAGCGGCCCGTGAATTCATCCACGATAATCACTTCACCGTTTTGAACCACGTAGTGCTGGTCTTTGTGAAACAGATTGTGGGCGCGCAAGGCGGCCATCACATGGTGCATCAGGGAAATATTGGCTGCATCATAGAGACTGGCGCCTTCCGGCAGCAATCCCATTTGGCTGAGGATCTGTTCGGCTTTTTCATGGCCGGCTTCACTCATCTGGATTTGGTGGCCCTTCTCGTCCACGTAAAAGTCGCCGGGCACCTCTTCCTCGCCGGGCTTTTGCTCGCTTTGCATTCGAACCAGCTGCTTGGGCAGGCTGTCCAGTTTGCGATACATCTCAGTGTGATCGTCAGCCTGACCGGAGATGATCAAGGGCGTGCGCGCCTCGTCGATCAAAATCGAATCCACCTCGTCGACGATCGCGTAATTCAGACCACGCTGAACACGCTCGCCCACGCTGTACACCATGTTGTCGCGCAGGTAGTCAAAACCGAATTCATTGTTGGTGCCGTAGGTGATATCAGATGCATAAGCAGCCTGCTTCTGGTCGTGTGGCATGCGGGACAGGTTACAACCCACAGTCAAACCCAGAAAGCTGTAGAGCTTGCCCATCCAGGCAGCATCGCGAGAAGCCAGGTAGTCGTTCACGGTAATCACATGAACGCCTTTTCCTTCCAGTGCATTCAGGTAGGCGGGCAAGGTGGCCACCAGTGTTTTACCTTCACCTGTGCGCATTTCTGAAATTTTGCCCTGATGCAGGGCCATACCGCCGATCAGCTGCACATCAAAGTGCCGCATGCCAAACACCCGCACGCTGGCCTCTCGAACCACGGCAAAGGCCTCGGGCAGCAAGCTGTCCAGCGAGTCACCTTTGGCTAGGCGCTCTTTGAATTCGGCAGTTTTCGCACGCAAAGCGTCATCGCTCAAGGCCTGAACGGTCGGCTCGAGGGCGTTGATTTGGTTGACGGTTTTACGGTAGGTCTTTAGCAACCGTTCATTGCGGCTGCCAAAAAGCTTTTTCAGAGTGTCTGTGATCATAATGTCGGCTGGTTCGACCCTTGAGGGGCCTGAAAGTCAATCGACCGGGTTTTGGGTCCGATCGATTCCAAAAACAGCCTAGAAGTTTAGCACGCGAAGTCTAGTCCAGCGGGACAGTAGCGCTTTCCGAGAATAAGCCGTTTAAGGCGGCCACAGTTGAAGGGCCAGGACGGGGAAGACCGTTCTTTTCCAGAAACTTGTTGGGGTTTTGTGGCACACCGTCTACGCGCACTTCAAAGTGCAGGTGCGGGCCAGTCGAGCGGCCGGTGCTGCCCACCAGGGCAATTTTTTGACCAAGCCGCACAATGTCGCCGGGTTTAACCAGCAGCTTGGATGCGTGAGCATACCGCGTGGTGGTTTTGTTGTTGTGCTCAATTTCGACCATGTTGCCGTAGCCTGGGTGCCACTTGGCATCCACCACTACACCCGCCGCGGCCGCCAAAATGGGCGTGCCTGTGGGGGCAATGAAGTCAATACCCTCGTGAACAGAACGACGGCCGGTAAATGGATCAATTCGGTTACCGAAATTGCTGACTGCGATGGTGTCTAGAAGGGGAGATTCGTTGGGAACACTGAGAAACTTGACTCGGGCGCTTTGAAGGTCGGTGTCGATGATGCTGAATACATCAGCCTGTCGTTCAATTTGACTGGCCACATCGGAAATGGCCGTTTTGACTTCCCTGTAATTCAGCGATTTTTCGTCTTTTTGTTGTAAACCACCTTGGCCCAGTTGCTCTGTCAGGGTGACTTTGGTGTCAAGCCCATTGGATTTCAACAAACGCACACTCACCGCATCCAGACGGGCCAGCTGCGCACGCATCTCGGCCAGCCGAATGGCCATGGCGTCCAAGGGGCTTCCGGTTTCAGCCACATCGTGGTGCTTGGCCAATTGTTGTGAATAAACAATATCTTGAACGACCGGAATCTTCTCACCATAACGCGCAGCCAAGTATAGGCCGGCTGCCATGAAAGACCCCGCCAACATAACCAGCAAAACAAGCAACAAAGCAACGTGGCTGGTCTTTATACTGAGTACACTGGTGCGAGAAAAAGGACCCCGCATAAGAATTAACTGCATGTATAACCTCCTCAATCCGCGTAGCGAACCGAATTCACCCGTTTTTAACGGGTTTTAGTGAGAACACCCGGTGAAACCAAAGCATTCCGCATTATCTCCCTTGGCAAGCCTGATGCAGGAACCACAAACCAGCTCATTAATCACTCAAGCGGCGCAATCACGTCGGCTTGAGAAGATTATTCACACCTGGCCATCGCTTCGAGGCGTGACCTTTAGTGTTGGACCAATCAAAAAAGACAAACTAAAAATTTTCGTGTCGACCCCGGCGGCGCTGACGCGCCTGAGGCAATCCTTACCCAGCCTGATTCAACATCTGCAGGGTTCGGGCATGAATATAAACGAAATTCAGCTACAAATACAAACCAACCCTTTGACATCGAAGCAGTTGGAGCGTCGCCCAAAAAGGGCTGTTTTCTCGGATGCCGCCCGAAAAGCGTGGCTAGACCTTGAAAACCGGCTGGGAGATTCTCCATTGAAGGAGGCTACCCAAGCCCTGAACAAACACCACAAATTCAAGTAGTTTCTAGAATGTATCCGAAAACCACAAGATTTTGTTGTGTTTAATATTATTTTACAATTGCCCCCTTAGGCAACTGCCCAATCTGCTCTAAATACAGTAGGTGTTTCCCTGACACTTTCGAAAGTCACCACCTCGAAAGCTGAAGCATCTTGAATCAAGGCCCGAATCAGCTGATTGTTCAAACCGTGACCGGAACGATAGGCTTGGTATTCACCAATAATCGGGTGGCCAATGACGTACAAATCGCCAATCGCGTCCAATACCTTGTGTTTCACAAACTCGTCGTCGTAGCGCAATCCGTCTGAGTTCAGAATTCGATACTCATCCATCACAATCGCGTTGTCGAGATTGCCACCCAGCGCCAAGCCTAAATTGCGCAAGGTTTCTACGTCTTGAGTGAAACCAAAGGTGCGCGCACGGGCAATGTCTCGGGTAAAAGATGTGCTGGAGAAGTCGATCTCGACCATTTGCCCGGTCTTGTCAATCGCCGGGTGACCGAAATCAATCTCAAACTTCAAGCGGAAGCCATCGTATGGCTTCAAACTGGCGTATTTCAGGCTGGCGCCCTCACCTTCCCGAACCTCAACCGGCTTTTTAACCCGAATGAATTTCTTCAGCGCAGATTGTTCAACCAAGCCCGCCTGCTGAATGAGAAACACGAATGAGATGGCGCTGCCATCCATGATGGGAACTTCTACTGCGGTCAAATCAATGTAAGCATTATCGACGCCCAACCCGCACAAAGCAGACATCAGGTGTTCGATCGTGGAAACCTTGGCACCATCTTTCTCGAGCGTGGACGCCATGCGCGTGTCGCCAATGGCCAAGGCATTCACGGGAAAATCGACCGGCTCTGGCAGGTCGACGCGCCTGAACACAATGCCTGTGTCAGGAGGCGCGGGTCGCAGCGTCATGGTCACCCGCTTGCCGGAATGCAAGCCGATGCCCGTGGCACTCAACACTTGTTTTAGGGTTCTTTGTTTCACACAACGTTCCTTGAATTGTCACCGAAGTGTAACCATCCGGTCAGTTCAACCCAAGATTTTTTATGGAGGTCAAACTCCAATTAGGGTTAAAAAAGGGTAAAAGTGTCGCAAAATTGCACGAATTACCCTGTTTTCTCGGTTATTTTTTAAATTTGGGACAACAGCTTTTCGGCGGTGCTGTTCTCGAAAACACCGGGTGCTTCCACATTGAACTGGGTTACCACACCGTCTTTGACCAGCATCGAATAGCGGTTGGAACGAACGCCCATACCACGAGATGTCAGGTCCAGTTCCATGCCAATTTTCTTGGTGAACTCGGCAGAACCGTCCGCCAGCATACGCACCTTGCCCTCTGCGCCCAAGGACTTGCCCCACATGCCCATCACGAATGCGTCATTCACGGAAATACACCAAATTTCATCGACACCCTTGGCCTTAAACGCATCGAAGTGTGCGATGAATCCTGGAACGTGTTTTGCGGAGCAGGTTGGTGTGTAAGCCCCTGGCAAAGCCAGGATGGCAACCGTTTTACCGGCCAGCTCTTTTTCCACTTCAAATTTGTTGGGCCCCAAAGAGCAACCCTCAGTTTCTTCATGAAAAAACTCAAACACGGTTGCGTTTGGCAACTTGTCACCGATCTTGATTGTCATTTTTATACTTCTCCTAAAACCTCAAAAATACACCACACAAGCGACCCTGGGTAGATCGCGGATTTGCAGTCTTCGGCAAAACTGCAAACTTCACCCCCGAACTACCAAGGGCAATGATAGGACACTCACTTTTCGAAAATGTTCTCGAAAAGCAGATCGCTTGTGTTGACTAACTCACTACCTTCAGTCTGCCTGACGACGCAAAAATGCGGGAATGTCAAACCGGTCCATACCACTGTCCTGCAAGGCCTGTACCCGTGAAGCGGCGTTGTCGCGTGGGTTGCGGAATACGGCCGGAATGGCGTAATCCGTTTCACCTTGCTGACCACTTACCGCATCAAACGTACCGGTGCGGGCCATGGGTTGGTACTGTTCAGCCTGTACCAAAGTGGGCTTGGCGGCTTTGCGGCCCAAACCCGTCGCAACCACAGTCACGCGCAAATCGTCGCCCATTGTTTCATCGTAGGCAGTACCGAAAATCACGGTTGCATCTTCAGCCGCATAAGCGCGGATGATATTCATCACTTCCTTGGTTTCTTTCAGCTTCAGGCTCTTGCTTGAAGTGATGTTCACCAACACACCACGGGCACCCGACAAATCCACACCTTCCAGCAATGGAGAAGCGATGGCCTGCTCAGCGGCTTCACGCGCACGGTCTGGGCCATTGGCCGTTGCAGTACCCATCATGGCTTTGCCCACTTCAGACATGATTGTTTTCACATCTTCGAAGTCGACGTTCACATTGCCTTCTACATTGATGATTTCTGCAATGCCTGCACATGCGTTGTGCAACACGTCGTCAGCTGCAATGAAGCAGTCTTCCTGAGTTGCATCGTCGCCCACCACTTCCAGCAGTTTCTCGTTCAACACGATGATCAGTGAATTCACTTTGCTGGACAATTTCTCCAGGCCTTCTTCCGCGGCCTTGCAACGTTTGGTGCCTTCAAATTCAAAAGGCTTGGTTACAACAGCCACGGTCAAAATTCCCAGTTCTTGGGCAACTTCAGCCACCACTGGCGCAGCGCCTGTACCTGTACCACCGCCCATACCTGCGGTAATGAATACCATGTGCGCACCACGCAAGGCATCGCGAATGCGGTCACGGTCTTCTTCTGCCGCCTGGCGACCGGCCTCGGGTTTTGCGCCTGCACCCAAACCAGTTTTACCCAATTGAATAAGCACGTTTGCTTTGGTTTTTGCCAGCGCCTGTGCATCGGTGTTGGCGCAAATGAATTCGACGTTTTGAACGCCTTGCGCAATCATGTGGGCCACCGCGTTACCGCCTGCGCCGCCCACACCCACAACTTTAATGACAGTCCCTTGGGTTTCTGTCTCGAGAATTTCAAATGACATGGTGTTTGCCTCCTATCTAGCAAAAATTAACATCGCCGAAAAAACTAATTAAAAAAAACCACAATTAAAAATTACCCAAAAACCACTCTTTCATTTTCTGTACGGTTTGCTTCAAGCCGCCACCTTGTGAAGCCACGCGGCGGCCACGCAAATGTTGGGCCCGTGCTTCGTGTAGCAAACCCATGGCTGTTGCAAAACGCGGGGTGCGAACCATATCAGCCAAGCCACCCGCGTAATCGGGCACACCGATGCGCACAGGTTTCATGAAAATATCTTCACCCAGTTCTGCAATACCAGGCATCAAGCTGGTGCCACCCGTTAACACAACACCTGAGGACAACAATTCTTCGTAACCCGATTCGCGCAAAACCTGTTGCACCATCAAGAACAACTCTTCAAGACGCGGTTCGATGACAGCGGCCAAGGCTTGTTTGGACAAAGTTCTCGGGTCGCGCTCGCCAATGCCAGGCACATCGATTTTTGCGTGTGGATCGGCCAGTACTTGTTTGGCCACACCGTGGCGAATCTTGATTTCTTCCGCATCGGGCGTTGGTGTGCGCAAGGCCATCGCAATGTCGTTGGTGATTTGATCGCCAGCAATTGGAATGACCGCAGTGTGGCGAATTGCGCCGCCAGTAAACACGGCAATGTCAGTGGTACCACCGCCAATGTCGATCAGCACCACACCCAATTCTTTTTCATCTTCAGTCAATACAGCCATGCTGGAAGCCAGGGGTTGAAGCATCAGGTCCTGCACTTCAAGCCCGCAACGGCGTACACACTTCACAATGTTTTGTGCTGCTGAAACAGCCCCTGTCACGATGTGTACGCGCGTTTCCAAACGCACACCGCTCATACCCAGTGGCTCACGCACATCTTCCTGACCATCCACGATAAATTCTTGCGGCAACACATGCAGAATTTGCTGGTCGGTTGGAATGTTCACCGCCTTGGCGGTTTCAATCACACGGGCCACATCGGCCTGTGTCACTTCACGCTCTTTAATGGCGACCATACCCGAGGAGTTGAAGCTGCGAATGTGACTGCCGGCAATGCCGGTGAGTACAGTTTTAATTTTGCAGTCCGCCATTAACTCCGCCTCTTCCAAGGCCTGCTGAATGGAATGCACTGTGGCTTCAATATTGACCACCACCCCTTTTTTCAACCCCCGCGATTCGTGTTGCGCCACGCCTATGACTTCGAAGCGGCCGTCAGGCAGCAACTCCGCAACCATGGCCACAACTTTCGCAGTGCCAATGTCCAGCCCAACTATCAAATCTTTCGGCTCTTTGTTCATGGTGCCCAGTTTCAATTTTTCATATTCAATTCAATTTCACGCTTGAAGCCCCAGCAGGCTTTGACGCCGCCAAACGCTCGCCCTTTACTGCAACACCCCGTGGATAGCGCAGATCAATTCTCTCTACTGCTGCCATCACCTGGCTTGTAATTTTTGGATAAACCGCCAGCAGTCGATCCATTTTCTGTTCTATGCTGAAATTCTCTTGTGTGCGGCCCAGTTCAATCGTGATGCCAGTGTCTGTTTCAATCGACCAGGCATACCGATCTGACAACTCCACGCGCGAGGGCCACATGCCCAGCGTTTTCAGTTTTTCAATACTTGACACATACATTTTGGAAACAAGCAGCTCGCTGCCTGCTGGCCCATTCAACACGGCCAACTGCTGGTCTTCTGCCACCTCGGCCAAGTTGGCAGAGAACACTTCGCCATACGTGTTGACCAATCGTGTTTCTCCCCACAGCGCCAAGGGTGTGTGCCCCTGAATCTGGATGCGCAAGCCACTGGGCCAGGTTCGCTGCACAACAGCCTTGCGCACCCAGGGTTGGGCTTCCACCTGCTCCCGTACTTTCTGCAAATTGGCCGAGAAAAAAGTACCCTCAATTTTTGGCAACACATTGGCTTTGAAACCAATCAAATTCACACGCTCTACATCGCCCACCAATTCCACGCGCTTCAGTTCAAACACCGGGCGCTGAATCAACCACTGAATACACGCATAGCCCAGCAGCACCATGGCCAGCGCTGTAAACAGCCCTGCAATAATGCTCATGAGTTTGTCGTCGTTCCAGATGGCTCCCAACATTTAGCGCGCGCCCCCCACGTTCAAACCAGATGCTTTCAGCCGCGCACTGGCGGCAATCTGCATCACCAAGTCGTCGTACTCCACGCCACTGGCTCGTGCGCTCATGGGCACCAGCGAATGGTCGGTCATGCCTGGCGAGGTATTCATTTCCAGCAACCAGGGTTTGCCACTTTCATCAACCAACACATCGGCACGCCCCCAGCCTGCACAACCCAACACCTGGTAGGCTTTCACGCAAAGCGCCTGCACTTCCGCTTCAAAATCGACGCTCAGACCGCTCGGGCAGAAGTACTTGGTTTCATTGCCGATGTATTTGTTGTGATAGTCGTAGTTGCCATCCGGGGCCTGAATGCGAATCACGGGCAGCGCATGCGCTCCTGCGCCTTCACCCATCACGGGCACAGTCAACTCTTGCCCGCTGACAAACTTCTCTGCCAGTACATTCGGGTCGTACTTGTATGCAAGCTCAAAAGCGGCTTGCAGTTGATCTGCTGTTTTTACTTTGGTCAAGCCGAGCGTTGAACCTTCCTGGGCGGGTTTTACGATCAGGGGCAGGCCCAAGCGTTGCACCACTTCATTCACATTGAAACCAGGCTCAAGACGAACGTAATCGGGCGTGGCCAGGCCTTGACTGATCCACGCAGCTTTGGTCAGAATTTTGTCCATGGCCAGGGCCGAGGCAGTCACACCGCTGCCGGTGTAGGGAATATTTAGCCACTCCAGCACACCTTGAATCGTGCCGTCTTCGCCAAAGCGGCCATGCAGGGAAATAACAGCGCGGTCGAAACCGCCTTGGGCCAATTCAACCATGCTGCGTTCGGCGGGATCAAATCCATGCGCATCCACGCCGTTGCGCTGCAAGGCGGCCAGCACCATGCTGCCTGATTTCAACGACACTTCCCGTTCAGCAGAACGACCGCCGAACAGCACCACCACTTTGCCCAGGCCTTTTGCGTCAATCCGTGTGCTCATGGCTTGCCTCCCATGGCACTGGCGACCAGGCGACCAGGCAATGCGCCAATTGAACCTGCACCCATGGTGATAACCAAATCGCCGTCACGCGCTATATTCAAAATCGTACTTTCCATCTCATTCATGTCTTCTACAAATACAGGTTCTGTGCGCCCGGCCACACGCACAGCGCGGGCCAGTGAGCGACCGTCTGCCGCAACAATTGGTGCTTCACCAGCGGCATACACTTCTGACAAAATCACCAGGTCTGGTGTGCCCAAGACCTTGACGAAGTCTTCAAAACAGTCGCGGGTGCGCGTGTAACGGTGGGGCTGAAAGGCAAGTACCAAGCGCTTGTCCGGGTAGGCACCCCGCGCGGCCGCGAGTGTAGCAGCCATTTCAACAGGGTGATGTCCATAATCATCGACCACCAGAAAGTGCCCTCCCTCTTTGGCGGCCACTTCGCCGTAATGCTGGAAGCGACGACCAACACCATTGAATTTTTCAAGGGCGGTAACAATCGCTTCATCGGACACACCAATTTCCGTGGCCACGGCAATTGCTGCAAGTGAGTTGCATACGTTGTGGTCGCCAGGCAAGTTCAAGGTAATGTCCAGCGGTGCCTCGTCTTCACGCAACACCGTGAACTTCATTTGCCCTTGGCAAGCCTGAACATTCACTGCGCGAATTTGTGCCTGTTCCGACAAACCGTAAGTCACGATCGTCTTGGACACAAACGGCATGATCTCGCGCACACAAGGATCATCGACGCACACCGCAGCCACACCATAGAAAGGCAGGCGCTGTGTGAACTCCACAAAAGCTTGCTTCAAACGTGCAAAGTCATGCCCGTAGGTTTCCATGTGGTCGGCGTCAATATTGGTGATCACTGCAATGACCGGCATCAGGTTCAAAAACGATGCATCTGATTCATCAGCCTCAACCACCATAAATTCACCAGTGCCCAGCTTGGCGTTTGCACCCGCTGAATTCAAACGTCCGCCAATTACGAAAGTGGGGTCGAGTTTGCCTTCAGCCAGAATGCTGGCCACCAAACTGGTAGTCGTGGTTTTGCCGTGCGTGCCAGCCACAGCAATGCCCTGCTTCAAACGCATCAATTCGGCCAGCATGACAGCGCGTGGCACCACAGGCACCCGTGCTGCGCGCGCTGCCAACACTTCAGGGTTGCTGCCGCCAACAGCAGTGGATGTAACCACTGCATCTGCACCCGCAATGTTTGACCGTTCGTGACCTGTAAACACGGTGGCACCCAATTTGGCCAGTCGCTGAGTCACGGCAGAATCAGACAAGTCGGAACCGCTCACCTTGTAACCAAGGTTAATCAATACTTCGGCGATTCCGCTCATGCCAGAACCACCAATCCCTACAAAGTGCACATGTTTGACTTTGTGTTTCATACCTTCGCAACCTGTTCAATGTAGTTCGCCACTTCCTGAGTGGCTTGTGGTTTGGCCAAGGCCCTCGCCCGCTCTGCTTGTTCAAGGCATGTTTCCCGGCTGATTTGTTGCAACCAGTTCGCCAGCCATGTGGCGTCCAATTCGTGTTGCTGACGCAGCCAGGCCGCATTCTCTTTCACGAGAAAACCTGCGTTGTGGGTTTGATGGTCGTCAACAGCATGTGGAAAAGGCACAAACAACGCTGCAACACCAATGGCGGCGACTTCTGCAACAGTCATTGCCCCAGCCCTGCAAATCACCAAATCGGCCGCAGCCATGGCACCTGCGACATCATCAATAAATGCCAGCTGCTGGGCGCTTACGCCAGCCTTCTCATAGTTGTCGCGCAAGGCGGGCAAATTTTTCTCTCCCGCTTGGTGCACCACCTCAGGCCTGCAATCTGTGGGCAAGTTGGCCAAGGCTTTGGGTACCACCTCATTCAAGGCTTGTGCACCCAAACTTCCACCCAACACCAATAATTTCAACGGACCACTGCGGCCAAGAAAACGCGCGCGGGGCTCTGGCTGGCTGTAAATCATTTCACGCACGGGGTTGCCCACCCAATTGGAATTGGGCAGGGCATACGGAAAAGCAACCAGGTTGCGATCTGCCAATTTAGCCAACACCTTGTTGGTCAAGCCTGCAACCGAGTTTTGCTCATGCACCACCAAAGGAATATTCAGCAAGCTGGCCATCATGCCCAGCGGGAATGCCACATACCCGCCCATGCCCAACACTACCGCGGGCTTGGTGCGGCGAAGAATTTGAACTGACGTCCAGAATGCACGCAACAATTTCAAGGGCATGAAGACCTGCTGCACAATGCCCTTACCGCGAAAGCCTGAGAACACCAAGGTATTCATTTCAACGCCATGTGCCGGCACCAATCGGCCTTCCATGGCCTGTGGGTTACCCGCCCATTGAACCTGCCAACCACGGGCTTTCAATTCAGAGGCAACACTCAATCCCGGGAAAATATGACCGCCGGTACCACCTGCAACAATCAATGCCAATCGCTGTGCTTTGCTCATGCCGCACCTCCCCGCATCATGGTTCGGTTCTCATGATCAATGCGTAGCACCAGTGCCAAAGCCGCACAGGTCACGAGTATTGCGGAGCCGCCATAACTCATCAAAGGCAAGGTCAAACCCTTGGTGGGCAGAACACCCAAATTCACGCCCATGTTGATAAAGCACTGAACTGCAATCCAGATGCCTACGCCCTTGGCCACCAAACCGGAGAATGTTCGCTCCAGCGCGATGGCCTGGGCACCCACGGCAAAGCATCGTTTGACGATGTAGAGGAACAGCAAAATGACAACCGTCACACCCACAAAACCAAGCTCTTCTCCAATGACCGCGAGCAGAAAGTCGGTGTGGGCCTCGGGCAGGTAATGCAATTTTTCAACACTGCCACCCAAACCTACGCCCAATACTTCACCTCGCCCAAAAGCGATCAAGGAATGTGACAACTGATAGGCCTTGTTCAAAGCGTTGTCGCCTTCCCATGGATCGAGGTAAGCCAACAAGCGGGCACGGCGGTAATCACTGAAGGCGATCAACAAGGCAAATGCCGCACTTAGAGCGAACAACACACCAAAGAAAACCCGTGCATTGATGCCACCCAAAAACAGGATTCCGAACACCACCGTGACAATCACGATGAATGCCCCCATGTCAGGCTCCAGCAAAAGCAGCATGCCCACCAGGAACATGGCCATGAACATGGGAAACAATACCTTCCCAAAACGCTGCATATAGGCTTGCTTGCGCACGGTGTAATCGGCTGCATAAATGATCGCGCAGACCTTCATCAATTCAGATGGCTGAATATTCAACACATACAGAGAGAGCCAGCGACGAGCACCATTCACCTCTTTGCCAATTCCGGGAATCAGCACCAAGACCAACAACGCGATACAACACAAAAATACCAAAGGCGCCAGCTCTTGCCAGGTTTTCATTGGAATCTGGAAAACACAAAATGCAGCTACAAATGCAACTGCAATCGATACGGCGTGCCGAACCAAAAAGTGGGTGGTCTGATAGTTGGCGTACTTGTTGGAATCAGGCAAAGCCACTGTGGCCGAATACACCATGACAAGCCCGAGAAACAGCAACGCCAGTACGGCCCAAATCAGGCCCTGATCAATCGCTTGAGAAGATACGGCAGACCCGCGATTGACACGATACATGGAGGATGACAAACCGCCACCTGCCGCAGTAGCGGGAATCAGGCTTTTGAACTGCATGCTGTTTTGATCTTTCCTGGCCCACTTGCCTAGCATGGCTGCCCCCTGTCCGCTGCGATGGCTCGAACGGCATCCACAAACACCTCTGCACGGTGTACGTAATTCTTGAACATATCCAGACTTGCACACGCAGGGCTTAGCAAAACACAATCACCCTCTCGGGCTTTGCTCGCAGCCATCTGGACAGCCAGTTCCAAGGTAGCGGCTTTTTCACAAGGAATCTGCGTGCTTGCGAGAGCGCTCATGATGTTGTCAGCGTCTTTGCCAATCAAAATCACATGTTTGCAATAACTTGATACGGGCTGTACCAGTGGCGCGAAGTCCTGTCCTTTGCCATCCCCACCAGCAATCAATACGGTCGGCTTGGCCAAACCGTTCAATGCCGCCACAGTGGCTCCAACATTGGTGCCCTTGCTGTCATCGAAATAATCGACACCATCTATTTGCACAACATGTTGTACCCGGTGAGGCTCACCTTGGTAGCTGCGCAAACCATGCAACAACTTGGCCATTGGCATACCCAGACCTTGGCACAAGGCCAAGGCAGCCAACGCATTGCTTGCATTGTGCAAGCCCACCACTTGCAGAGCCTCGGTCGGCATCAACAGCTTTTGGCTGGGCTCTGATTCCTCCTGCTTTTTGCGGCGAGCGGATGTCTGCACCTCTTGGTCTCCAACCAATTGCGCCAGCCACAACATGCCGCCTTCACGAATCAGGCCAAAATCATTGATATCAACAGGTGCACTCGTACCAAAAGTAATGGGCTGTGCCCCGGTCGGTAAATTGACATTGGCTACCAATGAATCATCCCGATTCAGGACGCATACGCCATTCTCCGAAAAGATTCGGAATTTGTCTTCGGCGTACTCCTGCATGTCAGGATGCCAGTCCAGATGATCTTGAGTAATGTTGAGTACGGTCGATGCATCGAACTTCAAACGCTTGGTCCAATGCAACTGGAAACTTGACAGTTCAAGTACCCACACTTCGGGCAAGTCATCTGCTTCCAATTGTTCACGCAAAGCGTCCAGAGCAGCCGGACTGATATTGCCCGCAGCAAGTGCCTTTTTTCCAGCGAACTGAGCGAGGCATTCCACCATTCGAGTTGTGGTGGTTTTCCCGTTGGTTCCGGTAATACCTACCACTTGCGGTTTGTAGTTTCTACTTTGCTGCAAAGCCTGGAGTGCATCGGCAAACAGGTCAAGTTCAGAATCAACGGAAGTGGAATGTTCCGCAGCGTGTGCAAGCACCGCGACCATCAGAGGATGAGAGGGTGGCAACCCGGGTGATACCACCACACGATTGAAGTCCCAATTCAGATCGCCTACCGAATTGAACACGCGCACGTCGGGCTGAATGGATTGCAACTCCTGCAATCCTGGAGGCGTTTCGCGCGTGTCAATAACAGTCAACCGGGCGCCTTGCGCAAGCACCCAGCGCGCGCAAGCCAAGCCAGACTCGCCGAGTCCGACTTGCAAAACCGATTGATCAAGAAGCAAATTCATTCGTTTCAACTCAATTTGAAAGTCATTTCAACGCAACTTCAGCGTAGACAAACCAATCAACACCAGAATCATGGTGATGATCCAGAACCGAACCACTACCTGGGTTTCTTTCCAGCCACTTAACTCATAGTGATGGTGTAGCGGCGCCATTCGGAAAACCCGTTTCCCACCGCTGTACTTGAAATAGAGCACTTGAATCATGACCGAGAGGGTCTCCGCCACAAACACACCGCCCATGATGAACAGCACCACCTCCTGGCGAACAATCACTGCAACCGTGCCCAGCGCACCACCCAAAGCGAGTGCACCCACATCACCCATGAACACCTGTGCCGGGTAAGCGTTGAACCACAGGAAAGCCAAGCCAGCACCAGCGATGGCTGCAAGGAAAACAGCCAGCTCACCTGCGCCCGGAATGTATGGCAGCAGCAAATATTTCGAGTACACCGCATTGCCGGCTACGTAGGCAAAAATCGCCAAGGCGGACGCCACCATCACTGTGGGCATAATCGCCAAGCCATCCAGGCCATCGGTCAAGTTCACCGCATTACTGGTACCCACGATCACAAAGTAAGTCAGAGCGATAAAACCCCAAACACCCAAGGGGTAGCTGATCGACTTGAAAAAGGGCACGATCAAATCGGCATTGTTGGGTAGGTGCATTGAAAAACCGCTTTCAACCCAGGCCACAAAAATATCCAGAACTTCCTGCCCGCTTTGCGCAGAGACAGCAAAAGCCAGATAGAACGCACAAATCAACCCCACCACGCTTTGCCAAAAATACTTCCATTTCGCCGGCAAACCCTTGGGGTTGCGATACACCACTTTGCGGTAATCATCGACCCAGCCGATCCAGCCAAAACCGAAGGTGACGAGCATCACCACCCACACAAAACGATTGGAGAGATCGGCCCACAGCAAGGTGGAAATGCCAATACCAATCAAGACCAGCGCACCACCCATGGTGGGTGTACCAGCTTTGGCCAGGTGAGTTTGAGGACCATCATCGCGGACGGACTGGCCAATTTTGTATTGGGTCAATTTGCGAATTACCATCGGCCCCGCCACCAGCCCGACCAGCAGTGCCGTGGCACATGCCAACACGGCACGCAAAGTCAAATAATTAAAAACACCAAAAGCGCGAATGTCTTGCGCAAGCCATTGGGTAAGCTCAAGAAGCATGGTTAGCCTCCCCTGAATGATGTTGAACCAGCGCTTGCACAACTCGCTCCATTTTCATAAAACGGGAGCCCTTGACCAGCACAGACCATCGGCCTTGCTTCGTAGTATTCATGGTGTTTTCTATTAAGGTTTCTATGTTTTTGAAATGTATTGCACCCTCGCCGAAGGCCAATACGGTGTGCGTGGTCGCGTCGCCAAGGGCATACAGGTGTTTGACGCCGACCTGTTTTGCATAGCAACCGACTTCAGCATGGTATTCATCTGACTGATTGCCCACCTCACCCATATCGCCCAGTACCAGCAAAGTACTGCCTGCCTGCTGACCAAGCACTTTGCTTGCAGCATTCACAGAATCAGGGTTTGCGTTATAGCTGTCATTGATCAACAACATCAGTGGCGTGTTCAAGGCAATTTGCAGGCGTCCACTCACTGGTTGAAATGCATTCAAACCTTTTTGAATTGCTTCATGCGTACAACCCGCTGCATGGGCCGCACCTGCCGCTCCAGCTGCGTTGGCGTAGTTGT
Source organism: Limnobacter sp. SAORIC-690 (assembly GCF_002954425.1). Taxonomy (NCBI): domain Bacteria; kingdom Pseudomonadati; phylum Pseudomonadota; class Betaproteobacteria; order Burkholderiales; family Burkholderiaceae; genus Limnobacter; species Limnobacter sp. SAORIC-690. Next base: position 395,470 of record NZ_MQVZ01000001.1, read on the forward strand.
GTTCACCAATAAAATTCGGGTGCAATTCAATGTGCTTACCCAGAGCGCTTAGCATCACAGTGGATTGTTCAGAATCACGCCGTGCTGGCAAAATATCGAAATCCGCACCGCATCCAAAACGCAAGGTGCTTTTGCCGGTTGACAGCGCTTGCCAACAAGCATCGAACTCTTCACTCACCGGAAATACCGCACAACCATTGCGCGGCAAATGAGTGAATGCACTGCCGTTTTCTTTGGCGACAGCCAACACGGTTTTCATGAACTCCTGGTGCTCTCGCTGTGCATTGGTCAGTAGCACAACATCAGGTTTTACCAACCCGGCGAGGTAATCAATCTCCCCGGGGTGATTCATGCCCATCTCAATCACGGCCATCTGGTGCTGAGGTCGCAGTTTCAACAATGTTTGTGGCACGCCGATGTCGTTGTTCAGGTTACCCGCAGTCACCAGCACTTGATCGTTGCCACATTGCGCCTTGCAGATGCTGCCCAACATTTCTTTGCTGGTTGTTTTGCCATTGCTGCCCACTACAGCCAACACCTTCAAATCAAACTGTTGCCGCCAGGCACTGGCCAAGGCACCCAAGGCAAGACGAGTGTCATTCACCACAAACTGGGCAATCGGCAAATCGAGTGCGCGACTAGTCACCAAAGCAGCAGCACCCGACTGCATCACCTGCTCTGCAAAATCATGGGCATCAAATCGTTCACCAATCAAACACACGAACAGATCACCCTTTTCAACCAAACGACTGTCTGTTTGAATCAGGCGCACAGCACCTGGCACCTCTGGCGCATCCTGTTTCAGCTGCTTACTCAAAGCAGTCGCAACGTGTTCAAAGGCCCAGTTCAACTCAAGCATGCGCACCTCGCTTGCCCAGCGCGCTCATCGCGCACTGCACATCTGAATGCGCAATTACTTGTGCACCAATCGTTTGAGTACTTTCGTGCCCCTTGCCAGCCAATAACACGACATCTTTGGCGCTCGCTTTGGCAACGGCAAATTCAATGGCCCGCACGCGATCAACCTCGACATGAAGTTTGTCCTGCCGGGCCTTGTCGATTCCATCCACTATCTCTTGCAGAATGTTTTCTGGTTTTTCACTGCGTGGGTTGTCTGAGGTAACCACCACGAAATCGGCTTTGTCAGCTGCCGCAGCTCCCATCAAAGGGCGTTTGCTGCGATCCCGATCGCCACCACAACCAAACACCACCCACAGCTTGCCTTGGCGTTTGTTGGCAAATGGCCGAAGCGCCAGTAGTGTTTTTTCCAGTGCATCTGGGGTGTGCGCGTAATCAACAACCACCGCCGGTTCGCCTTCAATGTGCTGCATGCGTCCAGGTGCTGGAGTAACCCCTGCCAAAGCGCTCTTCACCTGGCTTGCGTCGTACCCAAGTCTTATCAAAGTCGCAAACACCAATGCCATATTGTCAGCATTGAATTCGCCAATGATGGACGTGTCGATCTGGGTGCTTGCACCGTTGATTTTCAATTCAATGCGTTGGCCGTTTTCTTGATGGGCAACACTCAGAATTTGGCACTCAGCACTGTCAGCGCGTCCTACAGCGGAGCAATCAATATTTCTGCGCTGCACATTGGCCAAAAACTCCATGCCGAAAGAATCATCCGCATTGACCACCGCCAACCGCAAAGTCGGCCAGCTGGCCAGAATCATTTTGGAACGGCCATACGCGGCCATGTCCCCGTGATAGTCCAGGTGATCCTGAGATAGATTGGTAAAGAGCGCGACATCGATGCTGACACAGGCCAGCCGACGCTGCTCAAGCCCGATCGACGAAGCTTCAATGCAAACCGTGTCGAACTGGTGTTGACGCAATTCATGCAGCAGGTGATGAACACCCACCACATCTGGAGTGGTCAAACCGGTGTGAGCCTTCAATTGATCCGGCTCGCCATAACCCAAAGTGCCGATCACAGCGGCTTTCTTGCCAAGATGATTGAGTGCCTGCGCCAACCAGCGGGTGACAGTGGTTTTCCCATTGGTGCCCGTCACCGCAATAATGGTCATCGCATCGCTGGGGGTTTCGTAATAACCAAAAGCCAGGTCGGCTAACATGGTTTTCAAATGCAGTACGGGCAACACACTGGCGCTTTGGTAGGCGCGCTGGTCGTCGTAATCGACCAGTACTAGACCACACCGCTGCTCGATCAACAGATCATCGGCCAAATTTCGCGGATCAAACTTTTCACCAGGCACGGCAAGAAACACATCCCGAGGACCTGTCAAGCGACGGTGATCTGTCACCAAGCCCGAGCAATCGGCGTAGAAGCCGCGCTCATGAAGCTCAGCCAACACCTCGGACACAGAATGTAAGTAAGCGCTGATCATAGGCGACTCCCTGCTGCGCTCGGTGCGGCAACAAACTTGCGCAACTGCTCTGTGGACTCGATTGCATCAGGCTGCACATTCAAACGAGTCAACACGCTTTTGGTAATGGTCGAGAACACTGGCGCAGCAACCAAACCACCGTAGTACACCCCCCCCTTGGGCTCATCCACCATAATGGCGACGATGACACGAGGATCAGAAACAGGTGCCAGGCCAACATAAGAGGAAACGTACTTGTTCACGTAACGTCCACCTTCCTGCTTGTGTGCTGTACCGGTTTTGCCAGCAACCCGGTAGCCCTGCACCTGCGCCTTGATCGCTGTACCTTCCGGCCCGGAGGCCAGCTCAAGCATGTGCAACATGCTATCTGCAACCTTCTCGCCAATCACCCGGTGGGACACAACAGGGTCCTGCGGCCCACGCTTGATCAAGGAGGCCGGAACGAAGTGTCCCTTGTTTGCAAAGATGGTATACGACTGCGCCAACTGAATCAGGGACACAGAAATACCATGCCCATACGACATGGTCGCTTGTTCAATCGGACGCCATTTATTCCAGGGGCGCACACGACCAGCCACTGAGCCGGGGAATGCAATCGAGGGAGTTTGTCCAAAACCCAGCAAATTGAAAAAATCCCACAAATCCTTTCGCTCAAGCTCCAGCACAATTTTTGAGGTACCGACGTTGCTGGACTTCTGAATGATTTCCTCAACAGTCATGACACCATGCGGCTTTGTGTCACTGATGGTGGCCGGCCCGATCGACATACGCCCATTGCCAGTGTCAATTTTTGTACTGGCTTTTACCTTGCCTTGATCCATCGCCAAGGCCACACCAAATGGCTTCAAAGTTGAACCGGGCTCGAACATGTCAGTGAACACTCGGTTGCGTAACTTTTCGCCATGCAACTGCCCCCTGTTGTTGGGGTCGTAGGTGGGAATATTGGCCATCGCCAGCAGTTCACCGGTTTTTGCATCCAGCACCACAGCAGCGGCAGCCTTGGCCTTGTGCTGCTCAACCGCTTTTTTCAGCTCCGACAAAACGATGTACTGCACATCTGCATCCACGGACAACACCAAATCCTGTCCATTCACGGGCGGGCGCAGCTCCCGAATGTCTTCAATCACATTGCCCAGGCGATCGCGCAATACATTTCGTTCGCCATCTTCACCTGTAAGCCGGTCATTGAAAGCAAGCTCGACGCCTTCCTGGCCTTTGTCTTCAATGCTGGTAAAACCCACCAAATGCGCCATGGTCTCGCCTTGGGGGTAATAGCGCTTGCTCTCGGTCACAAACCCCAAGCCAGGAATTTTCAAGGCCTTGGCTTTTGCTGCAACATCGGAATCGACCTGACGGTCCAGATAAACAAATGCGCGCTTGGAATCTTTACGCATCTGGGCAATCATTCGGTCGGGCTTCAAACCAAGTACGGCCGCAAGCTTGCGTAGATCTTCATCCTTGGCATCTACAATTCGACGGCCGTCATACCACACAGCCTGGGCCGGAACACTTTGCGCCAACACCACCATGTTGCGATCCAGCAAACTGCCTCGACTCGCCTGCAGTGGAAGCGTACGCTCCAGGCGTTTGGCGCCCTGTTCCTGCAAGAAGTCATTGGAAATAACCTGCAAGTAGGCAGCGCGCGCGATCAAGCCACCAAATGCCAGAAAGATGCACACCAAAACAAAACGCGATCGCCAGGCTGGCAATCGCATTTCCAACAATTCTGATCCGCCGAAACGAACAGCTTTACTCACGTTGAAAGCCCCCCTCCAGCTGCATGAAAACCACCGAGCCCGGGGCCGGAGGATTCATATCCAGTCGGGTGCGCGCAACTTCATCTACACGCTCACCTTTGGCCAAGGCCACTTGCTGCAATTGCAAACGGGTAAACGCCACTTCAATCTGGTGCTCAGCCTGTTGCTCCTGGCCCAATGCAACAAACAAGGTTCTCGCAGCGTGTTGCTGCTCAACCACCAACATGGCGCAAAAAATCACCAAAGCAAGCAACAGAATATTCAAGCGCCCCATGCGTTCCCCCCTACCGAAGGACCAGCCGGCCACTCGGCCAGCTTCTCAGCCACGCGCAACACGGATGAACGTGAACGGGGGTTCAACTCACACTCTTCTTTGCTCGGCTTGATGCGATCCAGCTTTCTCATCAACGGCGTGGGCTCGGGCAGCGGTAGTTTGCGCAAACGGGCATCCTGTTGCGATTTTGGATTCGCCAGCTTCTCAATAAATTGCTTGGTAATTCGATCTTCAAGTGAATGAAAGCTGATCACCGCCAGCCTTCCACCCACCTTCAATCTTTTGAAGGCCGCAGTTAAACCTTGTTCGAGCTGCGCAAGCTCCTGGTTGACGTGAATCCGTAAAGCCTGAAAGGTGCGCGTTGCAGGGTCCTGGCCCGGCTCCCGCGTGCGAACTGCCCCTGCCACGATCTGGGCAAGGTCGAGTGTTGTAGTGATCGGCCGCTCCGCGCGGCGAGCAACAATCGCTGTTGCAATCTGAACAGCAAACCGTTCTTCCCCATAATTCTTTATCACCTCTTTGATTTCCCGGGCCTCTGCCCGAGCAAGAAAATCGGCCGCTGACTCTCCAGCCTGCGGATCCATGCGCATGTCCAGTGGACCATCCCGGCGGAAACTGAATCCCCGCTCAGCCTGATCGATTTGGGGTGAAGAGACGCCGATATCCATCAACACGCCATCCACTTGATCGATACCCAGCAAATCAAGCGCCGACTCAAGATCGGCGAACGCACTGCGAACACCCCGAAAACGGGAGTCTTTGATTTCACCCATGGCCTGAACTGCTTGAGGGTCACGATCAAGGGCCACGAGCTGCCCCTTTGCCGAAAGCTTTTCGAGCAAAGCGCGGCTGTGTCCGCCCCTGCCAAAGGTGCAGTCCAGATAAAGTCCGTCGGGCGTGTGCAACAGGGCGTCAACCGTGGGTTGAAGAAGCACGGGGATGTGTTCATCGGCACTCACCTTCAGAAACTGAATTCGTTCAGTGATTCAGGCATGCCCGCAGCAATTGCCTTTTCCTCTTCCACCTTCAACAGCGTGGAATCCCAGATCTCAAAATGACTACCCATGCCCAACAACATCACTTCCTTGCTCAACGAAGCTGCTTCCCGCAATTCTGGGGACACCAGAATACGACCTGCGGAATCGATTTCAACATCTGTTGCAAAGCCAAGGAAAATACGCTGCCAAGGGCGGGCAGACATGGGCCAAGCGGCAATTTTTTCTCGATGCTGCTCCCAAACAGGGCGCGGAAACATCAACAAACAGCCGTTGGGGTGTTTTGTAAGCGTCAAGGCTCCCTCGCACTGCATTTGCAGCGCGTCACGATGCTTCTGTGGCACATTCATGCGCCCTTTTGCATCCATTGATAAGGAAGAACTGCCTTGATACACGCGAATTAAATTCCCACAAAATCACACAAATCCCCACGAATCACCACTTTACGCATTATGAAATGGGTGGTCAAGCAGTTCTCTCGAGAAAACGCTTTACAACCAAGGACTTAGAAGTACTTTGAAGAAATTAATCAAGAAAAAATGACTGAAAAAATAAGGGCATAAAGACAACACTGAAAGTAATGTCTTAAGAAATAGCTGGGGAATTAAAACCTGATGAGGGGAAGTAGAAAGCGCGCCTGTAAGCCGGATTCTGTTCAATGGCCTTGCAGCCAAAGTGACAATCATTCCTCTAGGCTGAAAATTACTCTTCAGCTCAAGCCACCTACCCGCGCGCTCGGGGAGCGCCGTTGGCGCTTAAAGCGCCTGCGCGCCTATTTGGTGTTGCTCCAAGTGGGGTTTACCTAGCCAGCCTTGTTGCCAAGCCTGCGGGGGTCTCTTACACCTCCGGTTCGCCCTTGCCTGTGAAAGTTGCCTTTCCATCGGCGGTGTGTTTTCTGTTGCACTTTCCGTCGCCTTGGGTTTTGTTGCCAAAACCGTATAGCGCCTGGTCGTTAACCAGCACCGTGCTCACTGGAGTCCGGACTTTCCTCCCCCTGAAAATCAGGCAGCGATTGTCCGACGCACTTTCCGAAAGCAAGTGTAGACCCATCCCAAACAAAAGCCAATCTTTCATCAGATGAAGAAACCCGACGTGTTGGCTTCGCGCGATAAACAGCAGAGTCTTCATAAAAGCCGGGGGTCTCGGAATCGCGAAACCAGCCGGGAACCCCCATCACCGGCAGGGGGCTTAAGTTACCGGGGGCGCGAAGTTGTTCAACCACCAACAACATCAATCGCTGCAACTCAGGCAATTCCATGTCAAGCGAAGGTACCTGTACGGGCACCACCTTTGCACACAAACCTTTGTGAGCTTTGCTCATGCTATCGAGCAAACCGTGCCCCAACAATAAAACCCTGGCACGGGTACTCCAGCTTTCTCGCTGATCAAGCAGCAAGGTTTTCCAGTCGTGCTGTAACAAGGCCGTGCAGAGCGACCACTCCGTGGTCAAAAGAAGCGCGCCGCTTTCATCGAACAAAGTCAAGGCATCGCGCAAGCGACTTCGACCATTGCCAGACAAACTTCCACTTTGGTCCGCAGAGCAACAGGCGTCCTGTACATGAAGTGCATTGATCAGCTGCTTTACTTTGGGAAAGGCCAACCAAACTTGGCCATTGTACCAATCGTGAGAAAGATCTCGAGTCGGGATCTGGCCAGTTTGCACAAGGCGCTCATATTCGAGCGCCCCCAAATTTTCGGTTGAATGCAAAAAAACGGGGGTGGCCTCAACCAGCTCACCACGCAGATCATTCAACCGACGGGAAACAGCGCCCTCATGATCAAATCGAGAATCAAAACGGGCACGGTTTTCACCATAGGGCCATAGCCAGGGGCTACCTGCTGAGTCTGCCACCACCGCTCACCGAAGACGGGTAACAGTCCAATCCAGCACCTCTCCTGCCCTCAAAGGCACAATCCCACTTTCTGTAACAAAGGGCAGCCGTTGCGGTACTTCAAAAGACTTGCGCTGTAGCTCAAACACACCTTCGTTTACAGGCACACCATAAAATGCAGGGCCATTCAAACTACAAAACTTTTCAAACAGCTCAACGCTTTCCAATGCCCCCATCTGCTCAAAAGCTTCAGCGTACATGGCCATGGCGTAGGGTGCAGAATAACAACCGGCACAACCACATGACATTTCTTTCAAATGCCTGGCGTGCGGAGCACTGTCTGTACCCAGGAAAAACTGCGGTAAACCACTGGTTGCCGCTTTCAACAGTGCCTTGCGATGCACCTCGCGCTTCAACACTGGCAGGCAATACCAATGTGGCTGTAAACCACCCTTGAACAAAGCGTTGCGGTTATAAAGCAAATGCTGAGGTGTAATGGTTGCAGCCAGCAGCAACCTGCCCTGCGCGTCACGCCCCGAATTCTCCGTGACAAACGTGGCCGCTTGCTCAGTGGTGATGTGTTCAAAAACTACCCGCAAATTCGGAAACTGCCGACGCAAAGGCTTCATCACCGTCTCTACAAATGCGGCTTCGCGATCAAACACATCCACATCCGCATCCGTCACTTCACCATGTACCAGCAAAGGCAAACCATGAAGCTCCATGGCCTGCAACACGGCGCCGCATTGGCCCAGCAAATCGGAAACACCAGCTTCAGAATTTGTGGTCGCGCCAGCTGGGTACAACTTCACTGCTCGCACTACACCACTGTTGGCCGCTTTCTCAATTTCCTGCGGGCTGGTCGCACCGGTCAGGTACAGCACCATCAAGGGCTCAAACAAACGCATTACGGCCTGTTCCTCCGCGGAATAATCGCCCGTGCGACAAGCTTTCTCTACGGCATCCAGAATACGCTGACGATAAACCACGGCTTGATCCACCGTGGTCACAGGCGGCTTCAAATTGGGCATCACAATCGCACGCCGGAAATTCAACGCCGTGGCCGCAACTACATGCTCCAGGGCCTCGCCGTCGCGAAGGTGCAAATGCCAATCATCGGGCGGAGCAATTTGAATGGTCTGAATCATGAGGGCCAGATAAAGTTTGGAACGATCTGTATTTTACCTCACGCAGATTGCCCGAACTTTCTCAGGGCTTGCCGATCAGAATAATCCTCAGGTCATTCACATTGGTCATCGTGGGCCCCGTCATCAACAATCGATCCAGGCGTTTAAAGTAGTCGTAACTGGTGTGTTGATCCAAGTGCAACTGAGGCGCAAGCTTGGCAGCCTTGCAGCGCTGCCTGTCGCCGGGCAACATCAACGCACCGGCATGCCCGCCAATACCGTCAATCCCGTCCGTGTCTGCCGCAATAGCTGCAACCTCAACAGGTGCGCTCATATCCCGAAGGTAAAAAGCCAAAGCCAACAAAAACTCGGAATTGCGCCCACCCCGCGCTTGCCTCAACTGCGTGTCATTCAGGGTTACAGTACATTCGCCGCCACTGATAATCGCCAGCGGAGCAACAGGCCAGCCCCCTTGTCCCATGGCTGCTTGCCTGGCAATAGCTGCATGCACCTGCGCCACATCTCGCGCCTCACCCTCCAAAGTATCGCCAAGGTTCAAAACCTTGTATCCCTTGACCTCAAGATGCTGGGTTACAGCATTCAACGACTTCAAATTGCTGGCCAGCAAATGGGTTTTCACTTTGCGAAAAACCAGCGAACTTCGCTTGGGTGTATCAGGCACCGCACCCTTTATCCCTTTCTCGAGATACCTGGCAATTGAGTGTGGCACTTGCACCGCCCAACGCTTGATCACCTCCATGGCGTCGTGAAAAGTACTCTCATCCGGACTAAATGGGCCTGAAGCAATTGAGGAGGGATCATCGCCCGGCACATCCGATATCAACAACTGAAACACCGGGGCACGACAAACTTGCGCCAACTGCCCCCCCAACGTTTGCGTCACATGTTTGCGCACAATATTCATTTCGTCGATCGGCGCACCGCAGGCCAACAAGGCACGGTTCAACTGCTGCAAATCAACGAAGGGAATATCGCGCACAGGCACGCTGAGCAAACTTGAACCGCCACCCGACACCAGCGCGATTACAGCGTCATTGGAAGGCACTTCCGAAACGGCTTTGTGTAGTCTGCGCGCAGCACGCTGTCCGTCTTCATCCGGCACTGGGTGCGCAGCCTGAACCACCTCGATCGTAGAAGTCTTCACCTCATGTCCGCGCCGGGTTACAACAAACCCTTGCAGTTTTTCTGACGAACCGGCCACACCCTCCAGGGCTTTGGCCATGGATGCGGCCGCCTTGCCTGCGCCAAAAACCCACACGCGCTCGCGCTCTGGGGCCAACTGGCTCAACCAAGGCATGATTTGCTCATGCCAAGCCTCCTTCAAGGCTTGCTCGGGCTGGGCCGCCAAAACACCCACATCAAAAACCTCAGTTAAAAGGTCTTTGTAAAAATCATCCTTCTCAGACATGAAAAGTCTCTTAAAATAAAAATCAATTAATCAACAATTTACCAATTAAACCATGTGTCAATTGCTCGGCATGAACTGCAACACGCCAACCGACATTCAATTTTCATTTGAGGGCTTTGCCAAAAGAGGCGGCTTGACCGATGAACATGCAGACGGCTGGGGCATCGCATTTTTCGAAGGCTCCGCGGCAAGATGTTTTATCGATCACCGCCCCGCCGCTGATTCCCCAGTGGCAGAATTAATCCGGAATTACCCCATCCGCTCCTACAACGTGATATCCCATATCCGCAAAGCCACAGTTGGGCAGGTCAAACTTCAAAATTGCCATCCATTCATTCGAGAACTTTGGGGACAGGCTTGGGTGTTTGCGCACAACGGTGATTTAAAAGATTTCAACCCAAGTCTTCAAGGCGACTTTTTGCCCATTGGAGAAACTGACAGCGAACTCGCGTTCTGCCTATTGCTGCAAACCCTGAAAAACGAATTTGGTTACCGCACAGCCGGCAACCGCCCCAGTGTGGCCGAAGTCGATGAGGTGCTTCGCCCTGTGTGTTCGAAAATCGCTGAACACGGCACCTTCAACATGCTGCTCTCCAACGGGCAGGCGATGTACACGCATTGTTCTACCAAGCTCGAGTACATCGTTCGCGCTCATCCTTTCAAAGCCGCGCATCTGGTTGATTGCGACATTCAAGTCGACTTTGGTGCCGTAACCACACAGAACGATCGGGTTGCTGTCATTGCAACCTCGGCGCTCACGAACGACGAGGTATGGACCCCCTTCGAGCCGCAATCCTTTCTGGTGTTCGAAGACGGCCAGCCCGTTCTGAAGAACGGTCAGAGCCTGTTTTTATAAACATTTGAAGCCAAAAGACAAAGGCTCACCGCGCTGCAACTCGGCCAGCAGTATTTCACGCTCTTCTCGGGAGAATTCACCCAACATTTCGGTGGCTGCATAAAAACGTTGAAAGCTTTGATCACAGAGGTTGTGCAAAGCCTTGAAGGCAGGCACATATTGGGTGTACAAACCAGACACACCCAACTTCGCGTTGTTCAAATCTTCGGCCATAAACCGGTCATAACCAGCCCATCCGCCCCAAGACTCCTTTAATGCATCGTAATCATCCAGCAACTGCTTGAAACGCTGCTCTTTCAATCTCAACACCTGCGGCGTGTCCAGCCTATTGCTGTTCTCATAAATCTGTTCCAGATCATCGCGAGCACGCGCCAACATAAGCCTGAAGGCATTTCTGCGTGAATCGAATAGATCATACTGCGCCTTCAGCACCTCCCGCCCAGGTTGGGCAAGCCAGGCAATCACCCCCAATTCCTCAACCGCCGTCGCAAAGCTCTCGTTGAACATTGTGTCGTCGGCAATGTAAACCACCTGGTGCGCTAGCTCATGAAAAACCAGCCTGGCCAATTCACCTGCCGGATAATTCACAAAAGTATTCAAAACCGGGTCAGGCGTAAAACCCAAGGTTGAGTACGCAGGCACACCCAGCACCGCCACATCCAAGCCCTGTTTACGAAGGTCGTCCGCAAGGGCCGCTGCGCGAGACTCCGAATAAAAACCCTTGTAAGAAATACAACCTATTAAAGGGAAACACCAGGTTTCCAAAGTCAAACTGTCTGGCTGGGAAGCGACCACATTCCACACCGCATAGGCGCGATTCAAGTCAGCGTAAGTGCGGTAACTCCGATTGTCAGGAAGCCCCAGCTGCACCACAGAAAACTCCCGTATTTCCTGGACATATTGCAATTGTGTGCGCAACTTCCCCGAAAGATCGGGACGCAACAACACCTCATCAATGTTCTCTGCAGCCCCAAGAACACGCAGGTGACCCGTGGTGGCCTGCCAAAAATAAGAACCCGTGCTGCAAGCATTCAATAGAACAGCGCTCACCAACAACAAGCCTGACAACATACTGCGCCGAATCATTCCTGCCCTACCTTGGATGAAGAACTTTCATAGTAAAGCACGGCGATTGCCACAGTGAGCAAAACCTGCGATTCTTAATGCTTGTACCAACCAGCGAAGTTTGTTGTGAATCCGAGCAAAATTGAATCCTGGGTCAATACCCGTCGAGACATCCACGCCCACCCTGAATTGCGTTACGAAGAAAACCGTACCGCTGATATCGTCGCCAAGCGGCTTGCTGAACTTGGATACACAGTGGAAACCGGGATTGGACGTACTGGCGTGGTTGGCCTTATTCGCGGAACCCAAGGGCCAGGCAAAATGATCGGCCTGCGAGCCGACATGGACGCGCTCCCCATCCAGGAACGCAATCAATTTCCGCACGCCTCCCGCCACCCCGGGAAAATGCATGCCTGTGGTCACGATGGCCATGTGGCCATGCTGCTGGGAGCCGCGCAGGAAATCGCAGAAAACCGTAACTTCAAAGGCAGTGTTGCCCTTATTTTCCAGCCTGCAGAAGAAGGCGGAGCCGGTGCCCAACGCATGATTGACGACGGCCTGTTTCAGCGCTACCCAGTTGATGCGGTGTTTGCCATGCACAACTGGCCCGGCTTGCAGGAAGGCGAGTTTGCTGCACACACGGGTGCGGTCATGGCATCGAGCAATGAATTTTCAGTAAAAATTCAAGCCAAAGGCGCTCACGCTGCCATGCCAGACCTCGGCATTGATCCGGTGGTCATTGCTGCACAACTCATTCTCGCGTTTCAAACCATTGTCAGCAGAAACTGCAAACCTGTGGAACCTGCAGTATTGTCAGTTACCCAGATTCAGGCTGGCGAAGCAATCAATGTGATACCCGACCATGCGATATTGCAGGGTACTGTTCGTACCTTCAGCATTGAAACGCTGGACTTGATTGAACAGCACATGAGCAAGCTCAGCACCGAGCTTTGCGCGGCCTTTGGTGCAACTGCTGAAATGGAGTTTGAACGCAAGTACCCGCCCACCATCAATTCGGCGGAAATCGCCGAACTGGCAAAGAATGCCTTGAAGCGAGTGCCTGAAGTAACTGCAGTTCACACCAACCTTCCTCCGACCATGGGCGCGGAAGACTTTGCATTCATGCTTCAACACAAACCTGGGGCATATCTTTGGATAGGCAATGGCGATGGGGGCCATCGCACTCACGGACATGGCATTGGGCCCTGCACGCTGCACAACCCAAGCTATGACTTCAATGACAAAATACTTCCGCTTGGTGTTAAGGCATGGCTGGCAATAACGCACGCCTTTCTCGAGGGCACTTGAATCACTTGACTCGATAACCCAACAAAGCCTCAAACTCATGTTGTTTTGGACGTCGCCCCATGACCAGCAACTCTCCCTGACTCGGAACAAGAATCAGGGAATGAACCTTGCCACTTTTCTTCAGTGGTCTCCATGACTTTCCCTGAACAATCATCAATTCTTCAAAAACTGCAGACTCCAGAACAAAGCGGTGTTCCCTGCGTTCAAGCACACCACTTACGGGCGCCGACATCACTCGCAAAGCATCTGGAGGTAAATCAAAGGTCGACACCAGATTAAAACGGGGCTCCCTTCGCGCAGCATCGACTATTAATTTTGGATCCAGCCCCACCGCAGCTGCATACAAGGCATCGTCGGGCAATTTGGCAAACAACGACTGGTTAACAGCAAATGCCCGTTGATACCCCAATTCATCAGCGCCGTCATAATGACTTAACATCGCTTTTTCTGGCGGAAGAAGAAAAAACAGATCGCTGTGCAACGATTGAAACCCTTGTCGACCCACAAAACCAGCCCCCCAGGTGGAATCCACTACCTTCCAAACACCATCGACTTTGACTGCATTCCACACATGATTAACTGGCTTGCCATTGCGGTGCGATGTTGCAGGACCACCTTTCACCAAACCATAAATTGTCTTTACCTCAAGGCCTGCCATTTGCATCAAACGATGAGTCACATCGGCATAAACCGCACAACTACCGCCCGCAAGCCTGTGCAGTTTCTCAAGTGAATGTTGTGACGGATCTCCAATCCTTTTGGCCAAACCCGCGTCATGTTTGAAATGATAAGTGACCCACCGGTAGACCAACCAGGCCCTCTCTTCATCCGTTTCAGCAACCGAAAGTAAGGAATGAAATTTTGATTCTAGCCGTGTTTCATGCGTAGCCAGTGTTTGGTGAAAGTGGGTATTTAGTTGCTGGTATCGAGAAACGCCTTTATCAGCGCAAACGGCAAACGGGATAAGAAAAACCAATAGGCCAAAAATATACCGTGACCGATGATCAAGAAGATACTTCAACTTCAATTCCAAGATAAACAAACAGAAAGCAACGAAGATATAGGAATAAATGCAAAATCACATGAAACGAACACCAATTGGGACCAAGCAGCTTCGTTCTGAAAAAGCTTCGTTCTGAAAATTGTGCAGACGCCGTTAGACACGGTTGAATCGCAGTGGAGCACCGTATTGATCTGAAATAAAAAACCCCGCCTCAGGAATGAGAGCGGGGTTTTTT
>NZ_MQVZ01000001.1:414293-500341 GCF_002954425.1 Limnobacter sp. SAORIC-690
TTCATTTACTTTATTCCGTGAGCACTAACTCTGAATCGTGATTCAAAGTCATTCTTTTTGAGAAAAGAACAAACCTTAAACCCATCTGGTCAGTGCCCACACTTATCGGCTGTTAACTTGTTAAAGATCGCTTCGAAATTTCTGCTAACCTTGCTGCTCTTCAAGCTTACTTAAAACCTTGGAGAACCGCTTGTTTGCTTCGTTTCGCGCTGCTTGTCGTGCAGCAGAGAAACGAGATTATGCACATCATCTTTCCACCTGTCAAACACTTTTGCGAAGAAATTTGTATTTTTCTGCAACACAGCAAAAGTGTGTTCCAACCACCCCACAAGACGACGAAAACAAGCCTCTGAAGCACAAGGATTTTTTTCAGAGTTGCACAAAAAACAGGCTCCAGAAGGAGCCCTGAAAATATTTCATTTTTTTGACTCCCAAGCCCTTTAAAAAGAGCTTTGAACCCATTTAATTCCAATTTAATTCAAATTAATTTGGAAAATTCGGTCTTATTTGTTCTTGAAGTCGGGCTTCCGCTTCTCAACGAAGGCCGCCATGCCCTCTTTTTGATCTTCAGTAGCAAACAAACTGTGGAACATGCGGCGCTCAAAAAGCATTCCTTCGGACAAAGACCCTTCAAATGCCCGATTGATGCTTTCCTTGGCCATCATTACAGAGGGATTTGAATAGACGGCAATCACCGTGGCCGCCTCAATGGCCTCGTCCAGGCACTTGTCAGCGGGGACGACACGGGAAACCAGGCCTGCACGCTCGGCTTCTGCGGCATCCATGAGGCGACCAGTCAAACAGAGGTCCATGGCTTTGGCTTTGCTGATTGCACGGGGCAAACGCTGAGTGCCGCCAGCGCCTGGAATAATGCCGAGCTTGATTTCAGGTTGACCAAATTTGGCAGTGTCGGCACAAATAATGAAATCGGTCATCATTGCCAACTCGCAACCACCGCCCAAAGCAAAACCCCGGACAGCGGCAATCACCGGTTTACGAATGTTGCGGATGGTTTCCCAGTTGCGAGTGATGTATTCGCTTTTATAGACATCCATGTAAGTAAATGTGGCCATGGCGCCAATGTCGGCCCCAGCTGCAAAGGCCTTGTCGTTGCCAGTGATGACCATGGCACCGATGTTGTCATCGGAATCGAAGTCCATCAAAGCCTGGCCCAACTCCGTCATCAACTGGTCGTTCAGCGCATTCAGCACTTGGGGGCGGTTCAAGCGCACCAAGCCCACCTTGCCGAGGGTTTCTACAAGGATGGTTTCATAGGTCATGTTCAGTCTCCTGCTTATTAATTAATAGGGATGGAGAAAGTCTAACCGTTCAAATTCGAGGAATTGACGACTGAAAAGAGTTTTGAAGGAAGACGTGACTTTATTTTCTGTCTAGGACAAAATAGGGGCACTTTGGACAAAACAGGCAGTAAAGAATGACAAAGTGCATATTTGTAATGGGCGCCAACAGTGCAATCGCCCAGGAATTGATTCAGTTGTGCGTGAATTCGGGCCAGGAGGTGATTGCTGCGGGACGAAACACTGCGGTACTTGAGGCCCTGTACGGCAGCACGTCGGGCGTACATATAGTAGAAGTTCAGGCTTGTGACTCCAGTTCAGTAGATGCGGCATTTCAGGCTGTGGTTACTGAAGGCCGACAGATTGATGGCTATGCACATTGCGTGGGCTCCATCTTGGTGGCCCCGCTTGTCAAAACCAGCGACGCTCAACTTGACAGCGTGATGCAGGTCAACCTGCTTTCGGCCATGTATGGCTTGAGGGCGTTTTTGAAACAAGCGAAGGCTCAAGGTGTAGGTGGCTCAGCAGTGCTGGTGTCGACCTGCGCAACGGGGATCGGTGTACCCAATCACGAGGCGATTGCAGCGGCGAAGGCTGGCGTTGAAGGCCTGGCCAAATCAGCAGCAGCTACACATGCAACTGACAATATTCGGATTAACGTGGTTGCACCGGGTTTGACTGACTCCCCTATTGCTTCGGCGTTTCTGAAAAGCGACATGATGCGGGCAGCAAGTGCCAAGCAATACCCCCTGCAGGGTGTTAACACACCAGCCGAAGTTGCCCAAGCGATGCATTGGTTGCTAAGCGATGGCGCCAGCAGGATGACCGGCGCCGTATTGAATATCGATGGGGGATTCCGAAATATCCGCCCTCTTGTGAAGTAAACCCCATCCGATTGACAGAAGGGCTAGCAATGCAGTACCAGACACCCAACAAATTTGAACCGAGCCGCCATGCCGCATTGGATGCATTGGCAAAGGTAGACCCGGTACTTTACAGTCGCACCAGGAATTTTCTGGACGGAGCAGTGACAGGCCTGTCCCCATGGATTACTCATGGTTTTTTGAGCGTTCGGGAAGCCACCCAAGTGTTGATGGAGAAATATCGTCTGAGTTTTGAGGACAAGCTGATTTTCGAGTTCGCTTGGCGCGAATTCTTCAAACATGCCCATGCTGAGTTGGGCAATGGGATTCTAAGTGATGTACGCAGACCTGTTTGGTCGGGCAGGTACAACCATCAATTGCCGGACGATATCCGGGAAGGCCGAACCGGAATTGAAGCAATCGATGCCGGAGTGGCCTTGCTTTACGAAACTGGCTATTTGCACAACCATGTGCGAATGTGGATTGCCTCGTATGTAGTACACATGCGCAAGGTGCACTGGAAAGTCGGCGCTGACTGGATGTATGCCCATTTATTGGATGGAGACCTCGCCTCCAACCATTTGAG
Organism: Limnobacter sp. SAORIC-690; assembly: GCF_002954425.1. Classification (NCBI taxonomy): domain Bacteria; kingdom Pseudomonadati; phylum Pseudomonadota; class Betaproteobacteria; order Burkholderiales; family Burkholderiaceae; genus Limnobacter; species Limnobacter sp. SAORIC-690. The sequence goes on from NZ_MQVZ01000001.1 coordinate 417,041, forward strand.
CTGGCAGTGGGTGGCGGGTACGTTCAGCCACAAACCATACGTGTTTAACTCGGACAATGTGAAAAAATACGCTCCGAAGTGGGATTGTAGCGGTACTGCGATCGACACCGACTATGAAGACCTTGAATCGATCGCTCGGAGCAAACGCGATGTGGGGCGCGAGAGAAATGCGCCACCCGTTGGAGTCGCTGAGCCGACTAGCCACCGCTTCGATCTTGAGCTATTGAGCGACACGCTAAAGCGCAAGACGGTGGATCTTCGCCAGCAGGCTGGTGTTGACTCGTGCAGCGCACTGATGAGCAACTTCAAGAAGATCAATTTGGTTCACCCTTGGGATCTGAAAGCTTGTTTTGATTTGACGCAAAACGGGGAGTTGCGCGTGGGACTGATTGACTGTGCTTTTCACAAAGCGCACCCGTGGAATAAACAGCGATGGGATTTTGTGTTGAACGCCATGGAAACGGGCTGCGACCAGATCTGGGTTGTGAACACGGATGACATTGGACACTGCACAAGCATGCTGGCTGGCTTCATGAAAACCGGTGCCGAGTTTGAATTAAGAGAAACATTGAATTCAGGCTACTTGATGATGGGGCGATGCTTTCCGGTGCGATGGGCGCTAGAGGACAAGCTGCTGCCGAACCCGACCCGCTTTCAACAGAGTTTTTCCCGATTTTATAGAGAAGCCACCTTGATGGCAGGTAGCCTAGAAGAGGCGATACATGGCGGCATTTTGGTGGATTGACAAATGGCACAGGCATTGAAAACGCACTGGATGAATGTTCTTGGTTACGCAGGCTTGATTCCTTTTTTGGGTTTGGCCGTACTGTCCGGGATTTACACCGGCACGGAGACTGCCGACCAACTGGCCAACTACAACCTGATTTATGCCTTGTGCATTGTTTCGTTTCTGGGTGCTGTGCATTGGGGATTGGCCATTTCGCTGAGTAGCCAGGACCAAGCCACTTACCTTGCAGGGTTGGACCAAGCGGAATTTGAAACTCGAAGTTTTATCTGGGGTGTGACGCCCTCGCTGTTGGCCTGGCTGGCAGGCGCATTTTCACCACCCCAGTTCACCCTGTGGATTCTTGTACTGATTCTGGTTTTGGTGTGGCTAGTTGACCAGCGCTTTTTAAAACCCATGAAAGCGTTTGATGCTTACCTGCGCTTGAGAAACCACCTGACTTTGGGTGCAATTCTTGGATTGCTGGTGACCGCCTGCTTTGCCTAATGGTGTAGTCTTGAATCAAGACTGATCAGAAGCAAGGATGGAAAAAGTATGTTCAAGGCTGTATTTCTTCAGAAAAACGAACAAGGCGAATTCAAGGCCAGTGTTCAAGAGCTGGACGAGAGTCAGCTGCCTGGATCTGGCGATGTGCTGGTTCAAATTTCCCACTCTACGCTCAATTACAAAGACGGCCTGGCCATTTGCAACAAGTCGCCCGTGGTGCGCCAGTGGCCCATGGTGGCGGGTATTGACGGCGCGGGTACTGTTCTGGAAAGCGCCCACTCAGGGTTCAAGCCTGGAGATGAAGTGATTCTGAATGGGTTCGGTGTGGGTGAAACGCATTGGGGCTGCTTGGCAGAAAAAGCCAAATTGAAAGGTGACTGGCTGATCAAACGCCCCGAGGGCCTGAGTGCGGCGCAGGCGATGGCAATTGGCACTGCGGGCTACACGGCTATGTTGTGTGTGCTGGGCCTGGAGAAAAGCGGTGTGAAACCGGAGAATGGAGAAGTTTTGGTGACGGGTGCGACCGGTGGTGTCGGCAGCATTGCTATTGTGCTGTTGAACAAGCTTGGATACACCGTTGTTGCCACCAGTGGAAAACCTGAGCAAGCCGAGTTTCTGAAGGGCTTGGGTGCCAGCGAGGTATTGGACCGCAAGTTGCTGAGTGAACCCGGGAAACCCTTGCAACGGGAGCGCTGGGCTGGTGTAGTGGACTGTGTGGGTTCGCACACACTGGCCAATGCCTGTGCACAGACAAGGTACGGCGGTACTGTGACCGCTTGCGGCTTGGCTCAAGGCATGGATTTGCCCTCTTCGGTGGCGCCGTTCATTTTGAGAGGTGTTGCCTTGAAAGGTATTGATTCAGTGATGGCGCCGCTTGCGGTACGTGAAGAGGCATGGCGCAGACTGGCTTCAGACCTCGATTTGAACAAGCTGAATGATTTGACCCGCACCCTTTCATTGGAGGGCGCGATTGAGGCTGCCGCGGAAATTATGGCGGGAACAAACACTGGCCGAGTGTTGATCAAAATTTAATCTACAGACAATTGACATGTTGCATTACCAAATCACGGTGGCAGACCCGAAAGGCCACTATTTCGATGTTCAGCTGCAATTCGAAATTGCACCGCAACAACTACAAGGCCCTGAGGACAAGCGCTGGATTGATTTGAGCTTGCCCACCTGGATTCCGGGTAGCTACCTGATTCGGGAATTTTCCCGAAACGTGCTGTATGTGCGAGCGAGTGTGGGATCGGTTGAAACTGCTTGCAGCCGGGAAAAAAAGGACATTTGGCGTGTTCACGTGGATGCCGCGCAACTTGTGCCGGCTTCGCAATCACTGTTAATTCAGTGCGAATGGCGAGTGTACGCCTGGGATTTGTCAGTGCGCGGTTCACACCTGGATGATACTCATGGTTTTTTCAACGGGACCAGCTTGTTTTTGTGCCCAAAGGGATTTGAACAAGAAGCAGTTGAATTAACCATTTCAAGACCTGGGGAGTATTTGCGGGATTGGCTAATTGCCTGTGGTTTGCCCAGCCAGCCAGGCACATTGAAAGACCGTCATGGTTGCCCGGTGTTGCAGGCGGGAGGCTCAGTCAGGTTTAAGGCGAACGACTTTGACAGCTTGATTGATCACCCAGTGGAAATGGGTGAATTGCAGGTTGAAAGTTTCTCGGCCTTCGGCGTTGAACATGTATTCGCCGTGTATGGCGCCGATACAGACCTGGACTTGCAGCGCATTTGCAATGACATGAAACCGGTGTGCGAAGCGCAAATTGCCCTGTTCGAGCCAGAAACCAGGCAAGCGCCATTTGAACGCTATGTGTTTATGCTGCATGCGACCGACAACGGCTATGGTGGACTGGAACACAGAAACAGCACCGCCCTGCTTTTTAACGCGGGAGAGTTGCCACAACGCGGCGTTGAAAAAGCGCCCAAAGGGTACGAAGGCTTTCTGGGGCTTTGCAGTCATGAGTACTTTCATTCCTGGAACGTGAAGCGGATGAAGCCAGCCGCATTTGTTCCCTACGACTTGACCCGGGAAAACTACACTCGACTACTTTGGATTTTTGAAGGCTTCACTTCCTATTACGACGATGTGATGCTGGCACGCGCCGGCAAATTGAGTGAAGAGGCTTACCTGAAAAGCGTGGGTAGAAACATTGCGCAGGTGATGAAGGGACCTGGCCGCTTGAACCAAAGCGTGGCCGACAGTTCTTTCGATGCCTGGACCAAATACTACCGGCAGGACGAAAACGCACCCAACGCCATTGTGAGTTATTACACCAAAGGCGCGCTGGTGGCTTTGTGTATTGATTCCGCACTTCGACGGCAAACCGGCGGACAAAAATGCCTGGACGATGTGATGCGATTGATGTGGCAAAGAAAGGGATTGAGCGGAGAGGGATTACAGGAAAACGAATTTCCAGGTTTGGTGCTTGAAGCCACCGGAGTTGACCTTGGACAGGAAATTTCGCAATGGACACAGAGCACGGAAGAGCTGCCAGTGGGCGATGCGTTAAAGGCTTATGGTTTTACACTCAACCAAACCCAAAATGATGAGCAGATTTACCTCGGCTTACACGGCCAATTCAAAGCCGAAGGCATGTTGGTAAAACAGGTGATCAACGGCAGCCCAGCGCATGCAAGCGGAATTTCAGCAGGCGATTTACTGGTGGCTTTGGGCGAAAAAAAACTGACCGAAACGCACTACAAACGGCTGTTGGCAGCAAGCAAGCCAGGCGCTGAACTGCGGGCAGTTGCATTTCGAGCGGAGCGATTGCTGGAATTTAAGTTGGTGGCAGGCAAACCGGCGTCCAATGAATGGACGATCCAGAAACTGGAACAGATTGAGGGCGATACTGTTCCTGCTCCATGGCTTTAATAAAAAAGATCGGCCAATGCCTGACCTGGCGAGGGTGCTCTCATGAACGCCTCGCCTACCAAGAACGCATGGACGTCGTTTGATCTCATCAATGCCACATCTTCACGGGTGGCTATGCCACTCTCGGTAATCAACAAATGTTCAGGGCCCACCCTGCCCTTTAGATCGAGCGTGGTTTGCAATGAGGTTTCGAAGGTTCGCAAATTGCGGTTGTTCACGCCGATTAAAGGTGTTTTCAACTGCAAAGCGATGTCCATTTCTTGTGCGTCGTGCACTTCCACCAGCACATCCATACCCAGTTCATTGGCGCACTGCTCGAGTTCCTGCAGCTGAGGCAACTGCAAGGCGGAAACAATCAACAAGATGGCGTCAGCACCCAAACCCCGGGCTTGCACCACCTGATAGGTGTCGATGATGAAGTCTTTGCGAATGCAGGGTAAGCCGCTGGCTTCGCGGGCCATGTCAAGGTACTGGGGCGCGCCTTTGAAGTATTGAATATCGGTGAGAACTGACAGGCAGGTTGCACCATGCTCAGCGTAACTTTTCGCAATTTCAACGGGGTCGAAAGGTTCGCGCAATATGCCTTTGCTGGGGCTGGCACGTTTTACCTCTGCAATGACAGCTGGCAAACCTTTGGCCACTGCAGTTTTCATGGCATTGGCGAAACCCCGCGTCGGTGCCAGCCGCGCGGCTTTGGCCAACCATTGCACTTCAGACAACACCTGTTTGCCCTGCGCAATCTCTTGGCGCTTTGTGGCGAGAATTTGGTCAAGAATGTCGCTCATGATGCTGCCTTATTGCTCAATCGATTTGGTGAAATCGACAAATTCATTCAATTTGCGGATTGCGGCGCCACTGAGCACCGTTGCGCGGGCGATATCGATGCCCTCTTTCAGGCTGCTGGCGACTCCTGATGTATACAGGCCCGCTGCGCTGTTGAGCAACACGATGTCGCCAATGGCACCACCCTTGCCGTTCAATGCATGGAAAATTTTGTCGCGAGACTCTTGAACAGAACCGGCATGCAAGCTGCCATGCGATGCACGAGTGAGGCCGAAATCTTCGGGTTTGATGCTGTAGTGCCTGATTTCACCGTCACGCAGCTCTGCAATTTGTGAGTCGCATTCAATACACAGTTCGTCCATGCCGTTCTCGCCATGAACAATGAGCGCCTGAATAGACCCTAAACGCCGAAGCACCTCGGCCTGCAATTCAAGCAAGTTGGCGCTATATACACCCATGACCTGACGTTTGGCATTGGCTGGATTAGTCAATGGACCCAGAATATTGAACACAGTACGCACACCCAGTTCTTTTCGGACCGGGCCAGCAAAACGCATGGCACTGTGGTGATTTGGGGCAAACATGAAACCAATGCCAACCCGATCAATCGACTGCGCAACCTGCTCTGGTTTAAGGTTGATGTTGGCACCCAGCAATTCAAGCACATCGGCGCTGCCAGAATTGGATGACACACTGCGACCACCGTGCTTGCCAACTTTTGCACCAGCACCAGCCAGCACAAACATACAGGCTGTTGAAATGTTGAATGTTTGTGCACCATCGCCACCGGTGCCGCACAAGTCAACAACCTCGACACCAGCGGGTAATTCAACCGGTGTTACCAGATCTCGCATCACCTGCGCAGCCGCGGCCACTTCCTCTGCTGTTTCGCCTTTGACCCGCAAACCCACCAGCAAGCCGGCAATTTGCGCGGTGGTTAGACCACCACTTAGCAGCGCTTGAAAGGCTTGACGTGTTAAATCGTGCGACAAGTCTTGACCTGCGAGCAGCTGGTTCAGTGTTGCAGAGTAATTAAAAGGTTGGGACATGACGTGTGTGAACAAAAAAGTTGGATATGTTAGGTGCGTGTGGGATTAAGCAGCCACAGGTGATTTAACGCGCTTTAAAAAATTCTTCAGGAGGTCATGACCCCGGTCACTCAAGATCGACTCGGGGTGAAACTGAACCCCTTCAACATCCAGTGTTTTGTGGCGTACACCCATAATTTCTCCATCCGCAGTTTCTGCAGTCACCTCCAGACAATCGGGCAAACTCTCACGCTCAATGGCCAAGGAATGATAACGAATGCATGTCAGCGGATTGGGCAATCCTTCAAACACACCCACATTGGTATGGTGAACCGGGGAAGTTTTACCGTGCATGATGGTTTTTGCACGCACCACTTTGCCACCAAATGCTTCGCCAATGGCCTGATGCCCGAGGCATACCCCGAGAACCGGCACCACACCGGCCATGCGCTGAATCATTTCGATGGACACGCCAGCCTGCGCAGGCGAGCATGGTCCGGGAGATACACACACTGCGCTTGGCCTTAAAGCGAGCGCCTCATCGACGGTGATCGCATCGTTGCGAACAACATGAACCTGTTGCCCCAACTCGCCGAAATACTGCACGAGATTGAAGGTGAAACTGTCGTAGTTGTCGATCATCAACAGCATGGTGGACCTGCATTTCAAATAGAGGGGGAGAAAGAAGCGCGTGTTCGATTAAAATGTTAACACATGCGCCTGCCACGGCTCCTTGCGGGTTGGAACTATCACGACAACTCGCCATCCAGCCCAGCCTGAACCAACTCAGCGGCACGCATCACCGCGCGTGCTTTGTTTTCAGTTTCAAGCCATTCACTTTCAGCAACCGAATCGGCAACTACACCGGCACCGGCCTGAACATACAGGGTTTGGTCTTTCACAACGCCGGTGCGAATTGCGATTGCCACGTCCATGGTGCCAGTGAAGCTGAGATAACCGCATGCCCCGCCATACACTCCGCGTTTGGTGGGCTCGAGCTCGTCGATGATTTCCATGGCCCGAACCTTGGGCGCACCAGAAAGCGTGCCCGCCGGGAAAGTGGCGCGCAGTACGTTCATGGCGCCCATGCCCGGCTTCAAATCGCCCTGCACGTTGCTGACAATATGCATGACATGCGAATAGCGCTCAATGATCATTTTCTCGGTGACCTGCACCGAACCCGTTTGCGCAATGCGGCCCACATCGTTGCGAGCCAGATCAATCAGCATGACATGCTCTGCGATCTCCTTGGGATCGGCCAACAACTCCTCGGCCAGAGCGATGTCTTCTTGAGGTGTTTTGCCGCGCGGACGAGTACCAGCAATGGGGCGCAGTGTGACCAAAGGAGGCTTGCCCTCAACCTGATCTTGTCGCACCAAAATTTCAGGCGATGAACCCACCACCTGAAAGCTGCCGAAGTTGTAGTAGAACAAATACGGCGATGGATTCAAGGAGCGCAAGGCGCGGTACAACATGAGCGCGTCTTGTGTGAAGCGCTTGCTGAGCCTTTGACCCAGAACCACCTGCATCACATCGCCAGCGGCAATGTATTCCTTGGCTTTGGCAACCATGTCAAAGAAATAATCTTTGCCCATGCTGCGTTCGATGGGCGTGCTTTCGCTGTTGCCAGACGCGGGAATGGCGATGGGCTGACGAAGTTGGCCCATCAGCCGCTTAACCTCAGCGACGCCATTTTCATACGCATTGGTTTGCGCTGGATCGACAAACACAATGAGCTGAATGGTGCCCTGGATGTTGTCCACCACCGCCATGCGATCGGTGAACATGAGCAAAATATCGGGAATTCCGAGGTCATCCGCCTTGCGACTTGCCTCCAGGCGGGGCTCCATGTAGCGCACCGTGTCGTACCCGAAGTAGCCGGCGAGCCCGCCAAAAAAACGAGGGCTTCCCTTGACCGGTGGCACTTTGAAACGGGCATGGTATTGCTCGATGAATTGCAGCGGATCACCGTTGAATGTTTCCAGTGTTTCCAGTGCGCCATCCGTGTGTTGCTGTTGCACCAACACCGTGTGCTCGATCACCTTGATTGTGACGCTGGAGGGCAAACCCACGAAGGAATACCGGCCCGAGCGTTCGCCGCCCACCACCGATTCAAGCAAGAAGGTGTTGGGCTTGTTGGCCAGTTTGAAGTACACCGACAAAGGCGTATCGAGGTCAGCATAACAGCGCGCAATTAGTGGGATACGGTTGTAACCTTGTGCAGCAAATGCATCGAATTCAGTTTGAGAAATCATTGTGGTACCCGTGCGCCCAGCAGGCGTTGTGCAGCTTCCTCGATGGTGTTCACGATGCCATCGCACTGTGTTTCATGAACAGATCGCCCTTCGTTGTAACCGTAGGGCAACAGCCAACACTCAACGCCTGCCGCATTGGCAGCCAGCGCATCGTTCACGGAATCGCCGATCATCAAGGCTTGCGAAGGATCCACGCCGAGCAGCTTGCAGGCGTGGGTTACAGGCATGGGGTCAGGTTTTTTTACCGGACAGGTGTCGCCACCCACCACAACCTCGAAGTAATTGGCAATGCCGGTGCGCTCCAACAGGGGTTTTGTGAAACGCTCAGGCTTGTTGGTCACCACCGCAAGCTTGTAACCCCCATTTTTCAACAACTCCAGCCCTTCTTTCACGCCGGGATAAAACACCGAGTGATTGCCGTTGATCTGGGTGTAGTGGTTTTGCCAGTTGGCCATGGCCCGGGCATACAGGTCAGGTGATGCTTTCTCAGTCATGCTGCCAGTCAGGCTTCGGTTAACCAGGTTTTCCGCGCCCTTGCCCACATACACGGCCACTGTTTCCTCAGGCAAAACAGGTTTGCCCAAGTCAACCAACATGGCGTTCACTGCGGCGGCCAGATCGGGTACGGTGTGTAAAAGTGTTCCATCCAGATCGAACAATACTGCTTGCTTGGTCATGATTGTTTATCTCGTAGTGGCGAGCTCGGCGCGCATTTGATCGATCACGGCCTTGTAGTCGGGCTTGCCGAAAATGGCTGAGCCAGCAACAAAGGTGTCAGCACCTGCACGCGCGATTTGCGCTATGTTGTCGGGCTTTACGCCACCATCCACTTCCAGACGAATATTCTGGCCACCCTTGGCCACATGGGCATCAATACGCTTGCGCAATTCGGCCAGCTTGACCAAAGCTTGAGGGATGAAACTTTGACCGCCAAAACCGGGGTTCACTGACATCACCAAAACAAGGTCAAGCTTGTCCATGACGTGATCCACCCAAGAAATTGGGGTGGCCGGGTTCAGCACAATACCGGCCTGACAGCCAGAATCATGGATCAGGCCCAAAGTGCGGTCGAGGTGATCTGTGCCTTCGGGGTGAACACTGATGAGGTTTGCGCCAGCCTTTGCAAAGTCGGGAATAATTCGATCCACAGGGCGAACCATGAGGTGGACATCAATCATTGCGGTGGTGTGGGGGCGCAGGGCTTCGCAAACCAAAGGGCCAATCGTGAGGTTGGGTACATAATGATTGTCCATCACGTCGAAGTGAACCCAGTCCGCGCCAGCTGCAATCACATTTTTCACCTCGTCGCCCAAGCGGGCAAAGTCGGCAGAAAGGATACTGGGGGCGATAACAAACGGGTTCATGGTTGGCCTTCGATGGAGAATTCGACAATCAAAGCAAGAGTTTAAACGAAACTACCCCCACGAAAAGGCTTTGCAAGCGGCTTCGGATTTGTGAAATCGGGGGTTTGAAGTCATACTTGAAATCTACAGCAACATTCACAAGCCACACCGCATGAGCAGCCCGTCACCGTATCAGTTTGAAGTTCGAGTCAGCACCCAGTTTCTGGAAGAGCAAAGTGACAAAGACAAAGGCCCTTATGTGTTCGCCTACACCATTGAAATTGAAAATGTGGGCGAGAGAACTGCGCAATTGTTAAGCCGCCACTGGATTATCACCGATGCGCACAATATTGTTCAGGAGGTGAAAGGCGATGGGGTGGTGGGCGAGCAACCCACTCTGCGACCAGGCGAGCGATTTGAGTACACCAGTGGCTGCCCCTTGCCCACCCCGGTGGGTACAATGAAAGGCAAATACACCTTTGTGGGCGAAGGCGGCGAGCAGTTTGATGTGCCAGTGCCCGAGTTTTTGCTGTCAATGCCCCGGGTGCTGCACTAATCCTTGTCGGGGGGCGTGCTTGGTGCTGATGATTCTTCGTCGGGTTTTTCGACTGGATGATCTACCCTGGCCCTCAACGTCCACCACATAATGAACACGATCAGGCCCAAAGCCAAAACCATTTCCGCAATGAGTAACCACATGTCCAATCCACTCCGTTGTTGGTGGCCCAGCACCGTGCTGGCCGCCTTGATTCTATCTGGATGCGCTACTGCTCCGACCCCGAAAACGGCTGAATGTTCATGCCCGGCAGGAGAAAAACAGGCCCAGACCGAGAAAAAAGATGAAAAACCGGCCCTGCCACTATTTGTGAAGTCTGACTTTTCAAGTTTGCCAGGATGGAGCACCGCCAACCACGGGCGTTTTCTGGAGGCATTTTCAGAGCAGTGCTCAGTCAATGGCAATGCCTTGGCCAAACGCAAAGCCACCCCCACCGGTTTGCTGGAAGCTTGCCGCAAAGCCCGACAAAACCTGAGCGGGAATGCGCTGCTGCCAGCACAAATCTGGATGGAGGCGAACTTTGATGTGTGGCAGCTTCAGCAGGAAGACGGCAAGAAAGAAGGTTTGCTGACCGGTTACTTTGAACCCCTGTTAAAAGGCGCACGCCAGGCACAGGGTGCATACAATGCGCCACTTTACGGCGTGCCCGCGGATTTGATCACCGTGAAGCTAGACGAACAGTACCCGGAACTGAAAGGAAAGCGTCTGCGTGGCCGCCTGCAGGGCAATACGCTGGTTCCTTTCTTTGACAGGGCGGAATGGGAGCGCTTGGGACCAGACCGTGAAAAACCGATTGTTTGGGTAAACGACAAACTGGACGCATTTTTGTTGCAGGTGCAGGGTTCAGGCCGGGTGACCTTGCCAGACGGCAGCGTGATTCGCTTGAGTTACGCCGAGCAGAACGGCCACCCATATAAATCCATTGGGAAAGTGCTGGTGGATCGCGGAGAGTTGACCGCTGCGCAGGCTACCATTCCGGGCATCAGAAACTGGGCAAAAGCCAACCCCGGCAAGCTGGATGATTTGCTGAATGCCAATCCGAGCGTGGTGTTTTTCAAGGAAAACAAAGTACTGCGCCCACAAGAAGGCCCCGTGGGCGCCATGGGTGTTCCCTTGACTGGCCAACTCAGCCTGGCGATTGACCGTGAAAAAATACCTTATGGCAGCCCGATCTGGATTGAATCCAGCAACCCGGTGACCAACGCGCCCATCGCGCAGGGCACCTTGGCACAAGACACCGGCGGCGCCATTCGGGGCCGGGTACGTGCTGACTATTTCTGGGGAACCGGTGAAGAGGCTGGTACAGCCGCTGGCCTGACCCGCCAACCCTTGAAAATGTGGCTGATTTGGCCCAAGGGCACGCCCCTGCCTGAAAGCGGAAGCTGAAAACCCCAAGGCCTTGCATCAGTTTTTATTTGGCCCTTGACGCTGCTGCAATACGGCGATTCAGGTCAGCGGAAGGAATGGCACCGCTGACGCGTGTGCCATCCTGGAAAAATACGGTTGGCGTACCTGATACGCCCATTCCCCGACCCAAACTGACCAGATCTTCAATTGGTGGATTGCAATTGCCGTTTCCAGTGGGAGATTGGTCTTTCAGCATCCAGTCATCCCACATCTTGGACTTGTCACTGGCACACATTACTTTTTGCGCCTTATCGACGGAATCGCGGCCCAGGACTGGATACACGTAGGTGTACACCGTGGTGTCTTGCAGTTTGGTCAAAGTTTCCTTGCGAAAACGTTTGCAATAACCGCAGTTGGGATCTTCAAACACGGCAATTTTCCGGCTGCCGGTCCCGTAAACGGTTTTCAAGGCCAAACCCAATGGAAGATCTTTCTCGAAATTGATGGCATTGAGCTTGTCCAGCCTGGCTTCGGTCAAATTGGCCATGGATTTGCTTTCCATAAGCTCGCCCAAAATGAGATGGCTGCCACTGGCATTGGTGTAAATGATTTTTTTGGTGCCATTGTGATTCACCACCACCTCAAACAAACCATCAATAAACTCGATGTCGCTGACCGATACCACCTTGACACCGGATGCCCCCAAAGACTCATTCACAGCTGCCGTAATGCGCTCAACCTGCGACTTGCTTGCCGCCGCCTGCACAGGCTGAACTGATTGGGACAAGGCCCACGCGCCCGCTGACAAGGCAATTACAGAGAAAACAACAGCACTGCTGCGCTTGCGAAGGGACAAAGGTAGATTGAATTTCATAGGCCTGCTTGGGTAAAAATGATGAATTGTAGTTAGGACACGCTTGAAGGCAATTTGTTCATTGCGCCAGGACTTTTCAGTTGCAGCTAGCGCATGGCTTGTTGGGACAACCAACGTTTGAGCATGGGCAATTGGTTGACAAGGTGCATGCCTTTGTTGCGCACCCAGGCAGCACCTGGCAGGTCGAGACGAAACAAGGTGTGCAGGCCATCGGTAAGAAAATGCACAGGCGTGCAAGCCGCTTTGCGACGACGCTCCCAGGCGCGCCACAATTGCTCGTCAGCAAGGCCCAGGCGCTGCACGGCCAGAAGGCGCTTGCGTGAGGTGAGCAAATTGGCCAACTCGGCTGCGTCCTCAAGCCCGAGGTTCAGACCTTGACCCGCCAGGGGGTGAATGACGTGAGCGGCATCGCCCATCAATACAACGCCGTTGTCGAACCAAACCGGCGCAACACCATGCTTGAGCGGAAATGCATAAGTTTTACCCACTAGCACCAGATCACCGTACAGTTCTTGAACCGCGCCGCCCGAGAGGGACTTCACACGATTGACCATGTCTGCCGGGCTGAGTTGTAGCAACGCCTGGGATTGCGACAAGGGCATGGACCACACCATGGACACATGTGGCCCCGGCAGCGGCAACATGGCCAAGACGGAATCGCCAGCAAACCATTGGCGTGCAGCCCCGTGATGCGGCTTCTCAATGGCGAAGGTGGTAACCACGCCTTCAGCACTGTAGTCATCAAGCGCGAAATCGAGACCAGCCTGCTTGCGGGTTTGGCTTTGCGCACCGTCTGCGGCGATCAGCAGGGGAACACGCACTGTTTTCAGGTTGGTCACCACGGCCCATCCCTCTTTTTCGCGGGAAAGGCCCTCTACCCTTGCATCAAGCCAATCAATGCCGGGCTGGTAGCGCATGGCTGAGAACAACACATCGAAGAGGCAACTTTGCTCAATAATCCAGGTGAGGTAGTCAACCCCAGTGTCACTCGCGTTAAAACGCAAATGGCCCTGCGCATCGCCGCTGGAATCGCCCCACACCTGCATCTCGGTGACGGGCTGCACTTTCTCGCTGGGAATGTTGTCCCATACCCTTAGCCGGTCAAGCACGCGTTGGCTTCGATGTGACAAGGCAAAAACCCGGGGATCGAATCGCTGATCGGGATTGGGCTGAAACTGGGGCGGACGTGCTCCAACCACCAGCACTTTGAAACCAGAACTGGCCAATACCAGAGAAGCAACCAGCCCCACCACACCGCAACCAATAATGGCTACATCGTAGCTGGACGTTTGTAGAGGCTGTACGCTTGTAAGATTGCTCATGGGTCGGGAGGACTGGCTTTATTAATTATTGAACATGCTACAGCGATTTTGCATTTGTTGTTTGCGCAACGTGAAAGTTTCGGATAAACTTGCGGGCTTCGGTAGTGAACACCACCGAAAACGCGTGGCCGAGTAGCTCAGTCGGTAGAGCAGAGGATTGAAAATCCTTGTGTCGGCAGTTCGATTCTGTCCTCGGCCACCACCCACCCCTTGTACTGCCTGGTACACCACAAAAGGGGAGCCTCCTAATGTATTTTCCAAGTGCATTTCAACGCTTTCATTAGCTGCTACACTTGTTCCACAAGAAATAAATCAAAACTGGCGCCACGCCCTGCTTCACAACGCCACACTGTGCACGAATGGATCGATGACCAAGCCCAATGAGGTGGCCGAGGCTTTAAGACTGGCCGAGCTATATCAACTTGCGATTCTTGACACTCAACCCGAGGAGGGTTTTGAGGCAGTGGTTGATTTGGGCGTATCTGCCTTCAATTGCTCAAGTTGCATTGTTTCATTTGTCGACTCGGATCGCCAATGGTTCAAGGCTCGCCGTGGCTTTAACAGCCTGCATGCAGACGAGACCCCGCGCGATATTTCAATTTGCACCCACACAATCAAGAAGGACGAACCCATGGTCATCCCGGACTGCACCCAGGATGAACGCGTGAAAGACAGTCCGCTGGTGACCGGGTCGCCCTGGATTAGGGCCTATTTGGGCGTACCCATCAAAACCCCCACAGGTGCCAGAGTAGGTTCATTCTGCCTGATCGACACAAGCCCCAGAACCTGGAGCAGTGCTGAAATCAAAATGGCGAAATCGATGGCTGCCTTGGTGGAAGTATCGCTGGCCAACCGACAACAACAGGCACAGGGCGCTTATTCACGAGAGCCAATTTTCCAGGATGGACATAGAAGCGACTTTGCAGGCCATGAACAATCCTATGCAAGCTGGAGACGACACAGCGACGAGAGTTTTATTGCATTGTCACCCAACCTGGAGGATTGGCTTTGCTTAAGCCACAGCCCGAGGGTGAGTTGGGCCTGGTTCAACGGCTTGATTGTGAGAGAGCACCGCCACGATGTTGAACTGGCCAGGGAACTTGGCAACGGCCAGGTGTTTCAATATCAAATCCAGTTGCCCAATGGCCGGCTGTTGACCATGAAAGAACGAACCTACAAAACCCCCGAAGAGGAAGGTGAAGCACTGACGGTGGGCTTGCTTCAAAATGTTGCTGTGGCTGCACAGCTGCCGCGCACCGCCGTACAAGACCGCCCCAACCCCCTGGACACCTTGAAAACAAACACCTTGAGTTTTCTTGCGGAATCAACTCGGGGGAAACTGGTGTTGGATTTGAACTTCAAATTAGTGCAACTTGGACAAGTTGACGACAGTGAGCTTCACCGGGTGAAAGACAACCCGTCGGTTCTCGATTTTATATATGAGGAAGACAGGGAAAATTTAGTTCGGGAAATGGAAACGGTATTGGGAACGCGCCTGAAGAAAAAAGCATTCGCCAGAATCAGGCTACCTGACAGCAAACCCGTGTGGGCGCGCTTTGTGATTGACCGCCCCACCCCCGGAATTGAAACCAGCCGCAAGGCACTGGTGCTTCAGTACACCAAGATGGTGAATGAATCGACGATGGTCGACCGCAATCTGTTTGACCAAACCTTGTTGGGGATGACCGAAAAACTAGGAGGCTTGGGCACCTGGTTTTACCATGTCGACAGCGGTTTGCTGAAGGTGAGCGATCAGTTCAAAGCCATCTGCAAAGCCACCGAGCTGCCTTTGGGCAGTATCTTTGAGCTGACAGAACTGTTGACCCGATTGACCGGGAAGAACATGGCATCGACCTTGATCGAGTGCATCAACAACCGCCAGGCCGCCCACATTGAATGCGAGGTGAACTTCGAAAGACTCACTGGGCAACGCTGGTTTCGCTTCAGCTTTCAACCCATTAGCAACGGCCTGGGCAGCAGCAGTGGCTTGTACGGCTCGGTTGAAGACATCACCCACACCAAGCACCTGGCGCAGGAGTTGTCCCGAAAAAGCACAGCACTCAACCAGGTACTGAATACCCTGACCGACGGCACGCTTGAACTGGATGAGGCCTTGCAGGTTGAGGCCATGGATGCGAAAGCTCGGCCTTTGATTTTGGGCAAAGAAACCTTCATTCACCAGGCAGCCATTGCCGATGTGTTGCCAGGATTGGACTTATTGGAGTTTCGAAAACGCCAATCCGAACTTCGACGGCAGGGCACGACAGGAGATTTTGAATTTTTCAACACTCGAACCAATCGTTGGTTGCGATTGAAATTTTTGCCTCGGGAAGACGGGCTGACTATTTTGCTGCGAGACATTACCCAACGCAAAGCGATGTACCGGGATTTGTTCATGGTGGGCTCTGCAATTGAGCAGATTAATGAAGTGATTATGGTGACCAATGACCTTGGCAGCAATGCCACTTCTTTTCAGTGCATTTACCTGAACTCGGCATTTGAAAACGTAACCGGACAAGCTGTGGCAAAGTGGTTGGGCCGTAACCCGTACCCCTTGATTGCAGACCGCCTGCCGCTGCGCGACTTCAGAAAACTACTGGTCTCCCTGTTAAAGCGAGAGAAGCTGACCATCAAAACCCGTTATGAAACCGACAATGGTGCGCATGTACCCTGCGAGATATTGGTGTCGCCTTTTGTCGACAAAGAAACCGGAACGCCTTGGTCTTTGATTGTTTTCAGGCCATCGAGCACCTGATAATGGGCGCAATCAAAAAATAATATGTACTGAGCCTGCTTTTGAACCTTGCCCTCACATTGCCCAAATTGCTAAAGGCCGTGGTACTCGCCACGGGCCTTGCGCTCGCCCATGGGCAAGCCATGGCGGTGGATTATTCGCTTAGCGGATTCGGCACTGTTCAATACACACTGGGCGACAACGAGCAGAAATACCTGCGATTCATCAACGAAGACGGCACCTTCAAAGTCAACTCGATTTTGGGGGCGCAGCTGGATGTCAAGTTCAATCCCCAACTCAGTGCGACCGTTCAATATGTTGTTGCACCGAAGCTGGACAACGACGAAGACGTTGAAATTGACACCCGCTGGGCTTTCGTCACCTACAAGCCCAATGACAACTGGAGCTTTAAGGTTGGCCGCCAGCGACTGAATTTTTATCTGGATTCCGAGAATCTGGACGTTGGCCAAACCTATGTACCCGCGAATTTAAGCCCCGAAATCTACTACAACGCGGGTGTTCTTGGCACAGATGGATTTTCAGCGAGCTACCAGTTTGAAGACACTGGTGGCCGTTATTGGCGGCTGCAGGCAATCGCCGGCAACAGGGATATTATTCAACGCTTATCCAATACCACAGCAGATTTTCCAACCAATCGATATGAAGTGGCCGGTTTTGTCATCGGTGTAGATGGTGACCGATACCGATTGCAACTTGCACATCATGAATCACAGCTGGATCGGGAAATACGCCAGTTCAACGGGCGACGGGTGGTTGGAGGCTCGCTCAATGCGAGACTACATTTCACCAACTTGGGTGCAGAGTACGACTGGCAACGCTACACGCTTCGTGCGGAATTAAGCCAACTCGAATTTTCATCTACCAACAAAGGCGTAATTCCTGACTTTGGACCACAAGTTATTATCGTGGACACTCCCGAGTTTGAAGAGCATGGTGGCAACCTCACACTGATTCGTAAAATTGGTGGGCAGCATGCGATTTACACCAGCTTGGGCCGGTTCATTTCCGAATTTGATGACCAGTACTCGATCGCGATTGGTGGAAAGTATGCGCTGAGTGCATCTGACTCGCTCAAAGCAGAAATTCAACATGTGGTGGAAAAAAATACTCGACCGCAGTTGTCTGACAACCGCATTCCCAACACCACGTTCAATTTCCTGAGCGTGTCTTACAACTGGGTGTGGCAATGATTGCGCGCACGACCAGTTTTGTGAAGGCCGCTGCATCAATTGCCCTGTATTTGATGTTGGGGGTGGTTGGTGCCGCCTCGGCTGAGGTGTATGTGGTGTCGTCGGCAAGCCACCCGGTGAATGAAATCGCGATTCGTGAACTGCGCAGCATTTACAAAGGCCGTTTAAGCCAGGTGAATGGGCACCGCCTGACGCCGCTGAATACAGCCCCGGGCACAGCTGATCGTGATGAGTTTTTACAGCGCATCATGAATTTAAATGAGCTGGACTACACGGGCTACTGGCATGTACGCCGATACACTGGGCAGGGCACGCCACCAGCGGAGGTCGATAGCAAAGAAGAGCTGTTCGCGACATTGAAAGAACAGCCTGATGGAATTGGCTATGTGTGGGTGCCACCGGGCACCAAACCGAAACTGCCAGATGGCTTGAAAGTGATTCGCCTGAAATAAGGCAAAAATCAGATTGGTACGATCTTTTTATTCTTTGGTGTAGCCTTTGCTCAAGGGCAGCCACCACGTGAAACCAAACACCAGTGTTTTCAATACCACTTTGCCCACAGGCAGGTTCAGTGCGCGAAGGCGGTTAATAGCCAGTGGAATTTCAAGCACATGCGCCAGCAAGATGATGGCTGCAAAAATTGTGAGAAAGGGAACATGAAAACCCAGCAACCCCACCAATGGAACGATCAGCCAAAAAACCACCAAGCCCGCTTGAAGCCCGTACCAAACCCGTTGTTCGCCCATGAGTGTGCCCCACTTTTGTTGATGTAGGGGAAAGTGTAACTCAACGGGTCAGCACTGCCGTGTTAAAGCAATCCATGTTATCGACTTGAACATAAACTTCATTGGCTTCCAGCCCCAATACTTCAAGAATTTCATCAAGACTGCTGCCCAACGAGTTCAAACCAGCCCGCAAAACCGGGTTAGTGGCGAGTACGTTGAGAATTCCGTTCAGGGCATTCACACCGGTATTCAAATTGGTCAGCAAATTGCCAACGCCCTGGGAAGCCTCAAAGCTGTAGGAAGTGGTCACGGTTGGATCTGGATAGCCCACCATGGCGATATCATTTGCGCTGCCACTGCCCACATTCGCATTCACTGTACGTTGCCCCAACAGAGGCAAAGAGGGCAAGCGCAGCGCAGCAGCGATTGGGGTCGAATCCAGATCAACTGCAACCGAAGAATCGGACTGAGGCAGCTTGCAGTCAATGTCTTTGATATCGACGGAGCCACCACCGGCAGTCACGGTTAAATCAAGCACACCAATTCGGCTCGAAACCGCAACTTGTTCTGTACGTGCCGTAGCGATTACTCTCCCATCCGTGTTCCGCTTGGTAGCGACAAACAACTGGGGGGGACTCAGCACTGAAACATTCAGGGTGTTACCCAAATTAAGGCGAATGCCATTCCCACCCACCCCACTTGCCGCGGCGAAGCTGGAGGCGAAGGCCAAATTACCCAAGCGAACCGAGGCGCCGGCAAACTCGGAGTCTCCACTGGTATCCGCGGACAATATTTCACTGAGCAAAAAGTCGACTGTGTCTGCCGGACCATTGCCAGGAATTGCAATGACTGGAGCCTCCGGACCTGCAACACTCAGTGCAGCATCCAGCAGGCGGGCAGCGGTAACCTCGGTGTTCAATAAACGCGCCATGTCCAGTTGATCACCAGTTCCAAACACGCCCAACTCAACGCCCAATTGCAGCAAGTCCACCTGGGCGTTTGACGCCAACAGGCCCTGAAACCCCAACAAATTCAAGCGCAATTCGGTACCGATGGCGCTCATCAAGGGTGACAAACTTGATCCATTCAAATTCAAAGCCAATAAATTGGTACCCACCAAACCCGAGATCACCGGGGTGACAGTGGCTTCAGCCACGGCCACAACCGGTTCTGTGCCCAGAAACGCAGCGGGCACATTACGCACCAGACGCACCAACACGGAACGGTCGCAAGCGTTGGCTGGCAGCAAGGTATCTGTGCCCCTGACATTGCAATTGATCGAGATATTGTCAGTGCTGTCGTCAAGGCCATTGCGCCTTGCATAATCAACAGCCGCGGTGAAGCCTTGAGGGGCGTTGCCTATGTCGCTGGCAGCCGCCTTGGCGGCCAGATCAGCAATACGTTGCACTTCCTCCTTCTCCCACACCACTTGCCCCAAACCCAACACGGCCAAGGCACCCACGGTCATCAGCATGATGAATACTGTGAGAATGGTCATGGCTCCGCGCTGGCGGGACGACACTAAAACGAACCTGGAATGTTGTGTGGACATGTCAATGCTGCAATGGCGAACAAGCTTGATTTTGCATGAAAAACCATCAATTTGATATCCGAAGCTGGCGGGAAATCCGCATTCAGATCGTGTTTTCAGTACCGGCTTATTTGCTGTCTTTGAGGAACTTGCCAAGTATTCGTTTGCTGGGTTTGAGGCGACCAACCAATGCTTTGGCCACACTGGCGATGATTTCCATGGGAGCAGCCAGCGGAGAGGTTTGCGCATGCGCGCCCAGTTCAATCAAAGTGGCGGCGTCAATAACACCTGTTTTGCCTTGCAGCAAAACAACACCCAATTCGGGATTGTTGGCCTTGATTTGGTGAAGCAGCGGGGATTGACTGGCTTGCTCCGCATCAATCAACATGACTTTTACTTCATATTGATGAATTGAGTTTTCCGCGAGCTGCAAGCCCGGGCAGGACAGCACACGCTCGAACTGATTGGATGCCGTTAATTGAGCTTCCAGCGCCAAGCGTGAGTCCTTGTTTGAATCGACGATGAGCACCGTAGTCATTGCCCCCTCCCTTTGATGTCTGGAAGTTATTTAGCAATTAAGGTGCCAGAAACACGACGATGAAAAGGCCCGTTTTGGTGCAGGCCCTGATTTAGACCACGAGCTCAGGCCCTGCCAAGCATGGCCTTGATTTCCCGCCACAAACTGTCAATTTCCGCAGCCGATTTGGAATTCGGCGCGAATTCATTGACCGATTTACCCAAGCCGACACTGATCACAAAGTCGTTGCGCTCATGCACAATAGTGCGACAAATTTTGGCAGTGGCCTTGAGCTGTTCAAACACGATTTCCGGGGTGCTACTGAACACAGAAGCACCGTTGATGACCCAGGTTACTTTGCTACCAGCGTCTGATGCCCACTCCAGTGTGCTGCTTGCGCTGTGAATATCCAGCGGACTAGCCTTGGTTGGAATCAACACCAGGTCTGCGTGCTCCATGGCGTCTTTCACCCATTTCTTGTCCGTCGGAGGCATGTCAATAAACACATAGTCATAGCCCTCGTCCTCAAGTTCGGAAAGCGCAATCACGATGTCATTGAAACCCACCTTTCGTACATCTGGATAATCGGCTTCACGCAATGAATCCCAAAAGCGGCTGGAACCCTGGGGATCCAGATCAAGCAAAGCCACTTTCTTTTTGCCCTGCTGGCTGGCCAAGGCAGAAAGATTCAAGGAAAGCGTTGTTTTCCCAGCCCCGCCTTTGCGGCTGCTAATGATGATGGTTTTCATGGGTGGACATCCTGTGCAATAGGAAATTAAAGCAATATCGAGAATTTATTCTAACCTGCCGATGCAGTGGGGAAAAAGTTGTTCGATGCGGCTTGGCCGCAACGGCATTTGAATGCTTTGCCGGGTTTGCCACAGTGGAATTTGATCAGTCAATAATTGGCTTCCCACCCAGCCGTCTTGCCCACCCAGCAGCACAAAATAATTTTCATCGGGATCGGAAAGGTCGGAGAGGTGCCGACTTTGAGAACCGTAGCTGGTCTCATCAAAACCCCGAATCAAGTTGTGTGCGTTTTTCATTAAGGTTTCCCGGGAACCCGCAGCAGGAAACGATTTCGAAGAAAACAACTTACCCAGCAAAGGCACATGCCCAAGCACATGACGCAAGCGGATTTTGTGCAAATTACCCCAAAGTTGCCAATGCTGAGCCTTGCGGTTTGCCTCGTCCACACACAGCGACACAATTTTAGCCCGCTCCGCGTCGGTGAGATTTTCAAGGTCTTCCATCAAACAGGCTGACAGATAAGACCATTGATCCATGAGGCTGGGTGTTCGGCCCGCGTAGCGCAAAACTGACAGTTGCTTTACCAACGCAGCCAATAAAAATTCGAATTGAAGCGCGGCAAAACTGTCGGCGGTGTAGGCACCACCCCACAAATCAATTGAATTGCACAACACAGCCTGTTCACTGTTGCGCAAGTAGGGGCGGCAAAATTCGGCCAGTTGACTCGACAATTGATCGGCCAGCGGTGAAGTAACATCCAATTGCAGTGACAGCAAAGCGTGTGGACTTAATCGCTTTTGAGAATTGAACAAGGCGCGCGCCCGCATGACGCGATCGTCACCATTGAACAGAAACCCCAAGCCGGTTACCTCTGAAGGCCGGTTGTTGGCAGACACAATAAAACCAGCCGCCGGGTTGATCACACTGGGGAAATCGCGGGCACACACCTGCACCGACCAGTGTTCACTGGCCATAGACTCGGCCAACACCCAATCGTCTTCCGGGAAACCGGGCCGCTTGGGCAAGGTGGCTGCCAACACATGACCAATATTTCCAGCCGTATCAGCCCCCAGCACATTGAGCGGAGTGACGCCCACGCCATGCATGGCTTGCTGCAACTGTTCTACCTTCTGCGCCTGCATGCCCTGCAAAAAACTGGTGATTTCATCGGTAGGCCAGTGCCCTGCCCAACGCAACGCCAGGTTGTCTTTGCCGCACAAACGCCCCAAAGCCGCGCAATCTGTAAGCACAGGGCCATGGGGGGAGAACCTGAGTTTTCGAGTTCGAGACCATGAAAAGCGGACCCGAATTTTTACCACCTGCTCGGGCGTATTGTGCAAGGTGCTGTCGTCCAGGCGCACCAGATCTGACGATGCGGCACGCAAATTGGTGCCGCCCCAAGCCAGGTTTGGGTTTCTCCCAAGGCCCAGTATGGGCACGCCCGGAAACATCAAACCCACACACTGGTAAGTGGGCGTGCGCAGCCCCACCATCATCCACACATTGGGCAAGTGCTGACC
Source organism: Limnobacter sp. SAORIC-690 (assembly GCF_002954425.1). Lineage (NCBI taxonomy): Bacteria > Pseudomonadati > Pseudomonadota > Betaproteobacteria > Burkholderiales > Burkholderiaceae > Limnobacter > Limnobacter sp. SAORIC-690. The sequence continues at coordinate 439,652 of NZ_MQVZ01000001.1, forward strand.
CAGGTGGGGGTCGTTCACCATGAGCGGCTTGCCGCTTTGTGTGCGTGTGCCATGTACCACGATTGAATTGCTGCCAGAACGAGAGAGACTATTCAGAAACTCGCCAATTTGCTGGGCTGTGCTGGGCTTGCCGGAATTCGGACTGTCGAAACTGGTGGGCACACCTGCCCCCACTCGGCGAAGCCGGTTCCAGCATTCGATGAAGTCACCCGACAGGCGATGCTCAATCAGCGAGAAATAAATAGGCCAGTTCACATCGGCGCCCGCCAGCCGCCCAAACAGCAAAATATCCAAAGGGGTGTACGGTTCAGGTTGAATGCCCAAAAACTTTTCATCGACCCCACGCTTGCGCTGGGCTTGAACACAGTTCAACCCAGCCACAAAGCCTTCGACCCATTCCTGGCTGCTTTTGGGCATATTGGACCAAATCTCAGGTGCGGCACGGCCAAAATTGAGCAAGCGAATCAGGTGGTCCATGTCGACAAAGCCACGCCCACCCATTTCAGCCAGGCGGCCTTGAGCAAGGCGCTTCAGGAACTGCAACTGCGGGCCACGTTGAAACTCTGTGATTGTGCCCAGTGCGAAAGCACCATCGCGGTCCGAACCAGAAAAAACGTAGGGCACAAAAAATTCGTTGAATCGAATGAATGTGCCCGCAGGAAACGGCAAGCTTAAAGCCTTGAATTGTTGCAGCCGGTCTTCAAGTGTGTAGGTGGGATAGCGAACTGACAACCAGCCCATGGAGCTGGACAAGCGGGCCAGCCCCCGCGCGAGTTTGCGAAGCAGGGGGTTTTGGGAAGGACCTAGGGATTTGAGCAAAACAGGTCAGGCTGAAGGATTGTAGATACTCCTGAGGCAACCCTTAAGAGAGGCCGTAGGAAACCAGTTTCCCCAAGCGTTTCTGGAGTTTCTTCTGAAGGCGCTGTTGGCGGGCCGCTTTGAACTGCCCACCCAGCTTGTTAACCCAAACCATGGCTTGGCGCATTGAACACACTCACATTGAATTCACGTCAAAGTGTGAGTGTGCAGCCCTCAGGTTGCAGGGATATGACAGAAAGGGCTTGAAGAAGATTACGCCACTTTCTTTTTGCGCTTTGCAGCGGCCGCCTCGATCTCAGTGTGCATGGCGACAAATTCCTGGCTAAGCTTGTGCGCGGGCATGAAATGAATCATCGGCTTGGCCGCCTCGTGGCTTTCACGAATTTTCACGGAAGAGGACAAGCAGGTGTTCAACACCGGGTGCCCCTCCTCCAACAATTCAGCCACCAGTTTTTGCGGCAGGCTTGCGCGGGGCTGAAACTGGTTGACCACAATGCCCTCCACCTCAAGCGCGGGGTTGTGGTCGGCGCGTATTTCATTAAGCGCATCCATGAGGTTGTACAAGGCTCGACGAGAGAATTCATCACAATCGAAAGGAATGAGCACTGAATCAGCCGCAATAAGCGCAGAGCGCGAGAAGAAGTTCAAAGCGGGGGGCGTGTCGATATAAACACGGTCATATTGACCTTTTAGTTCATCGAGCGCTTCGCGCAGCTTGAAAATTTTGTAGCGAGATTCAAGCTTCACCTGTAGCTCTTCAAGTGCGGGGTGGCTACCGAGCAAATCAAGATTCTCATAGGGTGTTTCAACCACAAATTCAGCGCTTTTTTTGGGGCGAATTTTGAAGTTCAAGGCTTGATCGAAAAAATCAGCCAGGGAATATTCAAGGGGCGCCGAGCCTCGACCCATAATGTATTGAGTGCTATTGCCTTGCGGATCAAGATCGATCAACAGGGTTTTCAAGCCACTGTTGGCTGAAATCGCCGCCAGGTTGCTGGTAATGGTGGATTTGCCAACCCCACCTTTTTGGTTGAAGACCACCCGACGCATGTAAACACTCCCTTTAGACGATTTTTTTCAATACTGTAACAACTTTTTCGAACACTGTGCCATAGGGAGCGCGAAGCAGGGGCGCAGCGTTGAATCTGGATTGCTCCAAGACCGGTTTGAGTTGAGACATGGCATTGAACCCCACCAAACCGTGATAGGCACCCATACCACTGGCACCCACTCCGCCAAATGGCATGTGATCGTTCAGCACATGCCACATGGCGTCGTTTACCGTGACACCACCCGACACGGTTTGACTCAATACCAGTTCCTTTTCAGCCTGTTTGCTGGCAAACAAATAAAGCGCAATCGCTCTTTCTTTGGATTGCACCTGAGCCACAGCCTCCTCGAGTGTCCGATACGCCAGAATTGGCAGAATGGAGCCAAATACTTCTTCCTGCATCACGCGCATATCCGCACTTGGATTGATGACGAGGGTTAAAGGAAACTTTTTGGCTGCTGGCTCGAACACCTCGTGAGCCGGATTAATCTCGATGATTTCAGCCCCCTTTTTCCGGGCATCGTCTACGAGATCGCGCAAACGCGCCATGTGCTTGGAGTTGATGACGCACGACACGTCGGGATTGTTTCGAATAGTGGGATATTGTTTGTGGGAGGCTCGCTTGACCTCGGAGATGAAGCGCCTGAGCTGACTTTCATGCAACATGGCGTAATCGGGTGCTACGCACACCTGCCCCGCATTGATCATTTTACCGTGAGCTGCACATGCAGCGGCCTGCGCCACATTGCCGCTGGGCGCAACAATCAAGGGGGACTTCCCCCCCATTTCCAGGGTCACCGGGGTCAGGTTCTCGGCTGCCGCCTTGGCCACCAGACGCCCTACCCTTTGCGAACCTGTGAACAACAAATGGTCAAAAGGCAGGCGAGAAAAAGCCTCTGCAACAGTTTCATCACCCTCGATCACGGCCACGTGCTCTTCACCGAAATTGTTTTCTAGCAATCGGGCCATGAGTGCCGAGGTTCTCGGGCTGTACTCGCTGGGTTTCAGCATGCAGCAATTGCCCGCAGCCAGCGCTGAAGCCAGGCCTGCAAAACTGAGATACACCGGAAAATTCCACGGTGTAATAATGCCAATAACGCCCAAAGGCTGGGGTTTGATATACGAGACCGACGGGCGAAGTTGTAGTGGCGTGGGCACTTTGCGTGGCTTCATCCACAAACCCACATGCTTGCGACTGTGCCTGACAGCAGACAGGCTACTGACGATGTCGAGCATGGTTGATTCGTGGCGGGAACGATGGCCGAAGTCTTCCGACATGGCGTCGATCAACTCACTTTCATTGCGAAGAATGATTTCTTCAAGCAATTCGAGGTTGCTGACTCGCTCTTGTTTGCTGGGGTGGGGATTGGCCCGATAGGTTCGCTGTTGGCAATCGAACACATCCTGCAATCGTCCACTGACCAGTTGTAGGTTATCGACTCGATCCAACAATCAACTCTCCATATCAATGAGGTTTGATTGTGAGGGCGCTAACAGTTGTACACAACCCCCTCAAATGAACTGTGTTGAAATGAAAAAACGGGCCGATAAAGCCCGTTTTTTCAATAACTTACTAATTACTTACAAAAACTACACCTTCTCACCGCGGCGATCAAGGAAGTAGGCCAAAGCGGGCAGGAAGACTACAGCACCCACCATGTTCCACAAGAACATGAAGGTGAGCAGCAAGCCCATGTCAGCCTGGAACTTGATGGGCGAGAATGCCCAGGTGGCCACACCGATGCCCAGGGTAAGACCGGTAAATACCACGGCTTTACCAGTGGACTTCAAGGTCTCGAAGTAAGCGTCAGCAAATGGCATACCCTCTTTCAAGTACTCCTCAAGCTTGCCATAGATGTAAATGCCGTAGTCCACACCAATGCCGACACCCAGCGCAATCACCGGCAAAGTAGCCACTTTCACGCCAATGCCCAGTGCGACCATCAGCGCTGAACACAACAGGGAGGTGAGCGCCAGGGGCGCGATGATACAAATAACAGTGCGCACCGAACGGAAGGCCAGCCAAACCAGAATAGCCACCACACCGTAAACCCAGATCAGCATCTCGGTTTGGGCGCGCTCCACCACTTCATTGGTCGCTGCTTCAATACCGGCGTTGCCCGCTGCGAGTTTAAACACAGCATCACCAGTGTCGTTCTTGGCAATAAAGTCTTCGGCTGCAGCCACGACACGCTTCAAGGTGTCGGCTTTGTGATCTTCAAGGAACACAATGATTGGCATGAAAGAACAGTCAGAACTGAACAAACCGTCAGAGAGGTTCATGCCACTGATGGTGCCGTTCAACACAAACTGGTTTCGGTTCAATGCATTCCATTTCAAGTCGCCTTCGCTGTAAGCACTGATGACGAACTTGGAACGGTCGGCCAGAGAAATACTGCTTTGCACCCCGGGTACCTGTTCAATGGTCCACTGGAACAAATCCACAGCCGCCAGCGTGTTGTACTTGATACAACCGTCCATCTCGGTTTCAACCATGACCACAAATACATCAGTACTTGTCGAGTAGTTGTCGGTCACATACGCGTTGTCCAGGTTGTAGCGCGAATCCGCGCGCAACTCGGGGGCACCTTTGTCAAGGTCACCAATTTGTACGTTGGCATTGCCCCACAGGCCCACCGCCAACAAGGCCAAAGCAACCGCCAATGCACCTTTGGCCATTTTGGCCTGTGCAAAACCAGCCAGAAAGTGCCACAACTTGTTGCTGCCAGATTCCTCTTGCTGCAACTTCGCCACCGCCTTTTCGTCGACACCGACGTAGCTCATGATCAAGGGCAGCAAGACCAGGTTGGTGAGAATGATGACCGCAACACCCACCGACGCAGCGATGGCCAAATCTCGAATCACGGGAATGTCGATCACCATCAAGGTGGCAAAGCCGAAACCATCCGACACCAGCGCAGTTAGACCGGCAATGTACAAGCCACGGAAGGCCAAACGGGCTGAGTCTAGCCTGTTGTGCCCCTCACCTTGCTTGTGGGCGATGGCACCCACAATTTGTACACCATGGCTAACGCCGATCGCGAACACCAGAAAAGGCACCAACATGGAGTAAGGATCAAGCCCCATGCCCATGGCATTGAGCAAGCCCAACTGCCAAATAACAGCAGTGATTGAACAGGCCAGTGTGGCCAAGGTGCTTTTTATGCTGCGGGAATAGAAAAACAACATGACCAAGGTGATGAGCACCGCGATGCCAAAAAACATCACCACCTGTGTTGCACCTTCAATGAGGTCACCTACAATTTTCGCGAAACCAGTGACGCGGATTTCAATTTTGTCGGAATTAAACTCATTGCGAAGTTCGGTTTCGATTCGCTCGGAGAACTCTTTATAGTCCAGCCGATTGCCTGTTTCAGGATTAATTTCCAGCAAAGGCAGATACACAATTGTGCTTTTGAAGTCGTTGCCCACCAAGCGACCAATTTGCCCGGAAAGCTCAACGTTCTGGCGCACCAGTGCGATGCTTTCAGCATCACCGTTGTAGGTGGCAGGAATGACCTGCCCACCCTCAAGGCCTTCCTCAGTCACCGAAGTCCAACGCACGTTGGCAGTCCAAAGCGATGCCATTTCCGGACGATTCACACCAGGAATGTAAAAGGCCTTGTCGGTCACCTGCTTCAGTGTTTCAAGGTATTCGGCGTTGAAAATATCACCTTCCTTGGTTTGTACCGTGACGCGTACCACGTTGCCGAGACTGGTGAGATCAGCACGGTTTTCAAGAAAGTTGACCACATACTCGTGGTTGGTTGGAATCATTTTTTCAAAGCTGGCCGCCACTTTCAGTTGCGTGGCCTGCCAGGCCAGCACGATTGTTGCGATCAGCATCAGCAACATGACCAAGGGGCGTTTACTGAAAATCAATCGCTCGGCCAAAGGGGCTTTGGTTTTTGTTGAGTCTGGAGAAGTCATTGTTGTGTTGCGTCCGTGTGTTGGGTCCGTTTATTTGAATTCAGACAGGGGCAAGGTTTTGAAACCACGCAGACCCGCCAACAGAATTTCTTGATCATTTAGCTGCACCACACTGGCTGAGGGTAACTTATCTGTTCGACGAGTGACCTGAATGGAGCGAAAGTCGTCTGTACTTCGCGCCAAAATTCCACGCGAACCCACCACCACCATCGAACCATCGGCCAGCACGGTTGCGCCGCTAAAGGTTTCTCGCAGGTTGGTATTCACTTCTTCCCATTGCTCACCGCCAAAAGGCAAGCGGAATGCGTGGCCACGCAAGCCAACGGCGACTACAGTGCGGGTGTCGGGCGCCTCCATCAAAGCAAACACCGAGCCGTCGTAATCGATTTTTTTGTTGGTCCAGGTTTCGCCTTCATCAGCGCTCACCAACACTGTACCCTGCTCACCAGCCACCCAGATTTCTCCGGTTTTGGAAAGCAGCATGGTGTTCAAATGATAGTTGTTGGGGTTGTTGGTGCGGTCGCCCAGATAAACCCAGCTTGCACCTTGGTCGGTACTTTTCAGCAACTGACCATAAGCGCCAGCCACAAACACATTGCCATTGCCGTTCACAATCACATCCAGCAGTGGCTTGGAGGGGCCCACTTCAAGGTCGCCTTGCGCTGTGTCCACCACAAATGCAGCTTCTTCGGCGGCCACTTCCAATGCCTCGCGCACATCTGCGGGTGCGTTCTCAGGAAGGTTGTCCACTTGTTCTTGCAAGGCATCTGCCTTGGCTTGCGCGATATCGAGCACAAACTGATTAATGGTTCCACCATCGATCAACTTGACCCAGTTCACACCACCATCTTCAGTTTTCAGTACTACACCGTCGTGACCCACTGCATAACCCACGGCCTCATTCGCAAAGGCCACCGAGGTCAAGGTCACTGACACAGGCACCTTGCCTGCAGTCCAGGTTTGTCCGTTGTCTTCGCTTTTCAAAATTTGACCGAACTCGCCCGCCGCAAACAGATTTTTACCGACACGCTCGACATCAATCAGCAGGGAACGGGTTGCATTCACGCTCGGAATTGCAGGTATTTGAAGCAGGTCAACTTTGGCTGTCGACAAACTGCCATAGGTGATCAAACCTGCGCACAGCATGGCACCCAGTAGCAGCGTGGAAGCCGCCTTGTTGGAAAAACGATTCCGGAGAAACATTGAAGATCCTTTGAAATTAAAAAAGGCTACAAAGGGACCATGCCCCCTTGTAGCCTGAATTTACTTAGCTATTACTGAACGCCGAGTCGACGCAGGCCAGCCGGCGTGTAGTTGGCGCGGTCTGGTGTGAAGTCGAATACGAAGGGCTGTTCTGCTTCATTGGTCAAACCAATGGTGAGGTAACGGCCCGCTTGCAAGTCGTACAAGACTTCAGCAGCGTAGAAAGGAACCATTTCGTTGTAGTACTGAATGTTGTGGGCTTCAGCCACGCGCCACAATGCGCCCTTGCCATCGTAGTGATCGATGATGGAGGCTTGCCAGTTGTCTTCGTTCACGAAGAATACACGCTTGGCGTAAATATGGCGTGCATCGCTCTTCAAGGTTGCTTCCACTTCCCACACGCGGTGCAACTCATAGCGCAGGTGCTCTGGGTTCATGTGCAGTGGCTGGTGGATTTCCTTGTAAGTCAGCTTGTTGCTGGCCAAACGATAGGAGTTGTACGGAATGTACATTTCCTTCTTGCCTTTCAACTTCCACTCATAACGGTCTGGCGCGCCATTGAACAAATCGTAGTTGTCGGTTGTACGCAAGCCGTCAGCCGCTGTACCTGGTGAGTCGTAGGCCACTTGAGGTGCGCGACGAACACGACGCTGACCCGCGTTGTACTGCCATGCACGGCGACCTTCAGTAACCTGGTCCAGTGTGTCGTGCACCAGCAATACGTTGCCGGACACAGAAACCGGGCTCTTCAAGATTTGATAGAAGTAGAAGTTGATGTTGTCATCTTCGCCAGCCTTGTAAAAATTAGGCAGGTTACGAGGGAACACCAGTGTGTCTTCAATGCGGTTGATAATGAAAGTGCCATCACGCTCAACAGGTACCTGCACGAAATCGCGCTTGGCTGCACCACCGCGATAACGGGTCAAGTGGTTCCAAATCACCTCAACACCATTTTGTGGAATCGGGAAAGGAATGGCCTGCTCGAAACCTACAACGGAGTTGCCGTTGTTTTCTGTTTTGGCTGTTGTGGCATTTTTCTTGGCTGCATCCAATACCTTTTTAGGATAAGCCGTGGTGCGATGCGTTTTGTACACATTCATTTTGAATGTGGGGTACTTTTTCAGCATTTCCAGCTGACCTGGTGACAGGTTGGCTTTGTACTGATCCGCGTTGGCACCGGTGATGGTGAACAAAGGCTTCTCATTGGCAAACGGGTCTACCAAGTGTTGCCCTGGCTTGTAGCCTGCTGGTGCCTTGGTGAGGCCACCGGTGTAGGCTGGAATGGTGCCAGCGGCGTTGCCCGCTTTTTCAGCACCAAATTCAGTCAGGGTTGTGCCCAGCTTTGCCGCTTCTTGCGCGCTGACAGCCGCTTGCGCGGTGCCAACAGCAAACAAGCTTGCCAGAGCCAGTGCTGTGAGCTTTGTTTGAAACTTCAACATAAAAATTCCTCCAGTGTGTCTCTGTTCTTAGAATGAGTAAGATGCGCTCAAAGAGATGAAATCGCGGTCGCGAAGTACATCGTAATCAGCTGCATTGGTGAACGTGGTGTAGTTGATTGATGCACGGGTGTTGGCATCAAATTCAAAGCCCAAGCCCCAACCAATGGACTGACGACCTTCGTTGAATGCCTGACCTGGCTCGGGTGAATAACCATCCACATCATGCGAGAAAGCAATACTCGGGATCAGGTCAGTACCCAAAAATACATCCCGGTAAGTGGCCTGGGTACGAAGACGATAACCCCAAGAAAAATCAGTCACAAATCCATTGAAGTTATTACCAGCGTCCGATGCGCCTCCAAACACCGCTGATCGACCGTAGCGGATACCGCCGTTACGAATGTCTGGTAAACCATCGACGAATACTGCTGCCAGTTCACCAACAAAAACCACCTGACTGGAACCCAATGCTCGGTCAAAAGTTTTGATGAAAGTATTTTGAATTTGCGTCACATCGAATCTATCAAAACCGTTTGCAATTTGACCAGGCACCGTACCCGCCACTCTCTGATTGAGGGCCGCTGGTGCTCGCGGATCCGTACCGCCGCTCAAGCCAGATCGCAACAAATCTGTCGCGTTGATCTGAACTGGTAGGTCTTTAACCATAGAGGCCTCGCCAGACCAGGCCCAACCTCCCACATTGGTGGCGAAGCTCAGACCAAATACTTGTAAATCCTCAGGGTAGTCAATCACATAAGCTGCATCAGACGTTGGTCCGAAAGGTAATGCAGTCGTATTTTTCTTTAGACTCACAAGAGGCAACCTACTGTGGTATTGCATGGCGTAAGCACCAAATTCGGTGTCAACGGTATCCACATAAGTTCTCATCGCCAAACCGAATTGCCCTCCGTCATCAGGCTGACGGTCGACTCCCCTGTTTACAAAGGTTGGGGCTAAGTTGAAAGGAGCAGGATTTCCAGCTTGCAAAGCGAAGTTTGCAGAATCTGGGGCCCCAGGGAAAAAGGCAAGACGTCCACATCCATCGGATGTGAAATCAGAAGACGAGAAATAGGTACCGCAACCTTCAGGCACCGTCTTTCGCCATTTCAATTGCACAAAGCCTTCCAGACTAGTGGTGTCAGTCAGACCTAAGTTGGCGTATAACATTTCAGCCGGCGTAAAACCCTCTTTCAATTCAGCACCAGGGCGGCGGAACGCAGATACGTCAATCGTATTCAAGCCGGCAATTGGGCTCAGAATGAAGGTACTTTCACCCCAGCTGATCACTTGCTTACCCAAACGGAGATCCAGCGGCATCCCGCCGACATTGGTGTTAATGTAGCCAAAAGCATCCAATAAATCGATACCATCGAAACGCGCATAGGGGTTAAAACCACTGTCTTCCAAGCGCTGATTACGGGCATTGCCTGTTGGCTCGTGGCCTTGGAATACGTCTTTCTTGCTCAGCGTGTAGTCATAGAACCACTTCACGCGAGAGAAAAAACCGTAATTGTCTTTCTTCAATTCAAAGTCGTGAACGCCTTTGATAATGGTCGAGAAGGTGTCGCCCTTCTGGAAGTTCAAATTGCCGTCATCTCCGGTATTAGATGCGCCGGTTCCTCTGATACCTTCGGCATTAGTATTTGCAGGGGAGTAAAGCGCCCGATCCTGACCCTCAACACGGAAACTGGTACCCGCCGATACGGTGGAGTTCACGCTAAGGTCGAAATCACCAATTTGAAAATTGGCAGCCTGCACAGGCATCACAGCCGCGGCAAACAGCCCCGCTGCAATCATGTTGCGCACGGCAACGTGTGTTCTTGTTTTAGTAAAAGAATGTTTGTTCATGTAGCCCCCAAATAATCATCGAGTCAGCAGACGAAACACGCCTGCGATTGCCGAACAGCCCCAAGACCGAGGATGTCGGAAAATCAACTGAAAAATCGAATAGTTGTTCCGGCCTGCTAGAGGCGCGAACCAACCTTATGGGGAACTTCGAGAACCTTGAGAAAAATAAGACATGTCACCTCCAGTAATTGCACCTTGATTGATGCTTTTTGCTAATTTTTTGCTTAGTGTAAAGCAGCTTTCCGAAAAATAAAACCGTAATTACAGTTTTAATAATTTAGAGCGCCTTATCTAAAAATGTACCACCGGAGTAACATGAAATGTTGCACGAATTGTCAATACTCGCAAATTAGTAGTAATTTCACTACAGGGCTTGTCAGGACTCGATTCCGAGGTATCGGCTTACCACATTCTGAATTCGCGTTTCAAATTCCTGGGTGCGGAATTTAATTGGGCCCGAGTCGCGCAGGCGGGCATTGTGAAGCGCACCGTAAACCACCTGAATGGCGAAAGCCAAGGCCCGCAAGGGATCTGGGTGAACGGCGCTGTCGATGTGCGGCAGCAGAGGCTTTGAAACTGTGGTGATGAAACCGAAACCCACATCGCGCATGGGAGTGGATTCAATGAAGCCCTTGGATTCGCGAATAAACGCTTCAGTCAAGATTGAACTGTATTCACCCTGAAAAATACCGACTAGAAAACTGACTACTTCGTCGCAGATCAATTTACCGTCCACTCCAACCCAGTTGCGATCGTCAAACTGGCTGGCAGCGCTCATCAGGAGCTCTTGGCAGCTTTCGGCGATCAAGGCATCAAAGTAGCTTTCTTTGTCTTCAAAACGGCTGTAAAACGAGCCCACCGTGCAACCAGCTTCGGTGCAAATGTCTTTGATGGAAATTTCCTCAAGCACGCGGGTGTGTAAAAGCTTGCGCCCGGCCTTAAGAAGATCATGCCGTTTTTGAAGACTGCGCGCCTGCATGGCTGGGCGCACACCTTGGGTATTTTCTATAGCTTCAGCTTTGGCTTGGTTTTTCACTGGAAATAAGAGCGCCCACGTGGAGTGGGCGCTGCATGTAATCAATTAACAGCCGAATTATGGCATTAAATTTTGTAATGTGGGTAAATTCACAGTGCCACGCAGTGCCACCAGCGGCGTGACCAAGTCGCGAGAGGCCGTTGCCAAATACTGTGGGTGGTAGCCATACACCAGCAGACCCAGTGTTTCGCCTTCAGCCAAACGTTCGGCCACGCCGGTCATTTCTACATGGCGCTTGCCAAAACCGCGAACGGGTGTGACTTGGTCATCGATCAGGCGCCAAGCACCATTTCTGTTCACGCCCAGCCCAACGAACAACATGGGATCACAGCCAGGCTCCAAACCCGCCAACCCAATGGGTGACATGGCCGTGGCTGAATAAATTTGACCACACACAGGGTTCATCAACATATCCACAGGTGGTGCGATTTCGAAGGTCGCAGTTGGAATACCTGCCACCACATTCACACCGGCGGGCAATTCAATGGGCATCACCGCAGGTGCAAACGGATAACGCAGAATGCCAGTTGCTGCACTGGTGAGCACATTCAGTGGATCTGCCCCTGGCGTAAAATCAATGGCAACAGGCTGAATATTGCTGTTGGTCGCCTGGCCCTTGGCTTGTGGACCCAGGTTGCTGAAGAATGTGTTTTCGCTCACCCACACTGCAGCATTTTCACTGGCTGTGCCCTGGCCTACGTCGTCATTCAGGCTCAGGCAAACTTTGCCTTTGTTGGCGGCCAAGGTTGTGAACGCATTGGATTCGCTGGCGTTTTTGATCGCAGCAGCTTCCTGGGGCGTAAACAACTTTTCAACAAGGAATGCAAATTGGGCCTCTGGAATACTCAGGTCACCACAAGCAAAAGGGCCACCTGGCTTTTGGAACTCAATTTCATTGAGACCATTTTGTGCGCCCTGCTCAGTCAGATCAGCGAGACCGGGAACCGTCGATGGTGAAAGGGGCAAAATATGACCGCTTTGATGAGTTAGCAAACGTACATCCGCTTTTTTGCCTTTGTCATCCTCAAGCGCTCGGTAGCAACTGAAATTGTGGAACGCGTCGTTGAAGTTGAACAGAGTATCCCGAAAGCCCTGGGTGAAAAGAATATCAACAGGATCGGGCTTCTTCTGGGCCAAACCGGGTGTCACCTCACTTTGAAGGAAGGTTTGCGCACCAGCTGCTTCAGCATCACACCAATAGCTTGGGCTGTGGTAACGGAAAAACTCGAGCGCACCTTCCGGAAAACGATTGGCAGTAGCGCCACGCAACAGGGTTTCGCGGATTAAATTGTCTTGCCCACTGGTTTGCACGGCCATAGGGTCGCCTGCTTGCAACTTGGGGCTCAGCGAGCCCGATTCTCCACCGGCCACCAACAACAAGGCCCAGCCCGATTTTACGGTGCCTGTGGGTTTGATATTGCCTTCGGCGGGTTCAAAGTTTTCAATTCCGTAAGCACCGCCGGGATTCAGGCTGTAACGCAGGTCGTTCCAAGCAATATCGGGAGTCAGTACATCAAGCCGCTTCAGTGGATCAATGTTGTGAATCAGCAATTGATAACCACCGCCGTAGCTGCCCCCCGTTGCGCCCAACACCATATTGAATTTGCGATCGCCCGCAGGCTTTTGGGCTTTGGCGTAGCGCAGCCAGTCCAGGTTGGCCTCGGCCCAGTCCAGAATTTGAAGCAGGTCTTGCCCTTCAAAGTCGGGATCCAGAACGCGGACAGAGCCACCACTCTCTCCAAAACCACGCTGATCGATACTGATGACACCCGCGCCCGCTTCGATCAGGTCTTCCATGATGCCACGTGGGCTGTTTGCGCGTGAACCACCGTAACCATGGCCTTCCAGAACCAATGGATTGCCCTTTTCGCAGTTGAATTTAGCAGGCTCAAACACGGTAAATGCAATATTGTGACCACTGGCGGATTGCAGGTTAACGCTGTAAATGCCACCGCCTTCACGAGGCTGCTCAGTATTGGTGCTGCAAGCGGGGGCGGTGAAGTCGCGGAGAGTGTCTTCGAAGTCCGGGTTCTTGGAACCGGAAAGAACAAGCTCGGGCTGCTCCGTCACCTCGCTGGGGTTAGTGGGATTATTTGGGCCAGCCACACCCGAGGGAGCATCGTCGCTGCCACAGGCTGCAAGGCCCAAGGTGGCGCCCAAAAGGGCAACGAGCAATAGTTTGCTGAAGGGTACTACGGTCATGAGTGTCTCCTGCCATCTCCGCCCTGTGTAAATTGGGCTTTGTGGATTTGTGTTTATATCCACTTGTTACCGGGAGATGACAGGATTTAGATGCGCCCGAAGTGTCGCTAAGCCGACACTAGGTTGACACTAAGCAGCCCCACAACCGATTTATACCTGATGGTACATGCGATACCAGGCGGCAAATTCGGCAATGCCTTGCGCCAAGGGGGTGACCGGCCGGAATTGTGTGGCCAATTGCAAGGCACTAACATCGGCGCAGCTTTGGCTTTTCTCCAGAATTGGACCCGTGATGTATTCCTTCATGGCGGTTTTATCCAAAGCATGTTCAAGCGCTGCGATCAATTCTTCAATCGACACAGGCAGGCTGTTGCCCACATTCAAAATTCGCCAGGGCGCATTGCTGGTGGCTTGATCGGGGGCTTCAACAAGCCACACCGGGTTCGGCTCGGCCGGGGTGTCGCTGGCACGCAATACCGCTTCAACCAAATCGGAAATGTAGGTGTAATCACGGGTATTGCGGCCGTCGTTGTAAATTTGAATAGGCTTGCCTTCAAGAATACGTTTGGTGAAAGCAAACAGCACCGAATCGGGCCGCCCCCAGGGGCCATACACTGAGAAAAACCTAAGACCAGTGGTAGGCAAATTAAACAGGTGGCTGTAGGAATGCGCCATCAATTCGCAGGCACGTTGGGTGGCTGCATCCAGGCGCTGCGGGTGGTTGGCGCTGTCGCGCTCGCTCATGGGTTTTTGAAAACCCGCGCCGTACACGGCATGGCTGCTGGCGTAGGTTAGGTGGTGAATTTTAAAATGGCGGCAGGCTTCCAACAGCGACACAAAACTGTTGATGTTGTTGTGCACGCATTCGGCGGGTTTGTCTTGCGACAAAAATTTGTCGGTTTGGCCCGCCAGGTGAATGACCCGCTGAACCTTGTAAGTTTCAAGGCATTCATGCAGCTGCGTGCTGTCGCAAAGGTCGGCACGCACCGTGTGGTATTTCGAACCCGTGGCCTTGGCGATTTCATCAAGCATGCTCAAGCGCTCGCGTTTTAGCCGGGTGTCGTAATGGCTGTTCAGTGAATCAAAACCAATGACTTTGTCGCCGCGTTCCAGCAATGCCTTGGCCGTGTGAAAACCGATGAAACCGGCATGCCCTGTCACCAGCACAGTTTGCTTCTGGCGGGCCTGTTTCACCAAGCCTGGATCGACCGCCTCAAGCTCGGCCAATTCTTTGGTTTGAAGTTCCTCTGCTTTGGGTGCTGCGTTTTTGAGCTGGTCCGGGGCCGGGAAGGCCTCCATTTTGATTCCCATATTGGTTCTGCGTGCGGGGTAGAGGAACCTAACCTTACCCGAAACCGATTGATTGTCAATCGGCTTGTTAATTCACTGAGCGCCTTTTCAATGCGGGTTCCAACATGGCGAGAAGCCTCTCAAGGCAGTCCGAAACACTGAGTGCTTGAGTTTGCAGCACCAGGTTCGGATTCCCTGGCACCTCGTACGCTGCGCTGATTCCGGTAAACTGTGCGATGTCGCCGCCGCGCGCCTTGCGATACAAGCCTTTGGGATCGCGTTGTTCGCACACTTCCAGGGGCGTGTTCAAATACACCTCAAAAAACTGACCTTCATTGAACAAGGAACGTGCTTTGTTGCGGCTTTCCGCCTGCGGCGAAATAAGCGACACAATGACGACCAAACCAGCGTCGACCATCAATTTACCCACCTGCGCTGTGCGCTGTACATTGGTGGCACGGTCTTCTGGCGAGAAACCAAGATCGCTGTTCAAACCAAGGCGCAAGCTGTCGCCATCTAGCACGGCGGTGTGAATACCCTTGCGACGCAAAGCATCGTCGAGTGCGAATGCAAGCGTGCTTTTCCCCGCACCGCTCAAGCCAGTGAACCACACCACGCATGCGGCATGCTGCTTTAATAATTCATGCTGGCACGGGGAGCTCATTTTGCGCACAGGTGATCAGTTGCGGGTGTTGGGCTTCATCCAGGTTCATGATCACCCCATTTTGACAATCTGGGATGACAACGGTGTCAAAAAACTCGCGTGCAGCACCTTCAAAGGTAACAGCCTGAATAACCTGGCCTGTTTTCAAGTTAACGGCGAGCAGCTGACAACGGTCTGGCATGCGCAGCGCTTTCAAGCGGTCATGCAAGGGAAAGTTGGGTATATAGCCATCGTGCCTCGGTTTGCTGATACCAAAAATTGCATAGTCGCCAAAAAAACTTAACCCCCGGCCATAGCCACCCACGAATGCAATGCAATCATAGCGACCGCTAGCCAAGTCAATACGCCCTATTTCGCCGGCACCGCTGTTTAAAACATACAACTCGCCGTTGTACAAACGTGGGCTGTGTGGCTGAACCAAACCGGTGCACACGGCTTCTTGATCGCTTGTTGACCAAACCTGCCCACTGTTGAATGGCAAGTTGCGCCAACCTTGTGGCTCGGCGGTTGCAGCAAACATGCTGACGTATTTCAATTCACCTTGGTCCATACAAAGGCCATTGAGGTGGCAACAATCCTCAGGGGTTAATTGGGTGATGAACTTGGGTTGCCACACGGGCTTGAAGCTGTGCACCGGGCTGGTGGATGCAATGCAGCTGTAGCGTGCTGCGACAAAAAGTGGCTGCCCATGCTGATCAAAATCAAGTTCATGGGTATCCAGGTCGCCCGTGAAATGAATACTGCGCGGGCTGTAGCTACGCTGGTAAACCGGACTGGACACTTGTGGGTGAGCCAGTAAATCGTAATACAGGCGAATGTCTGTTTTGCAGGCCACCGCCAGGTGGTTGCCGTGAATGGCCATGCCCATGCACAAGGGAAACTTCACCACATGAAAATTCACGCTGCCAGGGTTTGGCGCACTCAATACATGCAAGTCGCCCATGCTACGCGTACCCAATAACACGGTAAAACCGAGTTTGTGCTGCAACTCAATCCACGCAGGGTCACAATGCACCTGCGTGTGCGCTAAAAGGTTGGTTGGCTGAACAAGCTGGTTTTGCACTGTCGCACCTTCGTTTGAAGAATGATAGGAACAGAACCAGATTATTCGAGCCTGAAGGTTTCGCCTTCACCCTTCGCGGTTACCCCATTTTGATCCAGCTGGCTTTGATCGATTTGCCCGCCGCGATCACCTTCACCTGATTGCCTTCGGCATACAGTTCAATGCCCTCGCTGGCGACTGATACTACTTTGGCTTGCCCGGCATTCACGATCACGGTTGCAGTGGCATAGCTGCCATCGAGTGCACTGGTGCTGACGGTGTAGTGACCATCCGATTTGGCAGCAAACAGCACGGCGGGCAAACCCACCCCGGCATAAACCTGAGCCGACCCTGTATTCACTTGTTCGGCCTGCACCGTATTGGCTACAGCTGAATTGGCCTTTAAGTTATTCACTTCCAGGTCTGCAATTCGCGCCATTTCAGCTTCAAGCCGTTGCGAATAAACTGAATTTGCACGCAACTGCTGCGCTGTGAAATTGCTGACCTTCAACTCAACTGCATTCACGGTCAGCAGCGAACCGTCTGCCGACTCGCTGAAGTTTTTCGCCCAGCGCGAATTGATGTTGTTGATCAAATCTGAATTGTTTTTCACCTGTCCATCCAGCGTGAACAAGGCGTCATCCAGCCGCTCAATTGCAACTGAATTGGTTTGAATGGCCACAGCATTCTCGGCAATTTTCTGAATGTTCAAATCAATTGCAGTCTGCATGCCGTCCATGCGTTTGCTGGCATCAGTTCTCCAGCTTTCAAGCGATGTAATGCGAGTGTCGTGTTGATTGATTTGCTCATCGATCACTGTGATTCGCTGGCCTTGATCTGCGACCGTTTTGTCGAGTACTTTGACCTGCTTGCTTAACTGGCCAACACCCATGGCTGCCATGGCACCCAAGGCGCTGTAGTCCACCGACATCATGCCGTCAGCGCGAGTGGCCACCGCCTCAGGAAACAGGCTCTGAATTTCTTGCGCAATCACACCAATGCGACGCCCCAGATTGGGGTTGGCCAGGTATTCATAACTGTAAGTTTGCAGTTGTTCAAGCCGGCTTAAAACAGAACCCGAATCTTGCGCCTGAATATTGGTTTTAAGCCTTCGATCGGAACTGACATTGAAGGCTGTGGCTTGCATGTAACCACTTGCGATGACATCGCCATTGCCTGCTACGCGGAATACAGGATTGAAAGAATCGTCAGCGTTGAGTCGACCCACTTGAAACTCATCGGCACTTAGCTCACCAAACGTCCCAACGTTGTCTCCTATCGCGACTCGCAAGATTGATTGATCAAAAGCTGGATTGAAGCGATGAATGAACAATCTGTCGGTGGACTCTGAGTCTGGCCCAAATTTCAACAATTGACCGGTAGAAATTTGAGCCCCACCCGTTGCATGAAGCGTGGATGAAAAATTGGATACACCCGCGACATGAAAAATGGTGTTGGAGATAGTGTCGTTGCGCGAGGTTGTGCCGATTACAACTTGATCATCAGTCGAAGAAACCACACCGTCTTTTCCGACACCTAATGCACCTAATACGAGCGTATTCGATGTAGTGACTCGAGCAAAAGCGCCCAGTGCAGACGCATAGTTCAAATTGTTCAGCAAAACATCGGTCGAAGTTCCGATACCCATGTTGTAGCTACCAGTAGCATTACCAAACAGCGCGTTTTTACCCAAGGCCAGGTTTGCATTGCCCGTTGTGTTGGAGTACAGGGTATTAAAACCCACAGAAGTATTGTCTAGCCCCGTGGTACTGCCAAACATTGAGAAGGTACCCAAGGCCGTGTTATTCAAGCCCGTGGTGTTGTTCTGCAAGGCGTTGCGCCCCAGAGCCGAGTTGTTGTACCCGGTGGTATTGAAAATAAGGCTGTTGTAACCCAAGGCACTGTTGTTGTAACCGGTGCTGTTGGTGAGCAAGGCATTGCGGCCTACTGCAATGTTGTAATAACCCGTGGTGTTGTTGTACAAGGCACCACGACCCATTGCTGCATTGGAATGGCCTGTCGTGTTCTCGAACAAGGCATTGTCGCCCACCGCTGTATTTTCATTGCCAGTGGTGTTTTTAAGCATGGCGTTAACACCCACGGCTACGTTGCTGGAGCCTGTGGTGTTTGCTTGTAAAGTATTAAAACCCATTGCCACATTTCGCTCGCCCAAAGTGTTACTCAACATCGCGTTGACACCCATAGCGCTGTTAAGATCACCGCCAGTATTGGCAAGCAGAGCATTCACACCAAACGCACTGTTCTGAAAACCATCTGTGTTGTTCAACAATGCATTTGCACCCACTGCGGTGTTGCGGTACCCGGTAGTTGTATTTCGTTGCGAGTTGTAGCCAATTGCAATGTTTTGATAACCAGTGGTGTTGTTGTACAAGGCATCTGGACCAACGGCTACGTTTTGATAACCAGCGGAGTTGGTGTACAAGGCATTGTCGCCCACCGCCACGTTTTGATAACCCGTGGTATTGGAAAACAAGGAATTTGTACCCAGCGCATTGTTTTGTGTGCCGCTGCTGTTACTGAAAAGCGCATTCACCCCAAGCGCATTGTTGCGGTTGCCGGTGGTGTTGGCATTCAGTGCATTTACGCCTACACCGGTGTTGTCATAGCCTGTGGTGGTGTTCACCATGGCGTACACACCGATTGCCGTGTTTGCATAACCTGTGGTGTTGCGGTTTAAACTGTAAGTGCCTACTGCAGTATTGTTTGAACCTGTGCTGTTCAGGGTGAGTGCATTGAAGCCTACACCCGTGTTGAAAATACCTTCGGTATTTATTGCACTGGGCGACAAACTGGTCAGGACTCCCTCGCCAATTGCGATATTGCCTGCACGGGGATCTGCATCCAGTGCGTTTACACCCAGGGCCAAACTGCTTTGCGGGTAGGCAGCGTCCACCGTGCTTGCGAAGGTGAGCGCCGCATCAATATTGGCCTTGTTGACAGGCGCGATTTGTTCACCGTTCACATACAGGCTTTGAACATCGACCCGTCCGGTGAACACTGCAGATTGATCGGCTTTCAGCGTAAGCACTGTGTTATAGGTTTGGTCGCCTACTCCGCCAGAATTGCCTTCACCAACGCGGAATACCAAACCGTCCTCTGCACCACCTGCATCAATTGAAGTTTTCCGCCCACGGGTGTAGATGCGAAGATGATCCCAGCCTGCATCATCTACCGAGGACATCACACGCAAATCACGCAATTGCGTGTAGTTGGTTGCATCGCCCGTGTTCAGAAATACATTGCCCGATGCACGCAACCCGCCAGTCACCTGAAGTTTATTGCCGCTGCCATCATCGCCAGTTGCACCCATCACAATGTTATCGATGGTGCGGCCCAGCACGACCGTGTTGGAAGTGGTTACCAAGGTTTCAGCACCAATTGCCGTGGCATGTGTAAGCTGGACGGTGGTGCCAGGCATGGCGTAAGCACCCAGGAATGTGTTTAAACTGCCGGTTGTATTGGCGTTGGTGGTACTGTCTGAAAACGTGGCATACCCTGCATAGCGACCCAAGGCCGTGTTGTATTGGCCGGTGGTGTTGCCAAGCAAAGCCGCAGCCCCGACGGCGGTGTTTCGGTCACCTGAAGTATTGTTCGCAAGAGAGTAGTCACCCAAAGCAGTGTTGAGCGCACCTGTGGTGTTGGCCTGCAAGCTGCGCTCTCCCAAAGCGGCGTTGGAAAAGCCGGTGGTGTTGGCCTGCAAACTGCGCACGCCCACCGCATTATTGCCATAGCCGGTGGTGTTGGCATACAAAGCGGCTTGACCCACTGCCACGTTTGAGACGCCCGTTGTGTTGAGTGCCAATGCACTCTGCCCCAAGGCACTGTTGTAATCGCCGGTGGTATTACTCAACAAACTCAAAGAGCCAACTGCGGTGTTGTCGCGACCGGTGGTGTTGGCGAACAATGCCTGAGCGCCTAGCGCTGTGTTTTGATAACCTGTGGTGTTGTAGAACAACGCTGCCTGCCCTACTACCGTATTCATATAACCGGTGATGTTGCTGTACATGGCAGCTTGGCCAATTGCAGTATTCTCCTCTCCAGAGGTATTACTGAACATGGCAATTTGACCTAAAGCTGTATTTTTATCGCCAGTGGTCATGCTGTAAGCAACGCCGTCACCCACTGCTGTGTTGTTACTACCCGTTGTATTCCCAAACAAAGCACCATAGCCCACGCCTGTATTTTTGTTTCCAACGGTGTTGTTGAAAAGTGCAATGTTGCCAACTGCAATGTTTTTGAAGCCTGATGTATTTTGATTCAACGCATTAATACCAATAGCTGTATTGGCCCCGCCACCGGATGCAGCACCGGCCATTGCACCAACGCCGATGATTACATTGGGTTCATCTATACCACCTGAAGAGTCGCTCAATAACAAACGAGTTGCGGAAACAGTACCACTTGCAATGACATCGCCATTGCCTGCAACCCGAAACACGGGTGTATAGGTAAGCTGGTCATCCTCCAATCGACCAATCTGAAACTCATCGGCCTGCGGATGCCCGAATGTGTTTGGATTATCCCCAATGACCACACGCATTACGGTTTGATCGTCTGCGAGATTGGATCGATAAATGAACTGTGAATCCGAGTTCTCGAAATCTCCACCGAAGCGCAGTTTCTGATCTGTAGGAACTAATACGCCACCCTGAAAATTGACAGCACCGCTAAAAGTTGCATTTGCAGCGTACAAATCGCCATTCAAATTTACATTGCCCTCCACGTACAACTTGGTGTTTGGAAAGGTATCGTTGCGCACCGTTGAGCCGATGACAATTTGGTCATCGATTGTAGAATAGGTTGAGTTTTTATTAACACCCAAAGCGCCAAGCACCACGGTATCGGAAGTGCCCACGCGCGAATCAGCACCAATCGCACTGGCGTAATTCAAAGCGCCACTCAACACATTGGCTTGATAACCCAGCGCCGAATTTCGATTCCCGCTCACATTGCCCAACAGGGAGTTGGCACCAACCGAAGAGTTCTCGGCACCTGTGGTGTTGAAGTACAAGCCATAGGCTCCTACGGATGCGTTGTAGTAACCTGTTGTGTTGAGGTAAATGGATGCCTGCCCCACACCGGCGTTTTGATGTCCCTCGGTGTTGTAATGCAAGGCAGCCTGGCCCACCATGGCATTTCGATAACCCGTGGTGTTGTAGTACATGGCACCGCGGCCTAATGCCACGTTCCGATAACCAGTAGTGTTATTGTGCAGTGATGCGACCCCTAGCGATGTATTACCACTGCCCGTGGTGTTCATTCGCATGGCATCGTAACCAATCGCGGTGTTTGCCGTGCCTGTGGTATTCGACAACATCGACTGCGAACCCATCGCGGTGTTGTGATAACCTGTGGTGTTGGAATACAGGCTTTTGTAACCCACAGCGGTGTTTTCATCACCATAATCGTTGCTGTACAAAGCTTGATATCCAACACCCGTATTCCAGGTTCCGGATTCGCTGCCATAACCAAGCGTGCTCATTCTTCCCAATACGTCCATGCCTATAGCCACATTGCCCGCACTTTTCAGACCTGCCAGGGCGCCGGTTCCCAGCCCAAGATTGGGTTCGGCATAGAAGGTGGAGCCTGTATCGCTTGCATACTGAAAGGCCAATGTGGCAGGCACCCCCGCTTGGCTAATCGAAGCAACATCAATATTTCCATTGAACATTGCACCTGCAAATGTGGGCGTGCTGGTGGTGGCAATGTCTTGCGGCAAACTGAGCACCACATCGCCATTCATGGCACTTGCAATCACTTGGTTGTTGGTGCCGGTAATACTGAGTACACCTGTGTTGGAAATGGTGATACTGCCAGCACCGTTGAGAACACCAATTCCATCGCCTGCGCTGATTGCGCCCAAAGCAAAACCCGCGCCGGTACCAATCAGCAAACTACCCCGCGCAGCGGCACTTGAATCAACGCCGGTGCCACCAAATGCAGCGCCCAACACACCGCTGTTCACATTGCTTGCATTCAGGTCGGTTAAAGCTGCGCCATTGCCAATAAAACTGTTGGCTGTAACGCTGCTGGTGAATGTGGCAGCGCTTCCAGACAAGGCACCCGTGATGGTTGCACTTGCAGCTTGAAAATCAGCCACAGTGACTTTACCAGTGGTGTAAGCAATTGCACCTGCACCGTTGGCTGCGGAATCGTCATTGAATTTGCTGGCATCCACAGGCTGCCAGGCACCACCCACGTAGCTGTACAATTTGTTGGTTTCCAGCACCAGGCGAATGTCACCTTCCTCACCTGGCATCGCGGTTAATTCGGCATAGGTACCCACAGCACTTTTAAACTGTTTGGACGATGTTTGCGAAGGTGCAGTCACCTGCACATAATCGTCGCCCAAGCCCCTGCGATTGGCGAGAATATAGGCGCAACTCGTTTCCATGCTGCCGTTCAACCCAGGCGACACCACGGCATACACCAACGGATTTGCCACACCCTGCCCAGCCAGAAAACTGCTGTTGGATGTGGAAGCGCTGTTGTCCCACGCACAGTAACCCAGAGGCCTGCCAGCACCATCTCGCTGAGGCAGATTCACCGATGAGGGAACCGAGCCCATGTCCACCGGGTAACCACTTACCACGCCACCCATTTCACTGGCCCGTAATACACCGTTGAATTCGGCCACATAACCTTGCATGCCTTGGCTTACTTGAGCCACAGTATTTTTCAGGGTGAACTGGCGAATCAGCTGCGTTGCGGTAAAGGCGGCCGCAGAATCGCCTGAACGACCCACGGCAGGCGAAATAGCAGCAGCGCCCAAACCAAGTGCTACCAAGTAGGGCAAGGCATGCTTTACGGCCAAAACAATTGGTTTCGGTTTAAAACTGACCGGGTTTACTTTGGACTTGTTCTTTTTCATGTGAACCTCTAGTTCAAAACCGCAAACACAAGTTCATCACCATTGGCGATGATTGAACCGTCGTACTGACGAAGCAAACGTTCTCGGGTGGCGGCTGCGCCACCGCTTAGTCGCGGTATTAATCGAAGCCGTATGCCGCCAGCCTCGGTGTGCTCATACACCCACTCCTCAAAATCGGGTGGGCTGACTGGCAATGGAATTCCGTCTGGCATCAAGGCGAGAGACAAAGGCCCATTCGGCGTGGGGCAGGCCACAGCTGAAATAACTGCGGCATGGCCTGCTGTAGCTGGAGCTGGATAAGCGTGGCGCGTGTTGAATTGACCATGATCCCCATCGGGATACACTGCTGCGCACAACATGATTTTTCCTTTGATGACTTCAAGTTGCACAGCAACCTCATTGACTGTGTCTTGAACCGATTGCCCCTGTTGGGTATTGGTGCTCAAACGTGCATAGGCAGCACCCACAATGGCCAGCAAACCAATGCCGTACAAAATGTAGGAAGCGATGAATCCGCTTTGTTGCTGAAAGGATTTCCTGTTCACGATTTTTTTAACCTCGGTTTCTTGCACGGATTTCGGTGCATACCGGGTTAACGGGTGAATACATACAAGCCCACATCCCTTGCTTTGGTGAAACGTGACGAAAAAAAAGCCCGCTGTTGCGGGCTTGGTGAAGTTGCAGCGATTTAATTTTCCTGAATCACCTTGAAGTAAACATACTTGGTGTCGCTGGTGGCTATACAACCCTCAGGCCAACCCGCTACGCCAGTTACCGAAGAAATACCGCCATCGGTTGTACCGGTAGTCCACACCGACAAAGCGGTGCTCGCAGCTGGAATGGTTGATGCACCGTAAAGCAGGGTATTCACACGACCGCAAACGTCTTGCCTGAGTCCAGGCAGTATTACCATGGGGTCGGCTGCACCGGTTGCCAAGGCATTTCCAACTGTCACTTTATTGATGTACCAGTGACCCGCTGAATTGGCCGTAGGCGACTTGATTGTCGTGTCCTCCCCATTGGCAAAGGCTGTGGTGGGCATGATTTGTGGGGAAGCATATCGAGCGGTGGGATCGAATAGCCCCTGGTTGGCGGTGTTCGAAAAATCAAGTGTCGATTGAACAGCCGACGAACCAAAATCACTCGAGTACCTGGCCACACCGTCGCGCAAATCACTGGCCTGCTTCAAAATTACAGACGCATTGACTTTCGCCTGCTCCACGTCGGTTTGTGAAGTTGGGCTTCGGTTGGCCAGTGCAAAACCACCCAGCACTGCTGTCATCAGGGCAATGCCGAACAGCAAGGCCGCCTGAATAAAACCCGCCTGGTTTTGCTTTCGCAAAAAGGCCGCGGGATTGGAAATAGACTTCATGACGTTCTCCTTAATTACCTGTGTTGCTCAAGCCTTGTTGACTTCACTTAGTTAACCCAACTCCACCTTGGCTTGCCTGCGGGCTTGCTCAAGTTCAGCGTTGAATTTCTCTAAAGCAAGGGCTTGAACAATGTCTTGCTTCAATTCTTCCAAAGTGGGTTTTTTCAGTTGTTTGGTGTCTTCAATCTTCAGCACCAAAAGGCCGTTGCGCAAACGAAGTACCTCACTGAATTCACCCTTTTTCATTTTCGACACCACGCGCCCCAGGTTATAGGGCATTGCCTGAGCCACGGCATAACCGTCACCCTGCTCCACCAGTGGCTTTAACTGATCAAGCGCGTCCTTGTCCCCCTTCTTTAATTTCTCCAGGGTTTGTTGCACATCGTTTTGATCATTGCTCAGGTAGTAACTGACTTTCCACTGCTGAAAATTTTGGTCTAGCACGTTGGCATCGTAGTAAGCTTTCACATCATCATCGCTTACGGCTTTGCGTAACTCTTCCATTCGTTTGGTGGTGTACAGGGTAGAAAGTACCTCTCGCTCTGCCGCACGAAGGGCTGCTTTGGCCTCGTCCACATACATCTCGCGACCCCGCTCTGCAGCCACCACTTTGTTGATGTAGCGGTCAATGACAATGGCCCGGTCCACACCCGATTGCAGCATGCCACCCAATTCCATTTCAGTAATTTTCATGCCATTGATGCTGGCTACTTGACGGTCTGATTGCCCTGAAGAATCACCTGCCGCAAATGCGCTGGCCACAGGCGAAACACTTGGACTGGAAGGGCCCTGAAAAGCAATCCAACCCGCCCAGGACACCAAACCCACCAGGCCTAAAGCTGCTACCCCTAGGGTTAATCTTTGTTTGGCAAATGGTATGCCCACTTTGTTGTCCGATTCATTCATCGCCCTGCCCCCTCAATTTAACTTCCACTTTCTCGGTCATCCCTTTCACAGTTGCCAACGAAGCCTGCCCCGCGCAACCCGCCAGACAAATTTCCTCGGCATGCCACACCACATCTTTCGAAATACCCTGAATACTGTTCAATACGTACATGAACTCGGCGTATTTAGAAGGGTCAGCAATATCAATCTTGATACTGTCGCGATTGGCAACCACCCGAACGTCAGGGCTCAACCTGGCCAACACACGAGCATAATCTTCGTAAACCACCTTACCCACCGGCACACGTTTCAAGGTGAATTCAGGCAGCTCCTGACTTTTCCGTTCAATCTCAGTGGTGCGCAAGAAGTCGTTGACTGAAAAGGCGGCTAGAATCACCATGACCACAGCACACATCATCGCGAACACAGGTGCCAATCCCATTAAGCGACTGGCCTCGGTTATCCACAAAGTACTGTTGTTTTTTAAATCCAGTTTCACTTGACTGACTCCTTCTTGCCTTGTTTACGTACACTAAGCAGCCCTTCCATATCCCTTAGATCGGTGACCACATCGCGCCCCAGGGAATCCAGGTAGTCTTGACTCACCCAACTGGGCAGGATCAATTCAAAAGACTCATCGTCCTCCCCCTTCATGCTGTATTTCTCGATCCACCCCCCCGATCGCACCACGGTTGCAGATACTTTTTGTATTCTGGAAATTTGGCGTGCAAGGGGTTGCTGCACGCTGAGCTTGATCAAGGTGGCGTTCAAATCGTTTTCAACAGCTTGGGCATTCAGCCCCCTTGCAGCCTGGCTGTTGGTGTATGCACTTGCTGCCTGCGCTCCCAAAAACACCATGGATGCTGAAATCAACACGCCAATTGATCCTTTCATCATCAAGGAACTGAAACGTTCAGTAATACCTTGAATGGCCTGGGGAATGCTGGTGAGCGGCTTGCCGCCTTTGTGTTCAATTTCGACAATTTGCAGATCAAGTCCGATCAGATAATCTTTCAGTACATCCTGGTCGTTGCACAACACACGTACGCTACCGCCTTCGATGATCAAGGCAACGGAATAGTCAGCACCGTGCATCAGGTAAATTGCATCGCCCACATGCAGGGGGCCATCGGGCAACACGTCTACAAAAGGCAAATTAAAACCTGGCGCTGAACTAAGCCACGCACTTTCAATGGCGAAGTAGTACACATGGCCCGCACGTTCAGCAAGGTACGCGTGCAGGCGGTTGGTGCCCAATATAGCGTAGGCCTGGTTCATGACCACTTTCTGTGCACTGCCTGTACCCACAGGCAAACGCCCTGCAATCAGGTTGGAGTAAATGCTTTTTAGATTGATTGCGTCCACGGCTTAGGCTCCCGACAACACGACTTCGTTTTGCAAATACACCACGGCCAGGCTGAACAACACCGCAATACCCGAGTACGCAAGAGAGGCAACAAATGCGATGACTGCAAATTTGCGCGCGGCGCTGTTGGCTTTGTCATCCCGGGTTTGTGAAATTGAGGCCAGGCATTCGGCCAGTTGTGCCTGGTCTTTGTGCGCGCGAATCAACAAGCGTTCGCTGCTGTCCAGCAAGGGGTGATTGAAAGCCACAGCAGGCTGCTCTCCAATTTCACTGCGATCGGTGATGGTTTGCCAGAACAGGGATACCGTGGGTGTAATGGTGCCTTTTCGCGCAATTTGCACCGCATTCAAAAAAGCCACGCCACCTGTTAACAAGGAGCCCAATACCCTGGTTGTTGCAGCAATGCCGGAGCAAATCAGCAGCTCACCAATCACGGGTACTTTCTCAAGGATTCCGAATGCTTGCGTGCGGGTTTTTTGATCGGGCGACAACACCAGCATGGTGAAATAAATCAGGATCAGAAAAAAGACAAATGAGAAAACCAGCAAACCATTGTTCACCCATTCAGCCAAGGCAAGAGAGCTGTTGTATTGCGCAACCTTGGCGGGGTCTTCGCTCATCAATGGTGTTGCTTTCAATTGCTCAATCAAACCAAAACGCATGCCGATTACCGTAGACACCGCCATGATCAAATCCAGTGCAGTCCAGGTGACGGCACCAAACATCAGCTTCAGTGTTGCTGAGCCCTTCTCATAAAAACTCACCGCTGTTTCAAGGGCCTCACTCAACTGGCCAGCCGCCTCGCCTGCGCTTAACACTGCGAGTGTGGAATCATCAAACCAGTTCAACAGCTCCACTGCCGCCACAAAACCAAAACCCTGGCGCAATGCATTCAAAGCCTGGTTCAAAATCAAACGCGGCTCGCCCAGCTCACCCAGTATTACCTGCTCCAGCGACTTCTCGGGCGACAAACCCGAGCGCACATTGAATGCAAGCGCCTGCAGAAATTTTTGTTTGTAACTTCGACTTACCTTCGAACCAAACAGGCGAGACAACCTGCCTTTGGCTTGCAGTTCAATCACATCCAGCACCACACCGCCACGGTCAATGACTTGCTGAATTGCCTCACGCTTTCTGGATGCGGTAATCACCAATTGGTGGCGAAAATAACCGCTCAAGCGATCGTCAGGCCGGGCGGTTGCATCCAGCATTTGTGGAGCAAGGTAATCCACACGAAAATTTGAAATTGACATGCTCAGTCCCCCGCCACACCAAGTATCTGAAGAACGCTAGGCCAGTCGACCATGCCTTGGTCCAAAAGGGTTTGCAGGGTTTGAAGCCGGCTGGTGTAGTCAACGCCGTTCTGTTCGCATAAATCAACGGGAAGCTCCAGGTTGTGGCTTTTGAAAGCCTTTACGAAACGGCCCCGCATGGTTTCCTCGGCTGGCACATGCATGGTTTCATGCGCAGCAACCCGACCTGAATACCCCAGGCCAGCGCAGCGAGTGCAACCCACCTTGTGACGCAAACCAGCGCGTGGTTGAATTAAACCACCGGTGAGCCGAAACGCCTGTGACTGAAAGTGTTCAAGCATTTCACCCTGTACGGGTTTGGCACAAGAACACAGGCGGCGTACCAAACGCTGATGGATCACCACACGCAGAAAATGTGCAAGCAAAAATTCAGAATCGGCACGGTGGGCGGGGTCGATCATGGACAAGAAACGTTCACTGACCTGCAACACGCTGTTGGCGTGAATGGTGGAAATCACCAGGTGACCACTTTCGGCAAAAGCCAAGGCAGCGCGGGCTGAGTCTGCATCACGCACCTCACCAAAAATAAGAATGTCCGGGTCTTGGCGAAGTATCGAGCGCTCAAGCTCAATGGCCTTTTGCTTGACCAAGGCCTGCAATTGAATTTGTTTGGCAAAAGGCAAAATGTATTCGACCGGATCCTCCACGGTGATCACATTCATGGCGTCCCGCCGAAAGCCACACGCCACTGTGTATTGCGTGGTGCTTTTGCCCGAGCCCGTCGCGCCGGAAATAAACACCAGCCCCCCGGTTTTGCCGGTTTGGTTGGTGATGCTTTTGATCAACTCGGTCATTTTGGGTTGACCGGGAAACAGGGCACCCAAGCTCGGCAACAGCGAGGCGTCCAATGCACGGAGCACCACCGATTCGCCATCCACCAAGGGTTGCGTGGAAATTCGAAAATCCACCACGCGGCCTTCGTGCTCAACAGTCAGGCGACCATCCTGGGCTGTGCGGCTATTGGATGCATCCATGCCCGCTTCAATCTTGATACGGGCCACCAGCGATTGCATCAACAATTCGGGCAGCAAATGGGTTTGCCGCATCACCGAATCCACCCGGTACGCAATCCAGGCATCGGGATCACCCTTGCGGCTCAGGTGGATGTCGCTCGCGCGAAGCGACAAGGCCTCTTTCAACACGGCGTACACCAGGCTGCGCAATCGCCCGGCCTCCAGCCCTTCATGCCGAAGTACTGTGATCAGACCATTGACCGACCCGGATTGCTCGATGCGCAGCAGCAAGTCACACACCTCTTGGCGGCTGGATGGCAAGAACTTCAGTGCAGAAACAGGAGCACGCAGAATTTGGCGAATTCGATCCTGCTGTGCCGCTTTCAAGGGCTGCGCACAACGCAAGGTAAGCACCCCCTTTGAGAACTCGGTGGGCACACACACAAATCGACGACAAAACTCCAATGGCAAAATGGTTTGCAAGGTGAAATGATCGCCAATGACATTGGAGTCTTCCTGGGAACCGGAGTCGACCAAGTCATCCAGATTCAGAAATCGTGAGCGCAAGGCGAGGCTGCCCAACTCGGCAGTCCGACCCTCTCCACGCAAGTGTGTGTGTTGTTGGCGAAGCAAATTAAGCTGATGGTCATCCAGCCCGGCTTGTACCAAATCTGCTTCAAGTGATTTCATTCGGATTGTTTCCTTCAGTTGGGAAAGCCAGTGCCAAAACCAGGTTGATTGTTGCCACCCAGATTGCCACCAAAACCACCATTGCCACCACCAAACCCGGAGCCAAAGTTGCCACCTTGCTGCCCCCCCAAAGTGCCTGAAGGCGAGAATGTTTGTGTTCGCAGCACGGGCACCAAATGATCAAACTGATCGGTTTCCACTTTCAGCAACTGTGAATCGCTGGGCACTTGCGGCAGCCCACCTGCGCTCGACTCAAGCGCGCCATAAAACACATTGACCCAGGTCCCGTTTTCACTTAACCAATCAACTGTGATGTCTTGCCCGTTGACCGCGGCCCGCAAAGGGTAGCCGCTGACATTTTCTGTCTTGCCCACTCGCAACCGAAGTGCACCCGACGAACGCGACACCGGACGAGGAACCACCACAGCAGGGGGAGGTTCGCCACGGCCATTGCCAGCCTGTTGAGCGGCAGCAGGCTGGCTGACTTGCTGGGGCGTGAAATCGTTTTCAACCCGGCGCATCACAATTGCACCCTGAAAATAGGCGGTTACCTGCATATTGCTGAACAGGTTGATGAGGGGCACCGGCAATACCGGGGAGTTCAAGGCTTGTTGACGAATGTTCAAATCTTCTTGCGTAATTCGTCGCTCGGCCTGCCGGCGCAACTCGGCAGCATCGCCGGTGGCTGCTGGTTCTGCCGGGCGCTGCGTGGCTCCAGCAGAATCTGGCCCACTTGCCGCAGGGGCACCCTGCAACATGGCAGGGCGAATCAAGGGATTGGCAATGGTTTGCTGCGATAACACACCACCCGACCATCCAGCGCAGGTACTGGCCAGGCAATAAGTAACAAGGTGTTTTTGGAAGGCATGCATGAATTCACTGCTCCTGAAACGGGGTCAGTTTCGAGATCATTTGAACTTGCGAGGGCACAAAACCCAGGCTTGTGGACAAACGCAAGGGACCGCCCACGGCCGCTGCCACGGGTTCAACTGCGCTGGGTGCTTTGGGTTCAATTCGGCGTTTGACCGGGGCTGGCGTTTCCAACACGGGCAACTGCGCTGCGGGTTGTTCCAGTTTGGCCACTTCACCGAACAGCAGCAATCGCGGGCGAATGGTCACCACCAGTTCGGTTTGCTTGGTGCTCTCGGTGCGGCTGCGTGTGCCCAGCCCACTTTGAAAATCATCTTGGGCACGCGACACAGTAATACCACCCAGCAAAATAGTGTCGCCCGGGCGACAACGCACTTGGGTCTTCAGCTCACGGTCGGCCACTTCAGGCAAATTCAGATCGACCCCCAGCGCAGTGAAACGCTTGAGCGCCAAGAGCTCGGTGATTGAAATATTGATGCGGGTGTAAATGGTGGAATCGTGTGCTTCGCCTGTTAGCGACACTTCAAGGCCAGTACGCAGATTCTGCGTATCGGCGGTCGATTGCGCCACTCCATTCACAATTTGCGAACCCACACGCGACACAAATGTGGTGGACTGGCCCACCCGAATATTGCCGTTGGTGCCATTCATCAAACCAATTTTTGGTTGGCTCAATGTTTTGACATCGCCTTGCGACTTTAAAAAATCAATCAGGAAATTGGTCGAAAAATTTTCACCAAAAATCAGGGTTTCAATACCAGTGGCAGTGCGTGTCAACTGCGTAATTCGATCAGCTGTGCTTGAAGCGCCCGCAATGGAAGAATCTGGCGCGGTATTGATTCCATTGCCAGTTTTGTACAACTCCCAACGCACCCCCATGTTGTTGGAGTCATTCAGATCAACTTGCAAAACATTCATGTCGTACACGATCAGCGAACGCGTCGCCCGTGCACGCTCCAGATAATTTTGAATGTCATTCAAGGCCCGGCGGTTGGCGCGAAACACCAGTGATCGGTTAATGCGGTCCAGGTAAACATCGCGTGCGCCCAAGTACTGCATGGTGTTGGTAATGCCAGCCATGCTGTCCTCGTTCAGCACAGGCGGCATGGTGACGACAAACTGTTGCTCAGGCATGATCCTCAACACGCCCGACTCAGTCACTGTCCAGAAAAACCCCATGATCTCGCCCAACTTGTTCATCACCTGCGGCAAAGTGCCACTGAGATTGTTCAGCGTAACCACCCCGTAACGGGACGCTGCATCCGCCCCACCCTCAAAACTCAATGGCATGTTGGTGCTGGCGAAAATCAGCTGCAGCACATCGAACAAGCCGCGTTCTGTCACCGACAGGTTCTCGACCATGCGGTTTGGCAACTCGCCTTCGGAAATTTGTGGCCGAACCCAGAAAGTATCGGAGGGCAAACGCTCAATCGGCAAGGTCACCTGGGGTGCTGCCTGACTGGCTCCGGTTATTTCCGGTGCTTTCAGTTTGGCCCGAAACTCATCTTCCTGCCCGAATGGCCTTAGAGATGAGCAAGCCACTGCGCTGAATGCGACAGCCGCGTAAACACCAATTTTGCTTACCGTCAAAGCGGTGTTTAATGCGGTGTTGGGTTTCATTCTGTTGCTCATCCTTTTAAATCGGTACTGTTGAGTATCCCGATGCAGGATGGGTTAAACATCCCTCTAAGGAGTCACCTCGCCGACCCCACCTTTTCGCGGGATAAGGCGGGGTTAACCGACATTGAAGGAGCAATTCATGAATTGGCTTACGATCAAAAACACCTTGGTAGCTTGCGCAGCAGGCTTGTTATTGACAGGTAGCGTCTACGCTCAGGACTCTGCCCCCGTAAAACGAATGAACACACAGGACATTACCTCGAAGGTGGTGTATCACATTGACGGTGCCGAACAACCGCTGAAGGCGCTGCGCAATATTCGCAATCACCTGGATGTTTCACCGAGAACCACCATCATTGTGGTGACCCATGCCAATGGCGTGGACTTTTTAATGGAAGGTGCCAAGCATGCTGAGACGGGCACACAATACGCCCCACTGGTGAGCGCACTGACCGCCCGCGGCGTTGTGTTCGAGATTTGCGAAATTACCCTGAAAAACCGCAATTTAAAAAGAGACCAGTTTGTGCTCGATGCGACATTCACGCCATCAGGCGTGGTTCGTGTGGCCGATCTGCAAACCCAACAGGGTTTTGCCTACATCAAACCTTAATACCCGCTTGCCATGCAATTGAACTCTCACAAGGCCGTATCACCTCTCACCGTGTTGTGGTGCGGGGCATTCATCATGACCATCTCACTGGGCATACGCCACTCATTCGGGCTTTTTTTACAGCCCATGAGTTTGAGCAATGAGTGGGGGCGTGAGGTGTTTGCCTTTTCAATTGCCATGCAAAACCTGGTGTGGGGGGTTGCGCAACCTTTGTGGGCAGAATGGCCGATCGACTGGGGTCAGCCGTCACCATGATTCTGGGTGGTGCACTGTACACACTGGGTTTGTTTTTGATGGCCATGGCCGAGAGCCCAGGCATGCTGACCTTGAGCGCCGGTGTTTTAATTGGTCTGGGTTTAAGCGGAACCACCTTCCCTGTGGTGTTTGGCGCGGTCAGCCGTGCCATGCCCCCTGAAAAACGCAGCATGGCCATGGGCATTTCCATGGCTTTGGGCTCACTGGGGCAGTTCGCGTTTTTGCCCGGTGGTTTGTTTTTGATCAACCAGGTGGGTTGGTCTTCGGCACTCACCATTCTGGCGTGTTTTGCGGTGATTATTCTGGTGCTGGCCTGGCAATTGATTGAACCCAAAGCCAAGCCCCTGAAAACCGATGATGCACCCTGCAGTGCCGAGTGCCCGAACACCGCAGCCAGCCACCAGGAAGCACCTGCAAACAAAGAGCTGGGCATGTGGGCCTCGCTGGGGCAAGCCATACGGCACCGCGCCTTCCTAATGCTGAGCGTAGGTTACTTTGTGTGCGGCTTTCAAATTCTGTTCATCAGCGTACACCTGCCCAGCTATCTTCAAGACAGCGGCATACCTGCCAGTGCGGGCAGCACAGCCTTGGCCTTGATTGGCCTGTTTAATATATTGGGGAGCTACCTGGCCGGCTTGTGGGGTGGCAAGTTCAGAAAACCCATGTTGCTAACCGGCATTTATGGCCTGCGCGGAGTGCTGATTGTGGCTTTCATCCTGACTCCCTTAAGCACATGGAGTGTGTACTTGTTTGCAGCGGGCATGGGCGTGTTGTGGTTATCCACCGTGCCTTTAACCACAGGTACCGTATCAGCCATGTTTGGTGTTAAAAACCTCTCCATGCTAGGTGGGTTGGTATTTATGTTCCACCAAATTGGTGCCTTTGTAGGTGGATGGCTGGGCGGCCTTTTGTTTGATGCCACTGGCAGCTACACACTGGTGTGGTGGATATGTGTGGCTTTAAGTGCAATTGCCGCTGCTGTAAACTGGCCAATCCAGGAACAAACCGCAAGCCCGAATGAACCCACCGCACAAGCCGCCTGAAAACCAACAAACCAGTGCACCACTGATGCCACGCTGGGCCAAAGTGGTGTTGGTGGCGTTCGCATTGCTGGTGATGCTGGGCTATGCAAGCCCCGACATGCGGGCAATGTATGTGGCCGCATGGGCAGCGTGCTTTTGAATACCCAGACTTTTAGCTGAAAAAACCAAACACCCACGGTATTAAAAGCGCACCAAAAATACCGTGCAAACCCATACCCAGACTGGCGTAGCGCCCAGCCTCGGGGTGCACCGAAAATGCCCGTGCTGTGCCAATACCATGCGCGGCAAGCCCCATGGTAAAACCGCGCACCCACCAACGCTTCATGCCCATTGAATTAAACAGCCAGGTGCCCACAGCTGCCCCCAGAATACCTGTCACGATTGCAAACAAAGCCGTGAGCGTGGGCGAGGCGCCAATGCGTTCGCTCACGCCCATGGCGATGGGTGCTGTCACCGATTTGGACCACAGGCTTTGTACAATGTCCAGGTTGGCCCCCAACAGATGGGCCGTACCCAAAGCGCTGCCGATCGACAAAGCACCACCCACCAACAAGGCTGCACTCAACAACACCAAAGTACGAATTGTTTGCCCCTTAACCGCGGTCAGCCCCTGGTAAATGGGTACTGCCAAAGCCACGGTGGCTGTACCCAATAAAAAGTGAACAAACTGGGCACCTTCAAAATACTGCTGATAACTTAAGCCCGTAATTTGCAAAAATGCGGCCAACAACAACACAGCAATCATGACCGGGTTGGTGAATGGGTGTTGCCCACTTTTTTTGTAGCACCAAAGGCCAATTTGATAGGCCAACAAAGTGAGAAACAAAGCGCTGAGCGGGTTACCGCTAAGGTAAACCCAAATTTCAGGAAGCTCCAGCACGCGGCGGGCGGAATCACTCATTCTTGCCACCCTCGCTCACTTCACCCGGCATGAAACGGGCAGCCAGCTTGTCGAGCAACCAGGCAGTACCCACCAAAGTCACCACCACGCTGACCAGCAAGGTCATCAAGATCACCACACCAAATTCGGCCAGCACAGGCCAAAACACCACCACACCCACCGCCGCTGGCACAAACAGCAAACCCAGGTTTGCGGTGAACACATTGGCAGTCGATTGAATATCGGCGGGCACACCGCCCTTGATGAAGAAGAACACCAACAATGCGATCAAACCCAGCACGGGACCGGGAATGGATGGGAACAGGGCGAAACTGAGCAACTCGCCCAAAGCCTGAAAAGCAAGAAGTATCGTCAATGATTTAAGCATGTGGCAGTGTAGCGCCATGAAATTTTTATAGTCAACCTGAAAAAGCGTGAGGCGTTAGAATGAAGTGGACAGCAATTGATTCAGAACAAAACCCAAGGAATACACCATGAACAAATTCAAACTTTCAGCAATCGCCCTTACTTTGTTTGCAGCAGGCTGTGCCAGCAACGGCGGCGGCATATTTCAGCAACCGCAAGCCCCACAACAGCCTGCCCCCGGGTCGCCCGTGGCCGTAGCAGGTTGCCCGGTTGCCCCTGAGCGCAAAGTAGACAACACCAAAACTGCAATTGGTACCGCAGTGGGTGCAATTGGTGGTGCCATTGTGGGCAACAGCATTGACGGCAAAGACACCGTACGCGGTGCGGCCTTGGGTGGCCTGTTCGGCTACCTGGTGGGCAGCCAGATTGCAGTGCGTGAGCAACGCGATGGTTCTGTGATGCTGGACATTCCCGGTGCAGCCTTGTTTGACACCAACAAAACAGCAATCAAATCGCAATTTGCCGGTACATTGGACCAAATTGCAGCCACACTGCGCGATAACCCCAACACCATTGTTTGCGTGATTGGCTACACCGACAGCACCGGCAGCGACGAGTACAACCAAGACCTTTCAGTGCGCCGCGCACAATCGGTGACCAGCTTTCTGACGGGCAAGGGCATTGATGGTGGTCGTTTGACCGCAGCCGGTTTGGGCGAACGTTTCCCGGTGGCCACCAACGACACCGAAGCTGGCCGCACTCAAAACCGTCGCGTTGAAATGTACGTGCGCAACTAAACCGTCCGATGCATAAAAAAAGCCACCTTAGCAGGTGGCTTTTTCATTGCACAAAGAAAACTTATGCAGTTTCTTTCGGCTTGTCGCGCAGCTCACGACGCAAAATTTTGCCCACAGGCGTTTTAGGCAAATCGTCCCGGAACTCTACGAATGACGGGATTTTGTAACCAGTCAGGTTTTGGCGGCAATGCGCGATCAGATCCTCTTTGGTCACACTGGCGTCTTTCTTCACCACGACCAACTTTACTTTCTCGCCAGTCACTGGGTCGGGCACGCCCACCACGCCACATTCCAGAACACCAGGGTGCTGGGCAACCACGTCTTCAATTTCGTTCGGGAACACGTTGAAGCCGCTTACGATAATCATGTCTTTCTTGCGGTCCACAATCTTCACAAAGCCTTGCTCGTCCATGGTGCCAATGTCACCTGTCGCCAACCAACCATCTTTGTCGATTGTTTTGGCGGTTTCTTCAGGGCGGTTCAAGTAACCCAACATCACTTGTGGACCGCGCACACAAATTTCACCAGGTTCATTCAAACCAGCCCACAGACCATCGTCGCGCTTCAAACGCACCTCGGTGCCAGGAATAGGCAAGCCCACATTGCCACGGAATGCAGGGCGATCGCCACCATGCAACGGGGGCACTGTCACCACTGGCGAAGTTTCTGTCATGCCGAAGCCCTCAGATATCGCGCAACCAGTGACTTTGAACCAACGCTCGGCGATAGGCTGTTGCAGTGCCATGCCGCCGCTCATTGCAAACTTCATATCCGAGAAATCGCGATTGCAGAATTCTTCGTTGTTCAGGAAAGCATTGAACAGCGTATTCACCGCTGTGATGACATGGAATTTTTCCTTGCGCAGCACCTTCATCACGGTGCCCACGTCACGCGGGTTGGCAATCAGAATGTTGCGTGCACCGAAGGTCATGAACAACATGCAGTTCACGGCCAGTGCGTAGATATGATAAAGCGGAAGCATGGTGACCACGCAAATCGGGTCTTTGCCAATGGCTTCGCTCATCCAGGCCAGGCCCTGTTCCATGTTGCTCATCAGGTTGCGCTGAGTCAGCATGGCGCCCTTGGACACGCCAGTGGTACCCCCCGTGTATTGCAGCAAAGCCACGTCATCCAGCTTGGGGCTTGGCTTGGGGTAAGAAACACCTTTGCCGGCGGCCAGTGCCTTCTTGATGGGTACGGCTTGCGGCAAATTGTAGGCAGGCACCATCTTCTTGATTTTACGCATCACGAAGTTGACGATGAAGCCCTTCAAGCCACCCAGCAAATCGCCCAGCTGCGTGATAACAATATTCTTGACCTTGGTACCCTCGAGCGATTGCTGCAAAGTGTTGGCAAAGTTCTCGAACACCACAATGGTGGTTGCGCCAGAGTCTTTCAGTTGGTGATTCAGTTCACGCACGGTGTACAGGGGGTTGACGTTGGTGAGCGTGCAACCCAGCTTCATGGCACCCACAAAGCACACTGGAAACTGCACACAGTTCGGTAGCATGATGGCTACAACATCGCCAGCTTTGACACCAATGGACTTCAAGTAGCCGGCAAACTGATCGGACATGTCATCGACCTGTTTGTAGGAGAACTCAGTACCCGCCGAGACGAAGGCTGGACGGTCAGCGTACTTTTTCAAACACTCAGCAACCAATTCCAGCATGCTGGTGTAACGCAGAGGTGGCATGTCGCCTGACACGCCAGGAGGGTAGCTTTTGGTCCAGTAACGGGACTCGAAAAGCTCTTGCGCTTCTTTGCTGACAAAACCATTGAATTGATCGGGCGATACCTTAGGGGCGGCCTCGTCGGGACGTGCTGACATGTACTGATCTCCTGTAAACCGAGCGGATGCGGCCAAGGAGGTGCCACTTTGGGTGGCTTTTTATGTCTCCCCGGCTGAGCCTGCGTGGGCTCGGTTTTTATAAGTGTTGTATAAGACTTCCGGCAAATTCAACAATACCATTCTTCCTGCGATTTTGGTAAGAATCGCGTAAGTTAGCCCAAAGATTTCAGGATTTTAGACGCAGTACTCGATTTACCGGCGCAATTTTCCCATCCGAAAAAACATCAAATATGCAGCAAATTCCTCTGCTTGATCTCGGCACGGGTCAGGACTGGAGTAATGCAGGCATCCGCATTGCCAAACACCTGCTCCCAATGGGCAAGGGGCTGAGAAGCAATCAGCGCCTTCATGTCAGCCAGCATTTGAATTGCGGGCGGGGTGCCTGGCATGGCACCTCGGCTCCAGTGAATATTCACCCACTCTGGCTTGCCCATGGCCTCGCAGGCCACTTTCCAGAACTTGTGCTCGAGCGAGCCCACCGCCAAATGGCGCTGGTCTGCAGTTTTGTACACGTTATAACAAGCCAGGCCACCGCTGAGTAAGTCGTCTTGGTGACGGGCCGGTTTGCCACTGAGCATGATCCACATTTGTTCCATGCTCTCGGGCATGATGTTTTGCTTCCACAGGTTGTGGGTCATGGACACATCCACAAACGTGCCCTGCCCTGTACGCTGGGCTTTCAGCAAAGCTGCCAAGATGCCCTGCACTGCCGCAGACGTGCCACCAAACAAATCACCAAACTGAACAGCAGGCACCGGGATATCGCCGTCGGCTGTTTGCAAACCATCGAGCACGCCACTTAAGGCCATGTAGTTGATGTCGTGACCAGCCTTTTCAGCCAATGTACCTTTCTGGCCATAACCGGTGATGCAACACATCACCAGCTTCGGGTTCAGCGCTTTCAAAGTGTCGTAGTCACAGCCCATGTCCGCCATGACGCCGGGACGGAATCCATCAATCAGCACATCGGCCTTGTCAGCATGATCCTTCAAAGCCTGAATGCCCTCGGGCGTGCGAAAGTCGGCAGTCACAATCTGTTTGCTGCTGTTCAACGCGGCATACAACATGGGCATGCTTTTGGCATCATCCCCATGGGGCGGCTCCATCTTGATGACCTTGGCACCCATTTGCTGCAGGATCAGCGACGTGGCTGGTCCGGGCAAATTGCGCGACAAATCGAGCACGGTGATGCCTTCGAGCAAGGTGGGGTCTTGAATGGGTGACATGTGTGACGGCCTCGGTGATTAATTGTGGGATAACGATGTTGAATTTGAAGAGGAACGATGCAACTCGGCTTGAGGCACCATTCGCTTCGCCCTAAGCAAGGTTTCTCGATCCGGCTTGATGCTTCTGGCTTGGGGCATGCGAAACGCCACGGCGTCTTCGCATCGATTGCTTACAGCAATCGCCCCTCGCTGCGAATCCGCCGGGAAACCTTGCAAAGTCGGGTGAAACGAACGGTGCCCCAAGCCAAGCCAGGGCACCGCTCACATTTGCATACGCCTTAAGAGTTTACAACCCTCAAGCGCTCGCCCTGCACGGCTGCACCATGCGCAACATTGGGCACATTGGCACATTCAAAGCCGGGTGCATAGCTTACCGAGTTGTCACCGAAAAATTCCTGCGGTGTAAACTCGTCTACCATAATGGCTTCAAGGCTGATTCGGTTGGCACGGTCCAACAGCTTTTTGTCCGCTGCGGTAATAATGCCTTTGGCCAACGCAGCTTCTGCCATTTCTTGCACAGAACCTTTGTCCACCAGCTTCGAGCGGCGCGCCTGAATCACTTTCATTTGCACCACTTCAGCTTCTTGCACGGCCTGGAAGGCTGCCATCAAACGCTTCACACCTGTGGTTTGGGCCAACACTTCATCGCTGTCCAAATCCGCCAGGTTGAACTTGGGCATGTACAAGTCGCCTGTGATGCGGCCCAGTTGTGCGCCACTCTTGGTGATTGTTTTGGCCACGGTGGGCACCAAACGATCCAGACCCGAACC
Source organism: Limnobacter sp. SAORIC-690 (assembly GCF_002954425.1). Lineage (NCBI taxonomy): Bacteria > Pseudomonadati > Pseudomonadota > Betaproteobacteria > Burkholderiales > Burkholderiaceae > Limnobacter > Limnobacter sp. SAORIC-690. The sequence continues at coordinate 479,936 of NZ_MQVZ01000001.1, forward strand.
CACAATCGGATTCACGCGCAAGCTGAAGTAACCCACTGTGCGCAACAGGAAACCGACTGCGTTGTTGCCAAAATTGGCGTAAATGGATTCAAACGCTTTTTGCACCTTGGCCAAGGCGTATTCGCAAGCGTACTGAACCAATGGCAAGTCCTCTTTAATTTCACCTTCAGCCACATAGCGGCGAACGGTAGAAATGGCGAGCAATTGCCAACCCAAGGCATCAGCAAAATGGCCTGTCAGTTGCTGGCGCGCTTTCAGCTTGCCACCCACGGTAATCAGGGCCATGTCGGTGAGGAATGAATATCGGGATGAAGCCCAGGCCAACTTGCGCAGGTAAGGTGTAACGCCGTCAATCTTCGGTGTGCTGGCCATGTAACCACGGGTCAGCGTAAGACCAACCAAACGGCTAGTGTTCACCACCATGTGGCCAATCCAGCCTTTCAAGGCGCTGCTGAATGTGGGCAGGTCGTTGGCTTCCAGCGCATTCGCAATTTTGAATGCGTAGGGGTGACAACGCACAGCACCTTGCCCAAACGTAATCAGCGAACGGGTCATGATATTCGCGCCCTCAACGGTAATTGCAACCGGGGCTGAACAGTAGCCACGGCCAATCACGTTGTTGGGGCCTTGCATCACACCAGCACCTGCCATCACGTCCATGGCGTTTTTAGCTTGCTCACGTGAAAGTTCGGTGAGGTAGGCTTTCCACACAGCCGACACCACTGGGGGCTGTTCGCCGTTGTCCAGTGCGCTCAACGCGTACACACGCGCAGCTTCGCTAAGGTAGGCCATCGCCGCGATTTCAGCCAGCTTTTCCTGAATACCTTCCATTTCAGCAATCGGCATGCCGAACTGCTGGCGAACACGGGCGTATGCGCCAGAGGCAGCCGCTGCTGCACGGATGCCGCCGACCGCACCAGCCGGCAATGAAACCGCACGGCCACCGGCCAGCTGTTCCATCAACATGCGCCAGCCTTGGCCAGCGCACTCTTTGCCGCCAATAATTTCGTCCGCATCAATCACCACATCGCGGCCAATAATCGGGCCGTTGTAGAACGCATCACCAATCGGCTGGTGGTGTTTGCCCATTTCCAAACCAGGTGTGCCACGGTGTACCAGAGCCACTGTAATGCCGGGCTCTGCACCCTTGCCCAACAGGTTGTCTGGGTCGTGCAGCTTGAATGCCAGCGAAATGAGGTTGGCCACCGGTGCCAAGGTGATGTAGCGCTTGCGGAAGTTCAGCTTGATTTGAACCTTGCCCTCTGCGTTTTTAAATACCACACCGCGCGCCAGAATGGACGCAGCATCGGAGCCTGCTGTGGGTTCGGTCAAACCGAAACAGGGCAGGTATTCACCACTGGCCAGGCGCGGCAGGTAGTGTTCTTTTTGTCCCTGTGTACCGTAATGCTTGATCAACTCAGCTGCCCCCAAGCTGTTGGGAATCACAACCAGTGTTGACAGCAATGGGCTGTGCGATGTGATCATCGCCATGATGGTAGAAATGGCGTTGGCCGAAAATTCCAGACCACCAAACTTTTGGGGAATCAGGAAGGAATAAAAACCGGCAGATGCCAAAAAGTCGACTGCTTTTTTCGGAATGATGCGTGTGGTCGCAATTTCATGCGGGTCGCACATTTCGCACAGTTGCTGCACCGGGCCGTCGATGAAATCGCGCTCGCGCTGATTCAATTTCGAGTACGGCTCGGCAAACATTTTTGCAAAATCGGGCTTGCCGGAAAACACCTGCCCGTCAATCCACACCGTGCCTGCTTCAAGCGCCTGGCGCTCGGTCGGCGAAATTTGCGGCATGGCTTTGGCTTTGATCAAGCCATTCATGATTGCTTTGAATACCATGGTTACTGCTCCTGTTTTCGTCATTCATCGCGAAGCAGGCTGCCCTTGGACAGCTTGCTTCGCAGGGTAAAAAATCAAGCCAGCTTGTCTTCCAGCTTTTTGCCTTGAGCTGCCATTTCCACCAGCATGCTGGCGGGCTTAAAACGTTCGCCATACAGAGCGGCCAGTTCTTCGCAACGCTTAACGAATTGAGGCAATCCTTTCGCGTTGATGAACTGCAACATACCGCCTGTGAATGGCGCGAAGCCCAAACCGAAAATGGAACCGATGTTGCCATCCGCCACGGAACGCAGCACTTTTTCCTGCAGGCAGCGTGCGGCTTCATTGGCCTGGATATACATGAGGCGGTCTTGAATTTCCTGTGAACTTGGCTGCTCTTTGGCCAGCGGGAATTCTTCGCTCAAACCCTTCCACAAAGTTTTGCCTGCGGGGGTGTAGTCATAGAAGCCCTTGCCGTCTTTCTTGCCGATACGGCCATGCTTTTCAGCCACAGTAATCAGTGTTTTGTAACCTGGGTGATCGGGGAAAGTTTGGCCCGCGGCTTCCATGTCTTTTTTGGTTTGCTTCATGATCAGCAAACTCAAGCTGAGCGACACTTCGTCGTACAAAGCCAATGGTGGCATGGGCATGCCGGCTTCCAGACCTGCCATTTCGATGGAACGCGGGTGAACACCCTCGCCCACCATGGCGGCTGCTTCCATCAGGAAGGTGCCAAACACACGGCTGGTGAAGAAGCCGCGACTGTCGTTCACCACAATCGGTGTTTTGCCGATTTGCTGAACATAGTCAAAGCCCTTGGCCAGTGTTTCATCGTCGGTTTTTGCACCCATGATGATTTCAACCAGCGGCATTTTGTCCACGGGGCTAAAGAAGTGCAAACCGATGAACTGGTTGGGGCGCTTGGATGCTTCGGCCAAGCCAGTAATTGGCAAGGTCGATGTGTTGGACGCATACACGGCTGTTGCTGGAATAACCGCTTCAGCTTTCGCAGTGACATCGGCCTTCACGGCGCGGTCTTCGAACACAGCTTCAATCACCAAATCGGCGCCTTCCAGCTTGGAATAGTCGGTGGTGGCGGTAATCAGGTTCAGCAACGCTTCTTTCTTTTCTGGGGTGCTGCGCTTTTTGGCAATGGCTTTGTCCAGCAGGTTGGTGCTGTAGGCCTTGCCCTTGTCTGCACCTTCCTGAGTGGCGTCGATCAACACCACTTCAATGCCCACTTTCGCAGACACATAGGCAATGCCCGCACCCATCATGCCTGCACCGAGCACGCCAATTTTCTTGACCTTGCTTTTGGCGGGTGCGCTTGGGCGGCTTTGGCCTTTCTTGATGCTGTTGAGCTGATACCACAGCGTGTTCATCATGTTCTTGCTTTCTTGCGACAACACGCAGGCAGCAAAGTAACGGCTTTCCACTTTCAAACCAGTGTCGATATCGGTGATACCGCCCTCGAACACGCAGCTTGCAATGTGAGTCAGCGCGGGGTAGTTGCCGAATGCCTTGGCGTTGGCCATGCTCGGTGCAATTGCCCAAATTTGCGCAATGGCTGGGTGCTTGGAATCGCCACCGGGAAATTTGAAACCCTTCACATCCCAAGGCTGCAAGGCCTTGGGGTTGGCGATGGCCCAGGCTTTGGCCTTGGCAATCATGTCCTCTATGCTGTCAGCCGTGTCCTGGATGATGCCCTTCTTCACCGCCTGCTCTACGCGCAGCTCGGTGCCCTGGGTCATCATTTCCAGTGCGCCCTGAATGCCAATCATGCGGGGCAAACGCTGCGTGCCGCCACCGCCGGGCAACAAGCCCAACTTCACTTCGGGCAAACCGAATTTGGCTTTGGGGTTGTTCAGCGCGATGCGGTGGTTACAAGCCATGGCCAGTTCAAGGCCGCCACCCAGTGCGGTGCCGTTCAAGGCGCACACAATGGGCTTCTCGCACTTTTCCATGCGACGCAACAGGGTTTTGAAGGCTTCTGCCAAATCAAAGGCCTGCTGTGGATCGGTGATCTTGTAAACCGTGTCCAAGTCGGCACCGGCCAGAAATTCTGGCTTGCCAGAAGTCAGCACCACACCCTTCACAGCTGCGTCGGTTTCAATGCGGGTCAGGGCTTCCGCAAACGGGCCCATCAATTCTTCGTTCAATACGTTCATGGAACGGCCAGGCATGTCGAGTGTGACTACCGCGATGCCATCCTGACCGAGTTCAAATTTCACTGCACTCATTGTTGTTTCTCCTTCGGCCAATTAAATGCGTTCGATGATGGTGGCAATACCCATGCCGCCGCCCACACACAGTGTGGCCAGGCCCAGGGTTTTGTCTTGCCGCTCAAGTTCATCGAGCAAAGTGCCCAAAATAATTGCGCCAGTTGCGCCCAGTGGGTGGCCCATGGCGATCGATCCGCCGTTCACGTTCACGCGGTCCAGGCTGACACCCAGGTTGCGTGCGGTTTGCATGGGTACCACAGCGAATGCCTCGTTGATTTCCCACAAATCGATATCAGAAGCTTTCAAGCCTGCTTTTTGCAGCGCCTTCAAACAGGCTGGCGTTGGGCCAGTCAACATGATGGTGGGCTCAGAGCCAATCACCGCTGCCGCACGAATGCGTGCACGTGGCTTCAAACCAGCCTTGCGGCCGGCTTCCTCGCTGCCCACCAACACCAAGGCTGCACCGTCAACGATGCCTGACGAGTTACCCGCATGGTGAATGTGGTTGATGCTTTCAACGGTGGTGTACTTGCGCAGGGCGGTTGCGTTGAAACCCATGCTGCCCATCATTGCAAATGAGGGCTGCAAAGTGGCCAGGCTTTCCACGGTGGCATTGCCACGAATGAATTCGTCGTGGTCGAGCATGATCAAACCATTCAGGTCCTTCACAGGCACGCGGCTTTTGTTGAAACGGCCTTCGGCTTGGGCCTTGGCAGCACGGCGCTGGCTTTCCACGGCGTACGTGTCTACATCGGTGCGGCTGAAGCCTTCCAGCGTACCGATCAAATCGGCAGAAATGCTTGGGGAATAAAGCCAAGTTTGTCGTTGATGCGGGGGTCCATGAACCAGGCACCGCCATCGCTGCCCATGGTCCAGCGGCTCATGCTTTCTACGCCACCCGCAACCACCATGTCTTCCAGACCGCTGCCTACCTTGGCTGCTGCCAGGTTCACTGATTCAAGGCCTGAAGCGCAGAAGCGTGACTGGGTAACACCTGCCACTGTTTCGGCCCAACCTGCATCCAGAACAGCTGTGCGTGCAATGTCAGCGCCCTGCTCGCCCACTGGGGTTACACAACCCAGCACCACATCGTCGACGAGGCTGGTGTCGAGATCATTGCGCTGTTGCAAAGCGGTCAGCAGGTTGTTCAGCAACCAAACTGGTGTGGCCTGGTGCAGGCTGCCGTCTTTCTTACCTTTGCCCCGTGGGGTTCTTACTGCGTCAAATATCAGTGCCGATGGCATCTGTGCCTCCTGGATTTTCTGGATTCGGTAATGAAAATTACCGAAGGTATCGTGAATTCTTCACGGTCCAGAATGGCGATGTGCAAACGCACAATCAACCCAAGAAGTTACTTTAGAGTGTCACCTCTATGCATATGGTAATTTGGCTTACCGTTTTTCATCCCCTGTGTAGCGGCGCGCTGAATCATGCATGAAAAACCGGTCTTGAATCGGCGGCTGCAAGCCCAATTCCTTTACGACGCGCAACAACGGCATGTCGCGAGTCCACAGCGTAGTTCCCGGCGACAACAGCACGGAGGCCAACAGGTGCGTGTCCACATAACCCAAGCCCTGTGCATGCAATTTGCGCAACTCGATCAGTTCAAGCACCTCGGCTGGCGAAGCAGGCACTGAGGGCTGCAAATCGGCCAGCCAATTCAGAATGCGATCACGGTCTTGAAGGTTGGCCAGTGCCATTTCACCCAGCACAAAAGGATGACCCAACACACAGCCCTCGTTCAGCAGGCGAACCAGTTGGGGTTCGGACTGATGAAAATGATCCACCCACACGGTGGTGTCGACGAGTACCTTCACAACTGCCACTGCCTGCGAGGAATGTTTTGTAATTCGGGTTGGGTGCCCCCCAACAAGGCCAGCCTGCGGGCGCTTTCCCGCTGTATTAGTGCGCGCAGGGCTTCGCGCAGCAGTTCATTTCGCTCGCCAAGACCGGAAAGCTGCTGGGCTTTGGTTAATAATTCATCATCAAGGTTAACGGTTGTTCTCATGGTGTTGGGTGCTTGTGGTTGACCGCACCAACATTAGCACCAGATGATTCGCCTTTTGATTCACCCCATTGAACCCACGGCAAGTGGGTCCGGTCACTATGAACGCAAGCGCAAGCAACAACAAAGTCGATGTGAATGCCAACCCCGCCAACATGCGAAAGGCCACGCTGGACCGCATAGAAAATGCAGTGCTGGAGCTGTTTACCAACCATGACTTCAACAGCGTGCCTTTAATTGAGGTGGCCCGCACCGCCAATGTCTCACTGCAAACCATTTACAAATACTTTGGCAGCAAGGAACAATTGGTGGCCTATGTGCTGGACGCCACATTGAGCAGGTTGGCCAACCGCATGATCGACCACCTTGAAGGCATTGAAGATTACCGGGAACGCCTGCGCAAAACCCTGTGGGTGATGCTGGACTACTTTGACAAGCACCCCAAGGTGATATTGCTGTTGACCGTATCAATCCCGGCCAGCCGCTACCAGGACTTGCCCGTGTATGAAAGCCCGGAGTTGATGGGGGCTTTTCTGGGCATGCTGAAAGAAGGTCAGCACAAGGGCGTATTTAACGACACCGTTTCAAGCAAGATGCTGCTGGACGTGTTCATGGGCGTATTCGGGCGCGTGGCTCAAATGCACTTTTTGCGCAAGGAAAGCCACAAACTGATTGACCAGTTTGACGACCTGTTTGGAATTTTATGGGGTGCATTGAAAGCGAACTGAAGGCGAACTGACATGGAACCTTGATCACTGATTGGGCACACAATACAAATCAAGCCACCACAATCTGCATGTCGAGTTCTGTTGAAGGTTTCACTGCCGCGGGCTGGAGTCAGCTTGCTGCGCAGGCTGCAAAAACCATGCACACTGATGCGGGTGGCATCGACTTGCCCGCAATTGCACCAAGCGGTGCAGCCTGGACAGCTTTCAAGCAATCTCCCGAATTACGCGCAGCCTACACTGCGCAACTGAACACCACCATCAAGAATATTCAGCAGTTTGTGGGGCAACACGCGAGTACGGGTGCACAACGGCAAAAAGCAATTGGTAATTTGAATCACTTTCTTCAAACCCGGGTCAATTGCAATGCCGACAAGCTTTCACCGTTGGTCGTCAACGAAAGCCGGCGCAACCTGAACCTGTTTGCACAACAACTGAACAACCCGAACATTCCAGCAGACAAAAAACTGTCTTGCGCACTGGCCTTGGCAGAGGGGCTGGGCGTGTGCAATGAAGGCGAAACGCTGAACATTCTTGAAAACACCAGAGACCTGTGCAGCCAGCAAACAGGCTTGGCCGGGGTGTTGACCCGCGCCAAAAACAACCTTATCGAGCAACACCTTCAACAATTGGTAAGGCATGAAGACAAGCCACGTTTAAATGACAAACTTGCCCTGCAACTTGAAATTCACCATATTCAAGCCCTGAAGAATCATGTGGCAGGGCAATGGGGATTGGAAGTAGTTGAGGACCGGTACGCCACACAGGCTTACCAAAACCAGGCGGGCCCGATGGCTGAAGAACTACTTCGGCAAACCATTACACCCGCCGTGCTGGCCAATACAGTTGCCGAACAAATTGCCCAAACGTTTTGCAACCACACCCACAGTAAATTAAGTACCGGCATCCCGACTGAACAACTGAAAACCGAGCCTTTGCGCCGGGCCATTCAGGCCGAATTCGGATCGGAAATTGAACTGGAAAACTGCCTTGAATTCAATGCCGACTACACCCAGGTGAAATTAAAGCCATTGGCCGAAATTTCACTGCATGTCATTGAAAAATGCCAAGACCTGGGCTTGATAAACCCACATGCCAATCCCGTTGGTGTGCTGAAACAAAGCACCCCCGATCTTCAAGCGTGCATCAAGCAGGTGGGCTTCCTGCGCGGCACACCTGCCAACAACCCCGCATATTCGCCCATGTTGTGTAACTTCTGGGCAGGCTACACAAAAACTGTGGTGTCCGATTCCGAGAAAAAACGACATCAGAAGGAGAACTCTCCCGCCGACGTGGTCCGCATTCTGAGAAAGCTTGATATCCAGACCTGATTGAATTTGCACCAGTACGGTGCAAAAATTGCCTAAAAAGCGGGCATCGTTTTTGCAACTTATGCCCCACTTTTAACCAAAAACCTCAAAATTCACCAAAATGGAACAAATTACTCTCGCACTGGACACTCTTTTTGTGCTTCTAGGCGCCATCATGGTGCTTGCAATGCACGCCGGTTTTGCATTTCTGGAAGTGGGCACGGTGCGCCACAAGAACCAGGTCAATGCCCTTGTCAAAATTCTGGCTGATTTTTCAGTCAGCACCATCAGCTACTTCTTCATCGGTTATGCCATTGCTTATGGCGTGGGTTTTTACGAACCAGCCACCGTGCTTAATGAAGGCAACGGCTATTCGCTGGTGAAGTTTTTCTTCCTGCTCACCTTCGCGGCCGCCATTCCTGCCATTGTGTCGGGTGGCATTGCCGAGCGCGCGCGCTTTGTGCCCCAATTGGTGGCCACCGCGGCTTTGGTGGGTTTGGTTTACCCCGTGTTTGAAGGCATGGTGTGGAACGGCAACTATGGCTTTCAGGAATGGCTGACTGCCAGCTTCGGCGCCCCCTTCATGGACTTCGCAGGCAGCGTGGTGGTTCACGCTGTGGGTGGCTGGATCGCCTTGGCCGCCGTGTTGCTGCTGGGCTCACGCCGTGGCCGCTATACCAAAGACGGGCGCATCAGCTCGCACCCGCCCTCATCCATCCCCTTCCTGGCGCTGGGCAGTTGGGTGCTGGCAGTGGGTTGGTTCGGTTTTAACGTGATGAGCGCCCAGAAAATTGAAGGCATTTCAGGCTTGGTGGCCGTAAACAGCCTGATGGCCATGGTGGGCGGCACCCTGGGTGCCTTGGCTGCGGGCCGCAACGACCCAGGCTTTGCCTACAACGGCCCATTGGCCGGTTTGGTGGCCGTGTGTGCGGGCAGCAATATCATGCACCCGCTGGGGTCGCTGGCTGTGGGCTCCATCGCAGGCGTGCTGTTTGTGTACATGTTCACTTTCACGCAAAACCGCTTGAAGGTTGACGATGTATTGGGTGTGTGGCCATTGCATGGCATTTGCGGCGCCTTTGGTGGTATTGCAGCAGGCGTATTTGGCCAGCAAGCCTTGGGCGGCATGGGCGGAGTGTCGTTCATGAGCCAGTTGATCGGCACTGTGGCCGGCGTGGCATTCGCTTTGCTGGGTGGCTTCGTGGTGTATGGCCTGTTAAAAATGACTGTGGGTATTCGCCTGAATGAAGAAGAGGAATTCAACGGTGCCGACCTGACCATTCACAAGGTCAGCGCCAGCCCCGAACGCGAAACCAGCAGCTGGTAATTTACAGGCAAATTTTTATCTCGACATGATCTCCAGGGCTTCTGAATAGAAGTCCCTGCGGATCAACACAAACACAATCAGTGCGCTAAAGGCCATCAACAAACCGGGATGAATCATCCAGGTGACCGAGGCAATACCGAAATAATAACTGCGCAAGCCTCGGTTGAATTCATCACCGGCCAGGCTGTTGATGCGCGCCATGCGCGACACATAGGCTTCGTTGTAATCCTTGTCCGGATTACCGTCGGGTGCAGCACCTACCAAAATGGTCAGCAGGTTGAATTGGCGCAAACTCCAGGTGAATTTAAAGTAAGCCACCACAAACACGGTGAGCACCAATAGCACCTTGATTTCCATTAACCCACGGCTAACCTCCCGGCTAAACGGCAAGTCGCTGGTAATGTTGACCAACTGATCGAGCGTACCCAACAGGGCGAACAAACCGGCAATGATATAAATCGTTGTGTTGGCATAAAAAGTAACACTGTTGACCAGGTTACCGATCAACGCGGTGTCGCCCACGCGGTTGCTGCGAGAAAGCATTTCACGTGCCCACAGTTTGCGGAACTCATGCGTTTTTTGCGCCAAACCATGGCGACCAAAGCGGCTGCGACCATCGAACACGTAGTTGTAACCCCGAAAGCAAATCACAAAAAATGCAACCGCGATCCAGTCGAATACGGTGAGCAGGGAAATTGCGGTTTGAACAGCAGTCATGACGACACTCCAACAACTGAGAACAATTGACGCCAATTGTGCGCCGCTTCGGCGTGGCTGAAACGGTTCGCGGAAGCAAAAGCCTTTTTGCTTAAGCCTTCATGAAATTCGTAACTGTCAAAAACAGAAAGTATGTGATCCGCGAGCGTATCTGTATCCCCAAATGGCGCTAGCAAACCAGTTTCACCGTGCACAATCAAATGCGAGGGTCCATACGGCACGTCAAAAGCAATTGCAGGGCATGCGTGGCAAATACTTTCCATAATGGCCAGTGAGTAAGCCTCGGCCTGGCTGGTCAACAGCGACAAACCTGCACGCATGTAATGGGCCGCAGGATCGTCTGTCCAGTCATTCAAACCAACATGGTTCTGCAAGCCCAACGATTCAAGCTGTGTCTTCAAATCAGACAAGAGGGAACTACCCGCCACTGCAAAACCGTAAAAATCAAGACGCGCCTCGGGATACTTCGCCACCACTTTGGCGAAAGCTGCGATTGCCAGGTGATGATTTTTCTCGGGGCTGTATCTGGCCATGGAAACAATTCGAAATCGGTCCCGAGTCTTGAACTCCGGAATTGAGTTTTTTATCTCACATGAATGGCCGATGGGAAATAGTTGCCCAGCCCCATATCGTGCAGTGATGTCATTCATTTGTTGATCGGTCAACGTAATGACTGCATCCGGACGCTTGATGTCGTGCAAGATATCCCTGAAATTGGAGTTGGTTGGACTCGTGGCCATATCTGCCACAGTGTGTGTATGAAGGGCGTGAATAATCGGCACCACTGCCACCTGCCCGGGCGATTCCCGATGCAAATGATCACGCGCAGCCACTGCAGGCAAGTACCAATACCGATTTTTGTCCACGATGAGCACATGTTTACCGCCCCGCTTTTTCAACATGGAAACCAAGGCGTAAGTCAGCCATTCCGATTCACTGTGCAAACAAGCCACGAGCACCCCGGTTGAATTGTGAATGCGAACATCCGATAGCAGTTGTTTTTTGTCGATTCGCTTGTAAAGCTTGGCAATCGCCAATGTGCCATCGGGGCGCAAGTAATGTTCATGGTTCACCGCGCCATCTGAATCTAGGTACTGCATGCAACTTAAAAATCCACGGCAATCGTAATAGTCCTTCCTGAACTTCACCCCGTCAGAAAAATGATTGATGTGAATCAGCGCGTCGTTCACAGGATTGCGAACCACGTACATCAGCAGTTGTCCTTGCAGGCTCGTTACGCGAATATCTCGCCTGCCGGCGACCAGCTGGCTGCGGAGCATTGGATTCTCAAAGAGCGACTGACCAGTGTTCAGCTGAGTTGAAACCAACTCTGCATCCTGAAAATAATCGTGAACAGACCGGCACACTGAAGACTCGGGCAAAGCCTTGTTGGCCACCAACTTCTCGATTGACTCATGCAATCGTGGGTTATAGCGACAGGTCAACAACACTGGTCGCACATGCATCTCTTGCTCAAAAACCCGATATCGAAGCAAAGCTGCATTCTCAACGCCCGAACGCTGAAAACCAAAGTTCTGGTTCAGAAACCAAAAATTGGTCTCTTGAACTTTGGCGTTCAATGCCTTGTTTGGCTTGGCCGGTTCCAGATTCTGAGACAAGGCACCCTGCACCAAAAACTTCCGGTAAGCCACCAAACCCGATACATAGTGCTCTACATCATCAATACGCACCCGGTAAGCATGATGCCGAATAAAAAACGAACCGTTCAGCGTGTCGGGTTTCGCAAAATACATGGCCCATTCAGGCCAAAAATAACCGGTTGTCAAATAATTGGCGCGCCAGTGCAGGGCTCGATAAAACTTCTCGGTGTCCACCTGTGCATACAGATCAGCAAACTCAGGCATGGTTTGCAAACGAGAGAGCATTTGTTCGGCGGCCATCATCAACTCGAGCAAGGTCGGGAAAGTGGTGATGCGTGTCAGCACGAAATCCAGGTGATTTGCGAAATTGCGAATTCCGAACTCAAAGTACTCTCGCTTGGGCCTGTACTGGGTAAGCTCGTTCACGCAGTAGCTCATCCAGTGATCATTCGCTTTCCAGTGACGGGCTTCAATAAAATATTCAAAAGCCAACTCCACCGCTTGAAGCCACCTTGCCCTGCGGGTAATTTTGTACAAACGCATGAGGGCGAATGCGGCTTCACCATCGTAATAAATAATCCTGAATTGTTCTTTGATGGAAAGGTCAGGATAGTTAAGCACATGCACAAAGCGGCGAGTGCTCGGATTAAGCATGGCAACCAGGCCTTGGGCCAGTTGCTCCATCAATTCAATGTATTCCGCGGTGCCGGTCAGTTCGGTGTACTTGGCCAACGCGAGAATACACACCGCATTGCCACCCAGCTTGATTTCATTGCCGGTGTCGACCAAAAAGGCCGCCTGAATTCCACCGCTTAATTCAACCCGCTTGATCAACTCCTGCGTCAAGCAAAGTAGCGAACGTTCAATCGCCGACTTCAAAAAAGCGCTTTGTGTGACTTCCCATGCCTCAATCATGGCGTAGGTAGAACTTGCATGGCGAAGGGTGTTGTAGGTTGGAATTTCCTTGTTGAAGCATGGAAACAATCCATACACGAACTGGCCGCTGTCCTTGACTTGCCGGGCCAGAAATTCGCTGGCATTGAACACCAGCTGCCTGCAGGAATCTGCATCCAGATCGGGGAGCGTGCGACGCCCTACAGCCACACCGTGAGGCTCCAGGCCATGCACGGTTTCATCCTTACCGATGTAAGCACCTTGCGTCAAAAACAGATACACCGGCTGATCATCATCATGATTCAACACGAATGGTTGACCATATTTCTTTCTGGCGTACTTTTCGAAATTTATAACATGGAGCTTCGCAAACTCTTCCTCTGAGCCGCCGTACAACATGGCGTTGCCGTTGAGCTCGCCCCACAAAAAAGAATGTTTGAACTGCGGATCCAGGGCGATTCCATAACCGAAGTAATTTCGTTTTGTTGTTGACAGCAGCGCCTTTAGCTCCGCCCAGCTTGTTGTTTGAATTTCGCTAACCCGATCTACGCGTACATGCTCAAAATCGAGCAATGTTTTGCGAAAGGAAGTGGACGCATGGGAACTTAGCGCATTCCAGCTGGCTTCAAACGACTGACCCACAAATGTTTCTACGCTTGCGCGCTCAAGCCCATTGGAAGTAGACAACATCAAGACGCAGGGTTCGTGGTCGCGGACCGAGCTCACACCGGCAAACCAACTACCCAGTTTTTCAAGTCTGACAGGATTGATCATGGTGTCCTGCGATCAGTCAAAAGAGAATTGATAAAGCACATCCACTGCATTGTCCGCACCGGCTCGTGCGATGAAACTCAACTTGCGAGAGTATTGATAGTTCAATTTCAGAATACTGGCAGCCGTTGTTACAGATTGATCAAAACTCAGGTAAACACGATCGCTGAATCGCTTTCCCAGCGACACAATACGCTGGGAGAGCAAGGGGTCGTCCGATCCAATCACGTTTGCAGAGGCATCTGCACCGGGCGCAATAGCCACCTTGCTGCCCACTGCGCGGGAATCCGCTGCAGTCAGGGAACCAGTACTTAAACTCAAATCATCAATCCCGATTGATTTCGCAATTTTGCGCGTGGTGCTTTCGTCTTCATCACCAAAAATTGCCGCAGCTGCTGTCAGCAACAAAGTGGAATCACGATCTGCTGAACCACTGCCGCGCCCAAGGATCATCCACGACAGCTTTTCAGAATCAGGGACTGCCGGTTCACTCACCAGACTAACCTTGGGTCGCTGCGCCGTACCAGTCACTTCAACACCCGCTTCAACTGCAACGCCTTTGCGCACCGCACGAACATTCAGTCCAGGGTTGTCCAGAGGGCCCTGGAAATTAACCACGCCGCGCTCGATTGACAGGTCTTGCCCGTATGCACGGTAGGTACCACTCACTGTTTGAATGGTGCCAGTTGCGCTCAAACGCCGGCCTGATCGGCGCTGCCCACTGCCACCTACCCCTTCAAGCATCACCAAACGCAAACCACCCTCAAGTCGACTTCGCAAGCCCTCAGCATTCACGTAAAAGCGTTCGCCCAGATTGGCGCGCAACTGTAGATCAATTGGCAAACCCTGCCCGGCCAGTTCACTGCGCCCCTGAATAAACACATCGTCGCCCAAGGTTTGTGGACCACTTTCGGGCATCTCAAAATATGCGCCAAGGGTATCCACTTCCCCCCGAATTTTTAAGGGTTGGCCCTCGACACTGGGTTGCTGCACAGTGACAGTCGAGTTCACCATCATCCATCGGTCAGGGCGCTGCAACAAGGGAACCCTGTCCATGGACAGTCTTATTTCACCATTCAGACCTGTCAAATTCCAGACACCCTCTGCCTTCACTTTCCCGTTGCCCTGGATGAGAGGACCCAACTCCTCGATGTAGCGCCGGGGCGGGCGACGGTTGTATACCGTGAATTCAAATGTGTCGATACTGGCCTTGTCGGTGGTGAAGTCAACCACCACGTTGCCGTCTTCAAAGCGTACTCCTTGATCCAGCTGAAACACATCCAGATCCATTGCAAACAAACGCCCCTGAACATCTGGGTTGTTTGCAGTACCTGCAATCGCCATTGCAACCTGGCCTGCACCGCTGGTTCTAACCCCACCGCTGATCATGGGCCCAAGCCAGTTAAGCTCTGTAAAGCCGGCTGCCACAGAGCCCTGCATGGCTTGATCACCAGCAATTTCCCAAGCCTTGGTTTTCGGATTCTGTTGAACCGGCAATTTCAAGTTTGCAGTCACCGCACCGAAATCGTCAGCAAGAATGTTCAAATCCACACTGGCCGCCTCTCGGTTAAAGTCAAGATTTGCAGTCAGGGTTCGAATATCCACGTCCACTTGTGAATCCTCCAGAATCTGCAAACCACCTGACACATGCCGGATATTCACACGACCATCCACCTTGTTGGGATTGGCCAGGTAGGTCCAGTTTACTTTCGCGATCAGGTCTTTGGGCTCTACCGTCAATTGCTTGCGCAATATTGGCGACATGCGTGGGAAGTAAAACTGGGGCATTTCACCCTCAACACGAACCTCCCTGTTCGCAATGCGAAGAATTCTGTTGTTCAACACCGAGGTGTCTTCACCTTTGAGAACAAAATCTGCAAGTTCGACATACCCCGGTGCAAGAACAAGTGGTGCCGGTGCCTGAAGTGAAAAGCTGCGGGCAGGCAACCACATTCCCTCCACTTTCAGTTGGGTAAGCTGTCCTTTCCAGCCTGAAACCGATTTCGGTGTGCGCAAAACACCGATCCCACCCTCAAAAGCAAACTCGCCTTTCAATTGACGCAAGCGGCTAAATGGCTGCAAGCCACTGGAAAATACACCCCGTAACTCATGCTGATTGCGAATGCCTCGAAGCGTCAGTTTTAATTCATTCAAGGTGTTGGTTGCCGCGCCAGGCACCTTCACTTGGCTCGCCACAATGTCACCAACCCAAGGTGAATCTGGCGTCGAACCAAGGTTGAACTGTCCGGACACAGTCTCGATTTGAATGGTGTCATCCAGTTTCAATTGGCGAACGTCGACATTGCCTTCACCCGAGAAGTTTCCGTCAAATCCACGCAGCTTTCCTTTCAATCGCGCCGTTCCCGAAAGTGGCATTTGAATCAGTTTTCCGAGGCGCGGCAGCTCATCCAGGTTCACATCCAAATCCACGAAATCAGACTGTGTTCCGTAACTCCCTTGGGCTTTCACTGTGTTGCCCACCACGTCCAGATCCAGCAGCACATTGCTTAAGCGCGACACGCCGCCAGTGGCTTTTGCAACCAGTGTAAGTGGGGCATTGGCCAAACGGGAATTCACCAAATCAAGATTGAAGTCACCCAAAGGATCAACCGTTCCAGCCTGTCCGCTTTGAACCAGAACACCCTTGAAAGAGGCTTTCCCGTTCAAGTCACCTTGCAAGAAAGGACTGGCATCCGGAACGTAGTTGGCCGGGTTGATCTTCATCAATTCAATCTGAACGTCAGTTGGCATTTTCCCAAGCAAATCCACATGCAACTTCCCGCGAAGCTCAGCTTGCCGGTCGCGAACCAAAAGGCGATCTACCCGCAACTGCGTACCGTTTTTAGTGCCTTGAATAGAGGATGTCAATGCGAGTCGTTGAGGCAAAGTGGCAAACACTGACGCATCTACATTGCTTGTCTTGACATCAAAATTCACGTCTCCGGCCAATACATCAAGCGTGGGCACTTGATCAACCGGCTGCTTGGGCGCGCGCCATTGCATGACAGCGCTCGCATTGCCAGCCTGACGTTTTCCATCGGCCAACTGAAGCTGATCCACCCACAAATCGAGTTGTTCGGGAAGTTGATTTTGTAGAACCAACTTGAAACGGGTTTGCATGAAAGCCAGTGGCAAACCCCCAGACTGAACAGTTGAAGGCTGCGCATTCCGAACCGAGAAGTTACCAATACTTTCGGAGAAATCTTCATTGGGCTCAACGGTTGCAACAATCGCTAGCGAGGCGCGCGGTGCCCCATCCAGCCAATTGGATGGA
Organism: Limnobacter sp. SAORIC-690; assembly: GCF_002954425.1. NCBI lineage: Bacteria > Pseudomonadati > Pseudomonadota > Betaproteobacteria > Burkholderiales > Burkholderiaceae > Limnobacter > Limnobacter sp. SAORIC-690. The sequence continues at coordinate 496,615 of NZ_MQVZ01000001.1, forward strand.
TCAAAATTTTCCGCGTTTATACGCACAGTTTCAAATGGGGTTGAACCCCACAACGTAAGCACCGCATTGGCTTGCACACCCTGGGTTTGATCTGCCCTTTCTGGGTTTTCCCCTTTGGCATCCAGGGCAAGCTCCAAGCGCTCCAGGGAACCTGTTGCCGCCAGCGTGGCATTCAGTAACACATCCTCCAAATTGCGCTGTGCATTCACAGACCCAGTGATTTGATAAGGCTTTGCCAAAGTCATTTCGAGTGTGGAATCGACCTGTGTGTCACGCACACTCAAGGAAAAATTATGAACGCTTAGCTGTTCCGATTGAACCGAAGCCTTCACATACACCTGCTTCAATTCTTCACCATTCACCAACAATTGCCGCATGCTGAAATTCTGTAAATCCAGATCAACTGGCAGGCTGATTTTTTCCGGCAATACCAAAGGTGTATCGTCTTCAGAAGGCGGTGAATCGACGCGCACAACCTGTGCGGACAAATTGGTGATTCGAATCAATCGATTCAAGGCACCCGACCAGTCAATTACCAGCTGAATTTGCTCAGCTTCAACCTTGGTGTTCTCTTGCTGCCATCGAATAAACTCCAGGTCAAACCCTTGCCACAACGTGCCCTGAATGCGGCCAAACTCAAGTTGTTGGTCCGTATTGGCATTCACCCAGTCCTGCGCTTGAGCAACAGTAAACCGAAGGCCTTGTTCCGAGTGAACCACCCACAAAATTCCGGCTGTAGCAGCCACCATTGCCGCCAGCAGCAATGTACAAAAGGCAAAGAAACCGCGCTTCAAAATGCCACCCCCAGCGCGAAGTGAATTCTTAAATTGTCCTGGTCTGCGGCTTTGGCCACATCGAAAGCGATAGGACCGGCAGGCGTTTTGTATCGAACCCCCACACCAATTGCTGGTTTGGGATCAAAGTCGCTCCAGTTGTCTGATACATCACCCACGTCCGTAAAAACTGCGGCGCCAAGCGGCCCCCCATCAAACCAGCGTGTGTACTCAAGGCTACCGATCATCACGCGACGACCGCCCACCAAAACCCCCTGATCAATAACACCCAGGTCAAGAAAGTCGAACCCGCGCAGGCTGTTGGTGCCCCCGGCGCGAAAGAGGTAATCCTGTGGAATATCCCGGCGTGCACTGGCCACCACCGTACCAGCCTCGAATCGGGCAGAAAATAAATTCTCCCGGGACGGTGACCAAAATTTTTGTACTCGCCCGTACAAACGCACAAAATCCTGATCGGAGGCAAACTGTTCTGCAGCAACAGCCAGTTGACCAAAGGCAATATATCCTTCAGAGGGATTCAATCGGTCGTCAACAGCATTTCTTGTCCAGGATGAACTTGCAACCAGCGCCTGGGTTTGTCCAAAATTGATGCCAAGCGCCCTTCGCTCTTCCAGCTGAAAATTCAGACCCAAACGGTAATCATTGATGCCTTTGTTGAACTCCCTGATCACGCCCACAGAAGAGCGATCCACTTCAAGGTTCGATATTTCCTGATGATCAATTGCAACCCCAACCGAATCGGTAATGCCGCGGGTTGACGGGGGAAGAAATACATCGGCATAAGCCGATTGACGCTTTTGCTCAACCCGAACACCAGTGACAAGTGAATAAGCCCGATCAAACAAGTTATTGAATTGATAAGTAGCCTCGGTCCGAAACCCGGTGTTGGAGCTGTAACCTGCACCCAACCCCAGACGCTTGCTGTCACTTTCCATCACCGTGACTTCGATTGGAACATTCACGGGCTGTCGGTCATCTGCGTCAATTTTCACGTCCACAGCTGAGAAGTAGGTTGTTCCTTGAAGATCCGCCAGCAAAGTCAACAGCCGTTCCTGTTCATATCGATCGCCGGGACGAATGGTGTTGTAACGTGAAACCAGGTCTTTGGGGTATTTGTTCAGCCCTTCTATTTGCAACTCGCCAAAAGTAAACACAGGGCCACTGTCGTAAACCACGCGCAATGCAACTGTGTTTTTCTCGGGGTCGACATCGGCAACGCTTTCTGAAAGAGTTGCCGCAGCGAAATCTTTGGCCAGCATGTCTCGCAAAAGACTGTCTTTGCTGGCACTCCAATCCGCTTGATTAAAGGGTTGACCAACCCCCAACAGCCACAAGGTTTTCAGCCGCTCACGGCGCTGCGCAAATTCATCCTGGTTGATTTCGCCATCGAATTCAATATCCACCGAGACAATTTTACTTTGCACCCCCGGCTCGATTTTGATGTTCAGCGGAGGTGCCACATCCTCAGGAACTGTTTCATCAACAATTCGCTGAATGGAGGGGGAAAAATAACCTTCAGTACCCAAGGCATCTCGAATGGCGGGCCGCAATCTCCTGAAGAGTTGCCATGCATCCCCGTTGTCATTCACCTGTGCAGTCAAGCGAATTTGTCGCGTGGACTGCTCAATCAAATCGTTGAACTCAGAAGCAGTTTGATAATTCACAATCGGTGGATCAAACTCGGTCACCGTGTCTTGAGCGTAAACCAAGCCAATGGGTAGGCCTATTGCACAGCAAGTGGCACAAAGCCAGCGAACAGCCCTGCTTTTGTGGTTAGCCAAAAACTTCTTCATGCTTTCCTGAATGGATTAATCGATTCTCCCTAGATTGACACTTTGACACCCCGGCAAGACATCGTGAATTGGTCAAGCCCAAATTGCCAATAAAAATACACAAATTTACCCTGAGGCCGACTCAATCTCATTGAAAGTCAGGCGGGGGTTCAAAAACTACAATCTCTCATCCGAATATTTACGGGGAACCCCCCACCAAAATGGGTCCCCCAAGGAGACAAGCGCAAGGAAAAAAATCTCTGTTAAATGACATGAATTTGACATCCAGCAACTGCAAACCAAGGCAATACATTGGACCAATTATTGCAATAAACAACCACAGAACCATCGCCAATAAACAATCAATTCTCAATTATTTAATTTCTATTTAACAATTGTATTTGTCTTTCCCGGCGAACGAAAATTAATCATGCAGATATTTGTATTTTCCTGAATCCGATTGAATCGGCTGTGAGTAAAACGCTTATAGCAGTGGATTTGCCTACGAAACTCTCTAGCCCCAAGGAAATGTGAATCATGGAAAACGCCAACCCCGACGTGGGAATAATTAAATCGCCAGCCGGTCTTCAGGTAGAACGCGGCGGCAAGATCGTTGAGCTAAGTCAGGGCGATGCCTTGAAGTGGAATGACGTTGTAACCAACACTGGCACCCAGACCGTTGAAGTATTAATGCCTGCGGTGTCCGCCGGACATGGTGACACGCTGCTGCAACTTGCACCCAACGCGTCAGCCAAGCTGGAACAGATTACTTCCACCGTTGCGGATGGTGCAACCCGAACAGAGGTTGTCGCGCTGAGCGAAGGCGTGGAGTTGTACGACATTGACAATGATGTCAGTTCGGCAATCCTGACCCCATACGAAGGGACAATGTCAGGCTTGGTTGGTGCCGGTCTGTTGGCCGGCGGTAGCGCTGGCGCCGGTGTAGGCGCAGCTATTGGTGGCGCCGCCCTCGGTGCAATCGCGCTAAGCGACGACGGTGACGACACAGTAACTACAGTTGACCCAAGCGACGACAGCGATTCCGACTCCGATTCTGACTCCGATTCTGACTCCGACAGCGACTCCGACTCCGACAGCGATTCCGACTCTGACAGCGATTCCGACTCTGACAGCGATTCCGACTCTGACAGCGATTCCGAC
>NZ_MQVZ01000001.1:500366-513689 GCF_002954425.1 Limnobacter sp. SAORIC-690
CAGCGATTCTGACTCCGACAGCGATTCCGACTCCGACAGCGATTCTGACTCCGACAGCGATTCCGACTCCGATAGCGATTCTGACTCCGACAGCGATGCAGAAGGCGACACCTCTGGTCTGATCGGCGGTATCGAGTCACTGAACGATGGCTTGGAGCAAACTCCGCTTGCGCCAATCACTGCCGTGACAGGCGCGGTGGCTGATGGTCTTGCCACAGTATCGGATGGCATCGCGGGTGTGTCTGACCAAGACCCCACCGGCGTCGCCAACCTGCTGGCTGAAACAGTGGGCCAACCGCAAGAAGGCTACACCAATGAGCAAGAAGGCCTTGCCGGTACGGTAAGCAACCTTTCTCAAGGTTTGGCTGAAGGCGCAGAGCCAACACCACTGGATCCAGTTGTTGATCCCTTGGCGCAAACTTTGGGCTACAGCGAGAACGAGCCCGCCGCGCAGGAAGGTGTAATTTCGGCAGCAGCAGCCAACCCACGTGCTAGAAACAAAGGGGAAGTGGACGGCGTAGCCAAAGGCTTGACGAAAGCTGGCAACGTCCTCGCATCAGACGAGAGCCCATTGAGCCCATTGACTGCGGGCATCTTGGCTCCAGTCGTAGGCACCAAGGAAGACAACACCGGCTCACCCGGCGTACCTGGTACCTTGCAAGATGTGGCTGAAGGTCTGACTGACCTGACCAACCCGAACAGCGCATTCGCTCCGTTGGCACCACTGACAAGTGGCCTGGCCTTTGTAGTTGCAGGCGGTGAAGACCCAACGGGTGGACAGCTTCCTGAACAACTCACCGGTGGTCTGGCTGGTGGTGTGGCACTTCTTGGTGAACAAGTGGCAGACAACTCCGGCTCCGCTGGCCCAGGTGAACCACTGGTTGAAACTGTGGGTAACCTGCTCGGCGGCGAGCGCGCTGAAGATGACGGCGGCGAACCCGGTGAAGGTGAAGAACCCGGAGAAGGCGGTACAACTGGCACTCCACTGGACGTGATCCTTGATCCGATCGCTGAAGCAATTGGCGGCGGTGCTCCATCACTGCCGGGCTTGCCTGGCGGCGGTGAAGGTGGCATTCCAGAAACACCACTATCACCCCTGACAGACGCGTTGATGGAAAATGCGGACCCCGCCGTTTTTGCTGAGAACTTGGCAGGTGTGATCGAAGACATCGGCACCAACACACCTCTTGAGGCGGTGACTGAACCTTTGGTTGAAGCACTACGTTCCGGTGGTCTTCCAGACATGGGTGGTGGTGACGATGGTGAAGAGCCAGAAGAACCGAACCCAGCAGCTGGCCCGATCGAAAGCGCCGCTCGCCAGTTTGTGGACGCAGCGCCAATCGAGATGATCCCAACCATTGGCCAGCCAATTGAAGACGGTATCATCACTGGCGCCATGACACTGGACGGCCTGCTGGCCGGTGGTATCCCCGGTGCACCTGCAATCCCAGGTCTGCCTGGCGGTGACGAAGGTGAACCTGGCGAAGGCCCAACCGGAACACCTCTGGATGCAGTATTGGCTCCATTGGCCGACTTGGCTGGCGGCGGTTTGCCAGAAATCCCAGGTTTGCCTGGCGGTGACACCGGTGGCGAGACACCAGCACCTAATCCAGAAGCCGGTCCGATTGAAAGCGCAGCCCAGCAGTTCGTGGACGTTGCTCCAATCGAGATGATCCCAACCATTGGCCAGCCAATTGAAGACGGTATCATCACTGGCGCCATGACACTGGACGGCCTGCTGGCCGGTGGTATCCCCGGCGCACCAGCACTCCCAGGCTTGCCTGGCGGTGACGAAGGCGAACCAGGCGAAGGCCCAACAGGCACACCTCTGGATGCAGTATTGGCTCCATTGGCCGACTTGGCTGGCGGCGGTTTGCCAGAACTGCCAGGCCTGCCCGGCGGTGATACCGGTGGCGAGACACCAGCACCTAATCCAGAAGCCGGTCCGATTGAAAGCGCAGCCCAGCAGTTCGTGGACGTTGCTCCAATCGAAATGATCCCAACCATTGGCCAGCCAATTGAAGACGGCATCATCACTGGCGCCATGACACTGGACGGCCTGCTGGCCGGTGGTATCCCCGGTGCACCTGCAATCCCAGGTCTGCCTGGCGGTGACGAAGGCGAACCAGGCGAAGGCCCAACAGGCACACCTCTGGATGCAGTATTGGCTCCATTGGCCGACTTGGCTGGCGGCGGTTTGCCAGAAATCCCAGGTTTGCCTGGCGGTGACACCGGTGGCGAGACACCAGCACCTAATCCAGAAGCCGGTCCGATTGAAAGCGCAGCCCAGCAGTTCGTGGACGTTGCTCCAATCGAGATGATCCCAACCATTGGTCAGCCAATTGAAGATGGCATCATCACTGGTGCTGCTGCACTGGACGGCCTGCTGGCTGGCGGAATCCCGGGCGGTGACGCAGGTCTGCCTATCCCGACGGATCCGTCTGCACTGACAGATCTGTTGGGTGGCACAGGCTCTCCATTGGGCTCACTGCCCGGTGCAGACGATCTGCCAACCATCCCTGGTCTGCCCACTGCATAATCTGCAATGACCCAAGAAAAACCCCTCCTCGGAGGGGTTTTTTATTTGAATCCAAATCCCGGTTCAGTGCAGTAAAAATAATAACTTTACCGACAACCCAACGGACATCACCTTATGAGCACGGCACCTCAAATCGGCACCATTGCCTCAAAAACCGACAAGCTATTGGTTCAGCGCCAAGGCGAGCAACTCACCTTGCGTCAAGGCGATGCAATTTTGGCCGGCGATGTTTTACAGAACAAAGATCTGGTCGCCGTGGACATTGAACTACCAGGGCAGGCCGCCGGCCAAGCCGACTCACTGGTGACCTTGGCGCCGGAATCAGCTGCTCAAATCGCCACAAACTCAGCCGCCGAAGGCGGCATGATTGAAGTGACCTCCTTGACAGAAGGCGTTGAACTTTTTGCGGTGAGTGAAGGCACTGATGGTGCCATCTTGCTCGCTGATGCCGGCACAGGCTTTAGTGGACTGGTTGGTGCAGGTCTGCTTTCCGCCGGCACTGCCGGTGGGGCCAGCGGAATTGCCACTGCGATCGGTGGCGGCGTGGGTGTGGCTGCACTTGCCGCCTCATCTGGCGACGACACCAACGTAGAAGGTTCAGCCTTTACCGATGTACGCGTGGACAACGGCGATGAAACAACAGAACCTGTTGACGATCCCGAGAATCCCGACGAAAGCGAAAATCCCGAAGATCCGGAGAATCCGGAAGACCCTGAAGATCCAGTCGACAACCCGGAAGAACCCGAAGAACCAACAGATCCCGTAGACGAAGGAACCACTGGCACGCCACTGGATGCTGTACTCGACCCCTTGGCCGATGCACTCGGAGGCACCCCCTTGTCGGTGATTTCCGATCCCTTGTTTGATGCTTTGGGGTCCCTCCCAATCGGCTCAGCACCCAACCCTGCAGATTCATTGCCATTGGACGCCGTCACAGGCAACTTACCAATCTGAGTAAGAGTTTCTGAAATAAAAAAGGCCACCGAGGGTGGCCTTTTCTTATTCAATTCAAGCGAATCACCAATAACCTGTGCCACTCATTCGAATTTGTCGAAACGAATGTTCTCAGCCTTCACACCCAACTTCGAAAACTTGGCAATTGCTGCATCAATCATCGCGGGCGGCCCACACAAGTAGGCCTGAACCTGCGGCCAATCCAACTCTAGCTTGTCCAGCTCATCTGTCACGTAGCCACGCGCACCGTTCCAGCTTGAATTGGCGGGTTCCTCTGACAACACCTGCTTGAAGTTCAATGAGCCTCGCCAGCCTTGCTGAATTCGACCTATTTCCTCATCGGCATACAAGTCGCGCTGGGTACGGGCACCAAACAGATAAACTGCGTCTCGAGTTTCACCAGCCCACTTGGCCTGTTCCAGCAAACTCAAAATAGGCGCCATGCCACTGCCACCGGCAACACACACAATCGGCGCTGGCTTCTCACCCTCAGCTGGGCGCAAATAAAAATCACCAAACGGCCCGCTCATGCTCAGCCGGGTTTCTTGCCGGTTGGCAGCAAACAGCCATTCAGTGAACTTGCCGCCGGGCACCTTTCGAACATGGAAAACAAGTTCATCGGCTTCCTGGCCTTTGGGTGCCATCGCAAAACTGTAGTTGCGCGACAGGCTGAATTCTTCAAGTCGAATTTCAGCATATTGACCCGCCTTGAATGGCATGGGGTCATCCAGCGCAACACGCAATTCCACAATGTCGTGTGTCAAATCTTTTTGACCCACGATTGTTCCGCGGGTTTCCACCAAGCGGTCACCACCAGAGGTTAATTCCACTTCAATTTCAAGGTCGGTTTCCGGAATTGACTGACAGGCCAGAATCATCCCGGCTTTCAAGTCCTCGGCGCTCAGCACATAACTTGAATCAGTCAGTTCGCGCACTTTGCCGCTTTTCAGTTTGCACTTGCATTGGGTGCAACTGCCCACTCGGCAATTGTGCGGAAAACCCAAACCAGCGGACAAGGCCGAATTCAAAATGACTTTGCGGCCTTTTTCCACCTCAAAGCTTTGGCCCCCAGGCGCAACACTCACCTTGTGGGTCACTTTGCCTTTCTTGCCAGCCGCTGCGCCACCCTGCAATCCGAACCATTCAAGCAATTTCATGGTTATCTCCCTTTACGCAGCAGCGCGATCCAATTGTTGGCCGGTCTGCTGCCCCAACTGGGCAGATTTCAAACCTTTCATGCCGCTCTTCACGCTGGCCTCAATCGCCAGTTTTTTCTCTTCCGGCGTGGCAAAGGTTTCATCCCAATGGTTCAACAAAGGCGTCATCACCTTCTTGTAAAGCGGGGGCACCAGGGCCAGCAAAATAGTGCCCAAATAGCCAGTTGGCAGCATGGGTGCATGGCGATAGCTGCGCAAGTTCCAGTATTCCTGGTCGGCCTCGGCATGGTGGTGAGAATGACGGGTCAGCGCATACAGCAGGGCAGTGGACACTGACGCGTTGGTATTCCAGCTGTGGCGAGGTTCCACCTTGTCTTCCGGACGACGAACAATGCCGTAATGCTCCATGTAGTTCACGATTTCAAGCAAGGTTTTACCACCCGCACTCATGATCCAGAACATCACCACACCCGCCCAGCCACCAATGTAGAACGAAGCAGCAAACAAGCTCAAGCTCATCAAATTGCCACGCATCATGCGGCTGTGGATTGGGTTCCAAACTGACTGGTTGAACTTGGCCAAACGCTGCTTCTCCAGCTTCCAGGCCGACTTGTAACCACCAATGGTGCTTTTCAACACAAAGCCATACACATTCTCACCCCGTTGTGCAGTGGCAGGATCGGCTGGGGTACCCAGGTTTTTGTGATGGCCATACACATGCTCAATCGCAAAAGAAGCATCGCAAGTAAACGCCAGCATCCAGCGACCCAAAATCATGTCGCGCATGCTGTAGGTGCGGTGGGTCAGTTCATGGCCCACGTTGGTGCCACCAGCACCAAACAAAAACGCACCAGCCACAGCACCCACAAACCATTGGTACCAGGTGGTATCCGCTTGCAACTGAAGGCGGTCATAGCCAAATGTGTTCAACATAAAAGCATCAATGCCCAAAACATCCACAGGGGCCACCGCCCAGGTAAAGCAAAGTGTTACCCACATCAAAATGGGCAAAGTCAGCCACAGCATCAGGTTCAGAAAAAACTCGCCTTCCATGCGGGGCTCACTGCGATCATCAGGCAGCAAAACATCGCCCAATGCCACAACAAGCACCAAAGCAGCAATGCCGGTGTACATCCATGCCCCGCCCTGCATCATCGCGTGCATCACGCCAATCGCAATCAGCGGAAAAGTGGTGAATTTAAGGTAATGCAACATAGGTGGTCTCCCGTTGATGAATGCCCAATAATTGTTATTGGAAGGGCAAGGTCTATCCCGATGAAAATCATGTTAACAATTGTAAACATGCTCGTCAATACCCATCGCCCTAAATTTGGATAAAACTTCCAAATCAAGGATTCATAACAGATGTTCGGGTTTTCGCTATAATCGTTGGCTTATGACCACCAACGCATCAACCATCCACGGCCGCACCCGGCTTATTGAAGCTGCATTGAACCTGAGCTATCACCGGCGAAGTTTCTCCAGCCTCGGCATTCGCGAAATCACGCGCGAGGCGAAACTCTCTGCGCCTGCGTTTTACAGGCACTTTGAAGACCTGGCCGACCTTGGCACCGCAGTTATTCTCGAAGTAGAAAAAGCAGTGCTCGACGCCTTCACCGAGGTTCGAATCAGTACTGCCAAAGAGGCGGACCTCGACATTCGCCCCATGCTAGTCAAACGGTTTTTTGACTGGGCGGCCGAAAACCCAAAACCAGTCGTGGTGGGTGCCTCCGAGGCTTTCGGTGCCCTGGAACGCATGCGCGACGGTCTGAAAAAAACCATTCGGGCGATCAGTGAAGACATTTGCAGCGACAACCGCATTGCCGCCCTGCTGCCCGGTTTGCCCAAAGAAGAAATGATCGAGGTACTGGAAGTGCTTGCTCAAAATGTGCTCTTCATGGCAGTTGAGTACGTCGAGAAACCCGATCAGCGGCAGGCCATCTACGACAAAGCGCTTCGCATTGTGGCTGTAATTTTTGCAGGCGCGCACGCCACACATGCCATGAAACTGGAGCAGGAAAACAACCAAGCCCCATGATTGATAAATTGAACAACACTTCAATTTAACAAAAAAGCAACATTGTGTTTCCTGCCCTGTTTAAAGGATTAAACTGTCAACACACAAATTAACATTGTGGTAACAAAAATTCCGAAACAGGAGCCACACCCATGCGCATCGCCATTCTTGAAGACGACCTGACACAAAGCGAAATGCTGCGCTGGGTGCTTGAATCGGTTAACCACAAATGCCATTGCTTTGCCACATTCAAAAGCTTTCAAACCGCCCTATACCGCGACAGCTTTGATTTAGTACTGCTCGATTGGGTATTGCCCGACAGCTCTGGCCCCAAGGTGATGCACTGGATTCGTGAAACCCTGCACATCAAAGTGCCCGTGTTGTTCATCACTTCAAAAACCGACGAAGAAAACATTGTCGAAGCGCTGAATGCCGGTGCTGACGACTACATGATCAAGCCCATACGTCGTGGCGAACTGATCGCCCGTGTCAATGCACTGCTGCGTCGCGCGTATCCCGAATTAACAGCTCCGGAGGTGTTTGAAATCACCGACCTGGAATTTCACCCCAAGTTCTCCACCATCGTACGACACACCAAACGCGTGGTCATGACCCAGAAAGAATTCGACTTGGCCCTCTTGCTGTTCCGCAATCTGGGCAAGCCGCTGTCACGCTCGCATATTCAGGAAAGCGTGTGGGGACGCGACACCGATTTGCCCTCGCGAACCATGGACACCCACATCTCCCGCGTACGCTCCAAGCTGGCTTTGCGGCCAGAGCAAGGCTTCCGTTTAACCCCTGTGTATGGCTTTGGTTACAAACTGGAACAGGTGGACCATGAAGGCAAATCCACAGATCTGGCAAAAATCAAACGCCAACTCGCCGAGAACGATTGAGGGCGTATCCGCCATAGCGGGTTATAATGAAGGGTTTTCCGCCCAGTAGGTATTATGGAGCTTTTCGCAGTCGGCCTGAATTATCAATCCGCACCGCTCGCACTTCGCGAGCGTTTGGCGTTTCCGGCCGAGCAATTGCAAGAGGCCCTGCGTGCGCTGGCGCAGCGCGTACAAGCCCCTGAAGCAGCCATTCTCTCAACCTGCAACCGCACAGAAGTATATTGCGCAGCCAGCAATATTGAGCAGCTCAAAACCGACTTGCTTGAATGGCTGGCAGTCAACCGCAACATTCCAACCACCGAACTAGGCCCCCACCTGTACATTCTTCCCCAACAGGAAGTGGTACGCCATGCATTCCGCGTGGCCAGCGGGCTGGATTCCATGGTGCTGGGCGAAGCCCAAATTCTGGGCCAAATGAAGCAAGCCGCCCGCACCGCTGAAGAAGCAGGTACGCTGGGTCAAATGTTGCATCAGCTGTTTCAGCGCACCTTCTCGGTCGCCAAAGAAGTGCGCTCGCACACAGAAATCGGCGCCCACTCAGTTTCAATGGCGTCAGCCGCCGTGAAACTGGCCAGCCGAATTTTTGGAGACCTCAGCAAGCGCCATGTACTGTTCATTGGTGCCGGCGAAATGATTCAGCTGTGTGCTACCCATTTTGCGGCCCAGAATCCAAAAAGCATCACCATTGCCAACCGCAGCGCAGATCGCGCCAACCAATTGGCTCAAACCCATGGCGCCAGCGTCATCGGCCTGGCGCAGGTGCCCGAGCAACTCGCAAAATCCGACATTGTGATTTCATGCACGGCCAGTACACTGCCCATCATTGGTTTAGGCATGGTTGAAGCTGCCTGCAAGAAACGCAAGCACGAACCCATTTTCATGCTCGACCTTGCGGTACCCCGCGACATAGAAGCGCAAGTCAGCAAGCTCGACGACGTATTCCTGTATTCGGTTGATGACCTTAGCCAAATTGTGCAGGAAGGCCGTGAGCAACGCGCTGCCGCCGTGGAACAAGCCGAGGCCATTATTGAATCGCAAGTGCAAGGCTTCATGCGCTGGATGAGCGAACGTTCGCTGGTCCCCACCATTCAGGAAATTCACCAGAAAGCCGACGACATTGCCCAGCTTGAACTTGATCACGCCCGCAAGCAACTGGCCAAAGGCACACCCGCCGACGACGTACTACAGCTGATGGCCCACCGCATGAGCGCAAAATTCATGCACGGCCCCATGCAAGCGCTTCACCACGCAAGCCCGGCCGAACGGGAAGCCCTGTTAAAGTGGCTACCTCAGCTATTCAACATTAAAAACACCGACAAATAGATGAAAGACAGCATGCGGAACCGGCTAACGCGCCTTGCCGAGCGCCTTGCCGACCTTGAAGAATTCTTGTCGTCCCAAAACGCCGCCAACGACATGGCGCAGTTCAAGGCCATCACGCGTGAACGCTCTGAATTACTGCCCGCCACTGAACGCTTTGCTGAATATCAAAGCATTGAAGCCGACTTGAACACCGCGCGGGAATGGCTTTCCGACCCCGACATGCGCGACATGGCCCGCGAAGAAATTGCACAAAACGAAGCGAAACTTGCGCAACTCGAAGCCGACCTTCAACGCCTGCTGCTGCCCAAAGACCCCAATGATCACCGCAATGCCATGCTTGAAATTCGCGCTGGCACCGGCGGCGATGAATCTGCATTGTTCGCAGCCGACCTGTTTCGCATGTACACCCGCTACGCCGAACGCCAGGGTTGGCAAATCGAGGTCATGAGCGCCAGTGAATCGGAACTGGGTGGCTACAAAGAAGTGATCATTCGCCTTGCCGGTGACAATGTATACAAGCACCTGAAGTTTGAATCAGGAGGCCACCGTGTTCAGCGCGTGCCGGCTACCGAATCACAAGGACGTATTCACACCTCCGCCTGCACTGTGGCTGTAATGGCCGAACCCGACGAAGCTGAAGTCATTGAAATCAACCCCGCTGATTTGCGAATCGACACCTACCGCGCCAGTGGTGCGGGTGGCCAGCACATCAACAAAACCGATTCCGCTGTGCGAATTACCCACTTGCCCACAGGCCTGGTAGTGGAGTGCCAGGACGAACGCAGCCAGCACAAAAACAAAGCCAAGGCCATGAAGGTGTTGAATGTTCGCCTTCAGGACAAAATTGACCGCGAACGCCAAGCCGCTGAAGCCAGCGAACGCCGCAGCCTAGTGGGCTCCGGCGACCGGTCCGAGCGCATACGCACCTACAACTTCCCGCAAGGGCGGATGACCGACCACCGGATCAACTTGACCCTGTACAAACTCGACTACATCATGGACGGCGATTTAACCGACCTGATGAACGGCCTGACTGCATTTCACGAAGCTGAACTGCTGGCCGAAATCACCGCCAAAGAATGAGCACACTGCCCAAACCCACCATTGAATCGGTGTTGCAGCAAACACGCGAAGAAACCGGGCTTGCGCCCAGCGAGCTGCGTATCCTGATGACCCACATCACCGGGTTTGACCGGGTCAATCTGGTGACAAAGGGCAACCGGGAACTGCCCATGGACCAACTCAGCGCGTTCAAATCATTGGCCGCCAAAAGGCAGCAAGGCGAACCCATTGCTTATTTGGTACAACAAAAGGAATTCTATTCACGCCCGTTTTTTGTCGACTCCCGGGTGCTGATACCCCGCCCGGAAACCGAAGAACTGGTAGAACATGCCCTTGGTTTTTTGCAAAGCAAATCGACTGAAAACCTGCTGACCCGAGTGCTCGATATCGGTTGCGGCAGTGGTGCCATTGCGGTGTCACTGGCGCTTGAAAACCCGATACTTGAGGTAACCGCCAGCGATATTTCAGCTGACGCCCTGTGGGTTGCCCAATTCAACGCCAATGAGCTGGGCGCGAAAAATATCCGTTTCGTTCAATCTGATCTCTTCGAGAATTTGCTGAACCAAACACCGCCCTTGGCATTCGACCTCATTTGCAGCAACCCGCCCTACATTGAACTGGGGGACGAACATCTTTCACAAGGCGATCTGCGTTTCGAGCCCCAACAAGCCTTGACGGATGGCGGCGATGGCCTGCGCTTTTACCGTGAAATTGCCCAACACAGCCCAAGCCTGTTGCGCGCAGGTGGTGGCGTGCTGGTTGAACACGGCCACCTTCAACAGGAGGCCGTGAAAGCCCTGTTTTCAAAGGCGCCCTATGTGCATGTTCAAGGCCTGCCCGACCTGGCCGGTACCCCGCGCTTCGTGTTTGCCCACATCTAGGCATTGAAAACGAGCGTTTTATACCCACATCCATTACACTACAGGGTTGTAGCAATTCATCCAATTGAAAGGAAGTTTTTATGAGCGCTCGCGATTCCATTCACGAAACCGTCACCAGCCACCCCGTGGTTTTGTTCATGAAAGGAACAGCCCAGTTCCCCATGTGCGGGTTTTCTGGTCGCGCCATTCAAATCCTGAAAGCCTGCGAAGCTGAAAAAGTAGTCACAGTGAACGTACTGGACGACCCCGAAATTCGTCAAGGCATCAAAGAATACGCCAATTGGCCCACCATTCCACAACTCTATGTGAACGGCGAATTTTTGGGCGGCTGTGACATCATGACCGAGATGTACCAAAGTGGCGAATTGCAGGCACTGATTGCCGCCGCCAACGCGTCGACCAAGTCTGAGTAAATCATGAAACCGGCCGCACCAATCGCCGTGCGGCCACTTCCAGGCATCCCATCTTGAGCAGCACCCTCCCCCCCCAATTCAAACAGTCCATCACCGTCGCCATTACTGGTGCAAGCGGTGCTTTGTATGGTTTGAAAACTCTAGACTTGCTGCGTGCTCGCGGCGACACGGAAATTCACTTGGTGGTTTCTTCCTCAGGTTGGCTTACATTGGCCAGTGAAAGCGACCTGAGCAAGGAAGAAATTGAAGCGAAAGCCCATGTGGTCCACTCGCCCAAACAAGTGGGAAACTGCATCGCCAGTGGTTCTTATCCCTCCATGGGCATGGTCATTGCGCCCTGCTCCATGCACACCTTGGCTGCTGTGGCACATGGTTTGTCCAATAACCTGATCACACGCGCAGCCGATGTGGTGCTGAAAGAGCGACGCCGCCTGGTCTTGCTGCCCCGTGAAACTCCGCTTAATTTGGCTCATCTTCGCAACATGGTCAGTGTGACTGAAATGGGTGGCATTGTGATGCCACCAGTGCCTGCGCTATACCAGCGCCCTGCCAGCATCGATGCCATGGTCACCGACACCGCCCAGCACGCCCTGCAACTGCTGGGGCTGCCCAATGTGCAGCGCAGCGAATGGCAAGGGCTCAAAAGCAGCAGCTAAAGATTGTGCTTGCCCAGCGCTTTCTCAGGTAATCAATCAACGTCTCGGGCAGTCTTACCCACCTCATTGATCTAGGCTGGTACGTGAAAGCGCTGCTGCAAGTCCTCTTCTGCATCAAGCCCCAACTCTACCAACATGTTGCGCAATCGCTGCGCGGCCTTTGGGTTCGATCGCTGGTGCTTCTTCGCAATAATCAACTCATTTTTCATCGAGTGCTCCCAACCCACCAACTCGGTCACAGTCACCTGGTAACCATGCGCCTCCAGTTGCAGGCAACGCAACACATTCGTCAGCTGGCTACCAAATTCACGGGTATGAAGTGGATGGCGCCACATTTCCACCAAACTGCTTTTACCCAGCTGGCTGGCTTTGTTCTTGCGCAAGTGCGTAGCCACTTCAGCCTGACAACACGGCACCAAAGCCATGAACTTCGCCTGTTTTTTCAATCCAAATGAAATCGCATCGTCAGTGGCCGTGTTACACGCGTGCAGCGCAGTGACAATATCGACAGTTTCAGGCAAATCAGGGTGCTCCGTGGCCTGCGCCACCGGCAAATTAATAAACTGCATACCCGCTTCAAAACCAAGCTGTTTCGCCAGGGTATTCGACTTGTCCACCAACTCCTGTCGGGTTTCCACGCCGGCCACTACAGCCCCTTCAGGGTTTTGTTTCAAGTAGAGGTCGTACAAAATAAACCCGAGATACGACTTGCCTGCACCATGATCCACCAAGTACAAACCGCCGTCATTCGCTTTGCGCACCTCGTCAATCAACGGTTCAATAAATTGGGTCAAGTGGTACACCTGCTTCAACTTCCTTCGGCTGTCCTGGTTAATCCCACCTTCTCGCGTCACGATGTGCAACGCCTTCAACAATTCGATTGACTGACCTGGCTTTAGCTCAAGTGTATCTAGGGGGTTTCTTTTGGGTTTGGGCATCGCTGTGGGTTGCTGCGGTGAATACAATGCGCACAGTGTAAAGGGTTTAAGCTCAACCGGCTTGGGTTCCGCTCTCTCACAGCTTCTTAATGGCCCACTCGGCTTGGGCTCCGATCTCTGCGGCTTTGTTAATAGCTCAATCAGCTTGGGTTCCGATCTCTCGCAACCTCTTAATCGCCCAATTGGCTTGGGTTCCGATCTCTCGCCAGAAAACCTGTACTCCCCTTGCTGAGCCTCGCGATGCCTGAGAACGACCCTCCTAAACTGCGGGTCGGGTCCGTTCTCTGTCGCCCATGCCGGGCAACACCGGCCCTGCTCGGCACGCAAGGGCAGGTTTTCTTGAAGGCGAGGCGATCGAAACACCGCCGCCGATTGGGCGATGAAATCAGCCGTGAGTTGCGTGGTGAGGGAGATTCGCCAGTGCCGATTGACCATTGAACACCGCCGTGAGTCGCTCGGAGGTGGCGAAGCGCTGCACGGGAGTGCT
>NZ_MQVZ01000001.1:513959-695089 GCF_002954425.1 Limnobacter sp. SAORIC-690
TTCAGCTCTTAATTCGCCAGCAAGTGCGACACAAGCAACCCACGTCGAATTGGCAATAGACGCCAGCGCAAGACGCATCTCGCGTGTTCGACTGACAAAAGTTTGGATGATTTCCCGAGAAACCGGGAGAAGAATGGTGCCGCTTGTCGGATTCGAACTGACGACCTACCGCTTACAAGGCGGTTGCTCTACCAACTGAGCTAAAGCGGCACTTAAGAGAAGCGCTATTTTACTCGAGTCAGATGATTTTTTTTCTTCTGCCCGGGTTTTTTTGGTGTTTTTTCATCAGATTTATCTGATTTAGCCACAGACAAAGGCTGCGGGTCATCAGAGGCGCCCGAAACCGAACGTAAACCAGCTGGCTTGTCATCAGGATCGGTTGAAACGGGCTCATCCTCTTCATCAAGAATGAATTGCACCGCCTCGTTTCCGTCACCCTCAATTTCTGCCAATGGCTTCAGTACTTCAAAGGCCATGCCATGCCCGTTCTCACGCGCATAAATCGCACTGATTTGTTCAATTGGCACAAAAATTTCGCGAACTATCCCGCCAAATCGGGCTTCAAATTCAATCGCCGTATTGCCAAGGCTTAATTTGTTGGTGGCCAAGGGAGACGTGTTCAGCACAATCTCCCCAGCTTTTACAAATTCTTTCGGCACTTGGGTTTTCTCATTCACAGCCACGGCGAGGTAAGGCGTGTAGCCATTGTCGACACACCATTCGTGAATGGCTCGAATCAAATAAGGCTTTGTAGATACTTCAGTCACTGCTTTTTCCTCGACGTGTCCGGATGGCTACTCAGTGAGTATCCAATTAACGACGCATTACCTTTTCTGAAGGTGTCAATGCATCAATAAATGCAGGCTTGGCGAAAATACGTTCCGCATACTTCATCAATGGCGCAGCAGACTTGGGCAGTTCAATACCATAGTGCTCCAAACGCCACAGCAAGGGTGCCAAAGCAACATCAAGCATCGAGAACTCTTCGCCCAGCATGTATTTGCTTTTCACAAACACCGGAGCCAGTTGGGTGAGCTGCTCACGAATTGCCGACTTGGCTTTGTCCATGGCCTTGGGGTTACCTGCTTTTTCCAACACGCTCACATGTTGAAACAGTTCACGCTCAAAATTGAACAAGAACAAGCGAGTACGTGCACGCATCACCGGGTCTGCTGGCATCAATTGGGGATGAGGAAAACGCTCATCAATGTACTCGTTGATAATGTTTGACTCGTACAAAATCAAATCGCGTTCAACCAGAATTGGCACCTGGCTGTAGGGGTTCATCACACTGATGTCATCAGGCCGATTGAACAAGTCAATGTCCTTGATCTCGAAATCCATGCCTTTTTCATGCAAAACAAACCGGCAACGCTGAGAAAACGGGCAGGTTGTTCCAGAGTAAAGAACCATCATAATGTTGTCATCCCAAAACAAAAAATGGCCGGGGCGAGCAAACACCCCAGCCTGTACATGATTAAGCCAAAAAGCTTACTTGATGTCTTTCCAGTAAGCAGCGTTCAAGCGCCACGCAAAAATGGTAAACACGCCAAAGAACAACAACACGATTACGCCCAACTTGAAGCGGTCTTCGCGCACCGGCTCTGCCATGAACACCAGGAAACTGGTGAGATCGGCCATGGCCTGATCGTATTCCACCTGGGTCATGGTGCCTGGCTTGGTCAACTCAAAGCCAACAAACTGCTGAACCGTACCTTCCTTGCCATAACCGGCAGGCACTTCTTCGTACTTGGCTACTTGCTCACCCTGTAGTTCCCACAACACATGGGGCATGCCCACGTTTGGGAAGGCCATGTTGTTCCAGCCGGTTGGCTTGGAGGGGTCACGGTAATAAGTACGCAGGTAGGTGTAAATGTAATCAGCACCAGGACCATTCGCAGAAGCACGTGAACGTGCAATCAGCGACAGGTCGGGCGGTGCAGCACCAAACCATTTCTTGGCATCTTTTGGATCCATCGAAATATTCATGGTGTCGCCCACGTTGTCGGTGGCAAACATCAGGTTTTCCTTGATCTGCTCATCGGTCAAACCAATGTCGCGCAAGCGGTTGTAACGCATGCTTTCAGCAGAGTGGCAATTCAAACAGTAATTGGAAAACAACTTGGCACCGCGTTGAAGCGCGGCCAGGTCGTTCGTCAAGTCAGGCGCTGTGTCCAGTGGGTAATTACTGCCCGCACCGAAAACCAGTGAGGGAACAAGCGCCAACAAAGCCAGTAGTTTTTTCATCATTTAATCCTATCTTCTCCAGTTCGTCGTCCAGTCAGCTTGGTGCGCATGCTTAGTGCGGTTGAAACACAACACGGTCAGGCACAGGCTTGAAGGTGCCCAGCTTTGACCACCAAGGCATCGCCAGGAAGAACAGGAAGTAGTACAGGGTACCAATCTGGGAAACGATTTGGCCAATGTCTGATGGTGGCTTCACACCCAGATAGCCCAACACGATGAAGTTGATTACGAACACCGCGTATATCCACTTGTGCAGCGCTGGGCGATAACGGATTGACTTCACCTTGCTCTTGTCCAGCCATGGCAGGAAGAACAGGATAACAACCGCGCCACCCATGGCCACCACGCCCCAGAACTTCGCATCCAGACCCAGGAACGGGAATGTGATGGCACGAAGAATGGAATAGAACGGTGTGAAGTACCAAACGGGAGCGATGTGCGCGGGTGTTTTCAACGGGTCAGCTGGAATAAAGTTGTTGTATTCCAGGAAGTAACCACCCATTTCAGGCGCGAAAAACACAATGGCAGAAAACACCATCAGGAACACGCCCACACCCAAAATGTCATGCACGGTGTAGTAAGGGTGGAAAGGAATGCCGTCCAAAGGCTTGCCGTTGGCATCCTTCTTTTCCTTGATTTCAACGCCGTCAGGATTGTTGGAACCCACTTCGTGCAAAGCCACCAAGTGCGCAGCCACCAGACCCAGCAACACCAGTGGAATGGCGATCACGTGGAAGGAGAAGAAACGGTTCAGAGTGGCATCGGAAACCACATAGTCACCGCGAATCCAGATGGCCAGATCAGGACCAATCACCGGAATTGCAGAGAAAAGGTTCACGATCACCTGTGCACCCCAGTAGCTCATTTGGCCCCATGGCAACAAGTAACCAAAGAAAGCCTCAGCCATCAGACACAGGAAAATTGCAACACCAAAAATCCAGATCAGCTCACGGGGCTTGCGATAAGAACCATACAACAGGCCACGCATCATGTGCAGGTAAACCACCACGAAGAACATGGAAGCGCCGGTGGAGTGCATGTAACGCACCAGCCAGCCCCACGGTACATCGCGCATGATGTACTCAACGGACTGGAAAGCTTTTGCCGCATCTGGTTTGTAGTGCATGACCAGGAAAATACCGGTCACGATCTGGATGACCAACACCAGCAAGGCCAGTGAGCCAAAGAAGTACCAGAAGTTGAAGTTTTTGGGCGCATAGTACTCGGACAAATGCGCTTTGTAGGTCGAGGTCAGGGGGAAACGCTGGTCAATCCAGCCCAACACGCCTGTTGTTTCGACTTTTTTGTCTGCCGCCATAATTACTACTCCTCGCTCTCAGATGTCAGGCGTTGTTCTCGTCTACACCGATCAACAACTTGGTGTCTGACAAATATTTGTGGGGTGGCACTTCCAGGTTGTCCGGTGCAGGTTTTCCAGCGTAAACGCGGCCAGCCAGATCAAACGTTGAACCGTGACAAGGGCAGAAGAAGCCGCCTTGCCAGTCATCGGGCAGGCTTGGCTGGGGACCGGGTTCAAAACGGGCGGAAGGCGAGCAGCCTAGGTGAGAGCAAATGCCCACTGCAACCAGATATTCTGGCTTGATGGAGCGGTGGGGATTGCGTGCGTACTCGGGGGTCAACTGGTCGGGGCTGCGCTCGGAATTCGGGTCAGCCAACTGGTCATCCAGCTTTGGCAGTGCTTCCACCACGGCTGGGTCGCGACGAACAACCCAAACTGGCTTTCCACGCCATTCGACAGTTTTCATGTCGCCTGGCTGCATGCCAGAAATATCAAGCTCAACTGGCGCACCGGCTGCTTTCGCGCGCTCGGAGGGTGCCATTGAAGTCAGAAACGCGCCACCAGTTGCCGCAGCCGCTACACCACCCGCTGCGCCGCAAGCGATCATCCATACGCGACGTTCTTTGTCTACAGGTTGATTATTGCTCATCAAAATAACCCCGAAAGTAAAATCCAGTGATCCATGCAACCGGAGATTGTACCCCACCAAGCTTAAAACAAGGAACAGTTTTGGGGAGAATTTCCATCAAATGCTGAGTGGACAGAAACATTTGCGGCCATACATTAGAAAACATCTAAACCGCAACGAACAAATCACGGAAAATCACTTCAATACCATAGCGTTGTGCAATCCATTCGCCCAGGGCCTTTACACCGCAACGTTCCGTGGCATGGTGACCGGCACCCAGCAAGCTGACATTGCATTCACGGGCCACATGCACGGCAGGCTCGGACAACTCACCAGTCAAGTACAAATCGGCGCCCTGCAAAGCCGCCTCCTCCACATAACCGGGTGCCCCGCCAGTGCACCAGGCCACGGTCGTCACCTTGCGCTCAGGGTCGCTGTTCCCTTCCACTTGAACATGGTGGCCCAATACACTGCTTACCTGCTGAACCAGTTCACTCAGAGGCTGAGGCTTCGGGAGCACACCCAGATGAACCAAACCCTTGTCGCCCACCACACGGGTGCTGGGCCAACCCAACATTTTGCCCAATTGGGCGTTGTTGCCCAGCTCTGGGTGTTTGTCCAGCGGCAAGTGGTAAGCAAACACGTTCAAGTCATGGCCAAGTGCCAATTGCAGACGCTCCTTTCGAAACCCGGTCACCACTTGGGGGTCGCCTTTCCACATCAGGCCATGGTGTACCAAAATCGCATCGGCATTCAATTCAACCGCCAGCTCAATCAGCGCCCTGGATGCGGTGACACCCGTCAACAGCCGTTGAATACGGGGCCTGCCTTCCAACTGCAGCCCATTTGGGCAATAATCTGACATGCGAGCCTGATCCAGCAATTCCCGCAAGTCATGTTCCAGCACATTCCGATCCACTGAAGCCAACGGCGCACCCCTGCATTCTTGATATGTTGAAAAAACTCTGGCTGACCTTTGCTCAGGCCTTAACCGTACTTCTTGCATTGTATTTCATCACCGAAGTACTACGCCCAGAGTGGGTACCCAACTGGCTGCAAAAGCCGGCTTATCAAACAGCCCAGCCCGAAGGTGTGGCTGGCTACCGCCATGCCGTGGACACCGCCATGCCAGCCGTGGTGAATATTTTTACCAGCAAACGCGCAAACAACTTGCCCAAGCACCCATTTTTCGAAGACCCGGAAATTCGTAAATTTTTCGGCGATGAACTAGAGGAACAGTTTGAGCAAGAAGAGCAAGCCTCTAGCCTGGGCTCGGGCGTCATTGTGAACAGCGACGGTTTGATTGTGACCAACCAGCACGTGGTTGAAGCAGCTGATGAAATTGAAGTCAGTCTGAACGACGGAAGAACAACCAAAGCTGAGCTGGTGGGAACTGACCCTGAAACCGATCTTGCCGTGCTTCGAATCAAACTCGATAACCTACCCAGCCTGAAATTTGCCGCCGATGAAACAGTGCGGGTGGGCGATGTGGTGCTGGCCATGGGCAATCCTTTCGGTGTGGGCCAAACCGTGACCATGGGTATTGTGAGTGCGCTGGGTCGAAACCACGTCGGCATTAACACGTTCGAGAACTTCATTCAAACCGATGCAGCCATTAACCCCGGCAACTCCGGCGGAGCGCTTGTGGATACCGCAGGCAATCTGCTGGGGATCAACACGGCAATTTACAGTCGCTCGGGAGGCTCATTGGGTATTGGCTTTGCCATCCCGGCCAAAACCGTTCAAGGGGTGTTGAACCAGATTGTGCGCACCGGCACGGTGACTCGCGGTTACATTGGTGTAGAACAACAAAACATCACCGAAGAACTGGCCTCGGCATTTGATTTACCGCAAAAAGACGGTGTGATTATTGCGGGTATTGTGAAAGATGGCCCTGCGGACAAGGCTGGCCTGAAAGTGGGCGATATTCTGCTGAAGCTGGACGACAAAAAAATTACTGACACCACACAGATGTTGAACCAGATTGCGGCTTACGCACCAGGTGACAAAAAATCAGTGGAATTGTTGCGTGACGGCAAAACCGAGACCGTCATGATTGAGATTGGCGTGCGCCCAAAGCCTGGTGACTTTTTGAAACGGCCTTGATACATCATCAAGGCCAACCCGCCTGGCTTATGCTCTGATTTATTCCAGAATTTGCTGACGTTGTTTGCCGATAATTTTGGCAAACAGAATACCCACCTCGTACAAAA
Source organism: Limnobacter sp. SAORIC-690 (assembly GCF_002954425.1). NCBI lineage: Bacteria > Pseudomonadati > Pseudomonadota > Betaproteobacteria > Burkholderiales > Burkholderiaceae > Limnobacter > Limnobacter sp. SAORIC-690. The sequence continues at coordinate 520,348 of NZ_MQVZ01000001.1, forward strand.
TACAAATGGGAATGGCAAGAAACAGCTGTGACATCACATCGGGCGGTGTCACGATGGCAGCAATTACAAAAGCCGCCACAATCACATACCCACGAATTTCCACCAGTTTTTCTACGGTAACCACACCCAGGTACACCAACACCACCACCACAATGGGCACCTCGAAGGTCATGCCGAAAGCCATGAACATGGTCAGCACGAAGCTCATGTAGGCTTCAATGTCAGGTGCTGGCGTGATGCTTTGCGGGGCGAAATCGTTGATGAAGGCAAACACCTTGCCAAACACAATGAAATGACAAAAAGCAATGCCCACGAGAAACAGCACTGTGCTGGAAAAAATAATGGGCAAAGCCATTTTTTTCTCGTGTTGATACAAACCAGGCGCAATGAAGGCCCAGGTTGATACAACAAGATGGGCAGAGAAATGACAAAGGCCACCATGGCAGTCAATTTCACGGGCACCATGAAGGGTGTGATCACGCCCGTGGCAATCATCTTGGTGCCTTCGGGCAGAGCGCTTTGAATGGGCAAGGCCAACAAATCAAAAATGTAAGCTGCACCCGGGTAGGCCATCAAGGCCACAAACACAATCAAAAAACCAACCACTGCGCGCAACAAACGATCGCGCAGTTCGACCAGGTGACTGACAAAATTTTCTTGCTGACTCATTACCCATGCACCTTGTTATTTGGCCTCTACCTTGGGGGCAGGCCCCACGGGTTGCGCTGGCGCTGGCTCTTCCGCCTTTGGCGGAGATTGTGTGTTTGAATTGACGGTAGCCACGGCGGCCGGCTTGCTACTCTCAAGCTCCGCAATGTCATCTTCGATTGATTTCACGGATTTGTTCAAATCCGCCTCAGTGTCTCGCAAGGTGGTTTGAACGTCACCCTCAACCTTACGGGCAGCAGTCTGCATTTCTGCCTGCAGCTTGCGCAACTCGTCGATTTCCATTTCCCGATTGATCTCAGACTTCACGTCACTGACGTAACGTTGGGCCTTGCCCAACAAATGACCAACCGTTTTGGCCACCTTGGGCAGTTTTTCAGGACCTATCACCAGCAGCGCGATCACTGCGATGATAAGCATTTCCGAGAAAGCAATGTCGAACATGCTGCGCGCCGCAAAAAGGGGAAATTAACTGGAAGATTTCTCTTTGGCTTCGACGTCGATCGTGTCCGACTTCTTGCTGCTGTCGTCGGCCAATTTGGCGGCATTTTGCTCACCTTCCGAACCACCCTCTTTCATGCCATCCTTGAAACCTTTCACTGCACCACCCAGATCGGAACCGATGTTGCGCAATTTCTTGGTGCCAAACACCAACATCACGATGACCAGCACTATCACCCAGTGCCAAATGCTAAATGAACCCATGACTTACTCCTGATATGTTTTTCGTGTCTCGTTGCGTTACAAGGCAGGCATGCCGAGCATAACGCCCAATGGTTTATCACCACCAAGTATGTGCACATGAACATGATACACCTCTTGGCAACCTACCCTTCCAGTGTTCACGATGGTTCTAAAACCGTCATGACACCCTTCTTGCTTGGCCAATTGACCCGCAATGGTCATTATTTTTCCCATCACGGGAATGTCTTCTTCGGTGGCATCGGCCAGCGTGGGAATGTGCTTTTTCGGAATAATCAGAAAGTGCACTGGCGCAGCCGGCTTGATGTCGTGAAACGCGAGGATATCCTCGTCTTCGTATACTTTTCTGCTAGGGATTTCCCCAGCGACAATTTTGCAGAAAATGCAGTCTGACATTTCTTGTTCCTTTCGCGTGAATTTACTGGGGCCGATTGGCCTTCTCAACCAAACCAGACAAACCCATGCGACGGTCCAGTTCGGCCAGCACATCGGCAGCAGTCAAACCGTGCCAACCCAGCAAGACCAGGCTGTGGAACCACAAATCGGCTGTTTCAGCGATCACTTTGGCGGGGTCTTGATCTTTAGACGCCATCACCAGTTCGCAAGACTCCTCACCGATCTTTTTCAGGATCGCGTCCTGCCCCTTGTGGTGCAACTTCGCCACATAGGATTGCTCAGGGCTTGCTTGCTTGCGTGCTTCCAGCACTTCGGTCAAACGCTCGAGCAAATCTCCAGACGCTTTTTCAAGGTCAGCCATGCTTGTTCATTCCTTATTTTTGCCGTACATGTCGGAAGGGTTTTTGAGCACAGGGTCTTTGGCAACCCACTTGGGCTTTTCACCCTGCACACCTTCCAGCGCGTAATAAAAGCAGCTTTCACGGCCCGTGTGGCAAGCAATACCGCCTACTTGCTCCACCATCAGCACCAGCACATCACCATCACAGTCCAGGCGAATCTCCTTCACCTTCTGCTGGTTGCCCGATTCTTCACCTTTGTGCCACAGCTTACCGCGCGAACGTGAAAAATACGTTGCAAAACCAGTGCTGGCTGTAATTTCGAGTGCCTCGCGGTTCATCCAGGCGACCATCAACACGCGTTTGCTGAGGTGGTCTTGTGCAACCACATTCACCAAACCCTTGTCATCGAAACTGACACTGTCCAGCCAATTTTCTGTAATTAATACATCCTTGCTCATGGCGAATGCCCCTTTACAGCCGAACTGTAATGCCGGCCTTGGCCATATGGGCTTTGGCCTGCTGTACAGTGTACTCACCGTAGTGAAATATGCTGGCCGCCAAGACAGCACTGGCTTTGCCCTTGATGACACCATCCACCAGATGGTCGAGGTTGCCCACGCCGCCGCTGGCGATCACGGGAATAGAAACTGCATCGGACACGGCACGGGTCAATTCCAGATTGAAACCGATTTTGGTACCGTCGCGGTCCATGCTGGTCAATAGCAACTCACCAGCACCCAAGGCCTGCATTTTGCGCGCCCATTCAACGGCATCGAGCCCGGTGGGCTTTCGGCCACCATGGGTGTACACCTCCCAGCCTGGTTCGCCATTGCTTTTGGCCTTGGCATCTATGGCCACCACTATGCACTGTGAACCATACTTCGTAGCAGCCTCTCCCACCAAGTCGGGGTTGGTCACTGCCGAAGTGTTGATGCTGATTTTGTCAGCACCCGCATTCAATAATCGGCGCACGTCTTCTACCTTGCGCACACCGCCCCCCACGGTCAAGGGAATAAACACCTGGCTGGCGACAGCTTCGATCACATGCAGAATCAGGTCACGGTCATCGGATGAGGCTGTAATGTCAAGGAATGTGAGTTCATCTGCGCCCTGCTCATCATAGCGACGAGCAATTTCAACGGGGTCACCCGCATCGCGCAGTTCCACAAAATTGACGCCTTTAACCACCCGACCTGCGGTTACATCCAGGCAGGGGATGATACGGCTTGCAAGCATTAGTAGGCTTTTCCGTTTAGTTCATCGGCCAGAGACTGGCCCTTGGCGAAATCGAGCGTGCCTTCGTAAATGGATCGACCACAAATCGCACCCATCACTCCCTCATGCTCAACCGCGCACAACTGTTTCACATCGTCCAGGTTGGTAATGCCACCAGAGGCAATCACCGGGATGGTCAATGCATTGGCCAGGCGAACCGTGGCTTCAATGTTGACACCACCCAACATGCCATCTCGGCCAATGTCAGTGTAAATAATGGCCTCTACGCCATAGCCTTCGTACTTCTTGGCAAGGTCAACCACATCATGGCCGGAAATTTTGCTCCAGCCGTCTGTGGCCACTTTGCCTTCCTTGGCATCCAGGCCCACAATAATTTGACCGGGAAACGCACCGCACGCGTCATGCAGAAAACCCGGGTTTTTACCGCAGCCGTTCCAATGATGACGTAGCTCAAGCCATCGTCCAGGTAACGTTCAATGGTGTCCAGGTCACGAATACCGCCACCCAATTGCACCGGAATGGCGCCGCCCACAGCATCCAGAATGTCAATAATGACACCCTCGTTCACGGGTTTACCCGCAATCGCACCATTCAAATCGACCAGGTGCAAGCGGCGCGCGCCACTTTCAACCCATTTCATGGCCATTTCGACCGGGTCTGCCGAGAAAATGGTGGCATCGTCCATATTGCCTTGCTTCAGGCGAACACATTGACCGTCTTTCAGGTCGATTGCTGGAATGAGTAACATGAGACTGTGTTGTTAACTATTCAAGTGAGTGGAAAAAATAATCGATAAAAACTCAGGGGTTCCATCTTAAAAAATTGGAATACAGCCTTAAGCCGTCCTCCGCACTTTTTTCAGGATGAAACTGTGTTGCAAAGATGTTATCCCGTGCAATGGCGCAGGTAAAGCGAACACCGTAGTCTGTTTCACCCGCAACGTGGTCCGGGTTGACAGGATTGACGTGATAACTGTGAACAAAATAAAACCATGCGCCGTTCTCAATGCCCGCCCACATGGGGTGCTCCGTGCGCTGGTTCACCTGGTTCCAGCCCATGTGGGGCACTTTCAAGCCACACTCCACAGTCAGGCGGGGGTCAAACTTCACCACGTCACCCGCAAACAGGGAAAGGCATTCGGCAGGACCCTCGGCGCTGCGCTCCATCATCATTTGCTCGCCAACGCACACGCCAAACAAGGGTTTTGATTCAGCAGCGCGGTACACGGCTTGCATCAAACCCGACTCCCGAAGCGCTTTCATGCAATCGGGCATGGCGCCCTGCCCAGGCAACACCACCCGGCTGGCCCGATCAATCAGAGCGGGGTCGTCGGTGATCTGGATTTCCTGATTGTCGAGCTTTACATGTTGCAAGGCTTGGGCCACCGAACGCAGGTTGCCCATGCCGTAATCAACAACGGCAACTAGACTCACAAAGCACCTTTGGTACTGGGAATGGCACCCTGTTGACGTTCATCGATGGCCACCGCCATGCGCAGGGCACGTCCAAAAGCCTTGAACACAGTTTCACACTGGTGGTGTGAGTTCACACCTTTCAGGTTGTCAATGTGCAAGGTGCACAGGGCGTGGTTCACAAAACCCTGGAAAAATTCAAACACCAAATCCACATCGAAGGCGCCAATGCTGGCCCTGGTGAACGGAATATCCTGATGCAAACCGGGACGCCCGGAGAGGTCGATCACCACGCGCGACAGGGCTTCGTCCAGCGGCACATAGCTGTGGCCGTAACGAACAATTCCTTTTTTGTCGCCCAAGGCTTTCGTGAATGCCATGCCCAGCGTAATGCCGGTGTCTTCCACAGTGTGGTGAGCATCAATGTGCAGGTCACCCTTGGCCACAATGTGAAGATCGAACAGGCCGTGGCGCGAAATTTGTTCCAGCATGTGGTCCAAAAATGGCACACCCGTGTCGAGGTGGCGTTCACCCGTACCGTCCAGATTGATTTTCACGGTGATCTGGGTTTCCAGGGTATTGCGGGTAACTTCTGCGGTTCTCATGATTGTCTAAAAAGTTATGCGGCCTTGGTGGCCACTTCGTCGATGGATTCTTGAACAGCCACCAAAAACTGCTGATTCTCTTGCTCAGTGCTCACGGTAACGCGCAAGCAGTTTTGCAACAAGGGGTGGGCCTTGCCCACATATTTCACCAAGATACCCTTGTTTTTCAGGGCTTCAAAGACTTCAAGCGCATTCGGGATGCGGAAAAGCACAAAATTGGCGTAAGAATCAAACACTTCAACGTCGCCATTGGAGGTCTTCAGGTTTTTCAATGAATCGGTCAGCACATCGCGCTGATCGCGTAACAGCTTGGCCTGGGCCTCAAAGGCTTCAAAATGCTCGAGCGCAAACTGAACCGCAATTCGAGTGAGTACATTCACGTTGTACGGCGGGCGTACTTTGTCGATTTGCTCAACCCAGGCGGGGCTGGCCACAGCATAACCCAAACGCGCGCCGGCAAGGCCGAGCTTGGAAAAGGTACGCAGCACCAGCACATTTGGGAATTCAAGCACCCGGGCCATGAACGATGCATCGGCGAAAGCCTCATAGGCCTCATCCACCACCACCAAGCCAGGCGTGGCCTCAATAATCTGCACAATTTCAGCTTCGCGCAACGCCACACCGGTGGGGTTGTTGGGGTAGGCCAAAAACACCACTTTGGGCTTGTTGGTTGCGATCGCTTTCAGCATGGCCGGCATGTTCAGCGTGAAGTCGGGGTTCAGGTCAACCCCCACAAAACGGGCATGGCTCCATTGGCTGTACACGGCATACATCACGAAGGTGGGCACGGGCGACAGCACCGCATCACCAGGCATGCAGCAGGCACGAATGATCAGATCAATCAGTTCGTCGGAACCATTGCCAAACAGCACATGGGCCGCTTTGGGAATGGCCGTGCAGGCGCGCAAAGCTGCTTCCAGCTCAAGTGCCTTGGGCGCGGGGTATCGGTTCAGCTCCGCAGTTTTTAATTGCTGCGCAAGCTCATCCAGCAAAGCTGCAGGCATGCCCTGGGGGTTCTCCATGGCATCCAGCTTTAACATGCCAGCCGAGGGGGCCACCACATAAGCACTGGTGGCCTGCACATCCGCGCGAATGGTTTTTTGTAGAAGGCTCATGGGATGCTTAATCTGCCTTTCTGAATTTCGGGCCTACGCGGTACTCGGCAGAGCGCGCGTGGGCGGGCAGGCCTTCGCCATAGGCCAACTCGGCAGCCACTTCACCCAAAGTGCTGGCTCCTTCACGGCTGGCAAAAATAATGCTGCTGCGCTTCTGAAAGTCGTACACACCCAAGGGTGAGCTGAACCGTGCGGTACCCGCAGTGGGCAACACGTGGTTGGGGCCTGCGCAATAATCGCCAAGCGATTCGCTGCTGTAGGGGCCCATGAAAATGGCACCGGCGTGGCGTAACTTCCCAACCCAGGCGTCCGGGTCTTGCACACTCAATTCCAGGTGCTCGGGTGCAATCTGATTGCTAAGCTCGCAGGCTTCGTCCATGTCTCGCACCTGTATCAAGGCACCGCGATTTTTGAGCGATGTAGCAATCACGGTGGCACGCGGCATGGTGTCCATGAGGCGTTTGATACTGGCCTGAACATTGTCGAGAAATTCCTTGCTGGGGCTCAGCAGAATGGACTGTGCCATTTCGTCGTGTTCAGCCTGGCTAAACAGGTCCATGGCGATCCAGTCCGCATTGGTGCTGCCGTCGCAAATCACGAGAATTTCAGAGGGACCAGCAATCATGTCGATGCCGACTGCACCAAACACGCGGCGCTTTGCTTCGGCCACATAGGCATTGCCCGGGCCCACAATTTTGTCCACACGCGGCACGGTTTGCGTGCCATAGGCCAATGCAGCCACCGCCTGCGCCCCACCAATGGTGAATACGCGGTCAACACCAGCCAAGTGCGCAGCGGCCAACACCATTTGGTTTTTTACGCCACTGGGTGTGGGCACCACCATGATCACTTCTTTTACGCCAGCCACTTTGGCGGGTACGGCATTCATCAGCACGGAAGACGGGTACGCCGCCTTGCCACCGGGCACATACAAACCGGCGCGATCAAGCGGCGTGACACGTTGCCCCAGGCGGGTGCCGTCGGCCTCGGTGAATTCCCAGCTTTCTGCCACCTGGCGCTCGTGAAATGCACGCACGCGTTGGGCAGCCACTTTCAAAGCCTCGCGCTGGGCAGAATCGAGGGTGTCGAAGGCTTGCTTCAATTCGGCTTGCCCAATTTCAAGCTCAGCTGCGCTATTGACCTTCACTCGATCAAACTTCTCGGTGAACTCAAGCAAGGCTTCATCGCCACGTTTTCGCACTGCATGAATAATGTCTGCCACCGCACCTTCTACATGCGGATCGCGTTGTTCTTCATAGGCGAGCAATGCACGAAACTGCTCGGCAAAGTTGGCATCTTCTGTAGACAATCGACGAATTTGGGAAGACATTGTTTACTACCTTTAAAATTTCACGCTACTGCTTGGGTGAACACGTCCAGAATCGGCTGCAAAGCCTCGTACTTCATTTTCAATGCCGCCTGGTTGACCACCAAACGGGAAGATATTTCACAAATTTCCTCAACCTCGACCAACTTATTGGCACGCAAGGTTGAACCAGTGCTGACCAAATCGACGATGGCATCTGCCAGGCCCACCAGTGGCGCCAGTTCCATGGAGCCATACAACTTGATTAGGTCCACATGCACACCGCGATTGGCGAAGTGCTCGCGGGCACTGTTGACATACTTGGTAGCGATGCGCAAACGCGCACCCTGCTTGACTGCGCTGGCATAGTCAAAGCCTTCAGGCGCCGCTACACACAAGCGGCATTTGGCAATGTTCAAATCGAGCGGTTGATACAAGCCCGCACCGGAATGTTCAATCAGCACGTCTTTTCCGGCCACGCCCAAATCGGCGGCCCCGTGCTGCACATAGGTGGGTACATCGGTTGCGCGCACGATGATGATTTGCACATCGGCACGGTTGGTACCAATAATGAGCTTGCGCGATTTTTCGGGGTCCTCGGACGGCACAATGCCCGCTTTCTCCAGCAGGGGCAGCGTTTCCTCAAAAATGCGTCCCTTGGACAGGGCCAGTGTAATCATTGGGCTACTCTCGTCACATCTGCGCCCAGTTTGCGCAGCTTCTCTTCCATTCTGTCATACCCGCGATCCAGGTGATAAATACGGTCAATTCGCGTTTCATCGCTGGCAGCCAAACCAGCAATCACCAGGCCAGCAGAGGCGCGCAGGTCGGTGGCCATCACTGTGGCACCATCCAGCCGCTCAACGCCTTTGATAATCGCCGTGTGGCCTTCAATTTCAATATTGGCACCCAATCGCACCATTTCCTGAACGTGCATGAAGCGGTTCTCAAAAATGGTTTCGTTCACCACTGCGGTGCCATCGGCCACACAGTTCACTGCCATCAGCTGGGCCTGCATGTCCGTGGCAAAGCCGGGAAATGGCGCTGTGCGCGCACCCACTGCCTTGGGGCGCGTATTCATGCTGGCATGAATTTTTGTGCCGTCCACTTCAATGCTCACACCCGCCGTGCGCAGCTTTTCTATGGTTGCGTCCATGCTGTCTGCGTCGGTGTTGTTCAAGGTAATGTTGCCACCGCAGGCTGCCACAGCACACAGAAAGGTGCCCGCCTCAATTCGATCAGGCATCACTTGGTATTCGCAACCATGCAGCTTTTCAACGCCATGAACGGTAATGGTGTCTGTGCCAATACCTTCAATTTTTGCACCCATTTTTACCAGCATCTTGGCCAGATCCACCACTTCGGGCTCGCGGGCGGCGTTTTCGATAATGGTAGTGCCTTCTGCCAAAGCGGCTGCCATCATCAGGTTCTCGGTCCCGGTCACAGTCACCATGTCGGTCACAATGCGCGCGCCCTTCAAACGCTTGGCCTTGGCGTGAATGTAGCCCTTTTCAATGGTAATTTCGGCACCCATGGCCTGAAGACCCTTGATGTGTTGATCAACAGGGCGCTGGCCGATGGCGCAACCACCCGGCAAACTGACGCTGGCCTCACCGAAACGGGCCACCAAGGGGCCCAGCACCAGAATACTGGCGCGCATGGTTTTCACCAGATCGTAACTGGCGATGGGCTCAGAAATTTCTTCTGCACGCAAGGCCAGTTGGTTTTCACCATGCCAAAAACACTGAACACCCATGGAGCCCAGCAAGCGCAGGCAGGTGTTGATGTCGCGAAGACGCGGCACATTGGTAATGGTGACCGGTTCAGCGGTCAGCAAACTTGCACACAAAATGGGCAAGGCCGCATTCTTCGCGCCAGAAATCGACACTTCTCCGTGAAGCGGCTTTCCGCCACGAACCAAAAATGAATCCATTAAAGGGCAGTCCTTTTTACACTTGTTGTTGAGCCCATTCGGCGGGCGTCAATGTTTTCATCGACAGGGCGTGAATCTCTGCACGCATTCTGTCACCCAGTACTGCATACACTTTTTGATGGCGCTGAATGGCACGCAGTCCTTCAAACGCACTGGCCACGATGACCGCCTCAAAATGCTGACCGTCACCAGACACGGTGAGGTGCTCACATTCCAAGCCCTGCGCAATATAGCCGCGAACGGTTTCAGGCAACAACATGATTTTTCCTATCCTTTTGATTCAACAGCACTATTATCCCCTCAATTTGTAACCAGAGGTCACCATACGCATCGCAATCACAGTCAAAACAGCCCAGGCAGACAAGCCAATGGCCAGGCTGAACCAGGGACTAACATCGCTTACCCCAAAAAAACCATAGCGAAAACCGTCGATGAGGTAGAAAAACGGATTGAAATGCGACACGGTTTGCCACACAGCGGGCAAGGAGTGGATGGAATAAAACACACCCGACAAAAAAGTGGCCGGCATGATAATGAAATTCTGGAAGGCCGCCAACTGGTCAAATTTTTCAGCCCAAATACCGGCAATTACACCCATGGTACCCAGCAAGGCTGAACCTACCAATGCATGCACAAGAATCCACACCGGGTTGGACACATGCAGGCCGACAAACGCCACCGTGACCAGCAAAACCCCCAAGCCAACAGCAATGCCACGGGCCATGGAGGCCAGAACATACGCCGAGAAAAACTCGAGATGGGACAATGGCGGCAACAACACAAACACCAGGTTGCCAGTAATTTTTGATTGAATGAGGCTGGAGGATGAGTTCGCAAACGCATTCTGAAGCACCGACATCATGACCAGGCCGGGCACCAGAAAGGCTGCGTAACTGACGCCGGGGTAAGGTTCTACCTTGCCATCCAGTACATGCGAGAAAATCATGAGGTACAGCAAGGCTGTAACCACCGGGGCCAGCACAGTTTGAAAGCTGACTTTCCAGAAGCGCAGAATTTCTTTCTTGAACAGGGTTTGCCAACCAGTCATTTGGCACCCCCGCTCATCAGTTGCACAAATACCTCTTCAAGATCTGGCTTTTCGATGCTGCACTCCAATACGTCCAAGTGGTCTTTGCGGCATTGAGCCAGTATTTGCTCGATTTCGGCAGGGCCATTCAATGCCAGCGTATAACGCCCCTCGCTCACATTGGCTTTCAATACCTTGGCTTGCAGGCTAGCGGGCAGTACACCATTCAACTGCATGTTCAGGGTTTGATTGGCATGCTTTTTCAGCAGGTTGGGCGTGGTGTCCACAGTCAGTACCTCGCCCTTTTTCAACATGGCGATGCGGTTGCACAAGGTTTCTGCCTCCTCAAGGTAATGCGTGGTCAGCAGAATTGTGTGTCCCTTTTGGTTCAGGCCAGCAATGAATTTCCAAAGCGTTTGACGCAGTTCCACATCAACACCTGCAGTAGGCTCGTCCAGCACAATCACCGGCGGCTTGTGAACCAGGGCCTGGGCAACCATCACACGGCGCTTCATGCCACCCGACAAGGTGCGCATGTTGTTGTCGGCCTTGTCCATCAGGCTCAGCGAATGCAATAGTTCGTCAATCCAGTCGTCGTTCTTTTTCAAGCCAAAGTAGCCTGACTGAAAACGCAAGGTTTCCCGCACCGAAAAAAACGGGTCAAAAACCAGTTCCTGGGGCACGATGCCAATGCTTCGGCGCGCATCGCGAAACTGATCCACCACGTCAAAACCCATGACCTTGGCTGCGCCCGCACTGGCCCGGCTTAGACCCGCAATAATATTAATCAGTGTGGTTTTGCCGGCGCCATTGGGGCCGAGCAAGGCGAAAAATTCCCCTTCCTGAACTGTGAGCGACACATTGTTCAAGGAACGGAATTCACCAAAATATTTGGATACCGAGCTTAGCTCTAGTGCAAACGACATGACTTCTCGCACCCATGAAAGGTGCTACAGGTTTTAGGAGAAGAGAGATTGTACTCCGTAGGCAGCAATCAAACTGTTCAGCTGCGCAGGAGGATGTTGGAGTTCAAGGGTTTTGTCTGATTTAAGCACTCGCTTGGCCGCGAGAATAAAGGCCAATGCGGTGGAGTCCACGTGCCTGACTGCTGAAAAGTCGATGACATGGTCGCCCAAGGCGAATGCCTTGGCGACCTCGGCGATCACTTGGTCTCCGTTGCGAACGGTAATTTGATCAGCCGACACCTTCATATCAACCCTTCGCGTTCAGGGTTTTCAAGGTTTGAATCAAACCATCTACCCCTGAGTTGGAAAGCACAGTGCCGAACTGGGCTTTGTAGGAATCAACCAACCACAGACCCAACACACTCAGGTCATAAATCAGCCATTTGCCGTCTTTCTTTTCGACACGGTAAGCCAAATCCACGGGTGGAGCGCCTTTCTGAAGAACGCGGCTATTCACGATCACATCCGTGTCTTCCGGGCGAGCTCGCAGACGGTCTACCTGCAGGGTTTGATCACCCACCTGCGCCAAAGCGCCGGAATAGGTTTTCACCAGAAGGGTGCGAAACTCTTTGGTAATTTGCTCGCGCTGCTCTGGCGTGGCTTCGCGCCAAGGCCGACCCACCACCAACTGGGTCATTTTCCGAAAGTTCACGTTGGGCATCACTTTCTGGTCAATCAGGGCATCCAGCTTTTTGGGGTCAGCCAACAGTTCCTGCTTGCGTGCCTTGATCTCAGCCAGCACTTCATTGCTGAACTTTTCAACAAACTCATTGGCAGGCATGTCCTGCGCCATGGCTGGCTGGGCAATCAGGCCAAAACCCAAAGCTGCGGCCGCAACCCATTGAAATAACTTGTTCACTGCAATATTCATGATTCTTCCAAAATGCTTGTGGTTAGTCTAAAAACGCAATACCTACCCAAGGGTTGACCACCCCAAAGCCAATCAGTTCAACAAACCCAAGCCAGACTTGGCCCGCTCGCTTTGCTGCAGGTCGATTGGCAAGCCAATGGGTGAATTTGAGTCGGGCTGTGCATTCGAAGCCGCGCTGCCTGGTTTAATCTGCATCAACGCAGCCTTGAAGGGTGGAAAGGACTCGGGAATGTGGCTACGCGACTCTTCCTCGAAATCCTCGTAGCCTTGCTCATCGGGGTCAGGGGCACCATCTCGCACCAAACTGGCACGGCGCTTCAAGTAGGCGTCGCGCACAAAAGCATATTGGTCCAGTGCCACGCGTTCTACCAGGTCAGTAGCTGGCAACAGTCGCGCACGGGTGTTCACCACGTTCACAACCAGCAAACTGTTACGCACCCTGACGTCGTCATAGTGATAAAGCGGATCGAGCGGCGCATCGACAAGCCGGGCAGGTGCGTCACGCAAGGTGCTGGGCCCCAAGAGAGGCAACACCAGGTAAGGGCCTGAACCAACTCCCCACACGCCCAAGGTTTGACCAAAATCCTCGTCGTTTTTCTGGAATCCCAGTTCTGTGGCCACGTCGGCCAAACCCACAATTCCGATGGTTGTATTCAGGGCAAAACGCGTGATGTCGCTGCCTGCTGCCTTGGGCTTGCCTTGCAGCAAGTTGTTGACCGCGACGCTGATGTCATCGAGATTGGAAAAGAAATTTCCGATCACAGTTTTGATTTCTGGCGGCGTTACCTTGTCGTAACCCTGCGCCAGTGGCTTCACCACCGCCTTGTCAACCACTTGGTTAAATCCGTCAACAGAACGGTTGAATCCTTCCAAGGGGTCTGACTCAGAAGGGGCGCGCATGCTGGTGCATGCGCTGGACAAGCCAAGCACGCCTAGCAGCAAAATCACTTTTCGAATGGACATTAACACTTCAAATCCCCTTCATCACTTTTCGGAGTCGCCTTCCGAGGCTTTGCTAAACAGAAACTGGCTAATCAGGTTTTCGAGTACCACCGCAGACTGAGTACGCGCAAACTTCTCGCCACCCGCCAGGTTTTCCAGGTCGCCACCTGCTTCAATACCCACATATTGCTCGCCCAGCAAGCCTGAAGTGAGAATTCTAGCCGAAGAGTCCTTGGGAAACTCGAAGCCCTCCTCCAAATCCAGGGACACGACTGCTCGGAATGTGACTGGATCAAGATTGATGTTGGCCACGCGCCCCACGGTAACGCCCGCACTTTTGACCGGCGCACGGGGCTTTAGACCACCGATATTGTCAAATTCAGCTGTCACCCGGTATTGGTCACCTGTGGTGAAAGAACTCAGGTTGCCTGCCTTCAAGGCGAGAAATACCAGAGCAAGTGCACCAATCAGCACAAACAGGCCCACCCAAAAATCCACTGCCGTGTTCTTTTTCATACCTTCAATCCGTTAAATACTGAACATGAGTGCTGTAAGCACGAAATCGAGACCCAAAATGGTCAGGGAAGAAATCACCACTGTCCGGGTAGTCGCCCTGGAAACACCCTCAGGCGTGGGCTGGCAGGCGTAGCCCTGAAACAGGGCAATTGAGCTTACAGCCACACCAAACACCACGCTTTTGATCACGCCGTTGAGAATGTCATCGCGTACATCGACGCCCGCCTGCATTTGAGACCAGAATGCACCAGCATCCACGCCAATCAGCAGCACACCCACCACATAACCACCAAAAATACCCACGGCACTGAACAAACCCGCCAGCAGTGGCAGGGAAATGAGGCCCGCGATCCAGCGAGGCGAGACAATACGCGCCTTTGGATCAACTGCCATCATTTCCATGGCAGTCAGCTGCTCCCCTGCTTTCATCAGACCAATTTCAGCAGTTAGCGACGTACCAGCCCGGCCTGCGAACAACAAGGCAGAGACCACCGGACCCAATTCACGCACCAGTGACAAAGCAACCAAGAGACCCAAGGCCTGTTCGGCACCATACCTGTTCAAGGTGTAATAACCCTGCAAGCCCAAAACGAAACCGACAAAAAGCCCTGAGACCACAATGATAACCAGAGAGTAATTGCCGATGAAATGAACCTGATCAATGATGAGGCGGGGGCGCAACAGGGCTTTGGGAAGCAACATGAACAAGGTGCCCACGAAACGCGCGAAAATTCCCAAGCCAGCGATTGTGGCAATAACACCGGCACCCAGACGGGAAACCAAGAGGACCGGATTCATGCAAAGTCCTCCTGTAAGTTGCGCGCGGGGTAATGAAACTTCACTGGCCCCTCAGGCAAGCCTTTGATGAACTGTTGAACATACGGATCCTGATTGGCCTCCACTTCAGCAGGGGCGCCCTGTGCCAGCACCTTGCCGTTTGCAATCACGATGACATGGTCGCTGATTGCAAACGACTCGTGAATATCGTGTGTGACCACCACCGAGGTGGCACCCAAAGCATCATTCAGCGTGCGAATGAGATTCGCCGTAATACCCAATGAAATCGGGTCAAGCCCGGCAAAAGGTTCGTCGTAAAAAATCAGTTCTGGATCCAGAGCAATTGCGCGCGCCAAGGCCACTCGCCGGCTCATGCCACCGGAAATTTCTGACGGAAAAAGATTGCTGGCTCCTCGAAGACCCACCGCCTGCAACTTCAATAGCACCAAATCGCGAATGGCCGCCTCGGGAAGGTTGGTGTGTTCGCGCAGCGGAAAGGCCACATTCTCGAAAACGTTCAAGTCAGTGAACAAGGCACCAAACTGAAAAAGCACACCTATTTTTTTCCGAAATGCATACAGTTGCTGCGTGCTTGCAGTCACCACATTTTGGCCGAGCACTTGAACTTCACCCCGATTCACCGGGTACTGGCCGCACATGAGACGCAGCAAAGTAGTTTTGCCCGAACCGGAGCCACCCATGACAGAAACCACTTTGCCCTTGGGAATGTCCAGCGAAATGTTTTCCAGAATGAGGCGATCGGCATAGCCGAAATCCACGTTTTTTAATTGAGCAACAAAGCCCATGGGGGCTCCTTAATAAGCGAATACGAATTTGGGAGCTATTGTACCCCGAAGGGCATGCACTCACCATCCAAATGGTGACAGGCTCACCCACAAGGCATGACCACGAAGCGTGGAAATGGTTTCATCAAAGTATGATCCGCAGCACTTAAACCCTGAAAAGTCTGCCCGTGCCATCACTGCGTGCGTTTTTAATCGGCCTCACCTCGATCCTGAGCGCTTGCGTGGCCATGCCACCCCAACAAAGCATTGGAATTGCGACATCCGAGTTTGGGCAAACACTCGAGTTGAATGCCATTTTTTGGGCAGATAAGGTTCAACACAGCAGCAACGCCTGGCAGAGACATCAACAAACATTCACCTTTCGGCTCGAAAACATACCTGCCAGTCACGTGCTTGAACTGATCTCCCGCGAAATAGAACTTGGCTATGAAATGGATGGCTGTGGCGACTCTCCGGTCAGCCTGGTGGGAAAAGACATGCCACTTCAACAGGTCATTGAAAGCCTGGAACTTCAAGCCGGGGCCAGCGTGCGCTTTGAAGCAAAACAGCTGTCCATGCGGTGCGAGGTTGATGAACTGAGGGTGTATACCCTCGACTACCTGTCAATTGCGCGGCAAATGAATGATTCATCGAGCCTGAGTTCGGCAATCGCTGGCGGCCCGCGCGAGTTAACGGATCGCCGGGAGACAGGCAATCGCTCAGAGCTGATTCTGAACAACTCACAACAACACGATTTGTGGCAAGACATCTCAAGTCAAATTGAACAGATCATTCAGGTGCAGGTAAAACCGATCGAACTCTCAACCCGGGAGCGCGTCATTGATGAAGATGAAGACCGAGCCTATGCAAGTACACGCAACATTTCACCTCGCCGCGCACAACCCAATTTGAGAAGTACAACGGCGGTGTCCACCGAGAAACGGGACATCACGACAACGCGCAAGGAAACACGCTCGGGGCGAGTCATCGCCAACCCGGAATCAGGAACCGTGTCGGTGATTGCGAAACCCAGCCAGCACCGCAGGGTAGCCCAATGGCTTGAGCAAATCCAACGCAGGGTTGATCGACAAATCGTGATTGAAGCGGTCATCACCGAGATCTCGTTAAACGATCGCTATGAGCGTGGAATTGACTGGAACGTGCTTCGTCAAAACGGAATTACCGCAGGCCTGGCTGTGCAGGGGCTGAATCTTGGTAACCCCGCGTTCACTGTGAATGCCCTGCGAACCACCAGCAACACCGACACCAATGTGGCCTTGCGCCTGCTGGAGGAATTCGGAAAAGCCGAAGTGCTTTCGTCGCCGCGTGTCGTGACCATGAACCAACAGGCCGCCGTGCTGAAGGTAATCGACAACCGGGTGTATTTCACAACCGATGTTCAAACCAGCGCGCCCACACAAAACAGCCCCGCTTTTTCCACATTCACTACTCAGGTTCAAACCGTACCGGTGGGTTTCCTGATGACGGTGACACCGCAAATTGCAGACAACAATGCAATTCAGTTGCGGGTTCGCCCCACACTCAGTCGCATCGTGGGTTTTGTGCAAGATCCCAACCCAGCCCTGCAACAACTCAACATTATTAGTCGGGTACCCGAGGTACAAACCCGCGAACTGGAATCGATACTCCGATTGAAAAGCGGTGAAATGGCCTTGCTGGGTGGATTGCGCCAAAAAGAAAACAGCAGCCTGAACCGAGGTATCCCCGGTGCCCCGGAATCTATCGACCTGATCACTCAAAGCGAAAACCGCGGTGAGAGCCACATTGAACTGGTGGTGTTGCTCAAAGCGACTGTGCTGGAGAGTGCGACAGCAAATCAACCCCAAACCAACAAGGAATTGGGTGAGCTCAACAAAGCCCTGGCTGCCGGCCTGACCATGTATCAGGCTGGACAAAACAAAGCCCTGAACGCGCTACTTGAGCTTTTAATCGAACGCTTCCCGCACACACCTGAGCCCTTCTACAACATGGCACTTCATCAAAGCAGCCTTGGACACTTCACCAATGCCCTCGCCTACTTGTCGCAAGCCGAGGAGCAATGTGCGCTACACGAATGTTCACTACCCCTGCTTACGGTACGTTCATTGATTCAGGCAAAACTTCAATGAAGCAAATACAGCCGGACACAGCCTTCAAGAACATTGACAACACGATTGCCTATGCCAGCGCTGCAAATGCATCGGACATACACATTACACCCTCACCCATGAACTTCTGGGTGCGATTGCGCGTCAACGGAAAACTGGGGCAGGCGCTGGGCATTCCGAGCGACGCAGGCAGGTCGCTTATTCAAGCATTCAAGGCCGAAAGCAAAATGAATATTGCTGAAACGCGCCGCCCACAAGACGCACGGCTAACTCGCAACAACCTTGATCTTCGACTGGCGACCCACCCTAGCTTGCACGGAGAAAACCTCGTGATCCGGCTGTTGAATACGCACAGCCGCATGCCCTTGAATCGGCTTGGCTTGAGTCAGGCCGCCTTGACGCATATTCAGCAACTGCTTGCCCACGAGCACGGACTCACATTGGTAGCCGGCGCCACTGGCAGCGGGAAAACAACCACGCTGCATGCGATGCTCAACAACCTGGGTGCATGTGCAGGTCGGATTGCAACACTTGAAGACCCAGTAGAAATCATCAATCCCGAGGCAGTTCAAACCGACTTATCGCGGCTACCTCACCTGAACTTTGCCTCGGGCTTGCGTTCATTGATGCGCCAGGACCCGGACACCATTCTGGTTGGCGAAGTCAGGGATGAAGAGACCGCCGAACTTACCTTGAATGCTGCCCTGACAGGGCACCGGGTTTTCGCATCGGTTCATGCACCGGATTGCCTTGGGGCCATCAGCCGGCTTACCGAACTGAATGTGCGCCTGGGCAGCCTGATGAACTGCTTGAACGGTATTGTCACCTTGCGCTTGAAACCCGCAGAACAAGATGAACAACGCCAATTGTGGGCTGAAATTGTCAACCTGAAAAACATGCCCCGCAAAGGAGTACTCAGTTGCAAGAGCATTGATGAACTGATGCAACTTTTCTCATCGGCAAATCACCTTCCGTTTCCATCATCGTCAACCTTGAACTCAAGCCATGAAAACTAAGCCACTTGGCGACAGAATAAAGCCCGCCACCTGGCGTACCTGGTTGGGCCAATGGGCTGAATTGTTGCAGTCTGGCATGCCCGCGCTTGATGCACTTTCACTGAGCAGTGAACTGCAAAATGACCATTCACGAGGAAAACTTTTAAACTTGGGCTTATCCCGGGCATCGCGCTTTCTCCAAGAAGGGCAGAACATTCAAACCGCCTTTCGTGCCGCATTTGGCAAAGTGCCCATGCACCTGGAAATTGCACTGGTGTGTGCACAAGCCAGCGGTGATCTTGGCTTGGCCTTACAAACCCAACTGGATCGCTGGAAAACCACCAGCGATGCACAACACACCTTGGGTAAAAGCCTTGTTTATCCAATGCTGGTTTTAACGCTGGCCTGCGCGTGCTGGGTATTGCTGCATCACGTGAGTGCACCGCATTTAATACAAAAAACGAACACATCCACCCCCACCTTCACATTGTCAGACAGCCTGCTTTTCATCGGTATTGTCGTGTTGCCTATTGCCGCTTACTTCAAATTCAGACCCACCAAAACTCAAACTGAAACACAGACACTACTGCCAAACAATCTTTGGCTTACATCGAATTTTTATCATGTGATTGCATGCGAACTCCATGCCGGTCTGGACTTGATGCACTGCCTACGCCACCGCACCCTGCCCACAGCAACCTGGTGGGGTGGTACGAACCTGTCAACGAAAACCCTGCACAGGCTTAACACGCTGATGCTGGGCATTCAACAACAGTTAAAATTGGGCATGTCACTAAGCCAGTCGATGCAGGCAGCCGGCGCACCTGGTTTTCTGGTGCGTCAAAGTCAACTGGCCGAGCAAACCGGCAACCTTGCTTACTGCTTTTTCCTGGCCTCAAAAGTATACGAAATGCGGGCAAGGGAAACCCAACAACGCCTGCAAAACACCTTGCCTTCAATGGCCTTGACCATTGCCGCACTTACCCTTGCGCTGGCCTATCAATTCACATTGGCACCGCTCTACAACAACCTGACTGGCCTGTCATGACAACCACACCAATGCATGCTGATGTGTGGGTGATTGAGCAGGGCCACGCAATTCTGTTTCGGCAACAAGACCAGCGATGGGCAGAAGAACAGCGCCTTCCCTACAGTGAGTTTAGTGGCAGTGCAATTGCACTTTCCAGCTTCAGCCTGCCAGACACGCTTGTGTACCTCAATGTATTTCAGAACAAGATCGCGACCCCACCCTGGGCAGAGCACCGCTGGGCTGGAATTGCAGAAGACCCACCGAGAATTATTGAATCACCGGCAACAGCCTTTCACCAAGAGGCGTTGACCGAACTGCGCAGCATGGGACAAAACGTTCGGATTATTTCGTCGGAAAAATCTGCACAATTCAATCGCGCTGTTCACATGGCACTTCTGAATACGCACGAATTCAAACACCTGAAGTACTTCTTGAGTTCAAACAAATCAGGTGTCAGCCAATTCCGCAGCAGCCTTCAACTTTATCTGGGCTTGTGGGTCAAACCTTCTGGCCATTATCAGGCAGTTCGCAGTGCCGCAGTTGCTTGTGTGCTGGGTACTTTTCTTTTGATGAGTTGGCATACAAATCAACAACAATCAAAACTCGAGAAAGCGAATCTTCAGCACCTCAAGAATTCGCTTGGTGCTGCGCCTCGCAACGCCAAAGAAGCGCCATTCGCGGGTTGGTTGGAACAGATTCGAAAATTTGGTCAAGACGAACGCGCCAACCTGCTTTCGCTGAAAATGTCTTGGGACGAACAGGGAGAAATTCTGACCATAGCAGATTTGGCCCGGGCGCGAAAACGAGTGCCCAAGGGCTGCTCGCTCAATAATTCCACCCAAGCGCAATGCTCAGTTGGAGCAACAAACCAATGAGCAAACTGACAACGACAACACGGAGAATTGTTGGCTTTCGCTGGGTTCGCCTTGCAATCGATTTGGCGTTGTTGCTTACGGCCCTTTTTGCACTGATCGCCCTGCGCAACATGGAAATTGAACAACAACTGAATCAGAAGCCAAACCTGCAAATTCAGCAATCAGTGCCAGTACGAAAAACTCTTTTTCTGGAGCAACAATTCAATACCGAAGCCGACTTGTGGCAAACCTGGAGCACTTGGATAAACACCCAACAGCCCGATTCAGGGCAATGCCTTGTGGAGACAAAACCCGCCCAAGTTGACACACCGTTTTACCTGTTGTGCTTTGGCAAAGAGCCCGCCAGCACTCGATCGAATATTGCGATCAACAACACCCTGCCGGGCAAAAACCTTTTTGTTGCACCCTCGATGCCAACTGCAACAAAAACTGAAAAACCCGCAGCGAAAATTTCAGCGCCCGCCTACAAAGTGCAAGGCTGGATCATCACCCAGCAAGGTCAAAAAACTTTTGATCCTGTTCAGAAAAAGTGGCTGCCATGAGAAGCGCGTTTCAACAGCGGGGCTATTCATTGTTTGCACTTTTAATTCTGATTTTGATGCTGGGATTTGCCGCCCTTGAATTTCGCAACAATGAAGCTTTCAGGCAAGGGCTTTTGCTTCAACAAAAGGCCCGTGAAACCCAAACACTTGAACAAATTCGAGCCAGCCTGTTGGGCTTCGCTTCCAGCCAGGGTTTGCACAGTCAAAGTCATTTGGGCCACCTTCCTTGCCCAGCGATTCAACCGGGCGAATCTGCGCAAACCACTTGTTTGAACAAGCCCTGGGGCTACCTGCCCGTTCATAGCAAAATTGCCATCAACTATCTGAACGCAGGGCTTGATGCGCGCTTCAACGAACTGGAGCCATCAACCAACATGCAATGGCAGTACGCTGTTTCAAGCCAGTTGATTCAACCGAACGCTTTGGGCTGGAGTCGTTGGGTGAACTACGCCAAACCCACAATTCAAATTCGAATTCCCGCTGAGAATAATCTCGTCAAAACAAACATCGTCGCGGTGGTCGCAAAAAGCGTTACACCCACCGCAGAACATCAGTACGACATTTCCTCCCCTTATGTTTTGCTTCACCTGAGTGAATTACGAACCCACATGAACCGGGTTCAACAGCATCAACTCAAAAGCACACTGAATGCATGGCAACAACTCAACCCGCAATTCAACGCAAGCACAGGTGCCCATGAAAACATGGTGCTTGCTGACCCGTTTTCTCAGCTGTATCAACCCATTGACTCAGGTTGCCAATGCCGCTGCACAAAAACGCGCTGCAGTTGCCATTGCCAAAACGCAGGCAACTGGATATCGCCAGCTTCATGCCTGGACAACAATCCAAACTGCACAAGCCAAAACGCACAAACGGATTGCACCAGCTTGGCCAACCAGCCCTGCACATTCAACGGCCCGGCCCGCATGAAAAACCTTTGGCCAGTCAGCCACTTCGAACCCATCGCCGCCATCAACAAATCATGTCGCCCCACCCACAGCAACCAGTGCCCGCTGAGCCAAAACAGCACGGCTTGCACCTGTCACTTTTCCTGGCCCGACAACACCTTGTCCAGTCTCAATCAATTCAGTTTCAAACTGACAGGCACACCATGAATTGCCGCCCACAATCCTTCACTGCCAACGCACATGGTTTCATGCTGATTGAAGTCGCGCTTGTAGTGGTACTCATGGCTATTATTCTTGGGCCGGTGCTTCACCTCTTGGCCAGTCAGCGCGAGAAAGACAAAGTACTCACACACCTGGATTCACGACAGCGCATTCTTGAAGCAGTGGAGGGTTTTGTACTGGCCACAGGCAGGCTGCCGTGCCCGGCAGGCCTCGCCAACGGCGCTGAATTGCGCAGCGGCGACGCCTGCACCCACAAGGAAGGCTGGCTTCCAACTGCCACGCTGGCAAGCTGGGGAATCAGTGGCCAGTGGAAAATGGCAGTGGCCACGCTGGAACAGGCCGGCGAGCCTGCCCGGAATGCGCTGGTTTCGGCGCAACCTTTCGCACAACTGAGCCCGCAACAGTTAACCGAAATTGTCATGGCTCCTTACACCGCCAACCACGCAATCGGTACCGGGCCATTGCCTGCCATTCATCTGTGTCAGCTTGTGCAAGGCCATGCAATTCCACCCAATGTGAATTCAGGTTGCGGCGCGCACACCTTGCTGAACGCCACCACGGTTTGGCTTGCATATCCGGTTCACGACCTGGCCAACCAAAATCGGTACCAACAATTTTTTATCAATCCCGATCAACCCGCAACCAACCCGGTCTGGCTCTCGTTTGAACGCCTGAACTGGCTTTGGATGAAACGCGGCGCACTCGACACACCACACATTCAGGAGAATTAAATTGACGCATCCACGAAAACACATTCAACGCGGATTTTCACTGTTGGAACTGGCCATTGCACTGGCCGTGCTGGCCATACTTGCTGGCGGTGTGCTGAAGGGCCGCGAGTTGCTCAATAGTGCGCGGGTGCAAGCCACCATGACCGACATCGCCAATCTGGAAACTGCCTTGTCAGCTTTTCAGGCACGCTATTCAGCATTGCCCGGCGACTTTATTGCGGCAAGCGCAGCAGGACTTTCCAACAGCGGCGGCAACGGCAACGGATTGATTGAAGGCGATGAAACCTGCAATGTATTTACGCATCTTCAGCTGTCTGGCTTTATTCAAGGCGATTTCACTGGCGGAAGTGATGAATCGGGCAACTGCACTGCAAGCAGCACCATGGGCAACCAGTTCAGTGGCCAATACCTGCTCAGCAATCAGCTGCAAGGCCCCAACTCCCGGGAAAATGCAATGGCCTTGCTGATCGGCGAAACCATCCCGGTTGCCCAACTTGCGGAGATTGATCGCAAACTCGATGATGGCAACCCCTTGCGCGGTGCAGTGCAAGTGCTCAGTGGCGAGGAAGAAGTTTGCACCACCGAAGCCGGCCAGTGGGACGAAGCGCAAGGCACTGATTGCGCAGCGCTCTATATTATTCGTTAAGAAGCCAACTTAACGTCCCATGGACTTGCGGCCAAGAATGATGGCCTCCGCCAGGCTCAAGGCATCCGGCTGACCTTTCAGCACCAGGATATCCCCCGACTCCAACTGTGTGTCGGGGGAAGGGTCTCCACCACGAATGCCGCGCCTGCGAATCGCGCTGACTTCGATATCCAAGTCCAGA
This sequence comes from Limnobacter sp. SAORIC-690, assembly GCF_002954425.1. NCBI lineage: Bacteria > Pseudomonadati > Pseudomonadota > Betaproteobacteria > Burkholderiales > Burkholderiaceae > Limnobacter > Limnobacter sp. SAORIC-690. The sequence goes on from NZ_MQVZ01000001.1 coordinate 544,181, forward strand.
ATACCCAACTCGGCCAGGCTTTTGCCCACGCCACTGGCCCCCGGTTCCACGAATACGGAATGCAAACGGACCCATTGGTTCTCGGGTGTGTCCGCCTCGTCGTCTACGCCACGAAACACCCCCCGAAACATTTGATAACGCGATTCACGAATGGCTCGAATCTGCTTGACCACCCGCGAAACAGGCACACCCAACAACATCAACGCCTGCGAGCCCAACATCAAACTGCCTTCAAGAATTTCGGGCACTACTTCGGTAGCTCCAGCCGCGGTCAGTTTTTCCAGATCACTTTCATCGTAGGTGCGCACCACCACTGGCACGTTGGGCGCCAAAGCACGTACCGCAGTCAACACTTTTTCAGCAGACTTGAATTCCGCAAAGGTAACCACCACGCAAGAGGCCCGCAACAAACCGGCGGCAACCAGTGTTTCACGTTTCGCAGCATCGCCAAACACCACCGAATCGCCAGCAGCAGTGGCTTCACGAATACGGTCTGGATCCAGGTCCAAGGCCACATAATCCAAATCTTCACGGTCCAGCAACCTCGCCAGATGCTGTCCACTGCGGCCGAAACCGCAAATCAGCACGTGTTTGGTCGTGGCAAGGCTTTTCTGGGCAATTTGGTGCAATTCAAGCGACTTTTGCAACCATTCCTGGCTGGAAAAGCGCAATACGATTCGGTCTGCGTGTTGAATCATGAAGGGTGCCGCCAACATGGAAAGCACCATGCTTGCCGTGATAGTTTGTAACCAGGGGTCGGGTACCAAAGCAAAACCGGCCGAGCCCGTGTTGGCCAGCAACACAAAACCAAATTCGCCGGCCTGCGCCAGGTAAATACCGGTCCTCATGGCGGTGCCCATGTTGGCACCGAAAATTCGAGCCAGTGCAGCAATCAACACCAGCTTGGCCAACACAGGAAGTACGGCCAGCAAAATAACCCAGTACCAATTCTGCATGACCACTTCCGGATTCAACAGCATGCCAGTGGTCACGAAGAACAGGCCCAGCAGCACATCCCGGAAGGGTTTGATGTCTTCTTCCACCTGGTGTTTATACTGGGTCTCTGCTATCAGAATACCCGCCACAAACGCACCAAGCGCCAGCGACAGTTCAGCCAGTTCGGTCAGCCAAGCCAGGCCCAGGGTAATCAGCAGCACATTCAGCACAAACAATTCCTGCGACTTACTGCGGGCCACGAAAGTCATCCACCAGTTCATCATGCGCTGGCCAAACACCAGCATCAGCCCCAGCACCAGCGCTGCTTTCACCACCGCCAGGCTCAAAGTCACAGTAAGATTTTCGGCCCCCTGCCCCAGCGCAGGAATGATAATGAGCAGCGGCACCACGGCCAAATCCTGGAACAACAAAATTCCCATGATCTGGCGTCCATGGGGGGAATCCAGTTCAAGCCGCTCGGACAACAATTTGCTGACAATTGCAGTGGAAGACATGGCTGCTGCCCCCGCCAGCACAAAGGCGGTACTCAGTGGAACTTCCAGAAAATAACCAGCCAGCACACCCAGGCCCATCACGCCCAGCATGGTCAGCCCCACTTGCGCCAAACCCAGTCCAAACACCACTCGGCGCATGGCATGTAACTTGGGCAAACTGAACTCAAGACCAATTGAAAACATCAGAAAAACAACACCGAATTCAGCCAAGTGGCGGGTTTCGGGCGTGTCGGGCACGATGCCGAACGAATATGGGCCGATCAGCGTGCCCGCAAACAGATAGCCCAGCATGGCGGGCAGCTTCCAGTAACGGAACAGCGAGACCGCCAACACGGCGACCAGCATGAGAATCAAAGAAAGCTCTAGAGCGTTAGGCACGTTTAATGCTTAGGAAGTGGAGAGAATTGGCACGCGCTTTGCTATACTGCCCTGAAAAGAGCACAGCCTCAAGCACCTTCGTTGCTTAAGTCTATCAGGGTCTACCATGTCGAAAACACCGTCGAATAATGACAAATACGATTTTCTGGCCATGGCCAGGGAAGCGCTGGCCATTGAAGCCCAAGCGGTCTTGGCACTGTCCGAGCGCTTGAATGATCAGTTCAGCCAGGCAACCACCGCAATACTGAATTGCAAGGGTCGAGTCATTTTGGTCGGAGTGGGCAAGTCGGGCCTGATTGCCAAAAAAATTGCAGCCACTTTTGCCAGTACCGGTACTCCCTCCTTTTTCGTACATGCCACGGAGGCGTCCCACGGCGATTTGGGCATGATCACCCAAGAAGACGTTGTTATTGCCCTCTCTAACTCAGGAAACACTGAGGAACTGGTGGCGGTATTGCCAGCCATTGCACGCCGCGGAGCAAAAATAGTCGCCATGACCGGCAAACTGGATTCAGCACTCGCCCGTCAGGCCGACCTGGTACTGGACTGTGGCGTTGAAAAGGAAGCCTGCCCCCTTAATTTGGCCCCAACCGCAAGTACAACAGCGGCATTGGCCCTGGGCGATGCCCTTGCCGTGGTGGTGTTGAAGGCGCGAGGTTTCAGCGAAGAAGACTTCGCTCTGTCGCATCCTGGTGGCAGCCTGGGCCGCAAACTGTTGACCCATGTCAGCGATGTCATGCGCAAAGGCGACCGAATTCCCACCGTGGCGCCATCAGCCAGCATTTCCAATGCCATTCTGGAAATTACCAAAAAAGGCTTGGGAATGACTGCCGTGGTGGGGGCCAACAACAAGCTGCTGGGCGTTTTTACCGACGGCGACCTGCGCCGCCTGATCGAACAGGGTCTGGATTTGCGGGGCTTGCTGGTGAGTGAAGTCATGAACAGTGCGCCCAAATGCATTTCACCTGACAAGCTGGCCGTAGAGGCAGTTCGCATGATGGAGGTCAGCCACATTAGCCAAGTGGTGGTCACGGACGAGCAAGGTCATATCGTTGGCGCCCTGAATTTCCATGACCTGTTTGAAGCCAAGGTGGTGTAATGGATCAATCGACCGACCGCGAACCCACTGCTGCCCAAGCCGCAGCACAAATCAAACTGATGGGCTTTGATGTGGATGGAACCCTGACCGATGGCGGGCTGTACTTCGGCAATGAAGGCGAGGTTATGAAACGCTTTAGTGTGTTTGATGGCCAAGGCCTTCGACTTCTGATGGACCATGGCATCAAGGTGATCTGGATTACTGCGCGCTCGAGCACCATTGTAGAAAAACGCGCCAAAGACCTTGGCATCTACCAGCTGGTTCAAGGCTGTAAAACCAAACTGCAAGCCTATGATGAAATTCGTCAACTACTTGGATTGGAATGGAGCGAATGCGGCTTTTTTGGAGACGATTGGCCCGATTACCCCGTGCTGAAGCAGGTTGCCCTGGCTGCCACCACCCAGCACTCCCCGGCGGCCATGAAAAACGCAGCCAACTGGATTAACACACGCCCCCCCGGCGATGGTGCTGCCCGCGAATTGTGCGACTTCATTTTGAGTCATCAAGCTGGCTATCAAAACCCCTGGGAAGCATCGTGAAACCAGTAAGTGCTTTTTTCAACCTGCTTTCGCAGTTCATACCGCTGCTGCTGACGTTCGCACTCGCCGCCACCTCGTATTGGTTTGCCATTCAGTCTGAACTGAGCCTGTTTAGCGCCAGCGGGAAAAGCGACCCCACCAGCAGCGACTATTACTTGCGCAATTTCTCGGTACAAAGCCATGACCTGACCGAGAACAAATATTCAATCATTCGTAGCAAGAAAGCCGAGCACATCCCGCAAGGCAACGTCTGGAACATCACCGAACCCGAACTGGAACAGTTTGAATCAGGCAACGGCATGGTGAAAGGCAACGCCCAAAAAGGCGTTTACCTGCTCGATACCGACGAAATTTTCTTGCGGGACAACGTGGTGGTGACCAGTCAAAACGAAGGGCTTCTGACCACCATGAAATCTGAAGAAATACGGATCGACAATATCACCAACGAAATTTCAACCGATAAGAATGTGCTGGTTACCCGGCCTGGCCAACGGTTTGAAGCACGGGGTGCCACACTGAACAACGACACTGGCGAGTTGACTGCCCAAGGGTCAATCAAGTTTCGCATAGAGGCCAAACGATGAAACGCTCCACCTGGATTTCCCTCGCACTGGCTGCGCCTGCACTGGCCCTAGGGGTTTGCGCGCAAGCACTGGAATCTGACAAACAACAACCCACGACCATTGACGCCAACCAGATGACTTACAACGAGAAGTCAAATGTGAACGTTTTCACCGGCAATGTGCTGTTAACACGTGGGAGCTTGGTGATTCGCGGTGACAAATTAACACTGACCGAACGCAGTGACGGTACCCAGTTTGCCACTGTGGAAGGAAAACCTGCCCGCTTCAAACAGCAGCGTGATTCGGAGAAGCCCAATGAAGTACTGCTGATCAACGGCACTGGCAACACCATTGAATTCGACGGCAATAAATCGATTGTGACATTGACCGGTGCAGCCAGCATTCAAAAAAGCACCAATGGTCAGCTCACTGAATCGATCTCGGGTACCAAAATTACGTACGAGCAAAACACAGAATTCCTGAATGTGGTGGGGACGCCCAACAGCAGTGGTTCCTCACGCGTACAGGCAGTGATCAAACCAAAAACCCAAGAGACTGAGCCCGCGCCCAAAGGGGGCAGCAAGTGAGCAACACCCCCGCACACACCTTGACAGGACAAGGACGGCTTCAAGCGCTTAGCCTACGCAAAGCCTACCGCAGCAAACGCGTGATTGAAGATGTGTCGCTGCACGTGGACACTGGCGAGGTGGTCGGCCTGCTGGGCCCCAACGGCGCTGGCAAAACCACCTGCTTCTATATGATTGTGGGCCTGGTGAGTGCCGACGAGGGCAATATTTGCCTCGAAGGCCGCGACATCACCTTGCAACCCATTCACGAACGCGCACGGGCGGGGCTTTCTTATCTTCCTCAGGAAGCCTCGGTGTTTCGCAAACTGACCGTGGAAGAAAACATTCGTGCAGTACTTGAAATTAATCCGCCCAAAGACAAAACAGTGGACCAGGCAGTTGAAGACTTGCTCAACGACCTGCAAATTGCGCACATTCGCACCTCACTTGCCGCCTCGCTCTCGGGTGGCGAACGCCGCCGCCTTGAAATTGCGCGTGCGCTGGGTAGCCAACCTCGCTTCATTTTGCTGGATGAGCCCTTCGCAGGCGTAGACCCGATTGCCGTGCTGGAAATTCAACGCATTGTTGCCTTCTTGAAATCCAAGGGCATCGGCGTGTTGATCACCGACCACAATGTGCGCGAAACCCTGGGAATTTGCGATCGTGCCTACATCATCAGCGCAGGCCGCGTGCTGGCCTCGGGCAGTCCCGAGCAAATTGTAAAAAACGACGATGTACGCCGCGTGTACCTCGGCGAACACTTCCGGATGTAAAGCTGAACACCCATGAAACAATCCCTTCAGCTTAAAGTCTCGCAAAACCTCACGCTCACGCCGCAGCTGCAGCAGTCCATTCGTTTGCTGCAGTTGTCTACGCTCGAATTGCAGCAGGAAATTCAGCAGGCGCTGGCTGAAAACCCGCTGCTGGAGTTGGCCGACGAAGAGGCTGCGGAAGGCGAGCGCACTTTAAGCCTGGACAGCAGCAATGGTGAACTGCATGAGCCGCAAGGCGACAGCTTTGAAGCCGACCCCGACCCCCGCAAAACCAGCGAGCCGGTCAGCGACCAACAAGCCGAACAAGACAACCAGAGCGAAGAAATTGTTCAGCGCGAAACCATCGACTCCATTCAAGACAACTGGGAAGGCGATTGGCGCGACAACAGCGGCGCCGGCGCGACGGAGATGAAGAAAAACCAGGCCTGCAACTGGCCGCCCCCGACAGCAGCCTGCACCAACACCTGATTGACCAGTTGCGCATGACGCAGGCCAGTGAACGAGACAAAAACCTGGTGCTGTGGCTGATCGACTACCTCAGCGACGACGGCTACCTGACTGTTGAACTCGAAGACCTGTGGGAAACCCTGCAGGACGAGCCTGACCTGGAGTTTGAAGAACTTGGTGCGGCCCTGCGCCTGCTGCAAAGTTTTGACCCGCCCGGTGTGGGTGCGCGCAACGCAGCGGAATGCCTGTTGTTGCAACTGGCACAACGCAAAGACATCACCTGCCAGCAAAGCCTGTACACCCACTGCCAGCACATTGTTCGTGATCACTTGGGCTTACTGGCCCAGCGCGACTTCACCAAGCTGAAAAAAGCGCTGAATGTGGACGAAGACATACTGAAAATCTGTCACCAGATTATTCGCTCACTAGAGCCATTTCCCGGTGCGCGCTTTCGTCGCATTGACGACGACCATGTGGTGCCCGATGTGATCGTGAAAAAACTCAGTGGTCAGTGGCATGTGCAACTGAACCCGGATGTGATGCCAAAAATTCGCATCAATGAAATGTATGCCTCCATTTTGCGATCTCACCGCGGCCAAAGCGCCCAACTCAGCGCACAACTGCAAGAAGCCCGCTGGTTGTTAAAAAACGTTCAGCAGCGATTTGACACTATTTTACGGGTTAGCCAAGCCATCGTAGAACGTCAAATCGGCTACTTCAATCACGGCGAAATCGCAATGCAGCCCTTGGTTCTGCGGGAAATTGCCGATTTGCTGGGCCTGCATGAATCGACCGTGTCAAGGGTCACCACGCAAAAATATATGTTGACGCCCTATGGGTTGGTTGAGCTAAAGTATTTCTTCGGAAGCCATGTTTCCACCGACTCAGGTGGTCAGGCTTCCAGCACGGCCATCCGTGCACTCATCAAGCAACTGATTTCTGCGGAGGACGCCAAGCAGCCGATATCTGACAGCCAAATCGCCGACCTACTCGGTCAACAGGGCATCGTGGTCGCAAGACGCACGGTCGCTAAATACCGGGAATCACTGAAAATACCCCCGGTGAACATGCGCAAGTCGCTTTAACTGTTAAAGCTTCCCCCCGCAGCAACGAAAGGAGATACCTTATGAACTTGAACATCAATGGTCATCATCTGGAAGTTACCCCAGCGATTCGAAACTACGTCATCGAAAAACTGGATCGGGTGAAAAGGCATTTTGATCACGTCATTGATGCATCGGTGACCATCTCGGTGGTCAAGCTGGTTCAAAGGGCAGATGTCACACTGCACGTTCGCGGCAAAGACATTCACGCTGAAGCAAGTCATGAAAACCTCTACGCAGCCATTGATGCGCTGGCCGACAAACTGGATCGCCAGGTACTGCGTCACAAAGACAAACTAACCAACCACAACCACACCCCCATGAAACACCAGGTGGTCGAAGAAGCTGAATAAACCTCTGTAATTTCAGGGAAAATCAAAAGGCGGACTTCCATCCGCCTTTTCTGTTTTTATGGCGTATAATCGGCCCCACGATTAGAAGCGGGTCTCAGGAATCAACAGCGATGAACTTGATCGCAAATCTACTTCCACCATCCAACATATTGTTGGACACACAGGTCACCAGCAAAAAGCGCGTGTTTGAACAAGCCGGTTTGGTGTTCGAGAACAACCAAGGCATCGCAAGATCCAAGGTGTTCGACAGCCTGTTTGCGCGTGAACGTTTGGGCTCCACTGGCTTAGGCCAGCAGGTGGCCGTACCGCATGGCCGCATCAAGGGCCTGCGCGAACCTATCGCCTCGCTGGTGCGTGTGCAAGACCCAATCCCTTTTGATGCCCCAGACGGCCAACCCGTCAAGCTGCTCATGTTTTTGCTGGTGCCAGAAAGCGCAAACCAGCATCATCTGGATATACTGTCAGAACTGGCTCAAATGCTGTCTGACAAAGATTTCCGTGAGAAACTCATGACAGAATCCGATCCCGGCGCCACTCACCAACTGATCGCCAACTGGGAGCCTTACCAACCCGCGAGTTAAGCCTGTGAAGCAACTGAAAGAACTGATCGAAGCCAACCGCAACAAACTCAAGCTTGACTGGCTGGCCGGTTTAAATGGTGGTGACCGCCACCTGGATCTTCAGTGTTTTGCTTCCTCTGATCTCGTAGGTCACCTCAACACCATTCACCCGGGTCGCATCCAGGTATTTGGTCGACAGGAAATCGAATATTTCGCCCGCATCAGCGACGAACGCAAAAAACACCAAATCAACAAACTGATTGAAGGCGATCCGCCTGCAATCATCGTGGCTGAATCATTTCAGCCTCACGCCCTTTTAAAAGCCGCCTGCGACGAATCCAACATTCCCCTGCTCGCCACACCCCTGTCGGCCGCCGAAATCATCGACTTTCTGCGCGTGTATATCAACAAATGGCTCGCCCCCACCACCATGATGCATGGCGTTTTCATGGATGTGCTGGGCATGGGCGTGCTCATTTGTGGCGAATCCGGTTTGGGCAAAAGCGAACTGGGCCTGGAATTGATTTCACGCGGGCATGGCCTGGTGGCTGACGACGTGGTGGAGTTCTCGCGCGTGGCCCCCAACTACATCGAAGGCCGCTGCCCGGAACTGATTCGCAACCTGATGGAAGTGCGCGGCGTAGGCCTGCTCGACATCAAGGCTATTTTTGGTGAAACGGCCGTACGCCGAAAAATGCGCTTGAAACTGATTGTGCACCTGGTGCGCAAGGCCTCGCTTGAATTGCACCAGGAACGCCTGGTGACCGAGCAGCAATTCCAGGAAGTGCTGGGCCTGCCCATTCGCAAAGCCATATTGCCAGTGGCAGCAGGCCGTAACCTGGCCGTGCTTCTTGAAGCCGCCGTGCGCAACACCATTTTGCAAATGCGGGGCATCAATACACTGGACGAGTTCATGGTGCGTCAACAAAAGGCCATGCTCAGTGAGCTGGGCGGCATCGACCACCTCCAGGTTGACCCCGACACCGAAACGGACATCGGCCATGATTAACATGAAGGTGGTTTTAGTCACCGGCCTTTCAGGCTCGGGTAAATCAGTTGCAATTCGTGCGCTGGAAGACTCCCACTTTTATTGCGTTGACAACTTGCCGCCTTCCTTCATTCCGCAAGTCATCCAGCGCTTGTCCTCCGAAGGCATCACCCAAATTGCGATTGCGGCCGACGCCCGCACCGGGCGCGACATAGTCGATGTACCCCAAATTGTCCAGGCCCTGAAAGCCGACGGGACCGATGTGCGCATTCTGTTTCTGGATGCCGACGATGAAACCCTGATCACCCGCTACTCGGAAAGCCGCCGACGTCACCCCATGAGCGCACGCCTTGGCGAACAGGCCACGGTGCAAGAATGTGTTGATGCGGAACGAGAAGCGCTCGAGCCGCTGAGAAACATTGCAAGCTGTATTGACACCTCAGCCCTGCAACCCAACGTGCTGCGCAGATGGGTGCTTGAAACTGTGGAAGAAGAATCGGCCAAACTTACCCTGGTGTTTGAAACTTTCGGTTTCAAAAAGGGCCTGCCTTCAGATGCCGACCTGGTGTTTGATGTGCGCTGCCTGAGCAACCCCTACTACGACAAAAGCCTGCGCCCTCTGACTGGCAAAGACGTGGAGGTTCAACGCTACATTCAGGCCGACAATCGCAGCGACCCGCTGATTAGCGACATCGAAACCTATTTGAGAAATTGGTTGCCGTCTTATTTGAATGAACAACGCAGCTATGTGACCGTGGCAATTGGTTGCACGGGTGGCCAGCATCGCTCGGTGTATGTGGCCGAAACGCTGGCAAAGCGTTTTACCAGCGAACCCCTACCTCAGATCGAGAGTGTTTTGTTGCGGCACCGCAGCCTGGGTTAACACCCGCACTTGGTCAAGCAGTTTGTGAACAATTTTGGGCACTGGTTTGTCACCAACCGAGTGGCAAGCTGCCCATGCGCCGGGCACTTTCAGGCGCAACACCTTGAAATGCATTTTGCGGTGGGTTAATTCATGTACCAGCCAAGGTTGGCCTTGCAAACCAGGCAACTGTTGCTCAATGTCAGCACGGTGCGCCTGCAAGCCATAGTGTTCAACCCAGGCAGTTGCAATTCGGGTTAAGCCTGCAAAATCTGGCTGACTATCGCAAGCTTCAAATGGCGTGGTCCACAGGCCCTGCCAAACACCTTTGTCCGTTTGCAGTTCAAGCAGCACTCCACCCCCCTCGTCTTCCACAATCAAGCTGACGAAATACAATTCGGGTCGAGCCTTTTTAGGCTTTGGGGTAGGCAACAAGCCCACCATGCCTTTTCCCAAAGCCACACAACTTTGCATCAAGGGGCAGGCCGAGCAGGACGGGTTGCGCGGTACGCAGCAGGTGGCCCCAAGGTCCATCAAGGCCTGGTTGTACACGCCGGGCTGCTGTGCTGGCACATTGGCATCCGCAATTTCCCACAGGGTTTTCTTGATGGTGGTTTGCTCGGGGTATCCCTCGATGCCGTAGTACCTGCAAAACACACGTTTCACATTGCCGTCCAAAATGGGGGCCGGCACTCCATAAGCCAGTGATGCGATTGCACCTGCAGTGGACTGACCAATGCCCGGCAAACTTTCAAGCTCGCTCACCGTGCGCGGAAATTGCCCGTCAAAACGGGCCACAACCTGCTTGGCACAGGCGTGCAAATTACGCGCGCGGGTGTAATAACCCAAACCTGCCCACAGCTGCATCACATCCTGTTCCGGGGCGGCAGCCAAATCGGAAACCGTTGGGTAAGCCTGCAAAAAACGGGTGTAATAGCCCAGCACCGTTGTTACTTGGGTTTGCTGCAACATCACCTCGCTTAGCCACACCTTGTAGGCATCGCCTGTGTGCTGCCAGGGCAGGCTTTGCCGGCCGTGCCGCTTTTGCCACCGCACGAGCACCTCGCCAAATGCCTCTCCGGTCAAAGGGCTCATGGTTGCTTCATTCCTGACATTGCGCGCAATAAAACGTGCTGCGCTGGTTCATTACACGGCGTTTCACAGTGCCCCCACAGCGCTTGCAAGGCTGCCCCTCGCGGCCATACACATCACAATGCAACTGAAAATGTCCCAACTCGCCATCAATGGCTTGAAAATTACGCAGGGTTGAACCACCCCGCTCAATCGCCTCAGTTAAAACAGCAACCACCGCTGCATGCAAGGCCTGCGTATTTGCCCTACTCAGCCGCCCTGCGGCTTTACCGGGTCGGATTGCACTGCGAAACAGCGCCTCGCACGCGTAAATATTACCCACACCAACTACAGCAAACCCACTTAACAGCAAGGCCTTGATCGACACTTTTTTGCCGCGCGTGGCCTTGAAAAACGATTCGGGTGTGAATGCCTCACTGAAAGGCTCAGGCCCCAGTTTTGCAAACCGTATAAAACTGTTTTCCCAACCCGGCGCTTTTTCGACGTACTCCACACTGCCAAAGCGGCGCGGGTCGTTGTAACGCAGAACCTTCTCCCCAAAATTCCATTCAATGTGATCGTGCTTGTCCCACGGAGTGCTGGCGCTCACAATTTTCATGGAACCCGACATGCCCAAATGCACCACCAACACTTGCCCACCGAAATCCATCAACATGTATTTCGAGCGGCGCTCCACGCCTTGCAATATCTGCTTTACACAACTTTGCACTTGAACCGGCACGGGCCAACGCAAACGGGGTTGCCGCACGGTGCAAGCCAACAGGCGCTGCCCTGTGAAATGCAGGTCTACGCCTCTTTTGGTGATTTCTACCTCGGGTAATTCAGGCATAAGCTAAAGCGCGCACGCGCATCTGTTAATGTGATAAAAATAAACGTGGATTCACCAGTTTTTCATTGGGTTCAACAGTATGACTTGTTTTAAATGGACCATCGCAGGCCCGGTATTTTTTCTGGCAGCCAGCCTCACCACAGGCTGCGCCACCGTGCCGGCTGAACAGGGCGAACCGGCGCAACAGAAAATGTCTGCCGAGCAAAAAGCCTATGAGGCCCGTGTGGCCGACATGGTAAAACAAGACCCACTGTTTGCCCTGCTTACCGCTGAAATTGCCAGCCAACGCGGCGACACGTATTCTGCCACGCTGGCATACACCGAGGCGGCCAAACAACAGCGCGATCCCGATCTTGCAAAAAGGGCGGTCGAAATCAGCTTGGCTGAAGGCCAATTGGACCTGGCCTTGAGCGCAGCCCAAGTGTGGTCTGAATTGTCACCCGGTGACAAACAGGCCAGCCGCTCCATCATGCTGCTGCAACTGGGCACCAACCGGGTCGATGAGGCAATGCCTGCACTCAAGGCTTTCTTGGCCGATGTGCAAACCGCCGAGACCGCAAACCCGGGGCTTGGGGGTTCCAGCACCGAGAAAGTTGCGTTGGACATGCTTCAGCGCATTCCCGACAAAAACAAAGCGTACCAAACCGGTATCGAGCTGTTCGGCAACAATGCCGATGATCTGGAAGCACAAACCTTGCTCGCCCAGCTTGCCAACAATTCCGAGTTGTACCCACAGGCTGTGGGCCACATGGAAAACGTATTGCGCAAATCGCCACAAGAACGTTTTTATGTGCTGATGGCTCAGTTCATGGAAAAACGCGACGGCAACCTGGATGCCGCCATGCAACTGGTAAGCGAACAAGCGCAACTGCACCCCAACTGGTTTGGTGCGCGCCTTTACCTGGCTCGCAACCACACGCAGCTTGGGCAGTGGGCGCAAGCACGGCAACGGTTTGCGGAAATGATCGAGCTTCAACCCGACAACATTCCCCTGTATTCCAGCCAGGGCTTTGTACTTACACAGCTCAAAGACTACAAAGCCGCCGAGCAGCACTTCAAGATTTATCTGGACAAAACCACACCGGCAGAACGCCAGAACGAATCGCTGATACACGCCACGCTGTCTGACATGGCACTTGAACGCAAAGACTATGTGGCCGCCCTGAAGTGGTTGGACACCACGCCCAATGCAGCCGACAATCTGGATGTACAACTGAAAAAGTCAGCCTTGTTCGAAAAACAGGGCAATGCATTGTCCGCCAAGCGGGTACTGAATCAATTCAAACCCAAGAATGAAGATGAGTCTGTGCGACTGGCACTGGCGAAATCGCAATTGGCGGAATCGCAAAAAGCACCTGCTGAAGCCGCCACCGAACTTGAACTGGCCTTGCTGAACTTCCCGGACCAACCCGACCTGCTTTACGAGCGTGCCATGGTGGCTGAGCGGCAAGACGACCTGCCGCGTGTGGAGCAGTTCCTAAAGCGCCTTATCGCAGTTCGCCCTGAAAACCCACACGGCTACAACGCTTTGGGCTACACCTGGGCCGAGAATAATATTCGGCTGGAAGAAGCTTACGAGTTGATTAAAAAGGCAGTGGAACTGGCTCCCAACGACCCATTCATTCTCGATTCACTGGGCTGGGTACATTACCGCTTGGGCAAGCTGGACAGTGCTGAAGCAACGTTGCAAAAAGCCTTTGGTCTGCGCCAGGACGAAGAAATCGGTCTGCACCTGCTTGAAGTGTTGCTCAAGTCCGGAAAAAAAGAAGAAGCACGTCAACTCGGAAACAGCTTGACCGTTCGTTACCCAGACAGCAAAGCATTGAAAAAACTGGTTCAACAGCTTGAGGGAATTTAAGTTCATGGCTTTATCAACATTGCGCCTGGCCTGTATCGGCTTGATCGGCGCAAGCCTGGCTGCCTGCAGCACTTTGGGTCAAAACCCAAGCACTGAAGTGGATTGCAAGTCGATCCAGTCAAGCTGCCACTACGGACGTTTTGGGTTGATTTGGAAAGTTGAACAAGCCGACGGGAAAATTGAAGCTGATTCTATTTCGGGCACCTATGAATGGCGTTCGGGCCGCACTGGGCCAAGCCAAGCCCCTGAAATTGCCTACCTGGAAGTCAGCTCCACATTGGGCCCTTCGCTGGGCAGCGCAAAACGCTTGGGTAATTTTTACGAAGTCCGGGCCGCAGATGGCCGGGTGTATCTGGCCAAAGACTGGCAAAGCCTGTTCGATTTGATGTTTCCGGTTGAACTGCCTGCTGAAGCCTTGGTGCAGTGGATGGAAAACCCGAACCCCAATGAATTACCCACACTGCCCACCAACTGGGCTTGGGAAAACCAGAATGGCCGATACCGCGTGGTGTTTATTGAGAACAACACGTCAGGCCGTATCGACCTGATTCCGCAAGGCACCCTGGGCAAATAAAGCGTGAACGTTCCCAGCCCGGCCAAACTCTCGGCCTTTTCGCCCGCGAAAATCAATCTGTTTTTGCACATCACAGGCCGAAGGGCTGATGGTTACCACCTGCTCCAAAGTATTTTTTGCCCAATTACGCTTGGGGACCAGGTTTCAATGTCAGTGCAAACCAATTCAAGCCGTGAATTGGTCATTCAGCGAAGTGGTGACCTTGTTCACATTCCTGAACAAATTGACCTGACAGTTCGCGCCTGCAAGGCCTTTTATGCCCACGCCAACATTGGAATGGGCTACGCAGTGACCATTCATGTCGACAAGCAAGTTCCGGAACAGGCGGGTTTGGGTGGCGGCAGCAGCAACGCTGCCACTGTACTGCGCCTGCTGCAACAGCACCACCAAAACCCGATTGAACCTGAACAACTGGCTGCGATCGGCCTGACGCTTGGGGCTGATGTGCCCTTCTTTCTTCAGGACAGCAGTGCTTTTGTCGAAGGCATTGGCGAGGCAATCACACCAATTCAGGGCATTTCAGGGCATTTAATTGTCTACAAACCGCCACTTTCTTGCCCCACGCCCAAAATATTTAGCGATCCGCAATTGACACGCAACTCAAGTGACGTCAAAATAGCGGTCTTCGATTCGGCCCGCCGAATGAATAGTGAGTTGATGGCTTGCCTGCAAGCCAACACACAGAATGCTTTGCAAGCTGTTGTGTCACGCAACTACCCGGAATGGGAACAGCAGTTTGGTGTTTTTTCAAACTGTGTTGCAAAGCTCAACCCGCAATTGATTCGAATGTCAGGTTCCGGCTCCGCCATGTTTGCTTTGTTTGCCAGCCCAAGCCAACTTAGCACCGCAGTGGCAGCAGTCGCCGATGCGCCTGAATTACAGCGTGGGCAGTTGTTTGAATGCAAAATCAAACCAAGCTGAATCGATAAAAGTTTTAGGGGAGTCGCCAAGTTGGTTAAGGCACCGGATTTTGATTCCGGCATTCGAAGGTTCGAATCCTTCCTCCTCTGCCAAAACCAAAGGGCCAGCCACCGGTTGGCCCTTTTTTATTTCGCCAACGCACACGTCAAGCCCCGGGGTAAACAATGGCAACCGACAGCAGTCTAATGATCTTCACCGGCAATGCGAACCCTGCATTGGCTGAATCAGTGGCCAAACAGCTGAACATTCCGCTGGGCAAGGCTACCGTAGGTCGTTTCTCAGACGGTGAAGTCATGGTCGAGATCAACGAGAACGTGCGCGGCAAAGACGTGTTTGTACTGCAATCCACGTGCGCCCCCACCAACGACAACCTCATGGAAATGATGGTCATGATCGACGCGCTCAAGCGCGCATCAGCAGGCCGCATTACCGCAGCCATTCCCTACTTCGGCTATGCCCGTCAAGACCGCCGCGTTCGCTCTTCACGTGTGGCAATTACTGCCAAAGTGGTGGCCAACATGCTGCAGGTTGTAGGCGTTGACCGCGTGCTGACCATGGACCTGCACGCAGACCAAATCCAGGGTTTCTTTGACATTCCCGTCGACAATATTTATGCATCGCCCGTTCTGCTGGGCGACGTGTGGAAGCAAAACCTCGACAACCTGATGGTTGTGTCGCCCGATGTAGGTGGCGTGGTTCGCGCCCGCGCATTGGCAAAACGCCTGAACTGCGATTTGGCCATTATCGACAAGCGTCGCCCCCGCGCCAACGTGGCCGAAGTAATGAATATTATTGGCGATGTAAAAGACCGCACCTGCGTGATCATGGACGACATGGTCGACACCGCCAACACCCTGTGCAAAGCCGCTGCAGCCCTGAAAGCCAACGGCGCGAAAAAAGTAGTGGCTTACTGTACCCACCCTGTGTTGTCGGGTGGTGCCATTCAACGTGTTGAAGAATCAGACCTCGACGAACTGGTGGTTACCGATACCATTCCTTTGTCTGAGGAAGCCAACAACAGCAAAACCATTCGTGTTCTGAGTGTAGATGAACTGCTGGCTGAAACAATTCGCCGCATCGTTCGCTCTGACTCGGTCAGCTCGCTGTTTATTGATTAAGTTTTAGGTAACAAGTTGTTTTGGGCTTTTTTGCGGACGCCTTCAAGTGCCGCATAACTTGGTTTCACTGGTCGCGGTGAAGTCAAATTTGGAGAATCAACATGAAAGTAGTTGCAACATCCCGCACAGAGCAGGGTTCCGGAGCGAGCCGCCGCCTGCGTCGTGCTGGCCAGGTACCTGGCATTGTTTATGGCGCTAATCAGGAAGCTCAGGCTGTGTCAATTGAACACAACCCCCTGTGGCACGCAATTCAAAAGGAAAAATTCCACTCCAGTATTCTGGATCTGGAAATCGACGGCAAGTCACAGCAAGTATTGCTGCGCGACTTCCAGTCACACCCTTACAAGCCACAGTTGCTGCACATCGATTTCCAGCGCATCGACGGTAACCAGAAGATCCACATGAATGTGCCTTTGCACTATTCAGGTCACCTGGAAAGCCCAGCAGTCAAGCTGTATGCCGGTCAGGTTACCTTCGTGGCCAACCAGATCGAAATCGAATGTTTGCCCAAAGACCTGCCAGAATTCATCGCCGTCGATTGCAGCGTATTGGACGTGACCAAGCGCTCAATCCACGTGACTGATCTGCAGTTCCCTGAAGGTGTAAGCATCCCCAACCACGGTCAGCAAGACCTGTCGCTGGTTACAGTGAAAATCAAGGCTGGCGCTGCCAAGGGCGGCGACGAGTAAACCCTCGAAGTCCATTTAGTACCGAAAAAGCCGCTGCACTGAAGTTCAGCGGCTTTTTTATGGGCACAATGTGGGCTCATTCATCAATCAAGCACAAAACCCGAAGTGAACAACACACCCAATTTCGATGAATTGCCATTGGGCGATCAAATTAAACAAGTGATCGCACAACTGCCCATGAGCACGGTCAGCCTTGGTGAAATTCTGAATCTGGTAGGCCGCGACGGCATGCTGCTATTGGTGGCATTTCTCACGCTGGTGTTTATGGTGCCAGTATCAATTCCGGGTGTCAGCACCATTTTTGGCGCAGCCATTTTGCTGATTGGCATCAGCAGAATTTTCGGTCGAACTTTGTGGTTACCCAAGCGCTTCAAAGAACGCGCCCTGCCCGCCGACAAACTGCGCACTGCGCTTGAAAAAGGCCTGGTGTGGATTCCACGTCTTGAAAAAATCAGTAAACCCCACCGCATGGCCTGGCTAACCACAGGCCGAGGCATGAACATCATCAATGACGGTGGCCTGATTCTGGGCGCCGTGTTGCTGATGGCACCCTTTGGCTTCATTCCGTTCTCCAACACCGTGCCGGGTATTGCCCTGCTGTTTCTGGCTGTGGGCTTGATTCAACGCGACGGTGCCGCGGTGCTCTTGGGGCATCTGGCCAATGTGGCCTCAATCGTGTACTTCGGCGTGCTAATTGGTGGCGGCGGCATGATGATTCAAAACATGTTGCAAAACTGAGCTTGCAAGTTAATCTACTGGCACCTCCGTTTTATCCACCACCCTGCGCAATACAAAACTGGTGTGCACCCCAGTTACACCTTTAATGCGGGTAATTTTGTTCAACAGCAAATTCTGGTAGCCGTCCATGTCGGCCACAATCACCTTCAACTGGTAATCGGCCTGCTGCCCGGTAATCAGCAAACATTCCAGCACCTCGGGAATGGCTGCAATCGCACCTTCAAAACTGGCGAAGCGTTCCGGTGTGTGCTGATCCATTGAAATGTAAATCAGCGCCATCAGGCTGTACCCCAATTTTTTCGCATCCACCAAGGCGCGGTAGCCGGTAATCAGCCCGGCTTCTTCAAGCGCTTTCACGCGGCGCAGACATGGCGAAGGCGACAAACCAATGGCATCGGCCAGGTCTTGGTTGCTGATTCGCCCATCGGTCTGCAACAGGGCCAAAATTCGTTTGTCATAGCGGTCAAGTTCCTGCATTTCGTTTTTAATGCCTCTAAGTAAGCTATTCTTGCAATTATCTGCCAATTAATAACATTTTCCAGGCAATAAACGCAATCATATTTCACAGCTTAAAGCCTACACTGTTCTTCATCGATTCACGTTTCAGGCCCAAGCAGCATGTTGAAGAACCCCGCCACCAAATATCGTCCCGCTTACAAAGTGGACCTGCCCGACAGAACATGGCCCAACAAGGCCATCGAGAATGCGCCAATCTGGTTAAGCACCGATTTGCGCGACGGCAACCAAGCGATTTTTGAACCCATGAGTGTGGCCACCAAACTGGACTTCTTCAAGGAATTGGTGCGCATCGGCTTCAAGGAAATCGAGGTGGGCTTTCCGGCTGCTCCCAAATCGACTTCGACGTGGTTCGGCATTTGATCAACAACAATTTGATTCCGAACGACGTCACCCCCATGGTCATGACCCAGGCTCGTGACGATCTTATCGAGCGAACAGTGGAATCGGTGATTGGTGCCAAAAGCGCCATCATCCACATCTACAACTCCACCGCACCCGTGTGGAGAAATACGGTGTTCCGCATGACTGTGCCTGAAGTGATCGACATGGTGAAAAAGCGCGTGCAAAAAGTGAAAGAACTCACTGATGCACACCCTGAAACCCAGTGGGTTTTGCAGTACTCGCCCGAGTGTTTCAACATGACTGAACTGGATGTGGCTTTGCAGGCTTGCAACACCGCGATTGAAGCGTGGGAAGCCGGGCCGAATCGCAAGATCATCATCAACCTGCCCACCACGGTGGAATGGAGCACACCGAATGTGTTTGCCGATCAAATTGAGTGGATGAACAGGCGCCTGAATCGTCGCGAGCATGTGGTGCTTTCCGTGCACCCCCACAATGACCGCGGCACAGGCGTGGCCACCGCCGAACTGGCCATGATGGCTGGTGCGCAACGTGTTGAAGGTTGCCTGTTCGGCAATGGTGAGCGCTGTGGCAACGTCGACATCGTGACTTTGGCCTTGAACATGTACACCCAAGGTGTGCACCCGAACCTTGATTTTTCTGACATCAATGCCGTGGCCCGTGTGGTGGAAAGCTGTACACAACTTCCCATTCACCCCCGCCATCCGTATGTGGGCGATTTGGTGTACACCGCGTTTTCCGGTTCGCACCAGGATGCCATCAAAAAGGGGTTCGATATTCAAAAGCCCGATGCCATTTGGGAGGTACCCTACCTGCCAATCGACCCGGTGGATGTGGGCCGCACCTACGACAGCGTGATTCGTGTCAACAGTCAGTCTGGCAAAGGCGGCATTGCCTACATTCTGGAACGTGAACATGGCGTGGTCATGCCACGCCGCATGCAAGTGGAATTCTCAAGCGTGGTGCAAAAGGTCAGCGACAGCACCGCTGCGGAAATGACGTCGCCTGCCCTGTGGACTCTTTTCGAGCAGACCTATTTGCAAAACGACGACAGCCAGCCGCGCTACATCAGCCACAAAGTGTTTGATGCCGAAGGCGGCCAAGGCATTGAGATTACCGTACAGCAACACGGCGAAATTGTGCGCCTTGAAGGCGTGGGCAATGGCCCGCTGGATGCCGCGGTGCAAGCCCTTGGTGTGCCCATGGATATAGTTGGCTTCGAGGAGCGCAGTGTAGGCCAAGGCGCAAAATCAAAGGCCATGGCGATTATTGAAGTGAGCGTACCCAACATGCCCGGCAGCAAGTTTGGTGTGGGCTTTCACGACAACATCACCACTGCCAGTTTGATGGCGCTGGTGAGTGCATGGCGACGGGTGGTGATGCCAATCCTAGTCGAAATTCGTTGAATCGAGGTCAAGTTAATTGACCTTCTCGACAATTCGAAGCCAGAACGAATACACTCGCGGTTTACCTTGAATAAAGACTAGGCGGCGACCTGATGAGACGATTTTTAAACAAATGGCTGTACAAAAAAGGCTATGAGATTCAAAAGATAGGCAAAACTCCCCATTTACTAGAACAACTTATTAACAAAAAAGGTCCTTTGACCTTCCTTCAAATTGGTGCGAACGACGGCATCAGCTTTGATAATCTATATCCAATCGTCACGAAGTATCGGTGCAAAGGTGTAGTAGTCGAACCTCTGCCGGACATGTTTGAGCGACTTAGTTTGAACTTCAAGCACCACAAGCAAATCAAGCCAGTGAGAATGGCAGTACACCCAACTGCAACCACAGCCGAAATTTATCGCGTATCAAAGGATCGCGTAGACCAATACGATGATTGGTGCTCAGGTATCGCCTCTTTTAGCAAAGATCACTTACTCAAACACAATGTAAAAGAGGAAGATATTGAGGCGGAAATTGTTCCCTGCCAGCCACTAATGAGCTTAATAGCGGAGCAAGAGCTTGTTTCAGTGGACTACCTACAAGTCGACACTGAAGGATTTGATCATGAAATTCTCAAAATGCTCGATCTTGAACGTATCAAACCCTTAATCATAAAATTTGAAAAAGTACATACCCCTGCTTCAGAATTCAAGAAGATACGAGAGAAACTCGAAACTCACGGATATCGAATCATTGACGATACCCGTGACGCAATTGCCGTTTTAGAATCGTGAATACCCCCATCAAGCTGATCGTTGGCCTTGGCAACCCTGGCCCGCAGTATGCAGACACACGCCACAACGCGGGCGTTTGGTATCTGGAGGCGCTTGCGCGCAAGCACAACGTATTTTTACAAAGCGACAAGCGTTTCTTTGGCGACCTGGCGCGCATTAAATTTGCAGGTGAAGACGTGTGGTTGCTGTTTCCCACCACGTTCATGAACCGCTCCGGGCAGGCCGTTGGTGCTCTGGCCAAGTTCTTCAAAATCAAGCCTGAAGAAATTCTGGTCGCGCACGATGAACTCGATTTGCTGCCTGGCCAAATCAAGATGAAAAAAGGTGGTGGCCATGCTGGCCACAATGGCTTGAAAGATATTCACGCCCACATGGGCAGCAATGATTTCTGGCGTGCACGCATTGGCATTGGCCACCCTCGCAGCCTGAACCTGCAACAGGGGGTGGCGGACTTTGTATTGCACCGCCCAAGCAACGAGCAACAGCAAATCATCGACAAGTCAATCGATGTGCTGCTGAAACACACCGAGTTAATATTGAAGGGACAAATTGGCCAGGCCACCACGCACATTCACACGGAGTGCGCATGAGAAGCAGCATACAGATTATTTTGGGCGATCGCGCCAAAGCGCACATTGCCAACAAGGGCCTAAAGCCGGAAGACATTTGCGCCATCCCCGCTGCCGCGGGTGGTCCGAAAGGTTTGATTTTGCAAGGGCTGGATCAGTATTTGTTCAACGACTGGCTGGGCGCAGCGCACTTGGAAAGCCGTGCCGCAAATGGTGTAAAACCATTGCAATTAATTGGTGCATCTATCGGTGCATGGCGCATGGCAGCGGCTGCCAGCAGCAACCCCGAAGCCACACTCAAGCGAGTTGCCCAACAATATGTGGAAGCGCAAAACTACGACAAAGGCGTGGACAGATTCGAGATTAGCCGTGTATGCAAAAACATGGTGCAGGCCGTGGTGGCCGATGAAGCACAGCATATGGTGAAACCTGCGGGCAAAGAATTGCTGGTGTGGGTGAATAAAGGCTTAACGCCACTGCACCATGCGCAACAGCAGCGCGCCCGCAAGCGTGGTTTTGCAAGCGCAGTGTTGGCCAACAGCGTAAACCGCAACCGCCTTTCCAGTTATTTCGAGCGTTGGGTATTCCAAAGCCCGGGAGCCCACACCGATTGGCTCAAGCAGCCCTTTGATCGTATTCCCACCAGAATCGAAGATCTGGATGCATTGAACATTCACGATGCCTTGTTGGCCAGCGGCAGTATTCCGTTTGTACTGAACCCGGTTCATAAAATTGCCCATGCCCTGCGCGAGGGCCACCCAGAAGTGAAACACCACGAGGGCCCATTCTGGGATGGCGGGTTGACCGATTATCACCTGGCCCTCCCCTATCACCGGCTGGATGGTTTGGTGCTGTACCCGCACTTCGCCCCCACGGTTACACCTGGCTGGCTGGACAAGTTTTTGAAAGTACGCAAAGCCAAACCCGAGTGGATGAGCAATATGATTTTGGTGTGCCCTTCGCCCGAGTTTGTGAAACGCCTGCCCGCGAAGAAAATTCCGGATCGCAGCGATTTCAAGCGTTACAAATTTGATCACCGTATTCGCATACCGCTGTGGCAGGCAGCAATTCGCGAAAGCGAACGCATGGCAGAAGACTTTTCAACGTGGCTTGCCAACGTGAATCGCTAGGCGCGGTACAATTCACCCCATTCAATTAAGCACTTAGCGAATTCTCATGACTCTCAAATGCGGCATCGTTGGCCTTCCCAACGTCGGTAAATCCACCCTGTTCAACGCACTCACCAAGGCTGGCATTGCTGCAGAAAATTACCCCTTCTGTACAATCGAACCCAATGTGGGCATGGTCGAGGTACCCGACGCTCGCTTGCAACAGTTGGCCGATATCGTGAAGCCCGAGCGTATTTTGCCCGCCACGGTTGAATTTGTGGACATTGCGGGCCTGGTGGCAGGCGCCTCGAAAGGCGAAGGGTTGGGCAACCAGTTTCTGGCTCACATTCGCGAAACCGATGCCATCGTGAACGTGGTTCGCTGTTTTGAAGACGACAACGTCATTCACGTCAATGGTCGGGTTGACCCGCTTTCCGACATTGAAACCATTGAAACCGAATTGTGTTTGGCTGACATGGGCACCGTTGAAAAGGCAGTGCACCGCTATGCCAAACAGGCACGTGCAAATGACAAAGAAGCAGCAAAAATTCTGGCCATTTTGCAGCGTTGTGAGGCGCAACTGAACGAAGCCAAACCCGTGCGCGCATTGGGCCTGGATGAAGAAGAACTGTTCGCCATCAAAAGCTTTGGCTTGATCACAGCAAAGCCGGCCATGTACGTTGCCAACGTGGCCGAGACTGGTTTCGAGAACAACCCGTTCCTTGAGCGTTTGCAGGAATACGCAGCCAAGCAGAATGCCCCGGTGGTTGCCGTGTGCGCCGCCATTGAAGCTGAAATAGCCGACCTGGAAGATGCCGACAAAATGGAATTCCTGGCCGACATGGGCATGACCGAGCCTGGCCTGAACCGAGTAATTCGTGCGGGCTTCAAATTGCTGGGCCTGCAAACCTACTTCACCGCAGGCCCAAAGGAAGTGCGTGCGTGGACTATTCACATTGGCGACACTGCACCCAAAGCCGCTGGCGTGATTCATACCGATTTTGAGCGCGGCTTTATTCGTGCCCAAACCATTGCGTTCGATGACTACATTCAGTTCAAGGGCGAAAACGGTGCCAAGGAAGCTGGAAAAATGCGCGCTGAAGGCAAAGAGTATGTGGTGAAAGACGGCGACGTGCTGAACTTCCTGTTCAATGTTTAAACAAGCTGCAAGCCTGGTTTAAAACAAAGGCCCTTCGGGGCCTTGTTTTTTGCTTGTCGTCTTTTTGTGCTACGGTAATGTCAGTATTCACTCGCTGCACCAACCATGTCCAAAGCCCTGAAGTGGTCAATTCTTGCCTTTGTGATCGTTCTTACCGGCGTTATTTTTTCTCATGGCGTTGTAGTGCCGCGCTTCATCTGGGAACCCAAGCTGAACAGTGTTCGCAATCAGTACCCCGACCAGCGAATTGATGTAAAACGCGTGGTGCTTGCGCTTTCCCTGAAACCGCAATTGATCATTTCTGAAATAGAAGTGGATGACCCCACCCGCAAGGAAAACCTTCAACTGGCCTTGATCAGGCTGGGCATGAACGCCTTCGAGTCGATCAAGCAAGGCCGAATTCAAGTTGAGTCAATAACAATCAAAGGCCTGGCTGCTCGGGCCGAGAAAGAAGCCGACTGCAGCCAACCCAGTTTGAGTTGTACACCATTGCTGCCAGTGGCGCTGGCTGCACGGGCCTGGCAAAGCACGCAAGTGGCCAACCCCGGGTTTTTTACACCCGAACTTGCTTTGAATTCACTGGAACTTGAACAGGCACAGTTCACGGTGAACAACACTGAAGCCCAACAAGAGCTGAGCGGCAAACTGGAGCAGTTCAAGTTTAAAGTGGGCAACAACACTCCAGACAATCAGTTCAACCTGGGTTGGCGCCTGGGTATTAAAACCCCGCAGGAAAACAAGCAACTGTACATCGCCATGAATGCGCAAACCGAGGCTGGCCCCATGCGCGAAGTTTCACTCAAACAATTGAAAGTAGACATTGACGGCCAATGGAACGGTTTTCCGTGGACCGGCACTGCCGAGCAAGACCTGCTGGTGTTGCGCCTTGCGCAGGCCAACAACGGTGAAGGTGCGCCTTTTATCAAGTTGCATGGTGAAAACCTTCGTACCTATGTGCGTCGAGATGACTTGCCTGAAACACACCAGGCCGCATTTTCTGCCCAACAATTTGAGGGTGGCCTGCCCGCGCAAAACTGGACCCTGAACAAAGCCGAATGGACCTACACCCACGAGGAGGCCCAAGCCTGGACCTTCAACATGAACTACATGGCATCGGAGGGTTTGCTTGAATTACAACCCGAAACCATAAAAGGCAGCGAAGGCATTCCCGCTGAAGCACAGGTGCGTGAATTGAATTGCGATGCGGCTGAAACTGCCATACGCGAAGACAAGCCTTACTGGGCCTGGCAAGAAGGCTGGTTCAGGGTACTGAACGAACACCCACTGGAAAAATCAAGCCTGGTGTTGTGCCCAGTATTGGCCAATAAACCCTAACCAGCAGCCATCGCCAAGTACTGTAAGGCCTTAATTTTGAGTGGTTTGGGTTTCTGCAATACGTCACGCTGAATGTCAAACACAACCGACTTCAATAAATCTGTTGTGTTCAGTTCGCTTTCACTCTCAAGACGTTGGAGCTCAACTTTCAGCTTTTCTGGCACTTTCATCGAAAGTCGCCTACGAGGAATCTTCACCGTATCGATCGTGTAACTCATCAATGAAAGCTTGTGGGCAGACAATAGCCTTTGAATTCCCTTGGGGTCGTGCGCCAAATCATGAATGTAGTAACACAAAAGGTCTTTACGAAAGTCTGGCGTCGAATCAGGCTCAACAGTGAATGCCGCCAAATCAAGCATATCGAGATAAATTGCCGGCAATCGAACTTCAATCGATCTCAGCGCTTTTCTTCGTGATTCTGAAATGGCGGGCGTTGATTGGGCTGGGATGGATACAACATGATCGCATTGGTCACACACACCCACCAAAATATCGTGTGCGAATCCTTTTTTGTCGCTGAACGGAACATCCCTTCGCTTAAAGGTTAGCGAAACCATTTTTCTACAATGATTGCAAATGGCTCGACTTTGATCTCCATCGATGAAAAGTTTCATATGTGTTCCTGAATTTATTTATGAACGCTGATAAACCAGGCATCAGGGTCCACAAAATAAAACTTGATGTACCAATTTTTAACTTTAATCACATGCACCGTGATCTCCTTGACCACATGGTGAGGCGATTCCGTGTGCATACTTCCATCGCTACTGGCAATCAGTGTCGCGACTTCGATCGCCGAAACCTTACCGAGAGCAAGCAAATTCTTCACATCAATATCGCCACGAGACTCATGCTGATAATTTCCGTTCCGTAGCGCACGCAAGATTTCTT
Source organism: Limnobacter sp. SAORIC-690 (assembly GCF_002954425.1). NCBI lineage: Bacteria > Pseudomonadati > Pseudomonadota > Betaproteobacteria > Burkholderiales > Burkholderiaceae > Limnobacter > Limnobacter sp. SAORIC-690. The sequence continues at coordinate 569,809 of NZ_MQVZ01000001.1, forward strand.
TTTTTGCTGATCTATAACCCACAGGCACGCTTAATGTACGACATATTTCGTACAAAGTCCAATTCAATAAAGGGTGAATTATAGAAAAAAGGAATTAAGCTGCAGGAACCTTGTTTGAAGAAACTGAATGCAGGGTTGCTTCTGGAATGAACTGTCAACAACCTTCGGTTGGGGCTGGTTTGGATGCCACCGCAGAATCACCTTCCGCAGAACCAGCAGGTAAATAGGGTGTTTTGTCAGGGTGCAGTTTGAAAAACTTGCCCAGCAATTGCTGCCGGGTGTCGGGGTGGGCCGGGTCTTTGGGAATGCATTCAACCGGGCACACCACCACGCATTGTGGCTCGTCGAAATGCCCCACGCACTCGGTGCACTTGCCGGGGTCTATTTCATAAATTTCTTCACCCATGCTGATCGCGCCGTTCGGGCACTCGGGCTCGCACACGTCGCAATTGATGCACTCATCGGTGATGATTAAAGCCATATGTTCACTTTACTTGTTGATCACCTGCGGCGGGGTCAGCCCCAGCTTCTGGTTCAACCAATGTTCAACCGACGGAAACACAAACTTGCTGACATCGCCGCCCAGTGAAGCAATTTCACGCACGATAGTGCCGGAAATAAACTGGTACTGGTCCGATGGCGTCAGGAACATGGTTTCTACATCGGGCAGCAAATAGCGGTTCATGCCCGCCATTTGAAATTCGTACTCAAAATCGCTTACCGCACGCAAGCCGCGAATAATCACATTGGCGTTGTTGTCGCGCACAAAGTCTTTCAGCAAGCCGCGAAAACCCTTCACTTCGACATTGGGATAGTGGCTTAGCACTTCACGTGCAATTTGCACACGCTCGTCCATTGAAAAGAAAGGCTTCTTGTTGGGGCTGTCGGCCACACCAACCACCAGTTTGTCGAATATTTTTGCGCCGCGGCGCACCAAATCTTCATGACCACGGGTTAACGGGTCAAATGTTCCGGGATATACAGCAATGCGCATCGCTGATCTCCATATCAAAGGGTTTTATTCGCGTGATACTGCTCTATCCCCGCTTTGTATCACACAGCAGGCAGGGCAAACAAATGGGCATGCACTTGGCCTGCTTTTAAATGTCGCAAAGCATCAATTTCTTGAACATTCAACGCCTTGCACAGCACGGCCTCGTCAGCAAGCAGGTTTTCATGCCATTCGGCATACACCAGCCCCTCTGGTTTCAACACTGCTTTGATCAGCGGCAGGGTGGCCAGCATCAAATCGCTTCGAAAAGGGGGGTCTAGCGCCACCAGGTCGAATTGCTTGCCCCCACTGGCCAAGCGTTTCAGGCAAGTGAGCACGTCACTGGATTCAATTTGAATGGAAGGCGGGCTGCCCTCTGCGGCGAGCCATTTCGACAACAGGTAGGCTTTGTTCTGCTGCAACTGGGCGACCACTTGGCGGTTTTGCTCCACCAGTACCACCTGGCTTGCCCCGCGCGAGGCCGCCTCAAACCCCAAAGCACCCGTGCCTGCATACAAGTCGAGCACTTGCATGCCAGTGCAGTCTTGCCCCAACCAGTTAAACACGGTTTCACGCACCCGGTCGGGCGTTGGCCTTAGGCCCTCGACCGGCGCAATCGGCAGCAGGTGTCGGCGCCACACCCCGCCGATGATTCGTAACTTATTCAACGTGCTTACTCAGCCTTCTCACTCAGCCTTCTCACTCAGCCTTCTCACTCAACTTTTCCGCCCACCACCACGGTCACCAACTTGTCCGCTTTCACATGCTTGGCAAAGGCCTCGCGCGCGCTTTGAACAGTGACCTTTTCAATCTCGGCGGTCCAGTTGTCCAGGTAATCGAGAGGCATGTTGTGCAAGCCCATCATGGAGATATTGCCCAGCAACTTTCCATTGCTGTCGATTCGCAAGGGAAAGCCACCAATCAGGTTTTGTTTGGCTGCGTTCAGTTCTGCTTGTGTGGGGCCCTTCTCGATAAAATCCAGAATGGTTTTCCGCATAATTTGCACAGCTTGTGCAGTGGACTCTTTCTTGGTTTGCACGCCTGCCTGGAATGGGCCTGCATCGCCTGCTGGCATGAAGTAAGAATAGGCGCTATACGCCAAGCCACGCTTCTCACGAATTTCGTTCATCAAACGCGACACAAAACCACCGCCACCCAACACATGGTTGGCCACCAGCAAATCAAAGTAATCCGGTGCGCCACGGCGCATGGCGGGCAAGCCCATCAAAATATGGCTTTGGGCAGCCGGGTGGTCAATTTGAATGGTCTGGCCTTTCATGGCCGCCTGTAATTCTTGATAGTCGGCACCTCCCAAGGCGTTGCCTTGTAGCTCACCTTTGGGCAAGCCAGCGGTCAACTCATTGGCAAGTTTCTCAGCTTGTGCGCGGGTAATATTGCCCACCAGCGAAACCACCGCCTTGTTACCCAGGTAACGGGTTTTGTAAAACTGCTCCACATCGGCCAGGGTAATCGCCTTCAGGCTGGCTTCCGTGGTGTGCGTGCCGTATGGGTGATTCGGGTAAAGCGCTGTGGCAAATGCCCGGTCAGCCAAGGTGTCGGGCTTGGTCAAAGCCTCTTTCAGTCCAGCCACACTGCGTGCGGTTTCACGCGCCAGAATGTCGGCATTGAACACCGGCTTTTGCAGCACGGTTTTCATCAAGGAAATTGCTTTTGAGAACTCAGGCTCGGAGGTCAGTGTGCGCAATTGCACCCCGGCAGAATCGCTGCTGGCACCGCCGGAAAACTGTGCACCCGTGTCGGCAAAACCGTCTGCAATGTCATTCTCGGAAAGGCCTTCTGCACCACGACCAATCATGTCGCCGGTGGCGCTGGCCAGGCCTTCTTTGCCTTTGGGGTCAGCGCGGCTGCCCGCGGGGAAGTCCACCCGCACATCCAGCATGGGCAGCGCTTCAGCGCGCATGAACATCACTTTCGCACCACTGGCCGCAGTCCAGCTTTCAATCGGCAATGCGGCATTGGCAGGCGCTGCAAATACTGCTGCTGCGGTGGCACCCGCGGCAAACAAGCCGCGAATGAATACTTTGTTCTTGCTACTCAACATGGTTGTAAATCCCTGCATAACTTGTTGGTGCTCAATGAGTCAAACCCTTGGGCGGCGCGTCTTTCTTGTTCGGGTCGATCGGCAAGGGGAACAAGGTGCCCACGGTCAGCTGGTCTTGATCAAAGAATTTCTGCGCGGCGTACTGCACTTCCTTCGCAGTCACGGTTTTGATCTGCTCGATCATTCGGTCAATGTCGCCCACCTCAAAACCAATGGTCAGGTTCTGGCCAATTTCCACCGCCTGCCCGTACACGGAGTCGCGTTTGTACACCTGGCTGGCAATCAACTGCGCTTTCACGCGGGCCAGTTCTGCTTCGCTTACACCTTCATCAGCCACTTTCTTCACCTGGGCCAGTAAAGCCTTTTCCAACGCCTCTACGGTTTGGCCGGCGGCTGGCGAACCGTCCAGATAAAACAGCGAGGGGCCACGGCCTGTCATGTCGTAACTGGCACCCACCTGCAAAGCCACTTTCTGGTTTTGGACCAATTCGCGATTCAAACGCGCACCGGAATAACCATCCAGCACAGCACTCAACACGGCCAGTGAATACGCATCACGGTCTTTCAGCACATCAGTTAACTTGGGTACTTTAAAACCCATGATCAAATACGGGTTCTCGGCTGGTGCCTTCACTTGTACACGGCGTATTCCCTCTTGCTTGGGCTCTTCCTGCGGCTTACGCTCTTCCAGCTTCTTGGGTTTGACCTTGCCATAGGTTTTTTCAGCCATGGCTTTTACCTGCGCGGGTTGCACATCGCCCACCACCACCAGTACTGCATTCTGGGGTGTGTACCATGTGTCATACCATTTGCGTGCGTCCTTGTACGTCATGGCTTCAAGGTCGCTCATCCAGCCAATTACCGGTGTGCGCGTGGGGTTGGCCTGAAAAGCCGTGGCCATGAATGCCTCGTAAAGCTTGCCTGTGGCCTGGTCGTCGGTGCGGTAACGGCGTTCTTCCATCACCACCTTGATTTCTTTCTCAAACTCGCTTTCGCTGAGAATAAGATTGGCCATGCGGTCAGCTTCAAGCGCCATCACTTTGCTCAAGTCTTTGGCCTGAAGCTGCTGAAAATAAGCGGTGTAGTCACGGCTGGTGAACGCATTGTCGCGCCCACCCAGGGCCGCCACAGTTTCGGAAAACTCGCCCACTTTCAGGGTTTTGGTTTCTTTGAACATCATGTGCTCAAGCACGTGGGCCACACCGGTGGTGCCGTTGTACTCGTCCATCGAACCGGCCTTGTACCACACCATGTGCGCCACGGTGGGCGAACGGTGGTCTTCCTTCACCACCACACGCAAGCCGTTGTTCAGTTTGTATTCAGTCACATCGCCATCAGCGGCATTCGCCGCGTTGACCATCAGCAATTGAGCACTTGCAATCAGCAAAACGCCAGCAGCCAGTGCCGCCCAACGCCGATTCAGTTGAAAACCTGTTTTTATCATTCAAGACACCTTTTACAGCAAACGTCCGTTTTAACCTCAATGGTAGAATAAGTCATTCAACATCTCGCTGTCTGACAGTCGTTCACACCGCTTAGTTTCCTCAATTGGAGTTTTACATGCAGATTCCTGGGCAGAGACAGGACTGGCTTGGTCGTTTGAAATCGGGTTTGACCAAAACCCGTTCCGGCCTTACCTCCATGTTCACCGGCGAAAAGGTCGATGAAGCCTTTTTCGAAGAAATGGAAGAACGCCTGCTGCTGGCCGATTGCGGCTTGCCCGCCACCGAACTGCTGATGCAGAAAGTGCGCGACACGGTGTACCAGAAAGGCCTCACCCGGCCCGAAGACGTGCGCCTGGTGCTGCGCGATTCAGTGTTCGATTTGCTGCGCCCCCTGGAAACCAGCATGGGCGTAGACCGTGCCCGCCCATTGGTCATGATGGTGGTGGGTGTAAACGGCGCAGGCAAAACTACCAGCATCGGCAAACTGGCCAACCACTATGCTGAAATTGGTTATTCCGTTCTGTTGGCCGCTGGCGACACGTTTCGTGCAGCAGCCCGAGAACAACTGGATGTGTGGGCCCAACGCAGCAATGTCGATGTCATTTCTGCCGAGGGCAGCGACCCCGGCGCAGTGGCATTCGACTCAGTACAGGCCGGTATTTCACGAAACAAACACATCGTGATTTGCGACACCGCAGGCCGCCTGCCCACGCAGCTTCACCTCATGGAAGAGCTGAAAAAAATCAAGAAAGTACTGGGCAAAGCCAAGGTGGACGCACCCCACGAAATTGTGCTGGTGGTGGATGCCACCAATGGTCAAAACGCCTTGCAACAAATCAAGGCATTCAACGATGCACTTACACTGACCGCGCTGGTGGTCACCAAACTGGACGGCACGGCCAAAGGCGGAATCCTGGCAGCCATGAGCATGAGCACCCGCGTGCCAGTTGCCTTTATTGGCGTGGGCGAGAAGCTGGGCGACCTGCGCCCTTTCAGCCCCCGGGAATTCGCCAACGCCTTGGTTGGCATCGACACTGACGGAAACCAAACCGCATGATCCAATTCAAAAACGTCACTTTGAAGTACGGCACCCACGCCGCCTTGAAGGGCGTGAATTTTCAGCTACCCAAAGGTTCATTCACACTGCTGGAAGGCCATTCCGGCGCGGGCAAAAGCTCTATATTGCGATTGCTGGCCACGTTTGAACAACCCAGCAGTGGCGACATTTTGGTGGGCAAAAGCTCCATAGCACGCCTGAACCGGCGAGAACGTGCGCACTACCGGCGCAATGTGGGCTACACAGGCATGGACGTTGAACTGCTGCACAACCGCAGCTGCTTTGACAACGTGGCCCTGCCCCTGCGCGTGGTGGGCTTGAGCGATACCGACATTCAAAGCCGCGTGAAGGCCGCGCTGGCCCGCGTGGGCTTAAGCCACACCGACCGCATGCTGCCCAGTGAATTGTCGGGCGGGCAACAACTGCGTTTGCAAATTGCACGCGCGGTTGTTAATCGGCCAGCCCTAGTACTGGCCGACGAACCCACCGCCCAGCTCGATGATGAATCGGCCGCGCGCGTGGTGGGCTTGCTGGAAGAATTCAACCGCGCGGGAGTCACCATTATTGTGGCCACCCACGAGGCACACCGTTTTAACCGAGTAACACATCGTTTGAAACTGGGCGAAGGCGCAGTGTTGCCAGCACCCGCCGATTTGTCGCACAACGGTGGCCGCGAGGCAGGCGTGCAAACTTTTTCCAAAGACTTTCTGAACAAGGCCTACGGGGCTTGATCCACTTTTAAGAGACAACACATGCGTTGGTTACGTTTGCAGTGGTTTTCAATTTCTGCCGGTTTAAAGCTGTGGCTTGATGAACCACTTGGTCACCTGTTCAACGCCCTGGTACTTGCCATTGCATTGGCCATGCCCTGGACGATTGCACAGGGGTTAAGCGCGATTGTGCCCAGCATGGACCGTTGGGTGGGCGACCCTGAAATCAGCTTGTACTTCAAACCGGATGCCACACTTGATTCCGTAAAAAGTGCAGCCGCACAACTGAAGCGCGATTTCGATTTGGACAGCGTGAATATCGTCACGCCCGAGCAGGCCATGGAACGTTTGCGCACGCAAAGCCAAACACCCGATTTGGCGCAAGCCTTGCCTGAAAACCCCCTGCCCTACACCGTGGTGGTGGTGCTTGAAGTGGACGCCACCACCGACACCCAAGCCATAGAAGCAAAAATTGCGCAGTGGCAAAACTTCACAGGCGTGGAACATGTTCAATACGACGCGCAGTGGGTTCGCCGCCTTCAATCGGTATTGAACGGCACACAAATTATTGCCATGGCACTGGCTGTGTTGATTGCAGGCATGGTGTTGGTGGTTACCTTCAATACCGTGCGCTTGCAGCTGATTCGCAACCAGGCTGAAGTGCATGTGTTGAAATCGCTGGGGGCCACCGACACCGAAGTGGGCCGCCCCACCCTGTGGTGGTCAGTCAGCCTGGCGCTGGTCGCCTTTGGTTTGGCTTATGCCGTGGTAAGCGGTGCCATGGGCCTGGCCGACGATGCCGCCGGCACCTTCATTCGTGAATTTGATCGCGACTTCCGCTTTGAGCAACCCAGCGGCATTACCGCGCTGGGGCTGATTCTGGTGTGGGTGGTGCTGGTCATGGTGGGCGCTTGGGCTTCTGTGAAAAGCACAGTGCTGCGCATTCATTGAAACTGGCAAAGATATCCCTAACCACCTATATCACGACAAAGTTATACTTTTAGCATCACAAAACACGACAAAATTCGCATGTGTGCACAGTTAACTACTAAAAACGCGACAACTCTTGATAGCTCACTGATTCTTTACTCCGAGCTGAACTCCGCGCAAATTCGCGCTGTTCAGAGGCAATTGAAAGCCGGAAAACTCAAACTGGTCGCCAAAGGTATTGCAAGCAATTTGTCGGATACAAGCTGGCCTGCACTACTTGCACGTGAACGAATCAGAGTTGTTTCTGCCCTGTTTCCGAATTCAGTCGTATCGTTTCGCAGCGCTTTTAACGGCGGCTTGCCAGAGCAGGGACTACTGTACATTACATACACCAGCAACCGAAAAGTACAACTTCCCGGCTTACAAATAGTTGCAGTGAAAGGGCCCCCACCCCAACCCGGTGACATACCAATGCAAGGGCGGGCAATTTACTTTCCATCAGAGGCGAGGTGCCTGCTGGAAAATCTTTCACCTAGCCGAGGGACTTTCAAAAAAGCTGTTGGGCGCGAGGCGGTCGAATCTCGCTTGTTGACCCTATGCACTGCGCGCGGAGAACAGGCTCTTGCAACACTTCGGGAAGCAGCGCGTTCACTTGCTCAAGCACTGAAGCTGCCGAAGGAGTTCCTTGTTCTTGATTCGCTCATAGGCAGCATTCTAAAAACTCGCCTCTCTACACTGACCACGACCCAAGGGCGCGCACTCACAGCTGCGCTTCCTTACGATGCTGACAGGCTAGAGTTGTTTGAAAAACTGGCTGCTGCGTTGCGATCACAACCCTTGAAACAAGCTGAAGAAGCGGCATGCACGCCCGAAGCAATGATTCACTTTGCTTTTCTTGAATCGTACTTTTCCAATTTCATTGAAGGCACTGAATTTGATATTGAGGAAGCGCGCGAGATTGTACTCTTCGGCAAACCCATGTTGTCTCGCCCCAAAGACTCGCACGATATTCTTGGTGTATTTCGTCAAGCAGTGACCCCGGCCTGGATGCATCAAGTATTGGCCTCAGGCATTCCCGTCGAAACTCAACTTCGCAAACGGCATTGGGATCAAATGCAAGAACGGCCCGAGGTAGAGCCGGGAGAATTCAAGTTAAAGCGCAACCGTGCGGGCAATACCGAATTTGTCGAACCCCAGTTAGTACGCGGTACTCTGGTTCAGGGATCCATGTTGCTGCCCACTATTCCTGCAGGTCTTGCGCGCGCATTATTCACCATGTTTCTTGTGTCAGAAATTCATCCATTCAACGATGGTAATGGTCGCTTGGCAAGATTAGTCATGAACTCTGAATTGTCGGTAGTGGGTGCGTGTCGAATTATCATCCCTACGCTTTTCCGGGAGGAGTATTTAGACTGTCTGCGTGAATTAAGTCGCGAGGGAAATCCGATTCCGTTTATTTCGGCAATGCAGAGAATTCAAGCGTGGACCGCTGCTTTTGTCTACGATGATCTTGATGCAGTGATTGAAAAAATGAAAAGGTGCAACGCATTTGAGCGTTCACTTGTTCAACATCGCCTGCTTGATCCTCAGCAGGATCTCAATAATTGAGCACAAAGTTTCTAACACCTTTCGTCCACTCCGGTGGGTTTACGCGGAAGGTGTTCATTAACTTTGTGTTGTCCAACACCGAGTAAGCCGGGCGTTGTGCCGCAAAATTCATGTCGGCAGTTTTTACACGTTCAATGTTGGGCATGCGCTGAACAACGCCTTGCTTGTGTGCATGTTCAATCGCCAAACACGCATAGTCAAACCAGGTAGTTACCCCTGCCGCACTGGCGTGAAAAATTTCACCGCTGGGAATTTCAGAGGGAAAGTCGGGCAGAAAAGTGGGCGCCAACTTGCCCATGGTTTTGTAACGGTGCATGGCCACAACACCTGCCACGGTAAGCCCCAGTTCAGCCAGCCAGTTTGCGGGTGTTGGCGCACCAGTTTGGTCGTCAACCACCTTCAGTGTGTCTCGCTCTTGCGCGAGCTTGATCATGGTTCGGCAAAAGTTATTGCCACGCTGGCCGTACACCCAACCCGTGCGAAACACCACCCAATTCCCGCCCACTTCTTTCAGGTATTTTTCGCCTTCCAGTTTCGATTTCCCGTAAGCGCTGAGTGGGTTGGTGACCTCGGTTTCTGCGTAGGGCTTGCTGGCTTTTCCATCGAATACATAGTCGGTGCTGTAATGCACCAGCGCCACGCCCTGCTTTTTGCATTGCTCGGCCAAAATGCCCACTGCCTTTGCATTAATGGCGTGTGCAAGTTCAGTTTCGGTTTCTGCTTTTTCTACGTTGGTGTAGGCAGCAGCGTTGATAACTACGTCGGGGCGTACGTCTTTCAGGGCATTGATCAGGGTGTCGGGTTTGGCAAGGTCCGCTTTGTCGCGGCCGTAGCTGATGCAGGCGTCCATCGTTTCCATCAGAGCAGGCTTGGCATGTTGTCCGATGGTGTGACCAAGCTGGCCTTGTGCGCCAAGCACGAGTACGCGAATTCCCAAAGCGAAGTTCTCCTGAAAACTGTTGCGATAGTTTAACCGTATTGATTGCAGGCTTGCTTAACCGTTGGTTTGTTTGGCCCGATCGGCGCGAATTTCAATCTCTCGCCAGAAAACCTGTATTTCCCTTTTTGAGATTCACCCTGACTCACCTCGCTCGGCAAAAAAGCGAGCCGAGTCTCGGTGCCGCCTTCGGCCGACCGTGGCGGGTGAATTCAAACGGGCAGGTTTTCTTGAAGGCGAGGCGATCGAAACACCGCCGCCGATTGGGCTAAAACAATCACCTAGCAGCGGTTACTTCTGCAACCCATGCTTGGTTTGCCAAATACCACTGCACCGTTTTCCGAATGCCAGTCTCGAAAGTTTCAACCGGCTTCCACCCCAACTCGCGTTCAATTTTTCGCGCATCAATCGCGTATCGGCGATCATGCCCTGGGCGGTCGGTGACAAACGCAATTTGCGTTGAATACGAAATACCATCTGCTCGGGGTTGGAGTTCATCCAGCAAGTTGCAAATCAATTTCACCACGTCGATGTTGGCTTTTTCATTCCAGCCACCAATGTTGTAGGTTTCGCCCAGCATGCCGTTTTCAAGCACGGTGCGTATGCCGCGTGTGTGGTCTTCCACAAAAAGCCAGTCACGAATTTGCTGCCCATCGCCGTACACGGGCAACTGCTTTCCATTCAAGGCATTCATGATGCACAGCGGGATCAGCTTTTCCGGAAAGTGGTAAGGCCCGTAATTGTTGCTGCAATTGGTGGTTAGCACGGGCAAGCCATAGGTGTGGTGCCAGGCGCGCACAAGGTGGTCGCTGGCTGCTTTGCTGGCCGAGTAAGGGCTGTTGGGTTCGTAACGGTTGGTTTCAGGAAATGGGGCGTCTTTTGGTTTCAGCGTGCCGTATACCTCATCGGTACTCACATGTAAAAACCGAAAACCGGCCTTGGCCTCGCCTTGCAAACCATTCCAGTATTCGCGTGCGCATTCCAGCAAACGGTAGGTGCCTACCACATTGGTTTCAATAAATTCGCCCGGCCCAAGAATGGACCGGTCCACATGGCTTTCTGCGGCAAAGTTCAACACCGCGCGGGGTTTGTGTTTCTCAAAAATAGCGCGCACGGCATCTACATCGCCAATGGAGGCGTGTACAAATGTGTGCTCAGGTCGCTTCAATACCGGGCCCAGGGTGCTCAGGTGGCCGGCATAAGTCAAGGCGTCCAGGCTTACAACGGGCTCAACGCTGTGCTCAAAATGCTGGCGCACATAACATGAACCGATAAAACCTGCGGAGCCCGTAACAAGTAAAGTCATGATCTATCAGTAAATTGCTTAGAATAAAACCTGAACTAAAAAAATACACAATAAGTCACAATATCAATTGTGCAGATCAGGGCAGTATTTCAATTATCACAGGCATCAGCCAGCTTTTTAATTTATTAGGGACAGAACATGACTATCAATGGGAAACTCATCACACGCTTGGGCCTGATTGCAGCGGCCTCTTCACTGGCCGCCGCATGCGTGGCCGTAGTACCAACACCCAATAACAATGAAGGCAATACCGCTGAAAACAGCGGCACTTCAGCCACCCTGTGCAACATCGAAGGCAAGCAGGAACAAGATTTGTCGGACGGCACCACCAAAGCCAAGGTGACACAGTCTTGCGAAGAAACCGTCATTTACGTTGAAAACCAACACAAAGAGCACCCCAAACGTTGCCGCGTGCTGGTGGGCGCACAGCTGACCGAACTGTACATCATGCCCGGTGAAAACCGCACACTGACCCAAACCGGCCCTGTGGCACGCAACACAGTGCAAGTGGGTTGCATCAACGACTGGAACCGCACCAAGTAAGCACAGCGTAAGCCATGGTTAACTTTGGTTAAAAGTTGTCATTAACATTTCATGCTGATTTAACATTCCACTGTAACAACCTCGGTGAAATGGGAAATCAGTATGAAAACGGTCTTGTTGCTTGATGATGCGCGCTCCATTCGCAGTGTTTATGCGGAAGTAATTCGTCAAGCCGGGTTTGACGCCCAAACCGCATCCAGTGCCGAAGAAGGGTTGCAATACATTGTCGACCACGGCACACCCGACCTCATCGTGACTGACATCAATATGCCAGGCATCAGCGGCCTGGAGTTTTGTAAACGGGTGCGGCATGTGGCCAAGCACACGCCAATCATTGTCATGAGCGCCTTGTCTGACAAAGGTATGGTGGCCGAAGCAAAAACCGTAGGTGTTCAAGGCTGGATGTTAAAGCCCGTCGAGCCCGAGTATTTTCTCAACAAGCTGAGGTCAGTTCTAGGCGAGATTCAGGCTTTGTCCAGCTGACTGCGGGCCAATTCCACATTGCGTTCAGCGCCCAGCACATTGAGCAGCACGACAACGCGTTGATCACTTTTTTGGGATGCAATTTTGCCCATCATGCCTTCGAACGGGCCCTCGGCCACACGCACCTCACCACCTATTTCAAGCGCATTCAATTTCAGCAAATCGATCACGGAATCGGAGTCGACTTGATGTTGAATCAACTCAATCAACTCAACAGGCACCACTGAAGGTTTGCCGCCAAACTTCACCAAATCCACACAGCCTTTGGTTGAGCGCAGCTTGGAAAAATCGCTCACCCCCACCTCCAGGTGAATAAACATGTAGCGGGGAAAGAGGGGTTCAACTACCTGCACAGTGCCCTGCCCCGCCTTGCGCTTTTGCACACGGGCTTGCGGAAAAAATACCTGGTAGTTCTGGCGTTGCAGGTTTTCCAGCGCCACGGTTTCCTGGCGGGGCTTGGTGTACATCACATACCACTGGGCCATGGTGTTGCATTCTTCAAAATAAGGCACAGGCCGCATTCTAAACCCTTCAAAGCGCAGGATAAACAACAGTTTTGATAATTGATATTAGAAATGCGAGTCATTATCGTTTAGTATCCTGTCTTCATAAAAATTCCAAATCCACCACAGCAATCATCATGAAACTCAAACCTGTTGCACTGGCCATGCTTGGCCTGGGCCTGCCAGCTTTGGCCATCGCCCAAACCACCAACAATCAGCTCGAAGAAGTTGAGGTTCAAGCCCGCGAGCAAGGCAGCTACTCCAGTAACGCCGTGCAGGTGGGCACCTTCCGCGACACAGCACCCATTGATGTCCCGCTCACCGTGAACTCGGTCACCCGCGAGGTGCTGGATGCACAATCAGCCACCACCCTGTTCGGTGCACTGCGCAACACCGCCGGTGTTACCCGCTCGCAACTAAACGGCTCAACCTACGACAACATTGCCATTCGCGGCATTCTGGTAGAAAACCGCGGCAACTACCGCCTCAATGGTTCACTGCCCATTATCAATCTGGTCGATGTGCCCCTTGAAAACAAACAACAGGTGGAAGTGCTCAAGGGCGCATCCTCCCTGTATTACGGTTTCATTCCCCCCTCGGGCGTGGTGAATCTTGTTACAAAACGTGCGGGCAACAAACCTGTACTCAGCCTGAGCCAAAGTGTGAATGAACATGGCGGCGCCACCACCCACCTGGACTGGGGCCGCAAGTTTGGCGAGAACAACAACCAAGGCCTGCGCGTTAATTTGGTGAAGGGCGCTGAAGACATTGGCGTGAACAACTACAGCGGCGAACGCGAATTGGCCAGCATTGCCTACGACTGGAAAATCACCGATCGCTTAAGCTTTCGCTTCGATGTAGAACACTATGAGAAATCAGTCAGCGAGCAGGCCGCAATTGCGCTGCTGCCTGCAGTCAATGGCAGGGTAACCCTGCCCCCAGTGCCCGACAACAAAACCAACCTGGCTGGCGAATGGCAACAATACGATGCCAACGCACAAAACTACCTGGCTCGCGTGGACTATGTGTTGAGCGATTCTTGGGGAGTGTTGTTTGAAGCCGGTTACGCCGAAACCACTCGCGATCGTGCCTTTTCCCAATTCCAAAACTACGACCTGAACACCGGCGAGGGCGAGCTGCGAATTTTCTACAGCCGCGACCAACAATTCGACAACACCAACTACCGCGGTGAAGTTTACGGCGAAGTGGTCACTGGGCCAATTACGCACAACCTGTCTTTTGGCTACACCACCAACACCCGCGCCAGCAACACACCGGGCGTAACCGGCACACAAAGCCTGTTCAACCAAAACCTGTACAACCCCCGTGAAATTGCACCACAGAACGTAAGCTTAACAGGTGCATATTCCGCTGTAACCATTGATGACCAAGGCCTGTATGTATTTGACCGCATGCAGTTGGGTGAACTGTGGCAGGTATTGGCAGGCCTTCGCCGTGGCGACTACCGCACCGAAAACCTGAGTGTTCTGGCCGATGGTACACGCACTGTTCGTCTTTATAATGCACAAGAAACAACCCCTTCTCTGGCGGTAATGTACAAGCCACGCCAGGATGTGTCGTTGTACGCCAGCTATGTGGAAGGACTTGAGGAATCGGGGCAGGCACCTGCCAATGCGGCCAATGCATTCCAGTTGCTCGACCCCGCAGAATCAGAACAGCGTGAGGTGGGTGCCAAGTTCAATATTGGTCAAAACAGCTTGGCACAAATTGCCTATTTCGACATTGATCGTGCATCTACATTTTTACAACCCGCCCCAGCAGGCTCACCCCCCGGAACACCAGGTGTATTTGGCCTGAACGGCAAGGCGAATTACAGCGGGTTCGAGATGGCGTGGACCGGCGAATTGAACAAGCAACTTTCGATTGCCGCCTCAGCCTTGTTGATGGATGCGGAATTACAAAACGACGGCAACCCAGCCACTGTGGGGCGTGTGCCTGAAAACACCGCCGAAAAAACAGCCAGCCTGTTTGCGGAATACCGCTTGATCAGCATACCGGGCTTAAGCTTCAGTGGTGGTTTGTACTACACCGGCGAGCGCGCTGTGAACGATCAAAACCAGGCGTTTATTGGCGGCTACACCGTGGCCTCGCTGGGCGCACGTTACTCGACTGTAATTGGCAGTACGCCCACGCAGTTTCAGTTGGTGGTCGACAACCCCACCGACAAAAACTACTACAGCACCGCAGGCAACGGCTTGATTGGTGTGGGCACACCCCGAACCATCAAGGCGATTGTCAGCGTCGATTTGTAATCAACTCAAGCTTGTAAAAGCCATACCCTGTTCGTCTTTGGGCGACAGGGTTGGCTTTGCAACACCAGCCTGCTTCAATGGCCAATCAATGTTCAACACCGGGTCATTCCAGGCAAGGCAATGTTCGTGCTCGGGGCTGTGGTGCTCGGTCACCTGGTAACTGGTAATTGCGGTGTCGGTCAGCGTTAAAAAACCGTGTGCAAAACCAGGCGGTATCCACAGCTGAACATGGTTGGCGCTGCTTAATTCACAACCATACCACTGGCCAAATGTTTCCGAATTTTCACGCAGGTCCACGGCCACATCAAACACTGCACCGTGCACCACACGCACCAATTTGCCCTGTGCCTTGGGGGCAGTTTGCCAGTGCAGGCCGCGCAATACCCCGCGCCTTGAAAGCGATTCATTGGTTTGCACAAACTCGGGCTGAATGCCAGCCACCTGCTTGAAAGTTTTCGCGTTGAAGCTTTCAAAAAAAGTGGCCGCGTGCATCGGCGTGCACCGTGGGTGTTAGAAGCAATAAGCCTTTTAAAGGAGTAAGGTTACAATTCATGCATATCACCAATTAATTATTCCAGAATGATCCTAGAACTCAGCTCCTTCGACAATGCCATACTTCGACTCGATGAAGGTATTCAACGCTATCAGAAAGACATCACCGACACACAGATTCGGGATGGATTGATTCAACGCTTCGAATTCACGTATGAACTGAGTCACAAAATGCTGAAACGATTTCTTGAATCAACTTCTCCCAGCCCAGCCAACATTGATGAAATGGCTTTCCAAGACCTTATTCGCACCGGCAACGAACAGGGGCTGCTTTTGAGCGACTGGACACAGTGGAAAAAATACAGGGAGATGCGCTCGCGAACCAGCCACACCTACGATGAATCCGTAGCCCTGCTAGTGGTAGCCGAAATTCCAGCTTTTTTGCAAGAGGCCAGATTTCTGAATGCGCAACTTCACGCGAGAAACAAGTGAAGCTACAGGACAAAGAACTCGCCCTGATTCAAGAAATTCTCGGCGACATTGTTCCTCAATGTGAAGTGTGGGCTTTTGGTTCGAGAGTAAATGGCAACCCAAAACCATTCTCAGACCTTGACTTGGTCTTGATTGATCGCCAGGCCATTCCCTTAGGCACTCGTGCAAATTTGGCAGAGGCTTTTTCTGAATCAGACTTGCCCTGGAAAGTAGACCTGGTTGACTGGCACAGTATTTCGCCAGAGTTTCAGAAAATCATTCAAACAAATTACGAGCTTATTCAAAGCCCCGCCTCCAGCAAGCCCAGCAAGTAATCGCCATAACCGCTGTTGCGCAATGGCTTGGCCAGCGCAGCCAACTGTGCCGAAGTAATCCACTGGTTGCGCCACGCAATTTCTTCAGGGCAACTTACCTTTAAGCCTTGCCTGCGCTCAATGGTTTGAATGAAGTTGGCCGCGTCCAGCAAGCTGTCTGCGGTACCGGTATCCAGCCAGGCCTGCCCACGCCCCATGTGTTGAACTTCAAGCTGCCCCATGGTCAAGTAGGTTCGAATGACATCGGTGATTTCAAGCTCGCCTCGTGCTGAGGGTGTCAAGCCTTTGGCAATGGTAGCGGCCTGCCCGTCAAAGAAATACAAGCCGGTCACCGCCTGTTTGCTTTTGGGCTGCGCAGGTTTTTCTTCCACACCAATCACTGCACCCTCAGCATTCAATTCAAGCACGCCATAGGCTTGCGGGTTGGCCACGGAATACGCAAACACGGTGGCACCCTGTTTTTGCCCGTAGGCATATTGCATTTGCCGAACCAGGTTTTGACCATAAAACAGGTTGTCACCCAACACCA
This sequence comes from Limnobacter sp. SAORIC-690, assembly GCF_002954425.1. Taxonomy (NCBI): domain Bacteria; kingdom Pseudomonadati; phylum Pseudomonadota; class Betaproteobacteria; order Burkholderiales; family Burkholderiaceae; genus Limnobacter; species Limnobacter sp. SAORIC-690. The sequence continues at coordinate 586,484 of NZ_MQVZ01000001.1, forward strand.
AGGCACAGGGCGCGCCCTGCAAAAAAGGTTCTGCCACAATCAGTGATTGCGCAACACCACCGGGTGTGGCCTGCACTGCATAATCAATTCGCATGCCCCAACGGCTGCCATCGCCCAGTAATTGTTCGAATCGCGGTGTGTCGTGCGGGGTTGAAATCACCAGCACCTCCCGTACACCTGCCAACATCAGCGTGCTCAGGGGGTAGTAAATCATGGGCTTGTCGTAAACGGGCAGCAGCTGCTTGCTCACAGCGGCAGTGGCCGGGTACAAGCGGGTGGCTTGCCCACCGGCCAACACAATGCCTTTGCGGTTCATGTTTTCACCTTGGTTAACCTTGCATGTTTCATATCTTATGTGAAGTAAGCCAGGAAAACCGCTGTGCACCTACAACAGCTTCGCCAACCTTGCCAAGGCATCCAGGCCTTTGCCCAACAGGCCTAGTTGTTCGCTCGGGACTTCCAGTTCAGCCAACTGCGTACGCATGGTTTTTACATGCCCAGCCAATTCGCCAAGTTCGCTTTTCGCCTTGGTGCTCAAAGCGGTATAGCGGGCATTCTCGGCGTTCACAAAGGCAAGGTAAGCAGCCGCCAAAACCTGTTGGTGTTGTTTGCGTTCCTCTACGCTTAACAGGTCTACATCAATCAAATACAAAGCCGAAAACACGGCATGCACATCGGTTTGCAAAGCTTCAAAATCACTGGGGGTCATGGGTGTTGCGCTCATTGTTGTTGGCTGCCTGAATGTTGGAATTGAGTTGATCAAAAACGCCCTGCAAATGCTCGAAACTGCCTTCTCCGCGCAGCACGTTCACCCAGGCCTGTTGCATATCGATGCTGGCTGCTTTGGCCTGCTCCAACAGTTCAATGGTGGGCACCTGCTTCGTGTGTTTCATCCAGGCGTTCTTCCAGGTTTCGCCCAGCTTTTTCTCTTCCACAAAGGGCTTCAATACTTTCTCGCGGTATTCAACCTGGCGGGCCAATTCCTCGCGTTGGGTAATCCACTGTATTTGTTCTTGCAAAATGTGCTGGTTCAACAACAAGGCGTGCGCCACGGGTTCTGCGCTGCGTTGCAATTCTTCGCGCACTTGCGCACTGTGCTTCCAACTGGCCACATGCCCAGCCAGGCCTGCCACCGCCTCTTTGCTTACGCGGGGTATACCACCCACATCAGGCGCTTTGTTCAATGCCTCTACCAGCTTTCGCAATGCCCGTGTGGTGCCGGTGCTGGTGTCTCCTTTGGCCAGTGCGCTTAGCTCGGCAAAATAAAGCGCCTGCGTGTCGAAGTATTCGCTGGTGGTTTGCAGCAAGGCCGCCCTTTGTTGCATGGCTTGTGTATGCACCAACAACGTTGCATGGTCGCGGGGTAAGTTCGGCAACAAGTCGGCGGTGAATTCAAGCGTGTGGTCTAGCGCAAAACTGTTTACTTTTTTCAGGGTGCTTGTGTACTGCTTCCCGGTGGTGGCCAAGCCATCCACCTGCAGGGGTGTTTTGCTGGCGCATGCTGCGGTCAGTACCAGTGCAACACACACCGCAAAGCGTGAAATTGATTGACGCAAAAAAACCTCCAGTGCCTGAAATCGAATGGGGCACCCAAGATACGTGGAAACTTTCCAGGGTGATAACCACTAATTTGGGTTACAAAAACTAGGGGTCACCCATTTAGACATTGCCTGCCAAGCGCATCACCACTTATGCTTAGGGCAAACTACTTATTGCTCTCTCTCATTGCTCTATTTATGAAAGCCGAAGACCCGCACCAACTCACCATTCTGCGAGAGCAAACCAAACTTCTGTTTGAGCACTTGCCTTTTGTTTTGTACGGTGTCATGGCTTCTTCAGCTGGCTTGGTTGCAGTGCTTTGGCACACTGGCCAGGGCAATGCGCTGCTGCTGTGGCTGTTGGCGGTGTACATGCTCACTGGTTTGCGCTGGTGGGTGCGCCGGCATTTCAACAAGCTGGGGGCACATTTCGACCCACAACACTGGATACAGGTAGCCGTTCAGTTCACTACGGCATCGGGTGTTTTATGGGGCTTCGCGGGGGTCGTGTTTTTCTCAACCGACCCCATGGTACTCATGGTACTGACCACTTTTTTGGCTGCCATGGTGGCGGGTGCAGTGTCCTCCCATGCCTGCCACACACCGGCTTACGCTGCGTTTGCACTGCCAGCCTCCATGCCTTTCATCGCTCGCTGTTTTTGGGAAAACACACCCTTCTTCTGGGTTCTGGGCAGCGTTGCCTTCGTGTATGTGTTGATCAACATCAACTATGGCCGTAACTTGCAGAACATGGTGATCCAGTCCATTCGTCTGCGATTTCAAAATGCAGAACTGATTAGTGAACTGACATTGCAAAAGCGTGTAGCAGAACAAGCCAGTGTGGCCAAAACCCGCTTTTTGGCTGCAGCCAGCCACGATCTTCGGCAGCCCGTGCAAGCCATCGAACTGTTGGTCGATGCACTGGGCGAAGACCTGGCCAACCACCCCAGCAAAGGTTTGCTGGATCGAATTCAGGAAGCAGGCTATGGCTTGCGCAACCTGCTGAATGCCTTGCTGGATTCCGCAAGAATAAACGCGGCTGCCATTACTGCCAAGCCACGCCACGTTCAGTTGGCCCCACTGCTTAAACGCATTTGCAATGAAATGGCCACCCAGGCACAACACAAAGGCCTTGATATTCGCGTGGCCAAAACCAAAGCTTGCGCCTACACTGACCCCGCCTTGCTTGAACTGATTGTTCGCAACTATGTAGAAAATGCGATCAAGTACACACCGGAGGGGCGTGTGCTGATTGGTTGCCGCAAACAGGGCGGGCACATCCGGATTGAAGTGCACGACACCGGTATTGGCATACCCGCCAGCGCACAAGAAACCGTGTTTCAAGAGTTCTACCAACTGGGCAACCCCGAGCGGGACAAAGCCAAAGGCTTGGGGCTGGGCTTGTACATTGCACACAGCCTGGGCAAATTGCTGAACCACGACATTGGCGTGAACTCTACCGTGGGCAAAGGCTCGATGTTTTATGTGACTGTGCCAGCAGGTAATGCCAGCCACTTGATGGATGAGCCCGGCCGCGTGCAAGCAGGCGGAAAAACCCCATTGACCGGCAAAACTGTGTTGTTGATTGACGATGACGATTTGGTACGCGCCAGCGTCACCGAAATGCTCAGCCGCTGGCAATGTTCAACCATTGCCGCAGAAGATGCGGAAACTGCCTTGCGTATACTCATGGCCCGGGGCCGAATGCCAGATGCAATTGTGGCTGACTACCGCCTGCGCAACAAAAGCACCGGCGTGCAAGCCATACAATCATTACAAGCACAACTTGGAAATGTACCCGCTGTAATATTGACCGGAGACACCGCACCCAGTCGAATTCAGGAGGCCAGAAACTCAGGCTTCCTGATTTTGCACAAACCGCTCAGTGGTGTGCAACTGCGAAGTACTTTGAGTGAATTGATGAGTACCCAAACCACGGGATAAAAATTAAGCGGGATAAAACTGAACGCCGTTTTTCAGAATATTTTTTTTCAAGGCTTCGTTTTCCAGTTTCTCAAAGTGAATGCAGTCAACTTTAAACACCAAGGGCAAAGCATCTATTTCATTCCACAGGGAATTAAAATTCGACTCGGTCATTGCGGACGCAACCACTGCAAGGTCGATATCACTGCCATCTTTAAAGTGACCCGAGGCACGCGAACCGAACAAATAGACCACTTCAATAGTCGGATATTTGGAGAATACAGTCCTCAACTGTTCAATTACCTGGCTCGACAAGCCATACCTCACAGTCAATTTTCACTCCAGCGCCGTACTTCACCGGCCAAATTCTGAAACATCGTGTCACCACGGTTTTTCACAAACTCGTACACCTGATCCGCCAGTTTCTCGTCGTAAGTATGGCTGGACAAATTCCGCATTCGTTGGGCCTCGCTCCAGGCGTTACCATCGTGTATCAGCCCCGCAACCAAAGCCTCTTTGAAAACATCACGGGGGTTCAGGGCCACAATACCCAACTCTTCAAGTCGCAATTTTAGTGTTTTCCAGGCCAGCTCCCAACAAAACTCGAAGCGTTGAATCACCGAATCTCGAATGAACGAATCCAGAGGCCGCTCACAAGCCTCGGTTAACCTCTGACTGGCTTTTAGAAAATCGGCTGATCTTTCATTCAAACGTTCCATATTTGCCCAATACCCTAAATACTCGCCCTGGTGGCTTTAATTCTAATTCAAGCCCGCCCGTACACATCGTCAAAACGCACAATGTCGTCTTCTTCGAGGTAGTCGCCACTTTGCACTTCAATCATCACGAGGTTCATTACGCCCGGGTTGACCAAGCGGTGTTTGTTTCCTGCGGGAATGTAGGTTGATTCATTCTTGCGCACCAAAAACACATTCTCGCCATTGGTGACCTCGGCAGTGCCACTGACCACGATCCAGTGTTCGCTTCGGTGGTGGTGCATTTGCAAACTAAGCGATGCACCCGGCTTCACTTCAATGCGTTTGATTTTGTAGCCTGCGGAATCTTCAAGCACAGTGTAGGTACCCCAAGGCCGGTGCACGGTGGGGTGAAAGTTCACCAGTTCACTGCCCTGCGCCTTCAAGGTTTCAACCACCTTTTTCACATCCTGATGGCGGCTTTTGTCAGCCACCAGCAAAGCGTCGGGCGTGTCCACAATCAACAGGTTCTCAACACCCAACGTGGCCACAGCCCGGTTACCCAAGCGCACGTGGGTGTTGCTGCTGTCAATTGAAATCAACTGGCCTTCGCCTTCCTGCTGTACCGTGTTGCCCTGCGTGTCGGGTGAGCATTGTTCAGCCAGGGCCGCCCAGCTGCCAATGTCGCTCCACTGAAAACTGGCGGCCACCACCGCCACATTGCTGGCCTTTTCCATCACTGCATAGTCAATGCTGATGTCGGGCAATCGTGCAAATGCATCTTTGTTGAAGGTAAACACGCTGCCGCTTGCCTTGGCGTTTTTGGTTTCCTTTGCACTGGCCCAAACAACACTCGCCTGGCTGGCCACGCTGGGCTCGTTGTTTTCGAGCGCCTGTAACAGGTCGCTTGCACGCAGCGCAAACATGCCGCCATTCCACACATACTGGCCACTGGCCAAATATTCCATGGCCACTTCAAATTTTGGTTTTTCAACAAAGCGCTGCACAGCAAATGCACCGTTGATTTCGTCGACAGGCGTACCTTGCTGAATGTAACCAAAACCAGTCTCGGGTGTGCTGGGCGTAATACCAAAACAAGTGAGCCAGCCCTTGCGTGCAGCGGCCACAGCTTGCTGCGCCACACGCACAAACTCAGCCACGGGATTGATTAAATGATCAGCGGGCAGCACCAACAACACCGGGTTTTCACCGGGGTAACGAGCCTGCGCCCACTGTGCAGCCAGTGCAATTGCAGGTGCGGTGTTGCGGCCTTGCGGCTCCAAAAGCTGGTGCAAAGCAATCCCACCACCTTCGCTTTTCAACACAGGCATGCATTCATCTTGCAGCAGGAATTGATAGCTCTCATTGCTCACCAACAACACATCGCTCGATTCAGCAGCTTTTGCAACAGAAGCAGCACGCCGCACGGTTTGCGCAATCAGGCTTTCAACACCTACTTTCAAAAAGGGCTTTGGAAAGTTTTTGCGTGACAAGGGCCAAAGGCGCGTGCCTGCGCCGCCGCATAGAATGACTGGGATTACTCGATTCGTTGGAGTCATTTTCAGTTCGATAAGTGTGATGCTGATTTACGGTTGATACTTTCGTTGATACATAGTAAAGCCACCCACAGTTTTGGTCGACCATGTGAACCCATTAACCTACCTATTGTTAACAAAAAAACCAGCCGCAGACACACAACGGCCCTACCCCACAATTGCGGGGGCCATGAAATATTTAAACATTTAATTAAAATCATTGTTCAAACTTTAACAAAACTTGTTTAAGCTACGAGTTAACCTGCGCTTGCTGATCGTTACACAGCAGGGCGGTAGCGTGCCAAAAACCCCAAAAAATGACTAGCCGACAAGCCAAATTACAAGAAGATACCTACTACCGCGTAATGCGGTTGCTGGAAGAAAACCCTGACCTTACACAACGCGAGCTAGCCCAAAAGCTGGGGGTTAGTGTGGGTGGGCTCAACTACTGCCTAAAAGCCCTGACTGAAAAAGGCTTGGTGAAAATGCAAAACTTTGCCAACAGCAAAAACAAGTTTGGCTATGTGTATGTACTTACACCCCGAGGTATTGCTGAAAAAGCGAGGCTCACCAGCAACTTTCTGAAAAGGAAAATGGAAGAATACGAGGCATTGAAGGCTGAAATTGAAATATTAAGGGTAGAAACCCTGAAAGCAACCTCTACATCCACAGTAAAAATGCAAAAAAACAACCCAGGACAACTCTAATGAAAACCGTTTTAGTCACAGGAGCGGATGGTTTCATCGGCTCTCACCTCACCGAGCTTCTCGTCAGGGAAGGCTATCGCGTTAAAGCCCTTTCTCAGTACAATTCCTTCAACTACTGGGGTTGGTTAGAGGACATCAACTGCCTGAAAGAGATTGAAGTGTTAAACGGTGATGTACGCGACCCTCACTACTGCAAGCACATAACCAAAAATGTAGATACCGTTTATCACCTAGCAGCGCTAATCGCAATTCCATATTCGTATGTCGCCCCCGACAGCTACGTAGACACCAACATCAAAGGCACCCTGAACATTTGCCAAGCTGCACTCGAAAACAACGTAAGCCGTGTTGTACATACCTCAACGAGTGAAGTGTATGGTACAGCGCAATATGTGCCTATCAATGAAAATCATCCGCTGCAACCACAGTCCCCGTACAGTGCATCGAAAATTGGTGCGGATGCCATGGCCATGAGTTTTTACAATGCCTTTGATTTACCGCTCACAATCGCCAGACCGTTCAATACCTATGGTCCAAGACAATCAGCACGTGCCGTTATCCCAACAATCATCACACAAATTGCCGCTGGCAAAAAACAGATCAAACTGGGTGATGTCTCCCCCACGCGCGACTTTAATTATGTCGCCGACACTTGCCGCGGTTTTCTCGACCTCGCCAACTCTGACAAAGCCATTGGGCAAACTGTCAACATCGGCTCAAATTACGAAATTACAGTCGGAGACACACTTAACTTGATTAAGGAACTCATGAACAGTGACGTTGAATTCATCACAGAAGAGCAACGAATTCGCCCCGGAAAATCAGAGGTACATCGGTTGTGGTGTGACAACACGACAATTCGAGAACTTACCGGATTTGAGCCCAAATACTCTATCCGTAAGGGACTAGAGGCAACGATTGAATGGTTCACCAAACCAGGTAATTTAGCCAAGTATAAAGCCGACATTTACAACGTCTAAAACACCATGTTTTCTCAGTTAGTGGAATTCATCCGCGCCAAGTACGAAACCAAGGAATTTATTCCGTTACATGCTCCGGTGTTTAATGGTCGGGAAGAAGAGTATGTGGTGGATACCATTCGTTCCACATTTGTTTCTAGCGTAGGCGCTTACGTTGACCGCTTTGAAAGTGATATGGCCAAGTACACAGGCGCCGAAAAGGCTACAGCTGTGGTCAACGGAACCGCAGCACTTCATACCGCGCTAATCTTGGCTGGTGTGCAACAAAACGATCTTGTACTTACCCAATCACTCACGTTTGTAGCCACCTGTAACGCAATCAGATATTGCGGTGCCGAGCCCGTGTTTCTCGATGTAGACCTTGACACCATGGGCTTAAGTCCGTTGGCCACAAGCCAATGGCTTGCAGACAACGCCCACCTTGATTCAGATGGTACTTGCAGATTGAAAGGAAGTCATCAAGCCATTCGCGCCTGCCTGCCAATGCACACATTTGGGCACCCGGTAAAACTTGATGAACTTATCGAAGTATGTAAGCAGTGGAATATTCACTTGATTGAAGACGCCGCTGAATCGTTGGGTAGCCTTTATAAAAGTAAACACACTGGTACTTTTGGTCTACTGGGAACGTTGAGTTTTAACGGGAACAAAGTAATGACCACCGGAGGAGGTGGCATGGTGCTAAGCAATGCTGAGCTTGGATTCAAAGCCAAGCATCTAACTACCACTGCAAAACGCGCTCATCCTTACGAGTTTTTTCATGATGAAGTAGCCTTTAATTACCGCATGCCCAATTTAAATGCGGCGTTGGGTTGCGCGCAGCTTGAAATGCTGAATACGTTCGTACAAGCCAAGCGAAAGCTTGCACAACAATACAAAAGCTTTTTGCAGCACAGCGAACTCAAGTTTTTTCAAGAGCCCAACGATTGCAAATCTAACTACTGGTTAAATGCCGTGATTTGTGAAGATAGAGCGCAGCGCGATGCGTTGCTGAAGGCTACAAATGAATGCGGGGTGATGACGCGCCCGATTTGGACATTAATGAACAAGCTTCCGATGTATCAGACCTGCAGATCAGATGGCCTCAATAATGCTAATTGGCTAGAGGCACGTGTCGTAAATCTGCCCAGCAGCGTAATTCAGGAGTTAGCTTAATGAGCAAAAGGATTGGAATCTTCGGCACGTCTGGCTTCGCTAGAGAAACTGCAGATATAGCCTACGACCAAGGCTTGAGCCCAGTTTATATTGCCCAAGACATATGTGATCTGGAATTGAACGCGAATATCGGAGAAATAATTCTCGAGACTGATCTTTACAAGTATAGAGACATGACTTACACAATTGGAATTGGAGAAAACTCTGTTCGAAAAAAACTAGCCTCGAAATATATGAGCTCCCTCAAGTTTGTAAACCTAATACACTCTAGCGCAACCTTTGGTCTCGGGCAGCGAGAGAGACTGGTTGACAGACAAGGCCTAATCATTTGTGCAGGCTCACGGTTTACCAACAACATTTGTATTGGGAATTTCAGCATCTTCAACCTGAACTGTACCGTAGGCCATGACACGATAATTGAAGATTACGTCAATATTGCCCCTGGGGCATGCATATCAGGCAATGTGCAAATTAAAAACTTGTCGTGGATTGGTACCGGGGCATCAATAAACCAAGGTGAAATTGATGAAAAACTCTGTATTGGCCCAAACACAATTATTGGCTCAGGCTCTGTGGTTGTAAAGACTTGTGAACCCGATGCGGTTTATGTTGGAATTCCTGCCAAGAGGATTAAATGAGAACACTAATAATCGCTGAAGCTGGAGTTAATCATAATGGGCAAATCGAACTAGCAAAACGGTTAATAGCCGAAGCTGCTCTTGCAGGAGCGGACCTCGTTAAATTTCAAAGTTTCATCACATCCAAAAGTATCTCGTTAAAAGCACCAAAAGCTGAATACCAAAAAGCCACGACTGCTGAGCGTGAAAGTCAATATGAAATGGTTAAAAAGCTTGAGCTTACGCGGGCTGATCACGAAATACTGATAGAAGAATGTCGTCGCTACAAAATTGGCTTTTTCTCAACCGCCTTCGATGAAGAAAGCTTTAATATGCTTCGAGAGCTGGGCATTGACCAAGTCAAGATACCTTCGGGAGAACTAACTAACCTTCCCCTCATTCGCTATATGACCCAATTTGGAATGCCAGTAATTTTATCGACTGGCATGGCCAATCTGGGTGAAATTGAAGCGACTATAGAAGCCATTGAAAAGGCTGGGACACCGAGATCAAGAATTACCGTACTTCATTGCAACACCGAATACCCTACCCCAATGGCTGACGTAAACCTACGCGCAATGGTTAATATGAAACGGGCCCTTGGTGTTGAAGTTGGGTACTCCGACCACACTCACGGCATCGAAATACCGATCGCTGCAGTTGCATTGGGAGCGCGAATCATCGAAAAACATTTCACGCTTGACCGTAACCTACCCGGCCCAGACCACAAAGCTAGCCTAGAACCCCATCAACTGAAGGCGATGATCGAGGGGATCAGGAATATAGAAGTTGCTTTAGGAGATGGAATAAAGCGCCCAAGCACCAGTGAATTTAAGAACAAACCTATTGCACGCAAATCTATTGTTGCCGCAAAAGAAATTAAAGCTGGCGACCTACTTACCGAAGACAATCTGGCAGTGAAACGGCCAGGTACTGGCATTAGCCCAATGCAATGGGACCTGGTGATCGGGAGAACAGCCAAGCGCAACTTTGGCATTGATGAGTTAATAGATCTATGACGCGAAAAGTATGCGTAGTAACAGGAACACGTGCCGAATTTGGTCTGTTGCGCTACCTTATGAATGATATTCAAAACGCACCCGGCCTTCAACTACAAACAATTGCAACTGGCATGCACCTGTCACCCGAATTCGGGCTTACCTATCGAGAAATAGAGGAGGCCGGTTTTCAGATAGACGCGAAAGTAGAAATGCTGCTAAGTGCCGACACCGCGGCTGCCATAACAAAGTCCATGGGCTTGGGTTTGATCGGTCTTGCCGATGCTTACGAACGACTTACACCCGACATAATAGTATTACTGGGTGATCGCTTCGAAATTTTTTCGGCTGCGGCTGCTGCTTTAATCGCCAGAATTCCGATTGCACATCTTCACGGCGGCGAGACAACTGAAGGTGCATTTGACGAAGCCATTCGCCATTCGATTACAAAAATGTCGCACCTTCACTTCGTGGCTGCCGAGGAATACCGGCGACGTGTTATTCAGCTCGGTGAATCTCCGGACAGGGTATTTAATGTTGGCGGGTTAGGGATTGACGCAATTAAACGCATCACATTGTTGAGCAAAGAGGAACTAGAAGCGAGTCTGGATTTCAAATTTCAAGCCCGCAACCTGCTAATTACCTTTCATCCGGCGACTCTTGACTCTGGTAGTTCAGCTCAACAAATGCAGGAACTGCTTAACGTACTGCACGAACTAAAAGACACTGGCTTGATTTTCACAATGCCCAACGCCGACACAGGCGGGCGCGAACTAGCCCAGATGGTCGACGACTTTGTATCTGTTCACTCTAATTCGCGAGTGTATTCATCGCTTGGACAACTCCGCTACTTGTCTTGCATGAAATATGTTGACGGGGTGGTTGGCAATTCATCGAGTGGCTTGGCAGAGGCCCCCAGCATGGGAATAGGTACAGTCAACATAGGGGACAGGCAGAAAGGAAGATTAGCAGCTTCGAGCGTTATCCATTGTGAACCCATCAGAACGAAGATCACTGATGCTGTCATTACGCTGTATAGCCCCGCCTTTAAGGAAAATCTTAGAAATACATTAAATCCTTACGGGCAAGGTGGAGCAATTCAAAAGATCATCGAGGTGCTTGATAAACATCCTCTGGAGAAGTTGATGAAAAAACATTTCCATAATCTACCGTACGAAAAAGATCAGAGTCCACAATGAATACCCACGAAATAAAAGCTTGGCGACATGCGCTACTTACCAACTCCGCAACGCTTCAAGAAGCTATCAGCAACCTTGACAAGGTTGCCATCAAAATAGTGCTTGTCGTCGATGGCAACGGTAGGTTGGAAGGTACTATTTCCGATGGAGATATTCGCCGTGGGCTACTACGAGGGCTAGACATGAGCAGCCCTATCACCACGGTCATCCACAGAAATCCCTTTGTCGTGCCGCCAGATATGGCGCGCGAAACCATCATTCAGTTAATGGTGGCGAACAAGATCCAACAGATTCCAGTGGTGGACGAAAACCGGCAGGTCACTGGATTACATCTTTGGGATCAGATCACCACTCAGCAGGCAAGACCCAACGTCATGGTAATTATGGCTGGCGGCAAGGGGACAAGGCTACGCCCCCATACAGAACATTGTCCGAAACCAATGCTTCCAGTAGGTAATAAACCTATGCTTGAACATATCATCGAGCGAGCCATGGCCAATGGATTCAGCCATTTCATTCTCGCTATTCACTACCTCGGCCACATGGTCGAAGACTATTTCGGTGACGGCGCAAAGATGAACGCACGTATCGAGTACATCCGAGAAAATTCACCTTTAGGAACCGCTGGAGCGCTTGGTCTTTTGACTCAACCACCAGAAGCGCCCTTTATTGTGACGAACGGCGACGTACTTACAGACATCAACTACGGAGAACTACTGGACTTTCACATCCGCCATCAGGCGGCAGCGACTATGGCAGTACGAACGCACGAATGGCAGCATCCTTTTGGGGTGGTACAAACTCAAGGGTTAGATATCATTGGCTTCGAAGAAAAGCCAATTGCGCGTACCCACATTAATGCTGGTATTTACGTACTATCACCTGAATCTTTGAATGTTCTTAACAGCAATGAGAGCTGTGATATGCCCACTCTGTTTGAACGATTGCAGGCCAGTAAGCAGCGGACTGTGGCATATCCAATGCACGAGCCTTGGCTAGATGTTGGGCGCCCTAGTGACTACGAAACCGCGCAACGCACGGGCAGCACCACATGAAACTATTAGCGCTTATTCCTGCCAGGGGCGGCTCCAAACGCATCCCAAACAAGAACATTCGGGAGTTGGGAGGTAAACCACTGATTACCTGGACCATTGACTCTGTGCGCGGCTTGCCTGAACTGGTAGATATTCTGGTGTCAACTGACAGCCCCGCCATTGCCGAGGCTGCCGTTGCAGCCGGTGCACTCGTGCCGTGGCTTAGGCCTGCTGAATTGGCAACCGACACAGCAACATCAATCGCAGTGTGCATGCACGCCCTAAACTGGTACGAGAAAGAGAAAGGCCCCATCGACGGGCTGCTGCTATTGCAGCCCACATCGCCCTTCCGCACCACCGCCAGCGTACGTAGCGCGATCGAGTTGTTCCAGAAGCACCCTCAAAGATCCATTGTGTCATTCTCGCCCGCCGAGTCGCATCCAATGTGGAGTTTCTATTTGGAAGATAACAATGTTCGACCATTCATGGAAAATACCAAAGAACAAACCAGATCACAGGATCTCACCCCAGCTTATGTACTGAATGGGGCCATATACCTAACCAGTCCAAATTACCTAAGACAACGGGAAAACTTTATCGGAAGCGATACTGTTCCATTAATAATTGAGAACCCAAAAGAAAATCTCGATATAGACACAGAGTGGGACTGGACACTAGCGGAGCACACACTTTCACAACAGAGATGACCATGTGACCGAGATGCGATTAACTTTTTTAAGATTAACAATTAGGCTCTAGAAAAAAATCCAATAATTACAAAACTCAACAAGCGGTCACATTTTCATAAAACAAACTTAGAATCTTTAAAACAAATTACAACACGAAGCCAAAGAACAAAAGAACGATGCATCAACCAAAACCTCAGTAAATATATCAATATGTAAGTCGTCTTGAAAATTTTTCGACTGAGTAGACTAACTAACTTATGCCAAAATTTGATTTTCTAGTAGTTTTTAGAAGGTGGGGCGTACAGCCACTTTTATGAGTTCATTTTCGCAAATGTTAAACTTTATGATGGAGGATATTCGCGTCACTCGCACGCGTCCCATCAAAGTCTGGTTCAATATGCCCTTGCGCGCTGTATTGGCCTATCGCTTTTACAGTCATATTTATCATGCTTGGTCACCTGTGTTGGCTTATATTCTACACAACCGCGCCAGATGCAAATACGGTGTTGATATTTACCCGCAGGCGCGAATAGGTCCGGGATTGTGCCTGGTACATCTTGGCGCTATTGTAGTTGGACCAGGCAGCGTGCTGGGCGATCGCGTCACCTTACAGTCCTGCGTAACTTTAGGACAAAAAGACCAGAATAGCGGTGAACCGACCCTAGGTTCGCATGTGTATGTTGGCACAGGAGCAAAGTTACTAGGTAACATCCACGTAGGGTCGGGGGCGGTAATTGGTGCGAATGCAGTGGTGCTCCACGATGTCCCGGACCAGCATATTGCGGTTGGAATTCCCGCCCGCTGTTTCCCCCGACAGCTAGAACCCGCAGAGCTATAGCGCATGTCCGGACGCTTGTTCAATCTCGGTTTGCGCATCGCATCGCTAGGCAGCAGATTTCTATTGGCTGTTTTGTTGGCAAAATCTATGCGGGTAGAAGACTTCGGTTTTTATGGTCTATTTGCCGCCGCGCTCACTTATCTAGTTTATGTAGTAGGACTCGATTTTTACACATACAACGTGCGAGATCTGGTCACAAGGCCTATGTCCACTTGGCGCCCACTGTTACGGGACCAGTGCTTAATTTATTCCATGACCTTCGCCCTCGTGTCGGCATGCGCTTTCTCATTTTGGGTAGCTGGTGTAATAAGCGGCAAGACTTTAATTTGGCTATTGCTGCTACTGGCTAGCGAACATATGGCACAGGAGCTAAACCGCCTTCTGATTATTTCAGGAAAAGTACTGCAATCCAGCATTGCGCTATTTATTCGTAGCGGGCTCTGGGTGCTGATATTAGCGGTATTGTGGATGACTAATCCAAATACCCCATTGCAGTTGTATCAGGTCTTTAGTCTTTGGTTATGCAGTAGCATTCTGGCCATCGTATTGTCACTATGGTGCATGCGTTCATTCTTGACCGATGACAATATAAATGTGCCAGTAGACTGGGTACGCTTGCGCACAGGTATACGAGTTTCCGCTATCTTTTTCGTCGGAACGTTAATGCTCAAGCTTTCTTCGTCAGCTGACCGTTTCTTAGTTGAGTATTTCGTCGACTTATCTGCCGTGGGCCCATATGTTTTATACGCCGGTTTAGCTGGGGCCATTGTTGCATTGGTTGATGCCGCTGTCGTGGTCTACGACTATCCCGGCCTAATTCGAGCTTGGCAGGCAGGCGACGAACAGCAATTCCAATCCTTGTACCGGGCTTTTTTACGCCGAGTAATGCTTTATGCTTTAGCTATTGCGACGGTGCTCGCGGTGTCATTAAATCCAGTGCTTGATTTTATCGACAAACAAGAGGTGCTTGAGGCCTGGCCACTGGCGATACCGCTAATTCTGGCTAATGTTCTATTGGCATTAGCCAACGTACCTCATTACGCACTGTATGCAGCGGGACAAGACCGCACCATCCTTACCGCGACAATTATCAGTACGACTGTTTTCCTACTTGCCGCCATAATGATGGGTCCGATGTTAGGGACTACTGCAATAGCTTGGTCATTTTTTCTCAGCTCCCTTGCAGTATTGCTTAGTAAAGCCACGCTATGGCGGAACATTCGGCGCAAGCATACCTGGACGATTACATCACTTCAATTTAACCAACTTTCCCATACGACTACCTAAACAAAATACGCCGGAAACAATGCAAAAGAAAAGAGTAGCAATTTTTGACTATTGGGCTTACTACAGCCCCCATCTTGAGGTGATGGCAGCCATTGCGCAACGCGAAGTGAGTGCGGGAGCTGACGTGCAATATTACGCCTGTGATGGCAGTCTGCTTGCCTGCGAGGTTGACCCTTGGGGAACTAAAATCGCATGCGTCAATTGTCGTAAGCGAATGGCCTGGGCAGCTAACACAATTGCACTAGAAAGGACCGCTGTGTCCTTACCTCCTTCCGGAGACTACAAGATTGAGAGTTCTCAATTGCAGTCACTTCAGACCTATCGCTACCGAGATGTTAACGTCGGCATGGGATGCGCCTCGTCTTATATTAGTCGCACGCGAGATCAAGAGATTACCCTTAATAGAGTCACCACTCCGCTACTCAAGAACCAACTCATTTCTTCAAAAATGATTGTTGATGCCTTAAATAATATATTCGATCAAAAAGCACCAGATACCGTATACCTTTTTAATGGTCGGGGTTTCATCAATCGCGCCATAATAGGTGTTTGTGATGCCCGCCAAATTCCTTACATTACTGTAGAGGTTGGCGCCAATGACGAACGCGTAGAAGAATACACCGCGTCACTTCCACATTCAATTTCAGCACGCACTCGCATGATGCAAAAATTGTGGCACTCAGCAGACACAAATGAAAAGTTTAGCGTTGCTTACTCGTTTTATGAACGCAAGCGCGCCGGTGATGTAACTAACGATCAATCATATGTTGCTCAACAGTCAAAAGGGCTTTTACCAAATTTGCCGCACGATAAGCCTGTTGTCGCAATCTTTAATTCCTCTGACGATGAGATTAAATCGATCGGTGACGAATGGAGTTTTAGCGCAGCTATTAATCAATACGAGGTTGTAGAGGCATTGCTGAAAGAAACTGCGAATCAAAGTGTATTTTTCATCATTCGTATGCATCCCAATTTGGCATCAGTGAGTGCCCCTTGGGTAAAAAACTGGGAGCGTATCAAAGATTACAACAATTGCCTTTATATCGAAGCGACATCACCGATCAGCAGCTACGAAGTACTGGATGTCGCTGATAAAGTATTGGTCTTTGGTTCGACAATTGGCGCCGAGGCAGTTGCTGCGGGGAAGCCCGTCATTCTTTATGGTAATTCGTACTATGAGCATTTGAATATTTGCTACCGCGCTACCGACCTTAAATGTCTAGTCGAGCTGTGTGGGCGGTCGCTCACACCGCTGGATCCAGAACCAGCACTAATGTACGCATATTTCCTGCTTCGTTCAGGGGTAGCACTTAAGGGTTTTACCGGAAACAAACAAGAGCAGGACTACCGCTTACTCGGCCACACAGTGCCGATTAGTCAGAACAGAGGCTGGCGAACAAAAGGAAGCCTGTTGTACGCCATGAACTGGTTAGGAAATCGATTAACTGAATGGCGAATCCGCAGATCGCTAAATCAAATGTAAATCTATTTGGTAAATAAACAGCTCAAAATGAAAATAACAGTATGAAATACTTAAAATTAGTAGCCACATCACACCATAAGTGGCAGGTCGAGCTGCGGAACGTTTATTTAAACAACAAGATTTAATAAGTTTATTACTAACAAGTAAAATTTTAAATTTCATCCAGAATCAACCGGTATAACTGGGTAAGAGATATTTGCTCAAGATTTAGAATTCAAAAAAATAAAATTTATAACCACTCTATAAAGACATTACAACTCATTCCCAACATCGAGACTGATTCAGCTGGAGTGAGCACAGAACCAAAACAAACAAACAAACAAACAATAACTACATCGAAAAATAATTAGAAAGAGCATTAAATATCTGATTGAGGTCAATTTTTTATCAAATATCTGTCAGTAATCTTAGCGATCACCCAAAGCGCTCACAAAAACGCTATTTTTTTATGCGTCTGCTTTAATCATTTTTTTAGGAATAGAACAGCAAGTTTTGTCAACTTATAGAATTACCCCTACATTTCTGCTAATCTCCTACTTAATCGCTGCAGTTTAAGGGCAACATGATTATTTATATTATTTTTTTTTTCCTACTTGCAATCCCCACTGTTGCGTTAACCCGCAGTCGCAGAGCTGCGTGGTACATGGCATTTCTAATCTTTCTGATTTCCGCTTTACGCTATAACGTAGGATGGGACTACGAAACCTATTTCGAGTGGGCGTTTAATGGCCTCAATTCATACATGGAAATGAGCATGGAGCCACTGTCAAAAGGGATGCTTGACATAGCGCTGTATAGTGGCGAACCACAAACATTTTTTGTGATGAGTTCGGCTGTAGTAGTTGGACTATTTTCTTACAGCTATATTAGGTGCAGCCCTTTACCGACATTAAGTATCTTAGGATTCTTCTGCCTACCACTACTTTTCCTCGTATCTCTAGCGATAGTTCGGCAAAGCATGGCAGCAGCCGTAGTTTTTTTTGCGTTAACAGTACTTGAAAAACGCCATATATCTGCATTAGTTCTACTTCTTCTAGCGGGATTACTGCACTATTCTGCATGGATTGCTTTACTCTTCTGGCCATTCCTTAGATGGTTTGAGCGCCCAGTCTCGACTACGTGGTACGTCGCAGCCATGGCGATTGGTCCAATGATCTCCACAATACTTGTGGGAATTATTGAACCATATTTACTCTTGTATTCAGGGCATCTTGAAAAAGATGGAACTTCGGGGTTACAGCTAATCCTACTCTACTACTTATTCGCTTTTTTAATACTTTATCTACGACACTGCTGTGCAACACTTCCGACACGTCAGCTTAATTTTTTTATGCTCGGTGTAGTTATGTTAGGTACAGGCGGAGTTATAAACGAAGTTGTCGGTCGTCTAGCGTATTATTTCTTACCTTTCGCAGCTCTATTACTCCCAGCCTGCATAGCGAAAATAAAACCTCATATATATGTTCGTTTATTAACATTAAGTACATTGGGAATTCTGCTAATCATGCAGATTTATATAGCTGGTCAGAACCCAGAAAAGGATCCCTATAGACCATATCAACTCTACCCTGGTTGGATTAGTTTATGAGCTTTCAAAGAAAAAATGCTAGACATTAAGCGCAATCTAATAATAGACACTACCAAGGCTTATGGAATAGTTCTCGTTGTAATCGGGCACGCACCTGGTATACCGGAATTATTAATATCATTAATTTACAGCTTTCACATGCCGCTGTTTTTCTTTATTTCCGGCTACCTACTAAGCAGCAATAGATTACGACTAGAATCGTGGAATGGTTGGCTCTGGCGTAGCGGCAAGACCCTGTTCTTGCCATGGCTCGTCTTTTATGTGCTCTCATGGGGTTATCAGCTAATGGCGTCCATAGTTCGTCAAGACTCACTAAAAGGCTTGCTGGACATGACACCTATAAGAGGGTTTATCTCGGGGACCAGTGAAAGCATGACAGTAAATCTGGTGCTTTGGTTTTTCCCCGCTTTGCTTCTAACGAGTGCTTCGTTTCGTCTTCTTTATCGAGCTATTGGAACGAAAGGTACATTAATAATTACAACTCTTCTAGCGTTAATATGGTTATATGGTAGTTCCATACTGAAATCTCGTTGGCTTTGGTCAGCAGATTGCGTGCCGATTGCTTTATTTTTCTATAGCTGGGGATTTACAATAGCAAGGTATGGAGATCGGATAGTGCTGCTTTTCAAACAGCATACACATCCTCTTTGGGGCGGAGCTTGGCTAAGCGGTCTTTTTTTCTTAGTTATGTTGAATGGTAGAGTCGACCTTAATGGGTTGAGTTGGGGGGAGCACCCACTGCTGTATTTACCAACAGCATTCTGGGGAATAGGAGGCTTATTGTGGCTAGCAACTCAAACGACACGATTCAACTATACAAATTGGTTATCGCAAAATAGTTTGATAATCTTTCCGCTACATCCACTACTTTTTGGAGGAATTACCGGATTTGGCATGAAGATTTTAAATTTGCCCACAGATTTTCAATACACCAATCCGGCAATCGGAATGATATATGTTATTTTAGCTCTGATGTTAGCCTATCCAGCTGCAAGTCTTCTGCGGCCACTTTTGATACGTTGACGCGCTCAAACCTTGATAAAAAAATTTTAAGTGATTAAATCTTAATATTTTTTAATTTCTTCTTTAATATATCACTCGAGCGTCTCGATCTAAACATTAAGATAATTTTATATTATGACTTCCAATATTTCATCCTTTCAAAATCAACCACCTGAGCGATTAAACTTGCAAGTTTTGTTTTTAACTACAGTAAGTTTTTCCGAGCACACGGGAGGTATTACATACTCACGAGCTATTCGTGATAATTTGACAAGTATTTGTACGGTTACAATGGCAACATTATCAGAACTTCAGCGAAACTCATCTCGCCTCGTTCGCTGGCGCCATGCATTACTCAAAACGCTACTCACCGGAATCCCTCCAAATGTTCTCTTTCATTCCGGAAATTTGACTGTTGCAGGCATGAACCTTATCGCTAAAAACTGGGATCTTATAATTATTGACCATCTAGAAAGTGCATACGCCTGTCGCTCCAGTAATTCACCTGTTGTTTACATATCGCACAACAGAGAGTCGACATTGATTTCCCAAAAGATTCCGAATGCACCAAGCTGGATTCAAAAAATATTAACAGCATGGATAGATCACTACGAAAAGAAAACTGTAAAAACAGTTAATGCCGTTATTACAATATCAAGTGACGAAGCTAATTGGTATAGATTATTCAATTCACTTGTAATCATATTGCCTCCTACCTTTAATTCAACAGTCACACCAGTTAAACCAAGAAAAGATGGCCGTCTACGGATTGGGTTTTTAGGGGGTAGTAAATGGAAACCAAACCGTGACGCGATGGAACTTTTATTGTTACATATACTGCCGCTTTCCCAGCGCCCAATCGAATTAGTAATTGCCGGTAGTGATTGGAGCATGCCATTGCTCCAATCACAACTTCAAAAATCCATTGGAGATGACCGAGTAGCGTTACGCTATATGGGGTACATTGATGATATAAATAAATTTTGGACAGATGTTGATGTTTTCGCCGCACCAATTGCCAACGGTGCCGGCGTTAACGTTAAGGTATGCGAAGCACTTTCAAACGCACGCCCAGTTATCGCCTATCCGCACGCCATGCGAGGACTGAAAGGTATCGATCAAAGCTTCGTATTTCTTGCTTCGAATCCAATCGAATTCGCACAAGCACTGGACTCTTTTGACTTCGCAGCAATCACAAATAATCCACCTCATGAATTTACGCCGTCGTATGCCAAAAGCAAATTATCAGATCTGCTTCAAACAATTATTAGTAGATTTTGAACATGCCGCGGTAGTCCGCCATCCTTTTTCAGTAATTCATCCCGTCCGCAACACTTCAAGTTTTTCAGAAGCTTGATCTGTTAACGATCTCCCTGAAATTGCCCCCTAAATGACAGTACCAGAGGTCTTTCTTAAACTTGGAATTTGGAACACATCTATGTTTACGACCATGAGTTCAGATGGCAAGTCCGAACGGGTCGAAGTGATTGCGGGTGTCCAGCGCCGTCGGCGCTTGACACCCTCCAAGAAGTTGGCTTTGGTTCAGGAAACATACTAAGCTAGTAAAACGGTTTCCTTTGTAGCCCGCGAAGCGGACATCACTGCAAGCCAGTTATTCCAATGGCGCAAAGAATATACCGAGTCGGCCCTGTAATACTGGGGCAAGTCCACTCCCTATTTCACAGTGGTTATCGGCTCGATTTAAATTAGTTGCAACATTTAAGAAATTAGGTTAGACCGACTATTTAGGTTTGCTTCTCCAACGGTAAACTATTTCAAAAACACTTGGTGGCAGCAATCTTATACTCGCTGAAATCAATGCAATGCATAAGTAAAAAGGCCTTTGGTAAAAAGGAAGAAGCTTTAACGAAAGATATTTAACCAAAAAATCACTTTTTGAATAATTAAATCCAACTCTTTTGAGAATCGAATTCTTATCTTGTCTGTATTTTACAAGGGAACTACTTATGTTTCCAAGTCGATAGCCATGAAGTAAGGCTCTTACCCAGAGATCATAATCCTCGGAAACACTCAGTGCAGTATTATATTTCAATTCTTTAAATAACCTAGCTTTTCCGAATGCTGACGGATTATGCATGGGACATCTTATCGCAGCCATCTTTCTTATGTCTGCATGACGATAAGGAACTCGACGTATACCTGTTACATCACCATTTGAATTAATTATCGATAAATCGCTACTGACAAGATCAAGATCATTGTCAATTAAAAAATTCAATTGCTGCCTGAGTCTACAAGGCATGGATATGTCATCGGAATCCATAATGGCGATATAGAACCCACGAGCAGCATCAATCCCGGCGTTCCTTGCTGTAGATGGCCCTGCATTTTTCAGAAGGTTTATTGTGATGGTATTATCTGGCAGGGACTCTAAGTACTCTTTTCTTATAGAATCCACTGGACCATCACAAACAATTAAAAGCTCGAATTCAACATATTTTTGACTTAGTATACTTTGAATGGCGATCTTCAAATGATCCAGCCTGTCGCCCTGATATGTTGCCATGACAACAGATATAAGTTTATTACTCATCTAATAATGCCAAAACCCCAAAAAATATACTCTTGTATTTTTTTTGAATATTTATTCACCAAATAATTACACAAAATCTAAGTTCAAAAATCGGAAGAAAACTTCTTCATAAAAATCCAAGCTGCAAGTTATTTAAAAAAATAACGATCAAATATCTAAAAATATCATTTAATAGATTTACTCTAGAGCCATGTAAACACTCAGTCGCCAACTATCATTAACAAAAGATGACCTTACATCTATAACTTTCAAAATAACACTATATTACAAATCCACAAGATCTCATTCGGCTAAAAATTCATTCATGTTACGTTTTCTTAACTGACCCAGGGCTTTAAACAAGCCTTCACAAAAAACAAGACGCGCAACTAGGCTTGGTTTAAATGTTCAACAAATAATTTGGTGCTTATGGTATGTTAACGCTGACTCAATTAGAGATTGGTGTGTCAATCTAATTGGCTGGTTTGAACTGTAGCATTCTCGGACTCCTTACACTAGTTTCTTCAAACAAACTCAGCGCCCTTCTCAACTTCGCCCCGCCATCTCGCGTTACCTGCACCCAGTTGAAGCTGGCATCACCCGGCACCGTGCTGGTAAACAGTGCATCAAACGGCACACGCAGGTAAATTCCCTTGTCAAAACTTCCCTCACCGAAATCCTCGGCGGATACATTGGTCTTCGTAGCGTATGCGCCAATGCGCACGCCGTTATCAAACACGCGAGAAAGATCAACTGTTACGCCTTTGTCACCTGCCAAATACTGGCCCACAGAAACGGTGGCCAGTATGTCTTCAAAGCCAGTGTCCACATAAGCCGTAACATGGCCTGTGTTCACGGTGTAGTTTCTAAAACCAAAGTCTTGTTCAAATGCGCGTTGCTTGACACGGTTAACGTCTACACCAAGCGCCCAGCGTGAATTCATGGGCGGTACAAGTACTCGCCCCCTACCCCACCAAACATGCTTTCAAGGTAGCCGCCGTACAGGCTGTAAAAATGGTTTTGCGAAAGCTGGCCCACGTGGTTTAACTGCAAGTTGCTTAGCTTGGTATCCGACGCGGTGGAGTATTCCCTGAAGTTGGTGCGCACCTGTGGCAAACGGCTTGTACCCCGCTGTGTAAATTTGTCAAAGGTGCCGCCAAGTACATGGTCAATTCTTCCGGTTACCCATGTGCTGTCGGTAAACTCTACTTCGCCTCGTGCGTACCCGGTAAACTGAAACAGGTAACCATTGGCACCGCCAAAAGTTTGCTCGTAACCCAAGCCCACGCCGCCGTTGTACCAGGGGTCGTAATCGGTGTGCACTGGCCTGTAGGCGTAGCTGTTCGGCTCTACAGCAGCCACCGGGTTGCTGTTGGTTTGTTCAACAGGTAACTCAGTTTTGTCGGCAGCCCATTGTTTGCGGTTTACTACGTGTTGAGCTACGTCTGCGCCACGGTTTTTGTAAGTGAAACTGAACCAGTTAATGCCTTCCGCCACGTTTTCATGAAGGGCTGCGGTGGCTTTGTCCACTGCCTTGGCCGGGTAGGTTACATCGGCATTCTTTACCGTTAGCTGTACTTCACTGCCACGCTGTTGGACACTTTCAACATTCCAGGTGGTTTGCTGCTCCACCAGTTTTAGCGTTTTTTCCCAATCAGTGCTTGTGGGGCGTGGGCCTTGGGTAACCACCACTGGTTTGGGGTCGGTAATTTTAGGTACGGCGTACTTGCTTACGTTTTCTTTGAACGACAAGGCAAAGCCCATTGTGTTGCCGCGCTGCACACTCACACTGAAGTCGATGTAATCGTTGATGCGATAAACCGCACCATAGTTAATGTTGCTGCTTTGGGCTTGGGGGTTGTTCAGGGGCTCGTTGGAATAATCGTTGCCGTCTACCTCAACTTTTAAAATCAAATCTTGCCAAGGGGTTTGCCATTCAACACCACCAAAAAGGGCTGCCTCGCCGCGGAAGTAGGCGCTGCTGTTCGCCTGGCCACCTGCCCCAACATCAGGCGCAGGCCGGGTATCGAATTCATCAGTGATAAACCCAAAAGGGTTTGAAATGCCGCCACCGGTGGCCATGTTGCCGAAGCCCAAGCCCAGAGTAAAGTCGAACTTTCCAGCACGTTTGTTGACCACAAAATATTCGCTGGAAAACAAGCCGGTTCCGCCGACATCCCTAAGGCCTAAGGCCACTTCAGGAACATAGGCAGTTTCGTCCAGCAGGCGTACCTTTAGGTCTACGCTTTTGTCCTGGTACTTGCGGTCGCCGCTGAAGGCATCTGAACCAAAACGGCGGTTGGTAATAATTGAGTACCGAAAACCGGCCTCCAGCCATTCAAAAGGCTGATAAATAAACGAGTAGCGCGAATACGGCTCAACCCTGCTGGCTGTAATGCTGATAGTGCCTTCCTCGGCCATGCGGGCGCTGGGCATTTGCAACAAACCTACGGTGCCCCAATCGCTACGAGTGGGGCGCACTGTGTAGTCAAAGGGAGTGTTGTTGGCTGCTATTGCATCCGCTGCAGGTGCTTTGACCACAGCAGCTTGAACTGCAGTGCTGGCAGGCTGATTGTAGGCCCCTTGTGTTTGTAAAAACTGCACCAACTGTAAGCTTTCTTGCTCAGCCCAGCCGCTGTTGCGCGCAGGTGCCCACACCCACGCACCGGGTTGTGGCAAGGTTTGCTCAGTTTGGTTCCACAGCCCTACATTGAGTTGGGTTACCTCACCACTGGGTTGAACAAGCCATGCTTGGTCAAAACCCTCGCCAAACTTGTACCAACTGCTTTTGGGGAAGCATTGTTCCAGGTAAGCAAGCACGCTTACCTCAGGTTTAAACTCAGCAATACATTGCCCCTTGGTACCTAATACTGCGATGGTGTTGCCCAAGGGCTGAAGTACCAATTGGTCATTGTTTTGCAGAATGGGGTCCAGGTTAATTTTACCGGCTAGCACGTGCCCGTCTTGGCTAGGCAGCAATTGCCGGCCCGTTACTGGTAAGCCATCAACCAATGGCTGCAAATAGGCGGGCACCTTGCTGGGGCCCATCACGGCCAGTTGGGTTATCAGCTGGGTTTTTTGCAATTCTTGCTTGCCGCGCAGGGCTGCGCGTTGCAACACCATGCCTTCAAGTTGCAGGGCTTGCCCCTGTGCATTGCGTGCTGTGCCAGGTAGCAATTGCTGGCGCATCAACAATTCAGAAAGGCGCTCACCCTGCTTGGGCGTGTAAAGGGTTTCGGCTTGGGCCCAACCCAAGTGGGTAATCAACAAAGCCAGGGCTGCGGTTGTTTTTAGTTTCATGGCTTGGGAATTGGGTTGGAGCGGTACAGCCATTCAATACATGTGGCTGAAGTAAGGCACTGGCTACCGTACACGGGGCTACCAGTGCTGGTAAATGCATGCAGGCTGTAAGGAATATCACTATCGGCTTGCGGTATTTCCTGAAACCACAACAGTGTTTGTTTCTCGTTTTTGGTGGCTTCAACAAGGCGTTTGCGCAGCACGCTATTCTTGGTATTCACCTGCGCTTGAGGAATTGGCGCAAACCTAAGTGCTACTGTTTTATTGAAAATTTGCTGATCGGGCTGGCTGTATGTTTTGCTGCTGGGCAGCTGCACACCTTGCAGGTTGGGCGCAGCCCAAGTGTACTGGGTGGAGCTAATGTAATTCTTAACACCAGTTAACCCCACCATGAACCGTTTTGGGTTCGCAGTAATTCGCGTTGCGAGTCGTACCAGGTTTGCACGGGGGGCTGCTGTTCTAGGGTAACCACGTAGCCAAGTACCATCATGGCTTGCGCACCCACGGTGTGCGCCTCCAAGTACTGTAAGTTTGGGTTCATTTCAAATTGCTCAAACCGATCGGGACTTGGCGAACCCACGGCCTGAATCATCTCGTAAGCAGCTTTGAAATTTGTAGTGCACGCACTTAAACCCACACAGGCCAGGGGAAATACCAGAAGTCGAATAATTTTCAGCACAATCGATGAGTATAAAAACACGATAACAACGGGCAAAAAAAAACGCCCCCATCAGGAGGCGTTTTTGTGTGCTGTGGCTTAGTTTGACTGAGAAACAGACACTGGGGCGTTATTGTCGTCGTTTGTAACGGCAACAACGGTAGCCAGGCCAACAGCAATACCCACTGCACCGGCCACACCCAAGCCACCAGCAGCAGCACCTGCACCGGCTGCGCCCGCACCGGCGCTTGCGCCAGAACCTGCACCAGCGCCGCCACCCGCACCACCAGCCTGGCCACCGGAAGCAGCCTCACCAGTAGCAGACTGTGCAATGGCTAAACCACTAAACGCCACCATGGAAATCATGGCCAAAAATTTCTTCATAACAATTCTCCCTAATTAAGGATTCTATAAACGCGCGTCTTTAGAAAATACATCAGATTTCACAATTGCGCTACCTTTAAAGGCTTGTTTTTGAACTAAAAACAACCCTACACCCTGTTTTGGTGGGGCACACCTTTATCGTTTAAAACTCCAGGCTTTCTTCAGCGCCTGGAAACCCTGCTGGCTGTTTTCATCGGCGGCGGCCTTGCGCATGGCAGCGCGCACGAATGCCAGTAACACGGCAAGGAAACCCGCAGCCAATACACTTAGCACCACAATCAAAGCGCGCTTGGGCTTGCTTTTGCGCTCGGGAACCGTAGCCACATCCAGCTGCTGCACATTGCCACCGTCTTTGGCTTCATCGACTTTGGCCAGCTCGAACTGCTTGGCCATAATTTCAAACACCGCTTCCTGGTACTTCACCTCGCGCAGGGCGCGAACATATTCCAACCCTTGTTCGGGCAAATTACCCGCCGACACCAAACCCAATTCACCACCAGTACCACCTTTGTCCAACTTTTTAAGCTCAGCACGCAGGCCATTCAACTCAGCTACCACCCGGCGGTAATCGGAATTCTCAGGGGTGGCAAAAGTGCGCATGGCACTAAGCTGCACCTCACGCTGCGCAATTTCAGCACGCAGGCGCGCCACTGCCTCAATAGTGGCCTCTGCCTGGCTTTTCAATTCCACCAAACCCGTGCGCTCTTGGGTTTCTTTCAGTTTTACCTCGGCGTTGGAAAGTTCTTCTTTGGCTTTGGCAAATTGATCTTCAAAAAACTGGCGACGTTGCTGGGCTTCGGTAACGGCCACACGAGTCATCAAGCTTTTCAGTACCTCGTAATAGGCATTGGCCATTTTGGCGGCCAACTCAGGGTCTTTGTCATCCACTTCAACGGTAATCAAGTTCGATTTTTTGTCGCTAGTTACGCGAACCACATTGTCTAAGGTGCGGTAAACATCTTCGCGAAGCTCGGCTTCGTAGTACTCCACCAAATTGAACTGATCAATAATTTGATCTTTCGCGCTGCGGCTTTGCAGCATGGCAATTACAGTGTCTGCCGTAGTACCCCCGGTACTAATGCCTGCCAGCCCTGCCAAACCACCCAGGCTGGCCAAGGCAGCCGCTGCCCCGCCGCCACCACTGTTTTGTGGAGGTAGCAGAGTGGTTTTTGCTGTAAATATCGGGGTTAAAAACAAACTAACCACAATGGCAGCAACGCCCACTACAAAAGGCAAACCGAATACCAGTTTTTTTTCTTCGCCCAGGGTGGTGGCAAGTTCGACCAAGCTTATTTCATCGTCGTCAAATTGCTCAGTTTGCCTGGGTTCCATGTGTGAATTCATACCTGCTTACCGTTAGTCTTGAATGGCATTAACAGCAGCCGCGCCAAGGCCAACCTGATAAAAAATTTGGGAAATATCGATCAAGGTTTTTGTGAGCGATACGCGCTCAAAGTCTTCAGGCACATAAATGGCGTCGCCCGGCAGGGCACGCTTGCCATACAAGCCGCTGACGAAGGGCACCCAGCCTTGTTGCGCACTGTCTACGGTGCCATTGGCTCGAATGACGAATATGGAGTCATCATCAGCGCCTTTCGCAGCACCACCGGCCATGCCCAAATAGTCGAATACCGTGTTGCCTGGCTTGAAAGCATATACGCCTTGGCTATACACCGACCCCAATACCGCCACCTGCCCGGGCAGGGATGGCACAGCCACGACGTCACCATCCACCAATTCAATGGGGGGAAGTTCGGCAATAGACTGTGCATCGGGTTTAACATCCAACACCACCCGGCCTTCCGGCTTCATTTTACGCAAGCGCTCCAGGTAGGCGCCCTGCACTTGAGCCTGCTTTTGGGCGTTTGCGGCATCAGCGGCCGAAATGGCCGATGCAGCGTTGCTCGCCTGTGCCGACACCAACATGCGCTCGGCCTGCTCCAAAGCCTTTTGCTTTTGTTGTTCCTGCTCAGCAGCAATGGCGCGCCGGTTCAGTTTGGTGCCAAACAGGTAAGCGTCTTCGGCAAGGCCACCTGCTTTCACAATCACATCACGCAGGGTTTCGCCGGGCGCAATTTGATAGTAACCAGGCGCTTTTACTTCCCCGGTTACCTTGATCAATGCCGTTTGGCGAGAGCGTGGAATTTGTGCATCGTTGGCACTGAAAATGGTTACCACATCGCCCGCTTGAAGTTGCATGTTTTGAGCGGGGTCGCCAGCCATGGCTTTTCGCAAATTAAAGGGAATCAGCCTGGTTTGAAGTTCTTGCCGATCAAGGCGCTCGATTACAGCGTATTCCCAGTTAATTTGCGCAAGCATAGAGGTAATGGTTTCCTCGACCACCTCAATTTTTTGCTCGCCCTCTTCACCCTGATCTGCCTTGTTAAAAAGCTTTGAATCGTCTTGATTTAGCTGGCCACGCAAATCGGGATCGCTAACCGATTTGCGGGCATCGGCTTTATTGAATTGCACCAAGGTGCCCTTCTTTTTGAAGTAGCTGTCTTGAATCAAGGCATCGGTGTTGGGGATCAAGTCGGCAATTCGCATACCTTCAAAGTAGGGGTAGCGCGCTGGCGCTGCCACATTCCCTTTCAAGGTAACTGCATTTGCGAATTCTCGCCTTGTTTGGAATACGGTGACAATATCGCCGTCTTGAAGCGTCGCTTGATTAAGGGCCCGGGTATAACTTAGTTGTTCGACGGCTCTGGGTGCTTTGGGGTTGTCAGTGTTAAACCCCTCAATCAGCACGGTGTCTTGCCGCAACAAGGTGCGGTCTACACCCGACATATCCAACACATCGGCCAGGTTTTCACCGGGTTTCAATTCAAAAATTGCAGCCGCAGGGCCCTCTACATTCAGGGCTACGCGTGCACCAGCCTGCGCAATAAACACAACATCGCCAGCGCGCAACTTGCGGTCTCCGTTCAATTCACCTTTGCGAAGTAAATCGTAAAGGTCAAACGTGGCCACAGTTTCGCCACCGCGTTTTAGTTGCACATTTCGAAAACTACCGTTAACGCCTGGCTGAGCAACAGAAAACACCACCGAGGCCAAGGTGCTGGTGCTGTTCACGGTGTGCAAACCTGGGGCAAGAGCCTGGCCAGCCACGTAAATATTAACCCCGCTTAGCTTGCCCAGCGTGGCGCTTAAGCTGAAGTTTTTGTAGTACTTGCCAATTTCAGCTTTCAGGAATTCGTCCAGATTACGTGCGCGCACACCTGCCACGGGAAAGGTTCCCACGGTTGGAATGGTGAGCTGACCGTCACGATCGACTGTGGCTGTGTGGTTCACATCAATGCCACCCCACACCCGCACCAAAATTTCATCACCCGCACTGATTTCATAATCCGCCGACACCTGGGCATTGTTTTCCCCGCCCACAGCGAATTCGGTTTTCAGGCTTTACTGCCGAATGGGTACAGCAACTTGCCGGTGTTTTCAAACACGAAACGCTGAAAACCGCTCAGTGGGCGCTTGGGAGCCGGCGAGGACTGATCGTTCAACGATTGACCGCCACCCGGTTGACCCTCCCGATTAGCACTCGACAACGCTGGGGTTGATTGACCCGGAAGTTGTTGAGCGCCGGTTGACTGGTTACCGACATTTAAACTTGCTGCGCCGCCTTGCTGAAGCTGAATGGCGCGCTGTTGTTCTTGAGGCAAATTAACAAAACCTGCAAGCCCCAACCCCTGTTGGGCCCAAGCAGAGGTAACAAAAACTGAGACGGCAAGAATACCCAGCAAACGGCCAGTGCGACCTAGCGTTAAACAATACATTGTGTATAACCTGATTGGTAGAGCAGTAAAGATTAGCAGAAACCTGCGTTAATTCAGGGCTTTGGCCTGTCGACGGAAGTAAATACTTAAACGCAGCATGCGCCGGTACATGCGCTGGTACACCACAAAGCTGATGACCAGCCACGCCACTACCATTCCAATGCTTTCAGGCCAGAATATGGCGCCCAACATGGGAATAAACGAATACACCCACAAAAAGGGTGACGTGTAGGCATTGCGCTTCCAGGCCGGGGCGCCCGGCATCAGCTTGCGACTGACCACACGACGGTAGATGAGGCTGTGAAGGTGGCTTGCATCGGGGCTGCCGGGGTTGTGCTTGCGTTTGCGGCTTGCGCGCCGGTATACACTGAACAAGGTTTCAATAAACGGGTAACCGCACACCAGCAACATGGCCCATGGGCTTACCTGGTCAGGGTTGCGAGTTGCCAACGCCACAGCCAACACAGCCACGTAGTAACCCAAAGTGTAAGCACCCGCATCGCCAAGGAATATATAACCACGGGGATAATTCACGGCCATAAAACCCAGCACCACGGCAGCACCCAACAAAGCCAAATTCAGCACTGCAGTGTCACCAACGCTGTAAGCAATAGACCCCAAGGTGAGCAGCATGAGCACTACCACACCACTGGCCAAGCCATTAAAACCATCGATAATGTTGACGCTGTTGGCGATGCCGGCAACCGCGAAAGCAGTGAACAACAAACCCACCGGGGCTAGCGCCAGAAACCAATCGAGACCAGGCACATCAACGCTGCTGACCCAATAACCTGTAATTACCGCAGCCAAGAAACCACTCAACATGGTAGCCAAAAGGCGGGCTTTGACTGAAACCCGCTTAGTAAAGTCTTCGAGCAAGCCCGCGGCAAATGCTGGAATTGCGCCAATAAGAATGAGTGTAAGCAAAGAAGCAGTGCCTTTGCTAAACCCATGGGGCAAGGCAAACCATACACCCAAAAAGCCAGTCAATAAGGCAATACCGCCAATTCGAGGGGTTGGCGCAGTGTGGAATTTTTGAACGCCACAAGTGCCGTCCATACTGATTGCACCGTGCCAGCGTTTGGTTGCAACAATAATTAAACTGGCCAGAAAGGAGCACACAAGCCCGCTAAATAATGCTGGCCAGAATATTTTGATGGCCTCGATGGTTTGCATGTTTATATCTGCTCTGTGATTGGTTTTGCCACGCAGAATCGAGGCAAAAAAACAAAAATACGCGTTCGTAAAAGCCAATAAATTTTCAGTAAGCGAATGCAATTGTATTCGAATCAGCCCGAATTGTGCACTTGCAGCATTTCAGCTTTATTAATTTTTACACCCTCTCGTCAAATACAAGACTGATTGTTAAATAATTTGTCATGTATTTGACGTGTTGTGCATATTACCTTGCAGCAACCATCGCGGATGCATTTTTGGTCCCCTGCAAATGCGGGGGACGTAACAATGACTACTACAAATTAATGAATGCGCCTGCGAAAGAAAATACCCAGCACCAGCATACGGCGGTAGAGCCGCACATAGGCCACAATGCTGAAAGCCAACCACACCAACACCATGCCCAGACTTTCAGGCCAGAACACAGCACCCAGCATGGGCACTGCGGCGTAAATCCACATAAGGGGCGACGTAGCGGCATTGCGCTGCCAGGCTGGCGCATAAGGCAACAACTTGCGGCTCACCACGCGGCGGTACACCAGGCTGTGCAGGTGGCTGGCGTCGGGTGTTCCGGGGTTGTGCCTGCGCTTGCGGGTGGTGCGGCGGTAAATGCTAAACAGCGTTTCAATTACCGGGTAGCCACACACCAACAGCATGGCCCATGGGCTTACGTCGATGGGGTTGCGCGTGGCCAGCATTACAGCCAGCATGGCCACGTAGTAGCCAAGGAAGTAGGCCCCAGCATCGCCCAAGAACAAGTGGCCCTTGGGGTAATTGATGAACAAAAAACCGAAGGTAACCGACACGCCCAGCAGGGCCAGTTGAATGATGACAAAGTCGTCGACCCGCCAGGCAATGGTGGCCAGCGTAAGCAGCATAAGCACCACCACGCCACCGGCCAAGCCGTTAAACCCATCCACAATATTCACGCTGTTGGCAATGCCACCCACTGCAAAGGCAGTGAAGATTAGGCCGATTGGGGCCATCGCCAGCAACAGGTCTATGCCCGGCACATTCACAAAACTGACCCAGTAACCAGTCAGCAAGGCTGCGATTAAACCGCTGGCAATAGTGGCTAGCAGGCGGGCTTTCACGCTAACGCGCTTGGTAACGTCTTCAGCCAAGCCAAAAGCAAAGGCCGGCAAAGCACCCAGCAACAGCAGGCCCAACAGGTGCTGGCGGTTGCTGCCCACCGGCAGGAAAGACCAGGCCGCAATTAAACCCACGGCCAGCGCGATACCGCCGATGCGGGGCGTTGGAATGGTGTGAAATTTCTGGATGCCCTGGGGGGCATCGAGTGTAAGGCGGCCATGCCACTTTTTAGTTAACACAATAAACAAGGCCACAAGAAAGCTACATAACAGCCCTACCATGGCCGAGGGCCAGTTCAGGCTTAGCGCCGCTGCTGTTTGCATGATGCTCCACACACATGAAACAGTGCTTGCGGGCGGGCAAGCACAATTTGATTGGATAAGTAAAAGCGCCCTAGAGGCGAATTGCTACAGGTAATATTTCGTAATTATTGCACCTGCTTCATGGCAGGTTTGTGACGACGCACCCTAACTGCAAGTATACGCCCGCCTTTATTACACGTGTTACAGCCTTTTGGATTCAGCTAGAGGCCATTGATTGCTAACGGGCGAGTGGAGAATTGGTTGGCAGGAGAATTGAATACCGCCACCGTATTGGCTTTCTAATAACCCTGAAACAAAAAGTCGAGAGCTGAAATGATCTTGATCTGGTCATCTACCAACGACACAACAGGTGTTTTTAGTACGCGTTTGGGTACTGCGCCCATTTTGGGCACTTCAAGCAAATACTCTTTCCCCATGATGGTGAGCACAGGGGTAAGCCTTGTGGGCAACTTGACGTTGGGGAAGTTATCCATGCTGCGCAAAGGAATAACCATGCGACTGTCCAGGCTATCGAATAAATCTGCCTGAACGTCCAATAAATACGGAGTGGTCAGCTTGTGGTTACCGGGGTTGGAGTACACATCAAAACGCGCCACTAGAAACTTCTCCATTGGTCCAATGGCAAACCCTCTTCCTCAACGATTGAGTTGTATGCAGCAATAAATTCAGAATGATCTTGCTTCCATCGGCGCTCTTGTTCTTTGCGAACCACTTCTCGAAGGTAGTTGTCGCAAACCTGAGAAATATTGATCCCCAAGGATTTGGCAGACTCCAAAACATCCGCGCTTAAGGTTAAGTTTGCCGCCCGCTTGCCCGATGTCCCGGGCCGGGAGGGAAGCTTGCGTTTGATCACGGTCATCGAAACCTCATGCGCATTATTGTATGCGTATATTTTAACCCTCATTTCTTCAAATGAAAACAAGCAGCAATAAGCTTGCGAAACTTACCGCCCCACTAGCTGAATGGCCTGTTTGGCCATGGTGTTGACCGACAGGTGCAGCAGGTTGAACACCCAGCGAATGGTGGCCACTGAGGCATCGGCCAATACATGGGTTGAGCGCCCCAGGTAAGCCATGATGGCGTTGAGCATGCCGGCCACCTCTTTGGCTTGTTTGTGGCTGGCCTGGGCGTAGCGTGCGAGTATTTCGGCCATTTGATCGAGCACCGTGAATGCGCCTGTGCCGTAATGGCCCACACTGAGAAGGCTTTGTGCGCCCAGGCGAGAAAGCATGTCGTGAATGGCTTTGTTGATCAGTTTAAGCAAACGCCCACTGAACATGGCCCCAGGCATTTTGGCGAGTTGTTCAAACTGCCCTGCTTCCTTGTTGTTGGCGGGGTACAGGGAGTTTTCCAGCTGCTGTTGTTTGCCTTGTGTAAGGCTTTGCATTTGCTTCCAGCTGCCGTTGACCATACTGCTATAGCCAATGGCAAGCTTGTGCTGCATAGGGTTGATTTTCAGCATGCCGCCTTCGAACAAGTAGGTGCCGTGCACATAGGGCGAGTGCACAAACGGATAAGTGGGCAGCATAGTGACGACATCGGCTTCATTGGCTACGCGGTACACATGGGCGGCTTTCATTTTCTTACTCAGGTGCTCGGCATACGGCACCATGCCCACGCGAGGAGCGGCCACCGTGTACAGGTAGGAATTCAGGCCCAGTTCGGCGCAAGCTGCTGCATTGAGGTTTGCCAGAGCGCCGCCCAGGCTGTGGCCCATACAGTGCACTGCGATGGGTTTGAAACCCAGATTTTGTTGTTTGATGAATTCGTTGAGCTGCTGCACATAGCTTTTAAAAGTGGTGTTGAAACCTTTGTGAATGGCGTGGCCTGTGGGACCGAGGGTTGGGATTGCGTTGATGTCGGTTCCGTAGTCTGCGCGTGAATTAGTAGTGCCACGGGTGGCGATAACAATTTCGCGGGAGCGACCACCGTTGAGTTGGGCCATGAAGCCAAAGCCGCTGGAGACGGGGGTGATGAGGCCGGAGGTGGCGGTGATGATTCGCAAACTATCAATATTTACGAAAGGCAACTCGATATCCAACTCTCTCCTAAGCAATACAGAATCCCCTTTCTTCGTGGTGTATGCATTCTTGGAAAGTTGAAAGATTTGGCCAGGATTAAGCTCATTCATATTGTTGTACTCCATTGTGTTTGCAGCGCACGATTCTTCCGTAAGAGTTTTGTTCGTACTTAGACAGATCGCACTCGATATTCAAAACTCCACCCTTGGCCTCAGTCCCGAGTTCAAAGTTTTGCTTTTGAAACGCCCAAAAGGTGTGAGGCTGACCGTCAAAATAAACCTCAAGAACTTGCGAAACATGGGGATTGGCAGACAACAAGTCAGGCCTTAAGAATCGGCGCTCAGCTACGGCTTGAAATTTAAAATGACCTTCTGAATCTGTTTGAACCTCGTCTTGATATTCGCCATTCTCGAACCCGCCACTTCGCAACAAGCGAGTTACCTTCAAATTGCCCAACGGCTTTCCCTGCCAATGAATGAAACCCTCGATGGGCGAGCAGTACACAATTTTTCTGAACACAAAGGCCTCCGAAGGAGCGGGAGTAAGGGGCAGCAGCAAGACCAGGGCGAACAAGATGCGGTACATGGTTGAAGCCTGCGCGTATTGAACAAACGAGCACGCTAGCACCGGGTGAAGCGGGAGGCAAAAACTAGGCTGGGTACGTAATCAGGATGGGGGGGTTGAATAATTTTGATTTTTTACCTTCATACTGCATATTTGATTGATTAATGATACATTAAGATTATAAAGTTCGATTTAACGATCATGAAAATTCCGCAAAACAAAGTTGTCACACCTGAACAAGCCATGGAAACTCAGGAAATTGGGCGAAAACTGGCGAGGCTACGGCTTGCACGCTCAATTACCCAGCTTGAGGCGGCCTCCCGGGCAGGTTTGTCCAGAAACACGGCTTACCGCCTGGAGAAAGGCGACCCCGGTATTGCACTGGGGCAGGTAATTCGCTACCTGCAAGCAATAAAACCTGGGGGTACTTTGCTTGATTTGCTTCAGGAAAACGACCCGGCTCTTGTCCGCCTGCAAGCGACAGAGCAAACACAACGCGTGCGCCCGAAAAACCTGAGCGAAGACGAACGCTATGACTTCTAAGGCGAACACCGAAAACCTGGTGGTATTTGCACACCTGAACCCGGAGGGCTTTGTACCAGCCGGGCTACTAACGATGACCGAAGCAGCAACCCAGTTGCTGGGCAGTGAATTCGGCTATGGACGCCGATATGTGCAACGGAGCAACAGCCTTGAAATTGACCCGGTCAGCCTGGGCCTTAACAACGATAACGCTGCGCTTGACCGCACACAGTTACCTGCCGGAAATTTGCCGTTGTTCGGGGGCATTCGCGATGCAGCCCCTGATTCCTGGGGGCGACGAGTAATTGAGGCCAAACTGAAGGTGCCAGCCAATAGCTTGCCGGAATCAAGGTACTTGTTGGAGGCCGGTTCGGACCGGGTGGGCGCTCTGGATGTGCGCCCAACTTTGGAGTCAGCCGAAGCGTTAAACCCTGTGCCAGTTACCCAGCTTCAGTATTTACTCGATGCTGCACAACGCATTGAACGGGGCGAACCCATACCCACAGCTTTGATGCCAATTTTTGATGCAGGCACTGCTTTGGGTGGCGCGCGCCCCAAAGCCAGCGTGCGAGAAGCGGATGGCGGATTATGGCTGGCCAAGTTTCCGGGCATGAATGATTCTGCGTTAATTCCCGAAATTGAAGCCGCTGCCCTGTACATGGCGCGGCATTGTGGAATGCGGGTGCCAACAACAAAAGTTGTCCAGATTGGCAAACAACCCGTGATGCTGATTGAACGGTTTGACCGTTACTGGGCAACTGTGGATAGTGGTACCGCCAGAAAAGAATACCGGCTCGGCTTTAACAGTGCCTTGACTTTGTTGGGCTGCACAGAGCAGGAAAATGGCGAGAAAAGTTACGCTGACATTGCACAGGCTATTCACAGGTATGTGGCGTTCAAATCGATTGCTGAAGACTGCGAAGAACTGTTTCGCAGAATGGTGTTCAATATTTTTGTAACCAACGACGATGATCACCTGCGCAACCATGGTTTTATTTTCAGCCCCGAATCAAGAGGCTGGCGCCTGAGCCCACTTTATGACGTAATGCCAAGGCCAACAGTAACTAATTCACAAACCCGCTACCAAAGTATTGGTGTGGGCGAACTGGGCACACTTTCAACGTTAGACAACGCACTTACCCAATGCCTTCGGTTTCGAATTCAGCCCGACAGGGCTTGCGCATTGATGAACGAGGTGTGGACTGTTGTACGGCAATGGAAGCAGTACTTTGAAGAGTTTGGCGTAAGCGCCAAAGCAATCGACCAGGCTACATTGGCCATGCGGCATATTGATGATGTGGCAAGCCCGGAATTGAAACGGAAAGTGTTGAAAGCAGATTGAAGTGCGTGACTTTCATAGGCTTTGGCGAGTGAGGCTTCGTTAATGACTCACCATTTGGATAGCCTGTTTGGCCATGGTGTTGACCGACAGGTGCAGCAGGTTGAACACCCAGCGAATGGTGGCCACTGAGGCGTCGGCCAATGCATAAGTTGAGCGGCCCAGGTAAGCCATGATAGCGTTGAGCATGCCCGCTACCTCTTTGGCCTGTTTGTGGCTGGCTTGGGCGTAGCGTGCGAGTATTTCGGCCATTTGATCGAGCACCGTGAATGCGCCTGTGCCGTAATGGCCCACACTGAGAAGGCTTTGTGCGCCCAGGCGTGCAAGCATGTCGTGAATGGCTTTGTTGATCAGTTTAAGCAAGCGCCCACTGAACATGGCACCGGGCATTTTGGCGAGTTGTTCAAACTGCCCTGCTTCCTTGTTGTTGGCAGGGTACAGGGAGTTTTCCAGCTGCTGTTGTTTGCCTTGGGTGAGGCTTTGCATTTGCTTCCAGCTGGCATTGACCATGCTGCCGTAGCCGTTGGCCAGCATGTGCTGCATTGGGTTGATTTTCAGCATGCCTCCCTCGAGCAGGTAAGTGCCGTGCACATAGGGAGAATGCACAAAGGGGTAGCAAGGCACCATGGTGACAATATCTGCCTCGTTGGCCACGCGGTACACATGGGCGGCTTTCATTTTTTTACTGAGGTGCTCGGCATACGGCACCATGCCCACGCGGGGAGCGGCCACCGTGTACAGGTAAGAATTCAGGCCCAGTTCAGCGCAGGCCGCCGCATTGAGGTTGGCTAGCGCGCCGCCCAGGCTGTGGCCCATGCAGTGCACTGCGGTGGGTTTGAAACCCAGGTTTTGTTGCCGGATGAATTCATTGAGCTGCTGCACATAGCTTTTGAAGGTGGTGCCAAAGCCTTTGTGAATGGCGTGGCCTGTGGGACCGAGGGTTGGGATTGCGTTGATGTCGGTTCCGTAGTCTGCGCGTGAATTAGTAGTTCCACGGGTGGCGATAACAATTTCACGGGAGCGACCACCGTTGAGTTGGGCCATGAAGCCAAAGCCGCTTGAAACTGGAGTGATGAGGCCAGAGGTGGCGGTGATTAACTTAAGAGAATTGAGATCAATGAACGGCATCGAAATCCCCAACTGATCTTTAAGCGCAATTGAGTCCCTACCTTTGGCTTTGTATGCGCCTTCAGAGAGCAAGTAAATTTGATTGGGTGTTAGCTGATTCATATTAGACATTCCCGTTGTGTTGACATCGGACGATTCGACCGTGGTCGTATTGCTCATAGGTAGACAGATCGCAATTTATTTTTATTACACCGTCTTTTGCTTCACTTCTTTCACCGAAGTCGTGCTTGGTGTATGACCAAATTGCATAGCGCTGCCCCTCGTGAAAAAGCCATACGAGCTGCGAAATATTAGGATTCGCCGACAACAAATCGGGCCTCAAAAACCTGCGTTCCTGAACAATTTCAAACTTGAACCGTCCGTCGCTGCCAGTCTTAGATGTGTCGCTGTATTTCCCACCCTCGAACCCACCGCTGTAGAGTTCTCGCGTTACAACTACGTTGGCCAGCGGCTTTCCCTGCCAATGAATAAAACCCTCGATAGGCGAGCAGTACACAATTTTTCTGAACACAAAGGCCTCCGAGGAAACGGGAGTAAGGGGCAGCAGCAATACCAGGGCAAACAAAATGCGGTACATGGTTGAAGCCTGCAAGTATTGAACAAACGAGCACGCTAGCACTGGCTGATGCGGGAGGCAAAAATACGGCTAGTTACGTAATCAGGATGGGGGTTATGTCGGCAGGTTGTTGCTTGAAAATACCTCACCAATTAAACTAGTTATATAACTAGTCATTAAGGGTAAATTTATGCAAACATGGCCCGTACAGGATGCAAAAGCCAGATTCAGTGAACTACTGGACACCTGCCTGCGTGATGGTCCACAAGCAGTAAGCAGGCGCGGCCAGGAACAAGCGGTTTTGGTACCCATGGCTGAATGGGTACGGCTGACCCAACAAAACCAGCCGGGCGTGAAAGATTTGCTACTGGCCGAGGAAGCGCGTACGGAATACCTTGTACCCCCGAGAGGGCAGCTGAAGCGCCGAAAAGCCACCAGACAGGAAGGCTGAACCATGTACCTTCTGGATACCAACGTTATTTCCGAACTACGAAAAGCAAAACCCCATGGAGCAGTGCTGGCGTGGATCAAGAACATTCCCGAGCATTTGCTTTACCTTAGCGCATTTACGCTGGCTGAAATTCAAAGCGGAATCGAGAGAACCAGAGAACAAGATGAGGGCAAAGCCGAGGAAATAGAGCTGTGGCTGAACAAATTGGAAGCCACGTTTAAGGTGCTACCCATGGATGCAAAATGCTTCCGAGTGTGGGCAAAATTAATGCACCGGGAAACAGACACAGCATTGGAAGATGCCATGATTGCCGCCACTGCCCTTGCCAACAAGTTAACGGTGGTAACCCGCAACACGAAAGACTTTACCCGGTTTGATGTGCCGCTGTTGAACCCATTTTCGAGTTAAAGGCTGGCCTTGAATGCAACACTGTGAGCAGCGAAGTAAAGCGGCAACACTTTTATGCGCCAATTAGTGCGGATGATTACATTTTTATGCGCGTAAAATTTTAAGCAACAAAAAGCCAAACGCTTGCTGTGCGCCCTAAAGCCTGATAATGTACACACCAATATGTACACACCTAGAGGTGTCAATGGCTTCACCTGTTTCTACTACTCGGGTTTTCAACAACGGCAACAGCCAAGCGGTGCGCATTCCCGCCGAGTTTCGCTTGAATACTGACCGGGTTCAAATTAGCCGCAATGAACACGGCGACCTTGTTATTCACCCCATACCTGCCGAGCGCGGGCAGGCTTTGTTGCAGGCACTGCAAGCTTTGGGTGAAGTTGACGAGCAATTTATCGCTGCACTGGAAGCCGAGCAGGAGGACAGCCAACCCATGCAAGATCGCGAGACGCTGTGATTTACTTGCTTGACACCAACATTCTGATTTACCTGATCAAAAATCAACCACCGACCATTGCGCAGAAAGTAAATTCGCTACCAACAGATGCAAAACTGGCCATGAGTTTTATTACCTGGGCTGAACTGTTGAAGGGTGCAGAGCGCAGCAACCGCAAGCCAGAAACCTTGCGCAGGCTTGATCAACTGGCCCAGCAGATCCATGTGATGTACCCGGGCGGCCCGGCGATATGCAAGCACTATGCAGAACAATTTATGCAATTGAAAGATGCGGGAACTCCCATAGGAGCAAATGACTTATGGATTGCGTGCCATGCACTGGCCGAGAATGCAACGCTGGTAACCCACAACACCAAAGAATTTTTAAGAGTGAAAGGGCTGGCGGTTGAGGATTGGGTGGCTGAATAGATTTGATATAGAAGTGGACTTGGCCGCATTGCGAGAAGACACAACGCTGGCTGAGCTTTGCCAGCAGTTTGAACTACACCCCACCCAAATCGTTGAGTGGAAAAAGCAACTGCTGGTCAATGCGGCGGTGCATTTGGGTCACATTCCAAAGTTACGGAAGCGGTTGATCTGAAGCCACTGTAGTTGATTTTGCCAACCTCAAGCTTCAGACTACCATTAATTTCGAAATACCTCACATAGATTAAAACTTCCGGCAGCCGCATCTTTTACAGAAAGTTTCGGCACATCTTCTAAAGGCCACTGAATTCCAATATCGGGATCATTCCAGCAAATACTTCGCTCGTGCTCCGGATACCAGTAGTCGGTCGTCTTATATAAAAAATCGGCAAAGTCGCTCAAAACCAAAAAACCATGTGCAAACCCCTTAGGGATCCAGAGCATTCGTTTATTCTCGGCTGTCAATTCAACACCAGCCCATTTGCCGAAATTCGCTGACGTTTTACGCATGTCGACAGCGACGTCGAATACGGCACCGCTAACAACCCGTACCAACTTGCCCTGAGGGTGCTTAATTTGATAATGAAGACCCCGTAAAACACCTTTTTCAGAGCGACTATGGTTATCTTGCACGAAATCAACATCAAAGCCTGTCGCGTCGATGAAATCACGTTGATTGAAGCTTTCAAAAAAGAAACCGCGTTCATCACCGAACACTTTCGGCTCTAACATCAACACTTCGGGCAAGCTGGTTTTAGAAACAAGGTATGGCATAGTTCATCTTAATAAATTCAATAAATATTGGCCGTAAACGCCTTTGGCTAGCGGAAGCGCAAGTTTGTGTAGGGCTTCAGAGTTGATCCACCCTTGTTGATAGGCAATCTCCTCAGGACATGCGACTTGCAAACCCTGCCGCTTTTGAAGTGTCGCGATGAAACTGGCAGCTTCTAGAAGGCTATCGTGTGTACCGGTGTCCAGCCAGGCAAATCCTCGGCCCATAATTTCAACGTCAAGTTCGCCCGATTTAAGGTATCGCTGATTGATGTCGGTAATCTCCAGTTCACCACGAGCCGAGGGTTTGATTTCAGCAGCAATATCGCATACCTGCTGATCATAAAAATAAAGCCCGGTTACCGCAAAATTGCTTTTGGGTTTGGCTGGTTTTTCTTCGATACTGACCGCTCTCTTTTGTAGATCAAACTCCACTACTCCATAACGCTGGGGATCATTTACGTGATAAGCAAAT
This sequence comes from Limnobacter sp. SAORIC-690, assembly GCF_002954425.1. Taxonomy (NCBI): domain Bacteria; kingdom Pseudomonadati; phylum Pseudomonadota; class Betaproteobacteria; order Burkholderiales; family Burkholderiaceae; genus Limnobacter; species Limnobacter sp. SAORIC-690. The sequence continues at coordinate 628,087 of NZ_MQVZ01000001.1, forward strand.
ACACTCGCGCCATTGACTTTCGAGTTTGCACTGCGAAGTCGCTTAACAAGGTCGTGACCATAAAAGATGTTGTCTCCTAAAACTAGCGCACTTGGATTGTTATCGATGAAAGATTTTCCAATAACAAAAGCCTGTGCCAGGCCATCTGGTGAGGGTTGAACCGCGTATTGAATATTCATACCCCACTGTTCCCCATCCCCCAACAATTCAGCAAACCGGGGGGTGTCTTGCGGAGTACTGATAACCAATACATCACGGATTCCTGCAAGCATCAAGGTGCTCAGCGGGTAATAAATCATGGGTTTGTCGTACACTGGCATCAGTTGTTTGCTGATGGCCTGAGTAATGGGATACAAGCGAGTACCCGACCCACCGGCAAGAACTAATCCTTTCCGATCAATGCTCATCACGGTTACGCCTTTCTAAATTAAGCAACTATTTTCACTACAGTTTCGAGAGTAGACGATATTTGATCCTCAACCACAACCTAATCGGCTGGTTTAATTGCACGAACCGTCACAAATTCTCTCAACCCTGCATTTCGTTTGGCACGTCGCTCTGCTATTGCAATCTTTCGCGCCAAATTGCTCGGCGTATCGCAGCTAGATTGATCATTTAGTTCCCCCGCGATCTTATTACTTTCTTTAAAAAGGTAATCACACAATGGGCGATAAGGAAGATCTTCAAGCTCAGCAAATCCAATCTTCCTGAGCAAATCGAACAAAGATGGTCGATTGAAAAGAACCAAATGCCGAGGTGGCTCCAAGCCCCGCCACGAAGGCCCAAAACTTTCATGCCCCTGAGCATCAACGTTGGGGGTTTCAATCCAAATCCAACCGTTTGGTTTTAACAAAGCATAACAATGACGCAGAGCGGCAGCCGGATCGTGCATATGTTCAATTACATGGCTCAATGTTATACCGTCAAAACTCTCAATCGCTGGATCTAACGATTCGATCGAATCTTGCCTCACATCAATTCCATGATTGCGCGCAGCCTGTGCTGCCTTTGGGTCTGGCTCAAGACCAACCACCTCCCACCCGGCCTGAGAGGCAAGCAACAAAAAGTCGCCATTACCGCAACCGACATCGAGTAATCTGTGCCCTCGTCCTCCGAACGGGATGCAACGCCGCTCAGCATCCAAAAGATTTCGAAATCCAGGTGAGAAATAAGCAAACACCACACCAAGTTTGGTCGAAGGATGCAGATTGGTTCCGAATCTTTTATTGCGATAGCCATTGGCCAGTGCTCGTTTCAAACGCCGCAAAAAGCCTAAATCTCGATAGTCATTCTGCACGGACTGGGAGTGCGTAAAATAAGTGGTGTAAGCCATTCCTATGGTGGAGACCGTTGGCCTGGGATCAAGATATGCACTGCGACAGGCCTGACATTGAAACATGTCCCACGAGCCCGGGGCGCACTTAAAAATTTTGTCAGACAAATCCTTGTGCAGCAAATGACGGCGCTCACTGGAGCAAACTGGGCAAATTTTAACCCTCTCCAAACCATCTTGAGGCCAAGTGCTAGAGCCTTGCACCGAATGCGATTCAGGGAATGTTTGCATTTTCTTAAAACCTTAATCCTTCGTGCTTGAAGTTAAATACTATTAGCATGAGACTTTCTGATAAAAGTGCGAGCAAAAGGTACAGCAAAAGCTAGCGAACTACAAATTACGGCAACCAATACCAACGCCCTGAAATAATGGCTTTCAATCCAGACAAGAGCGGCCATGAATACTATGGTACAAATCGTGACAAATATCGTCCGCATAGCATGCGCCTTTGCCACCGGGAGAACCCTCATTACCAGGCAATTAAGCGCCAACGTGTCCATAACGACTCTAATAACCCATGCCATAGCTGCACCGACTATGCCAAAATTTTTAAGCAACAACACCAAGCCAATTGAATAGAAAACGAACTCGACCATGTGCGCCTTTGCGGTTAAGTCAGGCCTACCCGCAGCCTGCAGTATCACAGAAGCCGGCTGCGCGATGATATTCACCATCCATCCGATGGACAACCAGTAGAGGATGGGGACAGAAATTTCATGAAATTCACCACCAAGCCAAAATTCCAAAGCCTCAGGACCAAACAATACTACGCCCGATAATAGAGGCAACATCAACCAATAAAGGACTTTACTACCTTGAACGTAAAGCGCATTAAACCGCTCCATGTTGGAAACGTATGCTGAGGATACCGCAGGAAAAATAACACCAACAATTGCCTGTGAAACCATTTGCAGGCGCACTAAGATTTCGTAGGGAGTCACGTAATACGTCACAGCCGACAAGCCAGTAATCGCACCAATGAAAAACCGATCCATGTAGGTCATCAGTGGTCCAATGATGTTAGTGACTGTAATCCATCCACCAAAACTTGTAAGTGGCTTAATAAAAAGCCTTTGGGGTCGAATGAATTTTGCAAGTGAATGTTCGGCCTTACAAGCAGCGCGATAGTAAAAAATGGCGGCCACCATACGACCGAACAGCAGAATGCCAGTGGCCCATGCAACGTCCGGCGTGAGCTGCAGGGTGAGCAGTGGCCCTAGATAGGTAAAAATCCCCAATGGCATGCGAATCTTGGCGATGACTTTGAACTGTTGATGCGCTTCCAGAACACCAATAAAACCAGTGGTTAAAACCACCACGGGTATTCCAACGGCCAACAAATAAAATGCAATCCTGGCTTCATCATTGAGCGTATGATTCACATCCAACAACCTCTCGACCAGGATTGCATTGCAAGTTGCAATCAAGAACGATCCGACTAAGCTGACCGCAAATAAAACCACCAAAGCGGTCCAGATTAGCGAGCCAAGGTCGGAAATTTGGCCACTTCCAAGTCTCTCGGAAACCAGTTTTGTTAGGGCTCGGCCAAGACCAAAATCGAACAGGCTAAAATAGCCAACTCCTACCCAAATAACAGCCAACAAACCAAATCGCTCACTACCCATTCCTTCGATTAGAATCGGAATCGCGTACAACGCAACTATTAGTGGCGCAATTAGTCCAGTGAAGTTCCAGACTGCGTTTTTTGCCAATAATCGCGAGGAGGCAGGCTTATATGAGGGCCGGCTCATTCATGTACCGCGTGAAGCAGTGGGCATCCAGACGGATGTAATCTAAGGAGATTTACAGGTACAGTGCTAGTTCTCATAAATCACTTGGGCTAGGAAAATAATATTGTATGCGAAGCGGCGACTACACCTTGATTTTGGCTAGTTACTACCCGAAAAATACTGAACGCACCAAGGCCTTCTGCCAACAATTTCTCAACTGCAAGAAGATTGTTGTTTACAACTCCTCTGATGTACGGCTCTCTGACTTTGATAATTCTTGGACAGCGCTGCGGGGCTCAAACCACGCAGGTGAATTTTCAGCATGGCAAGAGGGCCTCGACTGGAGCCTAGAGCATTCGCAAAAACCGAAGCACGGATACATTTTTGTCAACGATACAGTGAATTCGCACAGGAAGTTCACTCGCATTCGATTTCATTTTTTAAAAAGTTGTATCAAGCAAAATACCAAGCACGCAGTTGGTTTTACTGACGAATTACACGAAAGAGAGACTTTTTCGATTTACGGACTGTCAGGGGATCGATGGATGAGTACGTACTGTTTCTACTTGGGCAATGAAGCCATCGAGAAGATTGATTTCAAAGTGAACAGTGAGCTGGTTCACCAACAACGGGGGGAGACAGTTGATGACTCGATTTTTCCATCGTCAATGTCCAACAATTTAAAGAAGCGTCTAGAGGAATGGCTTTTCGGCGGGGGATGGTATAAAAGTAAGCAATGTGTCGAAAACTACAGCGATGTGGCGAAATTTAAAGCCCGCGCCATTGTTAATGAAAAAATGTTGTCACTACGTTTGTTAAACAAAGGAATTGAGATACACAGTGCCATGAATCAAGCACCGCGACTTTTTGTCAGGTTAGACAATTTTTTAGAAAAACTCCACACAAAGAAAAATGGCTAAAAGTCTTTTTTACATTTCCCCTAGTCTTGAAGACAAGAACTACGGCGGCTCCGTGGTGGCCAAATCAAACCTTGAGGCATTGTCTAGGGTGTTGCAAAGCTATTCGACCACAGTTTTATCTGTAAATAGAAACGCATCTTCAGACTGCGTGAAAGTGCCAACTACCCACAATAAAGTTGGTACGGCATTGGCAAACCTATGCCTACTTTGCGCAACATTAAGCCCTAAGGGGGCCTATTTTTTGATTAGCCGGATCAGAAAAGAACAGCCAGAACTAATTTGGCTCGATTCGTCTTTGTTCGGCATCCTGATCCCGCTAATAAGATTTCTAAGCCGGCGAAGCAAAATTATTTGCTATTTCCACAATATTGAGACACCAATCATAAAACATTACGCAAAGAGACAACCCTCTTACTGGATTTCATATTTGGCAACTGCAGCCAATGAATACCTCTCAATCAAAGGGTCCGATTTACTAATTGCGATACAGCAAACAGATGAAGCAATATTGAAGAGAAGAAACTCGTCCGCCTTAACCTGTTGCATCCCCGTCTCAATCAAGGACGGCTTTAGAAACATTCAAGTGCAACTAGCTCCTAGACATGTAGATATTCCTTATGCACTCTTTGTTGGATCTGACTTTCCACCAAATGTTGAAGCACTTGCATACTTGAATTTCAAAATTGCCCCTAGGCTTAACAATAAGAGAATTATTGCGATCGGCAACGGGATTGATAAGTATGCACATCAATTCAAGAATCTTGATGTTCGAGGAAGGGTGGACGATATCGCTGACTTCTACACACAAGCCCAAATCGTTGTAGCCCCGATATTTTCGGGAGGAGGGATGAAAGTAAAAATTGCTGAGGCCCTAATGTTCAACAAAATGGTGCTTGCGTCAAATTTCGCAGCAGTTGGCTATGAAGATGTACCCAATAGTGTCTTAATAAGGACTGACGATGACGAGACCTTTTTAAACACCATACAGAACTGCGACTCAAACACCGATTCAAAAGCAAGAGAATACTACCTGAGGTTATTTTCACCCTATGCAATTCAGCAAAGAATTGAACAAGCAATCAGTCGCATAGAATAAAAAAATAATTTGATTTCTTCAGAAGACCCAGTCCACCACTCCGCCTGCTGAATAACCCTCAACACACCGACATAGAGTTTCGGATGCCTCTCGAAGTTTTCCCTGATTCAAGAAACGAGACAATTCAAGAAGTTCGAGTTCAAATTCCCGTATAGGTAGATATGATTCTGTTCCCATCAGGATCCTCGAATGAACTGTTTGTTTTGGTTCATTCCCAATCAACAACTCTTCATACAACTTTTCACCTGGCCGTAGCCCTGTAATCTGAATTTCAATATCGCCCTCGGGATTGGATTCATCCTTCAAGGTGAGGCCGGATAGCTCAATCATTCGAACAGCGAGATCGTAAATTTTGATTGGCTCCCCCATATCGAGCAAAAACACATCCCCGCCCTTTGCCAAAGCGCTGGCTTGAATCACCAGCTGCGCTGCTTCGGGTATCGTCATGAAGTAACGGGTAATGTCTTGGTGAGTGAGGGTGATTGGCCCACCATCGCGAATTTGCTGGCGAAACAATGGAACAACTGAACCCGATGAGCCAAGTACGTTTCCAAAACGCACCATAGAAAAAACGGTTGTGCTTGATGTTTCAGCTAGGGCCTGTAACGACATTTCTGCAAGGCGCTTGGTGGCACCCATGACATTGGTCGGGCGAACCGCTTTGTCGGTACTAATCAACACGAAATTTTCCGTACTATGCTTCAAGGCCAGCTTGGCCATTGTGAAAGTACCGAATACGTTGTTATGAATGCCTTCACTCAAGTTGTGTTCAACCAACGGCACATGCTTATAGGCAGCGGCATGAAATATTGTGTGCGGTTTAAATTTGGCAAGAATACTGTCCATACGGACTTCATCCCGAACTGAGGCCAGAAAGGGAATTAAGACAACCCGCCCGTGATTATTCGCTACTGGCTTCTGCTCAAGTTCTTGGTGAATTTGATACAAGGCGAATTCACTTTGCTCAACGAGTAAAAGCTGCGCTGGACCTACTTTCAAAATTTGACGACACAGCTCGCTGCCGATAGAGCCACCTGCGCCAGTCACCAAAACTACTTTGCCAAGAATATTTTTTGAAAGTAATTCGGGGTCAGGGCTAACCGGGTCACGCCCCAGAAGATCATCGATATCAAGTTCGCGCAGATCAGAAACACTGATTTTTCCTGCTGCTATTTCAGTAACCCGCGGCAAAGTTCGAACCGCTACTTTGCTTTTTGAAATACTGTCGAGAATTTCATTTCTACGTTTGCGACTTGCAGCATTGAATGCGAGCAACACAGTATTCACGCCTAGTGTTTCAACAAGACCCTGCAGATCTTGCGGATTAAAAATTTTCAGATCATTGATGGTTTGTTTGTGCAAAGCTTTGTTGTCGTCAATAAAGCCTACAACGCGCATTTCATGGCTGTTGGCCAAGGCACCTGCCAGTTGCCTGCCTGTGGCGCCGGCACCATAGATAAGCACACGTGGCAAATTGGCCAACTGCAATTGATTACGGTACAAACCACCCAACCAAAACCGGGCAAACAGGCGAGTAAGGCCCACAAACACCATAAGCAATATTGGCTGAATAATACCCACTGTACGCGGCACACCCGATACACCCATGGCAGTGAAAATAGCCGCATAAATAACGCCATAAACCGCAATCACTTTGGAGACAGTAAATATGGCAGACAAACCTGAATACCTGAATATTGCCCGATAGAAACCATTGACGATGAACAGTGGAATCGCGATTAGAAGGCTCATCCCTACAGCTGCCATTGGATTCCAGCCAAAATCGGGATTGGTTAATGAGATCCAGTAATCAAGACGCAAATAATAGGCAAGCCAAACCGTGAGAACACAGAGGCTTGCATCCACTGCCAACACGATTAGTCTCTTGGCGACGCGGGGCAAATTAAGAACAGGACTGGCGAATTTTGAAAGAAACATGTTGAACGTGTGCCTTAGTGCGAAACACCGTCGCGTTTAATCACTTTCAGGAATGTAAGCCAAAGTATTTGAATGTCGAACAACAAACTTTGCTTTTGCAAGTATTCATAATCCAACTGTACTTTGCGGGGAATAGGTATGTCATCACGACCATTCACTTGAGCCCAACCCGTCAAACCAGGAAGAATATGGTGTACACCTTTTTCTGTGCGCAATTCAATTAAGTCGTGCTGATTAAACAAGGCCGGGCGCGGGCCAACAAAACTCATGTCGCCTTTGAGGATGCTCCACAGCTGGGGCAGTTCATCAAGACTGGTTCTTCGTATGAATGAACCTATAGGCGTGAGGTGCGATCGCGGATCATTCAGCAGGTGAGTTGCCACAGCGGGTGTGCCTACACGCATGCTGCGAAATTTTGGCATTCTAAAAATTTGATTGTGAACGCCTACCCGGTCGCTCCAGTACAAAACCGGACCTTTGGAAGTTACGCGTACCGCAAACGCAACAACGAGAATTGGCAAAGCAAGAATTGCCAACACAACAACACCCAATAACAAGTCGAACAAACGTTTCATCATCGTAGTTTCAATTGGACCTGCTGCATGTACCAGTCGGCCGTTTCCTTCATACCTACCTGCATGCTATAAGGTGGCTCCCAATCCAAATCTTCATGCAGTGCTTGAGGGCTCACCGTAAGGTTACCCAATAGGCGCTGGGCAGCTGCACGCTTACCCAGCAAAGCGGCCACGACCTCAATGAGCCAAGGCGAGATATTAATAAGGTTGGCTTTTCGCCCCAGGGCTAGTGCCATTTCGCGAACCAGCTGTGGCGTAGAAACATCTGAATTGTCAGAAACCAAATAAGTTTTGCCAACCGCGTTCGAATGATTCAGGCAGGTAGCAATAGCATTGGCCAAATTACCCACATACACCAAGCTGCGTTGGTTGTTCACGGCCCCAAGTGGCAATGGTGTTCCCCGAGCCACAACGCTAAGCAGTTTCAGGAAGTTGGCCCCTACACCTGGCCCATACACCAATGGTGGGCGCAGTATAACCACCTCCAAACCACTTTGACGGCTCAGTTCGAGTAACTGTTGTTCAGCTTCATATTTTGAAATCCCGTAAGGATCAATTGGATTTGGAATTGAACTGGCGGTGAACTCGCCCGCTTCGCCATTCACTTTAATGGAGCTGATAAACACCATGCGTTTGACACCACACTGCACTGCCTGCCTTGCCAACTGCAAGGTACCCTCAGTATTGGCCTGACGAAATTCAAACAATGGGTCAACCGCATTCTCATTCATCACATGCACACGCGCAGCAAGATGTACCACCGAGGTACAGCCTTGCAACGCCTCCCGCCATTGAGTGTGCGGGCCCAGTGCTTGAACTTGAAAGGTATTGGGTTCACTCGATGGTGCCCTGCTGGTTTTAATCACCACAGCCCCCAGATTCTCGAGCTGGCTGCAAACACGCTGGCCAACAAAGCCAGTCGCGCCGGTTACCAGGATACGCTGACCATTCACTTGGACCACACAGTGCGATTGATGTAGTCGGTGTAGCTAAGCACTACTCGCAGTACCTGGCGGGCCACATGGGGGTTCTCGTAGTCTTTTACCACGGGAGCCACACACGGTTGCACAGCTTTCTGTTCAATCACAACTCGAACAGCATCCAGTACACGGGCTTTTTTCAGCCCTGACATGATGAGAATGCCTTCATCCATTCCCTCGGGCCGCTCGTGTGCATTGCGAATGGTGATAGCCTTCAATCCAAGCAATGAGGTTTCTTCAGTGATGGTGCCGCTGTCAGAAATCACGCAGGAGGCGCCCATTTGCAAGCGAATATAATCAGTGAACCCAAATGGCTTCAGGAACTGAATCAGGGGATTCATGCTGCTTAGATCAAGTTCTGCCAAACGTTTTTGAGTGCGCGGGTGGGTGGAAACGATTACCGGGTACTTGTATTGCTCAGCAATGGCATTCAAGGTTTCAAGCAAATCAGCCACATTCTCTGGGCTGTCTACGTTTTCCTCGCGGTGTGCGCTCACGATGAAAAACTTGCCCTCTTCCAGCTTCATGGTTTGAAGCACTTTGCTTTGCTGAATTTTGGGCATGTAATAATTCAGCACTTCACGCATGTGCGAGCCGGTTTTGATGATTGTTTCAGGGCGAATACCTTCAGCGATCAAATAACGACGGGCATGCTCGGTTAATACCATATTGATGTCGCTAAGGTGGTCCAGCACCTTGCGGTTCAATTCTTCGGGCACACGTTGATCAAAACAACGATTGCCCGCCTCCATGTGAAACACGGGAACCTTGCGGCGTTTGGCAGAAATTACAGCCAAACACGAGTTGGTATCGCCGTACAGCATCAGCGCATCAGGCTTGATCTGTTCAAGAACTGCATCCGATTTTTCAATTACGCGAGCAATCGTTTGTGCTGCATTTTCACCCACAGCTTCCAGAAAAAAATCAGGTTTTCGAATACCCAGATCATCAAAAAAAACCTGATTCAATTCATAGTCGTAGTTTTGACCGGTGTGCACGAGGGTGTGCTCTGTGTGCGTGTCCAGCTCCGCAATTACGCGGCTCATCTTGATGAGTTCAGGCCGGGTACCAACCAGAGTCATGACCTTAAGCATTCAAAAACTCCTGCACATAGTCGAGCTTTTTGAGTACATCCTTTACGCCCTGTACATCCAGGCGATGTGTGTTGTGAGACGTGTAGTCATCGAATTCGGAGATACGCTGCTCGCCCTCTACAAAATACTTTTTGTAGTTCAGGTCGCGATTGTCTGCTGGGATGCGGAAGTAGCGCCCCATGTCTTCAGCTTTGGCCATTTCTTCGCGCGACACCAAGGACTCGTAAAGTTTTTCACCATGCCGGGTACCGATGACTTTAACCGGGTTGTTTTTGTTCAGAAGTTCTTTCAATCCTTGGGCAAGATCCGCCACAGTAGAGGCTGGTGCTTTTTGAATAAAAATATCGCCTTGCTGACCGTGTTCAAACGCATGCAAAACCAGATCAACCGACTCTTCAAGTGACATCAAAAAACGGGTCATGCTGGGGTCGGTAACAGTGATTTCCTGACCATCCAGCAACTGCTGGATGAACAAGGGAATGACCGAGCCGCGACTGGCCATGACGTTGCCATATCGGGTGGCACACACCACCGTACCTCCCTCGGGAATGGTGCGGGACTTCGCAACCATGAGCTTTTCCGCCATGGCCTTTGAAATTCCCATGGCGTTGATGGGATACACCGCTTTGTCGGTACTTAAAACCACCACGCGACTAACACCCTTGGCAATGGCTGCGTTCAGCATGTTCTCGGTGCCCAACACGTTGGTGCGCACGGCCTCCATAGGGTAGAACTCGCAGGAAGGCACCTGCTTCAGTGCTGCAGCATGGAACACGTAATCAACGCCAGTCATGGCTTGCGCAAGACTGTCATAATCACGAACATCACCGATGTAGAACTTGACCTTGTCGCAGCCCAAGGCAATGCGCATGTCTTCCTGCTTTTTTTCATCACGACTGAAGATGCGGATTTCTTTCACTTCAGTTTCGATAAAACGCTTCAGCACGGTGTGGCCAAACGACCCTGTACCACCGGTGATCATGAGTACTTTTCCGTCGAACATGGGGACTCGTCAGTATTTATTGAATTCGGGATTGGCGCATTTTGTGAATCAAATCAGGCCATTTAGGGGCAGTATACCCGCTTGCCTGCTGGAAGCGCGCAGCGCAAAGTGATCGATCGATGACCAAGCCGCTGTCGGGGTTGATTGTGGTTTGTACGCCATACTCTTTGGCCACGAGTTGCAGCAGGCTCAGCTTGGAAATGGGTTCAGCAGCCACATGATACAGACCATGCAACTGAGGCTTTGGCAGAACATATTCAATGATGATTCTGGCCAGTTCACAGGTGGGCACACCGGAGAATATTGCTTTGGAAAAACCTTTCACGCTGCCTTGCTGCGCCAGAAACCATTCAAGCAGAGCGAAGCTGGTGCCCAATTCATGTCCAATAATCGAGGTTCGCAGGGTAATTGCGCTTGGGCTGTCGTTAAGCTCGCCGATGTACTTTGACCGACCATAAAGATCCTCGGCATCAGAAGGATCACTTTCAAGGTAATTGCCCTTCTTGCCATTGAACACGCAATCGGTACTGATATGTACCAGGCGCGCACCACCCAAGATACACAGGCGCAATAAACGATGCGGTAGCATGGCATTAATTGGCAAAACGATTAGCGGGTCGTTGGCTTGCTCGAGTTGCTTGATCAGCCCCACGCAGTTGATGACCACATCGGGCTTAACCTTTGCAAAAGTATTGACCAACGTGTCCTGATCCAGGACATCCACCCCGGTGAGAATGCCTGCCGAGGGCAAGGCAGCAAGCTTTCGGTGACAGCTAAGGCTGCGTTGACTGCCCCACACTTGAAATTGTTTGCTTTCACACAACGCTTTGAACACTGCACTACCCAACATGCCTGTAATACCCAACACCAGAATTTTCATTTTTTACCCTTTGCCATGGCACTGAGCGTTTCAGCCAAGTGGCGCGCCTGGCTTTCAGTTTCAAAATATTCGAGGAAATACGACTTTCCCTGGCTGCCCATTTCGGCACGTTCTTCGCTTGTCATCGCCTTGATCTTCAGGATATTGGCTGCCAAGGCAGCGCTGTCGCCAGCGGGCGAGACCAGGCCAGCTTTTGCCTCTAGTACCACTTGGGCGCCTTCGCCGTTCAAACTGGCCAATACTGGTTTACCGGCTGCGAGATAAGCCTGTATTTTACTAGGAACCGTTAGCCCGAAAATCGGATCGTCTTCAAGTGAAACGAGCAAGGCACCCGCCCTATTGAAAATGGAAGGCATGGTTTGCATTGGAAACCGGCCGGGCAACTCAAGGTTGCCAAGTCCCCGTTCCTGTTTTTGTTGGATCAACCATTCGCTTTTGCTGCCGCTGCCAACGAGCACTATTGAAATATCGCGGTGACCGTTCAACAATTCAGCGGCATCAACAACGCAATCGAGCGCTTGAACCTGGCCAAGATTGCCTGCAAAAACCACACAGAACTTGCTTTCCAGGGTAGCGAGCAACGGTGCAGGCGCATCCACAAGCGCGTCTGTACTTTGCTCGGGAAAAGAATTGGGCTGATACCGGATCTTGCTGCGGTTTGCATATTCATTCAACGGCTGAATAAATGCTTTGGACTGGGCCAGCAACAGGTCGCAACCCTTGTAAATCCAATACACCATGTAGCCCACAGCCGACAGGGCTTGGGGGTTACGCACAAACCCTGTGGCCTGCAAACTTTCTGGCCACAAGTCTTGAACCCATAAAGCCAGAGGTGCGCGCTTGATCCATTTCAATAAAATTGCGGGAATTGTTTGTGTAATTGGCGAAGGCGCGTACACCAAAATTGCGTCGAACTTCAAACCACGCAAAGCCCATGGCAAGCAGAACATGCCGGCCAAAACAAAAACAAGATAGTTCAAGATCAGATTCTTGGCGCCCCCATGCTTGCGCGGCCAAGTGGGTATGCGCACAACAAGCGTTTGGCCATCAAACAGTTCACGCTGAACGCCATTGGCCCGGTAGCCTGCAAACACTTTGCCTTCTGGATAGTTGGGTTTGCCGGTGGCAACCACCACCCTGTGCCCCTGCTTTACCAGTGATTTGACTACGTCGTTGATCATGAAACTTTCAGGCCAGAAATACTGGGTGACGATCAGTATCCTCATGCTTGGCCTGTTTCTTGAATTCGCGCCAGAAACTCAGCAGCGCAAATAGGTTGGCTTTTGGCGTTTTCAATATTCATGTGGCGCATTACAGCCCGTGCTATCGATGTAGGGGAATCGGCATTGAATGTTTCACTGGGTTCGACCACATCGCGAACATAGTCAAGTTCAGGTGCAAGAATCGGCATACCCAATTGTTGGGCTTCAAGCAAGGGCAAACCAAATGATTCAAGCTTTGACGGGAAGATCAAGGCTTTGGAATTGGCGTACAGTGATTGAACCTCACCGTGCTGCAAGGTACCAAAATTCGTGATTTTCAAGCCATGTGAACTCTTGTAACGCTCGATTAGTTGGGCTACCGGGCTCGACTCGCTCACGGTGAGCGCAAGGTTTGGATAAACACCTTGATTGGCCAGAATTGCCCACGCGTCCAAAAGCGCAGCATGGTTTTTGTGGGGCTCTGCAGACGAGACATAAACAAAATCAAATTCTTTGATTTCGTCCATGTTGTGATTCCCTGAAACGGACTGGTTCGTGCCCGTGGCGACAAAGGGCAGCACAAGGGATTCAAAACCAAGGCTATGTTTCAATTCTCGCTGCATGGTTTGAGATTGCACGATGATTTTGTAATGCGATTGCATGCGAGTTCGAAACCACCAACGTTCAAGTTGCAAACGTAACCTTGTTGCAATCGAAAATCTTGAGAAATCATGATGACCAAACAAATATCGATTCTGCAGAAAAACCTTGACGGTCGCTTGCGATTTAATGAGTGGAGGCAAGTTACCAAAACAAAGCACTGTGTCGCCTGATTTAGAATTTTTTGCCAGTAACACCTCAGCTTTTAAACGACCAACAAGCGTAGGCTTGATTGAACAAATGGCAACACATGGATTTATGTTGGTTGTAGTCATGCGTTCATCAACCACACAACAAGCCGATTGATCAGCGTTAGCCAGAAGCGCGTTCAGTAGCGTTCGACCACCACCTTGATGCACATTGGGGGCGTGAATAATCAATCCCATTCGGTTGCCCCCAAAAACACGGCATAGAGAACGATGAATGCGACACTCTCCGCAAAATCGAAGTGAAACGAGTTCAATATGTTGCCCACAAAATAAATCATGAGCAGGGGTAATACATAGGTGCTTGACCAAACGCTAGTCGCGCTTTTGATAACGGCCAAACTAAAAAACCAGATGTATAAAATCAAGGCCAGCAATCCACCTTGCAACATCAGCATTAAAAACTGGTTATGCGGATTGTAAAAGGTGGGCCACCCGGCCGCTGAAGTGAAAGGTTGCACAGCACCTTGTACGCCACCCAAGCCATAACCAAAAAAAGGTGCCTGGAGGAAGGCAGACCAGCTTGATGTGAGATACATGACCCTTTCACCAATGCTGGTTCCCTGTTGGGGTTTGTCACGAAGAACCTGCTGAATTTCAAGCCAGGTGGTCGAGAAACGGTCATGAATATTGTCGACCAGAAAATAGGCAGCGACCAGCATGGCTGCGAATACAAGCCCAGCCAACAGAAAACCTTTAAGACCCAGTTTTTGGTAACCGAAGTACAGCGGAATGACCATGAACACCAACCACCCTGTTCGACCATCAATCATGCCAAACAGGTTTACAAGCCCAAGCAAGGTGAGTGCAGCATAGACCCACTTGAAAGCCGGCTTTGCCGTTCTGACGAAACACTGCAACCACAGGTAGATCGCCACAACCAAAAAGAAGTTGTGTGTGATGTGCGACTTGAACACTGTTGGGTTACTGGGGATTGCATACATGTCGGTGGCTTTGGCACCAAGGTACAGTGGATCAATTCCGAACCAGATGGCGTAGGACATTGCCAGCACCAGTGCCATTCCTGACAGAAAACCTTGTCCAACAATGTGACGGTTTTTTTTACTCACCAACACGCTGGCCAGCACGGGGATCAAGGCAAGACGCCCATATTTACTTATGAATTCCAGATAACTTGTTTCATCGTTACTTGGATAAAAATAGGTAATTGCAAAAAAAACCAGCAGCAACCAAAGTGGAATTAATTCAGCACGGGAGAAGAAACTTCCCATGCTGCGTCTGCATTCAGAATTGAGTAAGGCGAAAAGAGTTGCAAGAGCCAGAAGCAAATTCACCGGCGCCGGCTTGATCGGCAAAAAAAACGCCGCCCCTGCCAGAAACCAGGCTGGGTTGATTCGCTGAAGAAAACTCAAACCCACCCCCACCGTTGCCAGTGCATTTTCAAAAATGCATAAGTAACCGGCGCGGTAATTAGCCCAGGCAGGCCGAAAGCCACTTCACCCAGAATGATGGCGATGAGCATTTCAGGCACGCTGGCACGCACGTTGCGGCCAATGATGTAGCCGTTCACAAAGTATTCAAGCTTGTGAATGATGAACAGGTAAAGTACCGAGCCCATGGCCACAAACACGCCGTAGCGAATGGTAAGCACCAGAATAAGGGTGTTGGCCATGATGTTGCCGGCCGCCGGGATAAGGCTGGCCACGGCGGTGAACATGAGCAGCAACTCCCGGAAGGGAAGCACCACATCGAATGCGGGCAATATGCCGTAAATAAACACGGCCGTACAGAAGGTGTTCCAAATGCTGACGTACACCTGCGCGCCCATGAGCAAAGTGAAACAGCGCACATACTTTTCAAGGGTTTGCAGCCAGGCATCAGCCAAAGGTTTGGCAGGGCCACCGGCCACTGGGGCTGGCACCATGAGTGCTGCGGAAACACCCAGAATAAGGGCGAACACAAATTGCAGGAAGATAAAGAAGCTGGCACCGCCGAAGCTGCGGATGTAGCCCACAAAGTCGCTGTCGTCTTTGCTGATCATGCGGAACAATTCGCTGGGTTTGCCAGGTATGTGTTCTTTAATGGCCTGGGGCAGGCTGGCGGTGACCGAATTCAGGTTGCGCAGTGCTTCCTCAACCAGTTGTGGGCCTTGCTGGGTCATGGTGGCCAGCACAAAGCGCACCCCACTGTTCAAGCCGATTCCCAACAACACCACGGCCGCAGCCACCACAGCAGTGGTTAAAAAGGTGGGCAACCAGCCAAACAGGCCGCGCATGAAACGGCCCTTGAATTTGTTGATGTGCGGCTGCAACAGGCGCACAAAGCCGCGGCGGGTAAAGCGGGTAAGGGCAAAAATGGCGAGGCCGGCAATAAGGCCAACCCCGATTTTCAGGCTCAACATGCTGACCCAAATGGCCAAAATGCCGACTACGGACGCATATTCCCAACGAAGGGTGGTGTGTTCTTGATGCTGCGGTACTGGGCTGGGCATTTGGATTCTTGGCTGATTGTCGGTTGAGGTATGACCAAGTGAATCCCGATTCTATCCCAACTTTTTCAGGCAACCCCAGGCCTTTGCCGCCAAACCCCAAACAGCATCAACATCCCCAGCAATCCTGCCAACCCCAACACTCCCCCACCACCGCCACCACCGGAACTGGTGGCCACGGGAGCTGGGGCGGAAGTACCCGTGCCCGATCCACCCGTGCTGGTTCCACCGCCGCCGGCGCTACTGGGAGTGAAGGTGCGCTCGTTTACAGAGGTATTGGCCAAACGAACCACGCTGGTGTTGCTGCGATTGGTGCTGGTGTCGGTGACTGTGAGCGCGAATTCAGCAATATTGCCCGCCATGCCCGACTGCACCTGCAGGGCGCTGGTGCTGGTACCTGCCAACGCAACCGGGTTGCCAAACACCTGTCGCCAGCTATAGGTGAGGTTGGCATTGCCGCCGGCGCTGTTGGTGGACAAAGCCGCATCCAGCACAAACGGGCCATTGCTGGCCACCACCGCCGACTGCTGCACATTGGCCACAGGCAAGGGGTTGGTCAGTGAACGTGCGGCTTGAACCGCGCCCAGAACATTCAGCAAACCCACGCCACAGGTTGAACTGGTGCAATTTCGCCGGGTAAATCCGAACAAACCTTGGGTGAAATCGGCATTGGCCGGGTAAGCCAAGGCGGTATTGCTAAACAAACTGTCAATTTGACTGGGCGTAAGGCTGGGGCGCACAGCTTTTAGCAAGGCAATGGCACCGGCCACCATGGGCGCGGAAAAACTGGTGCCTGCAAACAAAAATGCGGTGCTGCCATTTGGATTGGGTGAAGAACCACCGGTGTTGCTTGCACCCAGGTACAAGCCATTTGAATTGCCTGGCGCGTGCAGGGTTACAAAGCCGGTACCTGCACCCTTGGCTGTGTAAGTGGCCAGTTGGCCGTCTTGCTCGGCTGCCCCTGCTGCAATGGTGCCCGCGCAGTTGGCCGGGTATTGTACGGCCCCGCCAGAGTTGTTGCCTGCGGATACCACCACAGACACATTGCGCGCCCTTGCATCGGCAATTGCCAATGCCACCATGTCGTTTGCGGCGCAACCGCCGCCAAACAGAGGTGTGTCGGTGGCGAAGCTGAGGTTGATTACATTGGCTGGGTTGGGGTTCACGCCAATGGTGGGGTCAACCCGGCCCGAGCCGGTGGCCCAATAAAAGGCATCCACAATATCGGAGCTTGTGGCAATGCCGCACCGGCCAGAAACACGCACCGGCAGTACCTTGGCATTCCAGTCCATACCGGCCAGAAACTGCCCGTTGTTGGACTGTGCCGCCGCAACAGAAGCCACGGTGGTGCCATGCCACGAGCTGGTCGTTGAACCATCGGGGCAATTAAAACCGGGGGGCGGTGCATCGCCAGGGTCTGAAGGGTCGGGGTCTCGGCCATTGCCATCGTTGGAACCCGAGTCAACGACTGTGCCACTTTCCTGTGTACCGGTGGGCGGGGTGACTCGGCTAACAAAATCATACCCGGGCAACAGGCGGCCTTTCAGTTCAGGGTTTTCAAACAACACGCCAGAATCGAGCACAGCAATCACCACGTTGCTGCTGCCACGGGTTTGCTCCCACACGTCCTGCATGCGCAGCGAGGCATACGCGCCGGTGTGCATGTAACTGGCTTGGTTTACCGCATAGGCGCCATCGTTTGGGGCAGGCACCGCCGTGCGTTGCAATTGAATGTCGGGGCTGGCAAAGCGCACACCCGGCAGGGCCTGAAGCGCCGCACGAATGGCTTGGGGTGTTTGCAAACTGCCCAGCACAGGCAGGCTTTGCATTTCAACCAGGTAGCTGTTGGGCTGCAACAGCGGACGGACCATGCTGACAGGAACCCCGAGGGTGTTTTGCAACTTTTGCAACATACCGGCGGGTGCGGTGCCCTGCGTTTGATTGCCCATGTTGACTACCCAGCGCATGGGAGTGGGCGTGGCTGTGGTGGTAACCACATTCAACGCCTGTGCCAACCCGATGGAGGGAAGCGCCCAAAGCGCCACTGCAATTGCCCTGCTGAATGCTGCCGCCACTGAAACCACTCCGAAAAAAACCGGTTCAATTCAATTGTACCCACATGCGCCTTGCATGGATTCAAATTGAATTCTGTCGCACTGTGTCATCGACAGACATGCGACTAAACACCCCACTTTCCCCGTTAATTTTGAAATTTTTATGACATCGCGGCGATATGACGGTTTGTCACATTTCTGCATACAAAACGCGATTAGATACGCCTGCTTTTTCAAATAACCTATTCGATGAGAGTTGAGAGATGTCATACAAACTTGAACCAGAAGACATTGGCGTAAATACCGCCAAAGAATTGAGCCTGACCGAGATCGTTGAACGCGCGATCAAGGTGAACCAGGGCCGTCGCAATGTATTGAAAAGCGGTGCCGGCCTGGCGGCGCTGTCAATTTTTGGTTTGAATGCCTGTGGATCGGATGGTTCAGTGGCAGCAACTGCCCCCGCCAACACTGAGGTGGCCTTTGCAGCCGCAGCGGCATCTTCGGGAAGCGAAGTAGTGGTACCCGATGGCTACGTGGCTGAAATTCTGTACCGCTGGGGTGATCCCTGCGTTGCCGGCTCACCCGCATTCGCAGGTGACTTGAGCGAAACATCTGCGGTGGCGGAACAGCAAAGCGGCGACAACCACGATGCGATCAACTTCTTCCCGTTCAAGAATGCAGATGGCAGCGAACGCAGCGATGTTGGCCTGCTGTGTATTAACCACGAGTACCTGAACGCTGAGTATTACTATGACAAGGTGGTCAGCGACTCCACAGTCACATTCACTTTTGAAGATGCACGTAAAGGCCAAGCCGCCCATGGTGTATCTGTGATCGAAGTTATGCGAAACAGCAACGGCACTTGGACTGTGAACCGCAACTCAACATTCAACCGCCGCATTCATGGCAACACGCCGATCGACATTTCCGGCCCAGCACGCGGTAATGTGTTGATGCAAACTGCAGCAGACCCCACAGGCACACGTGCACTGGGCACGCTGAACAACTGCGGTGCCGGCCAAACCCCATGGGGCACCTACATTACTTGTGAAGAAAACTTCAACGGCTATTTTGGCTGGACTGACACAACATTTACACGCAATGCGCTGGAAGCCCGCTACGGCTTGAGCCAAAACGGCTTTGGTTACCGTTGGCACGAAAGCGACCCCCGCTTTGACATCAGCGCGGCTGGTAATCGCAACGAACCCAACCGATTTGGCTGGGTGGTAGAAATTGATCCGTTCCGCCCTGCAAGCACACCCAAAAAGCGCACTGCCTTGGGCCGCTTCAAGCATGAGAATGCTGAATTGGTAATTGATCCAACTACCAAAAAAGTGGTGGTGTACATGGGTTGTGACGAGCGCTTTGAATACGTGTACAAGTTTGTTTCGGACGCGGCTTACGACGAAAACAACATGGCAGCCAATGCCGACATTCTGGACGCGGGTACTCTGTATGTGGCCCAGTTCAATGACGATGGCACAGCTGGCGACGGCGTGGGTGTTGGTGTATGGATTCCCCTGGTGCATGGCCAAAACGGCCTGACCACTGGCAACGGTTATATCGACCAGGCCGATGTGTTGATTCGCACCCGCCAAGCTGCAAGCACCGTGGGCGCCACCCCGATGGACCGCCCAGAGTGGCTGGCTGCAAACCCCAACAAGCCAGGCGAAGTGTTTGTAACATTGACCAACAACAGTGCCCGTACAGCGGGCCAGGTTGATGAGGCCAATCCACGTGCCAACAACATCTACGGCCACATTATTCGCATCAACGAGACGAACGAAGACGCCACCAGCACGACCTTTGACTGGAACATCTTCCTGTTGGCCGGTGACGCAGGCCAGGAACTGTTCAACAGCCCCGACGGCTTGCAGTTTGACCGTTTGGGCCGCTTGTGGGTGCAGACCGACGGTAACTTCAGTAACACTGGCGCCTACGCGGGCCACGGTAACAACCAGATGCTGGTTGCTGACCTGGATGCAGGCACAGTTCAGCGTTTCTTTGTGGGCCCGGACGGCTGCGAGGTAACCGGCGTGACATGGACACCTGACATGCGAACCATGTTCGTGGACATTCAGCACCCCGGCGAAGTTGGCCGTCACCCCAACGCCACCAACCCAGCCACGGGTATGCCATACACCGAGGCTGAATTGATTGCCAACCCCACTGCGTTTTCAAGCTGGCCCGATGGCGCAACTGCCAGCCGCCCACGCTCGGCAACTGTGGTGGTTCGCCGCACAGACGGTGGCATTATTGGCACCTGATAAGCATGTAAGTCATTGATTGTTTGTGACTTCAGTTGACAAAGGGCATCTTCTTCGGAAGGTTGCCCTTTGTTCTTTTCGGGCTTGCAAATGCTCCCGATTCGATGCAAACTCAAAATTCGATTGTTTGCACAGGTAGTTCGCAAATGCCAAGTGACAGTTCTTCCCGCCCCCCCTCCAGCACAAAGCAAAAATTCAGGCTTGATAAAGAAAACAGTTTTAGGCAGCGAATATGGAAGCTTTGGCTGGTTATTTTTGCTGGAGTTTTAACTGCTGCCTTTACCACCAGCATGGTCCAGGCTGACGAAGCCAGCGACCGCAAAGAAACCCGAGCAGTCATTGAAGCCCAACTTGAAGCCTTCAAGCAAGGCGACGGCCCCAAGGCCTTTTCCTACGCAACCCCCAATATTCAAACCATGTTTGGCGATGCCGAGACTTTCATGAAAATGGTTCGTGAAGGCTACGACGTGGTGGTGAAGCCCATGACAGTGCGCTTCGTGAAATTCGAGACGGATGGAATGAATGCACTACACGCGGTGCAGATGATCGACCGCCAGAAAACGCTTTGGAACGTATACTACGTATTGCAAAAGCGCCCGGACGGCACCTGGAGAATTTCCAGCTGTGAGACCGAGAAAGCGGAAACCAACCTGATTTGACATGACCACTGAAGCAGCAACACCCACTTGTAACATTGCCCTGACCGACGCAGCCCAAGAGCGAATTCTGGACCTGCGCGACAATATGCACAAACCGGCCATGATTCGCCTGTATGTGCAAGGTGGCGGCTGCTCAGGCTTTGAATACAAAATCGACCTCGCCAAGGAAACGGACGAGGACGACATTCTGGTGCAAATCAACCCCTACATTCACATTTATGTAGACCCCGTTAGCGCACCCTACCTGGAAGGCACCACCATCGACTACGAGGCCCACACCTTGGCTTCGCGTTTTGTGTTCAACAATCCGCAGGCAAAGAGCACCTGCGGTTGTGGGTCGAGCTTTTCGGTGGAATAAGCGATAATTTGTTTCTGGTTGTATACAAAATTCTATTTTTGTATAGAATGAGAAACACTATGCCAGCCAAATTCAATTTACAAACTGCCACACCGCGAGATCAATTGCTTGCTTTGGGCAAACAATTGAAGCAATACCGCAAGGCCAACAAATTAAGTGCCGAGGCGGTGGCCACTGCCGCAGGCCTTTCACGAACTACTCTGCACCGGATTGAACTGGGGGAGCCCTCTGTAGCCGCGGGCGCCTATTGGGCTGCTGTGGCCGCACTGGGCTTAAGGTGCGGAATTGTGAGTGCTTGCGATGATAGAACTGCACCGATTCCTGAAGTGATCGCTTTGGACAACTACCCTCAATTGAAATCGCTTGCCTGGCATGTGCAGGGGGTTGAATCGATTACTCCCCGGCAAGCCTGGGATATTTATGTGCGCAACTGGCGGCATATTGATGAAACGAAAATAACTGCGGATGAACAACAGTTGATCGAGCGACTGCGGGCGAAGTTTGAACCTGGTTCGAAGGACGGTGCCTGAATGTTTAAACGCACACACCACCAGCCAATTGAACAGGTACTTCGCTTGATGAATGCCGACTTGCTGAAAGCACACCAGTGCTACTTTGGCGGAGGTACGGCAATTGCGCTGCGACATGGGGAATACAGGGAGTCAGTGGACATCGATTTGATGGTGTCTGACCTTGCCAGCTACAGGGCCTTGCGTACATTGGTGCGGGAATCTGGAAGCGTGTTGGGGCTTTTCAATGAAAACACCACTTTGATTTCGCAACTTCGAGAAGTGCGTGCAGACCAATACGGCATTCGCACTGCAATTGGACTGGGCCAACACAACATCAAATTTGAAATTGTGCTGGAAGGCCGGATAGAGTTTGAGACGCCCAAGGTTGCGGATGAAGTGTGCGGCGTTGCCACGCTGAGTGTTGTTGACTTGCTTGCAAGCAAATTGCTCGCGAATTCCGACCGCTGGGCGGATGAAGGTGTGTTCAATCGCGACTTGATTGACTTGGCGATGATGAAGCCAGGTTTTGACGTGTTTGCAAAAGCGCTTGCCAAAGCTGAAACGGCTTACGGCCAGAGTATTCAGCAAGACCTTGAAAAAGCAATTGGTAAATTATTGGACAAACCAGACTGGCTGGAAAAGTGCATGCGTGCCATGGGTATGAGTGACACTGCGCCAGCCAGTCTTGTCACAGCAATACTTTCGCTTCGCGGTGTATTGCGGAAACTCAACGGCATTTGATTTCTTCTTTGAACTCGTCGTATTTGGCCTCTCGCTTCACCTTGCATTCGCCATCGCGATATTCCTCTTTCCAGGGTGCATCGGCCACAGGCGAAAAGCCATCTTCGCACTTCACTTCTTTTTTGTATTCATAGGGCTTGGATTCAATTTTGACCAGGCACGGGCCATCCCAATACTCTTGCTTGCTGCGTTCCCAATAGCCATAGTCGCCGCCACCCCAAGCCAAGGCAGGTACAGTGAATGCAAATGCGGTCACGGTTGCGGTTAAGACGATGAACGGCTTCATGGGTACTACCTCGAGGTGTTTACGGTTGAGGTAATAACGGGTGGGGCGAAGGGGGAGTTGACGAGTGCTGATTGCGAACAACACAATCGGATATCCAATCCGTTCTAGACGGTTTGAAGCTGAAAGGTTCGACAGATAGGTGCGGGCCGCGCTCGATAACTTCTTCGGCGTGGAGACCTTGGCCTTACGGCGTTTGCTTTAATGTCCGTAGCTGTAGTTAATACTATGACGGTACAAGTCGTATTACCTCTCTATGCGAAGTGATGTGTCATGCAATTCAACAAAGTTTCCACGCCAACTTACACCAAGAATTTCAATTGAATGAAGTTCAATGTAAGCCCCTGAAATATCAAGCTTGATAGGCTTAGATATTTCGATCCTTAAACCATCGGAGAAGTTAAATACTCCCATACCGTCTTTCAATGTGGCATTCAAATATTTATATTGATTATCGCCAGGCCGTCCAAGCACCGGATTTTCCAAATAAAACACCACACACCCAACATCTGCCAACCACTGCTTTAAAAGCAAAAAATCTTTATGGAACATTTGGCTTAATTAACCTCGCATCAACTTTTGGAACATAAATTTGAATTCCCCCGCCCATCAGTTGAGGGCGCATACCCACGGTACCGGTTTGTGGCGCGGCTGGCCCCTCATAGTAAACAGTCCCTTCTGGCAAAGTCATTTTGGATTGATTCTCAAAAGTATTGCCCCATTCTGGTAAGACTGCACTATCTAGCTGAGATTGAAGTGGGCCTGCAGAGGGCTCTGGAGTCCAAAAACGACCATCAGCCGACGCTTTACCACCATGATCTCGATATACAGTTACATTCCCGTCAGATACCTTTTCGGTGTAAGTGCCACTTCTAAAAGTTGAGGCCTTCGACCTCGGATCATTTGGATCTCCAAGCGGCCCCTCTTCATGTGGACCGTATTTACCACTAACTCCCCCACCATCCTTACAACTCAACCCCCACGGATCCACCCATGTCATGGGGTTCGGTGCGTACTGGTAGACGTTCATTCCACCCAGCAAACCGATGGGGTCTTGCGTGGTGAACTGCCCGCTGTTGGGGTCGTAGTAGCGGTGCCTGTTGTAGTGTAGCCCCGTTTCTTCGTCGTAATACTGCCCTTGAAACCGCAGTGGGTTATCCACTTCGTTCACATGCGCAAGGGCCAGCGCACCGTAGGTTTTGAAGGTGCTGGACCACACAACTTCGGCTTTTGCGTTGGTGATTTCTCGCGGAGTGCCGATGTGGTCGGTGTGGTAGTGGTAGACCTGCCCGTGTTGCACCAAGGCCAGCGGTTTGAAGCTCAAAGGTTCAAACAAATAAGAGCGGCTTGGTTTGGTACTGCCATCACTGCTGGTGTTGCTCACACCCTCATTGATTTCACCCAACAGCACATCACCATTCCAGTAAAAGGTGGTGGTGCCCTGCTCAGTGCTTTTTGAAATCCGCCTGCCCAGCGCGTCGTAGGCGTAGCGGGTTATAACCCCCGCCACGTTCACTTCAACAAGCTGGTTTTGGGCGTTGTAGCGGTAGCGCGTTACCTGCCCTTGGCGTGGTCCGCGCTCAACAATTTCTTCTACGCGGTTGCCGCGATCGTCGTAATTAAAGCGCCTGTTGCCTTGGCGCTTTAACCTGTTACCCGGGGTTTGTTGTGGCGTTGGGGCCGTTAGCTTCTGGAATGACCTCGCACCAAAGTTTACTTAAGTCGTTTGTGCAAAGCGTTCAAAAGACTCAGATAAATCAAGCAACAAATCGAACACTATATTTGGACGTGTTATGACGAATGTCCTCAGCCAATATTTTCAAATATTTTTGACCCTCTGATTGATACTTCTCGATCTCCTCTTTACTCAGTTTAATCTTAGCCTCGAACATACCTACCCCCCCGCATAAAACACCAAAAAAAAGCTCTCCAGACTCATTTTCAAAAAGTCGATAAGACTCGTAATAGTCTAAAAAAATATCTTTCTCTTTCATTATGGTTTAACTCCAATCGTATTTGCCGAATAGCCGCCGATGGGGAACTGATCCACAACTATCTCTGGCATGCCTCCCTTTGTATATCCGCCCCATTTAAATAATTCATTAGCTCCACGCTCAAAACCAGACGGAAACCTAGCGTTATGCAAAAGAGGATTGTGAACATCAACTCGCATAAGTTCTTCATTCCAAGCATTTTCGGGGATACTTAGTTCCTTTTTAATAAAATCCAAGCTTCCATTGGCTTTACCTAATAACTTATCCATTGCCGATTTAGTAGTTATAAATTGACCTGTAGGATCTCCGGCCATAGGTTTGCCTGCTACGAATCGTTCATAAGCACTTTTGGGGATCAAATAGGAACCTCCACCTCTGAAGGTTTCCAAGTGTGAAACAACACCAACTCTCTTGTCTGACAACCAAGGGCTTGTTCTAGAATCTCCAGAGAATTCAGACTCATTTCCTTCCTTACAACTCAACCCCCACGGATCCACCCATGTCATGGGGTTCGGTGCGTACTGGTACGCATTCATTCCACCCAGCAAACCGATTGGGTCTTGCGTGGTGAACTGCCCGCTGTTGGGGTCGTAGTACCGGCGCCTGTTGTAGTGTAGCCCTGTTTCTTCGTCGTAATACTGACCTTGAAACCGCAGTGGATTGTCCACTTCGTTCACGTGGGCCAGGGCCAGCGCACCGTAGGTTTTGAAGGTGCTGGACCACACCACTTCAGCGCGGGCGTTGGTAATTTCTCGCGGGGTGCCGATGTGGTCGGTGTGGTAGTGGTACACCTGCCCGTGTTGCACCAAGGCCAGCGGTTTGAAACTGAAGGGTTCGAACAAATAAGTGCGGCTGGGTTTGGTGTTGGAATTTATTTCACCCAGCAACACATCACCATTCCAGTAAAACGTAGTGGTGTTTTGTTGTTGATCACGTTCACTGGTTTTACTAATCCGCCTGCCCAATGCATCGTAGGCGTAGCGGGTAGTGGTGGCGTTTGCATTGGCGTTTGAGCCAACACCCGTTCGCACTTCAACCAACTGGTTTTGTGCGTTGTAGCTGTAGCGTGTTACCTGCCCCCGGCGTGGGCCGCGCTCGATTATTTCTTCTGTGCGGTTGCCGCGTGCATCGTAAGTAAACCGCCTGTTGCCTAGCGGGGGCTTACTGCTAACCCATCGAACAAGGCTCGGTAAACAGTGAACTCACATGAATTTGTTTAATGGCTCGGAATATTTTTTCAGGTTCAAAAAAAGCTAGCACGCCATCTGCATGAAAAGCATGCGCAAACGTTTTACTCCCCAAGTAGTCTCCAAACACTCACTGGGAGAATAGCCACCCAATCCATCGATGTCATCTCTTGTAAGCCAGTGTTCATAACTTTCCCCTACGAAGTGAGCAATTATCCAAGCCAGTCGATGATCACCGTTAACTTTTTCCAATAAATCCTGCTGCCTAGAAAACTTCCCCCATTCCTCCTGAGCGAGATCAGAGTAGCTATTCCACCACTCATCAGCATTAGCGAACTTTCGGTTGAGACGACTACTGTACCTGTCGTAATCCAATTCAAACCCTTGGCCTTCAGGTGTTCTTTCACGTTTATGGCTCAAATTAAAATCCTCCAAATACAATCACATTGGCTCCACCAGGATGTCGAGCTGACGGAGCAACGATACCCTTATAACCCATATCCTTTGCATTTCTGCCGATCTCATGAGTGATGTCATATTGGCCTGGTCCGGTTTTTGTCAAATCGTCTAGTGACACGCCTAAGTGATCTCTTACCTTTGGATCAGTTAAATCCAAAACGTCATCAATCTTTACATCTTTATATTTGTATTTTCGGAGGCCTGAGTCATAACCCACTTTGTTGTCGTAATGCCTCACCTCCTCCAACGCAGTTTTTTTGGTTGTACCGCCATATACGGCACCAATACCGGGCTCGGAGTAGCGATGTGACGCATTTTCATTCCATGAACCAGCCTCCCAAGTTGTTCCTTCCTGCCCTGGCTTCTCTAATCTGTGCATACGCCCTTCATAACTTGAACGCGGCGCTGTACGAAACTTTTCCTTACATAGCAAACCAGATGGATCAACCCATGTCATTGGGTTCGGTGCGTACTGGTATGCATTCATTCCACCGAGCAAACCAATCGGGTCTTGCGTGGTGAACTGGCCGCAGTTGGGGTCGTAGTAACGGTGCCTGTTGTAGTGTAGCCCTGTTTCTTCGTCGTGGTATTGCCCCTGAAACCGCAGCGGGTTGTCCACTTCGTTCACATGCGCTACGGCCAGTGCGCCGTAGGTTTTGAAGGTGCTGGACCACACCACTTCTGCGCGGGCGTCGGTGATTTCTCGCGGGGTGCCGATGTGGTCGGTATGGTAATGAAACACCTCGCCGTTTTGAACCAAGGCCAGCGGTTTGAAGCTGAAGGGTTCGAACAAATAAGTGCGGCTGGGTTTGGTGTTGGAATTTATTTCACCCAGCAACACATCACCATTCCAGTAAAACGTGGTGGTGTTTTGTTGCTCGCCATGCTGGCTGGTTTTACTAATCCGCCTGCCCAATGCATCGTAGGCGTAGCGGGTAGTGGTGGCGTTTGCATTGGCGTTTGTATTGGCGTTTGAGCCAACACCCGTTCGCACTTCAACCAACTGGTTTTGTGCGTTGTAGCTGTAGCGTGTTACCTGCCCCCGGCGTGGGCCGCGCTCAACAATTTCTTCTACGCGGTTGCCGCGATCGTCGTAATTAAAGCGCCTGTTGCCTTGGCGCTTTAACCTGTTGCCCGGGGTTTGTTGTGGCCTGCGGGCATTGGGGCTAGCAGGCTCTGGCAGGGCACGGCTTGCTTGTGCATCGGTGGCCTCTTGCCCCTCCAGCGCCTCAAGCAAATTGCTTGCGGGGTCGAATAAAAATGCTTCCGGTGTGGGGCCTTCCACCACGCGCAAGCGGTCGAGCAGATCGTAGTGGTACAGGCTGGTGCCGTGGCCTTGGTCGTCAATGCGCACCAGTTGGTTGCGCTGGTTGTAGCAATAGCGCCGGCGGGAAACGGTGGGGGAAAGTTCATCCCTTCGTTCGGTTTTAAAACCGTTTGCTCTGCGATTGACCTGCCCCACCAGCCTGCCCTGTGGGTCGTACAGGCTTTGGGTGTGAACCTGGTTGCCCAGCTTGCGCACCACTTCACGGCCCAAGGTGTCGCGCTCGAACTGCGCCAGCAGTTCACCGTTGAAGTTGATTTCGCTGAGCAAACCCAATGCGTTGTACTGGTAGGCCAACGCACCCGAAGGTAGCCCGCCACACATTGCGCCCCAGCTGGTTTGCTTTAGCCAGCCAGCCGGGTTGTATTGGTGTTCTATGCGGTGTTGGTCTTGACGCTCGGCCAGTACGCGGCCTTCGGCATCTACCTCCCATTGCAGGGTGCGGTGCGCGTTGCTAGCTTGAACCAATTGGCCTTGCGGATTGTAGGCAAAGGTGGCTTCTTCACCATCGCTGTGCCGGGCTTTCAGCAATCGGCCCAAGGCATCGCGCGTGTAGCGTGTGTAGGCCAGTGGTTGATCATTCGAAATGCCCCATTCCTGCTTTTCAAGCAAGTGGCCAGCCGCGTTGTACTGGTAGGTTTGAACGCGGCCATCGAAGCCGCTTTCTTTGGTTAAGCGTTCGGCAAGGTCGTATTCAAAGTGGCAGCTTTGACCATTTTCGTTTTGCAGTTCGATCAAATTGCGTTCGCTGTCGTAGCGGTAGCGAAGGGTAAAACCTTGTGCATCAATGCGTGTGGTGGGCTGGCTTAATTTGTCGGCATACTCGTAAACCGTGCTGCGGCCGGTGGGGTCGGTAATACGTTCAAGCTGGCCCAGTGGGCCGTAGCTGTATTCGGTGCTTAGGCCCTCGTGGTTGGTGGCGCGGGTGCATCGACCCAGTAAGTCGTAGGCGTAATAGGCACTGCGCCCCAGCGGGTTGCTTATGCCTGCCAGCCGCCCCCAGGCGTCGAATTGGTAAGTGTTGCTTTGCCCCAGTGCATTGGTTTGCGCTTGCAGCTGGCCTTGCGCGTTGTACAACATGCGCGTGCTTTGGCCCAAGGGGTTTGTTACTTCACACAACAAACCCAGGTGGTTGTAACGGTAGCGAGTGGTGGCACCTGTGGCATCGGTGTGGCTGGCCAGCAAACCTTCGGCTGTGTAAGTGTTGCTGCGCACATGGCCTTCAGCATTGATGTGCTTTAACACCTGCCCCTGTGCGTTGACTTCAAACCTGTGCAGCTGCCCAAGCTTGTTGGTGTACGCCACCAAATGGCCTTGGCTGTTGTACTGAAACTGCTCTCGGTGGCCCAGCGCATCAATGCGTTCCAACACTTGCCCATTGCTGTTGTAGGTGGTGCGTGTAACAGCGCCTTCAGGGCCCTTTTCAAGCACGGGTAGGCCTTGGGCATTGAACTGGTATTCAGTGCGTGCACCGCGGCTATCCATGGCAACGTTGGTAGCCGTGCCGTGAATATCCCATTCAAACCGGTAGTGGTAGGTGGGTTGACCACCCACAGGGTCGCCCCACTGGCGCACGCAGCGGGAGTGTTCGCCCGCCTGCTCCCATTCAAAGTAAATGTTGTAACCGCTTTTTAGCGTGCGCTGAACCAGCACATTGCGTTTGTTGTAGGCGTATTGTTCTTCAAAGCCCGCAGCATCGCTTACGGCCACAAGCTGGCCCTGTGCGTTGTAGCGGTATTGCACCAGTATCAGTTGATTCAAACCCAATTGGTTTTGTTCAAGGGCGGTGTCGGTTTCGTCTGCTGAACAACCTTTGGCCAGTTGGGCAATTTGTGCAAGCAAGCCTTGTTCGTTGTAACCCAGTACCCAACTGCTTTGGCTGCTGTAGAGGTGGGTGGGAACGCCGTGCGTGTAGTCGATAGCAAGTGCATTGCCAAAGGCGTCTTCAATGCGAACCAGCGAGAAGCGCTGTGTTTCGTTTTGCGTGGGTTCGCTGCCCTGCGCCAATTCAAGATGTTCAAAGTGCCAGGCCAAGCCCAACCCGTTGCTGGCTTGCAGACGGTAGGCTGTTTCTGCGGTGCGCGTCAGGGTTAAAAATTCACTGGTGTTGGTGCAGCGCTGGCCTACCTTCAAGGGCTTGAAGTAAACCGTGCGGCCTTCCTCGTCGATGTAGTTCAGGCTGCTTTCCAGTGCACCCGCCTGGGCTAGCAGGTGCTGGCTTAAGGGGTGCGCCCAACCGGCCCCAAGCCCTGCATTGAATCCTTGTTCTGCAAGGCTGCTGCGGTAAGTGCGCTGCCAGTTCAAGCCCACCAGGCCGGGCATTGAGCAATCGAGCAATTGCAGCAGTTCTTCACCGTTGATCATGCTGATGGGTTCACCGGCTGTTTTGGTGTCGGCCACTTTGGGTGTGTTTGCACCTTGTGTATTGCTCGCTGCCGGCTTGCCGGGCTCAGCAGGCTTTGCCGCTGCGGTGGTGGTGGTGCTGTTTTTTGAAGATCGGTTGCCAGAGGGCGCACCATCGATTGAACGCAGTTTGGAGGCCTGTGCCTTTTCAAGCGCCTTGGCGTAATTGGCCAGGTGTCTAATTGCAGCCTGGGTAAATGGGCCCACTTTGCTGGCACCGTTTGCAACCCTGGCACCCACTCGCGCTGCGCCCACGGCAAGGCTTCCGCCGAATGTGGCCAGTGCCAGCAGCACTTCAATGCCTATGGCCACCACCACCGTGGCTGCATTACGCAAGCGCCGCAGGTGGGGTACGCTTTCAGAATATCCGTCCAGAAATTCAAACAGGCCTGTGCGCAACAGGCGATCTGATCCAATCAGGTTGAACAGGCGCATGCCTTCCTTCAAGGCCGCGATCATTTCTTGCGCGGTGTTGTAGGCCGCCATGCCCGCACCCACCAGCATTTGCTGAATTTGCGCAAAGTTGGAATTGATCAGCGTCTCGAACCCAGCGCAGGTGGCCTTTACTGCATTCACAGTGAACTCAACACTGATCTTGATCAGGCTCCACAAACCTTCGATAAAGCCCATGGCTGCAGCGCCAGCGCCCTGCCCAACGGCTTTGCCTTCTTCCCACAGTTCATGAATGCGGTGTTTCACCTTGAACTCAAGGTTTTGTGCATCGTGTTCGCGCCAGCGGGCCAGCAAAATAGTGGCCATTTCAACCAGTGCTTTTCCGCGTTCGTATTCCGTGCTGCCAGCTTGGTGTGCAAGCAGTTTGGTTTCACTGGCCCAGTAAATGCTGTTGGGGTTGAGCAGGTCTTTTTGCGGGTTGGCTGTCAGCGGTATTTTTATCACCAGCAAATCGCCAGTGAATGCGGCTGTGCGTTGCCTTTCGCTGCGGCCCACGAAAAAACCATCGGCATACATATCGCCCTGCACCAGGCCAAAGTGGGTAAGCACTTTGCAATCGACGGTGTCGCCGGTGCGCGTGCGCGGAAACCCATGCAGCATCAGTTCATCGAGTTCGGTGTCGTTGATCGACTCTCTGTGCAGCGCCAACCAGGGCGACAGTTCGGTGCGTTTGTCGAAAAACGCCCAATAGTTGCCGCGAAAACGCAGCCCCAAACCAGACTTTACCGATTGACCAAAAACGGGAAGTTGAACGAAATCCATAGAAGCGGTGCTGGCGAATAACCGTGCGAAGTTACTTGCCAGCCTGGATTTCGGCGAATTGAATCAGTTTGGGTGATGTTTACCGGGTGATGGGGTGAGCACCCGGCTTTGAGCTTGCCCCTAGTTAAACGATTTTTGCGTTTCTAAAAAGCTGGTCAACTGTGAGACGAGCCAGGCTGCTTTCATCGCGAGGGTCGGTGGATGAATACATGCTGACTTGCAATGCGTCAAGCACAGCGAACAGGCGGTTCACGCTGATCGACCCCGGGTTCTTCTCCAAAGAAGACACCGTGCGCTGATCTATACCAAGCCTCTCGCCCAATTGTTTTTGGGTAAGGCCCAATTCTCGCCTGCGCGTGCGGATCAGCACGGTGACATCACTCAGATTTACTTTTTTCAGTGCCATAGTGTTTTGAATCTACTCGGTAATTACAACTTGATGACCGCCATTTTTTCCTGTGTCATGTCGTGCATGGTGTGGCCAATTCCGCCAACCCCGTACCCCGACTGCCGACGACCGGCAAATGGCATCCAATCAACACGAAACGCAGTGTGGTCATTGACCATGACCGCGGTGGCATCAATTTCACGCACACAGCGCAGGGCCACTTTCAACTTTTGGGTAAACACCGCAGCCTGGAATGCAACCGGCAGGCTATTGGCCTGCGCAATTGCATCAGTCAGCGATTCGGTGCCGTATACACACACCACAGGACCAAATACTTCCAGGGTACTGACCTTGGAATCGCGGGGCGGGTTCAACAACACAGTGGGTGCATAAGTGGTGTCACCCAACCTTTGGGCGCCACACAACACCTGTGCACCACCTGCTACGGCTTCATTTACCCACTGCTCAACGCGCTTGACTTCATTCGGGTTGACGAGTGGACCGCATTCCGTATCCGCCAGTATGGCGTTGCCTACTTTTAGCTTCGAGGCCTTGTCAGCAATGGCTTGCGCCAGGGCGGTGGCCATGTCTTCGGGCACGTAAACCCGCTGCACGCTAACGCAAACCTGCCCGGAATGATAAAAACCACCCTTGACCAAGGCCGGGATCATGGCCTCAAGGTCGGCGCAGTCGTCCACAATAACCGGGGCCACACCGCCATGCTCAAGCGCACAGCGCGTACCGGGCGCCAATTTACTTTTTAGCCGCCAGCCGACGGCACCCGAACCAATAAAGCTGAAAAATGCCACGCGGGCATCGGTCACCATTTGCTCGGCCACGTCGCTTTTGCAAGGCGCAAAGCGGCACCATTCTTCGGGCAAGCCTGCCTCGTACAGCATGTTCACAAAGGCCTGGCAACTCAGGGGGGTGGCACTGGCCGGCTTTACCAACACTGGGCAGCCCGTGGCAATGGCGGGGCCCACCTGGTGAACAATCAAATTCAAGGGGTGATTGAACGCAGACACGGCAACCACTGGGCCAATGGGCTCGCGGGTGGTGAATGCCATGCGGCCTGAACCTGCTGCGGTCAGGTCCATTGGAATTTCCGTGCCGGTGAGGTGGCCCAATTCTTTGATGCACAGCTCAACCCCATCGATTGCGCGTGTTACTTCCACTTTGGCATCCATCAAGGGCTTGCCGCCCTCGTTGGCAATTTGAAAGGCGAGTTCATCAAACCGGCCTTGCATCAGCTGTGCCGTTTTTTTGAGAATGGCGATTCGCTGGTGCATGGGCAGCCAGTTGGCGCGGGTTTTGTGCAATTGGCTGGCGGTGTTCAACCAGGCATCGATGGTGGGCCAATCGACCAGCTTCACTTCACCAATCGGCTTTAGATCAAAGGGGTTGACTACTTCCAAAGCGGCGTTGTTCATGGAGGTACTCATATCAAACACACCTTTGCGGCCAATTCGTCAATCAGCACACGTTTGTTTTCAGAATAGTCCACGGGCACGTCTACGATGTGCACGCCCCCGGCTTTGAAGGCCCGGTCAAAGGTGGGCACCAGTTCAGCGGCACTTCCCACCCGATGGCCGGTTGCACCATAGGCCTCGGCGTACTTCACAAAGTCGGGGTTGCCAAACTCAAGCCCCCAATCAGCAAAGCCCGCGTGCTCTTGTTTCCAGCGAATCATGCCGTACGAGCTGTCGTTCAAAATGGTAACGACCAAGTTGAGCTTCAGGCGCACCGCAGTTTCAATTTCCTGCGAGTTCATCATGAAGCCTCCGTCGCCACAAATGGCCATGACCCGGCGATCGGGGTACAACATGGCGGCCATCATGGCCGAGGGCAAACCGGCTCCCATGGTGGCCAGCGCGTTGTCCAACAACACGGTGTTGGGTTCATAGGCTTTGTAATTGCGGGCGTACCACAATTTGTAAATGCCGTTGTCCAGCGCAATGATGTCTTTGGCACCCATGGCGCGGCGGGTTTCGGCCACCAGGCGTTGGGGGATGATGGGGAAGCGGTCGTCGTCCGCACCTTCTTTGATGTGCAATTCAATTTCTTCGCGAATGCGCTTGAAGTAGGCGAGGTCGCACACCACTTTGCCGCCAATTTTCTGGGTCAACTTTTGCACGGAGCGGGCCACATCGCCCACCACTTCACATTGCGGAAAATACACCTGGTCGACTTTGGCAGAACGGTAGTTCACATGGATTACTTTCTTGCCGCCATGGGCCATGAAAAACGGCGGCTTTTCAACCACATCGTGGCCCACATTGACAATGAGGTCGGCACGTTCAATGGCACAGTGCAAATAATCGCCGTCTGACAATGCTGCGGTGCCCAGAAAATGAGGCGAGCCCTCATCCACCACGCCCTTGCCCATTTGCGTGCTGAAAAATGGAATGCCGGTGGTTTCAATGAATTCTTGCAAAGCCAGCCTGGCCTGTTTGCGGTTTGCACCGGCGCCCAGCAGCACCAGCGGCATGCGGGCAGAGCGGATCATGGACACCGCTTCGTTGAGCACCACATCATCGGCCACGGCATAGTGCCGCTCGCTGCGGGGAATGATGGGCGCAGTGGTTTGTTCAGCGGCAATGTCTTCGGGCAGCTCGAGCAACACGGCGCCAGGGCGTTCTTCTTCGGCAATTCGAAAGGCCTCGCGAACCAGGGCGGGAATGTTGTTGCCGTGAACGATTTGCTTGCTCATTTTGCAGATGGGCGCAAACAGATTGACCACATCGATGATCTGAAATTGGCCTTGCTTGGACTTCTTGATGGGCTTTTGCCCGGTGATCATGATGAGCGGAAATGCACCCAGGTGGGCATAGGCGGCGGGTGTGGTGAAGTTGGTGGCCCCAGGGCCCAAGGTGGCCATGCACACGCCGGCACGGCCAGTGAGTCGACCATAGGTGGCGGCCATAAAGCCTGCCCCCTGTTCGTGGCGGGTCAACACCAGTTTGATGCTGCTGTTGCGCAGGCTTTCAACCATGTCCAGGTTTTCTTCGCCGGGCACAGCGAATATGTGCTTTACGCCTTCTGCTTCCAGGGCCTGAACAAACAGATCAGATGCTTTGGTGCCTTGGGTCGACATGGTCGCTCTCCTTTTTTGGGGGAACGACCAGTGTCTGCCTCTTAGGTTTCAATATCAATATCTTTATCCATTCTGGGTAGTAGAGCCAATGTTTTACTTAAGTAGGATTTTATGTTCTACTAAAATTAAACTTTCATGTTGGGAACTAGCATGCGCCAAACTTTACGAAAAGCAGGTGGATCGTTGGTGATGACGATTCCAAAATCGTTTGTTGCCCAAAACGGGCTCTCTGAAGGATCGCAAGTGGAACTGGTGTTGAGCGGAAAAAAAATGATCGTGGAAGCGATGCCCAAGCCAAAATACAAGTTGAACGAGTTGCTTGCGGAAATGCCGCAAGAATTTCCATTGGTCGAACAGTGGGACGAACTGCAAGAAACCGGTTTGGAAAAGAACTGATGCCCTACGTTCCTAACCGCGGCGATATTGTTCACCTTCAATTCGACCCAGCCAGTGGGCAAGAAATGAAAGGACCACACTTTGGTTTGGTGGTCAGCAGCAAGCCATTCAATCAACGCGGATTGGCGATGATTTGCCCTATTTCGCAAGGGGCCGCGGCCGCAGCACGATCATTCGGTACCGTGGTTACATTGATGGGGTGCGGCAGCGACACGCAGGGTGCAGTGCACTGCCACCAACTGAAATCACTCGATTGGCGAGCCCGCAAAGCTGCAAAAAAGGAAAGCGTGCCGCAACATGTTTTAAACGATGTGATGGCACGCCTCGAGGCTATTCTTTTCGAATAGCCACGCCGGTTTGTAAAGCTTTTATGCGGCTTTGATCGCCATCAAACCAGTGCTGATGTGGTCTGTCACTTTCGGCTTCACCGTTTTGCCATTGCTGGCCGTCAGCACATATTCTGCCGGGTTGAAACGTGCAATTCGCATGCGGTATTCAGCGTTCAAGCCAGGGTACAAAGTGTTGTTGCGGCCATTGGGGCTGAGGTACCAGCTTGCGCAACCGCTTTTCCACACCGTGTGTTCGCTGCGGAAGTCCATGGTATTTACAAACTTCTGTTCCACTTCGGGTTTCACAGAAATGGCTTTAAGCTTGCGCTTTTGGCGCAATTTGATGGCCTGAATCACATAACCAATTTGCGCTTCAGCATAAGCGATAACAGACGTGTGGCCAGGGCCAGTGAACGGGCCCACGAGGAAGTACAAGTTGGGGAAACCCGCAGTTGAAATGCCCTGGTAGGCTTCCGAGCCGTCTTTCCACTTGTCGTTCAAGCTTGCGCCGCCAATGCCTTTGGCGTCGATTGGCGAACCTGTGTGGCGCACTTCATAGCCTGTGGCGTAAATGATCACGTCGAGTTCGTGCTCAACGCCATCGGCGGTGCGAATGCCTTTTTCGGTGATGCAATCAATCGCATTGGTTTCCAAATGCACATGCTCTTTTTGCATGGTGGGGTACCAATCGGAACTGACCAACACGCGCTTGCAACCGAACTTGAAGGTGGGGGTCAGCTTTTTGCGAAGCTCAGGGTCTTTCACCTTGCGGGCCAGGTAGCTGCTGGCCATTTTCTCGGGCTGGGCCTTGAACATGTCGTACTTCAAAATCAAAAACGGTGCAGTCAGTTCGTTGAACCAGTACACACCCAGGCGGTTCATTTTCATGTTCAACGGGGTTTTGCGATTCAGTGCTTTTTCAGCTTCTTCAATGTTGCGGTCTGGGCGCGGCATGATCCAGTTGGCCGTGCGCTGAAACACCACCAGGTTTTTGACCTTGTCGGCAATGGCGGGGCCAACCTGCACGGCCGTGGCGCCAGTGCCAATCAAGCCAACACGCTTGCCTTCCAGTTCTACGGAATGGTCCCAAGCGGCGGTGTGCACCGTTTTGCCTTTGAACTTTTCGGCACCCTTGAATTCTGCAACCTTGGGTGCGCTGAACGGGCCCACTGCTGTAACCACATTGCGGGCCTGAATGGTTTTGCCATCGGCTGTGGTGATGTTCCACAAACCAGCTTGCTCGTCGAATGCTGAACCAGTGATGCTGGTGTTGAATTGAATGTAGGGGTACACACCATACTTGGTGGCGCAGTGGCGCAGGTACTTGTAAATTTCGCCCTGCTTGGCGTAGCTGTTGCTCCACTCGGCCCAAGGCTCGAAGGAATAGCTGTACAGGCTGCTTTTAACATCGCAACCACAGCCGGGGTAAGTGTTGTCGCGCCAGGTGCCGCCCACATCGTGGCCTTTGTCGAAAATCTTGAAATTGGTTTCACCTGCCTTGAGCAATTGAATACCCATGCCCAGGCCTGATACGCCTGCGCCGACGATTGCAACTTCAAGAATGTTTTGTGCTTCTTTTTTTGAACTGGCCATGTGGTGTGTCTCGTGTTGTGTTGGTTTTCGATGAGATGCAGTGTAGGGGTTTGGGTGCAACAGGCGTGAGTGTGAAAAGTGACGACTTTAGAGTCAATTTGGGCCACAAACTCACCCCACTGATGCACAATCAATGCTCGAAGTAACTTTGCAGCAGGTGATGTATGGAATGGTTTCAAGCACTGACAACCTTGGCCCTGGGTGGTTTGTTCGGCGGCATTCTGGCCTTCTCGGCCTTGTTTGCACCGCTGGTGTTCACCAAATTGCCAATGGAACAAGCGGGGCCATTCATTCGCGCTGTGTTTCCTTGGTACTACCTGTATGTGATCGTGTTCGGCTTTCTCAGTGCCATTTCTGCAGGGCTTTCCGGTGGCGGCTTTTGGGTGTTGTTTCCATCGGCGTTGGTCGGCTTGGCCAGCGTGTACACACGGCAAATTCTGATGCTCCAAATCAATGAACTTCGCGACCGGGAACTGGCTGGGGACACAGCAGCCGGTGCGGAATTCAATCGCAAACACCGGCTTAGCGTGATCATCAACAGCGTGCAACTGCTGGTAGCGGGAGCAACCCTGGTGTACTGGGCATGGAACTGAAAGACCTGCCGCAGCTTCGGCTGCTGGAACAAACCACGGTGGCACAAGCCTACCCGCTGTTTTTCGTGAACTATGCGGTGCAACGCGGCTTTGCGACCGAGCAAATTCTGGAACACAGCGGGCTGACACTGGCCCAGCTGCAAGTGCCCAACAGCCGCATCGCCGCGGCCCAGCATGGCATCATCGTGATGAATTTGCTGGCACTGTTTCAAAGCGAACACATTGCCATCGACATGGGTTTGCAAAGCAGCCTGACCAAAGCGGGCATGATCGGTTTTGGTTTGATGAGTTGTGCAACCCTGCGTGAGGCCATTGAGCTGGGTATTCGCTTTTTGCCCACCAAAGTGCCCTTCTACACCATAGACACCAGTGAAGACGAACGCACCCTGACGTGCCACGTGCGCGAAGCCATGCCGCTTGAACCCGTGCGCAAATTCGCGATTGAAAATTTTGTGATTGAAGTGTGGCGGCTGTTTGAAAGCCTGTTCAACCCCATGGGCAGCAAGCGCGAGGCCAGCGGAATTGAATTGTGGTTTGACTGGCCTGAGCCGCCTTATTATGCGAGCTATGCCAGCAGCCTGCCCAAGTGCCGT
This sequence comes from Limnobacter sp. SAORIC-690, assembly GCF_002954425.1. NCBI lineage: Bacteria > Pseudomonadati > Pseudomonadota > Betaproteobacteria > Burkholderiales > Burkholderiaceae > Limnobacter > Limnobacter sp. SAORIC-690. Next base: position 666,595 of record NZ_MQVZ01000001.1, read on the forward strand.
TTCAATGCGGCTGGTAATCAAATTCGAATTCCCGGCAGGTGGCTTGACCTGCCCTTGCCCACCGCCAACTCCACCACTGCACAAATGGTGATTCAGCAATGCGAGCAAGAATTGATTGCTCTGGGCCTAGGCGACAATTTAAGCGGGCGCGTGAAAAACCTGCTGATTTGCCGGGACGGCCGCTACCCGCAACTTGAAGACATGGCAGAAACCCTGCACATGTCGGTGCGCACATTAAAGCGCAAGCTACAGAACGAAGGGCGAAGCTTTACAGATTTATTGGGCGAGGTGATTCAACGCGACGCCTGCCTGTTGCTTGAGACCAGCAAGCTGAATGTGGATGAAATTGCGCAACGTGTGGGTTACCAGGACCGCGCCAATTTCACACGTGCATTCAAAAAACTGACTGGCAAAACACCCAGCGAATACAGGGAGTGGGTAAGCTACGTCGTCAAGAAATGACTGACCAAACCTTGCGCATCGGTATCGTGCGGCAGGCTGACATGGTCGGTTCCCTTCACCGTGGCCACGAGGGGTTTGACCGCAAAATGCTGCATCAAGCGCAATGAGGAATCATGCGGTACCACCTCATCGTTTTCAGCCAGCAACACAAAGGTGGGGTTGCGTACATTCGCGGCACATTCATTCGATTTGAACTTGCTGCGCAACAACAGCGACACCGGGGCCAAAGGCACTTTCTTTTTGGCAATGCTGATCAAGCTGTCATAAGGGGTAAACAACACCAGTTTGTGCACTGGTGTGCTGGCGGCCAACTGCATGGCAACCCCTGTGCCCAGGCTGCGCCCGATGACAGAAATTTGATTGCGGTCGCACCAAGGTTGTTCGGCTACCCATTTGTAAATGGCACGCGCATCGGCCACCAAATTTTTCTCCATCGGCGTGCCTTTGGAATTGCCATATCCCCGGTAATTGAAAAACACCAGGGGCAAATTCTTGAAGCCTTGCGCTTCATTGAGCAACCAGCGCACGTCTTCGCTGCGGCCACCGAAATAAATGGCGCACGGTGCCTTGCTGCCTGCACCACCCAGGCCAGCAGGCATGCGCACCCAACCTTCCAGTTCAATGCCGGGAGCCACTTGCAAACGCAGTTCAGTGAATTCGTGTGCGTGGTGGGTCAGCACCTCATGGTGCTTCAACGCAGGGCTGAAAATATGCCGGGTTTGGCTGAAGTACAGGTAAGTCCAGTACGCAGCAAAACCCATGGAGGCAGACAGCGCCATGCGGGGCACCAAACGCGACTCGGGGTTGCGCACTACTTTCTCTTGAACATACTTCATGGATGTACTTCTTTACAAAATGGTTACTGGTCACACTACACAGTGTATTGAAACCAAACTGTCACAAAGGTTCAAAGTGCTTGCAGAAATGGCGTTAAATCAACGTTTGGAAGGAATTGCCCACATGACCTGTCACAATGACAATTCATATTTCAGGAAATCTTCCCGGGACAAAACAGGGAAACTTCCATAGCGTTGAACGATTAGAAGGGAGAGGACAAGAACATGAAATTCAAAACAAGCGCGATTGCGTTGGGTTTGGCTGTGGCATTGGCGGCCTGCTCCAAGAAAGAGGAAGCAGTTGCCCCGGAAGCAGCAGCCCCAGTTGAACAGGCTGCACCACAAGCAGTGGCCTACGTAACCCACCAAGACGGCCCAGTGACCATTTACTCACTGGCCGACTACACCAAGATCGGCGAAATTAACGTGGGTGAAGGTGGCCGCGGAGTAGGCTTGACCGAGGACGGCAAGCTGCTGGTGGTGGCCGTAAAAGAAACCAAAGATTTGGCCATTGTAGACACCGCCACCAACCAGGTGGTACGCCGTGTGCCTGTGGGTATCAACCCTGAATTTGTGCGGGTGTTGGGTAACCTTGCATTTGTAGCTTACGAGCCTGCCTCCAAGGGCGGCCCTCCGCCAAAGCCCGGTTCAGCCGAAGCCAAAGCCATCGAGAAAGAGCGAGAAGAAGGCGATGAACTGCCAGCACAAGTGGCCATCATCGACTTGGTGAAGGGCGAAAAAATCAAGGAAATTACGGCGGGGTTTGAGACCGAAGGCATTGAGTTTTCTGCCGATGGAAAACACATCATTGTGACCAATGAAGCCGATGAAAATGTATCGGTACATGACATTGAAACTGGCGAGAAGATCAAACAGATCGATACAGAAAGCTACGGCATTCGACCACGCGGCGTGAAACGCTCGCCCGATGGTGAGCAATTCGTGGTCACACTTGAGTACGGCAATAAAATGCTGATTCTGGACAAAAACTACAATGTGATTAACGAGGCTGCCACGGGCGAAGTACCCTATGGCGTCACTTATACCCGCGATGGTTCCGAGATTGTGGTGGCTTGGCACGTGGTAAAGCGATTCAGGTATTTGATGCAAAAACGCTTGAGCTCAAGCGAGAAATGCCGGTGGGCGAGCGTTGTTGGCACTTTAGCTTTACACCCGATGACACACAGTTGATTGTGGCCTGCGGCCGCAGCAACAACATTCTGGTTTTGGACTACGCCACTGGCAACGTGATCAAAGACATTCCCGAAGGCAATATGCCCTGGGGCGTGATGGTGTCGCCGAAGTCCGTAGGATCGCTGGATATACCGGGGTAAGCCATGAAACGCTCGTTGATTGTTGCATGCTCGACTCTTGTCACTGGTTTGCTGCTCAACAGCGCAAGCCATGTTGCTTATGCTGCGGGAGATTTGACCAAACAGGAGCCTGTGCACTTCACTGTTGAGTTGAGCAACCAGGCTGGTGAGAAAAAATTTTCACCATCCACCCTGCAGTTTGAAACGGGCACCCTGACAGTTTTAAACATTCACAACAAAGGCGAAAAGTCCTATTACTTTGGCTCCAATGGCTTGGCAGATTCGGTATACACGCGCAAGGTTGTTGTACTCGGATCTGCCAGTGAAACACCGTTGGCTGAAATTTACGGCCCGGTACGGCGGGTAGAAGTGTACCCGGGGCAGACCGTTCAGTGGTGGTTCGTTCCGATAAGGACGGGCAACTTCAACGACCTGGTTTCCAGACAGTCTGAGACAGAAGCAGGCATGAAAGGAACCGTGAAGATCAACTAAAGGAAACAAAAACTCAATCCTTTGTATTCCTAAACGAATTTTCCGCGTTAATCAATGAAACGGTTGCCACCATGCAACACTTTAATGTGATTAACGTGGTTTAGGAGTTACCTATGAGACGCGTATTTAATGTAATCGACAGAGGCATTGCAAACAGCCCAACGAACACTGAAACCGCACCAGACAATAGTATTGAAGCCATTCAAGGCACTTGGGCGCAAGCGCTTCGCTGCGACTTTGGCCGTACTCGCGATGCCATGCTGTGTCGTTTGGCTGAAACTACACAGGAACTGGCGCACCAATACCCGAATGACGCAAAGGTTCTACTTTGGAACGGTATTGTGCTGACAGGGTACGCGAAATCACTGGGAGGACTGTGTGCGCTGCAGTTTCAGGCTCACGCAAAAGCTTCACTTGAACGTGCAATTGCATTGGCACCAAACGACGGGGCAGCCTACCTTTACTTGGGCCTGCTGTACGATCACTCCCCAGCAGCCCCTTACGGCTTTGGCGATGAAAACATTGCCAGGTCGCTGCTTGAGCAAGGTTTGAAACTGACCTTGAATTCAGCCGAGCAACTGCGCCGCGCATAAAAAAGGAAAGCCAACTCTGCTTGGCCTTCCTTTTTTATTGCTGCAACAACCGAAAAAAATTAACGGTTTGCAATGTACATGGTGATTTCAAAACCAAAACGCATGTCTACAAATTGTGGGGTGGTCCAGCTCATGTCTATTTCTCCAAAGTGTTGTAAAAATCAGCAAATACCTTTGCCGTTGAAATAAGCATATCCCTACTTCCTCAGGAATTTTGCCCGACGTCAATCATCGTGTTTCCAGCAAACTCCGCATTTGGGCAGTTTCCTGTGTTTGTCGCTGTAGTACATGCTGCGCAAGGTTTCGAATAAAAGGGGTGTTTGCAGCACGTGACGGCAAGGTAGACATGCCCACAGCGCCCTCGTGGTGTTCAATCATCAACTGCAAAAAACTCAATTCTCTTTGGTGCCTGGGTATTGACTCATCCCCCAATTTCTTGATGGATAAAGAATCCACCAGCCCTGCCATACCCAAGGGACTGCTTTCACAACGCTCCAGGTACAGTGTTTCATTCACATTCAACAATTGCCGATTATTTTTCATCCACCCCATTAAATCGCCATTCAAAGGCAAGGCCGCCGCATGTTGCCCTGCCAACCAACCCTTTATGTTTTCCATCTCCAATGATTGCGCATGAACGATACGTTTTGCCAATTCCTGTACATCAGACTTTTGCTCACCTTGTATCAAACTGGCCATGATCAAAGCTTGTTGATGGTGAACCAACATGCTTTGCGCATACCCGGTGTCAATATCGATATTCGCCACCAATGCGGACTCGGCTACTACCGGTGCGCGATAGTCAAAAGTGCCCAAAAACCACCCGATGGTAAGGCCCAAAAAAAACAGTCCGTATTTGCCGATTTTTACGATCATTTGGGCAATACAGCAGGATCTATTTTGACCACCTGAAAACCTGCACACTGCGAAGTAAACCAGATCTCGTTTTTCTCCAAAACGAATCTCGGTTGAGATGATGTCCAGTCTGCACCAAAACAATTGCCAGTCACATTGAATGTAGAACCACCTTTTTGACCAGGTCTCATCGCCGGATTGAAATAGGCGATTTCCTTCACTGCATTGGGCTTTGAAATATCAAATACTCTCAGCCCTGAATTGAAATAACCACAGGCCAATACCTTTGCGTTGTTCGGATCATCGACCTGGCAATAGTGGCTGTCATAGCCGAACAAAGCCAACCCGGCAGTGTCCGCAGAGGCTTCAACACAGTTTTCTGGCTGATTAATTTCAAGGGTGAGCTTTGATAAAAGTTGAATGTTATTCACATCACTCACATCAAATATGCGGGGGATACCAAACGGCAGTCGATCTGAGCCGCAAGTAACAATACGACTGGCAGCGGCGTTTACTCCATCAGACCCCAATTCATCCACCGTAATCAGGTGGTCTTTGCCTGCGATTTTCACCGGAATTGTGTGCTGGGCCACTGAGCCATCCGCCCAATACACTTCGGCCAAAAGTTGAGGGCTTGGATCCACTTTGCGCTGGCTAATGGGCGTGAAATCGTAGATCGCAAAGCCATTGGTGTTGTTACCCTCATTGCGAGCAGTGCCAGACAAAGTAACGTAACCGCGTGTGCCATCGGGACTAACAGACAAACCATGCACACCAACGGGCGGAGTAAACTTTGTGATGAATTTAGGTGCGGAAGGATCTGCTACATCGATTGCGTAGTACTGCCCCTGATTCAAATCCCCGCCGTAATAGGTCAGGCCATCGGGTGCCCACTCGCCTTCATGGCCGATAACAGTGTCATCAGCCAAAGGGCCACTAAAAAGCAAACGGGGCTGTGAACAGTCTCTGGATATATCGTAAACGTCAAATTCCGGCCCCCCACCTGAACTGGTGCCATTCACCGCCGCCAACAAACCGCGTGATTGATTAACCTTCAAAGACTCCCAGGGATCAAGCATGGACACACTGGTCAGTCGACCTGCATCAACGGGATTGGATGAATCGCTCACATCCATGACCACTGTGCCAGGCCGCTGCAGGGTTGCTCTTGGAACACTTGGAGAAGACACAGCAGTGGCAGCAAAGGCCTGGCCGTAATAAGAGCAGTCACGATACGAGGTATGCATCCAGCTTGCGCCCTCGCCCTCGTACTGAGAAACCAGGTCAATATTGCAATTATTACCCTGGAACCCAGCCAACCTGTCGCTTAGCGGAACTTGGCCCTGAAGAGCCAGTTCAGGCCGATCGCCCTCTCGGCACTGAGCCCTGGGTATTTCAGTCTGAGTTATGACGACATCGCCCTCATTGGGCGACACGGGGCTGTTGTTGCCAACGTTCGGACCTACTGAATCACCTCCACCCAAACACCCACCCAACAACAATCCGATGCAACATAGGCCCCACCTTGGCCGTGCGATATCCCGTACCATGCTTTGTCTCCCAAGCGTTCTTGATTTAGTGTTTTGTTTTTATTACTTTTTTTTGAACGCTACGGATTCAAACTGACGAGGTCCTGACGCGTGAGAGGGATGTGAAATCAAACCAGCGGAGTGGTCAATCCCCAAGCAATCGCAAGCTTGGTCAGTTCAATGTCACTACTAACCTGTAATTTCTTTTTGATCTGGTAATGAATGTTGTGAATGGTTTTTGCGCTCAGGAAAAGCAAGTCGCCAATTTGCTCAGCCGACTGACCAGCCACCAGCAAACACAACACCTCGAACTCGCGGCTGCTCAATTCATCAAGCCCACCCCTGTTGTCGCGCAAGCGCGAGAGTGCCATTAAACGCGACAAGTCAGCACTCATGAAAGTGCGGCCTGCCAAGACCTCGCCAATGGCGCGCAACAGCACTTCGGGCCTGCTGCTTTTGGTGACATAACCTTTTGCGCCAGCGTCCATACACGCACGCGCCAGTTCGATTGAATTGTGCATGGTAAACATCAGAAATTTCACCTCAGGCCAACGCCCCAACACCCGCTGAACCAGGTTCAAGCCGACCGGCTCGGGCATGCTGATGTCGCAAATCACCAGCGCAGGCAAGTCTTTTTGGCAAGCGGCATAAGCCTCCTGCGCGTTTTCAGCCTCACGCACCTGCTTGAAACCACCTTGTGTTTCCAACAAATGCCGATAACCGGCACGCACCACGGCGTGGTCATCCACCAGCAAAATACTGAGGTCAGCGTTGTTCATGAAGTACCTTTTTGTTGAAAACGGGCAGACACCACAAACCGGTTTTCTTCAACCTGGGCTTTGAATACACCACCATGTACACGTACCCGTTCAGCCAGCAAGTTCAAGCCCATGCCGCCCGATGGCACCTGCGTTTCAATCGGTTGGGGCAAGCAGTTTTCAACACGCAGTTCTAGCACCCCAGCCTGCAATGCCAAACCCAAATTCACGGGCACCCCCGGTGCTGCGTGCCGCCGCACATTGGCCAGGCACTCTTCCACGGTACGGTAAACACACAGGGCGCGGTCTTGGTCCAAACTGTTCAAGGCGGCAGGTTCTAGATTCAGGTTCACCGTCCAACCGCTGCCCGCATTAATTTCCCAGCGAGTGCACAGGTCTTGAATGGCCATGCCAAGATCAGCCCCCTCTAACACAGGCGGGCACTTGTTGACCAACACCGCCCGCATGCGCTCGAACGCGCCCTCAATTTGCAGCTCGATTTCTTCCAGCTTTTCCTGCACCTCAGTATCGCCACCTTTCACTTGCGCGCGCAGCTGGGCGCAATTCACCGCGATCAGGCTAAGAGACTGGCCCAAATCTGCGTGCACCAAGTGGGCCAACTCCCGCCGTTCATCTTCCTGCACATTCAGCAACTTCATCATCAGGTTTCGGCGGGTTTGGGTAAGCCGCCACAAACGCTCGTTCAAGCGGTTTACCCCTTGCGCAATACGGCCAAACTCCCGTGGCTGCACATCTGGAAGTTGCGCTGGCGGCGGGCTGTCCTCGGAAATGGCAATCGAATCGATTTTTTCGACCAAGGTTGCGGCGGGCTGCAAGGCGCGACCAATGACCACATAAGTCAAGGCGGCAAGGCTGGCCACGATCAGGGTGCTAAGCAACAGCAAGTCGCGCAGCGTATTCCAGAATTTGGCCAGCACCAACTGCGGGTCAGCGGTGATGATCAACTCACCGAATGGTTGGCCCCACAGGCCAACGGGGCGCGGCTGCGCTTCAATTTGTACACCCAACAGGCGCATCAACTGGGCCTCGACAGGATGGCGTACCAGCTGCTCACAACCCTCTTGCCGCACCTGTCCGTTCCAGCCCTCGTAACGTATGCAATAAGGTGCCAACAACAAACCGTACTGGCTGCCCACCAGCACGGGCGAGCCCTCGATTTCGGGATTAATTTGCCGCTTGTACATGGAGTACTCCACCATCTCGTGCAAGCGCGTGGCATCGCTGGCCAAGGCTTCGTCCACCTCATTGGCCGTGCGCAGCACCACATAGGCGGAAATCAGCACCCAGCACAACAGGCCAAGGGTGATCATCCGCACCAGCAAATAGCGTTTCAGGTTCATTCAAACAGTCTAATCGGCGTTGGGCTGCAAGTGCGCCAGCGCGGCCTCCCCATGCAGGCGGGCCGCCAGCTTTCTTGCAACCGAATAATTGCTCACTGCCTCGCCACGGTTTTGAACACCCAGTCGCCCAAAGGCTTCCTTGATGTGGGCATTCACCGTGTCGGGACTCATGCCCAGTATCTTTGCAATTTCCTTGCCTGTTCTACCAAGGGACACCTGTTCCATCACCTGTGCCTGTTTGATGGTCAAAGGCTTGGGGCTACCGGGCATTTGAATCAGACTTTGAAACTCGTTCCGTTGTGAAATTGAATTCAGGTTGACTGAATCACGTTTCAGGAAAGCTTGAACCTGAACCATTAATTCTTTGTAATGCTGGCTTTTGGAGAGCAGCAGCGCACCCGAATTGGCCACCTGCCTTTCAATTCTCGCATCGCCCAGAGCGGTAAAAAAAATGCGAAGTGAGCTGGAAAAACGTTGTGACACCATATCGATTACCTCAGCAGGTTTGCTGTCGGGCAACACCAGGTCGGAGACCACCAGGTCTACATCCGCTGGCTCTATTTGCTGAAGCTGCTCAACAGAATCAACCACCCGAGCAGTTAAGCCCGGCACGACAGCAGCAATAATTTCCTCAACGACCATGGCCGAGGTCGGATGGTCTTCCAGTATCAATAAGTTCTTCAAACCCTTTTCCCCAAAAGTGTGGTTGTCGCTTGGCGTTTTCAAATAATTTTTTTATGAATTGTTAGTGCGATTATCAATTGAAATGTTTAGTTATGTAAAGAATGCAAACAGGCTTACAACTCTGTCAGCACTTTTTGAATAGCTGCGTTTCAAGTGAATGGGCGCAATTCTCGAGGCGACCACAATTGACAGGGGAAGTAGAATGTCACACACAGACGATGAGAAATTAAAAGCAAGAAGGGCCATGCTGGCCAAAGTGGGTTTGGCCGTGGGTGCGTTGTATGCCGCGCCTGCAATGGTGGGCTTGGCCACGGCACAGGCAGGTAGCCGTTCCAGGCCCAGCCGAAAGTCACGCCCATCCCGGTATGACCATTACCACACACGCTATGGCCGGGGCTACCGTTCTTCCCGGCGCTCACGCCCAAGCAGATATTCACGATATTCCCGCTACTCGCGTTATTCCCGGGTAAGCCGCCCCTGGTTTTATATTCGCTTCTAGACAATGAACGCAGTACCACAACAAAGCCCCGCCTGCCTGTTGCTGAGGTTCGAAGGCACGGCAGGTGAAGTGTGCGTGCCCAACGAGCCGGCGTTGCTCCAAGGCCTCACACAGCTTGTTCCAAGCTGGAAATACACCTGCACACCAACACATGGCAAAGCCTGTGACATGCCACACAACTGCATTACGAGGATTAACAACAGCCAGAACACCCCCTACACTTTTGACATTGAATCTGTTTATCTGGACGAGCCATTGCTTGGCTTGCCCGCCGCCAGTGCACTGTGCGCACTGCTGGCCGATGTGCTTGAAACCCACATTGAGGAAAGTCCAAACCCGATTGCCCTGCATGCAGGGGCTTTTGCAATCGGGGGTCGGCTTATTGCGGTTACAGGCCCGCGACGGGCAGGCAAAAGCACGCTGATTGCAAGACTTTGCGCCGAACCAGACCTGCAAATTTTCTGTGACGATGTATTGCCCATCAGCCCTCAGGGGGAAGGTGTGGCGCTGGGTGTAGCACCACGTTTGCGCCTGCCCCTGCCCGCCAAGGCGAGCATGCATTTCAAGCAGTTTGCCAGGCAACACATGGGGCCACACGACAGCCGCTACGGTTACCTGTGTGCCAGCAACGTGGCACTGCACGGCGTGCGCCTGCCGCTTGGCGCAATCGTGGTACTGGACCGGCAAACCGACACCCCGGCATGCCTTCACACCGTGAACGAAGACGATGCCCTGTTTTACACACTTGAACAGAATATGGGGCAGTTCAACTCGCCCGGCGAAGCCTTGGCAACAACGCAAGCACTTCTGGGCAAAATTACTTGCGTTCGACTGGTGTACAGCAACCTGGAGGAAGCCGTGCAACTGCTTCGAAAAGCTTTTGATGGCAAAGAGGCCATTAATCCTGATCTTCAGGTGAAGCCTGCACAGGGTTGGGTGCCGCCAACCCCCGAGACCCATACGCTTGCAGACACGGGCCGCGTATTCAAACGAGCACCTACCGCAGCCTTGCGCCGCATCGATCAGTCCGCCTTCCTATGGCAAGCTGGCGAACACACCCTTTGGCGCCTGAACACCGAGGGGCAAGCCGTGTGGGCGCTGCTTGAAATGCCGGGCAACGCCGGGGAGCTGGCCGAAGCATTGGCCGAGGTATTTGTAGAAGTGCCACAAAAACAACTTGAGCACGATGTCCTGAAGATGCTTGGCAAAATGTGGGCTGAAGGTTTTTTGATCGAGCAATAAAGCGGCAAACTCGGGTAGTGACAAATTTTCAAGAGAACCACTATTCCAATTTAATTGATAATGATTCGCATTATTGTTACTATTAATAAATCTTTATTCCGATCACTCAAACATCCCCCAGAACCTTGCCATGCAAAAACCCCAGCAACCCTATGCCCTGTTACACCTACTCATCGTCGCTGCCCTGAGTGGGCACACAGTTGCCTTCGCCAACACAACTTCCCCGGCCGGACAAACATTGCCCGAAGTGAAAGTGGTAGAACAAACCCCAGCCCAGGAAAATCCTGCCGGCCCTTTTGAGGGCTATGCTGCCAGCCGCAGTGCCACTGCAACAAAAACCAATACAGCAATCGCTGAGACAGCCCAAGCCATTTCAGTGATTGGTCGCGATCAACTCGAAGATCAAAACGCAAACGATTTGGGCCAGGCATTGCGCTACACGCCCGGTATTCAGGGCGAGCCATTTGGAGTGGAACCCCGTTTCACCTTTTTCAGAATTCGTGGCTTTGATGCGTCCACGACAGGGCTGTTTCGCGATGGCCTTAAACTCAGCAATCCCGGGTTTTCAATCAGCTATGGCCTGGAGCCCTTTGGTGCTGAGCGAATTGAAGTGTTACGCGGCCCCTCCTCCGTGCTGTACGGGCAGGCCAGCCCTGGCGGTTTGGTTAATTTTGTGACGCGCCGGCCCAGCCAGGAAACACACCGTGAATTTGGCATTGAAGTGGGCAGCTTTGACAGAAAACAAGCCACTTTGGACATTGGCGGTGCGCTTGAAAGCAATGATGAATTCAGCTATCGCCTGACCGGTTTATTGCGAAACAGCGACACACAGGTGGATTTTGTGCACGACGACAGAATTTACATTGCGCCAGCGATCACCTGGAAACCCAATTTTGACACCAGCTTAACGCTACTCACCCACTACCAGAAAGACGACACCATTTCTTCACAGGCCTTGCCTGCTGCAGGTACGCTTCTGCCCAATCCAAACGGACCAATTCCACGCAACCGCTTCTCGGGCGAACCCGGTGTGGACAAATACGAAAGGGAGGAATTTTCTGTGACCTCGCTTTTGGAACACAAGCTCAACGACTCCGTCACACTTCGACAGAACACGCGCTACTACCAAACCGATCTGAACGATGTGGTGGTGTTCAGCAACTCACTTCAGGCTGACCAACGCACAGTGGACCGTGCTTACTTCAGCAGCTTTGGCAATTTGGCTTCCCTGACATTGGACAATCAATTGGAATACCGCTTTTCCCTGGGGGCTGCAAAGCACACCTTGCTGAGCGGTATCGATTTTCAGAATGTCGAGCTTGATTCCATACAAGCCTTTGGCGCAGCCCCTTCGCTTGACATCTACAACCCAGTCTACGGATCGCCGGTCAATATTCCCGCGCCGTTCAGAAATGACAGCACTGAGCAGCAACAGTTGGGTTTTTACCTGCAAGACGAAATTCGCTACGAGCAATGGATAGCCACCCTGGCGGGCCGCTATGACGAAGCAAAAAACAAGGTTAACGATCTACTAATGAATAGGCAAAGCAGGCAAGACGACAGCGCCACAACCGGGCGCGCAAGCTTGATGTACCAATTCGTCAACGGTATGGCGCCATACCTTAGTTACACCGAGTCTTTCCTGCCGGCTTTGGGCACCGATGCGAACGGGCGGAATTTTGATCCCGAAACCGGTCAGCAATTCGAGGTGGGGGTCAAGTTTCAACCCAACGCTGCCAGCCAGTTCAATGTGGCCTTGTTCGACTTGACTCGCGAAAACTTCCTGACCACAAACCCAAACACATTTGCTCAAGAGCAAACGGGCGAAGCCCGATCCAAGGGCATTGAACTTGAGGCACTGACGGCAATCACCGACCAACTCAACCTGATCGCGAGCTACACCTACACCGACGTTGAAATTACGCGCTCAACCGACCCAGCGGAGTTGAATCGCCGCCCGGTTCAAACACCAGAGCACTTGGCCTCATTGTGGGCTGATTACACCTTGCGTGGCGATGTGCTGAATGGCGTCGGTATTGGCCTGGGCGCACGCTACCTGGGTTCTACCTTTGCAGACGCCAGCAATACCTTGAAGGTACCCAATGCAACAGTGTTTGATGCAAGTATTCACTATGACTGGAAACAGGCCCGTTTTTCCCTGAATATTCAGAACCTGTTCGACCGCGAGTACGAACCCAGCGCCTACATTCGCGGGGGAACGCCGTTCACGGTTGCAGCACAAGAGCGGACCGTTCAGGCGCAAGTCAGTTATCGCTGGTGATTCCAAGGAACTTTTCCGGGTGATTAGCACTCTTTCGCAGGGAGTGCTAAAATTAACTGGAAATTGGTTCATTAATTCGGAGAACACCGCAATCATGACCACCGCATTGACCCTTGCTAACCCACGCGCCGCTGGCAGCAGCCTTGCTGTGCGCGACCCATGGGCACTGGTGGCCCGTGGCCCGCTTGGCAACCTAGATGCCTATATTTCAGCCACACACCAAATTCCCATGCTGTCGCCCGAGGAAGAAGTTGAACTTGGCGAACGCCTGCAACGCGACAACGATCTTGAAGCGGCCCGCCGCCTGGTGCTAAGCCACCTGCGACTGGTGGTTGCAGTGGCACGCCAGTATTTGGGCTATGGCTTGCCCCACGCCGACCTGATTCAGGAAGGCAATATTGGTCTGATGAAAGCCGTGAAGCGATTCGACCCCACACGCGGCGTGCGGCTGGTCAGCTTTGCGCTGCACTGGATCAAAGCTGAAATTCACGAATACATTATCCGCAACTGGCGCATGGTGAAAATGATCACCACCAAAGCGCACCGCAAGCTGTTTTTCAACCTGAACAGTTTCAAGAAGTACGGCCAAACCCTGTCGCCCGACCAAATCAACGAGGTGGCCAGTGAGTTGAATGTACGCCCCGAAGATGTGTACGACATGGAACGCCGCATGGCGGGCCATGAATTCAGCCTGGACCCGGTGGTAGACGTGGACAGCGAAGAAAACAGTTACAATCCCGTGCGCTATTTGGCCGCCGAAGGTGCCGAGCCCACAGAGGTGCTGGAAGGTGTCAACATGGAGCGCCTGCACAGCGAAGGTCTGGACCTGGCCTTGGCCAGCCTGGACGAGCGTAGCCAGCGCATTATTTCCAGCCGCTGGTTGGCCGGTGACAACGCCAAAACCCTGCACGACCTGGCTGCAGAGCTGGGTGTGTCGGCCGAGCGGGTTCGCCAAATTGAAACCCAGGCCATGAAAAAAATGAAAACCGCTTTGCTGAAATATGAACAGGGCGAGGTTTAAAACAGGGCTGTAATCATTTTGGGTGAAAACTAACCTACACTAAGGGCTTGGCAACAAGCCCTTTTTTACGACCATGATCGAAGTACACCACCTGGAACACTCACGCTCGCAGCGCATTATCTGGCTGCTTGAAGAACTTGGCCTGCCTTACAAGGTAACCCGCTATGCGCGCGACGCCAAAACCTACCTGGCCCCACCCGAATTGCTGAAAATTCACCCCCTGGGGAAATCGCCGGTGATTACCGATGGCGACATTACCGTGGCCGAGAGCGGCGCCATTGTGGAATACCTGATCGACAAGGCTGGCGGCAAATTTCGCCCTGCTGCAGGTACCCAGGCACACCGGGACTACACCTACTGGATGCACTTTGCCGAGGGCACAGCCATGCCCCCACTGGTCATGACCCTGGTGTTCAATAAAATTGAAAATGCCCCTGTACCCGCTTTGCTCAAGCCAATTGTGCTGCCAATTGCACGCGGCATTTCCAAGCAAGTCAAAACCAGTTTCATCAACCCCAACCTTGAAAAGCAGTTCGCTTACATTGAAAGCGTGCTGGCCAAAAATGAGTGGTTTTGCGGCAGCGAGATGACCGGCGCTGACTTCATGATGAGTTTTCCACTGGAAGCAGCCATGAGTCGCGCCGAGAGCATCAACAGCATGCCCAAAATTGCAGCTTACGTAAAACGCATCCACGCAATGCCCAGCTTCAAAAAAGCACTGGAAGTGGGCGGTCCTTACAATTACGCTTAATTTCGCTGAATAACGCATGAACGCAGTAAGCACGTCGATAGAACAACAGGCAAAAATCACCAAAATCAACGGCAGTGTGCAGTTGATTAGGGATGGTTTCTTCCTGCCCGCGCAAGCAGGCATGGTTCTATTGCCGGGCGACCGTGTTTTCAGCGATGCGGGCGGCAAGGCAGTCATTGAGTTCACTGGCGTGAAAGATGCGCTGATTATTGAGAATGGTGCGGCTGCCACCTTCAACCTGGAAGTGGTTGAAATGGACGAAGCACCGCAGTGGATCGCCACCGACCTGTATGGCCAGGGAGTGTATTTCGACGGCCAACAGGCTTCCGAAAACAACGCAGGTACTGCGGACAACCCGGACCTGTTCGGACTGTTTGGCACCACCAACGCCAATGGCGAGTCGACCGGCTACCCGGTGCTGGAAAGCCTGGTGTTTTTAGGTGCCACCGCAGCCATATACAGCGACAACGAAGACAACACAAACACCACTGAAACCACCAGCACCACCGAATCGGGCAACAACGACTCAGGCACCAGTGGCAACAACAACCCGCCACCTGCCCCTGAACCGAATCCCAACCCGGAACCTGAAGAACCTGCTGCCAGCCCCCTGGACGCCGTACTTTCCCCGGTGACCGATGCACTGGATGGTTTACTCTCAACCCTTGGTGCGCCCTCCCCTGTGGGCAGTTTGGCCGTACCTTTGCAAGCAAGCAGCAACAGCCCCGATTTGCCAAGTTAAGACCCTGGCACTTGAACACTCGATGGGTTGGCCTGTCCTCTCAATAGGATATGACTCGTTAGTAACTTAAGAGACAATTCCTTTGCGGATCGAGCGAAGCTCTGTTCTGCACAACGGAATTAGCTTTGTGCATAGAACTATGCGTGACGAGAATACGCTCATTCACTGAATAAGATGTGAATTGAGTTTGGCAGCAAAGGACCTTTTTTTATGAGCGGTAACACCAACTTCGGACTCGATTTTTCAGAGGCCAAATCAATTGTCAGCACTGGCAAACCTCTCGAATTCACCACAAACCCCAAATTCGATTTATCAACCCTTTACGCGTTCACAGCACCTGAAGGTGTACAACGCGCAAGCGGCCCCTGCGCCCTGGGTACCATTTTGCACCACCATGACATTGGCTGGAACCACCTGCCCAAAGATCGGCACGGCCACCCCTTGAATGACCCCTACATTCACGAAATCATGCGCTGGGCCGAATGCCCAGATTTGCTAGGTGGCAGTATGGGTACCTCGCCCGCGACCATGCTGAAGGGCCTGAAAAAGGCCGGGCTTGTTGCCAACTGGTACGCAGGCAACAAGCCACAAGCCACACTGAACCTGATCCGTAGCGAACTCTTTGAAGGCAGACCCGTAATTGCACTAATCAATCACGGCCCGGAAGGCGAACCACTGTTGCTGGAATGGGAGGTTGTGTTCAACATTGAAAACGACACGGTGAGCTCGAAACAGACAAGCATGGCGCAGCGGCACAAAAAGCGCAGCATTGCAGAATTCACGGCTCAAATGGCCATGAACCTGCAACAGCTCAGTTGCAGCGTAATTACTGCGAGAAAAGACTAGTTACTTGCCGTCGAGAATTTGTTCAACATCGCTGACCACGGGTGCAGAATCTGCGTTGTGGCGAACCAGCAAACGGGCGCGACCTTGCTGGTCGAACACATAGCTTGCGGAGGTATGGTCCATCAGGTAGTTGTCGGGCCTGCTGCCTTCCACCTTGCCGGCGTACACCCGCAAGCCAGCCAACAGGGGCTTCAATTCTTCGGAAGATTCCGCGGTAAGTGCATCAAAGGTAGGGTTGAACTGGGGCACATACTTTTTCAGCAACTCGGGCGTGTCGCGCTCTGGGTCAACAGACACAAACAGCACCTGCAAGTTGTCGCCCTTCTCGCCCAGTTTGGCTTTCACCTCGCTCCATTGCTGCATGGTAATGGGGCACACATCGGGGCAATGGGTGTAGCCAAAAAACATGGCCACCACTTTGCCTTTGTAGCTTTCCATGGTGCGCTCTGTACCCGACAAGTCTTTTAACTTGAAGTTGGCCACCAAAGAAGAACCCGTGATGTCTGTGTTGATAAAGGTGGCAGGGCCTGCACTGCAGGCGGCCAACAGAGCCACCGCGCCGAAAGCCAGCCATGTTTTTACCCAACGAAACTGTTTGAAACTGCCCATACTGCTTACACCGTTACATAGTGATCGACCAACAAGGCCGCGAACAAAAACGCCAGGTAGGCGATGGAATAGGTGAATGCCTTTTTGGCCAAGGCATCGCTGTAGTTCTTCCAGATCTTGTAGCCATACCCAATGAATATGGCGTTCAGCACCACAGCGCTGAGCAGATAAATCAGCCCGCTCATTTTCATGGCGAAAGGGATCAGCGTGGTAGCTGCCAGCATGATGGTGTACAAAAACACATGGAACTGCGTGAATGCAGCGCCGTGGGTGACAGGCAACATGGGCAGGCCCGCGCGCGCGTATTCTTGCGTGCGGTACAGGGCCAGCGCCCAGAAGTGCGGCGGCGTCCACACAAAAATAATCAGGAACAGTACCAGCGCTTCAGCCGAAACACTGTTGGTAACCGCTGCCCAGCCCAGCACCGGTGGCATGGCACCCGAGGCACCACCAATCACAATGTTTTGTGGCGTGTTTGGCTTTAACAGCAAGGTATAAATAATGGCGTAACCCACAAAGGTGGCCAGTGTCAGCCACATGGTCAGCGGGTTTACGAACACATAAAGAATCCACACCCCAACACCGCCCACCATGCTGGAAAATACGAGTGTTTGAAGCGAATTCAGTTCACCGCGGGGCAGTGGGCGTGCACGCGTGCGCGCCATTTTCGCGTCAATTTGCTGCTCAACCAGGCAATTGAAGGCAGCCGCAGCGCCTGCCACCAGCCATATACCCAAAGTACCCGCAATCAACACCTGGGCATTGGGCAAACTGGGTGTTGCCAAAAACATGCCAATGACCGCACAGAATACGATCAAGGCCACCACACGTGGCTTGGTCAATGTCCAGTACTGTTTGGCCACGTGAGAAAAACTACTCACGGCTTTTGTTTTTTCAACGGATGGCATGTGGAGCCTTATGAAATTCGATGGCGATTGCCCGCAACCCGATAGTTTACCAAGATCAGGGTGACCAACAACAGCGCTGCGCCCCCATTGTGCGCCACGGCCAACCACAAAGGCAATTGAAACACCACGTTGCCAATGCCCATGGCAATTTGCAAAGCCAGCACGGCCACCAGTTTAATGGCCAGGGGCTTGGTGCCCGGGTTGCGCCACAGGGCAAAAGCGAGGAAGCCCAAAATGCCGGTAACCACCAAAGCGCCAATGCGGTGAATGAAATGAATGGCCGTCAGCGATGCCACATTCAAAATTTCACCTTCAGGTGTTTCACCCAAATGACGAACAATGTGAAATGCATCCTTGAATTCCATGTGCGGCCAGAAGCTGCCCTGACAGGTGGGAAAGTCGGTACACACCACCGCAGCATAGTTGGTGCTCACCCAACCACCCAGAATAATTTGCGCTGCCACGGCCACAAAACCAACACGCGCCAGCACGCGCAACCCGCTGAGATCGCGGGGCGGCGCCACGGTACGGGCCGGGCTGGTTTGCCCCAGCCACAGCCAGGTCAGCATGCCTAAAATGGTCATGCCACCGATCAGGTGACCGGTCACAATGGCCGGCTTGAGCAGCATGGTAACTGTCCAGGCACCAAAAGCACCTTGTAAACACACAGCGAAAAACAGCCAGGTGGCCAAGGCGGGGGACTGTTTCAATTCAGCCCGCTTTTTCCAGGCCATCACCATGATGCCGATAATCAAGAAACCCAAAAATGTGGCCACGTAGCGATGCGCCATTTCCTTCCAGGCTTTGGGCATTGAAACCGGACCGTGTGTTCCGCCTTGAATTTCAACAGCTTGTGCAATTTCTTCGGCCGCATGCGTGGGGGTCAGCTTGCCATAACAGCCCGGCCAGTCTGGGCAACCCAAACCAGCGTCGGTCAGGCGTACAAAAGCGCCCAACATAATCAAAAGGAATGTAAGTACTGTGGTGAATGCGACCAAACGCTTGTAACTGCTCATGCTGCTCTCGTTTTATCCGATGTTTGAAGCCCACAACAGGCGGCTAACGTCTTTGCGAAACTTGTCGAACTGAAGGGTATTGTTGGGCGGAAAACGCATCATCACGTGGCCCAATGGGTCGGCCACAAACACGTGGTCGCGCACAGTGCCAATGTCGGCACTGCCTTTGTTACCCACAATGCCTTGCTCCAGTGGCAACCAGCTTTTCAACTGATCTTCGCTGGCGCGCACAAAATGCACATCGGGGAATTGGCGCAACAGCAGGGTTTCAAGGGGGCCGTCATCGGTAACAAACACCACACGTTCAATACGGCCCTGCTCTTTGCCTTTTGAAGCACGGGCCTGCCGCTGGAAGTACATGGTGTTTTGGCACACTTCGTCGCAATTGCTGTTGATCACCTGAATCAGCACCCACTTGTCGGCCACCTGCTGCATGGTGAAGTCATCACCATTGATGTTTTTGAACACATCGGTCGACACATCGACCTGTGGATCAAGAATGGTGCCGTAATTGTTGGTGCCTTCGGGCTTGTCGAAAAAATACAAATAGAAAGCCGCCGCAATGGGCAAGGCACAGGTGAGGAACACCAGCAAAATGGTGATTCGGCCTTTGTTCAGCTTCGCGGGTGCGCTGGCTGCGTTCATCTTTTATTCCCTTTGTAAAACTCGCTTCGAAAAAACTCTCGGTAGACAAAAAACAGAGTCAGCAACACCAACACCGCCGACATGGTAAACCACTGAAAGGCATAACCCCGATGCTTGGCCACTTGTTCTTGCAGGGGCACTGCCAAGTGATAAAAACCACCTGCAATACTCGCCTTTGGCTGTTGCCCAGCGGTTTGCGCCACGGGCTGCTGGGTTACCACAAAATTGCTCACTGGCTCGCCAGTGCGCTTTTCAAATTCATTCACACTAAAATTCGACCACACCTCAAAGCCATTGCTTTGGGCCATCACAATATTCTCGGTATCGCCCAAGGCAATGCCGCGCAATTCAGCAGACTGGGCAAAGCGCGGCAAAATGGTGCCCTGTAAATTGAACATTTCACCGTCCCGCATGGCCCCAGCTGGCATATTGGGCGCAAGCCGTGGCTCGGCAGGATTTCGCAGCAACAAGCCCCGATCAACGGGTATTAAAAAGTTTGCACCCTCTGGCCGAAAACCCTGCACCACTTGAACGGCCGGCCTTCCGTTTACTTGACGATTGTCTATATATATCAGGGCTTTGGCCTCGAACCTACCCCTCAATTCAATTTTCCGGTAGGACAAATTGTCCAAGTCCAGCCGGGCACTGGCTGGAGAGACAGGCTCGGCCGCCAATGCGCGCGCTTGCGCATCAAACAGGGTTTGTTTTTCCTGCGCCCGCCCGGTTTGCCATTGCCCCAAACTGAAGGTGAGCCACACCAGTCCAGCCCCGATCAACAAGGTGAAGAGCAGCTTGACTTTGCCAGGTGTTTTCACTGCATTAACCATGACATACTTCCACTTGTGTGCTGTACACGGTTAGTTTTTGAAAGGTGTTCACCATGAAGTTGATCATTGGCCTGGCGTTCCTGGGCATTCTGGCAAGTCTGGGTTCGGCTTTTTTCTTTCTCATGAAAGACAAAAGCAAGTCCAGCCGAACTGTAAATGCATTAACCATGCGCATCGGTTTGTCCATCGCGCTGTTCCTGCTGATTCTGTTTGCCTGGTACATGGGCTGGATAGAGTCAACTGGCATTCGATAAGCTCAATGTAAGCTCGATATCCAAAAAAAGCCACCGGAGTTTTCCAGTGGCTTTTTTCATTGTGTGTTTTACAGCCTGCCGGGAAAAGCCCGTGTTACAGCCAGTAAACCACCACGTACAAGCCCAACCACACCACGTCCACGAAGTGCCAGTACCAAGCAGCAGCTTCAAATGCAAAGTGGCTGTCTGGCGTGAAGTGGCCCTTGATACAGCGAATCATGATGAAGAACAGCATGATAGCGCCAATGGTCACGTGGAAGCCGTGGAAACCGGTCAGCATGAAGAAGGTTGAGCCGAAAATGCCAGAAGTCAGTTTCAGGTTCAAATCGCGGTAAGCGTGAATGTATTCATAAGCCTGGAAGCCCATGAAGATTGCGCCCAACAACACGGTTAGCGCCAGGCCCCAAATCAGCTGTGAACGCTTGTTGGCGATCAGCGCATGGTGTGCCCAAGTCAGGGTAAGGCCTGAAGTAAGCAGCAAGGCGGTGTTGATGGTTGGAATTGGCCATGGACCCATGGTTTGAAACGCATCCACAGTGCCTGCCGGACCAGTATTGGGCCAGTTGGCGGTGAAGTCGGGCCACAGGAATGCTTTGTTGTCGATGTCGCCAAGCCACGGCATTGCAATTTGACGGGCATAAAACAAGGCACCGAAAAACGCGGCGAAGAACATGACTTCAGAGAAAATGAACCAACCCATTGACCAGCGGAAAGACACATCCACGCGGGCGCTGTACTGGCCACTTTCAGATTCGCCCACCACATGCTTGAACCAGCCTGTGAGCACATAAATTAGAATACCCATGCTGAGTGCAAACAGGTAAGGGCCCGATGCAGCGCCGTTTACCCACTGGGACATGCCCAGTACAAAAAAGAACATGGCCACTGCGCCAAGCACAGGCCACTGGGACAAGCCGGGCACAAAGTAATATGGTGCATTCGCACGCATGGTGGTTTCTCCTATTTCTTTAATTTAGATGCTTCAATACTGCAACAGCAAATTCCGTACGGCTTAAGCGGAACTCACCACAAAATTTACCAACACCAGCAACCCAATTACAAAACCCGCGGCTGCCAGGAGGCCCACGACAATGACGTGAACCGGATTTAACTTTTGCATGTCTTCAGAGTGGTTTTTACCCTTTCGGACACCGAAAAACGACCACAAAACGGCTGACAGGGTTTGCAGAAAAGTGGCGGTGCTCGCTTTACGCGATGCGGCCTCTTTGATGTCTTTCGACATTATTCTGCTGCCATGGCTGTTGCGCCGGCCACTTCAAAAAACGTGTAACTCAATGTGATGGTATGTACGTCTTGTGGCAACTTGGGGTTGATCACAAACACCACCGGAAACTCTTTGGTTTCACCCGCTTTGAATGGTTGCTGCTTGAAGCAAAAACATTCCAGCTTGGTGAAGTGCTCAGCCGCTTTGCTGGGCAAATAACTGGGTATGGCCTGGCCTGCGGTGTCGTTCTTCAGGTTGTTGTACACCACATAATTCATGGTAACCAATTCGCCGGGGTGAACCATCATTCGATTGGTCTCGGGCTTGAACTGAAACTTGCCCCGCTCATTGGCATCAAAAATCACTTCAATGCTTCGGCTTTTGTCCACCTGGGTGTTCTTGACGATTTCTTCCGCATTCTTGGTTTGCGGTGTGAGCACGTTGATCCCGGTGATTTCGCAAATGGCCTTGTAAATAGGCACCAGCGCGTAACCGAAGGCAAACATGGCCACAACAATCACCACAAGGCGCACAACCATTTGTTTGTGCAAACCGCTTGTTTTCTGACTATTTCCGTTGGCCATGCTGCTTTACCTCTACTGCGAATTCATTAAAACCTAGTTCACCAAACTCAAGATGCTCGGTTCCATCACCTTGCGAATCAGAATGCCGATGAAAAACACGGCAGCCACCGACAGCAAAATCAAACCAGTGCGCTTGTTTTGTTTGGCTTTCTCTTTTTCCTCAGGGGTCACGCTTACTTCCTTGCTGAACCAATTCGTTGTGTAAAAAAGCCTTGTGTGCCTAACACCTGCACAAAGCCGCTTTACGCAACGGGGGGTTGGTGAATACCAAACCCCCATTGTTAAACCCGTGGGTGAATTACTTCACTGTGGGTGGATCTTCAAAAGTATGGAACGGCGCTGGTGATGGAACAGTCCACTCCAGACCTTCGGCACCTTCCCATGGCTTGGCAGGTGCTGCTTCGCCTTTCTGGAACATCCATGCGCGCAGTACACACCACAGGAAGATCAACTGGGACAAACCAAACCAGAAAGCACCGATGGTGGCAATGGCGTGGAAGTCAGTGAACTGTGTGGCGTAGTCGGCGTAGCGACGTGGCATACCGGCCAAACCCAGGAAGTGCATTGGGAAGAAAGTGACGTTGAAGCTGATCAGTGAAGACCAGAAGTGCCACTTGCCCAATGTTTCGCTGTACATGCGGCCAGACCACTTGGGCAACCAGTAGTAGGTGCCTGCAAACAAGGCAAACAGTGAACCCGCCACCAGCACGTAGTGGAAGTGAGCCACCACGTAATAAGTGTCTTGCAGCTGAATATCAACTGGAGCAACAGCCAGGATAAGACCAGTGAAACCACCCATGGTGAACACGAAAATGAAACCCACTGCAAACAGCATGGGGGTTTCGAATGTCATGGAGCCTTTCCACATGGTGGCCAGCCAGTTAAACACTTTCACACCAGTAGGCACCGCGATCAGCATGGTTGCATACATGAAGAACAACTGGCCGGTTACAGGCATGCCGGTTGTGAACATGTGGTGCGCCCAAACAATGAAGGACAGAATCGCGATGGACGCTGTGGCGTACACCATGGAGCTGTAACCGAACAGTGTTTTGCGTGCAAAGGTGGGCACAATGTGGCTGATGATGCCGAAGGCCGGCAAGATCATGATGTACACCTCGGGGTGACCGAAGAACCAGAAAATGTGCTGGTACATCACGGGGTCGCCGCCGCCGGCCGCATTGAAGAAGGATGTGCCGAAATGGCGATCAGTCAACACCATGGTGATGGCACCGGCCAACACAGGCATCACTGCGATCAACAGGTAGGCAGTGATCAACCAGGTCCAGGCGAACATCGGCATTTTCATCAAGGTCATGCCGGGAGCGCGCATGTTCAGGATGGTGGTAATGATGTTGATGGAACCCATGATCGATGAGGCACCCAGAATGTGCATCGCGAAAATGGCTGCATCCATGCCGGGGCCCATTTGCACAGACAGCGGTGCATACAGAGTCCAGCCAGCAGCGGTTGCGCCGCCGGGCATGAAGAACGATGCAGTCAGGATGATCGCTGCAGGAACCATCAACCAGAAGCTGAAGTTGTTCATGCGGGCAAAAGCCATGTCAGAACAGCCGATTTGCAGCGGAATCATCCAGTTCGCGAAGCCCACGAATGCAGGCATTACCGCACCAAACACCATGATCAAACCGTGCATGGTGGTGAGCTGGTTAAAGAACTCGGGCTGAACCAGTTGCAGGCCAGGTGCAAACAGTTCTGCACGCAGCATTAGCGCCAACACACCGCCTTCCAGCAGCATGATGAACGAGAAAATCAGGTACATGGTACCGATGTCTTTGTGGTTGGTTGCGTACAACCAACGGCGCCAACCATGCGGATGGTCGTGCGCGTGGTCATGGTCGTGACCATGGCCGTGGGTTAAATCTGCCGCGGTAGTGCTCATGTAAATCTCCTAAGCAATATTAACGTGCAGCCGTAACAGCACTTGGCTGAACAACCGGGTCGGTGCCTGCGCCAGCGTTGGCCCAAGCGTTTCGTGTGTAAGTGATCACTGAAGCAATTTCAACATCGCTCAACTGTTTCCAGGCTGGCATGCCAGCACCCTTGCCATTGAGCAAAATTGCAATTTGATCAGCCTGTGGACCCACCACCGAAGGTGCAGCCACCAGTGAGGGGAATGCGCCCGGGATGCCTTCGCCAGAAGCCTGGTGGCATGCCGCACAGTTGGCGTTGTACACCTGCTCGCCACGGGCAACCATGTCTTCCTTGGTCCATTCTTTGGTGGGGTCGTCTTGCTTGGCTTTCATTTCGTCAAGCTTGGCCTGAACCCACTTGGAGTAATTTTCTTCGGACATCACTTCAACCACGATGGGCATGTAAGCATGGTCTTTGCCGCACAACTCAGCACACTGGCCACGGTAAATGCCTTCTTTCTCGGCTTTGAACCAAGTGTCGCGCACGAAACCGGGAATCGCGTCCTGCTTCACGCCGAAGGCGGGAATCATCCAGGCGTGAATAACGTCGTTGGCAGTGGTTACCACGCGAACTTTCTTGTTCACGGGCACAACAACGTGGTTGTCCACTTCCATCAGGTAGTTTTCACCGCGTGCAACAGCCTGACCTTGGTGGTCGTCAATTTGGTCGCGTGGTGTAGTGAGCGTGGACAGGAAAGCAATGCCTTCACCTTCACCGGCCAAGTATTCATAGCCCCACTTCCATTGATAACCAGTGGCTTTGATGGTGAGGTCGGCGTTGGAGGTGTCTTTCATCGCAACCACTGTTTTGGTTGCGGGCAAGGCCATGCCGATCACGATCAGGAACGGAACAATGGTCCATGCGATTTCAACTTTCACGCTTTCATGGAAAGAGGCTGACTTGGCGCCCTTTGACTTGCGGTGTGCGTAGATTGAGTAAAACATCACGCCAAACACGGCAACGAAAATGACCAGACAGATCACCAACATCAACGTGTGCAAATCGTAGATTTGACGCGCGATTTCGGTAACCGGTTCAGCGAGGTTGTACTGCAAAGGTTGCCCAGAAACATTCTCGGCAAACGCTGCACCTCCGAAGGATGTCATCGCAATTGCAGCGGCCGAAGCAACAGCTTTGCGAATACCCAAGGACGACTTCAACATGGCGATCCTCAATCTCAAAAAAAATATCAAACTGGTGGAAGCCGCATGCCTATACCGCACATGCTGCCCTTGCCAGTGCTGCCTTTAATTCCCGGTGCAGCGCTGACTTGTCTTTTTCGGCAATGAATTTGCCTATTTTTACTTGTTGGCCCCTGTGACTGAACAACAAAGGCGCTTTGTACTTTCCGTTGTAACTTAATTTGGCCCATTGGGGTGACCATTCAAGCTGGGTTAGTTTGGTGCCGTCTGCCATAACTAGAATAAGCTGGTTGGGCTGCAGTTCGATCATTTCGTAATCAGCCGCATGCCTCGCGTAAATTACAAACGCCGTTCCCACCAACAACAACTCGATTCCAGCGAACGGCAACACAATCCAGAAACCTGCCAGCAAAAAGCCCGTTGCAACTACCAAAGTAATTGCACACAAACTGAGGTACCACTGCAAAAGCTGCTTGGGACTAAGCGAACAGTTGCGTCGAAAAACCCATCTACTGCTTTGCGGCGCTGGGATTTGCCCGTCGCCGCTCGCCGCATTAGCTGAACTTGAAATTTCTGGAATCATGCCCATTTACCTCTCAGAGAGCAGTCATTCAGATCCAATGCACACCCAAAAGAGTGCATCAAAACCTTCGAATTATAGGCTCAAGGCTCTAAAGCAAGCAATAAGACAGGTGCAATCCGCGCCTGATTTCCCAGAAATAAGTTAAAAACAATGCGCTACATTTGAAAATGCTGCGCAGCAGCACGCTATTTCGAGCCTTTGCGCCCCTTGATGTCTGAAATTTTTACGGTAGCCACGTCGGTTTTGGTTTTTCTTTTGACCTTCCAGGCGTGCCCGTAGACCAGCTCCAAGGTGAGAGGAATGCGCCCTGTTTCCGGATCGCGCAGCCGCTCAAGACAAAGAATGGCTTCAGAAAACTGACGTGACGTTCGCAAACCTTGCTTGCGCGTTTCCAGGTGATTACCGCACAGGGCACGCCAATCCTCAAGCAACTTGGCTGGCGAGCTGTAGGTCAACGTCAGCTTTTCCATTTCCATGACCGGGTCAGAAAAACCCTGCTTGCTCATCAGGTCGCCAAGGTCGTGCATGTCTGCAAAATCGGGAAAAGATTCGCCCATGGCCTGCGCAAAACTTTGCAATTCACGGGCTGTATCGGGACCAAAACAGCTGAAAAACACCCCGCCTTCAGGTTTTAATACCCTCAACCATTCGGCCAGGCATTGACCTGGGTCAGCCACAGCATGCAACCACAAGGGCGACCAAATCATGGCCTGGCTTTCGCTGGGCAAAGGCAAAGGACTGTTGGTTGGCAGTGCGATGGTCGAAGCAGGCTTGGGTGCCGCCCGGCCGGGCCAAAGTTTGGCCAAAAAAGAAGCGGCAGCCTGTTCAAGCTGCTCTACCGGCACGTGAATTGCCTTGGGCGCAAACACAGCAAATTCACGCCCAACAAACAGGTTTTTTACATTCATCAAGGCCGCAGGGTGTAACCAGCCTTGATGCACCACCCCTCCCTCGACCGGGCGCATAATTTGCGCGCGGTTCACCATGCGTTGGTTTACCTCTTCGAGTATGAAAGGCAATGGTTTTGCTAGGCGCCGGGACCATTGTTGCGCCAAGGCGGTGTTTGATCGGGGAATTTTCCAGAACTGCGAGGACATTGTGGGGCTAGCTGTTTCAGCAAAAAGGTGGTGCAGTCTATTCTATAGAACTTGCCAGTGTATGGGCGACGCCATGGTGCCGGGGCGCTGCGTGGCCTGCCAAATGCCGATGCAAAACAGTACTTCCGGTTTTAGGCGCTTTGTGTGCAGCCACTGCGAGCCCCTGATTCACCACCGCGAGGCTGTGCGCTGTAAACGCTGCGCACTTGCACTTGGTCCGCGCCTCCAAGCGTTTGGATGGACGCATTGCAGGCATTGCAAACCCATGGTTGAGCATGGCGCACAAGCGCCTTTGGAATGCGTGGTGTGCAGTGATTACCTTGCTCCGGTTGATCAATGGATTGCTTTGTTGAAATACGGCAATAACCATGGCATGGCCCGGTTTTTAGGCCACTGGCTGGGAACAAGGGTACTGAAATTGGGCATGGACCTGCCCGATGTATTGGTGCCTGTGCCCGTGAGCCCGGACAAATTAAGGCAGCGCGGCTATAATCAAGCCGCTTTGATTGCCCGGCATTTGGGACGGCACATTCAAAGGCCGGTGAAGGCTGATTGGCTGATCAAAACCCGGGAACTTGGTGCGCAGGCGACCCTGGGCCGAGAAGATCGACTGCAGAATTTGCATGGGGCTTTCAGGGCCACGCGTCGCATCTCTGGCAACATTCGGATCGGCCTGGTTGACGATGTGATTACCACCGGGGCCACCATTCAAAGCTGCGCCGCAGCGCTTCGCAAAGCAGGCGCTGAATCAATTGTAACCATGGCAGTGTGCAGGACCCCAGAATGATTCATGTGGTATTGGTTGAACCGGAAATTCCGCCCAACACGGGCAATGTGATTCGCTTGTGTGCCAACACTGGCGTGCAGTTGCACTTGGTTGAGCCTTTGGGTTTTCCACTGGAAGATGCCCGTATGCGACGCGCCGGGCTTGACTACCATGAGTACGCCAACATGCTGGTTCATCCAAGCTGGCAAGCATTTCTCGACCGCTGCCAACCCGATCCACAACGCTGTTTTGCAATGACCACCAAAGGTAAAAACTCGCCTTTCGCTGTGAAATTCCAAGCGGGTGATTACCTGATGTTTGGCAGCGAGACCCGGGGGCTTTCTGAGGACGTGCGCAACTGGTTTGCCCGTGAGAACTGGCTGCGCCTGCCGATGCGCCCGGAGAGCCGGTCGCTGAACCTGTCCAATTCAGTGGCGGTGATGGTGTATGAGGCTTGGCGGCAGCTGGGGTTTGAAGGCGGAAGCTAGGGGTTATACTTGCCGGGCACCAGTTTGCCCGGGTTCCGATCTCTCGGCGCTTCTTAACCGCCATTCGGCTTGGGTTCCGATCTCTCGGCGCTTATTAATCGCCCTCTCGGCTTGGGTTCCGATCTCTCGCCAGAAAACCTGTACTCCCCTT
>NZ_MQVZ01000001.1:695345-861237 GCF_002954425.1 Limnobacter sp. SAORIC-690
CAAACGATCGCGCCATGGCGCGAAAGCCAAGACCCGACCGTTACTTTTGGAGGGCTTGGCTTAGTGCAGGCTCAAGACGACAAGCCGAAATGCCAAGTTTTCGGGCAGCGGTGACCCTGCAAGCTCAGCACTCAACAAACCAACCAGCCCCGTGCAGCACAAGCAACCACGCCGAGTGGACAACAAACAGCAACGATCATTCAGCGTCTTCAGACCTGGCTTCGCGCGACAGCAGGCGCATCACGCCTTCTCCGGGGCTCAAACCCTCGAATAGCACAGAATTTACCGCTGCCGTAATCGGCATATCAACCCCCAATTCCGCGGCAAGCTGCTTGACCACCGGCGCACATTTCACACCTTCAGCGACCTGACCCAATTCTTTGAGAATGGTGTCCAGTGACTTGCCCTGAGCCAACATCAAGCCCACGCGCCGGTTGCGAGACAAATCGCCAGTGCAGGTGAGTATAAGGTCACCAAAACCGGAAAGCCCATTCAGGGTTTCCGCCTGGGCACCCAAGGCCACGGCCAAGCGCTTGATTTCGGCCATGCCGCGGGTGATCAGCGCTGCACGGGCATTCAGGCCCAATTGCATGCCATCGCAAATGCCAGTAGCCACCGCCATGATGTTTTTAACCGCGCCACCCACTTCAGCGCCCACCAGGTCGTCAAGCTCGTAAACACGCAAGGCAGCATGGTGCGCAGCACGCACCATGGCTTGGCGGGTGGGCTCGTCCGCGCTGGCAGCAGTGAGTGCGCAGGGCAAGCCACGCGCCACTTCGGCTGCAAATGAAGGGCCGGTGAGCGCACCGCCATAGTGCCTGCCCAACACCTCCTCAACCACTTGATGCGGCATTTGGCCAGTGCCCACTTCAAAGCCCTTGCACAACCACACCAGCGCAGGCCATTGGTCCATGGGCGCAATTTCAAGCAATTGCAACAGTGTTTGGCGCAACGCGCCCATGGGCGTGCCCAGCACCCAGAGTGCGTCGGGTTGGCCAAGCGCGTGCCGGGCTGCGGCCGAAAAATCAGCCTGTACTTTCAGTGTGGGAGAAAGCTTGATACCCGCGAGGTAACGCGGGTTTTCGCGCTGGCTGGCAATGGATTGCAGCACAGCAGTATCGCGCCCCCACAACACCACATCATGCACATAGGACATGTGGGCAGCCACTGCGGTGCCCCACGCCCCTGCACCGAACACGGTGATGTTCACGCGCGCCGCCAATTACGCTGTGGTAATGATGCCGGAACCGTTTTGCTTGGCGGCCTGCTCTTGGGCTGCTGCCAAACGCTGCTGGTAAAACTGTTCGAAGTTGATGTCGGACAAATGCACAGGTGGAAAGCCGGTGCGGGTAATGAGGTCGGCTACATTGGCGCGCAAATAGGGGTAGATCATGTTGGGACACAAAATGCCCAACAGAGGATCGAACTGCTCTTCAGGCACATTTGAAATTTCGAAAATACCGGCCTGCTTGCACTCCACCAGAAAAGCCACTTTCTCGTCGATTTTGGCGGTCACCGTTACTGTCACTTCAGACTCGAAAATGTTTTCGGCCAAGCGTTGTGCGCCCACATCCACAGCCACTTCAATTTTGGGCGGGTTTTTCTCGAGGAAAATTTGCGGTGCGTTGGGCAGTTCCAAAGAAGCGTCTTTGATGTAGACGCGTTGCATTTGAAACACTGCTTCTGAATTCTGTTCGGCCATTTGCTGGCTCCTATGGATTGAATAAATAAGGTTTGAATGAAATTAGCCGGGCTGCCCCAACAATGGCAAAAGCTTACCAGCACGGTCGAGGTCGAACAGGTCATCACAGCCGCCCACATGTGTGCTGCCGATATAAATTTGCGGCACGGTTCGGCGGCCGGTTTCGGCCATCATTTTTTCTTTCTGGGATGGGTCGAGATCAACCCGGATTTTCTCGATATTCTGCACACCGCGCTCGTTCAACAAGCGTTCAGCACGAACGCAAAAAGGGCACACCGCGCTGGTGTACATGCGAACAGGGGCTTGAACATTGCTCATGTGAATTCCTTGACTACTGAGTTTGCTGCAACTGGGTTTGCTTTTACTTGGCAACCTGCTTGGTGGCCTTGGGTGTTTTGGTTTTGGGCGCAGCATCTGCGGCGTCTTGAACCTTTTTAACCGGCAAGCCTGCTTCTTTCCAGGCATTCAGGCCACCGTCGAGAACAAACACGTCGGTGTAACCTGCCGCTTTCAACACGGTGGCGGCTGCGCCAGAACGTGCGCCGGTTTGACACAACACAATCAAGGGAGTTTCCTTGGTTTTTGCCAGGGTGCCCGCCTTTTCTTTCAGGTCTTTGATGGCCATGCGCCTGGAGTTGGGCACAACGCCCGAGTTGTTGACGAAGTCATCGTCTCGAATATCAACCAGGACCGCCTTCTTTTGATTAATTAAAAGTGTGGCTTGGGGCACGGTTACGCGAGTGCCACCACCTTTGGTCAACACTGGCCAAATCAACATGAGGCCAGAACCAAAGGCCAAGGCGATAAGCCAACTGTTTTGAATCAGAAATTCCTGCGACATAAATCCTGCAATGAGTGGGTCTTGATGGATTGGTCATTATATCCCCTTGAATCGAGGCTAAAATGGAGGTTTGCCTAATTAGACAGCAACTTAAAGGCCACAAACATGTACAAACTCGTATTGATGCGCCATGGCGAAAGCCAATGGAACCTTGAAAACCGCTTTACCGGTTGGGCCGATGTGGACCTGACAGACAAAGGCCGAGAGGAAGCCCGCAAGGCAGGCGACCTGCTGAAAGCCGAGGGCTATAGCTTTGACGTGGCCTACACGTCTGTTTTGAAACGTGCCATTCGCACTTTATGGATTGCCCTGGATCAAATGGACCAGATGTGGCTGCCCGTGGTGCATGCCTGGCGCCTGAACGAGCGCCATTATGGCGACTTGCAAGGCCTGAACAAATCTGAAACTGCTGCCAAGTTTGGCGAAGAACAAGTGTTGATTTGGCGACGTGCCTACGCCATTGCACCCAACCCTCTGAAAGTGGATGACCCCCGGTTTGCCGGCAATGACCCCCGCTATGCCAGGCTGAAACCCGAGGAAATTCCACTGACGGAGTGCCTGAAAGACACCGTTGACCGCGTAATTCCGTTGTGGAAAGACGGCATTGCCCCAGCCATTAAAGCTGGCAAGAAGGTGTTGATTGCGGCGCACGGCAATTCATTGCGTGCGCTGATCAAGTACCTGGACAACCTGAGCGAGGAAGACATCTTGCAGGTGAACATTCCAACCGCACGCCCCTTGGTGTACGAGCTGGACGAAAACCTGAAGCCTATTCGCAGTTACTACCTTGGCAACCAGGCCGAAATTGAAGCGGCCATGGCTGCCGTGAAAAACCAGGGAAAGGCCAAGTAAATACAGGTGCGTAACTATTCAAGGTTGATTTGTTCTACCCGTGGGGGGCTTGGCCTTGTGTTGGCCATGCTCGCCCTGAATGCCAGCGAGCCCGCCTGGGCGCAAAGCAATGTGCGCGACCCGGCAGGTGTGAAGCAGGAACGCGACGAAGTGCGCCGAAAACTGGATGCATTGAAAAAACAAATCAATGAAACCAGCGGTGAGAAAAAACAGGCCGCCAAAGCGCTTGGCCTGCTTGAGCAACGGCTTGAAAAAACCCAGACCCGCCTGAAAGCCCTTGACCAGGATCGGGATGCGCTGGAAACAGACATCCGAAGGTTGAGCCAGGAAGAAGCCCAACTTCAAAAAGACCTGGAGAGCACTCAGTCACGCCTGGCCGAGGTGATGCGCAACCAGTATCGTCGGGTAGAAGTAAACCCGACACAGGCTTGGTTGGCGGGCAAATCGGCCAGCGAAGCTGCGCGCGAAAGCTATTGGTATGAGCGAATTTCTGCGGCTGAACGCGACCTGGCGGCGCAGCAAGCAGCGCAAGCGCGTGAACTCGAGTCCATTCGATTGGGGCTTGAGAAAAAGCAGGAGCGACTTGAAAGCACGATTGCGGATCAAAACAAGAGCCAGCGGGAATTGGTGGCTCAGCGCGAGGAGCGCAACCAGTTGATCGCTGACTTGAACTCGAAGCTGAAGAACCAGGAGCTTGAGCGCAAGCGCCTGCAACGTGATGAAGCACGGTTGAGCAATGTAATCACCGAATTGACCCGCGCCATTGAAGAGGCAAAACGCAAACAGGCATTGGCCGCGCAGCAGCAAAAACAACAGGCTCAGTCTGGCACTTCACCCAAATCAACAGGGAAGACTCCCAGCAAACCGGATTACTCCCCCCCTCCCCCCATGCCCAGTACGGGTGAGTTTGCAAAACTGAAAGGTCGGCTGGTACTGCCAGTGCAAGGCACGGTGGCAGGCCAGTTTGGGCAAACGCGATCAAAAGACGGGCAAGGCCCCTCCTGGAAGGGGATTTTTATTGCCACCGAGGCGGGGCAAGCGGTTCGGGCGGTTGCGACGGGGCGCGTGGTGTTTTCGGAATGGCTGCGCGGATTCGGCGAAATTGTGATCATTGACCATGGCGACCAGTTTTTGAGCGTATATGGCAACAATGGTAAATTAATGAAAAGATCAGGGGATTCCGTGAAAGCGGGTGACACCATTGCCGAAACTGGCAACAGCAGTGGTAATCTTGATACAGGTTTATACTTTGAACTAAGGCATCAGGGACAACCCTTCGATCCTATTTCGTGGACCAAAGGTCGGTAGGAATTATGCGTCAAAAATTGCGACAAATCAGTTTGGTATCAGTCGGTGTAGTGGCCGGCGTGTTGGTCAGCGTGGGTATTAGCGCGGTGGCCCAACGGCAGCAGCCCGAGGCCTTGCCATTGAGTGAGCTGCGTCAGTTCACTGAGGTATTTGGCGCAATCAAGAGTTTTTACGTGGAACCCGTGGGCGATGACAAGTTGTTCAACGGTGCCATCAGCGGCATGGTGGCCAACCTAGACCCCCACTCCAGCTACCTGGATGCAGAAGCGTTCAAAGAACTGCGCGTGGGCACGCAAGGTGAATTTGGCGGCCTGGGCATTGAAGTAGGTACTGAGGACGGCTTTGTCAAGGTGATTTCGCCAATTGAAGACACCCCCGCCGCGAAAGCTGGCGTGAAAGCGGGTGACCTGATTGTGAAAATCGATGACAAGCCTACCAAAGGCATGAGTTTGTCCGATGCGGTTAATTTGATGCGTGGCAAACCAAAAACCGAGATTCGCCTGACCTTGCTGCGCAAGGACGTGGAAAAGCCAATCGAGGTCAAAATTATTCGCGATGTAATTCGGGTGCAAAGCGTGAAATCAAAGATGCTGGACGATGGCATTGGTTACGTGCGCATTACGCAGTTTCAAGAACACACCGGTGAGTACCTGGTAAAGGCCATCAACACCCTGCAGGCCAAAACACCGATGAAAGGCTTGGTGCTGGATTTGCGCAACGATCCGGGTGGCTTGCTGAATGCTGCAGTAGGCGTTAGCGCCGCCTTTTTGCCCCAAAACACCTTGGTGGTATCTACCGATGGACGTACCGAAGACTCCCAGCGCAAGCTGGTGGCAGGCCCTGAAGATTACCTGCGCGGCCGCGAGAAAGACTACCTGAAAGAATTGAGCCCGATTGCGAAAACCGTGCCCATGATTGTCGTGGTGAACGGCGGCTCGGCCTCTGCGTCGGAAATTGTGGCAGGTGCACTGCAAGACCATGGCCGCGCCAAGGTGTTGGGTACACAAACCTTCGGCAAGGGTTCGGTACAAACCATATTGCCTTTGAACAACAACACGGCAATCAAGCTGACCACTGCGCGTTATTACACGCCAAATGGCCGCAGCATTCAGGCCAAGGGCATCGAACCCGATTTCCTCGTGACCGAGACACCCGAAGGCGACATTGTTGAGCGCGTTCGCGAAGCAGACCTGACACGACACCTGAGCAATGAGAAGGGCGAGGAAACACCGAGCTCCAAGAATTCGGACAGCAACAAAAACGCCGACATGAAGCCGATTGTGTTCGGCGAAAAAGACGATTATCAGTTGCAGCAGGCCCTGAATTACCTGAAAGGCAAGCCCGTGGTGCAAAACCGCAAAGCTGCACAAACGGCCAAGTCAGCCAAGTAAGCCGCCCTGAAAACGGCTTGAACGTGGAACTGCGAGACTTGAATGACGAGGAGTTACTTCGGTACTCCCGTCACATTCTTCTGGATGAAATCGGTATTGAGGGCCAATCGCGCATTGCCAGTGCCAAAGTGCTGGTGGTGGGTGCAGGTGGCCTGGGTTGCCCCAGTGCGCTGTACCTGGCCAGTGCGGGCGTGGGCACCATTTATATCGCAGACGACGATGAAGTCGACCTCACCAACCTGCAACGCCAGGTGTTGCACACCACCGCGCGCGTGGGCATGGCCAAGGTTGAATCAGCCAAAACCCACTTGAATGAACTGAACCCGTGCAGCACGGTTGTGCCCATTGCGCACCGTCTTGAAGGCGAAGAACTGGAGCAGTTGGTTGCGCAAGTGGATGTGGTGCTGGACTGCTGCGACAACTTCAAAACCCGCCATGCCGTGAACCGTGCCTGCGTGAAGTTCGGCAAGCCACTGGTTTCTGGCGCGGCCATTCGGTTGGACGGCCAGTTGGCCGTGTTCGAACTGAATAATCCGCAAGCGCCCTGCTACCACTGCCTGTTCCCGGAAGGGGACGATGTATCAGAAGTGCGTTGCGCCACCATGGGCGTGTTTGCGCCGCTGACAGGCGTGATTGGCACGCTGCAAGCCAGCGAGGCGCTGAAAATTTTGGCTGGCTTTGGACAACCCATGTACAGCACCCTGCAAATTTACGATTCGCGCAGTTGCGAATTCACGAAAATGAAAATTCGCAAAGACCCCAAGTGCACCGTGTGTAATGCCTAAAATTTTGCGGTGCGTATGGCTTCAAACTGCCGAATGCGGTGTTTAACTTTGCCGGTGAGTTGCCGGGGCTTGAACCCCAACCCCGGGAAGGTGATCCAGCTGGTTTGAATGCCATGCCTGGCGGCCTGCTCAAGGTGCCCGAGAGTGTCGTCGACCAGCAAAGCCCGCTTGCCTTTCAACTTGCTCTTCAGATTGGGCCACAGAATGTTGGCTGGCTTGGGTCGCCAGATTTGGTGAACCACCATGTCTTCAATCGCAATGACGGCGTGCAAGTGCCGGTACAAACCCATTTCCTTGCACAGTTCCACGGCGTAAGCGCGGGGCGCATTGGTCAGCATAATGCGCAGCCCTGGCAATTTGCCCAGGCGGTGGGGCACGCTACCATGGCGAGAACTCAATTTTTTCAAGCCCTCGAAACGATGGGTACTGGCCAAAAAGTGGTGCGGGTTGGTTTGATGATGGCGCATCATGCCCAATAAAGTTGCACCATAGCGAAGCCAGTATTGGGTACGCAACTCGCTGGCCTGCTGGGGGTCC
This sequence comes from Limnobacter sp. SAORIC-690, assembly GCF_002954425.1. Lineage (NCBI taxonomy): Bacteria > Pseudomonadati > Pseudomonadota > Betaproteobacteria > Burkholderiales > Burkholderiaceae > Limnobacter > Limnobacter sp. SAORIC-690. The sequence goes on from NZ_MQVZ01000001.1 coordinate 702,762, forward strand.
AACGCCAGGTGTTCAGCCAGATAGCGTGTCATTTGTCGGTTGATCTCGGGCAGAATGTGGGTGGATGCATGGTGCAGGGTGTTGTCAAGATCAAGCAAATACACTTTGCCGGACAAGCCCGCATGGGGACGACGAATATAACGAATGCGCAAAACGAATGGACCTGAAGTTGAGTTTTCATCCCGAATTTTGTCAGGATACCTTGTGTCATTCTGACACCGCACTGCGGTGCGGTCTAGACAACAGTTGCCCGCCAGAGCTGCTTGAAAACCTCAGCAGGCTTTCTGCTTTGCTGGGTGATATTCAAAGGTCCCTGAATATTCGCAGTGGTGCGTTAAAGATTAACAGTGGTTTCAGGGCACATGCCTTGAATGAGAAAGTGGGCGGTGTGCCCAACTCGCAGCACTGCATGGGGCTGGCGGCAGATTTGGTGTGCCCCGAATTCGGCAGCCCCTGCGATTTGGCATTGGCCATTGCACAATTGCCATGTGAATTTGATCAACTGATTCTGGAGTTTGGCAAATGGGTGCATGTGTCTGCTGCACCACCGGGCAAAATACCCCGGCGAGAGTGCCTCAGCATTTTCAACAAAGACGAAGGTTATCTGGAAGGTATTGTGAAGCGATGAATGTAAGCAAAAAAACAATGATCAAAATCAGCGCTGCTGCCCTGCTCAGCCTGAGCAGCGTGAGTAGCACTTGGGCAGCAGAGACCACTTGCAGAGGCATGGGCAAACAGGTCATTGATTCAGACCTGCGGTTCTCACTGACGCACAGTCAAATTCCGGGTGAACTGGCCATTAGTACACACAAAATGCGGGTGGCCGGTACGCAGTACAAACTTGAATCCACTTCACAGGCCAAAGGCTTTTTGGCTTTGTTGTACTCGGGCCAACTAACCCAGAAAAGTGAAGGGCTGGTGGATGCACAACTGCTTAACCCCCCTTTATTACGCCGAGCAACGTGGCAAAAAACCGGTGGCTGAAAGTATGCTGAACGCGGAAACGCAGCAGGTGCTGTTCAAGCGCAATGGTGAGTCTGCACCGTATGAAAAAGGGCTGCAGGACCGGATCAGCATGATTTACCAGATCGCAGCGCGTTTGCGCTGCAACGCCGACCTGAAAACGGGCGACACCTTGACCATGCGTGTCATGAGCACCGGGCGCGTGGCCAATGAGGTGTTTGTTCTGAAAAAAGCGCAAGACCTAACCTTGGACCTTGGCAAAGGCGAGCGCCGGGTGAGCACCCTGCTATTTGAAACCAAACCCGAAGATGCAGGCGATGAAGTTGTGCGCATTTGGTATGCCAAAGATTTGAACTGGCAGCCTGCAAAAATAGAAATTCAGGATGCCGACGGCAAAGCCCTGACCCAAACCCTGATTGGCACGGGCACTTAACTGCTGGCAGGAACGCGGCGCAGCAAATTGGGGTCAGCCTCAAGAATGGGCAGGTTGACCTGATGACGCTGCCCGCTGCGACGCATGACTGCAAAGGTAGGACCCACTTCTTCCAGTGTCCAGCCGTTAGCCACTTCATCACCCACACGCTTTGATTGTGCGGGCTGCCCTTCGATGGACATGACGGCAGCCCCCTTGCCTTCACTGTTGGCAAAAATGCCCAACAAATTCACAGAGGGCGGCGTGAGACCACCCGCAGTTTCAACGCCCATGAGCCGCGCTTCAGGCGACTGGTCGATTTGATAATTCGCCGAGGCCTGAGCAGGCATGGCGGGTGCAACCACAGGCGCGGGCGCGAACAACTTGATCAACACCCACACAGCCAGCCCCACTGTGCTCAACCACAACACCATTCTCAATCCCTGAACAAGTCTTGGTGACAAGCTGATCTGGGCAACGGGTTTTTTCAATGCAAGTTTCATGGGGCGAAGTGAAGTGACACACTGGAAAGCATCATAACCCGCAAGATGGGCCAGATTCAAAAAAAACCGGACAACCCGCGAGGGTGACCGGTTTTTAAGCCATGCTTCAAGGGTTGTCGGCAACCTGAGTTGCCCACACCCGAAGTATGCTCACGCAAGAACACCTAAGAAAGACCCTATTTACGTGACAAAGGTAAAGGTTTTACCGATTACCCGAAAGCAGAGGGATTTTGTGCGGCTTGCAACGGTGGTGCGGGCTGCTGTCAAATATTCATAAAATGGGTGTAACCTTCAGCAAGGATAATTCTGGATCTTTTCTACGGTTGTTTATGAAAAAACTAAATTCGCTTCAAGGCAAAAAACAAAACAAGGGTTTTACCCTGATTGAAATCATGGTGGTTGTAGTCATTCTTGGTATTCTCGCTACGCTGGTGGTGCCAAAAATCATGGGACGTCCCGACGAGGCCCGCGTGGTTGCGGCCAAGCAAGACATAGCTTCGGTGATGCAAGCACTGAACCTGTACCGCCTGGACAACAGCCGCTACCCGACCACCGAACAAGGGCTGCAAGCCCTGGTAACCCCCCCGACCACGGAACCCGTGCCACGCAATTACAAGCAAGGTGGTTATTTGTCGCGCCTGCCGGTTGACCCTTGGGGCAGCAACTATCAGTTTTTGAGCCCTGGCATTAATGGCGAAGTGGATGTAATGAGCTTTGGTGCAGATGGCAAAGCCGGTGGTGAGGGCGTGAATGCCGACATTGGTTCCTGGAGCCTCTAAGCAGGGGTTCACCCTGCTTGAATTGCTGGTGGTGATCGTCGTATTGTCGATCGCCGCCGGCCTTATTGTGGTGCGCGGCACACCCGGCGATTCCAATTACCTGGAATCAGACGCCAAAAAACTGTCGCAACTGCTGCGCATTGCCCAGCAGGAATCTCTGTTGAAATCCAAAGACATTCGCTTTGTAGCCGGTGATGAGGGCTACACCTTCGAAGAATTCACAGGCAGCCGCTGGGTACCAGTGACTACGGAACCCTTGCTGCGCCCCCGCCTTTGGGACAACGGCCCCTTCAAGGTGACCTTGATTAACGAGGGCCTTGAAAACAAGTTCCTGACCCTGGAAAGCAGGACTGGCCTGAAACGCCAGGCGATTGTGCTTCAACGCAACCGAGTGCAGGTGGTGCTGGAAAGCCAGGCCAGTGGTGTATTCAAGGTCAGCAAACCCAGCACCACAGTGCTGAACAGGGCCAGCCAAAGCCTATGAAGCAGCAGCGCGGTTTTACCCTGATTGAAGCGCTGGTGGCCATGACCATTATCGCGGTGGCCCTGATTGCCTGCCTGAAGGCAGCCGGCAACTTGAACATTCAGCAAGACGAGATGATCAAGCGGCAGTATGCGCAGTGGAGCGCAAAGAATGCCGCCAACTACATTCGGGTTTCCGGCGTGTTTCCGAGTGCGCAAACCGCGCAGCAATCCTGCCCACAGGGCAATTTCCGGTTTGTATGTCGGGTGGAAATTTCCAACACTCCCAACCCGAATTTCAGGCGGGTGGAAATTCAGGTGCTGGACGCCTTCGAGGGCGACCAAGGCAACCAGCTGGCTCGCTTGGTGATTTTCTTGAGCAGCGCGCCATGAATAAAAATGCCAAGGGTTTTACGCTGCTGGAAGTTCTGATTGCATTGGGCATTGTGTCGGTGATTTCGATTTTGTCCTGGCAGGGTTTGCAGGAAGTATTGCGTTCGGCCAACCGCGTTACAGAGGTGGACGAGCAGATTCAAACCGTAGCCGCTGTTTTTTCACAGTTCGAAAAAGACCTTGACGCGCTGGAGTTGACGCTGGACACGCCCACCCCGGAGAGCGATTTGATTGAAGTGACCGGCAATGGGCTGCTGATTCAGTTTACCCAGCGCAACACCAGCGAACCTGCCTACCGGGAGCGTGTGGAATGGGTGCTGGACGGCACCAATTTGCTTCGGATTGCACGCCGCCAGCCAAACCCGGAGCAACCCTCGATCAGCGACCCGATTGCCACCCGGGGCCTGCAAGTGCGCCTGTTGCGTGAACCCGGCGGGTGGAGCAGCCCTGTGACATTCGGCAACCATGTTGTTCAAGAACGCACAGACCTTGAATTGCAAGGACCTGCATTGCAGCTGAACAGCGGTACACCGGCACAGCGCCCGCCAGAAAGCGGCGAAGGTGAAACACCGGGCACACCGGAAACAACTGAAGGACAAGCGGTACGAAGCCTGGTGCGGGCGGTTGAAATCAGCTTGACCCAACCCAACAACCAGGTCGTGACGCAGGTGTTTTTAACTGGTGGGGTGTACTGATGAGATCAACGCGAATTCGACCACAACAAGGCGCGGCCGTGGTGATGGCATTGTTCATCGTGGTGCTGTGCACATTGGCAGTGAGCCCTTTGATCTGGAACCTGTTTGCCACTGCAAAAACCATTTCAGTTGCAGCAGCACGCGACCAGGCCGATGCGGTTAGCCGCAGCGGTGTGGATTGGGCCAGGGTTATTTTGCGCGAAGACGCAAGAGTGTCCACCACCGACACATTGACCGAACCTTGGGCAGTGCCCTTGGCTGAAAGCCGCATCAACGAAGGCTTGATGCGCAAGGAAGAAAATGCCACCGACAGTGATGATCGGGAAGTAGTATTGACCGGGCGAATTGAAGATGCACAAGGGCGATTCAACCTTCGCAACCTGGGTGCTGACAACCCCCGCCAACAGGTGTGGCTGGCAGGCTTTACCAAACTAAGTGACCTGCTGAGCGTGCCTGCAGACCAGCGAAACTTGTTGGTTCAAACCTTGAGCACCATGTTCATGCCCAAACTGGTCAACCCTGAAGAACAAGGCATTGATCCGAATGCCCCGCGCATTGAGCCCGCTTTGCGGTGGGAAGAGTTTCAGGGCAAATACGGCATTACTGAAGAAACCTGGAACCAGCTGCGGCCCTATGTGGCCATTTTGCCCAAAGCCAGTGCGGTGAATGCCAACACTGCATCTGCCGAGGTGCTTTACGCAGTAGTAGAGGAAATGAGCTTCAGCGATGCTCAGCGATTGCTGGCCCAACGTGAAAGGGTCACTTTCCGGAATGTGGCGGATATTCGGGCTGCACTGAATGCAAATGTGACCATAAACAATGATTTAATAACCGTGAGCAGCAATTACTTTCTCGTAGAAGGCACTGCGCAGGTAGAGGAGGCGTTGATTCGGACCCGGGCTTTGCTTGAGCGACGAGACCAGCGCGTGTATGTGATGTGGAGACAATAATTGAATAACAACCAACCCCTGTTGGTGATTTGGTGGCCCAAGGCCCTTGACCAAGCCCGTGCCGAAGAGGAGGGCCGCATGATCCGGCTGCGCTATGAGGTGCTGGCGCGAAGCGGTGACAAATTGCACGGTGGCGAAGAGGCCCTGAACAAACTACCCAAAGACCTGCCTTGCCTGGTGTTGGTGAACCCCACCGAAGTGGGGCTATTTGCTGTGGTGCCTCCCAAGTTGACTGGCAACAAACTGAAAGAGGCGCTGCCCTTTCTGGTTGAGCCTTACCTGTTGAACGAGCCCGAAGAAAACCACGTGAGCCTGTGGCCCAACCTGCCTAACCACTTGGTGGGGCAAAGCTGGCTGCCGTGCTGGGAAAAACACGTGCACGCAGCATTGTCAGCAGCTGCGCACAACAGGGCTTGAAGCTGGCAGGCCTAAGCTGCGAGACATTGCGGGAACGCACTGGCAACGAGGGCGCTGCATGGCTGAGCGGGCAAGACTTTATTTTGGTAGATGGCATTGATACGCCCTTGCTGACACCCACTGCCCAGGCAGCCGTGTTGAAAGTGATGCTGCAACGTCGATTGCAGCAAGCCGGTGCCCCCGTGATTGAATTGAACAACACAGACTACACCTGGTTGAGCAGCCAGGTGGACGGGGCCATGGGCGAGAATAAAATACGCGCCAATACACGTGCACCCATCGAGCCTTTGCCGAGGCTGTTGAACAAAAGCCTGCTGAACGCAGACGAACTTCGAAAGATGGGCATGCGCCCAATGGCCAACCAAGCTGGCTTGCGCAAGCTGCTTACCCCAGCCTTGGCCTTGATGGCCGTTGCGGTGCTGGGCCTGAATATACTGGCCTTTAAAATTGAAAGTGCCAATGCAGCCATTGAAACCCAAATTGCCGAGAGCTATGCCCAGGCCTTGCCCAACACGCCCATGGTGGCCGACCCCTTGTTATTGATTGAACGAGAAAAACGCAATCTGAACGCTGGGCTGGACACCAGCAATGCCCAGGGCGCAAGTGCCCTGCTTCACGAGGTGGGATTGGCCATGGAGCTGGCGCCCTTTAACAGCATGGTCGATTTTGCCTGGGCTGAGAACACACTGAGCGTGCGGTTCAATGCCAATATTTCTGAAGACCAGCAAGGCGCCGCCTTGCAAAAACTGAAAGCCCGAAGGCTGGATGCCAAGTGGCTGATCGGCGCGCAATCCAACTTGCCTGTGCTGCAAGTGAAGAAGGGAGCGGCGCGATGAAACCCAATGATTTGCTGAACAAAGCACAGGCCCAACTGGACCAGCTAAACAGCAGGGAACGAAAACTGGTGACGTATGGCGGCGCATTGGCAGCGGTGCTGATTGCCTGGTTTGTACTCATTGAACCTGCACTCCTGACCATACAACAAGGCCCCACCAACCAAGCCGCGCTGGTGGACAAGGCAGGCCAGGTGATGCGCGCTGCGCAAGACCTGGAAGCCCTGCGAGGTGCACGATCGCGCGTTGTAGTGCCTGAAAGCGATTTGCAGGCACGCCTGCAACAGCTGCTTGAAGAACAGGGCATAGCCGAGCAAGCCGCACTGGTGCGCACCGAGGAAGGCGACATTCGGGTGGAATTCGACAATGTCCCAGCCAGTGGTTTTCTGGCCTGGATGGCGCGTGCCGAGGCCATTTCCAGCATCACCTTGAACCAGGCAGAGGTTGAGAAAGTGCAAGCCGGTGTGTTGAAAGGTTACGTTACCTTGTTGCCAGCCAGCCAAGGAAACACAGGCGCCCCCCAATGAAACGTTTGCGTGGGTTGTGGCCGTTTGCCTTGATTGCCCTGGCTGTGCTGGTGTGGAACTACCCGGTGTATGCCGTATCGGGCAGCATTGAATCTGCAAGCGGCGGCAAGGTTCGGGTGTTGAGCAGCCATGGGTCGGTGTGGGCTGGGCAAATGCAGTTGGGCCTGTCCGATGGCGCGCGGGTGTACGCCATTCCAGAGGCTTTGGCCTGGCACCTTCGACTGGGTGGCGATGCAAGCTGGCTGGGAATTGAAATAACACACCCGAAATTCGTACAGCCTTTGCATCTGGGATTCACCGGCGCAGGTATTACTGTGAGTGGTGGCGAGCTTCGCATGCCCGCAGCCTGGCTGGGGGCAACAGGTGCGCCCTTCAATACCATTCGACCCGAGGGCCTGTTGCAGTTAAGCTGGCTTGAATGGCAAAGCGGCAAGAGCATAAATGCCACGCTGAAATGGCTGGATGCCCAATCGGCGCTGGCCAGTATTCGACCCTTGGGTGAATATGTCATCACCGTGACAGGAAATCCTGATACAAGATTAGACATGACACTAGCGACCAACAAAGGCCCCTTGATGCTGGAGGGAAGTGGTCAGTGGACGAACGGACAACGATTTGTATTCAATGGGTATGCCAGTGCACAAGAACGCAGCAAAGATGCGTTGACAGGCCTGCTCAGCCAGATGGGACGACTTGAAGGCGATCGCTATCGCTTGGGTGTATTTTGATGAAAGAAGCAAAAATAAAAGGAACAGTGAGCTTGAACACTGCACGCATGGGACAAATGAAACGCTCGTTTTTGAGCATTGCACTGGCTTCGATGGGCTTGGGACTGGGTGTTGCAGGCCATGCACAAAACCTGAACCTTCAAAGCACAGCGCGGGTGCAAAACAGTCAGGAAGACAAGTTTGCATTGAACTTTGTGAATGCAGACATTGACGCCGTGGTGCGCGCAATTGGTTCGTTCACCAATCAAACATTCGTTGTAGACCCCCGCGTGCGCGGTACGATTTCGCTGGTTTCGCCCCAACCATTGAGCGCGGCCGATGCCAAGAATGCCCTGCTGGCTGCCCTGCGCCTGCAAGGTTTCACGATTGTTGAAAGCGGCGGCATCGCCCGCGTTTTGCCTGAAAACGATGCCAAGGTGCAAGCCGACAGTGTAGACCCCCGCAAAGCCATGAGCCAAAGCGGCAATGCGATCGTGACCCAGGTGTTTCAGCTGAACTACGAATCGGCCACCGCGCTGGTGCCAGTGCTACGCCCTTTGATTGCGCCCAACAACACGATTGCCGCCTACCCCAACAACAACACCTTGGTGATCACTGATTACGCAGACAACCTGCAACGAATCGCCCGCATTATTGCCAGCATTGATGGCCCATATTCAGGCGACCTGGAAGTGGTGCCCCTTGAGCATGCCCTGGCAGTGGATTTGGCCGCCATTCTGGGCCGCATGCTGGATGAAGGCAACAGGGGTACGGGTGCCGCGGTGGATGCGGGTCAACGATTGTCTGTGATGGCCGACCCGCGCACCAACTCGCTGTTGCTGCGTACGCCGAGCAAAGCCCGACTGAATCTGGCGAAGGCCCTGATTGCAAAACTGGACCAACCCACCAAACAACCCGGCAATGTGTGGGTGGTGTACCTGAAAAATGCCGAGGCAGCCAAGCTGGCGAAAACGTTGCAGGCTGTGCTCAGCAGCAGCCCGATTTCCGACAACAACAGTTCTTCCGGGCTAAGTTCATTGTCTGGCGGCGGCATTGCTGGTGGATTGGGAGGTGACACCTCCAACACCAACAACAGCACACGCAACATTACCAACGGCAGCGCTGGCCTCGGTGGTTCCAGCAGCCTGGGGTCTTCGCTGGGTGGTGGCACCTCCAGCGGGCAATTGAGTGCCGCTTCGGGCAATGTGGACTTGAACAACGGCGGCATTGTGCAGGCCGACCCATCCACCAATTCGCTGATTATTACCGCACCCGAACCGATTTACCGCAACCTGCGCTCCATCATCGAAAAGCTGGATGTGCGCCGCGCACAGGTATTCGTAGAGTCATTGATTGTTGAAGTGTCTACCGACAAAGCTGCCGAGTTTGGCATTCAATTTCAGGGCTTGTCGGGCGTGGGCGCTGACGGTGTACGTGTCATTGGTGGCACCAACTTTAACGACCCAGGTTCTGGCAGCAATATTTTGGGTGCAGCCACCAACCTGGGCTCTGTGGGCCGCGGCCTGAACATTGGTGTGATTGACGGGCAAGTGAACATTCCCGGCATTGGTACCATTTCCAACCTCGGCTTTTTGGCCCGTGCGCTGGAAAGCAAGGCCAACGCCAACATTCTATCTACTCCAAACATTCTGACGCTGGACAATGAAGAAGCCAAAATCGTGATTGGCCAGAACGTGCCTTTCATTACCGGGCAATTCACCAACAGCGGTGGCAACGGTGCAACCGTTAACCCATTCCAGACCATTGAGCGACAGGATGTGGGCCTGACCCTGCGTGTAAAGCCGCAGGTGTCTGAGGGAGGCATCGTCAAGCTGGGTATTTTTCAGGAAGTCAGTTCGGTGGTGGACAGCACCAACGTGTCGGGCATTATCACCAACAAGCGATCCATTGAAAGCAATGTGCTGGTGGAAACCGGCAACATCATTGTGCTGGGTGGATTGGTTGAAGACCGGGTCACCGGCAACGAAGAAAAGGTACCAGGCTTGGGCGACGTGCCGTTTTTGGGGCAATTTTTCCGCTACGACAACCGCCGTCGCCAGAAAACCAACCTGATGGTATTTTTGCGGCCCGTGGTAGTGCGCAACGAGGACCAGGCTCAAAGCATTGTGACCAACCGTTACGACTACATGCGCCAGTTGCAACAGGAAAACCAGCCCGAGAGACGCTTTGGCTTGCCCAATATGGAGGCACCTGTGCTACCTAGCCGCCGCCCTGCTGATGTGGCGCGCCCCAACGCCGCAGCGCCAGCCCAAGCCAATGGTGATTCGATCAACCTGACGCCAAGCAACCGAATTCTGGTGATTCCCCGCGCCGGTGAAGGCAGCAGCAATTCGGAGGTAGGGCCCAATGGCGGCCGCATAATTCGTGGCCGAACTTCAGGAAATACACCCTGATGGAACTGCGCTTCAACCCACAAACAGTTGGCCGCCTGCACTACGGTTTTGCCCGGCAAAACCAGGTGCTGTGCCTGGATGCACAAAGTGAATTGTGGCGTTTGGCATTCAGCCCACGTACGCCCAGCCACGCGCTAATCGAGGCGCAACGCGTTGCGCCCTGCCCGATTGACTGGGTGTTTTGCGAAGACGCCGTGGTACTTGAAAAAACAATCAACCAGGCTTACTCAAACCAGGAAACCAGCGCGGCGGCTGTGGCCGATGAAGTGGCAGGCGACCTGGACCTGGACCAGTTGATGCAAGACATTCCAGCCGTGGAAGACCTGCTGGAAACCGAAGACGACGCACCGATTATTCGAATGATCAACGCCTTGCTGACGCAGGCCAGCCGCGATGGTGCATCAGATATTCACATTGAGGCGTTCGAGACCCACTCAGCGGTGCGATTCCGGGTGGATGGAACGTTACGCGATGTGTTGCAACCCCGCCGTGAATTGCACTCGGCCCTGATTTCACGCATCAAGATCATGGCCAGCCTGGATATTGCAGAAAAACGTTTGCCGCAAGACGGCCGCATTACCCTGCGCATTGGCGGCAAACCAATGGATGTGCGTGTTTCAACCTTGCCCACAGGCCACGGCGAACGTGCGGTGCTGCGTTTGCTGGACAAAGAAGCTGGCCGGCTTGAACTGAGCCGCTTGGGCATGCCCGAGCACACCCTGAAGGAAATGGACCGGCTGTGCAACATGCCACATGGCATTATCTTGGTAACGGGTCCAACGGGGTCGGGCAAAACCACCACGCTGTATGCTGCGTTGTCGCGCATTGATTCTTCCACTACGAATGTAATGACTGTGGAAGACCCGGTGGAATACGATTTGCCTGGCATTAGCCAGACACCAGTGAACGCGAAAATCGACATGACTTTTGCCAAGGCCTTGCGCGCCATTTTGCGCCAAGACCCAGACGTAATCATGATTGGTGAAATCCGCGACCTTGAAACCGCACAAATTGCCGTGCAGGCGTCACTGACGGGGCACTTGGTTTTGGCCACCCTGCACACCAACGATTCCGTGAGTGCTGTTACGCGCTTGGTCGACATGGGCGTTGAACCGTTTTTGTTGTCATCAAGCCTCTTGGGTGTATTGGCCCAACGCCTGGTACGCCGCCTTTGCCCACATTGCAAAACCAGCACACTGGATGAACAAGGTCACACCCTCTGGCATGCCAATGGCTGCGACCAGTGCGGCCACACAGGCTACATAGGCCGTACCGGTGTATACGAACTGTTTACGATTGACGATGAATTGCGCACCATGGTGCACAACGAAAACTCGGAAGCCGAAATGCGCCAGCGCGCGCAGGCCAAGGGCATGAAGAACATGCGGGAAGACGGCCAACGCTGGGTGACCAGTGGCACCACCACGCTGGAAGAACTGCTTCGAGTCACGAGAGACTAAACAAGAGACCAGGCAAACATGGCAGTTTTTCGATACGAGGCATTGAACGCCCAAGGCAAAACAGTGAAAGGCTCGATGGAGGCCGATTCCCCCCGAGCAGCACGCAACCAAATGCGCATGCAGGGCATGACCCCGATTGAAGTGCTGGAGGTGGGCAGCGCGAAAATGACCGGCAAGAAGGCTGGGCGCTTTGACCGGGAACTGAGCAACCGCGAAGTGGTGTTGTTGACACGGCAATTGGCCAGTCTGCTGCAAGCCCGCCTGGCACTGGCCCAAGCCCTGGCTGCGCTGGTTGAGCAGGCTGAGAAACCCTTGATTCGGGAGCGCATCAACAGTATTCGCTCAGAAGTTGTTTCAGGAACACCACTGAGCCAGGCGTTGGCGCAATATCCGAAAGCCTTTCCTGAAATGTACGTGGCCACGGTGGCCGCGGGTGAAAACACCGGTGATTTGGGCGGCGTATTGTCCAAACTGGCCGATGCGCTGGAAGCCCGTCAAGCCCTGCAGCAAAAGGTAAGCGCCGCATTCATTTACCCAGCCATTGTGACCGTGGTCGCATTGATGGTCGTGATCGGCTTGTTGACCTATGTGGTGCCACAGGTGGTGTCGGTGTTTGAAAGCAACAACCAGGCACTGCCCACACTCACGGTGGTGATGATTGCCTTGTCAGACCTGCTTCGCGACTGGGGATGGTTAATGGCATTGGCACTGGCGCTGGCGATTTACCTGTTTCGCAATGCGCTGAAAAACAAGGCCTTCAAACTGAAATTCGATGAATTCGTGTTGACCATTCCGGTGGTGGGCCCATTCATTCGCGCAGTGAACACTGCACGCTTGGCCTCGACACTCTCGATATTGGTGGGCAGTGGCGTTCCGATTTTGAAAGCCTTGGCCGCCGCAAACCGCACATTGGGCAACAGTGCCTTGCAACTGGCCATGGTCGATGTTCAGGAGCGCGTAAAAGAAGGCAGTGGCTTGAGCAAAGCCATGGGAAAAAGCGGTTTGTTTCCGCCGGTGTTGACCCACCTTGTGGCAAGCGGCGAAGCCACAGGGCAACTGGCTGCCATGTTGGAACGTGCCTCAGACAGCCAACGCACCGAGGTGGAACGCAAAGCGATGTGGCTCACCAGCTTGATGGAACCCATACTTATTTTGGTGATGGGCCTGATCGTGTTATTGATTGTACTGGCGGTGATGATGCCGATTATTGAAGTCAACCAACTGATCCAATGAACATACAAAGCAGAACAGAAGTTGGGCAAAACACCATCCGCGTGATGCTGGTGGATGACGATGACCGCATTCAGCAAGCGCTGCGCCTGGCCATTGAAACCCACCCTGAACTGAACCTGGTTGGGCAGGCCTACACATTGAAAGAAGCCATGGCTGTGGTTGAAGAACTGCAACCCGAAGTGGTGCTGGTCGATTTGGGCCTGCCCGATGGCAGTGGGCTGGAGTTGATTGCCCACATTCATCAGCACATGCCCGGTTGCGAGAGCATGGTGCTAACCGTGTTCGGTGATGAATCACATGTAATCTCAAGCATCGAAGCAGGGGCCACGGGCTACCTCACGAAAGACACGCGCACTGCCGACATTCTTGATCGATTGAAACAACTGCGCGCTGGTGGCTCCCCAATAAGCCCTGTGATTGCCCGGCGATTGCTGAACCGGTTTCGCGGGGTGCCCACACCCGATCAACTCCCCACCAGCAAAACATCGGCGAACCAGGAATTCACACCCTTGTCGGAACGGGAGCAACAGGTGCTGGAAATGGTGGCCAAGGGATTTATGCAAGCTGAAATTGCCGATATTCTCGGCGTGTCCATCAACACCATCAGCACCTACATCAAACGGATTTACAAAAAACTTGCAGTGAATTCCCGCACCAGCGCAGTTCACCGCGCCAATGCCTTGGGATTGATCAATTTAAAAGACTGCTAAAACAATGCCAGGTGCCCAACTGAAGCCCGCGTCAAGCTGGGCAAGACGACTTGGCCTGTTTTATGTATTGGCCGTGTGTATCGCATTAAGCGGTGCTGCCCTGCTTTTTTACGAAATCGCCAAAGCCACCCCCTCAGATCCAGGCGCCATTGAATTAGGTATGGCGCGCTTTGCGGCCCACACTGATTACCAAACCGAGCCGCCTGCGCACCTGGCAGCAGCCACGGTGGTGCTATTGCCCCACCGAATCGACGACAAGTTGCGTGGTCCCGGCGGTTTTTACTGGTATGAACTTGACTTCACTGTGCTGCCCGACAGCCGCCTCGAAGCGCTGTACATTCCACGCTTTGCCATGAATGCCGAGGTATACCTGAATGGCGAGCGCATAGGCTATTTTGGCCCCATGACAGGCGAATATGCAGAGCGCAACTGGAATCGTCCCCAAATCTTGAACCTGAGTGCCCGGGTTTTGCAGCCTGGCAAAAATACACTGGCCATTCAAGTGCGAGCCTTTCCCGACTATTTGGCGGGCTTGTCTTCAATTTGGCTGGGCTCGGATGAAAACCTGCGCGAGGCCTACCGTTCTCGTTACGAGGTGCAGGTGACCTCGGTTTACCTGAGCACAGCCTTTGTGTTGGGCGCAGGCATTGTATTGACCATTCTGATTGGCATGGGCAAAACACGCAGCGGCCTGTTGATGTTGCTGGCTGCCACCTGTTTTTTGTGGGGCATTCGAAACCTGGCATTTTTGACCACAGTTCCACCCGTTGAACATGGGCTGTGGATACAAATTACCCAAGGTGGTTTGCTGGTGTTTGCCAGTGCGGTGGTGCTGCTGATTCTGCTGTATTGCCGTGTTCCCAAACACAGGCTTGAATGGAAAATATGGGGCGCCTACACAGCAAGCTTTCCGGTGCTGCTGATGATCAATGAAAACTGGGCACTGCGCCTGGTGGGCTACTACGGCATTCTTGGCTTGTGCATGTACAGCTGGAATGTGTTGCAACTGATGCGCTATGGCAACAGCAAGCAGTCGCTAGCACCGCACGCCTTCGGATTCGGCTTGCTGTGTTACATGGCCTTGAGTGTGTCTGATCTGCTTTTTCTCGCAGGCATTTTGCCCTTCGACGGTTATTTTTTGAACCAGTACATGGGCATTGCCATGTTTCTGGCCATGAGCTACTTTTTGATCGACCGCTACAGCGGTTTGCTGGCTGAGTCGGATCGTTTCAATGAAACACTTCAGAATCGCCTGATGGAGCGGGAGGCCGAACTGGCAGCGCAATACCAGCGCTTGCAAAAAATTGATGAAGACAAGGTGAAAATGGCAGAGCGCCAACGTTTGATGGCCGACATGCACGATGGCTTGGGAGCCCACTTGGTGGCCGCAATTCACCACCTTCAATCCTCCAACTTCAATCGCAAGAACACATTGAACTTGCTTGAATCGGGCTTGCGGGATTTGCAGCTGACCATCGACTCGCTCGAACCGATTGAACAGGACCTGACTACCTTGCTGGGCGCATTCCGTTACCGAATTGCTGACAACATGCGCAGTGCAGGCATTCGGCTGCATTGGGTGATTGATGAAGACATACCCCCCATTCCCTACCTGGATGCACGCAACTGCCTGCATGTTCTGCGCATTGTTCAGGAAATTTTCACCAACATTTTGAAACACGCCAACGCCAGCGAAGTAAGCCTGCATGTTTCAAGGGGACCAAAATATGTGGGTGTTCATATTCAAGACAACGGCGTAGGATTTGTACTGGAAAGAAGCCAGCACGGCAGGGGTTTGAAAAACCTGAAACAACGTGCGAGCGCTTTGGGGGGCAGCATCGATATTCACGCTGAGGCTGGGCAAGCACCCGTTTTCTGCTCAAATTACCTTTGGACACCTAAACTGGCAAATCATGAACGCGCGAGATCTTGATCACATTGAAGCCAAGCCAGTCGGCGTGATCTTGGTCGAGGATGAACCCGCCACGCAAGACCACCTGACCCGCGTAATTGACTCCTCCCCTCACATGACATTGCTGGGCGTGGCCAGCACCGTTCAAGACGCCTACTCCCTGTTGTTCATGACCAACCCGAAAGTTGCGCTGATCGATTTGGGTTTACCCGATTCATCAGGCATTGAGGTGATTGAGTGGCTTAGCAAACACAAACCCGAAACAGAGTGCCTGGTGATTACTGCATTTGGTGATGAAGACCACGTGGTGAGAAGCCTGGAGGCCGGCGCAAGCGGCTACCTGCTGAAAGACTATTCCAACGAAGAATTGATTGAACACATTCTGGAAGTGGCCAACGGCGGTTCGCCCATTAGCCCATTGATTGCACGCCAGTTGCTGTCAAAAATGCAAATGCCGCGCCCTGTCGATGCCGATTGTGCTCAAAACAAGGCCGATCAAGATGAATCGCAAAAAGCATGCAGCATTACCGACCGGGAATTGAAGGTGATTCAACAAGTGGCCCGTGGTTTTACAGCGCAGGAAATTGCAGCGCAAATGGGTATTTCAACCCACACAGTGGCGACTCACGTGAAGCGCATTTACAAAAAACTGCACGTGCACAGCAGGTCTGAAGCGGTGTATGAAGCCACCCTTCTGGGGCTGCTTGACCTTTGAGCCTGACTCCCGCTGACCGCCTTTTTATTGGGCGTTTCCTGCTTCTTTTTGTGGCGACACTGGTTGTGGCGTTGTTGGGTACATTCAAAGCCCCACTGCCCGCCCTGGGTGACAAGAATTCACACCAGCAAGCCTATTTGTTTCAGCAGGCCAAGGTACTTTTCTCCAATGACCCCACCTTGAGCGCCGGTGATGTGTTGTCGCTGAACGCAAAAAAAACCGTGGTACTTCCCGATTCCTGGGACACGACACAACCTTCATTTGAAGGCCAGGGCTGGTATCAAATCGATTTTCGCCTGGACCCCGACAAACCGGTACCCAACGCGGTGTTCGTGCCAAAGGCCATCATGAATGCCCATGCGTATTTGAACGGTCACTGGATTGGCGGACTGGGCTCCCTGGAAGGCAACATTACCCGACACTGGAATTACCCCTACCTGTTCCAGTTTTCGCCCGACCTGCTTGCCCCCGGTAACAACACCTTGCTGATTCAGGTGGCGGGTTACAAAAACTACCGAAGTGGACTGGGAAGGGTGTGGCTGGGGTCCAACAGCGCACTTGAACCCATGTATGAATCGTCGTACCGCTGGCAAGTGACCGGGTCGATGCTGGCCACCCTGGTGGCATTTGCCAGTGGTGTGTTGTTGCTGTTGTTTGCACGGGTATTTCGGGAACAGGAAGGGTTCTTTTTCTTCAGCCTTGCCGTGATCGTTTTTGCGGTTCGCAACACTGGCTATTTCATGGACTGGATTCCCCTGCCCCACGCGCAGTGGGGCCAGTTGGTCCACAGCCTGCATGCGTGGTTCGCCTGCCTGTATGGGTTGTTCCTGATCCGCTACATGAACCTGGGCTGGACCTGGATTCCGAAGGGCCTGCTGGCTTATGCAGTGGCAGTGTCGCTAATCACCTTTGTGGCGGGCAGCGAACAAATCCTGAATTTCACATTCTGGCTGCTGTTACCGGTAATTCCGGTGGTGTTTGCGCTCAACGTGCTGCTGCTGAGCCATTCCTGGCGTACGCGCAACTTTGAAGGCGCCATACTGGGTTGCAGTTCGCTGTTGTTTGTTTTGCTCAGCATTCGTGATTTGGCCACCATGCTGAACCTGCTGCCGATTGAATCCATTCTGCTTTCGCAGTACACCGGCATTTTGTTGTTTGTGTCGGCTTGCTGGGTTATTTTCAGGCGCTATCGCGCCTTGTTGCAAGAACTGAAAACGTCCAACGATTCGCTGAACTCCGAGTTGGCGATTCGCGAACAGCAGCTGTTTCGCCAATTCAATTTGCTGCGCAAAATTGAGCAGCAACGTGCCCAGGACGATGAACGACGACGCATTATGCAAGACATTCACGATGGGGTGGGTTCCAGTTTGGTATCGGCCCTGAACCTGAGCGAAACCAAGCCCTTGAGCCAGGATGAAATGCGCGATGTGTTGCAGGAATGCCTGGACGATTTGCGCATGGCGATTGATTCACTCGACCCACAAAGCGACGACCTGCTGGCGCTGTTGGGTAATTTCCGGTGGCGCTATGAACGCCGCTTGAAAGCCAGCGGTGTAACGCTATTATGGAGTGTGGCTGACATTCCAAAACTGGAGGGCTACAGCTCTCGCGACCTGTTCGATTTACTGCGAATTGTTCAGGAAATTTTTGCCAATAGCCTCAAACATGCCAAAGCCAGCAAGATTGAACTGAGTGTGCGATGGGATGAAGCCAATAACAAAGTTCTGCTGAGCATCAGCGATAACGGCGTAGGCATGCCCCAGAACACACTGGGGCGCGGACGTGGTTTGGCGCACATGAAAATTCGGGCCAAAGCCATTCGAATCGAGCTTTACACTGGGCGCAACAGCCTTGAACAAGGTGTGGCAGTGTTCATGGCCATTCCTAGAATTCGTAGAAAATAAGCAGGGCAATTAGATGATTCTGGGGGTCACTTCCCCGAGCATTCAAGCACTTGTTTCCGCATTCAATTTATTCCACACCGCACGGCCAGCACGGCTGGTGTAAGGTTTGCCAATGCTGCCTGAAATCCAGGCGCCAGTTTGCACCAGTTTGGTCAAGTTCAGGCCGGTTTCAATGCCCATGCCCTGCAACAGGTAAACCACATCTTCGGTGGCCACGTTGCCAGTTGCCCCTTTGGCATAAGGGCAACCGCCAAGGCCGGCAATCGAGCTGTGGAAGGTAGACACACCCAACTGCAAGGCGGCCAGAATATTGGCCAGAGCTTGCCCATAGGTGTCGTGAAAGTGACCTGCCACATTGTTCAAACCCACGCTGTAACCCACCGCCTCGAACACATGGCTAACCCTCAGCGCGGTACCCACACCAATGGTATCGGCCACATCAAATTCTTGCACACCGATGTCGCGTAGACGCAAGGCCACCTCTGCAGCACTTTGCACCGGCACCTCACCTTGGTAGGGGCAACCCAGCGCACATGAAATGGAGCCGCGCAGGTGAATATTGTGGGCTTGGGCCAATGCGGCCACAGGTTTAAAGCGCTCAATGCTTTCTGCAATGGTGCAATTGATATTTTTTTGCGTGAATGCTTCCGAGGCAGCTGTGAACACGACTGCCTCTTGCACGCCTGCTTCAATCGCAGCTTCCATGCCCTTGAGGTTGGGCACCAGGGCCGAGTAGGACACTGCACGATCCTGTATGTCGGGAAGGGCTCGAAGGCCAGCCAATACATCCGCGCCATCGGCCATTTGCGGCACCCACTTGGGCGACACAAACGCTGCAGCCTCCAGCCTGTGAATACCCGCTTCGATCAACTGCTTGCACAGTTCCACCTTGATGGCGGTTGAAATGGGCGTTTTCTCGTTCTGAAGGCCATCGCGTGGGCCAACCTCAACCAGAGTCACCTGCGAAGGAAGTTTGATCATGCTCATTTTGCCGTGTCGTCTTCTGAAAAATGAATCAGCTCAGTGCCCTCAGTCACCTGGTCACCCACCGGGTGCGGAATGGCCTGCACCACACCATCGCAGGGCGAATTCAAGGTGTGTTCCATTTTCATGGCCTCCAGGCCAATCAAAGGCTGACCTTTTTTCACCCTGTCACCCACTTTTACGAACACGGCGAACACCTTGCCAGGCATGGGCGCGGCCACACCGTGGGCGTCATGCCCCTGGTCGGCGCGAATGTGGGCCGGGTTTTGCCATTGCAGATTGGTTTGCTCTGCACCCACATGCACGTGCAGGTTGTCGCCATGCCAAATCAAATCAAATGTGCTGCCAGCATGGGGGCCATTCTCAACAAACCCTTTCAAACGCGGCAAGCCACTGCGGTTATCTTGCTCGCTCAGAGCAAGTTGCAAAGCCGAGCCAGCACATTGAATATGGGCTTTCTGCCCACGCACCGACACATGTGTGTGCGTGGCCACAGCAATGTCGCGGTTCAACCAGCGGTCTTCCCGCAAGGGGGGCGAGCTGGAGTAAAAACCATCCAGCATGGCGAGCGGGTCTCTCGTGCTGCTTGCATGCGCATGCTGGTGCAACGCCCAAGGTGCGAGGCCCGCCAAGGCGTGCAGCGTGTGCGTATCGATGGGGTTATTCACAACGACTGCTCCCATGGTCATCCGGTCAATCAACCCGGTGTCGTAACCACCTGCTGCAAATTCCGGGTGCAGGCACAAACTGCGCAACCAGGCCAGGTTGTTTTTTACGCCGACACAACGCAGCTGTGCCAATGCGTCAGCCAGTTTTTTTAATGCAGCATCGCGAGTGGGTGCCCAGGTAATCAGTTTGCCCACCATGGGGTCGTAATATGGCGACACGGCCAAGCCAGAGCGCATGGAGGAATCCAATCGAATACCAGCCGTTCGGCCTGCGTGCGTACCGGTGCGAAACTCGATTGCATCGGGCGCTTCCCACAATTCAACTGTACCAATGGCAGGCAAAAACCCCTGCTCCGGGTTTTCGGCATACAGGCGCGCTTCAAACGCATGGCCGTCAATGTGAATGGTTTCCTGGGTCGCAGGCAAAGGCAAACCTGCCGCAATTTCAATTTGCCATTGGACCAGGTCGAACCCGGTGATCATTTCAGTCACCGGGTGCTCCACCTGCAAGCGGGTGTTCATTTCCATGAAATAGAACTCGCCGCGCGCATCCAGCAAAAACTCAACCGTGCCAGCACCCACATAACTTACGGCCTTGGCCACTTGCACCGCTGTTCGCCCAAAGGCTTCACGCTGTTGCTCGGTGAGCCCGAATGCGGGCGCTTCCTCAATCACTTTTTGGTGGCGGCGCTGTGCCGAGCAATCGCGTTCGAACAGATGCACTACATTGCCGTGGGTGTCGGCAAACACCTGCACTTCCACATGGCGAGGTTGGATGATCTGTTTTTCAAGCATCACCGTGGCGTCGCCAAATGCGTTTTTTGCCTCGCGCTGGCAACTTTCAAGTGCGGCTTGCAAGTCGCCTGCACTGCTGACAATTCGAATGCCCTTGCCACCACCGCCGGCCACCGCCTTGATCATCAGTGGAAAACCGATTCGGTCAGCTTCAGCCTGCAAGGTAGCGAGCGATTGGTCTGCGCCAAAGTAACCAGGAATGAGCGGTACACCCGCTGGTTGCACGCAGGCCTTGGCCTCGCTTTTGCTGCCCATGATGCGAATGGCTTGCACACCGGGGCCAATGAAGGTGATGTGTGCGTCGGCACAAGCCTGCGCGAAGGCGGCATTCTCGGACAGAAAACCGTAGCCAGGGTGAATGGCCTGCGCACCGGTTTGCCGGGCTGCTGCAATCACTTTGTCGATATTCAGGTAGCTTTGCGCAGCCTCGGGCTCGCCAAGGCACACCGCTTCATTGCATTCCTGCACATGCAGGGCCTGCGCGTCAGCTGTGGAATACACCGCCACGGTTTGAATACCCATGGCTTGCGCGGTGCGGTTAATTCGGCGGGCTATTTCGCCACGGTTGGCAATCAGTATTTTGGTGAACATTGTGTGAATAACCTTTTTAGCCAACCCACTTCGGTTTGCGTTTTTCCATGAAAGCCATCATGCCTTCGGCAGCTTCGGCACTGCCGCGCACTTCAGCTAGTCGTGCAGCCACATCGGCGTGTGTTTCATCGGCGGTGATGTCCATGCGTGACACATCGCGAACGAGTTTTTTGCACGCCGCCATGGCATCGGGGGCGCAACTGTCCAGCTCGGCAAGAATCGATTCCAGCTTCGCATCCAGTGTGTCGGGCGTGGTCAGTTCATGCACCATGCCCAACTCGTACGCTTTCTCAGCCGTGAATGTTTCGCCAGTGATGAAATAGCGGCGCGCAGCCTGCACACCCATGGCTTGAACCACATAGGGGCTGATGGTGGCGGGTATCAAACCACGCTTGACTTCCGGCAAGCTGAATTTCACATTGTTGCTGGCCACAATAATGTCGCTGGCACTGACCAGGCCAGTGGCACCTGCCAGGCACAAGCCGTGCACACGCGCCACCACGGGCTTGGGGCATTCGGCAATGCCGCGAAACAGGCTGGTAAGTGTGATGCCGCTGGTTTTGTTGCTGGCCGCCTGCTGCGCCATTTGCATCATGTAGCTTAAGTCGGCGCCAGAACAAAATGCATCCCCATTTGCAGCCAGCACAATCGCGCGTGTGTCAGGGTCATTGCCCAAACGCTGGAAAGCCTCGACCAGCATGGCAATCATTTCGCCGTTCATGGCGTTTTTAATGTGCGGGCGGTTCAGCGTCAGCCACACGGATTTTCCCTTGCGGGTTTCAATCACGGGTTTTTCATTCGACTGTTCTGTCATTGCGGTGTCTCCGTTTTTATTGTTGTACGCATTTACATTCTGTAGACGCCGAACTTCGTATCCGGAATGTCGGCATTCAAGCTGGCTGAAATGGCCATGCCCAGAATACGGCGGGTATCCACCGGGTCAATCAAGCCATCGTCCCAGAGCCTTGCTGTGGCGTAATAGGGTTGGCTCTGTTCATCGAACTGCTTTAGCGTGGGTGCCTTGAATTCGGCTTCTTCTTCCTTGCTCCAGGTGCCGCCTTTGGCCTCAATCTGGTTTCGCTTCACGGTGGCCAACACGCCAGCAGCCTGTTCGCCACCCATTACACTGATTCGCGCATTGGGCCACATCCACATAAAGCGCGGGCTGTACGCACGACCGCACATGCCGTAGTTGCCTGCACCAAAGGAGCCACCGATCACCACTGTGAATTTGGGTACCTTGGCGCAGGCCACTGCCATGACCATTTTTGCACCATGGCGTGCAATGCCTTCGTTTTCTACTTTCTTGCCCACCATGAAACCGGTGATGTTTTGCAAAAACACCAAGGGGATCTTGCGTTGGCAACACAGCTCAATGAAGTGAGCGCCTTTCTGGGCTGACTCGGAAAACAAAATGCCGTTGTTGGCCACAATGCCGACCGGCATGCCATACAGGCGCGCAAATCCACACACCAGCGTATTGCCAAAGCGGGCTTTGAATTCATCGAATTCGCTGCCATCAACCAAGCGGGCAATGATGTCGCGCACATCGAACGGTTTTTTTGCATCCACTGGCACAATGCCGTAAATTTCTTCGGCGCTGTACAGGGGCTCTTTGGATTCGGCCAAAACCCATGGGTAGCGTTTCTCGGGTCGTCCCAAATTGGCCACAATGCGGCGGGCAATTTCGAGTGCATGTTGGTCGTTTTCAGCCAAATGATCGGCCACACCAGAAAGGCGTGTGTGCACGTCGGCACCACCCAGTTCTTCAGCGCTCACAATTTCGCCCGTGGCGGCTTGCACCAAGGGTGGGCCACCCAGAAAAATAGTGGCCTGGTTTTTCACGATAATGGCTTCATCGCTCATGGCGGGCACATAAGCACCACCGGCAGTACAGCTGCCCATGACCACCGCGATTTGCGCAATGCCCTGCGCGCTCATATTGGCTTGGTTAAAAAATATTCGTCCGAAGTGATCGCGGTCAGGGAATACTTCGTCTTGATTCGGCAAATTGGCCCCACCGGAATCGACCAGGTAAATACAGGGCAAATTATTTTCGGCTGCCACTTCTTGTGCGCGCAGGTGTTTCTTCACGCTCAAGGGGTAATAGGTGCCGCCTTTCACCGTGGCGTCGTTGCAAACAATCATGCAATCGACACCGCTAACGCGGCCAATGCCCGCAATGGCTCCCGCGCCAGGTGCAGCGCCGCCGTACATGCTCCATGCAGCCAAGGGTGCCAGTTCCAGAAACGGAGAGCCGGGGTCGAGCAAACCAGCCACACGTTCGCGGGGCAGCAGCTTGCCACGCGCTGTGTGGCGTTCGTTGGCCACTTTGCCACCGCCTTGTGCCACCACTGCCAGGTTGGCCTTTAACTCGTCGACCAGTTTTTTAAGCGCTGCTGAATTGGCCGCAAAGTCGGGGCGGCTTTTGACATTGTTGGAATCAAGAACGGCCATGTTCAGAAAGGCCCCTGCACAACCCAGCGACGCAATTGTTCCATGCGGTCCTGGCCCCAGAAGGCTTCACCATCCACCACAAAGTACGGTGCACCAAACATGCCGGCGTCGATGGATTCCTGCACCGCGTTTTTCATTTGCTCCTTCACCGCATCTGTTTGGGCGCCGGCAATCAGCGCTGCACCATCCAGTCCGATGGAATCGGCCACCGCCTGCACGGTTGAATCTTCGGTAATGTCCTGCCCATCCACAAAATAGGCTTTGTAGAGGGCACGGGTCAGTGCGCCAGCCTTTTCAGGCTGGGTGTTCAGCACCTGCAAAATGGCACGTGAGCCAGTGGTGGCATTGATGGGGAATTTTTTGGGCCAATTGATTTTCAAACCATGAAAGCGCGCAGTGCGTGCAAAGTCTTTTGCGGAGTACTTGCCCTTGGCCGGGTTCATCATGGGCGCGGTGTTGCCGGTGCTTTTGAATACGAAGCCCAACAGGGTCGGCTTGTAATTCACACTGCGGTTACCTTCGGCAGCAATTTCCTCGATTTGCTCGGCGGCCACATAGCTGTAGGGGCTGGTCAGGTCGAAATAGAAATCAATCGTTTGTTTGGTAGTCATGGTGCTATTTGGCTCCAGATTGGGGTGTTTCTGTGATTCTATCGAACTTAAGGGATACTTCGCGGTGTGGCTTGCGCCTTGTCAGGAAAAAAGCCAACCCAGCCATTGGCTGGCCCATGGTTGCTTTGAAACCCACACAAACACAGCATAGCCACCCCACCACAACAGCACCACCAGCAAAGCCGCCAGCACCGTGAACACGTAGCCCGCCAGCACCAGCCTTCCATCGCGCACCCGTAAACCAAAGGTGATGCACACCATGGCCGCAGCCGGCAGCACATTGTCGAATGAGGCAAAAGGCACAGGTGCGGCCATGCACAAGCCCGCGAACGACAAGACCAAGCCATTCACCGGGCGCATGCGCGGATGACTCATGATGAACAGGCGCGGTTTGCTGTGCGGCGCAACCCGGCGGATAAATACCCCCAAAAACCTTTTAAGCACCTGGGCCGCATTCGGTGGCAAACGCTTTTCACCAATTTTTCTGGGAATGGGCACACCAAACCCCAAGGCGTACCCCACGCCCAGCAAAAAAGTAAGGTATCCAAGGCTTGTGGCCACCCCCGGAATGCCAAAAGGCAGTAACAAGGGCAAAGCAGCCAAGCCGATCCACGTAAGCTGTTGCTTGGGACTACGGCCGATGGCATCAGCCACGGTGGCCTGCGCCATATTGTCAGCAAACAGCACGACACGCCGCCATGCATAGGGCAGTTCTTCGAGCTGTCTGTCTTGATCGATCGGGTTGGACAAAATTGATAAATAGGGTGATTGGCCAGGTATCTTAGGCGATATTGCGCTTACCCATGGACTGGTATACCTATTTCGAGCGAAGGGTAAGCCCGATAGACAACATCATCACCTAAGTATCACTCTAGATGATGAAAACGTATTCATCACAGGGGTCTTCATGTTCAAACACACTTGCCTGTTAATTGCCTTGGGTATTGGCGCTGCGCCTATCCAACCCGCCTTCGCAGAACGCTTTGCCGAAGTGCCCCGCCCGATTGATTACTTTGTAAACGGCGAGGAAATCCTCGCGGTGAATACACTTCGCGACGACATTCGCGCCCAAGGCAATTTCCCTTTGGCAAAAGCATTGCTGACTATCGGCCGAGACGATCTGCTGGGCTTGAACCGTCGCCTGGACAGCTTTGACACAGGTACCCTGGAAACTCCCTTGGGCGGCGAATTCGAGGTGGACAAGGAACAGGTGGCGCAATTTCTCACTGCGCGTGCGCAGCGGGCCAGCCGCGGTTTGAATGGCGGATTTGACACACCATTGGGCGGCAATTTCAGCGATGGCAATATGGAACAGGCGGTTCAGTTTCGCAGTGAGCGCGCAGTGCGTGGTGCTCGTGGTTTGAATCGGCTTGGGTACCGAAGTGGGTTTTAAACGAGGGGATCATCACTTCTGAGTGGCTTTTTGCAGTTGGGGCCTGCACTGATACTCTTTCGTGCTTCCCAGCAAACGCAAGTAAATATTCCAATGAAAAACTTTTGCGATGGCAAATTGCCAAATTGTATTTCGGCTCACTTCAATCTTGAAGAACTCACCAAGACGAATACCGGTGTGTTCAACACTCCGAAAGATCCGAAAGTAATAAGCAACTTGCGCAGGGCAGCAGAGAACATACTAGAACCCGTGCGAAAACACTTCAACCGTAGAGTGATTATCCACAGCGCATACAGAAGCCCAGCAGTTAACAGAGCTGTGGGTGGTTCGAATAATTCACAACACTCCAAAGGTGAGGCGGTTGACTTTCGCGTAGAGGGCCACACTGTTCATGAGGTCGCGAATTGGATCAAGGAAAATTTGAGCTTTGACCAGTTGATTCTCGAACATTATTTACCTGATTCGCCCCAATCCGGCTGGGTGCATTGCTCGTACTCATTCAACAATCGCGGTAGCGTATTGACCAAGTTCAAGGGGTCGCAAATTTACCATCCAGGTATTTTGCTTGCACCACCTCAAAGGGCGGCGAAATGAAAGCACGCTTAATCTCAACGCTGACTACGACTCTGGCGATATGCGCATGCTCCGTCGATACAACTGGAACACAAACTTCTTTTGTTTATGAAAATTTCGTCGGTGAAGGTCGCCCGGAATACGTGGCGATCGGAAACCAGATTGAACTGCGAGTCGCCCCCAACAAGGACTCGGCCATTTCCAACAACGCGATGATTCAAAAAGAAGGGGCACTTTCCTTTGAGAATTCAATTACCCGTACTTTGAACGCAGGACAAATTGAAGTCATTAGCAGCCAATCCGTGCAGGTCAGAGAGTTTGGTGAAATCAAGGAATTGCCCTCGGACCGGTATTACGAGGAATCAATAACATGGGTTGAAAAAAAAATCAGTGCTAGCGACAAACCCAGATTACTGATGTGGATTGCAGAGGGGCACTGCCTTGTAGCGATAGGACAAACCGTCAACGAACTCAAGGAGTGCCCTACAGAATCAAGTGTCGGCTGGAGATTAGTGAATCAACCAGCGACTGAAAGCTGGATTGAAGTGAATATCAACGATTCAAAGGGGTGGGTGAAGGTCGACGGCCAGCAGATCAAAGAGGTATCCCGAATCTTTTAATAGGGAAACGTCTTTATCTCGCTGACCGTCAAGCCGGAAATCAAGCCGCCTGCTTGGCCTGTGACTTACGACCTGAAGATTTTTTGCCTGTTACTGCGCCCGCTTTTGCAAACTCCAACACGCCATCTTCAATCTTGCCTTTTTTCAACACCGGGCGATCGGCCAGGTAGTTGTTCACCACAGTCCAAGGTGCAGCCGGACCCTGCTTGGGCAGGCGATCTGCGGCACGTTTCATGTAGCCGGCTTCCAGGTCAAACATGGGGGTGTCATCGGCCTCAACGCCTTCGGCGTTGGGCACCACACGGTTATAACCATGCTTGTCCATGTGATTCAGCACGCGGCACACAAATTCGGCCGCCAAATCCGCCTTCAAGGTCCAAGAAGCATTGGTGTAACCGAACACCATCGCGAAGTTGGGAATGCTGCTCATCATCACCCCCTTGTAGCTCATCACTTCGCCCACGTTCACGGGCTTGCCATCCACGTGTGCAGTCAGGCCACCCAGAATTTGCAGGTCAAGGCCGGTGGCAGTGATGATGATGTCGGCCTCAAGAACCTGACCACTTTTCAGCTTGATGCCATTGCTGACAAAGGTATCAATGTGGTCAGTCACAATGTCGGCTTTGCCTTTCTTCAGCACCTTGAACAAATCACCGTCGGGCACCACGCACAGGCGCTGATCCCAAGGGTTGTAACTGGGGGTGAAGTGCTTCATGTCGAAGGTTTTTCCCATGCGCGCACGGGTTGCCCCCAGCAGCAAACGCTTGATCGCCTGTGGGCGTTCTTTGCTCAACTTAAAGATCAGGCGTTGCAAACCAATGTTGCGGGCACGGCCGATGTTGTACACCCAGGTGTCGGGCATGAATTTTTTCAGCACCACGGAAACTGGGTCCACTGACGGGATGGAGGCAATGTAAGTGGGCGAACGCTGCAACATGGTCACATGGCTTGCTGTGTCGGCCATGGCTGGCACCAGGGTAATCGCGGTTGCACCACTGCCAATGACCACCACGCGCTTGCCGGAGTAGTCCAGGTTTTCAGGCCACTGCTGTGGGTGCACCACAGTACCTTTGAAGTTCTTGATACCCGGAAATTCGGGGCTGTAGCCCTTGTCGTAATTGTAGTAACCGGTGCAACCCAGCAAGAAGTTGCTGGTAAACACCTGCTTCTCGCCAGTTTCCTCGATGATGCCTTCCACGGTCCACTGGTTGGCTTCTGAATCCCAATTGGCAGCAGTTACCTTCAAACCAAACTGGATATCCTTGATTACATCGTGTTCTTTGGCGGCTTCGGTCACATACTCGCGAATTTCCTGGCCATTGGCCAAAACCTTCTCGCCCTTCCAGGGCTTGAAGCTGTAACCCAGGGTGAACATGTCGGAATCAGACCGGATACCGGGGTAGCGGAACAAGTCCCAAGTGCCTCCAATCGCTTTGCGACGCTCCAGAATTTTGATGCTTTTGCCTTTGCAGTTCTGCTTGATGTGGCATGCTGCACCAATGCCAGACAGACCGGCGCCGATAATCAGTACGTCTACGTGTGGATTGTTCATTGTTTTGTCCCCGTGGTTTGACCGTTCATGTGACTTTTTATATTGTCAGTTGAGAGAATAGTGGCGAGCCGGGTCTGTTGGCTAGTAAGAAATACTCTAAACTGGGCCAACTATTACACAGAGCAAGGAAAAATGGAATTTCTTGACACATTGAAACAGCGCCACAGTGTGCGTGCTTTTGACCCCAAACCCGTGCCCGAAGAGGTGCTTGAACGCCTACTTTCACAGGCTGCACTGTCACCGAGTTGGTCCAATACGCACCCTTACCGAATCGCCCTGGCCACTGGCGACGTGCTGGAAAGTTTGCGCACCGAGCTGTATTCAAGATTTCAAGAGACCATCAAATTGCAACGCGGCGGCAAGCTGGCGCAAATCAAAGGGCTGTTGACCCGCAGCAAAGGCATTCCCGATGGCGATGTAAAACCTGTGGTGAACTACCCCAAGGATTTGCAGGCTCGCCGGGTGGAGTGTGGCAAAGGCTTGTACGGTGTATTGGGTGTAGCCCGAAACGACTTGAAAGCCCGCGACCAGGCCATGGCCGAAAACTTCCGCATGTTTGGCCCCCGCGGCTGCATTTGTGTTTGTTCACGAGGGCGTGGGTATTTACAGTGCGCTGGACGCCGGCATTTTTCTGCAAAGCCTGATGTTGGCAGCCACGAATGAAGGTTTGGGCACTTGTGCCCAAGGTGCACTGGGCCTGTTCCGCTCGCCTTTGGATAAGCACTTCGACATTCCGAAGCAATACAACTTGCTGTGCGGCGTGGCCATTGGCTATGAACTGGATGTTCCGGTGAACAAGTTTCAGCCCGAGAAAATTGCGGCGAGTGAATTGATGCTGCCCAAGCGCAGGGCGTAAATGCGCGCTGTTTAACAGCTCAATCGGCTTGGGTTCCGATCTCTAGCCTGCCGGTTAGCTGCCCGATCGGCTTGGGTTTCAATCTCTCGCCAGAAAACCTGTATTCCCCTTGCTGAGCCTTGCGATGCCTGAGAGCGACCCTCCTAAACTGCGGGTCGGGTTCGTTCTCTGTCGCCCATGCTGGGCAACACCGGCCCTGCTCGGCACACAAGGGCAGGTTTTCTTGAAGCGAGGCGATCGAAACACCGCCGCCGATTGGGGAGCTGAACTTGCAATGGGTCGCACGATGACCAGTCAGAAAACTTGCCGGCTTGGCGCGCCGAGGCCAACGATCGCGCTATAGCGCGAAAGCAAAGACCCGACCGTTACTTTTGGAGGGCTTGGCTTAGTGCAGGCTCAAGCAAACAAGCCGAAATGCCAAGTTTTCGGGCAGCGGTGACCCTTCAAGTTTAGCTCCCAAGTCACCGACCCAGAGCGACACAAGCAACCCCTGCCGAGTTGGCAATAAACCGCAAGGCAGCTCACTGCTTTTTGATAAACCGGTTGGTAAACCGCACTGCCTCGGAATACGGGAAGATATCCTCAATGTGCCCCTGGGTAATGCGGTCTTTGCGCTCCTGCCAAAATTCATATTCCAGCAAATCCCGGTGCTTACTCAAAAACGCTTTGCGCACCCGGCGGTCACCCAGCAAAAAATGCCCGAACTCTTCCGGGAATACGTCTTTCGGGCCCACCGTGTACCAAGGCTCAGACGACATTTCCGCCTCGGGGTTGGGTGCATCCGGAATGCGCCGGAAATTGGAGTCGGTCATGTACTCAATTTCGTCGTAATCGTAAAACACCACTCGGCCCAAGCGGGTCACGCCAAAGTTCTTGAACAGCATGTCGCCCGGAAAAATATTCGCAGCCGCCAGTTGTTTGATCGCATTGCCATACTCCGTAATGCCGTGTTCCACTTCAGCGTCAGTGCCCTGTTGCAAGTAAATATTCAAAGGCGTCATGCGCCGTTCAATGTACACATGCTTGATCACCACTGTGTCATCTTCAAAGCTCAGCGAGCTTTCGCAGGTGTCCTTCAAATGCTCGATCAATTCTTCTGAAAAGCGGTTCAGTGGCAAACCCACATGGCTGTATTCCCAGGTGTCAGCCATGCGACCAACGCGATCGTGCTCTTTCACCAACTGGTACTTACGCATCACGCCGGCGCGGTCTATTTCCTTGCTGGGTGCAATTTTGTCTTTGATCAGCTTGAACACATAAGGGTAAGAAGGCAGCGTGAACACCGCCATCACCAAGCCCTTGATACCGGGCGCCACGATGAACTCATCGTGCGAATGTTTCAGATGATGCAAGAAGTCGCGGTAAAACAAAGTTTTGCCCTGCTTGTGCAAGCCCAGCATGGTGTACATCTCGGCCTTGGGCTTGTTCGGCAACAGCGTGCGCAGAAACTGCACATAGGCGCCAGGCGTTTCCATGTCCACCAAGAAATAGGCGCGCGTGAAACTGAACAGCGTGGCGATTTGCTGCACATTGAACAGCACTGTGTCGATGTACAACTTGCCGGAGGAATCGCGAAGAATTGGAATGGCAAACGGTTGCGGCATGTTGGCATTAATAAACTTGCCAATGATGTATGCGCCCTTGTTGCGGAAGAACAAACTGGATAGCACTTGAATTTGGCAATCCGGATCGACCTTGATGGGCCGTGGCATCACCTGCCGTGCAGCATGCACCACGTAACGCAGATCACGCTCCAAATCCACAAATTCAGCGTTCAGCGAGAAATCACGAATCAATCGCTTCAATGTTTTGCGCAGACCACCACTTTTCGGGTTCGCCGGGTAATAACTGCGATACGAGGGTGGATCGCTTTCCACATAATCGGTGCTAACCGCGGGGCGCACAAACAAAAACCGGTTGTGGTAGTAATCGCGATGCAAAATCTTGGTCACGGCGGAATTGAAAAAGGTCTCCGCCAACTCAGGCTGCTTGTGGTCAACCAGGTAGGTCACAAAACGGGTCTTGATCTTGGCCCACACCGATTCGCTCATCAACAGCGAACCATAATTGCGCCGCAGTAAATCCACCGCCTCTTTCACACGTTCATCGTAAAAATCAATACGGTCGCGGGCCAGTTGCTGGATCAAATGCCAATCGCCTTCCTCAAACAGCTTTTTGGTTTGCTGGGCGCAATAGCGAAACAAGCGGTAGTGTTTGTCGAAGCCCGCCAGAATGTCGCTGGCCACTTTTTTGGACAGCTCGCGCTCCTCCTCCTCACTCAGGTGGCTGGTTTCGCTGAGTTCACCAAAATCCTCTTCCAGGGTTTTCAGGTCCAAAGGCACGCTGCTCATAAGCTGGCTTCACTCCATATGATGAACCACCGATTCTACGAGATCCCATTCCCGTTTGCCCAAGAAAATCCAAAACCTGCGCGAACTTAGTATCATGGACGAATTGAATCAGGAAGTTGTCATGCCAAGTCGTTTTAAGTTGCTCTACCTGTTGTGCTTACCCTTGCTGGCCTGGGCCTGCAACGGAGAAAACAATTCCGGCTCCGCATCCCGCAATGCCATTCAATCCTCAGAGGCCTTTGGCTGGCCTGCTTCGGTTCAAGGTGAAAATCCCCCTGAAAGCCCCTTGCCTTCCGATGATGTGCTGTTTCAACTGGGCATGGTCAGCGACATGTTGCCGCGCCAACAACTGGCCGGTGTGGTCGACCCCATCGCTTTGGGCTACACGCTGAGCGACATCACCGACCCCGCTTTGCTGGAATTTCAAATTCGCGCCATGGCCGCACAACTGAACGATGGCTCCCGAATTGACCAGGTCTTCCACTGGTACGGCCACCCCGAGAACAACAAGTCGGTTGCACTGGTTCCTGTTGAATTTCAAAACCGATATGGCACCCGCCTGCACGGCGAAATCGTGCTCCCCAAGCGGGGGCAAACCCAAGCCACTTCGCAACAATTCCCTGTGATTTTGGCGCTGGAAGGCCTGAATACCAACACCGCCATGTATCGCTGGTGGCATCAGCTTTTTGCCGATGCGGGATATCTGGTATTTGCATTTGATTTTTCCGGCCAGGGCCGCTCGGCTGACGAGGTACAAGGCGACCCAGGCAACAACATTGAAGAAGCGCAAGACGCGCTCACCTACCTGCTCAACAACAGCCCCGCGCGCGAGTTTATCGACCCGGCCCGAATAGGTGTGATCGGCCACAGCATGGGCGCAATTGCCACCATGGGCTTGCAGGCAGTAGAGCCAAGATTGAAAGCCGCTGTGGCTGCCGCGCCCATTAGTGAAATTCAATCGGTGTTTGACAAAAACCCGATCCCCGTGATGATACAAACCGGTGACCACGATGGCCCCATTGCGCCAATCGTCGCAGTGAACCCGGCGGTGGTGCGCCCGGTGTATGACAAATTGACCAGCGACCGCGCCTTCATTGTGGCCGATGCCGCCAGCCATGCACAGCACACCAACTACCCGCTGCTGCCCACCTCCACATGGGGGCGGGAAATTGCTGCCCAGTACTCACTGGCCTGGATGAATTTTCACCTGCTGGGCAACACTGAGGCACTGAGAGTGCTGCAAACTGCGCACCCCAGGCTGAGCTACTTGTGGGAAAGTGAAGTAGTGATTGGGCAGGACAAACGGGTGTTCAAATCCGCCGGACCTGCCCTGCCACAGTAGGGTATTACATAGTTTCAGCGAACAATTCCCGGCCAATCAGCATGCGGCGAATTTCGCTGGTGCCCGCGCCAATTTCATAGAGCTTGGCATCGCGCCACAAACGGCCACAGGGGTACTCGTTGATGTAGCCGTTGCCGCCCAGAATCTGAATCGACTCGCCCGCCATCCAGGTGGCTTTCTCGGCCGAGAACAAAATGGCGCCGGCGCAATCCTTGCGCAGCTTGCGCACTGTTTCTGGCGTGGCCTTGTCGCAAGCCTTGCCCACTTGGTACACATAGGCACGGGTGGCCATCATGACTGAATACATGTCGGCCAACTTGCCCTGAATCAGCTGAAATTCGCCAATGCTTTGGCCAAATTGTTTGCGGTCGTGCACATAAGGCACCACCACATCCATGGCTGCCGCCATGATGCCCAGGGGCCCACCGCTGAGTACTGCGCGCTCAAAGTCCAGACCACTCATGAGTACATTCACACCGCGGCCCACCTTGCCCAACACATGGGTTTCGGGCACTTCGCAATCCTCGAACACCAACTCGCCGGTGTGGCTACCGCGCATGCCCAGCTTGTCCAGCTTCTGCGCAATGGAAAAACCCTTGAATCCTTTTTCAATCAAAAAGGCGGTAATACCATGGGGGCCTGCAGCCAGGTCTGTTTTGGCATACACCACCAACACATCCGCGTCGGGGCCATTGGTAATCCACATTTTGTTGCCGTTCAGCACATACTTGTCGCCTTTCTTGTCGGCACGCAATTGCATGCTGACCACGTCTGAGCCCGCACCGGGTTCGCTCATGGCCAACGCACCAATGTGCTCGCCAGAAATGAGCTTCGGTAAAAAGGTTTTACGCTGCCAGTCATTGCCGTTGCGGCGAATCTGGTTCACGCACAGGTTGGAATGGGCGCCGTAGCTCAGCGCCACCGAGGCGCTGGCCCGCGAAATCTCTTCCATTGCCACAATGTGGGCCAAATATCCCATGCCACTGCCGCCCAACTCTTCCTCAACGGTTAGCCCCAACAGGCCCATATCGCCCATTTTTCGCCACAAATGCATGGGAAATTGGTCCGTTTTATCCATTTCGGCGGCCAGCGGAGCAATTTCTGCCTGGGCAAAAGTTTGTACAGCATCGCGCAGGGCGTCGACGTCCTCTCCAAGATCAAACTGAAGTCCTGGCAAATTCAACATATCAAAGTCTCCGCAGAAGTTATGCTTTTTCGAAATGATGCCCTACAATCAGCCCCTTCACCCACACAAATGACTGAAAAGTCACCAGAAAACACATGGGAATTGAACGTTTGTTTGAACCGCCCGTTCTGGGCCAGCCCACCCCGGTCGCCCCTGGCGTTTTGTGGCTGCGTTTGCCACTGCCTTTCGCGCTCGACCACATCAATGTGTGGCTGATCGAAGAAGAAAACCAGTACACTCTGGTGGACTGCGGCGCGGGCCTACCCGATGTGGCCGCCATGTGGGAAGAAATCGAACAAACCCTGTTTGTGCGCAAACCCTTGGGCCGCATTATCGTGACCCACGCTCACCCCGACCACATCGGCATGGCCGGCCCACTGGCCCGCCGCCACGGCGTGCAGGTGCACATGTCCACGGGCGAGTACTTCATGGCGCGCGGCCTGTGCGCCAACCTGCCGGGCTTTGATGCCAACACGCTGGCCGCCTTCATGGGTAGCCACGGCCTGGTGAACGAGAAAAAAGCCGATGAAACCCTGGAAGCGCGAGGTGGCATGTTTTCGCGCCTTGTGCCGGAACCCCCACTGAACTACCGACGCATTCAGCACGGGGATGAAATCGAGATTGGGGGTCATCTGTGGCAATGCCATGCGGGTTTCGGTCACAGCCCCGAACACATCAGCCTGGTGTGCAAAAGCCTGGATTTGATGATCAGCGGGGACATGCTCTTGCCCACCATCTCCACCAATGTCAGCGTGTATGGCATTGAGCCCGAAGGCAACCCGCTGCTGTTGTTTTTACAATCCGTACAGCGCATGGCGCAACTGCCCAACAGCCTCACCGTGCTTCCCTCTCATGGCGTTCCCTTCAAAGGCGTGCACGACCGGTGCGCCCAATTGCTGCGCCACCACGATCACCGGCTCAATGAACTGCTGGAAGCCATCCAGGAAAAGCCCTTGACCGCCCGCCAGGCCATTGCCGTGTTGTTCAGGCGCGAGATGGACGGCCACCAGATGAGCTTTGCCATGGGTGAGGCCGTCGCTCACCTGCACTACCTGTGGTACAAAGGTTTGGTGAAACGTTTGGCCATTGAAGGTGTGTGGACGTTTCAGGCAGTTTAGACGCCAGCCGGCCCTTTAAATTTGTACAAACGACCCCATTTCCACTGTTGACCCAATTTTTGCAGCACACAACACCATGAACAAAGCAGCCCACAACATGATCCCAGTCACCATTCTTACCGGCTTTCTGGGCAGTGGAAAAACCACCTTACTAAACCGAATTCTGAAGGAAAACCACGGCATGAAAATCGCCGTGATTGAAAATGAATTCGGCGAAGAAGGTGTCGACAACGACCTGTTGATGCAAAACGAACAGGAGAATATTGTCGAGATGAACAACGGCTGCCTGTGCTGCACAGTGCGCGGCGACCTGGTGCGTATTCTCGGCGAAATGGCCGCCAAGCGTTTGGCGGGCGAACTCAAGTTTGACCGCGTGGTGATCGAGACCACCGGTATGGCCGACCCTGGCCCGGTTGCCCAAACATTCTTTGTAGATGATCTGGTGGCCGAAAGCTTCATTCTGGACGCAGTCATTACCGTGGTCGACGCCAAGCATGGCATGCAGCAACTGGACGAACACCGCGAGATTCAACAGCAAGTCGGTTTTGCCGATCGTATTTTGCTGTCCAAAACCGATCTGTGCACGGAAGATGACGTCACCGCGTTGAAACGCAGGCTGGTTAAGATGAACGCGCGCGCCGAAATGATGATTTCGGAATTCGGCGTGGCCCCAATCGACAAACTGCTGGACGTACGTGGCTTTAACCTGAATTCCATTCTCGACATTGCACCCGACTTTCTGGACGAAGACAAACATGTTCACAACGACGAAATTCAAAGCTTTGTCTTCAAAAGCACCAAGCCGTTTGATGGGCAGAAGTTTGAGGAATTCATGGGCGCGGTCACCCAGGTTTATGGCCCCGACATGCTGCGCTACAAAGGCATCTTGAACATCAAGGCAAGCGACCGCCGCGCCCTGTTTCAAGGCGTTCACATGCTGATGGGACTGGACTGGGGCAGAAAATGGGACAGTGCCGAGAAAAAAGAAAGCAAAATCGTGTTTATTGGGCGTAAACTCCCCAAGGAATTTATCACCCAAGGGTTAGAGCTTTGTCTAGCCCGATAGCGGATATACTGGTATATAGTCAATAAAAAACCAAAGGACTAGAGGCTGTGCTATGACCACTGAGAAAACGCCCGTCATCACCGAGAAGCAATTGCTCGCGATGAAAGAAGACGATTACATGAACGAGGTGCAGCTTGCCTTTTTCCGCCAGCGCTTGCAGGAAATGGAAAAGGAACTGCTGGCCAACGCAGGTGAAACAACGGAGCACCTACGTGAAACCGTGGTGGTCCCCGACCCCGCAGACCGCGCCACCATTGAAGAAGAGCATGCGCTTGAGCTTCGTACCCGCGATCGTGAACGCAAGCTGTTGAAGAAAATTCAACAATCCATTCAAAAAATCGAAGCTGGCGAATACGGCTGGTGCGAAGAAACGGGCGACCCCATTGGTGTAGCCCGTTTGCTGGCCCGCCCCACTGCCACGCTTTCGCTTGAAGCGCAGCAGCGCCGGGAATTGAAGCAGCGTATGTACGGAGATTGATTCTCTCGATTTGCTGATGCGGTACAAAAAAGCACGGTGACCCTTGGGTTGGCGTGCTTTTTTTACGCGCTCAATGGCCGACGTATATACCCAATCGGCTTGCGTTCCGCTCTCTGCGGCTTTGTTAATAGCTCAATCGGCTTGGGTTCAGCTGTCCCGCAGCTTCTTTCTTAATCGCCCGATCGGCTTGGGTCCCGATCTCTCGCCAGAAAACCTGTATTTCCCTTTTTGATATTCACCCTGACTCACCTCGCTCGGCAAAAGAGCGGGCCGAGTCTCGGTGCCGGCCCATGGCCGAGCGTGGCGGGTGAATTCAAACGGGCAGGTTTTCTTGAAGGCGAAGCGATCGAAACACCGCCGCCGATTGGGCGATGAAACCAGCCGTGAGTTGCGTGGAGAGAGAAATTCGCCAGTGCCGATTGACCATTGAACACAGCCGCGAGTCGCTCGGAGGTGGCGAAGCGCGGCACGGGAGTGCGGGGAGCTGAACTTGCCATGGGTCGCACGATGACCAGTCAGAAAACTTGCCGGCTTGGCGCGCCGAGACCAACAATCGCGCCCTGGCGCAAAAGCCAAGACCCGACCGTTACTTTTGGAGGGCTTGGCTTAGTGCAGGCTCAAGACGACAAGCCGAAATGCCAAGTTTTCGGGCAACGGCGATCCTTCAAGTTCAGCTCCCAAGTCACTGGCCCTGTGCGACACAAGGTACCCACGCCGACTTGGCTACCAATAGCAGCGGTGACAGTTCAAGTTTGGCTCCCTAGTCACCGGCCCCGTGCGAGACAAGCACAACAGCAGCCGCGAACCTTCAAGTTCAGATCAAAAGTGACCTTCGGGTGACGTAAACACCCCGCCATCACAGTTTTGTCATCAATTTTCCGCCACAAATATTTCACCGAAGCTAATTTCTTTTGAGAATCATCAACTTACCCCGAAAAGATCGCATGAAAGTGAGTTTTTTACCCATACTTTGTAAGTAATGTGCGAATTGCGATGATTAATCAATCTCTGTTGTTATTACGCAGGCAGCGCAGATTGCCTACAGAAAACTAATAACTATTTTTAATCATTTCAAATGACGGAGAAAGCATGGCCCTAGACGAATTGAAGAACGGCATCAGTGCCGTACCAGTAGCTGGCGAAATTCTGGCTGGCGTATTGGACACCTTTGCTGGCTCGCTGCCAGCCGCCCCCGAACTGCCTGGCTTGGACGCCATTCCCGGTTTGGACGCATTGCCTATTCCCACAGACAGCCTGCCCGGACTGGACTCACTGACTGGTCTGCTGGACGGCGGTTTGCCCACGCCTCCAGCTGGCATTCCAGGCTTGGACTCAATTCCCGGTTTGGATATGCTGCCAACCAGCCCAGATGCCATCACTGACCTGCTGACAGGCGGACTGCCCGACGCCCCTTCAATTCCCGGTCTCGATGCAATTCCTGGCCTGGACGCACTGCCACTGCCAACCGACGGCGCCCCAAGCCTGGACGCACTCACTGACCTGCTCGGTGGTGGTTTGCCAGAAGCCCCCGCCCTACCAGGCCTGGACGCCATTCCTGGTCTGGATGCACTGCCAATTCCAACCGACGGTCTGCCAAGCCTGAGCACACTGACTGACCTGCTCAGCGGTGGTTTGCCCGATGCGCCAGCACTGCCTGGTTTGGACGCAATCCCTGGTCTGGATGCGATTCCTGGCCTGGATGCACTGCCAATTCCAACAGACGGCCTGCCAGGCCTGGACTCGTTGACCGGCCTGCTCGGCGGTGGTTTGCCCAGCCTGCCCGGCGGTGGTGACACAGGTGGCGGCCTGCCTGCCAGCCCCATCAGCTTTGAAGACGGCACACTGACCTTGGCTTTGCCAGAAGGCCTGCCAATTTCAGCGTCTGTGAGCATCAGTGGCCTGGAAGTGCCAGAAGCAGGTTTGCCCCTGCCTGCCTAAGCTTTAGGCAACAGCAGTTCTTGACTCCACACAGTGGTTTAGCCAGCCTTCGGGCTGGCTTTTTTATGACCGCCCGCTTTTGATCAAAAGAGCCCGGTCGTACACCGTGTTTTTGGCCATGCCAGTGGCTTTCACCACCAGCGCCACTGCTGTCTTCAGCGGCAACTCGGCCAATAACAAGGTAAGCCAAGTGTCCAAATCTGCGCTGGCCTGCGCGGCTTCTGCATCGTGGTCAGAATCCTGCTTACCGCCGATCACCCACGCCCATTCGCCACGCTCGGCGTTGGCATCTTGCCGCACCTGCTCAAACACCTGCTCACCACTGCCCCGGTAAAAGGTTTCAAACTGCTTGGTCAGCTCGCGCCCGGCACACATGTCGCGCCCACCCA
Organism: Limnobacter sp. SAORIC-690; assembly: GCF_002954425.1. Classification (NCBI taxonomy): domain Bacteria; kingdom Pseudomonadati; phylum Pseudomonadota; class Betaproteobacteria; order Burkholderiales; family Burkholderiaceae; genus Limnobacter; species Limnobacter sp. SAORIC-690. The sequence goes on from NZ_MQVZ01000001.1 coordinate 741,719, forward strand.
TGCCCAGGTTTTCAAGGTCGTCTACCAGTTGCATCACGCGGTGGGGCGCCTCAAACAGCACTTGGGGCTCAGGGCAAGCCAGCCAGGTTTTCAAATCATCCAAACGGTTTTTTCCTTTGGCTGGCAAAAAACCACGGAAAGTGAAAGCGCCATCCACCAACCCGCTCGCGGCCACCACAGCCAACACACTGCTGGCACCGGGCACCGGCACCACAGTAAAACCGGCCTCGGCCACACAACGAACTACCACAGCGCCAGGATCCGACACAGCAGGCGTGCCCGCATCGCTCACCAACGCCACCGACTCACCACGCTGCAAACAAGCCAGCACCCCCTGCGCACTTTCGCGTTCATTGTGGGCGTGGTGCGCCATCAAGGGTTTTTTGATACCCAATGCATCCAGCATGCGGGCGGTGTTGCGGGTGTCCTCAGCGGCAATTCGATCCACCTGCTCCAACACTGCGCGAGCTCTAAGACTAAGGTCACCCATATTGCCGATGGGGGTTGCCACCACATAGAGGGAAGGTTCTCGCCTTGTTTCGCTCCTCGCATCAGAATTCACAGCATTGTTCATTCCATTTCCTTCACCGGCGTTCTGCATGGCGCTCAAATCCAAATCCAAAGTTCCTGAATTGTCCGGCATTCCATGGGCCACACGCAAATCGCGATCACCAAAAGCCAAAATTCCATGGCTAGCCCCCAAAGAAAAAGCCGACACCACCCACAAAGCACCTCCCACACACAAACTTGCCTTGCTGGCGGAGGGACAACTGGCGGAAACCCAAGCCCTGCGCCTGCTTGAACAACACGGATTAATCCTGGTGACACGAAATCACCGGTGCCGCTGCGGTGAAATTGATTTAATCATGGCGCATGGCAACACCGCAGTCGTTGTGGAAGTTCGGCTTCGCAACAACAGCCGCCATGGCAGCGCGCTCGAGAGTATTTCCAGTCACAAGCAGGCCCGCGTGTCGCGTTGCGCAAAGCTGTGGTGGGTGCAGCAGGGTCAACGCAAGTTCACGCACCTGCGTTTTGATGTGGTCGCACTGGAAAACGGCACTGAACCACAGTGGGTGCAAAATGCGTGGCAAATCAGCAACTAAAGCGGAATCAAACCGCTGCGCCATGCAAATCGCCTGCAACGGGGTCACCTATAATAGAAGGCTCGAGATAACTGCCAGAAGGCCTGTCGCCATGGACTTGATCACACGCATTACCCAACAATTTGATGAAAGCATTGCCGCCAAACAGGCCGCCACCGAAGAGTTGGCCGGGCCCATTTCCGAGGCAATCGAACTCATGGTGAATGCACTCACCAATGGTGGCAAGGTACTGGCCTGTGGCAACGGTGGCTCGGCAGGCGATTGCCAACACTTTGCGGCTGAACTGGTGGGCAGGTTCGAGCGCGAGCGCCCCGGCTTGGCGGCCATTGCACTCACCACCGATTCATCGGCCATCACTGCGATTGGCAACGATTACAGTTTCAATGAAATTTTTTCAAAGCAGGTGGCGGCCATTGGCCAGCCTGGTGATGTGTTGCTGGCCATTTCAACCAGCGGCAACTCGAAGAACGTACAACTGGCCATTGAGGCCGCACACGCTCGCGACATGACCATTGTTGCGCTCACCGGCAAGGGCGGCGGCCAAATGGTGCACCAGCTGAAAGAAGGCGATGTGCATGTGTGCGTGCCGCACAACCGCACTGCCCGCATTCAGGAAATACATTTGTTGGCGATCCATTGCATTTGCGATGGCATCGACCTGAGTTTACTTGGAGAAGAAGAAAATGAGTCGTAACCCCCGGTTTTTTACCCGCACACGTTCCTCCGCCATCTGCGCCATCTTGATGGCTTCACTGGCAGCACCGCTGTTGGGCGGCTGTTTTGTAGGTGCAGTCGCGGGCATTACAGCGGGCTCTCTGGCTGCTGCAGACCGCCGCACCGTGGGCACTCAAGTTGAAGACCGCACTTTGCAGGTCAAAGCTGAAAGCGCCATTCGCGAAAGTTTTGGCGAAAACGTGCACGTCAACGCCACTGTGTACAACCGCCAAATTCTGCTGACCGGTGAAGCACCCGACGACACCACCCGCGCACAGGTCGAGGCTCGTGTTTCCACGCTGCCCAACATTCGCCTGATCGTGAACGACATTCAAGTGGGCTTCAAAAGTTCCTTGTCAGCGCGCTCCAACGACGCATTCATCACCGGCAAGGTCAAAGCCTCCCTGCTGGATGCACAAGACATTTTTGCCAACTCATTCAAAGTCACCACCGAAGCAGGTGTGGTGTACCTGATGGGCCTGGTCACTGAACGTGAAGCCAACCGTGCAGCCTCCATTGCGGCGGGCGTACCCGGCGTAGTGAAGGTGGTCAAGGTGCTTGAATTGATTTCTGAAGCTGAACTTTCACGCCTGTCGGCCACTCCAAACAACGGAAGTGCGCCCGTGGAAAACGGCCCGCGTTAATCAGTTACACAAAAAAAGCCGGCAATGATCAAAAAATTTCTTACCCTGTTTTCAACCCTTGCAGTGGTCAGCATGCTGACCGCCTGCGGGGGCGACAAAGCACCGCAAGTGGATTACGTCACCATTCAAGGCCAAACCATTACACCGGCCGATTACCAGGGCCAGGTGATGCTTGTGAACTTTTGGGCAACCAGTTGCACCACTTGCGTGAAAGAAATGCCAGACATTGTCGACACCCACAACAAGTTCAAAGACCAGGGCTTCAGAACCATTGCGGTGGCCATGAGCTACGACCGCCCCGATTACGTGGTGAATTTTGCGGAAACCCGCAAGCTGCCATTTGATGTGGCGCTGGATGTGAACGGCAATATTGCGAAAGCCTTCAAAGATGTAAAAATTACGCCAACTACCTATGTAATCAATCGCAAAGGCGAAATCATCAAAACCTATGTGGGTGAACCCGACTTCGCAGCTTTGCACCAGTTGATCGAGAAATCGCTGGCTGAAAAGGTTTAAGGCCGGCAACATTCGCCGGGCTTATTCATCGCCCCACTTGAAGTCATCCATCACACGGCGGTCCCGCTTGGTGGGCCGCGCCTTGATCTCCAGGGCAGGGTCTTTCATCAATTTGCGGTTGGCCGCGCGCTCGGCACGCTTTTTCGCACTTTCCATGGTTTCTTCGTACAGGCCTTGCGCAATGGTGGCGCTACCCCGCTTGTCGCCCAGGCCTTTCACCACCAGCACCATGTCGTCCCAACCCACAGGCACAGTGAGCACATCACCCACCTGCACACCATAAGCGGGTTTCACACGCTCATCGTTGCACTTCACCTTGCCACCTTCCACCACCTCGGTGGCCAGCGAACGGGTTTTGAAAAAACGGGCGGCCCACAACCATTTGTCAATGCGCACGTTGGCACCCGGCGCTGAAAAATCGGTTTTGCCATTGGGTGTTTTAGCGGGTTCAGGGTTTCTGTTTTTACTGCGGCTCAAACTGACTCCATCGGGGATTCCCACACTGGTTGGCCTACCTTGCTTCAGGTAGCCTTTGGGGCTTCCATGAATTCAAACAAGGACAAGGCTGTGAAACACTCCATCGCAATTATTCCCGGCGACGGCATCGGTCAGGAAATTATGCCAGAAGCGCTGAAGGTGCTGGCTTGGGCTGAAAAAACCCATGGCATTGCGCTGGAGTTGCATCACAAAGACTGGGCACACTGCAATTACTACCTGAAACACGGCAGCATGATGCCCGAAGACTGGAAGCCCCAACTTGAGGCCTGTGAAGCCATTCTGTTCGGCGCGGTGGGCATGCCCCACCTGGTGCCCGATCATATTTCCCTGTGGGGCTCGCTGCTGCGCTACCGCCGCGAATTTGACCAATATGTGAATTTGCGTCCCGTGAAGTTATTGCCTGGCGCACCCTGCCCCTTGGCCAACAAAAAACCCGGAGACATCGACTTCGTGGTGGTTCGGGAAAACACCGAAGGCGAATACTCGGCCGTGGGTGGCCGCATGTTTGAAGGCACTGACCGTGAAATTGTGCTGCAAGAAAGTGTGTTCACCCGCCATGGTGTTGACCGTGTGCTGAAGTTCGCATTTGAAATGGCGCAAAACCGGCCTCGCAAAAAACTGACTGCCGCCACCAAAAGCAACGGCATTGCAATCAGCATGCCCTACTGGGATGAGCGCGTAGACAACATGGCCAAAGGCTACCCTGAGGTGGCCTACGACAAACAACACGTGGACATTCTGGCCGCCCGGTTCGTGATGCAACCCGAGCGTTTTGATGTGGTCGTGGCCAGCAACCTGTTCGGCGACATTCTCAGCGACCTGGGGCCAGCTTGCACCGGCACCATTGGCCTGGCTCCCTCGGCCAACCTGAACCCGGACCGCACCTTTCCCTCGCTGTTTGAACCCGTACACGGCTCGGCACCCGATATTGCAGGCAAAGGCATAGCCAACCCGATCGCCATGATTTGGTCAGCCGCCTTGATGATCCAGTTTTTGGGGAACAGCCCAGCCGTGATGGCAGCAGGTCGCCAAGCAAGCTACCAGCTGGCCCACGACCAAATTCTGGCTGCCATTGAAGCGGTGCTGGAAAGCGGTGACCCTGGCGTGCTGACAGGTGACTTGAAAGGAAAGGGAACCACCAAAACCCTGGGCGATGCCATTGTCAAAGCGTTGGGCTAACACCCGGTTTTGAGTCACTAGTTCGCCCCGTTCTTGGCCAGGTACCAACCTGTGTGAGTGGGGCGAAGAGCCATTTCAATCACGAAGCTGGGCTGCAAGGTACCCGCCACTGCCGTGCCCGTGCTCAAGGTAAACACCGAAGGGTCGAACGACTCTACCTTCAGGTTCTTGAAGTGATTCAACATGTGGGCGTCTTTCAAGCTGGCCTCAAAACGCGCTGAAACCGCGTCTTCCTGACCAAATGGCTTGTTCCGAATGTAGTCGACTGTTTTTTCAACCCACAGGCGACCGAAACACAAGGCCTCGTTGTCACCCTGAGGGCCTTGCCTGAAGTGAACACCTTCCAGTTTTTTCAAACCGCTTGACGGCATAATCACCCAGCGACCATCGCGGGTTTGGAAAATATCCAGCAAACCCGACAAATCCCAAGCCTTAACCTCGCGGGCGACAGCACTGTTGGCTGGCACCTGGTCGCGGGCGTACTGCTCAATCGCTTCCGGGCTGGGCAAACGTGCGCACAGGGCACCATGGCTCAAAATAAAGGTTTCCGCCCTTGCGCCTTTGAGCAAGTTGTCTTCATTCAAATTGGTGCGGGGGTTGCAAGCCATGAGCAAACCTGCAAACACGGTCAGAGCGATCCAGTTAAAAACAGGGCGGGTCATTGTGAGGTTCCTTTTTCACTTACAAACATTGTGAATCTTTGTAAGACCATTGAAACCTCAAAAACAACGGGAAAGGCCTGCCTATTTGCGCGCATGCCCCAAGGCACGGGGCGGTGAATAGCCCAGTTGCCGGGCCTGCGCCTCGGCCTGCGCAGCCAACAAGGGCTGTGCAGCCTCACGGTAGTACAGCGCCAGTTCGTAGCTTGCAATGCCATTGCCCAAACCACCGGCGTACTGCAACCAACCCACATATCGCAATTGGCCTTGTTCAGTGTCGGCTTGCCTGTGCAAACGTGCAATCCGGGCGGCTGCGTCTTTGTCACCGCGCGCTGCCCGAACCAGGTCAGCACCAGCATCCACCTGCAATTGGGACGGCAGCGGCTGGGGCAACACAAAACTGGTTTTAAACAGCTTGACCTCTTTGTTGCGCAACACACTCAAGGCCTGCTGGGCACCGGCCTGATAAACCATCACTGATTTTGCTTGAATACTGTTTGGATAAGAGGTCAGAAAAGACTGGCACAAGCGAAGCAGATCAACAGGCCACTGCGTGGACTGAATGGCCAGCCAGTCGGCCTCCTCCTGAGGTGACATGGGCTGCAGCGCGGGCAGGCCCAACATTGCAGGCGCAGACACCGTCAGCGGAACCTGCACACGGGCATTGTCTGCAATGAACGGGTTTTGGGCCAAACGTCGAATTGCAGCAAGCGGGTGCTTCAGCATGGTGTTCTCCACATCTTCCTTCACCATTCGAAACAAATCGTTGAAAGTGATATGACCTTCCGACTCCCGAAGCAGTTTTACCAAAGCACCCGTGTAAAAAGTGTTTTGATCCGCACTGGCCGGGGACACGGCGGGTTTGCCAGCCCCTGTTGAAAAACACACCAGGCTGCCCACGGGTGCTTCAACCTGATTCAAACCCTCACCATCGCCTAATGCATTGCGCAAATCGGTTCTGCATGCATCAATCACCGTGATGTTCAAGGCCTGCGGCCTGGGTGGCAGTGCAGCCAGCAACTTTTGCTGAAGCACCAGGGAGCGCGCCAGTAAATCACGGCGAGGTGCCGTGGGGTTCGCCCCCGAGCCCAACAACAAATTGTTGGAGTCCACCTGCAAACCGTGGCCTGCGTAATAAAACAGAGTGACCGCATTCGGAGGCGCTTGCTCAACCCGTTTTACAAATTCGTTCACCGTGGTTTGCAGGCTGCTTTCATCCAGGTTCATGGCCTGGGTTACATCAAACCCCCGAAAAGCCAAGGCCTCGCCAAGGTCCATCACATTTTTGTGAATGGGCGGCAAATCGTGTGGAACCGGGTAATCACCATTGCCGATCAACAAAGCCAGCCTGTGCGTGTAGGGCGCAGCCGAATTGCTTGCCACATTGCCCGCCCGGGCAGGTTGCAGTCGAAAAACAAGTGGTGCAACCGACAACACGCCTGCCAAACCCAACAAGGTTTGCAGTGCACTTCGCCGGCCGGGCAACTGCGGCAACGTTGAGCATGGCAGTTTTATTGTGGTCGTTTTAGTCGTACTGATACGTGAACTCGTGGCCATCTGTGCTGATACTCAATGTGCTGACTGATTTGCCCAGCAGCGTGGCCTGCAACAATTGACGGCTCACTGTGGGCAACAAAGTGTTGCTCAAAATGGTGCCCACCATGCGCCCGCCCGATTCAACCTCGTTGCAACGGGCCACAATGCGTTCAATCACCGACGGGTCAATTTGAACCACCATTCGGTGTGTAGAAGCAATGCGTTGCTGAATGCGGCTTAACTGCAAGCGAACGATGTTGGCCAGCATGTCACTGGAAAGCGGGTAATACGGCACCACTTCCAGCCGCCCCAACAAGGCAGGTGGAAACACTTGCAACATGGGTGCACGCAGGGCCTTCACAAGTTCCTCGGGTTCAGGCATTTCTCCGGCGTGCAAACCCGCTTTGCAAAGCGCCATTAATTCAGGGGTGCCCACATTCGTGGTCAACAATATCAGGGTGTTGCGAAAATCAATTCGGCGTCCTTCGCCGTCCTCCATCCAGCCTTTGTCAAACACCTGAAAAAACAGCTCGTGCACATCGGGGTGGGCTTTCTCGACTTCATCCAGCAACACCACACTGTAGGGCTTGCGGCGCACGGCCTCGGTCAACACACCGCCTTCACCATACCCCACGTAACCGGGTGGTGCGCCTTTCAGTGAAGACACTGTGTGCGCCTCCTGGTATTCACTCATATTGATGGTGACCACATTGTGCTCGCCGCCGTACAGGTTCTCGGCCAGGGCCAAAGCAGTTTCAGTTTTCCCCACGCCCGAAGTGCCCGCCAGCATGAACACACCCACCGGTTTGTTCGGGTCATCCAGCCCGGCGCGACTGGTTTGAATTCGACGCGCAATCGTTTCCAGCGCATGCGGCTGGCCCACAATGCGTGCACCCAGCGCGCCACTCAGGTTCAGCACGTTTTCAATTTCATTGCGCACCATGCGCCCAACGGGAATACCTGTCCAGTCGGCCACCACGGCCGCCACGCACTGCGCATCCACCTGTGGGTGAATCATGGGTGTTTCGCCTTGCAGCGCCTTGATCTCGCATTCCAGCGCCTTCAATTGCTCAAGATTGGCCAATGCCTGCCCACTGCTAGTTTCATTGGCATCTGTTCGATCAACGGCACGGCGCAAAGTCAGCAGGGAATCCAGAACCCGCTTTTCCTCTTGCCATTGCGATTGCAACTTCTCCAATTCCTCGGTCAGCCTGATCGATGCTTCTTCAATTTCACCAATCCGTGCTGCATGCTCACGCCCAAATGCTGCTTCCTTTTCAATCGCCTGTCGCTCAACACGCAAAGCAGTCAACCGTTTGTGAACCGACTCGATTGGTGCAGGTGTGGCGTGCTGGGAAACAGCCACGCGTGCGCATGCGGTGTCGAGCAGACTGATCGCCTTGTCTGGCAACTGCCGCGCGGGAATGTAACGGTGTGACAAACGCACCGCCGCCTGCACTGCTTCATCAAGCAGCCAAACCCCATGGTGCACCTGCATGGCCACGGCCAAACCGCGCAGCATGTCGATAGCCCTGGCCTCGCAAGGCTCATCCACCTGCACCACCTGAAAACGCCGCGTCAGTGCCGGGTCTTTTTCGATGTATTTTTTGTACTCTGCCCAGGTTGTCGCCCCTATGGTTCGAAGCGTGCCACGCGCCAAGGCGGGCTTGAGCAAATTGGCGGCATCACCGGTGCCCTGATTGCCACCAGCACCCACCAAGGTGTGCACCTCATCGATGAACAAAATGGTGCTTTGCTCGCTGGCCTGAATTTCATCAATCACCTGGCGTAGCCGCTGTTCGAACTCGCCTTTCATGGAAGCACCGGCCTGCAACAAACCCAGGTCGAGAGTTAATATTCGCACTCCTTGCAAAGCGGGTGGTACATCACCAGCCACCACCTGCAAGGCAAACCCTTCAACCACCGCAGTTTTGCCCACACCCGCTTCACCGGTAATCAGGGGGTTGTTTTGGCGCCGGCGCAGCAAAATATCGACAATCTGCCTCACCTCCAGTTCACGACCACACACCGGGTCTATTTCGCCGTTGCGTGCTTTGTCGGTCAGGTCCACGGTGTAGCACGTCAAGGCCTCTTCACCGCCCAGCTGGGCAGCAGGCATGGCTCCGCTGGCCTGCCCGGGCAGTGCACCCGGTGGCACGTCGGCAGTCAACAAAGACTGCTCGGCGGAGTTTGCCACCAGTTGTGCAAAGTTTTCACTGAGCGCGGCTTCAGGAATCTGTTTGAAGCGGGGTGAAATTTTCAGCAGTTCATGCAACAGAAAATCGGTTTTCAGCAAAGCCACCAACACATGGCCTGTGCGTACTTTCTGTGCGCCAAACATGAGTGAGCCATAAACCCACGCCCTTTCTACGGCATTGGTCACATGCTCTGACAAATCGGAAATACCTTGCGCACCGCCGGGCTGACGCTCAAGTGCGCGCTGCACGTCGGCAAGTACGGCGCTTGCATCCAGCTCAAAATGCCGAAGAATGTGATGCCAGTCGCTGTCATCTTGTTGAAGAATTTGCGCAACCCAGTGCACCAATTGCACATAGGGATTGCCTCGCAGTTTGCACAGCACAGTGGCGCCTTCAACCGATTTGAATGCAATGGGATTTAATTTGGCAAACAGCGAAACACGGCTGATATTGCTCATGCTGAACTCCGGGACAATGAAGAATAGGTGGGAACCGCAGGACATTTCATGCGAACGGTGGTCGGCTGTTGCGCGCGTTTGTGCAGCTGTAGTTCACCCAGCCATGCCGTGCGCCCCAACTGGGCTGTGCCGTCAAGGCAAGCTTGCGGAATTTTGTCAGGGCTGATTTGAAGTGCAAATTCACAATCAAATTCAAGCCCCAGGTAGGCATGGGCTGCCTGCACAAGGCGCTTGCGGCCTTCGGTGGCGGGCAACAGTTGTTGGTAAGCGCTGTAGGCCATGGGACCAATATCAATTTTTATTTTGCTTTGCGCACACCACACCCTGCTGCCAAGCATGGCCCCACGCCCAAGCACTTGTGGGGCAGCCTGCACAGGCAATTGCAGCCATTGCGCCTGAAAGGGAAAAATTTGCACCGGCAAACCAGTCAAGGCCGACAGGCTGTTGGCCAGGCCTTCCTGTGTTTTGCTTCGCCGGGTGAAGTGCGCTGCCAGACTGGCGCGAAAATGAGTGGGCAAGGCCTCGCGCCCCCAGCTGGATGATGCACCATGGCCCACCAAACTATTCAAATGCTGCGCAAACGGATTGAACGTTTTGCGGTGATAGGCAATATGTGGCTGCGACTCGGCCCATGCCCTGTAAAACAACAAATAAGCCCGATGGTGAAAGATATCCAGAAACTCGGCGAATGTGGGGTCATTCCACTGGTGAATCCGCGTGTAGGCATGTTCTGTGTAATGCAGTGGCAAGGCGCCATTGGGGCCCAACAAACCGAAATTCTGGATGTACAACTTTGGAATCGCACCCAAACGCCCAGCCACAATGGTGTCTTCGCGTTTGAAATCTTGCGTGGCGAAATCAAGGTAGGGACGCTGCCCCAAACGCACAGGGTCATCACGCAGACGCAATGATTTTCCAAGCAAAGGCTTGCCCGAATGGGCATGTTCAATTTGCCGCAGCAAGGCAAAAAAATTCAGGGCAGGTGGTTTGAGCGCGCTCATTTGTACAAGCCCTGCTACAGCAAAGGCCGGTTGCCCGACCGTGCAGGAAAATCAAACACTGCACCCGTGCTGTGCAGGCATACCCGGGTTTGCACAAATGAATTCACCGACACATGGCTTGCAAGGTAGAAGGCCAGCACACTGCCCAGCACCAGGGCACCAGTGCCCTGCAAGGCCAGTTCATCCAGTGTGAGCGTAACCAGCAAGCCACGCACCACAGCCGGCCTGCCTTGACGGACAACACGCGACACCAGTGGTTGCGACTCAACTGCCAGAATGGCCCTGGCCATGTGTTGATGAGCCTGCTGCGCAGGGTCGGCGTGCAAGGCCAAAAGCTGCCCCAAAGCCAGGGCATCTTGATCGATCAAGCCAAGGTAGTTCAGTGACAAGTGCTCGATCAACTGCCAGCAACTTTGCCCGCCATACATGGCCGCCTTTGGACGGCTGGGGCCGCGCAAAAAGCGAATGGAGTGAACGGGCAAGTTGCCAGGCCAGGCCAGGTCTGTGGGCCCTTGCCCCACGGGCATTAGCAAGGGCAAATCCCGATTGGTACACAAAGCCTTCACCGCCAGCTGTTCAAGCCCATGTGTTTGAATGAGTTCACCAGTGGGCAAGGTAAGGCCAAGATAAACATCACTGCCTGAGTACGAGGAACGACCACCCTCGCGCACTTGTTTTTCTGACAGCAAAGTGGGCACACGCCGGTGTACGAATCTGGGGGTCTCACAATCGTTATGGGTGTTGGCTTGGGTCGACACCGCATACAAAGGCGGCAATTCCTGCACCTTGTTTTGTCCATACCCCTGCACGCCCAGCACCGAGTGCACTTCAAAATCGTGTGGCTTGCTGCGATTGGGCTGCACTTGCACTTCATGCAAACGTTCATCCAGCAACACGCGGTCGCAATTCTGTTCAAACAAATTGACCACAGGGGTGCAATTCAAGGCCAATGAATCCACTCCCACCACACGGTCTAGCTCGGTATTTGGCTCGGCAAAACAGAAGGCCAGCTGAAATGTGGAATGCTGGCAACTGGCGAGAAAACGCCTTAAACCTTGAACACGGAAAAACAGAAATCGGGCCGGAAACGCAAAAAACTCCTGCAACAAACGCATGCCACTGAACTGGTTTGAATGGACCGGGAGCAGTGCCTCGGAATCATCAAGCCCCAAAGCAGCAACACACGGAAGAGGTAACCATTTCCAATCGACTTGTTCAGGTGCACGAATGCCAACCGAGACAGTTTGATGACACAACCTTTCAAGGAGTGCGTAGGCGTATTCATCACCACAACTGACATGAAAATCGAGTTCATCCAATGGCAGTTGGGACAATGCAGAGTGCGTTGAATTCTCGATGGTGACCAGCAAAGCTGACCGTGGCTGCTTGCCACCCCGCATGGTTGGCACATGGGCCTTGAAAGGGCCGTGTTCAATGGCCTGAATGACCAAGGGCCACAAGGTTAAACTGTGCCCAACCCTGAACTTGCAGGGCGTGTTGATGCCCTTGGCCACCTGGCTTTGCAGCACGGTGCCGGCTGAAAGTGAAATGCCTTTTTTCAGGGCAACATCGCTGTGATTGGGATTGAGTTGCACCACCCCCATGGCGGGCACAGGGGCTAAAAAATTCGGGCTGATGCAGTTGAGCAATTGCTCGGTAAACCGCGGAAACTCCTCGTTCAAGCGAAGCTGAACCCGGGCAGTCAGAAAAGCAAAACCCTCCAGCAATCTTTCAACATAGGGGTCTTGTACCTCGGTTGCATCCATCGACAGGCGCGACGCAATTTTAGGAAAGCGCGCAGCGAACTCGGCACCCGTGTCGCGCACGTGAGCAAGCTCCTGAATATAAAACTGAAGTAAACGCGGGTCCATGCTGCTTCGATGCCCGCGGCTCAGAAACCTGAGAGCGGCAACAACAGCACCTTGCCGGTTTCAAGATCCACTTCAGTGCGCAACATCAATTCGATTGGGTAGGGCTGAGCCCACAACAAACCGGAAATACGCAGGCCAATCACATTGTGCAAATGCATCAAACCTTGTTGGGTTTCCGCCGTTACTTTCAATGAACTTCCATCGATTCGCGGTTCGAACCGCCGAATAAGATTGGCCACGGTTCGTTCAAAATCTTTGACATCGATCATGGACGCAATTTTTCCCGCCACCGGGGGCATGCCATAAGCCAGCACAGACTCATTCAATTGCGGCTGACCCTCAAGACACTTGCTGTCAAGAACACGGGTTGCATTCAGCAACTGTTCGAGATCGCGCAGCACCAGCTGACGCAGCGCTTCTTTGGTAATGAAGCGACTATTGGCAGATTCAGTTTGAATGGCGGGCTCGTCATCCTGAAGACGATCCAGCAAGGCTGGTTGCAGCGCGTCCCGAGACTTACTCATACACGTCAATGTAAGTGCAGGCACCTGCCTTTAAATTGGCTGCCGACTTGGGGGTATACACCACTTCGATTTCCTTGAATGCAATCGAAAATGACTCCCCGACCTGTCGGCCATCGCTTGCACTGCCTGTGATTTCATAATCGCAAATACGCGCCTTGCGCAAAGTTATACGGAGGTAATCAATGGTTGCAAGGCCACCAGGGTCGCGACAAGTGAGCACCACTTTGCTCAGCAGCTCTGCAGATTTCAAGGCACTCATGATTGCGGTGGTCGAGCTGTCGATCGCCTTTTGCACGCTCAATGTACGCACCGAGGCTTTGGATGCAAGTTGCGATGATGAATGGACTTGCTGGGACATGCCCCAAGACCAACCGGCGATTTCTATTTCACCCACATGACCACTGACCTGGCTTTCCCCTTGGATGGCCCCTTGGCGGGAACCATCCAGGGCCAGGAACATATCGACTTTCGACATTGTGTTTCCTGGCTGTCCGATTACTTCTCGGAGTTGGTTGCAATATTGAATGTGGCCTCAACCTTGCCTTCGGGGCCACCGTCTTTCTTCTGTGGCACGTACACATAGCTGAACTCGGCAAAGTTCAAAGTCACGGTTTCTGTCAGGCGGTCTTCACCACCAGAGCCACCCTGGCTTACGTTGGAGATGATGACGTCTTTCATCGTCAGCACAACATATTCCAGTGGTTTTTCACCTGCCTTGCGCACGGTCAGAATGGCTTCGTCGAAATGCTTGCCGTTGCAACATGCCTTGATCAGGTTTGGCGTTGCCTTGTCAATGTACTTGGTGAAGCTGATGTCCTGCACGCTGACTTTGCCTGCACCACCACCACGGCCCACATGGGTTGTGCCCGACTGGGACATGCCCCAGCTCCAGGCAGCAATATCGATCTCTTTGGCATGTACGCTGTCTACGGATTCGCCATCTACACCCTTGATTTTCAAAAACATGTCTACGGACATTTGATTCCCTCTGTAATTGGTTGATTAATAGTTCAAGTTTTAAGACGCTTTGGCGGATGGCAACTTGCTGACCAAACGCAAAGACACGGTGAGGCCCTCTAGCTGGTAGTGCGGGCGCAAATAGAATCGTGAGGCGTACATGCCGGGGTTGCCCTCTATTTCCTCAACAACCACTTCGGCTGCGGCAAGCGGACGAGAGGCTTTAACCGCCTCGGAGGAATTTGCGGGATCGCCGTCCACGTATTGCATGATCCAGTCTTGCAACCAGCGCTGCATGTCGGCGCGTTCCTTGAATGAACCCACTTTGTCGCGCACGATGCACTTCAGGTAATGCGCAAAACGACAGGTGGCAAACAGGTATGGAAGACGGGCAGCCAATTTCGCATTGGCTGTTGCGTCCGGATCTTCGTACTCGGCAGGTTTGTGCAAAGACTGCGCACCAATGAAGGCTGCCAGATCACTGTTCTTTTTGTGAATCAGCGGCAAGAAACCGCTTTTGCTAAGCTCAGCCTCACGACGATCGGAAATGGCGATTTCAGTGGGGCACTTCATGTCCACTCCACCATCGTCAGTGGGGAAGGTGTGCGTGGGCAGGTTGGGTACTGCGCCGCCCGATTCAATGCCGCGAATGCGTGAGCACCAGCCGTACTCCTTGAATGATCGGTTGATGTTCACCGCCATGGCATAAGCCGAGTTGGCCCACGTGTAGCGGCTGTGATCGGCCAGACCCGTGTCTTCTTCAAAAGCGAATTCCTCCACTGGGTTGGTTTTTGCACCGTAGGGCTGACGGGCCAGAAAACGTGGCATGGTCAAGCCGAGGTATTTGGAGTCGTCTGCGTCGCGCAAGCTGCGCCAAGCGGCATAGTCGGGTGTGGAAAAAATTTTGGTCAGGTCGCGTGGATTGGCAAGTTCTTGCCAGGAGTCCATTTGCAAAGTGGCCGGGGACACTGCCGACAAGAACGGGGCATGTGCAGAGGCGCTGATTTTCGCGAGTTCGCCCAGCATTTCCACATCGGGAGGTGAGTGATCGAAGTAGTAATCGCCAATTAGGCAGCCATAAGGTTCACCACCGAACTGACCATATTCATGCTCGTAAATTTTCTTGAACACCGGGCTTTGATCCCAAGCCACACCCTTGTACCGTTTCAAGGTTTTGGCCAATTCGGTTTTGGACACATTCATGAAACGAATTTTCAAGAATTCATCGGTTTCAGTGTTGTTGACCAGGTAATTGAGGCCGCGCCAGGCACTTTCCATTTGCTGGAAATCGGCATGATGAATAATTTCATTGATTTGTACGGAAAGCTTTTGATCGATCGCGGCGATCATTCGCTCGATGGAATCAACCACATCGTCGCCCACCAGCTCCACCCCTTCAAGCGCCTGCTGCGCCAGGGTAAGCACCGCGGACTCTACTTCAGACCTGGCCTCATCGGTTTTCGGTTTGAATTCTTTTTGCAACAGGGAAGACAGTTCACTGCCCTCAAGTTCGATGACATCAAGCGCATGATTTTGGCGTTGTTCAGACATGATTACTCACCTTCAGGGGAGGTTGATTCAACAGGCTTGACGCTGGTTGACAGGCTTTTCAGCAAGGCAGGGTCAGCCAGCAGTTTTGCCAGCAACTCTTCAGCACCATTTTTGCCATCCATGTAAGTGAGCAGGTTGGACAGTTGCTGGCGTGCCTCCAGCAACTTGCGCAGAGGTTCTACTTTTCGCGCTATCGCCGCAGGGCTGAAATCGTCCATGGATTCAAAAGTGATATCGACCGCCACATTGCCTTCGCCGGTGAGGTGGTTGGGCGCATGGAAGGCAACGCGCGGCTTGATGCTTTTCATGCGTGCATCAAAGTTGTCGACATCCACTTCCAGGAAATCACGCTCGGCCACCGGTGCCAATGGCACCTCGGATTTGCCGGACAAGTCGGACATGACCCCCATGACAAAAGGCAGCTGTACCTTTTTCTGTGAACCGTACACTTCAACGTCATACTCAATTTGTACGCGGGGTGCACGATTGCGCCCCACAAATTTTTGTCCGCTCATTGATCAATCTCGCAAGTAAGAAGAATGGGTAAACGCAGGGCGACTTTAAGCATCTTCCTGCTCGAGAGAATCGGGATTGACTCCCATGATTTTTGCCACCTCGGCCAAGGCCTCTGGTGCAAGGTCTTTCATCAACTGCATGAAGTTTTTGTCGATCAGGCGACGCGCCCGTTTCAAGAGAAGCTGCGCCGGGTTGGTCGGCTCGGCATGCTCAAGGTAGGCACACACTTGATCAATGGCCGCCAAAGCTTGCGCACGGGAATGAATTCCTGCCGAAACCATTGAGGGCGCGGGCTTGCTTGAATTACAGCTTGAATCGAACAAAGTACTGTGTGGCACAGCCGCTGGGTTTTGTTCCATTTGGGGTTCGGGCAGGCAGGACAGCACATGGTTCAGCAACACACCGAATTCGGAAAGTTGCGGCAACCGATCCGCTTCGACATGTTGGGCCAGCGCGGCGAGAATTCTGTTCAAGTAAAGCTGGCTGCTCAACAACATGGCACGCAAGGCTTCAGCCTTGCCTTCCGGTGACCGAAAGAACAGCTCGATTTGCTCGCGAGACACGGGCACTTCAGTGCCAGGAGAATTGCCAGTGAGCGCTTCGAAGTCTTTTAGGCGAACGTCGCCAATTCGCGGATTTCCAACCACGACACAATTGCGCAGGGATTGAAAAAATGAGCCGCCGAATCCAAGCCCTTCAATGACGTTGATGCGGGCATAGGGATCGCCATCATCGAGAGGCGGATTGACGACAGACCATGCCGTTTCGAGCAGGCTGGCCAGCGCACCTAAACTTTCGGGCAGGGTTTGCAAACCACCCAGATTCAAACGCGATTCGGCCCACAACACCACCAAGCGCAAATCTCGACTGCGCTCCAGCAATTGCACGGCACCGGTTTCTACAGCACTCCAGTCGGGTGGTGTTGCTGCTTCAAACTGGGTTTCTGGCTTGCCTCGGGCTGCTTGTTGCAGTTCAAGAAATGCGTTGTCGTATTCAAGATTGGGGCCACAGTCACCCTGCACAAAGGGTGCCGCCCAGGAAGGTGCAAGCAATGCCTCTGGTTCAACTGATGTTGCCGGGGTTGATGAAAATTGAGAAGCTGACACGTTGCGCAGAGGCCCTAATGGTAAAACCATGCGGGACTCTAGCAACGGAATTTGAAGTTGGCGATGGGTCTAACCTGAGCACCATCACCACATGTAGTGATCGAGTGATGTCTATCCGACTTTGCGGGTCAGTTCACGCAACAACACCCACTCCTCCGCAGAGCTTGGATGAACGGCAATGGTGCGATCAAAATCGGCTTTGGTCGCACCCATGGTGTACAACACGCCCAGAAGCTGGATCATCTCGGGGGCATCGTCTCCAAGCATGTGAATACCCACTACTCGGTCAGTGACATCATCGATCAGCAACTTCATGTAGGTTTTCTGTTCACCGCCCGAGAACTTGGTTTTCATGGGCGTGAACTCTGTTTCATACACACGGGTGGGTGCGCGCTTGGCAGCCTGTTCTTCGGTCAAGCCAACACTGCCAATGGGCGGTGAGGTGAAAGTGGCTGTGGGCACGCTGCTGTGATCCACCCAGAGATTTTTCCCGTTGAACTCATTTTCAGCCAGTGCGCGCCCTTCTGCGATGGCCACAGGT
This sequence comes from Limnobacter sp. SAORIC-690, assembly GCF_002954425.1. Lineage (NCBI taxonomy): Bacteria > Pseudomonadati > Pseudomonadota > Betaproteobacteria > Burkholderiales > Burkholderiaceae > Limnobacter > Limnobacter sp. SAORIC-690. The sequence continues at coordinate 759,291 of NZ_MQVZ01000001.1, forward strand.
GTCAGGTTCACACGGTTGGTGACATCGCCCACGGCATACACACCTTTAATGCCAGTGTGGCTGTATTTGTTCACTTCAATTTCACCGGCAGGCCCCGTACGCAGGCCAATGTTTTCGAGTCCCAAGCCTTGCGTGTTGGGGCTGCGACCTGTGGCATTCAATACAAAATCAAACGTGTGCGCTCCTGCTGCGGTTTGCAATTCAAACGAGGCTCCTTGTTGGCCAAGCGATTTGAAATCGGTGTCGGGAAACAATTGAATGCCTTGCAGTTTCATGGCGGTGACCAAGCGATTTCGAATGCCTTCATCGAAACCGCGCAAGGGCAAGTCACCACGATAGAACACCGAGACCTCAGAACCGAGGCCGCGCAATATGCATGCAAATTCGAGCGCGATATAACCTGCGCCAATCACACCCACACGTTTGGGCAACGTAGAAAGATCAAGCAGTTCATTCGAGGTTGCGGCAAGCTCAAGCCCCGGAAACGCGCTGCGATTGGGAGCCGCGCCACTGGCGATCAAAATTCGCTGGGTGTTTAATACCCGATCGCCCACTTGAACTTCTGTGGTGGATTTGATCACACCATGACCGCGTATGGTTTCAACCCCACTGTTTTCAAGCATGCGGGCGTAGATGCCTTCGAGCCGGTCAATTTCCTTGCCTTTGGCTTCTTGCCATTGGGCCATTGAGAATTCTGCTTGTGCTACTTGCCAGCCGGGCTGCAAACCTTCTCGCAGGGTTTGACCAAACTGTGCGGCATACATCATGAGTTTTTTGGGCACACAACCGCGAATAACACAGGTACCACCCAGCCGGCTGGATTCGATGAGTGCGACTTTGGCGCCATAGCTGGCCGCGCGGCGGGCGCTGGCCACTCCGCCTGAACCACCGCCGATGACGACGAGATCGTAAGGTGCGTTGGGTGTGCTCATTGAATTCTCCTTGGCGCTGCATTGAAGGTTTATTGTACCGCGAGGAGCTTGGGGCGATCTTCGCGAGTGACCTTTGCGCGGGTTACTTGTGTCGCACTGAACTGGCTTATTGGGAACTGAACTTGAAGGGTCACCGCTGCAGTTTCTGGCCCAATCGGCGGCGGTGTTTCGATCGCCTCGCCTTCAAGAAAACCTGCCCTTGCGTGCCGAGCAGGGCCGGTGTTGCCTAGCATGGGCAACAGAGAACGGACCCGACCCGCTTTTTTGGAGGGCCGTTCTCAGGCATCGCGAGGCTCAGCAAGGGATCAACAGGTTTTCTGGCGAGAGATCGGAACCCAAGCCGAGTGGGCGATCAAGAAGCGCCGAGAGATTGAAACCCCAGCAGATCGGACTAAACAAACCAGCGACTGAACAAACCTGGATCAGCCCAACCGCCACGCATGGTACTTGCCCAACCACAGCAGCACTTTCTCCGGCGCATGCGCCCGCTTCCATTCACCCGCAGCGTATTTGTTGGCCTCAGCCAATGTGGGGTAGGTGTGAATAGTGCCCAGAATTTTGTTCAAACCCAAACCATGTTTCATGGCCAAAACGAATTCAGCCAACAAATCGCCTGCATGCACTCCGGCAATGGTCACACCCAGAATTTTGTCCTTGCCCGGCACGGTCAACACCTTCACCACACCGTGTGCATCGCTGTCGGCAATCGCGCGGTCCAGGTCGTCAATGCCATAGCGTGTTAACTCGTAGGCAACGCCCTGCTCTTTGGCATCCTGTTCATTCAAACCCACGCGTGCCACTTCAGGATCAGTAAAAGTGGTCCAGGGAATGACTGAATAATCGGCCTTGAATTTTTTAAGATGGCCGAACAATGCATTCACTGAGGCATACCACGCTTGGTGCGCAGCCACGTGGGTGAATTGATAGGGACCTGCCACATCGCCTGCTGCAAAAATATTGGGGTACAGGGTTTCAAGGTATTCGTTGGTGACCACAGTGCGGTTGGTTTCAATGCCCAGTTTTTCAAGGCCATAACCGGTCAGGCGTGCTTTGCGACCCACTGCGCAAATCACATCGTCAAATTCAATTTCAACGGTGTTGCCTTGGTGTTCGGTGACCAATACTTTTTGATCGCCTCTGCGCTCAAACCGAACGGCTTTGTGTTGGGTCAAAATATTCACGCCATCGGCGCGCATGCTGTCCATGGCCATGGCGGAAATTTCCGGGTCTTCGCGCACCATGATTCGATCGCCCAATTCAACCTGGGTTACTTGTGAGCCCAAACGTGCAAAGGCTTGAGCCAATTCGCTGCCAATGGGGCCACCGCCCAGCACCACCAAACGTTTGGGCAGGTCGTCGCGTTTTTCGAATTCGTCCCACAAGGTGTCGCTGGTCAGGTAACCACTGGTTTCAATACCGGGCAAAGGTGGCACCACCGGTTGGGCGCCAGCAGCAATCACAATGCTGCGGGTGGTCAAGCGGCTGGTTTCACCGCTGTTGTGTTTGATTTCAACTGTCCAGGGATCGACAATGGTTGCATAGCCTTGAATCACATCCACTCCAAGGCCGGTGTAGCGTTCTACGCTGTCGTGCGGCTCAATGGCTTTGATGATGTCGTGCACACGGGCCATGACCGCCTTGAAGCTGAAGCTGGGCGTGGCTGCATGCAAACCATATTTGTCGGCATGGCGCATTTGGTGAGCCAGCTTTGCACTTTTAATGATGGCCTTGGAAGGCACGCAACCAAAGTTCAGGCAATCGCCGCCCATTTTGTGGGCTTCAACCAGGGTCACTTTAGCCTTCACTGCGGCAGCAATGTAAGAGCTCACCAAACCCGCCGCACCCGCCCCGATCACCACCATGTTGCGATCAAATTTCACAGGCTTGGTCCATTGGGCATACACCTTCCGAGCCTTGATTTTGTCGGTCACTTTTTTTGCGATCAACGGGAATATGCCCAGCAACACGAATGAAAGAATAAGGCCAGGTGAAAGAATGCCGGCAAGGCTGTCAATTTTTGCAAGTTCGGTACCGGCATTCACGTACACCACGGTGCCTGCAAACATGCCAAGCTGGCTGACCCAGAAAAAGGTGAAAGCCTTCATGCTGGTCAAACCCATGAGCAGGTTGATCAGAAAGAATGGGAACACGGGCACCAAGCGCAGTGTGAACAAGTAAAAAGCGCCCTCTTTTTCAACGCCCTCATTGATCGCTTTCAGGCGGGTACCAAACTTGGCTTGCACAGAATCGCGCAGCAGGTAACGTGCACCGACAAAAGCGAGCGTGGCACCGATGGTGGATGCAAACGACACCAGAATCAACCCTTGCAGCAAACCAAACAAGGCACCTGCGGCCAAGGTCATGACTGCAGCACCCGGAATTGAAAACGCGGTGACCAACACATAGGCTGCGAAGAATACGCCGGCGACCAGCCAAGGCGATTCGGTTTGAAATTCGCGGAACTGCTCAAGGCGACTTTTAAGGCTGTCGAGTGTCAGCAAACTGTGAAGGTCGAAAGCAAACACCGCCACAACAGATGCAACAATGAGCAGCAGAACAATTTTCTTCATTTCAATTCCTTGGTTTTTCTACGCAGTGTGTTGCCAATAATGCATGGTCTGGGCAAGTTGTACAGATAGTTTCGACGAGTCATACAAAAAAGTTACCTCGATCTTGAAAGATAGTCGCGTTAATCTAGGTCAACACGATGACAGCTGCACTTCGACCATGAGCACAACCATTCATTCAATTTTTATCAGCCACGGCGCACCCACTTATGCACTGGAACCCGGCCTGCCCGGCCAAGCCTTGGAAACCTTGGGACAACAACTGCTTGCCCAGGACACGCGCGCACTGATTGTACTAAGCCCCCATTGGCGTAGCGGCAAGCTGGCAGTGACCAGCCACGAAGCGCCCGTGATTGTTCACGACTTTTATGGTTTTCCAAAACCGCTGTACGAACTGAAACCGGAAATTTGCGGTGCGCCTGAACTGGCATCGCAACTCACCGCTCATTTGGCTGCAAAGGGCCTGGAAGCTGGACTGCGCCCACAACAAGGTTTTGATCATGGGGCTTGGGTGCCCTACATTCACCTGTTTCCAAATGGTGGACCACCCATGTTGCAACTCAGCATGCCTGCGGACTGGAATGGCGAAACTGCATTGAATATTGGTGCCTTGGTGGGTGAATTTGCCCGCCACAAGAAAGCGGTGGTGATTGGAAGTGGCAGCTTGACGCACAATTTTGATGACATGGACATAGGCGCCGCCAAGGCAGGAAGTGATGCGCAGGCGCAAAACCTGCCTTATGTGCACGAATTCAATACATGGGTTCAGGAACGTTTACAGGCGTGCGACAGCAAGGCGATTGCGCGCGCAGAATTTGAAGCGCCACACTTTGCACGGGCCCACCCTGACGACGACCACTACCTGCCCCTGCCTTTTGCCATGGGTGCAGCGGCGAACAACTTCAAGGTCAATGTGCTGCCCGAGGATGTGCGTTACAAAGCCCTGTCGATGCAAAGCTTTGCATTCACCGCTTAACCTGGTCGGCTAATATCAAGACAGTTGAGTGGCACTGCAGTTGATGGTCTCTGGCAGCACACCGTCTTGCAAGGCTTTTTTCAGCGACTCAACACCCCGACCCCACAAAGGTACCTGCGTGGGCTGGCCCTGCACGGTGGGCACAGTGGGTCGATCTTGCCCGGCTTCGCTGTATTGATTAATGGCGCGCACCAGATCAAGGTGACGCACCCACACCCACTGACTGCGTTCTATGTCCACACACTGGCGGGTTTGAGCGATGTCATCGACGGATTTGAAAGGCACCTGCGCTATGTACAGATGAAAAGGCACACCGGGCGAGATGGAAGGGCCCTTGAGCTGACCGATGTCGATGTCAGCACTGCTGTATACGCAATTGGATTCTTCGGTGAACTCTCGAACAGCAGTTTGTGCGGACGATTCGCCTTTCTGCGCGCTGCCGCCCAAGGTGGCCCAAGCGCGGCGCGTGGGGTGCGGATCAAATGCCATTAAATGCACAGCCTCGCCAGCGACACAACTGTAGGCGATCAGCCCGGCGGGCGGCGCGTTGCTCGATGAGCAGGCAACTAGCGTAAACAACAGCGGCACTACAAACAACAAACGCATGGTGAAAGCAATCCTGAATGTGGAGTGCTCATTATTACCTGCTTACATGACACCTTGCGAGATCAGGCACCCATCCAACCCAATGCGATGGCAGTAAGCACAGTGGATACACCGGCCGTGTAAATTGTTTTCAGTTTTCCAGTCATTTTGATGCTCTCCGGAATCATTTCATTGCAAACCACAAATGCCATGGCACCCGCGGCGAAAGCCATTGAAGCGGGCGTACCCATGGCCCATGAATCGGCCGTGATAACCCCCAAACCAGCGCCCAGTGGTTCAACCAACCCTGTGGCCAATGCAGCCAGCGCAGCAAGCGCTTTGTGCACGCCAATGCTCCACAAGGCTGTGGCCACGATCAAGCCTTCGGGAATGTTTTGCAAACCGATCGAGAATGCCGCGCCGGAGGCACCGTTCAGGTTGCCTGCACTGGCACCCACTGCAAAACCTTCCGGTACGTTGTGCAAAGCAATGGCAATGGTCATCAGCAAGGCCATGCGCAGGCGTTGATTGCCCGCCATTTCCGGGCCTGCCACGGGGTGTTCATGCGGCAGGGTTTGGTCAAGCAATGTCATCACACCGTAGCCTGCTGCTGTGGCCGCCAGCACCACCATCAAAGCGCCTTCCGTTTGAATGGCAGGGATAAACAGGGACATCACCGCTGCGGCGGCCATCATGCCGCCTGCGATCGCGATGAACAAACCCAAGCCTTTGTCATCAATTTTTTTCATGACCAGCAACGCCATGCCGCCAAGGCCGGTGGCCGCACCCGCAATGGCCGAGAACTCGACGGCCTGAAGCTTGGAGGGGCTCGCCGCAATGTACTGAACCGCAGCCCAGGCCGCAGGTGCGCCTTGTGTGACGATGAGGTACAAACCCAGCGCAACAATCAGAATGCCGAGCACGCCACGCACAGCGCGAAACGCACGAACGGCGTCCAGCCCAGCTTGGCCGGCAATGTTCAGACCCACAATTTTGGTCATTTGATGAAAACTCATGGCGGGCTCCTGTGCTTCAAAGGCTTGAATACACCATCAGTTTGCCCCAGAGCATATTATTCGTCTAACGGATAATTTCTTTGAAGTTAATCGTTTTTACCGATCAATGGCACAGGTTCTGAAGCCGGACAACACGTCTTGCCGGTCCGGTTGAAAATAGTTGCGGTATTTGGGGTGAACCATTTCGGCAGAAGTGGCCCAACTTGCACCCTTCAGTACCTTTCGATCATGAAACCAGGGTTTGGAGTAATCGACGTAAGGGTGCATTTTGAACCCGTCGAAGGGAAGGAAGGTACTGGCTGTCCATTCCCACACCTGCCCCCACTGCATATTGGCTTGTGTGTGTGCGGCGTATTCCCATTCAGCCTCAGTGGGCAACCTGCGGCCCGCCCACTGGCAATACGCCTGGGCATCCAGCCAACTGATGTTCTCGGCCGGCGCACTCAGCTTGAGCGGTGTTTTCTGACCATAACCCAGGTTAATCCAGCCATCGTTTTCAAATGCAACAAAGGCAGGCACAGGGTGTTGGGTGGCCTGGACAAATTCAAGATACTGCGCCCAGCTGACCGGACGTGAATCGATGGTGAATGCCTGTATCTGAACCACACAGGCGGGTACTTCGTTGTCGAATGCGAAACCCTCGCCTTGCCAGCCCAGAGTCCACCGGCTGGCCGGCAGCTCGAGCTGAACCAAGTCGCCGCACTCCTGAACGCCGGGCCTGCATGCATTGTGGGGGCGCAATGGAATATTCAGCAACTTGGCCATGAAGACCGCGGCTTCGTTGTGCATTTGTTCATGCAACACACACAGGCGGAAAAAATAAAGGTACTGGTCGGCATTGCCGGGGTCGCTGGCACACAACGCATCAGCCTGCTCCAGCAACTTCAATGTGTCGCGCAACGAGGCGGCCAGATACTCACGGGTGCCCTGCAAATCGGGCAAACCGATTTCCCAGCGGGTGTCATGCGCGATGGTGCTTGAATTCAGACGCGCATCGGCATTGAACAGGCGAGACTCCAGCTTGGGTGCATCGGGATTGCACTGCACACCCAAGGCCCAGTCAGGGTTGCGGGCCAGCCACCAGTCTTGAAACCAGGCCACATGACACAATTCCCAGAGCGGCGGGTTTAACTCGGGGCGGCATGGCACTGTGCACTCATGTCCCAGAGCATTCACGTAGTCCTCGAGCAAGCCCAAGGTGCGCTCGCGCGTGCGCAACAAAGCGTCGCGAAGAAATGCGGCGTTCGCTGTTCGGGCCAACTGGGCTGGATGGATGCGGCTGTTCACAAAGGTACTGCGGTGGTGTGGATACACTAAGTGTACGACAAGTGGCTACAATGAAAGCAATCGGAAATGTCGATCAAGAAGGAATGAACACACTGAACACCCAAGCCAGCTCCCTTTCATTGAAGCAACTGAGCTATTTGCTGGCCGTTGCTGAAACACTCAACTTCACCCGGGCGGCCGAGCTGTGCTTTGTCACGCAATCTACTTTGTCAGGCGGGATTGCCGAACTTGAGCGCACATTGGGTGTGCAATTGGTAGAACGCGACCGCCAGCGGGTGGCACTGACGCCAGTGGGTGTAGAAGTGGTGGAGCGTGCACAAAGTATTTTGTCGGCCAGCCGCGACCTGGTGGCGCGCGCGCAAATGGCAGCCGACCCCGCCAGCGGAGAATTCCGGCTGGGCATCATACCGACCATTGCGCCCTTTTTGCTCGGTGCAATTTTAAGCAAAACCAGAACCGGCTTTCCTGATTTGATACTACGCGTGCGCGAAAACCAAACCGCAGCCTTGCTTCAAGAACTGGAACTCGGCGAGCTGGATGCCGCGCTGATAGCCCTGCCCATCGATTTGGGCAAACTGAAGGCTTTTCCGCTGTTTGAAGAACCCTTGCGATTGGTCGCCCACAGGAATGACGCCCTGTGTAAAACCACGGGTGTACGCCTGCGCGAGGTGGACACTCGCCGCCTGCTGTTGCTTGAGAAAGGCCACTGCCTGCGTGACCACACCGTATCGGCTTGCAGCGCCAAACAACGGGAAGCGAACAACAACGACAGCAATCCGGTTGAGGCCAGCAGCTTGGCCACCATGGTTCAGTTGGTGAATTCGGGCCTGGGCTGTGCCTTGTTGCCTGACATGGCCATACAGGCCGGTTTGCTGCATAAAACCGAAGTGAAACAGATTGAACTGGCTGCGCCTTTGCCCAGCCGAGAAATTGCCTTGGTGACCCGCAATAGCCACCCCAAACTGCACTTTATTAAAACGGCACTTTGCCCCTTGTTAAAGGCTTGTCAGCCGGGGTAAACGGCAAACCACTTCAATTTGCATCACTTAGAAACTAACTGGTATGATCAGTTGACCAGTTAAACAATCCTTGCCCTCCAGTTCTGCAAACCATGGAAAATATTCAAAAAATTTCGATCTCTGAGCAGGTTTACATCCAGCTTCGTGATCGAATTCTTAAAAAGGTATTACCAGTTGGGGCTGAATTGCCCTCTGAGCGTGAGCTATCTGAAACCCTTGGGGTGAACAGAGGTGCCGTGCGCGAGGCAATCAAGCGTTTGCAACAGGCCAGACTGGTTCGGGTACGCCATGGTGGTGCTACACAGGTTGAGAACTTTGAAGCCGAGGGAGGCCTTGAACTGCTGCCAAGCCTGATGGTAAGTGCACAGGGGCAAGTCAACCTCGAAGTGGCCCGGGGAATCGTAGCCTTGCGCAAGGCTTTGGCGCCAGTGGTGGCTGGGCAAGCAGCAGTGCACGGCGGCAAGGCATTGGCCGATGCACTTAAGCCGGTGATTGCCAACATGCAAACCACCAGCGAACTGCCAAAACTTCAGCAACTGGCCTTTGATTTTTGGGCCCTGGTGGTGCAAGGCAGCGGCAATGTGGTGTTCAAGCTGGCTTTCAATTCCATGAATCAAACCTACCTTGCGGCCTGGAACACGCTGACCTTGGTAATGCAGGACGAATTTCGCGATGTAAATACGCTGGCCCAGCTTGCGCAGGCCATCGAAGCCGGGGAACAACGGCGTTGCGAGGTGCTGGCCCGGCAACATGTGGAACTGGGCAGCCGTGCATTGAACGCTGCGCTGGGTACCGCGTAACACCTATCTATATACGGAGACACACATGCTGGGAATTCCTTTGGGTCTGTTGACCGCCAATGCTGTGGAATGGGGCATGCACAAATACGTGCTGCACGGCTTGGGAAAAAAACGAGGTACATTCTGGGCCTTTCACTTTCACGAGCACCACAGGGAAGTGCGTGAACATGGTTACTACGACCCGAACTATGAGCGCTTTCCGCTCGGGATGCATGCACAGGGCAAAGAAGCCTGGGCCTTGATTGCCAGCGCCGTGGCAGTGGCACAGCTGTTTCCGGTGGCACCTTTTTTTGTAGGCACTCTTTGGTACAGCAGCCTGAATTACTATCGGGTTCACAAAAAAAAGCCATATGAACCCAGCCTGGGGTGAGCAACGCGTGCCCTGGCACTTCGACCACCACATGGGCAACAACCCTGGCGCCAACTGGTGCGTCACCCGCCCGTGGTTTGATTACATCATGGGCACCCGGGTGTTTACCGAAGGTGGGGTGCGTGAAGACAATGTGCTGGGTTTTAAACAAATTCCGGCCTGGCTTGAACGTTTGCTGCCCAAGCCCGAATCACTGGGCACCTTCGCACCAAAACCGGCAGCACGGCGCGCAGCGTAAGCCTGTGACATAATCGGTTCACTACAAAAAGGAGAACTGAATGGGCTTGTTGATATTGGTCGCCGGGTTGGCGCTTTTTTTGGGCATGCACGCGACTCGAATTCCAGACGACCAACGCCGGTCGGGCATGATCGCGAGACTTGGCAAAGGCAAGTACCGCGGCATTTACACAGCCGTTTCTATACTGGGCTTGGTGCTGATTGTCTACGGATACGGCCAGGCCCGGCTTGACCCTGTTTTTGTGTGGAATCCGCCCGCGGCCATGCGCCACATCGCGGCACTTCTCATGCTGGTGTCTTTCATCATGTTGGCGGCTTGTTATGTGCCCACCAACCACATCAAGGCCAAGTTACTGCACCCCATGACCTTGTCTGTAAAAGTGTGGGCGCTGGCGCATTTGATCGCCAATGGCACGCTGGCCGATATTATTTTGTTTGGATCATTTTTGGTGTGGGCGGTGTTGCTGTTTAAAACCGCACGCAGGCGCGCCATTCCCATGGGTTTTGCGGGCGACGGCCCCACCAAAGTGGGCACGCTGATGACCGTGGTGGTGGGTGTACTGGCTTGGCTGGTCTTCGCGGCTTGGCTGCATGTTCATTTGATCGGTATTAGCCCGTTCAGCCGATAAGTAACTGGCGTTAAAAAAAGCCCCTGTGTGTTGCGCACAGGGGCTTTTTATTGAACCTCTACTGGTTCACAGATACCAGAAGCAAAGTGCCGCGACCGCCGTGGGCCCGAGGGCCCCGGCAAGCAAGCCTCCAGCTGACACGGCTTCGTCAGGGAATTGGCGCTTGAGCAGTGACAAACCCGCTGGGTTGGGCGCATTGGCAATCACCGTAAGGCCGCCGCCCGCCACCGCACCAGCCACCAGGGCATAGCGGAAACTTTCTGAGGTGCCCTCAATCAGCGACCCCAAATAAGTGAGCGCGGCGTTGTCAGTGATCGCTGTAAGTGCCATGGCTGCAACGAACAACACGCCATCGTCCAGGTCGCTGACCGCAGGCTGCAACCACCATTGTTGCATGCCACCCAGTACCACAAGGCCCGCCAGGAAGAACGCCACCAGCAAACCTTCCTTCAACAACAAGCGGGACTGGAAAGTGTTGTATGCGGCCGTAAAACCCAGGAAAAACAGGAAAATGCCCAAGAACACGGCTGGGTGATGCGCAAACAAAACCACCGCACCCAAAAAGGCCAAGTGAATGACCATGGCCCACCAGGGCACTGGCGCCAGCGGCTGGCCGTCTTCACCCAAGGCCTCGGGTTTTTTGACTTCGGCGCCCAAATGTTTGGCAGCGAAGAAAATAAACACTGTGGCATTAATGAATACGCCAATAGCTGCCTTCCAGCCAAAGTTGGCCAGCATGAAGGGGGTATCCCAGTTCCAGGTGGCAGCCACCATCAATACAGGTGGTGCAGCAAAGGAGGTGAGTACACCGCCAATCGAGATGTTTACAAACAAAACACCCAGGCCCCAATAGCGGATGAAATTGGGCACAGTCTTGGAAAACAGCACGTCGCGAAGCAGCAAGGCCGCCAAGGTCATCGCGGCTGGTTCAGTAATCAAACTGCCCAGCAAGGGCACCATGAACAGGCCCAGCCAGGTGAAGGCAACACCTTTGTTCACGGGCATCAAACGGGCCAAACCCTCTACCAGCAAACGGGAGGCATCCAGCACCGGGCGGCTTGCAGCCACCACCATAATCACGAATACGAACAAGGGTTCGGTGTAATGGCGGGTATCCACATACTCCACGGCTGAATCGAGGTTGACTGAAAAAGCCATGGCGATGACCAAAAACAGGGCCCAAATGCCAAATACCGCTTCAACCTCGCCTAGCAGGTGAAACAAGCCACTGTGGTGTTTGCTGTGGTGAGCCAAGCGTTCAAAGTAGCTGGCCGAAAAAGTGTGAATAAGCGCGCCGGCAAAAAGAAAGGCGGCAATCCATTGAATGGTGGTTGCTGTCATGTCGGGGTCTATTTTTGTGAAGGTTAATCAAGCGATCTGATAGAGGGAGCCTATCACGCCATTAAAGTTCCCCGTATTACGAATATTTTCGGGAAAAGTTCCCTTGGAAAGTGCGCTGTCCAGTTCCTACACTTACTTCAGAACATAAAAGAACTCGGAGAGGTAGGACATGGGTACATTCAAAAAAACAGCAATCACCAGTGCGGTGCTGATCATGTTGGGGCACGGCGGCTTGGCCTTTGCGCAAAGCAATGCATTGCCAGGCGTCGAGGTGTCGGGCAACAGTATCTTGCCTTCCAATATTGAAAATTTACCCGGCTCGTCGAACGTGCTGACTCGGGAAGACCTGGACAAACGCGAGCCCTTTTCCATTCTGGAACTGGTTCGAGAAGTACCCGGTTTGCACGTGGTGTCTGAGGACGCTGCGGGCACCCACCTGAATATTGGATTGCGCGGGCTGAACCCAAGACGCAGTTCCCGAACACTGCTTTTGGAAGACGGTGCACCCACTGTATTTTTTGCGCCCTATGGCGACCCATCTGCACATTACTCCACACCGCTGGAGCGACTGGAGCGCGTAGAAGTACTGAAAGGATCGGGTCAAATTTTGTATGGCCCGCAAACGCTGGGCGGGATGATCAACTTCGTGACGAAACCCGTACCGCGAGACGGTTTTGAAGGTTCCGCAAAATTGTCGGTGGGCAATGAAGGCTACCGGGGTGCACACCTGAACCTTGGAACCGGTTCGGAACAAGGCGGCATCATGATTGATTTGCTCAAGCGCCAAGGCGACGGCATTCGCGCACAGCATGAATTCGATGTACAAGATGTAACCATCAAGGGCCAGTTGAATATCAACAGTGCACACACCCTGACCGCGAAGTACACCCGGTTTGAAGAAGATTCGCTGTTCAGCGAGACCGGGCTTACCGCACAGGAGTATTTGCGAGACCCCTATTCGGTGCCAGGCACCGAGGGCGAACGCTATCTGATGGACCGCGACACCATTCAGTTGATTCATGGCTGGCAATTGGGAGAACGTGCCCGCCTGACCACGCAGGTGTACCACACCAAAACTGACAGAACTTCTTTGCGCTCGCGCGAATTTGAATCGGCCTTTGACCCCATGGACCCTACCACGATTGGCTTGGGTGAGCTGGAAACCGAATTTGCAACAAGGCCGCGTCAATACGATGTGTTCGGCATTGAACCGAAGCTTGAATTCACCCATTCTGCTTTTGGTGTACCCAGCGAAACCATCATCGGCATGCGCTACCACACGGAAGACATTGACCGTAAGAAATTTGAATTCGACAACTTCGCCGACACCACACCCGAGGCAGATGAACGCCTGCTGGCCGATGTGGAAGCCACTGCATTTTTTGCACAGAACACCTTCTTGATAGGCGACTGGACTTTGACCCCCGGCGTACGCGTGGAGCAAATTGAACAGACCAAGGTGCTGTTTTCCGGTGTGCCAGGTACAGCCAATTTTCAGCAGGAAGACATGTTGGACACCAGCGAAACCGAGACCCTGCCCGGCATTGGTTTTACCTGGAACGGACTGGAGAATGCGACAGTATTTGGCGGCGTACACCGCGGCTTTGCCCCGCCCCGCCCAGACCGCGACATTGAAAACGACATGCTTCAGCGCGTGACCCCCGAGCTGGCCACTGTGACTGAGTTGGGCATTCGCGGCAATGTGCGCGCAGGCTCCTATGAAGCAACTTTCTTCAACCTGGACATTGAAGACATTGTGGTGAACTCAGGCGGTTTTTTCCGAAATGAGGGTGAAGCACAGCACACCGGGTTTGAGTTGGCGGGTCGATTCAATCTGGGTGAATTGTTCAGTGAAAAGGCCAATCCGTTCTTTGTCAGCATGGCCTACACCAACCTGTTCACCGCTGAATTCAAAAACTCGGGCGTGGTGGGTGGTGAAGGCGAAGATGGATACGGTACTTACCAGGCGGGCAACCGCTTGCCCTACGCCCCAAAGCACACCCTGGCTTTGAATTTATCGTATGAAACTGAACAATGGAATGCCAGGGTTGGCGCAACGCATGTGAGCAAACAATTTGCCAATACCGAGAACTTTGGCGGCACCGAGCCCCTGGGCTTTTGCCCCAATGGTGAAGACCCTGCAAACGACCTGTTCTGTGGCCTGTTCGGAGAAATTGAAGCTGTCACCTTGCTGAATGCGTCCATCAGCTTTGCACCGGCGGGCAGCAATATCAGCTACTTCCTGAACGCAGAGAACCTGACGGACAAGCAGTACATTGCTGCGCGTACCAACGGCATTCATCCAGGGAGGCAACGGCAGGTGGTGGCGGGGATTAATGTGAAGTTTTGAGACTGCGACAAGACATCTAGCGCCCCACAGGCCGCTTTGCCAGCTTGCGCTGCAAAGTTCGCCTGTGCATGTTCAACGCACGCGCAGTGGCCGATACATTGCCTTCGTGCTCGTTGAGCACCCGCTGAATGTGCTCCCACTCCAGGCGGGAAACCGACATCGGTTGAAAGTCAGAAGCTTCGTCGTCATTTGAAGCAACACTGCCTGAATCATCGTCCAAAGCCCGCAACACCGCAGCACTGTCCGCGGGCTTGGCCAAATAATTGTCAGCACCCAGCTTAATGGCCTGTACGGTGGTGGCAATGCTGGCGTAGCCGGTCAGTATCAAAATATTGGCACTGGGCTGCAAACTCCGTAGCTGCGTGATCAACTGCAAACCCGATTGCTCGCCCAAATTCAAATCAAGCGTAATGTCGGTGAATTGCTGTTGCCCGGCAGCAAGCAGGGCCTGCTCCTTTTTGAATGCCACATCGGTCTTGAAACCCTTGCGTTCAAACGACAAAGCAAGGGTATTCGCAAACACCTCGTCATCGTCGACAATCAAAATCGAGCGCGTCATTGCGAGAGCACCGGCAAGCTTAAACTGGCGCAAACGCCGGGGTTCAGGTTGCGAAGGCTCAGCTTTCCGCCTTCACGTTCCAAGAGGTTGGCCAGTAAAAAAAGGCCCATGCCTTGCCCATTGGCTTGAAACAACTGTTGCCCGATTTTCGGCAATAACTCAGCATCAATACCACCGCCCGCATCATTCACAAAAAGGGTCAGGCTTTCGTGATCACATTGCATGCCCACCTGGAGAGGGTCTCTAACCGAGGCTCGCTGCTGGCTTTGCGCAGCATTGTCCAAGAGCGTAATCAAACCCAATTCAAGCAACTCTTTGCGTACTTTGAATTCGCCTGCAATAGAGGCAATGCTGGGCATCAAGCGCACTTCATGTTGTGGGTTGCGGGTTCGCCAAATACCCAATGTGTTCTGAAGCCATTCGCTGGGCTTGATCATTTGCGCATCGGCATTGTGGCGTGGGTTGACCTCGATTTGATCCCGAAGCTGGCCCAGGGTGTCGGTGATGGATTGAACCTGGGCACTGAGAACATTCATTTCCCGCACCTGCGCGTGCATGGCGGGGTCGTTTTTCCAGTCTGAAACAATGGTGGCAATGGTCGACACTGGCGTGCCCAACTGGTGTGCAATGGAAGCAGCCTGGTTGCCCAGTGCCGCCAAACGCGACTCACTGGCCAAACGTTGCTGCGCGCGCCCCAAGGCTTGGTCGCGGTTGCGAATCGACGAACTCAAACGCGCCACAAAACCCACCAAAATCAACACGCTGACCAAAAAATTCAACCACATGCCCACCAGGTGAAAGTGAACCCCATCGTCGGGATTGGCCAACACCAGGGGAATGTAATTGCCCATCAACACTGTGTAAGCCACCACGCTGAAAAGGGCAAGAACGGCAACTTGCGCCCAAGGCAGCAAAGCCGCAGCCAAGCCCAGAAGCGGCAAATAAAGTGACACGAAGGGATTGGTCACGCCACCCGTGAAATAAAGCACAAAGGTGAAGGCGGCCAGATCGGCAAACAACTGGGCAGCCACTTCAAAGCTGCCCACCGAATGCCCCTGACGCAGGCGAATAAAAGTGATGACATTGAGTAAAACCAGCGCACCCAAAATGACTGTCAATACCGGCCAGGGAAGACTGACATGCAACAGCAAGCCGACCACCGCCAACAGCACAACCTGAGCGGCCAGCGCAAGCGTACGCATCCACATCACTGTCACCATTTGCTGCCGGCGAACGGACAAATCGCTTTGGTCCATCAAGCCTTCAGTCCAAAGGTGCATGAAGGGACGGTGGTCGGGAAACAGGCTTGTTTTCATGCTCACATTCTAAGTGGCTTCTTGCTTCGCTGCCTTGAAATTGTGAGGTGTGCAGCCCGGCTGCGACAATATGCCGCATTCTCGCAGTGCAGGCCGTGGCGTATAAAGCGTGCTGGTTGATCTTGCCCGGACTATGCGATGCGCGCTCATGCTTCTTTCAAAATGACTACCTTGTCTACAGGCCTGCTGTTGGCTTTTGCACCACTGGCTCAACCGGTGTTTGCAAACCCGGCACTCAGCAGCGTGGAAGTTCAGGCCCAACGCGAAGCACTGAGCGCAGCCAGTGTGCAAGTGGCCAAACAAAAGCTGAACCAGACAGCAGGCGGCACCGCAGTGGTTGATGCTGAAAGCTTTGAAGCAGGCAAAGCAGTGACCATTAAGGACATGCTGGACTTTACGCCCGGCGTATTTGCGCAAAGCCGGGTGAATGAAGAAGCACGGCTGAGCATTCGAGGCTCGGGCCTGTCGCGCACCTTTCACATGCGTGGCATACGTCTTTTGCAAGATGGTATTCCAATTAACCTGGCAGACGGTGGCTCGGATTTTCAGGACATCGACCCATTGGCCCTGCAACACGTTGAAGTGTACAAAGGAGCCAATGCCTTGCAGTACGGTGCGGCAAACCTGGGCGGGGCCATCAACTTCGTCACGCCCACCGGCTACACCACACCCAACAGCGTTTTGCGCCTGGATGCTGGTAGCCATGAATTTGCGCGCGCGCAATTTAAAACCGGCGATGTGCTGGGCAACTGGGATTATTTTGCATCGCTCTCGCAATTGCGTTCTGACGGGTTCCGGCAATTCAGTGGGCAAAAAAATACCCGTTTGAACGCCAATGCAGGTTTGAAGATTTCACCTCAACTGGAAACCCGGTTCTATGTCATTCACGGTGACCTGAACCAGGAGTTGCCCGGCAACTTGACCAAGGCGCAGTTGCAAAGCAACCCCACACAGGCCAATGCCGCGTCGGCGGCTGCGAATTCTCAACGCGACTTTCTGATTACCCGCCTTGCCAACAAAACCACCTGGATTTCGCCAACAGGCGTGGAGTACAACGCCGGGGTGTATGCAGTGGACAAAAACCTGTACCACCCACTGAGTTTTGGTTTGATTGACCAGCAAACCCGTGATGTGGGCACCTTTGGCAACCGGATTGCACAAGGTGAATTATGGGGTTTGCGGCACCACACCACCTTGGGTTACAACCTGGTGCACGGCATCACCGAGGCGCGCATATTCAACCATGTTCGCGGCGACCGAATCAGCCTTCGAAGCCATGAAGACCAGAAAGCCCACAACATGGAGCTTTACGGAGAAAGTCGCCTGCACCTGACTGATTCCGTGCAATGGATCAATGGCCTGCAATGGACCTACGCCAAACGCACGGCAGACGATCAGTTTTTAAGCGATGGCGATGGAAGCTACCAACGCCGCTACGCGCAGTTCAGCCCGAAAACCGGCTTGCTTTGGCAGGCCAGCGAGGCTGTGCAGGTGTACGGCAATTTGAGCCGTGCGTTCGAGCCACCCACATTCTCTGAAACAAGCCCCACGCGTGCACTGGAGGCGCAGGAATCGACGACGTTTGAATTGGGTACCCGCGGAGTGACCCAAGAAATTCGCTGGGACATCAGCGCCTACTACAGCCAGTTGAACAATGAGTTTGTGAGTTACCAACTCAACCCGCTGGTGCCGGGCCTGAGCGCAATTCTGAATGCAGACAACACGGTGCATCAAGGTATGGAGATTGGGCTTGCCGGGCCTTTCACGCGTGATTTGCTCAGGGCTGGCGATACTTTGAACTGGCAACTGGCTTACACCTTTGGCCGATTCCGTTTTGACAATGACCGCGTGTACGGCAACGCCGCCATACCGGGAATTCCGGAACACTATGTGCGGGCCAAACTGGACTACTCCAATACTTTGGGCTGGTCCCTGTCGCCCAACATTGAATACGTGCCGCAAGGCTACTTTGTGGATTTGGCGAACACACTGGCCTCAGACCCCTACCTGCTAGTGGGCTTGAATGCATCGTACAAATTCAGCGACACACTGCGCGTGTTTGTGGATGCCCGCAATTTGACAGACAAAGTGTATGCCGCCACCACGGGTGTGATTGTGAATGCCAATGGGGCGGACTCGGCGCAGTTTTCGCCGGGTGAAGGCAGGAGCATTTACGCGGGCGTTGAGGTGAAGTGGTGATGCTTATGCGCCACGCACTTTGGTCACCATGTCGATGAAAGCGCGTAACTTCAGTTGCGCTTGCGTGCGTGCTGGAAAGTACAAATACAGACCTGAGGTTTTCGGAATGAACTCGCTCAGCACAGGCACCAGGCTGCCCTCTGCCAACTCGCGCTCTACCTCGTACTGCGCCACATAGGCCAAACCCAAACCCTGGCGTGCAAAGTTGATCAGAATATCCCGGTTGTTCACCACCACCGGGCTTGGCAAGTCTACAAAAAACTGCCGCTTGCTACGGACAAACTCCCAACGGTGAAAGGTACCGCTGGTCACGAAGCGGTACATGATTGCATCGTGTTGCTGCAAATCCTCAGGCTTTGCAGGTTTGCCATGGCGCTTGAAATATTCCGGGCTGCCCACCACATGAAAAGCCAGATCGGGAGTCAGGCGCACGCCCACCATGTCCTTGTCTACCGATTCGCCCAAGCGAATACCTGCATCGTAGCGACCTTCCAGCAAATCGGTCAGGCCTTCATCAATCGTGATGTCCAGTTTCACATCCGGGTACTTCTGGCGGAACTCGGCCACAATAGGCTCGACCAAATAGGTGCAGGCCGATCGTTTCATATTCAGTCGAAGCGTGCCGATCGGCTTTTCCCGAAATTGTCCCAAAGCGGCAATTGCCTCATCAATTTCCTGCGTAGCGGGGTTCAAACGCGAGAACAATGCCTGGCCTGCTTCAGTCAAAGCCACTTTGCGGGTAGTCCGCTGAAACAACACCACGCCATGGCGTTCTTCCAGCACCCGAATCGCCTTGCTCACCGCTGTGGGCGTAATGCCCAGCTGCGCGGCCGCCAATGTAAAACTGCTGTGTTCGGCCACGGTTAAAAACACCGGGATGCCATCAAGCAAGTCTTTATCGAGCACCATGAAAAACCCCCATTGTGAACCAAATGTTAATAACCAATACACCATATCCGCCTTTATCTTGATAATCAAGGGGGCTAGACTGTAGGAATAGGTGCACTGCAACATTTTTTAGAATACCGGAGGTGATGAATGGTTGATTTTGTATTGAACGGCAAAGCCGTCAGTGTGAATGTGGATGGCGACACGCCACTGCTTTGGGTGCTTCGCGACGACCTGGACATGACAGGCACCAAATTTGGTTGCGGCATGGGCCTTTGCGGCGCTTGCACAGCGCATGTCGATGGCGAGCCTGTGCGCAGTTGCTCCACACCAGTATCAACCGTTGCGGGCAAAAAAGTTAGCACCATCGAAGCCATGCAAAACGACAAAGTCGGCTCGGCCGTTCAGGCAGCCTGGCAAAAGCTCGACGTAGTGCAGTGTGGTTACTGCCAGTCAGGGCAAATCATGTCGGCCACTGCTTTGCTGGCCAGCAACCCGAAGCCCACCGACGACGACATTGATGCAGCCATGGCAGGCAACGTGTGCCGCTGTGCCACCTATGTGCGCATTCGCGCGGCCATTCACGAAGCCGCCAAAACATTGGCTTAAGGAGAAATATTCATGAGCATTGTTACCAAGGTTTCTCGTCGCGACTTCTTGAAAGCAGGCGCTGGTTTAACACTCGCAGTCAGCATTCCCTCTGTATTTGCCAACAACAAACTGAAAGCCGGTGGCCCAGGCCTGGCTGGCAGTGCGGTTGAAGCAGGCAACTTCGCCCCCAATGCCTTTGTAACCATTGGCAGCGACAACACAGTTACTGTTATTTCCAAACACCTGGAAATGGGTCAAGGCGTGTACACCGGCCTTGCCACCCTGGTGGCCGAGGAACTGGATGCCGATTGGTCCACAGTCAAAGTGGAAGGCGCAGGCGCCAGTACAAAGCACTACAACAACCTGTTCTGGGGCGCGCAAGGCACTGGCGGCAGTACCGCAATTGCCAATTCATTTGAACAAATGCGCACGGCGGGCGCCACCGCCCGCGCCATGTTGGTAAACGCCGCAGCTGCGCAATGGAAAGTACCTGCCCGTGAAATTACGGTGAGCAACAGTGTTGTGTCGCACGCGAAAAGCAATCGCAAGGCCACTTTTGGCGAGTTGGCCGAAGCGGCCAGCGAGCAGACTGTGCCGGGCGAAATCAATTTGAAAGACCCGAAAGATTTCAAACTGATTGGCAAAACAGCACCCCGCAAAGACAGCACTGCAAAAACCAATGGCACCGCGATGTTTACGCAAGACATGAAATTGCCAGGCATGCTGGTGGCTGTAGTTGCGCACCCGCCCAAGTTTGGCGGCACCGTGAAGAACGTAGACGACAAAGCAGCACGTGCTATTGCAGGTGTATCGGATGTGGTCACCATTCCCAGTGGTGTAGCAGTGCTGGCGACCAATTACTGGACTGCAAAAAAAGGGCGCGACGCACTGAACATTGAATGGGATTTGTCCACGGCTTACAAGGGCAGCAGCGAACAAATTGCCGTCGACTACACCAAGCTGCTGGGCAAACGCGGCACCGTTGTTCGGCAAGATGGTGACACCGAAAGTCAATTCGCGCGCAGCGAACGAACTGTTGAATCCGACTATCACTTCCCTTTTCTTGCGCATGCCTCAATGGAGCCTTTGAACTGCCTCATTAAACTGGACAGGGACAGCGCCGAGGTGTGGAACGGCGAACAAATGCAAACAGCCGATCAGGCCGCTGTGGCCGGGGTGCTGGGCCTTGACCCCGAAAAAGTGAAACTGAACATGCTGTATGCTGGCGGCAGCTTTGGCCGCCGAGCCAACCCGCAAGCTGATTACCTGGTTGAAACCGCCCACATTGTGAAAGCCATTGGCGGCAAAGCGCCGGTGAAACTGGTGTGGAGCCGGGAAGACGACATGAAGGGCGGCTACTACCGCCCGGTGTACGCGCACCGCTTGCGGGCAGCCTTGGGCAAAAATGGTTTGCCGGTGGCCTGGGAAAACCGCATTGTGGGCCAGTCCATTGCGAAGGGATCGCCCTTCGAAGGCTTCCTGGTGAAAGACGGTGTGGATGCCACTTCTGTGGAAGGTTCATCCAATCTTCCTTACCAAATTCCGAACATGCTGGTGGATTTACACACCACCAATGAACAGGTTCGCGTACCCATTCAGTGGTGGCGTGCAGTGGGTTCCACCCACACCGCCTATGCCACCGAAGTATTTGTTGATGAACTGGCCGTTCAAGCCAAACAAGACCCGGTTAAATATCGGGCCACCCTGTTGACCAAGCGCCCCCGCCACGCAGGTGTACTGAAACTGGTGGCTGAAAAAGCCGGTTGGAACAAGCCGCTTGCGCCTGCAGGTGACGGTGCCAAACGCGGACGCGGCATTGCTGTGCATGAATCATTCAATAGTTTTGTGGCACAGGTTGTTGAAGTAACCGTTCAGAAAGACGGGAACTTCAAGGTA
The DNA here is from genome assembly GCF_002954425.1 of Limnobacter sp. SAORIC-690. Classification (NCBI taxonomy): domain Bacteria; kingdom Pseudomonadati; phylum Pseudomonadota; class Betaproteobacteria; order Burkholderiales; family Burkholderiaceae; genus Limnobacter; species Limnobacter sp. SAORIC-690. The sequence goes on from NZ_MQVZ01000001.1 coordinate 780,849, forward strand.
GACCGCGTGGTGTGCGCAGTAGACTGCGGCGTGGTGGTAAACCCCGACGTGGTGGAAGCGCAAATGGAGGGCGGAATTGGGTTTGCCCTGGCCGCTGCACTGACTGGTGAAATCACCTTGAAAGACGGTGAAGTTCAGCAGTCGAACTACCACGACTACCCAGTGTTGCGCATCAACGAAATGCCCAAGGTCGAAGTGCACATGGTTCAGTCTGGTGAAAAGCCAACCGGTGTGGGCGAACCCGGGGTTCCACCATTGGCACCGGCATTGGCCAACGCCTTGTTCAATGCAACCGGCAAGCGCATTCGCAAACTGCCGATTGGTGAACAACTGAAAGCGTAAAGGAGCAGCAACATGGAAAGTCTTGATCTTGAAGTGTTGCAGCGCGCGCACCAGTGGCTGGAAAATGGCCACCGCGTGATGCTGGCCACAGTGGTGCGCACCTGGGGCTCTTCCCCCAGGCCACCGGGCTCGTTGCTGGCGTTGCGCGACGACGGCCATGCCCTGGGCAGCGTATCCGGTGGTTGTATTGAAGACGATTTGATTGACCGCCTGTTGAACAAGGACGGCTTCCCGTTACAGCCCCAACTGGTGAGTTATGGTGTGGGTGCAGAGCAGGCCCGGCGCTTCGGCTTGCCCTGTGGCGGCACCATGGAGCTTGTGCTTGAACCCCTGGCTGCAGCCAATGAATTGACCGATTTGCTGAACGCATTGAAAGCAGGAAAACTGGTGCAGCGCAGCCTGAACATAAAAACAGGCGAACGCAAACTGGAGCCCACCCACCCCGAGCAGGGTTTGGTGTTCGATGGCACCACCCTGATCAGTGTATTCGGCCCACGCTACCGTTTGTTGCTGATTGGTGCAGGCCAACTTAGCCAGCAACTGGCGCGCATGGCCGTGGCACTCGACTTTGCTGTCACCGTGTGCGACCCACGTGAGGAATACGCCGATGAATGGAATGAGCAGGGCACCACGTTGACACGTGAGATGCCCGACGATGTGGTGCTTGCGATGAAACCCGACGCACGCATGGCCGTGATTGCATTGACCCATGACCCCAAGCTGGATGACCTTGCTTGATGGAGGCCCTGCAAAGCCCTGCATTTTATGTGGCAGCGCTGGGTTCGCGCCGTAACAACGAAACCCGCCGAGCCCGCCTGCTGGAGTTCGGCGTAAGCGAGGAACAGGCGGCAACCTTGCGCGGCCCCGCGGGTATTTATATTGGCAGCCGTACACCGGCTGAAATCGCTGTTTCAATTGCCGCCGAACTGGTGGCCATGAAAAACGGCGTTGCCGGCGACAAGGTGTTGAACGTGGCACAAGCCAAAGCCGCGCTTGAAGTGGCTGCTGACACATTGAGCGCCTGCGCAAAATGAAAAAGCCCAGGCCATGATTCAGGGTATTTTGCTGGCCGCAGGCCAGGGCCAGCGCTTTGACCCCAGCGGAGAAAAGGACAAGCTGCTGCAACTTCGTCCCGATTCTGGCAAGCCTGTGTTGTGGCACAGCGGCAGCACCATGTGCAAGGTGCTGCCTGGCACGCTGGCTGTGATTCAAGGCCACCAACCCAAGCGTGTGCACTGCCTGTTCGATGCAGGCTGCGAAGTGTTGATCAGCCCGGAAGCACAGCACGGCATGGGCAGCGCCTTGGCCGCGGCAGTGAGGCATTGCCTTGAGAGAAAGCCTGGCACCACCGGATTTGTGATTTCACTGGGAGACATGCCTTGGGTGCCCGTTGAAGCTGTTGCACGGGTGCATGCTGAACTCTTGAAAGTGAGTACACAAGAGTTGCATGCTGTGGCGCCATACTTTCAAGGCAAGCGCGGGCACCCAGTGGGGCTGACGCGTGCATGGGCAGGTTCTCTGATTGCTTTGCAAGGTGACGTGGGTGCAAAACATTTGCTGCGCGGTGCAAAAATGATTGCAATTGATTGGCCAAGCGCCGATGTGTTGCAAGACGTGGATGTGCCAGAGGACCTCGCGTAGAATCAGGTTCTTCCTTCAAGGTAAGCGCAGTACGCCCATGTTCAACTTTACCCTTCTCGCCACTACCACTCTGCTTGCACTGTCCGTGTCGGGCTGCGCCATGGTTAGCGTGGGGTCAGTCAGCTCGGAAGATTACCTGTCAGCGCGCCGGGGCGATGTGCTCACCACCGGCCAACTCAGCGCATCCGCGCGTACAGCCCTTCAGGTGGTTGGCACCAACGAGGGGCGTTGCAACACCAATATTTCTGAATGCAGAAAATTGCTGATTGCCTCCATCGGCCTAAGCGATGAACAACGCCTTTCCACCATTTCCGAACTGTGGCTGCAGGAAGCCCTGCAAAACGAAGAAGCGCAGAAACTGGAACCCGCCAACGATGCGCTGAAAGCCGCCACCCTTTCCGCCTACCTTGAAAGTGCAAAGCACGCCTACGCTTACCTGTTTTTCACCGGCAGAACGCCCGACCTGCGCGCACTGGAAGACCGGCAAGCCCAAGTGCGCGACTACTACAATTTTTCAACCCAGCAGGCTGTGGTGGGTTTGTTCAACCGCTACCGTGATCAATTGGAGCAGTCTGTTTCGCAGGAAAAAACTTACCTGCTCGACTTTGCCCCCTGGCAGGTTAGCGGCAACACTGCGGGCATCAGCTTAAGCCACAAGGGCCAATTGCCCAATGAACTGCTTGCGGCGTCATCACTCACCTTCAAGGGTTTGCGCAATCAGTACCGCCGTGATGGTTTGGGTGCTGAATTGGTGGCCGTGTTTGCCGACAGCGTTGTGAAACGGGAAGACGAAAACAAGCCTTGGAGCGAAACACCCTTCCCTTCTGTCACCGTGATGTTGCACTTTCCTGGCAACAGTGTTGAATCGGTGCTGGAAGGCAAACGTGTAGAACTACAGGGTTTTGATCCTCACCGGAATTCGAGTGTAGATGTTCGCGGCATACGTGTTCCCTTGGCTGCCAATTTCACGTCAGGCTATGGGCTGTGGCTTGCCCGATCAGGCTTTGCGCAAGAAAGTTTGCTGTCGCTGATTGGGCGCAGTGAAACATTGGACAAACCCCGCATTTATTTGATGCAACCATTCGACCCCAACCGCCGTGTCATCTTGATGCTGCATGGCCTGGCCAGCAGCCCGGAGGCCTGGGTGAATGTGGCCAATGAAGTGTTGGGCGACGAAGAACTTCGCCAGAATTTTCAGATTTGGCAGGTGTACTACCCCACCAATTTGCCGCTGCCATTCAACAACCGCGAGATTCGTGAAGCAGTGAATGCCACGTTAAAAAACTTTGATCCGCAAGGCAAGCGAAGGGCCTCCACAGAAATGGTGTTGATTGGCCACAGCATGGGTGGCGTGTTGGCACGGCTGATGGTGTCGAATTCGGGCGACCAATTGTGGGAATCGGTGCTGGACCGATACAACATTTCAGAACAACGAGAAAAAAGACTGCGTCAGAAAATTGAACCCTTCGTGATATTCGATGCCATGCCGCAACCCACGCGCGCCATTTTCATTGCAGCTCCGCACCGCGGAACCCCCTATGCAGAAAATCGTTTTGCGCGTTTTGTGTCGGGGCTTATTCGTTTGCCAGCCACCGTGCTAAGCCGGGTGACTGAGATTGGTCAGCTGTTGGTCAATCCCGATGAAGCATCGAATGAACCCTTGGTGGATTCTTTCAACAGCATCAAGAACCTCAGTGACCAAGACCCGTTCGTGCGGGAGTCTTCCAAATTACCGATCTCAAGCAAGGTGACCTACCACTCCATCATGGGCAACGACACACCCGGCGTTATTCTTGAGGCCAGCAGCGATGGTGTGGTGCCCTATGCCAGCGCAAAACTGGAGGGTGCAGCCTCAGAACTGGTGGTGAACTCCTGGCACAGCGTGCAGGAAACGCCCGAGGCCATTGTTGAAGTGCGCCGAATTCTTCACGAACACCTGAACCGGCTACAAGAAAGCCAACGTTAATGCGTGGCTGCTTTCACTGGCAGCCAGCGACCGTCCTGCAACACCACCTCGTAGCGCGCCCAGCGCTTGAAGGCCTCGACATTGCTCAAACCGGTTTCATACAAATCGGCACCGGCCACATTCTTGTAAATCACTTGTTGCCCGGCCTCGCCCTTGTAAGGCGTGGTTAATGACATGTCCAGCAACTCGCGCACGCACCAGCGATAACCCACTTGGCCATTGCTGTAGAAAGCGCCCACGGTCAGGGTTTGGGGGTGAGTGCTTTGCTCATCGGCATGCTTGGTGGCATATTCGAACAGCTCGGCCAACACATCTGCGCTCACGTCCACATAGGAATCCATGCGGGCAATGGCGGCGGCAAAATCCTCGTGGGTGAGGCTGGCTCCAGTTTCCGACAGGGCCTCAACGGGCATTTTCTGCTTGCGTGCAAAATGGTTGGGGTAGCGCCGCCAGGCAAACAGCGCATTGAAACTGACCGCCACAAACAAAATAGCCAGGGTGTTCAACAGCACCGGGTTGATCATGTACCAATAACCCAGGTTTGAAATGGATTCACCACCCAACACGGCGGTGAGCGCTGTGGCCCCGCCCGGCGGGTGAATGCAATTGGCCCAGTACATCACGCCCACCGCCAAACCTACCGCCAAAGCTGCGGCCAAATAGGTGTGCGGAATGTAACGCGCACAGGTAACGCCAATGAGTGCCGACACGAAATGCCCACCCATCAGCGCCCAAGGCTGCGACAAGGTGCCGTGCGGCACGGCAAACAGCAACACCGCTGTGGCACCCATGGATGCGACCACCAAAATTGCATCGGTGCCCTGCACCACAAAACTGGACACCCAACACACCATCAAGATTCCCAAAAAGGCACCGAGACCAGAAATGGCTTTCTCGCGGGGGCTGGTGGAATTGGATTCGAAGCCAAGAATCGACCTGGTCACGGACAAGGCGCGCAAAGCCCGGATGGAGAGTTTCATTTTTGGAATCAACAGGTTTGTGTGCAACAAGCCCATGATGATACGCCTGTAATACGTGATAAAGCACCAAGTTGGTGCAGTTCAGACCAATCCATTTCTACCCGCATCGGTTGTGGCAACTCGCTTTATACTTCGCACTTGCCCATTCCTTCTGCATGCCCTGTGCGCAATTCCACCATCGACCTGCTGAAAGCCCTGGCCTCACAAATTATTGTGGTTCACCACCTGTTGCTGTACACACCCATGTCACCGGTACTGCAAGCCAACTGGCCCGGTTTGCTCGGTTTTATTGCCGACGAGGGTCGCTATGTGGTGCAAATTTTTCTGGTCATTGGCGGCTTTTTGGCGGCCCAGTCCATGTTTAGCTTGCTGGGTAAGGCACGTGATGTGGCGGTTTGGCCCCTGTTCAAAAAACGCTTTTTACGCCTGGCAAAACCTTTCTGGATTGCCATTGCTGTGGCTGTGCTGTTGAGCTGGCTGGGCGGCAAAATTGCGATGCACCCGGAAGTATCGGATTTACCAGGCTTTACCCAACTGCTGGCCCATGCATTCTTGTTGCACGACATTGTCGAAGTGGAGGCTTTGTCGGCCGGGGTTTGGTATGTGGCAATCGACCTGCAACTTTACGCAGTGTTGGTGTTGATGGCGTGGGTGAGCCAAAAAACCGGCGGGCTGAAATTGCTCGAACCCCAGCAAGGATTGTTGCTGCTGGCAATTGCCATGACCCTCGCCTCTTTGTTGGTGTGGAACAGAAATGCTGAACACGACGAATGGGCCTGGTATTTTTTCGGTGCCTACGGCTTGGGCGTTGCCGCCCATTGGGCTGAACGTGAAGGCAAAGTGGTTTGGGTCAGCTTGCTGATTGCGGGTATGCTGGGCATTGCACTGTGGGTTGAATGGCGCGAGCGCTTGTTGCTGACGGGTGTAACAGCTTTGCTGTTGATGAACAGTGATCGTATTGAAAGCTTGGTCAGTGTGATTGTTCAAGGCCCAGTGCGCTGGCTGGGCGATATTTCGTACTCGGTTTTTCTGATTCACTACGGCATTGCCGTGTTTGCAAGCTCGGTGGTGATTGCCTTGGGCTTGAGCAGCTTTGCAGAGATGTTGACCGCGTTTTTGCTGACGTGGGTGATTAGTGTTGCGGCGGGGTGGGTGTTGTATTGGGGGATTGAGAAGTAAGGTTGTTTTCCCACCTGAGGTGCGCCCTTCTCCGATAAAATTCATTTGACAGGCAAAACTCCTTACTCCACAGCAAGGAAATGATATCAAGGGATATATCAATCATGGCTACAGCTTCAGTAACATCCAAAGGGCAAATTACAATTCCCGCTGGGGTGCGCGCTGCGCTCGGACTGGAAACCGGCAGCAGAGTTGAATTTGTTGAAATAGAGAAGGGAAAGTTTGCAATTGTTGCAGCAACAAATTCCGTGCATGCCCTCAAAGACATGTTGCGCAAACCGTTATCACCTGTAAGCATCGAAGATATGAACTTGGCGATTGCCAAACAAGGGGCCAAAGCCCGATGATCGGCTTTGATACCAACCTACTGGTCCGCTATATCGCCCAAGATGATGTCAAGCAACTCCCATCGCTACCAGACTAATTACACCGCTTACAACAGAAAACCCTGGATTTATTTCTCAAGTTTCACTGGTTGAATTGGTGTGGGTTGTGCAAAGCTGCTACAAAGCATGGCGGGTGCCAGCACTGTGTTAGCTTCGACACCCATGCCATCAAGACGGCGGGATTTAAACCTGTTTGATTTAAAACTAACCCCGCTGCGCTTTCAACATGGCCTGTTGGGCCCGCCCAGCCATTTCCGTGCTGAACTGGTCAAGAATCCAGTGCAGGGTTTGAATGGTGAGCGCTGTGCCGCTGATCGGTGCACGCCCCAGAAAATCAAGCATGGAATTCACAATGGTGAACACATCCTCAGCCAGTAGCTTGCTGGCGTTTGCGGCTTTCACCAACACTTCTGAAAGCAGATCTGCCGCTGTAACGGCAAGGCTTATTCCACCCTGCACGGTGACCAGGTAGGCGTATCCCATTGAGCGCAACACCTGCTCTGTCAGCTTGCCCACCAGGTCGAGCAGCTTGGCATTGAACATGCCACCGCCACCCAGTTTCGCAAACTCTCGGGACAAATCGGTGTATTGCGACAAGCCATGCGGCATCGGAGAAAAATCGCTCCAACTGCTGCTGTGGGCCATTTTGGAATAACCGCTGTGCAACAGGTGCGCATCAATACCCACCTTCTCGCCATGCCGCAACAAAAGCTCGGACTGCCCGCGAGACCCATGCATGTAGGGAAACAAAGGCACCATGGGCACTGGGTCGCAGGGGTTAGCGATGCGCCGAATTTGGCCGGGTGCAATTTGCTTGGTGATGTCTTGCGCATAACTCACAATACCCACGCGCGGCGCGCCAATGGTGTACAGGCATACATTGAAACCAGCATCGCGAAGCATGCAGGCATTCAAATTGGCCAAGGCACCACCTAGGCTGTGGCCCATGCAGTGAATGGTACTTGGCCACTTTGCACCACTTTGCGATACAAAACTGACCAACTGGCTTTGATAGCTTTTGAAGGTTTTCAGGAACCCACGGTGAAACACATTGCCGCGTGGGCCAATGCCATAGCCGATGTTTGCGTTGGTTGCCAAATCGAATTTGTTGTGCTGGAAGTTGGTGCCGCGTGTGACAAGAACGAGCTCGTTGGCGCGACTGCCAGTACCGTGTGCAACGAAGCCGAAACCGCTGAGGAGGTCGATGTTGAAGAGGCCGGACTTGGCATGAAATAGGGTAACAGTTGAAGTGTCGGCACTACCTTTTCGGAGTCGTAATCTTTTAGCGATATCGTCTGCCGCCGCAACTGCTACCTCTGCAACAGACTGTTTTGGATTTGCTGTCTTGTGGCCTCTAAATGCTACGTCAGTGGCATATGCAACATCGGACAGAAAATGAACATGCTTTGGTTCCATCAAAAGATTACTCAAAACCCTTCTCCAAGTCAGGCGTTAATTTGACTTTGCAATCAATAATTGGCACTCGCCCCCGAAACATCTGCTTGTCTTTTGTATCGCAGGTAAGTTGAATCACCTCATAACCAGTTTCAACAGCGGGCCCATAGGAGCTTCTCACCACAGAGAACAGCGAAGTTGAAAGTCCCCCCTCAACGAGATTCACATCAAGCAGGATTGTGGGCACATGAAATAACTTGGCGAGGAATCCGAACTCAGCGGCACCGCGTACTTCCGGAAATTGAAACCGGCCTTCCTTGTCTGTCGACGTAATTTCAGTACGCGGTTCCGCCTCCATATTCCAGCTAATGATTCGCTGCACTTTTAATCCTGCAACAGGTTTTCCATGGTCGAGTATTTGTCCCTCAACGGAAGAGGACAGAATGAGGTTGTCTTGCCGCACAGCGTGGGCTCCTTTGGGAATCAAAAATAAGAAGGGGGTACAGGCAAGAGCTAGAAGCGCGAGGTTACGAAAGCGCATGAATTGTTTGCCTTCAAAGGGAAAGGCAATACAGTAGCAGGGTAGTTTATGGCTTCAAAAAAACCGCTGATTCGGGTCACCCGAAAGGGTTGCTGGATTGGCCGAGCCGACAAAAAATCCTTATTTCAGATCGAAATAAATCAAGTTTGTTAACATGAGATTCCTGTCATGTTAAAAAAAAGCGTTTTCTTTAACATGAGCAGAGTCAATCAGGTACCGATTTCTCGCAGCACTTCTGGATAAGTGACCGCAACTTTCAGCAGGGTTGTTGCCGCGCCGAAATAAATTACTATGGCCCGTCGCCCCGCGGGTAAGACTGCTTATCGGCCGAAGTGGACTTTCGACAAAAATGCATGCACCGACTGGTTTATACATGTTTCCGGACATTACCTGAGCTGCCAGCGCTTCTTTAACGCGAAAATCGAACAGCTTTAAGGATTCATCTGTTTTTTCCTTGCTTGGCAAAGTTAGATGCGAATTGGCAGAGATACCTGCGGTTGGATTGGAACTAACGTTTTCGCATAAGCGCGCAGAATCTCGTTGTAGAGGTCTACATGCTTGGGAGCTTCTACAGTGATGATCAATGCATAACGGATCTTCTCGGCACCGGTGGCTCGACCGCCAGCTTCGCGCGCATTGTAATGTATGTCGAACACCGGATTTTTGAGACTGCTGCCACGCATGTTTTTTGCGCTGTGCAAAACTGTTTCCCACTTACCACTGTCAGAACGCCGTTCTTCCTCGGTCGCGTATTTCTTCATGTCGAAGAAGCTCTTGGTATCGGCGTTAGCTTTACCTTTCTTGATCTTCTGGTCGCTAGGACGGAATACTACTTCGAGGCCGGCACGCGTGTACGCGGCTGCGTCTTGCGGATCTGTCGGTGAGGCGTAGCAGAAGGTCGCTTTAAGGCAGATGCTGCCGTTGAGGCCACCTTCTGGCAGTGGCAATGACGCCCTTAAATATTTACCAGGCTTCAACTCGCCTTGGTAGACAATACGTGCCACACCTTCCGGACAGGTGATGATGCTCATCAGGTCCTCTGGCACCTTGCCCCAGCCTACTTCAAGTTTATCGTGTCTCGCAGTCTCTGCCGAGTGAACCAGCAAAGCCTTGATCGCTAGTGGGGACAGTTCCGCACCTAGGATAGACCGAATGCCGACGGCACTACGCAACAGATACGGGGAAGCAAAACTGGTACCTAACTGTGGCGAAAGTGCTGCTCTCTTACCTGGCGACAGGACATGAAAATAGTTTCCAGCATTGCCGCCGAAGGCCATCAGGTCGGGTTTGACGACGCCCGGGCTGCGACCAGGACCTATCGCGCTGTAGGGTGCACGTGCCCAGCTTTTTCCCGAGTCGTTTGCTGCACCTACTGCCAGCGCGTTGACGCAGTCCGAAGGTACCTGTACGCGTGCATTACCAGAAGCGCGGTCCATCTGACCGTTGTTGCCGATGGCCACGGTCATCAAGGTGTCGCCGTCGCTCAGCAGATCGTCAATCACTGATGTCCACGCGTGTACATCGGTATCCTCGATCGGCAAGTCTGGACCAAGACTAAGGTTTATAAACTGGTATTGCCGTGAGAGCAAGACTTGTTCGACGAGACCTAGGGTCCGATACAACTCCAATGGATCTTCCGTGTCGGCGTCCTTGTCGAGCACGCGCAAGTGGTCAACATAGGAAAATGGACGGGCAGCAGTCCCGTTGGGTTGGATCGGGCCAAACAGGAATGCGGAGCTGACGGCCAGGCCATGTTCCAAACCTGCCAGATCGTCCTGCGCATCTTCATCGAGAACGCGATACGAGCGTAACCATGGACCGATTACGTGCTGTTCAGGCAAACCACCATCAAGGATAGCAACTTTGGGTTCCGACGATAGCGGCTGCTCGAACGGCAGGTCACAACCGATTGCCACCTCGCCGGCGCGTTGCACGGGTCGCATGCCTCGCAGCTTGGGAACCGGGCGTATGACACGCACGAACACGAATTCGGCAAGCCGTTCAATGTGCTCATACTTACCTTCGACTGGCACGAACCACAGATTGCCTGCCCTAAAACCAAGGTCGCTGTGGACCTTGACACCAACTTCCTTAGAGTATTTTATGAAAGCCTGCTGGACGAACAAGTGGCTTTCATCAGGCAGTAAATGGATGCCCACCTCGAAGAATCGATCATTGGTGCTGCCATACTTGGCGATGCGCTCATTGGGCGAAAAGACCGAAAATTGCTCGATATGCGCAAGATCTAGCGCTTCATTGGATTCGGGTTCGATTTGCTGAGTCAAGTCGTTGAGTTGGCGAAAAGCTTGACGCTTACCGGCGACAAACAACTCGGTTGTTGTACATTCTTGTGGAACACCTTTCTTGGTCCAGCCACCAGGCGTAACCTTTACGGTACGACTACCGACAGATTCCAGACCAACGGTGCGCAGTATCGCCACAGGAAAGAACGACCTGGCTATGTAGCTGGGATTCATTGTCAGCCGCGCAACGCCAAAGTCGCCAGGGCATGCTCGCGCGGGTAAAGCATCGAGCGCGGTAGCAGTCGCTGAGAACTGAGGCATTAGCCGCTGAGCGGCTTGCTCGAATGTGTACACCTCGGCTTTGCCTGGCATACGTTTAGGCCCTTTGATATCATGGGTCAACAGCTCACCGCGCCCGATCAAGAAGTTGGTTTGACTCATGCGTTAGCTATTCTTTTTGAGGGTTTCTTGATCGCGGATGATGGCTCGCTGGTGTACTTTCGGATGGTATCGCGACTCACACCAGTGATGTCAGAAATCGTGTGTTGAGATAGACGAGTCTGCTTAGTCAGCAGCACCGCCAGATCAATTCGCTCTTGATGCCCGAGGACGAGCGCGCGCGATTTCACGAATTCTTCGATCAGATCAGCGTCCGAAGCTGTACCCAACGCAACGGCGCGGCGGAATCGTTGAAGATCTCTCTCAATGTCGCTGAATGATTCGCCATTAAAGACGAAAGTCAAAATATCAATCCACCGGCCAAATAGTGCGTGGTCCTGACCCAGAAAGCGCTTTATAGCCTGTTTGACTGCCGGCATTTCTGGCGTCTTGAAGTCAATCACTAAATCGAAGCGTCTCCACAACGCAGGATCGATTAGTTCCGCATGATTTGTGGCGGCCAACAACAAACTTGTGGAAGGCCACTCGTCGACTTCCTGGAGAATGACGGTTACCAGTCGCTTCAACTCACCAATATCGGTGTCGTCGCTGCGACGCTTAGCAATTGCATCGATTTCATCCAAGAGCAATACACAAGGGCCACGTTTCGAAAAATCGAGTGCTGCACGCAAGTTGCTTCCGCTACGTCCTAGCAAGCTACTCATCACGGCGGTCAGATCCAGAACATACAGCGGTACCCCTAACTGCGAGGCAAGCCAACGCGCCGTAAGTGTTTTACCCACACCCGGTGGACCCACAAAAATAGCGGACCGTGTTGGGCTCAGCCCCATTGAGGCTAGCCGCTCCGTTTGACGGCGCTCTTGGATCAGTTGACCCAATGTTTCCTCAAGGTGAATCGAGAGAAGGGGTTGCTCGTGATCGGGCTCGTCCTTGAAAACTTTCAATAATGACAGTCTCGATTCATCGTCGACTGGTAAAGTTTGTGTCGGTAATGCCGGTTGCGGGACTCTGCGCAAAGGAGCGCTTGAGCGAGGTGTCTTTGCGCGCAGATATAAATCCATCTGCTCTGCCATTTCTGGATCAGTATTACGGTATTTGCGCACGAGCCGAGCCACAAACAGTCGCACATCTTCTGTTTGCTCAGCGAGAGCCAGTCGAATTAGCTGGGCTAAATCTGTTTTAATTTCTTTCATTTCGTCCAAATTATTTATATATTATTGATTTAAAAGAAATTGTTATTTTTTGTTTTCGGAATATTATTATTTTCTCATGTTTTTTCTGTGATGTGAAGGGCGACGTGCAACGTCAAGAAGAAGCCATTTGCGGCCAATACCAAATTTAAAGGAAGTACTTTGTGCATCCGGCGTACCATCGTCGGACTTGCGTCCCTAGTTTGCGCGCTCCACTCTGGGCTTGAAGGCGAGGCATCTCACCCATCAATCAATGGGAGCAGTCAGAAATGCCTGCGCAAGCAGACACCCAATACCGTACCATTAACCGTCTGTTTAGGTCGAAAATCGGCCTTAGCGGACCTTCAAGGTATCTTTGTTGCGAGTCAGCTATCGGTCGATTGCAGACCCAAAACTTGAATTGTAAGGTTTGCTCATAAATAACGAGAAAGGTGAGCCTCAAACGACGTCAAGTTCTGTCTTTGACGAGGCACCAAATGATTCTATGAAGAGCCTTGCACATCGGTTAGACTTCCTCCGACCGAACGACATGGAGCGGTGGTGAGCGCCACTGCTTTTTAATACGCTTCCTACAATGCCGAACAATACGAATACCCTGCGATATTGGTTTACCGTCGAAGCGCTCATGTACCCGGACATCCCAAAACCCGGGCTACGCAAGAGTTTCACGCTCCGATACGAAGATCCTTTCCCGTGGCAGAAAGCTGACTCGATTGGCGCTTCCGACAATTTCAAATACTTTGTCTATTTCGGCCTCGTGCAAAAGAAGGTGCTGGAGGCGGAGCTGTTCGAGTTATATCGATCCGACGTTGACACGCAAAAGTACGATGGCAATTATTCACGCAACGCCAACGGCAAGACATTCTTAGGCGCGATCGAAGTGTCTGGCAGCGGTGAGCCTTTGTTGAAAACGCTGCAGCTGGCCGCCTTCTCTACTGCCTTTGCTGGGCGAAAGAATCAAAAACATATCGATTCCGCCGACACGCTTAATTCACTCAGAACGAGGGCGGAGCAATTGCTGAAATTATCAGCCACCGTAAAGGCCGATGGCCAGTGGCTTAAGCAATTAACCAAATACCTGATCGAGGATCTTGATTGGCAGCCTCGCGAACTGATGGCCCGAGAGCAGGTGCACATTCTCCAGGTTCCGCTCACGGGGAAAAATGGAAAACGCCTGTCCAAGATTCCCGAAATGGATCCAATCAATTCTTTCTATCTTGAGGACATTGAGCGCGTCCTTGCTGATGCGGCTAATGGACGGGGTTCCGCGCAAGTTGAAAGGTATCTCAACGGCGGGCAGGTCGAACCCCCAAAAGTCGATGTCACGCAGGCCGAGGTCATCAATGATCTATTGGCCCCGAAGAAATTTCCAGTCGGACGTTGGCCAAGCAAATTTCCGCTTTTCCTCATGCAACAGGTCGCTGTCAATACGGCTTTGTCGACCCTTGAGAAGGGGGGCTTGTTTTCCGTGAATGGACCTCCCGGCACCGGAAAGACGACTCTACTAATGGATGTCATCGCAGCGCGCATCGTGGAACGAGCGAAAGTGCTCGTTGAGTTCGAGAACCCGGAGCGGGCATTTTCGCTAGGCCAGAACATGTTCACCTACCCACCGAACGCTTCGGGTGCCACGTTTCAGGGTTCATGCCACTACGTCGACGAGCGACTTCGCGATTTCGCAATCGTAGTCGCCAGCGCAAACAACAAGGCGGTGGAAAACATCACGCTAGACCTGCCAAGCGTCGACAAGGTGCATCCTCAACCCCTAATGCTCGACAACATGCATTTCGAATATTTCGCCGCCGCAGCCGAGGCAATCCTGAATCCGGACAAGGCTGTCGGCACTGCCCAAGCGAATGATCAGGATGAGGCAGATTTGAAGGATGGCGAAGTGGAAAGTGAGGAACATGGGAAGATCCGGTGCTGGGGGCTGATATCCGCGCCGTTGGGGAAAAAAGAGAATCGAAACCGTGTTGCAAAGTACCTCAGCACCTTTTCACCAAACACCAGCGTCGCCAAAGCCCTCGAAAACGCACAACCGCATGACCTCGACTGGGAAACTGCCAGGAAGCGGTTTGTGACGGCGGTGGAAGACGTGCAGAAGATTCAGTCGAAAATCGCTAAATTCGATAGTGACGTCAAATTGCTCCAAGCATTAATGTACAAATTGAAGCCCGCGCGGGAGCATACAGCAAATACGGCGGCAGCCTATCAATCCGCCCAAGAGGAGTCGCGCCGTCTGGGCGAGGATTACGTCCTCTTGGAGCAGGATTTTAGCGGCAATTTGGCGGAAAGGACCCAGTACAGCAAAGATTGGCCCTGGTGGCGCGTGCTTTGGTCAAAGCTATTCGATCGATATCAATTTCTCGCTTTCCAGCAGCGCCGAGAGGAATTGGCACAAGAGTACGACAATCTGCGAGTCAAAAGAACCGAGATCAAGAAACTGTGTGCCGTTGCGGACCATATGGCACGGGAAACGCTTGCGGCAGGAAGGGCCGCGGCGGCAGCGGCGATCGCCCTTGAAAAGGAAATCGAACGCTTGAATGCGATCCTTACAGCGCTTGCCTCCGAATTGGGAGAAGCGGCGTTTGACTTGCATCGATTCAAGAATTTGTCTGCTAGCGCGCGCGAGAAAATGCTCCCGCGAAGCAACAACAAATACCATATCTTGCGGGCGCAAGTATTTCTCGCCGCCATGCATCTGCACAAGGCATTTGTGAAAGCCGCAGGTAAGCCCTTCGAGACCAACTTCCGCCTAGCTCTTGCCATGCTTGAACAGCAGGCTTTCCTTAAACCGTGCCTTCCGAAAATGGCGCCTCACCTATGGGCAACCTTTTTCTTGGTTGTGCCCGTCGTGTCCAGTACGTTCGCATCGTTCTCCCGATGTTTCCGCGATTTGGGTAGGGAACAGATAGGGATGCTTCTGGTCGATGAATCCGGGCAGGCAGTGCCGTCCCATGCCTTGGGGGCAATCTGGCGGTCGAAGCGTGCGCTCCTTGTCGGGGACCCGTTACAGGTTGAACCTGTTATGCCAATGGATAGGCAGCTTGATGCCGCAATCCTGAAGTACCACAAGGCGACGGAAGACCATCAATTAACCCGGTACTCAGCGCAACATTTGGCAGACAGGGCGAACATGTATGGCGCCAACGTGCAGCAATACGACGGGGAGGACTTGTGGGTGGGGGCGCCGTTGCGGGTGCACCGGCGGTGCGTAGACCCCATGTTCTCGGTGTCGAACAGTATCGCCTACAACAACAAAATGGTGTTTGGCCCTGATCCGGAAGAGGAAATCAAGGCTGAGGCAACGCGGCCGCTGCTTGGCCCCTCGCGCTGGATTCATGTGGCGTCGACCGAATTCGACGAACATTACAGCGAGGCCGAGGGCAAGGCTGCCGCCGAACTGGTCATCGAATTTCACAAGCGTGGGCTGGTTTCCAATCCAGGCAATTTTCCCGACCTTTTTGTGATTTCACCCTTCAAATCCGTAGCGGACAGGATGACGAGTCTGTTGTCCGATCGCGCAAACGAATGGGCGCCACAAGCTGATGAGGAAAAAATCGGCAACTGGCTGAAGTCGCACGTCGGCACCGTTCATGCATTCCAGGGAAAAGAATCGGAAACGGTGTTGTTCGTCTTGGGTGGAAGCACCGGCGGCGCTAGAGCTTGGGCAGCCACACGCCCGAATATCGTCAACGTAGCCGTTACGCGCGCCAAACGACGCTTGTATGTAATCGGTCATCGGTCAATGTGGGAAAAAACGCCGTTCGGCGAAACGCTGTCAAAGGCATTGCCGCCCACATAACGGCTCGGTGAAACGAAATCATTCGACTGACAACGGTAGGTGTCAATTCGGTCATGCAAACTTATCGCCTGAATCGCGAATCCCTTTTCGCCCTCTAACGCTCTTCAATTCACCATCTTGAGGTGTGCATTGGAGGCGGATACTGTCATCAATCGCTTTTTTATCCACCATGAATAGCCTCAGTCTGCAATCGGCTACACGCAGCCGTTTGACAGCAGATTTACTCGGAGAATGAACTTGAAACTTTCCACAGTGGGGGTACCACAGCTAAACATAACTCTTGGAATGAAGGGCGCGCTGGCTTCATAAGCAAGAAGTCGGATGCCGCGCTACGGGCCAAAGAGCGATTGTGTCTTTGTGAAAAAAGCTATGGCAGCTTTGGATCGTAAAGCCGTCGCGCCTAGAACCGTCGAGTCAGTCCGCTGTGAATTCAGTCAACGATGCAAACATAAACACCCCTTTAGACGCCTTACCCAACTACATTTAACGTAGCTGACGCATACTGCGGCCATTTCAGGGATTGAGCTATTTGCGTACGAAAGCAAGAAGTGGCGAGATGTCGCCTTGGTCGGCTGCTCGCAGGGCGGCCAGATATTCGGCCCGCATTTCGCTCTGGCTCACAAGGGAAGCATGTCCACCGCTGCCCCAAGTAAAAGGTTCCAAGCCCATTTTCTGGAGTAAAAGATCGGCGATCAAACGGCAGCATCTCCCATTGCCGTTCGGAAACGGGTGGATGAGCACAAGCTGGTGGTGAAATCGTGCTGTAAGCTCATCCGGGGGCATGGCATTGTGTTCGATCTGATACTTGGTGTTCTCCAGCAAGTGCCGGACGCGCATAGAAACCTGGCGCCAATCGCAACCGATATTCTTGTCGCTCTTGCGGTACGTTCCAGCCCATGTCCATGTATCGCTGAACATCTGCTTGTGCAGCTTGCGCAGGAACACATCATCCAGAACATCCTGCTTGAGCTGGCGCTGGCCCACCGGGCACCCTTGATGATATTAAGCTGTTCCCATTCATTGAGCTCACCCTGCGTCGAGATGTGCTTGGGCTTCAGGCCATCTTTTTCATCCGGGTCAAGCGGGGTCTGCCCGGGCTGGTATGTGAACTCCATCACCACAACTCGCGCCAGTTGCCGTCAAGCAGCTCTTTTGCAATCAGCTCTAATTGAGCCTGCGGCGCTTTGGTGCCAACGGCTTGATCCTCAAGCAACATGGTATGCGCCACGGGTTGCATGTGCCTTCTAGCCACGATTTTGGCTTGCTCCTTCAGTTTGGCTTCGAGAGACATTTTCGGCACGAGAACATAGTGCAGTTCGCAGTCGAGTGCAGCAGCAACCTTGCGCAGAGAGGCTAGCGAAATGGTATCGTCGGCCTCACTTTTCTCTAGCTTATGCACCGTGGAGTTTCTTACATTGAGGCGCTGAGCGAGCGATACAGCAGTCATGCCAAGAGCCTCCCGAATGGCCTGTATCCAACCGCAGGAGGGACGCGGCGGGAAGGTTTTCTTAAGCAAAGGTTTTAATTGCTTGTCGGCCTGGCGCAATTGCAGCCAGCGGTAGGACTTGTCCATAAACTTATCCTTGCAGGGCGAGAAATAAGCCTACAGTGTATCCTTACAGGGATAAAAAGAAAACATATTAATATCCCTACAGGGCTACTTGTATCAACATAAAATTGCCATACAGGGATATTTCTTCAATTGGGAATTTAGCAAAAACTCGATAACCTTCCCGCCAATCTGTTCACTAAATTGGCAGAGAAAGTAGCCGGTATCCAATAACTACTTCTCCACAAACGCCCGCTCAATCACGTAATCCCCGCGCTCGCCCTGCCTGGGGCTAATCTTTAAGCCCTTCGCATCCAGCAGTTTGCAGGTGTCTTCCAGCATGCTGGGGCTGCCGCAAATCATGGCGCGGTCGTGGGCTGCGTCCAATACTGGCAGGCCCAAATCTTCAAACAACTTGCCGCTGTGCATCAGGTCGGTCAAGCGGCCGCGGTTGCGGTAGGGTTCGCGGGTTACGGTGGGGTAGTACAGCAAGCGGCCTTGCACCAGTTCGCCAATGTATTCCTGCTTGGGCAGTTCTTCGCGAATGTAATCGGAATAGGCCAATTCGCTCACGGTGCGCACGCCGTGTACCAGCACCACTTTGTCGAATCGCTCGTAGGTGTCGGGGTCGCGAATAATGCTCATGAAGGGTGCAAGGCCGGTGCCGGTGGCCAGCAGGTACAGGTTTCGCCCGTCGTTCAAATCGTCGATCACCAAGGTGCCCACTGGCTTTTGGCCTACAATCAATTGGTCGCCGGGCTTTAAGTGTTGCAGGCGGGAAGTCAGCGGGCCATCGGGCACTTTGATGCTCAAAAATTCAAGATGTTCTTCGTAGTTGGCGCTGGCAATGCTGTAAGCGCGCAGCAGCGGTTTGCCTTCGGCTTGTAAACCGATCATCACGAAGTGGCCATTGTGAAAACGCAAGCCGGGGCTGCGGGTGGTTTTGAAGCTGAACAGCGATTCATTCCAGTGGTGCACTTCCAGCACGGTTTCAAATGCCAAATTGCTCATCATGCAACTCCAAGTTCTCGCAGGTAGGCCCAGGGGAAAATTCCACGTTCGTGGCCGTCTGCAAATTTAAAGTTCAGGCGTGCTCGCCCACCATTTCAATGCCGGTAATGGCGCTGCCCTGCACCACGGCTTGCCCTGCGCGCTGCGCAGCCACGCATTCTGCACACTTGCAATGTGTACGCAGCAAACTGTGGGGCAATTCGCTAACCGCGCCGTCGGCCCATTCAATGCGCAACAGTTGCGAGGCGCGTTGGTCTGTAACCGCAACGGGTTGGATTGATGCGCTGTTCATCGCAACGTCTCCATCCCTTCCTCGCCCAGGTGCCAGCTTTGGCCCATGGTGGCGGGGTCAATTTCGCCACCCATGGCAGCCAGGCTTTCTTCGCGAATCAGGCTTTTCAGTTGGCGGTGCAAGGCTGTGAACACGGGCGAAGCGGTCATGGCAGCCGAACGTGGCCGTGGCAAATCGATGGGAATTTCCGCCTTGATTTTTCCGGGGCGGGCGGTCATCACATACACACGGTCGGACAGAAAAATGGCCTCTTCAATGTCGTGCGTAATAAACAGCACCGAGATTTTCCATTGCTGCCACATGTGGGTCAGAATTTCCTGCATCACTACGCGGGTTTGGGAATCGAGTGCACCGAAGGGTTCGTCCATCAGCAACACGCGCGGGCCGGTGGCCAGTGCGCGCACAATGCCCACGCGTTGTTTCATGCCACCGGAAAGCTGATCAGGATAATGATTTTCAAAAGGCAGCAAACCAGCCAAACCCAACAAGGTGCGGGCTTTTCCTTCGCGCTCGTGGCGAGCCATGCCTTGCAGCTTCAAACCGAACTCCACGTTCTCGCGCACCTTCAGCCAAGGAAAAAGTGAGTACTGTTGAAACACCACACCACGTTCGGCACTGGGGCCATGAATGGCCTGGCCGTCCATGGTCACCACACCGTCGCTGGGTTTCAGAAACCCGGCCACAATGTTCAACAGCGTACTTTTGCCGCAACCCGATGGGCCAACCACCGATACAAATTCACCGGGCTGCACATTCAGTGAAACATCTTGCACAGCCGCGAAACGCGCACCGTTTTGAATGAAGTTCACCTGCACATTGCTCAGTTCAATACAGCCCTCGGGCTTTTTCACAGTGCTGTTCATTTTCCACCTCCGGGCCCGGCAATGTGTTGCCAAGGCATGAGCAAACGGGCCAGGAGCAAAATGCCGCCACTGCACAACAAGCCCAACACGCCAATCACGATCATGCCCAGCACAATGTTGGGGTACTCAATGAGGGAGTACGCTTCCCAAGTGAAGTAGCCCACACCGAACTGGCCTGAAATCATTTCCGCTGCAATCAGCGACACCCACGCCACACCCATACCCACCGCCAAACCGGTGAATACATTGGGTAGGGCTGCGGGCAGTATCACTTTGCTTAGCATGGTGAATTCATTGGCACCCAAACTTTTCGCAGCGCGCAGCAGCACAGGGTCAACGCCCTTCACACCCGCCATGGTGTTGATCAAGATCGGGAAAAATGCGCCGATGAAGGTGATGAAAATAATGCTGCTTTCTGTGGTGGGCCACAGCATGATTGAAATGGGCACCCAGGCAATCGCCGGAATTGGGCGCAACACTTCAAGTGCGGGAAACATCAAACCCCGCACCACTGCGAAGCGGCCGCACAGCAAGCCCAAGGTGACACCCAGGGCTGTGGCCATGGCAAAGCCCTGCATAATGCGCACCACGCTTTTCCAGATGTTGGTTTGGAAACGCTGGTTTTGCATCAACTCGACCATGTTGGTGAACACCTCACCTGGCGTGGGAATGTTGTTGAAGCGAATGTAAAAATCGAGCTTGTACAAGGTGGCCACATACCAGAAGGCCACCAATGCGCCGATCGACAAAAACGTCATCAACGCAGCCAGGCTGTGCTTTTTTGCACTGATCAACAACAACTCACGGGCAGGCAGTTTTTCAGCCACCTCGGGTTTGGCCCGAGCTACAACTTTGGCCGCACCACTCGGTGAATCCACAGCTTGCAAAGCAGGTTCTTTCGCCCCGGGGGCGAGGGTGCTGGCTTTCACCACCGGGGCATACGGCTTCGCAGCCGCAGGCATTTGAATTTCAAGAGGTCGCGACATGGTTTATTTCCCCGCTACAGCAAGTGCAAGCGCATCGTCATACAGGCCTACCTTGCCGCCGTTCTTCGCAGCAAAGGCCTCTGCGTCTTTCTTCAACAGGAAAGGCACAATCTCGGGAGTTTTCGCGCCGGCTTTCAGCGAGTAAAACGCTTTGTCGGCAAACACCTTGATCTTCATGCTTTGGTCGTACACATAGGCCACGCCAATTTTTTTACCCTCGCCTTGGGCTTTCTTGATGGCAGCCAGCGTGCAATTGGCCGACTTGTAGGCAGTAATAGCGCCGCCCTCAATCCACACCTCACCAGCTTGTCGTGGCTCGGTAATTTTGCCGCCGCACAGCGGGTCGGTGCCGCTAATTTCATAGTTGGTGGTGCTGGCCTTTTGCTTGGCGTAGTCCTGGCCCAACTCTTTAAACGCCTGCTTCACATAGGTTTCGTCTACCCATGCATCTGCATCGAATTCCTTTACGCGGCCCATGCGCTTGAGTACGCCGTGGTCATATTTCACGGTTTCAACCCACTTGGGCTTGATGGTGGGGTCTAGGGTGTGTACACCGCCTGGGCCCAAAAACATGTACGCCACTTCTTTCTCAATGCGGGTCCATTCTTCAATTTTGGCTGCGGCCTGCACCGGGTTTTTGCGCACCCAGTCGTTGGCTTCCATCAATGCCTTGATGTAGGCCACCACAAACTCGGGGTACTTTTTGGCGAAGTCTTCGCGCACCACCACGCCGTGGAATGTGGGCACTTTGGTTTCAGCGCCGTCGAAAATTTTGCGGGCAAAACCACGGTAAGGAAGAAGCTCGGCAAACGGTACAAAGTCAGCATGGCCATCAATGCGCTTTTCTTGCAAGCTGGAGGTACCCACTTCCGGGCTTTGGCTGGAAAGCTCGAAGTCTTCGGCAGTCCAGCCACGGTCTTCGAGCGCTTTGAGCAACATACCATGTGCTGCCGACCCAAAAGGCACGGAGAGTTTTTTGCCTTTCAGGTCAGCCAGCTCATAGTAAGGGGAGTCTTTGTGCACCACTACGCCATTGCCCGCGCCTTCCGCGTTGTAGGCAATCAGCGCAATCAGGCGGCTTTTGGTTTCATTGCCGTTTTGAAACGTGGCACCGTTCACCAGCAGCGGGTAGTCGCCCATCATGCCGATTTGCAAAGTATTGGCCACCATGCCGTTGGTGACGGGTGGGCCAGAAGTGAAGTTTTGCCATTCAATCTTGAACTGAATGTCTTTGAAACGTGGCACCTTGGCCAGGTGCTTTTCAATCAAGCCGAGTTCTTTCAATACAACACCGCCAGTTACTGTGTTGGTGGTGGTGTTCTGTGTACCAATTCCCACCGTGACCACTTCGGCCAATGCTGGAAATGAAAGTGTGCAGGCCACCAGCGCGCTGGCTGCGCGAATGCCGATGAACCTGCCAACTACCTTGCCCTGTGCTGCGATTCCTTTGAAGATTCCCGTGTTCATGTCAACAATCCTTTTCAATAGACTCGTTTCAAAATTGGTGCCAGGTGGTTGGCTGTATTTGACAGTCGGAATATTTGAATGCTCTCGGGCTTAGGCCTTGTCTGTGCAGGCTTCCTCCAGGTACTGCTTTTTGTTCGTGATATCAACCCAGGCGTCAGCGTCTTCCAGCGGCTCTTTGGCGCTGTCAATCACCGGCCACAGCTGTGCCAACCTTGCATTGATTTCAATGAATTCCTGCTGGTCCGCTGGAACATTGCCTTCTTCGTAAATTGCACTGGCTGGGCATTCAGGAATGCACACACCACAATCGATACAGCCTTCAGGATTAATCACGAGGAAGTTCGGCCCCTCGTGAAAGCAATCCACCGGACACACCGACACGCAGTCGGTGTATTTGCATTTAATACAGGCTTGCGTCACCACGAATGTCATGGCAATTCCCCTTAGCTGTGTTTCAGCGTGATGTTGGTCAGTGCCAGGCGGGCCAGTTTTCGCACATCCGGGTCGTTGTCTTCCAGCGCTTTTTCAAGTGCGGGAATGGCCCGTTTGTCACCAATTTCACCCAAGGCAATGGCCGCCTCTTTTCTCAAATTGCTCACGGTGTCGTTCATGGCTTCCACCAGTGCAGGAAGCGCAGGCAAAGCCTTCATGACACCCAAGGCACGCGCTGCTTTCACACGCACTTGCCAGTAATCGTCTTGCATGGCTTTCACCAGTTCATCGGTGGCCTGTGCCATGCCCAGCTTGCCAATGGTTGCTGCGGCTTCTTCTCGCACCATCCACACGCTGTCGTTCAAAGCCCGCATCAGTGAAGGCAGCACACTAACCTCGTTCGTGTAACCCAATGCACCCACGGCAATTCGGCGTACTTCGCCATCGGGGTCGTGGGCCGCCACTTCAGCCAGCTCACCCACTGCCTCTGCACGCTTGAGGTAACCCAGCACACCCACTGCTTCACGGCGAACTGCCGGGCTGGGGTCTTTCAACTGGTTCAAGGCGGGCTCGTAAGCTTCAGGCACCCGCAACGCACGCACAGCTTTCAAGGCCAGCGAACGCACAGTGGCATCCGCGTGGGTCAGCAGCGGAATCAAGGGCGGCGCTGATTCAGATTCTTTCAATTCGGCAAGCACCAAACCGGCCGCTTCTTGAACCACTGCTGATGTATCTAGCAGCATCTGTGCCAAAGCCGTGACCGTGGTTTGGTCCTCGAATCCTTCCAGTGCGCGCACCGCTTCCAGGCGCACATTGGCATCGGCATCGTGCAGGCAAGGCAGCAACAACAACTCAATGTCGTCTTCATCGCTGTAAGGCAAGTCAATCACAGCCAGTCGGCGTACTTCGGCATCGGGGCTGTTCAGCCGTTCTTGCAAGGTAGGAATTGCAATGCTCATGGTGTGCTCCTTTTCAGCGCAGCAAGAATGGAATGTCCACATGCACAGCACCTGTGGGGCAATCTTTTTCACAGGGCAGGCAATACCAGCATTCATCAAATTTCATGAATGCCTTGCCGGTGACGTGGTCAATGGCAAGCACATCGAGCGGGCACACATCCACGCACACGGTGCAGCCTTTTTCGGCAATGCATTTCTCGGAATCCACCTTGACGGGGACTTGGGTAATTGTTGCGGCCATGGTCATGTTCAGTACCTCTCGTGTTGGGTGTTGGGGCAAATCAAGCGGCTTCACCGACCACGCGCAAGCGCTGGTAAGCATCCATTTCCTTTTCATCGATGGGCACAATGTAGGGCTCGATTTCCTTTTTCTTCATGGCCATTTGGCCTTGCGCGTTTTTGTACAGCAGGGTGTGGCAGAACCAGTTGGCGTCATCGCGCTCGGGGTGGTCTACGCTGTAGTGGTAAAGGCCCCACCTGCTTTCGGTGCGGAACAGGCTGGCGCGTGCGGCCATTTCGGCGCAGTCGATGATCGAATGCGTTTCCATGGCGCGCATCAATTCATGGGCATTGGTGGCCACCATGTTTGCCGCATCGGCGCGTACTTCGTCCATGCGGCGCAAACCGATTTGGTATTTGCGGGTTACTTTGGGCGGCTGCAAATAGTCGTTGACCAAGCGGCGTGTTTTATATTCCACCTGGAAGGGTGTAGGCCCCTCGGTGCGCAGCAGCGGCGCTTCAATGCGATCGTGCTCGGCTTTTACTTGTAACTCGTCCAGTTCATTCAGTGTGTTTTCAGCGCAGTAGGCGGCGGCGTTTACACCGCAAATTTTCCCGTACACAAATGCACCCAGCATGTAGTTGTGCGGCACGCTGGCGCAGTCGCCGGCAGAATACAAACCAGGCACCGATGTTTCACCTTGCGCATTGATCCAGATACCGGAGGCACTGTGACCACTGCAAAACCCGATTTCGGAAATGTGCATTTCAATCATTTCCTTGCGGTAGTTGTTGCCACGCTGCTCGTGGAAACGGCCACGGCTTGGGCGCTCGTTGGTGTGCAAAATAACCTCAATTTCGCTGATGGTTTCTTCAGCCAGGTGGTCCAGCTTCAAGAACACAGGACCATTGCCACTTTGCAGTTCGCGATAGAACTCCATCATCATTTGGCCACTCCAGTAATCGCATTCAATGAAGCGCTCACCGGCTGCGTTGGCCGTGTAACCTCCAAAGGGGCCGGTCACATACGCACAAGCTGGGCCGTTGTAGTCTTTGATCAGCGGGTTGATTTGGTAGCACTCCAGGTTGGCTAATGCAGCACCTGCGTGGTAGGCCATGGCATGGCCATCGCCGCAGTTGGTGGGGTTCTCGTAGGTGCCCATCAAATAGCCTGAAGAAGGCAAGCCCATGCGGCCGGCTGCGCCCGTGGCAATAATGGCGGCCTTGCAGCGAATGACATAAAAATCTGCCGTGCGGCAATCAAAGCCCATCACACCGGTGATCTCGCCATTGGCACCAGTCAGCAAGCGCGTACACACCACGCGGTTGGTGACTTCCACACGGGTGCGCTTTAGCTGGCGGTACAGCACGCGCTTCATGTTGTGGCCTTCAGGCATGGGCAACACATAGCTGCCCAGGTGGTGAACCTTGCGCACCGAATAGTCGCCGGTTTCATCTTTCTCGAATTTCACGCCCCATTTGTCGAGTTCCTGAATCATGTCAAAGCTGTTCGCGGCATACGCCATGACCGCCTCTTGGTCCACAATGCCGTCGTTGGCAATCGTGATTTCCTTCACATACTGTTCGGCTGTGGCGTGGCCAGGAATCACGGCATTGTTCAAGCCATCCATGCCCATGGAAATTGCGCCGCTGCGCTTCACGTTGGCCTTGTCCACCAGCAGCACGCGCAGCTTGGGGTTTTGTTCTTTCGCTTTGACGGCAGCCATGGGGCCGCCTGTGCCGCCACCAATCACCACCAGGTCGTATTCCAAGTCGATGCGTTTCATGTTCACACTCCTCAAGTTCGGTTGATGCGCAAGCGATACTGGAATGCATCGCCCCGGTAATACAGGTATTCAAAGTCGATGGGCGTGTCGCCCGCGTAAGTCATTCGTTCCATGCGCAGCAAGGGGCAGCCCTCGTCCACACGCAGTTGTTGGGCCAGCGATTCATCGGCTGAAATGGCTTCAATTTGCAAATCCGCGTGGGTCAGGTTGTGGCCGTGGTCGTTTTCCAGAATTGCAAAAATGTCGCGCACAGCCAAATCCTCTTGCAGCAGCTTTTCCCCAATCTCGATTGGGAAATAACTGACATCCACTGAAATGGGTTCGCGATTCAAAAAGCGCAGGCGCTGAATTTCAAATACAGGCTGACCAGGTTTGACATGCAGGCGATTGGCCACCTGTGCGGTGGCTTCAACCGGCTTTGCGCTGAGCACGTTCGAGTAAGTTTCATAACCCGAGGACGACATGGCTTCACCAAAACCCTGCAAACGCGACAGGCTTTGAAACGCTTTGGGTTTGGACACAAAACTGCCCTTGCCCATCACTTTGAATATCAGCCCTTCTTTTTGCAGGTCGCCCAACGCCTGGCGAATGGTGATTCGGCTTACGCCAAACATGCGGATCATTTGGCTTTCAGAGGGCATTTGTGTGTGCGGTGCGTAGGTGCCATCGAGAATGCTTTTGCGCAACTTTTCCCGCACCTGGGTGTACAAGGGCAAGGCCGACACATTGGTATCGAATGCTTGCTCTTCCACTACTTTGATCGCTGATTTCCCGTTCATATTTGCTGCCTGAATCAAACTTGTTATGACAGGTCATGATATGCATAGACCGTGCCAGCTTTTGTTGCACCGTAGCAGTGCCGTTTTTGCTGATTTACCTATTTATTACTTGCACTTGTGCGGTATTGCGTTTTCTGGGCAACCCAAATTAATGCGCTGCAGCACCGCTTTGAATCACGTGCACCAAGACGAATCCTGCTGCCCAAAGGTGAATGCACAAGGCACCACCCAGCACCCACACCTTCCCACCCGCAGCGCGCAAATCAAGCCAGCGCGTGCCCACGCCCAAAGCCGCCAGCCCGGTGGCCATTAACAACTGGGACAAATCAACCAAAGCAGTTTCCAGTGGAATACTCAGCACACCCGTGGATTTCAAAACCACTGCCAACAAGAACCCCCACAGAAACAGAGGGGGTTGCATGGACACATGGCTGACTTGAGCGCCAGGCTGTTTGCGCTGCTCGCGCACCATGTGCCAGGCCAGCCACACCATGGCCGGCGCCAGCAAGGCCACACGCAACATTTTCTCGATCAATGCGAATGCGGGTGCTTCACCACCCACCAGCGCAGCGCCCGCCACCACATGCCCCAATTCATGCACGCTTAAGCCCAGCCAAAGGCCAGTGAAATCGGCCTGCAAATTAAACAGCCACTGAAACCCCGGTATGGCAAACATGCTAAGCGTGCCAAACACCACGGCTGTGCCCAAGGCAGCTGAGGTGGCCGCGGGTGGCGCACGCAATACCGAGTCGGCCGCAGCAATGGCTGCACCCCCGCAAATTGCGCTGCCAGCACCAATCAGCAGAAAACTGCTGGCCTGCAGGCCCATGCGCTTGCCCAACCAAGCCGCCAACCCCAAAGTACTTGCCACAACAAACACCGCCGCCAATACACCTTGCCAACCCACGGCGAGCAAATCCGCAAACCCCAACTGGAAACCAAACAAGGCAATGCCCGTGCGCATGACATGGCGGCGAGCAAAACCAAACCCAACTTGACCGTGCCGAACCAAGGCAGGAGCGGTATTGCCAAGTGCCATGCCCAAGAACATGGCCAGAGGCAACAAGCCAAGGCCCCAACTTGCAAGGCCACCCGGTACAGCGCCCAGCCAGGCCAATGCAGCCAGCAAAAAGCTGAGCAGCAAACCAAAAGGCAAAGCGGTGTTGGGGGCTTGAAGAACGCGCATGGATCATGAATTCAAAAAAGACACCTTATGGTGATGCTTTTTTTCTAATACCCATAGACAATAGAATTCCTGTATTCATAACTATAGGTTATGCATGAATTTACACCTTCTTAGAATTTATGTTTACGCGGTGGAAGAAAACAGTTTCACCAAGGCAGCAGAGCAACTGGGCATCAGCCAGCCCGCAGTTTCAAAAGCTGTGCGAGAACTGGAAGCGCAACTGGATACCCTGCTGCTTGAACGTCAGGGCAAGTACTTCAAACCCAATGAGGCCGGGCAAGTGTTGTTTGACTATGGCAAAAGCCTGTTTGCCATGGAACGCGAAGCCAGCGAAGTACTGCGCGCCTTCAAGAACCTGGAACGCGGGCGCCTGATTGTGGGTGCAAGTACCACGGTCGCCAGTTATTGGCTGGCGCCTTACCTGAAGAAGTTTTCAGACAAACACCCCGGCGTGGATGTACAGATAGTAGGCGCCAACACCGAGAACGTGGCTCAACTTTTACTGGACTGCAAAGTGGATGTGGCCCTGGTGGAAGGCGAGGTGGTCGACGAACGCATTGAAACCCGTTTGTGGCGCACCGAAGAAATGGTGGCCATTGTACCCAGCTTTGAGAATGGCGCGCGCAAACGCGAACTGGAGCAGCAGGTGTGGATACTGCGCGAACAGGGCTCAGGCAGCCGCAACGTGGCGGAGCAATTGCTGCAGAACATGGGGATACAAGCCCAGCGCACACTGGAGATGAACAGCAACGAGGCGATTATCCAAGCTGTTGCAGCGGGTTGCGGTGTGGGCATTGTGCCTAAAATTACCGCACGTGATCAACTTGCCTTGCGCCGCGTAAAACGCTTTGCACTGGGTTCAGAAAAAATGGAACGCCCCTTGTTCAGGCTGCGCTTGCCACACAGACCACTGAGCAATGCAGCACTGGCGTTTGAGGCTTTGTTGGGGGCTCCCAAGCACTGATCAATTCTATTTAAGCCGGTACCACGCACCACGCCCACTGCCTAACTGCTCCAAATGCCCTGCCTCAGTCAGATTTCGAAAATGTTGTTTCAAGGTATTTCTGCTGGCGCCAGTCAAGCGGACCATTTCGCCGATGGTGACACGGCCATGTTCTTTGGCGAACTCGACAATACTTAACGACCAGGGTGGCAAAGCGGCAAGCACAATTCTTTCGCGTTCAACTTTCTTTTCCAATCGACGCACTTGCTCAGCCAAGGAACGCAAAAAAAACACAATCCAGGAATTCCAGTTCGGAGACTCGGATCGAATGGTGCCTTGAGTTTGCCGCAAGGCCAGATAATAGGCCTCTTTGTTCAGCTCGATCACACTTTCAAGCGAGCTGTAAGGAACATAGGCATAACCTGCCTGCATGAGCAGTAAGGTGGTTAGCACCCGGCTTAGTCGGCCATTCCCATCTTGAAACGGGTGTATTTCAAGAAACACCACAGCGAAAATGCCGATGATCAGCAAAGGATGCAGCTCGCCTTTTTGGCGCTCTTCGTTGACCCACTCAATCAATTCGGCCATCAAGCGGGGGGTATCAAACGGAGTCGCTGTTTCAAAAACAATTCCGATTTGCACACCACTAAGGTCAAACGCAGCCACACTGTTGGAGCTGGTTTTATAAGCGCCGCGATGTCGGCTGTCTTTGTTGCTGTGCTTGAGCAAAACCTGATGCAGTTGCTTGATGTGATTTTCGTTAAACGGAATGTCTTGCCAAGCGGAAAACACCAAATCCATCAGCTCTGCGTAGCCGGCAACTTCCTGCTCGTCTCGTGAATCAAAAGACTGAATAGAGAGATTGGAAAGCAATCGCTCTACATCGCGATCGCTCAGTTTGCTGCCCTCTATTCGAGTGGAGGAACCGATACTTTCAATGGTTGCAATTCGTCGCAAGGCGGAAAGACGGTCTGGCGCCAGTGTACCCAAAGCACGCCAAGCGCCTTTGAACTCGTCGATGCGAGCAATCAGGCGCAAAATTTCGGGAGAAATTTGAAGTGAGTGTGTGTTCAGCATTGCCCATTATTACACCCATTTACATCCAATTAATAGCCAATTACAAATTATTGGGTGCAAATAGGCTTTTAAATGGTTGTATAAGCTGATCTTTCGAATCAATTCGCCTTCCAAAATCGGTACTCCGCCTTGTAACTCACCTCGGCTTTTTCACCATCATTGTCAGCTGAACACTTTTTGGCTGGCGCCACACCGCCTTGTGTATTCACACGCTGCACATAACTGACTCCGGTCAAGGCGCCTTGCCCGCCGGCCACATCCGCTTTCACCAGTTGAAGGGGAATGTTTTTGCTACCGTTGGGCGACACAGCCACTTGCGAACCAGTGACAAAAGAGCCGTCTTTGTGGGCCCAGCGCGCTGGGGGGCCGGAATAGTCGCCAATTTTTTCACCACCTCGACTGCTCAACTCGGCTTTCGGGCCAGCCATGGTCCACTTGTAAGTGGTCAGCGGGTCTTTTTCTTTGCTGCACTGGTATTCAATGGTTCCGCTGGCTTTGGTCTCAAGCACCAAGGTGTTGGCAGTGGCCACCTGAATGAGAGCGGGCAAGCCTTTTTGCGCAGAATCGGTTTGTGCATAAGCAGCTGGCTGTGCGCAAAGCGCGGCCAAACCCAACGTTAATAAACCGGTTTTTTTCATGTGTATTGCCTCGTACTGCATTGTTTCTTCAACTATGTCTAACGTGGGCAAAACCTCATGGGTTTACAACAGGGCTTAGAACACACCCCGCATCATGTTCACCGCAATGCCAAACACCACCGCCGCAAACACTTTTCGAAGCAGGGGCGCAGGCAGAATGTGTGCCGCCTGCGCACCCCATGGGGCAAGCAACACGCTGGCCACCACCGTGAACAACAAGGCGGGTGTGTATACAAAACCGAGGCTGCCTGTGGGCAGGCCGGGTGCAGTCCAGCCATTGAATATGAAACCGATGGTGCCACCCAAAGCAATTGGAAAACCCATGGCCGATGCGGTGCCAATTGCATTTTTAATTGACACATTGCACCACACCAAAAACGGCACGGTGAGTGCGCCGCCACCCACAGCCACCAGCGAAGATGCTGTGCCAATAAAGGTAGCCACACCCATTTGCCCATTGCGCCCTGGCAATACACGGCCGGGTTTGGGCTTGTATTCAAAAAACATTTGAAACGAAGCAAGCCCCATGAACAAGGCAAAGAACACAATCAAGAATGTGGTGGACACATGCCGCGCAAGGAAGGTACCAAACAAGGTTCCCAATAAAATGCCTGGAATGAAATTTTTCACGACATCCCAGCGCACAGCACCATGAAGGTGGTGCGAACGCACACTGGAAACCGAAGTGAACAAAATGGTGGCCATGGAAGTGCCGAGGGCCAAACGGAAGTTCCACTGCCCGGGCAATGCGGCCAGCTTAAAAGCCCACACCAATGCAGGCACCAGCACACTGCCCCCGCCCACGCCCAAAAGGCCCGCCAGAAAACCGGCAACAATGCCGATTGCAATGTACGCAGCAACTGCCTGCACTGTAAAAATTTCGGCGAACAGTGCTGCGTTCAATTCAACCAATTCAATGCACCTTCAAGGGTTTGAAACTCAGATAGAGAACGCGCTTGTGCTGCGGGAAATCGCTCACGAACCATGCGGGTCAGCGTATTGCCAGGCCCCACTTCGAAGTAAACTGTGGCACCCATTTCAGAGGCCAAATCCAAAGTACGCGACCACTGAAGGGGTTCAGAAATTTGACGTGCAAGGCAATCGATTGCGCCATCGCGATTCTCTACGGGGCTTCCGTCCAGCGCGCTGAGCACCGGGCAATCGAATCTGCGCCAACTGGCCGCATCCAGTGCATTCTTGAATTGCGCACTTGCATCCCTTAACCACGCGGTGTGCGAAGGCACTTGCACATTCAAGTGCACCACATGTGCGCCCAGTTCGCGCTCCATGCCTTTGCAAATCGACTTCATCACCGCCGTGGGGCCGGCGAGCACAGCATGCTGTTCATCATTCACAATCGCCACGGCCAAGCCATGCTCCTGTGCGATTGCCCCTAGCCTGTCAATTCGAACTCCCTTCACGGCCATCATGCCGTGGGCTGCGGGTGCCGCCTGGTCCATGCACTGCGCGCGCTTTACAGCCAGGCCCACTCCGTCCAACGCCTGCAAACTGCCGGCCACCGTGTGGGCGGTTAACTCACCAATGCTGTAACCCGCGCTTAAATCAGCATGAATGCCATGCGCTTTCAGAGCCTGCGCAACTGCGGCGCCTGCGGCCACAATCAAGGGCTGGGCATGTGCGTTCACAAAACACAATTCGGAATTCTGCGACACCGCCATGGCATCAAAAGGCATGGCATCCAACAAAGGTTCCAAGTGTGGAGCAATCAATGGCTCACCCAGCAAACGTGGCAACATGTCGACGGTTTGGCTACCCTGCCCCGGGCACAAAATACACAAGGTCATGAGCGTGCAACCATGAAGTTGGGCAGCTCACAATTGACTTGTACCAAGGCCTGCACAAACAGCGCAGCAGACAACAAATCAGCACTGCCACCCGGGCTTAACCACTGCGATTCAAATTGCGCACACAGGTGTTGTGCCCGGCTTTTCCAACCGGGCGCAAATACGCCACCCTCGGCCAGAAACTGATCCACTCTGCCCTGCGCCCATTGCAAACCTTTCAAACCGCCGCGATGCGCAAGGTTGGTGTCGGGCAGCTTGCCAATGGTGCACACCAGGGCATGTAACTGCGCTTGCTCTTGCGAAAGCCCTTCAGACAAAGCCCAGCGAAGTTGTGGCACCGTGGTCCAGAACAGCACCGGGAAACCATCGGCTGCCTGCTCGCGCGCGCCGGGCAAACCAAAGGCATCTTTCACCCGCCTGCCGTGCGTGGGCGAGTCGCTGTGCTGTACCTGGTCTTGCACCCCGGCCAACAATATATTCACGCCCCATTTGGCCGCCACCAACCTGCCCAGGCTGATCGGGTCGAAATACCCATGTTCACGAAACTGGGCACCCGCTGCACCCGCCAACAACCCCATCAGGAAAATGGCGCCTTTGTGGGTGTTCACACCTTCGGTGGCCTTGAACATGGCTTTCTCGGCGGCCAGGCCATGCGCCTGCAGTGTTCTGAATTCTGCACCCTCAATACCCGCCGCAAAACAGTTTCCGAAGTACCCCTGCAAAGCGGCAATGCTGCGGTAGAAGGTGGTGCAATTCATGTCAGCATGGCTGCCATTGTTGCCGGGGCACACCAAGCCAGGTTTGTACTCCAGGTCCACTTCCTGTCGAAGGGCTTCGCAGGCTGCTGCATCAATTCGCGCGACCAGTTCTTTCATGCAGCACTCCCAACCGGGCACCGGAAACCGGATCGGTAAATGCTCAAACCAAGAAGTTTCACGGCGTGATTGGTTTTCACCATCAACTTCGAATTGGGATCGGAAAAGCTTCGATGCAATTCACGCCACTGCACAGCCTGACCACTTGGGTTGAGCACTTCGCCATCCACCTTAAACTCGGGGTATTCAGTTTGAAGTGCAATTAGAAAAAGACACAGCTTTTCAGCCTCAAGCCAACTCACTGGTTTGAACAGCACATCAAGATCAGAACTCTCAGTAAGGCATGGCGAACCGGTCAAGACCTGCACAGCACTTGAACCGTACACATGTGCAGCAATATTGTGCTTATCCAAAAACCCCAGCAAGGAAACAGCCCCCGCGTGCCAATACTGTGGCAAGCCTGGCAACACACTGGTCAGGTTTGGTCCTTGCTGGTGCTTTTCAATGCCTTGACTATTCACGATGAAGGACAAGCGCTTTTTGCCCCAAGAGGGTGGCTCGGCCAAACCCACCCGCAGACAATGCGGCAAGACATCCTCTTGACGCGCCACAATCAACGGGTGTCCACTGAGCACCCACCGATGCAAAAGCGACAATGCGCGGATGGGCTCCATAGGTGCTGGCCCGGCATACTCAGCATGCCTTACTGCATCCAGTTTTAACCACACCAGGTCGTGGCGATTGAATGTGATCATGGGGTGCTCATCGGCCTGTCATCGATTGGCTAAAACACGCTCAACAACCACACCTGCGGCCTGTCGCCCACCGCGTTCCACGCCCCGTTCAATGCGAAGGTCTTTGCCAATTTCCTCGCGCGATTTGGCCTGCAAACTTGCGATGGATGCAGCCAGCTGCGCCGCATAATCACCTTGCCACACAGCGTCCAGGTGACCCATGCGCAAATAATTTTCCACACCGGGCGAGAACACGGGCGACTGCTTGGCCAGCGCTTGCAAATGATCCAAAGGAATTTTGGTAATGCGCGACATGGCAGGCAAATTCATCACCTTGATTTCCGCATCGGCCAAGGCATAGCAAGCGTCTGCCATCATGCCAGTGCTAATGTAACCACCGCTCACTGCCTCGCCATACACCACACTCACAATCACATGGCCTCGCTGGCGTGCCAGCTCAACTGCTTTGGCTAGGTGTGCCATGTAGCCATTCAAACCCATGAGTTCATCCCGGCGGCGAAGGCGTTGGCCCTGCGTATCCAGCAAAAAGACAATCGGTTCGCCCGGGCGCTGCTTGATGGTTTCAATCACCACACGCGCCATGGTCAGGGCCATGTCTGCACCCACTTCGGCTTTCTCAGATGTGCCAATCACGGTCACTTCCTGATTGGCAACCCTGGCGCGACCGTAAAAATGATCCGCCTCGAGGTAATCCGCTTTCCAGCCATCGGCAAACAAGGCATTCAATACCTGGTCCCTGTTCATTGCACACCCCTTGCTACGTTGCGTGCGCTGTCAGTTGCGCGTACGAATTCATCTGCTGGCATCAACGCCAGTTCTTCGGCGCTGGGTAGCCCCAAGCGTTGCCAGATTTCCTTCGCATCCCGGCAGTCACCAAACTGTTCAAGCCGTTGCGTCAACATGGCATGTTCAGCTTCCAGATTCTCAAGATCAAAACCAACCTTGCCTGAATCTAGTGCAGCCAAAGCGGCGTCGCGAAACGCATCCACTTCATCGACCACCAGGGCTTGAATGTCGCCCATCACATAACGATGCTTGCCACCGCTGACCCGCCACACCAGGGCGCGATCGCGTGAATCGAATTCTTCCACGCCATACACTGTTTCAATCACCTCGGGGCCGGACATCGCCAGGCGCCCTTCTTCAGACATGATCAACACATCGCAGCAACGGGCAATCAAGCCGGTACCACCAAAGCAACCTGCAGCACCACCAATCAAACCAATGAACTGCACACCTTGTGCACGGGCTGCGCACACCGCACGCATAATTTCAGACACGGCAATTAATCCGGCATTGGCCTCGTGCAAACGCACACCGCCGCTTTCAAAAATCAACAGCACTGCGCGGGGCTTTTCCTCAATGGCCTTGGCAATCAACGCAGTAATTTTCGCGCCATGCACTTCGCCAATGGCACCGCCCAGAAACTCACCTTCCTGGGCAGCGACCAGCACAGGTGCGCCACCCAAAGTGGCTCGCCCAATGACCACGCCATCATCAAATGCTACGGGTTGTTCCAGCAGCGCCATGTGAGGGCTGCTGATGCGATCCGACGGTTTCAGGATTTCCTGAAAACTACCCTCGTCGCACACGGCCTGCACACGCTCGCGTGCACTGGCTTCCAGAAAACTATTGGCCATGCTGGTTCTCCCATGCCTCTATGGCTTGATCCAGGCGCAGACTGACCACAGCGGGTGTTGCGCCCACATCGTGAATTTCAATTTTCAAACCGCCTGCATTTTTGCGCTCTGCAAAGTCGTTCAACACAGCCTGCCAGATTTGTCCAAATCCGCGTGCTGAAGTTTGAATGTCGACTGAACAATGTGCGGTGTCCTCTCCTTTTTCGAGCAACACTTCGCAATTGCCACTGGCAGTGACGCCCACCAGCACTGCGTCGCGATGTGTTTGCTGAACCTTGCTGGGCAAGTTGTATTTCAGTTGTTCCATGCTCATGATGAAAGCCCCTTACCAGTTGCGGAAACGGCTGGGTGGGTTATACAAACCGCCCGAAGCACGCACCAAGTCTTTCACGGTTTTTGCGGCCAGCAAATCGCGCGTGGCATCGCGCCGGGCAATGCCCAAATCTTCAGCGCGTTTAATCACGCCTCGGGCACGCAGTTCTTCCACCTTTTTTTTGTCGCGGGCCATGCCCACTTCGGTGTAGCCCGCCACGCCACGAATGGCCTGTTCGCGCTCCTCTTCACCACGGCACAAAAGCAAATTCGCAATGCCTTCTTCGGTCACGATATGGGTCACATCATCCCCAAAAATCATCACTGGCGGGTTGTTCAAACCCATGCTGTCGGCCAGGTCCCAGGCATCGAGGCGTTCAACAAATGCGGGCGCCATGTGCTCGCGGAATGTTTCCACCATTTGTACCACCAGCTTTCGGCCGCGCGGCATGTGCTTGGGGTTGGCTTGCGCTTCTCGCCCCGCCTTCACCCAGGCTTCACTTTCATGGCGACGACCACGCGCATCAGCACCCATATTGGGTGCACCACCAAAACCTGCAATACGCCCTTTCGTGGCCGTGCTGCTGTTGCCGTAGGTGTCAATTTGCAAAGTAGAACCAATGAACAGGTCGCAGGCGTAATGCCCTGCTGCCTGGCAGAATGCGCGGTTGCTGCGCATGCTGCCATCATTGCCAGTGAAAAACACATCGGGCCGCGCAGCAATGTATTTCTCCATGCCCAGTTCACTGCCGAAGCTGTGCACACTTTGCACAAAACCGGCTTCAATGGCGGGTATCAATGCCGGATGCGGGTTCAGCGCCCAGTTGGTACAAATTTTTCCCTTCAAGCCCAGTTGCTCGCCATAGGTGGGCAACAGCAACTCGATGGCTGCAGTATCAAAGCCAATGCCGTGGTTCAAACGCTTCACACCGTACTCGGCGTAAATACCCTTGATCACCATCATGGCCATCAACACCTGTATTTCAGAAATCTGTGCAGGGTCGCGCGTAAACAGCGGTTCAATGTAATTTGGGCGCGGCGCATGAATGACAAAATCCACCCAATCCGCGGGTACATCCACACGTGGCAGTGTGTCGCGTATTTCATTGACCTGCACAATCACAATGCCATTCTTGAATGCAGCTGCTTCCACAATGGCGGGTGTGTCCTCGGTGTTCGGGCCGGTGTACAGGTTGCCCTGTGCATCGGCAGCCTCTGCAGCGATCAGGGCGACATTGGGCGTTAAATCTACAAAGTAACGACCAAACAATTCAAGGTAAGTGTGAATCGCATTGATCTTGATTTTGCCAGCCGCCACCAAGTTGGCCAGGCGGGCACCTTGCGGACCAGAAAAAGAAAAATCAATTTCCTTGGCAATGCCTTTGTCAAACAAAGCCGTGTGTTCGGGCAAAGCCACCACCGATTGCAACAAGTGCAAATCATGCACCTGTTGCGGATTCACTTTGGCCAAACACTGCGCCAGAAAATCAGCTTGCTTCTGGTTGTTGCCTTCCAGACAAACCCGGTCACGCGGCTGAATCACACTTTCAAGCAAAGCCACTGTTTGCTCAGCGTTCACCACCTTGCCGGAACTTCCACCGACAAGGTGTGAAGCGCGGCCCAACCGGGCCGCCTTGGATTGTTGCCCTTGGCGCCACGCAGTGTTGGTCATGCTCATTTTTTATTTCCTGCTTAATAGTCGTAGAACATGTCGGGCAAGAACATCACCACTTCCGGAAACACCGACAAGAAGGCGATGTAGCCTGCAATGATCAGAATGAACGGAACAATGCCGCGGAAAATTTCGCCGAACTTGATGTCGGGCGCAATTCCGTTGATCACGAACAGGTTCAAACCCACAGGTGGAGTAATGAGCCCCAGCTCCATGTTGATGGTCAAGATGATGCCGAACCAGATTGGGTCGAAACCCGCAGCCAGAATGGGTGGCAAAATAACCGGTGTGATCATCAGGATAATGGCCACGGGTGGCAGGAAGAAGCCCAGCACCAGCAACAACATGTTCACCCAGAACAACAAGGCCCACTTCGACATTTCCAGTGCCACCAGCCATTCCGCCATGCTTTGGCTGATACGCAAATAGCTCATCACATAAGTGAACAGGAACGACATGGCTATGATCATCATCACCATGCAGCTTTCTTTCGCAGTGCCCGTGAAAATGGCGCGAAGATCGTTCCACTGATAGCACTTGTACAGCGCAATCACCAAAATCAACGCAGCCACTGCACCCACACCCGCCACTTCAGAAGGCGTACCAAAGCCGCCGTACATGGCTCCCATGATCAAGCCAATCAGCAAGAGGAAAGGCAGCAGTCGTGGCAACGACTCCATTTTTTCCTTCCAGGTGAAATGTTCCTTTTGGGCTACCTTTGCGATTTCTTCCGGGCTTGCGGTTTTCATCCATTCGTGGCGATCACGAATGAATTTGAAAACAACCCAAACAGAGAACAACACGGCCAGCAAAATGCCAGGCACGATACCGGCAATGAACAACTTGCCAATCGATTGCTCGGCCATCACACCATAAATAATCAACGTGATGCTGGGCGGAATCAAAATGCCCAACGTGCCGCCTGCAGCAATCAAGCCCGAGGCCAAAGCACCGCTGTAACCACGTTTGCGCATTTCCGGAATACCCATGCCGCCAATGGCTGCACAGGTGGCGGGGCTTGAACCACACAAGGCTGCAAAAATGGTACAGCCAGCCACGTTCGCCACGCCCAGGCTACCCGGCATGCGATACAACCAGCGGTATGCCGATTCATACAAATCAACCGCTGCCCTGGTTTTGCCAATGGCCGCACCCATCAAAATGAACAGCGGAATGGTGAGCAAAGTGAAGTTTTCAAGTTCACCGAAAATGGTTTCTGCAATCAAATGAATATTGGTTGCAGGCATGAAAAAATACATGATGATCACTGCCGACGAGCCCAATGCAAACGCAATGGGCATGCCAGAAAACAGCAACACCAAGGTGAGGGCCGTATAAATCAGGCCAATTTCGACAACACCCATGTCAGCCCCCTTGTCCGCTTGTTGTAGTTGCATGTCCGTGTGAAGGAAGATCAGGCTCTTTGCCCATCAAACCTTCAACGATTTGCACAATGAATTGCAGTGTCAGCAGAAGCATGCCGAACGACATGAAGAAGTACGGTATCCACAATGGTGGGCCCCAGGTGGAACTGGTGGTCCAACCCTGATCCCAGGCTTCGTGGCAATACACTGCCGACAAATAAGCCACCAAACCACAGAACAGCATCGAGAGAATGTCGCCGAAGAGCAAACGGATCCGGCTGGCGCGTTTGGACATCACTTCGTCCAGAATTTCAATGCCCACATGCCCACGCTCGCGTTGCGTGTGCGCCGCTGCCAGAAAGGTGGCTGCGATCAACATGAAAATGCTGAGTTCGATGACCCAGTCATTGGAAATATTCAGAATGTAGCGGGTGACCACTTCGTACACCAGCACGAGTGAACACACGAGAATCAGGGATGCAGACAGGTACGCCATGGCCTGGTTGATGCCGCGCACGGTGCCGCTGAACAGTCGCCACAATGGGTTGTT
The DNA here is from genome assembly GCF_002954425.1 of Limnobacter sp. SAORIC-690. Lineage (NCBI taxonomy): Bacteria > Pseudomonadati > Pseudomonadota > Betaproteobacteria > Burkholderiales > Burkholderiaceae > Limnobacter > Limnobacter sp. SAORIC-690. The sequence goes on from NZ_MQVZ01000001.1 coordinate 820,017, forward strand.
CATAGTTGTCTCCGAATGGAACTTGAACACCAAACCCTCATCAGTGGGGAGGGTTTGGTGCGCTTTGCTTTACTTAACTGCAGTGGCCATGTCCAGCCACTTCTGGCCGTCTTTCACTTCTTCAGCGAAATCTTTCCAGGCTGACTTCTCTGCAACTGCGCGCCACTTGGCAAATGTTGCATCGTCCATGGCATAGGCTTTCTTGCCTGCTTTCTTCCACACTTCGGCAGCCATCATGTCGTCTTTCTTGGATTCTTCAATGGAGAACTTCTCAAGGCTCGCGCCCACTTCCATCACGGCCTTTTGCTGTGCGGGTGTCAGGCGATCAAAAGTAGACTTGGCCATCAAGAGGGGTTCGAACATGAACCAGAATGAATTCTGGCTTGCGTCTGTCAGGTGATCGCCCACTTCTTCCAGACGGAAAGAAATGATGGACGTGCTGGATGTGACAGCAGCGTCCAACACGCCAGTTTGCATGGCGCTGTAAACTTCGTTCGATGGCACGTTGGTGATTGAACCGCCTGCGCCCTTCAACATCAAATCCATGTGCTTGGACGCACCACGAATTTTCACGCCCTTGACATCATCAGGTGCCAATACTTTTTTCTTGGAAGCGATACCACCCGCTTGCCAAATCCATGTCACCACTTTCACACCTTTGCTTTCCAGAAGCTTTTCCAGCTCCTTGCCGATTGGCTGGCCTTTCCAGCGGTGGCCTTGTTCGTAGCTGGTAATCAAGCCTGGCATCAAGGTGATGTTGACTTGTGGAATCTTGCCGCCTTCGTAGGCCAGCGGGTACAAAGTCATGTCCACTGAGCCGTTTTGCAAGGCACCAAACTGCGCAAAGGTTTTGACCAGCGAGCTGCCTGGGTAAATTTCAAACTTCAGGCTGCCATTGGTTTTCTCAGCCACTTCGCGCGCGAACTTGCGCACCAGGCGATCACGGAAATCGCCTTTTTCTTCGGTGCCGCCTGGGAACTGGTGCGATACCTTGATGGTGGTTGTTTGCGCTGAAGCGGTGGTTGCAAAACCAAAGGTCAGTGCTGCTGCAGCCATGCCGGCCACGAGGGGTTTGAACATAAATCGCATGAGTAAGTCTCCTCTTTGCTTCTAATAATTGAACGTTGTTGAATCAGGTGAGTGATTCGCAAACGCTTTCCACATCCGAACGAAATTTCTGGGTTCGTTCAATATTTCCCGGACAACAGCGAACCGAAGCCCGGGGCATAGGTCTTCAGACCCAATTTCTTTAACATCATGTAGGTGGTGGCCACCGAGGATGACAGCACCGGCATGCCCGCGCGGTCTTCAATCGGCTGAATGGAACCCAGCGATGGCATTTGAACGCAGGCTGACGCCACAATCGCATCTACATTGGCCGTGTTCAGTTTCTTGGTGTGTTCAATCGGCGCCAGCGGGTTGAGTAAACCCACTTCCAGATTGTTCGACACCTCCAGCGAAATACTGTCGAGCACTTCAATGCCCTCGTTTTCGATGTAATCAATCACCAGGCATGTCAGCGGTTTCATGTAGGGCGTCAGAATGGCCACTTTCTTGGCGCCGATCGCTTTCAAGCCATCGACCAAGGCACCTGCACTGGTCACCACAGGCGCAGGGCCACCGGCTTCCACGGTGCGGCCATGCAAACGTTCTTCCGATTTTTTGTGATAACCCAAACCCATGCTCATAATGGCCACCAGGCAGGCATATCCCAGTACATCCACGCGGGCGTCGGCCAACTCCAAGGCACACCGATCCGAATCGGCGTCCATCTTGGCCAACTCTTCTTTGGTCACATGCTGCATGCGCATGCGGCTGGAGTGAAACGTGAAACGCTCCGCCTCTACGGCTTCGCGGGCCCGCAAAATTGCGGGAATTTCCGTTTCCATGGTGGTGTTTGAACTTGGCACAATCTGGCCAATCCGGTAAATCTTGCTCATTCAATGCTCCGTGTAGGTGGACCTAAGTTGCCAACTAAGTAGCCAGTTGCCGGGCCAGGTCCACAAAGTCTTGTGCGACAAAATCAAATTCGCCCGCTTCCACTTTGGGCAAGGGCACATGCTCGCCAAATTCAAAGGGGCGCATCACATAGGCTGTTCGCATGCCTTGCGCCTTGGCAGCACGCAAATCACTGGGGTGGCTGGCGCACAGCATCACTTGCTCAATGGGCAAATTCAGCAGGCCGGCTACACCGTGGTAAGTTTCGGGATCGGGTTTGTAATGCTTGAACAGTTCGGCCGATACGATGCAGTCCCACGGCAAACCGGCATTTTTTGCCATCGCGGTCAGCAAAGAAAAATTGCCATTGGACAGGGTGGTAATCGTGAATTGTTTTTTCAGGGCATGAAGGCCTGCAACAGTGTCGGGCCAAGGGCTAAGGCGGTGCCACACTTTGTTCAGGTTTTCGCGCTGTTCATCGTTTAATTTGGCAAGGCCAAACTGCTCAACGATTGAATCCAGAATCATGCGGTGCAGGCTGTCAATGTGCATCCAGGGCAGCTCACCCTTGCGCACACGGTCCATGGCTGGTGCATAACCCGCGCGCCAGGTATCGGCAAACGCCAGCGCATCCACCTGAATATTCATGTGTTTGGCAATCATCGCAACTTCGCGTGCAACACTGCCGCGCCAGTCTACAACGGTGCCAAAAACATCAAATGCAAGCGCTTTGACTGCGCTGGCTGCGTGATTCATTCCTGTCTCCTCGAGGGGTTGCCGAAACTGATTGTGTTTGGGCGGGCGCTCTCTTATGATTGTATGTAGAGCATCGCATTTTGCATGCGTTATTTGATTTCTTGTATACAAGACTAATTGCGGTCGTATACATTGTCAATAACGCTGATTCATTTTTTTTATTGCCCCATGAAGAAAAAACTGTCAGAAGACGTACGGGACCAAATTGAAGAACTGATCGCTTTTGGCAAACTGCCGCCTGGCGACCATCTAGACGAAACCGAACTGGCAGAGCGATTTGGCGTGTCCAGAACCCCAATCCGAGAGGCTTTGAACCAACTGGCCACCGCTGGCTTGGTCGAGCTGCGCGCACGTCGAGGCGCTGTGGTGGCGCAATTCACAGCCCAGCAGCTGGTCGAAATGTTCGAGGTGATGGGTGAGTTTGAAGGCATGTGCGGCAGGCTTGCCGCCCGGCGACTGACCGATGAAGAGCAAAAAGAACTGGTGGCCACGCACGAAGAATGCAAAGCGGCAATGGCCAAAGGCGGAGACCCCGATGAGTACTACCAGCTCAATGACAAATTTCACGGTGTGATTTACCGGGGCAGCCACAATGAGTTTTTGATGGAACAGGCCTGGGGCCTGCGCAGAAGCTGCGCCCCTATCGCCGCTTGCAGTTGCGTGTGCGCGGCCGCATCCCGACCTCGCTGGATGAACACGACGCAATCGTGAAAGCGATTCTGGCCGGAGATGGTGACACAGCCAACGAATTGCTGCGCAGCCATGTGATGGTGCAAGGCCAGCGCTTCGCTGACCTGGTGGCTTCATTGCCCTTGCTAAAAGCGCGCTCGGCGGCCTAAAACCCGGTTCATTTAAACCTTCGGCCTGGCCAAATCAAAATTGCTGCGGGTGGTGCAATACCCATCACCGCCAGTTTGCCCACGGCATCCAGTAGGTCATTGGCGATTCGACCCTCTCGCATCGCAGTGTCGCTCACCTCCACACCCAACACATCCAGCAACATCATCGAGCCGCCCATGGCGCCTTCGCCAATCAGCTTGACCTCGCGCAAATTGCATTCAAAACGCACCATTGCATCTTCCACACCGGGTGCTGTCACCGCTTTGCTCAGCGATTTTTTCAAACCCGCCTTTTCGAATTCATCGACTTCGGGTGGGTAGTCGCCGCAACTGGTGTTCATCGCATCCACCAGCACATGACTCACAATATTCACCACGCATTCCTTTGTGGTTTGCAAATTGGTCAGGGTGTCTTTCTCGCTGCGGTCGCGCGGGTTCACCTGCACCACGCACAGCACGGGTGGCTTGCAACTGGCAACTGTAAAAAATGAATAAGGTGCCAAATTGGCAATGCCTTGTTCACTCAGCGTGCTAACCCAGGCGATGGGTCGTGGCACCACTGCACCAGTCAGCAACTGATAGTTTTCACGGGGGCTGATCTGGGTCGTATCAAAGTACATGCAGGGCGTCCAAAATGTTGATTTTCCATGTGCTGTTATAGTTTAGCCTGAACTAGCAAGTGGAGTGGGAACATGAACCTGACAGTCAAAGTGATCGTGGGCATGGCGCTGGGCATTGTTGTTGGCCTGGCAATCAACTTTTCTGGCCTGAATTCAGAGGGCAGTTTCGTACAGGAGTTCATCACTGGCGGACTGTTTCATGTCGTGGGCAAAATGTTCATCAATGCATTGAACATGATGGTGGTACCACTGGTTCTGTTCTCCCTGATTTGCGGAGTGTGCGGCATAGGCGATGTGAAGTTACTGGGGAAAATTGGCACCAAGTCGTTTGGTTTCTACGTGATGACTACTGCTGTGGCGATTGCCAGTGCCATTTTGATAGCCGGGGGATTGGGTATAGGCGAGGGCATGAATGCCAGCAGTGAAGCAAACTTCACGGGACGTGAAGCACCGCCACTCAGTGACGTGCTCATTAACATCATTCCCACGAACCCCATCAATGCAATGGCGCAAGGGGAAATGTTATCAATTATTTTCTTTGCAATTCTTTTCGGTATCAGCCTCTTGATGGTGGGGCGGAAAGCCACCAAGCTCATTGAACTGATTGAAATCCTGAATGAGGCGATGATGAAGATGGTGACCATCATCATGGCCCTCGCACCTTACGCTGTGTTTTGCCTGCTGGCCAAAGCCATGGCCGAGTTGGGCGTTGAACTTTTCACCCAACTGATTGGTTATGTGGTGGTGCTGGCTGGGGTATTGATGTTTCACCTGTTTGTCACCCTGTTGCTGTTTCTCAAGGTTTTTTCTGGTCTTAGCCCTGCGACTTTTCTGAAGAAAATTCGCAATGTGCAGGTGTTCGCATTCAGCACGTCCAGTTCCAACGCCACCATTCCAGTGACTTTGCGTACCGTGACCGAACGCATGGGTGTGAACAATTCAGTGGCCTCTTTCACGGTGCCATTTGGTGCCACCATCAACATGGATGGTACGGCCATCATGCAAGGCGTAGCCACCGTGTTCATTGCAAACATGTACGGTGTCGACTTGGGTATAGCGGGCTACCTCACCGTAATCATGATGTCGGTACTGGCCTCAATCGGCACAGCGGGAGTGCCCGGTGTCGGGCTGATCATGCTGTCGATGGTGTTTTCACAAGTGGGATTGCCACTGGAGGGCATCGGCTTGATTCTGGGTGTTGACCGGCTGCTTGACATGCTGCGCACTGCGGTGAATGTCAGTGGTGATGCCGTGGTGTCACTGATCGTCGCGAAGAGCGAAGGGAAGCTGGATGAAGATGTCTTCAACAACAAGAATCTTGAAGACAGCGACAGTGGCAACATTCATGTCAGCAGTGAAATTGGCCGTGATTTTGCACAGGCGATTTCAACTGCTTACAAAGGCAAATAATCAGGGCTTCAGGATGACAGGCTGCACCGCAGCCTCTCCCAGGTACACCATGCCTTCCTGAATGGTACAAGCCAGGTTCATGTTGCGTTGTGCAAGGCTTGCCAGCGTTGCGCCATCTTCCACGCTCAGCTGCAGCACCTGGACTTTGTCCAGTTTGTACAACCAGTCCTGATTTTGTTTCCACCACACTTCTGCTGAGCGGGTGTAGCAGTAAATCACCACACGGTCTGAACGGCCACAGGCTTTTTTAATGCGGCTTTCATCGGGCTGGCCCACATCAATCCATACCTTGATTTGACCAGTGGGGTCGACCTCCCATACCGCAGCTTCGTCTTCCGCCGACAAACCCTTGCCAAACTGAACATCCTGCCCGGCATGCATGGCAAAGGCCAGCAAGCGAACCATCATGCGCTCTTCGGTTTCGGAAGGGTGCAAGGCAAGCGTGAGCGGGTATTGGGCGAAATGGTTGCGATCCAGGTCGGACACATCCAGTTGAACTTTGTAGACAGTGGCTCTAAGGGCCATGGGGCGACTCGCGGTTTGAAACATTCAAACCGCGATTATCGCTGATTACTTGCTACTTAACGACCCATGCGGCGCAGGGCTGCTGTCGAGAAGTCGGCAGGCGTGTACTTCTTGCCAAACTCGGCAAACTTTTCCTCGTTGGTCAAACCACCCACCAGGTAGCGGCGAGACTGCAAGTCGTAAATAACCTCACCGGCAGACGCAAACGCAGGTGCATGGTAAGCCTGTGTGCCGTACACCTCACGAACACGCCACAGAGTGTTGCGGCTGTCGTACTGGTCAGCGTGCAATACACCCCATGAGTCTTCATCAATGTAGAACACGCGTTTGGCATAGATATGGCGCTTGCCGGGCTTCAGTGTGGCCTCAACCACCCAAACGCGGTGCAACTCATAGCGCACCAAATCAGGATTCACGTGGCTTTTCTGGATGATGTTGCTGTACTTCAAGGTTTGATCAGCCAGCTTGTAGTTGTTGTAAGGCACGTACATTTCTTTCTTGCCCACCAACTTCCACTCATAACGGTCTGGGGAGCCGTTAAAGCCGTTCAAGTCGTCGTTGGTACGCAGGCCATCTGCGCCAATACCGGGTGAGTCGTAAGCCAGTTCAGGCGCACGAATGACACGACGTTGTCCGGGGTTGTACTGCCAGGCCAAACGCGGCTCAGCCACCTGATTAATCGGTTCATGCACCAAAGCAACTTCACCGGCCGCGTTGGCTGGCGCAGTAATCTGGTTCATGAAGTACAAAATCCGGTTGGGCTCTGGGCTGTCCATGTGAGAGGCCAAGGACACGGTCTCGATTCGCTTGCCCACTGTGAATGATCCATCGGTCTGAACCGGGAAATCTGCGGAGTAGCGAGTGAATGAACCACCCAAATCGCGGAAGTTATGATTCCAGATCACCTCAACACCGCTCTTGGGCACGGGGAAAGGAATGTTGGACTTCTTGATGCCTTCCACGCCATTGCCGCCATCGACCAGCTTCACATTCGGTGCTTCAGCCTTTGCGTTGTCATAGACTGACTGGCGATACCCGGCTGTACGGTGTGTTTTGTACACATTCATTTTGTAAGTGGGGTAACGCTTCATCATTTCCATTTGGCCCGGTGTCAAATTGGCTGCGTACTGCGCCATGTTTGCCGCGCTGATGGTGAACAGTGGTTTTTCATCTGCAAAAGGATTGATATAGCCTTTTGCCGGATCAAACCCTTTGGGTACAGTGACCAGACCACCAGTCCATTCCGGAATGGTGCCAGCCGCATTGCCTTTTTTCTCGGCGCCCACTGGGGTCAGGCTTTTGCCCAGTTCAGACAGGTCATTGGCCAGTGCTGCGCCACTCCCCAAAACGATCGCTGCGGCCAGCAACCCGTGTTTCAACTTTTGCACTGCCATTTCGTAGTCTCCTCAAGTATGAGTGGTTATCGATTGGTGTTTTGATCTTGTTCACACAGGGCGAACACCTCGCCACTGCGATTGCTTTGTGTAAAAACGTTTGGGTCGCAATAAATGCCGACAGGCGCGAAATCTTTCATGACGTCGGCCAATGCCTCACCCTTCTCCACATTCTGGATCGCCTCAGCGAATCCCGGATTGTGCAGCATGTGGCGATACAACAGGAGTTGATCAGGATACGGCCCCCAAGGCAACCACAGGAATCCGTTCTCGGCTGTGGCATTGGCCGGTCGATCAGCTGGATCGGAAATCACCACCGTGAAAAATCCCTGGTCATCCAATGGCACTTGAAAATCGGCTGCGCAATCGGTGAAGCGTTGTGTGGCAAATTCATTGCCGCACAATGACCAGTACCGCAACTGCTCTTGCCCAAACTCCACGCCGGGCTGTCCACGGTAGGTGGGGGCTTTGGCTCGCACCATGGCAATGCTGCCGTAGCGGCGGGCAAAACCAGTGCTGGTGTAGGCATTGTGTACATTGCTCAAAAAGCCGCCCGAGCCTGAATCGACCCGGCCGCCCAGCATGCTGGTGTCTTGACCGGTTACATTGCCTGCAATTCGAAATGCGGTGTCACCCAGGCTAAAAAATTTCAGTGTATTGGGCGGATTGGTGGCCGTTGGGAAAGGTAAAGCCAACTGATTGGGGTAGTCCAGCCCCAGCAATACCTCATTCAGGCCCAGGGGTGGCGCAGCACCTCCAAAATTCGGCAAGAATGGTTCAGCACAATTTGGCAGTGTTCCCAACTCACGACTGCCGTCTGCAGTTTCCAGCGTGAGCGCGGGCAAACCCACACCACCATCAAAAAACTCGCCGGCATTCGACACATACACCCGATAAATGAACACCGCCAAACCGTTTGGAATATTCAATGGGCCCAAACCAATTTCACCGGTGTAAAAGGTGTTGGGTTTGCGTTGTACCTCCGGGTTTTGAACCGGAGATGCACCATATTCCAGATAAGCCGTGTAAGCACCACCTGGCTTGGCACCCTTGCGCGCGAAGGGATTGCCTTCACGACCTTGATCAGAAGGTGTGAGTTCAAAGTCGGCCACCGCATCTGTTGGGCGCAGCGCCGCATCGTATGCGTTGTAGGAAAAATAACGGGCATCCGGGTAACGGCCATCAATCCTCAACCGGGTTTGGGGCGACACAGGGGCAGCCGCCACCCAGTACTTGGCCTCACTGTCAGGAAACGCAATATTCGCTTTGTCGGGATCGCTGGCCGCAATCCACCCGCACCCCAGGCCCAAGGGAGTCTCGCTGCCACCCATGGCCTGGGCCAAGGATTCACTGCTAAGCACATTGCTGCTGGCCGATGACGATGCCGAGGGGCCAGTTGCCACAGTCCCGTCTTCAGACGAACAGGCACCCAGCAAGCCAAGAGCTGCACCTGCAACCACCGCCGTGAATACTTTTGAAAGTTTCACGCATGTCTCCTGATTTTATGGTTATATTGTATTTAATCACTCTAGATTAATACTTTGGTATTAAATCAGGCAAGCGGAAATTTACTCACAAAAACAAACACATGAACAAATCTGCCGACGCCGCACTTCTCATTGATACTCGCGAACAGCTGTTACGGATTGCGTTGAATGAATTTGCACAGCATGGCATTGAAGGTGTCACCTTAAGCAAAATTCGGCAGATTTCAGGTCAGGGCAACCGGTCGGCGTTGCACTATCACTTCAAAACCAAAGATAGATTGGTGGAAGAGGTGGTGGATTTTGTGACAGGTCAGCTTGATGTTCACTGCAAGCAGGCCCACACCGAATTTGCACGCAACGCGCCCGAACACAAAGAATGGACCCGCCTGTGCGAACTGATTTTTGATCCCTTTGTGCAACTGTTTTCAAGCGGCGAAACCGGTGCGGTGTGCATACAGTTTTTGTCCCGCCTCACTTGGCAAACCGGCGAACAGGGACAGCGGTTTCTGACCCGCTACTTCAACCCCTACATGGATGTGTTTGCGCCCACTTTGCTTGAATTTTTCCCGCAATACTCTGAGGCACAGCTGCGTTTTAAGGTGCATTTGGCCGTGAATACGGCCATTCATGGTCTGGCCGACTTTTCAATGGTGATGCACGATGAAAGGCTATTGCCCTTGGTCAACCAAAGCGGTGGTTTGAAGGAAATGCGACGGCTGTTTCACGAATATATCAGTGCGGGGCTGAAGGGGTACTCCTGACGCACAATCCTATTTAATCGAGCCGGCTCTGGCGCATGGCATGCAAGCGCGCCTTGCCCAGCTTTAACGATTCCGCATTGTCGACGATAGGCGCTGGGTAATTGGCAGTGCCATGTTCCGGCAACCAGCGCTTCACAAACTCGCCTTTGGGGTCTTGCTCGGCCTGTTGTTTCAAGGGGTCGTACACCAGCATTTGCGAAAAGTGGCTGGTGCCACTTGCAATGCGCACCTGACCATAGTGAATGGCGGGCTCGAAATCGAGAAACTGCTGTGCCAAATACAAAGCCACGGGCTGCCAGGGCAAACCCAATTGCACGCACGCAAACGACACCAACATGGCCCGCGCCCGCATGTTCAGCCAACCGGTTTGTTGCAAAAAGCGCTGGCAAGCGTCTACGTAGGCAAAACCCGTTCGGCCCTGCTGCCAGGCATTCAAGAATTCCTGATTCACCTCTGCTGGTTCATCGCAGTAAAAAGCATCGGTTTCCAAACCCGTGTGGTTCTCCAACTGCTGCAAATAACCTTGCCGCCAAATCAGCCTGTCCACATAAAACCGCGCAGCATCTTCAACCTTTGCAATGTGTGTCGCATCACCCTGCCCATGCACCCTGTTCACCAAGGCATTGAGTTTTTGCAGCACCTCGCGGTCGCTCACTACACCATAAGCCAGATAAGGCGACAGGCGTGAACAACCACTCCATGCTTTCAAAGGGCTGGAAATTGAGAAGGGATAACTTCTCAACTTGGCGGGTGTAAAAAATTTCGCGGCCACTGCCCGGGCCTGCGCACGGCCACCTATCATGCGCAATGGTTTGTCATCGCCCACAGCCTGCGGCACAGTGGCACGGTTGAGTTCAACAGCGGGTTGGGGTGCGAAGAAGGCCTGCAAATTTCGCCCGGCCGGGTTTTTGATTTCTTCTTGGGCGGCCCGGTCCAGGTAAGTTTGAAAATTAATTTTTCAGCAAACGGATTGGCCATGAAAGTGGCACGCTGCACATTGTTTTGGGGCAATTCATGAAGCGCCACACCCATGCTTTTGCACCACGCCGCCACGGCTTGATCGCGTCGGTATTGTGCAAGCTGCGTGGTTTCCTGGTGTGCCCAAACGTGGGTAAATTTGAACTGTGCATGCAGGCGGGCCAACACATCCACCGCCTCGCCCAATTCTTCATGCAAATAACCACCCACCTGTGCAAACTGCTGCTTCAAATCATCAAGGCACTCATGCACAAACAACTGGTGTTGGCGCGCGGTGTGCGCATCTACAATTTGGCTGGGTTCGTGAATGTACAAGGGCAGCACAAGCCCGTGATGCTTGGCATTGCGCATGGCTTCAAACAGCGGAAGGTGATCGCTTAAACGCAAATCCCGTTTGAACCACAACACCTGCATACTGCGTTCCTGCAACTTTAAAGCGGCTGCAACACCCCGGCAGCCAACAGCGCCAACACCACCACACCCAGCACCACACGGTACACCACAAACAGGCCGTAGCCACGCGTACTGACCAGCTTGAGGAACCACACAATGACGGCATAGCCCACAAAGAAGGCAATGAAGGTTGCCAATGCCGTGTTGGCCGGGCTGACCGGGCCGGCCACGCCCCAGCTTTTGTACAACTGGTAAAAACCGGAAGCAAACACCGCGGGCACCGCGAGCAAGAAGGAATAACGCGCGGCTGCCTCTCGGGTGTAGCCCATCAGCAAACCTGCGGTGATGGTTCCGCCTGAACGGCTCACACCGGGAATGAGTGCCAAGGCTTGCGCAAAACCAAACACAATACCGTCGCGCCAGGTCATTTCCCTCAGCTCGGTTTGGCGCCTGCCCACCTTGTCGGCAAAACCTAGGATGAGGCCAAACACAATCAACATGATCGCGGTGAGGTACAGGTTGCGCAGATAGGTTTCAATCAGGTCTTGAAACAACAGACCCAAAACAGCGATGGGCAAGGTGCCCACAATTACCAGCCAGCCCAAGCGGGCATCGGGACTCATTGGCACACCACTGGCGGCATTGCGTTTGAAGGACCCACACCAGGCGAGAAAAATTCGGGCGATGTCCTGCCGAAAATACACCAGCACCGCGAGTTCTGTTCCCAGCTGGGTAATGGCCGTGAAAGCTGCGCCGGGATCGAGGCCTGAGGGCAACATGGGTCCAATGATACGCAAATGCGCACTCGATGAAATGGGCAAAAATTCAGTAAGCCCCTGGATAAGCCCCAAAATAACGGCCTCAGGCCAACCCACACCGTTGCCGGCAACAAACATGGTGAATTCCCGGTAAATAGATCAATAAAGGCCGTTTTCAAGCCAAATTCAATGCGAACTATAGCAAGCCTGAATGGGGGAAAACATTTTTCTGAAGGGGAAAGAGGCCTGATATTTAACAAATGATTGTGTAATCCAGCCGGGATAATGAAGAAAATCAAATAGAAAGGCTTGGGTATGGATCATCGGAAAATTTATGTGACGCAGCCAGCGCTGCCGCCGCTTGCGGAGTTCATACCCTACCTGGAACAGATTTGGGACAGCAAAACCCTGACCAACAACGGCCCCTATCACCAGCAGCTTGAAAAGGCGCTGTGCGAACATTTGGGTGTGCCTTTCATTTCCCTGTTTTGCAATGGCACCATTGCTTTGATGACTGCGTTGAAAGCCTTGCGCATTCAAGGCGAAGTGATCACCACGCCCTATTCATTCGTGTGCACCAGCCACTCGCTGCTGTGGAATGACCTGCAACCGGTGTTTGTCGATGTGGATCCGATCACTTTGAACCTGGACCCCCGCCGCATTGAAGAAGCCATCACGCCGCAAACCAGTGCCATTTTGCCGGTACATTGCTATGGCCTGCCCGCCAACACCACCGAGATTCAACGCATTGCGGATGTGTATGGCTTGAAGGTGATTTACGACGCGGCCCACGCCTTTGGCGTGAAGCAAAACGGCGAGAGTATTTTGAATGCCGGTGATTTGTCAGTGCTTAGCCTGCATGCCACCAAAGTGTTCAATACCTTTGAAGGCGGTGCCATTGTTTGCAAAGATGCAAAAACCAAGCAGCGCATTGATTACCTGAAAAACTTCGGCTTTGCCGACGAGGTCACCGTGATGGCACCGGGCATCAACGGCAAGATGAGCGAGCTGAATGCCGCCATGGGCATGCTGCAATTGAAGTATGTGAACCAGGCCATTGAAAAGCGCCACCGCATACAGGCCCTGTACCGCGAATTGCTGGCCAATGTCCCCGGAATCGAACACATGGCCGTGCCCGAGAATGTGGAATGGAACGGCGCTTACTTTCCGATTTTCGTGAATGCCCACTACCCCATTACGCGCGACGCGCTGTACGCCCGTTTGCAAGAGCACGGTGTCAATGGTCGCCGCTATTTTTTCCCATTGATCAGCAGCATGCCCATGTACCGCGGTTTGTCCTCGGCTGCGCCACGCAATTTGCCCAACGCCCACAAAGCAGCGGAACAAGTGCTGTGCCTGCCGATTTACCCTGACCTGCCACTGGAAGATGTGGCGCGCATTTGCGTGATTATCGACGAGGCCAGCCGTGGCTAAAGTGCTGTTGGTGGACACCAATTTCTCGTCAGGGCCTATCCTGAATTACCTGCGCAACGCCGGGCACACAGTGATGTTTGCGGGTGGAAAGCCCAACGACTTTTTGGCAAAAGCCACGCCGGGCTACCAGCAACTGGATTATTCCAACCCCGCTGAATTGGCCGATTTATGCACCCAACTGGGCATTGAGTACCTGGTGCCGGGTTGCAATGATCGCTCGTATTACTCCTGCGCAGAAGTGTCGGAAACCTTGCACTTTCCCGGCATTGATCGCCTGGAAGCCACAGAGACCATCAACCACAAGCAGAAGTTTCGCAGCTATGCGCAACGCGAAGGTTTGTCGGTGCCGCGCGTGTTTGACAACGATGAAACACCCGCTTGCGCCGTGATTGTAAAACCGGTCGATGCCTACAGCGGCCGCGGTATAACCGTGGTGCAGGCCGGCGAAACCAGCCAGCTGCACAAGGCGATTGACACAGCCAAAGCCGAATCGAGAAGTGGCGATTGTTTGGTCGAAGAATATGTGGAGGGCCAGCTGTACAGCCATTCTGCATTTGTAGTGAATGGCCGCGTGGTGCAAGACTTTGTGGTGATAGAACATGGCTCGGCCAACCGATTTGTGGTGGACACCAGCCACCTGGCCATCGACTTTCCGGTGGAGGTGCACACCCGTATTCGCCGCGAAATTGAACATTTGGCCCAAAGCCTGCGCCTGTGCGATGGTTTGGTGCACACGCAGTTTTTGCTGAAGGGCAATGAATTCTGGCTGGTTGAAATTACCCGCCGTTGCCCTGGCGATTTGTACAGTCAGTTGATTGAACTTTCAACTGGCTTTCCCTATGTGGCCAGCTACGCCAAAGGCTTTTTGGGGCAGCGTGCTGCGCCTGGCCCCTTGAAGCAGAATTTCATTTTGCGCCACACACTGACCCTGCCGCACGAAGGCTTGTTGCAACACCTGCACTTTAATCACCCGGTGCACATGGAGCGTTGGGTGCCCATTGCCGCCACTGGCGACTTCATTGCGCCAAGCCCGGTGGGCCGCATGGCCCTGCTGTTTGCACGCTGCGCCAACGCAGCCGACCTTCAAACACTGGCCAGCCTTGCCACACAGCGCAGGCTTTACACCTTCAATGGTTAAAGCCACACGCAAAGGACATTGAACATGAGCAAATACAACACACTGAAACCACTGCACAAACCCATCAAAGTGGCCATGATAGGCGGTGGTGTAAATTCAGCCGTGGGCCGCGTGCATGAAATTGCCATGAAAATGGACAATGAATTCGACCTGGTGGCGGGGTGCTTTAGCCGCAACCCGGAATTCAATGCCGAGTCTGGCCGCCAGTACAATGTGCCGGCCAACAAACTGTACCCCAGCGCGGAAGCGCTGATCGATGCTGTAGCGCACGAAGTGGATGCGGTGGTGATTGCCACGCCAATCAAATCGCATGCGCAGTACATTCATTTGGCACTCGACCACAACTTGCGGGTCATCTCCGACAAGCCCCTGTTGGCCAATGTGCAGGAATGCAAGGAACTGTTGGCCCGCATTCACCCCGACAACACCCAGGTGTTTTCAATTTTCAATTACACCGGCTACCCCGCTGTGCGCGAGATGAAACGCCGCGTGGAAAGCGGGGCGATTGGCAGCGTGTTCAAGGTGATGGTCGAAATGCCGCAAGACTCCTACATGCGGCTGAGCAACCAAAACAAAACCCACGCTATTCAGGCATGGCGGCTTGAAGACGGCGACATCAGCTGTGTGTCGCTCGACCTGTTTGTACACCTGCACAGCCTGGTGAATTTTGTGTGCGGCAATACGCCAGTTGCCGTGAACGCCTGGCAACGCGCAATCACCAACGTATCGCCGGGGCTGATTGATGAAGTGGATGCTGTCATTCAATACAGCAACAACCTGATGGTCAACGCGTGGTATGGCAAAGCCGTGTTGGGTTATCGAAACGGCTTGCGCATACGCGTGTTTGGTACCAAGGGCAGTTTGCAATGGCATCAGGAAAGCCCGGAAATGATTGAGGCTGCCGATGAAGCAGGCAACCGCATGTTGCTCGACCGAATTTCAACGGGCAGTGAAATAACCGCACAGCCCCGCTACAACCGCTTCAAGGCCGGCCACCCCTCGGGTTTTATCGAGGCGTTTGCCAACTACTACGCCGACATTGCGCAAGCCATGCGCGATGAAAAGCTGAATGCCTACACTTTGTCGACTGGCGTTGCTGCAGAAGGCCTGGCCTTGAGCCAGGCGATTGCACAAGCCTCGGCCACTGGCCGCACCGTTCAACTTTAAGTTTGAGATTGTCTAAGCCATGACCACAGCCAGCCTGGAAGAACAACTACAACCGCTGTTTGATGACATTGATGCAAAACTGCAAAACATCGAGAGTGGGGTATTCATTCAACAGCAGGACGCAGAAAAAACCATCAACCAATTGGCACTGCTGGTGAATGAATGCCAGAACAAACCCTATGCCAGCTTGATGCAATTGAACATACAAGGCACAACCGAATTGTGTACGCGGTTTGCCGCGCTGTACGTGAATGTGCTGACCGATCTGAAGCACACCCTGAGCCTGAACAGCCTGTTGGTGCTGACCAAACAAAAGCGCTTCATGAGCCATGTGTTTGAAGTTTCCGGCTATGGCAACAGCCGCGCCGTGCTCAAGCTGTTGTTGAACAAAGCGCACGAGCGCAAAGCCAAACAACTGACTGACAACCCCGCCTTGGTGCGCGCCCTGCTGCTGGCCAGCGTGGGCGACCTTGACCCAGCCGACCTGGTGGAACTGACCCTGGAAAGCACGGAAACCTCGGCACTGCTGGCGATTGGGCTGTTGCTGGACCGCCTGCCCTTGACTGTGACAGGCGACGCTGGCCGCACCTTCCTGCTGGAAGAGTACAACCCCTACAGTGCGCTGCGCCCCTTGGACCAATACCGCGCATTGATATCGAATATCTGGATGCTGTGCAGCTACAGCACATCGCCTAAAAAACATGAAATCAAAAAACACCTGAACCAGTGGTTCAAACGTGTGCACAAGGCCAAAGGCATACAGGCCAAACCTGCTGGCAGCGTGCGGCATGCAGGCAATATCGACAACAAACCCGTGATGGTGGTGATTGCCGAAACGTTCAAGTCGGTGCACGCCATGTACCGTTGGTATGCCCCCATGATCAAACGCCTGAAACGCGATTACTACCTGGTGATGGTGTCAATGAAAGCCGATGTGGATGATCAATCCATCGGCCTGTTCGATGAATTCATTGAAATACCCGAAGAAGAAATGAACTTGCAACCGGTGTTGAACCAATGCACCCCCGACATTGCCTGGTTCATGAGTGTGGGTATGCGCTCTTGGGGAATTTCACTCGCAAACCTGCGCTGGGCCCCACTACAAGCCATGAGCTTTGGCCACCCGGCCAGCAGCTTTAGCAGCGAGATGGACATGGCGTTTGTAACCACCCGCGTATTTGGTGGCCCCGGCGTGGTGAATGAGAACATGCTGATTCTGGAGAGTGAAATTGGCAATGTGGCCGAGGCCCACAAAGACTTGAAACTGCCACCACCCGCAGTGCTGGATGACGCTGTGGTGTCGATTGCGGTGCCCTGCAACACCATGAAGATCAACCTGGGCTTCATGACTGCGCTGAAGGAGATTGAACGCCTCTCGGCCAAGCCGATTCGCTTCACCTTCTTCCCCAATGAATATGGTGTTGGCCACCTTTCAACCGAGAAACGCCTGCGCAGCTTCTTCCCCACCGCCGTGGTGGCCCGCCGCACGGGCTATGAAGCCTACCTGAACATGCTCAACCAGCACCACCTGGCACTCAGCCCCTTCCCGTTTGGCAACGCCACCAGCACCATCGATTGCATGGTGTTGGGCCTGCCCGTAATCAGCCTGATCGGTGCCGAACCCCATTCGCGCAGTGACTACGACATTTTGGCTTCGCTAGGACTGGCTGAATACTGCGTGGCCGATTCAGTTGAAAACTACGTGCATGGCGTGGTGCGTTACATCAACGAGCCGGGCCTGCTTGAGGAATTGCGCGCCATGGTGGCATCCAAACAGTTCATGGATTTGCATCAGCAACACGAAAACGAGTTTTCAGATGAAATGTGCAAGGCCTTGAACTGGGCCTATGCAAACCAGAATGAAGTGCGTGGGCCAAAGGGTTTGGTCTTTGAAGGGGCCGGTAGGTGGGTAGAACGGACAACGCATGGGAAACAGTCAAAATAAAATACTCATTTAGAAACAACTCCTTATAAGATATTTTAATAAGCGGAATTTTGTATTACAATACTGAGTAAATTTACTCAATATTGTCAAAATGTACAGTCGCCATCAAATATCAACACTTCGGCAAAGGCTTCAGGAAACACCCAAGTTCATGATTGCCGTCACCGGTCCCCGGCAGGTGGGAAAAACCACCATGGTCAATCAGCTTCTTGATGAACAGCCAGCTGCCCACAGGTTGTTTGTGGCAACAGACGAAGCGGAAACCATTTCAACCAACTTCACACAGTTCGACTTCGATTCAAATGATGGTTCAGATTACGCCCCTCCACGTAGGTCAGAAGAATGGCTTGTTCACACCTGGAACAAAGCAAGAGCCATGGCGCGGCGCATCAACGACGGTACACACTATATTCTGGCAATTGATGAAATACAGAAAATTCCGAACTGGTCAGAAGTTGTAAAAGGGCTGTGGGACAAAGATCGAATTGAAGAATTGCCAATGCATGTGGTGCTACTAGGATCATCGCCATGGCTGATGCAAAAAGGCCTGACAGAAAGCTTGGCAGGCCGTTTTGAGCGCATTCATTTAAGCCACTGGTCGTTTCGTGAAATGCAAGAAGCATTCGACTTCACACTGGATCAATATATTTATTTTGGTGGATACCCCGGCTCAGCCAGCCTGATCGGTGACGAACAACGCTGGAGGGCTTACATACGGAATTCGCTGATTGATCCGATCATCGACAAAGATATTCTTGAACACAACCGGATTCACAAACCCGCATTGCTGAAGCAACTGTTTGAGCTGGGTTGCGGGGCCTATTCAGGTCAAATTCTGGCACTTAGTAAAATTGTTGATGGAGGGCTTCTGCAAGAAGCAGGCAATACAACAACGTTGAGCGATTACATTGGTCTGCTGTCGGCCGCAGAACTGCTCAGCGGGCTTCAAAAATACGCCAGCAAAGAGCATCGCAAGCGAGCCTCACCGCCCAAATTCAATGCACACAACACGGCGCTGATGTCGGCACTTTCTGGCTACACTTTTGAGGAAGCCAAGGCTGACAGAAGTTATTGGGGGCGTCTTGTAGAAACCAGCGTGGGAGCACATTTGATGAATACGGCACACGACGAGTGCGATGTTCATTATTGGCGTGAAGATGGACATGAGGTGGATTTTGTTTTGAGCAGACCTGCAAAGCTGCTGGGCATTGAGGTAAAGAGCGGAAAAACAGGAATAGCGCATAAAGGACTGCAAGCGTTCAGTCAAACCCACACTGGATCAAAAACACTGCTGGTTGGCGATGCTGGAATTCCTGTCTACGAATTTTTGAGTGCGTCCGCAAATCATTGGTTGGGGTAGAAAAAGCGCATGTTCATTCCACGCACAGTCACCGAGTATCAGTTGAGAAACGACTCTCCGCACTTACAACGTAAAGTCATACCGCTGGCCGAACTTCGAGAAGTGAAGTCGTGGGTTCTTCTGGGCGAGCCGGGATCCGGGAAAAGTACTGCATTCGAGACGGAATGCGAAAGTACCGGTGGAGAAGTAATGCGAATTGGCATTTTTCTTGAATCAGAAATTACAGATCTACAAAAACTTCCGGTGATTTATCTGGACGCCTTAGACGAAGAACGGAACACCACGACAGAAAGCAGAAATCTACTAGGGAAAGTCGCCAAGAAACTGATTAATTTAGGCTGCCCGCAATTCAGAATTTCATGCCGCGCGGCAGACTGGTATGGCGAGCTGGACCATGACCAACTAAAACGGGTTAATCCGGCACTGCGGGTGTTCAAGCTCGATGAACTGACAATCGACGATGAATTCGTGCAGCAATACATTGCGGAGGCATTGGATTCAAAACCGGGGAATATGCCAGCCCAAGAATTTCTGAACCGGGTTGAACAACAGAACTTGAATCCCTTACTTTGCAACCCCTTGTTAATCAAGCTGCTGATAGAGGCTATTCACGAAAAAGAATTTCCAGAATCCAGGCGCGAAGTTTTCGAATTCGCCGCTGCGAAACTGGCCAAAGAACACGATCCCTATTACCAACAATTCGCTCTAAATGAAAAATACTCCACTGAACGAATAGTAGATCGAGCTGGCTACTTGTGCAGCATCATGCTGTTCAGTAAACGCGCTGGCTTAGCCATCAACGATGGTAAAGGAAACCGCAGTACCCATTTACAAACCGATGAACTGGGTGGGCTTGACCAACTAAGCTTGCGCGCACTGCGAAGTGCACTTTTTCGCCCGTCGAACTTACAGGACACTGTTGAACCTATTCACCGAACAGTTGCAGAATTTCTGGCAGCACAATGGATAGCAAAACAGATTGAACAACACGCCTTGCCAGTCGGGCGCGTTTTGCGCTTGTTTGAAGGGTTCGATAAAAAAACAGTTTCCAGCCTGCGGGGATTATTCGCCTGGGTTGCCACGCTTAGCCTGAGTGCTTTTCAGCGCATGGTTGAAATTGATCCGCTGGCTATTGCAATTTATGGCGATGCGGCCTGCCTAAGCACAGCACAAAAGAAAGAAGTGATTCTAGGGCTCCAAAGGGAAGCTCAGTCTTATTTTGGCTTTAACTGGCAAGTGCAATTCAAAAGCCCACTTCAAGGCCTTTGGGATCCGGAATTTGAATCATTTTTTATCGAAAATTTCACAAATACATCCCGAGAGAAAACCCACCAAGCATTCATACGTGAGTTACTCAACATATTAAAAAATAACAATATAAGCGAGGAATTGGCATGTGCTTTAGAGAATATTATCGCAGACCACAGTTTCTGGGACAGTATTCGAAGCGCGGCGCTTGATGTACTGTTGGTTGCACCCGAACAGCAAAGCCGTGTTTTGTCATTGCTTGATCGAATTAAGAATGATGATATCGAAGATGCAGAAGACCAATTATTGGGCACATTGCTGAGTACACTCTACCCCTTGGCAATACCCTCAGCATCGATTCTTGGTCACCTTCATCGTGCCAGAAATCCAAATTTAATCGGCGACTATCTTTATTTTTGGGAACATGAATTACCAAAAATGTGCCGAAGGGTGATCTTCCAGTTTTGCTGGACCAACTGGCCAAACGACCTGATTTGCCATGGTCGAGAACAGAAAGCCTTAACCTGCAAAGGATGTGCGGCAAGTTGATATTGCGCGCACTGAATGAAATTGGTGATGACGTAAATGATGAACAATTATTCACATGGCTTGGTATTGGCCAGGATGAATATGGTCATGTACAAAGAAACGCAGAAAACCAAGAGCAAATTGGCAGGTGGTTTGCTGAAAGGGAAGGTCGATACTTTTCATTCCTTGGAAAAGCCGTTGAGAAATCACTTTCAAAAAAACATCCTTACCATGCCTACCACAAAAAAAAAGGGTGGGTTTGCATCAATCAATTGCCCACCCAATTGGGCTTATGGCATTTGAAACAAGCGCAGTCCGCAGCCATCCGCGCTGCCGTTGAAATTCACCTGACAGAAGCCATACGCTGCATTTCATTCCAGCAGGGCAATGGAGGGCTTTCGCTGGAGATGATCGAAGACTTTTCGTTAAAACACCCAGAGCACCATAACTACATTCAATCGCACTTTTTTCATGAACGCTCAGACGCAGAACTTGAGCTGGCCAAACGTCAAAATAATTCAATACATACAGCCAATGAAAGAAAAGCTGAAACCACGAAAACACTTTCAAGCAATTTAGAAGCAATTAAAGCTGGCACCGCCAATTTAGGAATTTTTTATAACCTTGCAATTGTTTGGCTGGACCTTGCCACTGATGTACGTGGCAGCAACCCACAACAGCGATTCGACAGCCTTTGCTTCAATGGCACGGAAGTTTATCAGGCAGCCAGAACAGGATTTACAAAATTCATTCTGAAGTCGACTTTTGCAAACTACACTGAAATTATCGAGTCGTATGCAAACAGCAAAAGGCCTTGGAATCACTTCCCTGTAATTATTGGCCTGGAAGTTCTTTTCGATGAAAGCCCAAAAGCCTTTACATCAATCGAAGAAGAAAGATTGAAAAGTTTTGTTGCCACGCAACTGGCTTATGGCTTGGAAGAAAAGCCCACGTGGCTGGCATATCTTGCCCACATCAATCCACAACTGGTTTCAGAAGTTTGGGTTCGTTTTATGCTGGCCAGCTTCAAGAGGGTTCAACTTCAAGGAGCAAACATTTCCGGAATTTGCGATTGGCCTGAATACCGGGAAGTTGCATTAATTGGTGTACCCCAGGTGCTTGAGAAATACCCGGTTAAAAGTCGTGTGGATCAACTTGGCAATTTACGGCGTTTGCTTTACTTTGCCATCCAAAACCTGCCCGAAAAATTGCAGCCCATGCTCAAAAACAAGTTGAACAGCAAAAGTATGGATGCTGGCCAGCGTATTTACTGGATCATGACTGGTCTGGCAATTGACACGCCTGCCCATGAAAACCTGTTGATCGCTGAAGTAACAACTTCACAAACCAAGGCGAATTATTTTTTCCAATTCATAGAACACAATTCAAACGAGAACAATTACATACCAAGTACGTCGGCCATGTTTTTATCCCGTTTGGTTGAAGTGATTGCAACGAATACGAACCCTGAAATTGAGAATGGGGGACATACGACTAGCCGTTCTGGTGAGTTGTGGTGGAGCTTGCGCCGCTTGATTACGCAGCTTGGTGAAAGCGAAGACCCTACTGCGCTGACTGAACTTCGACGGCTACAACAATTGCCTGAACTTGAAAAAATTCATTTTTATCTCGAACACACTGCGTACGATACACAAATTCGCATTCGGGAAAAGTCATTTGAATTCCTGAAACCGGAAAGCCTGATCAAGGTGCTGAAGAATCGCGAGCCTGTTGATGTCAAAGACTTACAGCAATTGGTTGTGGAACATCTGGATGACTATGTAGAATCAATCCATAAGGACAATGCCAACATTTACGCGCGCTTTTGGGATACCTATAAAGAACGCCGCCCGAAAGATGAAAACGATTGTCGAAATATTATTTTCAGTGAGCTAAAAAGCAGGCTGTCACCGCACGGTGTGGAATGTTCACCTGAAGCCCAGTATGTCAACAGCAAACGTGCAGACATTCGGGCCTCTTTCAGCAACAAATTTTCTGTTCCACTAGAATTCAAATGCGACTGGAACAAAGACCTTTGGACTAGCCTGCGCGACCAATTGATTAACAAATATTCAATTGAAAAAAATGCGGATGGGCACGGCATTTACTTGGCGCTTTGGTTTGGAAAACATTCGCGGGGAAACATACCGAAAACACTCAATGGCTCACCAACACCTCAAACGCCCAACCAGATTGAAGACTATCTTTTGAGCCTGCTGAACCCAGAGGAAAAACAACGAATTCTTGTGCGTGTAATCAACCTTGAATGGACAAGCATCTAATTAACCCCGAATTTCCACACTATACAACCCACCTGGCTCCACCACCGTTTTCGGCCAGTTTTCAGCCTTTTGAACAGGTTCAAAACCGTGTTCAACAATCCACTGCACCGCACGAATGACGCCAGCGTGGGTAATCCACAATTCATCGTTCTGCACGCCACTTAAAGCTTTCCCCACGCGCTGCAACACCAAATGTGTGCTTTCAGTACCGCCAAAACAATGGTGATCAAAATCAGCCAGCCAGGCGTCGAATTCGGTTTGTGGAATTGCGTCCCAAGGCTGCATTTCCCAGCAACCAAAGTTCATTTCATTTAAGCGGACATCTACAATTGCGGTGGGGAGATCGGGCCGTAGCGCCGCCAAATGGTTTGCAAGTTGTTGCGCGCGCAGCAGGCCTGAAACACGCACAGGCAAGCCTGGCGGCAATTGTTCTGCTGCTTGCCGGGCCGATTGCAGGCTGGCCGCATCATCGGCCAATACATCGCTTGCGCCGTAGCAAATTCCTGCAGGTAACAGCACCGGGGCATGGCGAACCAACCACAGCTTCATGACACAGCAGCCAGCGGCCAAGCCAACAACAAGCCCAGGTAAAAAACCACTTCACACACTTGTTGTGTGGCCCCCAAACCGTCGCCAGTAAATCCGCCCAACCTGCGTTTTAGCAAGCGCCACATATAACCCAGTGCCAATACGGCGCCCAAAGCAGCTGCCCACCAGGGTGCGCCCGGTGCAAGCGCATACAACACACCAAAAACCATTGCAGCCCACACCGTGGCGACCGCTAAACTACGGTTGCCAATTTGATCAGCCAGTGGCTTTGATTTGGATTGATGTGTGTCGCCCACATGCGGCAAACTGCGAATAATTAACAAGGGCAAGAAGCGCGACACCACATGCGCACCCAACACGCCCACCGCTGCAATCGTCAAGGTTGCGATTTGCAACAACATGGTCAGCAGGCTGATTTTAAGCAACACCACCAGCACCAACGCCAGTGCGCCATAGGTGCCCACCCGGGAATCTTTCATGATGTCGAGCGCGCGTTCGCGGTTCATGCTGCCACCCAAGCCATCAGCCGTGTCGGCCAAACCGTCTTCATGAAACGCACCCGTCAACATTACACTGAACACGGTGCACAACACGGCTGCCACCCAGCTTGCAGCGGGTACTTCAGGCAAGGCGCACACCAAGCCCCACAACACGGCTGCACATGTTGCTCCCACTAGCCAGCCCACACCGGGAAAATGTGCAGCACTGGCACGCAACATGGCGGGCGAGAAGCCCACCCACTCAGCCAATTTTCCGGTAATGGGTATGCGTGTGAAAAACTGCACTGCAAGCAGGTAGTGGCGAATGAATTGAGTGAGCAGTTGAAGCATGGGAAATTACGCCTGTGTTGAATCGCCTGCGCGCGACACGCTGGCTGAATCGAAACTGGCCATGTCGCGCAGTATGCTACAAGCCGACACCAGCAAGGGCCACGCCAAAGCTGCACCAGAGCCTTCACCCAAACGCAAACCAAGATCAAGCAAGGGTTGTGCATTCAAGAATTTCAGCATCTTGCGGTGGCCTTGCTCGCCCGATTGATGCGCAAAAACACAGTACGCCAACACCTTGGGGCACATTGCATGCGCCACCAACACCGCTGCAGTGGCAATAAAACCATCAACCACCACCACACGGCGTTCACTAGCGGCCTGCAACACCGCACCCACCATCGTTGCAATTTCAAACCCGCCAACGGCTGCAAGTATTTCAAGCGGTGTTTGTGCTTGGCATGTTGGCTTAAAACCTGCCGCAAAATACTTGTTTTGCGCTGAACAGCTTCGGGATTCAAACCCGTTCCCGCACCGGTGCATTCAGCAATGTCGTACCCGGTGAAACACGCCATCAAAAGCGCTGCAGCCGATGTATTGCCAATGCCCATTTCCCCCAATAACAGCACGTTGCCAGGCAGGCTGCGAAGCAACTCAACACCATTGAGCAGCGCCTGTTCGCATTGATGAATCAACATGGCCGGGCCTTCAAGGCTGTCAGCCGTGCCATATCCAATTTTGCGAATCAACAAACCGGGGCGCGCCGTGAATTCATGGCGCACACCGCAATCGACCACGCCCAAATTCAAGCCATGCTGGCGTGCCAGTACACTGACCGCCGCACCACCAGCCAGAAAATTTTCTACCATTTGCCAGGTCACATCGCTGGGGTAGGCGGACACCCCGCGCTGTGCCAAACCATGGTCGGCTGCGAACACCAGCATTTGCGGCTGTTCCAGAGCAGGGCTCTCAGTGCCCAAGACCAGGCCTATTTGAACGGCCAGTTTTTCAAGCCGACCCAATGAACCAAGCGGTTTGGTTTTGTTGTCAAGCAAGGCCTGGATCCGTGCTTGCAAAACAGCACTGCAGGGGTTTTGAACAAGGGGTAAATCAAATGGCATGGGTGCTGTGTACCTGAAAAATTAGGGTTCGATAAGTGCGCTCAATACGCCCGGTTGTACATGCTGTTCCAGAAAATCTGCCAGCCCGTTGAATACGCTTTCCAGCGTGGGGGCTTGTGCGCCAAACAATGCGGCCAACACTGCGGCATCTTCAAACAGGCCGTGCACGTAAACACCCAGCACATTGCCCGCTGTATTTTGCCAACCCAAGCCGGGCAGCACTTCGCGCGCAAGCTGCCCGACTTGAGCCAGCGCCGGGTGTTGCGCGGTTTGACCATGGTGAATTTCATAGCCGTTGACCAGTTGCTGCGCCAACGCGGCCCAAGGCCCTTGCACGGCACCAAAAAGCAGCGTGGTACGGCGCACTGTTTTGTCGGGTTCAAAGCAGGTCACCAAAGGCAAAAGCCCCAGCCCCGGTGCATTGCCATCAATGCCGTGCGCATCCACCAGTGCCTCACCCAACATTTGCAGGCCACCACAAATGCCCAACACGGGTTTGCCTTGTTCGGCATGCGCGGCCACAGTTTGGTCCAGCCCCTGTTCGCGCAACCATGCCAAATCGGCTGTGGTGTGTTTTGAACCCGGCAGAATAATCCAGTCAGCGCCTGCACAATCGGCAGGTGTGCGGGCCCACACCAAACGCACACCGGGCATATTTTTCAGGGGCTGGAATTCATCCAGATTGCTGATACGCGGAAAAGCCAGCACAGCAATGGTGATGTGCACGCGGCCAGTGGAACGGCTGCGGTCATCGAACACCCCATCTTCTTCCGGCAAACCATGCTGAAACCACATGGGCAGGGTGGCCACGGTGGGTACACCGGTCAACTGCTGCAACAGTTCGGGCGCGGGAGCCAGCAAGGCCGCATCACCTCGAAATTTGTTCAACACGAAACCGCGAATCAAGGCACGTTCCTCGGTGGGCAACAAAGCCAGGTGCCATACAGGTGGGCAAAAGCCCCACCACGGTCAATGTCGGCAACCAGCAGGCAGCGCGCCTGCGCGTGCACGGCCACGCGCATGTTCACAATGTCACTGGCGTGCAAGTTTATTTCTGCCGGTGAACCTGCCCCCTCGATCACCACCACATCATGGTCGGCACGCAGTGCATCCAGTGATGCCATGATGTGCGGCCACACCTGGGCGCTGCGTTCCCGCCACGGGGTCTTGCTCAACGCCATGTCCACTTGTCCCAACACGACCACTTGGCTTTTGGTGTCGGCTTCGGGTTTTAACAACACCGGGTTCATGTGCACATGCGGTTCGCAACATGCGGCCAGCGCCTGGAAATACTGGGCAGAACCAATTTCCCCTTCACTGCCATGCAAACCCGCCACCACGCGGGCATTGTTGCTCATGTTTTGTGCCTTGAAGGGTGCCACCTTAAAACCCAGGCGTGCATAGTGACGGCACAATGCCGTGGTCACCCAGCTTTTACCTGCACCGCTGCTGGTACCCAGAACCATCACACACACTGCGGTCATTCGTGGCCCTGCCTTGCAGGATAATATTCAAGCGCACTTGAAAGCGCAGCCATGGCCTGTGGCCCTTGCGCGCACAAGCGCCACCAGCCGGGCAAACCAAACGAGGTGGCATCGCGCAGCTTGATGCCACGCGCGCGCAGGTGCACCTCATCAATTCCGCAAGGTGCTTTGGCACACACAAACGAGGCAATGCTGGGCATCGTTTCCCAACCCCGCTGGTGAAGGCAATTCAGCAGATCCAGTTTCCATTGCGCCAGCACGCTGCGGCTTTCAGCCAACCAGCCTTGTGTTTCCGGCAAGGTCCAGGCAAGCAGCATTGCTTGCCCGTGCGTGCCGATCGGCCAGGAAGGTGCCAGGCTATTCAGTGCGCACACCGCTCGGCTTTCACCCACGGGTGCAATGGCGTAAGCGCCGCGAATACCTGTCATGCCCAATGCCTTGTTGGGCGACCACAATTGCCACAAATGGTCTCGTTTTTGCACGGCCGTGCGGGCCTGTTCATCAAGGCACAAGGGTTCATAAGCACAATCAAGCACGGCAACCACATCGGGGTGGGCCTCTACAATTTTCAAGAGCTCGGTCGATTCAGTTTGCCCCAAGGGGCTTGAAGGGTTGCACAACCACACCAAGCCAGCCTGACTTGGGTCATCAACCAGTTCCATGTCCCACACCTGCGCGGCGTGCGCATAATCGCCATAAGCGTGTTGCGGCACCCAGTAAGAATTGCAGCCCTTGCGCCACTGGCAGGTGGTCAGGCGTTGAATGAATTCGCTTGCACTGCCCGCAACCACAATTCTGGATTCATCCACTTGATGAAAGTCGGCAAGCGCAGTGCGCAAGGCCGTGTAATTCGGATCGGGGTAACGCAGTGCGTCAGCCTGCTGAACTGCGTTCAACACCACAGGGCAAGGCCCAACTGCATTGGCATTGCTCGAGAAGTCAAAGGGCACCGGCCCGTGCTCATCGGTACTGCCATGTATACGTGTGTTCATGTTACCCCCCACGAAACAGCCACCAAGCAAAGCACCGCTATGAATACCACCACTTGTGCGCAGGCATGCAAGGCGGCTTCGATGTGGCACTGCGTGGCGCCTCGCCTTGCCTATTCAAACAATACACGCCTTTCTTTTCCAGACAAATATTCATGCCCAAAGCCAAGGCCCCCATGGGCCAACCGCCATTCGGTGAAGGGGTTTGTTGTGCAATACCGGGTAATTGAAACAGGCCACGACCTTTGAACAACAGGCAAATCAGCACGGCGGTGATGCGGGCAGGCAACCAGGACAACACATCGTCTGCGCGTGCTGCCCACTTGCCTGCCCAGGTCCAGTCGCGCCCTGCGCGTTCGCCAAGATAGCCCCACATGGCGTCGGCCGTATTGGCAAAGCGATAAACTGCAGCGCCTGGCAAACCCAGCACCGCAAACCAGAACAGCGGGGCTACCACAGAGTCATTTAAATTTTCTGCAAGTGTAGAAATGGCAGCCTGCCGAACCTGCGCCTCGCTCAGGCCGTTCACATCGCGGCTGACCAAACGCGCCACCTGCTGTCGGCCTTCGGGCAGTGAACGTTGCAAGGCTTTTTCAACTGCGTGTACTTCATCGCGCAGCACCCGCCAGGCCAACATGGGTTTGAACAACAGGCCCAGCAACAACACTTGGAAAACCCAATTCGCCTGTGCCACCCACTTTGAAAGCAACGCAGCCAGAATGAATACACCCGCAGCACCCGCGCACCACGCCAAGGCACCGGCTGTGAATGGGGCCATCACTTTGCTGGGCACAACACCCATTACAGGTGCAAACAAACGACCGACCCACCCCAGATAATTGCCCATCCACACCACCGGGTGCCAGCGAACCGGCGGTTCGCCGAAACAATAATCGACGAGCAAAGCCACCAGCATGGCACCAGCCAAACCGTCAATGGATGTAAAAGACGTGGCGAAAATCAAAGCGGGGCTGGCATTGTCCATTTGCGTTGCGTTTAATCTTCGATACCGCGCTGGGCCGGTATGCCTGCCTTGAAAGCATGCTTGACCATGGTCATCTCTGTCACCGTGTCGGCCATGTCGATTACTTCCTGCGGGCAACGCCGCCCGGTGATTACCACATGCACATCCTTGGGTCGTTCGCGCAGGGTTTGCAACACATCCTCCAGCGGGATCCAGCCGTAAATCAAGCCGTAGGTCAGTTCATCCAGCACCACCATAAAATGTTCGCCTCCCAGAATGGTGTCGCGGGCTTTGGCCCAGCCGTCCCGGGCCAGTTGCGCTGAATGTTCGATGTCTTTGCTTTTCCAGCTAAAGCCATCACCCAGCCCTTCGATGGACAAACCCAGTTGCTCGAAGGATCGATGTTCACCAAAACGCGCACTGGGCACTTTCATGAACTGGTAAATTTTCACGAGCTTGCCATGCACATGGGTGCGCCCAAATGCACGCAAGGCCAGGCCAAATGCCGCAGTGCTTTTGCCTTTGCCATCGCCGGTGTTCACGATGATCAGGCCACGCCTTTCGCCTTCGGGCCGGTCGTAACGTTTTTCAGTGGGGGGCGTTTCAATTTGCATGGGGTTTTCTCTCGCAGTCAGGTTGGCAACACAAGCCAACGGTTGTTCACCTGGTGAATGGAAAGTCGATGATCAAAAACAGTTTGCAGGGCGTGGTGTGCCGTCGGCTCGTGACTGGGGCCGGCGTAGTGCAATTGGCCTGCTTGCAACACCAACAGGTCGTCGGCAAGCAAGGCCAGGGAAATTTCATGCAACACGGTCACCACCGTTCGTCCTTGGGCCACCAGGCTACGCACCAGCGCAATCCAGTCGGCCTGGTGCGGCGGGTCGAGGTTGGCCAAAGGTTCGTCCATCAACACAATGTCGGCCTGAACAGCCAACAGGCGCGCCAGCAGCACGCGCTGGCGTTCGCCCCCGGAAAGACTTCCAAACAAACGGCTGCGCCATTCCCACACACGGGTTTGTTCCATGGCCTGCTGCACAGCGGCGTGGTCGGCTGGGCCGGGCGGGCTTAACCAGGGCAAATGGGGAAAGCGGCCCAGCATGACGATGTCGTAGGTACTCAAGTCATCAGCAGCCTGATCGGCCCCGCCCTGGGCCAGCCAGGCCACAGTTTTGGCGCGTTCGCGGTGTGCATAGCTCTGCAAGTCTTTTCCATTCACCTTGACACGGCCTCGCTGCGTGGGAACAAGCCCAGCCAAGGCACGCAGAAAAGTGGATTTTCCCGCGCCGTTTGGGCCCACCACACAGGTCCAGCGGCCAGCCGCAATACGAGTATCAAGCTGGTGTATGACGGGGCACGCAAAGCGGCCCGAACCCAGTGAAACCGAAAGGCCTTTTACCTCGAATGCGGCAGTAGTCTGGTTCATGTTCATTACCCCGCCCTCCTGTGCATCAGCCACAGCAAATAGCCGCCACCCAGCGTGGCAGTCAACACGCCCACAGGAATTTCCTGAGGCGCAATCAAGCCACGGGCCAGAATATCGGCAGCCAGCAGCAACACCCCACCCATCAGGCTGGCCAACACCACCAACTGTGCATAGGTAGTGCGCACCGCAGCGCGCACCAAATGCGGTGCAGCCAAACCCACAAAGGCAATCAGGCCGGTGTGTGCAACGGCAGTACCGGTGGCCAAAGCGACCACAGCGATCAATGCCATGCGTGCGGGGCGCAAGGGCAAACCCAGACTTTGCGCGGTGTGTTCTCCCAAGGTAAGGGCATCCAGCGTGCGGGAAAAAGCCCAGGCCACAGCCAGGCACAACACGCCGGAAAGCAGCATGATTCCCAGCGATTGCCAACCCACAAAACCGGTAGAACCCAGAATGAACGCTTGCATGGCCTGCAAGGTTTGCGGAACCGCAATCGTGATTAATGATGTCAGCGCACCCAACACCATGCCAACCACCACACCTGCCAGCAGCAGGCGCAGTGTGTGTTGCACGCCTTTGGCCAACGTCAGGGTCAGCAGCACAGCGCCCACCGCACCCACAAAAGCAGCACCGGTTAGGCCCAGCCGCACCACCCACGCCTCGGCAAATGGCGACACGCCCAGTACAGCCAGCGACACTGCCACCGCCAAGGAAGCACCCGACGCGCTGCCCAACAAAAACGGATCGGCCAAGGGGTTGCGAAACAGACCTTGCGCAACCGCACCCGCCAGCCCAAGCAAGGCACCGGCGGCCCAGGCACAGTGTGCGGGGTGCACGAATGTCGAAAATTATTTGATGAGCCACCGGGTCACCCCACATGCGCCACACCGATTCAAGACCTGTGCTGCCCACACCCAAACCAATGGCGCACAACAACAGGCTTAAGGCCAACAACAAAACACCCAGCCACAGGCTTGCGCGTGTATTCATAAGGCACCACCTCGGCTTGTTGGAGTTACATTGCTGTGTTTCAGAATGCACTGCGCCAGCAGGCGGGCACCTTCGGCCATGCGGGGGCCGGGGCGCACAATGGCGTCCTCATCGTCACTGTTGAAAATGCAAATGCGTTGTTCGCGCACCGCAGGCAGGCGCTGCCAGCCGGGCCGCTCGGTCATGCCTTGCACATTGCGTTGCCCCACCATGATCAGGTCGGGGTTGGCACGCACCACAAATTCCGGGTTCAGCTTTGGAAACGGCCCCAGTTCAGCAGGCACCACATTGCCCACACCAAGGCGCTTGAGTGTTTGACCGATAAAAGATGATTCACCTGCGGCGTAGGGCGCCCGGTTCACTTCAAAATAAACGCGAATACCGCGCGCATGTTCCGGCAAAGAAGCTGCTGCGGCAGACACACCCGCATCCACATTGCGCCACACCTGCTCGGCCTTTGCCGGTGCAAATCCCAAGGCTTCGCCCACTTTGGCCATCACCACCTGCACCTGTTCATGTGTTTTTGGCTCAAGCATCAGCACTTTCAGGCCGAGTGCCTGCAACCTTTCGGCTGCACGTGTCGATTCTGCCATCAACACAAGGTCTGGCTTCAATGCAACAATCGCTTCAATATTCGGATCAATCCCGCCGCCTACACGGGGCAGTTGTTGAACCGATGCTGGCCAGTTGGAATATCGATCTACACCCACCAAGCGGCTACAGGCCCCCAATTCACATACACTTTCAGTGAGCGAAGGCAACAGGCTGACAATGCGCTGCGGTGCTGCGTGTGCAGCCCATGCCGACAATGCCAGCAGAAAAGCGATTGAATGCCGCACGCCAAATATTTTCATGCGGGTGCCCCTTTCACATACAGCGCCTGCCCGGCCACCATCAAGGTAAGCCGTTCACATGCATCGGCCATGGTTTGGTTCAAGCGCCCCAGTTCATCCACGTAATGGCGCACCTCCTTGCCCATGGGCACAACACCCAAACCAATTTCATTGCTCACCAACACCACCGGCCCTGGCAAGTTGTGCAGCGTGTGAACCAGTTGCTCGACCGTGTGGTGAAACCCTTGTGCAGGTGCAGGCGCACCGGGTGGTGGCATCAACCAGTTAACCAACCACAGGGTTAAACAATCCACGATCAGCAGGGTGTTGCTGGTGCTGTGCAATTTCAAGGCTGCAGGCAGGTACAGGCATTCCTCAACCGCCACCAAACGGGGCACGCGCTTTGCGCGGTCAAGCTGGTGCTGCTCAATGCGTTGCTGCATTTCATCGTCGCCAATATGGGCTGTGGCCACGAGTACAGCTTGCCGTTGTGGATCGGCCTCAAGCCATTGAATAGCCAGGTTTTCAGCGCGGCGCGATTTACCGCTGCGCTGGCCACCCAATATCAGTTCAGAACGGGCAAGCATGTGCATCAATCAGGTTTCACCCTTTAAAAAGACCAGTTGGCAGACACAAACAGGTTTCTGCCCGGTGTGGTAAAGCCATTGGCCAGTGAATAGGTTTTGTCGGTGATGTTGTTCAAACGGGCCGACACGGACAATTCCTGATTCACCTTGCGGCTTACACCGGCGTTAAGCAAACCATAACCACCCAGTTCAATGTTGGGGTCGCTGAAACGAATCGCCCTGTCTTCACGGTCACTGGCCAGTTTCAATTCTCCATAGTACCGCCAGGGGCCAGTTTCACGGCTCAAGTTTAAATTGAATACGTGGCGGGCAATTCGCACAATGCGCTTGTCATCGGGTTCGGTTCTGGGGTCGGTGTAATCATAGGAAGCTTTGACCAACAGTGTTTCAAACTGGCGATCTACCGCGAATGTGGCACCACGCAATGTTGCGCGGGCCGATTGCACATTGGTAGAAGGGGTGATGAAGCCTTGTACGCTGTTGTGATAAACCACCGCGCTTGCAACAATTGTTGGCGCAGCATACTTCAGGCCCACCTCTTTGGCACGACTGCGCTGAGGTTGTAATTCGGGGTTACCAAAACCCGGAAAGTACAGCTGGTTGAAGGTAGGCGCCTGAAAACTGCTGCCCGCACTGCCCACCAAACGCCATTGTGAATTCAGTTTGTAGCCAGCTGAAAAGGCATAGTTATTGAAACGCCCGAACTGGGAATTGTCGTCGCTTCGCAGCACCCCAAGCGCGTCCCACTGGTCGCGGTTCAATGCGTACGATGCCATGAACCCATCAATGGTACGGGCCTTCACGGGGTAGTTCGTGGTGCTGTCCACTTCTTCGCTGCGTTGCTCGGCCAACAGGGTAAGCACATCGCTGCCAAAGCCAATGTCGTTTTGCCAACTGTACTGGTCGCGCTTGGTGTTGAACCGTGCGACACCTGCGTCTGCGCCATCGGACAGGCGGCGATATTCAGTGACCGACTTGTCATCGGACTGCGCAACCAATATGGTGGACTTCCAACGAGGAGCCCACTTTGCCACCCATTGCAGGCTGGACTGGTTCACTTCTGGATTGGCTATTGCCTCGCTATTCATGGAATTCAAACCCAGCGGGTTGGGCGATGGCGTTCCGTCAAAACCATACCGGCCTTTGCTGTACAGCGATTGAAACTTCAACTGATGATCCGTATGTACGTCGGCCACCAAACTGAAATTCAGGCTGCTGGTTTCAAAACGATCTTCATCCGGATTCAAGCCGGTTGCCTCGGGCGTCTTGGCATCAATGCCGCTGCCTCGCTCATGCGAGAAGCCAAGGTTGTAGCCAAAAATACCGCTTTTACCACCGAAATGAGCGGCTCCCAGGCGCTGGCCATCGGTGCCCACACCCACACTGACAGAACGCCGGGGAACACCCGCTTGCCGCGTGATGATTTGAATCACACCGCCCACTGCATCTGGGCCATACAAGGCTGAAGCAGCACCACGCAAAATCTCGATGCGCTCGATGGATTCAAGCGGAATGGTTTCCAGCGAAAGGCTACCATTGGTTGCAGAACCCACACGCACGCCATCCACCAGCAAAATGATTTGTGTGGCCGATGCTCCTCTTAAAAGAATCCCCGTGTTAGAGCGGTAACTGCCGTTGGAAGACATTTGCACGCCCGGCTGTTGGGCCAGCAATTCGCGCAGCGACGTTTGCCCGGCGCGGCTTAGCGTGTCGCGATCAATCACCGTGACATCGGCCAACACATCCGTGACAGGCTGTTCGGTGCGGGTGGCGGTGACCACCACGGATTCGAAAGTTGGATTGGTTTGTGCAAATACAGGAGCGGCCGCAGCAATGGCGACCGGCGTGGCAAGCCATAGCTTTCCCAAGCGAATTGAGTTCATTGTAAGTTTGATTGACGAGTACCCTCACCGCCTTCCCCGACAGTGCATGGGACACAGTGTGCAAATTGCACACCCCGCTGTTGGCCGGTATCCGGGCTGGCAGACGAACCCTCATCACCTTCTCAGGCGTTTAAAACACCCAATGGTTTTTGATGAAAGCCAAGCACAAGACTTGTCTGCGTACCGTTGCGGGGGCAGCGCCAAAGGGCTTCCCGTTTAACTTCAGAACATGGACTGTTCCAAGAGCACCAACAGGCGCATTGTAACGCAGCAGCGCGAAAGCAATTGGGTTTTCTGTCGGTAGGGCCACGATTGATTTGCTTGTTATAAGTACCAATCGATGGTTAAACGTGGTCACTTCCACCCCTGCAACCACTGCGCTTCGTCTTGCAAATCCCGCCAGTGAATAATTTGCGTTCTGCCTGAATGCACAGCTTCCAGCTCAAAGAGTTCAATGGGCAAATCTTCGCTGGCAGGCTTGACCACGCTTCGAACCAGAAAATGTTTTTCCTTGTTCACGGGCTTTGCGGCGGTCCACTTGCTGAGCAGCAATTTCTTCGGGTTTAACTGGCGCATGGTTTAACTGCCTTGCGGCGACAGTTCAAGCTTGTTCAAATCAAAACCTTTGGCTTTCAGGCGTTGCAGCAGTGCATTGTATTTTGCTTTGTCCACTTGTTGCGTGCGGGCCAATACCCACAGGTATTCACGGCTGGGTTCGCTCACAGCCACCAACTGGTATTCCGGATCCAGGTCGATCACCCAGTATTTACCCCACACCATCGGCAACCAACTTAACCACGCAGGTGCAAAACGCACTTCCAGCTTGGGCGACTTTAAACCGCCAATTTGACGAGCTTGGCCCTCGCTTCATCCATGTCGCCGCTGGCCAGTTGGCAACGGTTCAATACTTTCACGGTGCCGTCATTTTGTAATGAATATTCGGCGCTGGTGTTGCGCACACATTGCTTCTGAAAACGGTTGGGGTATTTCGCGATTTCAAACCAGGTGCCCATGTAACGGGGAACATCCAGCGATTGAATGGTTTGCAGAGGTGGCGCAGTTTCAGCAGCAAAGGTAGGGAATACAGCACTGATCGAAATCAAAAAAGAAAGCACCAATTTCATCGCGAACCCCAGGATTAAATGATTGGAAAGTTTGGCACATTATTCAGTGCATTTACGAAAAACCAGGAAGTTACGACATACTCAAAATTGACTGACCATGCTGAGTTTCCTGCACAGGTGTACGACCAAAGTACCGCTTGAATTCCCGACTGAATTGTGACGGGCTCTCGTAGCCCACCATGGCCGACACCTGGGATGCATTCACACCTTTCCTGATCATCAATAGCCGAGCCTGATGAAGCCGGATCGCCTTGATGTACTGAATTGGTGTACTGGAGGTGACCGACTTGAAATGCACGTGAAATGTCGGAATGCTCATATTGGCCTCTTTGGCCAAGGTAGCCACATCGAGTGCACGATGGTAATTTGAATGAATCAGTTTCAATACTTTTGCCACCCTCGACAAATAATGGTCAGAGGAGAAAGCAAGACGCAAACTTCGGCCTTGCTCGCCCGTTAAAACCCGGTAGGTGATTTCCTTGATGATCGAAGGACCCAGAATCGTTGAATCATTCGGGGACTCCAGTATTTCAAGTAACCTGAAGACAGCATCATCAAGCTTGGCATCCACGCGGGAAGCGAACAACGGCGGGAGCTCTTCACCTTGGTCTAAAACAGACTCTTTCAGGTTTAGCATGAGTTCTGCCGCCAATGCAAAATCCACTCGAATGATCAAACCCAGAAGTGGCTCTTCAGCGGTGGCTTGGGTTTCAACTTCAAAGGGAAGGGGGACTGACACCACCAAATAGTGGTTGGCATCGTAGGTGTAAATTTTTCCGTCATGAAATCCACGTTTTGTGCCTTGGACGACAATCACAATACTTGGCTCGTAGAGGGCCGGCATTCTGGCCAATGCGCCGTTGCAACGCATGAAGGTCACCCCATCCAGCGCGGATTCGGAATATCCCTCAGCGGTCGCCATGCGCAGAATCATGGCAACCATCCGAGTCTGCCTTGACCGAGAAAATGTGTCAGTCATATTAACCACCTTCGCCAACTTACCAATGTCCTGTCAAAGATATCACTCGCAGTCCGCAGGAATTTCAAAAACATATTTATAGGCAATATCCCAAGAGGAATCTGTATTTCCGAAACCTGATGCGGTGCCCAATATTGAGGCTCATCTTTGAATGTGATCGAGGAGATTTTGTGATGCAACAATCATTGGCAACGAAGACAGTTTTAATCACGGGTGCAAGCAGCGGAATTGGTGAAGCCACAGCAAGGTTGCTGAGCGAGCAAGGTCATCGAATAGTCATGGGCGCGCGACGCACAGACCGACTTCAATCGCTTGCAGACAACTTGAACTGGAACGGCGGTCAGGTGGTGTATCAACAAGTCGATGTGACCAAACTGACCGACCTTCACAAACTTGTTGAATTGGCAATCCAAACCTATGGCGGCGTCGATGTCATCGTCAACAACGCCGGAATCATGCCGCTTTCTCACCTGAATGCCTTAAAAATTGACGAATGGAATCAGATGATCGATGTCAACATCAAGGGCGTGCTGAATGGAATTGCAGCTGTCTTGCCGGTCATGAATGAACAGAAGAGTGGTCAGATCATCAATATTTCTTCAATTGGTGGACTTTATGTGGTTCCAACCGGTGCGGTGTATTGCGCTACGAAATACGCGGTCCGAGCGATTTCTGATGGCTTGCGGCAGGAGAACGACAACCTGCGTGTCACTTGTGTTTACCCGGGTGTGGTGGAATCTGAATTGACCAACACGATCAGCGACCCCACTGCGGCCACTGCGATGAAAAGCTTTCGGAAAATCGCATTGAAGCCCGAGGCAATTGCAAGGGCAATCGCACATGTCATCAATCAGCCTAGCGATGTGGACACCAGTGAGATTGTCGTGCGCCCCACAGCGTCGCCGGCTTGAATCAGATCCAGCGATTCACCGCTTCGGCGGTGTCACCGGGATTGGTATTGAAGCAGATTTTCGCACTCGGCGCATGCGCATGGATGGAGTTGATGATTTTCTCAAACAGCAGATCTTGCCTGGCGCGCAGTTGGGCAATTTCATGGCGCTCGGCATAACGCACATTGCTGGTGAAACCCTGAAGTACCCAAGTACCGCGCTTGCTTAGCTGGCTTGCAGGGCTGTTCACCACGTTCAGCCTTTGTACGGCATCAACAGGCGCCCACAATTGCGTGGCAACGGGTAACTCGCCATGGGCCCTCGTGGCCGCCGATGAATGAGTAGTGATTGTGCATGTGGGGAGCGGGATATCAGTTTGAAACATCAATATCCCAGCATGCCCCACGCCGGTCAAGCACTTAACGACAACTTTCCTTAACCGTGGTCTGGAATGTCAGGCTCAACCAGCTTTGCCAGTTGCTCAAGCGATTCTTGCCAACCCAAATAGCACATCTCTACGGGGATGACTGAGGGGATTCCTTCCTGCACAATGCGTAGCTCCGTTCCGCATGACACTGTTTTCAAGTCAACGGTGACAACCATTTCCCCTGGCAGATTGTCGTCGTCAAAACGATCTGTGCTTCTGATTCGCTGATTGGGCACCAATTCAAGATACTTCACTGCAAAAGTGTGGCTGCTGCCGGTGCTGAAGTTGGTAAATGACATGCGGTAGCCACCACCCTCGCGAACATCGATTTCATGAATGGTGCCCGTAAAACCATAAGGTGGGCTCCAGTACTCCAACGCACTTTGATCGGTGAACGCCTTGTAAACCCGTTCTGCTGGCGCGCGCAATACCCTGTGCAACTTTACTGTGCCTGTGTTGTTCGACATCGTCATCTCCTTGAAAATTGTACCTACCTCAATAGTCGAATGGGGTACGGCGAAATCGACAGGTGCACAACAAATTTGTTTAGCGGGTATCGAACCGATTTCTCAAACTGCTCACAGTGTTGTCACCTAACACCTCACAAACAAGCGCGTAGGAGAAAACATGTTTATGTGGCCATTGCGCGAATGGCACTTCATCTTCGTAATAAAAGTAGTCCCAGAGAATTGCTGCCCAGCTGTTGCAGCGAATTTGTAATTGATCAATCACTCCTTCTTTTGCCATAGGACAGGAACCTGCAGGTGTATCCTCAATCTCGTAAACTGAATGATTGAGATATGCGGGTTCGCAATCAAGAAGCACCTTTTCGACAGTTACCAGAAAACCGTATTCGGTGAACTCTGTAATGCTACCGCCCAATTGATGAATCAGTGTGTCGAACTCATCTCGTCTATCTGCAGGAAAGGTTAGGTCAATATCATCGTGCTGTCGGGTTACTCGACCCAAACGGGCATCAATTGCCCAGCCACCGCTTATCCAAAGAGGCAAATCAACAACATCAGCGGATTCAAAAATTGTTTTGATTAAAGGAATGTGCAGATGATTCATTACAGGCCATCACCAATTCATGCTGCCCCAATCGCAGTTTTCTTCACCTTGTTTCGGACATAAATTCGAGTTTCTCGACGTTCCATATCAAATAAACCTATTGCTTGAACCAGATCGCTCAATTTCGAGAACCCATAATTTCTAGCGTCAAAGTCGCTCGCTGTTTTAATCACATACGTGCCAACCGGCCCCAAGTGAGTCCATCCCGACTCATCAGAACATGCATTAATCGCAGAGCGAATTAAGTTCACCAGTGCAGAGTCACAACGAAGTTCTTTAGCTGATTTTGGCACTAAAGCGAGTTCTTGCTGACCCCCCAGCTTCTTGGCAAAAACCTCTGTGTAGATAAATCGATCACAAGCTGATACAAAGGGGCGTGGCGTTTTCATCTCACCAAACCCGTAGACCTTCTTGCCTGCCTCTCGAATTCGCGATGCCAAACGGGTAAAGTCACTGTCACTGGATACAAGACAGAAGCCTGCGAAATGTCCAGTGTAGAGTAGGTCCATTGCGTCAATAATCATTGCGCTATCGGTTGCATTCTTGCCTGTCACGTATCGAAACTGTTGAATGGGCTGAATCGAATGTTCAAGTAGTACCTGTTTCCAAGGCCCAAGATTGGGGGTGGTCCAATCACCATAAATTCGCTTGACACTGGCTACACCCAAAGTAGCAACCTCGGCGAGAAGTCCCTCAATAATTGAAGCATTGGCATTGTCTGCATCGATCAGAACAGCCAGTGAAGGATTTAAATCAGTGTGGATGCTCAAGAGTTATCCTTGGATTGAAACCTCAATTTTATAAAAGGCTTACTACATCGCCTTTCGTTGCTCTGCTGCCAAGCGAATGGCCATTGCAGCCAGGACAGTGCCCATGACGTAACGTTGCACATTCAACCAGCGTGGATTTCTTGCGAACCAAATTGAAATGCGGGCAGCCGAGAGCACTATCGCAAAATTAACAGAGAAGCTAACCACAATCTGTGTGATTCCCAAGTGAATACTTTGCGTAAACACTGAACCATATTCAGGGTGAACAAACTGGGGAAAAATCGACAAGTAAAAAACCGCTATTTTGGGATTCAATAGATTGGTTACGAAGCCCATGATAAATAATCTTCTCGGTGAATCCTCATTCAAGTGTCGAATTTCAAAGGGAGACCTCGCGCCAGGCTTGACCGCTTGCCAGGCAAGGTACAACAGATAAGCTGCACCAATCCATTTCAGAACTTCGTACGCAAAAGGTATAGCCAAGAACAGTGCCGTCAAACCAGCTGCAGCGGCAAGCATATGAACTAAAAATCCTGCGATCACGCCAAGTAATGACAACACCCCAGCTCTTCGCCCTTGGCAAATAGATCTTGATATCAGATAGATCATGTTCGGACCAGGTGTCAATACCATGAGCAGTGCAGCACCTGCGAACAAAATCAGTTCATTGAAGGGAATCAATTTATTACCTCTTCTCTGTATATTTACCGATAATTACACACACCAACACCGACGGTGCAAGCGCTGTTGCCGCGTAATTGTGCCACGTGCAATCCACTGTTGCCGCTTGATTCAAAATTTTAAACTTTGTAGATAACCTTCATGTTACGCAGTAACCCAAACATGGTCTAAAGCTACACTGCCTTCGCCCTGCTCCTGATTTCCAAAGCCCGGGCATCGCCCTTCTTCGCATGGTAACGCACCGCATGGCGCACCACCCACTTCAATTCATTGGACGCATTCGCCTTCAGCCAACGCTCACAGGTGGAAAAGGCAATCTCTGGGTGGTCTTTGGCGATATCCCCAAGATGGTTGGCCACACTGCGTCGCACATACAACGACTCGTCGTTTTTCAGGTATTCGAGTATGGGTAATGTGGGCTGCGGGTTTGCGACAAACGACTGAATCCGCCTTCCCCACGGCAGCTTGGGGCGTGTGCCCTCACTGCACAACCGCCTCACATGCGGGTTGGGGTCACTCAGCCACTTGCTAACCTGTTCCAGGGTGCGCATTTGATGGTGAATGAGAAAAGGTCGAATGGCAAATTCTGCCGTAAACCGCATGGTGAGTTCACGCAAGGCTTGCATGGAGATATCGAAGGGATCGTTGCCGTCGTTGTAACCCGGGTCCAAACCGAAATCGGCAATGAAAAAACTGTGTGGCAGGTAGAAAAACCCAGCCAGCCCGGT
>NZ_MQVZ01000001.1:862413-866112 GCF_002954425.1 Limnobacter sp. SAORIC-690
GATCGATTCAAAACTTTGACGCCACAGATGCACAGATCTGTGTTGACGAATTCGAAAATTGGGCTGAAGGTAAAAGAGACAGAAGAATTCATCATGCGGCGCTTAGACGATTCTTCACTTTTTTGGGCGAACAATATTCGGAAGATTTTTTTGAAGTGAATATTAAATATGTAAGTTCTAAAAAAACAGTCGCGCCATGTTGGACAACACGCATTCAATACAATTCTTTAGTGAGGCAGTTGAATAAGAAATATTCATATACACCCGATGGAATATGGCTATCACTTCTTGGAATTTTTCTTTACAGATTCGGCTTGCGAATAAACGAGGCACTAGGCCTTGAGTTCAGAGATCTGATAAGACTCGACACAGCCCTTCTGGGAATTGTAGTTAGACGCAATAAGAAACGAGACATCAAATTCGACAAATCGCCACGCTACGTTTTTCTTGAAGATACTAACAATCTATCGAAACATGAAAAAGCGGTGATCTCGATTTATATCAAACAGATTCTTTCTGACTCTGTTGAACAGAATCCTAAGCAAGAGATCTTCGGGCTTGGCAAGAAGAACCATCGGCAACTCAACGGTAAATTCGTCAAGGAACTACGGGCATTCACTGGTAATCCAATGGCTACTTCACACAGTTTGAGAAAAGGTTTTGCGCAAATACATCTTGCACCCCGCGTTGGTTTGAACAAGGAATTCAGAAAAAATGTTGGTTTAACAACCGAGACTCTGGCACCTAGTTCACGAGCGTTTTCGGTTTTACAGGCACAACTTGGGCACAGTCAATTCGAAACAACCGTTCAACATTACATCCACATTTTTGATGAAATAACCAAAAATGTTAGCAAAGGTCGTCGTCGTGGCTCAGGTGCGACCACAGAGGTATCTGCACACTTGGTGGAGCTTTCAGAACTTTTCCATACTGAGCAAAGCGAAAAGATTATTCAAATAAGCCAAGATGAAATCACAGAGAAACTACTCTCGCCTGCAGAAATTGGAAAGGTGAAAGCATTGCTTACTTCAGAGGAATTGACGCTTTTACCCTATGAAGTATTAAACGTCAGTAGCTTGCTAAGCTCAATGATTGGATTTCATCCGTCAAGCTTGAAAATCGAATTGCAAGGTCAACAAATTAAATTTGAAAAATCATTGCTAAGAAAAACAAGCTTTAGAGATTCAGAGCAATTTCGCAAACTTCTTCATACCGTCTATAAGCAGAAGTCCGAAATTCGACCAGTTATCAGCGGAAGTTCGCTTCAGGAAATAAACGCGATCAACGGACAATTGATTTTAAAAACCAAAAATGACTTTTTGCTGCTGCGGTCTATCCTGCCGGATTTAAGTGATTTCGAACTAGAACATCCAAATGATCTACACGCAGACCTCGTCTCTCGTTTAATCTCAGAGATAAGCTCTTGCAAAATCGAAAAAACCATTGTACCGACCGAGACTGCAATAGCTAACGAAGTCACAGATGAATTAAGAACAACCCAAAAACGAGTCCGATTAAAATGGAAATATGCTCGAAATCACATCGATACCTGGATTGTTTTTATGGCCTGTATTCTCATCTGGGGAATCGCAAAGCCACCTATTGAATCATAAAATCTCATCGGCTATGGCCCTCGAAAGATTATCGATTTTTGATTTCGTGGCGAGCAATATCTTCTCCTTCTCAGGAGCTATTAGGAGCTTTAGGAGATGGGTATCAATCGATTCGCTATGCTCAAAATTCAATTTTAGACTCACAGTCGACCCTGCTAATTGACGAATAGCAAAGTCAAAAATGGGATTGAAATTGAACACCACTTTTTTCCCGTGAGTTACAAATTCCGAGCAAATTCTCGCTTT
This sequence comes from Limnobacter sp. SAORIC-690, assembly GCF_002954425.1. Classification (NCBI taxonomy): domain Bacteria; kingdom Pseudomonadati; phylum Pseudomonadota; class Betaproteobacteria; order Burkholderiales; family Burkholderiaceae; genus Limnobacter; species Limnobacter sp. SAORIC-690. Next base: position 864,273 of record NZ_MQVZ01000001.1, read on the forward strand.
AAAAACGCCAGACCCTTGCCACATTAAATCAGTGATGTTGAGGCTTTGAGTCAGACAATCTTGAGTAGATTGGTTTCTCGAAAATCCGGAATAATCTAAAAACTGTTCTTCATCGAAAACCGCAACCCCATGCAGACCCAAATCAAAGCTTTTGCTGAAGTATCCGTTAAAGCATTCATGCAAAGGTCCTTTGAACTTAGCAACAGGGGATTGGCCCAATGTGCGCAAGTTCAAAGAGGAGTTCATAAATTCTTGATATGCCGCCTCCTCAAATATTTGACAGCCCACCGCCAGAGCATCAGTGTAATTCGCCTCCTTTAATTGATCGAAAACTATGTCATCGGTTGAAATATAAACAACCGCGTAGACCCCAACCCAACTACTTGCAATCGAAAATGCGCAGGGAATTTGATGAGCCTTTGCAAAGCGTTCTAGTCCGTCTATGAAAGTCCTACACGCCGCCATCGCTTTATTCTTAACGAACAAATGTGGATTAACCGTGGGGTTACAGTGCGCGCTATCCGTTTGCACTACAAAACCCACTAAAAGCCGCTTCTCAAAAAAGGTTAGGTTCTGACCCTTTTTTTCTTCAAAACTTCTTTGAAATGATCGTATTAAACTTTTATGGTCATCATGACACTCTTCTGAAAAGTCTACCGATTCAGTAATTGCATTCATCTCAAACTCCCAACGAATTTCCTCTGATGCTTAATTTTTGATCAAGTCACCAAAAGCTCAAAGAAAAACAGGGGGTCTATCAGCACTACAAGAAGTTGCCTCGATAGGTGGGGCAGTCAAGCATCCTGCATATGAGAAATCAATCATAAGTGGACAAAAGCAACCACATCACTACAGCGCAGGACCGGACCTCATTTACCACCGATCTAACACTGCCTTCGCAGCTCAAACAGCGTGCATAGTGTTGCGTAACTCAACAAATGTTATTATCATCCAAGACCTCTGTTCTAAACTGGTGGACTTCACCAGTTGAGACGACCGGGAGGAGTGCAACAAGCGTATGCCAAACATAAATAGAATTTCAGGGGGCTGGCCGCCCTCCCACTTTTCGGGCCATGAAACCTTCCCTCTGCGTCAAATGTGGCTCAAAAAAGCGTTCGAGCAGACCATCGATGGTGGCGTAATCAGGAAGTCCGCCTTTACTGATGAAGCCGCAATCGCTGGCTTCGGGGTGGGTAAGAACATGGTGTCATCGATTCGTCATTGGGCACTCGCCTGTGGGATTATGGTTGAAGATGGGGACAACTTTCAAGTTGGCAGCCTCGCTACTGAAATCCTGAAAGACGGGGGGCTTGATCCATATGCCGAGAACCCCACAACTGCCTGGCTAGCACACTGGCAGCTTGCTGGTCGTTGCCATCGATCCACCACTTGGTATTGGCTGTTTAACCATGTAACTGCTCCTACATTTACTCGCCAAGAACTTGAAGAACCATTGGCTCGCTATGCACGGGAGCTTGATCCAAAGCATCGACTTTCAGCTTCCACGCTGTCCCGCGACTTGGAAACCTGCCTGCGCAGTTATTCGCCTAGATCAGCAGGAGGATCTCCGGAGGACTTTGCGGAACCTCTGCTTGGAGAACTTGGATTACTTCAAGAAGTTCACAAGGGTCAGTATGCATTCCGACGAGGTCCTAAGGCATCTCTCCATGACGGAGCATTTGCCTACGCATTGATCGATTTTTGGGATCGAACAGCCGAGGGACAAAGTTCGCTGGCATTTGAAGCAATCGCCTACGCAGAAGGTTCTCCTGGCAGGGTATTTAAATTGGATGAAGAGTCGATCGCTCAGCGTCTCATTTCCTTGGCTGGCCTCACTGAA
>NZ_MQVZ01000001.1:867883-894437 GCF_002954425.1 Limnobacter sp. SAORIC-690
CCCCCTTTACCCTTAGTGGGTCAATTTTGGATGCAACTCAACACTGAAACAGCTCACTGCAGCAGACTGGTCCTACAGAGATGAAGGAGCAAAAACACCAGTTATTCAAATGGATGGCGGTTCTCGCTTTTGGATCAAATGGGACCTCAAACACATCGAAACTCTTAGCCACAACCAGCTAGAATCTCTCGTATCATCTGAAGGTAACTTTGAAGTTGCTGCCCGACTAAGGGAATCTCACGCCTTGGAACTTCAGCAGAAGTTACTTTCGAATCTCGGCCGAATCGGCCTTGTTGCCCCCATGCCCGCAACATTTAATATGCGAATCGAAGCGTTTTTGCCTGATGTCAATGGGATTTTGACACGGGCAAACATACCGACACTCGATGACGGCGGCGTTTGTTATATTGGCCGCAATTCCGATGGCAGGAAAACAGCAGAACGGCTAATCTTAACGGAGAACGCATGTGAAGCCATTTGGACCTATATAGGCGACATAGACATTACAACAATTAATGAGAAAACTCGCCCCCTTTTGAATCGAGTGAAGTCATCTATAGATCTACTCAAGGCACTAGAGCAGGGCCTAACTCTTCCGGTACCTACAGACCCATCCTTCAAGGAGATAAAGACAGTTTCTGGAGATACCTTCGGTTTAGTAAAGCGCTCAAAAATTGTGGATGGAGTCGATCAGTTGGATAAAGCGTATCTATCGAAAGCGGCAGTAGTATTGTCGATTTATACGCCTGAGGAGGACTAAATCCCGGGCTAAATATATCGGTCATTTCTCTAACCCTGAGACTTGACCAAATCATTATGAAGTTCAACACCGAGCCGCAACTATCACTCTTCTAGGCTAACGCTTGGGATGCGGGTAAGCCCCCAGCCAACCCATCTTGTTTTGAGTTGCTAGTTTTTGGTTAACTCTACTCCACTAATTTTTTGGTGGAGTAGTCATGACTGAGTTGGTTGTTAAACGCGGACGATCCCGACGCACGCACAGTGAGCAGTTCAAACAAGAGGCTGTTGATCAGTGCACCAGGCCAGGCATGTCACTGGCCAATGTGGCGAGGCAGCATGAGTTACATCCCAGTTTGCTGGCACGTTGGGTCAAAGAGCGAGCCGAGCCAGCGAGAATGACCGTGTCATCGCAGTCTTCATTGGCGCCCCAGTTTGTTCCCCTGCGTGTCGAGTCAACACAGTGTGCCGAACTGCCGAGATCAACAACGTTGTCGAGAAAGATTGAAGTCAACATCGATCGCGGCGAATTACGAATTGCATTCAAAGTCGATCCATCGCAAATGGTTGAACTGGGCCAGGTACTGCGCGAGGTGCTGCGTTGATCCGTGTGGACGCAATCTGGATGAGCACCGCACCCGTCTGATCTACTAAATTTGTAAAGAAGCATACCCCCGTAACTCACTGATAAATAGACACTTGCGGAAAATAACTTGACACTAATATGCTTTGTATTTGAAACTAAAATTGTAAAGTAAATAAACAATCGATTAAAAGTGTAAAGTAAGTCGAGCCAATTTTATTGGGGTGTCCTATGGGGTCAGATACTGCTCGCCACATCAAAGGTCTGAGTGACACCATTTGGGCTGACTTCTCCTGTTGGCCGGGCTTTGACGAGGCTTCCCTCGATCAGGAAAAATTAACAAAGTACCTCGCAAGAAAAGAGGCCATCAAAGCTTATTTGTCGGGAATACCGGTTGCGGTGATTCGAAAGGAATTCGGAATCTCTGACTCCCAAATTTACCGACTGATCACAGAGAGGTGCCTTCGTGACCACCCAGACGGCCAAATTTACGGGTGGAGAGCTCTAATCCCACGAATCCGAATTGTTCAATTCAAAAGGCGTTCTCCTATCAAAATCGATCAGTGGGGATACGGTGCAGTCGGTGCATTGCAAACATTACTCGATACGCATCCCGATGTTCGAGAATCTCTGGACAAGAAGATTCTTAAAGTACCGAATACACGCCACAAGCTCGGTATGTTGGCAACGTCTAAACGATCAATTTGGCTTTGGTTTCTTCAGAAGCTGAGGGAAAAAGGCATCGAGATTAGAGGGGAATGGCCTTTTTCTACTAAAACGAACGGGTACCACTCCATTATTAAGTACATCGACAAAGTTTTGGAGGCAAATCCAGCCAAAGCGATAATGATTCATGGTGGAACAGAACTCAAAAGAAAAATGCAGGCAGGCGATGGTGTTGATCGACCGGTGCTTAAGCCTTTTCAACGTGTAGAAATGGATGCGCACAAAATCGATGGGCGCTTTACCGTTGCGATTCCTTTACTTGGTGGTGGCTACCAAAACGTCTTGATCCACAGAATCTGGGTGATCGTGATCATTGAGGTGGTGACTCGATTGGTGCTCGGATATCACATGAGTCTTCGAAAGGAGATTTCCAAAGAAGACGTGCTTCGGGTTATCAAGAGGTCCCTTTCGCCCTGGGCGAAAAAAAGCCACACCACACCGACAAGGACTTTTATATCGATGGCGCAGGGTTTCCCAGTGTTTTAGGCGAGCAATTTGTGGGCATGTGCTGGGACGAAACCTCAATTGATGGTGCGCTAGCCGAAAAAGCAAAGGTGGTTACAGAAGTACTAAAGAATTCAGTTGGATCGATTCTTCTGACTCCCGAGAATTCGTATGCGATAAGACGAACAAAAGATGACCGACCATTCATTGAAAGCTTCTTCAACAAACTGGGAGTATTGGGATTTCAGAAAATTTCCAACACCACGGGAAATTACCCTGGTGCAACGAAGGGCAGAGATCCAATCGGAGTGGCGGTAGCCTCAGAGTTCCAGTATGAATATGCGGAGGAACTTCTCGATATCATCATTGCTAACTACAACGCAAAAATCCACTCAAGACTTAGTGGTCGATCACCACTTCAGTACCTACAATATTTGGTGCTTAGCAACACATTCCAGCCCAGAGTGATTGATCCACAACAGCTTGACACTTTCTTCAGTTACAGAAAGCTGTGCATGGTCAAAGGTGGTCTAGACGCTGGGAAGAGACCATATGTTAATTTTGAGAATGGAGTCTACACAAGTCCAATATTGGGTCAAAGACTAGATTTGGCGGGAAAAAAGATCTGGATCACAGCCGACTCTGATTCAGACTCCAGGGTCATCAAGGCATCTTCACTGACTGGTGAACATATCGACAATTTACGCGTATCACCGCCATGGAATCGCGTTCCTCATAACTTCGAGACTCGAAGGCTAATTTGCGGATTAATTCGGCAAGGCAAATTCTCTGTGCAAAATCAGCAAGATGCGGTGGAATCCTACATAGCCGAGGTGGAAACATCTGGAGGTAAATTTCCTCCCCACCCAGCATACCTAACCGCCCGAAATTTTCTGGTCCAATCCAACTACGCTAACCATCAGGCCCCTGACGACGGATCCACAAAGTCTGATATGGCCTTAACTCTAACCGATAGAAATACGGAAAGGCTGCTTTCTAATCGCACTAACGATAACTCAAAGTCCCGCGCTACATCCCAAATCAACGCTTCTATCAGTAATAAGCAGAATATCGCGTCTCACGCATCTGAATCAGCAGTGAAAGCCCCAAATTCTGCATCACTTCCACCACGACGAAAAGCTGAAAACAGATAGAGACGACGATGACTGAGATTTCACGTGATCATCCAATTTGCACACAAGAATATGCAATTTATACGCCTCCTATTCATGAGATGTGCGAAACGATCAGCAGATGGATTGAACAGCGTCAGACTGGTGGCTACATTTACGGACCCTCTCGGTACGGAAAATCGAAAGGCATAAGATCCTTCTTGGCGAAGATACTAAATGAAAAGTTCGATACTGAATTCCCTTTGATGATCTGGTCACATCCAACCAACAGCAAATCCGAGCGAGAGTTCTGGAATCTTCTTCTGATGGCCTCCAGATTTGAGTTTAAAAATCCTATCAAACCAAAAGGAAAAATAGAGGCAAAATATCTATTTAAACAACATCTAATTACTTTGGCAAACAGAGTCAAATACAACTATATTGTCATTTTGATTGATGAAGCCCAATTAGTACTATTAAATGAGTGGCATTGGCTACTGGGCCTTCAAAATGAACTTGATCTGGAAGGATATCGCTTAAGTATAATATCCGTAGGCTCCCACCAAATTTCATTTCAACCTAACTTTTTTGCAAGAACAGGTGACGCACATGTGGTCACGCGATTTTTATTGCATCATGCACGATTTCACGGAATTAGATCACAAAATGAACTCGAATACATATTGGAAGGATATGATAGTGATTCCGAGTGGCCAGATAATAGCAATATAAGTTATACAAAATATTTTCTTTCAGCGGCTTTTAATGATGGATTTCGTTTAGCAGATTTGTCATTTTTGATTTGGAATGAGTTGACCGAAAAATATAATTCAGCATTTAATTCGTACAAACCGAAATCAGATCAGATTGAAATTCCAATGAATCAAATTGCCAATCTGATTGAGAGACTACTGAAGGAGATGTCAAATAAACCAAAAAGTCAGATTGAATTGTCTGTAAGCTCTGAATACATTTCAAAAATACTTTTTGACCAAAACATGATCTCGCAAGTATGGACAACTTCTACAGATTAAGTAATTTGATACCGAAAACTAATAAATCTCATTTCGAACCACTCTTCAATTGGAGGTCAGATTTATATGATGCCAATGACAATACATACTTTCTCATCGCCAAGTTCTCTTTAATAAATAAACTAAATTTTGAAAATATTAACGAGTTCTTTAAACAATATTTTTCTTTTGATGTTTATGACTTAGATGTTGAAGGGCATCGTTCTGTAAAGTATTTATTCTCTGTCTTCAGTCAGTCAATTTATATTCACAATGATTTCATTACGGATAGCTCCACGCTGGACGATGTGCTGGGCCTAAAAATCAATCTTTCATACAGTCACACAGCGAAACATCACGGAAAAACTATCCGATATTGTTCAGAATGCATTAAGCATTTAAAACTACCGGAGACTGCATCATTTAAATATCTAGACCGTTGCCTCACTCATAATACTAAATTTTCTGAATTTCATTGTAATTTTCAACATACTCGCCTGCGCGAGAGAAATATTAAATGCTATGAAAAGTTTTTAATGAAAATGTATCCGACCTATCCTACTTTATTTTCGACCAAATCACAAATTGTTAGTAAAAACAATAACCCATACCATGATCTGAGCAAGTGGAACGGAAAATTAGACAAAGAAGCTAAATTTCAATTTGGCAAGCATCTTTATTCCTTTAAAGAAATAGATGATCAAAAATCGAGCGAACTTGCTTATAAAATTATGACAAGCCAGTTAACTCCTCCCGCATCACTTAAAAATTACCTAATCATAAATGAAAAATCCTTAAAATCGGATTTTTTATCTATAAACAATGAAACCGGATCAAATCTATTTGAGAATTTTAAAATCAATCAATTTAACGCGATTCGCATTGTTTACTCTTCCTTTTGTTTTCTCAACCGAAGATACGAAACCTCATTCATAAAAATCATCTTGGATTTTATAGATGAACTAAATTTGAGATTTTCGAATAAAAGTGACAACTTTTGGTATTTTAATGAGTGTGACGGAATCTGGACGATTTCAGACATAAGATATCGCGGCTCTAGTCAAAACATTTATGCGTTATTGATAAATTGGTTTATTCAGCTATGGTTTCCGTCAATTTATAACGAACCTAGCCGAAGAAAATCAGCTTCATATTTCAATAATTTTTATATTTTGAATTATGATCTTGTCAGCAGTGGCACGTTCTACCCGTTGGTCGAAGATCTACAAGGGTCGGAGCTCAGCGACGGTCAAATTTATATTTATGGCTCCCGTTTTCGAGAACTCGCCAGACCTAGTTTTTCTTCGAAAAGTTTGTTTGTTTTAGACTCTATTTTCGAGGTTATTGCAAAATCTCTTATTGTTGATGCAAGAAAGTGGCTTGATAAAATAGAGTCAGGTGAGAAACCGGATCATTTTCCACCCAAAAGTCATGGCCTAATATCACTTCAAGAGCGGCAGAACGATTACTGTTTGATTAATATTCAGATTGATTGAGTTTTTAAATTTAATCTTTTCACATGTGATTACGCTATCAAATCCAACAAGATTGGCACTAATCGCATCGAATGACTGTAAGGTCAGTTCAATTTGTTTTCAAACATTAAGGCTTCTGCATCTAGATTTTCGCGCGCGACTTCGAGCTTTGTTGCTTAGATATCCCTGCCAACAATTTTCTCTACTGATCAGTTTGTGCAAGCTGTGCAATTAACAGACCATGCTCGCATCCTAGATCCAGCACGGTTGTTTACTTAGCCAAGAGCGCTGGCTTAATCACGGTTTGGAGTCCTAATTCCTGGAGTTCCGTCATACTTAGACATACTCAAACCAAGCTTTCCGTATTTTTAGTAAGTCCGTGTTGCTCTCGAATGGAATGAAACTGAATGGCCGGGGAATTCTTCATGACCACATCCAACTCAAATCGGCTGGTAGTGACGTAGGTGGGTGCATCCACTACATCCCAATAGACGCGGTTTGAATGTCGGTCTATAAAGTGTTTTAAATCCAGCCCGTCTTCTGCACTTAGCCAACGTGCAACTGTCAAATTGGTTCCCAGTAGTTGTACGTCAACCCCGTATTCATGTTTCAAGCGGTGTTCTACGATTTCAAATTGCAACTGTCCAATCGCGCCGATTAGCAGATTACTCCCAGTGTCGGGGCGAAACACCTGAATCGCACCTTCCTCGCCCAGCTCCTTCAAGCCTTGGCGAAGTTGTTTGATCTTTAAAGGATTCTTGATTTCAACAATTCTAAAAAGCTCGGGGGCAAAGAAGGGTAAGCCAGTGAATTGAAGCTTTTCAGATTCTGTTAATGTGTCGCCCAAGCGAAGATTGCCATGGTTGGGTATTCCCACGATATCGCCTGGGAAGGCTTCATCCACAATTCCCCTGCGCTGAGACATAAAAGACATTACATTGTTGGTTCTAATCTGTTTGCCATTTCTGCTGACGTACAAGTTCATTCCGCGATGGAATTTCCCCGAGCAGGTTCTGACAAAGGCTACTCGATCCCTGTGAGCTGGGTCCATATTGGCCTGAATCTTGAAAACGACACCCGTGAATGCTGATTCAGAAGGATCAACCCAACGTTCAGTAGTGGGCTTTGCTTGTGGTGGTGGAGCAAGGGTGACAAGGGCCGAAAGAACATGATCTACACCAAAATTATTGATTGCAGACCCAAAGTAAACCGGTGTTTGTTCACCTTGCAGGAATAGTGAGTGATCGAACTTATCGCAAGCCACCTGCAACAACTCAATTTCACCTTTTGCTTTCTCGTGTGCACCTTTCGGGTTGAATGCTGATTTGTGCACATTATTGTTCAAGGCCGACTCATCAGCTTGCGGATCAAACATCTGGATAGACGATGAATTCAAGTCCATGACGCCGAAAAACTCTCGGCCCATGCCAATTGGCCAAGTCATGGGTATCGCTGGCATTCCGAGTTCACGCTCTATTTCGTCGAGTAGTTCAAGCGGTTCTTTCACCTCCCTGTCGAACTTGTTGACGAAAGTAATGATGGGGGTGTTTCTCGCTTTGCACACTTGCAGTAACCGGCGCGTTTGGTCTTCCACGCCGTTGGCTGCATCTATGACCATCAATGCCGCGTCCACGGCTGTCAAAACCCGGTAGGTATCCTCGGAAAAATCCTGGTGACCCGGAGTATCCAGCAGGTTCAAAACACAGCCCTTGTATTCCATCTGCATGACTGAACTGGCCACGGAAATGCCCCGTTGTTTCTCAATTTCCATCCAGTCAGATGTTGCATGTCGGCTCGCTTTACGGGCCTTCACACTACCTGCAATATGTATTGCACCCGAGAACAGAAGCAGCTTTTCGGTGAGCGTCGTCTTCCCCGCATCAGGGTGCGAAATGATTGCAAAGGTTCGTCGTCTTTCGACCTCTTGGGTTCTATTCATTGTTATCCCTCATAGTTCGAACAACGCCATTTCAGAGAATCCCATCAAGAATAGGGCTGGATAAAGTTTGATGACTTTTGCAGATTTGCGCAGTTTCCAGTAAATCTCTCCGCCCACTGATGGAAACTTCGATCCAAACCACAAATTGAACTTCATCCAGCGTTTGCTGTTTTCAATGAATGAATCGCTTTTCCGCATTAAAAAAGCACCCGATAAGAACTCTGTTTCCATGCCTGCCTTATTGGCCATTTTCCTGACGCGTTTAGGGGAAAAAACGCTGACATGCCCAAAGGGTTTTGCCTTTGCTCTCAAACGATCTTCCCACCATGCTTCAAAACGATTTGGGGTGACTGGAAAACCGCCGATAACAACGCCTTCATGTGTCAAGAAATTGCGAAGTTGTGCAACAAATTTCTCTGGTTGAAACAAATGTTCTAGAAAATGCAGCGTTATAATCACATCGTACTTCTGGGTCAAACTGAAGTTATCAGCTTCAACATTGGCGTGTACGACATGGGTGTAACCCACGGTTTCAAGCTCGGGTTGAATGATCACATCGACCGCAGTCCATTCGACGTACTGACTAAAACCACTGTCCTTCATGAATTTGAGCATTTGTCCCCGATCAACCCCGATTTCGCACACTTTTAAGGGTCTGCCCAGGCGTTCATACTCCTGCTGAATCAAATGAAAAGTGAACCAATACCGAAGTAATTTGACAGGGTATTTGCTTTTTGAATTTCGCAGAAAAATTGATTTGATCCAGTGCTGTTTCTCAAGCACCTCAAGGTCCCACTGATGAGTTGGTAGCTTCTTTAGCTCTTTAGAGGAAATTTCATTTTTTGATTTCAAAGTAGTGTTGGTTTTCATATTTTTATTTCCGAGAGAAATTGATTGATTCAGTTAGATGGGCAATCGTTGCCAGTTGAGAAGATCTTGAAGATCACTGAAGTAGTTCCACGACTTCGGGTGAAGAAAACGAATTGGTTTTGGATGCTTTTTGATGACAAGTTTTGCGCTTGGTGGAACTGAGACTCTTTCCTGTCCATCAACAAGCAGGAATAGCTTGTGGGAGGGGTGGATCGTAATCTCAAGCGGTTCAGATTGGGGAAGCAGAAAGGGGCGAAGAGAAAGAGGTCTTTGCCCACAGGGAACGCAGGTCCAACAGTCCAGGCTCGGGGAAACTACAGGGCCACCCAAGGAAAGCGCGTATCGTGTGGTTCCAGTGGGCAGTGCAACTGCGAAAGTATTCAGTTCGAACTTGGCAATGCCATAACGCCCAAATGAAATGCTTGTTGCAAAATCTCCATCCAATGTGCTGTTAGAAATAACGAGATCGCTGGCGAACGGAATTTGGTGGGGTGACAGATCGATTCCATTGTGTAATTCAGCGATTGAAATCGTTCTTTCATCACTCGGTGTCAGGCCCATCAACACCTCAGGGAGGTGAACCATGAATTCATGAAAAGGGAAGTCCATCAGAACATCTGACTGATGATCCATGCTGTAAACCCCAGCAGCACCTTCGATAAAATCCCCTAAAATAGATATGCAGTTCAGCATGACGCCGGGACTGGCCAATACAACTAAGAGGCAAGACTGTGTTCGGAGCATTTCCAGCATGTCAGGCGAATTACTTAGAAACGCCTTCAGGCTTTCCCGGCTGTTAGCTTCGATACGATTGCTAAACACGCCCATCGAACTCAGTACATCACTGGCTCGATCCGCATTTTTTCTCGATTGATGAGAGTCTGGGTTGAATACAAGCAACACACGTTGATACATGACTAATCCCCAAGATTAAATTCAGTGTTTGTGGATTGCCGGGTTTGATTGCAACGTACCAGTCGGCCGTAAAGCAGCGCATCTTTGAAAGCCAGTGGGCTTAGTGACTTGTTGATGGCTCGAAAGTAGAGCCAGTCGAGGCCATCTGCAGTGCCAAGTACAAGGATTTCCGAATCAATTTGGCTGTCCACTTCTGTGAGGGAGAAATTCAGGTAGCTAGTTCGCCCATCCTTTGTTGTGATTCCAAAGTGAACCGGTACAAGCGATTTGCCAGGCGGCATATCTGACAGCCACTGCAATGCATCGGTGCCAAGACTTTTAGAAAGGCTCTGAACGATTGGCTGTAGATCAGTGCGTGTAGGGCAAACTTGTTTGCCGGCACAGTGTTCGCTCTTACTCTCTTCGAGTAAAAAATACCTGCAAAATCGGCAAAGCAAGTCGAGTAAATTTCGCGCATGGTCATGTGCCATGTTCAAGTACTGTATGCACTCAAACTCTTTCACTTCAATGCCGCGAAGTTCTGCGAATACAAGCCCATGCGTGTTTACCGCAGTCAAAAGTTCACAAACCCCACGCTCAAAATGCAATGCATTTGAGTTGGTTTTGAAAACTTCATCGGTCATGCAAACTGACATCGCGCAAAGTGGAGTTTCGCAACAATGTGGGTTTAACAAATGAAGGGCGCAGGATGCACCGATAATGGCTAGTCCACGTTCATCGATCTGTTCGTTGGACTGAACCCTTGATATCAGCAAATGTTGTTCAAGGTTTTCTGGCAATACGTAAGCGGCCAGAAGTGCCTCTTGTACCGTCGAGGCGAGGACACTTTCCCGGCGGGTTTTCATTGCAGTGCCGTGCCAGGCCCTGTCGAAGTTTGGGCTGTGGTGTCTGTCAAAATCGGTTACTGCAACAAGCAATTGTTCTTGCCTGTTGTGGATCCCGGTGTGTTTTCGGGTTTGCAGCGCAATGTCCAAGCCCACACCTTCACAAAACAGGTGAAGTACGATTTCATCACCCGGTGCAAAGAAGAGAATTTCCAGCCGGGCTGGATAAGTTCCGAAAGTAAAGTTTAAGCAATAGTTAGCCACGACCAAGCCTCAAGCAGTCGAAATGAATTCGCGCTCGGCACGGGCATGCGACAACCGTCTGGAGGAATTATTTTTTCAGGGAAAAGATTGATTCAGCCTGGCTGCGCAAGTGTGATACCCGCGACAGACGCAACAAAGCCCAAAGGTACTGGGACGATTTGAATTGTTGCCAAGACTGTGTGTGCTACATGGGGAGAATGTTGATTAGTTCATTTATAAAATAACATAGCTTGCCTGGAAGCCGCAAGTTTGCCGGTCAGCTTGTCGAGCGTTCAGCCCTGCAACCGGCGCAGAACAGCAAGGTAGGATCTTTCTCAAGGTCACTCAAAGGAAGTTCCTCTTCGCACTGACAACACAGTCCATACACATTCGCATCAAACCGTTTTAATGCTGAAATCACTTTGAGTTCCTGCGTTTGAAGCCTTTCAATTAAACCTTTCGCCATGGCCTGTTGTTGAAGTGCATCCATGCGAGACAAACGTCCCACGCTGGTTTGGTCCAGCACCACAGTGGCGCTGGACTTTCTGGCTTCAGAAATTGATTGTTTGATTGACTGCAGTTCTTGTTCAAGTCCGTCTTTCAAATGTTTCATCTCAATTTCCTTTTTACTGATCGCTTATCGAAGCAATAGTGCAGGTACTTTGGTGGCGCGCAACATGTCTTCAGTTTTGCTACCTAAGAAAAGTTTGCGCAAAGGCGAGTGTGTGTAGGCGCCCATCACCAACATGTCGGCTTGGTGAATTTCCAGCCCTTTCAACATTTGGGTGACTACATCGCCTTGCACATGATTGAACTCAGTGGGAATACCTGAATCCGTCAAGGTTTGTGCAGCTTCTTCCAGAAGTTTGATTCCGCTGCTGCTTTTTTCGCCGCACATCAGCAAGGTGCCTTTCAAGCCTTTGAACAATTGGCTTTGCAAAACCGTTTCCACGCCACGCTTGCTCACGGCGCTACCATCAAAAGCAAACAAAAAGCGCTCGGGTATCTTGAACTGTTCATGCACACCCAGCACAGGTTTATTCAATGCGCGGACAGCGGCTTCAAAGGTGCGGCCAATATCGCGGTTCGAAGCCACCGAGGTTTCGCCCCGCCTGCCAATAATCGCAATGCGCGTGTCGTCTTGCAGTTCAAGCAGGCAATCCACCAGCGTGCCGTGACGAATGCGAGAATCAGCCTGAGCTACTCCATCTTCGATTGCTCGTTCACGCAAGCCATTCAGAAACAGGCGCCCCCGACTTTTTGCGACTTTGGTTTTTTCGCTGTCGCTCATTACCAATTTGTTCATCAAATTTTCTTGCGCACCAAAACCAATAGCACCGCTGTGATCCTCGCCTTCAGCCTGCTCAAGGTGTCGGTCAATTACATGCAGAAACTCTATAGGTGCCTTGATCTGCTTGGACACCCAGCTTGCGCAATCGGCCACGGCGATGGAATACTGCGAGCGGTCTACACAGGCGATAATTTTACGTTCGTCCATACTGTGCTCCTTAGTGTGCAGCCATGCGTTCGAGCGCATCGTCTTTGTCGTGGATAGCGAATTTGTCTACCAATGTGCGGCTGGCCTCGTTCATGCCGATCACCTCCACTTCGGTGCCTTCGCGCTTGAATTTGATGATGGCCTTGTCCAGTGCGCTAACCGCAGTGATGTCCCAGAAATGGGCACGGGTAACATCAATCGTGACTTCATCAATGACTTCCTTGTAATCAAAAGAATTGATGAATGTTTCAGCAGATGCAAAAAACACTTGTCCGGAAATTACATAGGTGCGATTGCGGCCTTCGTTTTGAGTGCTTGATTGCACACGAAGGATGCGGCCCACCTTGTTGGCAAAGAAAAAGCCCGACAGCAGCACGCCCACTAGCACGCCTTGCGCCAAATCGTGGGTGCCCACGGTAACGGCAACTGTGGCGAGCATCACAACACTGGAGCTTTTCGGGTGTTCGCGCAGGTTACGAACAGAGGCCCAGTTGAATGTACCAATTGACACCATGATCATGACAGCCACCAACGCGGCCATCGGAATCATGGCGACATAGTCGCCTATGAACACCACCATAATTAGGAGGAAGACGCCTGCTGCAAGTGTGGACAAGCGTCCACGACCACCCGACTTGATGTTGATTACAGATTGACCAATCATGGCGCAACCCGCCATGCCACCAATGAAACCAGACGCGATATTTGCGACGCCTTGTCCAATACATTCGCGGTTCTTGTTGCTGGGTGTGTCGGTGAGGTCATCTACAATTTGCGCGGTCATCATGGATTCAAGCAAACCCACCACAGCCAGCGTCAAGGAAACTGGGAATACGATTTGCAGTGTTTCCAGAGTCCAAGGCACATCAGGAATCAAAAACACCGGTAAGGAATCGGGCAACTCTCCCATGTCACCCACGGTGCGGATGTCCATACCCATGAACACACTGAACACGGTCAGCACCACGATGGCTACGAGCGGGGATGGGATGGCCTTGGTGATGTAGGGCAGCAGGTAAATTATCCCGAGGCCTGCAACCACCATGGCGTACACATGCCAGGTTACGTTGGTGAGTTCGGGAATTTGCGCGAGGAAAATCAGAATGGCCAGAGCGTTTACAAACCCTGTGATCACAGAGCGAGATACAAAGCGCATCAATTTTCCCAGTTGCAGTAAGCCAGCAAAAATTTGCAGAACACCAGTCAGCAGAGTGGCCACCAGCAGGTATTGCAGACCGTGATCTTTGACCAACGTAACCATGAGAAGAGCCATCGCGCCAGTGGCGGCAGAGGCCATGCCTGGCCGCCCGCCCGTGAACGCAATCACTGTTGCAATACAGAACGAGGCATACAAACCCACTTTCGGGTCAACACCTGCAATGATGGAAAAGGCAATCGCCTCAGGAATAAGCGCCAGCGCAACAACAAGGCCGGCCAAAAGGTCATTTCGGACATTGGAAAACCAGTCCGTTTGAATTGTTCGAATCATTTGTTTTGGTTCTATAGATAAATGCGGCCAAGAGTCTTCCACCAAGGCTGACGGGTAGCTTGGAAAGGATTCAGTAGCGGCGAGTTAAAAGAGATTTGCCCCAGAGGTATCAGTACCAGGGCGGTCAAAGCGAGATGGTGGAAAAGCGAGGTCTTACAAAGGTCTGAAGGGATTAGTTGAGCACGATAGCTACAAATTATAGCGTGCGATTGCTATATGGTCAAACCAGCCTATTTTCGCTGGTTTCCGTTACAGCGATGCAGAATTCATAATCAGCGAAATATTCTTGCTGTTTGTGAAACGAGAAAGAAAAATTCGAACTCTCGGGAACGCTGTCGAGCATGTAATTGGTTATGAGTATTTTGTCTTGTAGCGCTCACAAGCGGTTAATCTCGATAACGATAGGGCTAAATTGGATCTTCGCGAAGCCCGTACTGACTTTCTAGTGATTCTCAGAGGTGCCACTTTAGATTGTTTTGAGCCTATCGAGTTGACCTGCACCCTTGGGCACACACGTTCAGCTTTCTCGCCTAAGTAATTCCTTTGGGATTGAATTGACCTTCGGGCTTCACAAATCGATACGGTCGTCCCTTGACAATTACGGGTGTTCATTGTTCTTTTGTCCAAGATTTGGGCGGGGTATTCCGACCACATTTTGGGGACTGTATTTTTCATCCAATTGAGATAAGTTGAATCGAGCGCACACCCCTCTCATGGAGTCAAAGTTGCCCGAATCATCATTTCAAACTGTTAGCTTTTCCAGTTATCTCAGATCTGTTTATAAATCCACTCTGTTCGAGCGCGTTGGATTGATCAGAGCGGGAGTTCCATGTGGGTACTTTTATGACACAGCCCAAGCCATGGGAGTCAGCCTGGCTGATCTCGCTGAAAGTTTAGGAGTACCCCTGTCGTTGGTCTATTCCATCAAGTCCAAGGGTTCGCCTAGCCAGAAAAAGAGCCTATCGAACCAGATCATTGGAATTCATCTGTTGATTGGTCAGGTGCAGAACCTGGTGGAAAAGTGTGGCGATCCTGTTGGATTTGATGCCGCTAGATGGCTTGGGGATTGGGCTTTTAGTTCAAACGATGCGCTTGGTTGTCAACGCCCTGCAGATTACTTCGATACGGTCGTTGGTCAAGCGATTGTGGCGGATTTGTTAGCAGCCATCCGCTACGGCAGTTATCAGTAGCCAACGGTGAATTGGTCCACTGGTAACCACCAGTCAGAGAATATTTCATCAAGTGCATCCCGCTCGCGCTCATCATTAACCCATGATTTGGCAAGGTTAAATAATCTTTTCATTCTAGTGCGCTGCTCATCAAGAGTTGCCGTTCCTCTCGGTTTTAAGCGACTGACTACAGAGTTGATCGCATCAAAAATTTCCGGAGTGAACTGATCTGGGAATAGGGCAATACTAGTCTGTCCCCCGTATGGCTTTAGCGGCAGCACTGTAAATGCTTTTGCGTTGCGAGAAGCCCTATACGACAGAATGCGTGGTCTATTAATGCCAAGCTATACGTTCGACCGTATCGCAAAAAGCGCCTTTGAGCAGTACGTTAAAATATCGAGGAGTCTCTGCTCAGCTCTTGCTGGACCAAAAGGTCAAAGCGCCGTCTTGATTGCGGGCTACTGTGAAGAATCACAGTCCATAAAGGCCTTCAAATTCTCGCCATCCAAAAATATCGCGAACGATTATGAATTCAGCAATGCTCTGGTCAAAGATGGAGAATATGTCTTCATGGGTTCCCACCATGATCGGCGTGGATCACCGGGGAATAACGAAAAAAGCCCGAGGGCTCGTTCCCGAATACATGGTGATGGGTGAACGGGGTATGGCCGATATGACTGAGATGACGATGCCGATTCCAGATAACACCATCCCCATGATGACAGGCGATGGCCCGTTTGGCTCAGTGGAAATGGGCGGCATGTTCAGTATGTTGAAAGTGCGCAAAGACCAAAAGCCTGGGGATTATTCAGACCCCGGTTGGTACAAACATCCTAGCAAAACCGTGGCTTTTGAATACGAAGGCCCAGACATGCCCAAGCCCGTAACATCCGACAAGGCGGGAAAGCCCGCCATGAAATCCAGTAATCGACCTCAGGAAACAATCGAGTTGAAGGTCAGAAAACCTCAAGGCCATTCAGGCCATTAAGGAGCAGTTTATGAAAAACCTATTCAATCGTCACGCAATTGTATTGGCCTTGTCTGTCGGGGTCTTGATGCCGATGGTTGCATTGGCCCATGGCACCAAAGAGCACGGCAGCGCTGCGGAGAAGGCGCAGCCTGTTTTTGAGCAAAAGGACTGGGGCATTGCGGGCGTTCCTGTCAAGGCAAGCCGAACAATCAAGGTGTCGATGTCTGATTCAATGCGATTCGACCCTTCGTCTTTCAAATTCAAAGAGGGTGAAACCGTTAAATTCATTGTGAAAAACGATGGGAAGATCATGCACGAGTTCGTCTTGGGTACCAAGGCGAACAATCTTGAACACGCCGAGATGATGAAGCGCTTTCCAAAGATGGAACACGATGAACCCTACATGGCCCATGTGGCCCCGGGTGAAACCGCTGAACTTGTATGGACTTTCAACCGCAGCGGCGAATTCCAGTTTGCCTGTCTGATTGCTGGGCATTTCGATGCGGGCATGCATGGGCCAATCCAGGTTGCAAAATCATCGGGAACCCAAAAGTAATCCGGCCAACCAGGTCGTGCGTTTTTTAAACCACGGCCATGTTTTAACAACGTCAATTTTTTAGAAGGAAATTCATCATGAAAAACACCATGTCAACCCTGCTTGCCACTCTCGCAATTGTGGCCTCTTCAACCGCTTTTGCCGCAGATGACCATGCGATGCATGCTGCCGGACACGCCGGAAAGGAAAAGGCCGCAGATATGAACATGCAGGCCAATGCCGACATGACTCAGGGCGAAATCAAGAAAATTGATTCCAAAAATGGCAAAGTTACCCTGAAGCATGGCGAAATCAAAAACCTTCAAATGCCACCCATGACCATGGTGTTCACCGCCAAGGACAAGGCCCAGCTTGATGGTTTGAGCAAAGGCGACAATGTGATGTTCAGTGTGGACAAGGACATGAATTTGACCCACATCCAGAAACAGTAATTGCCCGCAGGGCACTCGCGTTGCGCTTGAAGTGAGTACGGTGTGAGACCCTGTTTTTCAAAACGGTTTTACGCATTGTCCGTTCTTGCAGGCGCCACGCTGGTGCTTTGCGCGTGCTAAACAGTGGGCGCTTCGTCGACCATTCCCGGGTTTTGTACACCCCCTTCCATTCAAGGTCGAATGTACATCGATGGGCAGGCAAGTTCGCCTTTGCCCATATTGCCTGCTCAACAACTGAGCAATTTGCCGATAGTGGCGGTGGATGTGGTTTATCCCCCGGCATTGGCAGAGGTACTGATATCACCCCAGTTGAACAATGTTGGCCAACTTGGCTTGAGGGACCTGGATTGGGTGTATCAATCGGGATATCGCATCGCCGCAGCGAATATCAACAAAGTAAGCGAGACGATTTGCCAAACGCGCCTTCAGTTGGATTCCTATCCATGTCTGGACTTCCCCGGGAAGCGATGAACCTACGTCCCCTGTCAAAGAGGCAGTATTTTTTTCCTGCATGGAATGGAAGCGCGTGAATTGTGCTCTTATGCACTATGAGCAATTTTTTCACTACTGCCGAAGATCGTTACAACCTGTGGGTCAAGGAACATTACCGTTTCCTGATGCGCAGTGCATGGGCTTTGTCCGGTTCCAAGGCATTGGCTGAAGACATTGTTCAAGATGTTTACTTTCTGGCCTGGAAGCACCGAAACCAATTGCGCGACCAGGCGCTTGCCAGGGCCTGGCTGTTCAGGATCATGCGCCGCTGCCTGATTCAGCACGCCGAGCCCAAAACAGCGCAACTGGACGATGACCAGGAGGAACAGGTGGATCAGCCCGTTTCTTCTGATCAAGGCGAGCGAATTGATTTCGTCCGTGCTCTGGGGCGGCTTGCGCCCATTCACCGAGAGGTCTTGGTGCTTCATTATTTTGACGACATGGGAACGGCGATGATCGCCGAGGCGCTTGATATTGCCCCCGGCACGGTGATGTCCCGGCTTTCCCGCGCCCGGGATGCCCTGAAGCATGCAATGAGCCCCGCAGATTCGCCCAAAGTGGGTAATACAGGAGCGACTTCCGTGGCTCAACTGGTAATTAACAATGATGCACGATGATCCGTTTGAGCCTGCTTCGGGCTCCCTTCTCGACAGCGAATTTGATCTGAATGCACGCGCTGGGCTGTCGATGGCGTTCCCGTCGGGAGACCCTCCAGCCGGGCTCTACCGTCACCGACCTTTCTGGAAGAAGCCGACCATGCCGCTGATGCTGCTGTGCGGCCTGCTTGTGAGCGGGATCGGGGGTGTTCTTGCCGTGCGTCCGTCGGAGCTGGTTCGGGGTGCCATAGAGCATGAATACTATGAGCGCACCTTGCGCGGGCAATTCATGAGTACGGCCGAGCTGGCAAGCAAGTTTGATTTGCCAGCACATTCCCCTGTTCCCGGGTTCACTCAGTTGATTCGCCCTTGCGACATCAACGGCAAGGTTGCTATCACTTGACCACTTTTTTTGAAAAAGGTGGCATGGTCACGCTGTTTGCCTTTGACGGGAAAACCGATCTGCCCCAAGGGCGCGGTTGGTGGAGCAATGTGTACTGGGAAGTGAAACACGATGCAAATGGCAAAGTAGTGGTGATGGTGGCACAGAAAGAAAAAGCGATTTCTGCTGCCACTCGCGCATTCGAAGAAGCACGGCGAAGTTGATCAAAACAACAGGGAGAAGACAATGCGAATACTGGAATCGAATTCAAGAAGACTGATGCTCAAAGGCACTGTGGCAGCCATGTCCGCAGTTGGCATGGCGGGCTGGGCCAAACTGGGGTTTGCCGCCGATGCAAAACCCTTGCCTGGCTACGCGAACTGGAAAATTCCTGGCGATATCATCGTTCACAGCAACAACACGCTGGAGACCAAACGCAGTGCCTATGGCACCAGCGTGATCACCCCCAGCGACCAGTTGTATGTCCGGAATAATTTGCCGCCGCCCGACCCTGCCATTCTCGAGAACAGGGACGCTTGGTCGATCGAGTTTTCCGGGGTCGGAAAACCAGTCACCATGACTTTGGCCGACCTGAAAAGCATGGGGCTTGAAACCACGGCCATGGTGCTGCAATGTTCTGGCAACGGGCGTGGTTTTTTTCCCAGCAAGCCCAGCGGTACGCCTTGGAAGGTAGGTGCGGCGGGTTGCGTGATCTGGAGTGGTGTGCCGGTGCGCGATGTGGTCAAAGCGGTCGGAGGAATCAAGGCCGGTGCAAAGTACATGACGGGCACCGGTGGCGAGGTGCTCCCACAGGGGCTGGATCCGCTGAGTGTGATTGTTGAGCGTTCCTTACCCCTTGCAGCCGTGGAGGACGCATTGTTGGCCTGGGAAATGAATGGTGAGCCCATCTCGTTGGCGCATGGCGGACCTTTGCGATTGATTGTGCCGGGTTACACCGGGGTGAACAACATCAAGTACATCAAACAATTGTCGTTCACTGAGCAGGAAACCAAGGCCAACATCATGTCGCATGGCTACCGAATCACCCCGGTGGGCGGTACAGCGGGCCCGGATCTTCCATCCGTACTCGAGATGTCGGTGAAGTCCTGGATCAATTCCCCTCTTCCTGAGGACGGCGTGGTTCGAGCTGGCCGTGTGCAAATCCACGGCGTTGCATTTGGAGGGGTGCATGCAGTCCAGGGCGTTGAGGTGAGCGTGGATGGCGGGAAAAACTGGTCGGCAGCCCGTTTTGTGGGGCCGGATCTCGGCAAGTATGCCTGGCGACAGTTTGTGTTTGATGCCAATCTGAAGGCGGGTGAGTACCAATTGGCCAGCCGTGCGACCGACACGAGCGGTGCGGTTCAGCCCGAAGTGCGATTTGAGAACAAGGGTGGCTTTAACAACACCAGCTGGATGGATCATTCTGTCAAAGTGAGCGTGGCATGAAAATCAAAGTTGCACTGGCAGGCTGTTTTTTCGCGACATTGGCGCTTGGTGCCGCTGCGGGCGAGAATGAACAGTTGATTTTGGGCAAGCAATTGTTCACGCAAAAGGCGGTTCCGGCATGCGCTGTTTGCCACACGCTTGCGGATGCCGGTTCGGAAGGTGCCATTGGCCCGGTGCTTGACGAACTAAAGCCGGATGAAGCGCGCGTTGCCAAGGCCATTCGCGACGGCATTGGGCAAATGCCGTCTTACAAGGGCAGGCTCAGTGACGATCAAATCCTTGCCTTGGCCAAATACGTGGCCAAAGCCACCGCTGGCAAGTAAGGCGTCTGTACCATTGAAGCGGTGGGGCTGTTGTCTTGCGCTTCAATGGTCCATGTTGCGGCAAAAGTCAAGGAAGTGCCGGGCGTGAGGCAGCATGGTTCGCTCAGGTCGTGTCAGGATGTAGAAATTGCGAAAGAGTGGGGGCAGTGTGGTTTGAAGTTCCACCAATTTTCCCAGCGCCAGGAAATCAGCAACCACAGCGCGTGACAGGCAGGCCAAACCCAGCCCCACCAGCGCAGCTTGCTTGATCGCCTCGGAGTTGCTGAATTCACCGGCACAAACCAGGGTGTTGAGGTGTGGAATCAGTGCGCTTTCTACCGACTCCCGCGTGCCCGATCCGCCTTCACGCAATAGCCAGCGGGCGGCGCGAAGCTCCTTGAATGTCAGTTTCCTGCCGAGTTGGTTCAGTGGGTAAGTGGGTGCGCAAACCACCACCAGTTCATCCTTGAACCAGGGCTCCACGAACAGGTCTGGGTTAGTACAGTGCCCTTCGATCAGGCCGAAGTCTGCATCGAAACCGGACACCTTGGCAATAACTTCGGCCGTGTTGGCAATGTGTACTGAAGGTGTTGGAAGTGAATTTGTTGTCGAAAACCGTGAAAGCAAACGCGGCAGGTAATACGTTCCTATGGTGGTGCTGGATGAAATTCGCAAGCCCAGTTTGATTGCGGGATTTGCAGTGTTGAATTGCTGTTCGATTTGACTGGCAGTACTCAACAGTTGCCTGGCCTGAGGTAGCAAAGTTTCGCCGAATCCGTTCAAGACCAGGCGTTTGCCAACCCGGTCAAACAAACGTGTATTCAACAGGCTTTCAAGTTCATTGATTGCTGCACTGGTTGCCGACTGGGACAGCGAAACCACAGGCGCGGCTGCGGTTGTGCTTCCGGCATTGCACACCGCCACGAACACCTCGAGTTGGCGAAGGGAGATTCGTATCATTGTTTACCTATTTTATAGGTTGATTATACATAAATTACTTGTTTTATAAGTTATTGAAAGCGAGATACATTCAAGGTGTAAAAACAAGAACCGCGATTGGAGCAGCAACCATGAATTCGAAAGTGAAGTTATTACACGGTTATTCCATTGGACAGATTCTTCCTGCACAAATGGTTCCGATGGCCTTGGGCCTGCTGCTGACAAGTGTAGTGGCAGCGACCTCAATTTTCCTTGGTGACCTGGATTGGTTGAAGGGGCACGGGTTCAGTGCCCTAACCATTGCAATTGTGATGGGCATTATTCTGGGCAACAGTGTGTACCCGCAATTTGCGCAATATTGCGGTAAAGGTGTGGTGTATTCCAAAAACACCTTGTTGCGAGCGGGTATTGTTTTGTATGGCTTCCGACTGACTTTTCAGGATGTATTCAATGTGGGGGTCAGCGGCGTACTCATTGATGCTGTGGTGCTTGCATCCACATTTGCTTTGGCGATTTTTCTGGGTGTGAAGGTGTTCCGCTTAAAGCGTGAACTTGCAATATTGATTGGTGCCGGCAGTTCAATTTGCGGAGCGGCTGCGGTGTTGGCGACCGAGCCAGTTGTCAAAGCGCGATCTGAGGACGTCACCGTGGCCGTATCCACCGTGGTGGTATTTGGCACTTTGGCCATTTTTCTTTATCCCGCGATGTATGAGTGGAATCGCGTATGGCAATTGATGGCACCTGACCAATTCGGCGTGTTCATCGGGTCTACCGTACACGAAGTTGCCCAAGTAGTGGCCGCTGCGCGGGCCATTGGTCCCGAGGCGGCCAACACGGCAGTGATTGCAAAAATGGTACGGGTCATGATGCTTGCGCCCTTCTTGCTTGCTTTGTCGGTTTACATGTCAAGAACGAAGGGTGCGGGGGCTCACAAGGGTGGGCACAAAGCAGGCGAACGGCTTTCAATTCCCTGGTTTGCGTTTGTATTCATCGCCATGGTTGGTTTGAATTCCTTGTCAATTTTCAGTGAACACGTGGTGGAAGAGTTTGTGCAGCTGGATATTTGGCTGCTCACCATGGCCATGGCTGCACTGGGTTTGACCACACATGTGTCTTCCATTCGCAAGGCGGGGGTGAAACCGCTGATGCTTGCCCTTGTTCTTTTTGGATGGCTGATTTCAGGTGGAGCATTGATCAACAACATGGTGTCGGGCTGGTTCGCTTGACCCACGTATTTTTTGTCGCGAAACAATTTTTTCGCATTCTAGAGAGGTAATAAAATGAAGTTCAAACACATCAACAGCCTGTTGGCAGTATTGCTTTGCGTGGCCACAGGCAGCGCAATCGCGGATGCTTCGAAGTTGTATGACCCGTCAATCAAACACGCTCCCCAGGATGGCGTGCTGAAGTTTTATGGTGCGGGCGGCCCGCATACCGCGTTCAAGAAGGTGGCTGAGCAGTATGAAAAAGACACTGGACAGAAAGTGGAAATTATTGCCGGGCCAGAAAAAACCTGGAGCCTGAAAGCGCAGGCAGACGCGGACATGCTGTGGGGCACTTCAGAACAATCCATGACTGCTTTTCTTGA
Source organism: Limnobacter sp. SAORIC-690 (assembly GCF_002954425.1). Taxonomy (NCBI): domain Bacteria; kingdom Pseudomonadati; phylum Pseudomonadota; class Betaproteobacteria; order Burkholderiales; family Burkholderiaceae; genus Limnobacter; species Limnobacter sp. SAORIC-690. The sequence goes on from NZ_MQVZ01000001.1 coordinate 890,624, forward strand.
AACTTACAAAACCCTCGACAGCGCCAAAGTGGAGCCAATTTATATTCGCCCAGCGGTCATCGCCGTTAAAAAGGGCAATCCGAAAAACATCCAGGGCATAGCCGATTTGCTGAAACCCGGCATGAAAATCGTGGTGACCGAAGGGTCTGGTGTATCCAATACCTCGGGCACCGGGGTGTGGGAAGACGTGGCCGGCCGTTTGGGCCGACTTGATGACGTCAAGGCCTTCAGAAAAAATATTGTGTCCTATTCAACAGGCTCTGGTGCAAGTTACAAAGCCTTCCAGACTCAAAATGCCGACGCATGGATCACCTGGCCGAACTGGCCAATCGTGAAGTCCGATGACCTTGAACTGGTCAAAATTGAACCAGCCAGGGCCATCTGGCGCGATGTCAATGTGGTGATATCTCCGCTGGCCGACCCCAATGCCAAGCAGTTTGTTGAATTTTTGGTTTCGGCTCAGGGGCAAAAATTAATGGCAACCGAAGGTTGGGTTCGAAATTGACGTAGTGGAGTTCAATGGTTTTTCATAAGCTACTCCTGCGATAAATCAATAAGCTTCCTGACCTTGCTTGGTCAGGATTGTTTCAAGGGGTTTTTGGCCCACCAGCCAGAACATCAGGGGCGTTAACAAGGTGTCCAGAACGGTGGAGCTGATCAAACCACCAAATATAACCACGGCCACCGGGTGCAGAATTTCTTTGCCCGGTGCGTCGGCTGAAAGCAGCAAGGGGGTCAGCGCAAGTGCGGCAGTCAGCGCGGTCATCAACACCGGGGTAAGCCGTTCCAGCGAGCCGCGCACAATCATGGGAATGCCAAAAGTTTCACCTTCGAATTTGCACAGGTTGATGTAGTGGAGGGTCGGCCTGGACTGCTGCCATATTTCGGGTTGATGTGGCCGGTACTCTCGGCCTTGCTGCCAGTTCGGAAGTTCTGGCCGTCCGACGATGACGTGGTGCCGTCACCCCAGTTGCCGGCGAAGGGTTGCCGAAACTGCGCATTCACCAGCTCGGCCAGCGCCGTCGAATAGGTTTCATCGCGGATGTGCCAGGTTTGCAGCCAAGACAGCTTGGCGTAGGTCGTGCCGGGGCACGACTCGGCCATCTTGGTCAGGCCCAGGTTGATCGCGTCGGCCAGTATGGTGGTCAACAGCAGGTTCTTGTCCTTGGCCGGGTCGCCTGATTTCAAGTGCGTAAAGTGCCGGGTGAAGCCCGTCCATTCATCGACCTCCATCAGCAACTCGGTGATTTTGAGGTGCGGCAGCAGCATAGCTGTCTGGTCGATCATGGCTTGCGCGGCGTCTGGTACTGCCGCGTCCAGCGGCGTGATCTTCAGGCCTGACGCGGTGGTGATGATGGCATCCGGTAAGTCGTTGGCCGCAGCCATGCGGTTGACTGTGGCGAGTTGCGCCTCCAACAATTCCAACCGGTCATGCAGGTATTGGTCGCAGTCGGTGGCCACTGCCAGCGGCAATTCGCTGGCCAGCTTCAAAGTGGCGAACTTCTCGACCGGCACCAGGTATTCGTCGAAGTCCTTGAACTGGCGAGAACCCTGCACCCAGACATCACCGGAGCGCAGCGCGTTCTTCAGCTCCGACAGGGCGCATAACTCGTAGTAACGCCGGTCGATGCCGTCGTCGGTCAGAACCAGCTTTGCCCAGCGCGGCTTGATGAATGCGGTTGGCGCATCGGCGGGCACCTTGCGCGCGCTGTCGCTGTTCATGCCGCGCAGCATGTCGATGGCATCGAGCACACCCTTGGCGATTACATGCCGCGCTTTTCAAAGATCACGTCAGCGTGCGCTTTGCCGGCGTTTCCATTCCTGGACCAGCAATTGCGCTTGCTGCACCTGTTCGGGCTTCATTTGAGCCGCATAGTCGGCAATGACTTTTGCTGCCGTTGGTTCTCCTGACGCTGCTGCCAGACTCATCCACTTGTAGGCCTGAACCTGGTCGCGCGCGACCTCACCGAGCCCCTTCGCAAACAGTTGAGCCAGCCTGACTTGAGCCTGCGTGTGTCCCTGCTCGGCAGAGAGGCGGTACCACTTGAACGCCTGTGCATCGTCGGCAGGAGCCGCACGCCCTTTCTTATACGTACCGTCGACTTCGCTTGCGTAGAGGCGCCCCAGGTTGAACTGCGCATCAGCTTCACCCTGCTCGGCCGCCCTGCGAAACCACTGGATCGATGCAGCATGGTCTTGTTTTACGCCCATACCGCATTTGTAGGCAAGACCCATGATGTTCTGCGCCATGGCATCGCCCGCCCTCGCTTTCTTTTCCCAGCCGTCGACGGTCTCCGGCGCCAATGTTTCGATCGCTGCTCCCAGCTTAGAAAAGTCGTAGGCCGCCAGCGCATTGTTTGACAAGCCAAACGCTGCAGTACCCGCCAACAGAATGGTTAAGCATGCACGGGTGCAACGTGCTGTTAGTCTAATATCGCAAAACATAAAAACTCCTCTGTCGCTCTTTTCGTGTCCTTGGTTTAGCCCGCACAGCACGATAGCTGTGTCACATCCTTCGAGAAAGTCTGTGCCACCAGTTTGAGACCTTCCACCATGGTGAGGTAGGTGAAAAGTTGGTTGGCAAGATCCTGGACGGTCATGCGAGCCCGGATGGCAATCGCGGCAGTCTGGATGATCTCGCCTGCTTCCGGTGTTACAGCCTGAACCCCAAGAATGCGTCCAGATCCAGCCTCAGCGACAAGCTTGATAAAGCCGCGCGTGTCGAAGTTGGCGAGTGCACGCGGCACATTGTCGAGCGTGAGAGTACGACTGTCGGTTTGCAGGCCGATGCGCTGGGCTTCTGCTTCACTGTAGCCAACCGTGGCAACTTGCGGATCAGTGAACACGACTGCCGGCATAGCGTCGAGATCGAGCGTTGCGTCGCCGCCTGTCATGTTGATACCGGCACGGGTGCCAGCGGCGGCTGCAACGTAGACGTACTGCGGTTGGTCGGTGCAATCGCCGGCTGCATAAATGTTCGGTGCGCTCGTTCGCATGCCTTTATCGATCACGATGCGATGTTGCGAGTCGAGCGCCACACCTGCTCGTTCAAGATCCAGGCTGGTGGTATTCGGTGCGCGGCCGGTAGCAACGAACAATTGATCCGCGCGCAACTCTCCCTGCGGGGTCGTGAGGATGAATTGGCGATCGGAATAGGTCACGGCACTTGCCTGTGTCTGTGTCAACACCGTGATGCCTTCCGCGCGGAAGGCAGCGGTCACGGCCTCGCCAATGGCAGGGTCCTCGCTCGCAAACAACGTGCGCCGCGCCAGGATCGTGACTTCGCTGCCCAGCCGTGCAAACGCCTGCGCCAGTTCCAGCGCTACTACTGAGGCACCGATTACTGCGAGCCGTTTCGGAATGGTCTCGCTAACCAGCGCTTCGGTGGAAGTCCAATAGGGGGTTTCTGCAAGACCAGGCAACGGCGGAATGGCTGCGCTCGCGCCGGTAGCAATGAGACAGCGGTCAAACGCCACTTCGTGCCAGTCCCCTTCTGCAGCTTCCACGATAAGCGTGTGGCCATCCTTGAAACGGGCGCTGCCTCGTACCAGATTGATTGACGGATTGCTTTCGAGGATGCTTTCATATTTGGCAATTCGCAGCTCGTCCACGCGCGCCTGTTGCTGGACAAGCAAACGGTCACGCGAGACAACAGGCGGCGTCGCAGTGAGCCCCACGTCAAAAGGACTTTCACGGCGCAGATGAGCGATATGGGCTGCCCGAATCATGATCTTGGAGGGAACGCAACCCACGTTGACGCAGGTGCCGCCGATGGTGCCGCGCTCAATCAGCGTGACCTGCGCGCCTTGCTCGA
>NZ_MQVZ01000001.1:894462-915516 GCF_002954425.1 Limnobacter sp. SAORIC-690
CATCGATCAGCTGGTCGTCAGTCGTTGACGGCCTATCCAGGCCCAACTCCGCATATGGGGTGCCTTTCTGGCGAACTGCATCCCTGACCTGTAGCCCGCTGCTGGCGATCAAGCCTGCGAGGGTGGTCCGATCGGGCGGCTGTTTCAAATACTCGATAATGAGCGGCTCAATTCCAGCATTGCGGATCAGTGCCAGTGTATTGCGTGAGGTGCCGCAATCGGGATTGTGATAAATCGTGACGGACATGGTGTTCTCCATTATGAAAGGCGCAGCGCGAGGGCGGCTAAGGTCACCAGCAATACCGGTAAGGTAAGTACAATCCCGACACGGAAGTAATAGCCCCACGAAATCTGGATGTCCTTACTGGATAACACGTGCAACCAGAGCAAGGTGGCCAAGCTGCCGATTGGGGTAATTTTCGGTCCCAGATCACTTCCGATTACATTTGCGTAAATCATCGCCTCTCGCACCACTCCACTGGACGTCGTGGCGTCAATTGAGAGCGCACCGATCAGCACTGTCGGCATGTTGTTCATGATCGATGAGAGGATGGCGGTAATAAAGCCGGTGCCGAGCGCCGCGCCCCAGACGCCGTAGCTTGCGCATTGATTTAGGACCGCCGTCAGGTAGCCAGTCAAGCCTGCATTGCGCAGCCCGTAGACTACCAAGTACATCCCGAGAGAGAATACGACAACCTGCCACGGCGCATTGCTTATCACTTCGCGAGTTGAAATTTTGTGTCCGCGTGCAGCCACCACCAGCAAAAGAACGGCACCTGCCGCCGCCACTGCACTAATTGGCACGCCCAACTGTTCGAGCCCGAAGAATCCTATCAGGAGCAGGCCCAGCACCCACCACCCGGTCACGAAGGTAGCGCGGTCGTGAATCGCTTCCTCGGGACGTTTCAACTGCGAGAGATCGTAGTTAGCTGGGATGTCTTTACGAAAAAACCAGATTAGTACTCCCAAGGTCGCCACCACTGCAACTAGATTTACGGGCACCATCACAGCCGCATAGCGTGCGAAGCTGATATCAAAGTAATCAGCGGAGACGATGTTGACCAGGTTTGATACCACCAGAGGCAGACTAGCCGTATCGGCGATGAAGCCAGCCGCCATCACGTAAGCTAGCATTGCCTTCACTGAGAAACGCAGCGCCCGCAACATGGCGATCACGATCGGGGTGAGGATCAGCGCCGCACCGTCATTGGCGAAAAGCGCGGCAACAGCGGCTCCGAGGAGCACTAGCAAAGTGAAGAGGCGTTTGCCGTTTCCCTTACCCCAACGCGCTACGTGCAAGGCGGCCCATTCGAAGAAGCCGGCTTTGTCGAGCAGCAAGCTGATGATGATGACGGCAACGAAAGTGCCCGTGGCGTTCCAGACAATGTCCCAAACCACGGGAATATCCGAGACCTGAATGACGCCAGCGAGCAGCGCCACAACCGCGCCGGCGGCTGCGCTCCAGCCAATCCCCAGTCCGCGCGGTTGCCAGATGACGAAGATGAGGGTGATGAGGAAGATCAGAAATGCGATGAGCACTGAATGTCCTTAAAATGCGAATATGAAATCGTTTGCCTGCCTGACGGCCGCGGGTGCAATACTTTGAGGGATGTTGCTGCCGTTGTGGACTTATTCGGCCCAAGTTCAGGCCAGCAATGTGCCGATGCGATCCAGCTCGGCTTTAAACCTAGCTTTATCACCCTGCAATTCTGTCAAAGGCAGCGCCAAAAAAGCTTCAATCCGCGCGCGAATGATAGAGTAAGTTTTTTCAAATGCGCTAGTTATCTCGTCTTCGGTACCGACCACATGCCCCGGATCTTCAACACCCCAGTGGGTCCGTAAGACAGGGCCGAGATAAGCGGGGCACGTTTCACCTGCGGCGCTTCCGCAAACAGTGACAACAATATCCGGGGTGACGGGCAAGTGGTTCCACGATTTGCTGTAATAGCCCTCAGTGGAAATCCCCTTCTCCTGAAGCAAAGCGACCGCCCGTGGGTGCAACCTTCCGATGGGCTGGCTTCCAGCACTGATCGCCTTCAGGCCTTCTGGAGCGAGGTGATTGAAGATAGCTTCACTTAATACCGAACGGCACGAGTTACCTGTGCAGAGAAATAAGATGTTCATGTGTTGTCCAATGTATTTGAGAATCGGGATGACTGGGCTTGAATAGTCGGGCGAAGGGCTACACGTGCACCGACTCAGATTCAGGGATGCAAACCAAGTCGCAGGGCTGCCCGCTGCAACAGTTCTTGGTCAGGAATTCTAAGAGGTCATTCATCGTCTGGAACCGCGCGGTATATATAATGTAGCGGCCGTCCTGGCGAGGGCTGATCAAATTTGCATGCGTCAGCTCCTTCAAGTGAAACGACAGCGATGACGAGGGAATGCCCAATGCCTCCGCGATCTTGCTTGCGGCCATACCTCCATCAGGACCCGCTTGGACCAACAGACGAAATACTGCCAGTCGAGAATCCTGGGCGAGCGCCGCGAGGGCTGATAATGCTCTTTTGGTATCCATGGCGATGTCGTTCTGCTAAGCGCTTTGATTCGAGATTTCTATTATACCGGAAATGTGGATATTATGGTGGGTTGCTTTTTCACCGATGATATTTCTGCATCATGGGTACATATTGACTAAGTGACTGTCCCAATAGGCTATACCCTAACGCAACGTCAGGGGAGAGGCTGGAATCACGTCAGGATAGAGTCAAATATTCTATTTATTGACACAATCAATCAAGAGTAATAGATTTCAACTTGACACATCACCCTTGGAGACACTTTGTACGGTCAACGCATCGGCTACGTTCGCGTCAGCAGCTTCGACCAGAACCCGGAACGGCAATTGGAGGGGGTTCAGGTGGCGCGGGTGTTCACCGACAAGGCATCCGGCAAGGACACGCAGCGTCCCGAGCTGGAAAGGTTGCTCGCCTTCGTGCGCGAAGGCGACACCGTGGTGGTTCACAGCATGGATCGGCTGGCGCGCAACCTGGATGACTTGCGCCGCGTCGTGCAGGGTCTGACCAAGCGCGGCGTGCGCATCGAATTCGTCAAGGAAAGTCTGGCCTTCACCGGCGAGGACTCGCCAATGGCGAATTTGATGTTGTCTGTCATGGGCGCGTTTGCCGAGTTTGAGCGGGCCTTGATCCGCGAACGGCAGCGCGAAGGCATCGCGCTCGCCCGGCAACGGGGCGCGTATCGGGGCCGCAAGAAGTCATTGAACGATGAGCAAATTGCCGAACTGAAACGGCGCGTCGCAGCGGGCGAGCAAAAGGCCCTGATCGCCAGAGATTTCGGCATCAGCCGTGAAACGTTGTACCAGTACCTGCGCGAGTCCTGAGCATGCCGCGTCGGTCCATTCTGTCCGCCACCGAGCGCGAAAGCTTGCTGGCATTGCCCGATGCCAAAGACGATCTAATCCGGTACTACACGTTCAGCGAAACCGACCTGTCGGTTATCCGTCAGCGGCGCGGGCCTGCGAATCGGCTGGGCTTCGCCGTTCAGCTTTGCTACCTGCGATTCCCCGGTGTCATCCTGGGCGCTGATGAGCTGCCATTTCCGCCTTTGCTGCGCATCGTGGCGTCGCAGCTCAAAGTGCCAGTCGAAAGCTGGGACGACTACGGGCAGCGGGAGCAGACCCGGCGCGAACACCTGGTCGAGCTGCAAACGGTATTCGGCTTCCAGCCGTTCACCATGAGCCACTACCGGCAGGCCGTCCACACGCTGACCGAGCTGGCCATGCAAACCGACAAGGGGATCGTGCTGGCCAGCGCCTTGATTGAGCATCTACGGCGACAGTCGATCATTCTGCCCGTGCTCAACGCCATCGAGCGCGCCAGCGCCGAGGCCATCACCCGCGCCAATCGGCACATCTACGAAACCTTGTCCGAACCGTTGTCTAACGGGCATCGCCATCGACTCGATGAACTGCTGAAACGCCGCGACAACGGCAAAACGACCTGGCTGGCATGGCTGCGCCAGTCGCCCGCCAAACCGAATTCCCGGCACATGCTGGAACACATCGAGCGCCTGAAAGCCTGGCAGGCGCTCAACCTGCCTACCGGCATCGAGCGGCTGGTTCACCAGAACCGGCTACTCAAAATCGCCCGCGAGGGCGGCCAGATGACGCCCGCCGACCTGGCCAAGTTCGAGCCGCAACGACGCTACGCCACCCTCGTGGCACTGGCCATTGAGGGCATGGCCACCGTCACCGATGAAATCATCGACCTGCACGATCGCATCCTGGGCAAGCTGTTCAATGCGGCTAAGAACAAGCATCAGCAGCTGTTCCAGGCATCCGGCAAAGCCATCAACGCCAAGGTGCGCTTGTACGGACGCATCGGCCAGGCGCTGATCGACGCCAAGCAATCGGGTGGCGACCCATTCGCTGCCATTGAGGCCGTCATGTCCTGGGATGCGTTCGCTGTAAGCGTCACCGAAGCGCAGACGCTCGCCCAGCCCGAGGACTTCGATTTCCTTCACCGCATTGGCGAGAGTTACGCTACCTTGCGCCGCTACGCGCCAGAATTCCTCGCTGTTCTTAAACTGCGAGCCGCGCCCGCTGCCAAGAACGTGCTCGACGCCATTGAGGTGCTGCGCGGAATGAACACCGACAATGCCCGTAAGGTGCCCGCTGATGCACCGACCGACTTCATCAAGAAACGCTGGGAAAAGCTGGTGATGACCGACGCCGGCATCGACCGACGCTACTACGAACTGTGTGCGTTGTCGGAGTTGAAAAACTTGCTGCGCTCGGGCGACATCTGGGTGCAAGGTTCACGGCAGTTCAAAGACTTCGAGGACTACCTGGTGCCTCCCGAAAAATTCGCCAGCCTCAAGCGGTCCAGCGAATTGCCGCTGGCCGTGGCCACCGATTGCGACCAGTACCTGAGCGAGCGCTTGGAACTGCTGGAAGCGCAACTTGCCACGGTCAACCGCATGGCGGTAGCGAACGACCTGCCGGACGCCATCATCACCGAATCGGGCTTGAAGATCACGCCGCTGGATGCTGCGGTGCCCGACACCGCGCAGGCATTGATCGATCAGACGGCGATGATTCTGCCGCACGTCAAGATCACCGAGCTGCTGCTCGAAGTCGATGAGTGGACGGGCTTCACCCGGCACTTTACGCACTTGAAATCAGGCGACCCGGCCAAGGACAAGAACCTGCTGTTGACCACCATACTGGCCGACGCGATCAACCTGGGCCTGACCAAGATGGCCGAGTCGTGCCCCGGCACGACCTACGCCAAGCTCGCCTGGCTGCAAGCCTGGCATACCCGCGACGAAACCTATTCGACAGCGTTGGCTGAATTGGTCAACGCCCAATTCCGGCATCCCTTCGCCGGGCACTGGGGCGACGGCACCACGTCATCGTCGGACGGCCAGAACTTCCGAACTGGCAGCAAGGCCGAGAGTACCGGCCACATCAACCCGAAATATGGCAGCAGTCCAGGGCGAACCTTCTACACCCATATCTCCGACCAGTACGCGCCGTTTCACACCAAGGTGGTCAATGTCGGCGTGCGCGACTCGACCTATGTGCTTGACGGCCTGCTGTACCACGAGTCCGACTTGCGCATCGAGGAACACTACACGGACACGGCGGGCTTCACCGATCACGTCTTCGCCTTGATGCACCTGCTAGGCTTCCGCTTTGCACCGCGCATCCGCGACCTGGGCGACACCAAACTCTATATTCCAAAGGGCGAAATCGTCTATGACGCTCTGAAGCCGATGATCGGCGGCACACTCAACATCAAGCACGTCCGTGCCCACTGGGATGAAATCCTGCGGCTGGCTACCTCGATCAAACAGGGCACGGTGACGGCCTCGCTGATGCTGCGCAAGCTCGGCAGCTACCCACGCCAGAACGGCTTGGCTGTCGCCCTGCGCGAGCTGGGGCGCATCGAGCGCACGCTGTTTATCCTCGACTGGCTGCAAAGCGTAGAGTTGCGCCGCCGCGTGCATGCCGGGTTGAACAAGGGCGAAGCGCGCAACGCGCTAGCCCGCGCAGTGTTCTTCAACAGGCTGGGCGAAATCCGCGACCGCAGCTTTGAGCAGCAGCGCTACCGGGCCAGTGGCCTCAACCTGGTGACGGCGGCCGTTGTGCTGTGGAACACGGTCTACTTGGAGCGGGCGACACATGCGCTGCGCGGCAATGGTCATGCCGTCGATGACGCGCAGTTGCAGTACCTGTCGCCGCTCGGCTGGGAGCACATCAATCTGACTGGCGATTACCTCTGGCGCAGCAGCGCCAAGGTCGGCGCGGGGAAGTTCAGGCCATTACGACCGCTGCAACCGGCTTAACGTGCTTTATTTTCCGTTTTCTGAGACGACCCCTACATAACCCTTCTGAGTGACCGCTCCATGGACGCATCGACGGCTCGCTTCTACGAAGACAACGCCCAGGACATAGCCACCCGGTACGAATCGGTGGGCAGCCCTGTGGCCAAGTACTTCCCGCTGGCATTTGTGCCAGGGGCCCGGTTGCTTGATATCGGGGCAGGATCTGGTCGTGACTTGGCGCACCTCCTCAAGAGCGGCTACGAAGCCTACGGCGTGGAGCCCACGGACGGTCTGCGCGCGGCGGCCAAGGTCGCCCACCCCGAGCTTGAAAACCGGCTTGCTAGCGCAGCGCTGCCCGAGCTGGGCATGCCCTTTGATGGCAAGTTCGATGGGATCCTCTGCAGCGCAGTCCTGATGCACGTTCCAGACCACCAACTGTTCGATGCTGCGCTGGCCATCCGTGCGCTGCTCAACCCGCACGGCCGCCTGCTGCTGTCCCTGCCACTGACCCGTGGAGACAACCTGGTGGAGCAGCGCGATACCAGTGGTCGGCTGTTCCAGGGCTACACCGCCGAAGAGATCCAGCTGCTGTTCGAGCGCTTGGGATTTCAGTGCATCGGCCGCTGGGATTCCGACGACGCCCTGGCCCGGGCTGGCACCAGCTGGTACACCTTGCTGCTGGAACTGCGCACCACCGGCAGCATGCTGGAGCGTTTCAGCGCTACGGTGCCCAGTCCTGATGCGTCCGCGAAAGACCCTGTTGAAGGGGCAGAAAAAATGACACAGAGGAATGATAAAAACCCAACTGTGACAGGGACTTAAGCCTGTTTCTGCGGTTTTTTACATGAATCCCTGCCGACCCTCAACTGGGCCAACACCTTCACATACCGTCCGTCTGCTCGCGCAATGGCAAGCTCCTCCAGTAAGCGCGGCAAGCGGTAATACAGCACGCTGCACCCATGGCGTGCGGCCTGAGTGGCCAGTGCGCAGGCAAGGTACGTCTTGCCCACTCCCGTGGGGCCAGTGAGCACAATGTTTTGGTGTTCATCAATCCATTGGCAGTTGAGCAGTTTGTTGATGAGGGATTTATCCAGCCCGCGTTGCGTGCGCAGGTCAATGTTCTCGGGGCTTGCCTGTTGGCGCAGCTTTGCGCGGCGAAGCCTGCCTGATAGACGTTTGCAAAACTAGAGAATAAATGTCGTTCCGGCGAACCAGATGAGCCAAGGTGGGCAGCTCGCATCGACTTGTGCGGTGGCTTGATTATACCGAGGCGCTGCTATTTCGCAATAGCAGCATCTTTCCGCTCAAAATAATCTGGATGATTGAGCGTCCAGATCAGGACCTATTCTTAATACAAACACCCGATTCAGTTTCAATCGAACAAATGGGCTTGGTTTGGATGCCAAGCGCCTTCAGCTTTTGCAATAAATTCTCTCGTTTCTGCTTTTCTACAACAGACATTACAGTCAGGTTTGCAGTCAGCTCCTGTTTCAAGGATTCCGGATACGTCACTAATTGAGGATTGCTCTTTAGGTGATCCAACTCGAGAGATAAGTCGAATTTTTCCCTAATGGTGTCTTGGCGTGAAGTGGACTCGACGTAGTTATTGTCGAAATTTTCAAGCATTTCCAAATCAATCTGCTGTTTGATCAAAAATTCATTCTTCATACCCTGCGAATCAACTAAACCCTTGCAATCCTCAGGCACAGATTTCATTGATGAACCTGGAAAAGCAGGCGACCAAGTTGAATATGCCTTCAAGCAACTGTCCACTTTTAAGTTGATCTTCTGTGCTACCGCCTGTCGCTTCTTGTCAGAGCTGGATTGATCAATCGAACCTTGTTTTTTATCAATTGAGTCGATTTCTCTTAGTCTTTTTGTAATTTCCTTGATACGGGTTTCGCGATAGTTGCTCTTCAACCTGTCGTTGTAGTCGTCTTCTTTGGTTTGAAGGTCAGTCCGTAGTTTTTCAAAAAAGCTATCCTTTCCATATCCAGAATAATCGTAAGAGCTTGAGGGGAACTGATACACCTCAGAAAACTGATCCAGCTTCACAGAACCCTGTGAGAGCAAGGCTGAGATGTCTTCGATTTCAAGGCCTTCAGCAACAAGGTAAATCAAACTTTTTGTAGGAATGAGTAAGCCAGACTCCATATAAATTGACATGGCATTTTCGTTCTTCTCCCGCACTGCCCGCTCTAGTCCGTCTGGGCTTAGAGAAAACCCCAGCTGGGATAGGCGATATGCCGCGCTATTGCGCTCCTCTTCTTCTAGAAGAGATCTACGCTCGCTGTCATCGGCTATGCGCTTAAGTTGAAAGACGATTTCTTGTAATTCACCGACGACTGCGATGTTGTCGGCCAAAACGCCATTGCCACTCGATGAGTCGGACACTGAGTGCGCTGCGTAGGTCAGTCCACTGAAAATAAAAAGCAGCCAGAACAGTGGTGAGTACCAAATTTCGCCTAATCTCTCTGCACATATGGCTTTCACGGGCTTGATCAGATAGGCCAATATGGATAGGCCGAGCAGTGAGAAACCAAGAATTGAAAGATACAAGGCGAAAGGGGCAATTGGGACCAAGAAGTCTCCTATTAATCCCCCGATCGCCGAAAGTGCGCTTCCGAGAGCAACACCGAACTTTAGAGTTGTTTTAACGCGTTGCATTGAACTCGGTTTTAGCAAGTTGAAGTACTCCCTTCAAAGGTTTTTGTTTGTTTGCGTTAATGTTAATAGAACTCCCTTTGTTTTGGGGTTTCCTTCTCACTAAGTTTTACTTGTGTGAGTTTCACAGGTATCACATGGTTCTGAGTGGCACGTTGAATATTTTTGGGTCTTCAATCGCTTATTTGAGCTGCCAGGGTACATCACCTAGCGGTCATGCCCCCTGCCCTGATCTTCCGGGCAATTGATTAGATCAAGGTGCCGTGCGCCCCGTTTGATCGGGGTGCTTTGGGGGCTTCTAACGCGTTTCAAAAGTGTTAAAGTTAGCCGATATATACGCGCTCACTTGCAGCGCCTGTCGCCAGTTTGGCGTCAGTACCAATACATTGGAATTCAATGACCAAGCCAGAGTCACAACCCGAACTGTTTTCTGAGATGCCCCAGCGTGTCAGCAAGCCCATCATTCCGGAGCGTATCAAACGCTTGGCTGAGGCTGCTCGAATGAAAACTGAGGCCGGAGAAGTCAAAGAGGTTGACCCTTCCACAGCGGTTGAGGCTGTTGAGGACAATGCTTTGATGCGCATTGGTGGACGGCTACGCCGTTCCAATTTGCACGATCTGGAACATCCGAATGGGGATTTGTTCGTCGCAGATCTGCTGGACTATGCTTTGAAAGACGATGGTGCTTCAATGGAAGCCCCTATTTTCTCATTGGCCACAAAACCAGACCTTCGCGTGTGGAAGTGGGTTAGTAAAGATGGGAACAAATCGCTTGAAGTGACGCCCAGCGTCAAAGGTCGCGCAACGCAGCATGACAAGGACATTTTGATCTTTCTGGTCTCTCAGATGACCGAAGGTCTGAATCTGGAGCGGCCGGATGCGAAGGGACGCACAATTCGTTTCTGTGTCTACGACTACTTGGTCAAAACCAATAAAAGCACTGGCGGGAAAGAATACAAGCGACTGGAAGAAAGCCTGGAGAGGTTGTCTGGCACCCGCATCAAGACCGACATACGGACCGGGGGAGAGCGGATCAAGGAATCATTTGGCATTCTGGACAGCTGGAAGATTGTTGAGAAGGCACCCAACAAATCCGTGATGGTCGCTGTAGAAGTCACCCTGTCCAAATGGCTCTATAACGCGATACAAGCCTTTGAAGTCCTCACCATCGACTCAGCGTACTTCCAGCTCAGGAAACCTCTTGAGAAGCGTCTCTACGAGATCGCTCGCAAGCATGTGGGTAAACAGTCCGGCTGGAAGATTGGGCTCGAATTGCTCCGTGAAAAGTGTGGCAGCCAAGCTGAACTGCGCGAATTTCGCCGGATGATTAAAGAAATTGCCAAAGACAATGCCCTGCCCAACTTTTTCTTCACCTTGGATGATCGAGACAACGTCACTTTCCTACCCAAAGACAAAAACCGGCTTTTAGGACTGCTGTCGTGAAATTATGTCCAGCTATCGGTATATCACCCACGAATGACCTCGTTACATCACCCACGATACACACGGTATATCACCCACCAACAAAACTAGAAAGCTAGGCTGGCAAAGGGTTCTAAGCAGTTATCCACACCGTAACAGTGCTTAAAATTTAAGCAGCCCAATGCGACCGGGGATAAACAAACGGGGTATCACCCACAAACAACACGGTACATCACACACAAACCATCGTTACATCACCCACAGAGAATTCAAAAAGCGCTTTCTAAAACAACAGCTTAAACATGATTTTTAAACTGTAACGATTTATAACTCTTTCTATAACATACAGCGACTCAACGTTCACCTGTTCTCAAAAAAAGCATCGCTGGATGCGGATTCGCTGCGAGTCCAGCCTCTTGCTCATCGCGCATCGGGCTACCGTTCGCTGTCAGGCAAGCCTGAAGCTCACTGGCCGACAATCGTGCTTGTCCAAACGCGATAAAACACCCGTTCGGCAGGTCGGTGGCTCTCAAAGTGTTAAATCTTGAGATCAGGGCATTTAAAATTCCAACGGTCGATAGCATATTTCTATTGAAAAACACAATTGTTAAATCCAAAGGGACCAAGTGACTTTGGCTCTGCATTTTTCGTTACATCACCCACAGTAGAAAAATTCTTAATGCCTGCTGGAAATTCAATCACGCTCAAATTCAAAACAAGCGCCGCTAAAAACCGTTATAAGGGTCTGGGATGAGTGCGATATCGATTTTTTATGCAAATTAGGTGACTTTCGAGCACTGTATCTTTGAAGAATCGAGTGGCTGCCAATAGTTCAGGCGCAATCTCATTCCTTGAGAATTTCCCGTTTTTTACGTTGATGTCGAAAAAACGGGTAAAATGAAAGGGATCAAACTCAGGATTGTTTATGGCCAAGTCAACTATTACCAATTACGACCTCGAACACATTGGTGAGCTCAGTGTGTCTAGTTCACAGGTTCTGGATGCGGTACGAACCAAACTGTTGGAACCTGAACCGCGCAAACAAGCGCCCTCTTTCAGCTCCGCTCACTTGGCCAACTTGTTGAACCTGGATCGTCGCCGGATCAATCAACTGGCTTCTAAAGATGGCAATAGCTTACCTGAAGGTGAAATTCCAGAAGGATCCAATGCGCGTCATTTCACTTTGGCTGAAACATTGGCTTATGTCCAGAAATTCAATCCTCGGCCAAGACGACCAGACGGTGAGCGTGGACGCATTATTTGTACCACGGTGTTCAAAGGCGGTACCGGGAAGACCACCAGTTCTTTTTGTATTGCCCAAGGTTTGACCTTGAGAGGTGCTCGGAAAGTATTGTTGCTGGACGCTGACCCACAGGGCACTCTGACTCAGCTTGCCGGTTTGGCGCCTGATGTGGATATTGATGATGAATCAACAGTGATGCCCTATTTGTACGGCGATCAGCCCGATCTTCGTTATGCGGTGAAAAAAACCTACTGGGAGAATTTGGATCTTATTCCCGCCAACATTTCTCTTTATGGTGCGGATTTTTATTTGCCAGCCAAATATTCTAAGGACCGCAGTTTCAAGTTCTGGGCTGCGATGCACCGAGGCTTGATGGATTTGGCGAAAGATTACGATGCGATCATCATCGATTGCCCTCCTTCCTTGAATTACCTCACATTCAATATGATTTTTAGCGCCGACGGCATCATCATGCCGATTCCGCCCAACTCCGTGGATTTTGCGAGCTCAACTCAGTTTTGGCGTTTGGTTTATCAGATGTTCGAAGGGATTTTAGGATCCACCCCAGCCCAGGCCGAGAACGACGCGGCCGAGGATGGTATTCCTGCGGTGAAAGACAAAAAGTTCGATTTCATCAGTGTGGTGCCGAGCCGAGTCAAGCCCAAGGAAATGAGCACTTTGATTACTGGGTGGATGGCCAAAGCGTTTGGCGAGCATTTGACCACCATCAGCATTCCTGAATCGGCAGCGGTTGATAATTTTTCTTTTGGTTTGATGACGGTGTATGACCAGACTAAGGCCATTGGCTCCAATGCTGCGTTTCGCAAATACAAAGACCGCATGGATGAACTGGTGGATCATGTGGATCTTCAATTAATTCGAGCCTGGGGAAAAGATTGGGAGATGAACAATGAATAACAAGACGAAAAAAGGCATGATGAGCCGCTTTTTGGATGACGATCTTCCGACTGCGCCCTCCCCTATCCCTCCAACTCCGGCCAAACCCGTGAAGCCCCTGAGTGGCATGGACGTGTTGAACAAGGCCATGGGAGTTTTGGGTTCGGACAGTGGACAACAAAAGGTGGACATTGCCGCCATTGGTATTGATCCCAGCAACAAACGTGCGTTGTCGCCAGCGGAATTTCAGCGTCTGAAGACGAGCATTGAGTCCGATGGTCTGTTCAATCCAATTACTGTTAGAAAATCGGACGATCCGAAGTTCACCTACATGGCGGTTGCCGGTCACAACCGATTACAAGCCATGAAGGAATTGGGTCATCACTCAGTCCCAGTCAATGTCATTGATCTCAAAGACGATGGGGCCAAGGCGGCTTTTATTTCTAACCTGCTGCAGCCAGAGTTGGGAATTGCTGAAATTTTTGAGGGGCTTCGTATTTTGAAAGCCGGTGAAGGTGAGCCGAAATCTGTTCGCCAGTTGGCCACAGAGACCGGATTTAGCCCTGCATATATTTCACAAGTCTTGTCGATGGAGCAGTTGCCTGCCCAGGTTGTTGTCGCGATGAAAAGTGCAAGGGTCCGATTGGGATCCAATGCACTGAAGAGTTTTGTGAAGCTGTTTTCAGAGGTCAAAGGTACAGCGCTGTCAAAGGTCACCGACTCCGCGTTGAGCATGATCGATAACACTTCCTCGGCAATTGTCAGCCTGTCCCCTACTCTGGCCGGTTCAAACGATCTCGCCAAGGATGCGGGTGAAGATTCTGCGGCAAAGACCTGGCAGCAGGCCCTGAATGGATTTGTATCCGCACAATCCAATGCCAGCCCGAAGACGAAGGTTGAAGCTGTGAAGCGCAAGGTCGATTTGAGGGGCTGGTCTTTGACTGAGGTCAATCGTCGTAAAAACAGTGTGGTGCTGAGCTTTGAAAACGAAGAAGAGGCGTCATTGTTTTTAAAGCAGTATCAAGCGTCCAAACAGTCCTAAATTTTGCTTCTGCGATCAAGCCCCGACCTTTTAGGACTCGGGGCTTTTTTATTGTATTGACCCGAGAGGCAGCAAATTCGCGGTGTTTATACTATAAACACTCAGATCGCTTCCTGTTCGATTGATTTAAACCAAGGAATCCAGCAGATATTGACTGGTTTGCTTGAAGTCACGGAATGCCACTTCGAAATTGGGTTTCACGCTGCCGTAAATCAATGGCAACAGGTTGTTCTGATACTCACGCTTCACTTGCGTATCTTGTTCCGCCGCTTCTAGAGAATTCAACAGTACGGTGTGCGCGTCCTGGGCAAACTCTGGAAATTGATTCGCCCAATCCGTTTTTTCATCTTCGATCATTGCGTGAAAAATTGAGCGAGCTTCGGCTGCTGAATTTGGGGCGTGTTGAACAATGCAATGGGTGTCGTAGATGTGGCGAACCAGGGCTTGATCCCATTCGTGCTTCAAAGACCCAGCGCGATACTGTGCAAATCGGCGGAGAAAGGAAAGAATCTTTTCGGCAAGTGTTTCAGGGCGAGACAACACCGCGACCTCGAAACCACCCTCTTCCATATTCAGGAGTTGCCTGGTCAAGGAATTCAAGTTAAGGGTCTGCGTATCCAGGCGAATGGGCTTTGTCGTCAGTTCAATTTGCAAATGGGGTCTGAGCCCTGCTGCTGTTGGATAGGCTCGCGCATATTCCAGATCGATCCGGATGTAGCGATTCTCGTTTTGTGCCGACAAATGACTGATTGAAAACCCCTCTTTGGTGAGTTCGTTTGAAACCAGTTCTTTGAACTTGCTGAGTTGCTTTTGTTGTTGATTTTTTGATTGGGACACAGTGTCTGCTGACAAGACGATTTTGAGGTCCGCATCTTCAGACATGCGATCAATGAGTCGATACGCTTTTGACAGACTTGTGCCACCACAGAACACCAAAGTCGCTCCGGGTATGGGTAGATTGAACAACGCTCGAAGTGCTGTTGTGAGGTGTTCGTCTTTCTCAAGAAGACCTGGCGTGATATCTGGGTATCGAGGGTCATACTCTGCAACGAGGGCTTCGATTAGCTCCTTTTGTTCAGAGGAAAGCGATCTCATGCCAACTCAAACTTCACGGTTTTGCCATTGAAACCCAGCTTGCGGGTGATGCGTCGACGTGCGACCTTAAAAACAATACCTGCTGGAATCTGTGTTGATTTCCCACTGTTGTAGTCTTCGACCTGTTGAGTTTGCGTGGTCTGAATACCCAACTTCTTCAATGCTTCGGGTGCCAAGCTTTCAAGTGGTCTAATGGGGATTGCCTTGCCGGTGAGTACACTGGGCTTGGCCTTGGCGTACACACCGCGCCCCAGTTTGACCAACTTGCCACGTTCAACCAATTCTTTCAGGGCACGGGACACCTGAGCCTCGCTGCCAAACGAATCGTATTCGGCGCGCAGCAGTACGTCGCTTTTCTTCAACGACACAGAGCGTTCAATTCGTTCAACAGTCTTCATTATTTCTTTGAGGAAACCTTTTAATATTGCCAATATAACATATTGTAAATAATAAGTTTAAGTTGACATGTAACAATCAATGATGATTGTTGTTTATGAATTTAAAAGGCTGATAAAAGTGCTAGGGAGTAACGTGCGTTTAGTAAGCGGTAAAATGGGAATAGGAAAGAGGTTAGCTCAAGAACCAAGAAAGGCGAGATGTTTATACTATAAACACTCGGCATAGGTCGCTATCTAAATGACTTAAAAAAGTCATTCAAACAGTTTGAAACACCTCGCTTTGTCAATAAAAGACGGGGTAGTCCAATTATCAAGCTTGAATAGGGCAGGGGGCTTATGTTCTTGAATAGGTTTTTCCTTTGCTCTATCAGTGATTTTGCTCACGGACAACTTATCTGCAAACGTAAAACTTAGTCAGATAAATTACTGATTTGGGACTTAAAGTGGAAGAGGGCGCATTGAAACAAGTGTTGTGAGATCGCTAATCTGACCGAAACGAATCGCTGATAGACCACAGCGATAGGGGTTCGCAATACGAATCGATTCGTGACAGTGCATGCCTTGCTGGGGCCGACATTGAGTATCGGTTAGCAGCAAAGGCGGCAGCTATAGCAATGCGCTCTCGCAGAGACCATCAACGGCTTGTAAAATGCTAAAGCGATTCTCTGTAGAAGCGCATGCAAAACAATTGAATCGATGAAACGGACAACACTAGAGTGGGTGCCTTGATCATCATCGACAAATGGAGCCGCTGGACTACACCCGCCTAATCAGAGCTAAACTAATATTAGTTGATCGCTTAAAAATCAAACAGCCCAACAGTTGCATCTGTATTCAGCGCTGTGCTTGTGAAGTCTACTGAGCCGTTACCATCTTCATCAGCGGTGAAAACCAGAGTGCCATCATTTCTCAAGGTAAACACAAGTTTGGTGTTTCCGGCGCCATTCACCTCGAACGATCCACTCGTCAAACTGCCGTCAACCGCCGATCCATCGATGTCCAGATTCCTCACATCAAACTCAAACGAGGAATTGGTTTGATTAAAAATCGCATCAAAATTCCCCACGAAATCATAACCACCTGAAACTGTGTAGGTCGTTCCTGGCGTGTAGGTCACTGTGATCGATCGATTCTGGTGGCTACTGCCAGCTGCACGCTGGAAGCTACCTCCAACAAGATTTGAGTAATCTGTACCGTAGGTCCCATTGAACACCACAACCTTTTGGTTGCTAGCGTTCCCGGTGATGCTGACTGAACCAGTCTCCGAGCTTTCAATCAAAAAGTCACTGCCAGCGGAATTCAAGCCAGCAATCAAAAAACTTCCCGAAACACTGTAAACCGAGTTTTCACTGACTGTCCCTGTAAACACCAGATCTGACACCCCATACCCGCCTTCAAAGTCCAAACTTCCATTTGAGCAAGATCCCGAATTAACGCTATCCCCATTGTTATAGCTCGTAGAACCGTTTTCGTCCGTGACTACAACTGGCAGGACCGACGGTCCACCCGGCTCACAAAACGGAGAGTTCGCCGCAGTATTGGGAAAGTTGGCCTGCGCAAACTCAAAGGTTCGAACCAAATAATGGGCAATGCCCAGCGTTTCACTGTCACCTGAGAGCACACCACTGTCAAAAGGTGTACCCAATCCTTTACCACTCACGCCTTGGCCTTGGATCATCAACTCCTTCAGCACAATCGCTGCTACTTCTTCACCATTATTTCGGTTCAGAAAAAGATTGTTGTTTGAATCCAAGCGATACTCGGATAGATTGACTGGTGCTGCAGGTGCACCACCACCTGACGACCCACCACCCCCACCACCACCGCATCCATAAATTGCGATACTTGCACCAAGCGCCATCAAGCTGGCAGAAATCAATTTCAATTTGCTATTCATCTTTACTTCCTTCTCTGGTTAAAAACACCTTTAGGCTTTCACACTTTTTGATTTACGCAAGTTTAGTGTTTCTTATCAACCCGAGCATGAGGAGGTCGATATTCTGCTTTCCTACAAAAGAAAGTGCTCCAAGCAGAAGCGCCTCATGGGCAGCACTTGCGGAATAGTTGTCATCAAGCTGGCGTGATGCGCCAACGACATCGACATCGGGCCCGACCTCATATTTGTTGCCTTTAACCTCAACACAAATGGTGGTTTGCTTGGCCCCAATTCCAGTCTTTTGAAAAGACTTGAGCCCACCAACAGCGGCTTTTGCCACCGATGGGAATAGGGCGCACGAAATATCCTTGCCAATTTGTTTTGTTACGTACTTCGTAAACCCAGAACCCACATCAACTGATTGAATAACCTTGCCCATAAATTGCCTTTGTTTGTTTACCAATGGCTCTATTTTCCTTGAGCAAAAAAAACACCAATCTATCCAAAAGGCTCAAAATCGGGCGTTTCAGTCACAACGAGAAAAATCTAGGTCAAAAGAGCGTCAATTTCACTGACTTTTCGTGGTCACCTGCGCTTTGGATCCAACTTGGTTAAAAAGTTACCGGGAATTGACGTCAAAATTACCGACTTTTTATGGCCGCATGGACGCCGGATGCAGCTTGATCAAAAAGTTACCGGGAATTGACGTCAAAGTTACCGACTTTTCCTGATTCTATTTTTCAGTCAGTCTGGTCAAGCAACGGACATCAAACCAATACACAATCCTGTCCAAAGATCTTCAAAACCATAGCTCTTCAATCCTTAATCATTTCTAAAAGAAACGGCGGCTCGATCAGAGAAGGTTTTGATGCGAATTTCTTACATTTGAGAATGATCTTTTGCAATACGGAGCCACACAGAGTAAGGCCACATTCTTTTGTGGGTAAGGCTGAGCGAGTAATCAAGCAATTGTGAAAGCCAATATAAACGTGATTTTGTCATCAAAAATAACAGTTGCATCGAAACTTCTCTTCAGCTACATTTCATTTACTAATGCGCTTGGCGCAGCGTCCCCCACAACGCGGTTTTAAACCACATGTGGGGTTTCAACCAAAGCATCTCCCGATGCACCAGTTCGCGAGTCTTCGGTATTCGCGCTTCTTGAGCTGATCTTTTCAGTTAATTTGATTCATCTACACAAGTAGAAAGTTTGTCTCCCATCGTGCGAGGCGTATCCCGGCCTATACGGCTTCAAGCAGATTTAATTTTGCGATCTTTCTTTTTTACCCAGTCTTTCCACAGGCTCTAGATTCGAGTCCACGTCGCTGTTCAGCGTTAACGGTATTTGCCTTTGAGCAAACCACTGTTGTGCTGTTCTTTGTGCGCCTGGTCTTATCCCAACTGCACTGGCTTTTGTGTCCTACGCGTCGAGTGCTTATTTGGTTCATGGGTTAAAAATCGAGTTGTTCATTTCTGAGCAACTATTGGAATTGTTGTATTAGGTACCTTTGTGGTGAGTTCATGCTCCCACGGCTTGGTGGATGCTGCCTTTTGTAGGCGGGACACCCGGCAGGTAGTCGAGTAGACCTGAGCGGTTACTTTGCCTAATGCGTGTTTTAGGGGTGTCTCTTACCCTGGTGGCTGTCCGTGATGACCGCAAAAGAGACAAACTCACCATCAGGCACTTTGCGCTGTGGTGCCCATTCTCGAAAGGGGTGGGGGATGTGCATGGTTCGGTACCTGCATGTTCAGGCTTCGTTACTCACGTACTAGACCGGGAATTATATGAATACTGAGACTACAGAATGGCGTAATGCTACGAGAGCATTCGTTTATGACCACCTTCTGAATAAAAGCAGAACCTCTCGGGTGAACCACTCGGGGAAGTTGAAATCCCAGCGTGCCTCATTTCGAACAATTGAGGCACGCTTTGACTGTCTTGTCCACGCGGTGGGGATACTTCGCTCGAAGGGCTTCGCTGTATCCAGTCCACAGCAATTTAAAGCAAAGCATATTCATGCATTGGTGCAATATTGGGAAAATGACAATCTTTCCCCAGTTACCCTTCAAAATTATTTGTCATTTTTGCGTGTGGCGATGCGCGCCATCGGCAAGGGCCACTTGGTACCCAAATCGGCACAGCTCGTGAGCGACCCGACAAAGGTCGTGGTTTCCAAAACTGCGATTGAGGACAAATCGTGGTCTGCGAAAAATATAAAACTGGAAGATATCCTGCCAATGATCGCAGCCGAGGATCAATTCGTTGCAAATATTGTTGAGTTGGCTGGCGCTTTCGGTCTTCGTTTGGCTGAAGCGACTCAGCAAAAGCTGACGGATTCAAGCACGCAGGGCGGGCAACTCTACGTGATCGACGGCACCAAGGGAGAAGGCCCCGGCTTGTGCCGATCGAGACCGAGAAACAAATGGAGGTGATTGAAAGGCTCAAAAAACAGGTGAAAAGAAAAGACGGCACCCTGGGCAACCCGCGGCGCAACCTGAACCAAAACCGCGACCGTGTTTACCGTGTATTGAGAAAACTGGGAATTAACAAAGAGGCTTGGGGGTGACCGCCCACGGATTGCGCCATCAATATGCTAACGATACTTTTGAATTGCTTACGGGCGATAAATCTCCCGTGAGGGGTGGATTACTCATTCCAACCAAGTCTCAGTTGGAGGCTCGCAGGGAGCTGAGTGAAAGACTTGGCCACAGTCGCCCCTCGATTACAACGGCTTACACAGGCAGTGTTCAACATCTGGCCAGGGTTCGTCATGGAAGGGTGATTAAAATCGTCGAGCATCTGGCAACTATGGACGAGTTCATTCTGAAAGCCTTTGGCGAAATGGATCTTGAATATGTCGAGCTTGTTGGGCGCTGTGCATCCGGCGAAGCCGCGCTAACTGACCCGATTGAATTGGCCTTTCACCCAATTCCGAAGATTGAACAGATTAATGATTTTGTCCAAGAAGCGAGAAACCATCACCGCGCTGGAATCCTGGTACATTTCAGCCAGGTGTTGGCCATGTCCCAGCCAGGGTACAAATCTGTCCGGATCTACCAGCATGAAGACGTGTTGTCATAAAATGGGCAATGTCATATTTCTTCCTACATTTAGGCATCTTTGCGCTGTGTGATAGTCGAACGAGTATGTCTGTCTTGCGTCTATAACTTGCCAAGAAACGAATGTTTGCTTAAATGGCGGTAATTAAACGACTTGGGATTTATCGTGCTGACTCTTCACACCAACAACAGCGTAGAAAAGCAAACCGCCAAAATTGTGACCCTCCAGTGGACGCTGCGTCGTCATTTGTCAGCGCCGGCATTCCGCAGAAAACTCAGTGCCAAAAATCATGAGTTGATAAAGTCTGGACTGGATTCACTTCCATCTGAGTTGTTCGCATGCAACTCACAGGGTCATCCCATCTCGACATCCACGAACAAAGTGGGACCAGTACTTGCCCACGCAGACCTTCGAATTCGTGAATATGAGCCTAATTGGGCGATTGAAACCACTCAGTTGTATAACGACGGACAGCGTGCCAATGACGACTCAATGGCGATGATTCGCTTTCTTCACACCCGAAAAAGCGTGGGAATTCGATTTGTTGGGCCAGCCGCAATACGCTTGGCTGTTCAATACACCCACATGCTGTGTGAAATGGTCAACCAGATATTTGACTCCAACAAGTTCAGGCGAACAACTGAGTCCGTTGATGCACAATTCAAGTCTGAATACCTCTGTGAGTACGTTATTGACACACTGGTTTTGCCAGTCAATATTCTGAATCGTCAAATGTTCACGGAGTTGCAATGGGTCGAGCGGCTGATTCACCTGGACATTCGCCGCCAGGCCAACATGCTTGGGATCGCCTTACCAAAGAATTTCGCGCTTCGAGTGGTTCAGACCGAGGGTGTGAAGTATTCAGTGAAGGTCAATGGTGCCGTTTTGCCGGTTTATTCTGGCTTGAGAGTGCACAGCAACTTAAAACTCACTGGCCACTGGGCTGCGGGCAGCCTAATCTCCAAAGGCCATGGCACGATCATTTCTGACCGGGATAATGCTGCGCCCCGGGCCGACGCACAGGTGTCAGGCACCTATGGCATTGATCCTTCCGAAATGGAGTCACTG
>NZ_MQVZ01000001.1:917218-935460 GCF_002954425.1 Limnobacter sp. SAORIC-690
CTTTTACATTTATCCCAATGAAATACCCTATTTCGCGATGGCAGGTGTTTGTGATCACTGGATCGACAAAACAAATGGTGAGCTTGTCATGAGCACTGCGATAATTACAACTGAACCTTGCGGGAAGCTGAAACAGGTTCACGACCGCATGCCAGTGATGATTTCGAAAGAAGATTGGGCTGTGTGGTTGGATCCCAAGAATCAAGATGTGAAAGCACTAAGACAATTTATTTCTAGTAGCGAAGACTTGAATTTTCATGCTGTAGGATTTGGCGTTAGTGGGGTCGGGAAGAATAGGATTGATTCCCAGGGTCTGATTGAACCTTTCGAACCTGAATAACGCCCGCGAAAGAACGACCTTTAAAGTAGTAAATGAGCTTAATGCATTGATTACTACTTCCGCTTGTCGGCCGGAGCGGTCATACAGTTTCTTGTCAGCAGCCCTAACAAGCCGTTGATTGACTCAAAGTAAGCAGGATCGGAAGGAGCGAAGCTCGTGGTCAGCACTAACGGGGCAAAATTGGCCAAACAGCGGAACTTGTGACGGACGCTCGAATGACCAGTTAGTTTTTACATCCACTTTCTCGCTTCATTGGGAAGATCAGATGGCAACAGTACTCCCAGAGCCACTAACAAAAACAAGATACAAGCTATCAATACACCGCCAGAAGCCCACGAATTTTTAAAGCGCAGTTGAATATTTGCGGCCAACCAAAGTGATCCACCGCACCCGACTAGGAATGTGAAGGTTTGCCAACGCGTATCAGTGAATTTAAAGAACATGAGAACTACGATTGCACAAGCAATGATGAGCGTGGCTGTTATGAACCAATGCGCTGCAATCGGTTTTTCTGGTTCCTGGAAAAATTTATCAGCCTGCAATCCCTGATTTTCTAGGAAGTTCTTTATTTCTTCCGGAGTACCTTCAGCAGGGCCAAGTTTCATCGTACCCCCCTTTGGTTCGTGTGTACGATTCGCTGCACATCACGCTCAGCGGCCGAATCACTCCACTCAGATGAGGTGCCGTCCTTTATTAAGATGATCTTATTTGGTTCCATCACAAAATTTGTGCCGGAAAAATGGAATCCCTCTAAGTTGCCGCCGAATGCCCTCTGCTTAATTTGCGAAAGAGCCGAGCCTAAGCTGTTTGATTCCGTTGCGTAGTTATCGTCATTCTCAATTTCAGGGCCAATCTTGAACTCAAGAACTGCGCCCCCTGTTCTTGCGAGATAAATTGAGCAGCTGAGCCCTATACCTGGCCTCAGGAATCTAGCGATCCTTCGTCGGAAGTTGTTAATGTACCGTTGAACCTGAGACTTTGATTTCATAATCGTGAATAACAGCTTGTATGGCTGGACCTAACTAGGTTTAAAGAAAAATAATGCAGTATCCAAACGTCCCGAATTATTCTTTCAATTGAAATATTCCACACCTTTCTCAAGGATTACATAAACGAGAAAAAATATAACCTAGTTACTAGTCAGAAGTTGGCGATCCAACAATTTAATTTTAATAAGCTGATTAACCATCAGATCCCTTCTAGGCCTGGACGTCGACTGCCCTTAACAACTTAGACATTTCATTAGTCAGTGCTAAAGTCCGCTCCGGCCGAATTGCGGTTACTCAATCAAAACCAGCGAATATTATGGGCACACTTGTGCCCATATTCAAACCGATACTCTTGTGCCCATCGTGCCCAAAATTTTGGGGCACAAGATGGGCACAAACATGCTGCGCGAAACAAGAAATTTTTGGATAGAGAAAACTGGTTTCCGACGGAAACGCCCAAATGACGGGCCTCTCGAGAGAAAATTCAATGGCGCGGCTGGCGGGGATCGAACCCACGACCCTTGGCTTCGGAGGCCAATACTCTATCCACTGAGCTACAGCCGCGCAAGAAGGCGTTAGTGTACACCAGCGCTGGGATCTAGGATACTGACGGCATATGTCCACCGTACAACCAATAAAAATGAAAATCGCCAATATTCTTCGCACCAAAGTGGTGTTGATACCCCTGTTCATCCTTGTTTTTATTTACCTGTTTGCATGGGCCGGGTTGCCTCGCTTGGTGCACTGGCAGGCTGAAAAGCAGGTGCTTGAACGTTCCGGCCATGTGCTGAAAATGGACTTGCCCGAGGTCAACCCCTTCAAGCTGACCGTTCGGATCCCCAAGCTGAGCCTGGCCACGCCCGAGGGCGAGCAGCTGGTGGCGTTTGATCACCTTTTTGTAGACGTTTCCGGTACTGACCTGTTCACTGGCCTTGTTGCGCTGGATCAAATTGACCTGAAAAACCTGAACCTGAATGTGGCGCTGCTGCCCGGGGGCAAGAACAACTTCACCGCGCTTCTGGATGCTTTCAAAACTGAAGAGCCTGAAGAGGAAAACACCGAGCCACCTGCGTTTTTGTTAAGCCATTTGCTGATTAGCGATGCAGCGATTGATTTTGAAGACCGCCGCAAACCCGATGGCCTGAAAACCCGCTTTGCGCCGCTGAACCTGGAGCTGCGCGACTTGGCCACCCGTTCTGAAACCGACGGCGACTTTATATTGAATGCCGTGACAGGGCTGGACGCCGAACTGAAACTACGCGCACAAATTCAGCTGGCCGACCCCTCAGCCACGGGGGAGTTCTCGCTGACTGGTTTGAACATTGCCAAACTTGAACCCTTATTGGCCCCGCTATTGCCCACGGCTCCCCCTGCCGGCAGTGCCGACTTGGTTCTAAACTTTGATGTGAATTTGAAAGACGCCAGCGAGGACATTCCGCCCAAGGTGTTAATCAACAACATCAATGCTGAGGTGCGTGAATTCAGCATGGCCGCCAAGCCACAGGGTGCCCGTGCTGCTGCCCAATTCAGCAAGCTGAATATCAACAACGCCAGCTTTGATTTGCAGGCCAACAAAGCTGAACTCACTGGAATTGTGCTGGCTGGCCTTCAGTTAAACCATGCCAGCAAGGCCAAGGCGATTGGCCTGGATACGATTGAAGTCGGCCCTATCCTCGTAGACCTTGCCGAACAACATGCAGAGGTTGACGCCGCCACAGTGAAAGGTGGCGCTGTAAATGTGAAGCGCAACGCCCAAGGTGAACTCGATTTGATGGCAGCGATCAACGACTGGGTTCCTGCCAAGAAACCAGCGGACAAGAACACGCCTGAAACAATCGACGAGGCACCTGCAAAACCTTGGACCTACGCAGTCAACACCATCGACCTTTCCGGCATTAATGCCAACATTCAAGACCAAACAGTGAGCCCCGCGTTAAACATTGGCTTGAACAGTATTGCGGTATCAACCAGCGGTGTGACACAAGACCTTTCCAAAACCCTGCCACTGAAAGCCAGCCTGAATGTGGCCAGTGGTGGAAGCATTGCTGTGAATGGCGACATCAACCCCAGTACCGCAGCCACTCAAATGAACATTGAGGTGAATGCGCTGGCCTTGAAACCTGCACAGCCCTTCATCGGCCAATTTGCCAAACTGAACCTGGTCAGCGGCGCCATTTACACCAAAGGCAAAGCCACCTACAACGCCAAGGAACAAGGCTATGCCGGCAGCCTGACTGTGGCGGGCTTGCGGCTGAATGAAGCAGGCACCAACAATTCGTTTTCGAATTCAAAAAACTGTTTACCCCCGGCCTGCGTGTCAATGCCCAAGGCTTGAATATTCAACGCCTGACGCTTGAAGGTCTGGACACTTCGCTATTGATTGCGAAAGACAAATCAACCAACATCAGCCGAATTCTGGTGAACAAGGAAGAACCGACAACGGCCACGCAGCAACAAGCTGAACCTGCAACACCAGCTGCAAATGCACCCCCCGCGTTTGCAGTCAACATTGATCGCTTCAGCATTGCGGACAGTGAACTGGACTTTGCCGATGAGTCGCTGTTCATCCCTTTCGGCACTCGCATTCACAGCCTGGAGGGTGTTTTGAACGGCTTGTCGAACAAGCCTGGGACGCGCGGCGAGCTTGCGTTGACAGGCGCAGTGGATGAATTTGGCGAAGCCGATGCACAAGGCACCCTCAACCTGCTGGACCCCACGGCTTACATGGACATTGCCGTGAAATTCAGCAATGTGGAAATGCGCAATTTGACGCCTTATTCCGGCACATTTGCCAACCGCAAAATTGAATCGGGCAAATTGTCGCTGAACCTGGTGTACAACATTGAAAACCAGCAGCTCAACAGCAGCAACCAGGTGATTGTCGACAAACTGAAACTGGGGGAACGTGTGCAAAGCCCGCAAGGTCGCGACCTGCCCCTGGAGTTGGCCATCGCGATTCTTGAGGACAGCAACGGCCGTATCGATTTGGGCCTGCCCATCACTGGCGACTTGAACGACCCGCAGTTCAGCTACGGCGCCATTGTGTGGAAAGCCATTGGCAATGTGCTCACGAAAATTGTGACAGCACCCTTCCGGGCCTTGGGTGCCTTGTTTGGCGGCGGCGATGCCGATGAGCTGGGCAAAATTGAATTCACCGCCGGGGCCAATATGCTGAGCCCCTCACAACGCGAGGGTTTGAAAAAGCTGGGCGAAGCACTGACCACTCGCCCCAACCTGGCTTTAACCGTGCAAGGCACTTGGGCGCCAGTCGACAAAACCGCCATCCAGAACCTTCAAATGCGCCGCGCCGTGGCCGCCCAAGCGGGCGAAAAATTGCAGCCCGGTGAAAACCCCGGCCCCCTTGCCCTGAACAATGAGGCCACCCAAAAAGCGATTGAGGCGTTGTTTGAAAAACGTTTCAGTGGCGGTGAACTGGCCTCGATGAAAACCGGTTTCAGAAAGGCCAACCCGGGCCAGCTGGAACAAGGTATGGCGGGAAAGGCCTTGGGGCAAATTACCAATTTGTTCAAAGACACGCGCGAGCTGAGCGAGGCTGAAGTGAATGCACTGAAAGGCAAAAATTTCTACGCCGTGCTGGCTCAAAAGCTGCAAGACTCAGAGGAAGTGAGCACTGCACAACTGCAGGCCTTGGCCACACAACGCCAGCAATTGGTAAGCACCGGGCTGACTTCAGCGGGTGTGCCCGCCGAGCGCGTCAAAACCGATTCGCCCAAAGAAACCAAAGCCAATGATGACAAAACCGTGCCAATGGAATTGGGTGTGGCTGTCAACAAGTGAGCAGCTAAAAACTAAACAATAAACCCCGCTTGGCTGGCCAACACCTCGCGGGTAACACGAATAAATTCGCGGGTCTTGGCGGGCATGGGGTTGGCGTAGGGGCACACGGCGAATATATCGGCCGGTGCACCCGCCCAGTCAGGCAAGACACGCACCAACGCGCCGGTCTTCAGTTCCTGCTGAATGTCCCATTCGGAACGCAGCAGCACACCCTTGCCCTGCAAGGCCCATTGCACAGACACATCACCGTCATTTGAACTCACGGGCCCGTGCACTTTCACGGTGGTTTCCTGCTTGCCGTTGCGCAACTGCCAATTGTTGAACGTGTGGTTCTCTTGCCGAATCACCAGGCAGTCGTGTCGGGTTAAGTCGCCCGGTGTGGTCAACTCACCCGCCGCAGCCAAATAGGAAGGCGCTGCACACAAGATGCGCCGGTTACTGGCCAACTTTTGGGCAATCAGCCTTTGGTCAGGTGGCTCGCCAAAGCGCACCGACAAATCAAAACCGCCCTCAATCAAATCAATCGGGTGGTCCGTCAGTTCAAGAATGACTTCCACCGCGGGGAATTCGGCATGGTAGGCCGACACCACGTTGGCCACATGCTTGCGGCCAAAACCCAGGCTGGCGTTAACACGCAACAGTCCACGCGGGGTGTCTTGCCCGGCACGCAAAGTGGCCTCCAATACATCGATTTGGCGAAGAATATTGGCGCCCTCCGCCAGGTAACGTTCACCTTCAGCACTTAAACCGATGCGCCGTGTGCTGCGGTGAAGCAGGCGAACGCCCAGCCTTTTTCCAGTGCAGCGAGGCGGCGGCTAACAGCAGGTGGTGTGACATCAAAGGCCATGGCAGCGCTGGCCAGGCTTTCATGGCGCACCAGTTCACTGAAAAAAGCGAGATCAGACAATTGCTTCAAAACTTGCCCCAACAAGGATTCGTGCGTATTTGTTAATAATATTTTAAATGTTGAATCATTGTAGATATTTTTATAACGAATACACTGAGCGCTTCCACATCTACAGCACACCACCCATGTCTTGGCTCGCTCTTCCTGATTTGCTCCTTGTTTTGTCGTTGGGCGCGGCTTTGGGTTTCTTCGGTGGGCTGTTTGGTATCGGGGGCGGCATTATCGCCGTCCCGCTTTTTATTATCGGGTTTGGCATGGACCAGGCCCTGGCCCAAGGCACTGCACTGGTGTTGATGGTGCCCAATTTGCTGATTGGCTGGTGGCGCTACAACCAGCACCACAAGCTGCCCCGGTTGGCCGTAGCGGCGATTGGTATCACTGCCACCGTGACCACCTGGCTAACTGCCAAGCTGGCCGTGCAACTTGATCAAGATGTACTGCACTGGATATTCAACCTGTTCATTTTGGCCGTGGGCCTGCGCATGCTGTTGCTGCGCAAGAACCCCAGTGCCAGTGCAAACAACAGCGATCAGCCCCGCACAGCCACCATGCCCATCGTTGGTGTATTGGGTGGCACCAGCATGGGCCTGCTGGGCATGGGGGGCGGCCTGGTGGCCACACCCCTGTTAACGACCGTGTTCAAACACACCCAAACCACGGCGCAGGCTTTGTCGCTGGCTTTGGTGGCCCCCAGCTCGGTGATGGCACTAAGCACCTACGCCAATGCCCACCGCGTCAACTGGGAATTGGGCTTGCCCCTGGCTTTTGGCGGGCTGTTCACTGTATCGGCGGGTGTGGCCATCGCCCACTACCTGCCTGAAAAGGCCCTGCGCCGAAGTTTTGCAGCAGTCATGATCATTGCTGCTTTCTGGCTCATTTTGCAATCACTGCACACGCACTAAGCTTTTCCGGTAAGAATAGGGGCTTGTCCACACTCGCCTTTTTGCCTGATGAAGCTGGCAGCCCTGTTTCGTTTTGTCTTGTTTGCCACTTTGCTCGGCCTGGCCTCCAATGTGTGGATGGGCGAACGGGCAGACCAATTGCAAACGTCGCAGACAGCGCTGCTCACCGCCCGCTTGAATGCCATCAATGAGTTGCGCTTGCTGCAATCCGAATTCGATGCACTGCAAACCCTGGTGGCCGCTTTTGTGGTCAGCAAAAACAGCCAACACCTGGTGAATTATTACGAGCTGCTGGACGCCCACGCAGGCGCGCGCAAATATGCCCAGCCTGTCGACAATGTGTACGGGAGCAAGCTGATTGCGGGCAACACCGAAGCCGTACCCCTAGTGCCCGCCAAAGGTGAAACCCTGGAAAGTCGCCTGTTCGCACCGCAAAATGTTGCGCCCAACCTGAGTGGTGATATAAAAGAATCGGTCGAGAACATTTTGAACTTAAGCAAACGCTTGCGTGAACGCGAGCAAATTGTGTTTGCACTGACCCAGGGCTTGTACGACCCGGATGCAGGCAAATATGTGTCAGAAGCGCCCGTGCGCGACGACCTCGCCATTCAAATGCTCTTCTCGGAAGAATACCTGGGCATGAGCAACGCCATTCGCGCAGAAATCCAGGGCCGGATTCGCGCTGTTGAATTGGGCTTTCAAACCGTGCTTGCCGCACAGGCCGACAACATCAAGGCCACTGCGAATTTCGACCTTTACCTGGGCTTGCTGGTCACCTTGATGGCCCTTGTGGGACTGGCCGTGTTGCAACGCTTCGTGGTGGCGCCACTGCGAGAACTGAACAAGGTGAGCAAACAAATTGCGCAGGGCAATTACAACATCAGTCTGCCCAACCCCCGCTTTGTGACCGAAATGAGCAACCTTGTGAAGGGCTTTGCCCTGATGATTGGTTCATTCAAGCGCGAACTGGAGCAGGGCGAAGCCGCAAGGTCAGCCGAATTGATTGCCCTGGAAGCCAAAATGGGCCGAGAGCGAGCCGAGGCGCAGGTAGAAGCACGCGGCATGTTACTGGCCAATATGAGCCATGAAATCCGAACACCCATGAATGCCATATTGGGCATGACCGCGCTCACCTTGAAGTCGGATTTGCCCGAGCAGGAACGCAACTACCTGCTGAAAGTACAGGATGCCGCGAAATCGCTGCTGGGTTTGCTCAACGACATTCTGGATTACTCCAAGGCCGAGGCTGGCATGGTGGAGTTCGAGCACATTCCGTTCACTCTGGATGAAGTACTGGCCAATTCATTTCTTGCGGTGCAAAGCCAGGCAGCCAGCCGCAAACTGATGCTGTTGAACGAGGTTGCGCCGGGTTACTCCAACCAGTTGGGTCAGCGCTTGGTGGGCGATCCTTCTCGGCTTCGACAAGTTCTGAGCAACCTGCTCAGCAATGCGGTGAAATTCACGGAAAGCGGTTCGGTGCGTGTGTTCTCGAAACTGCAAACCCGTTCAGACACCGGGCTTGATTTGCGAATTGAAGTGCACGACACCGGCTCAGGTTTGAGCAAATCGCAGGTCGAGCGAATTTTTGAGAAATTTGCACAGGGTGATTCAAGCGTAAGCCGTGTGTACGGCGGCACGGGCCTGGGTTTGAGCATTGCCCGCGAGCTGGTGATTCGAATGGGCGGCCAAATTTCAGTCGAAAGCATTCCGGGTGTGGGCAGTTGTTTCTGGTTCTCTGTACCCGTGGTCTATGACAGCGATATTTTGATTGAACCCCTACCCTTGGGTTACCAGAATGGTGTTTTGTTGCACCAGCCGGGGCCTGTGGCCGACTGCGTAATGTCGGTGTTGAATGCCACCGGCATGCAAGCCACACTGGTAAGTACCCTGGGGCAGTGCATTCGGTACCTGAACGAGAACACCTGCGACTGGGCCTTGCTGCAATCGGATTTGCTCGACCCCAGCGAGCCGCTGCCCGCTGAACTGCTTGAACACTTGAGCAACCCGGCCTTGCGCGTGGTGGCCATTGACCGTGACCTGCTTTCAGCCGACAGTGCTCTGCTGCAACTATTGCCCTCTGAACTCACCAAACAACTGATACACCTGGCGCACCCGGTGTTGATGCAAGACATTTGCGCTGCGCCGCGCCTTGATTTACCCACCTTGCCACGGCCCGATGCAACCCGGGAGTATCCTGAGGCCTTGCACGGAAAAAGTGCCCTGGTGCTGGAAGACCACCCGGTGAACCAGGAACTGGTGTGCTCCTACCTGAAAGCGGCAGGTATGCAGGTAACCCTGTGTGAACATGGCCAGGAGGCCGTGGAATTGCTGGACCCCGACGATGCCCCCCACTTTGATGTCATCGTTACCGACCTTGAAATGCCGGTGATGGACGGCTATGAATTCACAGCCTGGCTGCGCGACCAAACCCGCTGGATGGACACCCCCCTGGTGGGCCTGACCGGGCATGCCTTCTCGGAAATACGAAACCGTTGTCTGGATTTGGGCATGGATGACTTTATCGCCAAGCCCGTGGAAGCCCGCGTGCTGTACGCCACCCTGGCCGACCTGTTGCACGCCGAAACACCTTCACCTTTGCCCACACCACCAGCGCTGCCTAATTTGTTCATGGAACACTGTGCCGACCTGCCAGCCAAGTTGCGCGGCCACCTTGAGCAGCTGGATGAAGTGGCCTTTGTGCGTGAAATACATTCCATGGTCAGCCTGTTGGCCTTGCTGGGCGAACAGGCTTTGCACCATGTATTTCGGGATTTTGAGCAAGGCTTGAACAACCAAACCATGGGCGCCAGAGAGGTGTTGGACCAAATTCGCACCGTGTGGCCCACATTGGTGAAGAAGTATTCTGAACTGACTGAGAAAGCCACCCCCACCTAGGGGAAACCTACCCCCTGAAATGGTGAACCTCCCCGCAAACGGTGAACCCTCACCTATGCGATGCCACACCTTGGTAATGCAGTCGACAATACTTACACGATGAACGGCAAAGCACTGGATTCAGCATGACCATTCGAGCACCCTATCAAGTGTTGCACAGCAGCCCTTACAAAAAATATTCCTTCGAGCGCGAAGTGTTTTTTGAAACACTGGGTGCTTGCTGGGCATTGAGTTCTCGCAACGTCAGCGGCCTGTTTGCCATGCAACTGCAAATCGACTTAAGTCGTGTGCAGTTACTCTACGGTGTACCCAGCTCTCATTTGCCCGAGACACTGCTGTTTCAGTTTCTGAATGTATTTCAAACCCGACCACGCAATGGTGCACATGCACAGCACATGCATGCAGAGCACAATGCGCTGGAACTGGTTGAGGACATGAACGAAGCAGACTTCCTGAATTTCACCACAGGTTTTCAGGATGCGGTGAATCAAATTCTGGAACCACTGGATTGCTGGACCAAAGAATGCCAGCAAGCACACCTGGCCTTGAAGTACTACGGCCTGAACCTGGTTGAAACAGGCATGCGTGAATCAAAATTCAAGCGAACCTACGCCGACCTGTTGGTGAACTACCTGCTAACGACGCAGCGTGTGTTTTTGCAGGAAAGCAAAACGTCCACGTACAACCTTTAATCGCGACCCACTCGTGGACGCAGGTGTTGGCGCAACACCATTTTCAGTTCAAGAAACACATCAGGATCATTCAGCAAAATCATGTGATGCTTTTGCGCGAAGGTCACGCGTTGTGCTTTGCCAGTGTCGTCGGCCAGAGCAGAATCGGGTGTGACCAAACCGTCGCCCACCGTGGTGTTCAACCAAGACGAAGTATGGTCACCTATCGTTGATCCGATCAGGTGAAACATCACTTCCTGTCCATCGCGAGTTTGCAGCGCACCCAAGCCGTGGTCCAAATCGCGAATGCCGCGTGAACGCACACCCAGCACCCGGCCAATCGGCCTGGCCAATTCAAACTTGCTGAACAATTGCTCACCCGCCGCCGCAAGTCGCGCAAGCGGTGCACCGGCATGGGGTGAGCCCAAACACACCACATCGCGAATGGCGCGTTTCAAAATAATGTCATCGTCAGTCAGTGCCTCAACGACCGCTCGGCTGACCAAGCCACCCATGCTGTGGCCCACCAGCGTAATGCCTTCCACCGCCACAGGCCAGTTGCGCACCAATTTGTTCAACATGCGCTTGAATTGCCGGGCATTGGAATCAATGTTGCGGCCGGTGTTATATCGCAGGTAAAGCGCTGTGACCGGAAAATCGTCTTCCAGCTTGTCACCATAAGGGCGAGTGGCGGGTTCACTGGGGTTGTAGTACATCTGCCAACTGTCTTCATTGCAGCACAGGCCATGCACAAAAATAATGAGGTGGTTTTGTGCATTGGGAAACTGCGCCATCAGCGCAGCCTGGTCGGCCTGCAAAAGCTGGCCGTTGGCATACAGATTCATGTGCACTTGCATGGGGTTGCGCGTGGCGGCCAAATGGTCGCCAAACACACCGTTGATCGCGCTGGAAATCGCCGACACCCGTTTGTCGGTTTTCGCATTCGGCATGCTGGGTACGGGCAGGTGGTTCACATCATCCATGAGTTCGCCACCCATGGCCTGGTCAATCACCTGAGGCGAGGCCAGGCTTTGGTTGGCTTGCCGAACCACCCAGGCTGCACCCGAAAACACACCTTTGCCTGCTTCGCGAACAGCGCCGTAAACCAAATCAGTAATTTCGTTGTGAACCGATTCAACAGGTTTGCTGGCATTGAGCGTGGCGGCACCCACCGCCTTGAATGGCATGTCGCTGATGGCGCGGTGAAATTCATGCACTCGCGTGGCGGCCTGCGCAATGGTGTCACCCACAAACATCAGTGTGCCTTCCAGCTTCTCGCCGGTGCTTGGTTCTTCTTTTTTGCTCATGCAGTGTCTCCGAATCGAAATTCGACGGTGTGTTTTTATTAGTGTACAAATGTACACTTAATTATTTTGCTGCGCTAGAAATTCCACTCTAGTCAGCAACTGTCGATTTCTATTTGACCGTTTTCGACAAACCAAAGCAATAGGCCCAGTACACCAGACCAATGAACAAATACCCCTCCAGGAAAAAGCTGCGCCACTGCACATCCCCAGCCAGGGCCAGGCTGAGGGCACCGGTCAATTCAAACAAGGCCACAATGGTGACCAGTGAACATTCCTTGAACAGGGTAACAAAACTGTTGGTAAGGCTGGGCAAGCAGGCCCGAATCGCCTGCGGCAACACCACATGCACGTTGCGTTGAACCACATTCAAACCCAGGGCCTTGGCCGCCTGCCCCTGACCTTGTGGTACGGCCTGCAAGCCGCCACGTAGCACTTCCGCCAAATAGGCGGCGCTGAACAATGCAATAGTCAGCAACACACGGGTGAACAGGTCCAGCCCCTCGCCTGGTAACCACAGGGGCAACACAAAGGCGGCGAGAAAAAGCACTGTGACCAAGGGTAAGGCCCGCAACAACTCTATGTAAGCAATGCAGAACCGGCGCAATGGGGCAAATGCTGATTGCCGCCCCAAGGCCAGCAACACCGCCAGTGGCAATGCCAAAGCAAAACCAACGGTGCTTAAAATAAGCGTAAGCGGCAGGCCGCCCCACAGGCTGGTGGGCACCACCGTCAAATCGGCAAAACCACCATGCAGCAACACCGCACTGGCAGGCAGCAACAGCGCCCAAAGCGCAAATGTGGTTTTGCTTTTGAATACCCTTGCAGCCGTGGCAAACAGCAATGCCGACCACAGCACCAACACGGTGGCTGCGCGCCACTGTTCAGCCATTGGGTAACGGCCAAACAAAATAATCCGCCATTTCTCAGCCACCACTCCCCAGCAGGCGCCCTGTCCGGCGGCCTGCTGACAAGCTTGCAAATCGGGGCGAAAAACCGCACTCAGCACTGCCCAATCCAGCAAGGCCCACGCCAACGGAGCCAACAGCAGAGGCAAGGCCAGCCACAAAAAGCGATTAAGCAACAGGCCGGAGTTCACAAGGCTCCCCTGTTGACGCGGGTGTTGAGCACATTCATCAAACCAGCAGCCACGGCGCTGAGCAGCGCATAAGTAATTAGAATAATGAGCACGCATTCCACCGCTTTTCCACTTTGGTTAATCGCCGTGTTGGCCACCGACACCAATTCCGGGTAACCCACTGCCACACCCAGTGAAGCATTTTTCAGCAAATTCAAGTACTGGTTGGAAAGCGAAGGCACCACCACACGCAAGGCCAATGGCAACACCACATGGCGGGTGGTTTGCGCATTGTTCAGGCCCAAGGCCAGCGCGCCCTGACGCATGCCGGGCCTCACGGCCTGCACACCTGCGCGCACAATTTCGGCCACAAAAGCGGCCGTGTAAACCACCAGTGCCAGCAACACAGCGAGGTATTCCGGGCTTAGTGCCCAGCCACCTTCAATCGAAAACCGCCCGCGCACCGGCGCTTCTGAAAACGTGGGAAACGCCAGGCCACTTTTGCTCAAAAACACATGGTCGCCCAGCGACCATGCCTGGCTGGCGATGGGTAGAAACTGGGTAATGGCAAAGTAAATGGCCAACAGTTGCAGCAACAAAGGCACATTGCGAAACAGGTGAATGTAGCCCCTGCACAGCCCTTTCAACAAAGGGTGCTGTGCTAGTTGGCCCAGACCAATGAAAAGGCCCAGCACGCTGCTAAGCAACAAGGCGGGCAGGGCAACTTTCAAGGTATTGAACAATCCCGCCAGCAGTATTTGCCAGTATGGTGAATTGAATGCCACCTGCAGCCAGCCTTCACTGAGGCCGAAACCGGCAGGGTCACTGAGAAATTCAAAGTTCACGGGCAAGCACCTTCAGCGCAAAGGTGGGGCGTACATCAGCCCGCCTTGGGTCCACAGCGAATTCAAACCTCGTTCAAGTTTCAAGGGCGATTGCTTTCCCAAATTGGCATCGAACACTTCACCGTAATTGCCCACTTGCCGAAGAATTTGTACCACCCAGTCACGCGGCAAGCCCAGTGGTTTACCCAGGTTTTCTGCACCGCCCAACAGGCGCTGAACTGCCGGGTTGTTGTTACTCAAAGCTTGATCAAGATTCGCTTTTCCAACGCCCAGTTCCTCCGCTTCAATCATGGCAAACACAGTCCATTTCACGATGGCAAAAAACTCGTCATCGCCGCGCAGCACCGCGGGGCCCAAGGGTTCTTTGGAAAAAACTTCGGGCAGCACCATGTAGTCATCAGGCTGGCCGCTTTGGCTGCTTTTCAAACCAATCAGTGCCGACACGTCGGTTGAAAAAGCCTGGCAACGGCCACTGAAAAAGGCTTTGTAAGCAGCCTCAAAATTGTCATACACAATGGCTTTGGCGGTAATGCCTTGCGTACCCAAATAAGTGCTCAGGTTTTTCTCATTGGTGGTGCCCGATTGCACGCAAATTTCGGCACCCTTCAATTCTTTGGCGCTTTTTACGCCAAAGCGTTTGTGCATCAAAATGCCTTGACCATCGTAATAAGTAATGGCGGCAAAATGCGCATTCAGGCCAGCATCGCGGCCCAAGGTCCAGGTGGTGTTGCGAGAAAGTATGTCGATTTGATTGGCCTGCAAAGCAGCAAAACGTTGCTGCGAACTCAAGGGCGTGAACTGTACTTTCTGCGCACTACCCAACACAGCAGCGGCCACGGCGCGGCACACAGCCACATCCAGCCCACGCCATTGGCCATCGGCACCCAGTGCAGAAAAACCGGCCACGCCACTGCTCACACCGCAACGCACTGCATCGCGTTTGTAAATGGCATCCAGCACTGGGCCTGCGTGTGCAGTACTGGTTAACAACAGGCAAAACAAAGAACCCAACAAACCAGTTGCCAACAGTTTGAGTACCTTCACTGGCTTCTCCCTGTTTCATAGGCACCGCTCACTTTCAATTGCAGGCGACCCAGGTATTCTTTAATTGCAATGGTGCTTTCATCCAGTGCTTGCGGCTTGGGCAACCACTCCCAAAAGGCACGGCTTTCATTGAGCACGCGAATGTCGGTGCGCACGGGGGACACAGTAAAACCCGCTTTTTCAAACCACAACACCGAACGCCCCATGTGAAATGCAGAAGTCACCAATGCAATATTGCTGGAATCCTCGCCCAGTAATTCTCGCGTGCGCAAAGCATTCTCAAAGGTAGTACGGGAATTGCCTTCAATCACCAAAGCATTTTCGGGTACCCCCATGTCGAGCATGAACATTTTCATGCCTGGGGCTTCCGCCTCCTTGCGCGGGTCGGCCTGAAACAGCCCACCACTGAGCACCATGCGTGGGGCCACGCCTTGCTTGTAAAGCCTTGCGCCTTGCCATACGCGGTCGCCAGCATCGTTCAAATCGGGCAATGCACGCACACCGTCGTACCGCCCCTCCAG
Organism: Limnobacter sp. SAORIC-690; assembly: GCF_002954425.1. Taxonomy (NCBI): domain Bacteria; kingdom Pseudomonadati; phylum Pseudomonadota; class Betaproteobacteria; order Burkholderiales; family Burkholderiaceae; genus Limnobacter; species Limnobacter sp. SAORIC-690. The sequence goes on from NZ_MQVZ01000001.1 coordinate 932,513, forward strand.
GCCACCGCCCAGCACCACAATCGCGTCCACGTTCGGGGGCAAGGGCCGGTTGGCTTCCATTACCAGTGCCTCGTCTTCAAGCTGGCCCAGCAAAGTATCTCCTACCCAAGGCAAGCTGAACGCCAGCAACTGAAGCTGTGCCAACACCATGATGCGCGCGCGCCATTGCCTGCGACCAAACAGGCCCAAGCCCGCCAGCGCAGTCAGGGCGATCCACAAACCCAGGGGGCTCAACAGCCAAATGGCGTACTTGGTCAGCTCGGCAGCCACAGCGTTCTCCACAAATTATTTCATGACCCATTGTAGACGGGCCACCGTGCGCACAAGCGCGTTAAACTGTTTTCTTCAACCACTCGTGTTTGCCCGCCAACATGCCCTTTCCCAACCACCAACTCAGCATGACCGTGCTGATGACCCCCGACATGGCCAACTTCAGCGGCAAGGTGCACGGCGGGCATATTTTGAAATTACTTGATCAAGTGGCCTATGCCTGTGCAAGCCGGTATGCGGGCATGTATGTGGTTACGCTTTCAGTGGACAGGGTGTTGTTTCGCCAGCCCATTCGTGTGGGTGAACTGGTCACCTTTTTGGCCAGCGTCAATTACACAGGCAATACCTCCATGGAAGTGGGCATCAAAGTAGTGTCAGAAGACATTCACAAAGGCATTGCCACGCACACCAACAGTTGCTTTTTTACCATGGTGGCCATGAATGCCGATGGCACGCCCGGCAAAGTGCCGCCCCTGGAGCCCTGCACCGACGAAGAAAAGAAGCGACATGCCAACGCTGAATTGCGCAAGGAATTGCGCAAAGAACATGAAGAGCGAATGAACAATTTGAAGTAGACTTTGCCAATGGACTTAAGCAATTTGTCGACCGAGATTGATTTGGAAACCACGCTGGACCGCCTGTGTGGCGATTCGGCTTTGTTGCTTGAAATTCTTGATTTGTTTCTCGACGAATTCGCCACTGAACAACCCAACTTGTTGGGCCGGGTTCAGCTGGGTGATTACGCAGGCTTGGCCAGCAAGGCGCACTACTTCAAGGGTGTTGCCCAAAACCTGGGCTTGCTGAAATTTTTGCCTGAAGTTCAGTTGCTTGAGCAGGCAGCAAAACAAAACGATTCAACGAGCTGCGTTCAAGCACTGAATCCCCTGCATGAAATTGCATGCCGCATTTTGGCCATAAGAAAGAACATGCAAGCTGCCTGAAATTCGATCAGGCTTTTTTCAGGTACTTGCCTAACACTTCAATCAGTTTGTCGCGGTCCAGTGGTTTGGTGAGGTAGTCGTTCATGCCAGCGTTCAGGCACTTTTTGTCCTCACCCACCATGGCATGTGCGGTCAGTGCTACCACCGGTATGTTCGGGTTCACACCTGGCACGCTACCACTCCGAATCAATGCAGTGGCCTCGTAACCGTCCATCACCGGCATTTGGCCGTCCATCAACACCAAATCAAATGGCTCTTGTGCAAGCAGCTCCACTGCTTCCTGGCCATTGTTGGCCACCTTGCTGGAAAGGCCGAGGCGCTCAAGCACTTTGCACACCACCATCTGGTTCATGGGTGCATCTTCCACCACCAGAATTGTTCCATGAAATTGCTGCACGGGGGGTGGTATTTCAGTTTGTGTCGCGAGCGTGGATTGGGTGGCTTGATTGGTCATGGTTTGAGCGGCCACGGTTTGCAAACCCAGTTTCAGGGAAAACACAATTTCAGTGCCACGGCCGGGCTCACTGTGCAAGCGCACTTTGCCGCCCATCAGTTCAACCATTTCCTTGACGATTGCCAAGCCAAGCCCGCTACCCTGGGCGCGTCGCGTGCTGGAGTTGTCGACCTGCGTGAATCGCTTGAACAAGTTTGTTTGATGCTCGGGCGCTATTCCAATGCCAGTGTCTTTCACAGAAAACTCAAGCACGGCTTGTTGCGCGGTTCGGGACACTTCCCGGCACACCACCTTCACATGGCCCACATCAGTGAACTTGATCGCATTGCCCACCAGATTCAACAAAATTTGACGCATGCGCACCGAATCGCCGAGGTAGGTGGTTTTGGGTAATGTCTCTGCGGGGCATTTCAGTTCAATACCTTTGCTGTTGGCATCAAAAGCCAGTGCAGCCTCTACATCGGCGAGCACATCGGCAAGTTCGAGCGGGCTGTGCCGCAGGGTCATTTGCCCACTTTCCACTTTTGAAATATCGAGAATATCGTTCAGCAAACTAAGAAGGGAAGCCGCACTGCGCTTGGATGCCGCAGCAAGCTGAAGTTGCTCTGGCTTCAATTCTGAGTCAAGCAACAAGTTGAGCGTGCCCAGCACACCGTTCATTGGGGTACGAATTTCATGGCTCATATTGGCCAAAAATGCGGCCTGTGTTTTTTGGGCCTGCAAGGCAAGTTCTTGCGATTGCCGAAGCGAGGCTTCGCTTTGGCGCCTGGACACGATTTCCTCAGCCAGTGCCGTATTTATTTGCGTGAGTTTGCCAAGGTCGGGCAAGGCCATGATGTGCTTTAACTTTGGCAGCAAATAAATTGCCGTGGCCACCGAGACCATAGCGGTCACAATTTTGGTAATGCCCTGTGTGTAATACAGCGGCACCCACAGCGTCAGAATACCCATCACGTGGGTAACCCCACAGGCGAGAATGAACGCAGCAAACAGGTAATAAATGGGTTGCAGTTCGGTATCGGGGCGCTTCCTGGCCACATACAAAATACCAATCGGTATCGAGAAATAAGCAATCGCAATCAAGAAGTCTGAAATCACATGCATGGCCAGCAGTTGCGGATTCCATGCAATGCAAAAGCCGTGCGGCAGGTACTCGATTACATTGTTCATTTGTAAATCACTTGGATAAAAATCGTTTAGCGATACACAAAATCAACATGATCCGATTTGTGTTCTCTCAGAAAGCTTGCATCAATGTAGTTCAAATATTCTGGCTCTATGGT
>NZ_MQVZ01000001.1:936916-1096743 GCF_002954425.1 Limnobacter sp. SAORIC-690
TATAAGCACGCTGCTTTGAATATGGCCCTCGCGCCTGGCCCACCTGGCCTGCCCTTGCAAGGTGCTCAGCAACGACTGCTGCAAAGTCATTCGAAAGCTGTACTCATGCCAGCTTTTCTCAATGTGTTCCTGGCTAACAAGCTTTTTTCTCAACAATAGCGCTTGCGCCCGCGAGGGATAATCGCGAATGTAATCCACCGCTTCGCTCAATGCCTTCAAAACGCGATGCACGGCATCGGCCTGCTCGTTTTTGAATTGATTGCGTACGCTGACATTGAAGGTTTGAGTGTACAGGCGCGGCTCATTCACTTGCACGATTTCGCTTCCCCCCATTTGCAGCGCCTGTTCGGCCAAGGCTCCCAAATGGAAAGGGCATCCACACGGCCCTCTATCAGGGCGTTGGGAAGCTCAGAAGCGGCCATAGGCACCTTGATTACTTGCTGGGTATCTACACCCTTGAACAGTAAAAAAGTATCCAGGTAATAGTGTGAGGACGACTTGGGCACATAGCCAATTTTTTTGCCAGCCAGGTTCAAGCGACCCTCACTGAACAAATTATGTGACACCAGAAATTTCAAATCATCTTTGTTGGTGACCAGGGTGGCCAACACCGAGACCGGTTTCTTCTCGTAGGCTGCAAACATTACCGGCAATTCAGATGAACTGGCAAGGTCAGCTTTCCCCAGCCCCAACGCTTCAATGCATTCTTGCCCACTGCTGCACCCAATCAGCTCAGGCTTCACTTGGTATTTTTCGAAGAATTTTCGTTCTGCCGCTACATAAAATGGCAGTGACATGGGCGAAGGAGGTACGGCAATACGTACCACATTGGCAGCATCTGCGCTTTGGGCAGCCAAAAGCAAGGCCAGCAGCAGGGAGTAAATCCATGTGCTGAACTGAAACTGTTTCATGCTTGCCCTCCGTTCGATTTAACAACTTGATGTTGCATCGATTAGAGCAGCTATCATGCGTGGATAAAGGTGGTTTCAACCCTTTACTTTGTCACTTTGCAAAGTTTCACAATTTAACATTCAATGCGTGTGTGTCTTCAGCTTCAGATGCGTGCCCCAGCGTTTTACTGCATCCAGCACCTTGTCAATTTGCAGGGGCTTTACCAGCACTTCATCCATGCCTGCGACCAAAGCCATTTGATGGTCAGCCTCCATCACACCGGCGGTTAAAGCCAGTATGGGTAAATGCCGCAAACCCAACTGGTCGCGAATGTACTGACAGGTTTGCATTCCGTCCATGTCGGGCATTTGCACATCCATCAAACACACATCCACATCGTTGTGGTTTGGCTCGCTTAGAACTTGAATCGCGGCCTGCCCCGATTCGGCAAGAATCACTCTGGCACCATGAGTTTCCAGAATTTTTTTAAGAATCATCAAATTCAGTTTGTGATCGTCCACAGCCAACACGGTCAGGCCAGCAAGAAAAACCAATTCGTTTTGATTCCACAAACGATTGACTGAATTGGCCTTGCCCGATGCGTTGCCGGTGACCTCCAGCAACACATTTTTCAAGGCCGAGAATGAAATCGGTTTCATCAACACCGCATCGAGTTGTCCCGTCGACAACGGATCTTGCAGTTGTTCCACTTCCTTGGGCCGCACCATCAGCGCAACCTTGGTAGCCGCCGAACCATGCGCAGCTTTCAGCTTGTTGGCCAGTTCCAGCCCGCTGGTATCACTTAACTGGTTATTTACCACGAACAATCGTGGCCGCTGACCACTGGGCAGGCTCAAGGCCTGTTCCGGGTTCACTAAACTTTGTGGAGCCACACCGGTCCATTCGATCATTTGGGCCACGCTGTCGAGTTGGGTTTTGAAACTGTCGACCACCACCACATCGTATGCAAACTCGCTGGCAACAGGCACCGTATTGGCCTGAGAATCCAGGTTCAACATCAGGGAAAATGCAAACAAGCTGCCTTGCCCTGGTGCACTCACCGCCGAGATGGTGCCCCCCATCAACTCCACCAGTTTCTGGCTTAAGGCCAAACCAATGCCTGTGCCACCAAAACGTCGCGAGATCGACGAATCCGCCTGTGAAAATGACTGGAACAAACGTTTCATGGCACCAGCGTCCATGCCCAAACCCGTGTCTTGAATGATAAAGCGCAACACGCAATGGTGAGTGTCCAGCTGATCCAGGGTAACTCCCACTTTGACATAACCGTTTTCGGTGAACTTAATGGCATTTCCCGCCAAATTCACCAGCACCTGGCGAAGCTTGGTCTCATCCCCCACCAGCTGGTCGGGCACATTGGGGGCTACAGACACCACAAATTCAATCGGTTTGTCGGCCACTGCGCCAGTCATTAAATCAGCCAGCGAATCCATCAAGTGGCGGGCTGAGAAGGGTCGCTTTTCTAGCTCCATGGCACCAGCTTCAATTTTGGACACGTCCAGCACACCGCTAACCAAATCGATCAGGCCGCGCCCCGCGTTCTCGAGTTTCTCGACAAACTCCAGTTGCGATGAATCCAGCTTGCTTTGCTTCAAAATGTAAGCCAGCCCAACCACCGCATTCAGCGGCGTGCGAATTTCATGGCTGATATTGGACAGAAATTCTCCCTTGGCCTTGCTGGCCGACTCGGCCACTTCTTTGGCTCGTCGAATTTCTTCCTCAACACAGCGACGCTCGGTGATGTTTTGAAAGGCCCCCCGAATCATCCAGGGTTTGCGCTTGGTGCCTTCACCTTGCCAAATCAATTCACCAAACACATGCACCCAAATCAAGTTGCCCTTGTAGGTGCGCAACTGCAATTCCATGTTCACATCACTGCCGGTGCGGGCGGCGTCATCCAACGCTTTGGAAAGCTTCGCGGCGGATTCCTCGGGATAAAGTGCAATGGCTTCTTCCAGGGTGGGTTGGCGCGTGAAATCGGCTTCGACAATTGCGTAGGTCTGTTTCGACCAGCTCAATGCATGTGTATTGATGTCGAGCGTCCAGGCACCTACACCGCACATTCGCCCAGCCACCTCCAACAAATGTGTGGTCGACGTGACGTCGGCCAGTTTGTTGTTCAACTCCAAAGCCAATGAATCAAGCGCAGCAGCCACGTCGCCAAGTTCATCGCCTTCCGGCAAATTGCAACGCGCATTCAAATTACCCGCACGCATGGCATTGGCCACACTTTCAATTTGGGCCAGCGGCCTGACCACGCGGTAGCGAATCAAGAGCAAAAGCAAAAATGAATTGGCAGTGAACAACACAGCAAAAATAGACAAAATATTTCTGCGCTTCTGGGTCAGGTTTTCCTGCTTTTCAAATGCAGCGTCGGAAATTTTATAGCTCAGTTCTGCAAGCTGTTCGGCCTCAGAAATCAAACGGTCGGTTAACACTCCATTGCGCCGCTCTTCCAGAGAAATTTCTGCCGAGCCAGGCATGTGCGCGAAACCACTGAACAAGGCTGCAAAATCATTCAGACGTTCTTGCAGCCGGGTGGAAGTTTCTCCGCTGTCATCCGAGAAATGAAGATGTTCGAGTTCCTCGGCAATGGATTGATGCACCACCCACCACTGGCGAATATTGGTCTCGGTCATGTATTCCGATGCGGTGTGCGTTAGCACCAGCATGCGAGTCGACAAGCGGGAAATTTTGCGCGCAGCAACGCTTTGCTCCAGCACGTCATTGCGTTGCTGGTTAATGGAAACGACTGTGGCTGTTGCCACCAGGACAAGGCCAATTAGCAAAACCAAGGCGATGAATACGCCTTGTTTAAGTCGCAACAAAGGTTTCATGGGTACACAAAATCAACGGCGTTGGGTTTTATTTTTCGCAATAGACTGGAATCAATGAAATTCAAAAACTCGGGTTCGGCCAAGGCTGAGCCAACATGCCCTTCACGTCGAGCCCATCGGGCCTGACCCTGCACTGTGGTCAACAAGGACTGCTGCAAGGTCAGCTCGAACTGGTAGGTGGACCAGGCTGCTTTCACCGTTTCAAGATCAATACCCACATCACGTGCCAGTATTCGTTTGGCCTCGTCGGGATTCTTCTTGATAAATTGAATTGCCTCATCCAGCGCGCCTAACACGGCAATCGATTTGCGGGTTTGTGCCAAGCGGTATTCGTTGCTAACCAGCAGGTTGAAGGTTTGGCTGTACAGTTTGGGCGTATCAATTACCGCAACATCTGCGCCGCCTAGCTCCAGTGCAATATGCCCCCAGGGTTCCCACACTGAAATTGCATCCACTTCACCCCGCTTGAGGGCACCGGGCAGTGCATCAGCCCCATGGCCACAGGCACCGTTGTTTTGGGATCAATGCCGTTGTAAAGCAAAAACAAATCCATGTAATAGTGCGACGACGCTTTTTCTACGTAACCAATTCGTTTGCCCACCAAACCCTTGGTACCGCTATTCACAGCGGTTTTTCGAGCTACAAATTTCATGTCGTCTTTGTTGGTATTGAACGTGGTCAACAGGCTGATTGGCTTGCCTTGAAATACCGCAAACATGAATGGCAGTTCCGAAGAAGTGGCCATGTCGACCCGCCCCTCCGTCAGTTCCTTCACACATCGATTGCCGCCCAGGCATTCAATCAGCACAGGTTCAACCTTGTGCTTTGCAAACAGGTTCTTTTCCTTGGCTACAAAAAATGGCAAGGACAAAGGCGACTTGGACACCGCAATGCGTGGCTCATTGGCCCACCCCAAGGAAGACAAGCCCATGAATGCACAAAACAGGACCGAGGAAAAACGTGCAAGACGCAGACGACTGAACATGAGGGCCTGAAACTGGAGTGTTAACTCGCCCACATTGCGCGTTTTGCAAACAGACAATCGAATAAAAAGGGGGCTTTCGCCCCCTTATATTGTTACTTTACAATTATTATCAATTTAACATTTATAACATACTCAGTTTGACGCCCTTTGCTGGCGTAACACCTTGGTTTGACCCACTTTCGCTGCCTGAATTTGAGCATCGGTGTAAGGCAAACGAGCCCAGTTTTTCTGGGAATACGCCTTGGTGTAATCGTCAAAGTGTGGGTTGGCCGGGTCAGTCGACAATGAATAAGTCAACATCGCGTCAGCCTGTGGTTTGCCATTCGCATCCCAGGTTACAGCCTGAATGTAGCTGTTGCCGTAGGTGACTTTGTACCCTTCCGAATTCAGCCGGCTGGGTTCTGTACTCACAATCGTGAATGCGCCTTCCGGGCTGGTGCCACCGAAAATTGGCGTGGCACTGGCCTGTACTCCAGATTTTTGAATATTGCCCAAAGGCTCGTCCAGCGCAAAACCAGCGGCCTGTACCGCCAAAATTGCATCGGCCAAAGCAGCTGCGGTAAACGGATTGGCAATGTTCAATGTGTTGGGTGTGTTCACCGGGTCAACCGCATTGAAGCCATTGGCCCACAAATTGGTTGGCAATGACAATGGCACTGGCACATCAAACGGCAAATGCAGTTGGGGCACGCCCACGGGCAAGCCACCAGGGTTGGCAATCGCCCGGCTCCAAAACTCACGCCACAAGTGTGCACCTTTGCTATCCAGGTTGGCTTTGCCATCCCACGCACCCAAAGCGGCACAAGCGTCCGCGGTTTGCACTGGCATCAGGCTGGTACTCAACAACACAGGTACTTGGCACAGCGCATCCACCACCGATTGCTTGGCCAAAGTAGCGGAATAAATTTCGCTGTTCAGCGCAATGTCTTTCAGGTTGTCTTGCGTAAAACGGTTGCCGGGCAGGCCATCAGCCCCGCCCAAACGGCGTTCCGCTTGCAGGGTGCACAAGCGGGTGCGCAAGGTACGCTCCGCATTTTCATCACCAATAATCCGGTTAAAACCAGTCAGCGGCTGACGTGGGTTGCTCAGCCAGTGGCTGTCGTTGCAGTTGGTTACATAATCGTCACGCTGAAGCGTGGGCAAGTTACCCGGGCCAAAAATGCCGGGCGCGGGTGCATCGGGGTCACTACCCCACTCGCAGGCTTCGCGTGAGCCATTGAGCACAGGTAAACCTGGTGACAACTGACCCACCACCGTGTTGAAAGGTTCTGCTGCACAATCGGCAATTTTTTCATCGGTCACATGCGGCACCACAGTCACGTCACCATAGTAAGCAGGCTTGCCCGGGCCACTGGCCACGGTGTTTACCCAAGGCACACCCAGTTCACTACCGTGCAAGCCGATAAACTCTTCCAGGGATTTGGCAAGGTTCCACTTGGCAAACTGGTTGATTAGTCGGTCATTCTCCAGGTTTGCATCGCGAAGCGTAAACGCCATCAACTGGTTCCAGCCCAGCACCGGCACTCCGCTGGCCTCCAGCACCAACATCGGCCCATAATGACTGCGATACATGGTGCGCTGCATTTTCGTAATGCTGCCATCGGCCTGCTTCACCTCAATTTCAGTGGGCAGGGCGATCATGTCGCGCATCTCACCCTCGTACATGTACTGAGTGGGGTTGGCCGGGTTGATTTGCAACTGGTAAAGCGTAAATCGGAAAGCCGTGGAAACCGTGTGGCTCCAGGCTACGTGCTCGTTAAAACCAATCAACACCGCGGGCACGCCATAAAGGCCCACACCCATGATGTCCATGGCCTTTTCGCCATTCAGTTCAAGAATATTGTGGCTTAGGTACAAACGCTCTGTACCCTTCCATGGAAAGTGGGGGTTGCCGTACACCAGCGACTGGCCATTGGCGGTTGCGTCTTTGCCAAACGCGTACATATTGCTACCGAAGTGATCCTTGTTCTGCATGGCAGTGAAAGGGTTCGGGTTCGCCTTCAGCAAAGCCACTTGCTCGGCAACGCCGGGGGTTTTGGCTTTTTTACCCGCACTGGCTACAGGCAACGCAGGGGCTCCACCGCCCGCAGGCAAACCGGGCAACACACCCGGTGGCTGTGCATTGCCAATTTCAGTCACAAACACCGAGCTGCTGGCCAACACAGCCAGGCGCACAAAGCGGCGGTACATGTCATCCGTGGTAATTGGAGCCAGCCATTCAGCATCAGCACAAGCGGCATGCGCGGGCACCTTGCTGCCATCGGGCTGTTCATACTCATGCTCGCCTGCTTTCAATTCTGTAATGTAGCGGTTCACGCCATCGGCATAACCGGCCACTACGTTCTGAAAATCGGGAATGGTCTTGTCGCGGGTGCGCTGCCAGGCATTGCGGGTAATTCCATCATCGCCTTCTTCTTCAAAGGCAAAAAGGCTTTTCCAGAAGAAGTCGCTGGCCACGTTGTTGGCCGTCGAGCCATTGGGCTCAATGGTGTAGGTGCCGTCGGGGCCAAAGAAGCGTGAACGCTCGCCTCGAATGGTCAACAGGTCCTCAAGAAATACGCAGAGGTTGTCTTGCGCAAAGGCGTAACCCTGCCCATAACCCAAGCTGCCGTAATCCTTGGCACGAATGTGCGGCACACCGTAAGTGGTGCGGGTAATGCTCACATCGTATTTCAGGTTAGGATTCTCGTTGGGATTGGTTCGCCCATCGGTGCCAGCAATGTCGTTGTTGCTGCTGCCCAGACAACCCACCAACATCAACAGGGCAGCACTGGCTGCGCCCACCTGTAGACCACGCCGCAACGCGGCCTTGTTCGTCAAGCCTGTAATCACTGCTGTCTCCTCTGCTTTCATTCTGGGCCCACCTTAGTGACAGGCCTTATGTCAGTAATACCTCCGACAATTACAATTGGATTAAAAATCAGGGCTTTACTGACAGGCTTCAGTAAATTGCCAGTGCATGGTGCGCTCATCGAAAATTTCCGGAAGCTTGGTGTTAGCACCGATTCAACCCACCCCGTGCTTGCGCGACAATGTGAGTCTTTCCGAAGCAAACAAGCAGGCCCAGATACATGCAACCCTACAAAAACGATCAAACTGTCGCCCACTTCATCAACGGCAATTCCGTGAGCGTGGCTGGCAGCAAAACAGCCAATGTATTCAACCCGTCGCTGGGCAGGGTCGCCCGCCAGGTTGAGCTGGCCGATATAGCCACCGTAAACAAAGCCGTGGAAGCCGCCAAAGCCGCATTGCCAGCGTGGGCCAACAAGCCGCCGCTTCAGCGCGTGCGTATCATGAACAAATTTTTGGCCTTGATGAACCAGCACCGCGACGAACTGGCCGCCATCATCACGGCCGAGCACGGCAAGGTGTTTACCGATGCGCAGGGCGAAGTCAGCCGGGGCATCGACATCATTGAGTTTGCCTGCGGCATTCCGCAATTGCTCAAGGGCGACTACACCGAACAGGTTTCAACCAACATCGACAACTGGACCCTGCGCCAGCCTGTGGGCGTGGTGGCCGGCATTACCCCGTTCAACTTCCCCTGCATGGTGCCGTGCTGGATGTTCCCCGTGGCGATTGCCTGCGGCAACACCTTCATTCTGAAACCCAGCGAACGCGACCCCAGCGCTGGCAACTTCATGGCCAGGCTACTGAAAGAAGCCGGCCTGCCCGATGGTGTATTCAACGTGGTACACGGCGACAAACTGGCTGTGGAAACCCTGCTGAATCACCCCGATGTGGCCGCACTCAGCTTTGTAGGCTCCACCCCCATTGCCAAATTCATCTACGAAACAGGTGCCCGCAACGGCAAACGCGTGCAAGCCCTGGGCGGCGCGAAAAACCATCTGTTGGTGATGCCCGATGCAGATCTGGACCAGGTCACTGACGCACTCATCGGTGCCGCCTACGGCAGCGCGGGTGAACGTTGCATGGCCATTTCCGTGGCTGTGATGGTGGGCGATGTGGGCGACAAGCTGATCCCCAAACTGGCCGCCCGCCTGAAAATATTGAAGGTAACAGACGGCATGGATTTGTCAGCTGAGATGGGGCCGATCGTGACCGCCGAGGCATTGAAGCGCATTGAGGACTACGTCCAAATTGGCGTGGACGAAGGCGCCACACTGGTGGTGGATGGTCGCGGCCAAAAACCAGCCGGTTTCGAAACTGGCTTTTACACCGGCGGCACTTTGTTCGACAACGTCAAGCCCAACATGCGAATTTACCTTGAAGAAATTTTCGGGCCAGTGCTCAGCTGCGTGCGCGTGGCCAACTTTGCAGAAGGCCTGGATTTGATCAACAGCCATCAATACGGCAACGGCGTAAGCTGCTACACCCGCGACGGCAATGTGGCCCGCGAATTTGGCCGCCTGGTGCAAGTGGGCATGGTAGGCATCAACGTGCCCATTCCTGTGCCAATGGCATGGCACGGCTTCGGCGGCTGGAAGGCAAGCCTGTTCGGCGACATGCATGCGTACGGCGAAGAAGGAGTTCGCTTCTACACCCGCCAGAAATCCATCATGCAGCGCTGGCCAGACAGCATCGAGAAAGGTGCTGAATTCGTCATGCCCACCTCGAAATAAAGCAATTCGCGTAGACTAAGTCCAACTCAACTTCGGCTGCGCGAACTCTTCCTTGAACACCGAATTCAAAGCGGGCGCACTGGTCGCATTCGGTGGATACGCTCAGGCAATTGTGTATGGTATGTTGGCCTTTGCCCCATTGGGTCAGGCCGGTCTGGCATATGGCATTTACGCAGGTTTGGCCAGCGCATTTCTGGGCGGCTTGCTGGGCGCTTTGTTTGGTAGAGCGCCTGTTCAATTCGGTGGACCACGTTCTTCAACCGCACTGATTGTCGCTGGTTCCTTGCTCGGTTTTCTGCAAATTACCAGCAACCACTCAGAGCTCATGCTGTTGTTGATGCTTGAAATTGCACTCGCGGGCCTGTTGATCGCACTGGCCCAACAACAGGGTGTAGGCACGTTGATGCAGTTTTTGCCAGCCCCGGTGCTCATTGGCATGAACACCACACTGGGTCTTTTCTCAGCCTACAAATTGCTGCCCGCCATGCTGGGCTTTGCTGTGTACACCACCGCCCTGCAAGCCGCCAGCACCCCTGCCTTGTTTTCACCCATGGCGCTCAGTGTGTCGGCAATTACAGTTGCCGTGCTGCTGTACTTCCGCGCCATACGCCCCAACCCTCTTGGCCTGGTGTACGGCCTGGCCTGCGGCTTTGCGCTGCACGGCGTGCTGCTTTGGGCATGGCCCGGCACATTGCCCGTGCAAACTGTAGCCGCCATGCCCAACCACCCATTGTGGCAAAACCTGGATACAACCAGCCTTGTGGGCAGCGTTCAACAGGTGTCTGCCTTGTTGCTGGGTACACCTGGCCTGCTGCTTCAGGTGTTGGTGGGTGCGGCGGTGCTGGCCTTGCTGGTGGTGCTGGAAAGCATGCAATCGTTGTTGCAAGTCGACCAAACGCTCGGCACCCGGCACAACACCCGCCGAGAATTGAACACCCTGGCACTGGCCAATGTTCTGTGCGGCCTGGCCTTGGCGCTGCCCAGCTCAAACTACTTTTCCAGAAGCAACGCTGCCTTGGGTGTGGGTGCCCAGCACCGCCAAAGCGAAGCCTGGTACGTGGGCCTGCTGGGCCTGCTTTTGCTGCTCACCTGGCCAATTCTGGCTCAGCTGCCCCTGCACATTCTTGCCACTGCGGTGGCAGTCAGCTCCCTGTTTCTGATTCAAGACAACACACTGGACTTGATCAGGCGTTTCGCAGCGCGCAGCACACGCCGCAAAATGGCACCCACAGAACGCTTCACCGTGTGGGTGGTGCTCAGCATGGTATTTGTCACCGGGATCAGCAATTTGCTCATCGGCACCTTGGTCGGCGTGCTGTTTGTGGCAGCTTACTTTCTGCAACAACAATCCGGCAGTGGTCTGCGCAGCATTGAATCCAAGCCCGCGGCGCGTTCACGCAGCATGCGCCCGCGCGCCCACCGCCAACAACTCGACGCCGCCTTTGAACACTTGGCCTGGGTACGCTTTGAGGGCAATCTGTTTTTTGGCAATGCCCCTGCCATTGCAATACGACTACAAGACGAATTGGCACCGGCGCAATCCGCTGTGCTCGATTTCACCCACCTGCGCTACATTGACGACACCGCCTGCGACTGCCTTGAGCGGCTTTTCAAACAAGGGTTGCCACGCACCCAAACCGTGGCCGTACTGCCCACACACGAACAAGCCATGGGCGGTGAACCCCTGTTGCGCAGTTGCCTTGCGCGTCTGGGGATTGCCACACAAGGCCACATTGACGACGCCTTTTGGCACATTGAAAACCTGTTGCTGGGTCAAATCGCTTTCGACAATATGGCATGCAGCGCCGATAGCACCCTTGAAAACAGCCACCTGTGCGATCACATGAGCCCTGCACAAAAAAAGGCCTTTTGTGCACACTGGTTAACCACGACCCTGCCCGCAGGCCAAGCCCTGTTCACCGAAGGCGCTGAGCCTTGCGGCTTGTATGTGTTGCGGCAAGGGCAATTGAGTGCGTGGCACCACACCGGCCACAGCAATGAAAGATTGATGCGGTTTTGCCCCGGCAGCATGGTTGGCGAAATGGCACTGATTGACCGCAAACCGCGTTCAGCCACAGTGCGCGCAGACACCGACTGCACACTGCTATTTCTGCCCATTGCACAATTTGACCAGTTGCAGGAATACCAGCCCGAATTAAGCCAGATTCTTCAGAACAACCTCGCCCGCGAACTGGCCCTGCGCATTCGCCTGGCCAACCAAAGCCTAGCGCTGCTGCAATAAACCGTGCACCACTAGAGGAATTCCTCTTTGTGTACAGCCCCGCCTTGCCGTATTTTCTCGGGTGTGCACAACCTTGTAACACCCCATGAACAAAGCAGAATTCCAGAAACGTTACGGCAATTCAATTGGCAAACCCAAACTCAGCCTGTTATTGGGCGAGGCCAAAACACCATTCGAAGCCGCCAAGCTGGCCGTGGGCTGGCGTTTTCTTGCCCGCAAGAATGTAGGCCAGGGCCAAACCGTGTTGTTGCTTCCGGGCTTTGGTGCCAGTTCCAGCAGCATGACCTTCATCAAACGCTACCTGGATTCACTGGGCTACAAGGCCGTGCACTGGTCTGCCGGTTTCAATCACGGTGAAGTGGGCAAACTGCTTCCACAGGTAATTGGCGACATCAAGGAACATTCCGAGCAAGCCCAAGCCCCGATCAAACTACTGGGCTGGAGTCTGGGTGGCTACCTGGCTCGCGAGGCGGCACGTGAGGTGCAACAAAACGTGAGCCGCATCGTCACCATCGGCAGTCCGGTCATTGGCGGGCCAAAATACACGGCAGTCAAAGCGCTTTATGACATTCGTGGGCTGGATGTGGAATCCATTGAAAACAGCACGCTGAAACGGTTCGAGCATCCAATTGTTTGCCCCATCGTCGCGCTGTACTGCAAGAAAGACTCCATCGTAAGTTGGCAAGCCTGTATCGACCGTTTCAGCCCCAATGTTGAGCACATCGAAATCGACACCCCCCACCTGGCCATGGGCGTCAGCAAAGAAGTCATGAACCTGCTGCCTTATGCCTTGGGTACACCGCTGAAATAGACGGGTATTCACCTGTGTCCTCCGGGCTTTTACTGACTTGAAACTTTTTGCCAGCAGCGTAGACTAAATTTCTAGTGGACGGTGCTCGCACTGCCACGACACAAGGCAACAAACCCTTGTGCCTGTCCCCCCTTTTGCATGCAGTCCGTCCTGCAAATTCGCCCGCCGGCCCCAAGTCGGCGGATGCATCAAGACTGTGTGTCAAAAAGGGTTTCAACATGATCAGACAACACTACCAAGCACTCGAACACATCAGCGCTGGCGCCACTGACACCATTACGGTCAGCGACCCCAGTCGCCCTTTGAAGCTGACAGCCGATTCGCCAGCCTTCGACGCCATGACAGACCTTCGGCGTGTACACCCCGTGAGCATTTCGGGCTCTGAAACACTTGAGCAAGCCCGCACCACCATGATTGTGTGCGGCGTCAAACTGCTGTTCGTTCGCAATGAACAAGGTCATCTTCAAGGCCTGCTCACCGCCAACGACCTGGCCGGCGAGCGCGCAATCAAGGAAGCTTCATCGAGCAACCGCAATGTGCCCGAGCTAACCGTGAATGATGTGATGGTGAAACTGCCCGACCTGGAGTTTCTGGAGTTTGGCGCAGTGTCGCGCGCCGAGGTAGGCCATATTATTGCCACACTGCGTGAACACAACCGGCAACACGCGCTGGTGGTGGACAACCGCTCCGGCAAAATGCGCGTGGTGGGCCTGTTCTCTTCGACACAAATTGCGCGGCAAATGGGTATCCCAGTGATGGACCCAGTGAAGGCCAGCACCTTCGCGGAAATTGAAGCAGCAGTGGCCGCAGCCTAGGCTTTCAACAATTCGACCACCAAAGGGTGGTCGATTCCCTTCACATTCCACACGCCATGAATTTCCTCGTGCAAATCAGGGCATTGCCCCAGCAGACGCAAACCGCTTAAGGTACCCGCGTCGTACACACCCAAACGGCTCACTGGAAACACACCCAGGCCACGGGCTGCAAACACCGACATCAAGGCACTGTCTTCAAATTCGCCCACCACATGGGGCACAATTCCCTGCTGCTCAAACCAGTAATTCAAGTCTATCCGCAAGCGGGAATGTCCAGTGGGCAGTAACACCGGCAATTCAGCCAGGCATTGTGGAAAATTGTTCACACTGCTTTTTTTCACCCACCTCGAAGCGCCGAACCAATCCACCGTGGTTGTATTCAGCACCCGGCTTTGCATGCGCAAGTTGGGGTTGGCTGGCGGGGGCTGCCCGGCAAACACAAAATCAAGGTGGTGCAAAGCCAACTCCGCCAGCAACTGCTCAGGTTCGCCTTCATGGCAAGTCAGGTGCAGGTCTTCCGTATCCAACACAGGCTTCAACAAGGCATGCACCGCCAGTTTCGAGATGCCATCGCACAAACCCACCCTGAAACGCTTCACCGGTTTGCTGGCCACCGCCCGTACTAACTCCGGCAGGCTTTGGCCCAGTTGAAAAATTTCCTCGGCTTTGGCAAAGGCCACCTGCCCGGCTTCAGTCAATGCCACGCCACGCCCATCCGGCTTTAGCAACTGATGCCCCAAGTCTTTTTCAAGTTCGCGCACCTGCGCGCTGATGGTTTGAATGGCCATGTCCATTCGCTCGGCAGCACGTGCAAAACCACCTTCTTTGGCGACCATCCAGAAGTAATGCAAGTGGCGGTAGTTCATCATCTGCGGCACCTCAACAATTTAACTGCGCAAAAACCGAAGTAATAGTTCATTAAATACTGGTTTTTTCGAAACCACAACTGGTACACCATGGCGCCGTGTTCAATTCAACCCTCATGGAGTATCAAAGTGGACGTTTTAATGGAATTCATGCACACCGATTTTCTCGGCACAGCCGCATGGATTTGGCTGTTGTTTGTCGGTATTGTGGTTGCGCTGCTCGCCTTCGACCTCGGCGTGCTGCACAAAGATGACCACGAAATCGGGGTCAAGGAAAGTTTGCTGCTCTCGGGCGGTTACATCACTGCAGCCTGTCTGTTCGGTGCCTGGGTGTGGTGGTACCTGGGTTCTGAGAGCGGTATGAACTACTTCACCGGTTTCGCGATTGAAAAATCACTGTCGATGGACAACGTGTTTGTCATCGCCATGATCTTCTCGTTCTTCGCCATTCCCCGCCAGTATCAGCACCGCGTGTTGTTCTGGGGTATTTTGGGTGTGATCGTGTTGCGCGCCATCATGATTGGCCTGGGTGCCGCACTGGTAAAAGAATTCAGCTGGGTGCTTTACCTGTTCGGTGCCTTCCTGGTGATCACCGGTATCAAAATGTGGTTCATGGCGGACAGCAAACCCGACATCGAGAACAACCCGATCCTGAAGTTTTTGCGCAAACGCATGCGTGTCACCGAAGGCCTGCGCGGCAATGCTTTTGTGGTGAACGAACCCGACCCAAAAACCGGCAAAGTGGTGCGTTTTGCAACCCCCCTGTTGTTGGCCTTGGTATTGATCGAGTTTGTGGACCTGATTTTCGCGGTTGATTCCGTGCCCGCAATTTTTGCGATCACCACCGACCCGTTCATTGTGTACACCAGCAATATTTTTGCGATCCTGGGTTTGCGTGCCCTGTACTTTGCACTGGCCGCAATGATCCATCGCTTCCACTACCTGAAGTACGCCTTGGCAATGGTACTGGTGTTCATTGGCAGCAAAATTTTCCTGGTGAACTTCATCGGCAAATTCCCCCCTGCCTTCTCGCTCAGCGTAACCTTGGGCCTGATCGCCGGTGGTGTGTTGTTCTCGCTGTGGAAAACACGCGGCGACAACAAGCCTGAAAAACTGGAACACGCCACAGAAAGCAAGTAAAGTTCGCGGCAAATAAAAAGGCCGGTGATTGTAAAGTCACCGGCCTTTTTTATTACCTCATCATTTACTTGGGTTGCTTCACAGCTTCAATGGTGATCAGCACTTTCACCTCCGGGAAAAATCCGCGGTCCACGGCGTAACCGAGATCAAAATCCGTGCGCTTGAATTCAGCCACCGCATCCGCACCGCACACCTCGGCTTTTTTCATGGGGTGCATAATGCACTTGAAAGTGTTGATCTTCAAAGGCACAGGCTTGGTAATCCCCTTCAAGGTCAAATCGCCCAGCACTTCAACAGGCTTGTCACCCTCAAAGCGCATTTTGCTGGCTTTGTAGGTAATCGTGGGGTGGGCTTCCACATCAAACATGTCCACGTCTTTGGCGTGCTCGTTCATCTTGCCATGGCCAAAATCAAGGCTGGCCGCATCAATTTCAATGTCCACGGTGCCGGTTTTCTTCGCACGGTCCAAAGTCACCATGCCCTTGGTTTTTTCAAACTGGCCACGCCACAACGAAAGCCCACCCATGTGGTCCGCCTCAAATGACGGGAAAGTGTGGCTTGGATCGATGATGTAAGTGTCCACCGCCGCATTGGCTGCGCCCAAAGCACCGAACATACCCAGTGCAAGCGCACCGCCCAACATTGTTTTTGATACTTGCTTAAACATCCCTAACTCCTTGTTGTTGCTGTATATATCATGGCGTGCCTGCTCACTTGGCAGGCATCACCAATTTAAAATCGATCACCACTTCATCGGCCACAAGGCTGGTGTCGCCCCACTCGCCATCGGCGCCCACTTTGTACTCCAGGCGCTTGATCTGGGCTTTGCCGGTGAACGTGTGCTTGCCACCCGCTGTCTGAACTTTTACCGGAAACTTCAATGGTTTTTTGATGCCTCGAATGGTCAAATCGCCGGTGGCCTGCAAATTGTTGCCACTGCCGGTTACACCAGTAATCACAAAGGTGGCCTTGGGGTGATTTTTTGAATCAAACCAGTCTTTCCCCGCAACCTCTTTGTTGTACTCGGGGTCGCCCAGATCATAACTGGCGGTGTCTACGCCAAGGGTGGCTTTGGTGTCAGCTGGCTTGGCTGGGTCATACTGCACGTCGCCTGTAAATTTCTTGAAATTGCCACTCACTGGCACATTGAACTGTTTGAATGTGGCCTTGACTTCACTTTGTGTTACATCAATTGGCGCGGCCAGGGCGGACATGCTACAAACTGAGAATGCCAGGCCTGTCAACGCCTTGGCGAATGAGTAATTCATATGAATCCTGCGGGGCTTTAAAACAATCTGCAATTGATCGAAAAAATTAGTCGGCTCGCATTCCGGGGATCATGCGGCCTAAAATACCGTCGCGGTCCAGAACGTGATGCTTCAAGGCCATCAACACATGGCCCACCACCAACAAGACCAAGCCTTTGCCTGAAAGTTCATGCAAGGTTTTAAACAACTCTTTCAATTCCGCATTTTTTTCAATCAGCACCGGCAGCTCGATTACACCAAACCACACCACCGGATAACCCGAGGCCAAACTGTACAGGTAGCCAAACACCGGCACACCCAACATGAACAGGTACAAGGCCAAATGCCCCAATTTGGCCAGCAGCACCGTGTTGTGCCCCCAATGTGCCGGGTATTTGGGGGTTTTCGACAACATTCGAACCACCATGCGCAACAACACCAAGGCAAACAAGGTAACGCCCAGCCACTTGTGCCAGTTGAACAATTTCAACTTGAACGGCGTAATGCCGGGAATGTCCACCATGTACAAACCCATGCCAAATGCCGTCAAAATGCCCACCGCCATCAACCAGTGAATAACCACCATGGGCAAACCATAACGATGGTTTTCGCTCAATGCACTCTTCAAAATCTCATCCCTCTGCAGTACAGGCTTGCATTTTCAGCAATAAATATTTGGGTTTAAAGCATTTTTCAAGATACAATTTACAGTTGTTTTGATGCTGCGTACATGCCGCAAGGCCTAAACATCAATCGGGCACGTCCACAGGCGCGTCCATCGGCGTTTGTCAGCCAGTATTGTGCAGCCCTAATAATTACGTTTCAACCAGCGCTTTCAATCAGGACGTCGTATGAGCGATTCAAACGAACACGAACTTCTAATCAAGACACCCAAGCAACTTATCTATGCAGTGGTTGCCGCGTTTGTCATTCCGATTTTCGTCATTATTTTGCTGGCTTATTACGTCAGCAGCAGCGAAAAGCCAGCCGCTGGCAGCAATGCGTTTTCAGAAGAATCCATCGCCGCGCGCCTGGCACCAGTGGGCACCGTTGACTTTGTGGATGCCAACGCACCGAAAGTATTGAAAACTGGCGAACAGGTGTATGCGGCAGCTTGTGCGGCCTGCCACACTGCGGGTGCAGCCGGTGCGCCAAAAACAGGTGATCAAGGTCAATGGTCAGCCCGCCTGAGCAAAGGCTTTGACACACTCTGGCAAAACGCAGTGAATGGCATTGGCGCCATGCCAGCCAAAGGCGGCAATTCTGACCTTGACGACATCGAAGTGGCTCGCGCGGTGGCCTACATGGGCAAACAAGTGGGCGCCGATTTCGTGGCACCCGAGCCAGCTGCACCTGCTGCCGAAGCACCGGCCGCTGAGCAAGCTGCCGAGGCCGCCAAGTAAATTGGGGGGAACCACCCTAGTCTCAAAAAACGCCACCAGGCGGGTTTTTTTATTCTGTCAGCAGCATGCCCACGCCACGAAATATCAGCATGGCGTTTTCCACCACATCTTCTACAGGTTTTTTGCAGCCGTCCAAGCTCCAACGGGCAGCCATGTAAAGCACGGACCCCACCAGGCCCGAGGCCAACAAAGTGGAATCCAGGCCTTTCACTGCGCCGTCCTTTCTCTGTTCAATCAGGGGTTTGGCCAGTGTTTCCAGCATTTCCACAAAGCTGTACAAAGTTTTCAAGCTCAATTCTTCCAAGTGCCGGTTTACCGTCAACACCTCGACCAACAAAATTCGGGCGGCCTGCGGACTTTCCTTGAACTGGCTGAAAAACACGGTCAAACCTGTGCGGGTGGCCTGCTCCAGGTTGTCGTCTTCCATACCCAACAACACCTTCTGCAACTTCTCGCGCAAGGTGTCGGTAATGTGCAGGTAGCAGGCGGTGAACAAAGCCTCTGCATTGCTGAAACTTTCGTAAAAGTATCGCTCAGTCAGCCCGGCCTCCTGGCACAAGCCTTTCACCGTGGCAGCGTGATAACCGGTCGAGCCGAACACCTTGATGCCGGCTTCAATCAACTTGAGCCGTCGCTCGGCCTTGCGGGTCTCATTGGACACCCCACGGTAACGACGCCCTGCGGCTTTGGCAATTTGCTCCGGTGCTTTCGCATTCATAATTGGAAGATATACTCAAAAAATAGGCATTGACAGTATGCAGGCCCAACATTAAATTGACAACCACGATTGTCAAATTACAGCTACAACACAGCACATTGGAGACCGACACATGAAATCATTCAACGGCAAGGTTGCCGCAATCACAGGCGCAGCCTCAGGCATGGGCCGCACTCTGGCACTTCAACTGGCCAAAGAAGGCTGCCACGTGTCCATCTCCGATGTTGACACCAAAGGCCTGGCCGAAACCGTGAAACTGGTCAAAGCCGCGGCACCCAATGTCAAGGTCACCAGCCAGCAACTGGACGTGTCCAACCGTGAGGCGATGTACGCCTGGGCCGACCAAACCGCAAAAGACCATGGCAAAGTGAACCTGATTTTCAACAATGCCGGCGTGGCCTATGCAACCCCGGTTGAACACATCGACTACGACAAGTTTGAATGGATCATGGGCATCAACTTCTGGGGCGTAGTGTACGGCACCAAGGCATTCTTGCCACACCTGAAAGCATCGGGCGAAGGACATATCATCAACACCAGCAGCCTGTTTGGCCTGTGTGCACAGCCTACCCAAAGCACCTACAACTCCACCAAATTTGCTGTGCGCGGTTTCACGGAAAGCCTGCGCCAGGAACTGGACATGATGAACTGCGGCGTGTCTGCCACCAGCGTACACCCTGGCGGCATTAAAACAGCAATTGCCCGCAAAAGCGTTGCCTCCCCTGAAATTGAAGAGTTCACAGGTGCTGACTCTGAACAGGGCAAGGAATTCTTCGAGAAGTTCTTCATTACCAGCGCAGAAAAGGCAGCCGACATTATTTTGAAGGCCGTGAAGGGCAATAAGCGCCGCGTGCTGGTTGGCCCAGACGCAGTCGCAATGGACGCAATGGTGCGTACCCTGCCGGAAACCTATCAGGCCATTATCGTGGGTCAAATGAAGAAAATGCGTGACAAGCAAATTGCCCGCAAAAAACGCAAAGCCGCAGAAAAGCAAACACAGAGCGCCTGACCAAGCCTTTGGACTTTGACAGCGAAACGCGGTTAGTCTTAGGACTGCCGCGTTTTTTATTGAGGACTTGATTTGAGTTCAACGAACGACCAAAAAACCTTGTTGCTGATCGGCGCCACCGGCGTTGTGGGTCATCATGTCTTGGCACAAGCCCTGGCGCATCCGCAAGTGGGCAAAGTGGTGGCGCTGACGCGCAAACCCCTGACACCTCACCCGAAGTTGCTCAACCAGTTAATCGACTTCAATGCGATTCCCGAAGAGGCGCCTTGGTGGCAAGCCGACGCGGTCATCTGCACCCTGGGCACCACCATCAAGGTGGCAAAAACAGCCGAACAGTTCCGCTTTGTCGATTACACACTGGTGGCTCAGTTTGCGGCACTCGCGGCACAGCATTCAGTGCCTTGCTTCGTGCTCAATTCGGCCATGATGGCGAACGCCAAAGCGAAAGGTCTGTACTTGCGCACCAAAGGCGAGGCTGAACAAGCTGTTAAAAATTCCGGCATTCCGAGCGTGATCATTGCACGCCCTGGTTTGCTCGATGGCCAGCGCGAAGAGTTTCGGCTTGGCGAAGAAATCGGCTTGGTGGCCAGCCGTTTGTTCAACCCGCTTTTACCCAAGCGTTTGCGCAGCGTAAAGGTTGAAAAACTGGCGCGCATCATGTTGCAAGAGGCATTGAAAGCCGAACCCGGTGTGAAAGTTCTGGAGTCAGAAAACTTTCAGTAAGCAGATTTCGTAGAACGGCCTAAAATTGCCATCAGGTTCCCACTTTGGTGAGCATGCCTTTCAACGCACTTAAGCGGTCTTTTGGGCTCATTTTGGGCGTGTCGTCGGGCAGGTCTTTGTCGGTTTCCAGCTGAAGTTCTTTGATGAACCGCGATGGAAAACAGCTCACCAACTCACGCGCTTTCTTGCGCTTCCTGCACCAGGTAATGTTCAGGCTACGTTGCGCACGGGTGACACCCACGTACATCAGGCGGCGTTCTTCTTCCAGCCTGTCATCGGTCAGCTCGCGCCCTTCCCCGTCGCCAAAACTTGGCAAAATACTTTCCTCACAACCAATCAAAAATACATGCGGAAACTCCAGCCCCTTGGCGGCGTGCAGCGTGCTTAGCTGCACAGCATCAGGCCGGGTGCCGTCGTCTTGCCGATCCAGCATGGTCATCAACGCCACCTTCTGGGTCAGGTCCAGCAGGGTTGAACCTTCCTCCTCGCCTTTGTCGCCCATCCACTTCACAAAGTCGAGTACGTTTTGCCACTTGGCTTGTGCACCGCGCTCGTCTTGCTGCTCGTAAAGCCACTCCTCGTACTTGATGGTGCTCAACAATTCATTGAGCAAATCACGCGCAGGTTCTCGTTGTGCCCGGTATTCCAGTTTGTTGATGAACGTACCGAAAGTGCGAAGCGCATCGACCATACCTGCATTCAAGTGGCTTTCAGCACCGGTTTCAAACAGTGCTTCAAACAATGAAACACCACGCGTTCCAGCGTAAGTGCCCAAAGCCTCGAGTGTTTTCTGGCCAATGCCACGCTTGGGCGTGGTCACAGCGCGAATGAATGCCGGGTCATCGTCCTGATTCACGAGCAGGCGCAGATAGGCAATCACATCCTTGATTTCAGCGCGTTCAAAAAAACTTTGCCCGCCGCTCAAAATGTACGGAATTTTCTGGCGGCGCAAAGCCTGCTCCAGAATACGCGCCTGAAAGTTGCTGCGGTACAAAATAGCGTAGTCACCGTACTTGGCTCGCCGCTCGAACCGGTGACCGCTCAGCATCATGGCCACTTGCTCAGCCTCATGTTCATCATCGGCCATGGGGCTGATCACAATCGGCTCACCCGGACCATGGTCGCTCCACAACGTTTTTGGAAACAGTTTGGGGTTGTTCTCGATCAAACGGTTGGCGGCTTGCAAAATTCGCAAGGTCGACCGGTAATTCTGCTCCAGCTTGATCACCTTCAACTGCGGGTAATCTTCAGTCAACTGGCGCAGGTTTTCAATGGTGGCGCCCCGCCAGGCATAAATGGCCTGGTCATCATCACCCACCGCAGTGAACATGGCGCGTGGCCCTGCAATCAAGCGCAACAAATCGTACTGGCAAGCATTGGTGTCTTGCACCTCATCCACCAGCAAATAACGCAAACGGTTTTGCCACCGGCTGCGCACTTCTTCGTTGCTGGCCAAGAGGCGGGTGGGCTTTAAAATCAAGTCATCAAAATCCACAGCCTGGTAAGCCGCCAAGGTGGCCTCGTAGCTTTTGTACAGGCGTGCAATATCACCTTCTTCTTCGGTAGTGGCCTGCGCCAAAGCAGCGTCTGGATCCACAAGGCCGTTTTTCCACAGTGAAATGACACTTTGCGCCTTGCGTATCAACTGCTTGTCGGTGGTGCTGTACAGCTGTTGTACCAAACCGTAAGTATCGGTCGCGTCCAGAATCGAGAAACGTGCCTTCAGCCCGGCATGCTTGTGTTCTTCCCGCAAAATTCGAATGCCCAGGCTGTGAAAGGTACACACCAACAGGCCTTTGCCTTCATTGCCATGCAACAGCTTGGCCGCGCGCTCCTCCATTTCCTTGGCGGCTTTGTTGGTGAAGGTAACCGCTGCAATATTCTTGGCGCTCACGCCTTTGTTTTGAATCAGGTGCGCAATTTTTTGGGTGATCACCCGTGTTTTACCCGAGCCCGCACCCGCCAGTACCAGGCAGGGGCCGTCGACATAATTCACAGCTTCGCTTTGGGCTTTGTTCAGGCCAACAGACATACAGGGGGGAAACTCCAGGGGAAGGCATTACTGTACCAGAGGGCACTTACAAATCGACCGGGTCCACTTCCAAAAACCAGCGCACACTGCCGGGCAGCTCGTGCAATTGCGCCAGCCACTGGGTTAAAAACCGGTGAAGCGCAGGTCTCGATTCGCTTTCAATCAGCATTTGCGCCCGCTCGATACCGCCTACCCGAACCACAGTCAACGGCACCGGGTCGCACATAAAAACAGGGCTGTCTGCATCCACCAAAGGTTCACCCAGCTCCCTCGCCGTGCTTAAAAACTGAAGGCAGTTGGCCAGCTTTTTGTGGTCGGCCCGAATGGTGGCCTGGTGGGAAAACGGCGGCATGCGTGCATCCTTGCGGGCCTGCATTTCGTGACTGGCAAAGCTTTCGTAATTGTGTGCTTTCAATGCATCGAACAAGGGGTGCTGGGGGTAACGGGTTTGCACCACCATGCGGGCATCGCCTGCGCGGCGCCCCGCCCGGCCGGCCACTTGCATCAACTGGGCGAACAGACGTTCAGGGGCACGGTAGGCATGCGAATACAGCGAGGCATCCACATTCAAGGCCAACACCAGGGCCACATTGGCAAAATCGTGGCCCTTGGCAATCATCTGTGTGCCCACCAATACATCGGCCTCTCCACTGTGCGCCTGTTGTAGCAACGCTTCCATTTGCCCTTTGTTGCGGGTGCTGTCGGCGTCAATTCTCAAAATATTTGCAGTGGGCAACAAGCCGGCCAGTGTTTCCTCAATGCGCTGGGTTCCGCGGCCAAACCCGGTCAAGTCCTGATTGCCACAGGTGGGGCAATGCGTGGGCACCCGCTGGCCAGCGCCGCAATGGTGGCAACGCAGCATGCGTTCATTCTTGTGCCACACCATATGAGCTGTGCAATGGTCGCAATTGGCCACCCAACCACAGGCATTGCACACCATTTGTGGCGCATACCCCCGGCGGTTCAAAAACACAATGCTTTGTTTGCCGGCCTCGAAGTTTTGCACCAGCGCCTGCATGGCTGGCTCGCTCAATCCTTCTTTGGCCGGAAAGTTGGCCGTGTTGATCAGTTCCACTTTTGGCAAACTGGCACCCAGCACCGCCCGGTTTTTCAAACACAAGCGCTTGTACGCCCCAAGGTCGGCCTTCAACCAGCTTTCCAGGGCAGGGGTGGCCGAGCCCAGTACAATCGGCACCTCGCGCTGTTTGGCCAGCATCAGCGCCAAATCGCGGGCATGGTAACGCATGCCGTCTTGCTGCTTGTATGAAGGGTCGTGTTCTTCGTCCACCACAATCATGCCAAGCCGGGGCAGTGGGGTCAGCACGCCCAGGCGTGTGGCAATAATCACATCGGCAGCGCCCGTAGCAGCCTCGAACCAGGCCTTGGTTCGGGTCAGTTCGGCCAGGTTGCTGTGCATTACCACAACCCTGTGCGGGGCCAGGCGTTCTTTGTACAAAGCCTGTGCTGCAGGGGTCAGGTTAATTTCTGGCAGCAGCACCAGCACCTGCTCACCTTGCTTTAAGCGCTCTTCCACCGTGTGCAGGTACACCTCGGTTTTGCCACTGCCAGTTACTCCATAGAGCAGAAAGGGGTTAAAACCTTTGGCGTTGGCCAGCTGCGCCACAGCGTCCAGTTGCTCGGCATTCAGCTCCGGCTTTTCAAGTTTGTCGATTTTGGTTTTGTTGGCTTTGACACTGGTGTCCGGATCGGTACGCTCTGCCAGCAACTTCATGGCATGTTCTCGGGATTTGGCCACCATCACCGGCTCCTCTCCACGGGCATTCAGAACCCGCAAGGCCTTGGGCAAGGCCTCAAGCGCGATCATGCCCAAAGGATGGTGGTAGTACTTGGCGGCAAATTCAATCAAGGCCTGCCACTGGGCGCTCAGGCATTCACCTTGGTCCAACACCGAGTGCACGGGTTTGATGTTCTCGGCCAATTGCTGATCAGGAGCAACACCCTGAACCAGACCAATTCGATGCTGACGCCCCCACGGCACAATGACACGCATTCCAAATCGGGGCATGTGTTCACTGTGCCATTGGTAAGTGAAAGCTTTGGGAAGCGGTGCAGCAACCAACACATTCACCAGCAAAGTATGTCCCTTGATCGGGTTAGATGACGTGTTTTTGTTTGGGTCTGTCTTCACAGCTTACTTTAAGTTCATGGACTAGCTGGCTTGAATTAAACGGAATACAAATTTTTTAACAGTCAATGTGGATAACTTTGTGGACATCCGTGGAAATAATCCACGGGTGTGCTACAGGATGTGAGCATTCATGTAAAGTACAAATTTTGTAAAATGCTTTTTTACTGTTTTAAAACAATAACTTAACTGATCTGCCTGCTTTTCCATTCGTCGTGCAATGCAAAAAAACGTTTCTTCTGCCTTGCGCCAAAAATGTGCATAAGTCCAAGTTTTTACTGCCTTTGTTTGCGGCTGTAGGCATGTACAGCGTTCACCATCACTTCAACGCTGTCCGGGTTGGTGAATTGGGAAATGCCATGCCCCAAGTTGAACACATGGCCTGCACCCGCTTGTGGCACCCCAAAACTTTCGAGTGCCTTGGCCACTTCAGCTTCAATTTGAGCTGGCTCTGCAAACAACACATTGGGGTCGAGGTTACCCTGAATGGCACAACGGTCGCCGATTCGTGCACGGGCCTGGCCCAGGTTCACGGTCCAGTCCACCCCCACGGCGCTGGCACCACTCGATGCAATGTCTTCCAGCCACAAACCACCACCCTTCGTGAAAACGATGGAGGGAATGTTTTCCGTGAAGCTGCCACGGTTCGCCTGCAAAGGCAAACTGGCTACGATTTTCTTGATGTAATTCAGGCTGAACTTCTGGAATGCGCCATCAGCCAAGGCACCACCCCAGCTGTCAAAAATCATCACTGCCTGGGCACCCGCGTCAATTTGCGCACGCAGGTATTGGCTCACAGCTTCCGTGGTCACTTCAAGAATACGGTGCATCAGGTCTGGCCGCTTGTACAGCATGGTTTTCACTTTGCGGAAATCGCTGCTGCCACCGCCTTCAACCATGTAACAAGCCAAAGTCCAAGGGCTGCCTGAAAAACCAATCAGCGGCACACGCCCACCCAAGGCACCCCGAATGGTGCTGACTGCATCTGTTACATAGCGCAGGCTGGTGCCAATGTCAGGCACCGCCAGTTTGGCCACATCGGCCTCAGTAACCAGCGGGCGCTCAAACTTGGGGCCTTCGCCTTCTGCAAAGTAAAGGCCCAAACCCATGGCGTCAGGCACGGTCAGAATGTCCGAGAACAAAATGGCAGCGTCCAGCTTGTAGCGCTCCAGCGGCTGCAAAGTCACCTCACAAGCTGCTTCAGGGTTGGTGCACAAACCCATGAAGTTGCCCGCTTTCGCGCGTGTTGCCCGGTACTCTGGCAAATAGCGGCCTGCTTGGCGCATCAGCCAGACAGGGGTGTACTCAGTGGCTTCGCGGCGCAATGCACGCAGAAAGGTGTCGTTCTTGACGGGCTGAAAACTGCTCATGTTCGTAAGTGCTTCTTGTATAAATTCAAACTAAAAACAGACGCTGGTGTTCGGTTTTCAAACAACGGTCCATCACAAAGGGCAAACCCGCCGCGCGGGCTTTGGCTTCCACCAGGTCGTTGCGAATACCCTGCTGCAACCACACTGCGCCGGCACCCACATTCATGGCCTGGGCCAATACATCGGGGGTGTGTTCAGCACGGCGAAACACATCCACCACATCAATCTTCAAACCCGTTTCCGCGATCGCTGTTTTCAAATCGGGGTAACAGGTTTCGCCCATCAAGCCACTGGGCCGCCCTTGCAAAGCCGGGTTAATTGGCAAAATTCGATAACCCTGCGATTGCAGGTACTTGGCCACGAAAAAACTGGGCTTGTGGGCCTGCGAGGAGAAACCTACCACAGCGATCGTTTTGGTGTTTTCGAGCAGTTGCTTCAGTTCAGCGTCTTGCATGCGCATTCTTCCAGCGGTTGCCCGCCCAAGCTCAAGTTTCGAAGGTCTCCATTGTGCCTGAAAAACCGGTACTTCGGATCCAGCCAAGGCCATCACGGGTGCCTGCCTTGG
Source organism: Limnobacter sp. SAORIC-690 (assembly GCF_002954425.1). NCBI lineage: Bacteria > Pseudomonadati > Pseudomonadota > Betaproteobacteria > Burkholderiales > Burkholderiaceae > Limnobacter > Limnobacter sp. SAORIC-690. Next base: position 963,321 of record NZ_MQVZ01000001.1, read on the forward strand.
GCCGATACTCGCAACCCATGTGCCCGTTGTAGCCCAACATTTTCAAATGGGCATACACCGGCGCGTACTCACTGGCCCCTGGCTCGTCGCGATTGGGTACACCAGCAAGTTGCATGTGCTTCACCCGCCCAGAGGGTAAGTATTCGCTCAGTGCATTCAGCACCTCGCCTTCGGTGCGCAGGCAATGATACAAGTCCATTTGCACACCCAGGTTGGGCTGGTTCAAGCGACTCAACAGTTCATGGGCGTCGGCCTGGCGGCTCAACAGGTAACCAGGCACGTCAAACCGGTTAATCGGTTCAATCAACCAGTCAATTGCCTCAGCTTTCATGGTGCTGGCCAACCACAACAAGTTTTTCTCGTAACAGTTCCAAGCCGCCCGCATGCTTTGTTCATCGTTTGAATTTACAACGCCCGCCAACACATGCACTTTGCGCACGCCCAACGCCGTGGCGTAATTCACTGCCTGTTCTGTTGAACGCTTGAATTCGTCGCGCCGCGAAGGCGAACTGGCCAACCCGCGATCGCCTTTGCCCCAATCACCTGCCGGTGCGTTAATCAACACCCATTGCACGCCAGCCTCGAGCGCCTTGTCGCGCAACAGTTCAGCAGGATAATCGTAAGGAAACATGCACTCTGCATGCCTGAACCCGTCCTGTGCACAAGCATCCAATCGGTCCTGGAAATCGAACTCGGTGTAAAGCCAACTCAGGTTGGCCGTCAACTTCATACTTCAAACACCATGTGCGGGTTGAAGAAAGGATTCTCAAAAGCCTGCGGCGTCACCTGCACTTGCCCACGCTCCATTTTTCGCGCTTTGCCTTTTTTGCGAACATAACCACGCGGATTCACCAACACGCGGGTTTGACCACCGTTGTTGTGAACGGTGTAATCGAAGGAATCATGCATGTGCCCGTGCACCCACACATCGGCTTTGCCCATCAAACGACTCAGGTCAGATACAAACGCCGCGTTGATCGGGCTTAAGTTAAAGCGTGGGTGAATACTTTGCGGGTGGGGCGCATGGTGAGTAATGACCACGGTTTTTCCATCAAACGGTGAAGCCAGTGCAGACTCCAGCCAATCGATATTCTGGTAGTGCAAATCGATGCCCATGCTTGGGGAAAACTGTTTGCCGCGCATGCGGATTAACTTGTAATCCGGCAAAAACGCTTGGCCACAAGCTCGGCACCAAACCGCCAACCGGGCTGAATATTGAAATCAGTCCACAAGGTACAACCCAAAAAACGCACACCCTGAATCACCACGCTGGTGCGCTGCAGGTAATTCAATTGCTTCTTCGCGGCCAGTTCAAACAAATGGTCGTCAAGAATTTCAATGTCGTGGTTGTAATACTCGTGATTGCCTGCCACGTAGATGTGCTGTTTCTCTCCCAAGTCTGCCAGGGCATTCAAGCCCTGAGTGCCTTGGTGAATGTCACCGGCAAGGATCATCAGGTCCACGTCCTCAGCAGGTTGTGGAACAGCCGCCAAAGCGGGAAAGTGGCGCATCGTTTCAAGATGCAGGTCAGAATACAAGGCGATTTTCATGCCTTTATTCTAACCTGTAGAAAATTCAAAGCGGATTACACACCCTCAGTCGCCAACGCACTTCCCATTTGTTCAATGCACCGCAAAATATGGTCTTCCAGAATTTTGCAGGTGATATGCCGCCAGTCCAGGCGATTGATGAATACCAGGCAATCATTTTTGGGATCAACTGCAAACCAGGAGGGAATGGGTGTCGATGCGCCCATTTCGCGATTGGCTTGCAACACCTTCTTGGCAGCGGCCAGGCTGTCCACGCGAAAACGTTTCAATTCAATGTGAATATCAACCCAAGTAATGCCTTCCATCTCCCCGTGCTGCAGCAATACGGCTTGGTCGTTGAAGAAGAACACGCGACCCAGAGGGGTCATGTTGCTTGGGCGACTCTGTTGAAGGTCTTTCAACAAATCATCGAATTTCTGATACATAAATGGCTCCTTGATTGCCATTTATGTTGCGAATCCCCGCACGTAGGTTCCACAGGGTTTCACAATGGTTCCGCTCAAGAAAAAAGCCACGACTTTCACCGTGGCTTTTCACTGGCTTTTCAACCTTGTACTGCTTAGCGTACTTTTCTCAAGCGCTTGATGGCCTGCAACTGTGCAATCGCGGAAGCCAATTCAGCCTGTGCTTGAGCATAGTCAATGTCCGCACTGCGATTGGCCAATGCCTCTTCAGCCAAACGCTTGGCTTCCGTTGCTTTGGCTTCATCCAGGTCGCTGCCGCGAAGGGCTGTGTCTGCAAGAACAGTCACTGCGTTGGGTTGTACTTCCAACACGCCACCGTTTACAAACACCACTTCTTCCTCAGCTTGACCCGCAATCTTGATGCGAACTGTACCGGGCTTGATGCGTGTAATCAGCGGGGTGTGACGTGGGTAAATACCCAGTTCACCCTGCTCTCCGGGCAAAGCTACAAACTCTGCTTCACCTTCGAAGATTGATTCCTCTGCACTCACCACGTCCACGCGGATTGTCGACATACTCATTTCCTTTGTGATGGGCACCGGCTTGGGTTTTCACCTTGGCCGGTGCACGACACACCAATCGGATTACTGAATTTTCTTGGCTTTTTCGAAGGCTTCGTCAATGGTACCTACCATGTAGAAAGCCTGCTCTGGCAAGTGGTCACACTCACCGTTCACAATCATCTTGAAGCCGCGAATGGTTTCCTTCAGTGATACATACTTACCAGGTGAACCGGTAAATACTTCAGCCACTGTGAAAGGCTGTGACAGGAAACGCTGGATTTTACGCGCACGGGCTACGGCCAGCTTGTCTTCTGGAGACAATTCGTCCATACCCAAAATCGCGATAATGTCGCGCAGTTCCTTGTAGCGCTGCAGTGTTTGCTGCACGCCACGAGCCACGTTGTAGTGCTCTTCGCCGATGATGTTGGGGTCAACCTGGCGTGATGTGGAATCCAGTGGATCCACCGCAGGGTAAATACCCAAAGAAGCGATGTCACGAGACAACACAACTGTTGCATCCAAGTGAGCAAACGTTGTAGCAGGTGACGGGTCGGTCAAGTCATCCGCAGGAACGTATACAGCTTGCACTGAAGTAATGGAGCCCTTCTTGGTCGAAGTAATACGCTCTTGCAAGCGACCCATTTCTTCGGCCAGTGTTGGCTGGTAACCCACCGCAGAAGGCATACGACCCAACAACGCAGACACTTCAGTACCGGCCAATGTAAAGCGGTAAATGTTGTCCACGAAAAGCAGAACGTCGCGGCCTTCGTCACGGAAGTATTCAGCCATGGTCAAGCCAGTCAAGGCAACGCGCAAACGGTTGCCGGGAGGCTCGTTCATCTGGCCATAAACCAGTGCAACTTTGTCCAACACGTTGGAGTCTTTCATCTCGTGGTAGAAGTCGTTACCCTCACGAGTACGCTCACCCACACCAGCGAACACGGAATAACCACCGTGCTGCTTGGCGATGTTGTTGATCAATTCCATCATGTTCACGGTCTTGCCCACACCCGCACCACCGAACAAGCCTACCTTACCGCCTTTGGCGAATGGGCAGATCAAGTCGATCACCTTGATGCCTGTTTCGAGCAGTTCTGTCGAAGGTGACAGTTCGTCGAAAGCAGGGGCATTTTGGTGAATGGCACGTGTTGCGTCGGTATTCACGGGACCCGCTTCATCGATTGGGCGACCCAATACGTCCATGATGCGGCCCAGTGTGCCTTGGCCCACGGGAACTGAAATTGGCTTGCCTGTGTTTTTCACAGCCATGCCACGGCGCAAGCGTCTGATGCACCCAAACAGATGGTACGAACTACACCGTCACCCAGCTGCTGCTGAACTTCCAGTGTCAGTTCGGAACCTTCCATGGTTAGCGCGTCGTACACTTTCGGCATGTTGTTGCGTGAAAACTCAACGTCAATAACCGCGCCGATACACTGTACGATTTTTCCTTCGTTTGTCGCAGTACTCATCGTTATTTCCTTAATTCAAAATCGTTCCGAACATCCGCTTACACAGCCGCTGCGCCGCCGACGATCTCTGCCAATTCTTTCGTAATGGCAGCCTGACGGGCTTTGTTGTAGGTAAGTTGCAGTTCACTGATCACATTCTTGGCGTTGTCTGACGCTGCCTTCATCGCAACCATACGTGCTGATTGTTCTGAAGCCATGTTCTCTGCCACTGCTTGATACACCAATGCTTCGATGTAGCGCAGCAACAAATCGTCAATCACGGCCTTCGCATCCGGCTCATAGATGTAGTCCCACGACGTGGAACCCTCATCGGCTTGCAGCCTGTCGCCACCCAAGGGCAGCAATTGCTCGAACACGGCTTCTTGCTTCATGGTGTTTACAAAGCGGGTGTATGCCAAATAAACAGCATCCACTTCGCCTGCAACGTACGCATCAAGTTGAACCTTGATCGCGCCGATCAGTGCTTCAAGGTGGGGCTTGTCGCCAAGACCCGTTACCTTGGAAGTCACATCAACACCAATGCGGTTAAAGAAGCCAGCGCCCTTTGTACCGATTGCGGTTGCTCGTACCTTTGCGCCCTTGGCACCAAACTCCTGAAACTTGCTGGTCACCAAACGCAGAATGTTGGTGTTCAAGCCACCACACAGACCTTTGTCAGTTGTCACAACAATCGCAGCCACGTTTTTGATTTCGTCGCGCGCCACCATGTATTCATGGCGGTATTCAGGGTTTGCCTTGGCCAGGTTGGCGCAAATATTCCGAACTTTGTCCGCGTAGGGACGAGCCGAACGCATACGGTCCTGGGCTTTGCGCATTTTGGACGCAGCCACCATTTCCATCGCCTTCGTGATCTTTCGCGTGTTTTGCACGCTCTTGATCTTGGTCCGGATTTCCTTCATTCCTGACATCGTATTTCCTCCAATGACCGGGAAGGTACGAGACCTTCCGAGTTATGCGGTGGGTACAATCAGATCGCTCTGATTAATACGCGCCAGTTTTCTTGAATGATTTCACGGCCTCGTGCAGCTTTGGCTCATCGTCTTTCGACAACTCGTAAGTCTGCTCGATACGATCGATCAGGTCCTTGTGGCTTGTCTGCATGAATTGACGCAGAGAAACCTCAAAAGGAAGAACGTTCGATACCTCGACATCATCCAAATAACCATTGTTGATTGCGAACAGGGCCAGTGCCATTTCCCATGTTTTCAATGGGGCGTACTGGGGCTGCTTCAACAACTCAACCACACGGCGACCACGTTCCAGCTGGCGGCGGGTTGCTTCGTCAAGATCAGAAGCAAACTGCGCAAACGCAGCCAATTCACGGTACTGGGCCAAGTCGGTACGAATACCGCCTGACAGCTTCTTGACCACCTTCGTTTGCGCTGCACCACCCACGCGAGACACGGAAATACCCGCGTTAATCGCTGGACGGATACCGGCGTTGAACAAGTCGGTTTCCAGGAAGATTTGACCGTCAGTAATCGAAATCACGTTGGTTGGAACGAACGCTGTTACGTCACCAGCCTGGGTTTCGATGATTGGCAGTGCGGTCAATGAACCGGTTTTGCCTTTCACTTCACCCTTGGTGAACTTTTCAACATATTCGGCGTTCACGCGTGATGCGCGCTCGAGCAAACGGCTGTGTAGATAGAACACGTCACCTGGGTAAGCTTCGCGGCCGGGTGGGCGACGCAGCAACAGGGAAATTTGACGGTAGGCTACAGCTTGCTTGGACAGGTCGTCGTACACGATCAGGGCGTCTTCACCGCGGTCGCGGAAATATTCACCCATGGTGCAGCCAGAGTAAGGAGCCAGGTATTGCATGGCTGCTGATTCTGAAGCGGAAGCCACCACAACAATAGTGTATTCCAGTGCGCCGTGTTCTTCCAGCTTGCGCAACACGTTCACGATGGAGGAGGCTTTCTGGCCCACAGCCACGTACACGCAAGTTACGCCAGTGCCTTTCTGGTTGATGATCGCGTCGATCGCCACAGCTGTTTTACCAGTCTGGCGGTCACCAATGATCAATTCACGCTGGCCTCGGCCAACTGGAACCATGGCGTCAATCGCCTTTACACCGGTTTGCAGTGGCTGGTCTACCGATTTACGCTCGATAACACCAGGTGCCACTTTTTCGATCACGTCAGTCATCTTGGCATTCACTGGGCCCTTGCCATCAATAGGCACACCCAATGCATTCACCACTCGACCACGCAGCTCGGGACCAACAGGCACTTCCAGAATACGGCCGGTACACTTGACCATGTCGCCTTCAGAAATGTGCTCGTAAGAACCCAAAATAACGACACCCACGGAATCACGTTCCAGGTTGAGCGCCAAACCAAAGGTGTTGCCTGGGAATTCCAGCATTTCACCTTGCATAACATCTGACAAACCATGAACGCGGCAAATACCGTCGCTCACGGACACTACAGTACCTTGTGTCCGGATGTCGGCCGATGATCCGAGGCCTTCGATCCGGCTCTTGATCAGTTCACTGATCTCAGAGGGATTAATCTGCATATTGATTGCTCCAATTACGTTTGAGGGCCAAGTTAGGCTGTTAAAGCCGCCTTCATCGCGTTAAGTTTGCCGCGCACCGAACTATCCAAAATTTGATCGCCCACAGTGACGCAAACGCCACCAATCAGCGACTCGTCCACCTGAACTGTCACGTTCAGTTTGGAACCAAATTTCTTTTCCAATGCACCACGTACGTTTTGAACTTCAGCATCAGACATGGGGAATGCAGAGGCGATGATCGCGTCTGCAGAGCCTTCATGGCTGTTCTTCAATTCTTCGAACTGTCGAGCGATTTCTGGCAAGGCCAGCAAACGGCCATTTTCCACAAGCGCACCCAAAAAATTCATTGCTTGCGCTTCCGCCGGTGTCTTGGTCAGTTCAACAAACACTTTCAACACTTGCTCGTCAGTCAACTTTGGGTTGCTGACCAGCAATTTAATGTCTTCGTTGCTTGCGACTGCCGACCACGACTGTAGCCAATCACTCCACTGGTTCAGGTTTGAGGTTTTTGCAACATCAAACGCTGCCTCAGCGTAAGGACGGGCGATGGTGGATAGTTCGACCATGTTGTGTTTCCTTAAGCTTTAGGCTTACAGTTCCGCTTTCAGTTGATTCAGCAAATCTGCGTGGGCCTGGGCGTTCACTTCCTTCTTCAGGATTTGTTCAGCGCCTTTCACCACGAGAGTTGCCAACTGATCGCGCAACTGGTCACGGGCACGTTGTGCTTCGTTCGCAGCTTCCGCTTCAGCCTGCGCAAGAATTCGCTTGCGTTCAACTTCGGCTTGTTGTTTTGCCTCTTCAATAATCTGCTGGGCACGCTTTTCTGCTTCGGCCAGGCGCTGCTGATTCTCAGAACGGCTTACAGCCAGTTCCTGTTCAGCTTTACGACCGGCTTCTGCCAAAGCCTGCTTACCACGTTCTGCAGCGGCCAGGCCGTCTGCGATTTTCTTTGCACGCTCATCGATGCTCTTGATCAGCGGGGGCCATACGAATTTCATCGTAAAGACCGCCAAGATGAAGAAAACGACGAGCTGAGCAAACAGCGTTGCGTTTAAGTTCACGGCATGTTTCCTCTAAAACGCACGAATTGGACTTAAAACATTCGTGCGGTGTTGTTCGAAGGAAGTGGCTGTAAATTAACCAACAAATGGGTTAGCAAACGCGAACATCATCGCGATACCAACACCGATCAGGAACGCAGCGTCGATCAGACCGGCCAAAACGAACATCTTTGTTTGCAGTTCGTTCATCAGTTCTGGCTGGCGAGCAGAAGCTTCCAGGTACTTACCACCCATGATCGCGATACCGATACAGGCACCAATCGCACCCAAACCAATGATAATGCCGCAAGCAAGAGCTACGAAAGCAACGTTAGTCATGACAACTCCTTAAATTGAAAAATGAAAAATTAAAAAAACCAAAAAAACTAAAAATCGATCAGTGGCCCTGATGCGCCTGGCCAATGTAGATCAAGGTCAACATCATGAAAATGAAGCCCTGAAGCAACACGATCAGAATGTGGAAAATCGCCCAGATTGTTCCGGCCAACACGTGACCCAAGAAGGCAAATGCTCCACCCAAGGACAACGCAGCAGCGCCACCCAGCAAGGCGATCAGCATGAATACCAATTCGCCTGCGTACATGTTGCCGAACAGTCGCATGCCCAGGGACACGGTCTTCGCGGCAAATTCAATGAGGTTCAATACAAAGTTGGGAATCCACAGCAGTGGGTTGGCACCGAAAGGCGCGCAGAACAATTCATGAACGAAACCACCCGCGCCCTTGATTTTGACTGAGTAGTACAGCATGAGTACCAACACACCCAGAGACATGCCCAAGGCACCATTCAGGTCGGCTGTAGCCACCACACGCATGTAGGGATCACCTGGGCTGGCTGCGAAGCCGAGTGCGTACAACAATTCACCCCAAGCCATGGGGATCAGATCAACTGGAACCAAGTCGAAAGCGTTCATAACCACGATCCAGAGGAACACGGTCAGTGCCAGGGGCGCGATAAAACTGCGGTCGCCATGAACGATGGCTTTGGACTGGTTCTCGACCATTTCCACCATCATTTCGACGAAACCCTGAAAACGACCGGGTACGCCAGAAGTGGCTTTGGAAGCTGCTTTGCGCAGCATGAGAATAACAATTAGACCAGACAGGATGGAGAAAAACATCGTGTCCAGGTTGATCACTGAGAAATCGACGATAAATTTTTGCTTATCGGTAGCGAAATGCTGCAAGTGATGGACGATGTACTCTGAGGGGGTTAGCCCATTCGGTGAAGATGCCATACTTATCTCAAGAAAAATGCCAAAAAATAGCTTTTGAGGGTGACGACCGCTGTGAGGATCAAGGACCACCAAACAATGTTCGGATCAACTTGACTCGCTACAAACATGATTGCGATTGTTGCGCCAACCTTCAGGAATTCTCCGGTCAAAAACACAAAAGTTCCGCCCATGGGCGTTTTGCTACCCAAGGCCAAACGCGCGGCGAACAACGTGCTCGGCAACGCAACGGCGACGAAACCCCAAGCGGCAGACTGCGCGTGAATTGGGGACACCAACAACATGAGGAGGCAAACTGCCACCCCGACGACCCATTGGAGCCCGACTATTTTCCACATATTTGCTGCGCTGCCACATTTAACCTTGATCGGATACGTGTTTTCCGCAGGGTTCACGTGTTTTTGACAAACCGCCAGATTATAGGGGTTTGTACGCCCCCTAGTCAAACGAAAACGGCTTATTTTTCACACCGATTTGGTGCAAAAGTTAAAGCTCTTCTTTGGGAAAGCCAATGCGCTCGAGCACGCCGTCCAGCTCATCCAAATTATTGAATTTAATAGTAACACTGCCCTTGCCATTTGCATTGGCTTTTAACTGAACGGCGCTGGCCAACCAGTCGGCCAAACCTTCTTCAAGCCGGCGTACGTCCGCGGTTTGTTTGGGTTTGACCGCTTGGCGGTCGCCGTCGCTGGCCCAGTCATTGACCAGCTTTTCAGTTTCACGCACCGACAAACGCTTGTTGACTACTTCATTGGCACAGGCAATTTGCTCGGCCGCCGTCAAAGCAAGCAAGGCGCGAGCATGACCCATTTCAATGTCGCCAGCCAGCAACATGGTCTGAACAGGTTCAGCCAGGTTGAGCAGACGCAACATGTTGCTTGTTGCACTGCGGGATCGACCGATGGCACGGGCAGCATCTTCATGGGTCAAATTGAATTCGCGAATGAGGCGCTGAACGCCCAAGGCCTCTTCAAGCGGGTTCAGGTCTTCACGCTGAATGTTTTCAATCAACGCCATGGCCAAAGCAGATTCGTCGGGCACTGCACGCACCAACACGGGCACTTCTTCCAGGCCCGCCATTTTCGACGCACGGAAACGACGCTCGCCTGCAATAATTTCGTATTTACCAGAACCGATCGGGCGAACCAGAATGGGTTGCATGATGCCCTGGCTTTTGATGGACTCAGCCAGCTCCATCAGGGATGACTCATCCATGCGGGATCGCGGCTGGTACTTACCAGCCTGAAGCTTGCCCAAAGGCAGCGTCATCACCTGCTCACCCATGTCTTTGTTGGCATCGTCGCCAGAAGGGCCTAATAGCGCTTCCAGGCCCCGGCCCAGACCTTTGGTGCGTTTGATTGCGTTCATGGCTTCTTGTTGGTTATTAAGTTATGCGGCGATGGGAAGACCCAGTCGGTCGACCATTTCGTTGGCGAAGTCCAAATAGGCCTTTGCACCCTTGCTGGTTTTATCGAACAACACACCGGGCACCCCGTAGCTTGGTGCTTCAGCCAAGCGCACATTGCGGGGAATAATGGTTTTAAATACTTTGTTGCCAAAATGCTTTTCCAGCTGAGCGGAAACCTGCTGAGCAAGCGTCATTCGCGGATCGTACATCACGCGCAGCAGACCAATAATGGTCAGGTTCGGGTTCAAGTTCTTGCACACTTGCTTGATGGTATTGACCAAATCACTCAGACCCTCCAGTGCGTAATACTCGCACTGCATGGGAATGACCACGCCATTGGCGCAACACAAGGCGTTCAGGGTGAGCAGAGACAGTGCGGGTGGGCAATCGATCAAAATGAAATCGTATTGATCATCCACCTCAAGAATTGCTTCACGCAGCTTGATTTCACGGTCTTCAAACTCGACCATTTCAACTTCAGCGCCAGCAAGTTCGCGGTTGGCTGCCAAAACATCAAACTCGCCTTCTGCGCGAACGGTCGCCTCGGCCACGCCCACCATGCCCACCAACACCTGATAAACCGTGTGTTTTACGCTGCGTTTGTCGATGCCACAGCCCATGGTGGCGTTGCCTTGGGGGTCAAGATCAACCAGTAGCACGCGCTGTTTTGCCATGGCCAAACCGGCAGCCAGATTCACTGCTGTGGTGGTTTTTCCCACGCCACCTTTCTGGTTGGCTATGCAGAAAACTTTCGCCATCTTCTTGTCCTGTGAATGAATGATTTGATTTTAGCGTTTAATCATGAACAAGTGCCTTGCCTCGTCCAAGAATGGCACATCAATTGGATGAAGCGCATTAATTTGCCAACCAGCAGGAACTTCGCTGTCCACCTCAACCCTCCCTTTCAGGGCGGCAAACTGGCCATGCTCAGCCAACACATGCTGACTAAGTGCAATGAAATTACCAATACTGGAAAAAGCGCGGGAACAAATCAGATCAAACGGGGCGTCGACCTGGAATTCCTCCACCCGCCCGTGCACAGCCTGCGCATTCTTCAAACCCAGGCTGGCAATGGCCTGCTGCATGAAAGCGGCTTTTTTTTGAACCGTGTCAATCAGTGTGATCTGCCAGCTGGGCTGCGCAATCGCCAACACCAAACCGGGCAGACCCGCGCCTGCACCCACATCCAGAATTCTTGGATTGGTCGTAGCCTGCAAAGCAAATGAGATTTCAGGCAACACAGCCAAGGAGTCCAGCAAATGGTGTGTGATCAACTCCCGATTGTTACGAATGGCAGTGAGGTTATAAACCCGGTTCCACTTCTGAATCAGTTGGCCATACTTGAAAAGCTGCGCATGCTGGTCTGAATTCAACCCCAAACGTAGACTGGCGATCCCCTCTTCCAACAGTGCCTGATCTGAAACCCCCAGGATTTCAGACTTTGGTTTTCGGTGCAGTGAATTCAAGCCACTTGCTCCGTGGTTCCACCGGAAGACTTATCGGCATTGGCACTTCGATTCAGCAAATCACGTTTCTTTAGATGAACAAGCAACAAGGAAATGGCTGCGGGTGTAATACCTTGAATACGACCAGCCTGACCAATGGTTTCCGGCTTGTGGGTATTCAGCTTTTGCTGCACCTCTTTGCTCAAACCGTTTACACCCGAATAATCAAAGTCCGCTGGGAGTCGGATTGATTCATTGCCCGCACCACGCTCTACTTCAGCCTGTTGGCGCAGCACATAACCGGCGTACTTCACCTCGATTTCCAACTGAGAAACCAGATCACCATGTTGCAAAGGATTGCTCAAAGCCATTTCGCCATTCTCTTTACTCAGCGTGCTGAGATCGTGATAGCTGACATCCGGGCGTTTAAGCAAGTCGTACAAGTTGTACTCGCGATCAATTCCTTTGTGCAGCACTCGCTCTGCCTCGGCCTGGGTCACAATTTTCGGATTAATCCACGTGGAACGTAAACGCTGCTTTTCCTGCTCCACTGACTCCCGCTTTTCCGAAAAAGCCTTCCAGCGGGTGTCATCGACCAAACCGAGCTTGCGGCCAATTGGCGTGAGGCGCTGATCTGCATTGTCCTCGCGCAGGCTTAAACGGTACTCTGCGCGGCTGGTGAACATGCGGTAAGGCTCTGCCACACCCTTGCTGGTTAAATCATCTACAAGCACGCCCAGATACGCCTCATCACGGCGGGGAGTCCATTGCTCTCTGCCTTGCACCATCAGTGCCGCATTCACGCCCGCCAACAAACCTTGGGCGGCCGCCTCTTCATAACCCGTGGTGCCATTGATTTGGCCCGCGAAGAACAAACCTTCAATGGCTTTGGTTTCAAGCGTGGTTTTCAACGCACGCGGGTCGAAATAATCGTATTCGATCGCATACCCTGGCCGCATGATGTACGCATTCTCCAAACCTTTGATGGAGTGAAGCAGTTTCAACTGAACATCGAATGGCAAAGACGTAGAAACACCATTCGGGTAATACTCATTGGTGCTCAAGCCCTCGGGTTCCAGGAAAATTTGGTGCGACTCCTTGTCCGCGAAACGATGGATTTTATCCTCGATCGATGGGCAGTAACGGGGCCCCACACCTTCGATCACACCGGTGTACATTGGGCTTCTGTCCAGTCCACCGCGAATAATGTCGTGGGTTTCCTGGTTGGTGTGCGTGATCCAGCACGGCAGCTGCTTCGGGTGCATGGCTGCGTTGCCCAGATAGGAAAACACGGGCACGGGATCGAGATCACCTGGCTGCTCCTGCATCACTGAGAAATCAATACTGCGACCATCAATGCGTGGCGGCGTACCGGTTTTCAGGCGACCTTGCGGCAACTTCATTTCTTGCAGACGCATGCCCAAACCAATCGAGGGAGGATCCCCTGCCCGACCAGCGGAGTAATTTTGCAAACCCACATGGATTTTGCCATTCAAAAAAGTACCCGCCGTCAGCACCACAGCTCTGGCCTTAAACTTCAAGCCGATCTGCGTAACCGCACCGCACACTCGATCACCTTCCAACAACAGATCTTCAACAGACTGCTGGAAAATACTCAAATTGGTTTGGTTCTCGAGACGCGTTCGAATGGCCTGGCGGTACAGAACACGGTCTGCTTGCGCACGGGTAGCCCGCACAGCCGGGCCTTTGGAGCTGTTCAGAATACGGAACTGAATCCCAGCTTCGTCGGTAGCGATGGCCATTGCACCGCCCAAAGCATCCACCTCTTTGACCAAATGGCCCTTACCAATACCACCAATCGACGGGTTACACGACATTTGCCCAAGTGTTTCGATGTTGTGGGTCAGCAGCAGGGTTTTGCTTCCAGCGCGCGCGGCTGCAAGCGCAGCCTCGGTGCCGGCATGACCACCGCCCACAACAATGACATCAAACTCTTCGGGATAAAACATGATTCACTCCTGGCACTGGGTGCCGGAATCCGACATGGGATTCAACATTCAAATGCCGAAATCAAACACACTTGATTCGGCGACAATGGCGCAATTATATGCTTCGGCATGATTTTGCCCAAGTGAACATGTTTCACGTGGAACAGAAAACAGACAAGGTTGCCCAATCGCATACTTTCCTGATTGATCGGCTGCTTTGGTACACACCTGCTCGCGCGCCTATTTGCCTCGCTCGACTCCTTACCTCGCACCTCGCACCTCGCACCTCGCTTACGTCGCTTGCTCAGGCGCATACCCTCTTTCGCCAGAAAACCTGACAGCCCCCTTGTTGTTGATTAACCGCCTAAGCGCACCCGCTAAACAGCGGGCGGGCTGCGCTTTCGGCCTTGCCGAACGGACGGTGAATTCAACACCAAGGGCAGGTTTTCTTGATCGGCGCTGCGAGGGCATTGCAGCCTGAGTGCGCTGGCAAATAGACTTGTAACGCACTTGCGACACATACCCGTTGTGTGCGCAAAGTGAGGTTTGGGTGCTGCACGGGCTGGCCGGCTTTGCAAGGCTTCCCGGCGACTTCGCAGCGCGGGGCGACCTGAAAGGTCGATGCGAAGACGCGTTCGCGTTTCGCATGCCCCAAGCCAGAGGCATCAAGCCGGGATCAGAAGACTTGCTTAGGCCAGCTGGTGCAGCACACAAGCCTCAGATCATCCATATAGCATCCCGTATATTGCGCCAAACCCGACCTCCCCACATGTTTCACGTGGAACAATCACTCAAACCACGCTTTCAAGTATGGCCAATAACTGTCGTAACTGGTGCGCAGTATCAATAAAAACACAACCGCCAACAGCGCTTTACGCACAAACCCGGCACCCTTGCGAATGGCCAAACTGGCACCCACCTTGCACCAGCCAGGTTGAACACAGCCATCAACAAACCCAAAGCAACAATCACATGCCCTGCCGGCGCGAACCAGGCAAGCGAAGCCAGGTTACAGGCAATGTTCACCATTTTTGCGCCTGCGGTGGCGGCCAAAAAATCAAAGCCGAAGAACACCACGAAAGCGACCATCAAGAACGAACCGGTGCCCGGGCCGAAAAACCCGTCATAAAAACCAATTGCCAACCCCACGCAAGCACCGAAGAATCGTTCACGATTCTTGTCTAACTTGGGTGCATGTACACTGCCCAGGTCTTTGCGCAAAAAGGTGTAAATGGCCACAGCGATCAACAGCAAGGGCAACATCAAACGCAGCACCTCGGTCGAAATTTGCGTCACGATGTATGCGCCGCAGTAGGCGCCTATCAGCGCCATCGCCGTGGCTGGCACAACTGCATTCCATGGAACCTGAATGGCCTTGGCGTATTTGTAAGCCGCGAATGTGGTACCCACCACGCTGGATATTTTGTTGGTGCCCAAAAGGGTGGCATGACCATATCCAGGCAATAAACCAAACAATGCTGGGATTTGAATAAGACCGCCGCCACCGACCATCGCATCAATCAATCCAGCACTGAATGCGGCCAGGCACAAAGCCAACAATACCCACAACTCAATGTTCTCGAACATGAAGAAATTCCGCAGAAAAGAAAACGGGCGCCTTGTGGGCGCCCGCCATAGGACTCATTCCGGAGTATCAGAAAAAAGTCAAAACATTCAAGCCAAATCAGGCCGCCAAGCGGCTAGCGATTTGAGCCTTTGTCTCTTCCAGCTGTGCTGGCAGATTGTGTTTCAATTTCTCGAACAATTCAGCATGCAAGTTCAACTCTTCAAGCCAGGCAGCTTTATCGATCGCGGTGATGGAATCGAACTGCTCTTTGCTGAATTCCAGACCATCCCAAGAAATGTCATCATAGCTTGGTGAAGTACCGAACACATGGTCAACACCCTTGCCCTTGCCTTCTACACGCTCCAAGGCCCAGGCCAAAACACGCATGTTTTCGCCAAAACCTGGCCAAATGAACTTGCCTTCGGCGTCGGTACGGAACCAGTTCACGCAGAAAATGCTTGGCAACTTGGCACCGGACGATTCCAGCTTCTTGCCCAAGTCGAGCCAGTGCTGGAAGTAGTCAGACATGTTGTAACCACAGAATGGCAACATGGCAAACGGGTCACGGCGAACCACACCCTGCTGGCCAAATGCCGCAGCGGTGGTTTCAGAGCCCATGGTTGCTGCCATGTACACGCCTTCCACCCAGTTGCGGGCCTCGGTCACCAAAGGCACGGTCGTTGAACGGCGACCACCAAAAATAAACGCATCAATTTCAACGCCAGCCGGGTTGTCCCAGTTGTTGTCGATCACAGGGTTTTGTTCGGCAGCCACTGTGAAGCGGGCATTCGGGTGCGAAGCTTTGCGGCCACAATCAGGCGTCCAGTCCTGACCCGTCCAATCAACGAGGTGCGCGGGTGCTTCTTTGGACAATCCTTCCCACCACACATCGCCATCATCTGTCAGAGCGACGTTGGTGAAAATCACATTGGCGTTCAGTGAAGCCATGCAGTTGGAGTTGGTTTTGGTGTTGGTGCCGGGGGCCACGCCAAAATAACCCGCTTCCGGGTTAATGGCGCGAAGCTTACCGTTTGCATCGGGCTTGATCCAGGCAATGTCGTCACCAATGGTGGTAACAGTCCAGCCCTTCATGGATGCGGGTGGAATTAACATGGCGAAGTTGGTTTTGCCGCAAGCCGAGGGAAAGGCTGCAGCCACATGGTACTTCTTGCCCTCTGGGTTGGTAACACCCAGAATCAGCATGTGCTCGGCCAACCAGCCTTGGTCGCGACCCATGGTAGAGGCAATGCGCAAAGCCAGGCATTTCTTGCCCAGCAAGGCGTTACCGCCGTAACCGGAACCATAAGACCAGATTTCACGAGTTTCAGGGTAGTGAACAATGTACTTGGTAGTTGGGTTGCAAGGCCAGGCAACGTCTTTCTGGCCAGCTTCCAAAGGCGCGCCCACTGTGTGTACGCAAGGCACAAATTCGCCGTTTTCGCCCAGCACGTCATACACAGCTTTGCCCATGCGCGTCATCATGCGCATGTTCACAACCACGTAGGCGGAATCAGACAATTCAACACCAATGTGCGCGATTGGACTGCCCAATGGGCCCATGGAGAATGGAACCACATACAAAGTGCGACCACGCATGGAGCCCTTGAACAAACCGTTCAAGGTAGCTCGCATTTTTGCGGGATCTTCCCAGTTGTTGGTGGGGCCTGCATCTTCTTTCTTTTCAGAGCAGATGTAGGTACGGTCTTCCACGCGGGCCACGTCTGAAGGATCAGACCAGGCCAGGTAAGAATTGGGGCGCTTTTCAGGGTTGAGTTTGCGCAGTGTTCCTGCTTCAACCATTTCTGCGCAAAGGCGATCGTACTCTTCTTGTGAACCATCGCACCACACAATATTCTTGGGCTCGGTAAGGGCAGCAATTTCTTGCACCCAGGCCACAAGTTTCTTGTGCTTGACATACGATGGCACGGTCTGGCTGACCATAGACAGCACTGCACTCATGCTAAAACCTCCAGATAGACAAATGTAATTCTTTTGTGCGGGGGCTTTGGCGTTGCTCTACAGTGTGACCGGAACACGACACCAAGCACACGGGCGATCGATTTGTCGCTTATCCGCAAACTTAGCCCTCGAGTTTAACATGTTGTAAGCAAACGGAAATAAGTTTTTCCTATAGGCATTATCGCCTAATCGCATATGGTGTTTGCTTTCCGACACAGGCCATGTAAAGTGGCGAAACTGCACGACTACGGAAACCTCATGAAGCTGATTGCAATTTGCACGGGCCTGGTTGCCCCACTGGTCTATCGAACGGCATCGGGTGACATCAAAACCGAGGCAAGCGGGATCAAAAAACAGGCTGTAAGCACTGAACAAAACCCGATCCCCATCGAACTGAAAAAGCTGGGTCTGGAAGGCGATGAGCAATGCAATTTGTCGGTGCACGGTGGATTAGACAAGGCCGTGTACATGATGCCCGCTGAGCACTATGAGTTTTGGAAAGCGCGCCGCCAGGAGAAAAACCTGGACACCGATTTGCCCTGGGGATTTTTGGGCGAAAACCTGGTGGTGGAGGGTCTGGATGAAACCCAGGTGAGAATTGGAGATGAGTTTGAATTGGGAGAGGTTCGGCTGCGGGTCACCGACCCACGCGAGCCATGTCACAAGTTTGCCATTCGCATGGGTTTTGGCGCAGCCCCAAAACAAATGATTCAGCAGGGCAATTGCGGCTGGTATTTGCGCGTGGTGCAGGCAGGGCAGTTGCATGCGGGCATCGGATTAAAACACTTTGTCAACCCGCAGGGCAAGACTGTGCTTGAATCGTTCCGCTATAAAACCCGCAAGTCAAATGGATTTGTTGTAACACCGCCTAGGCAGCCAGCTGTTTTTTCCAAACTTTGGCTTGCGCTTTGGCTGCGGGCAACACCAGTCGCCCCAAACGCTCAATCCACACGGGGTTGGGGTCGTAACCGTGGTGGGTCACAGCCAATGCCAACGCCTCTTCATCCCAGCCGTCCTCGCAATACAAATCGAACAGCGCTTCAGCCAACACCGGGCTTCTGGGCAAAGCACGCAGCCACTGCTCGGCCTGCACAATCGCATCTCGCGAGCGACCGGCATCGCGCAACATGCGAACTGCCACCACGGCTTCAAAATCATCAACGGCCGACTTCCTGAGCAACTCGGCCAACAGGCGCTTTTCACCAAGATACTCAAGAAGTGCGCGAACGCGCAGCCTTCTCCACCGCTTGTCGAAAGAACGCCAACTTACATTGCTGGTGGGCTGCATTTCATTCATTTCATTGATTTCAAGTTCCAGCAAACCCAGCACGGTGTGGCGATCACACAAAGCGATTTGTTTCCACCACCAGGAGGGGTCTACCAAACCGGCCTGATCCAACATGGCCACCGGATACACCAGGTGCGCACGCTCAATGGGGTTTTCAATTCGCGCTGAGACAATGCTCAACCAGTCGCGCGTGAATTCGCGCACTGCCTTGAGCAACAAGCCATGCTTGTCATCGGCACCCTCGCAAATGGCCAGCAACTTTTGCAGCCCATGCGCGCCCAGTTCAACCAACAAATTGGGGTCGTGTTGGCGCTGCAATTCCGATTGCAGCCAGCCATCAAGAACCTGGGTGCGAATTGCTATTCGCTCGCAGGATTGCGCAGAGGGGCAACGCGCCTGACCAACAAAACGGTTAATCAGTTGTTTCAGCTTTCGTGGCCTGGACTTCAAGTCGGCTTCATCATTTGAGTCGAGAAGCTCACAACTGCTCTCCAAAAACTGGAATGCGCGGTGAAGATCGGGCAGATGTTGCGAAGCCCGCCCGAACCAGAGCATCCATTCCTGCCCACTGCGCGCTGCCAATGGGGAGTTGTGCTGTTCTTTTAGCAATTAAAACCTCCCTGTTCAAGCAGGTGCCTGGTTACTCAGTGAACGAACTCCATCAACGAATTTTGTAATGCCCCGGCGCATAGGCTTTGGTGCGAACAAAGCCACGCAACTTCAGGTGCTTGGTTTTGCGACCAGTGACACGCTCGCGCCACATTTTGAAGCTGCTGGCTTTCATGCTTGCGCGCATGAGTTCAATGGTTTGAGATTCATTCAAACCAAATTGAAGTTCTATCGCTTCAAATGGTGTTCGATCTTCCCAGGCCATTTCGACAATGCGGGAAACATCTTCCTCGGACAACTTAAACTGCAAAGGCTTGGACATCTGATCTCACTGACCGCTAAACTGGAGAAAATTCAACAATCAGTATATGACAGAAGGGGCTTTTACGTGAAAAGAGCATTGCTCAGCTTGATCGTGTTGATCACATTGGTAATCATCGTTTTCTTTGGCCTTGGCCTGTACTCAGAAACCGGTGCGCCCCCCGGACTGGCCAATGGGCAGTTGGCACCCTGCCCAAACAAACCCAACTGTGTCAGCAGCGAGAGTTCTCCGTCGGATGATCACTCCATCGCCGCCTTGCCGATCACGCCAGGCATGGGAGAAGAACCTTTGCTGAAGGTGAAAGAAGTCATCGAACTCTTGGGCGGCGATGTAAACTTTTCCAATGATCAATACATGGCCAGCACTTTCACAAGCGATCTTTTCGGCTTTGTGGACGATGTGGAATTTCGCATAGACCAAGGCAGTGGATTACTTCATGTTCGTTCGGCCTCGCGGGTTGGATACAGCGACCTGGACGCAAACCGCAAACGTGTAGAGCAAATACGGGTACTTTTAAGCACGAACTAGGGTAATTACCCACGAAACTTTCCTATTTTTTATTGGGTAGTTCAAAAGTGTGGTCCCTCGTACGGGTGACAAAGTGTAAAGTGGTTACCGAGAGGAAAAGGGACGGAGACACTTCCACAATGAGCAGTCCAAAAGAAATCAACGAGGCGGTCAGGCTCACCGAGCTTTACCAACTTGATATTCTGGACACGGAAAAAGAAGAGTACTTTGAAGCGCTAGTGGACCTGGGTTTGTCAGCGTTCAATTGCGCATTCTGCTTCATTGCATTTGTAGATTCTGATCGACTTTGGTTTAAAGCAAAACGCGGTTTCGAAGTCAAGGAAGTTCCACGCGACCTTTCCATTTGTTCTCACACCATTCAACATGATCAACCGCATGTCATCAACGACTGCCTTGAACACCCAGTGTTCAAGACCAACCCTCTGGTACTTGGCAGCCCCTGGATTCGCGCTTATTTGGGAATCCCCATTCGCTCGGTGAACAGCAACAACATTGGCACATTTTGCCTGCTCGACAACACTGCGAGAACCTGGACAAAATCTGAAGTGTCCGTTGCAATTGCCTTGGCCAAATTGGTTGAACACAGTCTTGTTGAGCGTGCACTGAAAGCCAAAGAATCAAACGAATTGAATTCCAAACAACAACACAACTACAACAATCAAGGTTTGGGTAGCTGGAAGAACACAGATCACGGTGGGCTGATCGAACTGTCGCCCTCCATGGAAAAATGGCTCAACCTTTCGCAAACCCGTGTGGTACAGGCCAGCTGGTTCCATAACTTACCAATCGACGAAGACCGGGAAATGGTCGAGAAAGCGCGACTTAAACGCGATGGAAATGCGTTTGTGTATCGCGTCCGTTTACCCAGCGGCGACATTGTGCGCTTTGAAGAACAGGTTTATGACAGCGGCAACGCAGGTGACACACGCTTGTTTGGTTTGGTGAAAAAAATCAGCGAACCTGCGCTAGAAGCCCTTCACCAAGAAGTGTCAAACGATTCCGACAGTTTGTCGCGCATGGAGCCCCATCTGGATCTGAAAAAGTTTCCCAAGTCTTTTTTGAGGGAAACCGTGAAAGGCCGGCTCGCACTCGATCACCTGGGATTAATCACCGGCCTGGCCAGCGCAGGTGATGAAGAATTCACAAAAATAAAACTCAAGGAAAGTTTTATTGATTTGCTTTACGGCGAAGACCAAGAAACGTTCTCGAAAATCCTGAATCAATGCCTGAAAAACAATTTGCCCTCGGAAGCTTGGGTGCGCCTGAACTTTCAGGATGAAAACAGCACTTGGCTGCGCATGGAGCTTTGCCCGAAAAAGGGATTCACTGCATTTAAAAAACCATCGGTGATCGCCAATTTTACGGCGATGATCAACAAATCGTCTTCGGTTCAAAAATCTATTTTTGATGAAAGTCTTTTGAATTTGACCGGTACTCTGGCCAAAGTGGGCGGCTGGTATTACCACCTCGAAAGTGGATCTCTTAAAACCACTGAAATGCTGCGCGAGGTATTGGGCTCCAACAAAGACTCGCTCAATTCGATTTTTCACCTCAGCTCCATTCTCTCCAGGTTGTCTGGCCGCAATATCGCGGTGCTTTTTATTGAATGCATCAACAACCGTAAACCGGCCAGCCTTGAGTTTGAAGCACTCGGGCAACACGAGAAAAAGAAATGGTTTCGCATGATGATTCGCCCCTCCATCAGCGACGAGGGCGTGCCGATGGGACTGTACGGCTCAATTGTCGACATCTCTGAGACGCGCCGAGTGGAGCAATCACTTGAAAAGAATCTGCTGACCTACAACCTGATTGTCGACAACCTCACCGATGGTCTTGTTGAAATCGACTCTAGCCTGAATGTCAGCTTTGTGAACCGAAATGCAAAAAGCCTGCTGCAAAAAGACAAAGAACTTTTTGTCCATGCAATGCCCTTGAATGAATTGATTCCGGACCTGGACAAAAACCAGTTTGCATCTTTGCTGGAGACAGTCAACCAAGTGGGCTTCTCCAAATCTGTTGAACAGTTTGTGGGATTCATCAAACGCTGGATTTCATTGCGTGTCTTCAAATCGGGCACTGGTTATACCATCCTGATCAAAGACATCACCAAGCGCAAAAATCAAAGCAGCGATTTGTACATGCTGAATTCAGCGATTGAACAGATTCGCGAAGTCATCATGGTGACCAACGACATTCGCAACACCAAAGACCCATTTGGATTGTTGTATGTGAATTCGGCATTCGAGACATTTGTGGGCCAGGGGCGAGACAAGTGGTTGGGGCGCAATCCATATCACCTCATCCACGGTCGCATCCCGACAAGGCACTATCGCCAGTTGCTCGTCGGGTTTCTAAGTCACCAAAAAATTCTTGTGAAAACAGAATACGAGATCAACCCGGACAACAAAGTACCTTGCGACATTCTGATTTCACCATTTCTGGACACTGCGCGAAACGCGCCTTGTTTCCTGATTGTCTTCCGGGTTTTTGAGAACTGAGTGAAAGCCGGGCTTAGGCCAGCGTAGCACCAAGGCTTGAATGCTGAGTGCGTGGCGCAAACACCATCGCATGAATGGTTTTCACCAGATTGGTCATTGTCTCTGCGGTGTCTTTGCGCAAAAACCGCGCTGGCTGTATAGCGTCTGAGCGGTGCTCCGCAAGGCTTTCAGCAAGCTCCAGGCTTTCCAGATTACAAGACATGTAAGACACTGGCACAGCATGCACATACCTGCTGTAGAACACCAGAATGTCTTGCAAATCGTCATGGGCATTGTCGGGAAAATGGAGATCTGACAACACGGCAGAAGGCAAAGGCCGCAAGCCCCGTTCAGCTTGATTGAACGCTGCACGGATATCACCGAAGCGCTCAAACACCGTCAGCGAAATGGACAGATAAGTCACCTTGGCAATTTCTTCAATGGCCTCTTCCACCACAAGCCGGTAGAACGGTGAATCTTCAGCGACCCAGACTTCCAGTGGTTTTGATTCCGACTCACTCACAACATTCACCTGGCCAAACGGCATTTAGACTCAATACCGTTAGGTTAGTGGATGGCAGGTTTGGCACCATCAACACAAAGAGACCCCCCCCTATTTGAGGGAGAAATCATTTCGTACCCGCACGCTTCAAATGAAGCCATCCTCCAAATGAAGGGGCATCGCTTCGAGGGTTCACACGTAAGATTATTCAAACATATCGGTAATACCGGTTTTTATTTTTGGCAAACAAATTGGGAGGTTGCCGAATGAACCCCAACGCTGTACTTTTGATTGAAGATCATCCACTGGTGTCCATGATGCTGGCTGACATGCTGACCGAGCATGCACCAGACCTGAGTGTGCTCAAAGTGCCCACCATTCAGGCCAGTGAACAGCACATTCATGAGAATCCGCGCCTCGTCATTTTTGATCTAAACTTGCCCGACTGCGAAGGCGTCGCCTCTGCCAGACGCGTACGCGACCTGTTCCCGTTCTCGCAACTGCTGGCATTTACGGGCACCACACACGACGACATCCTCCAGGAACTGGACGAAATGGAAATTCCTTGTGTGCGAAAATCTGCCGATTACCATGAACTGTTGGATGCAGTCATGAAAGGGTTGATGGCCACAGGCGTGAGTTGCCAGGAAGGAATGAGTGCGGACAAAATGAAGTCCAAAAACGAGTTCCAGTCCAACATCATTGCGCCAGGCTCCAAAAAACCGCTGACTTGGCGACAAGTTGAAATCATGCGTCGCATTGCTGTGGGAATGACCGCAAAAGAGGCTGCCCGCGACATGAACTTGAGTCCTGAGACTGTTCGCGCCCACATGCGTGAAGTCCTTGTTAGACTAGGCGCTCAGAATCGAGCCCATGCAGTGTCTATTTTCACCAAGGCAGAACGACAATCGCGGTTACTTGAAGAAGCGCAAAGTCACTGAACCTGGGCCGAACAATACCAATAACAAGGCTGGCCCATGAAACTGACCCTGCTGATTCGAATATTTGGCTTACTCATTCTGGTGTTCTCGGTATTCGGCATCGGTGTGAAGAGCATTTCGATTCACCAGCAAACCGTTCAGGAAGATTATTACCAGGCCTGGGCCTCCGATGAAGCCATTTTGACCCGCACGCTGGCCGAGTTTGAAGCCATGCGAAAGCTGGTCTTGCTGTACGCAGCCAGCCGCAACCCAGAGTACATTAATCACTACCTCGACATTGTGGGCCTGCACAACGGCAGCCGTATTTACACCACCGAGGTGGAAGCAGACTACTGGGTCGATGTCATCACAGGTCAAAACAAAGATTCTGCCGTGTCTTGGGGTATCGGGCAAAACCTCAGTGAAAGGCTTTACTCGCTGAGATTCATCGCTGAAAACGAGCCTGCCATTGAGCGAATCCTCGATCTGCGCCATCAACTTGAGAAAAACGAACTCAGCGCGTTTGCCAGCGGTATTACCCGCTTCGTTGACAAACGGGAAGGCGAATACTTGTCGCCGCCCGAAGTCAAAGAAACATTCGGTGTGTTGTTCGACCGTGAACACATTGAACTGACCAATGCATTGTCCGCAGAATTGTCCTCGTTCATTGCGCGTGAAAAAAGCCGCTACCTGGGTTTGATTGACGCCTCTCGCAAAGAACTCACCTACAGCGTTTATCTGGATGTGGTGTTCACCCTGCTCTTTTTGTTGGGCTTGTTCATCGGTTTGGTGTCCATCAAGAAAAAGGTGATCGACCCTATCAATTCGCTTTACAACGCCAGTGAAGAAATCATGAAGGGCGATTACACAGTACGTGTAAACAACCGCACGGGCTCGCATGAAATCAACCTGCTGATTCGCGCATTCAACCGAATGATTCGTTCATTCCAGCGCGACCTGGAAAAAAGCGAACGCGTGAAACAAGCGCTTGAAGAGGTCAGCCTGGCCAACGTGGAAAAAGAACGTGCGAAGAATGAATCAAGAATCAAGAGCTCGTTCCTCGCCAACATGAGCCACGAAATTCGAACGCCGATGAATGCGATTCTCGGCATGACAGCACTCACGCTGAAAACCGATTTGAACGAAAAGCAAAAAGACTACCTGACCAAAATTCAGCTGTCAGGCGACAATCTGCTTCACTTGCTCAACAGCATTCTGGACTTGTCAAAAATTGAATCCGACATGTTCAAGCTGGAGCAGCGTCCATTTCGCCTTGACGATGTGCTGGAAGAAGTATTTGGCACCTTGGGTAACTCAGCGCTGGATAAAAACATTCGCCTGCTGTACACCCTTCAAGGCAAAGGCCTGCAATCAACCCTGAACCGACTGGTTGGCGATTCTCTGCGCGTGGGTCAAATTCTGAAGAACCTGATCGGTAATGCCATCAAGTTCACCAGCGAAGGGCACATCAACCTCACCGTCAAAGTGCTCAAGCAACTCGACGACCAGGTTACCCTGCAATTCAGTGTCAGCGACACTGGCATTGGCATGAGTAAAGACCAGTTGCAACGCGTGTTCGACAAGTTCACGCAAGCGGATTCGAGCACCACACGCATGTTCGGCGGCAGCGGCCTGGGGCTGAGCATTGCCAAAGAATTGGTGCACCTGATGGAGGGCGACATTCATGCCCATTCCACACCGGGGCGCGGCTCGGTGTTTTATTTCACCTTGAACCTGAAAACCCAGGAAGCCGAGGCACCTGCCCGCAATCCGAATTTGCTGCATGGCCCAGACATCAAACGAGCCTACATCTGCTCGCTGGACCAAAAGCTGCACCGCTCCATCTCCAGCATTCTGGACCAGTTTTATGTGCCACTGGCCGCGCTTTCGGCGGAAGAACTGGTCACCGACCAACGGCCGTTTGAAACCAAAGACATTGTGTTCATCGACAGCGACATTGCCACCACCTCGCCCGAACTCTTGTCTCTGCTCAAAGCAAATCACCTGAACCAAAACAACAACCTGGTTTGGCTTTCCAACCGCAACGCAACCGAACTGCAACGCATTCACGGCGCAGACCCCAACAACCGGGTGTTGACCACACCCATTTTGCCGGTGCACCTGATGAAACTGGCCGAGCGCCAGGTGCAGCAATCTGCACCTGCACCAGCCACAAAAACCACCACTTCACGCAAAGCTGCCAAAACCAGCGAAACACCGGCCGTTGATAAAACGGAAGTGCGTTCAGCCAAACTGTTGATAGTAGAAGATCACCCTTTGAACATGGAATTGCTGCTGGATTTCCTGAGTCCGAAAAACTACCAGATCCGCTGTGCGAAGGATGGTCGCGAAGCAATACAGATACTTAAAAACACGCCCGAACCATTTGACTTGATGATTTCAGACCTTGAAATGCCTTTTGTTGACGGCTACCAGCTGGCAACCTGGGTTCGGGAAAATGCGGTGCATTGTGTAACTCCGATCATGGCGCTAACCGCACACGCCTTCGAGCAAACCCGTGTGCGTTGCGAAGAACACGGCATTAACGACGTGCTCACCAAACCATTTCACGAGAAAAACCTGTTCGACGCCATCAAGCGCTGCCTGCGCAACAAAGAAGGTGTGTTGACTGGATTTGAAACCAGGCATGACACACCCCGCATGCCCTTGTCCGAGCATGCGGCCACAGCCACCGAACCAGCCACCAGCCCACGCCATTCTGCAATTTTTAAAGTAGACAGTTTTGAGCCAGAGCGAATGGCAAAGTACCTGGGCAAATTTTTACAAACCAGTGAAAACCTGATTGAACGCCTGGAAGACTGCGCAAAAAACAACGACATTCAAACCTTCAAACGAGAAATTCACTCCCTGGCGGGCGTACTGGGCATGTTGGGTACAGAGAGTGTCAAACAACAGTTCTCTAGAATGGACAAATCACTGGAAGATCCGACCGCACAAACCATGGTGATGACAGAAATCAAAGATGTGTGGCCCACCATCGTGGACGAAGCCGAGAAAATTCTGGTGTTGATTAATCGTTTTGGAAAACATTGAGCAAAGCTGTGCGCAAGTAATTGTGTTCGCACACAGCATGTCTTACACTGAGTTCACAAGATTTAACAAAATAAAAAGTTCATAGTATTTGTGGTGTCAAGAACTTACCCAAAGTAGTCAAAGTATTTTCAAGGGTTTGACGTGAAACATTTTTTGCATTCAGTGATTACCAGCCTCGCATTGTTGACGATGGTAGGAGCCCCCGGCGTGGCTAACGCCGAAGTGGTGTTGGTGGGTTCCAGCAGCATCCATTTCAATGAAATTTCGAAAACAAAACTGCGCGATCTGTACACAGGCCAAAGCCAGGCTGTGGGTGATTCCACCGTGCTGGTCATTGATCGGGACGATGAGTTTGGTGAACGCAGCCGCTTTATTTCAGGCACCCTGGGTTTCACCACCGAGGAATTTCGAACGGTTCAGCGACTTCTGGAATGCATCGGCATCAGCAAAACACCCACCGTTGCGCGCAACAGCCAACACATGGTCGACCTGCTGACCAACAATCCCAATGCATTGGGCTACCTTACCCGAAAGGAGTTGCAAGGCAATCCGACCAAGTCTAAATTGAAACTCATCAAGGTACTGGCCGAGTAACTCGCCAAATAAGCAGAACATGGATAAGTACAACGTCAAGTTTGGATGCAGAAGGTCTTGGTTGAACCTGGGTCTGTTCTTCACGGCCTTCTTTCTTGCAAACGCCAACGCCTACGCCTTTTGCGCAGGCACCTTGATCAAGGAGATCAAAGCCTTGGCAAACAAGCCTGAGGTCATTGAGGCCGTCAAGGCGTCCAATGCCCGTCAACTTGGCAAAGAAAGGATCATGGAACTGGATGAGAGGTGGATCAAACTGAAAGGCCGTTTGCCCGAGGCCGATCAAATCATCAACTCAAAAGTTTCCGCCTTGCTGACCGCGGCGATGAACAAACAAAGTTATTTTAAAGAAGCGATTTTGACGGGCAACCAAGGGGAAACCGTCGCCATGAACATGGTGACCACCGATTATTGGCAAGGTGATGAAGAAAAATTCACCGCAATTTTTGACACCAATCTGCCGTCCAGAAAACCCGATTCGCATATTTCCCGCGCCCGCTGGGACGACAGCACCAAAGCCATGATTGCCCAAGTAAGCGTGCCAGTGTACGACGGGGATTACATGATAGGCACCCTGACGGTGGGCGTGGATCTAAAACGCGTGCCCCACCCCAACCACTGACGAAAATCAATCGTTCAGCTTCATTTTCACGCTGCGTTCAGCCTTCAGAAACACATTCACCGCCTGCGCCTTGTTCGATACTTCCAAGCGTTTGAAAATTTCCCGAATATGACCACGCACGGTTTCCGGACTGAGCCCAATTCGCTGCGCAACCATTTTTGCAGACAAACCTTCAGCAGTCATTCTCATGATTTCCACTTGTCGCCAAGTCAATGGTTTTGCGCCGGGATAGGCCACAATATTGGATTGGTGTTCGTTGGCTGGCGCGCTGTCGGATGAACTGCCATTCAAAATGCCCGATTTAAAAAGCACAGACTCAATTTCATGGGCCAAAGCCGACTGGCTACAGGTTTTCTCCACCACCGAGTAGCCCGAGTGCGCGGCGCGGGTTTGAATGTCCTCATTCACAAAACCGGTATAAATCAACCCACACACTTTCGGGAACATGGAGTCCAGCCAGTCTATCGTTTGCTGTCCCTTGGAATCGGTGAGGGTAAGATCAAAGATAATCAGGTCAGGTTTTTCAAACAAGTGTTCGCGGGCTTGAACCAGACTGGTCGCCACATGAATTTGGGCGTGAGGGGCCATGTCTTTGCAGACGTCCTCGATCACCATCGAAATCAGCGGATGATCTTCGAGCACCAATATTTTTTGATTTTTCATTGTTCGCAGGCTAAGTCGGGCACACAGGACCTTAGGGTCTCTTCTTCCACCCCAAGAGTACATGAATTCAGGGGAACAATTAAGCCTGCTTTTTGCCTTTTTTTACAAAGGGTTCCGCATTTCGGGGGGGCATCAGAAACAAGCATCCTCATTTCACGGAATGGGCAGGAAAATTCAACTCAGTAAGATGGACTCATACCGAATCCTTTGCGGAGCAAGCCATCATGACAATTGCACTGGTCCAACATCAGCAACACGACTGTGAACCACTTTACTTTCGCCAGTCCGAGGCGCGAGTCACCATGGAACTGGACAATGTGGCGCATGGCCTGAACCACTTTGCCCAACAACTGCGCAAAACCGCCTCAGCACAGGCACGCTTCGCCTTGGTGGTCCAGCTTAAAACCTGGGCACTGAACAAACCAACCCTGCAAACCCTGATGGCGCAGTACCTGGACGAAGTGGAACGCACGCAGCAGGTGGTACATCTGGATCCGGATAGCCACAATGAATCGATTGAATCGCTGTGCGAACAGCTGGTCTTTTTGAGTGCCGTGTTTGAGCAGGAATCAGAACTGATCGAACAAATGGCCTTTGCCGACCCACAACTGGTGTTTTGCGACTGAACCTTAGTTGCCAACCTTACTTGCCGATACAGAACCGGCTGAAAATCAATCCCAGCAAATCATCGGGCAGCATACGCCCGGTGATTTCTCCCAAAGCATCATGCGCCAGGCGCAACTCTTCAGCAAACAAATCCAGAATCCGATCGTCCTGTTGCGCAAACTCATGCGCAACCGCCAAATGCTGACCACACACCATCAAGGCATCGACGTGTCGTTGCCGTGCCATGAAACCATGGTCCGGCGTGTGGGCAATGCCCACCTTGGCCAGTATGGCGTCTTTTAACTGCTCCAGTCCCAAACCGTTCTTTGCAGATACCGGCAATACATCATTCAACAATTGTGGCACCTCAGGCAGCAAATCAACCTTGTTCAACACGGTGATGGTGGGCAAATGAAGAGGCAGTTCAAGGTGGGTATTCAATGCATCCTGAAGACCCTGTGTTGCGTCTTTCAAAATAAGCAACAAATCGGCTTCTTCCACCGACTTTCGGGTTCGCGCTATGCCGATTCTTTCCACCTCATCTGCAGTGTCACGCAAACCCGCCGTGTCAACCAGCACCAAAGGTACGCCGCGAATATTCAGCTCCTGTTTGATTCGATCACGTGTGGTGCCCGCAATGGCCGACACGATTGCGATTTCCTCGCCGGCCAAAGCGTTTAGCAAACTCGACTTGCCCACATTGGGTTCGCCCACCAGCACAATTTGCAAGCCATCGCGAAACTTCACTCCTTCCTGCGCTGCACCGAGCAACTGTCGATGTGCGTTCAAGATATCCGCAAGTTGACCTTTGGCATCTGCCTTCTCAAGAAATTCGATTTCCTCTTCAGGGAAATCAAGTGTGGCTTCGAGCAGCAAACGCAAATGCACAATGCGATCGGCCAGCTCATTCACCTGCTTCGAAAACACACCACTTAACGAAGCCGCAGCGGCTTTGGCAGTGGCTATAGAACCGGCATCGATCAAATCGGCCACCGCTTCGGCCTGGGCCAGATCAAGCTTGTCGTTTAAAAATGCGCGTTGCGTAAACTCACCTGGCATGGCGTGGCGCAACGGAATATTCAGCTGCCGGGCAAGGGAAAGGGCATGCGCCACCACACCTTGCAACACCGCTTGACCACCATGGCCTTGGAACTCAAGCACATTCTCACCAGTGAACGATGCAGGCGCATTGAACAACAGGGCAATGCCTTCATCGATGGCATGCTGATCAAAATCACGAAGCGTTAAAAGAGTTGCCAGGCGGGGTTTGGGCACCTTGCCACAAAACGCCGCACAAAAGGCCTGAAAACTAGAGGGAGAAGGAAAAGAAAACCGCACCACCCCCACCCCGCCCTTGCCCGGCGCGGTGGCGATGGCGACGATGGGATCACCGTGCTGTGGCTGGTGCAGACTCAATTTGACGCGTAATTACCCATTGTTGGGCAATGGACAAAATGTTGTTTACAACCCAGTACAACACCAAACCTGCCGGGAAGAAAATAAACATGACCGAAAACACCAAGGGCATGATCATCATGATTTTGGCCTGAACAGGATCGGGTGGTGTTGGGTTCAACTTGGTTTGAATGAACATGGTCACCGCCATGATCACAGGCAGAATATAGAAGGGGTCCGGCGCAGCCAAATCGGTTACCCAACCCAACCAAGGCGCATTGCGCATTTCTACACTGGCCAGCAACACCCAGTACAGGGCAATGAACACGGGAATCTGAATCAGAATGGGCATACAACCGCCCAAGGGGTTGATTTTCTCGCGTTTGTACATTTCCATCATGGCGCGCTGGAAGCCCATTTTGTCATCGCCATATTGTTCCTTCAGCTTTTGCATGCGCGGACCAACTTTGCGCATTTTAGCCATAGATTTGTAACTGGCGGCTGACAAGGGGAAAAACACCAACTTGATCAAAATGGTCAGTACCACAATGGCCCAGCCCCAATTGCCAATGTAACTGTGAATTTTTTCCAGTAACCAGTAAATGGGCTGGGCAATTACAGTGAGCCAGCCATAATCCACTACCAGGTCCAGCCCGGGTGACAGGGCTTCCAGCACACTTTGATCTTGCGGACCGGTATACAGTTTGGCCGTGTAGGTGCCAGTCTGCTCAGGCGCCAAAGTACCCAGGCTACTCACGAGGCCAATGGAGTACAAGTTGGAATCTACTTGACGGGTGTAATTCTCGCGAGGACCATCCTGACCAATAATGGCTGACACAAAGTAATGCTGAATCATGGCAAGCCAGCCGGAATCAGCGGTTTTTACATAGTCTGCACTGCGATCGGCGATGTCTTCAAAGTCGATCTTCTGGTATTTCTTCTCGGGTGTGTAAACAGCCGGGCCCGTGAAAGTTGCGTACAGGGAAGAATCGCTTTCAAGCGGGTTGCCATCGCGGGTAATTTGTACATAAGCACTGGGTGATACCGGCTCAACACCTGCGTTGCGTGCATTGATCACAAGGTCAATGTCGTAGCGATTCTTGAAAATGGTGTAAGTGGTTGTGTTTTCAACACCACCGCTTGTGGCTTTGAATACAAGCTTTAATTGATCCTGGCCGGGCGCAAACTCGGTAGAACCCGACACCAGTTCAAACAAGGTACGGTGGTTGGGCGCGTCAGGTACACCTACCAAGCCAGCTTGGCCAACATAGGTTCGATTGGCTGTTTGTTCAAACAGTTGAACCGGCAATTCCGGATTCTCGGCAGCAGGGTGATTCAGCAGCTTTGAAGTAATCAGTTGTGCGCCCTGGCTTGAAAACTGCAGTTCAAGCACATCGGTTTTAACAGTAATGGTTTGCGCAGCGGGTGCGGCTTCCGCAGTGCCTGAAGCGATTGCATTCGGATCAGCTGGAACATCACCAGCCGTTGGAGCCACTGCCTGAGGCAAGTCATTGGCCGCGCCGGAGCCAGCTGACGAACCGCCAGCCTTGGTAGCATCGCCTTTGTCGCTGGTTTGCGCGCCAGTGCTGAGGCCGAACAAGGTTGGCTTACCAATAGAAGCCTGATAATTGTCCCAAAGCATGATGAGAGACAAACTGAATATCATCAAGAGGACTAGCCTGCGCGTTTCCATTTAAATCCTTAATTACTGAGCTTAATGACTAAGAGTCGCGACTGGTGCGGCGTGTTTCAGGAACAGGGTCCAAACCGCCAGCATTCCAGGGATTGCATCGACAAATGCGGCCTAAAGACAAAGCCGCGCCTTTCCATGCGCCATGAATTTTAACTGCTTCAAGGGCATATTCCGAGCAACTGGGGTAAAAACGGCAAGAAGGCGGGAAAAGAGGACTTACAGCAAGC
Organism: Limnobacter sp. SAORIC-690; assembly: GCF_002954425.1. Taxonomy (NCBI): domain Bacteria; kingdom Pseudomonadati; phylum Pseudomonadota; class Betaproteobacteria; order Burkholderiales; family Burkholderiaceae; genus Limnobacter; species Limnobacter sp. SAORIC-690. Next base: position 995,953 of record NZ_MQVZ01000001.1, read on the forward strand.
TGATAGCCACGGATCAGTGCTGTGATGGCACGCGCCGTGAGAGATCGTTGAAAAGTTGTTGGAGTTCTATCCACCACGCCGCTCGATCTGAATGACCTACTGCACACACTGGTTTGCTTAAGCGAACCAGGAATTTGCCTTGGTAGTTACCCAATGCTTCTTGGCAGGCATGGCGGATCAAACGTTTTAGCGTATTTCGATCCACGGCCCGTTTGGCCAAGCGCTTGGGGATCAGTATTCCGAACTGCGGTGGGGTGTCTTCGAACAGTGCGTGAAGCATCAATCGATCTGTTTTGGCCACTGGCCTGGTTTTTAACAGACCACCAAATGTTTCAGATCGAGTGATTTTTGTCGCATGCGACCCGGAACCCACCCTGTGCAATTCAGAATGTTCAAAGCGCCAGGCTTATACGGACAAACGTGCACGGCCCTTGGAGCGACGTGCGCGCAGCACGGCACGACCACCACGGGTGCGTGAACGTACCAAAAAGCCGTGTGTTCTTTGACGGCGAACTTTAGAAGGTTGATAAGTGCGTTTCATGGCAAGCCTCTGGCCCACATGGGCTTAAAATTTGGCGAAAAATAGGTTAAAACTGGTTTGGCTTGGCTTGGCATATTAGACGAAGCCAATAAGGATCGAAGCTCACGCCAAGGGAACCCAAAATTATAGAGGCAAATTCTGGAAAAACCTAGAAAAATCTGCAAGTTCGCGTGAAGGCGGTCAATCGCTCACTCAATCCGTGGGGGTTTGGATACAATGGAGCGCTGAGTTTTAATTCCTGCAAAGCAGTTCATCCGAATAATAAGGCTGTTCATAACGTGATTGATCAATTCTGGAACCACTGTGTTGAAGCGCTTCGGAAGGAAATTCCAGCCCAACAGATCAAACTGTGGATCGAACCACTGACTGTGGTTGAATTTGATGAAGACACCGCCAGCCTGAGCATGGCTGCCCCGAACCGCTTCAAGCTGGATTGGGTGCTGAACAACTATGGCGGCCGTTTTAATGAACTGGCCACCGAGTTTTTTGGCTGCGACATGGCCATTCAATGGCAGGTGGCAGCAAAACAGGCCAGTCCTTTGATCGCGCCTCCCCCGGCCACAGCCAAAAACAGCAATGAAGCCGTAGCACAAGGTGCACCCAAAGTGGCCGCCGTAAAACGCGATGAGATTGCTGCCACAGTCTATGAACGCAGCCGCTTGAATCGCGACCTTTGTTTTTCCAATTTTGTGTCAGGTCGTGCCAACCAGCTGGCCAGGGCCGCTGCAGAACAAGTGGCGTCTAACCCGGGCGTGAGCTACAACCCACTGTTTTTGTATGGTGGTGTGGGATTGGGCAAAACCCACCTGATTCATTCCATCGGCAACCGCCTGCTGGAACAAAACCCAAACACCCAAATTCGTTACATTCACGCCGAACAGTATGTAAGCGATGTGGTCAAGGCCTATCAAAAAAAGGCATTTGAAGAATTCAAGCGCTCTTATTACTCGCTCGACCTGCTTTTGATCGACGATATTCAGTTTTTCGGGGGCAAAAGCCGAACGCAAGAAGAATTTTTCTATGCATTCGAGCAGTTAATTGCTGCGAAGAAGCAAATTATCATCACCAGCGACACCTATCCCAAAGACATCCAGGGCATGGATGACCGGCTGATTTCGCGTTTCAACAGCGGTTTGACCGTGGCCATTGAACCTCCCGAACTTGAAATGCGGGTAGCCATTCTGCTGAAGAAAGCTGAACAGCAAAAAATACTGTTTTCGGAAGATGTGGCATTTTTCGTGGCCAAACACATGCGCAGCAATATTCGCGAGCTGGAAGGCGCCTTGAGACGAATCATGGCATTTGCCAGTTTTCACAACAAGCCGGTGACCATGGACCTGGTGCGTGAAGCTTTGCGCGACATGATTTCAGTCCACCATGGCCAGGTGTCGGTTGAGAGTATTCAAAAAACAGTGGCTGATTACTACAAAATCAAGGTAGCAGACATGTTTTCAAAGCGCAGGCAAGCGCAAATTGTGCTGCCGCGCCAAGTGGCCATGTATTTGGCCAAAGAATTAACCGAGAAAAGTTACGTGGAAATTGGTGAGTTGTTTGGTGGAAGAGACCACACCACGGTACTGCATGCGGTAAACAAGATATCGGAATTGCGAAATCAGTCATCAGAGTTGAACCATGCGCTGCACGTGCTGGACCAAACCCTGAAGGGTTGATTTAGAATTGTGGATAACTGTGTAATAAGCGTGCAGAACAACACGAGTTATCCACAGAAAAAAAAGAACCCGGAAAAATCGGAAAAAGTTATCCACAGTATGCAGATTGAATCCCGGAAGTTCTACACCCATTTTGAAAGAACCTAAGAAGCTCAATTCAAAGGAAAAAATAGAGTTGTCCACAGAATCGAATCAACTCTATTAACTAATCCTATAAGGAAATATTAAATGGAATTAATTCATAGCTCACGCGATGCATTGGTTCGAAAACTGCAAATCGTCAGCAACATCGTCGAACGTCGAAACACCTTGCCGGTGTTGGCCAACATTCTGTTGAAAAAACAGGGCGGCCTGCTGACACTGCTGTCTTCAGACATTGAAATGCAGATTCAAACCAGTGCAGAAGTGGGTGCGGGTGGTGAAGACACCGCGACCACAGTGGCTGCGAGGAAATTCCTGGATATTTTGAGATCACTCCCCGAAGATTCGGATGTCATGGTGAAGCTGGACGGCAAGAAAATGTCTGTACAGGCCAAGAAAAGCCGTTTTGCCTTGCAAACCCTGCCCGCCGAGGATTTCCCGCTGGTGCAGGAACCCAAAGAATGGGTGACACAAATCAGTTTGCCGCAAAAAATGCTCAAAAATCTGTTGGGCATGGTTCATTTTTCCATGGCTCAACAAGACCTGCGTTATTACCTGAACGGTGTTTTGTTGGTGATTGAAAGTGCCTGCGTTCGCGCTGTGGCTACCGATGGACACCGCCTGGCCTATGCCGATGCACCTGGTCAAGGCGGCACCGCCAAGCATGAGGTTATTATTCCGCGCAAAACCGTACTAGAGCTGTCGCGTTTGCTCAATGATACCGATGACACTGTAACCATTGATTTGGCGAGCAACCAGGCGAAATTCACCTTCTCGGATATCACCCTGATCACCAAGTTGGTGGAAGGCAAGTTTCCCGATTATCAACGGGTAATTCCCAAAACCCACCAGCACCACGTGGTTATTTCCCGCGACGCCTTGTTGCACTCGCTTCAGCGGGCCTCGATTTTGACCAGTGACAAATTCCGCGGTATTCGCTGGGTGTTAGGTGCCAATGGTTTGACCATTGTGGCCAACAACTCGGATCAGGAAGAAGCCCGGGATGAAATGGAAGTCGAGTACCAAGGTCCCGAGATTGACGTGGGTTTTAACGTAAACTACCTGTTGGATGTGTTGAACAACCTCAAGTCGGAAACCGTGCAGTTTACGTTACAAGACGGAAACAGCAGTGCACTGGTGACCACCCCAGGCAAAGACGATTTCAAGTATGTCGTCATGCCCATGCGTATTTAAAACGACAATAAAACGAAAACAACAACACTCTTATGACTTCAGAAACACAGAATGGCGGTGACTTGCCCGTACAAGGCAACAACGCAGATTATGGCGAAGGTTCAATCCAGATTCTCGAAGGCCTGGAAGCGGTCCGAAAGCGTCCTGGCATGTACATCGGTGACACGTCCGATGGTACCGGTTTGCATCACCTTGTGTTCGAAGTCGTTGACAACTCGATTGACGAGGCCTTGGCGGGTCACTGCGATGACATCGTGGTGACTATTCATGCAGACAATTCAATCAGCGTGACCGACAACGGGCGGGGCATTCCGACCGGCGTAAAGATGGATGACAAGAATGAGCCCAAGCGCTCTGCGTCTGAGATTGCGCTGACTGAATTGCATGCTGGCGGCAAATTCAACCAAAACAGTTACAAGGTTTCGGGTGGTTTGCACGGGGTGGGTGTTAGTTGTGTGAACGCCTTGTCGAGCTGGTTGCGTTTGATTGTTCGCCGTGAAGGCAAGGTGCATCAGCTGGAGTTTGCCCGTGGTTTTGTTCAAAACAGAATCATTGAGCAGGTAGACGGTGTGGATGTGTCGCCCATGAAAATTGTGGGTACCACTGACAAGCGTGGTACTGAAGTTCACTTTCTGCCCGACACTGAAATTTTTCAACACAACAACGATTTTCACTATGAAATTCTGGCCAAGCGCTTGCGTGAACTCAGCTTCCTGAACAATGGGGTGCGTATTCGTCTGAAAGACGAGCGTACTGGCAAGGAAGACGATTTCGCCGGCAGTGGCGGCGTGATGGGTTTTGTTGAATTCATCAATGCCAACAAGAAAATTTTGCATCCGAATACGTTTTATGCAGCGGGTGAACGCCCAGCCGAAACTTATGGTGGTATTCCCGGCACCAGCATTGGTGTTGAAGTGTCGATGCAATGGAACGACGGCTTTAATGAATCGGTGCTGTGTTTCACCAACAACATTCCGCAACGTGATGGTGGTACACACCTGACCGGCTTGCGCGCCGCCATGACCCGAGTGATTGGCAAGTACATTGAAGTCAATGAAATTGCCAAGAAGCAGAAAGTGGAAGTGACAGGCGATGACATGCGCGAAGGCCTCTGCTGCGTGCTGTCGGTGAAAGTGCCTGAACCCAAGTTTTCAAGCCAAACCAAAGACAAACTGGTGTCCAGCGAGGTGCGTGCACCTGTAGAAGACATTGTGGCCAAGGTGCTCAGTGAGTTTTTGGAAGAGCGGCCTAACGATGCCAAGCTGATTTGCAGCAAGATTGTTGAAGCAGCGCGTGCTCGCGAAGCTGCGCGCAAAGCGCGCGACATGACACGCCGCAAAGGTGTACTGGATGGCGTTGGTTTGCCGGGCAAACTCGCCGATTGTCAGGAACGTGACCCTGCCAAATGCGAAATTTACATTGTTGAGGGCGACTCTGCGGGTGGCTCAGCCAAACAGGGACGTGACCGTAAATTTCAGGCCATTTTGCCGCTGCGCGGCAAGGTACTCAACGTTGAAAAAGCCCGATTCGACAAGTTGCTGACTTCGGAGCAAATTACCACGCTGATTACTGCCTTGGGTACCAGCATTGGCAAGGACGACTTCAACCTGGCCAAGTTGCGCTATCACCGCATCATCATCATGACCGATGCGGACGTGGACGGCGCACACATTCGTACACTTTTGCTGACTCTGCTTTATCGCCAAATGCCGGAATTGGTTGAACACGGCCATGTGTACATTGCGCAACCGCCGCTGTACAAAGTAAAGCACGGTAAAGATGAGCGTTACCTGAAAGACGATCAGGAAGAGGCGCAGTACATGCTGACCATTGCCATGGAAAAAGCGGCGCTGATTCCTGGTGAAGGCAAAGACCCAATCAAGGGTGAAGCACTGGAAGAACTGGCTCGACAGTTTGTGACTGTGGAAGCAGTGGTGCGTCGTTTAAGCCGAATGATCGATCCCGATGTACTGAACGCGATTGTGGAAGGCGTTGAACTGGATCTTGATTCAGAACAAGCATCCAAGGCAAGCGCAGCCCGTTTGCAAGCCGTACTCGACCCCGCAATCATGACTGTGTTTTCGCAGTTCGATGAGCAAAGTGACAAGCACCGTGTGTTGATTCACCGTCGCCACCATGGCAACGTGCGTGTCACCACAATCGATCCTGACTTTGTTCATGGTGCGGATTATCCACTGTTGGCCCATGCCGCGAAAACCTTCAAAGGCTTGATTTCCGAAGGCGCCGAAATTCAGCGTGGCGAAGGTGAAAAGCAAAAGGTGCAAGCAGTGCAAAGCTTCCGCGAGGCCATGCACTGGTTGCGCGAACAGGCAGAAAAAGCGATTACCAAACAGCGCTACAAAGGTTTGGGTGAGATGAACCCGCAGCAGTTGTGGGAGACCACCATGGACCCCACAGTGCGCCGTTTGCTGCGTGTTCAAATTGAAGATGCGATTGCGGCAGATCAAATTTTCACGACCCTGATGGGCGATGAAGTTGAACCCCGTCGTGCGTTCATCGAGAGCAACGCTTTGAAAGCCGGCAATATTGACGTTTAAGCACAACGTCCTTGATCAGATAATCACAATCTTCGATTAAGCTCAAACCCCACACACTCCGTTGTGGGGTTTTTTATTGGGGATGCAACTTCATGGAATCCAGCAAAGCAAGGTGGATCGGCCTGTCTGTTATTGCGTTGGCTTGTGTACTTTACTCCATGGACCTGACGGTATTGAATCTCGCAATACCCGCCATTAGTGCTGATCTACAGCCCAGCAGCGCGCAGCTGCTTTGGATTGTTGATATTTATGGATTCATGGTGGCTGGTGCCTTGATCACGATGGGCACACTGGGTGACCGAATTGGTCGCAGGCGTTTGTTGATGATTGGTGCCGCTGCATTCGGTGTGGCTTCGGTTTTGGCGGCATTCTCAAACAGTGCTGAAATGTTGATCGTGACCCGTGCTTTGCACGGTTTGGCAGGCGCCACAATTGCACCCTCCACACTTTCACTGATTCGAAACATGTTCGATGATCCCGCCGAGCGCATGAAGGCAATTGGTATCTGGATCAGCAGTTTTTCAATTGGCGCAGTGATGGGGCCTTTGGTCGGCGGAGTATTGCTGGAATATTTCTGGTGGGGCTCGGTTTTCTTGATCAATGTTCCGGTGATGATTTTGCTGTTGATACTTGCGCCACGCCTGTTGCCTGAATACAAGGATGAATCTGCAGGTCGCATGGATCTGCCCAGTGCAGCGCTTTCACTTAGTGCGGTACTTCTTCTCATTTATGCACTGAAAGACACTGCGGAACAGGGCGTGAACACGATGGGCGCCTTGAGTTTCGTAGGGGGGTTGGCGCTTGGCGTGTGGTTCGTGCGCAGGCAAGCTGCTTTGAAGGACCCGCTGATTGATCTAAACCTGTTCAAGGCACCAGGTTTTAAAGCGGTGTTGGGCACTTACCTGTTGAGTTGCCTGACCATGTTTGGTGTCTACGTTTACATTGCCCAATACTTGCAATTGGTGCTGGGCTTGACACCTTTGGTGGCGGGGGCCTGGACAGTGCCCTGGGCCCTGGCTTTTGTGGTGGGCACCAACATCATGCCTTGGCTGGCCAAACAATTGGGGCAAGCCAAATTGGTTGTGTTTGGATTGTTGGGCACGGCGATTGGCTTTGCCGGCCTGGCTTTGTTGAGCATTAAAGCCGACATGGATTTGCTTGTGTTCGCCACGGTGATACTTGCTTTGGGTTTGTCCCCAATGTTTACTTTGGGCACAGAATTGATCATCAGCAGTGCCCCACCCGAGAAGGCTGGCGCGGCATCTGCATTGGCAGAAACGGGTGCTGAATTCGGCGGTGCAGTGGGTATTGCAGTATTCGGCAGCATTGGTGTGGCCATTTACCGGGACCGCATGGAGAGTTTGTTGAACCCAGCCTGGCCAAGCGAGATTCAGCGTGCCGCCCAGGATACACTGGGTGGGGCTTTGGCTTCTGCCGTTCAATTGCCTGCAATTGAACAAATCAGTTTGTTGCAAGCCGCCAGGCATGCCTTTATGGAAGGCATGCAACTGACTTCAATCGCTGGCGCGGTACTCATGTTGCTGGCCAGTGTACTGGCGTACAAAAGCCTGAAGCACCTGCGTACTTCGCACTAAGCGGACCCTTTAATTTTTCTTCAGGTTCCAGGTAACACGCATGCGGGCCACGGTGTGCCCGCTTGCATCACTGACTTCGACCTCAACCGGAAAGTTGATTTTTCCAGTGGTGCGAAGTGTTTTCTTCAGTGGTGAAATGGCTTGCGCCACCTTGGCCTGGGCATTGATCAGGCCCAATGCAGGTTGTAGCACCTCAAACTCAACCTGAGCGGCTACTGGCCTAACTCCCAAAATAACCGAGGCAAAGCCACCCGCCATGGCTGCACCGGAGCAGGTCTCGGCCAGAGTAAACAAAGCACCGTCAGCAAGCTTGCCAGTGTCGTCCAGCAGTTCGGGCTTCTGTGCCATTTCACAACGCGCCACGCCATCGCCCATGCTGCTTAACCGCACGCCACAGGCTTTGGCAAAAGGCACTTTGCCATCCATTTGCATCTTGACCAGGGGTCGCATGATCAGGGTAAGCAGTGTGTCCAGCATTATTGCTCTCCTTGAAGCAATGTGAACTGAATGTGAAGTTCAGCCAGGGGTTCGTTGGCCTCGTTGTTCAAGGTGCTCACCGTGTGCGCCACTCTGTTGTCGAAATCAATTGTGGGCGCTGCGGTGTGTATCCAAACAGGCCCTTTCGCGGGTCGTTTGTAAGAAATTCTGCTGGTATAAGCAGCGATTTTCCAACCATGGCTGTGCAGTGCCAATGCCTGTAGCAGCCGCACTTTTGCATCCGCTTGAGCGGCGGTAAACAAGGCGCCAGCATGCAAAGTACCAATGTGATTTTTCAGAAAAGAATCAAAACCCAGTTGAACATGTTCTTCTGAGTTTTTGTTCACAGTGCCCAGTTTGGCAAACTGGAAAAAAGGATTGCTGGCCAGTGTTTGGACCAGGCGCATGGCATTCATTCAGTGTCTCCTTTGGGTTGCGAGAAACGCGTGTGTACGGTGTTCAAAAATTTCAGCACGGTGTCAATTTCCTCCGTGGTGAAACCTTCGACCAGTTGTTTGTTTAATTTGACCAACAAGGGTTTGGCGGCCTGCATTTTGTCCCTGCCTTTGTTGGTCATTCTCAGGTGAGCCACGCGGCCGTCCTCTTGTGAAACTACCCGTTCAATCAGTTTGGCGGTTTTCATGCGTTGCACCAGACCCGTCATGGCGGAGCTGTTCAAACCAAGCACTTCGCCAAGTTCTTGCATGGAAGCCTGTGGAAACTTGTCCAGCGCAAACAGCAAACTGACTTGTGCGGCCGGTACACCAATGGCTTGTTCAACGCCACTGTCGGCGTGGCGATAAAGTACAGCGCGCGCACGGTTCAGCATGAAAAAAAGACGACGATCCATGTACATTCCAATTATTACGTATGCGTAATATATTGAAATTAAGTGGGGTCGTCAATTAATACGTGTGTGTAATAAATCAAACGGAGTTAGAACCTGGGTCGTTTACTGCGATAGACCTGTGAGTTCTCGCGGTGACTGAAAACCAATTGCCACAGCATGCCTTTGCGGGCACGGAAGTAAGCTGCGCAGGTCATCAGGTAATACGTCCACATGCGGTGAAAACGTTCATCGTAATTGGCTTGAAGTGTGGGCCAAGCCTTTTCAACATTGGCATGCCAGGCCATCAGTGTTTTGTCGTAATCCGTGCCAAAGTTGTGCCAGTCTTCCAGCACCAGTCTGCCGTCAACATGTTCGGCAATTTCGCTGGGCGATGGAATTTTTCCGTTCGGAAAAATGTATTTGTCGATCCAGGGATCAGTGGCCTCGGTTTTATTAAAGCCGCCAATGGTGTGCAACAAAAAAAGACCATCGGGTTTTAAAAGACGGTGCACCGCTTCAAAATAGGCTGGGTAGTTTTTTAAGCCCACATGTTCAAACATCCCCACGGACACCACTTTGTCGTATTGGCCTTGCAAGTCGCGGTAATCAATCAATTCAATTTCTACAGGCAAACCGGCACAACGCGTCCGGGCATATTGTTGTTGCTGCGCCGATACGGTGATACCCAGCACTTGCACATCAAAATGAGTTGCTGCGTACCAAGCCAACCCACCCCAGCCACAACCGATGTCCAGCAATTTTTCACCAGGCTGTAACTGCAATTTTTGGCAAATCATGTCGAGTTTGTGCAACTGTGCCTGTTCAAGATTCCGGGCTTGTTCCCAGTAAGCACATGAATAGATCATGAGCGGATCGAGCATGGCTTCAAACAGGTCATTGCCAGTGTCGTAATGGTGTTCACCCACTTGAAATGCGCGTGTGGGCGCTTGCAGATTAATGACTTTCTCGCGCAAAGCAAGCATTAACCATTGCATTTTGGTCCAGGCTTTGGTGTGTTCGTCGGCATTGTTTCGCATCAATCGAAACATCATTTCGTCGAGTCGCGCCACGGTCCACCAACCATTCATGTAGGCCTCGCCCAGGCCGATAGAACCATGGCTGAGTACAGCGTTGAACAAGCGTTCGTCGAGTATCTGAATGTCGTAGGGTTCAGTGCCGTTAATGTGTATGCCAGCGCTGTGCAACAGGCCTGCAATAGGCTTGGGTACCTTTTGGGCATCAACCAAATCGTGCGGGTGTGTTTTCATAGAACCTGTGAAGTGGCTATGACGACAAACCGATTATTGCAGACTTGACTAATGCTTGCCAAACAAGCTGTCGGGGCAAGAGTTCAGCGTGCAAACCGGAATGCGGGAACACCTGGCGGGGGTGTTTTGTTGATATTGCCTTCCCAGCCTTCTATACGTGCGGCCACGTGTGCGAGCCCCTGAACCAGCAAGGTAGGGGCGGACAGCAGGAACATCAGGATGCCAATGTTGGTCATGGAAAAATTCACCGGGAAGTTTCCGTCGGTGCTGACAGTCGTGGGGCCGCCTGTGGCGTCGGCGGCAATCGGAATGAAAGTACCGAAGATAAGTGCCAACACGGCGCCCCCGAAAAAGCGCCCCAGGCTGTTGCACATGGAACGTGACGCAGGGCTTGTACCCACAGCGTTGTTCACAAAAAGTGCCATGTTGTTGAATATTCGCGACAGGTTGGCATTCGATGCCAAGACCACGTTCATGTTGAACAAACGCATGCCTTCGGCAATTTTTATACAGGCACGTGTAACGGGGCCGTATTGGTGAATATTTTTGGCCATGTACTCGCCTTTAAAGCAGTTTTTTGCTGCTCTGCTGGGGTCGCTCATTTTCTTGGCTTGTGCTTTTTGGTAGCTCTCGCTGGCCCATTTTCGCAAGGTGGGCGCTATTTGGGTGTTGGCCACGCGATCAAGCAATGCCGCGGGGTAGGCAAGTGTTTTAAGGGCAAAATTGTGGATGGCCGGCGCAAGAATTTCTTCGGTTTGTCGACGGGCATCTTGAATGGCTTTTGCATGCGGGTTGTTAACATCCATGTGGTCTACAGTGCTTGCCAGCGCAACATAGTGACTTTCTTTGGTGGTGACTGCTTTGGCATAGCGGTAGCGTGCCCAAAGGGTGGCTGATTCGCCTGCCGGTTTTTCAACCTGCATGTATTGCCCCAAAGCGGTTTTAAGAGCCTGCATGTTTTCAAGGTCGCTTTTGCCGGGGTCAATTGCGGCCAGTGCAGCATTCAAAACAATGGGAACGCCTTGAGCATCCAGACTGTTCGATTTGATTTTTTTCAGAATGTGATGTTTGCCCTGCATTGCTTTGGCCATGATCTGGATCAGCTCGGGTTTGCCTTTGATGGATTTGAGTTGTGACAGTATTTTTTGAAGATTTTCGCTGACGTCTTTTGAAAGGTTTTCTTTCTGTTTCGTGTTGACCTTGTGTTTTTGAACCGCGATTTGGCTGGCCAGGCCAGCGCAAAAGCCCAAGAAACCCAGGGCAGAAGAAGCCACCGGAAATGCGATGAGCAAAGTCAAAATACCCTGACCCAAGAAAGTGGCACTGTTGCTGGAGAGGCCCCGTATTGCGCTCAATAATTCGGTAGTGGCCACACCGATGAACCCAAGCATTCCAAACATGAAAAGTTTGTTCTTGGTGCTTTTTTCATCCACACCATGGGCAGCAGTGTTGCGCATCACGTTGTAAGTCATGCCAGTGGGTGCGGCATTCATTTCGCAAAGGCCATGCAAGGCATGGCTTAACTTGGAGAATCGACGGGCCCACAGATTGCGAGAGGTGGTTCCGTTTTCCTTGTTGTAGTAATTGGGGCTGTAGCGAATATAGTCTTCCCGCATCAAGCGGTTTTGAACACCGCTGGAATTCCACACTGCGTCGTCATACTCGTCTTCTGTCAGTGCGCGGCCCAGCGCGTTTGATTTTTGGGTTGCTTGGTAGTCTTTCCGCAGAATGGCTGCTTCGGAGTATTGTTTGGATTCAAAATGCGCTTTTGCAACTACTTGAATGGCACGCGTGGAGCTCACAAAGTCACAGATTTTTTTCCAGGCAGTGCGCTGTTTGTAGACGTCACCATGCACATGTTTATTGCCTGATTTGCGGGCAATATTGTTCTTGATCCCACGGTCAAGCGCGGGCGTGATCATGTTCGGTGAGACAGTAATTTGCAGGGCCACGACAGGTCTCCAGAACGCACGATTCAGGTGCATTTCATTTTTTCTTTGACCCTAAACATGTCACAAACTGTGAATTTGTCCAAAAGCGGGCAAATAGGTGTCACTCGTTGTGTGTCACTTTATTCGTTAAAGTTTGACAAAATCAGGGTTTCCCCTATTTTTTGTGCACCGCAATAGCGCAGTACTTGAACTCGGGAATTTTTCCATCGGGGTCGAGTGCTGCGTGGGTTAGTTTGTTGATTGCTGCCTCGGCATAACAAAAAGGCACAAATACATGGCCCGGTGGTGTGCCCGTGTCGGCGCGTGCAAACAGTTGAATCTCACCGCGGCGGGATTGAAGCCGAATGGTGCTGCCAGCCTCAATGTTCAAGGCTTTTAAATCTTCGGGATGAAGCAGTGCGGTGGGTTCGGGTTCAATGGCATCCAGAACGCTGGCGCGACGGGTCATGCTGCCAGTGTGCCAGTGTTCCAGTTGTCGTCCGGTGATCAATACAAAGGGAAACTCGGAATCAGGTTTTTCAGCAGCCCCACGGTATCGGGCTGGCACCAGGCGAGCTTTTCCATTGGGTGTCGGGAAGTGCTCTGTAAACACCACGGCTTGGCCAATGTCTCCTTCATGGGCGCAGGGGTAAACCAAAGCGTGCTCGCTTTGCAGGCGTTGCCAGGTAATGCCCTCAATGCTGTGCATGGCGCGGCGCATTTCATCAAACACTTCTTCCACACTGTTGTACTGCCAGTCCAGCCCCAGTCCTTGTGCAATACTTTGAATGATCCACAGGTCTTGCCGTGCTTGTCCCGGCGGGTCGATGGCTTGTTGCCCAAGTTGCACCAGGCGATCGGTGTTGGTGAAGGTGCCGGTTTTTTCAGGAAAAGCGCTGGCGGGTAAAACAACATTGGCAAGGCTTGCCGTTTCGGTCAGGAAGATGTCTTGCACCACCAGAAAATCGAGTGCGGCCAGTGCCTTTCGGGCATGGTTTAAATCGGGGTCGGACATGGCCGGATTTTCACCGAGTATGTACATGCCTTTGACCTCACCAGCGAGAATGGCTTGCATGGTCTCGACACGGTGAGCCCGGGGGTGTTGGAAAGTGGCGTGTTCCAAAGCGCCTCGAACCGTTGTTGTGCTTCGGGATTGCACACCTGTTGGTAGTCCGGGTACATCATGGGGATCAGCCCGGCGTCTGATGCGCCCTGCACATTGTTTTGACCGCGCAAGGGATGAAGGCCCGTGCCAGGTCGACCAATTTGACCGGTGATCAGTGCCAGTGATATCAGGCAGCGCGCGTTGTCGGTGCCGTGGGTGTGCTGTGAAATACCCATGCCCCACAAAATGATGGATGCACTGGATGTGGCATACAGGCGGGCCACTGCACGCAATTCAACCGGTGAAATGCCACAGATGGATGACATGGCCTCGGGTGTGCAGGCGCTGACATTCGCTTTCAGGTCATCAAAGCCTTCGGTACGTTGATCAATGAATTCCCGATCAATCAGGTTTTCTTCGATGATGATGTGCAACAAGGCATTGAGCAGTGCCACGTCACTGTCGGCCTTGAACTGTAAAAAATGGGTGGCGTGCCGTGCCAGGTCTGAACGCCTGGGGTCAGCCACAATCAGTTTGGCGCCGTTTTTAACCGCGTTTTTAATCCAGGTGGCGCCCACAGGATGATTCACTGTGGGGTTGGCACCAATTACGAAGATCACTTCGGCCTGGTTTACATCCATCACAGGGTTGGACACGGCTCCCGACCCAATACCCTCCAGCAATGCGGCCACTGACGAGGCGTGACACAGGCGGGTGCAGTGGTCAACATTGTTGGTACCAAAACCGGTGCGAACCAGTTTTTGAAACAGATAGGCTTCCTCGTTGCTGCATTTGGCAGAGCCAAAACCAGCCAGTGCATGGTCGCCATGCGTGGATTTAATTTGCTTGAACCGGCTGGCGATCAAGGCCAGTGCTTCGTCCCAAGTGGCTGGGCGAAATGCGCTATTCACTTGTTCTGGATCCAGCAGATCGACCGGGTTTTTGGTAACTCCTTCGCGGCGAACCAGCGGTTGGGTGAGCCGTTGTTCGTGGTGAACATAGTCAAAGCCATAGCGGCCTTTCACGCACAGGCGGCCTTCATTGGCGGGTCCCTTGCGACCTTCGACACGCAAAATGGTATTGCCCTTCACGTGGTAAGTAAGCTGACAGCCCACACCGCAATAAGGGCATACGGAATCCACTGTTTTATCTGCGGGCTGGTGTGCCGCAGCTTTGGCCTGGCTCAGCGCACCGGTGGGGCAGGCTTGCACGCATTCGCCGCAGGCCACGCAGGTGGATTGGGCCAGCGCATCACCTTGATCAAACACAATTGCGGCGTGCTCACCGCGAAAAGCAAGGCCAATGACATCGTTCACCTGCACGTCCCGGCAGGCGCGCACGCAGCGGGTGCACTGAATACAATGGTCCATGTTCACTGCAATTGCAGGGTGCGACAGGTCGGCGGGCACGGCTGCCCGCGCGTCAAACCGGCTGCCTTCAATGTCCATTTGCTGGCACCAGTGGGTCAATTCATTGTCGGTTTTCAGCGCTTTTGGGTTTGCGTGGTTGGGCATGTCGGCCAGCAACAGTTCCAGCACCATTTTTTGCGCGGCAATGGCCTTGGTGGAGTCGGTGTGCACCACCATGCCTGCCACGGCCTGTCTGCAACACGAGGCGGCCAGGGTGCGTTCGTCCTCCACTTCGACCACGCAGGCGCGGCAGTTGCCCGCAGCTTCAAGGCCGGCTTTGTAGCAAAGGTGAGGTACATCGATGCCTTCGCGCTGGGTAATCTGCAGCAGGGTTTCACCGGGCAGGGCTTCAACAGTTTGGCCGTTGAGCTGTAAGCGGATCATTTGCGAGGCGTTCATGATTTGCTGCCTCTTGGCTCGAATTCCAATTCCTGAGGAAAGTAGCGGATGACACAATCAATTGGATTGGGGGCCGCCTGGCCCAGACCGCAAATGGAGGCATCGCGCATGACGGCAGAAAGCTCCTGCAACAACGGTACATTCCATCGGGGTTGATTGATCAAGGCCAGGGCTTTGGCGGTACCAGTGCGGCAGGGAGTGCATTGCCCGCAGCTTTCATGCACGAAAAACCGCATCAGATTGCGGGCCATGTTCACAGCGCTGTCCGCTTGAGAGAACACTACAACAGCCGCGGAGCCGATGAAGCAGCCGTGGGGTTGCAGGGTGTCGAAATCAAGTGGCACATCGGCCAGTACCGCAGGCAATATTCCGCCAGACGCTCCGCCTGGCAAATAGCCATAAAGGGTGTGGCCGGGCTGCATGCCATCGCAGTACTCGGAAATCAGCTCGTTCAGGGTGATACCTGCCGGGGCTAGGTGAACGCCGGGTTTATTCACGCGCCCTGATACAGAATACGACCGTAGACCACTTCGCCCGTGGCGTCCCTGTTCGGAAAACCAGCTGGCCCCTTTTTCCAGGATGGCAGGCACCCAGTACAGGGTTTCAAAGTTGTGAACCAGCGTGGGTTTGTTGAACAACCCCACCTGCGCAACGTAAGGTGGGCGTAGCCTTGGTAATCCACGTTTGCCTTCAATTGACTCCAGCATGGCCGATTCTTCACCGCAAATGTAGGCGCCTGCGCCACGACGAAGTTCAATGGTGGGCATGTTGGCCATGGGTGGGTTGGCTTTGAGAAGGGCCAGTTCGTTTTGCAGCATGGCCCGGCAGGCGTGGTATTCGTCGCGCAGGTAAATGTAAATGGCGCTGGCTTGAACGGCCCAAGCGGCAATCAGCATGCCCTCCAAAAACTGATGTGGGTTGTGTTCAAGGTAGCTGCGGTCTTTGAAGGTACCGGGTTCGCCTTCATCGATGTTCACAGCCATCAAACGGGGTGCGTTTTGCTCGCGCACAATGCCCCACTTTTTACCGGCTGGAAAACCCGCGCCACCCAAACCGCGCAAGCCTGAATTCGAGAGGGTGTTGATAAGCGATTCAACCGTGCGTTTCCCCGTTACACATTCGTGCAAAAGTTGATAACCCCCTGCGGCTTTGTATTGGGCTACACCAGTGTGGCGCGGTGGCAAGGCCTTGGTGTGCTGACCAAATGCTGCTTCCATAATTTCATGGTGATTGGCCCAGCCCATTTCATGCTGGCCCACAGCCACTGCCGGAGCTTGCTCGCAACGCCCAATGCAGGGTACCGCTTGAACCCGCACGGTGCTGCCAAGCAGTGCAGGCAATTTCTCAATCAGTTCTTCTGCTCCCGCCATGCAACAAGACGGGCCATTGCACACACGCACAGTGAGATCGTGGTTTGCGGAGTGTTCGGAGTCCACCACATCGAAGTGATGGTAGAAGGTAGCCACTTCGAACACTTCGGTTTGTGACAACTTCAGGCATTCAGCCAGCGCGGCCAGGTGAGGTTTGGGCAGACAGCCGAGGTGGTCCTGCAGCAGGTGGAGGTATTCAATCAGCAGGTCGCGGCGCAATGTTTCCCCACCCAGAACGGCAAGAACTTCGGACACGCAGTGGGGGTTTGCTTGACGACCTTTGGGTTTGCCGCGGTGTTGTTGCGTAAAGTCAACAGCAGTTGCAATCGGTATGATTGCTGGGTTCATCTCATCTCCGCCTTCTGTTGTTCGCCCTATTAGGCCGCTATTGAACTTACACGGTCCTTTCTAGGACCAAGGGGTTGTGGTGAAGTTCATCGTAAACCTGCAGCTCAATTTGCCGTTAGTGGATTCTGTCAACCCAAGTTTGCTGCACTGCGGTAGCATCCTCCTCTTGAATCAGTTTTCGAAAAATGTGTATGAAAAACAAGCCTTTTGGCATTTTCCTGGCGTCCGTGTTGGCCTTGGTGTTGTCTGCCTGTGCCACGGTTGCACCGCCAGTTGCGCCTTTGCCTGAACCTGTACCGGCTGCCCAGGCTCAAGACCCGGTTGTACCGAAAACCCGCGAGCCTGTGATTGCCTTGGTGCTGGGCGGCGGTGGTGTGAAGGGTTTTGCCCATGTGGGCGTGATCAAGGTGCTGGAAAGCCACGGTATCAAACCCAGCATTGTGGTGGGTACCAGTGCAGGCAGCTTTGTGGGTGCTTTGTATGCCAGTGGCATGAACGCTTACACCTTGCAAAGCGTGGCTTTGGGTATGCAGGAAGCCGACATTCGCGACCTGACCTTGAGCAGCCAGGGGTTCTTGATAGGCGACAAACTGCAGCAGTATGTGAATACGCAAGTGAAAAACAAGGCCATTCATCAGTTCCCGATTCGTTTTGCAGCTGTGGCCACCGACCTAGAAAGCGGTGAGAAGGTTGCCTTTAACTACGGAAACGCTGGGCAGGCAGTGCGTGCGTCGTGCAGCATTCCAAACGTATTTTTACCTACCCGTATCGGAAAACGCCAGTTTGTGGATGGTGGTTTGGTAAGCCCTGTACCTGTGCTGACTGCCCGTGAAATGGGCGCCGATGTGGTGATTGCGGTGGATATTTCTGCAAAACCACGCACTGGAGCAGGTGCCATGGGATGGTGGGGGTTGCTCGACCAAAGCATCAATATTCTGAGCCAACAAGCCATTCGTGCCGAGTTGGCCCGGGCCGATGTGGTGATACAACCCAGTGTGCAACATGCTGATGCATTGAATCTGGACCAGCGCCATGAGTTTTTGCTGGAAGGCGAAAAAGTGGCGCAGAAACTGGTGCCAAAAATTCAGGCTGCCATACAGGGAAGTCGCGAACGGCTGATGGCACAGGCAAACCCGCAGGCACGGCTCTAAATTTTCGCAGTACAATGCCTTGATGACAAAAGAAAAAACAGGGCATGCAGACATGGGTTCGCTGACGGACAAACCCACAATTTTGATCGCTGAAGACCACCCCATGATTTCGATCATGTTGGCTGACATGATCGACCAGCTGGTCACCCACAGTGAAATTATTGTGGTGGAAAGCATGGAGAAGGCCAGAGCCATTCGGGCTGAGCCAGACTTGGTTATTGCCGATTTGGACCTCCCCGACTCCAAGGGCGTGGGTACCATCAACACCTTTGCAGTGCTGTTTCCACAATGCCCAAAACTGATTTGTTCGGGCGTGCTCGACAAAAACCTGGCGCGTGAGGCTGAGCGGGCTGGCTATTTTTACGTGAACAAGGCCAGCACCTACCCTGAACTGCTTCGTGCCCTTCAAAATTTGCTGATACAGGCGGGTGTGCTTGACGATGTGCCCAAAGGCGCGGAGAAGGCTGCCAACGAATATCATTCCAACATTTATGCCCCGGGGTCGGACAAACCCTTGACCTGGAAGCAGGTGGAAATCATGCGCAAAACCGCCGAAGGCTTGTCGGCCAAGGAAGTGGCGCGTGAAATGGACATCAGCCGGATACGGTGCGTGGGCACATCAAGGAAATATTCT
Source organism: Limnobacter sp. SAORIC-690 (assembly GCF_002954425.1). Taxonomy (NCBI): domain Bacteria; kingdom Pseudomonadati; phylum Pseudomonadota; class Betaproteobacteria; order Burkholderiales; family Burkholderiaceae; genus Limnobacter; species Limnobacter sp. SAORIC-690. Next base: position 1,014,573 of record NZ_MQVZ01000001.1, read on the forward strand.
TGCGCTTGGGTGCAAAAAACAAAGGTCAGGCTGTTGATATTTTCATTCGGGCTGAACGCAAAGCGCGCTTGCTCGATTCTTGAACACCGCTGGCTGGGAGGCCAAGATGATCCGTTCGATGCGTTCCTTACTTGCCTTTTTCGTGGCCCTGTTTGCCTTGGTATTCACCGGTACAGTGGCGGCCGCAGATTTAAGCGGCATCACCAGCAAAGAGGCAGTAACTGCCTTGCGTACCACGCTCAGCAAAGGTGCCGATGCTGCAGTGGGCAGCTTGGGCAAGGCCGATGGTTTTTTGGGCAACCCGGCTGTGCGAATTAAACTGCCGGAGTACCTGGAGAACAGCAAGGGTTTGCTGAAAATGGTGGGCATGGGTTCACAGCTGGATCAAATGGAAATCAGCATGAACCGCGCGGCGGAAGCGGCGGTGCCACAGGCCAAAGCCGTACTGAAAAAGACCATTCAAAACATGACAGTTGAAGACGCCAAACAAGTACTGAGTGGCGGTGACACCGCAGTGACCGACTTTTTCAGAAGCAAATCCCAGGCCGATTTGTACACCCAGCTGCTGCCGATTGTGAAAGGCAAAACCGCGCAGGTGGGTTTGGCCCAGCAATACAATGCCTTGGCCGAGAAGGGCAGCCGCTTTGGCTTGGTGAAGGCCGAAGACGCCAACCTGGAAGGCTATGTCACCAACAAGGCGCTTGATGCGTTGTTTTTAATGGTGGCTGAGGAAGAGAAAGCGATTCGGGCCAACCCGGTTGCGGCGGGCAGTGCCGTGCTTAAAAAAGTGTTTGGGAGTTTGAAGTGAAGAAAATGATTCATTTGGCGGTTTTGTCTGCCGCCGTGGCTTTGGCAGCCTGTTCTGAACATCATGACCATGGTGCAGAGTCGGGCCATTCTCACGATGCGCCTGCTGTAGCAGAGCAGGCGGCAGCACCCGCGCAGGTGCAAGACGGAATTTCGGTTCAGAACGCCTGGGTGCGCCCCACTGTGGGCGAGCAGGACGCCACTGGTGCCTATTTGACCATTACCAGTCAGGAACCCATGTCCTTGGTTGGCGTGGCCACCCCGGCCGCTGAAATTGCCGAAGTGCATGAAATGAAAATGGACGGCGACATCATGCGCATGCGCATGGCCGAGCGCATTGAAATGAAGGCGGGCGAGCCGCTGGAATTAAAGCCGGGTGGCTACCATGTGATGCTGATGGCTTTAACCGCACCGGTTGAGGTTGGCCAGGAAATTGAACTGAGCCTGCAATTTGAGAAAGCCGATGGCAGCAAAATTGAAATGCCGGTGAAAGCGGTGGCAGGCCAGAATGCAGCAGGTGACCACCACAGCCAGGGTGGCGGCGGTGATCACAAACACTAAATGCCCAGCTTTGCCTTAGAAGGCCAGTTTCACACCAACCAGCGCAGAGCGCCCGCCCAGCGGCGTATAACCGCGCACGGTGTTCAGCGTTGTGGCTGAAAATGCCAGCTCATCAGTCAGGTTTTGAAGGTTGGCGAATACTTCGCCACCGGTGCGGCCCCAGGTGAATGCCTTGCCGATTCGCAAGTTCACCAACTCGTAACCTTCCACTTCAACATCGCCTGCACCGGCTTTGCTGTCGCTGACCCAAATCAGTTCAGGCGTAACGGTCCAGCCACCTTGTGTATAAGCGGCGCTGGCCACCACACGTTGCGGGCTGATGCGGGGAAGGTTGCCGCCCCCATCGGTGCGTTTGCCACGTACAAGGTCGTATTGAATGGACGGCTGCAGCTTGCCAGCACCCATGGCGTAGGCGGTTTGATATCCCAGTTCAATGCCTTGAAATTCTGCGGGAACCGCCGTGAAGTCGAACACTTGAATGGGCGGTTCTCCGGGCGCTTCAATAAACTCGGCATCGGCACCTGTGCGTCCAATCAAGGCAATGTAATTGCTGTATCGGCTTGCGAAGGCAGTGGCATTGAATTTGGATTCACCTTGTGCCCAAGTGCTGGTTAATTCCAGGTGGCGGCCGCGTTCTTCCTGCAAATTCGGATTGCCTTTCTCGTAGGCATCTGTGGCCACATGCACACCATCGGCATATAACTCGAAGCTGGAGGGCGCACGCTCCACCCGAGACACCGAACCACCCAGCGACCAGCCGTTGCCAATAGGCGCTGTATAGCCCAAAGAAACGGAGCTTGGGCTGAAACTGCGGTTAATGCCAGGACCCGCATCTACACCGGCACCCGCCACCGGGCCATTCAGGGGCGACAAACCACTGGTGGCTGCATTCACATCCACTTGGTCTCCACGCAGACCAAATTCGAATACCCCACTGTTTTCCTGTCCGCGGCTGGCACGGAAGATGGTGAAGAGCCCGGTTTGATCGGTGCTGGTGCTGGGCACAAACGCTTCATCCCCAATCGCCGAAAAATCGGTCCGCTCAAACTGCACGCCAGTGCTGGTGTTGATGTTCATGCCGGCAATTGAAAACGGCTGCAAGGCCACTTCCACGCGGCCGTCCACGCCATCGTTCACAAACAGGGTGGCCGGCGCGCCGTCTTCAAATTCCTGGTGCTGGTAATCGGTTTTGGCCAAGCGGTATTTCACTTGTTTAAAGGCAGCATTGTTGAAATTTTGCTCACCTTCCAGTGCATAGCGTTCGCTTTCCATGCCAATGCGCACATCGAGGGATTTCGGTACACCGTATTCGTTGTTGTAACGTTCAGCCGACACGCCAATATAGCCATTGCCGGTTTGGAACGAGGCTCCGATGGCTGCACCATCGGATTTCGAGGAGGAGTTTTGAACCCGGTTGCCCGTGACACCGTCGGGGTCGGTGAACGTGGGGGTTTCAAGGTCCCGCGTGGTTCGTTTGAATCCATCCAGATGAATGCTGACCCCCTGCCCCAAGCCGGCATCCAGCTTAAAGCCGCCGGCAGTTTGATCGGCTGCGCCGCCGCCCAGCAAATTGACTTCACCCTGAAGACCTTGCACAGGCTTGCGAGCAATACGTTGGTCGACCAGGTTCACTACACCGCCGACTGCATTGCCGCCGTAGGCCAGCGCGGCAGGGCCACGAAGGATTTCAACTTGGTGCAATGCGAAGGGATCGACAGGCAGGGCATGGTCGAAGCTGAGTGCAGACACATCGACGGTGGCAGCAGAATTGCGCAGAATCTTGATTCGGTCAGAGTCCTGGCCACGCACAATGGGGCGGCTTGAATTGGGGCCGAAACCTGTGGCGGACACTCCCGGTTGATAACGCAATGCCTCGCCCACGGTGCTGGCGCCATTGGCATTCAGCTCATCTGCGGTAATGATTGAAAAAGGTTTGGTGATGGATTCTGCTTGTTCGGTTGTGCCGGTGACCACCACGGATTCAAGCAAGGCTTCTTGGGCCAGCGCCTGGGTTTGCGCAATAAAAAGCAAGCTGGCCAGCGCCACGGCACGGCGCTGAAATTGGGATTTGTTCATGTTCTTTCCTGAAATACATCACGCCGCTGTCCGGCCTGGTTTTGATAACAAAAAGGCTAGCAAAGCGACAAAAAATAAGGGGATTGTTTACTTCAGGAAAAACTGGGCGGGTCGCGGACCCGCACCCGTTGCGCGAACAGAGTATTTCTGGGCGCTGCGACCGCACTGCTTTGAATGCCCAGTTGGGCCAGCAGGGGCAATGCACAGCCGGTGGGTGGATTGGAAACTGCGGCCTGTGCGGTGGCAAGCCCATCGAACAGCAGGCAGGAATGCAGTAAATCGCTGGCGGCAGCGTGTTTGCTGTTGTGGCTGTGGGCGTGGCCGTGCGATTCGGCTTGCAGCGTGTCCCGGTGCTCAATGCTGTGGGCAAGACCTGCCCATTGCGTGGCCAAAACGGCCAGCGCGATCAGCATGTGTTGGAACCAGCGGGTGCGCATTGGGGAAATCACTTCGTTTGACTGCAATTTGAGTAGTTTAACAAACCTGTCAAGAGGGCGCTGGTGTGGTTCACGGTGAAGGGTGTCCGGCTTTGCGGCGCATCTCCGCCAAGCGTTTGTCTTTCAGGGTCCAGATGTTGCCAATCCAGGTTTTAAACCGGTTCTTGAATTCCAGGTCGTTGCGAAAGTCGCCTGCGATCATGTCGGCAGGAATGGGCAGAATTTCAACATGCACTTGCATATTGGGTTGCTTCCCGCACAGCCAACTCCAAGTGATGTTGCCCTGGCTGGGGCCATAGGCAATGGTGACATTCACCATGCCTTCAAACTGCTCACCCATGGCATTCAGCGACGCGGACAAGCCACCGTATTTGGGGCCCAGCAGGCGAGTGTAAGGTGATTTGGTTTTGGCTTTTTTGGCGGGTGTAAAGCGGGTACCTTCCAGAAAGTTGATCACGGTAACCGGGCTTTCTTTGTAAACTTCGCAGGCTTTGCGGGTGGTTTCCAGGTCCTGGCTGGCCAGCACCGGGTTGCGTGCAATGGCGGCACGGCTGTGGCGCTTCATGAAGGGGAAATCCATGGCCCAGCACACCACGCCCACAATGGGAACCCAAATCAGTTCTTTCTTCAGAAAAAACCGGCCAAAAGGCGCATGGCCATGCAGCACATCGAACAAGACCACAATGTCGGCCCAGGCAGTGTGGTTGCTGATCACCAGATAACTGCTGTGCGGTTTGAAGTCGCCATGAATCTCAACCTGCCCCTGTTGACCGTGCAGCAGTTTGTAAAGTTGCTTGTCCGAGCCTACCCACCAGGTTGCAATTTGCACACAGCAGTTCGATGCCAAGCGTTGCACCCTGTACACCGGCACAAGGCGCAACACGATAAACGGGAACATCACGATGAACCAGAAGGTGATGCACAGGCTCATCAGGGTGACGGTGAGGACACCGATGATAGGGGCAGGAAGAATTCTGGACAGAGGCACTTTGGGGATCCGGGGTGTAGTAGCTTTGCGGGCTGTTCAATCAAACAGCCCGGATCTTACCCCAGAAACCCTTAAACACCCAACAGGCCGGTGACCACGTCCACGGGGTAAATTCCCTGTGGCGTAATGCGGTTGGCACCGTCGGCTACCTCGAAGGTGGCAGACAGGGTTTCAGAGCCGCCGCGCTCGAGAATGGTGCTGACTGCCCAGTATTCGCAAGTGGTTTTGTCCTCAGCCACGCGCAGCACGCTGTAACCGCGTTCGGTGACGTTTACATGCTTGATGTGTGGGCTGGTCAAGCGAATGGCCTGAATGATCTGGTTGGGCAGATCCAGGCCAGGTGATGTGACAGAGGTCACTACAAACTCGGTGGCCACGCTCCCTTGCCCGGTAATGGGGTTGTAGCCGCCTACCGCATCAATCGGTTGGTTGGGGTTGTCCGTGATGTCGGCCACCCAGGCAGTGTGCACGTCGCCGGTCAAAATCACCACGTTGTTGATGGCCTCGCCACCATCGTCGCCGCGCAGGGCATTGATGATGCGCTGGCGCTCGGCGCTGTAGCCGTCCCAGGCGTCGCCATTCAGGCCCGACGGCGCAAGCAACTCGCCCAATTGCGCAGGTGCGGGGTTGTTCAAGCCGGGTTTGATGATCCACTGGTGAAACACCACCTGGTTGCCGATTAGTTTCCACTGGGCTTGCGAGGCACGCATGCCGTTGATCAAGAAGTTGTACTGCTCTTCACCAATCATCGTGCGGTCGGGCTGGCTGGAAACTCCATCGGTGGGGTTGATGGGTGTGGCGGCTTCAAGGTCGCGGTCGAACAGGCGGGTGTCCAGCATGAACATGTCGACCATGTCGCCAAACTGCACGCGGCGGAAAATCTTGGCGCGGTTACCGGGTTCGGGCAAGCGAATTGGCATCCATTCGTCGTACGCGCGCTGGGCAAAACCCTTGCGTTCTTCCCACACACCTTCTGCACCTTCGGTGTGGTTTTCTGCACCATCGCGGTAGGAGTTGTTGGTGGATTCGTGGTCGTCCCAAATGGTGATGAAGGGAAAGCGCTGGTGCAGCTTTTGCAGGTCTTCATCGCGCTTGTACTGGGCGTGGCGGGTGCGGTAGTCGGATAGCGTGATAATTTCCGTCGCCGGTTCATACTCGCGGACATTGCCGTACTGGCCGTTGCCATACTCGTAAATGTAGTCGCCCAAGTGGATGATGGCGTCGATGTCATCCCGTTCAGCCAGTTTGGCATAGGCATTGAAAAAGCCATGGGCCAGGCTGGAGCAGCTCACCACGCCAAAATTCAGCGGGCGCTTGTTGCCGGCGGCGGGTGTTGTGCGGGTGCGGCCCACCGGGCTGGTTTTGCCGTTGCTGCGGAATTGGTAGAAGTACACGGTGTCTTGTTCAAGACCGTTGCAAATAAGCTTCACGGTGAAGTCTTGCGCTGCGGTGGTTTGAAAGTCCATGGATTTGACAAACATGGTCAGCGCTTCGTCCTTGAACACATCCACCCGGCCAGCCACGGTGCGGTTGGTGTTTTCAGGCGTAATGCGAGTCCACAACACCACGCTGTCAAAGGCAGGGTCGCCACTGGCTATGCTATGCAGAAACTGCACATTCTGAGTGGGGGTGTTGTCACTGGGTGTGGTGCGGTTATCGGTTGCTGTGGTCGAATCGTTGTCACTGCCACAACCCTGCAGCAGGCTTAGCCCGCCAACGCTGGCGGTACCAATACCAAGACCTTTGAGGAAGGAGCGGCGGGTAATGCCCGGGCGTTTTTGAATTCGACTGCGTTTGCGGCGTGGACCTGACATGGCGTGTATTCCTTGGTAGTTTGAAGCTGTTTGTTATGCGTTGGGTAGAGTGTCGGGAATCATCAGTTCGTAGAGCATGCCCAGCCCAAGCCCATAGCCGCCTTGCCCGTTGGGGCCTCCGCGGTCACTGGTGAAATACATGCGTTTGCCGTCTGGGCTGAAGGCGATTCCGGCGATTTCAGACTGGTCTTGCCCAACAATTTGCAGCAGCGGCACCAGCTTGCCGTCAGGATACACAACCACCACTTGCATGCTGCCACCATCTTCTGCTACCAACACTTCACCAAATGGCGTCATGGTGATGTTGTCAACGCCAGAAAGAATGTTGTTGGGTGCGGTGGCGGTGGCCATGTCGTAAACCACCTCAATGGTTTGTGCAGTGGTGTTCAGCATCCACAAGCGGTCATCACCTTTGGTCGCAAAAAACACGCGGTCATTCTGGTACCACACACCCTCGCCACCGTCGAACACAGCAGTGTCGGGCAGGCGGTTCTCGGTTTGCGGTGCATTTGGGTTGGCTGCGTTCACCCAGCTGTAGCGCACAGGGCCATTCAATGCATTGGCCACATCGCCCTCCACTTTCAATACCTGCAGTAGTCCCTGATTCATGTTGGCGCGCTCGGCACCAGCGGGCCAGTCACCCGCGGTGGGTACCCAGCGGTAGAAGCGGCCGTCGGGCATGTCTTCAGTCATATAGAACACGCGGCGCTCGCTGTCGATGGCTACGGCTTCATGGCTGAACAGCCCCAGAGCTGGCAGTGGGCGTGCGGCTTGAATACCGAACGGATCGCATTCCCACACCAAGCCGGTCGGAATTTCTTCACAGCTGAGCCAGGTTTTCCAGGGTGTTATTACGCCCGCACAATTAAAAGTAGTGTTTTGTAATATTCGATAGCTGTCTTCAATCGTGCCATCGGGGCCAAACACAAGAGCGCTTGCTCCGCCCAGTCCGGGGCTGAATGTTTCGAGCAAATTTCCAACAGGTGCCAGTTCAGGTACGGTGAAACCAAGTGTGCCGAAGCCTGGAATCTCGCTGTTTGAGCAATAAATCCAGCCCCCATCTTCACGGGGCACCACGCCGCCACCGTCATTGAAAATATGCCAAGGTGTCGCGCCTGAAACAGGCGGAAGGTTGCTGATGGCCACTACCCGGGTGGAAAAACCAGCGGCAGTACGCACGCCGTTGGCATCAGGATCGCCCAACGGGCCAATGTTTCGGAATCGAAACTGGTTGTTGTTCAGCGCTGTGCCGCCAAACCTGTTGGTCTCTGAGACACCAACCCGGCCACTGGCGGAACCTGAGGGATTGTCACTGCCGCAACCGGTAAGCCAGGGAAGGGTGCTGGCACTGGCTCCGTACAAGAAAGTTTTAAGTAGATTGCGTCGGCGGGTATTGGGAAGCAAAGCAGGTGAAAACGGCATGGCATACATCCAGATTGAACAACATCAACCTGTAATACCCGCCATACTGAGTTTCGGTTTCCGAAGCAATCTTCAGTGTGACGATTCACTGATTTGTCACACTGAAGTGCAGCCCTTTAAGTTTTGAAGTAAGACACAGCGCGCTGCAAATCTTCCGACATGCTTTCCACCTGGCGGGATTGCCCCTCCAGTTGCATGCTGGCCATTTTCAGTTGTTCCGACAATGCTGAAATATCGCTCACCCGCTCGGAAATATCCATGCTGGCGGCTTCCTGCTCTTTGGTGGAGTTGGCCACAGCCAGCGCATATTCAACGGATTGCTCGAAGTGTTGAACAATTTCCTGAAGACCACCCATAAGCTTGTCGGCGTACTGCATGTTTTCGCTCATGTGCTCGCCCACTTGTTCCACCGATTTGTTGGAACGTTCTGAGTAGGTGCAAATTTCACCGATCAAGGTACGAATTTCATCGGTGGCCGTGGCGGTGTTCTGTGCCAGGTTACGTACTTCATCGGCTACCACTGCAAAGCCACGCCCTTGCTCACCAGCGCGAGCGGCTTCAATGGCAGCATTCAAAGCCAGCAGGTTGGTTTGCTGGGCAATTCCCTGAATCACCGACACGATACCGTTGATTCGGTCAGAGCGTTCTACAAGCCCAGCAATTTCCTGAGTGGTGGTTTGCATTTGACCTGCCATGTCATTCATTTTGCCCTGCAGTGCCTGCATAAGTTTCATGCCGTTTTTGGCCGTGTCTGCCGACAGTTTTGCCTGCACTTCGGTTTTGTGGGCGTAATCGGAAATGGACTTGGCGCTGGCGCTCATTTGTTCCACGCTGACTGCCGTAGCGTTGGAACTGTCGGCCTGTTTTTCAGCAGAACCTGACAAACCCGACGCCACGTTCACGAGTTCGCTTGAAGCGGTTTTGAAAGTGCCGCAGGCCTGTGACACCTGCTTGATGATTTCCCGCAAACGCACTTGCAACTGTTGCATGCCGTCCATTAGCGAGCCACTTTCGCATTTCGGAACAGACTGAGTCAGGTTACCTTGCGCCATGGTAGCCACAACATTGAGCGCCTTGGCGGGTTCGCCACCAATTTGCTTGCGAAGCGACGAAGCCACAATGCCAACCGTAATACCGCACAACAGCACAATGGCGATACACACAATTCCTATGGTAATCAGGGCATTCTGGAACACGGAATCGCCTCGGACCGCTGCGGCTTCCATGGTGCTTTTCACGTTTGAGTTCAAGGCATTCATGGTGTTGTCAATCTGCTGTTCTAGGGGGTCTCCTTCGCCCAGCAGTATCAAGGTGGCAGCCTGTACTTCACCCAACTCGGATTGTTCAATCACTTTTTGGTACACCGTGTGCAAGGCTGAATTGTCGGTGTTGATGGTTTCGATCAGCTTGCGGGTTTCGCCAGCAGGCGCGCTGGCTTGCATGCTTTGGCCCAGCGAATCAATTTCAGCATCCAGCGCCAGCATGCGTGATTTGGCCAAATCAAACCGCTCCTGTTCATCAGCGAGTATCACATTGCGGGCTTCGCGCGCCAACAATGCTGATTTACTGCCCAAGTTGGACACCTGCGTTAGCAGGGAAACCTGCTTTTCGGTGTTTTCCTGGTTGAACTGGTTTAGGGCATGAATTTGATAAACAGCAAACACACTCAAGGCGAGTAAGGCCGCAATGGGTATGCCCATGACAATACCCAGCCGAACATTCAGGCTGGTATTGATGATTTTGTTCATAAAAGAGGAAGTCATGGCTACTTGCTCATGGAAGGGCTTGAAGATTCACGCCGATGGTTAAAGTGCCAATGGCTTTGCCGCCCTCCATCACGGGTACCGAGACCTGAGAAACCACCGCACCGGAACTTTCATCCTTTTTTGCACGGGCAATGTAGTCATCGCCTTTGCCATCTGCCCATGCTTTTACAAACTTGGGCTCATCGCCCTGCCAGTAATCGGAAGTCATGGAACTGATGGCTACGTTCGCTCCCTGGTTGTCGGTCAGAATGGTTTCGGTGAAATAAGGTTTGGCTTTTTCAGCAGCCAGTAGGGCTTTGGACACTGGGCTTTCCATCATGGCTTTTCCCTCTGGCAAACCGCCTGATGCAGCGATCCACTTGCTGTCCATCGCCTTGATGGCGTCCAGTGTCAGTCCTTTTCCGTTTTGGGCTTTAACTGCGGCAATCACCTCGGGTTTGGCGGCGATTGCCTTGATTTCGGGCAGCACGTCGTTGGCGGTGCCCGCAAATACGGCGCTGCCAGTGGCTAGAATGAGAGTGGCCAAGCTGGCCTTTGCAAAAAACTGGAATCGGTTCATGTGTTGTGCTCCATGGGATTGAGCGTGGGTCTCAATCAGTTGTTTGTTAAATTTTTTCCGCCACAAGGGGGATGTAACAAGATTAAGGATCTGATTCTGAAAACAATTCATGGATAAGCAACGGGAATAGGCCTTACTAAAATTCGTTGGCTCAAATGGAGGGGGTATAGGGTAAACCCTTGCATCTGAGTTTGACTTGACGTAACAGTTGCGCAGAACAAGGGTTGGCGCTATGTTTGAGCGGGTAACAACTGTTGCGCAAACAAAAAGGGGAAAAAATGAAAAAATTGATGCTTGCTGCCTCGGCAGCTGTTGTATTGGCAGGTTGTGCGGCTGGCGGTATGTTTGGCCCAGCCCCGAAAGACGGTGAATTGGCCCAGCCCACCGATTACAAATCCTGGCCTGTGTTCCTGGCCGGAATCGAAAAGCCCACTGGCCACATTCGTGACATTTACATCAACCCCACTGGCGCTGCCGCCAAGAAAGGCGAAGCCTTTGCCAATGGCACCGTGAGCGTGATGGAAATTTACAAAGCCACCAAAACCGGCGACAAAATGACCAAGGCTGGTCTTGAAAAAGTGTTCGTCATGTACAAGGGCAACAACTGGGGCAGCACTGCGCCAGAAGGCATGAAGACAGGCGACTGGGTGTATGCAGCATTTGAACCCAATGGCCAGCCCGCCAAAGCGGATTACGCCACCTGCCGTGGTTGCCACCTGCCATTGGCCGACAAAGACTACATTTTCCATTACGACAAATATTTTGACACACGCAAGAGCGCCCAGATTCTGGACGGTCATGCTGGCAAAGTAGCCATGTCTGTTGAAGAAGCCCACCTGGCTGCTTTGGTTACCAAGTAAACCACTGGCTATTTCCGTACAATAAAAGCCACCCAAGGCCGGGTGGCTTTTTTGTTGGGGTGTTCCATGCGCATTCTGCGTTTCGCTTTGTATGCATTGTCTGCAATCGTTTTACTGGGGCTGGGCGCTCTGGTTTTCCTGCTGAAGTCTTATCCCGCTGTCCAGTTGCCTGAATCGTTGAAACCAGGCCCCGCTGGTAGTGTGCGAACCTTGTTTTTGGGAACCTCGTCTATGGCCTGGACCGATGGGCAGAGCACCTGGCTGGTGGATGGTTTTTTCTCGCGACAACCGTTGTCCGAAGTTGCTTTTACCCGACTGAACGTTGATGAAAACCAGGTTGGTGCAGTGGCCGCAGAAATGTTCAAGCGTCTGGATATGCCCAGTGCCTTGAGTGGTATTGTGGTGGCGCACTCGCATTACGATCATTCCCTGGATGCTCCTTTTCTGGCGAAACAATATGGCGCGCGGGTGGTGGGTTCGGAATCGACTCTGCAAATTGCCAAAGGGCAAGATGTGCCGACAACACAAATAGATGCTTTTACGGGCAGTGGCCGCGTGAAGTTGGGCGAGTTTGATATTCAGTTGATTCAATCTGCCCATGCGCCCACCGGATTCACGGGTGGGTTTAACACCAAACCTGTGTTTCTTCCGGCCCATGCCTTGCAGTTCAAAGAAGGAATCAGCTTTTCATTTGTAGTGTCTCACCCCGGCCTGGGGCCTGGGCCATTCGCGCTTATTCAGCCTAGCGCGGGTTATGTTGAAGGCCAAAACAAAGGCATTGCGGTGAAGCATGTGTTTTTGGGAATGGGTGGTTTGGGTAAATTAAGCGACGTCTACATTGAGAATTACTGGCGGGAAATGGTGGTCGCTACTGGAGCTAAGCATGTGTACCTGATTCACTGGGATGATTTCACCCAACCCTTGATGAAACAGGGCGAGCAGCTTGCATTAAAACCCATGCCCAAGTTGCTGGATGACTTCCCGAGATCCCTTGAATTGTTAAAGATGTTTTCAGAACGCGATGGCGTGACTCTTCATGTGCTGGATGCATGGCAAATAGTCCATTTTTGATCCACAGTTTCCGGTGTTTGAGTGCATACTAAAACCGCATGCTGCGTGGCATGCGTGACCAGCGCGATTCGCTGAAATGTAAGTAACTATGCCGAACCCCAGCAGTCTGCACACCGACGCCAATAAAAAGAACTTTGCGGATCTATTTCACAACGAGGTCACCGCGTGGTTGGTGTTGGTGCTTTCCATTGTCATCACTGCGCTGGGCTGGGTGTTGTCCAGCCAAGCCATCGAGAAACGCGCCAACGACAGGTTTTCATTTGAGGTTCGAGATGCCCAAGAGCGCATTCAGAGCCGGATCAATCAGTACCAACAAATTTTGCGCGGTGGAGTGGCTTTTTTTGATGCGCACACCAGCGTGAATCGAGAACACTGGCAGGTGTACGTGGCCTCGCTCAACTTGCAACGCGAGTTGCCAGGCGTGCAAGGTTTCGCGTTCGCCGAACGTGTGTCACCAGAGACTTTAGAACAATACGAAAACCGCATACGTGCCGAGGGATTTCCAAATTATTCGGTCACCCCTCCTGGTGAACGCGAGGTTTACTTTCCAATCACACTGATCGAGCCGTTTGATGAACGCAACCAGCGTGCTTTTGGTTATGACATGTTTTCCGAGCCTGTACGCCGCGAGGCCATGCGCCGGGCCATGGACACGGGTCAGCCAACCGTGTCGGGTTTGGTTCAGTTAAAGCAGGGCGACGAGAGAAACCCCGCCCCGGGCTTTCTGATTTATCTGCCTGTGTATACCCAAGGTGTAGATTTAAGTTCGGTCGATTCTCGCAGGCGGGCTATTCGCGGCTTTGTGTATAGCCCCTTTGTTGCCTCGGATCTGATGCAGAATGTGTTGGGCAATGAAAAAATTCCTCTTCACTTTCAATTGTATGACGCTGAAAGCATGGTGCCGGAATCGCTGATTTATGATTCCGCCAGTGGTGTTGACACCCCACAGCAACTTCAACTGTTTGATCACACCCATGCAGTGACAGTCCCCGTTGAGTTGTCTGGGCGGACGTGGACCGCGCGTTTTGAAAGTACACCCGATTTTGACCGGGATGTTCACAACTCCCTGCCCAACCTGATTTTGCTCGCCGGCGGTGCAATTGATTTGATGCTGTTTCTCACCATCTATTCTTTGGTGCAACAGCGCAGGCGACAAAGCGCCAGCAATGCGAAAAGCCAGTTTCTGGCCAATATGAGCCACGAAATCCGTACCCCGCTCAACGCCATTCTGGGTTTCAATACTTTGTTGGGAGAACAGCTGACAGATCCGCAGGCCAAAGAGTATGTGAAGCAGGTTCAAGAGGCTTCAGAGCAATTGCTGGGCATGGTTGAAGATGTGCTGAGTTTCTCGCAGATTGAGGCAGGTTCAATACGGATCGAGAATATTGAATTTGATTTGCATGACAGGGTGCGCAGAACCTTGCGCCTGTTTACTGCAAAAGCACAGCTCAAAGGTTTAAACCTTGAACTTGAAATGGATGCAATGACACCACTGATGGTGAAAGGTGACCCTGCGCGTTACGGGCAGGTGTTATCGAACTTGTTGAACAATGCGATCAAGTTTTCTGACAGTGGCGTGGTGCGCGTCAAAGTGCAGGCCGACAGGCTGGACATGCATGAGGCAGTAATTCGCACTGAGGTACACGATCAGGGTATCGGCTTCGATGTCAATGAATTCGAGCGCCTTACCCGCCCCTTTGAGCAGGCGGACAACACCGCCACACGCCGGTTTGGCGGTAGTGGTTTGGGTTTGGCGATCTGCAAGCGATTGACCGAGTTAATGGGTGGCGAACTGTTTGTGGCCTCTGTGCCGCAGGCTGGCAGCGTATTTGGTTTCACCTTGCGGGTTCAAACCGTGTTTGTACAAACGGGCGATTCAACCGCCCTGTTGCCCACAGCGGCTGAGTCACTTCAGGGTAAAAAAATACTGGTGGTTGAAGACAACAAGCTGAATCAGCATGTGATCAAAGCCTTGCTCTCAAAAATGAAAGCAGATGTATTGTTGGTCGACAACGGGCAAATGGCCGTTGACGCCGTGCGTGCAGATTCGTCGATCGACCTTGTGTTGATGGATATTCACATGCCGGTGATGAACGGCATTGACGCCGCCATTGCAATTCGCCAGTTGCCCGGCCCAGCCAGTCTGTTGCCAATTGTGGCGTTGACCGCAGGTGCCCTTCAGGAAGATGAACAGGCCTGCATGAATGCTGGCATGAACGAGTTTTTAAGCAAACCAGTGGACGTGCCCAAACTGCGGCAGGTGTTGAGCCGGCAATTACTGGGCGCGCACTGAAAATACGAACATGCCCACCAGCATGGCAGCCATAAAAATCAGGCCATCGGTGGCCAGGCTGGCCGCAGCCACTACTGCAGGGCCGGGGCAAAAACCGCCAATGCCCCACCCCGCGCCAAATAACGCCGCACCCAGCAAAAGTTTTTTGTCGACATGGGTGTTGGTGGGCAAATTCATGGGCAAGCCCATGAGGCTGTTTTTCAGGCGCTTGGCCAACAAAAACCCGGGCAACCCAAGGGCGATTGCACCGCCCATCACAAACATTAGTGAAGGATCCCAGGGCATTGAAAGATCAAGAAAGCCTATCACCTTGGCCGGGTTGGCCATGCCCGAGATGATCAAGCCCCAACCAAAAACCAAGCCTGCCAGGCCGCTTGCCACGGCAAAACGCATGTTGTTGTTTTTCACAATTTAGTTTCCCTCAAATAACATGCATAAGCACTGAGGCCACCACGAAACCGGTGACCATGAAAACACCCGTGGCAATCAGCGAACGCAGCGACAGGCGTGAAAGCCCACACACGCCATGCCCACTGGTGCAGCCCGATCCCAGCCGTGTACCGTAACCCACCAACAGCCCAGCAACAACCAATGCAACCGTGCCGCGTGGGCTTTCAAATTCAAAACTTCCCACCACTGCTTGGTACAGCCAGGGTGCTGCGGCCATGCCCAGTACAAAGGAAAGTCGCCACTGCATTTCTCCGAGTTGCGGCTTGAGCAAACCGCCCACTATGCCGCTGATCCCGGCCACGCGGCCAGTCAACAGAATCAGCATGACGGCCGACAAGCCGATCAACAACCCCCCGAACAAAGCCGGGTAGGGCGTAAAAGCCTCCCAATTGACAGTCAACATCGTGATCCCGATTAAGTATGATTACTCGCTCATATTATCATGCGCAAAAAATAATCACCAGAATAGGTGTGAGTTACAATGCGGCGTCTGTCTTGTTGCCCACATAACCTCATGCCCTCTTCGGAAACACCTTCCCAAGCCCTGTTCCCTGTGCTTTATCCGCCTTCAACGGTCGCGGTAATTGGTGCGGGCATTGCGGGCAGTAGTGTGGCGCTGGCGCTTTGCAAACTGGGTGTGCAGGTGCACTTGCATGATTCAGCCAGCGGCCCCGCAGCGGGTGCTTCCGGTAACTGGGTGGGCGCTTTTCACCCCCACATTACCCGTGGCGATTCGCCCTTGTCGCAATTGACACGTTTGGGGTTTGAACACACCTTGCTGGCGCTTGAGGATTTGACCGCACAAGGTTTGCTGAAAAAAGGCGTCGATTGGGACACCCCAGGGCACTTGCAAACCGTGCCACCTGAAGAGGCCGACCGCGCGCGTGAAACACTGGAGTTGTTGAATTTTCCGCAAACACTGGTGCGCTGGGCGCAGCCCAATGCCCTGTTGCCCACACCCTTGAGTGGTCTGTTTTTCCCGCAAGGTGGTTGGGTGAAACCAGCCCGTTGGGTAGCGGCCAATCTACAGGCCTGTGGTGAGTTGCTTCATACCCATTACAACAGCACCATTGGCGATATAGGCCCCTTGCGGGAACAACACGCGGCGGTGGTGGTGTGTGTGGCTGAAAATTCACTTGAATTGGCACCGATCCCCGGTGCTTGCGCAAATGCTGTCAAAGGCCAAATCAGCAAACTTCGGTGTGCAGTAAAACCGGGTGTCGTGTTGTCGGGTGAAAGTTATGCGATTGCTCCAGCAGCTGAAGACTGGTTGGTTTTGGGGGCCACTTACGAGCGGCCTGTGCTGCACTTGAACCCCACCGCCGAGGCCGATGAGTTGAACATCGCCCGGTTCAAGGCGGCATTTCCTGAGTTACCACTTGGAGAGTTGCTTGATCATCGCTGCGCAGTGCGATCGGTTTGGCACGATCGCCTGCCCGCCATCGGCCCCGTGCCGAACATGCCGGGGGTGTACATGAGCACCGGCTTTGGATCCCGTGGGTTGCTATGGGCGGCTTTGGGTGGGTGTGTGGTGGCTGACTACTTCAAGGGCAGCCCAATCGAGTCGAAACTCTTGAAAAAAATTACGCCCCGCGCGGCGAGGGCGTAAGTTTTAAAAAGCGTTCAAAACGCAAAATTCATGACGCTTCTTTGGCAGCCTTGGCTTTGGCTGCGGTTTTTGTCGCTGGCTTGGCCGCAGTTTTGCCTTTGGCTGCACCAGGCTTCTTCTCGGCTTTTGCCTCGAACTCAAAACCAATCGCACCGTCGGGTTTCTTGACCAAAAACGCTTTGAACGCACGGCGGGTTTTCGATGAAACAAACCGTGTCAGCAAATCAGTTTTACCGTCGAGCAACAGTTTTTCCATCTGTTCGCGGTCAATGGGTTGTTGCAAAATCACCTTGCCTGAACGGAAGTCACAGCTTTTGCTTGGTCCTACTGATTTTTCGCACACATAACTGGTGGCCTGTTCATACACATTGGATGCACACTTGGGACATGGCCCCAGTCGGGTTTCACCAGAGAAGTCGACGGGTTCGCCATTGTCATCGTCTTTGGCCTGGCCAAAGTCAAACTCCAGCTTGTGTTCATCAGTCAGCTTCAGCACAGCGGCAAACGGGCGGCCCATTTTGCTGCGGAAACCATCGAGCATTGGCAACTCGCGGTCTTGCAACAGCTTTTCAACTTCAGCCACTTCAAACTGACGCCCGCCTGGCACTTTCGAGATCGAGAATTCGCATTTTGTGCAGGCAAAGCGGCGGTAGTTTTCCTTCACCACGCTGCCGCAGTTCGGGCAAGGTGTCACCAGTGTGGCGTAGTCGCCAGGAATGGTTTCCTCTGTGTAGTTTTTCGCACGGTCAACAATGTTCTGCGTAATCTTGGCAATTTCCTGCATGAATTGTTCGCGTGAGAGCTCACCCTTTTCCATCAGGGAAAGTTTGTACTCCCACTCGCCAGTCAACTCAGGCATCGTCAGTTCTTCAACGTCCAAGCCACGCAGCAGGGTCAGTAGCTGGAACGCCTTGGCTGTGGGTACCAAAGCGCGTTCTTCACGCACCAGGTACTTTTCGTTAATCAAACCCTCAATGGTGGCAGCGCGCGTGGCTGGCGTGCCTAAGCCCTTCGTGCCCATGGCATCGCGCAGTTCTTCTTCTTCCACCAATTTGCCGGCGCCTTCCATGGCGGAAAGCAACGTGGCTTCGCTGTAGCGTGCAGGTGGCTTGGTGCTCAGGGTGTGTACATCAATTTCGTCGGTACTTACTTTTTCACCGGCATCCACAGCCACCAGGCTGTCATCGCCGGCAGCAGCGGCTGCGCGACCGTAAATGGCCAGCCAGCCCGGCTTCACCAGCACCTTGCCTTCGGTTTTGAAGGGGTGGCCTTCAACCGTGGTAATGCGTGTGGTGACGTTGAATTCCGCTGGCGGGAAAAATACTGCCAGGAAGCGTTTCACCACCATGTCGTATAGCTTGGCTTCGGGTTCGCTCAGGTTTTTTGGCACTTGCAGGGTTGGAATAATCGCAAAGTGGTCTGAAATTTTGCTGTTGTCGAACACCCGCTTGTTGGGCTTGACCCAGTTGTTTTTCAGGATTTGTTCACAAAACTGCCCATACGCACCGGCAATGTGGCCTGAATCCAGACCCACAAAGCTTTTCAGGGTTTGGTTCACAGTGCCCATATAATCCTCGGGCAAGGCCTTTGAATCAGTACGCGGGTAGGTCAACACTTTGTGTTTTTCATACAGCGCCTGCGCCAAGCCCAAGGTGTTCTTTGCTGAAAAACCAAAACGGCTGTTCGCCTCGCGTTGCAGGCTAGTCAAATCGAACAACTGAGGCGCAATTTGCGTGGTGGGTTTGCTTTCTTCTTCTACTGTGCCGGGCTTGCCGTCACAGGCAGCCACAATGGCTTTGGCTTTTGCTTCGTCCCACAGCCGGTCTGCACGTTGCTCAGGGTCTTCTGCTTTTTTAAAGTCGCGGTCAAACCATTTGCCTTCGTAGGCACCAGCCTGCGCGCCAAAACTGGCGCGAATCTCGAAATAAGTGCGCGGCACAAACTTGCGGATTTTCTCTTCGCGTTCCACAACAATGGCCAGTGTGGGGGTTTGTACCCTGCCCACCGTGGTCAGGTAAAACCCGCCTTCCTTGCTGTTGAATGCAGTCATGGCACGTGTGCCATTGATACCCACCAGCCAGTCTGCTTCCGAGCGGCAGCGCGCAGCATCGGCCAGTGGCATCATCTCGGCATCGCTGCGCAGGCTCGAGAAGGCCTGGCGAATGGCTGCGGGTGTCATCGATTGCAACCACAAGCGTTCAACCGGCTTGCTGCTTTTCGCGTATTGCGCGATCAGGCGGAAAATCAGCTCACCTTCCCGGCCCGCGTCACAGGCGTTAATCAGGCCGACCACGTCTTTGCGTTTAATCAGTTTGTTCAGCACCTTCAGGCGCGATTCTGTTTTGGCAATCGGGTTCAGGTCAAAGTGTGTTGGCAACACGGGCAGGTTGGCAAAACTCCACTTGCCCCGCTTCACCTCAAATTCGTCGGGCGCCTTGATTTCCACCAAATGGCCCACGGCCGATGACAGCACGTACTCATCACTTTCAAAGTAATCGTCGTGTTTGGTGAAACCACCGAGGGAGCGCGCAATGTCAGCGGCCACGGAGGGTTTTTCCGCGATGATCAGTTTTTTGGGGTTTTCGCTACTCAATTAGTCCAACTCGTCGGTGTGTGTAATTTCAAGGCCTTGTGCGCCGAAGTGTAAGTGTCAGTCCTTCAACAAATCAAGGCTTTCTCTAGAATCTTCAATTCTGTTGTTGCAACGGCCTTTTTTAAAATACACCATTTGAACGCACCCAGCGGTTACCGCTTTCACCCAGCACCAGCCCCAGCAACTCCAGTTCGGTCAGTGCAGCCAGGGTGTCTTCAGTGTCCAAACCCAATTGCCGGGCCAATGTGTCCGTGTGCACCGGGTCGTGCCCCAGGTGTTGCAATACCCGGCCCAGTTCTTCATCGGGTTCAGCATCAGTGTCCACGGTGCAGGTCATTTCGGTGTGGCAATCGCTGTCATCTTCTTGCAACACGCTGAGCAACTTGTACTGTGGCAGGCTGGCCTTGGCTTCTTCCATCAACTCCAGGGCTGTTTCTACCAGCAAGGCGCCTTTTTTGATCATGTCGTGGCAGCCTTTGCTTTGGCTGCTGTGAATGGAGCCAGGAATGGCCCCTACCGGGCGCCCCAGTTCACTGGCAACCCGGGCTGTAATCAAGGAACCTGAACGCATGGCTGCCTCGACCACCAGCAGTGCATCGGCCAGGCCAGCAATAATGCGGTTTCGACGGGGGAAAAAGCCAGCTTGCGGCGCGGTACCGGGTGGGTATTCGGACAACACCAAACCACCTTGTTCGACAATCTGCTTTTTAAGACCGGCGTGGTGCGGGGGGTAAACCTCGTCAGGCCCACAACCCAGCACGGCAATGGTGGCACCCAGGGCCTGAAGTGCACCCGCGTGTGCTGCACCGTCAATGCCTTCGGCCAAGCCGCTGACAACTACCCATTGGGCTTGCGCAAAAGCCTTGCCAAAACCCTGCGCGTTGCTCAAGCCGGTGCGTGTGGCATTTCTGCTGCCTACAATCGCGATGCCCCGGGTTTTCAACAAATCCAGGCGGCCTTCACCGAACAGAATCAGCGGCGGGTCTTTCAGTGCAAGCAGGCTTTGCGGGTAAGCCGGGCTGTGAATGCCCACCCAGAATCTTTTGTTGCTTTGCAACAACCAAGTGCTGGCCAGTGCATGCCAAAGCCGGACTGCTTCGCATGGGGCGGGTAAACTGCAACCTGGGCCTTGTTGGGCCAGCTCGTAGCGTGCACGCGCTTTGATGGTTGTGTTGTAAGCCAGGTTCATGGCCTTGAGTAGCTCACCCATGCAAAGCGCCGAGCAACAAGTGATGGAATTTGCGAACTATTTTTGCCACAGAAGGTATATCCTTTTGGTGTTGACTGTGAAGGTTTTTTGAAAGCATGGCTTTACTCCCAATTTTGCGTTATCCGGATCCGCGCTTGAAAACGGTTGCCACCCCTGTCACCCAGTTTGATGACGCGCTTGTCAAGCTGACTCAAGACATGGCAGAAACCATGTACGATGCGCCTGGCGTTGGCCTGGCCGCTACGCAGGTGAATGTGCACAAACGAATCATCGTGATTGATGTCACCGATGACAAATCGGGCCTGACCGTATTCATCAACCCCGAGATCATCGACGCCAGCAAAGAATGCAAGGTGTACGAAGAGGGTTGTTTGTCCGTGCCCGGCATTTACGAGAAGGTTGAACGCCCCGACACGGTGAAGGTACGCGCACAGAATGTGAAGGGTGAGTGGTTTGAAATTGATTGCGACGAGCTGCTTGCCGTGTGTATTCAGCATGAAATTGACCACCTCAATGGCAAGGTGTTTGTTGAATACCTTTCGCAGTTGAAGCAAACCCGCATCAAAACCAAGATGAAGAAGCAAGAAAAGCTTCAAACCGCTTGATCGCCCAACCCCCCATGAATCGAACCCTGAATGTGGGTTTCGCTGGCACACCCGAGTTTGCTCGGGTTGCGCTGGCGAAGCTTATTGCTGCCGGTTACCCTGTGCACCTGGTACTGACCCAACCCGACCGCCCTGCTGGCAGGGGCATGAAGTTACAGGCTTCCCCTGTTAAACAGCTGGCACAGCAACATGGCATCCCCGTGTTGCAACCGGTCAGTCTGAAAAAAGGCGAGGAAGCCGAACACGCCTTGCACGCCTTGAAAACCGCCGTACATGGTCAAGCCCTGGATGTGTTGATTGTGGCGGCTTACGGGCTTATTTTGCCGCAAACTGTTTTGGATGCTCCGCGCTTGGGTTGCTTGAACATTCATGGCAGCTTGCTGCCGCGCTGGCGTGGCGCTGCCCCCATTCAGCGGTGTATTGAGGCGGGCGATGCTGAAACCGGCGTGTGCATCATGCAAATGGAAGCCGGGCTGGATACCGGCCCCGTTCGCCTGTGGCGGGCCTTGCCGATTGAACACACCGACACCACCACCACCCTGCACGACAAATTGGCCGAGCTGGGCGGTGATTTGTTGGTAGAGGCGCTGGACTCCCTTCAGGTGGCAACACTGCCCCTGGTTCCACAACCTGAAGTGGGAGTGACCTACGCAGAGAAAATCACAAAAGCGGAGGGCGTGATCAACTGGCATCGCAGTGCAGTTGAACTTCAGCGTACACTGCGTGCCTTCGACCCTTTTCCTGGTGCAAACACAACGTGGGGTGGTGAACTCTTGAAGTGTTTTGATCCTGAAACTGTCGCGTTGGCTGGCTTGATGGGTAAACCGGGCGAGGTTTTGTCTGTTGATTCCGCAGGCATAGAGGTGCAATGTGGGCAGGGTGTGTTGCGTATTCGAACCCTTCAGAAGGCCGGCAGCAAACGCCAACCTGCGCAGCAGGTAGCACAGGCTTTGGGTTTTAGTGTTGGTAATTTTTTAAGTTCTTAACCCTGATAATTTTTATCACAGGGTGCTGCGCATACTGTTCAATTATAAACTCGTTATTGTAAATTCTTTAATTGATTACGAAGGTTATCGCTTGATATCCAAAAAACTAGCCAGCAGTACAACTAAAAGCGTAGAAATGGCCAATACACCATACAGCAAACTTCTCTCGAATTCTCGCTTACGAAAGTCGTCCTTCTCAGGGCGAAACATAGTGTTGGAATCAGAAAGTGATCGTGGTCGACTCTTATTTTGTCCGGCTTTTCGTCGTCTTCAACAAAAGGCTCAAGTTTTCTCGATGGAGCCAAATGCTGCTGTTCGTAGTCGACTAACACACTCACTTGAAGTTTCTCAAATGGGGCGCTACATTGCAGATTCAGTAACTGAAAAATTACTGGAACATAAACTGGCTACTGAAGATGAATGCAAAGCAATAGTTACTTTTGTTGAAACAGCATGTTTGATGCATGACATTGGCAATCCACCTTTTGGACATTTTGGCGAAGCGGCCATATCAACTTGGTTTCGAGAATGTGGTGCGGAAGCAATTAAAAAGTCGCTTGGTCAAATTTTTGACGAAAAAACTTTAAATACAAGAACAAAAGCCGCACTCGCAGATTTTTATGAGTTTGATGGAAATCCGCAGGGATTGCGAATTGTTACTAAACTGCAGCGAAATACGGATCCATTTGGTTTAAATCTTACAAAAACATCAATTGCTTCTTTTCTCAAATATATACGTCAATCTGAGATCTCATCTTTGGGAGATGTAAGCCATAAAATTAATAAAGCTGGTTGTATCGGTGATTTTCAGCAACGAAAGAATCAATCAAGCAAAAATCAGTTTACCAAAAAGGCTGGTTTTTTTAGTACAGAAGCTGAGATAGTTAAAAACGTTTGGAATCAATTTGGATATGACAATCCTCAGCGGTTTCCCTTGGCTTACATCATGGAGGCTGCTGATGACTTAGCTTATTGTATCAGCGATCTAGAAGACTCTATAGAGAAGGGGTTGCTCGATAAACAAAAAGCTTTAAATGAAATATTTCAGCAATGGAAGCATCTCGATCATGCCTTGAAAGATAAATATTACCAGAGTATTGATCGGGTTCTAGGTTTTGCTGCTGACGGTAAAAGTGATAAAAAGGAAATTTACACTTTCATTGATTTTCGAACGGAATTAAATCGAATAATCGTTGAATATTGCGCTGAGCAGTATCTGGGAAATCATCAAAAAATTCTTGATGGTATAGCTGGATCACTACTTGAAGATAATTCTTCTGCGAGCATAATTCTTGGATTGTTAAAACAACACTGTCGAGAACATGTCTACGGTCATGAATCAGTTCAGCGTGTCGAGCTTGCTGGTTACACGGCGATTTCTGGTCTTTTAGAAAAATATTCATGCTTGCTAGAGTCAAGTCTTGACAGATTTAATTGTGCACTTGCTTCCGACAAGAAAGATTCAAGTGGTAAGCCAATTATTTTAGAAGGTAAATTCATCGCTCTTTTGCCTAAGAACTATATCGACGTTTATAAAGACGACTTAAAAGAGTTGAATATCAAATTTCCGAACACTCAGTCCTCTGACTTTTTGTTTTCTGAGTGGAATTTAAGAGCACATTTGGTTGTCGATTTTATTTCTGGGATGACAGATGATTTCGCTATGACAACTTACCGTACTTTGTCTGGTATGCGCTTATGAATGCCCCCTTCTCATCTGAGCACCCTTATTGGTTTGTGCGAGAACTAGTCGCTGCGTGGCCTGATCCGATTGAAAGCTTGGGGTTCAGTTATTACCGATATCTTCCGCAATCATTGGAAGATCCACGCAAAGAATTTAATGTCTCTACCGCAAGATTTCTGGATCCCATCGAGATGTCTCGAGTTCTTGATGACACACCACATGGTTGTGAGCTTGCGTTTCATTCCCAAGTCAAGTTGGCTAGAGGACGTGTAATGCATGTACCACTAATCGACATGTCTACTGGCTCTCCTGCTCAGTTGGAAAAGCTTCGTCCTTTTTTGGGTGAATTGTATTCACGATTCCAGTGGTATAGCAGCGGACGATCATTTCACGGATACGCTAAAACACTGGTTGATGTGGACACTTGGGCTGCGACACTAGGCGCCTTGTTGCTCGCAAATCAAAAGGGATTACCTCCGACAGTTGATCCACGTTGGATCGGACATCGATTAATTGCTGGCTACTCTGCCCTTCGCTGGACAAAAAATACGGATTACTACCTTGAGTTACCGCGTATCATGCGGCAACAATTTTTGAGTCACCGTCATCCCGAGTGATTAGCTTTTATTTTTTCTACCTAGAAATAATCACCTTGATAAGATATCATTTAGTGATATCATTTGGTCTTGAATAAAACACATCAAAAAACCTTAGCACTTGTCTTTGGCTCCCCAGCTCCATCTTCCCTAGAATGGAGGCGTATCGAAAAGTTGTTTCTTGCACTTGGTGCCAAAGTTGTAGAGGGAAACGGTTCAAGGGTCCGCTTTGAATTGAATGGAGTGGTTGCATCTTTCCATCGACCACATCCTCAGAAAGAAGCGAAACCATACCAAGTTAAAGATGTTAAAGAGTTTTTGTCACAAGCAGGGATACGCTTATGAACCTAATGACTTATAAAAACTATTCGGCACGTATTGAATACAGCGATGAAGACGCTTGTTTTATCGGGCGCGTTGCTGGAATTCGGGATGTTGTTGGTTTTCATGGTGAGTCTGTGGTTGAATTGCGAGCTGCGTTTGAGGAGGCTGTGGACGATTATTTGGCGACTTGTGAAAAACTTAGCCGCTCTCCACAGCGCCCATATTCGGGCAAAGTAATGCTTCGTATTGACCCCGGCATCCATGCAAAAGTAGCTATGCTCGCGGAAGCTCAGGGAAAAAGCATTAATACTTGGGCGCAGGAAGCCTTACAGCGAGCTGTATCTGCATATTGAATGGCAGTGTCTTTAACCCTTCGAGTCCAATTGCGCCGCAATTTTAACCTTATAGGCTACAGGCTTAAAATTACTAAAAAAACCCTTTTTCCAAGTCATAGAGTTAACAGGCCATGGACTGGCCAGGATAAATAAGATCATGTTTAACTGGATGAAAACCTTCATGTTGATGGCGGCCATCACCGCCCTTTTCGTGGTGCTGGGTGGCATGATGGGCGGCCGTGGCGGCATGTTGTTGGCCTTGGGCTTTGCACTGGTGATGAACTTTGGTGCGTACTGGTTTTCCGACAAAATGGTTTTGCGCATGTACAAAGCCAAGGAAGTCGATGCCAGCAATGCCCCGGAGTTTTACAACATGGTGGCTGAACTTGCACAGCGCGCAGACATGCCAATGCCGCGTGTTTACCTGATCAATGACAGCGCCCCCAATGCCTTTGCAACCGGGCGCAACCCGGAAAACGCGGCTGTGGCTGCAACCACGGGTATTTTGCAGGTGCTTTCCGCGCGTGAACTGCGTGGCGTGATGGCCCATGAACTGGCCCATGTGAAGCACCGCGACATTCTGATTTCCACCATTTCGGCCACCATGGCGGGTGCCATTTCGGCGCTGGCCAACTTTGCGCTGTTTTTTGGTGGGCGAGATGAGAACGGCCAACCGATGAACCCGATTGCCAGCATTGCCTTGGCCATTCTGGCGCCATTGGCCGCATCACTGATTCAAATGTCAATCTCGCGCGCCCGTGAATACGAGGCTGACCGTGGAGGCGCAGAAATTTGCGGCGACCCGGCGGCTTTGGCCAGCGCGCTGGACAAAATTCAACGGTATGCCAAGGGCATTCCGTTCCGTACTACTGAAGCGCACCCGGAAACCGCTCAAATGATGATCATGAATCCACTGTCAGGACAAGGCATAGCCGGCCTTTTTTCGACCCACCCACCCACTGAAGAACGAATCGCCCGCTTGATGGAAATGGCCCGCACTGGCGGTCCGCGTTGAAGCCGGTTCATAGTACGCCACCCAAACTGACAGAAGCCAGTTTGGCGTTTGCCCTGCTCAAGGCCGCGGCAGTCATGACCCGGGTTCTGCGGGAAGGTCGCTCGCTTGACCAAGCCTTGGCCGCTGAAACCAAGGGTGTGAAAACCCCGCAGGCTTTGGGTGCCATTCAAGACCTGGCTTACTTCGGCATGCGCAACCTGGGCCGTGGGCAAGTATTAACCCGCTTGATCAGCGGCAAAGCGCTGCTAAACCCCGAGCCCTTGAATGAATTGATGGCCTTGGGTTTTGGCTTGCTGTGGGATGACAAAAACCCGAAGTACCCGGCGCACACTGTGGTGGACCAAATGGTGTATGCCTGCACGGGCAGCGAGCAGTTTGCACGCGCCAAGGGCCTGGCCAATGCCTGTTTGCGCAATTTTTTGCGCGACTCGAACACCTGGCGAACCAAGGCTTTTGAAGACCCGCTGGCGCAGCACAACTTGCCAGTTTGGTGGATTGAAAAACTGAAAGCCAGCCACCCGCAACACTGGGAAACGATGGTGGCACAGGCGCAAAGCCACCCGCCTTTGGTGGTCCGTGTAAACACCCGTAGTATTTCAGCGCCCGCCTATGCCGAGCAGTTAAACGCCGCAGGCATGGAAGCCCGTGTGATCGGTCAGCAGGCCGTGTTGCTGGCCAAGCCTGTGCCTGTATCTGCCCTGCCCGGCTTTGATTTGGGCCAGGTGTCGGTACAAGACAGTGCTGCGCAATTGGCTTCCCAGTTGCTGAACCCGCAGAATGGACAACGCATTCTGGATGCCTGTGCTGCACCGGGCGGAAAAACCGGGCACTTGCTTGAGTTGGCCGATATTGAACTGGTTGCCCTTGATTCCAGCCCGCAGCGCCTGGGCCGCGTCGAAGACAACATTCGCCGCATTGCCCCCACCCTGAATGGTCAATGGGATTTGCGTTTGAAGGTGGCTCAGGCTGAATTGCTCGACACCTGGTGGGACGGCGTGCCTTTTGACGGTATTTTGGCCGATGTGCCTTGCACGGGTTCAGGCGTGGTTCGTCGCCACCCCGACATTCCATGGTTGCGCAGACCGGACGATATTGCCAAGTTGTCGCAGATTCAACACAAAATACTGAATGCCTTGTGGTCTACCCTAAAGCCGGGCGGTACACTTTTGCTGGTGACCTGTTCCATCTTTCCTGAAGAGGGGCCCCTGTTGGCAAACGCATTTCTCGACAATCATCCCGACGCCCTGGCGCAAACTGCGCCCGGATGGGTGTTGCCAGCGGTACAGGGCAATCCCGAGCAAGGCTTTGATGCGTCTCCTGACGGATTCTTCTACGCCAAGTTCGAAAAATCTCCAAGTTCCTGAGGGTGTGCCTTGAAATTTAGCTTGGCCCTACCCTCGTCTTGGACCCGCATTGCGCATGGGCTGCTGGGCCTGGTGCTGATGTGCGTCCTGACCGTGGGTTTGGCCCAGCTTGATTCCTCCACCAAAGTGACTGCGGTCAAGCTGGAGCCCAGCAAAGCGCCGGCCCCGGCGGCCTGGAATCTCGCTGCTGAATTTGATATCGAACTGGGTCACAAATTGCGGGAAGCTGTGGACCGGGGTTTGCCCTTGCAGTTCACAGTCGATTTTCAGTTGATGCGTTCGCGCTGGTACTGGGTCGACGAAGAAGTGGTCAGCACCACTTACCCGCTTAACCTGTCCTACAATGCCTTGACCCGCACTTACCGCGTAGTAACCCCCACCAACACCTACAACACCCCGACGCTTGAAGACGCCATGCAGCACATGGTGAAGGTTCGTGACTGGGCGGTCATTCCGCGTGACCGGATCGAAATCGGTCAACCCTACACCGCGCAGGTGCGCTTTCGCCTGTTGCTGACAGAGCTGCCCAAGCCCTTCCAGATCAGTGCCCTGGTGAACAGCGAATGGGATTTGTCGTCAGAGTGGTTGTCGTTTGAATTCACCCCCAAGCGCGAGGCCTGGAAATGAATCCCTGGCTGGAAAATACCCGATGGCT
Organism: Limnobacter sp. SAORIC-690; assembly: GCF_002954425.1. NCBI lineage: Bacteria > Pseudomonadati > Pseudomonadota > Betaproteobacteria > Burkholderiales > Burkholderiaceae > Limnobacter > Limnobacter sp. SAORIC-690. The sequence continues at coordinate 1,042,653 of NZ_MQVZ01000001.1, forward strand.
GCGTTACACGCTGCTGATTCTGGGTAGCCTGGGTGGGGTCTTGCTGTTTCTGCTGGCCTCGGCCTCATCGAACACCGATTTTTTTGAAAGCAATTACCCGCTGCTGATTACCTTGAACGGCATCATCGCGGCGGGCCTGTTCAGCATTCTGATCTTGCTGATCGTGCGCATGGTGCGAAGGTATCGCGCAGGTGTGTTTGGTTCGCGGCTGATGCTGCGCATGTCGCTGTCATTCGCGCTCATGGGGCTGATTCCCGGCTTTGTGTTGTACCTGGTGTCGGTGCAGTTTCTGGCAAAAAGTATTGATAGCTGGTTCGATGTGCGTGTGGACGGCGCATTGGAATCTGGTTTGAATCTTGGCCAGACTGCGCTGGACAGTTTGATCAATGAACTGGCCTTGAAGGGTCAATCCATTTCAATTGAATTGTCCCGTGCCACGCCAAGCGAGCAGTTGCTTGAACTGCCCCGGCTTCGCGACGCTGCCAATGTGCAAGAACTGACCCTGTTGACGGAAACCGGACAAATTCTGGGCAGCTCGGGTGGTCAACTCGACAGCCTGTTGCCCAGCCTGCCCACGCAGGTGATGTTGCGCCAGGCCTTGATGACGCGACCCTTTCAACAAATTGAACCTGACCCCGAAGACCCTGATGGGCGCCTGTACATGCGTGTGGTGGTACCGATTGCCCCGCCCCTGACCAGTTTTGATTTGGGTCAGCGCTATGTACAAATCATGCACCCGGTGCCTACTACGCTTTCACAGCGGGCCAATGCTGTGCAAAGCGTGTACCGCGATTATCAGGAATTGCAGCTGTCGCGTTCGGGTTTGCGAAAAATTTATGGCATTACACTGACCCTGGCACTGTTGCTCACGGTGTTTGTATCGGTGGCTGCGGCGTTCTGGCTTTCATCGCGCTTGTCATCGCCTTTGTTGTGGCTTGCCGAGGGTACCAAGGCCCTGGCCAGTGGCAACTTTAAAACCATGCAGCCTGTGAATGCGGACGATGAATTGCGTGAGTTGGTTGATTCATTCAACACCATGACCCGGCAACTGTCGGAGGCGCAGCGCCGCTTGCAGGCCAATCAAAACCAGCTGGCGGCCAACAACGACTTCTTGCAAAGTTTGCTGACCAGCCTGTCGGCCGGTGTGCTGGTACTCGATCACAAACTGCGCCTGAAAATGTACAACGACGGCGCGCTTCGGATTTTTGATCGTTCACTGGCCGAGAACCAGGGCCATCCGCTGGATGACATGCCCGGGCTGGAGGGGTTTGCCATGGCGGTGCGCGCCAGCGTGGCCGACAACCAGGGCAATGAAGGTGAAGAAAGTGGCATTTGGCAAAAACAGCTGGAGATTCCGCGAGCCTTTGATTCGCAAAGTTCAAAGTCGATTCTTGTTCGAGGTTCACGCTTGCCGGGTGAAAAAGCCGGTTACGTGCTGGTGTGCGACGACATCACTGCATTGATTTCTGCCCAGCGCACAGCGGCCTGGGGTGAAGTGGCGCGTCGCCTTGCGCATGAAATCAAAAATCCGTTGACCCCAATTCAGCTTTCTGCCGAGCGCCTGCAAATGAAGTTGGCCGACAAACTGCAAGAGCCAGAGTCTGGAATTTTGCAGCGTGCCACGCGCACGATTGTGAACCAGGTGGAATCACTGAAACGTTTGGTCAATGATTTCCGCGACTACGCACGTTTGCCACCAGCAGATTTGAAGCCACTGGATTTGAATGATCTGGTGGTCGATGTCTTGGCGCTGTACGATGTGCATGTGGGCATTGAAGAACAGGCTGAAACCCGCTTCATTCCAAAATTGACTGAAAATTTGCCGCTGGTGGCTGGAGATTCGTCGCAGTTGCGCCAAGTGATTCATAATTTGTTGCAAAATGCTTTAGACGCATGTGTCGATTGTGATCAGCCCAAAGTAGAAGTGCGAACAGAAGGTTTGAAAGCGCCGGAAGGCGAACTGGAACAGTTGGTGGGTGTGAAGTTGGTGGTGGCTGACAACGGGCCGGGGTTTAATCCTGACTTGCTGGCAAAAGCCTTTGAGCCTTACATCACTACCAAAACCAAAGGCACCGGTTTGGGTTTGGCAATCGTTAGAAAAATTGCAGATGAACACAAGGCGCGAATAGCCATTAGAAACAGGGTAGATGCACAAGGGCGGGTTGTCGGTGCAGCGGTGGAATTGACCTTCCCCGTGCTGCAGGACGCCTTGAACAATGCCGAACATAGTCAGGCCGCATAAAGAAGGAACTTTCTAACCATGGCGACCATTCTCGTTGTTGATGACGAAATTGGAATTCGAGAACTGTTGTCCGAGATTCTCGGCGACGAAGGGCATGCGGTGCTGCTTGCTGAAAACGCAGGCCAGGCACGTGCATTGCGTGACCAAGAGCAGCCTGATCTTGTGTTGCTCGACATCTGGATGCCGGACACTGACGGCGTGACTTTGCTAAAGGAATGGTCGGTGAAGGGGCTGTTGACCATGCCCGTGATCATGATGAGTGGTCACGCAACTATTGATACCGCTGTTGAAGCCACGCGAATTGGTGCGCTCGACTTTCTGGAAAAACCCATTTCATTGCAAAAACTGTTGGGCGCTGTTGAAAAAGGTTTGGCCCGCGGGAAGATGGTTCAATCTGCACGCGCGCTGATGCAGTCGCAGCCCAAGTCCAATGGCGTGGGTAGCGCTGCCAGTTTGTCCAGTGGGGCACCCGCCACGACACACAGTGGCTCGGCTACTGCACCCGATTCAAGCCCCTTGGGTCAGGCCCTGGCCGAGTTGTCCACACTCGATCTGGATGCCCAACTGCGCGATGCCCGTGATTCATTTGAACGTATTTATTTTGAATACCACCTGCGTCTGGAAAACGGCAGCATGACCCGGCTGGCCGAGCGCACAGGCATTGAACGCACGCATTTGTATCGCAAACTGAAGCAGCTGGGCGTGGAAGTGGGCCGCACCGCGCGCAAAAATATCGCATGAAAATCATCATCGTCGGCGCCGGGCGTGTGGGGGCCAGCCTCGCTGAAAGCCTGGTGTCCGAACACAATGACATTACCCTGATCGATCCAGACCCCAAAGTACTGGCGGATCTTCAAGACCGCTACGACTTGCGTACCATTGCAGGCAATGGCGCTTTGCCGCGCGTGTTGAAACAGGCCGGTGCCGAGGATGCCGACATGCTGGTGGCGGTTACCCGCAGCGATGAAACCAATTTGGTGGCTTGCCGAATGGCTGCGCTGATGTTCAATGTGCCTCGCCGAATTGCGCGTGTGCGCTCGCCCGAAATGATGGAGCAGGCCCACCTGCATGGTGATGAAGGCTTCAATGTGGACCACGTGATTTGCCCGGAGCAAAGCGTGACCAATCACATTGAGCGCCTGATCGAATTTCCCGATGCTTTGCAGGTACTTGATTTTGCCGATGGCAAGGTGACGCTGGTGTCAGTTCGCGCGTATGCGGGCGGGCCTTTGGTGTCGCACCCCATTGAAGACATTCGCAAGCACTTGCCCAAAGTCGATGTTCGAATTGTGGCCCTGTTTCGCGAAAACCAGCCTGTGGCGGTTGAGGGTTATACGATGATTCAACCCGGCGACGAAGTGTTTTGTCTGTCTGCCACTGAGCACGTGCGCACGGTGATGGCTGAACTTCGCCGCATGTCCAAACCCGTCACCAAAGTGATGATCGCCGGAGGCGGCAACATTGGTCTGCGCCTGGCTCGTAGCCTTGAAGACAATTACCAGGTGAAGGTGATTGATGCCGACCGCAAGCGCTGTGAAGACCTGGCGAATCAGTTGGGCTCGCGTACCCTGGTGTTGTACGGCGATGCCACCGATGAAGATTTACTGGCCGAAGAAAATGTGCAGGACGTGGACACTTTCATTGCGCTGACCAACGACGATGAAAACAACATCATGTCGTCCTTGTTGGCCAAGCGGATGGGCGCACGCCGGGTTATTGCACTGATTCAGCGCAAGGTATATGCCGAGCTGGTGCAGGGCGGGCAAATTGACATTGCATTGGCGCCTTCGAATGCAACACTCAGTGAATTGCTCAAGCACATCCGCAGGGGTGATGTGGTGGCAGTGCATCGCCTGCGCCGTGGTGTAGCCGAGGCAATTGAAACCATTGCGCACGGCGATTCCAAGTCGTCGAAAGTGGTGGGCCGTGCCATTGAAAAAATTGACATGCCCAAGGGTGCCGTGATCGGCGCAATTGTGCGTGGTGACCAAGTCATCATGGCGCACCACGACACAGTCATTGAGGCAGAAGACCACATCATTACTTTTGTAGAAAACCGCAAACTGATACCGCAGGTGGAAAAACTGTTCCAGGTCGGTGTGGGATTTATCTAACGTGGCGCGTGCAGCATGAGGAACTCGCTCTTTCCAGTGCTGGGTGTATTGGGCTTTGCCGTGGCGCTGTTCTCGGTGGCGTTTTTGGTGCCGCTGACTTATGCATTCGTAACCGATGAACCCACTGTGCAGGCATTTGCCACAGGTTTTTTAGTCACCTTTGGTATTGGGGTCACAGCACACGTATTAACCCGCCGCTTTCGCCGGGAACTTCAACCCAGAGACGGTTTTTTGTTGGTGTCTACGGTGTGGTCGGGTTTGCCTGCCTTTGCCACCATTCCGATGGTGCTGTTCTTTGATGATCTCAGTGTCACGGATGCCTATTTTGAAATGGTGTCTGCGCTGACCACCACTGGCGCTACGGTGCTCAGTGGCCTGGACGACATGCCTGCCAGTATCAATATCTGGCGACATTTGTTGTCATGGATGGGCGGCATGGGCATTCTGGTGTTGGCCGTGGCCATTTTGCCTCTGCTGGGTGTGGGTGGCTCACAGGTGTTCAAGGCCGAAACCCCTGGGCCCATGAAAGACAGCAAACTGACCCCGCGAATTACAGAAACAGCCAAGTCGCTTTACATGGTCTACCTGATGCTCTCAGTGGCCTGTGCCATCAGTTACAAACTGGCAGGCATGACTTGGCTGGACGCGTTCTTGCACACCGGCACTACGGTGTCGCTTTCCGGCTTTTCGTCACACGATGCAAGCTATGCTTACTTCGACTCTGCAGCCATTGAAATGGTGGCAGTGGTGTTCATGATGATCGCAGCCGTGAATTTCTCGATTCACTTTTTGGCTTGGCGCGGCAAATCCTTTCGCCCCTATGCCAATTGCCCGGAAGCCAAATGGTTTTTTTTGCTCATGTTGGGTTCGGTGTCATTGATCACCATGTATTTGCTCGCGCATCAGGAATACACCACATTCAGTGAGGCCTTCCGGTACGCCCTCTTCAACACAGTGTCAGTGGCCACCACCACGGGTTATGCCAACACGGACTACAGTCAATGGCCTCTGTTTGCCCCCTTGCTCATGATTTTTTTGAGCATGTTTGCGACCGCAGCAGGCTCAACAGGTGGTGGCATCAAAATGTTGCGTGCTGTAATTTTGTTCAAGCACGCGATTGGGGAGCTGTCCCGAATTCTCCATCCGCGCGCAATCAACCCGGTGCGCATTCGAGGTTCGGCAGTGAGCTCGCAGGTGATTTTCGGTGTGCTCGCATTCATGCTGATGTATGGCATGAGCGTGATTACCATCACCATGTTATTAATTTTCACAGGCCTTGATCCAATTTCCGCGTTGACCACGGGGATTTCAATGATCAACAATCTGGGCCCGGCCTTGGGCGAGTTTGGCCCGGTAGATCATTACGGTGCCTTGGGCGACTTTCAAACCTGGCTTTGTTCATTTGCCATGTTGCTCGGTCGCCTGGAAATGTTCACCATCTTGGTGCTGTTCACGCCAGCGTTCTGGCGCAAATGAAAACGCGGCTTTTTCTGGTGCCTGGCCGCGACCCGGAAGCACGAGCCCGGCGAATTGAAGCACTGCTTTCCGAGCAGGCTGGCGTTGGCAAGATTACCTTGATGGCCAGTACCGAGATTTTTTCCTACGCCTCAGTGGAGGCTCAGGCAGAGTTGTTCCGTCTGGACTCTGAGCGCAAAGCGCGCGGTATTCACGTGCTGCGCTTAAGTCCCGGTTGCTTGTGTTGTTCCTCCAAATTGGTGCTGACAACTCACCTAGCTCGCACCTTAAGATTGAATCAACCCAATGTATTGTTAATGGAACTGGAAAGCCAAAGCCACCCGGAACAGGTGTTACAGTTATTAAAAGAGCCTCAATGGAATGACTGGTTTGCCGATATAACACTTGTGGAGGATGTTGCGTAAGGGGTTAGACGCCCAAGGCGTGGCCTTGAAATTGCTAGATAGATCACCATATTCAACCTGAAAGTATTATTTGGAGGTTTGCGATGTTAATGATGATTGATAGCCCCTTTTACTGCGTGGTGGATTTGGTCATGAGCGAGGGGCAACCCAGCCTTGGCATTGAAATCGTGGACAAGAACAATCAGCGCGAACTGTTTTTGCAGGGCGACGCGGCTGAAAAATTCCGCGAAGAGGTGAAATACCTTGCCGCCCAAGAACCCGATATCGACGACATCGAAGCTTTTATTGAAAGCTACAAACCCTGGATGCAACACCCGGTTACGTTGCACTGAACGTGTCTTGAAAATGCCTCTGCTGTTCTGGCAGAGGCCACCTTCTCAATCCCAATTCAAGCGAATCTTGGTTTGGCGTGAGTTTCGCGGCTCAACATCAAACTGACAATTGACGAGCCCACCCACACAGCAAGTACCAGCATGCACACAGTCATGCCAGCTTTTGAATAAGCACCGGTGATGTTTTCCACGGCTGCATAGTGGTCAAGAATCGCACCCAGTACAGGCTGCTGCACCAGTGGGCCGACCATGACACCCAGGTTCACAATGCCCACTGCGGTAGCACCCAAATGGTGGGGCACCGACTCCTTCACGTAACCGAAGCTCAGCACCATGGAGCCACCCCCAAAGGCGGTGATCCACAACAAAACCGACACCAGTGAAATCGGAAGTTCAGGTTGAATACCCAAAATGATGAAGCCACTGATCGACAAAACCGCGCCTATAAAATAGGGCAGTTTGCGCTGCTTGAGCTTGTCGGAAAGCGCACCAAAAAACAGGCTGCCAGCGGCAAAGGCGATCAGCATGCCGGTGATAATCAGTGAGGCCTCTTTCACGCTGAGCCCATGCCAGGTGGTGAGATAGGGCACACCCCACAGGCCGGTGAACGTTAGAATTGCACCGCAAACACCACTGGGAATCCAGAAAATCAACCACACCGCAGGAAAGCGAAGTGTGTGGCCCAAAGCGGTAAGCAATGGCAAGGTGACTTCATTGGCGGGGCGTTTGGCCACGTGGTTTTTGTAGCCGCGCTGCGAGGGCATGTCGCGAACATAAATCCAGATCAGCAGGCCCAGTGCCACGGCAATCATTCCACTGGCGCCCATGACCATGCGCCAGCCAAACAAATCGGAAAGTGCACGCAAGGGCACGCCTGCCAGTACGGCACCCATGGTGCCCACGGCCAGGCTGACACCGGACATGCTGGCGAAACGCGCCGGCGAAAACCACTGGGCCACCAACATCAGCATGGACACCCAGGCCACTGCAACCGAGCCACCCACCAAGCCGCGACCCACTGCCGCCCAACCCAGGGTGGGTGCAAAGCCGAACATGAGAGCACCCATACCGCCGAGCATACAGCCCGCAGTCAGAATTTTGCGCGGACCAATTCGATCGACCAACAGCCCCACAGGTATTTGCATGGCTGCGTAAAAGTAGAAGTAAAACGCAGAGAGGTTGCCCAGTGCTGCGCGGCTGAGGTCGAACGTGGTGCTGAGTTCCTCGGTGAGTACGCCAGGTGTAACGCGCTGAAAGAAACCGAACAGGTAAAACGCGGCTGCCAGGCCCCAGATGATGAACGACATCCGCAGGGGGGGCGGGGAAAGGTGATTGGGCGACATGGTGTTGTTCTTGTGGTGACTGCAGGCAGTGTCGCATGTGGGCGCGCTTGTGCCACTTGGGTGTAACCCGAGTGGTCTCTTGCTCAACTCGGCGTGGGTTCCTTGTGCCGCACTGGACTAGTGGGCTTGGGAGCTAAACTTGAATGGTCACCGCTGCCCGAAAACTTGGCATTTCGGCTTGTTAGCTTGAGCCTGCACTAAGCCAAGCCCTCCAAAAGTAACGGTCGGGTCTTGGCTTTCGCGCCAGGCGCGATCGTTAGCCTCGACTCGCCAAGCCGGCAAGTTTTCTGACTGGTCATCGTGCGACCCATTGCAAGTTCAGCTCCCCAATCACCGGGCCAATGCCTCTGCGCCACCGAGCGACGCACGACTGCGTTCAGCGGCCAATCTGCACTGGTGAATCTCCTTCACCACGCAACTCACGGCTGATTTCACAGCCCAATCGGCGGCGGTGTTTCGATCGCCTCGCCTTCAAGAAAACTACGAGGGAGCGGAACCCAAGCCGATTAAACCAGCACCGTGCTATTCCATGCCGCCATGGCCAGCGCAGCGCGTTGCTCAACCACCTTGGCTACATTGGCTACACCGTCCAGCCCCGCAGTCAGCCATGTGCCACCCACCGCTTGCACTGCTTTGATTTCACGCCACTGCGGCAGGTTTTCCAGTGTAACGCCCCCGGTGGGTATCACACGTGCCGTGGCCAACGGTGCGGTAATTCCTGCCAAGGCTTTGGGGCCACCTGCTGCCATGGCCGGAAAAAACTTCAGCAATTCAAACCCCAGTTCAAGCCCGCGCATCATTTCCGATGCTGTGGCGGCACCGGGAACCCAGGCATATCCTTTTTTCAGGGCGTGTTCAGCCAGGGTTTCAGTGAGGCCCGGTGAAATAAACAGCGTGGCTCCAAGGTCCGCGCTTTGATCAAATTGTGCTGGCGTTAAAACCGTGCCTGCAGACAGCTGCATTTGAGGAAAACGCCTGGCGATCTCGCCCAAGGCTTCAAGCGCAACCGGGGTGCGCAATGTGATTTCAATTTGAGTGATGCCACCTGCGCAAAGTCCTTCCGCAATTTCCAGTCCTTGTGTGAGGTCGCTGATCACTACCACGGGCAAAACGCCTTGCTGCAACCAGTGTTGTGTGCGTTCAAGGCGTGTGTCGGGTTTGTATTGGGTGTTCATGGTTTGTCCTTGTTGAGCAGGGGAAACAGGTTACTGGCCCCCTCTTCTGCGCTGCTTACCGTGTTTCTCCACACCTGAAAATATCCGCGCCCATGGCTGACTGCCTGCGTGGGTGTGGGCATGGGCTCTCGGTTACTCAAATCGGCCGTGGTCTGTAAAACGCCCTCATGGGCATCTACCCGCACCATATCGCCATCGCGAAGCCGCGAAATGGGCCCATCGGCTTGGGCCTCAGGGCATACATGAATGGCCGACAACACTTTGCCCGATGCGCCACTCATGCGACCATCGGTTACCAAGGCCACTGGTAAGCCTTGGTCTTGCAGAATACCCAGAATGGGTGTGAGTTTGTGCAGCTCGGGCATGCCGTTGGCACGTGGGCCTTGGTGGGCCAGTACCACCACTACGGGTTGCGTCAATTCGCCCTTGTTGAACGCATCAATCACCTGGTGTTGATCGGTGAATACGCGGCAAGGCGCTTCGACAAACCGGTGTTCCTGTTTCACCGCCGACACTTTGCACACGCCTCGGCCCAGGTTGCCTTTCATCAGGCGAATACCGCCGTCTGGCTGAAAGGGATTGGTGTATGGACGCAGCACCTCGGTGTTGCGTGAGGCACCTGGTTTGCGGGTAGAGAAGGTTTCTGAGGCGGGCAGCACTTCGGCCACGGTGTTGGCCATGGTGGTGCCCCATATGGTGAGCGCGTCTCCATCTACAAATCCGCCGTCCATCAGCGTGGACAGCAAGCCCGCTGTGCCACCTGCGGCTTGAAATGCATTCACATCTTCCGTGCCGTTGGGGTACACCCGTGTAAGCAGCGGGGTGACACTGGAGATGATCTCCAGGTCGGTCCAGTCGATCAAGTAGCCAGCTGCACGGGCCACGCTAATCCAATGAATGGTGTGGTTGGTTGAACCACCCGAGGCCATCAGGCCCACCAATGCATTGATCAAACAGCGGGAATCCACCAATGCACCGAGTTTTAATGCCGGGTTGCGCGTGGCACTTTCAATGGCACGTACGCTTTCACCAATCAGCGCCTGGCGCTGAGGGCTGCTGGGTGGCTCGAATGCACCACCGGGAAACTGCAAGCCCATGAAGTCGAGCATCAGCTGGTTGGAATTGGCCGTGCCATAAAACGTGCAGGTGCCCGGGCTGTGGTATGCCTTTTCCTCGGACTGCAACAGGTCTTCGCGGCTTGCTTTGCCCTGTGCAGCCAGTTGGCGTGTTTTGGCTTTCTCGGAATTGGATAGGCCTGTTTCCATGGGGCCGGCGGGAATGAATACAAAAGGCAAGTGGCCAAAGCCCAAGGCGCCGATCAACAACCCTGGTGCAATTTTGTCGCACACACCTAACAAAATGGCGCCGTCAAACACATCGTGCGAAAGACCCACGCAGGCTGACAGTGCAATCACATCGCGTGAAAAAAGCGACAACTCCATGCCTTCGCGGCCTTGGGTGACACCGTCGCACATGGCCGGTGTGCCGCCCGCCACCTGTGTCGTGGCACCCAGCGCACGGGCATGCTTGGTGATCAATTCAGGGTAAACCGCAAATGGCTGATGGGCCGACAACATGTCATTGTATGCAGTCACAATTCCAAGGTGCGGCGATTTGTGCAGTGAAATAACGCGTTTGGTACTGCTGGGGTAAATGGCTGTGGTGTGAGCAAGGTTGGCGCAGCCCACGGCCGTGCGGTCTTGAGGGCCTTGTGGCAAGCTGTTCAAGTAGGCAGTGCGTGTGACCGCTGAGCGTTTCTCAATGCGCTCCCGAAGTGCCATCAATGTGGGATGTAGTGTGGTTGCCATTGCACAGCCCTTGGTCAGATTACTTGTAGAGGTGTGTTGTTTGTAACATAATTACAAGAAATTAGCAATTTATGTAACTTACTTGGAAAATACCATGACCGACAATTCCCCACTGCCCGTTGGCGCGTTCACCTTTGTGTTGCACGGTGCGGGCGGAGACCTGGCCAAGCGAAAAATCATTCCCGCATTGGCACACCTTGCCAAGTCGGGCTATTTCTCGACCGAGTCCAGAATCATTTTTGCACAACGCGAGGCCTTAACGCCCGGCGAAGCCCTGGCTCAGGTGGACTCATTTCTGAAAGCAGCGGGTGATGAGGCTGCACGCGAGTCCATCCCGGCCTTGTTGCCTTACTTGCACACTTTGCAGGTGGTGCTGGGCACACCAGAGTCATGCCGGGCCATGAGTAACGCAGTGGCTGGAAGCCCCGAGCCAGTGGTGCATTATGCCGCCCTGCCTTCATCGCGGTTTATTGATTTGATCAATTGCATTCCCACCGTACGCGATCCTGAAAAGCTTCGCTTGGTGCTGGAAAAGCCCTTGGGTTTTAACGCGAAAGAATCTGCCTTGATTGAAGAAGCCGTGGCCGCCAAGCTCGATGAATCGCAGGTGTATCGCATTGATCACTACCTGGGTAAACAGGCTGTACAAAACATGCTGGCGCTGCGATTGGGCAACCGGATTTTCGAGCCCTTGCTGACCCGCGAGCATGTGTCCCATGTGCAAATTACCGTGGCTGAAGATTTGGGTGTGGAAGATCGCGCCGGTTTTTATGAACATGCCGGTGCGCTTCGAGACATGGTTCAAAGCCATATTTTGCAGCTGTTGGCGATTGTGGCCATGGAACCGCCAGTCAGCCTGGAGGCCAATTCATTGCGCGATGAGAAGCTCAAGGTATTGCGCTCTTTGAAGGTGCCGCAGGTGACGGGTATTCCAGAGATCGTGGTGGGCCAGTATGGAGAGGGTTTTGTGAAAGGCCAGCCTGTGCCCAAGTACCGCAGTGAAAAAGGTGTCGCCGCAAATTCAACTACAGAAACGTATGTGGCGTTTCGAACCGAGGTGCAAACCTGGCGATGGGCAGGTGTGCCGTTTTTGGTGCGCACAGGCAAGCGCATGCCACGCCGTTTTGCAGAAATTGTGATTCAGTTTCGCGATGTGCCCAAGCCCCTGTTTGAACCGGTGGGCGGCCAATGGGTGGGCAACCAGTTGGTGATCCATTTGCAGCCCGAGGACAAACTTGAGCTGAAGTTGCTGGCAAAAACACCGGGCGAGCGTGAACGCTTGAAGCCAGTGTCGCTCGACCTGGATTTTTTCAATACCTGGCGCATTCCAGTGCGTGACGCTTACGAGCGATTAATCACCGATATTTTGCGCGGGCGACTGGGTTTGTTTCTGCGTCGTGATGAGGTACAAACCCAGTGGCAATTTGTGGATCGTATTTTGAATGACCTGAAAAGCCACGGCATGGAGCCCGTGCCCTACACCAGCGGCACCTATGGCCCTTCATCGGCTACAGCCATGGCATTGCGGGCCAATTCATTGTGGTCGGAGGATGGGTTGTGAGCAGCAGCGTGAATCAGGATGACAAGGACCAGCAATTGCGCGACGACATTCGCCTGTTGGGTGCTTTGCTGGGTGAAATCATCGCCGAGCAGCAAGGTTTGCCGGTATTTAATGCGATTGAAGAAGTAAGGCAGTTGTCGGTGCAGTACCGGCGCTTTGATGACAAGGCAGCACGCGCCAAACTGGAAGCTCGGCTTGAGGCTTTGTCGCAAGATGAAACCATTTCACTGATACGCTCTTTCTCGATTTTTTCGATGTTGAGCAATATTGCTGAAGACTGCCATTTGATTCGACGCAATCGCCAGCATGAACTGGCGGGTATGCCCGCGCGCGAGGCCAGCCTGGATTACACCATCCCCGAGTTGGAACGCGTGGGTGTGAATCGTGAAGCAGTGCTTGTACGCCTGAAACAAACCGAATCTGTGCCAGTGCTTACCGCGCACCCCACCGAGGTGCAGCGCAAAAGTGTGCTGGATGCACAGCAAAGCATCATCGCGCTGATCCGCCACCGCGATGAAATTCAATTGACGCGTGAAGAGGCCAATGCCTGGCGGGATGAACTGAAAGCGGCCGTGCAGCGCTTGTTTCAAACCCGTTTGCTGCGCCGAAACAAATTGAGTGTGATTGACGAGGTCAACAATGCGCTGGCCTATTTCGACTCCACTTTTTTTGCGCAGGTGCCGCAGGTGTACCGCAAGCTGCAAAGCCTCCTGAATTTGCCCAGCACGGACAACTTTTTGCCCGTGAATGAGGACCCACTGGGCAAGGTGTTGACGGTGGGCTCGTGGATTGGTGGCGATCGCGATGGCAACCCGTTTGTGACTGCGCAGGTGCTGGACACCTCGTTGAAAATTCAAAGTCGCAAGGTGCTGGAGCATTATCTGGCCGAGGTGAATTGCCTGATTCGCGAATTCAGCGTGACCGATTATTTCTTGAAACCCAATCCGCCTTTGACCGAATTGGCCAATGCCTCGGGGGAAGATTCAGCCCACCGCATGGATGAAACGCTGCGCCGCGCCTGTGTGGCAATTCGCAAACGGCTGGAAGCCACCTTTCAGCAAGCGGCTCAGGGCGAGTGCACTGCCCAGGCCTATGCAAGCCCAGCTGATTTTCTGGCCGATTTGAATACCCTGTTTTCTGCGCTGAATGACAACGGCATGCAGCGAATTGCAGAAGATCGTTTGGCGCTGCTGGCGCGCAAGGTGAAGGTGTTTGGTTTCTCTTTGATGGCTTTGGACCTTCGCCAAAACAGCGATGTGTTTGAAGAGGTGATTGCTGATTTACTCAAGCAATCCACCCTGGGGAAAATTGATTACCTGGCCTGTGGCGAAGCCCAACGCGTTGAGCTTTTGTGTGCTGAACTGCGCACCCCTCGTTTGCTGTTCAGTGATTCCCTGCAGTACAGCGAACGCACCCATTCAGAAATGGCGATTTTCAGAAAGGCCAAACTTGCGCATCAAATTCTCGGTGCTTCGGCCATTCAGAACTGCATCATTTCCAAAACCGCATCGGTGAGTGACCTGCTTGAACTGGCGGTGCTGCTGAAAGAGGCCCATTTGTTGAATGTGGCCAAGGGCGAGATTGCCGTCAATGTGGTGCCTTTGTTTGAAACCATTGGCGACTTGCAGGCCGCGCCCGACATCATGAATCGTTTGTTCGGCATTCCCGAATACCGCACCTTGGTAGCTTCGCGCGGGCATGTGCAGGAAGTGATGCTGGGCTATTCAGACAGCAATAAGGATGGCGGTTTTGTCACTTCCGGTTGGAGCCTGTACCAGGCCGAAATTGGTTTGGTGGATGTGTTTGCAAAACACGGTATTAAAATTCGCCTGTTCCATGGCCGGGGTGGCTCGGTGGGGCGCGGTGGCGGTTCGAGCTACCACGCCATTTTGGGTCAACCACCGGGTGCGGTGGATGGTCGAATTCGTTTGACTGAACAGGGCGAAGTGATCGCCGCCAAGTACGGTATTGAATCGCTGGGTCGGCGCAACCTGGAGGTGTTGGTGTCAGCGAACCTGATGGTGTCTGAACACACCGAGCTGACGCGTGAAGTACCCGCGAAGTACTTGGAACTCATGGCGAAGTTGTCGGAACATGCCTTCAACGCTTACCGGGATTTGGTCTACAACACCGATGGATTTCTGGATTACTTCAAACAGTCCACGGTCATTTCTGAAATTGCCAGTTTGAACATTGGTAGCCGCCCCGCGTCCCGCAAAGCCAACTGGACTATTGAAGATTTGCGCGCCATTCCCTGGGTGTTCAGCTGGGCGCAAAGCCGTGTGATGTTGCCGGGGTGGTATGGCTTTGGCACGGCGGTGGCCACTTTGCGTACCCGCTTGAGCGAGCCCGAATTGCAGGATCTGCAAGCCATGGCGAAACAATGGCCCTTCTTTAACACCATGCTGTCAACATTGAACATGGTGCTGGCCAAAGCGGACATGGCGATTGCATCGCGTTATGCCGCCATGGTGGAAGACGCTGCACTGCGTGACAAAGTGTTTGGCCGCATTGCCGCCGAGCATGCACGTGCCGTGGAAGGGCTGTTGTGGCTGACCGGGCAACAAGAATTGCTGGCGGACAACCCATTGCTGAAACGTTCCATTGAAGCGCGTTTTCCGTATGTCGACCCGCTGAACCATGTGCAGGTTGAACTGTTGCGCAGGCACCGCCAAGGCGAACTGGATGAGCGCGTGGCGCGCGGCGTTCACCTGTCGATCAACGGCATTGCCACTGGCTTAAGGAACAGTGGCTAGCAGGGAGTGAATTGTGGAAACGGTACAAATTGCCAGCTGGAATGAGTTTGTGGCCTTGACCTCAGAATGCGACGGTTGGGCGTTTCGGGGATTGCAGGATGCTGACTGGCCGCTGCTAAGTTCCTTGTCGCGCTACCTTCAGAATTACGTGCCTGACAAAACATCCTGGCGCTCGCGCGAAGAACGTGCCTTTCGGATTTTTCGCCGCAAGGCGCACAATTATTTGCCCGATGCCAGTGTGCTGGACGACGACATTCGTTGCCTGGCCTTGATGCAGCATCACGGTGCACCCACTCGCATGCTCGACTTCACGAAGTCGCCTTTTGTAGCTGCGTTTTTTGCCCTGGAAAGAGCGGTTAAAAATTCGGCCGTGTTTGCCTTGGACACACCACGGTTGTGGATGGCCACGCCGATCAACAATGCCACCCTTCACCGCGACATGATAGACCCGCGTATTCCAGGCAATTTTGAGCGTTACTTTGCAACCAATGCCAACGACATCATGTGGGTGGGCGAACCCGACCAGATGGATCGGCGGCTGGTGGCGCAATCAGGTACGTTTGTGGTGCCGGGTGTGTTGGACAAACCGATTGATGAAATTATTCAACAGTACGAGACCGGCCCTGCGATGATCCGCAAGTTCATTTTGCCGGCCAGCATTCGAAAAGAGGCCATGTTGGCCCTGTACCGAATGAACATCACGCATGCCACGCTGTTTCCAGACCTCGACGGGCTTTCACGCTCCATTTCTTATGAGCTTGAAATTACCTGGCCGGGGCATGTGCTGGCCGAAAGGAAATCGCAGTGAGCTGATGCGCTGGTTCAGCTTCGGCTTTCCTGGCGGTATTCTTCTAGCTTGTTGCCCCGGTACACCTGTTTAAAGAAAATGGGTGTCAGGAAGGTGGTGACAATGCCCATTAACACCAAGGTTGAGAACATGGTAGGGCCAATAAAGCCGTTCTGGTAGGCAATGCCGGCCACCACCAGTTCCATCACGCCACGGCCGTTGAGTACTGCCCCCAAACCCAATGATTCCCGGTGCTCCATTCCCACCATCAAACCGCCCAGCCAGCCCGCGAACAGTTTGGTGACAATCGACACCACGATGACGATGAATGGGAATTCCCATTCGCTGAGGCTGACCAGTTGAAGTTCAAGGCCCAGATATGCAAAGAAAATAGGGCCCAGAAAACCGTTGGTAATTGACCCGAGCGTGCCTTGCAGGTCTTTGTAGCGCGAGGCGATGAAGTGTTTTTTGTCCAGAAACAGCGCACCAAAAAATGCACCAATCACAAAGTGAAAACCCAAAGCCTCACTGATGGTGCCAAACACCAGCACAAATACAATCACAATGCCGAACAAAGCCTCAGGACCAAATACCTTGATCATGGATTCTGGCAAGGCCTGCACATTCACATTGCGTTTTTCGAGCCAGTTCAGCAATTGGTTCAGCCCCACCACCACCAGGCCCATGGCCATCAGTTTCAGGGTGGCTATGCCCACGGCCACGCTGGCGTCGCCCAGTGTGAGTGTTTCAGGCAGGTTCAGCACAATACCCAGAATAAAAAGCGCAGCCACGTCGTTGACCACTGCGGTGGCCAGTGAAAATTTGGCAATCGGGGTGTGCAAAATTCCGAGGCTGTCCATCAGCTTTACGGCCACAGGCAATGCGGTGATTGAAATGCACAGGCCCAGAAAAATCATGCGCATGATGTCCTGACCAAATGCTGCCGCAACCAACACACCACCACCGAAGGGAATGAAAAAGCTGATGGCTGCCAACATAAGCCCGCGCCCTTTCATGGCGCCCACAATGTCGGAAAAGCGCATTTCAAGGCCGGCATTCAAAATGATCAGAAACACAGCCAATTCAGTCACGCCGGCAAGGGCTTTGTTGGGTTCAATCAAACCCAGAATGGCCGGGCCCAGCAATACCCCGGCCAGAATTTCACCGATCAGCTCGGGCTGGTTGTAGCGTGCAAACAGGCGGCCGAACAAGCGGGCGACCACAATAAGCAATAGCAAGCTGGACAGCAGTGACATAGTGAAATTTACAGAAAGATGGCGATTGAGTTTACCACTGGCAAGCTTAGGGTTAACGCGGAGAACTCAATGTGGTCAAATGTGCTGTTTCAATCTTTTGACTTGGCGTTGTATGTCCGATTCTGAAAAGCACCTGGAAGAAACCTGCATCACCAGCACACGCGTGTTTGACGGGCATTTGATGAAAGTGAACCAGGACACGGTGCGCCTGCCCAATGGCGAACAATCGGTGCGCGAATACACGGTGCACCCGGGTGCAGTGGCCATTATTCCCATTCTGGATGACGGTCGCTTTGTGATGGAGCGGCAATTTCGCTACCCTCTGCACCGCGTGTTTCTGGAATTTCCGGCTGGCAAAATTGATCCGGGTGAAGACCCAGTGGCCACGGCTCACCGGGAACTGCTGGAAGAAACCGGATATGTGGCACAAACGCTGGAATACATCACCACCGTTCACCCGGTCATTTCCTATTCCACAGAAAAGATCGAGTTGTATGTGGCGCGTGGTTTAACCCTGCAAGAACGACAGCTGGACCACAATGAGTTTCTGGACGTGGTGCTGGTTGAACCTGCCGAGTTGATGAGGCAGATCAAGGCAGGTGAAGTCAGTGATGTGAAAACGATTATTGGAGCGTTTTGGGTGGCACAAACCTGAAGTCGCACAGTGGGTGTGCTTGGGCAATGGTTTGGGCGCGTTGCAATTGCAAACCCCACTGCGCAGCCATTTGGTGGTCCAGGCTGCAGGCGGCATGGCGAGTTAGTTCAGGCACGCCCTGCTGTTTAAAGTAATTGGCCAGCGGGCAAACAGTGACATCAAAGGCCACCGCACCGTTGGTGGGGTGCACTGCGCGTACAAACGGTTTGGTGAACATCACCTTGAACATGAGGTTGGTCAACCACCGTGCGCGCACCAGTGCTTTTGCGCTGCGCAGGCGAGACAGCTTGAAACCCAATTCAATCGGCGGACCAAATAGTTGCCAGTTGATGGTTTCAATCAACTGGCCTGCTTCGGTGCGGGGCATTCCCTCTTCCAGTGCTGCGCGGTACAAGGCCACATCCCATTCCATGTAGCGCATGATCAACCCCAAGCCCAACGAATGTGGTGGGCGTGTGTGTTGAATACTTTGTTGAATGCGCTGCGCAGTTTGCCACAGTGGCGCAGTGACAACTGGCTTGACCTGCCTGGCAAAAGCATGGTTTGGCAAGTAAAACCGCAGCGCAGCCAGCAGGTTCATGGCGAGGCCTTAAAAATGCAGGTCGCGCACATACGGGTTGCTTCGGCGTTCCTGACCAAAGCTGCCCTCTGGCCCGTGGCCTGGAATAAACACGGTGTCATTGCCCATGGGCCACAAGCGGTTGCGAATGCTGTCGATCAGGGTTTCATGGTCACCACCGGGAAAGTCCGTGCGGCCCATGCTGCCCACAAACAGCACATCGCCCACAAACGCACGTTTGGCTTCCTCCGAGTGAAACACCACATGGCCCGGTGTGTGGCCCGGGCAGTGGCGCACATTCAGGGTGCAATCGCCAATTTGAACCGTGTCGCCATCGACCAGCCAACGGTTGGGTGTGAAAGGTTTACTCAAGGGAAAGTTGAACATGCGGCTTTGGTCGGCCAGTCTATCGATCCAGAACTGGTCACCCACGTGTGGGCCGATGATGGGCAAGTTCAATTGCTCGGCCAGTTCTGCCACCCCACCTGCGTGGTCAATGTGCGCGTGGGTGAGCCAGATTGCTTGCAGCTCCAGATTGCGATCGGCAACAGCCTTCTTGAGTTTGTTCAGATCGCCACCGGGGTCGATGATGGCGGCCTTGTTGGTTTCACTGCACCACACGATGGAACAGTTTTGTGCAAACGGTGTAACAGGAATGGTGTGGTAGCGAAGCATGTGGCGTGTGGGTGAATACAGTGGAGATATAGTAGTGAAATTGTGGTGTTGATTCAAATTAACCCGGTTCAATTGACCAAGAAAAAGGGGGTTCGAGTTTATGGGAACAGCGGCATATCGCAGATTTCTGGTGGTACTGGCTGTGGCATTCGCCGTGGCATTTGCCTTGGTGTGCATTCCGCCGTTCATCGACAATCCAGACATTGTGGGTGCGTTTGCGGGTGGTTTTGTGAACCCCTACGCCTCGGGTTATGCCATGGACATTTTCTTCACCTGGGCCGTGTTGGCCGTGTGGGTGATGTACGAGGCGAAAGTGAAGGGCATTCGCCACGGTTGGGTGGCGTTGCTGCTGGGCGTGGTGCCCGGTGTTGCCACCGGGTTTGCGGTGTACCTGTTGATTCGTTTGAATCAGGAACAGGCCGCAGCTTGAAATTACACCGCCAGCGGATGATCGGCCATGTCGTGGTTCACATCGGCATGGCCTTGTTCATCTTTGCGCACGGCGATGACCACATCGCGTAGCTTGGCATCGGCGGGCAGCTTGTAATAGTCGATTGCAATTTTCGGTGCGGCGATGTTTTCAATTCGGCCCGCATCAATTTCAGCCAGGTAGTCGGTGTAGCTGATTACTGCCTGGTTCTCGAAGTAGCCCACCATGCGGTGAGCGGTTTTCGGGAAGAACACATACAGCACGAAATAGAAGTGCCAAAACACCAGTTGGGCAAACAATACCAGCAGCCGCTCGCCCACACTGGGTTTTGCAATTTCAATAAAAATCATCAAATGCATGCGTTCGTTTTCCGCTTCTTCAAGCAGGGTTCGAATGGTGGGGCCGTAGCCGGTTTTCATTTTCCGCAAGCTCTTCAGGTGGATCCACATGCCAGCCACCATGCCGGGTACACCTGCTACCGTTTCCAGAATGACCGCCCGATGACCGTAGCGTTTGGCAAAGAAAGTGTCGGCAAACCAGCGAAAAAACATGGTCAGCGATTTTGCGAACTTGTCAGAGAAGTCTTTGGGGGTGGGTTCTTGAGGCAATGCTTCCATGTGCTCTACTCCTGAGGTGTGACGACAGCGCTTTTATTTACTTTTTGAATTAGTCTACGCTGATTGGAATGTGGGGGCTAGCCCTTAAAATCACTGCCAAAACACAGAGAGGCTGACTTATTTGAGGGAAAGGGCAATGAATAAACTGATATTCAAATTTGTTCTAATTGGATTTTTAGGGGTGTCATCTTGGGCCTTCGCAGACAGCGCCAATGATGAAGAACTTTGTGCGCAGCTGAAAGATGCAAAAACAGAGATGGAAGATACGCTTCTACAGATCAAGCAGAGAAAACAAAATGACTCGGCATTTCTTAAGGCGTTGAACAATAGCCAGAAGCAATGGATGCAATATGTGGATGCGGAATTACTCATGCAGTTTCCCTCGCAGCAGTTCATCGACTACGGTTCTGTTTTGCCGATGTGCCAATGCGTAACCCGGCTGGGTTTAGTTCAGGAACGAATTGTTACTTTAAAGCAATGGCTTGAGCCAGTTGTGGAGGGGGATGTGTGTACGGGAAGCAAGCGGTGAATCGAAGTTAGCGTAAGCCCCACCAGGCGCCGTGGAGAGGGGCTGCGGTTGGACTACAAACACAATTTGTATTGAGACAGAAAGCCTTGTTACGTGCAGAATACGGTTGAAGCAACAACTTTATTCAACCAAATCCATGCTGATAAAAAGCGCAGAAGATCGCGATAGCGACATCAAGATTCTCGAATCATTGTTAAACCACCCTGCTGCATCTGCCTTGACGAAACGCAACATTGAAAAAGAGATTCGAGCAATCAAGGGCCTGCAATGTCGTTGTAGGGAATTGCGGAGAAACCTTCATCTTTCGAGATATGCTCAATTCCTGATTTGGAGATGGCCATTTTTGAGTTCAGTGGTTTTTGCACAGCTAGATTGGACATGAATTTGCCTCTGGGCGAGAGTTTTAAATTTTCACGAGTCTAGGGGCTGTTTTCATGGCTATCAAACTTATACCCTGTTCAGGTTAAATAGAAACCCTCACCCAGCCCATGAAAACCCTGCTCATCACCTACCACTCCATCACAGGCGGGTCCAAAGCCATGGCCCAGGCGGTGGCTGAGGGCGCAGGCACGGAACCCAACACGCGCACTGTGCTTTTGCACGCCAGTGAAACAAACGCCGAACATGTTTTGAATGCGCACGGCTATGTATTCGTTACCCCCGAAACTTTGGGCAGCATGGCGGGTTTGATGAAAGACTTTTTTGACCGCACCTACTATGCTGCGCTCGACCAAATCAATGGGCGGCCCTACACGGTGTTGGTGTGCGCCGGCAGCGACGGGCAGGGTGCAGTCAAGCAAATTCAGCGCATTGCCAAGGGGTGGCGTTTAACGGAAATGGCACCGCCACACATTGTGTGTACCCACGTACAAACGCCTGAAAAAATTCTGGCACCCAAAACCATTGGCCCTGCGGATTTGCAACATGGCCGCGATTTGGGCGCTGCATTCGCAGGTGGTTTGGCTTTGGGTTTGTTTTAAATCACCAATTCAGCTTCTCCACTCCGGAAGCCGCACATCCTTCCACACTGCAAAGGCTCGCAGGCCTACGGTCACCAGTACACAGCCCAGCATGTTCACATACGCCGGGTTGTCCAGTTCACGCAGGCCAATGTAAGCCCAGCCGCCGAAGAAGGCGCAAATGGCATAGGGGCGGTGGTCTTTGAAAGCTTGCGGAATTTCATTGCACACAATGTCGCGCAGCACACCGCCAAACACGCCAGTGATGACACCCATGAAAACGGCCACCAAGCTGGGCATGCCCGCCATGATGGCTGCGAAAACGCCCGCGGCGGTGAACAGGCCCAGCCCCAAAGTATCGGGCCACAAAATGGCTTTTTCAGTGAACTTGAAATGTCGCTGCCGCATAAACAACATGGCCACGATGCACAGCACGAACACGGCCCACAGCAATTCAATGTATTTCACCCAGAAAAAGGGGCGTACATCCAGCAACAAATCGCGCAGCGTACCGCCACCAAAGGCTGCCAAAAAGGCCACCACGCACACCCCCACGGCGTCCAGCCGCTTGCGTGCACCTTCCAGAATTCCGCTCAGGGCAAAGGCCAGCGTGGCCACCACTTCAATGCCCAGTTGAATGTTCTGGCTGAACTCCCCGGGGTTGAGCGTCGCCATGTCAGTTCACCGCCGCGCGATCAACGATCACGTAATGTTTGCGCACTGGCTCCAGTACCTCGAAAACACCTGTGAATTCCGCAGGAATTACTCCGGCATCGCCCGGACCAAACTGCTCGGCCTGCCCTTCCGCATTCGTAATCTGAATGCGCCCTTGCAGCACATGGAAAAATTCGTCTTTGCCCGGGGCAAATGCAATGCGCCAAGCCCCTGTTTCGCAGGCCCACACACCAGCACTAACTCCGTTGTTTTCATAGTGATTCCAGGTGCTGCGCAAAGGGTTGCCTTTTTCAAGCCTATCCGGGCGGGGGCGGTCGTGTTCAAGCGGCGTGTTGCACTTGGCAAATACAGTCAGTTTTTGTGTCATGGATTGAACTTTGTTTTGAACCGTGGTCTATTGTAAAGGCAGGACTACAGGCAGGGGGCTTTAACGATGAAACAGTTTTGGGAGGCCCTAGGGCAGTGGTCTGCAGCCTTGTTGTGTAGCGTCATGCTGTACGAAGTCTTTGCTGCATAAAACCGGGGAATCGATTACGCCCGCTGGGTGTAGAATCTAGGCACGTTCAGCCCGAGGTTTTATCGTGTCTACCCCTTTCCGTGTGTTGTCCTTCATCCCGCCGATGACGCAGCTCAACACGCCCTATCCATCCACGGCTTACATCACCGGCTTTTTGCGCAAGCAGGGCGTTGATGCCGTGCAGGCAGACATTGCACTGGGCCTGGTGCTCAAGCTGTTTTCACCTGAAGGGCTGGACAGGATTGCCTCTGAAATTGAGCAGTACGACGAAGTGACCGAGCGCGTGGCCCTGTTCATGGACCAGTTCAGCCGTTACCGTGCCACCATTGCCCCCACCATTCGCTTTTTGCAGGGGGGCGATTCCACCCTGGCGCACCGAATCAACAGCCGGGCTTTTTTGCCGGAAGGCCCGCGGTTCGAGGCGCTGGATGTGTATGTGGACGAGGACGGCGGCGACCCGCTGGCTTGGGCCTTTGGTGCCCTGGGCGCGCAAGACAAGGCACGCCACCTTGCCACTTTGTACCTGAACGACCTGGCCGATGTCATTGCTGATGCGATTGATGAGCGCTTTGAGTTTGTGCGGTATGCAGAATCGCTGGCCGGTAGCCAGCCCAGCTTTGACCCGCTGGCCAATGCCTTGCAGCAGCCTTTCACGCTAATTGATGAAATTCTTGTCGAGCTGACACTGGAGGAATTCAGGCGGCAGCAACCACAACTGGTGTTGTTGTCTGTGCCCTTTCCCGGCGCGGTGTATGCGGCCTTGCGCATGGCACAGGCCATGAAGGCCGAGAACCCCACCATCAAGATTGGATTGGGTGGTGGCTATGTGAACACCGAACTGCGTGAACTGGGCGAGCCACACCTTTTCGACTTCGTAGACTTCGTTACGCTGGATTCAGGCGAGCGCCCCCTGCTGTGCCTGATTGAATACCTGCAAGGCAAGCGTGGCCCACAGCGGTTGGTGCGCACTTTCACGCGCAACGCTGAAGGAACGGTTCAATACACGAACTGGGCTGAACCCGATGTGCCGTTTGGCGATGTGGGCACCCCCACTTGGGATGGTTTGCCATTGCACAGCTACCTTAGCCTGCTCGACATGCTGAACCCCATGCACCGGCTGTGGAGCGACGGTCGCTGGAACAAGTTGACCGTGGCCCATGGCTGCTACTGGAAAAAATGCAGTTTTTGCGATGTGTCGCTCGACTACATTTCCCGCTACGAAAACGCCACCGCCACCGAGCTGGTCAATCGCATTGAACAAATTGTGGCGGAAACCGGGCAAACCGGTTTTCATTTTGTGGATGAGGCTGCACCCCCCAAAGCCTTGAAAGCCTTGGCGCAGGAATTGATTGCACGCAATGTGTCCATTTCATGGTGGGGCAATATACGGTTTGAAAAATCCTTCACGCCCGAGCTGTGCCAGTTGCTGGCCGACAGTGGCTGCATTGCGGTTAGTGGCGGGCTGGAGGTGGCATCCGACCGCTTGTTGAACCTGATGAAGAAGGGCGTTTCAGTGGAGCAGGTGGCACGGGTGACCAAAGGCTTTACCGATGCCGGCGTGTTGGTACACGCTTACCTGATGTACGGCTTCCCCACCCAAACAGTGCAAGACACCGTGGATGCGCTGGAATACGTGCGCCAATTGTTTGCCGAGGGCTGTATTCAATCGGGTTACTTTCATCGTTTTGCCTGCACCGTGCACTCGCCAGTGGGTAAAAACCCGGAAGAATATGGCATTCAATTGAAGCCCTTGCCCCAAGGCACTTTTGCGAAAAACGACATCGGCTTTATCGACCCCACGGGTGTAGACCATGCAGCGCTTGGCGAGGGCTTGAACCGCGCGCTTTACAACTACATGCACAGCATTGGCCTGGACCAGAATGTGCGCAGCTGGTTTGACCAAAAAGTGCCTCGCCCCACGGTGCAAAAAAACTTCATTGAGCAGGCTTTGTACGGCAAACCAGTCAAAACAGCTTAATATGGACAGTATGTAAACTTCAAAGGTGGCACCATGCGTTTAAAAACCCTGTTGATGCCCATGATCACCCAGCACCGGTTTGCGCGCACTACCCTGCTCGCCCAACGCGCCAAGGCCGAAAAAGCCCGGCTGGCCTCTGGCCGCTCCCACGAGGTTTATTACTTTCACCAGGTGGATGACCCCTACAGCCATTTGGTGGCCCAGGCTTTGCCGCGGTTTTTGGCACGTTACAACATTGAATTGAAGCCACATGTGGTGAGCCCCCCACCCGATTCGGCCGCACCTGAACGGGAAAAACTGGTGGCCTACAGCCGAGTGGATGCCGCTTTGCTGGCGCAGCGCCACAGTTTGAGTTTTGTTGACCATGGCCGGCAGCCCGCCTTAGCGCGTGCCCGTCAGGCTGCCCACACTTTGGTGGCAGCCATTCAAGGCGGGCAGTTTGTTGAGCATGTGGCCTTGGTGGGCCAGTGGTTGTGGGCCAGCGATGAAACCCAAATGCCTCCCGAGCAATTCAATGCATTGAAACCGGTGTCCAGCCAAGATGTGCAAAACCACATTGCACAGGCCGACGGGTTGCGAGACAAATTAGGGCACTACCTGGGCGGCATGTTGTATTACGAGGGCGAGTGGTACTGGGGCATCGATCGCCTGTACCACCTCGAGCAGCGCTTGCAGGCTTTGGGTGCGCAAGCCAATGGGGCCATTGCCTTGTTGTTTCCTGCAGACGATGGTCTTGAGCACGCCAAACCACTGGAGAACCCGCCAGACATTGATTTCTTCTTTTCCTTCCGCAGCCCCTATTCCGCCATTGTGGCCCCCCGCATTTTCGAGTTGGGCCGCCTGACTGGCGCGAAAGTTAATTTGCGTTTTGTATTGCCCATGGTGATGCGCGGCTTGCCCGTGCCCAAGGTGAAGCGCGAATACATTGTGTACGACACCGCCCGGGAAGCGCATGTGCGTAACATTCCTTTTGGTCGTTTGAACGACCCCGTGGGCAAACCCACCGAGCGCGGCCTTGCCTTGATTCCGTTTGCCGAACAGCACAGCAAGGGGCAAGAATTTGTGCTTTCCTACATGCAGGGTGTGTGGGCTGAAGGCATTGACGCCGGAAGCGACAAAGGTTTGAAAAAAATTGTAGAACGCGCTGGTTTGCGTTGGGAAGGTGCAGAAGTGGCCCTGCAGCACGAGGCCTGGCGCGAGCGGGCCACAGCCAACAGAGAGGAGCTGTTTGCCGCTGGTTTGTGGGGGGTGCCCTCATTCAAGGTGGGCAATACGGTGGTGTGGGGGCAAGACCGCCTGTGGGCTGTGCATGAAGCTTTGAAATTTCACTTAGCAACCTGATTTGCCTTGCTGAACGGGTGGGCATTTCACCGACCCATACGAGCAAAAAACACAGCAATCTCCAGGTTTGGGTTTCAACAAAATATTGCAGTGTTCACACTTGAAGAAAAACAGGCAGGCGTCCGTTGGCATTACGCAAAGGGTGCTTTTGCCGCAACTTGGACAAGTCAAAATCGACTCACGTACAACTTCAGTCATGGTGCGTTCCCCCGCTTTTACATGAACCATGGCACTGCCAACATGAGCATTGAAAGCACGGCGATTAACCAGTAAATCAGCTTCTGACCGCGGCTGCAAGCGTTGCAACCCTCCTTGCGCCAGAACATTTTGTAGTAAGCAAATGCCAGCAAGCTGATCGTGATCACCATAAAAACGGGTCGGTAGGGTTCCAACGCAGCAAATATGCCGATTGATGCACTGCTTCCCACGCCCATAGCCAGCAGCAGCAGCGGACCAAGGCAGCAAACGGAAGCCCCGAATGCCGCGAGTGCGGTCGCAATCAGGGTGCCGGTATTTTGAGGTGTTGTCATGTTGGTATTTCTCAATGCATTAGGAAGTGATATTGTGAAAGCCGTACCTAAGTACGGAGTCAACAGGCATGATTCAAAAACACACATTAAGTATCGGCGGGTTGGCCCAGGCAGCGGGCGTGAATGTTGAAACCATTCGTTACTACCAGCGCGTGGGCATGCTTGCACAACCTGCAAAACCCCTTCAGGGCGCCCGTAAATATGGTCCACGGGACATCAAGCAGATCCGCTTTATCAAGCGAGCGCAGGCCTTGGGTTTTACCCTGTCCGAGGTGGCTGAACTGCTAGCGTTGGGCAATGCGAGTTCCTGTCGTGAAACGCAGGTATTGGCTGAAAGCAAGCTGGAGTCCATCAGCTCACGAATTCAAGACCTTGTAAAAATGCAGGATACTTTGCAGCAGCTTGTAGCGCAGTGTAATGCTACAGACAAATCGACCAATTGCCCCATTATTGATGCATTGGTGGGCGATGAATAGCTTGACCTTGTCACCATGTCAGGGTTTCTAATAAAGTAAATCAAGTACTGATTAAGGAAATTTCATGCCCGGTTGCAACCATTGCCCCTCTGATGAAGCGGCCAAGTCTGCTGCAAACAATCCCGGTTTTCGCAAGGTATTGTGGATCGCGCTGATTGCGAACGCAGCCATGTTCTTCATTGAAGTGGGCGCTAGTTGGTCGGCAGGTTCCGTTTCTCTGCTTGCCGATTCGCTCGACTTTGGTGGCGATGCGGTCAACTATGCCTTGTCCCTGTTTGTGTTGGGCATGGCGCTTCAAACCCGTGCCAAAGCTGCCTTTCTCAAAGGGGTGTGCATGGGGCTGTATGGTGTTGGTGTATTGGGTTTTGCCGGGTATGCAGCCATGCACGGCCAGGTACCTTCTTACGCCACCATGGGTATCGTGGGTTTAATGGCTTTGAGTGTGAATGTGGGTGTTGCAGCCATTCAGTACCGTTATCGCAATGGCGACTCCAACATGCGCTCGGTGTGGCTGTGCAGCCGCAACGATGCAATCGGCAACCTCGCTGTGTTGGGTGCTGCATTGTTGGTGGGGGTTACGCAAACAGCCTGGCCCGACTTGGCGGTGGCGGCGCTCATGGCCACACTCGGTTTGACCGCCTCATTCAGTGTGATCAAGCAGGCAAGGGCTGAAATACGGGGTGAGGCAATCACCGGTGCACATTCTCATTGATTTGAGGTATTGAACCTTTTTCTGTCTGTGTTACTCTCATGCCCATGACAAAAATTTATGTTCTGTTGTTGATCATGATGCTTCCGCTGCAAAGCCTTTGGGCCGCGGTGGAGTTGTATCACGTGCACGACTCAGGGCATGCTTCGTCGCTTCAAGCGGTTGGTCATTCTCACGGTAATCATGATCACTCAAGTACCTCTGCCGATACGCAAAGCCGTCAAGACAACGCGGGTAAATCGACATGTGATGCCGACCACCACCACTGCCATGCTCACAGTGCGAGTGTGCTGCCCAGCCTGTTGACCATTGAAATGCTTCCCCATGCCCTGGATCAGGAATCTGATCAATTCACGGGCTTTCAATCTTTTTCTTCAAACCGCATCGAACGCCCGAAATGGGCCTGAACAAAACCTGAGTTAGTTGTCCGTTTTGGCCTGCCTATGCCGGCTCAAGACTGAAATTTCATCAGCTTTTGTTTGGAGAGAATCCATGTATTCACCACATCGTGTGGTGTCCACTTGCCTGGCTTTCTTAATGGTCAGCACGATGGCCTCGGCATTTGCCGAGTCGGCCGTCGAAGTGGAAACCGAATTGACGGTTCGTCTTGCGTTTGAATCTGCATTAAGCTTGGATCCCGAGATTCAAGCCCAAGGCAAACGACTGGCGGCGCTTGAGGCCCGACGCAGTGCGGCAAACGCCTTCACTGCAGCGCCTCTTTCTGTAGAAGGTTCTTATCGAACCGACCGCAACTACAACAATCAGGGCCTGCGGGAGCTCGAGCTGGGCTTGTCTGCCCCAATCTGGAACTGGAACGAACGCAGCCGGACACAGGCGCTGCGCGACAGTGAAATCGAGCTTGCCAAGAAGCAGCTTGAGCAGACGAAGCTGGAACTTGCTGGTCTGGTTCGCCAAACCCTGTGGGATACCCTGGCTGCCAATCTGGATGTTGAAATTGCACAGGCCCGGACCAAAACTGCCAAGGAATTGATGGTGGATGTGGATAGACGTGTCATGGCCGGGGAACTGGCACAGACTGATTTCTATCAGGCTTCTGCATTGTATGCCCAGTCCAAGGCCGACCTTGGGCGTGCATTGGGCGCTTTGGGAGACCTTAGCGCGGAATATGCCGCGATGATTGGTTTGCCTGTGTCAACACTGTCTCGCATTCAAACTGAAAGCACTGACATTCCCAATGGCTTGAAACCGCTGGATCATCCTGCCCTGAAGCTGGCACAGGCGCAACTGAATGCACAGCAGCGACAGGCTGATCTGGTACAAACCCAGGCCAGAGCCAATCCCGAATTGGGGCTCGCGGTGATCAGTGACCGTGGCGCATTTTCATCAATAAGCGAAAAATCGCTTGTGGTGTCAACCCGCATACCGCTGGGCAATTCTTCAGAGTATCAAAGCCGGGTATTGCAGGCCGAAAGTGATCAGCTTGCCGCACAGGCCCTGCTGGTTAAAACGCAAAGGTCGGTGGTTGCGCGCAGCCGCGCTGCGGAGGGCAACCTGGACATGTTTTCCCAGTTAAAAACGTCTGCACTGGAGCAGGCTGACCTGGCCGATAAAACGTATCGGCTGTATCGGCGTTCATTCGACTTGGGGGAAACCGATCTTCCAACCCTGCTGCGCTTTGAACAACAGGCCTTTGAAGCCAACAGGCTTGCCCGAAAGTCTGCCGTGGAATATGCCGCCAAAGTCTCTGCCTACAAACAGGCACTTGGACTTTTACCATGACGATCAAAGAGATTCATGCCATGAAATACATCAATTCAAAATCGACTTACATGGGTGCTGTGTTTGTTGCACTCGCCCTTTTTACGACACCAAGCAGTTTTGCAGGCCCCGGACATGATCACGGTGATGAAGAGCCGACAGCCACTGGCGAAGCGTCGCCACGGGTGGTGATGGAATCGGACCTGTTCGAAGCGGTGGGTATTTTGAAAGGTCGCACGCTGGAAATTTACATTGACCATACCGCCACCAATGCACCAGTTGAAAATGCGGAGCTTGATTTGGAGCTCAATGGAAGCTCGATACCCGTTGAGTTGCATGCCGTGGGTGAATTTGATGCGGTGCTGCCTGAGGGTTTGTCTGAGGGATCCGTGTCGGTGGCCTTGACAGTTTCATCTGGTGAACTCACCGATCTGCTGGCCGGTCAACTTGACCTGTCGCATGCAGACGACCACGCCACCGATGAGGAATCCCATTCACATGCCTGGGAATGGGTGTTGTATGGCTTGGGCGGCATGTTGCTTCTCGGTTTGCCTGTTGTTGGGTTTGTACGAAAAAAAATGAAGGAAGGCAAACAATCATGATCAACAAAAATTTTGCACTCTCGGTCTTGGTGTTCGGCCTTTTTAGTCCTTTCAATATTTACGCGGGCCCTGGCCATGATCATGGCGATGAAGCAGTCGAGCAAACCCTGGGTGATGGCCCCAAACGGCAAGCCACGGGCGAGGTTTTTTTGCCCAAGCCTGCCCAGCGCCAATTGGGTATTCGCACTTTGAAAACCGAGATCAAGCCCCAGGCCAAGGTGATTGAACTGAACGGCAAGGTGGCACTGGATCCGCAAACCGGGGGCATTGTTCAAACCACCCTGGGTGGAAGTTTTGTACCACCGGGTCAAGGTGTTCCGCAATTGGGCCAACAAGTGAAAAAGGGTCAAGTGCTCGGATTCATTCAAACACCGCAAGCCGCCTTGGAAAAATCATCGCAACAGGCACAACTTGCTCAACTGAGGTCTGAACTGACCTTGACCGAGAAGCGACTGGAGCGTCTTTTGCAGCTTGCAGACACCGTACCAAAAAAGGAAATTGACGCTGCCCAGGCCCAGGTTCAAAGCCTGAAGGGCCAGGTGGCGGCCTTGGCTGGCGGCATTGCTTCAAGAGAAACATTGCGTGCGCCGTCCACCGGCATTGTGGCGTCATCCATGGCCATTTCCGGCAAGGTTTTTTCGGAAGGAGATGTGTTGTTTGAAATTGTTGACCCGGCAGTGGTGCGTGTAGAGGCAAGCTGGTACGAGTCTGGCGTGGTTCCCGATTTTCAATCCGCCCGCGTTCAAGCCGGTGAAAAGGGGGTAAAGCTGAAGTACCTGGGTGCGGCAAGCAGTGTAAAGGACCAGGCATTGACATTGGCATTCGAAGCACGGGGGCTGAAAAACACAAGTTTTCCGACCGGACAATTGCTGAAGGTGTATGCGGAACAGTCCGGGGGCGTTGATGCCGTGGCTGTGCCCAGTGCTGCAGTGGTCAAGAATGCGTCGAATCAAACCATTGTGTGGGTGAAAAAGGAGCCTGAAGTTTTCGAGCCTATGGTGGTGTTGACCGAACCGCTCAACGGACTTGAGGTGTTGGTTCGTGGTGGACTTTCCGGCGGTGAACGCGTGGTTGTTCAGGGCGCAACCCTGATTAACCAGGTTCGATAAGGGGCTTTGTCATGTTTCAGTTTTTACTCGACAGCAGCCTGAAGAACCGGCTGTTGGTGTTGTTGGCCGCACTTATCCTGACCTTGTACGGTGCATTCACACTCACCCAGACTCCGGTGGATGTGTTTCCCGATTTGAACAAACCCACCGTTACGGTGATTACCGAGGCCGGGGGCATGGCCTCGGAAGAAGTGGAACAACTGATTACCTTTCCACTGGAAACCGCGCTGAACGGCTTGCCGGGGGTGGAAGTAATCCGTTCGGTATCCAGTGCAGGTTTGTCGTTCATCTACGTGACGTTCAATTGGGATACTGAAATTTACCGCGCACGGCAAATGGTTTCAGAACGGCTTTCCAGCATGGAAGAATCCATTCCTTCCGGGGTTGCACCAACCATGGGGCCGGTCAGTTCCATCATGGGCGAGATCATGCAGATCGCCATACCGATTGACGTGAAAAAAATCTCGCCGATGCAAGTGCGTGAATACGCCGACTGGGTGTTAAGGCCCCGTTTGTTGTCCATTCAGGGTGTGGCGCAGGTCATTCCCATTGGTGGCGAGGTGCGGCAGTTTCAAGTACAGCCCAATTTGCAGCGCATGGTTGAACTGGGCATCACGATTGAAAACGTGCAGCAGGCCCTAAGCGGTTTTGCGTCCAACACCTCGGGCGGTTTTTTGTCGCTCAATGGCCGCGAGTACCTGATTCGACATTTGGGCAGAACTTCGTCACTGGATGACTTGCGCAATGTGGCAGTGGGTTCCCGAAGTGGTCAGGCCGTGTTGCTTAAACAAGTTGCTCAAGTGGATTTTGCAGCGGCCGTGAAGCGGGGCGATGCAGGCTATGAAGGCAAGCCGGCCGTCATTCTGGGCATTCAAAAACAACCCAGTGCCGATACCATCAGCCTGACCAATCGCATTGAAGAGGCTTTGGTTGGCATGAGCAGCAACTTGCCCGAAGGCATGGAAAAACCACGGGTTACTTTTCGGCAGGCAAGTTTTATTGAATCATCCATTTCAACCTTGCAAGGCAAGTTGATTGGTGCCTCGGTGTTTGTTGCTGCAGTGCTGTTTTTCTTTCTGGGCACTTTGCGCCCTACGGTGATCGCGCTTACGGCAATACCCGTGTCCATTTTCATGACCGCCCTGGTGTTTAACTACTTTGGTTTGTCCATCAACACCATGACCCTGGGCGGTTTGGCCATTGCCATCGGTGGTTTGGTTGATGATGCGGTGGTGGACGTGGAAAACATTCTTCGCCGTTTGAAAGAGCAACGGGCCAGGCACCCCGGTGCCTCATTCGACCTGATCGCACTGGTTCGAAAAGCATCGCTGGAAGTGCGAACCGGCATTGTGTACGCCACGGCCATTATTGTGCTGGTGTTTATTCCGCTGTTTGCGTTGCCGGGCATTGAAGGCAAGCTGTTTGTGCCTTTGGGCATTGCGTTCATTGTGTCCACGCTGGCCTCGCTGATTGTGTCGGTCACAGTAACGCCGGTGTTGTCGTATTACTTGCTGCCGCGCATCAAGAACCTGGACCATGGCGACACCAAGGTACTGGCATGGTTGAAGGCCAGGTATCAGCAAAGCCTGATGCCCGTTTTAAACAAGCCGAAGGCTGCCATTGCGGCCGGTGTGGTGGCAGTGTTGATTGCGGGTGTTTCAGTGCCGTTTTTTGCCAAAACATTTTTGCCACCGTTTAACGAGGGTACCTTGTTGATCGGCATGCGCTTGAATCCGGGCGTTACTTTGGAAGAATCGTCAAAGCTGGCTTCGCAGGCCGAATTGCTGCTTCAGGGTGTTCCGGAAATTACCCATGTGGGTCGGCGTAGCGGCAGGGCTGAACTGGACGAGCATGCCGAGGGTGTGCATGTGTCTGAACTGGATTTGGGTTTGATTCCCGCCAGTGAAATGACACGCCCCATGGCCGAAGTTCAGGCAGATATTCGGGCAAGGCTTAAGAACCTGCCGGCAGCCGTTGCGCTTGGGCAGCCCATTTCACACCGAATTGATCACATGCTCTCGGGCGTGCGTTCACAAATTGCCATCAAGGTGTTTGGTGAAGATCTCGATACCCTTCGGGGCACCGCAGAGCAACTGCGTGCGCAGTTGGCCCGCATTGATGGTCTGGTTGATCTTGAAGTTGAGAAACAGGTGTTGGCTCCGGAAATCAAGGTGCGGATCAATTACGACGCTGCTTCCCGGTACGGCGTGTCGTCCTCCGATATTCTGCATTCACTTCAGGCTCTGGTCGAAGGCGAGAAAATTACCCAGGTGGTGGAAGGCAACCGGCGTTTTGCTTTGGTGTTGAAGCTGGCTGAAGCGGATCGAGGCCCGCAGCAACTTGAACGGTTGCTGATTCCAACGCCCCAGGGTGCAGTGCCTTTGTCGGTGCTGGCGCAGGTCGAGGACGGCGATGGCCCCAACCAGATCAGCCGTGACGATGGCAAGCGCCGAATCGTGATTTCTGCCAATGCCCAAGGCCGGGCCTTGTCGGAAGTGGTGGCCGATATTCGCAACACAGTCGATGGCCTTGAATTGCCTGAGGGCTATTTCATTACCTTGGGTGGGCAGTTTGAAGCGCAGGAAGAGGCCACGCGGCTGGTGGGTTTTCTGTCCATTATTTCGCTCACTTTGATGTTCGCTGTGTTGTACAGCCGTTACCAGTCAGTGCGGCTGTCGGCCATTATCATGGGCAATATTCCGCTGGCCATGGTGGGCGCCGTACTGGGCCTGTGGCTGTCGGGTCAGCCGCTGTCGGTGGCGGCCCTGATCGGCTTCATTACGCTGGCTGGAATTTCCGTGCGCAACGGGATTTTGAAAGTCAGCCACTACATCAACCTGATGCGGTTTGAGCATGAGCAATTTTCACAGTCCATGATTCTTCGAGGCTCTATGGAACGCCTGAGCCCTGTGTTGATGACTGCCCTGGTTACCGCGTTTGCCTTGGCCCCTTTGCTGTTTGAAGCTGAGCGCCCCGGCACCGAAATTTTGCATCCTGTGGCGGTGGTTATTTTCAGCGGGCTGATCAGCTCGACCTTATTGGACACTTTTTTAACCCCTGCACTGTTCTGGGTTTTTGGGCGCAAGGATGCTGAAAAACTGATGGAACAGGCCGACGCGCAAGCGTTGTAATTTTTTTAGTTTGAACAAGGAGAATGAACATGAAATCAATCAAATTGCTGTGGTGCGCACTGGCACTGGGTCTTGGTTTGAATACCGTATCGGCAATTGCGCAAGGAAAAGACATACACAGCACCGAGCCCAAATACGGCGGTATCGTCTCTGAAAGCAATCACATGGAGTTTGAGTTGGTGGTAAAGCCTGAGGGCACTTCGCTGTACGCCATGGATCATGGCGAGCCGGTGGACTTCAGCAAAGCCTCTGGCAAGGTGATTTTGTTGAACGATGGGCAAAAGAAAGAGATTGTATTAACCGGCAATTCCACCGTGCTTCAAGGCGAGGGTGTTGAACTGAAAACCCCGGCTTACACGGCACTGGCCACGGTGGAGTTTGCAAACAAGAAGAAAACCACTGTGCGTTTTAAAACAAAGTGAACATGGAGTTGCTGAAACTCTCTGCCTTGTTCGCGGCCACTGCGGTGTCTGAAATTCTGGGTTGTTACCTGCCATGGCTTGTTCTAAAACAAGACAAAACGCCATGGCTCTGGATTCCGGCAGTGGGATTTCTTGTGTTGTTTGCGTGGTT
Organism: Limnobacter sp. SAORIC-690; assembly: GCF_002954425.1. NCBI lineage: Bacteria > Pseudomonadati > Pseudomonadota > Betaproteobacteria > Burkholderiales > Burkholderiaceae > Limnobacter > Limnobacter sp. SAORIC-690. Next base: position 1,077,691 of record NZ_MQVZ01000001.1, read on the forward strand.
GCTTACTTTGCACCCGTCAGCCGCTGGCCGAACGTATGCAGCTTACGGTGGCATGTACATCACCGTTGCCTTGCTTTGGTTGTACTGGGTTGAGGGTGTTGGCTTGACACGGTGGGATGTGGCTGGGGCCTTGCTTGCACTTGCAGGCATGGCAACCATCATGCTTCAGCCCAGGGTTTAGGTGTTCACGCACTGTGAAACATCCACCCGCGCTTTCAAGCGGGTGACCAGCAAAAACAACCCACCCAGCTTGCGGTGTATGAACAGGCAGTCGATGGGCGGGGCGTGCCAGAATTGGCGGTCTTCGCCGAGCTCAAAGCCTTTGTCGCGAATTCGCGCGGCCAGGTCGGTGTTGCCAAAATCAAAACAACCCTTGGTGCAAAAAGGCTCGCAGGCCAAATCCATCAAGTCAAGTACCAACTCCCTGTGGTGGGTTTGCGTGCTTGAATCGAAATAGCCAATGCGGGTCGCGGCCTTTTCCATCAGGCTGCGGCTGCCTGCCTGTGCAGCTTTCATCACGTCCACATAACCGTCCACCAGTTCTTTATCAAAACTGCGGGTGGCACCAAAATCAAGTAATACCACTTTGCCTGTTTTGGGGTTGTAGCGGTAGTTCGCAAAATTAGGGTCAGTTTGCATCAAGCGCATGCCCAACAATTCTTTGAACAACAACTGGAACATGGTGGTGGCAATTTTGTCGCGAACCGGTTGGGTGGCATGGGCCATTTGTTCAATCGGCATACCTTCCACATAGCGCATGGCCAATATGCCCTGCGTGGTCAGGTCGGTGTTCACCGTGGGAATTTCGAACCGTTCGTCTTCGCCCAATGCTTCGGTGTATTTGGCGATGTACTCGGCTTCCCTCAGGTAATCCGCCTCCTCATGCAGTTGTTTTTTGGCTTCTGCCAGCAATGCAGCCAAATCAAAAGTTTTGGGCACCAAGCCAGTGAAACGCAAAATGGTGGCCACATTGTCAATGTCGCTGTCGATGCTGTCGCGCACACCGGGGTACTGAATTTTAATGGCCAGTTTTTGACCATCCAGTGAAATGGCTTCGTGCACCTGCCCGATGGATGCGGCTGCAATCGGTGTCAGGTTGAATTCGCGTACTCTCTCGCGCCAGTTCTCACCCCATTCTTTTTCGAGCACGGCCAGCAATTGTTTGCGCGGCATGTGCTTGGCGTCTTGCCGAAGTTTGGCCATGATTTCCGCCAGTTGCGGTGGCAGCATGTCGCCCGCGTCCATCGACACCAATTGCCCCAGTTTCATGGCCGCCCCGCGCAGTTGGGCCAATTGATCGGCCACGCGAAGGGCGTTTTTGGGGGTCAGCAACAGACTGCTCAGTTTGGGGCGTTTGCCTTGTGCCAATTGTTTTGTGCCGTTTTTAACCACTGAGCCCGCCACGGTGGTGGCCAGGGCGCCAAACCGGCTCAAACGTGCAAAGCGCCCCGAAGGCACAGCCGATTCGTTTGAGTTGTTGATCGCAGGGGGTTTCTTGCTGGACGACATGAAGAGTACTGCTTTGAGGCAAAGATGAACCTCATCTTAAAACAAAAGGCGCCTGTGCGGGGAATCACAGGCACCTTTGAAAACCGGTGAATTAACCGGTGTTCTTCAATCAGCTGGCATCGCCTTCAGTCAGGTCAACACCATTGATTTTGCTCAGTACTTCGGCGCGGGTTGTATTTGACAGTTGAACCTCAGCGGTCTCGCTGGCGTCACCTGCGATCGGGCTGAATTCGCCGGTTTGTACTGCCTTCTGATATTCATTCAACACAGCTTGGCGTGTAGCTTGGTTACGCTGACTTTCGGCTGCCACTACGTGGCTGGTGCCATCGCCTTGCTGAGTTGCTGGGTTGGCCATGACCACGGCTGGTACAGATGCTGAAATGGCCAATACGGAGGTGGCGATCAATTGACGTGCGTTCATGGTAAATCTCCTTTTGAGGTACTTCACTAAGTTTTGCCGTTGCGTTATTGCGTTGGCATGAGTCGTACTTTACGCAGCCTCGAATTACCAAGTGCCCACAGGCACATTACAAATTTGTAATTTAAAAATATCGGCCCAGCTTCTATACTGCGTGTTGTGTTTACTTGGCCGCAGCGGTGCAGTTTCGATGAAAATTCTGGTGATTGAAGACGAAAAAAAACTGGCCAGCTACCTTCAGAAAGGGTTGAGCTCGGAAGGCTTTGTGGTGGATGTTGCCCACAACGGCATTGACGGTTTGCACCTGGCCACCGAGGGCCATTACGAACTCATTATCCTAGATGGCATGTTGCCCGACCTGGATGGCTTGGGCGTTTTGGCCGCCTTGCGTCAAACCATGAACATCCCCGTGCTCATGCTGACCGCCCGCTCTATGGTGGAAGACCGTGTGAAGGGCTTGCAGGCGGGTGCCGATGATTACCTGACCAAACCCTTTGCATTCTCCGAGTTGGTAGCTCGTGTGCACGCGCTGGCACGTCGCGCACAGGGACAACCCAGCGCCACTTCCGACAGCAGTCACCTCAGCCTGGCAGACCTTGAACTGGATGCGGTGAAACGGCAGGCCAAACGCGCTGGACAGGATTTGCGTTTGACTGCCAAAGAATTCAGCCTGTTGTGGTTGTTGTTGCGCAGAAAAGGCGAGGTGCTGTCACGCACCGAGTTGGCAGAACTGGTGTGGGACATGCACTTTGACAGTGAAACCAATGTGGTGGACGTGGCGGTGCGCCGCTTGCGCAGCAAAATGGACGAACCTTTTGACCCGCCCCTGCTGCACACAGTGCGCGGCATGGGCTATGTGCTGGAACAACGCGCGGTGGTTGAGCAGGCCAATGAGCAGGCCGTAGGGGACCTTCCATCGTGAGGCGTTCAATAGCAAGGCGATCTTCATTGCAAATGTCGATACTCAGCATTCTGGGTGTGGGCATTATCGCCATCATCAGTTACCAGGCCATTTGCATGTGGCAAGACATGCGGTACCAGGACACTCTCAGTCGCGCGGCTTCCAGCGTTGAACAGGTGTTGGTCCGCAACAGCGAGCTTTTGCCCACCGAAATGTGGGGCCGGGTAGACGAATTGCTGTTAAGCCTTGGCAACGTGCGTGCCAAAGTGCATGGCGAGAACGGACAAGTGTTGTATGGCCCGCAAGTGTTGCTGAGCCAGGTGAAGCACAAAGTAAGCTACATGCACCCCTTGAACGGACTGGGCGGCAGCATGCCCATGCGAGATCTAGAATTGGCCATGGATGTGTCTGAAGACAAACGTTTTTTGAAGTTCATTGCTTTGCTGTTTACGGCGGTTACAGTGGTTTGGGGATTTTTCATCATGCTGTTGAGCGGCACACTGGCCCGGTTTGAATTGAAACCCCTGAACAAGTTTGGTCGAAAAATTGCGGACTTTGATCCTTCAGATATCAACGCCAGAATCAAAAGCGACCATGAACCCGAAGAGCTTTACCCGGTTATTGAGCAGTTCAACAAGTTGATGGGCAAGGTAGGGCAGTATCAGGAACAGTTGCGATCGTTTAACTCCAATGTGGCACACGAGTTGAACACGCCTTTGTCCAGCCTTACCGTAAGCCACGAGTTGTTGTTGCGCGAGAAGAACCCCGATCCCGAGCATTTGAAAGAAGCCTTGCACAGCCACCTTGAAGAACTGCAACGCATGAACCGCATTATTCAAAGCATGCTGTTTTTGTCGCATGCCAGCCAGGGACAGTACAACGATTTTCGCTGGGTTGAAAAGTTGAGTGAACCAGTGATGACGGTGATGGACTACATGGAGGCCATGCTGGAGGAAAAGCATTTGCACTTTGAATTGCACGGCGATGCTTCAGCACGCATTGATTCCGAATTGGTCAAGCGGGCTTTGTCCAACCTGGTGTCCAATGCGATTCGGTATGCCGAAGAGGGCAGCACCATTCACATTCACATTGAACCTGCGCATGCGAGTGGCTTGGTCAACGTTACCGTGAGCAACAAAGGCGTGTGTATTCCCCAGCGTAGCGTGCCTCATTTGTTTGAGCCTTTCTACCGGGTAGATCAATCGCGCAATGAAAGTGGGCATAACCATGGTCTGGGCTTGGCGATTGTGGCTGCCATTGCCCGTTTGCATGGGGGTGAACCCTTTGCCCAGTGCGATGGGGAATGGGTACGCATCGGGTTCTCAGTGAAACAATAACGAGCTGGATCAAGTCGCCTGGAGGCAACGCTAATGGTAAATCAGTGGCATCGGTGTACAATTTCGCTACCAAATAAAAGCCGTCTTTGCCGGCTGCATTGATCAGGAACAACACCATGTGGCGCAATATTTTCAATCCGCAAAACCGTTGGGTCGCAGGTGTTTCTGCGTTCCTTATGCTTTTGGCCAACGGCAGTTTTACAAGCCGCTTGGTGCAAGCCTATCCCCTCTCCGATGGCAATGTGTTGTTTGTTGCATCCGTATTTTTGTTGTTTACCCTGGCCACCACTTTGTTGTTGGTATGGTTGTGCCATGGGCGAGCAGCGCCTTGGGTGTTGGCTCTTTATTTGATTGCTTCAAGCATGGCGGCGTATTTCATGTCGACCTACGGCACGGTGATTGACCAAACCATGCTGGAAAACACCTTGCAAACCAATGCGGCCGAGGCAGGCGACCTGTTTTCGATTTCCATGCTGTTGTACTTGTTGGTTCTGGGTGTGTTACCTGCCTGGTACGTGCTGCGGCGCATGCCCAGGGCAAAGGGCCTTGCAACAGAACTTCGCGCCAAGGCATTGTTCAGTGTGTGTTTGCTGGCAGGCATGGTGTTGTTGATTGTGCCTTTTACCTCCCAATACGCTTCATTTTTCCGTGAACACAAAAGCCTGCGCTTTTACGCCAACCCCACGTATTTCACCTACTCGGCCATTCGCTTGGCCAGCAGCAAAATCAAAGGCAGTGCTGGCCCCGTGGTGGTGCAGGCAGTTGCGCCAGACGCCGCATTGCATGATGAACCCCCGCTGCACCCCAAAGAACTGATTGTTTTGGTGGTGGGCGAAACGGCGCGTGCCGACCGGTTTGCACTGAATGGTTACACCAAGCCCACCAACCCCATGTTGGGCAAAGAAGATGTGGTTTCTCTGGGCAATGTTACTTCCTGCGGTACATCAACCGCCGTGTCGGTGCCCTGCATGTTTTCACTGGCTGGGCGCGATGGCTTCGATGGTGATAAGGTCAATCAATTCGAGAACGTGCTGGATGTGCTGAAACGCCTAGGCGTTGAAATTTTGTGGCGCGACAACAATTCCGATTCCAAAGGCGTTGCCCTTCGTTTGCCCTACGAGAATTTTCGCGACCCGGCCATCAACCCGGTTTGCGATTCTGAATGCCGAGACACCGGCATGCTGGTTGGGCTTGAAGACCACATACGCAAACACCCCGGCAAAGACCTGTTGATTGTGCTGCATCAAATGGGCAACCATGGCCCCGCTTACTATAAACGCTACCCGCCAGAGTTTGAGCGGTTTACTCCGGTGTGCAAAACCAATGAGTTGTCAAAATGCACCGACGAAGAAATCAACAACGCCTACGACAATGCAATTTTGTACACAGATCATTTTTTGGCGCAAACCATTGCTTTGCTGAAAAAATTCGATTCAAGCCATGAAACTGCCATGCTGTACGTGAGCGACCACGGCGAGTCCCTGGGTGAAAAAGGCATGTATCTGCATGGTGCGCCGTATGTGTTTTCGCCCAGGGAACAAACCCATGTGGCTTCGGTGTTGTGGTTTGGAAAAAACTTTGACTACCGTACTGACGACTTGAGGCTGGTCAAGGATTATCCCTTCACGCACGACGACTTGTTCTGCGCACTTATGTTGACTTTCGAGGTTGAAAGTGGCGTTTGCACGCAGCGCACCAATGCTTTGAAAGCTCATTTTGAGCAGCAAGGGCAAACAAGGTAACACCCCAGCAAAGCCATGTTGTGGCTAGTACATGGCTTACAAAATGGGCACCCTTGGCAATTTGCACGCCGCCAGCCAGCCCACCCATCAACAGCACCGCGATGGTCATTGTGCTGCGGTGTTGCCTCAACCACGGCATTGGGCTGTACAACAACACAATCCACATGAATGCGGTGGATGCGTGCCCGCTGGGAAAGCATTTTCCGGGTCCCGGGTTCGCAACAACACGGGTGTTTTGAAACAACCGGAAATAATCGGCTGTTCCGCCGTACAGCTTCAAATCCCAAGGGCAACTGTGCACGGACTGGGCCTTCAGTACGCTGACCACCAGTGCGGTCAGCAAGCTGACCAGCAGAATAAAAACAATTGCTCCCCCATATTTCAGCCTGAAAGGTTTTAAGCACAACAGAAAACCAAAACCCAGCCAAATGCCAGCCGCAAGCCATCGTGTAGAAGAAGGCCAAGCCACTGGTTTTGTTTCAATGGAAAATTCGCTGCCTGCGGATCAAAAAATACATTCGAAATGGCCTGGTCCCAGCCCGTGTAGCGGTTAAGAAAAACAATGAACAGACCTAGCAGTGCCCAGACTGCCCAGTGGTGAATTCGGGTTGGGTTTTCAAACAGCAAATTGATCTCCTGGCCCTGAGAGGGTAGCCACACTACACCGGGTTGATGCGATAAGAGCAGTTTAACCGGCTCGCTGGGGCCGAGAAAGAGGGATTCCGGGAAGTTTCAAAAACTCATCGATGCAGAAACGCATCTAATGTTGCGCTAAGTTTGCATGGGCAAAGTAGGAACTGTCACAAGCAAACTTGTTTGATTGATTGACTTTCAACTACGGGGTGAAATTATGAAACAGAGAAAATTGTTTACCGCCCTGATTGTAACCGCAAGCGCGATTGCCGGGGGAAGCCTCGCATATGCCAGCAACAACCCGGCAGACCTGGGCGCTTCATGGTGAGCCGGTGTAGCTGTGTTCTCCACTCGCATCGCTACACGGTGTAGCCTCAAGCTGAATGGTGGTGTGGTGCAAGTCAAACCGGTTTGCCAGCATGGTGCGAATTTGTTGAAGCAAATCAGTCCAATCCACCTCCCGGTGCTGGCATACCACATGAACTGACAAGCTGGACTTGCCGCTGGAAATGGACCACACATGCAAATCATGAATGCTGTCCACGCCACAGTGGCTCGACAGTGCCTGCTTGATCTCGTCAATGTTCAAATGTTCCGGTGTGCCCTCCAGCAAAATATGTGTGCTTTGTTTTAACAGGGCCCACGCACGTGGCAGCACCCAAAGCCCGATGCCCACGGCAATTACGGAGTCGATCCAGCCCCAACCCGTCCATCGAATCAACAAGGCACCCACGATCACGCCCACAGAGCCCAGCATATCCGCCCAAACTTCAAGGTAGGCACCTTTAACATTCAGGCTGTCGTCTTTAGACTGGCTCAGGAGCTTCATGGAGATGAAATTTACAAGCAGGCCCAGGGAAGCGATGATCAGCATCATGTTGGATTGAATATCAGGCGGATTTGAAATTCGCAGGTATGCTTCCACCAAAATATAAATAGCCACCACAAAAAGCAGAATTGCATTGAAAGCAGCCGCCAGAATTTCAAAGCGGTAGTATCCAAATGTTCGCTTTGTATCAGCCGGTTTTTTACCAATTTGGATGGCCAGCAATGAAATAGCCAATGCTGCCGAGTCGGTGAACATGTGCGCTGCATCGGAAATCAAAGCCAGGCTGTTGGTGAATATGCCGCCCACAACTTCGGCCACCATGAAGCTGGTGGTCAATATCAAAGCAATCCACAATGGTTTTTCGTATCCTTCTACTTTCACATCATGGGAATGTCCTGCGCCCATATTGTCTACCCCTTATTTAAACCAAAGTTGAACACCAAAACCCGCTGCCACTTTCACTGTTATGGCGAAGCAAACCAGAGTAAGCAATGCGCTGCCCGCCAGCGAGAACACAAACCCCACCTTGGGCAACAGCCAGGGGAAGGCCAAAAACATGGGCAGGGTGGGCAGCACATACCAGAATGTCAGGTAGGCGTGGTTGGCAATTTTTTCCTGCGGTGCCTTTTCAACAGCAAGCCAAATCAGCGTCAGCACCGTGACCATGGGCAACGCTGCGATCAACGCGCCCAGTTTGTCACTGCGCTTGGCCACTTCGGAAATAAGGACCACCAGGCCTGCGGTGGTCAGGTACTTCAAAATAATCCAGCCCATGTTGCTAGCCTATGTGTTGTAAGCAGGTTTTGCTTGTTGATCAGTAACGTTCATTTCCTCTTCCTTGCGGTGGGTCAACCGGTAAAGAATGGGAAGCACCAGCAGGGTAAGGGCGGTTGATGACAGAATTCCCCCGATTACTACTGTGGCCAGGGGCCGTTGAACCTCAGCGCCGGTACCCGTGGCAATCGCCATCGGAATAAAGCCAAGTGAAGCCACCAGCGCGGTCATCAGCACCGGGCGAAGCCGTGTCATGGCACCGTCATGAATGGCCTTGTCCAAGGGCATGCCTTCCTCGCGCAGGCTGCGGATAAATGAAATCATCACCAGCCCGTTCAGCACCGCCACACCAGAAAGTGCAATGAAGCCCACCCCCGCTGAAATTGACAATGGAATGTCGCGCAACCACAAGGCCAAAATACCGCCAGTCAATGCAAACGGTACACCCGTGAACACAATCAAACCATCCCGAACGTTGTTGAACATGATGAACAACAACAGGAACACCAGAAACAGTGACAGCGGAACTACAATTTGCAGTCGTTTGGAGGCCGATTGCAACTGTTCAAACGTACCCCCCCAGCTGATCCAGTTGCCTGCTGGTACTTTCACCTTCTGCTGAATCTGGCTTTGAGCATCGGCCACAAATGAACCAATGTCGCGGCCACGCACGTTGGCGGTTACCACCACGCGGCGCTTGCCATTTTCCCGGCTGATTTGGTTCGGCCCGGGCGCAATGTCCAGGCTTGCTACATCGCCCAGTTGAACAAACAGGGGCATGTCGCTGCCAGCCGTGTTGCCTGGCAACTGAATGGGTAGCCGGGCAATGGCTTGCAAGTCGTTTCGCAGTGCTTCAGGCAAGCGCACGGTGATGTCAAATCTGCGATCGCCCTGAAACAGCACGCCTGCTTCCTGCCCACCAACGGCCATGGCAACAGTGTTTTGAACATCGGTCACGTTGATGCCAAACCGTGCAGTTTTTTCGCGATCAATTTGAACGGTCAGCATGGGCAGGCCCGTGGTTTGTTCTACTTTCACGTCTGCTGCGCCATCAACTTTCTCTAGCACTTCGGAAATTTCTCCGGCCACGGTATTCAGCGTGTCCAGGTCATCGCCGAATACCTTCACAGCCACATCACTTCGCACACCCGACAACAGTTCATTGAACCGCATTTGAATGGGCTGGGTGAATTCATAGTTGTTGCCTGGTATTTTCATGACAGCGGTTTGCATGGCCTCCACCAGGTCGGTTTTGCTGCGGCTGGGGTCTGGCCATTCCGAGGTGGGTTTCAGTATCACGAAATTGTCTGCCACGTTTGGTGGCATCGGGTCGGTTGCAATTTCGGCCGTGCCAATTTTGGCAAATACACGGTCCACCTCAGGAAACTGCTTGATTGTTTTTTCCAGTTCAGTTTGCATGCCAATGGCCTGGCTCAAGCTGGTGCCCGGAATACGCAGGGCCTGCAAGGCAATGTCGCCTTCATTCAAGCTGGGCACAAATTCGCTGCCCATGCGGGTTGCCAGCAAACCCGATAAAACCACCAACACCACGGCAATTGAAAGCACCACCGGTTTGTTGGCCATGGACTTGACCAGTGCGGGTTCGTATCCACGCTTTGCCCACGTCATGATGCGGTTTTCTCTCTCGCTGACATTGTTGGTGATCAATAAAGCCACCGCTGCCGGAATGAAGGTGATCGAGAGAATCATGGCACCCAGCAGTGCCGCCACCACGGTGAAGGCCATGGGGTGGAACATTTTTCCTTCCACACCGGTGAGCGCAAAAATGGGCAGGTAAACCACCATGATGATGAGTTGGCCGAACAGCAGGGATCGTCGCGCTTCCTTGGAGGCCAGAAACACTTCATGAAAGCGTTCCTTGCGCGTGAGTGTTCGCCCCGCTTTGGTTTGTGCATGGGCCAAGCGGCGCACACAGTTTTCAACAATGACCACGGCACCGTCAATGATGATGCCGAAATCCAGTGCGCCCAGGCTCATCAAGTTGGCACTAACCCCGTTATTGACCATGCCAAAAAACGTGAACAGCATGGACAGTGGAATTACCATCGCCGTGATGATGGCCGCGCGAATATTGCCCAGAAAAAGAAACAGGATTGCAATTACCAGAATGGCGCCTTCAATCAGGTTTTTTTTCACGGTGTTGATGGCTTTGTCCACCAGCACCGTGCGGTCGTAAACGGTTTGCGCAACTACCCCTTCCGGCAGGTTCCGGTTTACTTCTTCCAGTTTTTTTGACACCGCTTGCGACACCACGCGACTGTTTTCACCAATCAGCATGAACACCGTGCCCAGCACCACCTCTCTGCCATTTTCTGTGGCGGCGCCGGTGCGAAGTTCTTTGCCAATGTAAACCTGCGCAACATCTTTAATACGAATGGGCACACCGGCGCGGTTTGACACAATCACGTTTTCAATGTCGGCAATGTTGTTGAGTTGTCCCGGTGCGCGGATCAAATACTGTTCACCCCGTTTCTCGATATAACCCGCACCCACGTTGCTGTTATTTTGTTCAACAGCCCGCAGCAGATCGTCTAGGGAAATACCTTGGGCAACCAGTTTGTCAGGCAAGGGGGCAATCTGAAATTCTTTCGCGTAACCGCCAATGGTGTTGATTTCGGTCACGCCGGGTACATTTCGCAGTTGGGGTTTGATAATCCAGTCTTGAATTTCGCGAAGATCAGTGGGGGTATACGGTGTGCCGTCTTCCTTTACTGCACCTTCTTTGGTTTCCACGGTCCACATGAAAATTTCACCCAAACCCGTGGAAATTGGCCCCATCGCGGGATCGATTCCGGCGGGCAGTTGCCCCTTGGTTTGCTGAACGCGTTCATTGACCAGTTGGCGTGCGAAATAAATGTCGGTGCCTTCCTTGAAAATCACGGTGACCTGCGACAGGCCGTAGCGTGAAATCGAACGGGTTTCCTGCAGACCGGGCAAACCGGCCATCACAGTTTCAATGGGAAAGGTAATGCGCTGTTCAGACTCCAGCGGCGAGTAGCCTGGTGCGGAGGTGTTGATTTGAACCTGAACGTTGGTAATGTCGGGTACAGCGTCGATTGGCAATTTTTGATAACTGTAAATACCCAGGGCAATCAGGCCCACGGTTCCCAGCATCACAAACCATCGTTGTTCGATGGCGAAACGGATTATTTTTTCAAACATGATTCGGTACTTCCTCTGTTTGCGTGCATTGGCAAAGGGTGGTGCAGATGTGGGCAAGCGTTGAATCAATCGTCATGGCTTGCCCCTGATTTGCCGATGTCCGCCTTGATCAGGAAGCTGTTGGTTGCCGCGTATTGCTCACCCGCGTACAGGCCGCCCAACACTTCAACGGTTTTGCCATCGCTGCGGCCCAGTTCAACCGGGCGTGCCTCAAACTGTTGGCCATAGCGGCCAAACACGGCCGGTCCATCCAGAATGGTTTGAAGGGCTTCGGTTGAAATGGCAACCGGTACTTCACTTTCCTCGGCCACCAGTTCAACTTTCACTGGCAGGCCGGGGCGCCACACAGAATCGGGGTTCGGCAACACAATGCGTGCAGTGGCGGTGCGGGTTTGTTCACCCACCAGGGAACCCACATACGCCACTTTGCCCACGCTTTCCGATTCAAATGCCGTGGCTTTCACGGTGGCTTGCTGGCCTACCTTCACTGTGTTCAGGTCTTTGGGGTAAATCGTCATTTCGGCCCACACGGTGGACAAATCGGCCACCGTGAAAATGTTGGCGTCTTCTTTCAACGCCTGCCCCAAAGCAATGTTTTTTTCCACCACGGTGCCTGATATCGGTGACCGAATTTCATAGCGGGTCAGTTGGCTTCCAATGGTGGCGCCGCCATTGATCGAGGCGAGCTTTTGCCGTGCGTTCAGCACTGCAATTTCAGCCTCTTGCTTGGTATTGCGCGCTTGCAGATAATCTTGCTCGGCTGATATTTTGTCTTCCCACAGTTTCTTTTCCCGCTCGAATGTGGTGTTGGCCAATGCCAGGCGTTTTTGCGCTGCCAGCAACTCGGTTCGCTGGTCTGCCAGGGTTTGGCTGGAAATTACGGCCAGCACTTGTCCCTTTTTAACCTGATCACCCGCGTTCACGGGGGCAGATTCCACAATGCCACTCAAGCGTGGCACCACGCGTACCGTGTTGTCGCTGTTGAACTGGATTTCGCCGATCAACTCAATGCTGCTTTTGATTTTGGCTGGGCCGGCTGTGGCCAGTTCAATGCCGCTTTGTTTCATTTGTTCGGCGCTCATGTCGATTCGGAACTCGATCTGGTCATAAGCGAAGCGGTATTGCTTGCCTTCATGTTGCGCATTCACGGCAACACGGAATGAATGGGGCTCAAACACCACGGCATCGCCGCGCAAAAAATTGTTTGCAGGTGCAAAGTTAATGGTTTGCGGCTGTCGGCCTAGGCGCTCAAGTTCAATACTTGCCTTGGTGGCTTCTGGAGGCAGCAAGGCGTTGTCTTTGTAGGTGTAAATTCTGAACTCGGGTTCTACGCCGTCCTCAAAAATGGTCACTTCGACCCCGTAGCCGTCTTGCGCGAAATACTTGCCCCCTTTGGGTCCTTTGACAGGTTCATTGGGGTTGGCTTGTTCAAGTTGTGTGCCATTGGTTTGCCCAGGCTGGGAATTGCCTGTGGTTAAAACAAGGGCTGGCAGCAGGGCACCCACTGCAACAAGCAGGGCGATGGAAATGATTTGTTTCTTGCTGAAATTGCGTTTCATGATTAAGTGGTCCTACTGAATATTGGCTGGTGTTTGCCCAAGAATCCCTTGCAGTTCGGCGGCATACCGGTGGGATTGGGCGAGCGATTGCTGGCTTTGCGCCATGGCATCAAACAGGGTGCGTTGTGCGTCCAGCACTTCCAGAAAACTGAACTTGCCCATCTCGAAACCCTTGCTTGCAGCGTTGTAGGCGCTTTCTGCACTGGGCAAAATGCTGTCACGCAAGGCCAGGAATTCCTCGCGGGACGCGCTCAGGTTTTCGTATGCGGCTTGTAAATCGCGAGACAAGCGGTATTGCGTTGCTGTCAGTTCATCTTTGGCCTGGTCGGCGCGTCGCAGTGATTCAAGCAAGTTGCCCTGGTTGCGGTCAAAAACAGGGATGGGAATGGATACCCCAAAAATGGCCTGGTTCAAGCCAAGTTCCTGATTTTTTCGCCCACCAAGGCTCACCGTCACATCGGGTACGCCTTTGCTGCGTTCAACCTCGCTAATGGCCTTGCGGCGGTCCACTTCAATTTGGGCTTTCCGGTATGCAGGCGATTGCTGCAACCTGTCTTCCAGTGTCTCGATGGCGGGCAGCTCGGGCAGGTTTTCAAGATTGCCTTCAACGGTTTCAAAACCGACCCGGGATTCTCCCATGGCGGTGGCCAAACGTTTTTTAGACGATTTCAGCGCACTTTCAGCGCGTGCATAATCCACGCGTGCGCCAGCCAATGCAATGCCCGCTTTGGTGGCCTCGACAGGCGATACCTTGCCTGCTTCAACCCTTTTTTGTGCAGCACGCTGGGCGCTTTGTGCCAGGTCGATGGAAGATTGGGCAAGCCGCACACGTTCCTGTGCAACCAGCGTGTCGTAAAAAGCAGAGGTGACTTCGGTTTGCAGGGTGGCCCGCACCATGGCAAGGTCAGCTTCAGCAACGTTCTTGCCGCGCTCGGCTGCATCAATTCGTGCAGAACGCTTTCCGCCCAGTTCAATGCGCTGGTTCAGTTGCAGGGTGCTGGTGCGGGTTGCACTTCGCGTGTCTTCAACCAGGGCCTGCAACTCGGGGTTGGGGCGGGTTTCAGCCTGGCGTATGGTGCCGTCTTGTGCCAGCAGCGCATTTCGGGCCGCTGCCAGTTCAGGGTTTGCCGCATAGGCCCTTTCAAGTGCGGTGTTCAAAGTAAGGTTTGTTGTTCGCGGCAAGCTGGCTTGCCCGGATGGGGAATTCAGCCCATTGCTGGTGTATTCGGGGGTGTTGCCCTGAGCCATGGCGGCACTGGGCAGCAACGCGGTCGCAGCCAGCGTTAGCAATATTTTTCGCATCGATTTCTCCGGTGTACAAAGGAAAGAATCGGCGAGACGAATTAACGCAGTCGTTTAATAAGGTGTAAAGACAGGTGTCGTGTCGCCGTAATCAGGCAGACACAGGCCACTTGGGGCGTTCAGGGCGGGTTTGACAGAAAAAGGAATACTTAGAAGTGCTCAGCACCTGTTGGGGTGAACTGAAATCAATGATCACGCCGTTCGCGTTGTCAGCCGAAAAGCCGATAAAGCTGGATGAATGCGAATGGTCGTGGTTTTGCGGATATTGGCTATCTTGATCGTCACCTGCATCCGTTTGGCCATTGTGGGCATGATGTTCATCTTGATGGTGGCCAAAATGTGCTGTTTGTTGAACAAGCTCACCATGCGCGCAGTAATCCGCCACCAAGCCCCAAGAGGCCTGGAGCGGCAGCATAAACATGAGCAACGTGAGGATAAATGAGCGATACATTCTCAGATTACACCACGGCAATTTGGTCGCTGTCAATTTGTGCCGCGTATCTGTAACCTCTTCGAGACTCAAAATGAATGAATGCAGAAATTTTCTTGGCTTTCAAAAAAACTTGCCTGTGTTTTCAATTTTCGACAATCTTTATACAAAGTAAAAAACACACTTGTCGATCTTGCGGAGAAATTGCGTGGGTATAAATACAGAGAGTTATTCAATTCAATCTACCCTGAATCGTTACAGCAAGCCTGCTGTTTTTCTTCACTGGACATTGACGTTCCTGATTGTGATTTTGGTCGGACTGGGCTGGTACATGATGGATATTGAGGGCCAGCCGGGCAGTGAGTGGTATTTCAATTTGCATAAATCCCTGGGGTTGATTGCATTTGTGCTTATTGCTTTGCGCACTGCGTGGCGTTTAACCCACAAGCCGCCAACATTCGCAACGCATCAGCCAACATGGCAATTGGTTGTATCGCAGTTTACGCATGGTCTGTTGTACGCTGCCATGATTTTAATGCCGCTCACGGGATTTGCTGCTGCCTCTTTGAGCGAGGAGGGCACCGCTTTTTTCGGCATCGAAATCCCGCGCTTGGTGGCTCAGAACCCTGCGCTATCCGATCAACTTTTTTATGTTCACGAATTGACGGCTTGGGTTTTGGTGGTGTTCGTGGCCATCCATGTATTGGCCGCACTCAAGCATTTGGTGGTGAATAAGGATGAGGTATTTGGACGGATGTGGTTTTAACGAGACATGAGTTAAGCGACTTTTTGCCCATCACATGGCATTTTAAGGAAAAGCCAACTGGAGATCTTTGGTATGAAGCAAACAAAAACAATTCAACATCAACAGCTTAATGCTTTCAGGCGAAAGTTCCTGCTACAAAGCAGTGCCTTAGGGGCCGCAGCCTTGCTGCCTTGGGATCCTGCTTTTGGGGCAATTACCGCAGTCGAGATTCCCAAGGGGCGCCCTGCCAAGCAGTTTGACTTGACCATCGCAAACACGAAGATCAATATCACCGGCCGCGAGGCCAGTGCGATTACCTTGAACGGCACGATGCCGGGGCCTTTGTTACGGTTTCTGGAAGGCGATGAGGTTACTGTCAATGTAACCAACAAGCTCGATGAGGCCACAGCCATTCATTGGCATGGCCTGCTGGTGCCGAATTCCGAGGATGGTGTGCCGGGCGTTACCTTTCCTGGAATTCTTCCGGGAGAAACCTTCACGTATCGCTACACACTGCGCCAAAGCGGTACTTACTGGTACCACAGCCATGCAGGCCTGCAAGAAGCTGCAGGCATGTTTGCGCCACTGATTGTAGAACCCCGTGAGCCCGAGCCCTTTCAGTATGACCGGGATTATGTGGTTGTATTGTCCGACTGGAATGATGACTCTCCTGCACAAGTGCTTGCGAATCTGAAGAAGGTAGACGGCTATTACAACTATCGGCGCATTACAACGCCCCAATTCCTGAAGCAGCTTGCAGACGCGCCTGATGAGGCGACACGCAAAGCAATTTGGGCAGATCGGATGGAGTGGGGGAAAATGCGAATGGACCCCACCGATTACAGTGATGGCGGTGAGGAATGGTCATTTCTCATGGGCGGTCTGCGCCCAGATCAAAACTGGACGGCATTGTTCAAACCCGGTGAGCGTGTGCGGCTTCGCGTGATCAATGCGTCACCCATGAACCTATACGATTTCCAGATTCCCGGGCTGCCCATGATGATCGTGCAGGCCGATGGTCAGAATGTTCAACCTGTTCAGGTGGATGAGTTCCGCATTGGCAACGGTGAAACCTATGATGTGATTGTCGAACCCAAAGAGGACAAGCCGTACACCATTTTCGCACCGACCATTGCTCGCATCGGATACGCTCGAGGCACGCTTGCGACGAGGGCAGGCATGAGTGCGGAAGTTCCATCTCAGGGACCTTACCCCGTTCGAACCATGGCTGACATGGGCATGGGGGCCATGGACGGAATGGCCAGTATGGGAGATGGCACAATGCCTGAACCTTCATCGACACAAACCAACGACAGCATGAAAGGCATGTCGATGCCACAGCCCAACGAAGGCCCCGCTGTGGACTCAATGGCGGGCATGGACATGAACAACATGTCTGAATCTACTGCCCCTGTTCCAGATCAAGACACGATGCCGGGAATGGACATGGCTCCAGCCAAAGTGGCGGAGGTGCCCTCCGCGCGCATTGTTGTTGCCCCAGATAAAGACGGTCTGCGTCGACTTGCTTATCAACATTTGCGATCGCTGGAGCCTAACAAAGACCCCCGTCCTCCACAGCGGGAAATATTGGTTCGCCTGACAGGGGATATGAACCGCTACTTCTGGAGTATTAACGATAAAAAGTTTTCGGACTCAACACCATTCAAAGTGAAATTGGGCGAGCGCTTCAGGATCAAGTTTGTAAATACCACAATGATGGAACACCCCATGCATTTGCATGGAGTATTTATGGAACTGGTTAACGGAAACGGTGAATTTGCGCCCAGAAAGCATACGGTGATTGTGGCCCCTGCACAGACTGTCGAAGTAGACGCAACTTACGAGGATGAGGGTGTGTGGGCTTTCCATTGCCATTTGTTTTATCACGCTGCCGCGGGCATGTTTCAACTGATGGAGGTGGCGTAATGAACCGCAATGTTCGTTCATACAAATCAACCTGGTCGTTCCAGTGGATTCGTTCTCTGGGAGTGTTGGGTGTGGTTGCTGTTGGGGCCGTCTCAATGCCTGCGATGGCGATGGAAGATGAATCAATTTACTCTTACACGTTAATTGAAGTGGATAGCGGAAAAGTCAGAAATCAACCGGGTTCAATTCAACTTCTCGGTGCAGAAGGCTGGATTGGTGGGGACTACAATCGATTCGCATGGCGTTTTGATGGTGAACGCCGCCAAGGCAACACCGAAGTAGTAGAAACCCAGGCGCTGTACAGTCGCTACATTGCACCATTTTGGGATTTGCAGGGCGGTATCCGCCACGACTCAAAGCCTGTGGGCGAAGACTATGCCGTAATTGGCTTGCGAGGCCTTGCGCCCTATGCGTTTGATGTGGATTTGCAGATGTTTGTCAGAAGCGACGGTAAAGTGCTTGCGCGTACCCGTTTTGAGAATGATTTTCTGATGACAAACCGGTTTATTCTGCGGCCATTCATCAATGGCGAATGGTCTGCCTCAAATCTTAGTGAGGAAGTGGCAAGTGGCTTGTATCAGGCGGATTTTGGTGTGCAGGCACGCTACGAGTTCAGCCGAAAATTTGCTCCCTACATTGAAGTGAGTCGAACACTTTATCCAGAAACCCAAAGTGGCTCGAATCTTTCTCCGATTACAGAATACCGGGTTGGTTTGCGGTTGATTTTTTGAACCCAAAACTTCTGGACCGATTCAGGTGAGTGAATCGGTCAAACATGTAATGAAAAAGTCAGGCAATTGAAGGGCTTCAGGCAGTATTCTGGGTTCGTGAACTTGCACTGTAAGTTTCAATGAAACAACACCCATACACACCACATGAGAGGTTTAGCAATGAAATATACGAAACAAATGAATAAATTGGGAATGGCTTTGATCTTGACCGCCGCATCGACCTTTTCTGCCTTTGCAGCTGACCCCGGCATGGCTGATATGAAAGGCATGGGTAATCAAAGCATGCAGGGAATGGATGGAATGAAAAACATGAATGACACCAAGGGCGCAGACATGGCCATGACCGATGGCGAAGTCAAGAAGATTGATACTGCTCAAGGTACGGTCACGCTGAAGCATGGACCGCTTGATAATCTCGGAATGCCTGGGATGACCATGGTATTCAAGGTTGCGGACCCAGCAATGCTTTCCACGGTCAAGGTGGGTGATCAGGTCAAATTTCAGGCCGAAAAAGTAAACGGTAAAATCGTGGTCACGAAAATTCAAAAATAGTTTTTTGAAAAGACAATTTCCATCCGCTCGGCAATTAGTCAAGTGGATGGGAGAATGCTACATCGGAGAGCGCGGCGAATCGAAAAGCCGATCACCGTAACTTGATTTTCGCTGCTTGCAAACACATCACCACCATGCAGTTTCGCAATTGCAGCCACAATGGCCAGGCCAAGTCCGTGATTGCTCCCAGTGTCACTTCGCCCCTCTTCAGCACGAAAAAAGGGTTCAAACAAACGGTTCAGTTTGACTGGGTCAATTGTCGGGCCTTCATTCGAAACCTTGATCCACACCCTCTCTGCTTCTCGGGTAATGTGTACGATAATTTCTGTGTTGGCCTGCGCATACCGAATTGAATTGGACAGCAAATTGCTCACTGCTCGTTTAATCAATTCGGTTTCAGCCTCCACCGTGGCATCGCTTTTAACTGTGATGCGAAGATCTCTGTCTTCGGCCAACTGTTCAAGGTATTCCGCGACTGATAT
>NZ_MQVZ01000001.1:1097043-1231093 GCF_002954425.1 Limnobacter sp. SAORIC-690
TTCCTGAAATGAAGTTCAGAAAACGTTCGTCGTCTACGGTGCTTACCGCCAGTTCAACCCGTTTGGCTTGCAGTTGGGGAAGTTCGGTTTCAAACACTTGAGAGAATTCCCGAACAGATCCCTCTCCGTTGAAGAACACCTCTGGCCCGAACATGCGATTGCCCTGGCTGTCAACAACGCGGGCTTGGGTTCGACCTTGCCCTCCCAACACTTCTTCCAGGCCATGTTTCACGTCTTCGGGTGAATATTCGGCAGTAGGTTTTAGTAAAAGGTGTTCAACTGCATGAAGCGCGCGGTTGGCGGTTTCTTCCTGTTGCTTGGCTTGCCAAAAGTGGATGCAGCAATACACAAGCACTGCGAGTAAAACCACGCCCAGTACACTGACGGAGCTGGTCAAACCGATGGTGGCTCTGGAAATTGATTTCACGGTCACTCCTTGCCCTGCGCCCGAATCTCAAGAACATACCCCATGCCCCGAATGGTATGAAGCAGCGGAATTTCGTAAGGGTCGTCCAGCTTGATCCTCAACCTGCGAATGGCCACATCGATCACATTGGTTTCGCTGTCAAAATGCATGTCCCAAATCAGTTCTGCAATTTCGGTGCGGCTAATCACTTCTCCCTTGCGGCGAAGCAGCAGCCACAGCAATGAAAATTCCTTGGCCGTTAGCCGCAAATCCTTGCCGCCGCGTTTGGCCGTGCGGCGCACCGCATCCAACTCCAGGTCCAGCAGGGTCAATACGGTTGTTTGGCTCTCTGCTGCAACTGTTGAAGTTCGGCGCCCCAGGGCGTGAAGCCTGGCCACCAGCTCGGCAAACGCAAAGGGTTTCACCAGGTAGTCATCTGCACCGGCCTTCAGGCCGCTCACCCTGTCTTCAACCATGGCGCGGGCGGTAAGCATCAGTACCGGAATACTTTTGGATTGGCGTAACGCACTTAATACGGCCAAACCATCAATGTCGGGCAACATGCCATCAAGAATGATCACGTCGTAAAGGCCTTGGGTGGCCAAATGCAAACCGTCAATCCCGTTGCGTGCCAAATCGACCACAAAACCTTCTTCGGTCAGTCCCTTCTTCAGGTAATCGGCCAGCCGCAGGTCGTCTTCGATCAAAAGCAGTTTCATTGAATTGTCTTCATTTGGTGCACCGAAGCACAGTATAACCACCCCGAATTTGGTGAAGATTAAATATTTGTAATGTACCGGGAAGGTAGCTGACATGTGCCCCTGACTAGACTGAAGGCATGGGTTTAGAAAAACAACCCTCCAATTCGAGTCAATCAGGAGATCATCATGAAAAATATTAAAATTGCCGCTGTTCTGATTACCACCTTCGCCATTGCTGCACCTGCAGTGGCACTTGCCGATGCTGCCTTCCACCCCGGTCAGGGCGATGCGGTGTATGAACCCCATCTGGGATACAAAGATCCAGCGAAATCTGCGTCACACGCAAGCAAGGGATTTCGCGGCTACAGCGCAAACATCATTGGTTCTGAAGCCAGCGGTGATGGGACCACACACGGTGATTGGGGTAACTCACGCTCTGGAAAATCCCGTCAGGAGGTGCTGCGTGAATTGCAAAGCCAAACTCTAGAAGAGCGTCGTCTTGCTAATTCGAACTAAAGGCAAGTCTGAATTCCACAGTCGAATTGATGTTGGTGAGCAGTCGGGAATTTCAGGTGTTGCTAGCCACGCCATGAAATCCAGCAATCGACCTCAGGAAACAATCGAGTTGAAGGTCAGAAAACCTAAAGCCCATTCGGACCACTAAGGAGTTAAGCATGAAAAAAACATTCGCAAATTATTCTCTATCGCTGTTGCTTGGGGCGGGGCTTTTGTTGCCAGTAGCCGTATTGGCACACGGCACTGAGGAGCACAAAAAGCCAGATACCAATGTACAGACTGTTTTTGAGCAAACCGCTTGGGGCATTGCCGGCACTCCGACCAAGGCAAGCCGAACGGTCAAAGTGGTGATGTCCGACAGCATGCGCTTTGAGCCTTCTTCAATGCAGTTCAAGGAAGGTGAAACAGTGAAATTTGTTGTGAAAAACGAAGGAAAGCTGATGCACGAGTTTGTTCTGGGGACTAAAGACAAGAACCTGGAGCATGCAGGCTTAATGAAAAAGTTTCCGGGCATGGCGCATGACGAACCCTACATGGCGCATGTGGCGCCGGGGAAAACCACGGAAATGGTATGGACCTTTAATCGAAGTGGCGAATTTGAGTTTGCCTGCCTGATTGCTGGCCACTTTGACGCTGGCATGCGTGGGCCGTTGCGCGTAGGCAAATAAGCCAACAATTATTGTTAACACTGAAAAGGAAAAATCATGAAAACTCAATTAATCAAAATCGCTTCTATCTTTGCATTGTCAATTTCGACTTCGGTTTTTGCCGGGGGAGATCACGGCGTCCATTCAAGTAAAGCCGGTGAGCAAAAGTCCATGGAAGGCATGCAAATGAAGCAGTCGGAAACCATGGAAATGACACAGGGCGAAGTGAAGAAAATTGATTCAAAGACCGGTAAGGTCACCTTGAAGCATGGCGAGATCAAGAATCTTCAAATGCCGCCCATGACCATGGTTTTCACGGCCAAAGAGGCCGCACAACTGGAAGGCCTGACCAAGGGCGATAATGTTCTGTTCGCCGTGGATCAAAACATGAATATCACGCACATTGAGAAGAAACAGTAATCAGGAGAAGCGCCATTGCAAAACAAATCTGGATTTCCCGCTGGGTCCGTTATCGCGGGCAAAGTGGGTTTAATGCTGAGTTTGCTTGGTTCAGCAATGGTGCTTTGCGCCTGTCAAACAATCGGAAATTTTATTCAGCCGGAAAGTCACAAACCAACTGTTGCGGTGAAGGGAGAACCTTGGTTTAGCGCCGAGCGTGCCGCCTACACTCAGAAATTCTAGAAGGGTTTCATATTGGTTCTTTCCGGCGGCGGTGTTCGGGGCTTTGCGCACATCGGAGTTCTAAAGGCCCTTGAGGAACAGGGGCTTGAGCCCAAAATGGTGATTGGTACCAGCGCTGGCGCTGTGGTGGCCGCTTACTGGGGGTTGGGTTATACAGCCGATCAAATGATGCAACGTGCTGATTCACTAAGTAGCCGGGATCTGTTTGTACCTGTGTTGCCCAACCTGGGGCAGCCAGTTTTGAAGGGCGAGGCAGGGGTGTTCTCTGGCCAGTTTCTCGAGCGACAATTGCGTCGTGATTTTGGCGTTCAAACATTTGAAGATCTTTCAAAACCAGTTGCCATCGTGGCCACTGATCTGGAAACCGGTCGTCCCGTAGTTTTCAATTCGGGTGATGTTACTCAGGCTGTGCGGGCGTCTTCAACAATTCCGGGTATCTTCACACCACCTTCGATCAATCGACGTCTTTACATCGATGGCCAAGCCAGTTCACCACTACCCATTGGCCCGGCGCAGCGTTTGAGCAAACTACCCATTCTTGCCGTGGATGTGGTGTATCCACCCGAACTTGCAGAGGTTTCTACGCTGACCGATGTGATGTTTCAAACTTTTTTGATATCGAGTTTTCGGATCAAAGAGCTTGAGATGCCAATGGCAACAATGATCATCGCGCCGCAACTAAGCAATGTGGGTCAACTGGGTCTGAATGACCGTCATTGGGTGTTCAACGCCGGTTATCTAGAAGCCAAAGAAAAACTTCGAAATTCTGAAAAACTGCTGAAATGATTGATGTGTCAAATAAGTGCAGGGTTGGCGTGAATTTCACGCCAACCCTCACCCCTTTCATTAGCTTGCATCGCCATTACTGAGGTCGATGCTTTTGATTACGCAGGGACGAATGAGCAGATGCTTTAAGTTGCATTACAAATTTGTAATGGACAATGAACGTAAATTTCTTGCTGTGCTTATCGACTGTGTGCTACCTTCTCAAGGCAATTACCATTGAAAGTCACATGACCCATCGATTGCTGATTCACGCTGCATTGTTGTTTGCGCTGCTTTTTCAAAGCCTGGCGCACGCGTTGCCATGCTGCGCCGAGATGGATGCATTGCAATCAGAGACTACGCCAGCAGCCATAATGGACGAGATGGCGCAACATGTGGAGGAAGGTTGTTTTGCAGGCTCGCCCGTGTGTTGTGTGGTTCCTTCGCTGGCCTATGAGGCAGTAATTCTCGACTCTCAGGGTGTTTCACCCGTGCACGTGCCAACAGTGAAGCCACTGTTGCTCTCCCAGCTTCAAATTCCTCTCGATCGCCCGCCCCGGGCCTGACTTCTGTTGAAACCCCCGAACTGCCGCAATGCTTGACTGCTTGCGGTTTCTATCGTTTTTCTCATGGTTTGAACACCATGCAGGAGGCCCCCATGTTGGGCAAAACAACCTTTATTAAATTGGCGTTGGCTGCAGTGGCTTTGGTGGCAGTATTTTTCATGGGCAATGTCATGGCTCAAGATACAGCCACCACAGAGTACACTTTGGCGCAGGCGTTGACTCAGCAAGAGCGTGGGGTGTTAAGCCTGTCGCAAGCCCTTGCCTTGGCAGAGCAGCGATCAGAGGCACTGCGTGCGCAAGACGCAGCCACGAAAGCGGCACAAAGCCAGGCGATTGCCGCAGGTGAACTGCCCGATCCCATGTTGAATCTGGAAGTGATCAACATTCCTGCCAACGGGCCAGACCAGTTCAGCCTCGCCGCTGATTTCATGACCATGCGTGGGGTCGGTGTTTCCCAAACATTTACCCGAAAGGACAAGCGCAACGCTCAGGCCAATGTGTTCAACAAAAGCGCTGAGTTTGCTCAAGCCGGAAAGTTTCAGGCGTTGAGCAAATTGCGCACCGCCACAGCGCAGGCTTATCTGGACCGCGTGTACCTACAGGAAATGTTGTTGTTGCTGCAATCGCAACGCAATGAACTAGCGTTGCAAATTGAGGCTGCTGATGCCCAGTACCGGTCAGGCAAGACAGCTCAAACCGATGTGTTTGCAGCACGTACAGAACTTGGTTTGATGGACCTGAAAATTCAGGATACACAAACCCTGCTGGATAATGCACAAGCGGAACTGCAGCGCTGGGTGGGTGAGCAAGCCGATGCAACCCTCGCTGGCCCGGTGGACTTGACGCAATCCCGCTTGCAGGCATCAGACCTGTTTGAAAAGCTTCACCGCCACCCGGAGGTGTTGGCCCTTGAAAAAGTCGAGGCCACTGCACTTGCCGAGGTTCAAGTGAAGCAACAGGAAAAGTCCGCAGACTGGACCTTGTCGGTAATGTATGCCGGGCGTGGGCCCGCGTTCTCTGAGATGCTTTCTTTTGGCGCATCACGCCCACTGTTTGTGGACCAAGACAACCGGCAGAATCAGGCACTGGTCTCAGCCAATGCCATGGCCGCAAAGGCCAAGGCTGAGCGCATTGAACTGCACCGCGAACTCTTGGTGCAAACACAACGCTGGCAACAGACCTGGAAAAGTAACTTGAAGCGAATCAGCGATTTTGATCGCAGCCTGATTCCGCTGACCCAACAGCGCACGCAAGCCGCGCTCGCAGCTTACCAAGGGGCCACGGGTACCCTGGCCGAGGTGCTGGCTGCGCGCCGAATGGAAATCGACATGCGCATGGAAAAACTGCGCATTCAAATGGACACTGCCCAACTTTGGGCACAACTGGAATACCTGATTCCTGTAGAGGTACAACAATGAAAAAGACGCATATCGCGATTGGCACCCTCGCATTGGCAGCGCTGGCTGGCGGGGGTTATGGTTTGTGGGCACTGGGCATGAACCAGGGCATGGACATGATGTCAGCCCCTATTAGTGGCAGTGATGTAAAAGTTGACTCCGCCGCACCCAGCGATGGTGGGAAGGTAGATCCCTCCAGCTGGAACATTCCGCAAGGTGAAGCCGCCACGCGCCGCCACATGGAAAGCGGCATCAAGGCCGGCGATATCGATCCTGAAACCGGGTTGGCCGTGCAGTATTACCACGACCCCATGGTGCCTGGCCGCAAATTCGATTCCCCGGGCAAAAGCCCCTTCATGGACATGATGCTGGTACCAGCCTATTCGGGCGCAGATTCAGCCGACAGTAGCAGTGTAAAGGTAAGTCCGCGCATTCAGCAAAACCTGGGCATACGCACAGCGGCGGTGTCCATGGGCATGTTGGCTCCAGAAATCAGCGCCAGTGGTTCTGTGCAGTGGAACGAGCGTGAGCGGGTGGTGATTCAATCCCGGGCTATGGGATATGTGGAAAATCTGAACGTGACTGCCACGCTCGATTCAGTCCGGCAAGGCCAAACCCTGTTAACAGTGTATGTGCCCGACTGGATTGCTGCGCAAGAGGAATTCTTGTCACTGCAAAAAATGAAAGGTGAGAACTTGCAGCCCTTGGTTGATGCTGCGCGCCAGCGCATGTTGCAAGTGGGCATGAGTACCGCTCAAATTCGGCAAGTTGAGCAAAGTGGGCGAACACAACCCCGTGTGGCCATTGTTGCACCCCGCAGCGGCGTGGTGACCGAGCTGATGGTGCGCGAGGGAATGACCGTCCAACCCGGCATGACCCTGATGGAAATCAACGGACTGTCCACCGTGTGGGTGCAAGCCGAGGTGCCCGAGGGGCAGTCTGTTTACGTAAAAGCCGGTGTGAATGTGGTGGCCAAGGCCCAAGCTGTGCCAGGGCGTAGTTTCGAGGGAACGGTGCAGGCTGTGCTGCCACAGTTGAACAGCAACACACGCACCGTGTTGGCCCGCATTGTATTGAAGAACCCAGAGCAGAAACTGCTGCCCGGCATGTTTGTACAAACCCGTTTCATGGATTCAAGCCGACCAGAAACATTGATTGTTCCTTCGGAGGCAGTAATACAAACCGGCCGCCGTGCGGTGGTCATGTTGGCCAATGAGGAAGGCCGCTTCACGCCAGTTGAAATCAAAACTGGCATTGAATTTGATGGAAAAACCGAGGTGCTGGAAGGCCTGCAACCCGGCCAGGAGGTGGTGCTTTCTGGTCAGTTCCTGATTGACTCTGAAGCCAGTTTGCGAGGGCTTGAAGCGCGTTTGAATCCGCCCGGCACTGATTCAGATTCCACAACAAGTACCCACCGCACACCGGGTGTGGTGGAGTCATTGAGCGAAAATGCGGTCACCATAAAGCACCCGCCAGTACCCAGCCTGGGCTGGCCTGAAATGACCATGGAGTTCAGGCTGCCAGAGCCCTCAAAAATGCCGGCTCAAAGTCTGAGGATTGGAGACCAGATCGAGATAGAGTTTCAAATGCAGGAGGGGGACATTCCCCAGGTCATCCAAATTCAGCCAAGCAATTCCGGCATGAAACAAAGCGGGGGTAAACAATGATTGCCTTCATTATTCGCTGGTCAATTGCAAACCGTTTGCTGGTGTTGATCGCAACAGTCATGATCAGCGCCTGGGGTGTGGTGTCGGTGTACAAAACACCGCTTGATGCGCTGCCTGATTTATCCGATGTGCAAGTGATTGTGCGCACCAGCTTTCCTGGGCAGGCCCCTCAAATTGTTGAAAATCAGGTGACCTACCCGCTCACCACCACCATGCTTTCCGTGCCCGGCGCGAGAGACGTGCGCGGCTTCTCGTTTTTTGGCGACAGTTTTGTCTACATTATTTTTGAAGATGGTGTGGACTTGTACTGGGCGCGTTCGCGGGTACTGGAGTATTTAAACCAGGCGCAAAGCAGCCTTCCAGCTGGTGCCAAAAGTGCCTTGGGGCCAGATGCTACAGGCGTGGGTTGGGTGTACCAGTACGCCCTGCAAGACACCACCGGCAATATGGATGTGTCGCAACTGCGGGCTTTGCAAGACTGGTTTTTGCGTTATGAATTGAAAACAGTCGAAAATGTGGCCGAAGTGGCTTCAGTGGGTGGTTTCGTGAAACAGTACCAAGTGGTGCTCGACCCCCAAAAACTTGCGGGCTATGGCATTACGCTGGACGAAGTAGTCAAGGCCATCAACGATGCTAATCAGGAAGCTGGCGGCTCGGTGATTGAACTGGGTGAGGCCGAGTACATGGTGCGCGCTACGGGATACCTGGAAAATCTGGATGATTTTCGTTCTGTTCCTTTGAAAAGCAGTGCCACGGGCATTCCAGTGCAGTTGGGCGATGTGGCCCGCATCCAGATCGGCCCTGAAATGCGCCGTGGCATCGGCGAATTAAATGGCAGTGGCGAGTCAGTGGGCGGCATTGTGGTGATGCGTTCGGGTAAAAATGCCCTGAACACCATTGAAGCGGTGAAGGCCAAGCTGGAAAGCCTGAAGCCTGGTTTGCCCAAGGGTGTTGAAATAGTGCCGGTTTACGACCGCTCAACCCTGATCAACAATGCAATCAATAATCTCAGTTTCAAATTGCTTGAAGAATTTATTGTAGTGGCGCTAGTGTGTGTGGTTTTCCTTTTGCACTTTCGCTCGGCGTTTGTGGCGATTGTTTCCCTGCCCTTGGGTGTGTTGGTGTCGTTTATCGTGATGGAGCAGCAAGGTGTGAATGCCAATGTGATGTCGCTGGGTGGCATTGCGATTGCCGTGGGGGCCATGGTGGACGCCGCGCTGGTCATGATTGAAAACGCGCACAAGCATCTCGAACAGTGGGCGCATGACAACCCCGGCAAGGAATTAACAGGCACAGAGCGCTGGCGCGTGATTGGTGACGCATCCACTGAAGTGGGGCCCGCGCTTTTTTCTTCCTTGTTGATCATCACGCTTAGTTTTATCCCTGTTTTCACGCTAGAGGCACAGGAGGGGCGTTTATTCTCTCCCTTGGCGTTTACAAAAACCTATGCGATGGCGGCCTCGGCGGGTTTAGCCATTACCCTGATCCCGGTGTTGATGGGGTATCTGATTCGGGGAAAAATTCCCAATGAAAATTCGAACCCAATCAATCGAGGTTTGATTGCAGCGTATCGCCCCGCACTCGATGCCGTGTTGAAATTTCCAAAAACCACCGTCGCGGTAGCCTTGGTACTATTGGGAATCAGCTTCTACCCGCTTAGCCAGTTGGGCAGTGAATTCATGCCGCCATTGGACGAAGGGGATTTGTTGTACATGCCCACCGCTTTGCCTGGTTTGTCGGCAGGTAAGGCTGCCGAGTTGTTGCAACAAACAGATCGCTTGATCGCCACGCTACCAGAAGTCGAATCGGTTTACGGCAAAGCAGGACGTGCTGAATCAGCAACAGACCCCGCACCCATGGAGATGTTTGAAACCACCATTCAGTTCAAGCCCAAAAGTGAATGGCGAGAGGGCATGACAGCCGATATGTTGGTAGACGAGCTGGACAAAATTGTACGCGTACCTGGCCTAACCAACATTTGGGTGCCCCCTATTCGCAACCGCATCGACATGTTGGCCACTGGCATTAAAAGCCCGGTGGGTGTGAAGGTGACGGGTGCAGACTTGGGTACCATCAACAAGGTGGCCGTGAACATTGAAAAGGCCGTAAAAAATATAGAGGGAGTGAGTAGCGCATTCGCTGAGCGCCTTACTGGCGGGCGCTATGTGGATGTTGATATTGACCGTGACCTGGCTGCGCGCTACGGCATGAACATATCCGATATTCAATCGATTATTTCAAGCGCAGTGGGTGGCATGAACATTGGTGAAACGGTGGAAGGTTTGCAGCGTTTTCCAATCAATGTACGTTACCCGCGTGAATTGCGCGATTCACTGACCCGCCTGCGTGCCTTGCCAATTTACACCGGTTCAGGCCAGCGCATTGTGTTGGGCGATGTTGCCAAAATCAGCATCACCGATGGGCCACCCATGTTACGCAGTGAAAACTCCCGATTGGCGGGCTATGTGTACATCGACATTCGCGGGCGCGACCTTCAATCGGCTGTGCTTGATATGCAGCGTGTGGTCGCCGAGCAGGTGGAACTGCCTGCGGGCTATTCCATTTCATGGTCAGGGCAGTTTGAATATCTGGAGCGTGCAACGGCCAAGTTGAAGCTGGTGGTGCCATTTACCCTGCTGATTATTTTTGTGTTGTTGTACATGACATTCAAAGTAGTGGATGAAGCTTTGCTGATTATGGCAACGCTGCCATTTGCATTGGTTGGCGGCGCATGGCTGTTGTGGCTTCTTGAGTTCAATTTGTCAGTGGCGGGAGCTGTGGGCTTCATTGCACTGGCGGGGGTGGCTGCAGAATTTGGCGTCATCATGCTGCTGTACCTGAATCAAAGCTGGGCAAGTCGGGTGAAGCGTGGCCTGATAGGCGAGGATGATCTACTGGATGCAATTCGCGAAGGTGCAGTGCTGCGTGTTCGACCCAAAGCAATGACTGTGCTTACCATTCTTGCGGGCCTGATACCTATTATGTGGGGTACAGGTACGGGAAGTGAGGTAATGCAACGGATTGCCGCACCCATGGTAGGTGGTATGGTCAGTGCACCGTTGTTGTCGATGTTCGTGGTGCCTGCGGTGTTTTTGCTGATGCGGCGCAGTCAAACCCAAAAGCCCGATTAACTTTTTCGGCCCACCAGGTACACAACGCCTTGTGGGCCGTAAGATTCACTGTGCAGTTCGTTCAGCGCAAGATGGAACACATCGCCTGCTTCATAGTGGGTGATACGACCAGCACATTCAATTGAAATAGTACCTTCAAGAATCAAAGCTTTTGCCTCGAATGGGTGGCGGTGATCACCCAATCCAGTTTTGCCCTCCCGAGTAACTGTGACCACCTCTGAAAAGCCGGCCAATTCGAGCTCTCTGAGAAATTCTTCTTTTGATTTGTTCATGTGTAAACGCAGATCAAAGTTTGACGTTGAATAAGGTGCAGCTCGACAACCATTATCCTAACCTTACTTCAAAAGGTGTTCGCCATGTTCAACCAACGCAGCAGGTCGCGCTCCCTGTCGTTCGATTCAAATCGACGGCAGGGCTCGTTTCTGGGCAAAGTCAGTAAATTTCTTTTTGTGTTGTTCAGTTTGATGGTCGTCACCGCACTCACTTTGTTTGGTGTGTCTTCCTGTCAGGAAAAAGCGGCGGCCCAGCAGGTACTGTCGT
Source organism: Limnobacter sp. SAORIC-690 (assembly GCF_002954425.1). Classification (NCBI taxonomy): domain Bacteria; kingdom Pseudomonadati; phylum Pseudomonadota; class Betaproteobacteria; order Burkholderiales; family Burkholderiaceae; genus Limnobacter; species Limnobacter sp. SAORIC-690. The sequence goes on from NZ_MQVZ01000001.1 coordinate 1,108,022, forward strand.
ACACATCGAAAAACAATTGCGAATTCCGGTTTGAGGGCGTCGGCCACACCCTGATCGAAAATCACTGCGGTAACAGTGCCGGAGTGTATTTCATGACGCCACAGGGCTTGCACACTGCGCCGTTGATCGATCCCGAAGTCAGCACTCTGGTGAGCCAGCACGGTTGTGAAGCCCCCAACAGCTGTGTATTTAATCTGGAAATGAAGACCCGTGCCATCAGTGGCCAGTTTGATTACACCATCAATGGCAAGCAGGGTTTTTACAGTTTTGAATGGCCTCGGGACGAGCAACCTCGCCTGGTAGAAAGCAGCAGTGCATCCAATAAGTCTTGAGTCACAATAATTTAAATAATCTCCGAAAGGTCCGTTTCATGGGCCTTTCGGCTTAGGTCTACTCCCTTCCTTCGGCTTGTTACAGTCAGCGTCATAAAAGTTTCACAGCCCCTTCGTACACTTTGCGCATTGTCTACATGTCTAGATCACTGCCATGACCCTGTACGCCCTTGCTCGAGATACCGGTGAAGCCCTTTACTTCCAGATTGCCCGTCAACTGGAGCAGGAAGTGCTGCGCAACTACCAACCTGGTGATGGCTTGCCTGCCGAGGGCGAGCTGGCAAAGAACTATGGCGTAAACCGCCATACCCTGCGTCGCGCCATCGATGAATTAGTTGATTCAGGTCTTTTGGAGCGTCGCCACGGCAAAGGTGTGTTTGTGCTCGACACTTACCTTGATTACCAAATTGGCCAGGGCACTCGGTTTACCGAAAACCTGGCTGCACATGGCATGCAAGCCGAAGACATTGTTCACAAACGGCAAGTGATACCGGCTATTCATCGCGTGGCCGAGCGTTTGAACATCGCCGTGGCTGACCCGGTTGTGTGGATTGAATCGGTGCGTACGGGCGAAGGTCGCCCATTGTGTGTGATCTCTCATTTCCTGCCTGCCGCCAAATTCCCGAATCTTGAAAACCTGTACGAAGGCGGATCGCTGCATGCCTTGTTGAAAAAAGAATACGGCTGCACGCCACGCCGCACGGAGAGTTTGGTGACCTCCGTGTTGCCACAAGGTGATGATGCGCGCTTGCTGAGCATGCCTCAAAACCGCCCTGTGCTTCGTGTGAAAAGCCTGAACCTGTGTAGCAAAACTGGTGAGCCCGTGGAGTACGCCATCACGCGATTCCGCGCGGATCGAATTCAATTGCGCATTAATCCTTAATTCTCTGGAGCCATTCATGATTTCCAAACGCAACATCCTGAAAACCCTCACTGCGCTGGCTGTTGCAGCGGCATTCACACCGGGTCTGACCTTCGCTCAGGTCCAAAACGACGGCAGCGCCAACAAACCCCTGCGCGTGGTGTTGATTCCCGCCGATGGCGGCACTGAAGACGGTACCAAGAAAGATTTCCAACCCGTGTTCAGCGCAATTACGCAGGCAACCGGCATCAACTTTGACATCAAGGTCGGACAAAGCTATTCAGCCGCAGTGGAAGCCATGTGCAGTGGCGCAGCTGACATTGCCTTTTATGGCCCAGCCACGTACCTGCAGGCCAAGGCACGCGGTTGCGCCGAATTGTTGGCACTCGCTGTACGTGGTGGTGGTTCGGTGTACTACAGCGGTATTTTTGCGCGCAAAGACGCCAACGTGAACAGCATCAACGACATCAAAGGCAAACGCATTGCGCTCGGTGATGTGAACAGCACGTCCAGCTTCAATGTGCCCGTGGCCATGATGATGGAAGGCGGCGTGAAGCCCTGGGCAGATGCGAAAACCCTGAACATGGCGGGCAGTCACGCCAACGTATTGAATGCGCTGAATGAAGGTTTGGCCGATGTGGGTGGTGCTTCTTTTGATTCATTCGAGAAAGCAGTGAATGCCAAGGCCATCGACCCCAACAAATTCAAGGTGGTCGCGAAAAGCACGCCCATTCCCTACCCGCCACTGGCCATTCACCCGAAGGTGAATGCCGAGGTCAAGGCCAAGCTTCGCACGGCATTCGACACCGTGCACACCATGCCCGGCATTACCAAAGACCAGATCCGCGGTTACGGCGGCACGCGTGTTGATGCCTACACCTCGAAAGTCAGTGAAGAAGACATGGCCAATGCCGGCAAGTTGTTTGACCTGGTTACCGAGAACGTGAAGCAAGACTTGATGGCCAAGGCTAGCAAGCGATAAAGGAGCACACCATGATTGAGTTCAACACCATTTCCAAGCAGTGGGTCGATGGCACGCATGCACTGAGCTATGTCTCTTTGCAGATTCCAAAAGGCCAGTTTTGCGTCATTCTCGGCCCTTCAGGTGCGGGCAAGTCTACCTTGCTGCGCGCAGTCAACGGCTTGGTCAAGCCCACACAGGGTTTCGTGAGAATTGATGGCGAGGTGTTGAACTCAAGTACAGAAAAAATGCTGCGCCAACGTGTGGCAATGATTCACCAGCACTTCAATTTGTCGCCCCGTTTAAGTGTAGCCTCCAATGTGTTGGCGGGCTTGTTGCCCAAAGTCAGTATGGCGCGTGCATTGTCGGGTTGGTTTGAACCTGAACAACGCGACAAGGCTTGCGCACTGGTTGAGCAAGTTGGCCTGAGACCTGAACACTTGACCCGCCGTGCAGGCGATTTGTCGGGTGGTCAGCAGCAGCGCGTGGGCATTGCGCGTGCCTTCATGCTGGATCCTGAAGTTGTACTGGCCGATGAGCCCGTGGCTAGTCTGGATCCGAAAATTTCTGCCGACATTCTTACCCTGATTCGGGACGCTGCACGCGAACGCGGTGCCACAGTGCTGTGCAGTTTGCACCAGGTGGATTTGGCTCGCGAGTTTGGCGACCGCATTGTGGGCATGCGCAACGGCATGGTGGTGTTTGACGGCACTCCCGCCGAGTTTACTGATACCAAAGTGAACGACTTGTACCACGGTGCGCGTTGGGAAGATGCACCAGCCGAGGAAGAAGAGTTTGAATTGGCTGTACCAGGCTTGCGTTTGGCAACTGCCTGATTGATCAAAACCACAGGACGATCACCATGAGTAGCAAACCCATTCCCATGCCACCCCCAGGTACCGAGTTGCGTTGGCGGCTTGAAGCACCCTACAGCGCCAAACACCTTCTGATTTTGATTTGTGTGTTCGCCTTGTTGTTGGTGACCGGCCACCGAACTGAGATGGACAAAATGGTCAGTATGACCAGCCAGGCTTTCGGCAACTTGATGGGATTCAACGACGATTCCCAGGTGGTGCGAGGTTTCTCCCGCGTGGGCGACGTGATGTGGCCACCCGTGGTGGCCACGCAGGAAGAAACCAATCGTCTGCCCGATCTGGATCGCGAGAATCTACCTGGCTTTGCCTACATTGAAACGCAGGAAATTACCACGCAACGAATGAACACCGATACGCTTGAGATGGAAAGCGTAACAGAAACCCGAGAGGTCCTGGTGCGCCCACTGGGTTATGTGTGGGATGTGTTTGTGAAAATGATTCAAACACTTGAAATTGCTTTTTGGGGCACGATTATTTCTGTGGTGCTGTCCATTCCACTGGCTTACTTTGCCGCAGTGAACTACAGCCCCAACAAGTTCACCTACACCGCAACGCGTGGCCTCATCAGCTTGTTGCGTTCAATGCCTGAATTGATTGTGGCGCTTTTCCTGGTGTTGGCCTATGGTTTTGGCCCCATTGCAGGTGTGTTGGCCTTGGGCTTTCATGCTGCAGGTTTTCTGGGCAAGTTTTATGCTGAAGACATTGAAAACGCCGACCGAAAACCTCAGGAAGCGCTTGAAGCCATCGGTTCCGGCAAGTTGAAAACGCTGTGGTACGGCGTCATTCCACAGGTGTTTCCTCAGTACATCGCCTACACCGCCTATATTCTGGATCGCAATTTGCGCATGGCTACTGTGATTGGCCTGGTGGGTGCCGGCGGTATTGGTCAGGAACTGAAAGGTCGATTTGATCTGTTCCAGTATGGCCATGTCATGACCATTCTGATTGCAATTTTTATCTTCGTGTTTGTGCTCGACCAATTGTCGGCACGAATTCGCGCCAAGTTGATTTAAGGGAATCGACATGATGAACAACATTCCCCGGAGCCAGTGGTTGCGCATGTGGCAGGCCAGCGAGCCTGCACGCATCAAGGCTTTGGCCAAAGAAGTGAGTGCCGATTGCACCATCACCGACCTTCACATTCCTAAAGCGGGTTTGGGCTTGCTTCAGCTGTGCGACAGCGCCTTGGGCGATGCTTATTTTCTGGGAGAAATTCCAGTGACCAAAGCGCATGTGCGCATTCACAGCCCGAACGGCAAAGTGGCAGAAGGCGCGGCGATTTGCATGGACGACCGTGTGGGCCTGACCCGCGCCATGGCAATTCTTGACGGCGTACTGGCCGCGCAACTGCCCGGCTGGGAACGGGTCGAACAAAGCCTTCGGGAAGGAGAGGCTCAGGTGCAGGCCGACACGGCGCTTCGCCGTACCAATTTGAGTGCCACCAAGGTGGATTTTTTATTGTTAAGCACCCTGGACGAGGACGAGCATGTTTGAAAATCCGGATGCTTTGAAAACCTACACACCGCAATTGCAACAGCTCAATTTCAAAGCCTTGATGAATGCCTTCGCCTATCCAGGCCGCATTCAGAACCTGCAGGGCAAAGGCCCGGCGCTGGAACAGGTGCTTGCCACATTGATTGACGGCGAAGTCGGTTTGGCCGATCCCGATGTCTTGCTGAACGGGGATGTTCGCATGCGGCTGGAGGCCCGAATGACCGTGGCCGAGAGCGCTAATTTTGTGATTTGCAACGGCGGTAAGTCGCCAGCTTTTCAGCCCATGCTGGGCACGCTGGAAGAACCCGAACATGGGGCCACCCTGATCATACAGGTGCAAGGTTTTGGCAGGTCTGACGCGGCCCTGCCCATGGTGTTGAAAGGCCCCGGCATTGAGCAGGAAAACACACTGCACGTGACTGGCTTGAATGAGGTCTGGCTGCAACGCAGAGCATTCTGGAATGCCGCATTTCCCACCGGTGTGGATTTCATTCTGGTGAGTGAAAACCAGGTGGTGGCCTTGCCACGCACCACACAAGTTCAAGGAGAATTCTGATGGGTTATGTGGCCATTAAAGGCGGCGCAAAAGCCATTGAAGGTGCCGAACTGGCCTTTGAAGCACTGCGCACCGCCGAAGGCGAACAAGGCACACCAATCAGCCTCAATGCCATTGAAAATCAGTTGCGCTTGCTGACCAGCCGCATTGTGTCGGAAGGGGGCTTGTACCACCCGCGTCTGGCTGCATTGGCCATCAAGCAAATGCAGGGCGACACGCTTGAGGCCGCATTTGCATTGCGCGCCTACCGTTCCACAAAACCGCGCGTGCTTGAAACACCCGTGCAAAGCACCGGCAGTATGCGATTGATTCGCCGCATCTCCAGCGCATTCAAAGACATTCCCGGTGGCCAAATGTTAGGTCCTACGACCGATTATGCTTTACGCCTGATGCGGCTTGATCTGGTGGATGAAAGCACCGAAGTGTTCCAGAACATGGCACGCCGGTTTCTGAAAAACCATGCAGCCCAAGCAAGCCTGCCCGATACTTTTCCGAAGGTGCTTGATTCATTGCGTGCTGAAGGGCTGATTCCCGGCTTCAGTGCAACCTTTAAAAATAGGTCTGAACAGGCCTTTGACATCACGCGCGAGCCTTTGGTATTTCCTGTTACTCGTTCTGCTGCGCTGGCCACCATGGCCCGCGCTGAAACAGGTTCATTGCTGGCCATGGCTTATTCCAATATGCGGGGCTATGGCGACATCCACCCCACCATCGCTGAATTGCGTGTTGGTTATCTACCTGTGATGTTGCCCCACCCGGTCACCGGTGAGCCCACTGAAGCCGGCGAAGTGCTGATTACCGAGTGCGAGGTGGTGGCCATGTACGAAGGCGCAGAGCCCGGCGAATTGCCCACGTTCACGCTGGGTTACGGCGCTTGTTTGGGGCACAACGAAACCAAAGCCATTTCCATGGCGATTCTGGACCGTGCCTTGCAAAAGGGCATGCGGGACGGCCCGTCGAATCCGTCAGAAGACCCGGAGTTCGTGCTGCTGCACATTGACGGTGTCGACTCCATGGGCTTTGCCAACCACTACAAAATGCCGCACTACGTCACCTTCCAAAGCGACATGGACCGCCTGCGCGCAACACAGATGAAAGCAAGAGGAGACCTGCACGATGCGCCACTATGAACTGCCCGCGATTGACGAACAAGAGGCAGACAGCGACCTTCATGAGGGCACTGCCTACAACTTTGGTTTTCTGGATGAGTATGCCAAACGTGAAGTACGCCGCACCATTCTGAAGGCGATTGCCATTCCCGGTTACCAAACACCTTACGCCAGCCGTGAAATGCCAATGGGGCGTGGGTTTGGTACTGGCGGCCTGCAACTGACCTTGTCGCTGATCGGGCAACACGACAGTTTGAAAGTGATCGATCAGGGTGCAGACGACTCTGTGAATGCGGTGAACCTGCGGCACTTTGTCGAACTGACCTGTCCTGGTGTTTCGACCACCGAGCGCACAACAGAAGCGACAATTATCCAATCGCGCCACCGCATACCCGAGGTGATGTTGCGCGAAGACCAGGTGCTTGTGCTGCAAGTACCTTACCCTGACCCACTGGTGGTGGTGGAGCCTTCAGAAGAAAAACGCAAGACCATGCATGGCGAGGGCGATTACTCACGCCTGCTGACCAAGTTGTATGAAGACATTGTGCAATTCGATGAGATCACAATTTCGCACCGCTACCCCACCAAAATCAATGGGCATTACGTCATCGACCCCAGCCCCATTCCGCGTTATGACGTGCCGCGTTTGCACCAAAGTCCGAATTTGATTTTGCTGGGGGCTGGTCGCGAAAAAAAAATTTACGCAGTACCGCCTTACACAAGTGCAGTCCCGTTGGCGTTTGAAGATGTGCCGTTCCGCACGGAAAACTTTTTAGATGCGCAGGGCAATCGCCACGCCTGCATGCGTTGTGGCTGCACGCACAGCTTTCTGGATGAAGTGATCAGTGAACAGGGCGAGCGTCAGTACCAGTGTTCTAACAGCGATTACTGCAACGACCAGCTTGCCCTGCTCAAACTGAAGCACACCGAAGGGGCCAACGCATGAAGCCCATTCTCAGTGTTCAAGGACTAAGCAAGATTCATGGCCGTGGCTGCTCCAAATGCATCGAGACCACAGGCCCTGAACAGGAAACCAATATTTGCAGTTGGTGTGGTTCCGTGGTGGCGGCGCACGATGTCAGCTTCGAGCTTCACCCCGGGGAAATTCTCGGCATCATGGGCGAATCGGGTAGTGGCAAATCCACCGTGGTAAAAACCCTGTTTTTCGATGAAGAACCCACCCGGGGTTCGGCGCAGTTTTTTGAACATGACCATGCATGGAACCTGTTCGAGCTGAACGCCGCACAACGCCGTTGGCTGCGCAACCACCGCTTCGGTATGGTGTACCAAAACCCTCACCTCGGCCTGAATTTCAACGTGTCGGCTGGCGGGAATATTGCCGAGCGCCTGTTGATGAGCGACTTGGTGAACTACAAGACCATTCGTGAACGTGCACTCGATTTGCTGGCACGTACGGAAGTACTGGCCGACCGTATCGACGATTCACCGAAAAAATTCTCAGGTGGCATGCAGCAGCGCGTGCAAATCGCGAAGGCCCTGGCTACACAACCGCCCTTGCTGTTTCTCGACGAAGTCACCACTGGTCTGGACCTTTCTGTTCAAGCCCGCATTCTCGACTTGATTCTTGAGATTCAACAGGAACTGAAAACCGCCATGGTGGTGGTGACTCACGATTTGGGAGTAATCCGACTGTTGACCAGCCGGGCCATGGTCATGAAGTACGGCCGCGTCATTGAAACCGGACTGACCGATCAAATCCTTGAAGACCCCCAGCATGCTTATACGCAGCGCTTGGTGGCTTCTGCCCTGTAAAGGTTTGCAACACACATGAATCCTATTCTTGAAATCAACAAGCTGAGCAAGCACTTCACCCTGCATGAACAGGGCACTCAAATACCCTCGTGCAGCCTGGTGAACCTGACCGCAACGCCGGGGCAGTTAACTGCGCTGATTGGCCCTACTGGCGCGGGAAAGTCTTCAGTACTGAAGTGCGTATACCGAACCTACTTGCCCAGCAGTGGCAGCATGCTTTTCACGCAAGAAGACGGCCGCACCATTGATTTGAGCCGTGCCACTGAAAGTGAAATGCTGCAACTTCGCGAACGCGATATTGGTTTTGTCACCCAGTTTCTGCATTGCCTGCCACGCAAGGCTGCGGTCGACATTGTGGCAGCGCCACTTGTGCGGCAAGGCGAAAGTGCTGCTATGGCACGCGACAAGGCACGCGAATTACTCAGCACACTGAATGTGCCAGAAAGGTTGTGGAACTTACCACCCGCCACGTTTTCTGGTGGCGAGAAGCAACGCGTGAATCTGGCCCGTGGCTTGATTGCCAAGCCACGCCTGTTGTTGCTGGATGAGCCCACTGCCAGTCTGGACCCTGACACCACCGATCGAGTGGTTGATTTACTGAACAGCATCAAACAGCAACGTGTGGCCATGTTGGCAATTTTTCACCACCCGACACTGGTTGAACGCCTGGCCGACAATGTGGTTGAACTGGCCATGGCCAAACACACACTGGAGTTACATGCATGAACAAGCAACTTTTAACCAATGCCCGCGTGGTGCTCCCACACGGCGTCTTCAACAACATCGCCGTGCTGATCGAGAACGGCGTGATCACAGCCCTGGATCCAGATACAACAACTGGCGCACAAATTATTGACCTGAAAGGCGCCATGTTGATGCCCGGTCTGGTCGATTTGCATTGTGATGCACTTGAAAAAGAAGTGGAGCCACGCCCGGGCGTGCACTTCCCTGTGAATTTTGCCTGTGCACAAGCCGACAAGCGCAATGCTGCCGCCGGTGTGACAACCATTTACCATTCCCTTTCATTTGCCAATCATGAATTGGGTGTGCGCAACAACACCTTCGCAGCTGAACTGGCGCGAGCCGTGCACGCTTGGCAAAAATACGCCTTGGTCGACAACCGTGTGCATGCCCGCTATGAAGTCACCGACGAAACCGCAGTGCCGGTGCTCACCGATTTGCTGGTGAATGGCGATGCACATTTGATTTCATTCATGGACCACACACCCGGTCAGGGCCAATTCAAAAGTGTGGAGGCCTATCGCAACTACCTGGGCAAAACCTACAAAAAAAGCGATGAAGAGTTCGACGCCATGCTGCAACAAAAACTGAAGGCAGCACAGGGTGCAACTGCCCGCATGGAGGCATTGGCCGATGTGGCTAAAGCGCATGGTGTTTCAATTGCCAGCCACGACGACGACAGCCCCGCAAAAGTGGATATTGTTCAAAGCCTGGGAGCAGTCATTTCCGAATTTCCAATCAATCTTGAAACCGCACAGGCGGCCAAAGACAAAGGCCTGGCCACACTGTTTGGCGCGCCCAACATTCTGCGTGGCAAATCGCAATCGGGTTCCATGCGCGCGCTCGATGCAGTTATCAACAACGTGGCTGATTGCCTGTGTGGCGATTACTCACCCGCTGCCTTGTTGCCTGCAGCCCTGGCCCTGCCAGCATTGGCTGGTATTTCAATCAGTGAAGCTGTGGCATTGGTTACCCTGAACCCCGCTCGCGCAGCGGGTTTGAACGACCGTGGGCAAATTGCTGTGGGCAAGCGAGCCGATTTGATTGCAGTGGCTCTCCCCGACAATCTGCCTCAGGTTGAGAGCGTTTGGGTGGCTGGCAAACAAGTGTTTAGCGCACAGTTTGCTAACGTGCACCCCGCTGCAAACCAGGTAGCCAACGCGGAGCACTCGCTTGTCTAACCGCCTGCTTTATGTGGTGGGCCCCAGTGGCAGCGGGAAAGACTCCATCATGGCATTTGCCCGTGCTCAGTTGGCAGGGCAGCCCATGGTGCAGTTTGCGCACCGCTATATCACGCGGCCTGCCAATTCCGGCGGTGAAAATCACATTGCTTTGTCTCAAGCTGAATTCAATGCACGTGTTCAGGCGGGCTTGTTTGCCATGCATTGGCACAGCCACGGCAATAGCTACGGCATTGGTGCTGAAATCAACCAATGGCTTAGCAAAGGGATCACCGTGGTGGTGAATGGTTCACGTGAATACTTGCCCGAGGCCATGCAGAACTACCCCGAACTGTTGCCAGTCACCATCGAGGTGGCGCATGATGTTTTGAAAGCCCGCTTAATGCAGCGCGCACGCGAATCAGAAGCCGAGATTGATGCACGAATCAGCCGCAACCGGATTCTGCGACTCAGCCACCCGGCCGGTATCACCGTGTCGAACAATGGCTCACTTGAAGAAGCAGGTGCAGCATTGGTCAATTTGATTGAACAACACAGCAAGGTGACAATGTGCGAATAACATTTTTGGGAACTGGCGCTGCTGGTGGTGTGCCCCGTTATGGCTGCAATTGCGCTGCATGCGAACGTGCATTGGCCAACCCGGTCTTTGTTCGCAGGCCCTGTTCTGCTTTGGTTGAAGATGGTGATACCTGTGTGGTGCTGGACGCAGGTTTGATGAACCTGCATGATCGCTTTCCTTTGGGCAGTTACAGCGCCATCGTGCTAACCCACTTTCATCCTGACCATGTGCAAGGGTTGTTTCATTTGCGCTGGGGTGTATTGGGCAATGTACCTGTGTACTGCCCACCCGACTCTGAAGGGTGTGCCGACCTGTTCAAACACCCGGGGATTCTTGACTTCAAACCCCAAACCAAATTTGAGTCGTTCCAGATCGGCTCGCTGACTTTCACGCCCCTGCCGCTGATTCATTCCAAAGTCACTTTCGGCTATCTGATTGAAAATCGCCATGGTGTGCGTTTCGCATACCTCACCGACACGGTGGGCCTGCCACCCAAAACTCTGGCCATGCTTCAACAGAGCAATCCGGATGGCTTGGCGATTGATGCCACCGACCCACCCAGCACGAATGCGAATGCGGTTGGCGGTAATCACAACGATTGGAACCAGGCCTTGGCCTTGATTGAGCAAATCAAACCTGCGCGGGCCTGGCTAACCCACCTGAACCACCGCAGCGACACTTGGCAGATTTCAAATAATCCGGTGTTGCCAGAAGGCGTGCAGGTGGCTTGCGACAACGCCATCATCGAACTTCAATGACTCAGGCCGCATTGTTCATCGGTTTGTCGGTGTGCATGCATGTGGTGTGGAATCTCATGGCACGTCAGCAGCCCAAAGCGCGCTATGTGCTGTGGTGGGTGTTGATTGGGCACCTGGTACTTCTCGCCCCTTGGGGGCTTTACTCACTGTTTCAGCACACCCGTTTCACGCCTGAATTTCTAGCACTGGCGGCCACCTCGGCCACGGCCAATGCCTTGTATTTTTTGGGTTTGAAAAAGGCCTACGACCATGCCCCTGTGGCTTTGGTGTATCCCTTGGTTCGTAGTTCGCCCTTGTTGATTGCAGTGTGGGGTTTGTGGCTGTTTGATCAGCAACTCAGCATGCCCACCTGGGTGGGTATTGCCATCAGTGTCTTGGGTTTGGCTTTGCTTGCCGACACCGGGCGCGGCAGCGCCAACAAATCGGCATTGCCTTGGGCATTTCTCGCCATGCTTTGCACCAGCGTGTATTCACTCAGCGACAAGTTCGCTACGACACACATCGACAGCTTTGCAGGCCTTTTGGGTTTTGTTTCGTTTGGCTATCTTGCTGCGTGGTTGTTGCTCACACTGGAACTGAAGCACAGTACCGGTCGTTGGGTTCCTTCCGAACGTCCGCCCCTGTGGGTGATTGCAGTGGGTGGCCTGTGTGTGGGCCTGGCTTATGTGCTGGTCATCGCGGCCATGCGTAGTTTGCCTGCCGCTGTGGTGGTGGCCTTTACCAATGCTGGTATTGTGCTGGCCACGCTAGCCTCTATTTTCCTGTTCAAGGAAAATGCACACTGGAAAATGCGACTGGCGGCTGCGGCCACCATAGTCAGTGGCTTGGTGGTATTGCGTTTATGAGCACATTTTAAGCTTCAATTCAGGTGAATCGGGTACATTACTTTCATGATGAAAGTCCGTGCCCTCACTTTTCTAGTTGCTCTGCTCTGCTTTGCTTCGGTCTTACCGCCGTTTGCCTATGCAGACGACGACAAACGCATTCGCCAGCTTCAGCTCAGCGGCGAAATTCTCTCGCTTGAGCAAATTTTCGATCGTGCCCGAAAGGTCAAGCCTGGGCGTGTGGTCGATGTCGATCTCGACAAAGACGATGGACGTTACATCTATGAAATAGAATTGCTTGAGAGCAGTGGCAAAGTGTGGGAAATGGAGTTCGATGCCCGCACCGGCGAACTGCTGCAACTTGAACAGGACGATTAAGCGCCATGCGACTGCTTTTGGTAGAGGATGACCCGGTACTGGGTGCGCAGTTGCACAAGCAACTGGGCAAGGCAGGCTATGCGGCGGATTGGGTACAAGATGGCATTGAGGCCGAAGTGCAGGGTTGTATTGAACCGTATGATTTGGTGGTGCTCGACTTGGGCCTGCCCGGCAAACCAGGTTTGGATGTGTTGAGAACTTGGCGTAAGCAAGGTCTGAAATTGCCGGTCATTGTGCTGACTGCGCGGGGAACCTGGCAGGAAAAAGTGGAAGGTTTCAATGCGGGCGCTGACGACTATGTGCCCAAGCCCTTTCAAACTGAAGAATTGCTGGCGCGCATTGGTGCCGTACTCAAGCGTGCTGTGGGTACAGCGCCCGAGTCTTTGAAAGCCAAAGGTTTGCTGCTGGATGAGGCCTTGCAGACGGTTCAGGTAAATGATGAAGAACCCCAACAACTCACTGCCACAGAATTTCGCTTGCTGCGCTATTTCATGTTGCACCCCGGGCAGCCTTTGAGCAAAACAAGGTTGACCGAGCATGTGTATGAATACGATGCCGACAAGGACAGCAATGTGATGGAGGTGTATGTGAACCGCTTGCGCAAGAAAATTGGCGCACAGTGGATACAAACCCGAAAAGGGCAAGGCTATATATTTGGCGAGCCTGCACCATGAATTCACTGCGCAACCGCTTGTCGTTCGGTTTGATTGTCAGTCTCATGGTGCTGCTGCTGGCACAGTGGTGGCTTTCCTCCAGGGCCATTGAAAACCTGCTGGAGAAACAATTGCTAGACCAGCTACAGCTTGACAGTGAAGCCTTGCTGGCCGGTGTCGAATTTGATGCCGCGGGTGCTTTGGCCCTCAGTACCAGCGGTTTGGTTCCCGCGTATCAACAGCCTTATTCCGGCACTTACTTTGCCTTGCAACACCAAGCGGAAGTTCGCTATTCACGTTCGCTTTGGGATGCAGATTTTAATATTACCCGGCCCGAGGGTTCCTCGGTTTTCATTACTCGCCAGCCGGGGCCTGACGGCCAACACCTCCTGGTGCATGCGCGCAATTATGAGAAAGACAATCAACAGTTCACCATCGCGATTGCGCGCGACATCACCCCATTGCGCAATAACCTGAAGCAATATCAGCTGGCCAACGCGGGTTTCTCAGCGCTTTTTTTGCTGGCACTTGTGTTGATTCAGCGCTTGATCGTGATTAACACCTTAAAGCCCCTCAATGCAGTGCAAGCAGCCTTGGCCCGTTTGCAACAAGGCGAAATCAGGCAGCTTGAATTTCAGGGCCCCGATGAAATCAAACCCTTGGTTGATGAGTTGAATCGTTTGCTCACTGCGATTGATCAGCGCTTGAAACGATCCCGCGAGGCATGGGCAATTTGGCCCACGCCTTGAAAACCCGGCTTGCCCGGCTCTCACAACTCAGCGATGAATCAGACCGCCGCCAGTTCATCCAAGAGGTTCACACCTTGACCGCGGAGGTGGCCCGCTTGATTGATCGGGAAACAGCCCGTGTGCGGGTGGTGGGTGATCTGCGCCCAGGCCAGCGCATTGACTTGCTTGAAATACTGAATGCCTTGGTGGGAAGTTGCAAAGCGCTTTACCGCGACAAGGCATTGAACTTTGTGGTTCAGGTACCCCATGGCGCCACCTTGCTGGGTGATCGGGAAGATTTGTTCGAGCTGTTTGGCAATTTAATCGACAATGCATCGAAGTGGGCCAACACGACCGTGCACATTTCACTTCAGGGCAACACAGTCCAGATCAGTGATGACGGCCCGGGTTGTCCTTCCAGCTTGCTGACTGAAATCACACAGCGTGGCTTTCGGGCTGATGAAAACACACCGGGCAGTGGTCTGGGTTTGGCCATTGCGCAAGACATTGCAGGCACCTACGGCGCCGAGCTTGAATTTGCCAACAACGCGCCAGGGCTTGCTGTGCGTGTCACCTTCAAGCCCGGTGCACTGGTTTAGAACCAGTCTTTGTCAACCTTCAACACCTTGCCAGTTTTTGCATCCAGGTCTACTTCAACCTCGCGGCCATCGGCATTCACAACTTCCACTTCCCACTTCCATCCTTTGGCATAGTCGCGGTCATCCAGTTCAAGTTCAGTCACCACGCCAGGGGCTTCTTTTAGCGCAATTTCGCGGGCTTGTTCAGCGCTGATCAAACCAAACGCTTTGACGATCTCTGTGTCTCGTGTTGCATTCGATCGGTCATCATCGGCATGCGATGCCTTGGGCATTGCCATCAGTGTGGCAGTCAGCAAAATCAAGGCAAGGGCAGACAAAGTTGGGGTAGGGCGACGAATCATTTTGTTTCTCCTGTGTGGGTTCAATGTGTACACAGTCTAGAAAAACAAGATGAATTGAAGCTGAAAATTCAGGGCCTCATTCTTTTATTGAATTTGGGTTCGCAGCAATGCCTGAATCTCAGAAATTTTGGGTGGCTTGGCCAACACAGCATCAATGTGAGGTATCACTGTGGTTTGGGCATCCAGTTGTTTGCCCCAGCCAGTCAGTAAGGTCACCGGGCAATCTTTGTTGATGTTTTTCAAAGCCTCGGCCACCTGCCGCCCATCCATGCCAGGCATGCCCAAATCTGTAATCACCGCATCAAATGGCGCACCCTCGGCGATGGCCTTGGTAAACAACTCAATGCCGTGTGGTCCTGAATTGGCAATTTGAACCCTGTGGCCGCTTGCGCTTAAACCATCCTTCAGTGCTCCCAGAACTTTGGTGTCATCGTCAATCAATAAAATGTGGAAGGAAGGTTGGGGTTTTTGATCGCCTGTTTCGCGGGTTTGTAGTTTGTTTTGCCGGCAACCGGTGGGTAGCAAAATTCGAACGGTGCACCCCTTATTCTCCTGACTGTCAATTTCAATCTGGCCACGCATCCGTTTCACAATGCCATACACCATGGCCAGGCCCAAGCCTGTGCCACGTTCACCTTTGGTCGTGTAAAAGGGCTCCAGGCATCGCTTCAGCGTTTCTTCGTTCATACCCAGGCCGGTGTCGCGTATTTCAATCACCACCTGGTCATGGTCGCTTTTTTTCTCCAGTCGGGTCGACAGCGTTATGGTGCCGCCCCTGGGCATGGCATCTACCGCATTGAAAATCAGATTGGTGAGCGCTTCTCGCAACTCGGGTTCCGATGCATCTATCTCGGGTACATCCTGGCCAAGTTCTACATTGAATTCAATTGAAATACCATTGCGCAGGGGAATATCGTGCCAGCGGGCCTTGGTCAATTCCATGGATTGTTCACACACCTTGGCCAGGTTCACGCTGGTCAGTTCTACGCCGTCCTCCTGTCGTCTGGAAAACTGCCCCATGCGGTCCACAGTTCGGGCCACATCGTCAATGGCCAGTTGAATGGTTTGCAACTGCTTGCGGCCACGTTCGCTCAAGTTGCTTTCCGAGCTCAGCAGGGCATCGGTGTACAAAGCCACAGGCGAAATTGCATTGTTGATGTCGTGTGCAATACCCCCTGCCATTTCCGCCAACGCTCGCAGGCGTTCTTGTTGCAACACCAGTTGCTGTGTGCGTTGAAGGTTCTGATAGGCTTCCTGCAATTCCCGAAGCAGTTCGGTTTGTGCAAGGGCCAATCCCACGTGTTCGGCCAACTGACGAAGAAATTCAAGCTCATCGGGCGAGAAGGCATCCAGCCCCTTTCGTGCGGTGGTAATAATGCCCAGTACTTTGCTCTCATGCATCAGGGGAGCAATCACCATGCTGTCCAGTCCCGCCAGTTCGTGCATGCCCTCGCCTGTCAGGCACATGCTGCCCCCGAGGTTGGGTTGATACACAAATTCGCCTTGAAGTGCCCGGTCCAGATGAACACCTTTTGCCGGAATGGACGCATGCAGGTAAAACCCGATGCGGTTTGCAGAAACTTCTGTCGCATTGCCCAATGACCTGAAGGTAATGGTTTTCTCGAGTTCCGAGTAGGAGGCGGTAAGGCAAAAGTCTGCAGGAAGTTCGTGTTCAATGCTGTTGGTCACCACCTGATAAATACTGTCCAGATCATGTCGATTGCCAATGGCGCGCGTAATTTCGTTGAGCAGGTTCATCCGTATCAATTGCGCTTGACTGCGCCGTTCAGACTGCCGGATATGGGTCATGTCGGTCATTCCGCCTATCATGCGAATGCCTTTTCCCTGTTCATCCCGAATCACGTAACCTCGGTCCAGAACATCCAGCCAGCGACCACTGAAATGTGCAAATCGATATTCATTTTGCCAACTTTCCCCACTGGAATTGATGGCTTCAAAAATACTTTTGACCACGCGTTCACGATCATCCGGGTGAATGCGATTAATCCAGGAATCATTACTGGGTTCAATTGTTTTTCGGTCGAACCCAAACAATTTTTCGAACCCTTCATTCCACCAGATTTCATCGGTGATCAAATTCCAGTCCCAGATACAGTCTCTGGATGCGCTAGCCAAAAGCCGGAATCGCTCAGATCCCTCTTTTAATGCGGCTTCAGCCTGTTTTCTCTCGGTGATGTCACGTTCAATCGCCACCCAGTGGGTGTACCATCCTGTCTCATCGGCCACAGGAACGATCTCCAGTTCCAGCCAGAACATTTCGCCACTCTTGGTGTAGTTGATCAGCTCTTCACGAACCGGTTTCCAGTTCTTTAAAGCGCTGCGGATGCGGTCCAAGGCATCGCGCTGCGTCCGCTCACCTTGCAAAATTCGGGGTGTTTTCCCAATGGCTTCTTCGCGAGAGTATCCAGTGCGCCTGACGAAAGCATCATTCACATAGAGTATTTTCGGACCATCGCCATCGATTGGTTCGGCCTCGGTAATCAGCACAATGTCGTTCAGGCGTTCCACGCATGTTTCGAGCAACTTGAGGCGCTCTGCATTGCGGCTTCGCTCCTCGGCAAACAACAGGTTTTCAAATGCAAAAGACAAATTTTTCGCCAAGGTTTTCAACAGCTGGCGCACTTCGTTGGTGAAAAAGTGAATGCCCGCCCCAAACAACACCAGGCTTGCACGCAGTTTGCCTTGCGCATGAATGGGCAGTATGGCAAAAGACTCAAGACCCTCTTCAACGGCTTGTTCATGCCACATTTTGGCTTGCGGTTCCTCTGCCACATTCTGGCAAATGTGCATTTTCCCGGCGCGCAAGCGGTCCACCAGTTCATGATCACGTGGCAAGGTGGTGGTCTTCATGATTTGAGAAACAAACTCTTGCTGAGAACCATCGGCAGCCGTTACTTTCAAATCGCTCAAGTCTTTGCCAAATTGACAAACCCACGCCAAAGGCAGGCCACCCAATGAGCAGAATACGCTGCATACCTCTTGCAACAGTTTTTCGGGCTTGTCCAGGGTGGTGGTAATGTCATTCACGCGTTGCTGGGCTTCAAGCAGGCGATTCATGTGCATCAGCGTAAGCACCGCCAGTTTGGAGTCGGTGATCTCTTGAAAAGCACCTTGCACTCGAACAATCTCGCCTTTCTCGTTGCGCACCGCCTCACCCACCACGCGAGCCCATATTCGCCGGCCATTGTTGGAGCGCATTTCAGGCTCCAGCTCAAATGCGAGCCCCTCGGTTGAACAGCGGGTCAGCGCAGCCTCCACGATCTTTTTCCATTTGCCATGGTAATAACGCAGCGCATCGTCATAACTGGTGGGCAGTTGGCCTTTGGCAATCTCCAGTATGTCGAATACTTCTTCCGACCAGTAAAGGCGGGGCACCGGGCCCAGTTCAATGGCCCAGGCACCCAGTTTGGCAAGGCGCCCCCCAATACGCTGCAGCGCTTCATTGCGTTTGAGTTTGTCCTCCGCCCGGCGGCGCTCGGTTACATCGCGTTGAATGGACGCAAAATAGGGTATCTCCCCGTTCGAGCCCAACACCGGCACGATGTCCATTTCAAGCCAGTGGGGTTTGCCACTTTTGCCGTAATTCACCAGTTCGACATGCACAGATTCCTTGTTTACAAGGGCGGCCCGAACTTTCTGTAGTTCGGTTTTGTCAGTTTCAGGGCCTTGCAGCAGGCGTGGGCTTTTGCCGATTACTTCATCCCGGCTATAACCAGTTACCTTTTCAAATGCCGAGTTCACGTAAATTATGTGCGGGCCAGGCGCGTCGATTGGCGAGGCCTCGGTAATCATCACGATGTCGTTGAGCCGTTCTACACACGCGCTCAATAATTCTGAGTGTTGCGGGTCAATTTTCTCGTCGATTGTGCTGGTCAACTCAAGGCTTGGGGTTTCTGCTACAACGTTTGCCTGTCGTGTGCTGCTGCTGTGTTGGTGTATCGGCAAAATCAGGGTAAACACAGCGCCCTTGTCGGGAGCAGACACGGCGGTGATTTGACCGCCATGCCGTTCAATGATTCTTTTTACATTGGCCAGGCCCATGCCGTGGCCTTCAAAATCATGAGCGTTGTGCAGACGATGAAAAGGCCTGAAAAGACCATCGGCCCGGTCAGGGTCGAAGCCTGCGCCGTTGTCGATAACCTTGATTTCGACGGCATCGTTCAGAACATTGGCTTCAACCACAATCGTCGGCAGTTCCCGGATCTGGCTGAATTTCAAAGCATTCGAAAAAAGGTTGACAAACACCTGCTCCAACAGCGATTCATCACCTTCAATGTCGGGCAGTTTGGCAATACTCCAGTCAGCCTGTCGCAGGCCTTCGGTCGATTCCACCATGGCTCTGGCTTTTTCCACCACTTCATTCAACACCACCTGGTTGAACTTCAATTCGCCTGAGCCAAGCCGCGCAAAAGCCAGCAGATCAGACACCAATTGACCGCCGCGCGCGCTGGCCTCATTGATACGCAGCAGGTAGCGCTGCTCTTGCTCGTCCAGTTTGCTGTGGGCCCGGCGTGTCAGGCTGCCTGCGAATCCCTGAATAATGTGGCAAAGCGAATTCAGATCGTGAGCAACGCGCCCGGCAAAGTGGTCCAGTTCATGGTTCATTTCCAGCAAGCGTGAATTGCTGCTGGAAAGGTCGCGGATCAGCTGCGAGTTTTGCAGCTTTAATTTACGCACCTCGATGGCCCGGTTCACTACCGGCATCAACTCGCTGACCTTGAAGGGTTTCAGGATGTAATCCAGCACCCCAAGCTTCATGGCGTCTACCGCAGTTTTAATGCTGCCATGCCCGGTCATCAGCACAGCGCTTAAATCGGGGTCCAGTTGGCGTGCACGTTGCACCAACTCGATGCCGTCCATGCCGGGAAGTCGCAGGTCGGTGAGCAGCACATCAAAGCTTTGGCGCTTCAAGTGTTCCAGCGCCTGGACTGGTTCAGGAAATCCTTTGACTTCAAATCCCGCATCTTGAAGCAGTGAACACAGTGCTTCAAGTTGGGGTTTTTCATCATCCACGACGATTAATCGGAACTGCTCGAGCATCTAAAACTCCGGTCGTCGGCTAGGTTTAGCAGATTCGCTGATTACAATGTCTCACAATTACTGGATTTCCTTGAATGAATCAATACCCCCTTTTGAGAAACGCTTCATTGGCGTTTCCATTCGTCCTGATCTGGACCAGCGCATTTCCTGCTGCGAAAATTGGTTTGATCGACAGCCCACCCCTGTTGTTTCTAACTTTGCGTTTTCTTGTGGCTGGGGCCTTGATGCTGGCCTGGGCGCATTGGCGCGGAACACTGCGCAAATTAACCCACCAAGAGTTGGGCGTGTTAAGCGCCTTGGGATTGTTGAACCATGCGCTTTATCTGGGTTTAAGCTGGACCGGCATGGGCAGCCTGTCCTCGGGTTTGTCCACCATTCTTATTAGTGCAAACCCTATTGTGGTTGCCGTGTTGTCTTCGTTTTTGTTGCGCGAACCCCTCACACGCCAAAAGGTGCTGGGTTTGGCTTTGGGTTTTCTGGGTGTGGCCTTTATTGTTCGCAACCGAATCGGCTCTACTACAGACTCGCTTGAAGGCTTCCTGCTGGTACTGGCGGCTTTACTAACCCTGGCCTTTGGCACGGTGCTGTACAAAAAATGGCCTGTGCGCACCGATATTGTGACCGGGACTGGTTTTCAGATCATTCTGAGTGGCCTTTTGTTGTTGCCTGTTGCCTTGTTCATGGAAGACTGGTCCGCAATCGTCTGGACTCCCTCGTTTGCTGGCGCATTTGCATGGCTGGTGTTGGTGGTGTCGATTACCGGTTATCAGTTGTGGTTTAACCTGTTGGAGCGTGGCAGTGCCAGCGCAGCCAGTGTGTGGTTTTTCTTAACACCACCCTTGGGCTTGTTGGCAGGCGCATGGCTGCTGAACGAGCCTTTGAACTGGATCGATTTCATTGGCATTGTTCCCGTGGTGTTGGGCATTGTGTTGGTGACCCGGGCGCGTTAGAAAGCTGCATAAAAAAAGGCGAACCGCGTGGGCTCGCCAAAACAGCAATTACAGGTCGGAGATGACGACAGGCTTGCTGAGCGCCCATCAGGGGAAAATGGGATCAGGAGTTAGGCAGTAACACGCTGTCCACCACATGGATCACGCCATTGGATTGGGTGACGTTTGCAATGGTGACCTCAGCCGTACCGCCTTTTTCGTCAACCAACACGACTTTGTCACCTTGCAGCTTGGCGCCCAGCGAGGCACCCGATGCTGTTTTCAGGGTGGCCATTCCACCGGCCTGAACAATTTTGTTGCTCAAATCGGCGGCTGTAATTTTCCCAGGCACCACGTGGTAGGTCAGCACACCTTGCAGGGCCGATTTGTTTTCTGGTTTCAGAAGAGTGTCCACGGTGCCGCTCGGCAGTGCGGCAAATGCATCATTGGTTGGCGCAAATACTGTGAATGGTCCCTTGCCTTTCAAGGTATCCACCAGGCCTGCGGCTTGTACGGCAGTCACCAAAGTGGTGTGATCTTTTGAATTGACGGCATTGTCGACGATGTCTTTGCTTGGCAGCATGGGCGCACCACCCACCATGATTTCGGCTTGGGCAGGCAGGCTAAAAGCGGCTGCTGAAAGTGCAATTGAACCAATCAGGCTTGCTGTCGTGAGTTTTGATTTCAACATGTTTACTACCTCCAGTTGGAATTTCAAACTACAAGATTTTCCACACGTCCCGGCTGTTGAACCGAAATCGTTAACTGTTCGAGGCAGTTGTGCCGGCGAAGTTCAGCGTCCCTGGGTTAAGTTTTGTTAAGGTCTGTAAGTGGATGTCATTGAGTTTGAACCCGCCCAATCACGGTGACTTGGCCGTCCGGATTGAACTTGAATAAAACTACTTCACCCGAATCAGGATAAATACCTGTCAGGGCGGTGGTATTGACCTGATGGGTGACATACAACACCTTGTCGGTGGGTTTAAGCGTGGCAAGGTGTTTCTTCAAAGCGCTGGTTTGCTCAGCACTGTTGCCCCGCCCCTGGAAAAATGAATTCAAGGCAGGCAAAGCCTGCACCTTGCCCAATTTTAATTCCTCTGCGGTGTGCAAACAGCGGCACCATTGGCTTGAATAAATGGCATTTAGCGTGATTCCCTGACTTCGAATGGTTTCGCCCAATTTCCTGGCTTCTTCTCGTCCTGAAGCACTCAGGTTGCGCTGTGTATTGCAGTCGCCCAAGGTGAACCCTTCCGGGTCGCCAAAACCTGGTGCACTGGCGTGGCGCATGATTGCATGAACCCCTGGCTGTTTCCAGAGGTTCCAGACATTGGATTCGGTGTGCCCCGCCGTTGAAATCAGAGTAAGCGAGAAAAGAACAAGAAACTGAGCAATTCGGTGCTGCATGAATTCACCCTCTGGGTTTGACGCTGTGGGGCTGTTTGCTTGGCCCACAAAACAAAAAAGCCAGTTTACACTGGCTTTTCTGCAATTTACTACCGGGTTTTATCAGGCAGCGTTGGTTTTGGCACGTGCCATTTCTTCAAGCCGTTGACGTTTGGCTTTTGATCGCAGGTTCAGCAATTCAACCAGCAGCGAGAAGCCCATTGCGCTGTACAGGTAAGCCTTGGGCACGTGTTGGCCAAAACTTTCCGCGATCAGCAACATACCGACCATCATCAAGAAGGCCAGTGCCAATACTTTCACAGAGGTGTGCGCCTCAACAAACTCGCCAATTGATTTGGCAAACAGCATCATCACACCCACCGCCACCATCACGGCAGCAATCATCACCTCGATGTCGTCAGCCATGCCCACCGCAGTAATCACGGAATCCAAGCTGAACACGATATCCAAAATACCGATCTGAATGATGGAGTACCAAAACAGCTTGGCACCGGTTTTCTGAATAGCGGCACCTGCTTCCAGTTCTTCTTCAACCTGGTGTGGTGCTTCCACTTCGAGGTAAATTTCCTTTGAGGCCTTCCACAACAGGAACAAACCCCCGAAGAACAGTACCAAGTCTCGCCCAGTGATCGCTTTGCCAGCCACTTCAAACAAGGGTTCGGTCAAACCAATAATCCAGGACAGCGAAAACAGCAGGCCCACTCGGGTCGCCATTGCGAACATCAAACCGAACTGGCGCACGCGGTCGCGAATGTCTGCGGGCAGTTTCGACACCAGCACTGTAATGAACACAATGTTGTCGATACCCAGCACGATTTCCAAGGCCGTCAAAATCGCAAAAGCGATCCAAACGTTTGGATCCATTAGTAATTCCATAAAACACCCCGTTTTTTAGTCAAATTCAACAGCCCGCTATTTTGCACCACATTTCGCATGGTGGGTGATCATTTCGTATTCTGACTACTTATTGCCAAGCGATTTAACAACAAATTGAACTGAATCGGTTTTGCGAAATGGTAATTAAAGCCCGCGGCCACAGCCCGCTCAATATCACTGTCGAAAGCGTAGCCTGTCAATGCGGCAATTTCGCATTGCTGGTTCGGACCAGTTGTGGATCGAATTTTCTCGACCACCTCATAACCCGACAGCTTGGGCATGTCGATATCGAGCAAAATAAAGTCATAGGGTTCTGTCATCGCTTTGTTCAGGGCTTCTTTGCCGTCTCTGGCCACGTCGACCAGATGGGCATCTTTCTGCAGGAAAGTCTGGATCAGCCTGATGTTCAGGGGTGTATCGTCGGCCACAAGTACGCGCAGTGGCCTCAGGGGCAGGATTCGCTCCTGGCTTTGGCTGTCTAGCTGATGCTCGCGTTTCAGCGAGACCGAGAACATCACCTGTGTGCCTTGACCCAGCTCCGACTCCAGCTGAATTTCCCCACCCATGGCGTTGACCAAGCTTTTTACGATCGACAAACCAAGCCCAGTACCGCCAAACCGGTTTTCACGGTCAGTGTGTACCTGCGAAAAAGGCTTGAACAACAGTGATTGTTTGTCTTTTGGAATGCCAAGGCCAGTGTCACTGACCTCAAAAGTAATCAGGTCTTCGTTTGGATTTAATTGTGTGTTGCTGACGGTTAAGCTAACTTTGCCGTGAGAAGTGAACTTGATCGCGTTAGATAAAAGGTTTTGGAGTATTTGGCGCAGGCGACCCATGTCACCGGAATAAATCTGATGCTCGCCCAGTTTGTTGTTCAGCTCAAACTTCACACCCTTGGATTCGCAGGTCAGGCGAGGCAATTCTGTGCTGCCTTTGAGCAGTTGCTCCATCAAAAATGGCGAATCTACAAGCTTGACCATGCCCGACTCCAGTTTCGAGAAGTCAAGAATGTCGTTGAGAATTGACGACAGTGTTTCGGAGGACTGCACGAGATAACCTGCTTGTTCCTTTAGCTCACCGGGTGGCAAATCCATCTCCAGCAAACGTGCAAAACCCATGATTCCGTTCAAAGGCGTGCGAATTTCATGGCTCATGGTGGCTAAAAAGCGGCTTTTTTCTGCGTTGGAGTCTTTCTCCGCCTTGGCTGCAATGGCTGTTTCACGAAGCCGGCTTTCCAGTTCTAGCTGGACGGTCCGGTCCAGGTGAGTACCCACCACCCGGGTCGGTTTGCCGTCTTCGTCGCGTACAATCAGGGCCTTGGCCAAAATATGTACCCAATGGCCGTTTTTGTGCGCCATGCAGAATTCGGCCTCGTAAGAATCCTTTTCAGGATCGTCTAAAGCCTCGGCCAGAACCTTTTTTGCCACCTCGAGGTCATCGGGCGCGGTCAAGCGTTCCCAGGTACCGAAATCATTGCTTAACTCATGGTCTTCGTAGCCCAGCAAGCGTTTCCAGCTGGGTGAAAAATAAACCTTGTTCGTTCCCACTTGCCAATCCCACAGTCCATCGTGTGAACCCTCCATGGCCAGCTTGAAACGTTCTTCGCTCTCGGCGAGGCTATCCCGAATTAGCCGCTCTTCGGTCACATCCTTGCACATCAAGATAATGCCGCCGCGGTGACCATCTGGTTTCAGCCAAGGCTCAATGGCCCAATCCAGCCAAATGGTGTGTCCGTCCTGGCTAGTCCAAGGGTCTGAAGTGGCCGACAGGCTTTCACCCGCCAGGCCCGCCTTATGCGCTTGGCGCCAGCGTTCGTGCAGGTTGGGCACCACGTCGTAATGGTTTTTGCCGACCAGGCTGCCCTTGTGGCCATTTGCAAAGGTTTGTACCCAGCGTGAGGAGGCCGCCACGTAGTTCATTTCTGTGTCAAACATGGCGATTGGAATGGGTGCCTGCACAATCAGGGCTTCAACCACCCAGTAACTTTCCTTGGCGGATTTCAGGGCTTTTTCAAGTGACAAGCTTTTTTCAGTCAATCCTCGGGTCAAATCAAGAATGTCTCGGGAAATGGGTTGCAGCTCGGTGGGTAACTCCTTCATGGAGGCTTCAAGCGCTTTGGGGTCATTTTTTCGAACAAGTTCAAGATAAGCGCTGGCCTTGGCAGAAAGGCTTCTGCCCAGTGCAAGCACCAGCAACAGGGTGGCCACTGTGCCAATAATCAAAGCAACAATGGCGCCGATCAGTGCCTTTGAAATTGGAGATGCCACGGCATCCAGCGGGGTCACCGTGGCTGAAATCCAGCCCAAACTGCGGGTCTCCGCGCTGTTGTTGGGCGAAAAAGCCACCAGGTAGTCTCTCCCGTCACTCAAGGTTTCTATCGACCAGTTGTTTTCCCCGGCCACGGCTTTTTGGAAACCGGCCATTGAAGTCCAGGCTGTGCTGTCCTGAAAGTCCGCCAGGTCAAGTCGATTGCCCATTCTCAAGCTGCCGTCTTTGGCCAGAATTACGGTGGGTGCGGATGGGTTAATGGTGTTGAATACGTCTTTCTCGATTTCTGCAATGAAATACTTCCAGTCCAGGTGAATGCCGATCACCCCAATAATTTCGTCTGCCCTGTTTTTCAGCGGGGTGGTGAAATCAATAAACTGGTACTTTTCTTCAGCCCGAGAAGGTAACAAGGCCGCAAGCAAAGCCGCCTCATGCACGTCCATAATCGCCGGTGCTATCAAACCCTGTTTGAACCACGGGCGCGCAGCTACGCTTTTTCCAACCAACAAATCGTCCAGTGCAGCCAGTACGGTGCCGTCCGGTGCTGCCACACCAATCCACAAATAGCCCGGGGTGTGGTCGCGCATGATCTGCAAAAGCTTGGTTTGTTCTTCGGCACTGAAATTTCCAAATGACTGCTCAATGCGACTGGTGTAGACCAGGTCACGCAAGTGCTCTTTCAAATGACGGTCAACCGACTGCGCGATTTGCTCGGTTTGCGCCAAGCATTCACACCCGCTTGGTTGATGGTGTTGTTGCGCAAAATCCAGTGCGCGGTAATGGCCACAGGAATAGACAGTAAAAACAGCGCAATCAGACTGCCTACGATCAAGCGGGTTGTGAAGCTTGAGCGAATATTGAAATTAAGCATGAAGCGGAATTTGGGGAAATTGCGGATGAATCACTGTAACTCAGGCTGAGGCAACCCTCAATCGTTAAAGAGGCATGATTTGTCTGGTTTTTCAGGGTATTGAATCAATCTCAGATGGATTGTGTTTGCTGCCCGGGAGTTAACAATTCAAAGGTAGTATTGCGAACAATGTTTCATCACGACTGGAATCATCAGAATTGGATTCAACTGATTTATTAACCCGGGCTGTCGGCGTCCTGGCGTTTGGTCTGAGTATTGCCGGGTTCTGCGTCATATCAGAGCGCGGTACCAAGCTCTTGTTTGCGTTGTCGTCAATGGCTTGGGGGCTTCAATACTACCTGTTGGGCGTGCACACCGGTTTCTTGATCATGTTGCTGACTGGGGTACGACAAGCCGTCACCATTTATTCCAACGTCATGGGCCAGCGTTTGCGTTTGGCGCTGGTACTAGGTTTTAGCGGTCTGGCGATTGCGATTGCTGTGTTCACCTGGCAGGGCTGGCTGGCCAGTTCTCTGCCGCTGTTTGCTACCTTGTTGGGAACATGGGCCTTGTTCATGATGGGCAACGTTGGCATGCGCAAAGCCACATTGGTCACCAACGCCCTGTGGGCGGTGCATGGTTACCTGTTTGATTCCTGGGAACTGTGCTTGACCATGATCGTGATCACTGTGGCCAACCTGTATGGTTTATATCGCCTGCGAGGGGCTACTGTGGTGCCGTGAAATGGAAAAAGTGGGAGACTCAAAGATACAACGGAGGAGTAAGTGAGCTGCGCTGTGTTGCCGGCTTTGCAAGGCTTCCCGGCGGATTCGCAGCGCGGGGCGGTTCCGCCAGGAACCGATGCGAAGACGCCAAGGCGTTTCGCATGCCCCAAGCCAGAAGCATCAAGCCGGAATTAGAAGCATTGCTTAGGCAATATTGCGCGGTTCACTTGCTTCGCCGTACGTCCGGAGTACAACGCTTTACGCCATTTACCTGCTAAAATGCAGCCTGTTTTCAAACCCTTGCATCATATAGAGGCCCCGCGATGAACACGCGCCCCGCTTCTTCGCCTGCCGAGCACAACAGTCTTGTTGTCAACGGCGCTGCAGTCGAAGCCCAACTCCGTGAACTCCTTCAAAAACGCATCCTGATTCTCGACGGTGCAACCGGCACCATGATTCAGCAGTACAAGCTCACGGAAGCCCAATACCGGGGCGAGCGTTTCGCTGATTTTCACCGCGACATCAAGGGCAACAACGAGTTGTTGGTGCTTACCCAGCCCGCCATCATGACCGAGATTCATGAGCAGTACCTGGCCGCCGGCGCCGATATTCTGGAAACCAACACCTTCGGTGCCACCACCGTGGCCCAGGCCGACTACGAGATGGAACACCTCGTTGACGAGATGAACCGCGAAGCCGCCCGCTTGTGCAAGCAAGCCTGCATCAAGTATTCCACACCGGAAAAGCCCCGCTTTGCCGCAGGTGCCCTGGGGCCCACGCCCAAAACCGCATCCATCAGCCCCGATGTGAATGACCCCGGTGCTCGCAATATTACGTTCGACGAACTGGTGGCCACTTACTACCAGCAAACCAAAGGCTGGTTGAAGGCGGCGTTGACCTGTTGCTGGTCGAAACCATTTTCGACACGCTGAATGCCAAAGCCGCACTATTCGCGATCGATCAGTACTTTGAAGATTCCGGCAATAAATTGCCCATCATGATTTCCGGCACAGTGACCGATGCCTCCGGTCGCGTGTTGTCGGGTCAAACTGTGGAAGCTTTCTGGAATTCCGTGCGCCATGCCAAGCCCATTACCATCGGCTTGAACTGTGCGCTTGGCGCGTCGCTGATGCGCCCCTATGTGGCTGAACTCAGCAAAATTTGCGACGTGCCCATTTGCGTGTATCCCAACGCCGGTTTGCCCAACCCGATGAGCGACACGGGTTTCGACGAAACACCCGAAATCACCTCCAGCCTCGTGAAGGAATTTGCGCAAGCAGGCTTTTTGAATGTGGCGGGTGGATGCTGTGGCACCACGCCTGATCACATCGCGGCCATTGCCAAAGCACTGGAAAACCAAAAGCCCCGAGTCATCCCGACGGTTGAGCCCAAGTGTCGCTTGTCGGGTCTGGAGCCACTGAACATTGATGACAACAGCCTGTTCATCAACGTGGGCGAGCGCACCAACGTCACCGGCTCCAAAGCGTTTGCCCGCATGATTTTGAATGAGCAATACGACGAAGCACTCAGTGTGGCTCGTCAGCAGGTTGAAAACGGCGCGCAAATTGTGGACGTGAACATGGACGAAGCCATGTTGGATTCCAAAGCGGCCATGGTGAAGTTTCTGAACCTCATGGCGTCCGAGCCCGATATTTCACGCGTACCGGTCATGATCGATTCCTCCAAGTGGGATGTCATCGAAGCCGGCTTGAAATGCGTGCAAGGCAAGGCGGTGGTCAACTCCATTTCCATGAAAGAGGGCGTGGACGAATTCAAGCGCCAGGCCAAATTGTGCAAGCGCTATGGTGCAGCCGTTATCGTGATGGCTTTTGATGAGAAAGGCCAGGCCGACACCTACGCCCGAAAAATTGAAATTTGCGAGCGTGCTTACAACATTCTGGTGAATGAAGTGGGCTTCCCGGCCGAAGACATCATCTTCGACCCGAACATCTTCGCCATTGCAACAGGCATCGAAGAGCACGACAACTACGGCAACGACTTTATCGAGGCCACAGGCTGGATCAAGAAAAACCTGCCGCATGCCAAAATTTCAGGCGGTGTGTCCAACGTGTCCTTCAGTTTCCGCGGCAATGAACCTGCCCGCGAGGCCATTCACACCGTGTTCCTGTACCACGCCATCAAAAACGGCATGACCATGGGCATTGTGAACGCCGGCATGATGGGCGTTTACGACGAGCTTGAGCCCGCGCTGAAAGCCCGCGTGGAAGACATTGTGCTGAATCGTCAGCCCGATCTTCCCGCCAACGATCCCGATTTCGGTAAAACCGCCACCGAGCGAATGATCGAATTCGCAGGCACCCTGAAAGCGGGCGGCAAGAAGCTGGAAGAAAACCTGGAGTGGCGCAACCAACCGGTACAAAAGCGCCTGGCCCACGCACTGGTGCATGGCATTACCAACTTCATTGTGGAAGACACCGAAGAATGCCGCGCTGAAATAGCAGCCAATGGCGGCCGCCCAATCAATGTGATTGAAGGCCCGCTGATGGACGGCATGAACGTAGTCGGCGACCTGTTTGGTGCAGGCAAAATGTTCCTGCCGCAGGTTGTTAAAAGTGCTCGTGTCATGAAGCAGGCCGTGGCTCACCTTATTCCCTACATTGAGGAAGAGAAAAAGCAGCTGGTGGCCGCCGGTGGCGACGCCAAAGCCAAAGGCAAAATTTTGATTGCCACCGTGAAAGGCGATGTGCACGACATCGGCAAAAACATCGTGACCGTTGTTCTTCAGTGCAACAACTTTGAAGTCGAGAACATGGGCGTGATGGTGCCCGCCGAGCAAATTCTTGCGAAAGCCAAAGAAATCAATGCCGACATCATTGGGCTGTCGGGCCTTATTACACCGTCGCTTGAAGAAATGGCTTATGTGGCTAGCGAGATGCAACGCGACCCCTATTTCCGCGACCGTGGCATTCCCTTGCTCATCGGTGGCGCCACCACCAGCCGCGTGCACACTGCTGTGAAAATTGCACCGCATTACGATGGCCCCACTGTCTACGTTTCAGACGCCAGCCGTTCTGTGGGTGTGGCCTCGAATTTGTTGTCGGATGAATCGGCCGACACGTTCAAAGCCGAATTGAAAACTGAATACGAACGTGTACGCGAACAGCATGCCAACAAAAAGGCAGCGCCGGTACTCAGTATCGAGGAGGCGCGTGCCAACAAGCCAAAACTGGATTGGATCGATTACACACCACCAAAGCCCAAGTTCATCGGCAAACGCTACTTCAAGAATTACGATTTGGCTGATATCGCCCAGTACATTGACTGGACGCCGTTTTTCCAAACCTGGGATTTACATGGCGGCTATCCCCGCGTGCTGGAAGACGAACTGGTGGGCGAAGCCGCCCGCAAAGTGTTTGAAGACGGCCAAGCCATGTTGAAAAAATGCATTGAAGGTCGCTGGTTGCAAGCCAACGCGGCAGTGGCGTTTTACCCGGCCAATACCATTGATGATGACACCATCGAGGTGTACACCGACGACACCCGAGCCCAAGTTTTATTCACGTACAATCCCGGACGCCAGCTGGGTGTGAAGCGAGAAGGCGTGTTCAACAAATCACTGGCCGATTACATCGCCCCCAAGGGTGTGAAACAAGACTATATCGGTCTCTTTGCGGTTACCGCAGGCATCGGGGTTGAAAAAAAGGAATCGCAATTCCAGGCAGCCCATGACGACTACAGCTCCATTATGTTCAAGGCCATCGCAGACCGAATGGCTGAAGCCTTTGCGGAGTGCATGCACCAGCGTGTGCGAAAAGACCTTTGGGGTTATGTAGCCGATGAAACTTTGAGCAATGAAGAACTCATTGCAGAGAAGTATCAGGGTATTCGTCCTGCCCCTGGTTACCCCGCCTGCCCAGAACACACCATCAAGAAAGCCATGTTCGAGGTCATGAACTGTGGCGAAATCGGGATGTCACTGACCGAGAACTTTGCGATGATGCCTGCGGCCAGTGTCAGCGGATTTTATTTTAGTCATCCCCAGAGCCAGTACTTCAACGTGTAACACCTCCAGACAATGGATTGCCTGCCGGTAATCCGCTGTCTGGAACTTGCCGCCGGTTTTTGCCACACAAGATATCAGTAGATTAGCGAACTGTCTTCTCAGGTCCGCATTTTTCTTGACTGGGTCCGCACATGCTGGCAAATCAAGTGCTTACCGATTGGTTGGCGATACATCAAGCAGTCGGTCTGAACTCTGCCATGCAGGGGTGGTTGTATGCCCTGTCAGTCGGCCGCAACTATCTGTTAAGTGCCGAAGAATGGGCCGTGCTGGGGTCAAATTCCCCGCAAACACCGGTAGTACCTGCCTGCTTTCAAAACACGGCTATTTCCACCAACACGCGCCTTGAACTGAGGCAACAGTTACCCCGCAACAGCGAGCGCTTTGTGATCGTTGGTGGGGGGCCAGTGGGACTTATGCTGGCTGTGGCCTTGAAAAAATTATTTGGCCCCCGCATCGTGCTTCATGTTCTGGAACACAGAGTCAACAGCGAAGGTCAGGGCACTGCTTTCACAAGAAGTTGGCCTATCAACATTCCTGTCAGCGAATTCATGTTTTTTAATCACCCTTCAGGAATCAATTCTGTGGCTCCTCTGGGCGAGTATCTGCCATGGACACTTCGCGAACTGGAAAGTCACCTGTTGTCACTCGCGCAAATTCTTGATTGTCAGTTTGTCTACTCAAATGAAAAAACTGAAAACCTGTTGTTGCAGCTTCAGCCAGATCTCGTATTCGATGCAACAGGTGGGCGATGGCGGGCAAAAGGTCAAATGAAAAAAGAGTGCGAGGTGGTCTTGTGCAGTTCAGATCTGGAAACTGTTCAAGGTTATTGCGCCTTTGGCGTAAATCCCGTCGCAATAGCACCCAGGGATGCGCGCAACCTGGCGGTTTCGGTTTACGACAACGGGGACTGTCGACCAACTTTGAACGGTGTACCTCTCTCCAGCTGGATGTTGAAAATTCGAGGCATTCCCCGGCACCTGGGTCCTGTTTTGATCGAAAAGATTCGTACGATTAATCACGACAATTGGATTTATGTATGGCCCACGCATTTGAGCTCAGGAGAATGGATCGCCTTTTTTGGTTTAAGGCAGGATGACGCGTGGCTGCTTCAAAACGAAATCAAGGACCCGCTTTCTCTTGATCAGGTATGGGATAACTTGTCAAAGCTGTCCGATCCAAGGTGGAAAATCATAGTGGATGTGCTGGCTTCGGGTGCCGTTGGGCATCACTCCGAATGCAGGGTAGACCCACCGTTTCTCTGGGCTCCACATTTGTACATTGGCGATGACTCCGGTTGGTCGCATCAGCAGGGTGTTCCAGTGATACCTGTTGGCGACAGTTTGTTTCACGGACATCCCCAAGTGGGCAATGGTTTGGGCTCGCACCTCAATATGATTAACCTTTTGATTCAGCAACTGCAACGAAGCAACGGTTAATGTCGTAAAGCCTCAATTTTCAATCGCATTGAGCGAAAACTCGGAACCATCTTCTTGGGAGCAACACATACAGTAGTCAGCAGTAATCTAATCGGTGACAGGCGTGCAAACAAAAAAGTTACTTTCTTCAATTAATGAGTTTGCCCGCCTGGCGTCAAACCGATCTGAGTTGGTGGGTGCATGCTTTGTTCTGGTAATCATCGTCATGATGGTTATTCCCCTTAGCCCGGTACTTCTGGACATTCTGATCGCCGTCAATATCAGCGCCACCATCGTGCTCGTAGTCAGTGCGATGTTGCTTGAAACTCCTCTCAAGTTTTCATCTTTTCCCGCCATTCTCCTGATGACCACGCTTTTCAGGTTGGCTCTTACCATTTCCACAACAAGACAAATTCTGTTGGAGGCGGACGCCGGTCACATCATCCAGACGTTTGGAGAATTTGTGATTGGGGGCAATGTCACCGTCGGTCTGATCATGTTTTTGATTCTGGCTATCGTGAACTTTCTCGTAGTGACGAAAGGATCTGAGCGAGTGGCCGAGGTGGCCGCCCGATTCTCGCTCGATGGTATGCCGGGTAAACAAATGTCGATTGACAGCGACCTTCGCGCGGGCAACATCACGCAAGCTGAAGGCAAGCAAAAGAGAGCCATGCTCGAGAAAGAGTCGCAATTATTCGGGGCCATGGATGGCGCAATCAAATTTGTAAAAAATGACGCGATCGCGGGCTTGATCATTACAGCGATCAACCTGATCGGGGGGATCGCAATAGGCATGTTGCAAAAAGACATGACCCTGTCCCAGGCTGGTTCGATCTATTCAGTGTTGACAGTGGGTGATGGACTCATTGGAATCATCCCATCGTTGCTAACTTCTGTTGCAGCGGGTTTGATTGTGACCAGGGTTACAAAAGGCGAAGCCGATGGATCAAGTACCGCCCAAGACATGATCCTCGATCTCACATCCAATGCCCGTGCGTTACAAATCAGCGGCCTTTTTTGTGCATGCTTCGCCTTGGTTCCAGGCATGCCTGCTGTGGTGTTTCTTGTGGCATCTGCACTTTTGCTCGGCAAGTCGTTTTTTGTAGACAAGGGCAATAAGAAGAACGACATCGAGCCTCAGGCGCAGCACATTGACGATGCGTTAAATGCGGCAGCAATCGGCAAGGATATGGAAGACATCACGCTGACAAAAACATTCTTGCCGATGGAGGTCAAGATTCCTGGAAGCCTTGAGCCGAATCTGAAACAAATGTTTCGGTCGATCTGCAAGGCATCACGTAACCAGTTAATTGAAGAATCTGGCGCGCTTTATCCCACCATTGATTTTAGCGAGCATGCCGCCCCGCAGATTGAATTCCATGTCTTCGGTGTACCCATGCTTGAGATTGATCCGTCTGATCGAAGAATTGCAGTATTTTGCGAGCCCTCTCGACTGGAGAGTTTGGGAATCGATGTTGTCCGAGAACGAGATCCCATCTTGGGCAGAGATTTCTACCTGACCGAGCCCGTCAACAAAAATAGCCTGGATAAAAACAATATTTCTTACTGTTGCTTTGAGAAGAGATGGAGCAACTTGATCATTGGTCTTTTTGTTTCAAGATCGGTCGATTATTTCAATCTGAATGACTTTCAAAGACATGTCGCAAGACTGTCCGACAAGAATGGTGAGCAACTCAAGGAATTGGAGCGGGTACTACCGCTGTCCAAGGTCACAGAAGTTTTCCAGAAACTGCTGATTGAGCGGGTTTCAGTCAAAAACATTCGAACGGTTCTAAATTGTCTTATTGACTGGGCCCAAAGAGAGCGAGATGTCCTTGTGATTGCAGAGCAGGTGCGCAAGGGGCTGTTTGAACAAATAAGTTTTCAGCATTGTGTGGACAAAACCTTCAGCATTTGTACCTTGTCGCCAGACTTCGAGCAGTCAATCCGCGAAAGCATACGAAGTGATGGCAGTCGAACATTCATTGATGCCGATGCATCGTCCCTGAACTTGATGGTCGACATGATCGAAGTGCAATACAGCGAGTTCTATCATTTCGAAAAGTTGCCTCTGCTAATCACATCAATGGATTGCAGGGCACATGTCAGGATGCTGATCCAGGACAGGCTAAGCGCAGTGCCTGTTCTTTCGTATCAGGAAATTTCGAATCGCTATGGAATTAAGTTGCTGAAGTCTATTGAGTACGACGATTCACTAATAAGCATCAATCACGACACTAGAGAGGCCTAAAGATGCTTGCATTGAATATTGAAGTAACCTCTGGCTTGCATGCAGGTGCCAAGTGGAAATTCAATCATGGCATTGTGACACTTGGAGGAAATGCGAACTCCGAGGTTTTTCTTTGTGATGACGGAATTCCTGATCAGTGCCTAAAGCTTCGTGTACATGGCAACAGGATTACCTTCGAGGAAATCTCAAGTGATGTTCGCTTCTTGGGCCAAGCCGGCAAAACGCCAAGCCGGGTAATTTACGCAGGTCAGTCGATGACGATAACCTGCCGCCAGGTTCAGTTTACGATCACTGCGAACAGCGAATCAGGTCTTTTGTGGTCGAAGTTTACGAACAATGGAGCCCGTTTCTTCGGAGGTGCACTGGAGTTGGTTCGTTCAATCGGGCCAGGGACTGTGATGGCAATCTCTTGCCTGTTTGGCCTGATGGCGACCACCGTCATTCTCTTCTTTGGTTCAGCGAACTTCTCGGAATCTCAAGCATTCCCCGCTGCCAACTTGATAGAAAATCCAAAGGCGATACCACCTCCTCCTGCACCACCTGTGGCCGACCAGTTGCTCAGGGTTGTTCAACTTCAGCTCTTGCAATTCAAAGGGGAGCAGAAATTAAGCGACTTCGACGTGAATATTGAATACGAGAAGGTTCGGGTGAGTGCAAGGGGCTCCATGAGCAGAATGCAGTTGCAAATTTTTGAGTCGCTCATCAAACGGATATCGTCCGACCATGGCCGGCAGATAGAAATCATTGCCACTTTAAGCCTGACCGATGAGCAGAAAGCTGTCGATGACATTGAAGTCGCCGGCGTGTTGTTGGGAGCTCAACCTGCTTTGATGTTGCGCGATGGAACAAGGCTTTTTGTAGGAGCCAGCTATCAAGGCGTTGTATTGGATCAGGTGTCTGAAAGTGGTCTTGTGTTTGTCGGAAGCACCCGTTATGAGTTGCCCCTATGACAGCGATGAATGAGTTGATTGATTTGTCGAGTTGCTTACCCGGCACACCAGATCCTCTGGCGCGCTTTAAGGCAAGAATTCAAACGCTGGACCCGGTAACACGTGTTGGTCACGTACATGAAATCGTGATGAATACGCTGCGCGCAACACTGCCAGATATCACTCGGGGAGAAATGTGTGAGATCTCCTGCGAAAACGGAAAAACTGTGCTGGGCGAAGTTGTCGCTTTCAGCGGCAACGAGGCCACAATCGCTTGCCTAGATTCTGTTGATGGCGTGCGCCTAGGATCCAAGGTGACACCGTTTGGGCGTCGACATTGCATAGAAAGCCATGCCGGAATAGTTGGCCAGGTTCTTGATGGCATGGGCAGGAACATGCTCAATCCGGCGGATCGCTCAACTTGGGCACTTTCTTTCTCTTCAGACTCGGTTCCAGTAATGCGACAAGCGCCGCTGGCAGCAGAGCGCCCACCTGTTTGCCGTCACCTGGAGACTGGTGTGCGAGTCATCGATGGGCTCAATAGTATTGGTGTCGGGCAAAGGGTGGGCGTATTTGCACCGCCCGGCTGCGGAAAAACCACGCTTCTGTCACAGATCGCTCGTGGCGTAGACGCGGATATTGTTGTGTTTGCGCTGGTGGGGGAACGGGGCCGAGAACTGCGTGAATTCATGGACCGTGAAATAAGCACCGAGATCCGATCCAAAAGTGTTTTTGTTTGCGCAACGTCAGATCGATCGCCAACAGAGCGAGTCAGATCAGCATTTACCGCCATGACCATTGCTGAACACTTTCGCGATCAGGGAAAATCGGTGTTACTTCTGGTCGACTCAATCACCCGTCTTGCAAGGGCTCAGCGTGAAATTGGATTAATGGTAGGAGAACCCGCAACTTCAGCTGGGTTTACTCCATCTGTGTACAGTTTGCTTCCCCAACTTGTAGAACGGGCTGGGAGGACAAACCAAGGTTCCATTACAGCGATATTCACGGTCCTGATGGAATCTGAAAAGTTTGAAGACGATCCGCTGGCCAGCGAGGCCAAAAGCCTGCTTGACGCGCATATTCTGCTTAGCCAGAAATATGTGGAGTCAGCTCATTTTCCAGCGGTTGATCCCCTGCGTAGCCTTTCACGGGTGATGGATCATATTGTTTCCCCCGAGCATGTCAAGTTATCCCAAGCCGTTCGGCGCATCCTGTCGATTCATCAGGAAATGGAGTTACTGGTTCGGCTCAATGAATATCAGGCCGGAACAGATCCGATCGTGGATGAGGCACTTCGGGTTGTGCCAAATCTCAAGGACTGGATGCGACAGGGTCGAAACGAGAACTCGCCAACGCAGGAGACCTTCAAGGGCCTTGCGAGAATCGTATCGTCTTTTCAAAGCTTGACTGAGAGGGCTTGATTTGATGAAGCAAACTCACTTTCAGCTACAAACCGTATTGAGAATTCGCAGTATTCGGGTCCGGAGGCAAGCGGCGATGGTGGCTGAGTCGGAGAACAAGCTCAAGCAACAATTGACCGCCCAGCAGCAACTACAGCGAGACCTGATCGCCATTCAAGAAAACCATGTTCAAACACGTCGTGCAAAGCTTGAAAAACTCAAGGGTGGGCAGACAAACATTCGGGAATTTCTTGAATTGAAAGACAGTGAGAACACCTTTGACTGGAAAAGAAACCAGATGACCCGTGAGGGTGATGTGCTTGGTGATCAAATCCAACAAAGTAGAGTGGATTGGATTGCTGAAAAAACAAAATACAAAGAACTGGAAAAAGCAAGCATTAAGGTTGAGGAATATCTCAAGCTGGATTGGACATGATGAATGAACTTGGTGATATTTCTGAAGCTGGCGAGTTCCTGAACGATCAATTTGATGACGCCGAGGTACTGGAGTTCTGGTCAACATCTGAATTAATGTCTTTGTCGTCACTGCCCAGGAACAAAGTGATTTCCTGCCCGGCATTCAAAATCCGGCAGCAGTTGTACCAACTGGATCATCCCAAGCTCAGATCAAATGAAATCCGTCGCGCCGAGGGCATGAGTTTGTCTTTGTCCCTGAGGGATTACCTGTTGCTTGAGATTGAAGATGCTCAGCGACAGTCATTTATTCTTGCCGTACATCCAGACTGGGTCTGGAAATCGAGTGCCCATTTGATTACGCCTGAGCTATCAAGATGGGCTGTCGACCATGCTCCTGAAATTATTGGTTTCATTGAATACTCGTTGATCGAGCTGTTTGACTTTTTTGACTGGATTCCCCGGGGCATCAGCCGTTCCCCTTGCCCGGAAATTGAAAATCCAATCGAGGACGCGCTGTATATCAATGACGAGAAGTCTACGCAATTGATCGCTTTCGGAAGCAGTTCAGCCTTAAACCGGGCGGAACTGGTTCTTCGTGCCTACAGCACAGACTACAGAAAAAACTGCCTGTGGCTAGGGCAATCAATCTTCTATGAATTAAGACTCAATTTACTGCTCAGCAAGACCGCCTGGAAGTTGTCGGAAATCTCCTCTGTCTCTGCTGGCGACCTGTTGTACTTGCAGCAGCGTAGAAGAGGAGAAGGGCTGGTTGAGCTGAGAGCGAAAATGATCAGCAGCTCTACAAGCACGGTTCAATGGACAAGAGAGGTAAATTTCACAATGACAGACAAAGACGCCAAAATTCACATTGGAAATACTTCCTGGGAAAGGGTTGAACAATCATTTGATGACGATGGGGATAACTTGCTTTCAGGTAGTGTGCACAGCGACTCTGATCTTGAGTATGAATCGAATGCGGCTTCCCCCTCTTTGTTGTCCAGCCAGCGAATCGTCGAAGGCGTGAGCGGCCCCGAAGACGTGGTTCTTGAGGTAATCGCGGGCGTAACACAAGTTGACTTCAACGAGCTTTGCAATATTCAGGATGGAAGTTTGATTGAACTTCAATCCCACACTTTGCCCATGGTCAAGTTGGCAGTGCGTGGCGTGCCAATTCTGGAAGGTGAGTTGGTGCGCTTCAAGGAAGTCTTAATGGTTCAAGTCACACGAAGGATAAGCAATGGGTCCAGAGACGATTAATCCAATATCGTTAATTGTTACGGTTGCTTCGCTTTCTTTGGTGCCTTTGGTGGCAGTTACCGCAACCTCTTTTCTGAAGATATCCGCCGTACTGCTGATACTACGCAATGCAATTGGTGTTCAACAGGTGCCCTCGAACATGGTGCTCTATGGCATCTCGATGGTGATCACACTGCTGGTGATGGGACCCGTTCTACAGGATGCCAGTCAGAAGTTTGCTCCAGAAGGCAATTTGCCAGGGAATGGTACGGAAATGATTTCAGCGATCGGGTCAGCCATTCCACCCTTTAAAGTGTTCATGTTGAAGCACACAAATCCGGATTATCACGACAGTTTCTACCAAACCTCGTTGCGAATTTCCGAGAAGTATCAGGCGCCTGAGTTGGATCGAAATGACCTTACCGTGGTGTTGCCGGCGTTTGTCGCTTCCGAATTGTCGGAAGCTTTCAGGCTTGGACTTTACCTCTACCTCCCGTTTGTGATTATTGATCTTGCAGTTTCCAGTGCATTAATGGCGCTCGGAATGATGATGGTGTCGCCCATGTCACTGACAGTTCCGGCAAAAATTCTGCTTTTTGTAGCCGTGGAAGGCTGGGCAAAAGTATTTTCGGGTTTGATTTCATCCTACGGAGTCTGACAATTGATTACCAATTTTGTGAGTCAGGCGCTCTGGATTTCTTTGCTGGTTTCCCTTCCTGTAGTAGGTATAACTGTCGTACTCGGTTTCATCTTGGGGTTCTTGCAGGCAATTTTTCAGTTGCAGGATCAGGCACTGCCATTTGGTATCAAGTTGGTCGCATGTGTGGCGTGTTTAATCATGTTGGGTCCCTGGATCGCGGGGATGATGATGCAATACACCAATCAGATCTTTGAAATCATTTCGATGTCTGCCGCCTATGGTTGATTTGCTTGCAACAAACACCGACTCCGTTCGTGCTTTCCTTGCCCTGTTGGCCTACTACTTGCCAAGAACATTGCTGTTTGTTGCCTTCATGCCCTTGCTTGGAAAGGGTAGCAATAGTGGCTTGATTAAAAGTGCAATTGGAATAGCGATTGTTTTGCTCCCGGTTCAAATTGCCTTTGCATCCAGTTTTCCTCATCCCGCAACCCAAGACTTCGTGGTGTTTACGTTGGTGACCGAAGTGATGCTGGGCACTTTGTTGGGACTGACGATCGCACTTCCTTATTACATTTTTATGGCTTTTGGGGCCTTGATCGATGTGTATCGCGGTGCGACCTTTGCAGCTCAGGCAAACGGGCAGGATTCCGGGGAACAACTTCCCCTTGAGAATCTCTTTGGTTTGCTTTTCACCGCACTCATTTTTGCGGGTCCAGGTCTTCATGCCATTACACAACACCTTTTGTACAGCTATGCCACTTTTCCTCCAGGGCTCATTCAAGTTGGGAATTTTGATGCCTGGGTAGTTGCATTGGTGCAGTTGGTTGTTGATTATCTGGCCTTTGCCGTTCTTCTATCGGGACCGATTCTGATTATTATCATGCTCGTAGAATTTGCCATGGAAATTCTTTCAAGTTTCACGCCGCAGATGCAGGTTTACAGCTTGCAGTTTGGGCTTAGGTCTGTCTTTGGAATTGCTGGATTGATCTTGGTGCTTGAGTTTGCAGAAGAGGAGATATTTAGAATCTTTGGTGATTACTCAACAACGCTGTCCACATTGTTGGGGCTGGTGCCATGAGTGGAGAAAAAACCGAGTTACCCACAGAGAAAAAGAAAGAAGACAGTAAAAAGAAAGGTCAGGTAGCGGTTAGTAAAGATGTCTTGACACTTTTTCGGCTGACTTTCATTTACATGTTGTTGTTTTCAGTCATGGTTCATTACTTCAATGGGTTTCTTGAATT
The DNA here is from genome assembly GCF_002954425.1 of Limnobacter sp. SAORIC-690. Classification (NCBI taxonomy): domain Bacteria; kingdom Pseudomonadati; phylum Pseudomonadota; class Betaproteobacteria; order Burkholderiales; family Burkholderiaceae; genus Limnobacter; species Limnobacter sp. SAORIC-690. The sequence goes on from NZ_MQVZ01000001.1 coordinate 1,148,412, forward strand.
AATTGACTCTACAATCGCTGCCGGATTCTCCCGAAAATTCACGCTCAATTCAGAAATCTCCAATCTCGCGATCAATCTTTTTCTTGAAATCGTAATGCCAATCGTTGCAGTAGCAGTTCTTGTCGGGATTGTTGGTACCTGGGCTCAAACCGGTTTGGTAATTGCTCCTGAAGCGGCCATGCCGTCATTTAAAAAGCTGAATCCAATTCCAACGATCAAGAATATGTTTTCAAAAAAATCGTTGGTTCAACTGGTGATTTCAGTTGTTAAAAGCATATTGCTTGCAGTCGTCATTTACTACGTTGCCATATTCAATCTCCAGGACATCGTCTACAGCTATAGGGCTGGTTTGGATGTCATGCTCACTCTCATGTGGGATCTGTTGCAGCAGGCGGTCACAATCATTCTGGGTTTGTTTATCAGTCTTTCTGCAATTGATTGGATTGCAACCTACTTTGATCATCTCAAGCAAATGCGCATGAGTAAAAACGAAGTCAAGGACGAGAACAAGGAAATTCACGGTAATCCAGAGGTTAAGCGCTATATCAAACAGGGGCATCGGCGATTATTGAATGCCTCGCTACAGCGGGTTCCAAATGCCAAAGTGGTGGTGACAAACCCCACCCACCTTGCTGTTGCACTCGACTACGAGCCAGGCGTGCACGATTTACCTTATGTTCTCGCCATTGGCGCTGATGAAGACGCAAAACTCATTCGGGAGCTTGCTGCCAAGCACAAAATTCCTGTCGTTGAGAATGTACGGTTGGCCCGAATGATCTATTCCGACTGCGATGAAGATGAATACATTCAGCGCCCACACCTGGAACTGGCAGCAGCGGTTTTCAAACTGGTTTTCTCTTTGTCAAAGCCACGGAACTAACAGACTCTTTTTTCTCACTTAGAACACGAGTACTTCTATTTGAGAACAAGATGAATGATCTTCACATACCCTCGCAACTGCCGTTTGTTCTTTCATCCTCAAGGGCGTCGATCGCAAGTACCGCAGATCAATCCCACTTTGCTCGATTGCTGGAAGGCATGCGCGTTGCTTCAAGCCCAACTCAACCTGGAATGAATACAACAAAAACGCCTGGACCTGAACGAGGGGAAATTGGTGCAGCACTTCTGAATGATGTTCACGGACTGGATCAAATCATTGAAGGCATGGCTGTTGCAGCCAAGCTAAACAGCCAGGAAATTCAGTCCAACGGTGACCATCTGTTCAATCTCACCGAGTCCATATTGAGACTCGAAGTTGATGGGGACACCTATTTCATGCAAACCAATTACGCATCTCAGCGAGCAACGGAATTTGGCGAAGAGTTGGGATCGTTGACCAGGGGGCGCCCATGAGGCTCAATCTGATTAAACTCCTCGTGATGATTATGGCGGCTGTTACCTTGCAGGCATGCGGGTCTCGAATTGCCCTGTTCCAGGATCTCAACGAGGCAGATGCAAACGAAATCTACGCGGTCCTTCTTGACTCGGGTATTCCTGCCCAGAAAGAACAAGGCAAGAACGGTATCTCAATCAGTGTTCCCCAGCGTATGTCCGGTGACGCGCTTCTGGTCCTGAAAGCTCGAGGTTTGCCAAAAAGCAAACGAGGCACCATTGGTGAGATATTCAAGAAGGACAGCATGATTAGTTCCCCACTCGAGGAGAAGGCACGCTACCTGTTTGCCCTTTCGCAAGAGTTAGAGCAAACGCTTCTCACCATTGATGGCGTGATTTCCGCCAGGGTCCACTTGGTCCTGCCAGAGCGCCCGGCACCCGGTGAGCAGTTGATCCCATCGTCGGTGGCTGTTTTTGTAAAGCACAAAACAGACTCGCCGTTTCAGGCATACATTTCCAAAATCCGTGAGCTGGTCAGCAGCAGTATTCCGGGTGTTGGTGGTGGAAATGCCGAACGAATTTCAATTGTCGCAATTCCCTCCAATGAGTACCTTGAAAAGGGATTGCCCCTGATCTGGTATGGCCCGATGGCCTTGATGCCAGAGGACCGCATGGCTTTTCTCATGGTGATCTACACACTCATCGGCTTGTGGCTTTTGTCGATGGGCGCCGTTTACCTCTCTGTGGCAGATCAGAAAAACTGGCCAAAGTTTTTGCATGTCTTCAAGCGAGGTTCTGTCGATGATTGATGACGAAAACATCGCTGCACAGTGGTGGCGTTGGTGGACCAACCCATGTGAAGGCATGCATCCAGACAAAATCAAATGGCTGAAGGCCCAAGGTATCGTGTGGGCAGACAGGCATGAGCCTTCGGTAATCATCAAGATTCGACGATTAATGAATCTCTCTTGCTTGCCAGATAGCCAAATGACTGCTGCACCCAGTCGTTTGATCCTGGGTTTGGTTGATCACGCTGAGATGGAAAGTGAGCTTTCACAGTTCGCCTGCCTGGTTCTGGATGACTCTATCTTGACAGCAAGACCCAGTGACTGGGAGCAGTTGCATGGTGTGCACAATACCGAAGTTATTCGTGACTTGATTTCTACTTTCCGAACGCTGTCTCCTGGACTGGAAACCATTCGAATCAATATTGTGACTTCGTTGCAGCGAGTACAAAGTGAGGCTGTGAAAATCAATCAGGCCATATTGATTGTTCTCGGTTTGTATCTTCGAAAATTTTCTCCGGTTTTCTATCAACGCTGGTTGCTTGGTGTTTCAGATCAGGTCGCTGCCTATATTCATGAAGTTCCGTTGTTGTCCAGAGATGATCTTCTTCAGGAATTTGAATCCTGGATTGATCCCGTGATTGAGAAAATTATCGGAAATTTTGTTCAGCAGTTTGAGATTCCCTTGCTTGATTTGAATGAGGCATAGACACCATGCTTGGCTTACTTCGCGAGATCGATGTTCCTGTTGATTTTCAGTTCACTGGAAACTGGATTAAGGGTTCGCTGATGGATCAGGTTTCTGATTATCAAACGCTAGTCGCAACAGCACATCGTCATATCCAGGAGATGAGGGATCGCGCGAAATTGGAGATTGAAACCCAGAGAACCGAGGTCATAGAAGACGTCGCAAAACGTGGCCAGAATGACCTACAACAGTTCTTAAACCTATTCGAGAAAAGACGCATGGAGCTTGAGACCAACTCAGCCATGGCATGTATGGAGGTGAGTCGAATGGCCATTGCGCAATTCATCAAAGAGGCTCCCGAGAAAACCAGGCTCAACGCCTTGATTGAATTACTTCTCGGGAAAATCCAGTCACGATCCAGTTTTACCCTTCGAGTCCATCCCGGGCAAGTTGAGCTGGTAGAGACCTTGATTGCAGAGAAGTTTTCTTCTTTACTGAAATTGAGCAAGTGGCAGGTTATTCCAGACTCCACCGTTGCACCAGATCGGCTGGTTGTTGACTCTGCCGGTGAGTCGTATATCGATGTTTCAGTCGAGAACTGGCTTGCAATTTTGGGGCAAGAACTTCTATCGCTTAAAGGCTATTTCGATGCCCAAGCAACTTTAAAGCAAGGTCAGTCATGATTCAACTTAGAGCAATATTGATCGCTTTCTTGATGGCGGTGTTCACATTGCCAGCGTATGCGAACACAGCCCAAAAAACAGAACCTGTTATTTACATCGCCAAGGATGAGCGGCCGTCACGCGTCATATCGTATTTGTTGGGGCTCTTTGGGAGAGAACTGATTACTTCGGATCTTCCTTCCACGCCGGTTAGCGGTCGATTCAAAGTGAGTTCTGTGGAAGATGTGATGGGTTATTTCACAGCAGCCTATCAGATGAACTGGTTTCAAAATGGTTCCTCGGTGTATCTGTATCGGGCCAGGGACTGGAAAACCAGAAAAATCTATGTCGGTGATTTTCCCCCTTTGACAGATTGGGAAGATCTTCTCAAAAACTCAGGCCTTCATTACCCACAATTCAGTGTGGTGTACAACGAGAAACACGATGAACTGATCGCATCAGGCCCACTGGCTTATCTGAAACTACTTGAATCCGCCTTTGGCCGAGAGCGACCAGAGCCCGGGCAGGATGAGCCTGATCTGATGGTTTTTACGCTAAAGCATGCTTCAGTTGAGGACAGAGAGATCAACTTGAGGGATCGAACTTTTGTATCAAAAGGCGCGCTTACAGTGTTGCTGGAACTGCTGGGCTTAAAGAATCACTCTTCGGTTGGAACCACAGTACCTACACCAGTCAATCGAACAACCCACCTGGATCCATTAAAGCCAGCGGGGTCTATCGGTCAACAGGATTTTGTTGAGAATCAGACATCCACCAGGCGTACTGATATTCCCTCCAAAGCGCAAAAAGAGGATTCAAAAATAAGCCCGTTTTCCGTGACGGCAGATCCAAGAACAAACTCAATTGTCATACGTGATACCAGGTCTCGATATGAGTACTATCGAAAACTAATCGAGCAACTCGATGCGCCTATCGCCATGGTGGAAGTAGAAGCCATGCTGGTCGAGGTTGATAAAGCGACGCTGGATGAACTCGGTATGGAGTTTGGACTTCGCGCTGGTGGCGTTCAGTATGATTTTCCGGGCGAGAACATTGAGCTTGGAACCGTATCGCTCTACAGCGGTGCGAGTTCGGTGGTAGACCCTGGGCGTTTTCTCGCAAGAATTCGCGCTTTGATCGCAGATCAAAATGCCAAGGTGTTGGCAAGGCCAAACATCGTCACTCAAGACAACATCCCTGCATTTATTGATCTGTCGGAAACTCAGTATTTGAGAGTGACTGGCGAGCGTGTTGCGCAAATTGTGCCGGTCACGGCAGGCAGCCTTCTGCAAGTCACCCCGAGGCTTGTCAGGAAAGACAGCGGAGAGGAAATATTCCTGCGGGTAGACATTCAAGACGGAAGTTTGACTCAGGCAGGCGAGGGTTCACCTACTGTCAGAAACACAGTGTTGAGTACCCAGGCCGTGGTCAATGTTGAGAAAGCCTTGTTAATCGGTGGCTACAACCGGGATAGTGAAAATTCCAACAACTACAAGGTGCCTTTGCTTGGTGACCTGCCCTTCATTGGAAAGGCATTTTCTTACACCGAAAAGCAAAAGCAAACCATGGTGAGGTTATTCCTGATCACGCCTCGCGTCATCGAGCTACCACCCGATGGGAGAAGTTCAACAAAACGCGCCATCGACACGATTAAGGATAATTTCCGACTCGAGAATGATGAGAATCTCAAAATGACGCCATCGTTGAACCTAGGCCGCTTGCCACAACAGTCCATTTCCTTGAGGCAGTAAAATGAGCGTAGACATTGGTCACATCAGGCCTTTGCCTCAGGGGCAATCCAATCCACTGGTCGATGCCGCCGAGGCGCAGCGAAGCGGGGCTCTACGGCATCTGTTAAAGCAGGCAATCCAGTCCAAGTCGGTTAAACACCAGGCAAAGCTGAATGAATCGATGCCATCTGGAGCAGCCTTGCATGCCAGTGCAATTCGTCCGGTTGCTGAATTGCAGATATCGAGTGCAGAACAGGCCGCGTCTTTCTCCTTGAAAGGACGTGAACTTGATGATGAAAAATTAACCAGAAAGTTCAGGGATCAATTCAAGTCGTTGACCACGGGTGACGAAAAGTTTCTTGAGCTTTGTATCCATTCCTTGATTGCTGCTACTGAGCAGCACACCACCAGTATTATTGATGAACTGGGTACGGTATCGCCCGATCAAAAAACAGCCCTTAAATTTCTGCTGCTGCAAATCACTTTGCTTGATGCGGAGCGCTACGCGATTGGCCCTGAAACCCTTTCGCAGATCAAGACAAAAAGAGATCAGATTCTTGCCGCACACAATCAATCGTTAGATGATTTTCTCATCACGATGGCAGTAACCACCATGGCATCGGGGCCATTGAAAATTGGCCATCGGCAGTTGATGGCTGCAAACAGAATGCTGACTAAAAATGAAGACCTGGGCTCTCTGGAGATCTACGGGTTTCTCTCGCGCCTCATTGCCAGCGATCCAAATCGTCTTTTGGTGAAACTGAAGGTTCTCAGGGAGCAGTGGTTGCTGTTGTCAGATCGGGAGCGCACGCAGTATCCGCTGGAGCTAACTGCCCAACGTCAGCACTTCATTCAGTCACGAATTCGACAGATTGATCTGATTAGCACCAGCGTTGCTGACCTGGATCGGATCAAAACCGTTTGCCTCAAAGCCGGTGTTGAAAAAGTACCCGAATCGGCAAAGGTACTGCTGGAACTGGTTGGTTTGTCCGGATCTACCGGTGTGGGATCGGCCAACAAGCTGAGCAGGCTGTTTGAGTCGATGAGTCCGGTGGTAAAAGGAACCCAAATTTATTGCATGAATCTTCGAGGATTTATTCAGCGAGGAATGATTTTTTTGGGTAGACAGAACGAGAAAACATTTTCCCAATTGGTGCTGCAAATTAATTCTGCACTTAAAAGCAGCTATCACACTAAGGCAGCTGATGCAGAGGTGAAGTGATGCTTCAAAAAAATGATCCGGAGATTGGTACTGATGACATTGTCGAACTTGCCCAGATCGACTCCTGGATGTTGGGTACTGAAAAAGTGAATGGAATCGTAAGCGGTCAACAACTGTTCATGGTCTCGGAATCTTTGCCATTGGATCGCACCAGTTTCGTTCGAGGCATCGAGAGAATTAATCGCCAGAAGTCGCTAGGCCGCGGTTATCAACTGGAGGCGTTTCTAGAGCCATGCTGTGGATGCCGGGTGACTGTTGACTCGGGTTGGGAGTTGGTCAATACGTCAATGCACACCGAGTTTCTGAGCCGGTTTTTACAAGAACTTAAATTGGGGAATCTGGATGATTAAAGTGTTTAGTGAAACCTCACCTGCTTCAGCATCACCAGATCCCAATCGAAACAGACAAACACGAAGAGAACAGGGAATCGAGTGGAGTGAGCGGATGCTTAAGCCTGAGTTCTCGAAAAATGGAATCTCAAAAGCAGGCACAGGACAGAAATCGATGGTTGAGAAACATGATCTTGAGAATACATTTTTCTCAATGTTGTTGGATGAACAGGCAGTTTCTCAAAGTACTGATTTTGAGGGAACTTTGAACTCCAATTCTTCACTTAATAAACAGGAAGGCAATAAAAAAAATGTGGAGTTGGAAGAGCAGTTTTACATCAAGTCCGATGATTTTGGATCTGCCAAAGTCGAAGTAAAACTGAATTCAAATGTTGTGTTGTTGCATGTGGTTGTAGAGCAACCGCTGCCAGTTCAGCATATCTCGATTCTCCAGAAGCTCGTGGCAAGTAGATTGGGTCAGCAGTTCGGCAAAAATTTTGAGGTGCAAATCACATGCAAGAATTGAGCGCAATGACAGGACTGGTATCTGGAACTGGAGGCAAGGGCCCCAATAGTTTCAGCCTTGAGAATGGAAAGATTTTTCAGAAGTTGGTGGAGTCGGAAAGTACATCACAAAGTAATGTACTGACAACCCTGGTTCAAAAGGCAGAAGACGCTCACCAACAAAGCCGAGTGGACGTTACAAAAGAAATGCGTAAGTTTGATCGGAGTGATGAACTGGTTAAGTTGATTGAAGCGTCTCACGTGAGTGCCATGCATTCTGTTGAACTTCAGTTGAGTGGGAAGGTGGGTGGAAAACTCTCCGAGTCTTTTGAACAAATTTACAAGCAGCAATAACAATTATGTCGACTATCTACGGACCCTCGCAAGCAGTGGCCAAACTGGCTGATGGAAGAATGCAGCGGATCATCGAGCGTATCGAGGATCCTAACTTTGGTGGAAATATGCAAGACGTTTTCATGTTGCAGGCGGAGACCACGGTCATGTCTGTGTTGTGGAACCAGGCAGCCAATTTGGTGAAGGATGTTTCTGAGCCTTTGAAGAGTATTGTCAACAAGTGAAGGGAGGTGAAAATGCCAGCTGAAGGCGTGGGAGCAACCCCTGCAGCAGTTACTGCCGATGGGGGGGAAGGTGGAAGAATTGAGAGTTGGGATGACCTGCCCGACTGGGCGAAAGATCGATTGTTTCAGGCTCAGTTTATCGGCATGAAGGTGCTGACCGACGAGCAAGTGAATCAGGCGTTTCAATCCACTCAAGGTAGTTGATCCAAGGTCATTTTTAATTATTTTCTGGAGAAAGTTATGGCTTACATCATTGCATCAAGTGCAGGCTTTGGTAAAACAGCAGACGCGGTTTTGGCTGGCGGGGCCAAGGCGGCCGTGAAATCTGCAAAGAAAGGTACGCTGGCCGGCGCATTCAAGGCTCAAGGCATTATGACGGAGACTGTGATCACCGTGGGTTCCGTTGCAGCAACCAACTCAAGCTTTAATCAAGGCGCGCAGCAGGCTGGCAACAAGTAATTACACTCGCAGCGCCCCGAATCACTGCGGGGCGTTTTTTTATTCGATTTTTGTGAGAATAAATCATGGCAATACCGAATACACCCCCGGATTCTCAGCCCAGTCCTTTGGGTGCTGATTCGGACAATCCCTTGGCAGAAGATATCGACACTTCTTTCGATAACGCCACTCAAACCCCACCTGCCCGAGGTTGGTCGGATTCACAGCAAGCAACGCTTGATGAAATTGAACACCTGGAGTCACTTCAAAATTCCGGAAATATTTCCCCGGGCCAACAGCTTCGCTTGCTCGAGTTGAAGGTTCAGTTTCTGGGACAGGTTGGCGCAATCACGCCGGCACAACTGAAAGAAGTAAGTGCCCAAATCAAGGATTTGCAAGTACGTTTGGATGAGTGCATGAGTGCCTCACAGACAGATGTAAATGTTTTGGGTAAGTTGCTGAGTGATCTCAAGGACATTGGTGTTACTACGGAAGGCTCCCCACTGGCGCAGAAGCATGCAGCTTTAACCGCAGACCCCAACCTGAGTTTGGAAAGCCGACTGAGGTTTACTGCAGCCCATGAACAGCAAATGGCAGATTCGTATGCTGACGGTAGTAGCGAGCGAACCATGCATTTGAATAGGGTTGACTATTTGACGGATGTTGCTGACAAGCTGAAGTATTCCGAGGGCAGCCTTGGCGCGACGGAAATGAAAGACCTGGAGAAAATCAACTTTGCTGATTTGAAGGCGCTGGACCCAACCACGTTGAGAGCTGAAGCAGATTTGTTTAAAGAATTCGCCACACGACGCGAGGCGGAACTTCGCGGCCTTTATGCTGGAAAAGGGTTAAGTGCCGAAGAAATTGACAAGAAAATTGCTGAAGATCCGCTGCTTGGTTACTTTAACGCCCGTTCGGAAATTGCAACTAATACAGCCGCTGAGTTGGATGGTGATGTTAGTCCGATGGACAGGGTAAGAATTGGAACCGATTACTTTGCCGATGTGGCCAAGGCCGACGACGTGTTTTACACCGACATGGCCACGTTGGCTGCGGCGAACAAAGACGATTCCAACAAGGCACGTTTTGAATCAATGGCCTCTGAGGCACGTGACCGACTCGGTGTAATCAACCGCATCGCTCAAACATTGATTTCAATGCTTGCTCAGGTGAGTACAGACGCCGCGCGCGGCTAAGGAGATTCGTATGACAGCAGCTGCTGGGGTTGGTTCTTCAGGTTTGGAGTTTGATGGTTCAATTGATTCCACTGATGAAGTGGGAGCAACAGGCGAGGCTGGTTCAGAGGAGTATGCAGCCAAAATTCTTCGCATCATGCTGTGGATGATGGAGAACAACCGTGATGCCATGAAAAACTTTTTTGAAGTTCTTGCAGACGGCGATAAGAACAAAGCCGCCCACATGATGGAGGTTCTGGAGAAGAATCTGGAGCAGCTGAAAAAGCAAGAGCGGATGAAGGGCCTGAAAATATTTCTGAAGATTCTGGGTGTTTTTGCCCTCATCCTGTCTGCCATCATGGTGTTGATCAATCCAACTCCCTTTGCTGTGGCCATGTTGGTTATTGCGGTTACGATGTTTCTGGAGCCCATGATTGCCAATGCAACAGGCAACGAGTCCCTGGTTGGTCAGGCATTCAAAGAGATCTTTAATGTTCTGAAAGATATGGGCCTTCCTGTGTGGGCAGCGGCAATCATCATGGCGGTGGTTGTGGTTGCAATCATGGTGCTCACTGCCATGGGTGCGGCAGCATTGGGTCGAGTAATGGCAGATGTCGGTAGCAAATTTGTACAGATGCTCCGCGGAACCAGCGCTGCAAATGTGGCAGCGGGTCAAGGGGCAGGCGTGTCGGGTGCAGTTGTTAAAGCCGTGGATGTTTCTGCAAAGGCCATTGATGATTTCTTGTTAGCTCTCAAAAACTTTGTCACCGAGAACATGCGCAAGATTGTTTTTGCCGCGGACATGACTTCATTGGCTGGTATGAATGCAGGTGAGTTGACCAACGGGGTGCTCAAGTACCAAGTGTCAACATCGCAAGTTTCGATTGACAAATTGATGGCATTTATTGATTTGATTACTCAAGGCCTGGATCTCTCCAGAGAAGATGCGATCTCATTCAAGAAATTGATCAGCGATTACGTGAAGCAAATTGAAAAAATGAACTTGGTTTAAAGGAGGAATTATTATGGTTTCCAGTGTTGGTGAAAGTTCAGGTTCTGGCTTGATTACGCTTGATGAAGAGGACGACATACCTGATGGGCCAGTGCCACCTACGGTGCAAAAGTATATTGATGCTGGAGTTATTTCTTATCGGGATGCAAAGGCGATTGGTTTTCTTTCCAGTCCTGAAAATGCAATGTTCATTGCTCTTTTTGAAAGTGCAAGAGAAAAGGGCTTGAAACTTGAGTTGCACCGTATTGACACTCAAACGGGTACTTTCGAATTCAAGATCAAGTCTGCCAATGAGAAACTAAATGGTGCCATTGTGGCGCTCACCATGACAGCTGCTGGTGCGGGCCTTGGGTTCACTGCTGGTCTATCCATGGCTGGTCGAGGGAAGGCCGAGCCTGTCATGGAGAATATGTCAGGTGTGGTTGGTGGCGGCATATTGCAGGTGTTCAAATCCGCAGGTGAGGTTGGGGAGGCGGCTTTGGGTGTTGATGCTGCTGAGTTTCAGGCTTTTGCCGATCTCTTCGAACAGAACTACCAGGCACTCAGCACTGAAATCAGTCATACAAATGATTCGGCCAGCGCCACACTTTCTGGTGCCCGTACTTAATCGGAGGACGATTATGTTTGCCCTACGTCGTCGATATGTGTACTTAACAAGTGTAACCAGTTCAGGTGGTGATGGGGGTGGTTCTACGACCCCGGCTCGCCCTGCTGGAGCCTCGTTTGATCCCAAGTATATTAAGGAACAAGGCCCTGAGGGTTTGCCAGTTTTCAAATCTCAACCAGGTCTTATTGATTCGGCCTATGCGGCAATCATCGCTGGCGACTCAGCCAGATATGCACATTTGATGGCTGAGATCGGCGGCATACTGTTTGATTATGATGTAGATTACGCCGATGCAGTGATGAAGTGGTTTAGTGATTTCGAGCGTGGAGTCAATTCAATACGGGCTGCCATGCAGGGCTTCAGCTCAGAGAAAGGTGACTACAAACTCGGCCCTATTGAGGCGAAAGTGTTAGAGAAAGCGAAAGCATTGCTTGAAAAGGCAACCTTCGCTTTAAGTGATGTGCCTGGTGGCGAGATTGTTCAGCGCATGCTTGATGCATACAACGATGGACAAAAATCAATCTCGATTTCCAAGCAGGACGCAAACAAAGTGTTGCAGTTTATGACGCAACTTGAAAATAAACTGGTACCCAGCGAGTTTAAACAAGATGTGCTTTCTGCTCAGCTTGAATCAAGCAACAAAAAGCGTTCCAACTTTTTTGAAGCCACCATGCCTGCACTGCTGAAAAATTTGTACGACCGGTAAGATTTAAATGGTCAGGGCATATTTTTAGAAAACCCCGCGTTAAACCTAACGCGGGGTTTTTTTTGTACAGATCTTTAACCTCACCAACCTTGCATTTACCAATCGCTGTTGGTGGGTGCGGAATCTTTCAGATTACTTCTTGGGAAACAAGTGCGGGAAGCACAACATCCAGAAAGTGGTTGGCATGCAACTTGGCTTGTTCCAGCGACTCTTGCGGGTTTGTAATTTCACGACCCTCTATACAAAATCGCTTGTTTAGAATCGTCATTGTTTCTTGCAATTTTTTGTCCAGATCTTGATTCTGCACACCTTGTAAGTGATGTGAAAGCAACATCATGTCTGCATTTCTCAGGCGAATTACCCGATTGGTTCTCGCAAATGCCAAGTAGTTGTAGGGACCTCCATCGAGATGAGCGTGCGCCAGTTCATGATTTATTTTCTTTAACTTGTCCACGCAGTGCCCGGTCTTGATACCGAGCTTGCCATCATGAATCAAATAGGTTGCGATTTCTGCAACTTCCTGAACGCTGAATTGGGGCAACACTTTTTGTACGTCATTCACAGTTGCACCTTTTTCACCAAAGGCATCAATCACTCCCTGCAGCGTTGCTTTATCGAATGTGACGGTCAGGTTTTCATAAACCATTTCAACTGCGTTTTCATTGTCAATCAGTTCGGTTTGGGTGCTGATCAAGGCTTGCTCCCCCAATCGATTGATTTGCAAAGCCTTGCCCAAGGCCAATGAGCCTTTTGCATAAAGGTCGCGCCTGAATGACTGGCCGATGGCGAAGTCCCGAATGGTCTCCCGCATGTGCAAACTGGATTCCTGGTTGATCACCTCAAGTAGAGAGGGAGGGTAAGAGGCGTCGAACAGTTGAACCACGTTGGCGGTACCAAAGTAATCCAGTTTATATTCGCTGATTTCCTGGAGTATTTCCGCAACATACAGCGGTTGCCATGCAGTGTTGTTGTACTCCTGAACAAGATAGGCGGGATCCGAGCGCGACATGCCATCTATTCTCATGTCAAGGGAAGGCAGCATTTCAAACAACACGGCATTGGCGTCTTTTAATGCGCTCATTTTTTTGATTGCGAGGTCGATGGCTGCTTTGCCTCGCATGTGGTTGTTCAGTTGAATGACCAGGTGTTGAAACGGCGAGGCAGAATGCCAGCCCGGGTAGGTGTTGTAGCTGTTGTAGACGATGCCGCCAGGTTTTAGAACTTTTGAAACCAGGCTCCACATTCCTTTCCGAACTTCTTTTGAAACCCAGGTGCTGATTCCATGTGCCACTGCATAATCAACTTCGCCAATCTTGTCGGGCCATTTTGCGAGATCGAGGAAGTCGGCTTCGATGAAGGTGATGTTGCGCAGGGCCAAACGTTTGGCGAGGGATCTGGCATGTGCAATATGCCTTGGCATGAAGTCAACGCCGATAAACTGACTGTCAGGATGAAGTGCCGCATGAAAGATCAAACTTAATCCCTGTCCACAACCCAGATCCAGATAGGTGAAGTTGTCTTTGGGCGCATCTATTCCCTGAAGGGTGCACATCCATTGGAGATAAGACGGGGATGTTTCGGTGTGATATCCATATTCGTAGCCTTCATCTGCATAGTATCCGTGACTCCAAGAGTTGCTCATTTGACTAGTCCTGTTTTGGTTAAGAATGATTCACTAACAGGAGGTATGTGTAGTCCGGATTTACTTTGGTTCCTCCAAGTTTTTCTGCTGTACCCACAAGATTCTGGAACTATGAGACTCTCGGGCTGTACTCAAGCACTGGAAGTGATCAAATTTTTCTTCAATAGGATTAGGGGTACACCAGTGGAAACAACTTACACCAACTTTCTTCAACTGGTTCCGCCAGCATTGGTTGTCATTTTCCTGCTCTACTTTTCTTACACTTTTTACATTGACTACTTCAAACCGTCTCAAGGCCTGGATAGAACATTGAGACGAATATCAGGCACGCTGGCGTCCATGAAGGAGGGTGACGCAGATCTTCGCAAGATTGGAGCAAGTCGTGTGTTTCGGGAGTCGGGATTGGACAGGTTGTGGGCGGAGTTCTCCAAAACACTGCACGTCCAGCATCTCGATTCGGGTGGGAAAATTGAAAAGCGGGCGCGTTTGACGGTGCCGGCCCGAGCTTACTTCAGTGTTTCAGCAGTGATTGAGGGGCCGTTGAGGGCTCATTACTTCAAACACCTTCCCGGTATCTTGACTGGGGTGGGGATTATTGGAACCTTCTCTGGTTTGTTGTTTGGTTTGAGCAACTTTGATTCCAGTTCGCCAGACACAATGGCGCAAAGCGTAAATTTGCTTTTATCCGGGGTGCGGGACGCATTTTATGCATCTGCACTTGCGATCACAGTGGCCATGGTCATTACGCACATGGAAAAGCTCCAGTATCGCAAATGCGTAAGTGCGCTGGACGAACTTAACTCAGTGGTTGATTCATTGTTTGACAGTGGAGTTGAGCAAGAGTACCTGGCAGCAATCGCCCACCAGACAAGAGGTTTTGAGAATCAAGCTGACGGATTCAGGAACGCGATTACGGAGTCTCTTGCTTTGGTTGCCAATGAGTCCAAGCTGTCGCAAGAAAGATTTGCAGAGTTGATTCGTACAGCGATGTTTGAGGCCATGACTGACGTTACCAGAAAGTCCAATGCGCATCTTGAGCAAACCTTGATCCGACACCTCAGGGAGCCAGTGGAGGAAATGACCCGGAAAATTGAAAGCAGGATTAATTCTACAAAGGTAAGTAATGCAGACATTGCGAGCAAAATTGTGCGAGCGAGCAATGGATCTGGGTCTGCGAATCATGTTGCGGTCAGTCGTCAGGAGCAGTCATGAGATTAAGCGGAACCGACACTGACAGTTTGCGTGAGGAGGGTGAGAGGCCTTTCTGGATTTCTTACGCCGATTTGATGACTGCTTTAATGATTCTTTTCCTGGTTGTGATGGTTGTTGCTTTAAGCGCGATTGTCAAAAAGACCGAGGATATTCTTGAAAAGAGCTCTGAAGTTGATGAAAGGGTTGAACTTGAAGATCAGCGGGTTGCCGCGACTGAAGATGTGTGTGAATACCTTGCGCAACGCTCAAAGGAGTCTGGGCGTTCCGAACTGAATGTTGATTGCAGACTGAACCGCATCAATTTTGGTGAGGCTGGGAGATACGATACCGACCAGTATCGCCCAAGCGAGTTTACCTCTGAAATGCTGGCTGATTTGGTTCCCCTGATTCTGGATACTGCCGAAACGCCCATGGGAAAGCGTTGGTTAAAGCAAGTCATCATTGAGGGATTTACTGATACCGACGGTTCTTATTTGTACAACTTGAATCTGAGTCTTCGACGATCAGAATATCTGATGTGCCTTTTGTTGGGAGGCGTACCAGAGTTCAATGTGGCGTTGACACCTTTTCAACGGGTGCAGGTAAAGCGATTGTTCCTCGCTGGCGGTGTTGCTTTCAATGATATGAAAGGCACGAAAGATGAAAGCCGACGTGTCGAGTTGAAGTTGGTGTTTTACGGCGTTGATGAGCGCCCCGAAGATGCTGCAAGCTATATGGGAAAATTTCAGGACGATCCCGCAGACCGATGCAGAATTTAGTGCGGTTTGACTCGGGAGTTTAAATGGGGGCTTTCGAAGTTGTAGATTACGAGGGACTTAGATACTTGTGCTCCCGTTCCACAGGGGTGGTGCAAGGGCATATTTGTCTCGAAGCGCCACATGTTCCGGCAGTTCCTTATTTGAGGGCCGCCTTGAGCACCTTGCTTCTGGATGATTGCTTCTCTGGCGCTCGCAATATATTGCTTATTGGCCTTGGTGCCGGCGTGGTTCCGCGGTTTATTCTTCGAAACTTTCCAAGCTGGCATGTCACTGTGGTTGAAATTTGCCCAGAGGTGATTGACACGGCGGTGTCCCATTTTTATTTTCCGAAGACTCATCCGAGGCTGACCGTTGTGTGTGGCTGTGGAGATGAGTATATAAAAACCTGTAACCGCACTTTTGATTGGATTTTTGTTGATGGGTTCGATCAAGAAGGACTGGTTGGACCACTCTTGAGTTCTGACTTTATTCAGAATTGCCAGCGCACACTCAACCCTTCATCTAGTCTTGTAGTCAATTCAATTGCCTTGCATGAGAATTCAGCAACTGTGTCGATGCGATTGCAGGGTGGGTTGGGTCGCCAAGTGCATGTCATTGAATTAACAGAGACGCCCAATTTCCTATCGCTTGCGTTGCCCTCCGGGTTCTCTGCCTCTCCGAAAGAGACTCTTTTTTCACGGGCAGGACGATTAAAGTTAATTTCCGGGCTTGATTTATCCTCCGAGCTTGACCGCTTGCCCTGTAGTGCCCTTTAGTTTTGCAACTTGATAGCACAGCAATCCGCTTTTTATCCTGATTGTTCCATGTTGATTTGACAGGTTTCGGTAAACGGTCAATAATTCAAACAAACGTTTGATTTATGAATTCGGGGGAGACCGGAGTGAGACTAAGCCAGGAACACAAAGAACTACAACGCACCATCGAACGCTTTGTGGAGAATGAAATTAATCCACACGTGGCCACTTGGGAAAAGAAGCAAATGTTTCCCGCCCATGAGCTGTTCAAAAAGATGGGTAATCTTGGCTTGCTGGGACTGACCAAACCAGAAGAGTTTGGCGGCATGGGTTTGGACTACAGCTATTCCGTGGTGGCGGCGCAAGCTTTGGGAAAAATCCATTGTGGCGGTGTGCCCATGGCAATCGGCGTTCAGACCGACATGGCCACACCCGCTTTGGCGCGGTTTGGCAGCGACGAGCTGCGTCGTGAATTTTTGGCCCCCGCCATTGCTGGCGACATGGTGGCTTGTATTGGTGTTTCAGAGCCCGGCGCAGGGTCGGATGTCGCAGGTGTCAAAACTACTGCAAAAAAAGATGGCAGCGACTACATCATCAACGGCAGCAAAATGTGGATTACCAACAGTTTGCAAGCCGACTGGATCTGCCTGTTGGCCAACACCAGCGAAGGCAAACCCCACCAGAACAAATCACTGATCATCGTGCCCATGAAAACTCCGGGCATTACGATTGAGAAGAAGATTCACAAAATTGGCATGTGGGCATCCGACACGGGTCTTATTCACTTTGACAATGTGCGTGTGCCACAGCGCAACTTGATTGGTATGGAAGGCGCAGGCTTCATGTACCAAATGATCCAGTTTCAGGAAGAGCGCCTGTGGGGTGCCGCCAACAGCATCGAAGGCATGATGCATGTGCTGAACGAAACCATTAACTACACCCGCCAACGCAACTTGTTCGGCAGCACCGTGCTCGATCAACAGGTGGTGCATTTCACATTGGCTGAATTGAAAACTGAAATTGAGGCCTTGCGTGCATTGGTGTGGCAGGCTACAGAAGAATATGTGGCTGGTGGCGAAGTCACCGAGCTGGCCAGCATGTGCAAACTGAAAAGTGGTCGCTTGGTGCGCGAAGTCGCCGACAAGTGTTTGCAATTCTGGGGCGGCATGGGTTTTACCTGGGAAAACCCGGCTTCGCAGCTGTATCGCGATGGCCGACTGATTTCGATTGGTGGCGGTGCAGACGAGGTGATGCTGGGCATCATCTGCAAATTCATGGGTATTTTGCCGGGCAAGAAAAAGAATGCCTAGGATCAAAAAACTGCTCATTGCCAACCGCAATGAAATCGCGCGCAGAATATTGCGCGCAGCCAAGCCCATGGGTATTGCAACAGTCGCTGTCTATTCCGAGGCCGACAAAAAAGCCATGCATGTGCAAGAGGCTGACGAAGCCTACTGCATTGGCCCGGCACCCTCGCTTGAATCGTATTTGCGCATTGACAAACTGATAGAAACAGCGCTGAAAGCCGGTGCAGATGCCATTCACCCTGGCTATGGTTTTGTATCGGAAAGCCCTGCTTTTGCACAAGCCTGCGTGGACGCGGGAATTACCCTGGTGGGCCCCACGCCACAGGCGATCGCTGATATGGCCGACAAGGCCCGTGCCAAAGAAATTGCCCAACAGGCTGGTTTGCCTTGTATTCCCGGCTTCAGCGAGCCCAACGCAAGCGTAAGCGACCTGATGGCTGGGGCGCAGCGGATTGGCTACCCAGTGATGATCAAAGCGTTGGCAGGCGGTGGCGGACGTGGCATGCGTTTGGTGATGACTGAATCCGAATTCGCATCGCAACTTCACTCGGCCCAACTTGAGGCGAAGAATGCATTCAACGACGACCGGGTCATGCTTGAAAAAGCCATCATCAACCCGCGCCACATTGAAATTCAGGTGCTGGCCGATACCCACGGTCACGCGGTGCATTTGGGCGAGCGCGATTGCTCCGTTCAACGCCGCCACCAAAAAATTGTGGAAGAAGCACCCAGCCCAGCCGTGGACGCGGAGCTGCGTGCACGCATGGGTGAAGCCGCATTAAAACTGGTGCATGCCACCCACTATGTGGGTGCGGGCACGGTTGAATTTTTGCTGGATTCAAACGGCGATTTTTACTTCATTGAAATGAACACCCGCTTGCAGGTTGAGCATGGGGTGACAGAGGCCATCACTGGAATTGATCTTGTGCAATGGCAATTGCGAATTGCGTCAGGCGAACACCTCACCTTGCAACAAGAACAAATTGTGTTCAACGGCCATGCCATTCAAGGCCGCCTGTGTGCCGAAGACCCTGCGCGCGACTTCATGCCGCAAACCGGGCCAGTGCTGACCTGGAGTTCTGATGCGAACAGCCGCTGCGACCACGCCCTGCAAGCGGGTGGAGAGGTCAGCCCCTGGTACGACAGCCTTTTGGCGAAGGTCATTGTGCACGGCGATAACCGCCTTGCTGCCTGTGAAAAGCTGGCTGACTCGCTGAAGCGAACGGTACTCATTGGCTTTGAGCACAACGCGCACTACTTGCAACGAATTGCCAGTCACCCCGTGTTCCAGGGTGGAGATTTTGGTACGGGCTTTTTGGCCCAGCATGCTGATGAGTTGCTCAAGCTCCAACATTTCCAGGCAGAGTGCGCTGTAGCCGCAGTATTCCTTGCCTATGCACCACGCCATGAGCGCTGCGCATGGCCTGCACCCTTGGCCGGCTTTTCAAGCACACGTGCGCTGCCGCAGCCGCTGAAACTCAAGGCACAAGGCAACACCCTGAATTTGAAAGTGGGTGGTAACAACGCCAACTGTTACGCAATCGATGGGCTTGCTGATGAAGCAGTGATGCTTGAACAGTGGCACTGCGCCGTGGCGCAGCTAGGCAGTTACACCATCAAGGCGATGGTGCAAGGGCAATCCGCGCAATACACAGTCACCCGATCCAACACCGGCGTGTGGGTTCAACAGTGGCTAAACCCACAGGCATTGCATGTGGATGAAGAAACTTTGCTGAGCGCTTCAGCCCTTGCGGAGGGTGTATTTCAAGCCCTTGTCAGCAGCCCGATGAACGGCAAAGTGACACAGGTGCTGGTTCAACCCGGTCAGCAGGTTGAGGCTGGCACCGTGTTGGTGTGTTTGGAAGCCATGAAAATGGAACACCGCATTACCGCCAAATCCGCTGCAATTGTGGAGCAGGTGCACATCAAGGTGGGTGACCAAATGAAGCAGAAACAAGCCATGGTCCAGCTTGGTCAGATCCAATAAACAACACACAGCCCGGCTGGAGGAGACACAAACCGTGGAAGACTTTTTCCGCTCGGTGGAGCGATTTGTCAATGAGCAGATCAAGCCCCACATCAATGACTGGGACGAGGCTGGGGAATTCCCGCGCGAGCTTTACCGTCAGGCGGGTGAGCTCGGCTTGCTTGGCCTGGGTTACCCGGAAGAAGTGGGAGGATTCGAATGCACCTTGGCCGATCGTTTGAAGCTGTCCAACCTGGTGTGCTCCGCAGGCAGCGGAGGTCTGTTGGCAGGCTTGTTCAGCCACAATATCGGTTTACCTCCGTTATTGAATCATGGCAGTGAAGCGCTGGTCCAACTAATCGCCCCTGCGGTATTGAAAGGTGAAGCCATCAGCGCGCTGGCCATTACCGAACCCTCGGGTGGGTCCGACGTGGCCAACCTCAAAACCAAAGCCGACCTGTTTCAAAAAGATGGCGTGCCTCATTACCGTATCAATGGTGAAAAGGTATTCATCACCAGCGGCGTGCGTGCTGATTGGCTCACCGTAGCAGTTCGTACTGGCGAACCCGGTGCGCGCGGTATTTCCGTGCTCATGGTGCCTGGCAACGCCAAAGGCCTGACACGCAGCCCGCTTAAAAAAACTGGTTGGTGGATGAGCGACACCGCCAGCATTTACTTCGACAATGTGGAAGTACCTGCCACCTACCTCGTCGGTAAAGAAGGCAAAGGTTTTCGCATCATCATGGAAAACTTCAACACCGAACGCCTGATGCTGGCGGGCGCCTGCGTCGGTTTCTCGCGCGTGTGTTTGAACGAGGCACTGGACTGGGCCCAGAACCGCCACACCTTTGGCAAGCGTTTGATGGATCACCAGGTGATTGCCCACAAACTGGCCGACATGCGCATGAAAATCCGTGCAACGGAGGCCTGGTTCGATGAAACGATTGCGCGCATCGACAAAGGCGATATCAACGAAGAACTGGTGGCTGATATTTGTTTGCTGAAAAACCAGGCCACTCAAACTTTGCAGCACTGCGCCAATGAGGCGGTGCAAATTTTGGGGGGTATGGGTTTTATGCGCGGAAGCTCGACCGAGCGCATCTATCGCGAAGTAAAAGTGATGTGCATTGGCGGTGGCGCGGAGGAAATCATGAAAGAACTGGCCATTCGCCAACTGGCTTGGTGAGCAAATTACCCCCCGAAAGAGTTACACTAAACGCCTGAATTACAAACAATTAGATTCGATCGGCGTTCCTCTGAGAGTGCTTTACATGCGGCAAATCAGGATTTGTAAGTATAAAACTTACAAATAATGTTAAAGATTGTTAATTATTAGGAAATATTCACATCCATTTCCTGATTACGGCCGGTAAAACTCTCACAAGGCGAAACTTTTGCCGAATTTTCAAATGAACACACCATTGTCGGAGAATGCACTGTGGCTAATATCACTGGAATTATCAAAAGCGTGTTGGGAGAGGTTTCTGTAACCCGTCCCGACGGTGAACAAGTCCTTCTGAAAGAAGGCGACATTATTTCTGCGGGTGACACCGTCACCACCAGTGCCGAGGGCTCTGCCTACATTGAATTCCCGGGTGCAGATGGCCAGCAAGCCACTGAGGGTATTCTGCAGTCCAACGCAGTAGCTACGCTGAAAGAAGGCGAAAACGGCGCTGAATTTGAGGTGGCCGAAGGCGAATTCGAATTGCTGACTGAAGGCGAAACTGTAGCTGTAACTGGCGCAGGCGGTATGTTTGGTTTGTTTGGTGCAGGTTTGGCCGCAGGCGGTTTGGCTGGCCCATTGGCAGCAGCAGCTGGTGCTGCATTCGTGTTGGGAAGCGATGACAGCGACGGCGGATCCGGCGGTGGTTCTTCCGGTGGTGGCTCTGGCGAAGCAGCCGCAGGCGCACTCGAGCCCGTTACCGATGCAGCCGGCCCTGCCTCCCCCGCACTCGAAGAGACTCTGGATGCCCTGTCCCCTGTAACAACAGTGGTTGATGCGCCAGTAGGTGCTTTGGCACCCGTGACTGAAGCGCTCGATCCAGTGCTGGAAGAAACAGCACCCATCACGGATGCACTTGAGCCAGCACTCACACCCGTGAACGACACCTTGAGTGATGCACTGACAGGCTTGGCCCCAGTGACCGACTCTCTGGATCAAAACGTAACACCTATCACCGAAGCTGTTGAAGAAGCGCTTTCACCTGTGGTCGATGTGTTGGCGGGCAATGAAGATGGTTTGGTGACAGCCGCTGCTGACACTTTGCCAGTTAATCTGCGCGTGGTCGCAGAACAACTGGGTGGCGGCTTGAGCATGGTGACACCCCAGCTGGCCGATGGCCTGTCTCAGGCAGTTGGAGCGCTTGCACCAGCCCTGGGCCCACTGAACGATGGTCTGACCCAAGGTTTTGACGCAGCCGCGCCCTTGTTTGATGGCTTGGCCACTGCAACTGATGCACTGCCCATGGTTTCCCAGCCTTTGGCCGATGGCCTGAACCAGGCTTTCGACGCACTGACACCAGTGACCGATCCACTGATTGCTGCGCTGTCCGGTGGCTTGCCGCTGCCCGGCGGTGATGGCGGCGGCGGATCAGATGGTCCCACAGGCACACCGTTGGACGCAGTGCTTGGCCCTGTAACTGACGCCTTGGGTGGCGCAGGCGGCGGCGGTTTGCCAAGCTTCCCTGAAACAGGTACACCCCTGGACCAGGTTACAGCCTTGCTCGACCCCAGCATTCTGACTGATGCATTGGCTGGTGGCGGTGGCGGCGGTTTGCCTGGTTTGCCAAGCACTGGTACGCCGCTGGATATGGTCACTGAATTGCTCGACCCAGCCATTCTGACAGACGCCTTGGCAGGTGCAGGTGGTGGCGGCGGTTTGCCCGGCATCCCAGAAACGGGCACGCCGTTGGACATGGTAACTTCACTGCTGGACCCTAGCGTACTGACCGACCTGGCAGCGGGCGGTGGTGCAGGTGGTGGCTTGCCAAGCTTCCCATCCACAGGCACGCCCTTGGATTCATTGACAAGCTTGCTGGATCCCTCCAGCCTGCCAATCTCCTCAGGCGCAAGCCCACTGGATGCATTGACCAGCGCGCTGCCCACAGACAGCCTGCCCATCTAAGCTTTGTAGTATTGCCTGGGGCTCCGACCCCCAGGCAAAGTGAAAAGGCACCCTTCGGGGTGCCTTTTTGCATTTCCGGGTTGGGTCTATTCTTTACGGGCGCGCCACGCCAAATTGCATGGGTTGCACGCTGCGCTCTTGTTGCAGGCAGGCAATGAGCGCTAGCGCCAACACCTGTCGTGTGTCTCTTGGGTCTATCACGCCGTCGTCGAGCAACAATCCGCTGGTGTGGAATGCGCTGGTTTGTGATTCAAACGTGTCGATGATTTGTTTTTTCATGTTTTCCAGCATGAACTCCGGTACCTCCATGCCTTTTCGTGCGGCGCTGGCCTGCATCACGGTGGCCATGGTGCCCGCTGCTTGTTCTGCACCCATGACCGCAGTTTTGCTGTTGGGCCATGCAAACACGAAACGTGGACCAAACGCCCTGCCGCACATGCCATAGTTACCTGCACCAAAACTGGCACCGCACAGCAAAGTGATTTGTGGCACGGTGGCGTTGCTCACGGCCTGAATCATTTTTGAGCCATGCTTGATGATGCCTCCTTGCTCGGCTTCTTTGCCCACCATGTAACCGGTTGTGTTTTGCAGGTAAATGATTGGGGTTTTGGTTTGGCAGCAACTTTGAATAAAGTGCGTGGCTTTGGTGGCACCAGCCGTGTCGATCGGCCCCAGGTTACTGATGATGCCGATGGAAACACCCATCAGCTTGGCGTATCCGCACAGTGTGGCTGGGCCGTAGTTGGCTTTGAATTCGAGGAAGTCGGAGTCGTCGACGATTCGGGCGATGACTTCGCGCATGTCCACCGGCGTTTTGATATCGGCGGGCATGATGCCCAGCAGTTCTTCGGCCGGGTAGCGAGGTGCTGGCGCCTGGGCATTCAACATCGGTATCACATTCCGGTTGCTTCTGTTCCAGTCGATTTTTTCCATCACCTCGCGGGCCAGTGCAATGGCGTGGCGGTCGTCGTCGGCGATGTAGTCACCCAGGCCTGAAACCGAGCAGTGCATGTCGGCACCACCCAGTTCTTCATCGGTGGCAATCTCGCCCGTGGCTGCTTTCAGCAGGGGTGGGCCAGCCAGAAATGCGCGTGCACGTTCGCGCACCATAATGACGACATCGCTTAAGCCCGGAATGTAGGCACCACCCGCTGTGGATGAACCGTGCAGCACATTGACCACCGGCAAGCCAGCAGCGCTGAGTTTGGCCAAGCGATAGAAGTTACCGCCGCCCAATATGAAGTGCTCGACTTTGTACTTCAACAAATTGGCCCCGGCGGATTCGCCGAGGTTGATGAAGGGCAGTTTGTTTTCCAGGGCGATGTCTTGGGCCCTTTGCATTTTTTCAATGCCCATGGCCTGAAGCGCACCGGCCTCGATGCCTGAATCGCTGGCCACCACCATGCACAAGGTATTGGCCACATAGCCCAGCCCGGCAATGATGCCGCCGCCGGGAATGCTTTTGTCGGCCTTTTGGCCATCTTGCATGTAACCAGCGAGGGTGCTCAGTTCCAGAAATGGGGAGCCCGAGTCGAGCAGTAGCGCAACCCGGTCGCGAGGCAGCAACTGCCCGCGCTTTGCAAACGATGGCGCGGCTTTGGCTGAGGCATCACGGGTGCGTTTTTCAAGTGCCCTTAGCTCATTCAGGGCCGCTTCCATATTGGCTTTGTTCAGTTCAAATTCACTGGAAGTGGCGGCTACAGCGCTTTCTAGAATAGGCATTGTGTGGGCTTTAAATGTCAGTTAAAAAATCAAACGTTTGTTTGATTTTGAACGCGGGGCTTGATCAAGTCAAGCCGCGTGCCTGGTTGTGTTTTTATTTGCTTTTTGCAGCCGCCCGCGCGGCGTCGCGGCGCTGAATTACTTCAGGCACGCCACCCAAATGAAAGCTGTTGAAAGCGGGGTTGGGTTTGCCGGTGCCCACTTGCCAAATGCGGCGCGCGTTGGGGGCTGCGCCGTCGATTCGAATGCAGGAACCCGAGATGAATGAGGCCGCGGGGCTGCACAAAAACACCAATGTACCTGACACCTCTGCCTCCAGGCCCAAGCGTTGTAACGGAATCGTTTTGTCCAGCTGCATGATGGTTTGTTTCATGGGCTCAGGGTAAGTGTCCATGCCGCTTGATGCGATGAAGCCGGGGGCAACCGCATTCACGCGCACGGGTGCCCATTCATTGGATGCAGTTTCCGAAAAGTTCAGCATGCCAGCGCGCGCTGCACCGGAGTGGCCCATGCCGGGCATGCCGTTCCACATGTCCGCAATGATGTTGGTGATGGACATGTCAGATTCACCCAGGTGTAACATCATGTACTGGTTGAATACCTCACGGGCCATGAGAAAGCCACCGGTAAGGTTGTTACGCACCACAGTTTCGAACCCCTTGCCACTGATCATGTTTAGCGGTGAGGGAAATTGCCCGCCTGCGTTGTTGATCAGGTGATTGATTTTGCCGTGGGTTGCCAATACATTGGCTACAGTCTCTTTTACCCGTTCCTCTTCACGAATATCGCAGCTGTGTAACGAAATTTTGACTGTGCAGGTTTGCTCGATTTCCGCTTTCACGGTTTCAAGCTTTTCCATTTTTCGACCGACCAAGGCCAGGTCCGCACCCAGGCTGGCCAATTCATGCGCGGTGCAGCGGCCAATGCCCGAGCCCCCACCAGTGACCAGTACGGTTTGTCCTGCAAACAGATTGGGGCGAAACACGGATTGGAAGCTGTTCAAAAGGGTCACCTGTGAATTGTGCAATTTGATTATTCAAACGATCGTTTGAATTTAACCATGCTTTTGCAGATCGTGCTTTCATACGATCCGATTCACGGGTGATTTTTTTACCGGCTACCAGCGTCTGCCAAACGGAGGGTGTCTGTTTTGCTGAACATTTGGTCTGCGAATGCAATGGTGTGGGTGTTCAGTGCGCGCGAGCTGTCGTGCTCGGGGTCGCGGCTTGAGAAATCGGTTCGAATTGATTTCACGCGCTTGTACACCACGTCGAAGTGCTCTGGCATTACTTTCTGTACATAGGCCAGCCCCACCAGGTCGGCCAGGGTTTCTTCAAAATGCACATTGTTTTTGAATTGAATGCCGAGATGTTCTTGCAGTGCCTGCTTGGCGGCTACACGTTTTCCTTTTTCCGACATCAGGCAGTGCGTCAATTCATGGGCCGAGGTGAATGCCAGGAATGCAGGTTCGGCACCCGCATGACCTGAATCCAGAAAATGAGACCAAACGCGCTTGGCGTCTGCATGCTGGTTAACATGCAGCACGCAGGCCTTGATGCCACTGTTGGTCAAGAATGGCGAGGGGTTGTTCATGGTGCTTTCCCGAACATGGATGCGATCGGTGTCGATGGCATAAACCTGCGCGAACTGGGCGATTTCCTCTTTCATGGCAGCAGTGTCGGGCAGGCTGGCCTGGGGCGTGAACAGACTGACCAAACCAAAAAATAGACCGTTCCACATGACATGCTCCAAGAATTCCGGTGATGTCTTGTGAACGGCAGGTTTTGTTGAATTCAGCATTGCACCAATGCGTTGCCCTTAAAGGGGGTATTCAAACGGGGTGGGGGCGTGAAAGGGCGGCGTCCATGTCAAAATGCAGGCAATCAATCATTCAATGCGGGAGTCGATTTTCATGAGCAATACCAATCCAGTGGCGATTATTACGGGCGCAGCAGGCAATTTGGGGCAGGCAGTGGCCACCCATTTGGGCAGTTTGGGTTATCGACTGCTGTTGATTGATTTGCATCAGCCTGAGTGGGAAGGCGAGAGCGATGCTGTGTCAATCGGTAACGTGGACCTGACCTTGCCCGAGCATGCCCAAGAGGTGGTGAATCAAGCCTGGGAATATTTCGGTCAAATTGATGCAGTGGTGAATATTGCAGGTGGTTTTGTGTGGGAGCGTCAGGCTGAGAGCAGCCTGGATACCTGGAATACGCAGTACGCCATGAATGTGCAAACCACCGTGAACATGTGCCAAGCCATATTGCCGCAGTTTCAGGATCAGCAAAGCGGTGTGATCGTAAACATTGGTGCGGCTGCAGCTGGCAAAGCAGCTGAGGGTATGGGTGCTTATGCAGCGGCCAAATCGGCCGTACTGCGCTTGACTGAGGCCCTGGCCGCGGAAAACAAACATTTGGGCATTCGTGCCAATGCCGTGTTGCCCAGTATTTTGGACACACCCGCCAATCGAGAGGCCATGCCTGACGCTGACCCGGCAGACTGGGTTGCTCCCGAATCACTGGCCGGTGTTATCACATTCTTGTTGTCAGATGTTGCCCGCGACATCAACGGAGCGGGCATTCCAGTCACAGGCCGGGTTTAACAAGCCACGCTGTGCCTAAGGCGGCTACTTTCTGTTGGCCAGGCCGTTCAGGTAGTTGTCGATTGTAAATTCAGCCTGTTCCATCAGGTTGAACAGATTGGGGCTGAGCACAAAGTTGGCAAAAAGCCCGTCAATCAAGGCATGCAAACCAATGGCTGCCTGGCGGGCATTGGTGTTTGCGGGCAATTCGCCTTTGGCAATCGCGGCTTGAAAATCGGCTTCAATGGTTTGAATGCAGCCTTGAATGGCCTCCAGGTGTCTGTCTCGGATGGGCAACATGTCATCAACCATTTCTGCCTTGTGCATCACGATGTCAAAAACCCGCTGTGTGCGAGTGTCTTCGGCCAAGGTACGCACCACATGCATGGAGCGCGTGCGTAGATAGGCCAGCGGTCGTTGCTCGGGGTGTAAATCGGGCGTGGCGATGAATTCATCCATCGGTAATATGACGCGTTGTAACATCGCATCAAAGAGGTCGGCTTTGTTCTTGAAGTGCCAATAAATGGCCCCCCGCGTCAAATCCGCGGCCTTGGCAATGTCGTTCAGCGTGGTCCTTGATACCCCTTTCTCAGAGAACACTGCTTCGGCTGTGTCCAGAATCAGGTTTCTAGTCTCCTGCGCTTCTTCCTTCGTTTTTCTTACCACAATCGTCTACGCCAAAATTGAAAAATTTATTTACATACACTCATGTATGTATGTATTATCTGACTTCTCGGTCATTAAATCAACCCGAAAAATTCCCACAAGGATATAACAGGGCAAATATCATGCACAGCAACTCATTGAAATCAAAGCAAACCCAAGCTTCCCCCTACAGCCGCGCTTTTGCAGGAGCCACCCTTCTGCCCGCGCTGCTGGTGACTGTTTTGTCCAGCGCTTTGTTGCTGGGCTGTGGCCAGGGCGCCGATGCCCAAGCCCCCGGTGGCCCCGGTGCCGGTCAGGCAGCACCCGTACCCGTGGTTGAAGTAAAAACCCAACCGCTCGAATTGACTTATGAATACCCAGCTCAAATTGCTGGCTTGCGCGAGGTTGAAATTCGCGCCCGTGTGGCCGGTATTATCGAGCGCCGCCAGTTTGAAGAGGGCGGCCGAGTGAAGAAAGGCCAATCTTTGTACAGCCTGGACAATGCTCCCTACCAAACTGCTTTGGCCCGTGCCCTGGCCGATGAAAATGCAGCCAAGGTTCGCGCTGCTCAAGCCGAACGCGATTACAAACGGGTCATGCCTCTGGCCGACAGCAAAGCGGTGTCGCAATCTGAATTGGACAATGCGCAATCTGCCTTCGAAGTGGCCAAGGCAGATTTGCAGGTTGCCAGTGCTGCGGTTCGCACGGCTCGCCTGAACCTGGAGTATGCGCGGGTTGAATCGCCAGTGAATGGCTTTGCAAGCCGTTCGTTGTACTCCGAGGGCAGTTTTGTGTCTGGCCCTTCCGAGTTGTTGACCACAGTAACGCAGATCGACCAGGTCTATGTGAACTTTGGTATTCCTGAAAAAGACCACGAACAACTGCGCAAAGGCATTGCAAGTGGTGCGGTTGCCTTGAGTAATGGCGATTTGGTGGTTGAGGTGCTGGGTGCCGATGGCAAACCCATGGGATTGAAAGCCAAGCTGGGCTTTCAGGATGTGCGTGTGAACCCAGCCACCGGTACGGTCGATGCGCGTGCCGTGTTGGCCAATGACAAGGAAGTGTTAAGCCCGGGACAATTTGTACGTGTGCGTGTGAGTGGCGCAGTGCAAAAAAACGCCGTGTTGTTGCCACAACGGGCTGTGCTTGAAAACCCGGAGGGTGGCAAGGTTGTGATGACAGTCAGCCCTGAAAATACTGTGGCCCCACGCCCTGTGCAGGTTGCGCAGTGGAAAGGTGACCAATGGGTAGTAACCGATGGACTGGTTGCTGGCGACAAAGTGATGACCGACGGGTTCATGAAGGCCCCACCCGGAACACCCGTACAACCCGTGATTGCAGGCGCCGATGCGCAGCCCGCAGTTGTTGACAGCGCCGCACAGGTCAACGCACCTGTAGCCACAGAGCAGAAGCAATAAGGGGTCATTCATGTTTTCGAAATTTTTTATCGACCGGCCTGTGTTTGCGGCCGTGTTGTCGATTTTCATCATGCTGGCGGGTTTGGCTGCCATGCGTGGTTTACCGATTGCGCAGTACCCTGAAATTGCACCCCCAGTGGTGCAGGTTCGTGCAGTGTATCCAGGTGCCTCCGCAGAGGTAATTGCCAGCACCGTGGCAGCACCGATTGAAAACGCCATCAATGGTGTCGAGAACATGATGTACATGAGCTCGACTTCGGCCAGCAGTGGCGTGGTTGAAATCATGGTGACGTTTGAGATTGGCACCGATCCTGACCAAGCCGCTTTGAACGTGAACAACCGCGTGAAGCAAGTAGAAAACATTTTGCCGCAGGAAGTGCGCAGGCAAGGTGTGACGGTGAACAAGGGTTCGTCGTCATTCTTGCAGGTGTTGGCGTTTTATTCGGAAGACGGCCGGTTTGATGACTTTTACACCTCGAACTATGTGACCTTGAACGTGCTGGACCGCATCAAGCGAATTCCAGGTACGACCAATGTGCAAATTTTTGGTGCCAAAGATTATGCAATGCGTATCTGGATCAAACCGGATCGCATGGCGCAATTGAAGTTGACAGCTGGCGACATTGCCGCGGCCTTGAACGAGCAGAACGCACAGTTTGCTGCGGGCAAGGTGGGCCAGGCGCCCAACAACAACGGTCAGGAACTGGTTTACACCATTACAGCACAGGGTCGATTGCAAGATGTTGAGCAGTTTGAAAATGTGTTGATCCGGGTGAATCCGGATGGTTCGTCCTTGCGCTTGAAAGATGTTGCCCGCGTGGAATTGGGTTCCAAGGATTACGACTTTACCGGTCGCATCAATGGCAAGCCAGCGACACTGGTGGGTGTGTTTTTACAGCCGGGTGCCAATGCGCTTGAAGTGGCTCAAACCGTGAAAGGCACGGTGGATGAAATTGCGGCAGATTTCCCGGAAGGTCTTAACTATGCGGTGCCTTATGACACCACACGTTTTGTGGAAGTCTCGATTCGCGAAGTGGTAAAAACACTGATTGAAGCGATGATTCTGGTGTTCATCGTGGTGTATGTGTTTTTGCAAAACTGGCGCGCCACGCTCATTCCGATTCTGGCTGTACCCGTGTCCCTGTTGGGTGCGTTCGCTGGTTTGTACCTGTTGGGCTATTCCATTAACACACTGACCTTGTTCGGCATGGTGTTGGCCATCGGTATTGTGGTGGACGACGCCATTGTGGTGCTAGAAAACGTTGAGCGAATCATGCATGAGGAGGGCTTAAGTGCCCGAAAGGCTGCGATCAAGGCCATGCAGGAAGTGACGGGCCCGGTGATTGCAATTGTGCTGGTGTTGTCGGCTGTGTTTATTCCAATTGGTTTCCTCGGTGGTTTGACTGGTGAGCTGTATCGCCAGTTTGCGATCACCATCGCGATTGCGGTGATCGTGTCGGGCATCGTTGCGCTGACCTTGACGCCAGCATTGTGTGTGATGTTGTTGAAACATGAACACAAAAAACCCGGTAAATTTTTCACCTGGTTCAATGACTGGTTTGGCCGTGTCACGACCAAATACGTCGGTGGCGTGAAGTTCATCAGCATGCGTCCGGCCATTGGTATTGGCCTGTTTTTGGTCATGCTGGTGGTGACCGCCGGTTTGTTCAGGGCTACACCCGGTTCATTGGTACCCGATGAAGACCAGGGCTACTTCATTGCTGCGGTGTTTTTGCCTGACGGCGCTACTTTGCAGCGCACAGACAAGGTGGTGGCAGAAGTGGTGGATGCAGTGGCAGCCAACCCGGCCAATGAGTATTCCGTGGCATTCACCGGGTTCGACTTTTTGGGTGGCAGTTTCAAGAACAACGCGGCCACCATGTTTGTGACCCAGCGCCACTGGGATGAGCGCGAAGCTGTAACCGGGGAGCTGGTGGGTGAATTGTTTGGCCGCACGGCTGGCATTCAGGAAGGTTTGGTGCTGGCCTTTGCCCCACCTCCAATCTTCGGTTTGGGCAATGCAGGTGGCTTTGAGTTTTACATTCAAAATCGTGGCGAGGGTGGCCCGGCTGAACTGGCCAAGGTGATGAACAACTTTATCGCCAAAGCCAACGCCGATCCGCGCCTTGCCGGTGTACAAACGCTGTGGCGCCCAGGCACACCACAGTTGTATGTGGATGTAGACCGCGAACGTGCACGTGCCATGGGAGTGAATGTGAATGAGGTGTTCGATACCTTGTCGGCAAGCCTGGGTACGTACTATGTGAATGACTTCAACAAGTTTGGCCGCACCTGGCAGGTGTTGATGTCGGCGGATGCGCAGTATCGCAAAAGCCCGACTGACATCGGCAATATGTACGTGCGTTCCAACAAGGGCGAGATGATTCCAATTTCTGCCTTTGCAAAAGTGGAGTTTTCGCAAGGTCCGGAAACTTTGGAGCGTTTCAACAATCTACCGGCGGTGAAATTGCTCGGTAGTGGCGCACCTGGGGTGAGTTCCGGCGAAGCCATCAAGGCGATTGAAGACATTGCTGCCGAGGTCTTGCCTGATGATTTCAGCTATGACTTCTCGGGTGCCTCCTTCCAGGAAAAGCGTTCTGCGGGTTCGTCCAGTTTTGCCCTGATTTTGGGTGCACTGATGGTGTTCCTGATTTTGGCGGCACAGTATGAAAAGTGGACCCTGCCATTCTCCGTATTGCTGGCCATGCCGTTTGGTTTGTTCGGTGCCTTGCTGGCAGTGTGGATGCGTGACATGACCAACGACGTGTACTTCCAGATTGGCTTGGTCACTTTGCTGGGCCTGGCTGCCAAGAACGCGATTTTGATCGTGGAATTCGCGGTGCTAAAACGAGAGGAAGGCATGAGTGCATTGGAGGCTTCTCTGGAAGCAGCCCGTTTGCGGTTCCGCCCCATCCTCATGACCTCGTTTGCGTTTATTCTAGGGGTCGTTCCGTTGGCGTTCTCCAGCGGTGCGGGTGCCGGCGCGAGAACCGCGGTGGGTACCGGTGTAATGGGCGGCATGACTGCTGCCACATTGCTGGCCATTTTCTTTGTGCCCCTGTTTTACCGTCTGATTGACAGAAGTGAAAAAGGTGGACGACACCATGGTGATGAAGAGGAAGCAAATGATTCATCCAATCAATCTACAACGAACAAAGGGGGCGACCATGCTTAAAGCCCTTCCAAAAACAGCGATTGCCTTGGGCTTAACCCTGGCGTTGACGGGTTGTGCTTCCAGCATTCCTCTGCTGGACAGGTTCACCGCAAAGCCAGAAAAGTCGACCGAAGTCGTGGTGCCTGAAAACGCCAAAGGCGTTGGCATGAGCCAGGTTCAAAACGAAGCCTGGTGGCTATTGTTGGGTGATCCCGCTTTGACTCAAGTTGTTGAACAGGCCCTGAAAAACAACACCGATGTGCGTTTGGCCAATGAGCGCTTGAATGAAGCCGGTGCAGTACTGGGCATTGCGAAGTCCCAGCAGTGGCCTTCCATTTTTGGTCAGTTCACAACGGGTCGAAATCGTCCCTCACAGGCTGGCAACGTGCCTGTATTCGGTGGGCAGAATGTGTATGAAAGCCAGCAGTTTGGCATTGGCGCTACTTGGGAGCTTGACCTGTGGGGTCGCATTGGTGCCTTGGAGGATGCAGCCCGTGCCGCTTTCATGCAGCAAGGCTACAACGTACGTGGTGTGCGTTTGAGCGTGACCGCAACGGCGGCCTCCCTGTACACACAAGTGCGAGTGCTGGGCCTGCAAGTCAAGGTGCTTGAACAAACTCTTGAAAGTCGCGATGCCGCATACAAGCTGGCCAAGCAGCGTTACGACGTGGGTTTGAGCAATGAACTTCAATTGCGCCAAACGGAAGCTGAATTGCTGGCAGTGCGTGCTCAGCTGCCCGACACTCGCGAACAACTGGCGCGTGCCCAAAACGCACTCGCAGTGATTGTGGGTGGCAATGCGCCCGAACTTCCGGCGTTGGCAGTGGAAAACCTGGAATTGACCAAGCTGTTCATATTGCCTGAGAACACTCCCTCGGAGCTGCTGCTGCGCCGCCCCGATTTGGCTGCAGCCGAGCAACAATTGCTGGCTGGCGAAGCCAATCTGGAAGCGGCCCGCAAAGCCTTTTTCCCCACAATTGGTTTGAGTGCATTTGGTGGACGTGAAAGCGCAGATTTAAGCGATTTGTTCAGCGGCCCAGCCCGAGTGTGGAGTTTTCAGACTCAAATTACACAGCCAATTTTCCAGGCGGGTCGTTTGTTTGATGAACGAGACGCAGCCGTGGCGCGCCGCAATCAAGCGGTGTTGCAGTATGAAGCCAGTATACGTACTGCATTCCAGGAAATTTACGACGCCATCGTGGCACAGCGTGAAGCACGTGAGCGCTTGCAGGCGCGACAAGAGCAGGTTCAAACCCTGACCCAAGTGGTTCGCCTGGCACAATTGCGTGTGGACAATGGCGTGGCCAACCAGCTTGAGTTGCTGGATGCCCAACGCAATTTGTTGAACGCACAACTCAGTTGGGCATCGGCCTGGCAGAGCCAGCAAGGCGCAAGCCTGGCGATGATTCGAGCTTTGGGTGGTGGTTTCAATGCCGAGCAGGTGGCTTTGAAAGAATAAGCGCCTGAACGATGCAGTACCTCAAACGGCGACAGGGTAACTGGTCGCCGTTTTTGCTTGATGCATTGAACTTTCACCGGGCTGTGATATAACCGAAATGGGTTAACCCATAGCATTCAACAAACATTCAAGCAAAGGAGTTGGAGATGGCAGGTTATTTCGAATTAAGCAAAAGCAGCGATGGTCAGTTCAAATTTGCCCTGAAGGCGGGAAACCATGAAACCATTTTGACCAGTGAACTCTACAAAACTAAAGCCGCTGCTGAAAACGGAATTGAGTCAGTTCAGAAAAACTGCGGTGAAGCATCACGTTATGAGAAGAAGGTCGCTGCCAACGGCAAGCACCATTTCAACTTGAAGGCTGCCAACCATCAAATTATTGGTTCCAGCCAGATGTACGCCAGCGAGGCTGCATGCGACAACGGCATTGAGTCGGTAAAAACCAATGGCAAGTCGACCACGGTCAAAGATTCCACCATTTGAGTTATTTTAAACCCACGCAATTGGCTTGGCTTTTTGTGTGGGTAACCGTTTCAATAGATAGAACTGGTTTTCGAGAGTTCGACTAGACGGCGGACAAATGCCTTGGCAGCGTTCTTGGTGATTACTTGATTGTCAGGCAACTCAAATGTAAGCCTTCCTAGTTTCAGATCAGCCATTAATCCAGAATCAAAATTAATCTGAAACGCATCCTTTGATGCTTTCTGCAAGATCTCAATCGCATTTTCCGCCTCTTTTCTTGTGTCGAAAATTTGACTGATCAAAATTTGCTGGTGTGTCCCGCTGTTTAAGCTGAATTGATACCGCTTGTCCGCCGTTTTGCTTAGAGTGAAGTACCCGGCATCTTTAGAGTTACCCGCAGAAGGTCGAACATATGGTTTGGATCTCTCGTGTAAAACCTCTTGCGAAGACCCTCCTGTGGAAGTAAGTTCACCACGTGCCTTGGTCAGCAACGCAAGTCCCTCTTCAACCGGTATTTGTCTGCCGCGCATGGCTCTGACTTGAAATCGGGTTTCAGCGTCAAATTCAGCCAGTATTTGAGTTGTCATTTCATCAATTAGCGCATTGAGCGGAATGCCACGCGCCTTGGCCAGCGCTTTCAGGCGAGCATGTTTTTCATCGGAAAGACGCACAGTTAAAGCTGCCATTCAAACCTCCTTTAAAAGCTGGTTTGGGCTCAGAATTCTTAAGCCATCAAAGATTAACTCAGTGCCTTTGAAGTCTTTGATATTTTGGGTCACGATCACTTCTGCATTACCCGCAATCGCCAGTTCGATTAAATGATTGTCTGCTTCATCGCGAAGATTGGGGCGCCAATTGAAATAAATTTTTTGAAGATTACATTTTGAAAAAAACAAATCCAGAAGCTTGTTTCTTTCGCTGTCATTCAGGCGGCTTGATTTGAATAGAACCGGTCTGGCCAACACGGCCTCATATTCATTAATCAAAGCGGTGCCGATTAAAGGGTGAATCTTTTCAAGAAGTACAGCCTCGATCACGCGAGTGCTGTCCCCGTTGCCAAGGCAAGCTGAAATAAACACGTTGGTATCAATTACAACAATCATGATTAATGGTAGCATTTTTGCCACCACGGTACATCTTTCATTTCCCTAGAGCAAATCCACTATCGGTTCTGTCACTTCCCGGTTATGATCAAACGATGACATCGAAGAATGTCATCTTAAGCAAAAACCGTCGGAGACCCACCATGACCGCCACCACTGCTGCGCGAAAAAAAGCCGCGCGTCCCGCGTCCAACACTGACGTGCCTTTGAAGCAACGCAACGTGAAATTTGATTGGTCGGAAACACCGATTGACTGGATTCCCGATGAGCCCTACGCAAGCTACTTCATCAACGAAATCAACCTGATTTTGCCTGCTGGCGAGTTCTGGTTTTGTCGGCTGTACAACAAGGCTCTGCCCTTGGTGACCGATGAAAAGTTGAAAGAAGATGTGCGCGGATTCATCAAGCAGGAAGCGATGCATGCACGTGGGCACAGTTCAGCCACTGAGGAATATCTCGCCGCGCGCGGCATAAAGACCGAGCGCAATCAGCGATTGATGAAATGGTTGTTTGATGTGGTGCTGGATGACACGCCTTTCGGCAAGAAAGTCCCAACCTGGCTGGAACGTCGCTGGCTATTGGCGAGATTGGGCCTGGTGGCCACCATTGAACACATGACCTGTGTATTGGGCATGTATGTGCTTGAAAACAAAAAATGGGACGAGCTGAATTCAGATCAGGTCTTGCTGGACCTGATTCGCTGGCACGGTGCGGAAGAGGTGGAACACCGTAGCGTGGCCTTTGATTTGTACAAGCATCTGGGGGGCGATTATTTGTCCCGCTATTACTTGGCGGCCATTGTGGTCCCAATGATTATTGGCTTGTGGGTGGATGGTGCTGCCAACATTGCCGGACAAGATCCTCGTTTTGCCAAGAAAAAACCTGCGGTTTACAAACCATGGATGTGGGTTGAATGGTTCAAGGCCTCACGCAAGCAGTTGTTGCCCAATCCACTTTGGCTGGTGATGCAGCAGTTACCCTACTTCAGCCCCTGGTACGACCCTTCCAAGGAGGGGTCAACCCAACTTGCACAGGATTACTTGAATCAGTCCCCAGCTGCCATGGCTGCTGGGGCGATTGCTGCGAACATGAAAGTTCCGGCCTAGGCTTCCCACAGGGGGAAGCTTCCGAACTTTCTACAGCTTGCCCTGTCCTAGCTCAGGTGGTATGTTCCGGTTTATGACAAAAATGGTTCGAATTCTTTTCATGTGGCTCATGTTGCTTGCGTTGCCTGTTCAGGGCATGGCGCAGGTCGGCATGTTTGCGTGCCATTTGAATGGAAGTTCAAGCAGCGCCGGTCAGGCAATCGACCACAGCACCATGCACCACAGCGAAATGAACCATGAGGGCATGGATCACAGCATGCACGATATGGTGGATCATGCCGATCCTGACTCATCCAGAAAATTGATGAAGTCGCTGCACGGATGTTGCAACTGCGCGCCCACCTGTGCTGTGGTGCTGTTGCCGGTAGCACAGGCCAGCTTCAATGCCATTCAGCAGGACATGCTGCACCCCGTTTCTTCGCCGCAACTTCCGCATTCCGCCGACACGCGTCGGATTGATCGATCGCCCAAAACCCTCGCCATTTGATTCTTGGGCATGCCGGGCCACATTCGCCTGCATGCCTTGTGTATTAAATGATTGCGAGGATCTATGAAGTCCCATTTCTTATTCGCGCCCCTGTTACTCGCCTTCGCATCGTCTGCGAATGCCGAACAGACTGTGCAAGAACTTGACTACCAATCGGCATTTGAAGGCTACCAAGCCTATTCCGATTCTGAAATACAGAACTGGCCCAAAGCCAATCAACTGGTTGATGAAATTGGTGGCTGGCGTGTCTATGCACGCGAGCCTTATGAAGACCAAGAAAAAGACAAACCGGCCAGTGCTCAAGACCCATCCAAAACCCAGTCACACAATCACGGAGGTGCGCAATGAACGCCCACCGTATTTTGAGGAGAACGACGGTTGCGCTTGCGGTGCTTGTGTTGACGGGCTGCGCCACGGTCAATATCAACGAGTCTCTAGACCAAACCAATCAAGAGCTGAGTGGCTTCACTCAGGGCAAGATGAGCCTTGTTCTAACCGATGAACAACGCCAGGCCATGACTGCCAAAGCCAATCAGATTTTGAAGGAGCCTCTAAGCCAGCCGGCTACGGTTGAACTGATGTTGACCCACAGCCCCCAGTTTCAAACCGTATTGGCCGAGAACTGGGCACAAGCGGCGCAAGCAGCGCAAAGTGGCCGCATTCACAACCCGGTGTTTGCATTCGAACGTGTGCGCATTAAAGATGAACTTGAACTGGGTCGACTGCTGAGTTTCGGTTTGCTGGATTTGCTCAGCTTTCCGGCGCGCCAAGGCATTGCCCGCACGCAAATCGACCGCGCGCAGTTGCAATTAACCAGCAGCGTGGTAGACCAGGTGACCCAGGTTCGTCAGGCTTGGGTGGATGCAGTTGCCGCCCAGCAGGCTCACACTTATGCCCAGCAGGTGTTTGAAAGTGCTCAAACCAGCGCCGAATTGGCGCGTCGCATGCAAGAAGTAGGCAACTTTACACGCTTGCAGCGCGCACGCCAGCAAAGTTTTTATGCCGACGCTGCGCTTAATCTTGCAGCCACACGGCACAAAGCCACAGCCACCCGCGAAGCACTGGTGCGCATGTTGGGTTTGAACACCGAGCAAGCGGCGCAGTTGAAGTTACCCGATCGCTTGCCCGATTTGCCTGAGGCGCCCAAACCCGCGGCTGATGTGGCCAAGCGGGCCGAGAATCGACTCGATGTGAGGATGGCCAAGCTGGGCTTTGATGCCAGTGCAAAAGCGCAAGGATTGGGCAACGTGGCCAGTTTTCTGGACATTGAAGCCGGTATCCGTTACGACACGATTTTTGAGAACGACACCGGCGAGCGCAACAACAAAAAAGGGTGGGAATTGGAACTGGCGCTGCCAATTTTTGATTGGGGCGGAATGAAGCGCGATGCCTTCAATGCCAGCACGCTGGCTGCTGCCAACCGGCTTGAGGCAACCCTGCGCGGCGCGCAATCCACGTTGCGTGAAAGCTATTCCGCTTACCGCACCACCTACGATATTGCACGCCACTACCGCGACGAAATCATTCCGCTGCGGCAAACCATCGCCGATGAAAACGTGTTGCGTTACAACGGCATGTTCATTGGGGTATTTGAACTATTGGCGGACAGCCGCGACCAGGTGAGCGTAGTGGTGCAGGCCATTAACGCCCAAGCAGATTTTTGGCGTGCTGACGCTGCGTTGCAAGCCACCATGGTGGGCAAACCCATGATGGTGTCGGTCAGTGGCGCGGCCGCAAGCGCTGGCGGCGACGCTGGCGGTGGTCACTAAACGAAAGGACATTCAACATGACTTCGAGACGAGAATTTTTCAAGGCCGCTGCACTAACTGGCGGCGCGGTGGCTGCGGCCAGCGTCAGCAAAGTGGCCATGAGCGCTTTGCCTGAACCCATTTTGCAAACATCGCCTGACACCATGCCCCCCCTGGTGCCCAACACTGGGCGCCCTTACAACCCGGTGGTTACCTTGAATGGTTGGACCTTACCATGGCGCATGAACAATGGTGTGAAGGAATTCCACCTGGTGGCCGAGCCTGTGTTGCGGGAAATGGCACCGGGTATGACGGCTCACTTGTGGGGCTACAACGGGCAAAGCCCTGGCCCCACCATAGAGGTGGTGGAGGGCGACCGGGTGCGTATATTTGTCACCAACAAACTGCCTGAGCACACCAGCATTCACTGGCATGGCCAGCGCTTGCCCAACGGCATGGATGGTGTGACCGGTTTGAACCAGCCAGGTATTCCAGCCGGTAAAACCTTTGTGTATGAATTTGAGGCGCGCAGACCTGGCACCTTCATGTACCACCCGCATGCCGATGAAATGGTGCAAATGGCCATGGGTATGATGGGTTTTTGGGTCACCCACCCAAAGAACAAGAACCCGCTGATTAATGAAGTGGACCGGGATTACTGTTTCTTGTTGAATGCCTATGACATTGACCCTGGCGCGTACACGCCGAAAATCATGACCATGCTGGATTTCAATTTGTGGACCTGGAACAGTCGGCTGTTCCCGGGTATTTCACCACTCGTCGCTCGCAAGAATGATCGAGTCCGGATTCGTGTTGGTAATCTGACGATGACCAATCACCCCATTCACATTCATGGCCATGAATTTGAGGTGACTGGTACCGATGGTGGTCCGACACCGAAAAATTCACGCTGGCCTGAAGTCACCGTGGATATTGCGGTGGGCCAAATGCGTCAAATGGAATTCGTCGCCAACGAAGAAGGCGACTGGGCATTTCATTGTCACAAAAGCCATCACACCATGAATGCGATGGGCCACGATGTGCCCACCATGATCGGCGTGGACCACCGGGGCATGACCAAGAAAATCACCAACCTGATTCCGGACTACATGGCCATGGGTGAGCGGGGTATGGCCGACATGGCTGAAATGCAAATGCCGCTGCCCGACAACACCATTCCCATGATGACGGGCGAAGGCCCCTTTGGTTCGGTGGAAATGGGCGGTATGTTCAGTATGCTGAAAGTACGAAGGGACCAGAAGCCAGGTGACTATTCAGACCCTGGTTGGTATCAGCATCCAGAAGGTACTGTGGCCTATGAATTTACGGGTGAACTGGCCAAACCCAAACGCAGCAGCAATGCCGGGCAGCCCGGCATGAAGTTGGCACATAAGAACCAGCCGCACATTGAGTTACAGGTGCGTAAACCCACCGGGCATTCAGGTCACTGATCGTTTTTACGTAAAGGAATGTAAATGTTGAAATTATCTGGAGTCCTGATTGCCTGTGCTGCGTTATTGGGAGGAGTGAACAATATTGCACTTGCTCATGGCGAAAAGAAAACAGGCAATACGCCGGTGGTGAAAGAGCAAACTGATTGGGGTATTGCAGGTGATACGGCTGCGGTGGCTCGAACCATTGAGGTCAGCATGGGCGACGACATGCGTTTCAAGCCGGGTCAGCTGACAGTCAAAGAAGGGGAAACCATTCGTTTCGTAGTTCACAACAAGGGCGCGCTACTGCATGAGTTTGTGATTGGAACCAAAGCAGAAAACGCAAAGCACGCAGAGTTGATGTTGAAATTTCCCGGCATGGAACATGACGAACCTTACATGGCCCATGTGGACCCCGGTAAAACGGGCGAAATTGTTTGGACCTTTAACAAAGCAGGCAAATTTGAATTCGCCTGTTTGATCGCGGGTC
The DNA here is from genome assembly GCF_002954425.1 of Limnobacter sp. SAORIC-690. NCBI lineage: Bacteria > Pseudomonadati > Pseudomonadota > Betaproteobacteria > Burkholderiales > Burkholderiaceae > Limnobacter > Limnobacter sp. SAORIC-690. The sequence continues at coordinate 1,188,730 of NZ_MQVZ01000001.1, forward strand.
ATTTTCAGGCGGGCATGGTGGGCACAATCACCGTGGCGGCCAAATAACTTTTTGTAGGAGTAACACCATGAAAAATACATTGAAACTGAGTGCAATTACCTTGGCTTTGTTGGGCGCCAGTGCCGCTTACGCGGCCGACCACACGGTACATGTCATTGAAAACGAGAATCGCATGAAAGCTGAGGCCGAGGCCAAGGCGAAAGCTGCTTCCCAAGCTGAAATGGCCGATGGCGAAATTCGCAAGATCAACAAGAACACTGGCAAGATCACTGTGAAGCACGGTGAAATCAAAAGCGTTGAAATGCCACCCATGACCATGGTGTTCGGTGTGGCTGACAAAGCCATGTTGGAAGGCCTGAAAGAAGGTGACAAAGTGAAGTTCAACGTGAAGCAGGAAGGTTCGAACTACACCGTGACCGAGATCAAGAAAGCACAGTGAGTGCTTGATTCTTATCGGTAAGAAATCAGGCCATTGGGTTTGGCAGCAAATGCTTCCAGCCCGGTGGCCTGGTCTGCCAGTACACCTGCTATTTCACCTTCAAAATGGGCTTGCTCGTTGAAGCTGGCCAGGCTTACACCACGTTGCCCAAACAACAGTTTGCTCACACTGCAATTGGTAATCATCCAGTTCAGCTTGAATGCATTGGCGTCAGGCAATTGCAACAGGTTTTGCGCAACGGCTGTAATTGGTCCACCTGAAGTGAATACCGCCACATTGGCTGAGCCCGACCCTTGCTTCAGTTGCATCGCTTGCGCCGTAACAGCACCCAAACCACTCATCACCCTGGCTTTGAAGCCACGCCAACTTTCCGGGTAGTCGTTGTCGTGTTCACCGCTCACCCAACGCGCAATCGCTTTATCGAAAATTTGTTGAAAGGCCTTGCGAGGGTCGGCGTTTTGCATCACCTGCTGTTCGAATGCATCGGGGTCGTCGTACTGCCCGATCAGCGCCTGCAAAATGGCTTCATGGTCGTACTCATTCAAACCCGCATGCTGCACCGGTTCTTGAAACACACCGTAGGTGCCTGCAAAAGCCTGCGCAGTTTGCAAATGTCGATTCATGCTGCCACTGAAAAAACCGTGAAGGCGGATTTTTCTTGCCTTGAACCAGGCACCCAATTGGGCTGCCTGAAGTTGCCCAAGATCAGACAATTGGTCGTAATCGGCACTGTCGAAACTGGCTTGACCGTGTCGGATCAAATAGATGGTTCCCATGCGTATTCAACCTGCTTTCTTGATGAGCGATTTACATCGCCAATCAAAATAATTCACCATAATCCAGAAGTTTTTAAATGCCGGATTGCGTGTTTGCTTGTGGTGGTAGCGGTAATAAATTTGTTGTGCAATCACGGCGATTCGGAACAAGCCAAACACCTCGTAGAAGGTCCAGTTGTTGGTGTGTATTCCAGTTTTCTGCATGTAGTAGTCCACCATTTCACGGCGCGTCATCATGCCGGGCAGGTTGGAAGGTTGTCGTTGCAGCATCTTCATCAAGAAGTTGTCGTCACTCTGCACCCAGTAGGTAATCACACTGCCCAAATCCATCAGCGGGTCGCCTACGGTGGCCAGCTCCCAATCCAGAGCACCAATGATTTCGGTGGGCTTACTGGGGTTCAGCACCACATTGTCCAGCCGCCAGTCGTTGTGAATCATGCACAGTTTCACATCGTCGGGGCAATTCAAATCAAGCCAGCGCCGTACCTTGTTGAATGAACTTACATTCCAGGTGCGTGCCTTGTCGTAGCGCTGGTTCCAGCCGTCAAGCTGGCGTCGCGTGTAACCACTGCCTTTGCTCAACGCATTCAGTCCGCTGGCGTGAATGTCGATCTGGTGAAGCTCAATCAACCGATCCAGAAAGTTGATGCTGAGTTGTCGGGCTTCATCGCGGTCAAGCCGCACGCCGCGCGGCATGTGCTTGCGCGGAATAATTCCCTCGATTCGGTGCATCACGTAAAATTCACTGCCAATCAGCGACTCGTCGGCGCAATGCCCCACCATATTGGGTACATAGGGGTACACGGGTTTTAACAGGCTTTGAATGCGAAACTCACGGCCCATGTCGTGCGCACCTTTGGCTTTGGTGCCTTTGGGTGGACGGCGCAGAATCAAATCGGCTTCGGGGTACTTCAAACGGTAGGTCCAGTTGGAAGCTCCCCCAGAATATTGTGTTAACTCGGGCTTGTCGCTCAGCGTTAAACCTTGCGTGCGAAGCCATCCTGTTACCACATCGGTATTTAACTCTTCGCCCTGGCGAACCGCACCACCTGTGTCGATGACCGATTTTGTGGACTCGGTCATTATTTGAAACCCCGCTTCATCATTTCAATGCGGGCTATCACGCCTTTGTGAACTTCGTCGGGGCCATCGGCCAGGCGCAGGCTGCGTGCCTGAATGTAAAAACCGGAAAGCGGTGTGTCGCGGCTAACACCTGCGCCGCCGTGCATTTGAATGGCCATGTCGACCACCTGTTCCAGCACGTTGGGGGCCACTACCTTGATCGCAGCAATTTCAGTCATGGCTTGCAGTGCACCCACCTGGTCCAGTTTCCAGGCTGCATACAGGGTTAACAGTCGAGCCTGGTCGATGGCCAATCGAGCCTCGGCCACCCGTTCACGGTTACCACCCAAATTAATCAGGGGCTTTCCAAAAGCGATGCGACTCATGCCACGTTGAATCATCAGGTCCAGCGATTCCTCAGCCGCGCCAATGCAGCGCATGCAGTGGTGGATACGGCCCGGGCCCAAGCGTCCCTGCGCGATCTCAAAGCCCTTGCCCAGACCAGCAATGACATTGCCCAAAGGGACGCGCACATTCTTGAACTCCACCTCGCCGTGGCCGTGCGGCTCATCGTAAGTGCCGAACACTGGCAACATGCGTTTGACAGAAACACCAGGGGTATTCAACGGCACCAGCACCATGGTGTGTTGGTGATGACGATCCAAATCCGGATTTTCTGTTCGGGCCATGACAATGGCAATTTTGGCACGCGGGTCACCAATGCCGCTGCTCCACCACTTGGTGCCGTTGATGACTACTTCATTGCCCTCCAGGGTGGCTGTGGCTTGCATATTGGTCGCGTCGCTGCTGGCCACATCAGGCTCTGTCATGCAAAACACAGACCGAATTTCACCTGCAAGCAGGGGCTCCAGCCATTCCTTTTTTTGCTCGGCATTGCCGTATTTCCACAGCACTTCCATGTTGCCGGTGTCGGGGGCGTTGCAATTGAACACCTCGGGTGCCATCAGGCTGCGGCCGGTTTCTTCGGCAATCAAGGCGTATTCCATGGTGCTCAGGCCTGCGCCAAGTTTGTCATCGGGCAGGAACATATTCCACAGGCCTGCCTCGCGCGCCTTGCTTTTCAGGGCTTCCATTTCTGGGGGAATGCGCCAGTTGTTCCACTCGCGGCCATTGCACTGGGCCTCTATTTTGTCCCAGTAAGCAGCCTCTAGCGGTGCGATTTCGTTTTTCATGAAGGCGCGAACGCGCTTTACAAAGTCTTGCGCTTTGGCGCTGGGTTCAAAATTCACAACCGGTCTCCTGATTATTTTGACGGTTCGGCTTGTTTCCTCCGATATCATCCATGCTAACGGAAATTACAAGGTGTCAACAATATGCGTGCTTTGGGCAAAGTTTTGATTGCAGTGGTCCTGCTGCCAGTGGCGGTTATTGGTGGTGTGGTGTTGTTTGGTTCAACGCTTGTGGAACCTGTGGCCTGGAAGCCGGCACCCATGCCCAGCCTCACTTCGGGGCCCTATGCCAGCAACAATTTGCTGGACCAAGCCGAGGTATTTGGCACGTACAACCTGCTTCAGCCCGAGTCAATCGAACCTGGCCCTGATGGCTTGTTGTACACCGGCATGAACACCGGTGAAATTGTTCGGTTTGACCCAGAGAATCTGCAAGTCAAAGAAAGCCCCCAAACCACGCCCTTTGATCTGATTGCCAACACCAAAGGCCGCCCCTTGGGTTTGGTGTTCCATCCAGAGGGTTTTCTGGTGGTGGCTGATGCGATCAAGGGCTTGTTGAAAGTGACCCTGCAAGGCGAAGTCACAGTGCTCTCGACTGAGTCGGAAGGTGTGCCATTCAAGTTTGTAGACGATGTGGCGGTGAGTGCCGATGGCCGCTATGCCTATTTTTCGGATGCTTCCAGCAAGTTTGATTTCAACAATTATGTGCTCGATGTGCTTGAACACGGCCCGAACGGACGATTGCTTCAATATGATTTCCAAACCGGTGAAACAAAAACATTACTTCGTGGGTTGCAATTTGCCAACGGTGTAACAATTTCAAAGGCTGGCGACTATGTGTTGGTGAACGAAACTGGCGAATACCGAATTGTGCGGTATTGGTTGCAAGGTGAGAGGGCCGGAACTCGCGATGTGTTTGTCGATGGCTTGCCCGGTTTCCCAGACAATATTCGCATGGATGTGGACGGAAACTACTGGGTTGCCGTACCCAGTTTACGTGACCCCCTGCTGGATTCGCTCGCCGATCAACCTGCTGTTCGAAAAGTAATGGCAAAATTATTGAACTACGTTCAATTCCCGATCAAGCCCAAGGCCATGGCGCTGGCGATCAACCCGCAAGGCACCGTGATTGCCAATCTGCAGGCGGAGAAGGCGGGTGCTTACTATTATTACGTCACGCAGGTGACGCCCTTTAATGGCAAACTGTACCTCGGGTCAGTGCATATCAACGGAATTGCAACTATTTCCAATCCACTGGGTCAGTCACCAAGCGAATAAAACAGGAGAGAAGAAATGGCCAAAGCAGCAAAGAAACCCGACATGCCCTCAATCAATATTGGCATTCCAGATGCCAAGCGTGCCGCGATTGCTCAGGCGCTTAGCCGTTTGCTGGCCGAGACCTACACCTTGTACCTGACCACGCACAATTTCCACTGGAACGTGACCGGAAAAATGTTCAACACCTTGCACACCATGTTCATGGGTCAGTACACCGAAATGTGGAATGCTGTCGATCCAATCGCAGAGCGTATTCGGGCGCTTGGTTTTCATGCGCCAGGTTCGTATGCCGAATTTGCGAAGTTAAGTACTTTGAAAGACGCGCCCGCCAAGCCGCCCAAGGCCATGGAAATGGTGGAAATTCTTGCCAAGGGTCACGAAGCGATTGCACGCACCGCCCGCGAAATTTTTCCAATCATCGAAGACGGCGATGATCAGCCGTCTGCTGATTTATTGACTCAACGCATGGACATTCACGAAAAAACCGCCTGGATGTTGCGTGCCTTGCTGGAGGATTAATTCAGGTAATTGGTTTTAACCCAAGCGGTGGGCCGACTTGTTTTGCCCCCCATTTGCATCTGTTTTATCTTGCAGCGAGTAGTGTTAACGTGACTGAAAAAATTTCTCCAGACCCCAGCGACTTTGACTACGAGGCTGCGCTACTGGCCTGCGCGCGCGGTGAAAAATTTGCGTTACAGGCAATTTATGCACGAGACAGCCGCTGGTTGTTCGCGGTGGCTTATCGGATTGTGAAGCGGCGTGAGCTGGCTGAAGAGGTTTTACACGATGCCATGGTCAAGGTCTGGAATCGATCTCGGTTATACTCTCCCGCCTTGGGGTCTGCGCGCGGTTGGGTGTACACGGTGGTTCGCAACCAAGCGTTAAATACGGTGCGTAAACGGTTAATGGAAGTGTCTTCCGAAGAGCACGACGTTCCCGAGCTGTCGACCAACGACAACCAGGAGCTGGCTCAGGAAGCCGAAAAGCTCAGTGCTTGTCTGGGCAAACTGGATGAAACCAAACGCAACGCCATTGTGCTGGCTTTTGTCGATGGTTATACCCACGAACAAATTGCACAACGATTGAATTCGCCCCTCGGTAGCGTCAAAAGCTGGATACGCCGGGGATTGTTGAAATTGAAGGAGTGTTTGTCATGACAGAGACGACGCAGACAGAAGCCAAGATTGTTGAGGCTGGCGAGTACGTGCTCGGCGTAATGACAGACGCTGAGCGACAGGATTTCGAGCGACGCTTGAACCAGGACCCCGAGCTGGCCAAAGAAGTGAGCAGTTGGACAGAACACTTCGCCGCCATGTCCAGAAAGTTTGAGCAAGAACCCGTGAATGCCAAAGTGTGGGCCAAAGTAGACCGTTCAATCGCCATGGCAGGAGAAAAAGCCTCAGCATCGACGGCCTCGCCTTTCGCGTGGTTGTGGAAGGGATGGGCGGTGGCAGCCAGTGCTGCAGCGGTGGTACTGGGCGTGCAGCTGTTGGGTGCCAGCCAGGAACTTAATGATGGGCCTCGATACGTGGCTGTGATGAAGAGCCCTGACAAAACCACTGAATGGCTGGTTGAGGCTCGCCCCAACGACACCATTCGCGTGTATCAAATTGGTGGTTTGCCCATTGAAGGCAACCCGGCCAACATGGGCAAAAGCTTGCAGCTTTGGACCAAGGCTCCGACCGATTCTGGGCCTACCTCATTGGGGTTGATGGAATTGGGCAAGCCGCTTGAACTGCCTGCTGACATGTTACCCAAGCTGGTTGAACAGCAGCTGTTTGAGGTCACCTTGGAACCCGCTGGTGGATCTCCTTTGGGCAACCGACCTTCCGGAGAAATCATGTTTATCGGAACTGCGGTGGCGTTGAACTAAATTCAACGTTGGCGATAAAAAAACCCCGGTCTTTTGAACCGGGGTTTTTTCAATGCGACTCGCTCAGAAGCGAATGCTCAGTGCGCGAATATCTGTGCTCGCTGTTGCGCCTGAACCGATTTCATTGGTTCCACTGGCCACGCCTGCCGCGGTTGCTGCGCCAGTGCCGAGGTTGACCGTGAACAGGCTGAATGTGCCTGTGGCCAGCGCGCGATTGCTCATCAGCACCATGCCGTTGTCACCGCCGGAAATGTCAAAACCACCGTAGTCGTTGAATGTACCAATGGGTCCAATCGCAGCCAAGGTTCCTGCATTGGCGTTGGTTTGTTGCAAAAGCCGATTGTTGTCTGCGTCCACATCAAACAAACGAGTGCCGGCGGGTGCAGGATTCGCAAAGCTGTTGGTGTAGGCAACCTGGGCAATGCCAAAGCCTGTTGTTGCACCATTGAGGGTCAGGTCTGTGTCGGTGTTGGTGGCTCCCGTGCTTTCCAGGTTGGCTCCGAGTACGCGGTAGTTTTTGGACGCACCATCACCGTCTGGGGAACTGACAATGCGTAGTGCATCTGCCGCTGGGTTGATGTCAATGGCGTAATTCTTGCCGGCGGCCAGACCGTTCACAATGTCCGTCGCCACGCTGAGCGTGGAACCCAGGGTTGCTGCACCTGTGTCTGGGTTGATTGTGAAAATTTTGCCCGCGCTGCTCAAACCATACAAGCGTCCATTGCTGGGGCGGAAGTCAATCGACAGCAAGCGTTCTCCAGAAGGCAGCCCGGTGATTGCAGTGGCCGTTGCCGTGTTAGGTGTGCGTATGCCAAACTTCAACAAGCGTTGCGAACCCGCCGTGTTGCCATCCAAAGCAACCGCGGTTGGGGCTGTTGGCTGCACCAAAGCCATGCCCACAATGCCTGAGATGTTCAGTGTACCCACAGCCACGGCGGCGGGGCCGCTCACAGGCAATGTGACCGTTGAATCGGGAATGGCAATGGTATGAAACACCACGCTGCCGCCGACGTTCAGCAAGGCGTAGCCCCGGTTGTTTCGCGCGTCAATATCAAAACCAACCATGCCGCTTGCATTGACACCCAACGGAGCAGCAACCACTTGTGTGCCATCGTTGGGGGGGTTCTGAAATGTCAGGTTGTCAGCCACGGTGTCAATATTGAGTAGGCGGGTGTTCGTGGTGCCGTCAAACGAGTTGGTATAAGCCGCGCCTGAAATATCTGCCGCCGCATCGGATACCGTGCCGTCAACAAATGTTTCACCCGCTGTTCGTCCGGTTGCGTTGGCCACGAAAATGCGCAGGTTTTGGCCTGTGTCGCTGATCAGGCGCAGTGCATCAGCCGCTGGGTTGAAGTCAACACTGAATGAGGTGGCTGCTGCGTCCAGTGTGGTGAACGCGCCGTTTGCTGTTGGCGTTGCAGCTGGTATCAAGGTGGCACCCGCAGTGGCTGCACCGGTGGTGGTGTTGATGGTGTACAGGCGCCCTCCATTACCAGGAGAAGTACGTGCAATCGCATACAGTTGTCCGTCGCGTGGGCGGAAATCAATACCCAGAAGTGTATCCCCTGCCATTAAGCTGCTGACTGCAACAGAGGTGCGAATTACGCTCGGTTGGTCACGATTGAATGTGGCCAGTTGCCCATTTGATGTCAATACAAAAACATCACCCGCACTGAGCACGGTGTTGTCGTCCGAAAAACAACCACCCAATACCAAACTGGACAAAGCCAGCGCCACAAATTTTTTCTTGAATTTCATTTGAATCCCTCTGTCGTTGATGCTTAAAACAGGTGTCAAACTACATGTCGACACAGAGGGAACACTGGGTGGGGTGTTTTGGATGCAGCTAGTTGATTTGTCCTTTCTGCTTCAGGCCTTCAAGATTCAGAATTTCAATATTGCCGCGCCCCAGCAACAGCAAGCCTTCATGTTCCAGTTCTTTGAGCATCTGGTTCACTGTTTGCCGTGAAATCGACAGCATGGCCGAGAGCTTCTCTTGTGACACATGCAGCGTGCGAGCGCTTACAGTGCTGCTGTCCGATCGTATGCCATAGCCTTCGGCCATTTGGAGCAGGCGGCGTGCAAGGCGCGTGGGGGTGGGCAGAAGCGCTGCGTCTTCGATGGCGCCGAATATCAGTCGAACCTTCTGAGTCAACAGCAGGCCAAATTCGCGCCAGTAATTTGGATTGTCTGAAATCAGCTGATCGAGCAGGGCTTGACGCACATGAAACACAGTGGCGGGTCCATCTGCCAGCGCATCGTGGGTACGGGGTTGGCGATCAAACAGGCAAATTTCTCCAAACCAGTCTGGTGGGTCAATCAGGGTCAGGATCACGTGCTTGTCCTCGGCGCCGTGTTTGCTCGCGCCCACAATTTGAACCGACCCACTGAGCACCGCGTACAAGCCGTCAGCACAGTCGCCTCTTGAAAACAGCCGTTGCCCGTTTTGAAACTGTCGCAAGACGCCGTGTTTTAGCAGGGCCTGTTGCAGGTTAGCGGGCAAATTGGCAAACCATTTTCCACGGTTCAATATTTGTTGAATGTTGTGTGTTTGCATTGTTTTTTGGTATGTCTCCACCTGTCCCATTAAATTAGCATCAAATGTCAGGCAATTGACAGACCTTTCAGGCTTGATTTGTAACCATATAAGCTCAAAATCAAACATTTAGAGTATTTCCCGCTTCAAGGAGAACAAGCCATGAGAACGTTGGTCGACCAACTGGCAACTTATGCCACGTATCATCGTGACCCGCGCAATATTGCCACGCACTTCGTGGGCGTTCCTATTATTGTGTTGTCGGTGTTAATTCTGTTGTCGCGTGTGTCGGTGGATGTGGCCGGTATTGCGGTCACGCCCGCCTTGGTGGTGTTTTTGCTATCCAGCCTGTTTTATCTCAAGTTGAGCCTTGGCTATGGTTTGGCCATGTTTGTGATTCATGGGGCCTTGCTGCTCGCCGCCGGGCATTTCGCAACCCTGAGTACTGCGGCTTGGTTAGGTGCTGGCGTGGGAATTTTTGTGGTGGGTTGGATTATCCAGTTTGTGGGCCACTATTACGAGGGCCGCAAGCCCGCCTTTGTTGATGACTTGATTGGACTGGCCATCGGCCCACTGTTTGTAGTAGCCGAACTGGGTTTTCTAATTGGCTTGGGCAAGAAAACCCAAGCGCAAGTTGAGGCCATTGCCGGCCCGGTGCGCCGACGCGAAACGGCCAGCGCTTAAGTCAAAACCAAGTGTCGCAGGGGGTTCATTAGAACCCCCAATGCACATCTACCTCTTTTTTCGCGGCTTCTTCCAGCATTTTCAACAAAGGGTAAGCCCTTTGTTCAAGGCCCACATGATTTTTCAGGGCGATTTTTTCTTCCGCGCTCAGCTCATCTTCATTAATCGGGTTTTCAGCTCGAGCCATGCGCTCAGCATTCACTGCCGCCACCAGCTGTGCATGGGCATGGTTTAGGTCTCGTGGTTCAATCACGCCCCTCTCACTGGGTTCAATACCCATAATCCGGAACAGTTGGTCTGCATTGGATTTGAACATCACAATGTCGCCGGCTGCTTTCGATTTGAATTTCACAATACCCATTCTGTCCACACTCTGGTTATCACTGCTATTGATCTGTATCAAGAGCCCCTACAATGGAGCACCTGCCTAATTTTCGCCTCAAAGCGCCTCATGAAAACAGCCTTCGCTCAAAGCCGCGCCATTTTTGTCTATCTGCTTGCATTATGCGCCCTGGTTGCATGCTCGCCCCAGTTCAATTGGCGCGTGGTGCCCAATACCGACATCGGCTATATGGCTACTTTTCCCGACAAGCCGGCGCAGGCCACCCGAACCATGGATTTGATCGGTTTGCAGGTGCCTTTGACTTTGCAAGCCGCGCAAATTGACGGTCTGTATTTTGCTGTGGGCACGGTGCCCCTGCAGGGCGAACTGGCAGCGCAAGGCCCAGCCCTGCGCGATGCGTTGGCCCAGGCGGTTGCCAACAACATTGCAGCGGGCCAGGCCGAGGTAAAGCCCATTCAATGGTTGGGCAAAACTGTTTATGAAATGTCGATCCAAGGCAAGTTGCCAAGCGGTGAAGAAGCTTTTGCGCAAGCCCGGTTCTTTGAGCACCAAGGTACATTGTATGAGGTGTTGATGATGGGCCCTGGCGAGGCTGCCAATCCCGATTCAGCCACTTCCTGGTTCGGCGGCTTTTCCCTTCTGGGGCAGTAATGCAGTACAACCCGGAAAACGTCTCACGCGAGATTGGGCCAGATGGTGTAGAGCACATGTATGTGAATGGCAGCCTTGCCATGCGCATGTTCATTATTTTCGCGGCCGCCTATGTGATGTCCTATGCGTTCAGGGCCATCAATGCGGTCATCGCCCAACCTTTGGTTCAGGAACTGGGACTCACTGCCGGGCAGTTGGGTTTTCTGGCCTCGGCGTACTTTCTGTCGTTTGCCATCATGCAGTTGCCCGTCGGAGTCATGCTCGATCGCTACGGCCCAAGGCGGGTTGAGGCTGTGCTGATTGGTTTTGCGGCCTTGGGCGCGCTGTTGTTCGCGGTCGCCGATTCTTACCTGGTGTTGTGGTTGGGCCGAGCCTTGATAGGTGTGGGCGTTTCGGCCTGTTTAATGGCAGCTGTAAAGGCCTACTCCCTTTATTTTAGGCCACACATGCAGGCCAGTCTGTCATCCTGGATGTTGGTAGCCGGGTCGCTTGGGGCACTCACCGTCACCACGCCCGTAGAGGCCGCCCTGCCTGCTTTGGGTTGGCGCGGCGTATTTGGTGTGGCAGCAGTGTTGTGTGTATTGGCGGGTCTGGCACTGTGGTTTGCTTTGCCCGCTTTGTTCAAACCCCAGAAAACCCAGTCGGTTGCCGACATGGCCCAGGGTTATCGGGCCATTTATGCACACCCTCATTTTTGGCGTGTTGCGCCTTTGGCCATGATCACGCAAGGTGGTTTCATGGCTTTTCATGGGTTGTGGGTGGGACCTTGGTTCACCAATGTGATCGGGGTCAGCAATGCACAGGCCGCGCAAAACATGTTCTGGATTTCCGCAGTACTGATGCTGGGTTATCTCGCTTTGGGCTTTCTGACCAAACGGGTGTCCAAGGCAGGGGGCGACGAAGATCAAATCATGTTGATCGGCATGGGATTGTCTTTGCTGGTGTTTGCCGTTCAAATTGTGCAGGGTGAGCAGTCAAGCCTGTGGGGCTGGTTGGTCCATGCTTTCCTGATCTCGTCCGGCATCATGACTTACGCCACTTGCAACAAACCATTCCCCAAAAAACTCACGGGCCGGTCCAGCACTGCCTTGAATCTGCTGATCTTTATTGGTGCTTTCAGCATTCAATGGGGAATCGGCATAGGCATTGATACCTTTGTGGCATTGGGGTTGAACAGCACCGATGCCATGCGGTTATCGCTGACCATTTTATGGATTCTGCAATTGCTCAGCTGGATTTGGTATGCTCGACCTGGACGCAAGGCAAGTCATCTAATTCCGTTCGGGACAGGACAACAACATCGGGGGTGAGCATGGCTCAGGCTCTAGTGGAGGACAGTGGTCACGACACCTTGGGGCAGAGTGTCGGCTGGACCAGCCCTGACTACTTCAATGAGCAGGAATGCCTGAGCAGCATGGAGCGTGTGTTCGACGTGTGCGCCACCTGCCGGCTCTGTTTATCCCAGTGCAATACTTTCCCCTCCCTGTTCGATCTAATTGATGAATCTGAAGATTCAGAGCTTGGCAGTGTGCCTAAATCGCGCTACCTGGACTTGGCTGATCAATGTCACCTGTGTGATCAATGCCATCTCGGGCACTGCCCATACAGCGCACCCCACCCTCAGCAAATTGATTTTCCGGCGACCATGCTGCGGGCCAAGGCCATCAAGTTTGCCAAGGGCAGCATCGGTCACGCCAGCGCTGCAGGGCGGCACCATCCTTTCTCTCATCTGGCTGGTGTTCCGGTTGTCGCTGCGTTGGCAAATACAGTGGTGGGCAGCAGTGCCGCGCGCAAGCTGATTGAACGCAGCACGGGTATTGACGCACAAGCCTGGTTGCCCAAGTTGGCCAAGCAAACATTTCTTGCCCAGGAGCGCGCGCTGATTCTGGCACACCCCACGCAGGCGCCTGTGGTGGCAGATCACAGCCTGGTGCCCCGGCAAGTCGCAATTTACGCGGGCTGCTATATCAATTTGCACGAACCTGAAATTGGTCAGGACTTGATTCAGGTGCTGCAGCACAACGACATTGAGTGCGTGATCGCCAATCTTGAGGGCTGTTGTGGGCAAGCCAAACTGACCATGGGTGACATTTCCGGTTTTGCGACAGTGGCGCGGGCCAACATTCCGAGCTTGCTGGCCTTGGCTGAAAGTGGTTATGCGATTGTGTCCCCTAGCCCAAGCTGTGCGCGAATTTTTACTCACAAGTTGCCCGCTCTTTTTCCGGCAGATACAGACATTCAGCGGGTGAAGGACGCATTCTGGGCACCCACGGAGTATCTGGTCGCCTTGCACGGCGAAGGCGCTTTAAGAATTGATTTCGTCAATACTTTGGGCAAGGTGAATTATCACGAGCCATTCCTGGGCGGCGCCCATTTGGGCATTGCACGGCACACCGAGACGTTGTTGGGCCTGGTGCCCGACACCAAGGTGAATGTGGTCAAGGGCAGCCCCGGCTTTGGTAGTCATTGGGGCAATCAGCGCGAAGATTATCCTGTGGCGATAAAACTGGGACAGCGCGTGTTCAGGCAAATGGCTGAGCCGGCTGACTATTTGACAACAGACTGCCAGTTGACCGGGAGGCAAATTGCCTGGGGTATAGAAATCCTGGACCTTGTCCAAACCTCTGACAAAAAACCGGAGCTGGCCCACCCGCTGACCTTGCTGCGAATGGCTTACGGATTGTAAGTCGGCTGCTGAGCCACAGGCGATTGGCTGCCCGCCTCGCCTCCCAGCGTTTTTCTGTACTGAATGGCGGTGGCAATGTGTTTTTTCTCGATTTGACTGGCTTGGTCCAGGTCGGCCAAAGTGCGTGCCACCCGGCAAATCCGATGCAGTGCCCGTGCTGAAAGATGATTTTTTTGTGCATAGGCCAATAGTAGTTTTTCAGCGCCGCTGGCGGGTTTGCAATGCTTGTTGATTTGGCCCGCACTCATTTCGCCGTTCAGGCAGCCTTGGCGTTCAAGTTGAACAGTGCGGGCTTCCTCAACCCGCTTGCGTAGCCCTGCGCTGCCGCCCAATTCGGTCGGTTCTGTTTCCCCTTGCAGCAGCGCGCCATGGTCAATCGCCTGCACTTCCACTGAAATGTCCAGCCGATCGGCCAACGGACCAGACAATTTGTTTTGATATTTCCTCACTTGCTCGGGAGTGCACCGACATTCTTTTGCCGGGTGTCCCAGCCAGCCGCAGGGGCAAGGGTTGTGGGCGCACACCCACAAAAACTTTGCCGGAAAACTGGCTTGATGACCCGATCTGGAAATATTCACGCGGCCAGTTTCAAGTGGCTCCCGCAGCGACTCCAGACAACGTCGATCGAATTCCAACACTTCATCGGTGAATAAAATGCCCTGATGAGCCAGGGTAATTTCTCCCGGGGAGGGTGGGTTTCCGCCGCCGATCAATGCAGCCATGGTGCTGCTAGGGTGTGGGTTTCTAAAAGGGCGCTGCGGGCTCAGCATGTCGCTTTCGCCTTTCAGGCTTCGAATGGCCGAGATCTCCAGCGAGTCTTCAAAAGGCAAAGGTGGCATCAGGCTGCCAACGCGCTGCGCCAGCATCGACTTTCCACTGCCCGGTGGGCCCACCAGGCGAATGTGGTGTTGACCCGCCGTGGCGGTCAGTAAGGCATGTTTGGCGGTTTGGTGACCAATCACTTCGGCCATGTCCAGTGGGTTGGTCGTGCTCGAATGGTTTGATGCCAGGTGTGATTGTTGTTCCAGTGGCTGGCCATGCCCCACCAGATGCGCAGCCGCTTCAAACAAATTGCCGGCGCCGAATACTGCAAGGTCGGGCACAGTGGCTGCAAGCCTGGCTGGCGCTTTGGGCATCATCAGCTTGATCGTGCGCTGGCGTATGCAGGCCTCCTTTCGAGCAGCAACTGCCAGGGCAAAAGGACTGCGTACGCCAGTCAGTGCACCTGACAATGACAGTTCTCCAGCGAACAACCAGTCAGAAAGATCGGCTTTGGCCAATTGGCCCGAAGCACTGGCGATGCCCAATGCGACTGCAAGATCAAATGCCGCACTGCCCTTGGGAAGGTCAGCCGGCGCGAGGTTGACTGTAATTCGCTGAGAGGGAAACTCGAATCCGCTGTTGAGCAAGGCCGATCGTACTCGTTCTTTGGATTCACGGATTTCGGTATCGGGCAGACCGACCAGCGCGAAGGAAGGCAAGCCGGCTGACAAATGAACCTCAATTTGAACCGCGACAGGGCGAACGCCCACAAAGGTAAGACTGTGAAGGGTGGCTAGAGGCATGGTGCGGACAACAGTCAAACCCCGAGGATTATCCCCACGCCGCTTCTTTTTGCAAATGAGTGCTTCGGTTGGCGTCACCCGGTGGACGACGCGTGACAGAGGGCTCGATCAGGTTCGTTTCTCGAGCTCAGCCACGCGCAATTCGAGTGCATGCACCTTTTCGCGCAGCCGGTTAAGCACTTCCTTTTGGATTTCAAAATCTTCAAGGCTCACAAACTCCATGTCTTGCAAACCTTGGCGAATCAGCTGTGTGACTGGATTTTCCATGTTTTGAAGGCCTTTTGCGTTGAGCAATTCGCCTACTCTGGCCGTGATGGCATCGAAAGGATTGTTCGCCAATGTTTACCCCGAAAGAGTTATATCGCGTCGCACCAAAACAGTGCACCAAATTGGTGCTGCGGCGAAAAATTCAAAAAATTGAATCCCTATTGTGCCCGAAAAAGGGGGATTTATCGTGAAATTACCGACGAGTTCATGGTTGGCACACTTCTCGCTATTAGACCCTTGCCAAAAAAACTTTACGGCATTCATCTATTTTTAGGAGAGTGAGATGAAAAAATTAGTACTGGTCGCTGCAATCGCCGCAACTACTTTCGGGGCTGTTTCAACTGCACAAGCTGAAGTCACTACTACAGCAAACGCCAACTTGGCTACCGATTACAAATTCCGCGGTATTTCCCAAACCAACGGTGGCCCGGCTTTCCAGGGTGGCTTTGACGCCGCTTTCAGCAACGGTTTCTACGTGGGTAACTGGAACTCAAACATCAGCAA
Organism: Limnobacter sp. SAORIC-690; assembly: GCF_002954425.1. Taxonomy (NCBI): domain Bacteria; kingdom Pseudomonadati; phylum Pseudomonadota; class Betaproteobacteria; order Burkholderiales; family Burkholderiaceae; genus Limnobacter; species Limnobacter sp. SAORIC-690. Next base: position 1,204,584 of record NZ_MQVZ01000001.1, read on the forward strand.
CTTGGCTGGTCCAAGCTCTGGCCTGGAAATGGACTTTTACGGTGGTTACGCTGGTTCCTTGGCCAATGGCATCGGCTATGACGTAGGTGCTTTGTATTATTTCTACGAAGGCGTGCCGGTTGCTGCTGGTGCCCCAGAGGCAGACACCTTGGAAATTTATGGCAAGGTATCTTACGCCAACGCATACGCCAAGTTGTCCTACGCTGTGTCTGATGATTACTTCGCCACAACTACCCTGGATGGTTCCAACAAGCTCTCAGGCTCTACTTATTTGGACCTCGGCTACACATTGCCTTTGTCGGATTCTTTGTCTCTGACCGCTCATTACGGCTTGACAACCTATGACAAAGACATTGTACAAGTTGGTGCAGAGCGTTTTGATTCCTACTCTGACTACAGCTTGGCAGCCACTTATGCAATCAGCCCAAAGTACTCGGTAACTGCTGCGTACATTGCTGTTGACGATGACGGCGAAAAGATTTTCAACAACGAACAAATCACTGATGGTTCTTTGGTAGTGACTTTCAGCGCCAAGTTCTAAATTGAATCCAGACAGCGCTCTGAAGAGGGGCGCTGTTTTTACCCTCTTCAAACTTAATTCAGGAGTGCGTAATGAAGCTAATTTCAGCAGTCATTAAGCCTTTCAAACTCGATGAAGTCCGTGAAGCGCTGTCTGCCATCGGCGTGCAAGGCATTACGGTTACCGAAGTGAAAGGTTTTGGTCGCCAGAAAGGTCACACAGAGCTGTATCGTGGCGCCGAGTATGTAGTCGACTTTTTGCCCAAAGTGAAAATTGAAGCAGCCGTGGACGACAGCCTGGTAGACCAGGCATGCGAAGCCATTGAAGCAGCGGCCAAGACCGGCAAGATCGGTGACGGCAAAATTTTCGTGTTTGATTTGTTGAGTGTTACCCGTATTCGCACAGGCGAAACCGGTAAAGACGCCCTTTAACCAGAGAGAAGTGAGGAAATCATGAGAAAACTTCTGACTGTCTGGCTTGCGGCCGCAGCACTGGGTTTCAGTGTTGCCAGTCCCGGTGTATTTGCTCAGGAAACCCCTGTAGCGCCTGCCACCGAAGCCACCGAAACAATGGCTGCTCCCGTCGAGGCAGCTCCTGCCGAAGCGCCTGCCGCTGAAGCTCCCATGGTCGCAGAAGCTGCTCCCGCAGAAGAAGCTGCCCCAGCTGTTGAACAAACAGTGAACAAAGGCGATATCACCTGGATGATGGTCGCGACTATTTTGGTTATCTTCATGACCATTCCTGGCTTGGCATTGTTCTACGGCGGCTTGGTCCGCGCAAAGAACATGTTGTCTGTGCTGATGCAGGTAATGTCCGTGTTCTGTCTGATCGTGGTGTTGTGGGCTGTATACGGCTACAGCTTGACTTTCGGCGGTGGTGACAACCCGTTCGTGGGCAACTTCAGCAAACTGTTCTTGAGCGGCGTGACACCTGACTCCCTGTCAGCCACGTTCACTGAAGGCGTGATGATCCCTGAATTCATTTTCATCGCATTCCAGTCCACATTCGCGGCCATTACCTGTGCCCTGATCGTGGGTGCATTCGCCGAGCGCATCAAGTTTTCTGCAGTGTTGCTGTTTTGTGCAATCTGGTTCACTTTCAGCTACGTGCCAATCGCTCACATGGTGTGGGACGCTGCTGGTTTCATCTTCGCAGATGGCGCAATCGACTTCGCTGGCGGTACAGTGGTTCACATCAACGCTGCAGTTGCAGGTTTGGTGGGTGCTTACATGATCGGCAAGCGTGTTGGTTACGGCAAGGAAGCCATGACTCCACACAGCCTGACATTGACCATGGTTGGTGCATCCATGCTGTGGGTGGGTTGGTTCGGTTTCAACGCTGGTTCCAACCTGGAAGCCAACGGTGGTGCAACATTGGCCTTCATCAACACATTGTTGGCAACTGCTGCCGCAACACTGAGCTGGGCCGCTGCTGAAGCACTGCTGAAAGGCAAGGCGTCCATGCTGGGTGCCGCTTCCGGTGCAGTGGGTGGTTTGGTTGCGATCACACCAGCCTGCGGCACAATCGGCCCAATGGGAGCTCTGATCCTTGGCTTGATGGCTGGCCCAATCTGTCTGTGGGGTGTGACTGGTCTTAAGAGGATGTTGGGTGCAGACGATGCACTGGACGTGTTCGGTGTACACGGCGTAGGCGGTATCTTGGGCGCCTTGATGGTAGGTGTGTTGTCTGCACCTAGCCTGGGCGGCACCATGGGTGACGACTTCGTAATCGCTTCCCAGTTGGCAGTGCAGGCCAAGGGCGTGGTGATCACTATCGTTTGGTCTGGTATCGTGGCTGCAATCTCCTTCAAGCTGGTAGACCTCATCGTTGGCCTGCGTGTGTCTGAAGATGCAGAGCGCGAAGGTCTGGACATCACCTCTCACGGTGAAACAGCCTACAGCAAGTAAATACACTCTCCACTTAGGTGGAATCCTTCAGCCCGGGGTAAAGGGCTGATTCAAAGGCACCTTCGGGTGCCTTTTTTGCTTCACCCCCCGATTTTCCCTCCTCAATGTGGCGGTGCAGCGTTTTGGATTACACTTGGCGAAGTGTCTTACCCAGAGAATGTTGATGGTTCCACATCTTGTAACTGCTTTAACCGGTCCACTGTTGGATCTTGAAAAACGAATGCTCGACAAGACCACTGAAATTGAGCGGTGGTTTCGCATGGCTTGGAATGAGAACACGCCGCCTTTTTACAGTTCAGTGGATGTGCGCAATGCAGGTTTCAAGCTTGCGCCTGTTGACACCAACCTGTTTCCTGGCGGTTTCAACAATCTCGCCCCCGACATGATGCCGCTGGCCATTCAGGCCGCCGTGAGTGCCATTGACAAAATTTGTCCGGAAGCGCGCAGCATGGTGCTGGTACCGGAGAACCACACCCGCAACACCTTTTACCTCACCAATGTGGCCCGCTTGGCTGCCATTTTGAAGCAAACCGGTCTGGATATTCGTCTGGGTTCCGTGTCGCCCGACATCACCGAACCGACCCGTTTTGATTTGCCGGATGGTCAGCACATTGTGCTGGAACCGCTCAAGCGCTACGGTAGCCGGGTTGGTGTTGATGGGTTGGAGCCATGTGCGGTGTTGTTGAACAACGATCTTTCCGCAGGTGTTCCTCCAATTCTGCAAGGCATTAAAGACCAAATCCTGTTGCCCCCTTTGCATGCTGGTTGGGCCACCCGCCGCAAGAGTACGCACTTCAAAGCCTATGATTCAGTCGTTGAGGCTTTTTCTGAAATGCTGGAAATTGATCCCTGGTTGATCAACCCGTATTTCACGCACCGCAATCAGTTGAATTTTCAGGAGCGCGTGGGCGAAGAGGCCCTGGCGCAGGCTGTCGATGAGGTGCTTGCCAAAACACGCATCAAATACGCTGAATACGGCATAGACGAGCAGCCTTATGTGGTGGTCAAGGCTGATGCAGGCACCTACGGCATGGGCATCATGACTGTAAAGGACGCCTCGGAAGTGGTTGGCCTGAATCGCAAGCAGCGCAACAAAATGTCGGTGATCAAAGAGGGCCTGCAGGTGTCCGACGTGATTATTCAAGAAGGTGTGCACACCTTCGAGAGCATTGAAGACGCCGTGGCCGAGCCTGTGGTTTACATGATCGACCGCTATGTGGTGGGCGGTTTTTACCGAGTGCACACTGGCCGTGGCCGCGATGAAAACCTGAATGCACCTGGCATGCACTTTGTGCCTTTGGCATTTGAAACGCCATGTAATACACCCGACTGCAGTGATCGCCCCGACGCCGCGATGAACCGTTTCTATGCTTATGGCGTAATCGGCCGTTTGGCCGCGTTGGCTGCTTCGCAAGAGCTGGAGGCTACAGCAGGTATGGAGTTGGCCGCATGAGCAGTCGGAGTTTTGTGTGCGTCATTGATCCGCTCACCAGCCTGAACCCGAAGAAAGATTCCTCCATCGCCATGATGGAATCGGCGCAATCGCGTGGCTGGAAAGTGGGCGTGATCGAGGATGGAGGCATGCATTGGGCGACTGGTGTTGGTGTTCGCGCCCAGGTGGTGTGGATTGCAATTGACCGGGCCAGCAAGCCTTGGTATTCCGAGGTGGGTCGTGAAGAGGTTGCATTGAAAGACCTTGATGCCGTCATCATGCGCAAAGACCCACCGTTCGATGCCGAGTTTGTAACCGCTACTTGGTTGCTTGAGCAGGGCGAGCGCGAGGGTGCGCGCGTATTCAATAGCCCGCGGGCCATTCGCGATCACAACGAAAAATTCACCATTGCCCAGTTTGAACAGTTTGTGGTGCCAACCCTGGTTTCGCGCAATGCTGCCCAGCTTCGCGCTTTTCTGGAACAACACCCCGACGCCATCGCCAAACCCCTGGATGGCATGGGCGGCACCTCAATTTTTCGCATGAAAAAAGGCGATCAAAACGTGGGTGTGATATTGGAAACGCTGACCGACTATGGCCGCAAAACCGCCATGATTCAGCGCTATATTCCTGAAATTGTGGATGGCGACAAACGGGTGTTGCTTATCAATGGCGAGCCGGTGCCCTATTGCCTCGCACGTTTGCCCAAAGAGGGTGAGCACCGAGGCAACCTGGCGGCAGGCGGCACGGGCAGGGCGCAGCCCTTGTCTGAGTCCGACTGGCACATTGCCCGCACACTGGCCCCGGAATTGAAAAAGCGTGGGCTGTTACTGGTGGGCCTGGACATTATTGGGCAGAACCTGACCGAGGTGAACGTGACAAGCCCCACCTGCTTCCGTGAGATCATGGATCAAACCGGTTTTCCTGTTGCGGATACTTTTGTGCAAGCCGTTGAAAACGCCTTGCAGGAGGGCAACTGATGCTTGGGCTGGTTCTGGTTACGCATGCCCCTTTGGGCGACGCCATTGCTCAATGTGTGAAACACGTCATGGGTTCTCTGCCAGATGGTCTGGCTGTCGTGGATGTACCCGGCGATGAAGACATTGAACAGTCGGTGCAACGCATTCAGACCGCTGCGCGGCAGGTGCATGCGGGCGAAGGCGTGGTGTTCCTGACCGATCTGTTTGGCGCAACTCCCTCCAATGCAGCTGTGCGTGCCGGTGTGGAATCGTTGAACCTGCCCACAGTGTTGGTCTCGGGCTGCAATTTGCCCATGGTGTTGCGCGCACTTGGTTTTCGGGATTTGCCCATCAATGAAGTAGCCGAACGTTTGGTCATGGGTGGCCGAAACGGTATCGTAAGCACTGGTGCCACAGCGCCACAACGTCAAACCTTTAATCCGGCGAAAAACGATGATTCAGCAAGAAATCACCATCAGCAATAAATTGGGCCTGCACGCGCGTGCCTCGGTCAAGTTGACCCAAACAGCCAGCCGCTTTCAGTCCGAAGTGTGGATTGGCAAGGCAGGCCGCCGCGTGAATGCGAAAAGCATCATGGGTGTCATGATGCTGGCCGCGGGCAAAGGGCACAACGTGGTGCTGGAGGCAGAAGGCAGTGACGAGGCTGAGGCCATTGCCGCACTGGTGGCCCTGATTGATGACAAATTTGGCGAAGGCGAGTAAACCATGACCCTGGCCTTGCATGGCATCGCAGTTTCACGAGGTATTGCAGTTAGCCGCGCCCTGGTGTGGGACACGGCCATGCGGGATATTCCCCGCAATCGCATCGATAAAAAATCGGTTCGTTTCGAGAAAAAAAGATTCGACAATGCCATCAAGCGCGTGGCCGATGAACTGGTTGAAATTCGCAGTCAAATTGCCGCTGACTCCCCCGCCGAGTTCGATGCTTTCCTGAATCTGCACAGCCTGATCCTTGCCGACCCCATTTTGTCGGAAGAACCCAAAAACCTCATTCAAAGCAAGCTGATCAATGCAGAATGGGCCCTGATTGAGCAAATGGAAGTTTTGCTCGAGCAGTTCTCCGCGATTGAAGACGACTACTTCCGCGAGCGCAACAGCGACGTGCGCCAGGTGGTTGAGCGGGTTTTGAAATCGCTGCGCGGGCATGCAACGGCTTTGCCCCTGCCGCCAGAAGGCGAGAATGAAGACCCCTGGCTGATTGTTGCGCACGATATTTCGCCCGCCGACATGGTGCAACTGAAAGGTCGCCGCGTGGGCGCTTTCGTGACTGAAATGGGTGGTGCAACCTCCCACACTGCCATTGTGGCGCGTAGCCTGGGCATACCTGCCGTGGTGGGCGTGCCGCGTGCGCTCGAGTTTGTACACAATGGCGATCTGGTGGTGGTCGATGGCAAGGTGGGTGCTGTATTCCTCGACCCTGCCGTCATGGTGGTCGAAGAATACCAGCGCAAGCAGGCCATTCTGGCTTTGTCGCGCCAGCGCCTGAAACGACTGATTACCACGGAGGCACGCACGCAGTGTGGTCGCCGGGTTGAACTGCTGGCCAACATTGAATTGCCTGAAGACGTGAAAGGCGTAGTCGATGCCGGAGCCGATGGTGTGGGCCTGTTCCGTTCCGAATTCCTGTTCATGAACCGCAAGGAATGGCCTTCAGAAGATGAACAGTACGAAGCCTACCGCAAGGTGATCAAGGCCATGAAAGGCAAGCCGGTCACGGTTCGCACGCTTGATCTGGGTGCCGATAAGACCCTGCAATTCGATGGTGCCAACAGCAGTGCCCCCCCGGTGTCCAGCACCTCGGCGCTGGGTTTGCGTTCCATTCGCTTCAGCCTGTCCGAGCCTGCGATATTCCTCACCCAAATTCGCGCCTTGTTGCGGGCTGCCAAGCATGGACCTGTGAAAATTCTGTTGCCCATGCTCACCAACATTCGTGAAACCAGACAGGCCTTGGCTTACATCGACATGGCCCGTGAGCAATTGCTCGAACGGCGTTTTCAGGCCAATCAGGCCGTGCCCATTGGCGGCATGATCGAAGTGCCTGCGGCCGCGCTCAGCCTGCCGCATTTTTTGAGTTACCTCGATTATGTGTCGATCGGCACCAACGACTTGATCCAGTACACCCTGGCTGTTGACCGGGTGGATCACCAAGTGGCTCACCTGTACGATCCCCTCCACCCGGCGGTGCTAAGGCTGGTGTACGAGGTCATCTCCAGTGCCGAAAAAGCAGGCGTGCCCGTGAGCGTGTGTGGTGAAATGGCAGGTGATATTCGCTTGACCCGCTTGTTGCTGGGTATGGGTCTTACCCAGTATTCAATGCATCCGTCACAACTACTCGATGTCAAAGAGTTGCTCTTGAAAACCGACTTTGAGGCCACGCAAAAACTGGTCAAAAAGGTGACTCGAACATTTGACATCGATAAAATTGACGCCCTGATGCGCCAATTGCACGAAGACTGATCCCGCAACCGGGCCGCCTTCAATGCCGGTTTGCGATTTATACTCAAAGGCTTGCGAAAACCAACAATCCAACCTAAGAAACACCGTATTGTGTCTGCCAACCAGTCCGTGGGCTTCGTAAAGCCCGAGCTTATTGAATTCACTGCACCGCTTTTACTCGAGTGCGGAAAGTCCCTGCCCAGCTATTCTCTGATGGTTGAAACCTATGGCACCTTGAATGCCGAGAAAAGCAATGCTGTGCTGGTGTGCCATGCTTTAAATGCCTCTCACCATGTGGCTGGCCTGTACGAAGGACAAGAAAAAAGCGAAGGCTGGTGGGACAACATGGTGGGTCCCGGCAAGCCGCTGGACACCAATCGTTTTTTTGTAATCGGCGTGAATAACTTGGGTTCGTGCTTTGGCTCCACTGGCCCGAGCAGTACCAACCCTGAAACTGGCAAACCCTACGGCGCCGACTTCCCGTTTGTAACGGTTCAAGACTGGGTGAATGCGCAGGTACGCCTGGCTGATTATTTCGGCATTGAAAAATTTGCCGCAGTCATGGGCGGCAGTTTGGGCGGCATGCAAGCCCTGCAATGGAGCCTGAGTTACCCCGACCGCGTGGGCCACTGCATGGTGGTGGCTTCAACGCCCAAATTGAGCGCACAGAACATTGCCTTCAACGAGGTGGCTCGCCAGGCCATTGTGACCGATCCCGATTTTCACGGTGGAAATTACTATGAGCACGGCGTGGTACCCAAACGCGGCTTGCGCCTAGCACGAATGATTGGCCACATCACCTATTTAAGCGGTGACGACATGGCCGAGAAGTTTGGCCGCACTCTGCGCAATGGCGATTACAACTACGGGCTTGAAGTGGACTTTCAGGTAGAAAGTTACCTGCGCTACCAAGGCGACAAGTTTGCAGATTACTTCGATGCCAACACCTACTTGCTGATAACCAAAGCGCTGGACTATTTCGACCCCGCACGCCACACGGGTGGCGATTTGGTCAAGGCCCTGCAAGCAGCCAAAGCCAAGTTTCTGCTGGTCAGTTTTACCACCGACTGGCGATTTGCACCCGAGCGAACCCGCGAAATTGTGGAGGCCCTCATGGCCAACCAGCGCGATGTCACTTACGCGGAAATTGACGCCCCACACGGTCACGATGCATTTTTGCTCACTGATGAGCGCTACCACAATGTGGTGCGCGGATACTTTGAGCGCATTGCCAAGGAGCTTGCATGAAAACCCTGCACGCCGTTCGCCAAGATGTACAACCCCTGCCCATTGTGGTGCCGCGGGCCGATCTCGATTTGATCGAAAGCTGGGTGCCCATGGGGGCACGCGTGCTCGATTTGGGCTGTGGTGACGGTTCGTTTTTGGCCCGTTTGATGAAAACCCGCAAGGCCACAGGCTATGGCGTTGAAATTGACGACAGCAATGTGCAGCGCAGTGTGGCCAATGGCATCAACGTGATACAGCAAGACCTTGAAAAAGGCCTGGCCATGTTCGAGGACCATGCCTTTGATGTGGTGATTTTGTCGCAAACCCTGCAAGCCATGCACAACACCGAGCGAATTTTGAAAGAGATCGCCCGGGTGGGCAAAGAAGGCATTGTCAGCTTCCCAAATTTTGGTCATTGGTACCATGTGTGGTCGATTGCATTGGGCCGCATGCCAGTGTCCAAACAAATGCCTTATCAGTGGTACAACACGCCGAACATTCACCTGTGCACCCCCAAAGATTTCGAGGCGCTGGTTGCTCAAATCGGACATAAAGTACTGGGCAAACAACTTTTTTTAAACGGCGAACCCGTTGAATTGTTGGGCAATTTGCGCAGCACTTTGGCGGTTTATCGCTTCAAGCCCCAGTTTGCAAATTAGGCTAACACCATGAAAACCCAGCAACCCACCCCACTTGAAAACGAGTATTGGCGGCAGGTTAAAAGAATTACCTGGCGCTTGCTGGCGGTGTGGATTGCCCTGATTCTCAGCGTGGTGTTGTTTATTCCCCAGCTTGGCATCACCGTTTATGGGGTGCCTTTGACCTATTGGGTCATCTCCAGCGTTCTGCTTTTGAGTTTTTTGGGATTGGTTGCGTGCTACGCATGGCGCATGGATAGGTTAGAATTGAAATTCAAACGAGCGGTGGAAAACAACCGCAACCATCCAGGAGACACGAATGAAAAGCAGCACCGGCGAGGTGGGAAAACCCCTCACTGACACCAAAGGCACGCCTCTGCGTTTTGTAACTGGTTCGTCCCTGTTCGACGGACACGACGCCGCGATCAACATGATTCGCCGCCTGTTGCAAAGCCAAGGTGCTGAAGTCATTCACCTTGGACACAACCGCTCCGTGCAGGAATTGGTAGACGCCGCCATTCAGGAAGATGCGGATGGCCTGGCCGTGAGTTCCTATCAGGGCGGGCACAACGAATTTTTCAAATACATGGTGGACGAGCTGAGGGCCAACAACGCCGGTCACATTCAAGTGTTTGGTGGCGGTGGCGGTGTCATTTTGCCTTCTGAAATAGAAGCCCTTCAGGCCTATGGCGTAAACCGAATTTACAGCCCGCAAGATGGCCAGAAAATGGGTCTGGAAGGCATGATCGGCGACATGATTGCCCGTGCAGCACAAGTGCGCGATGCCCGCAAAAAGATTGACACAGCTTGCTCACCGGAAAGCATCAAGGCTTTGGCCAACAACTGGCCCCTGCTAACCCAACTGATTACTCGCCTTGAGCGTGACGAAGTGCCTGCTGCCGATTTGGAAGTGATTCGTGAGCAAGCCAAAGCCAGCAAAACCCCAGTGTTGGGCATTACCGGTACGGGCGGTGCGGGTAAATCCAGCCTGACTGATGAGCTGATTCGCCGCCTGCGCATGGACCATGGCGACGACCTGACCATTGGCGTGGTGTGCGTAGACCCTTCCCGCCGTAAAACCGGCGGTGCCTTGCTGGGCGACCGCATTCGAATGAATGCCATTGGCCCTTGGGCTGGCAATGGCCCCAAAGTGTTCATGCGCTCGTTGGCCACACGCGATTCCGCACAAGAGGTGCCCGCTACCCTGCCCGATATTATTGCCTTGTGTCGCGCCACTGGTTTTGATGTGGTGCTGATTGAAACCCCGGGCATTGGCCAGGGCGACGCCGCGATTGTGCCGCATGTGGATTTCAGCCTGTATGTGATGACACCGGAATATGGTGCAGCCAGCCAGCTTGAAAAAATTGACATGCTGGATTTTGCGGACTTTGTCGCGGTGAACAAATTTGACCGCAAAGGCGCACTGGATGCGCTACGCGATGTGTGCAAACAGGTGCAGCGCAACCGCATGGCCTTTACCAGCATGCCCGACACCATGCCCGTGTACGGCACACTGGCCAGCCGTTTTAACGACGACGGTGTCAGTGCTCTGTACAAAGCCTTGCGTGCGGCCTTGCCGATTGCCAAGCCTTCCAAAGGTCTGTTCGATTCCATCGACACCAAACATTCCACAACCATGAAAGCGGTGGTGCCTTCCGAGCGCGTGCGCTACCTGGCCGAGATTGCGCAGGCTGTGCGCAGCTACAAAGCGCAAGTTCAGAAAGACGTGGCTGCCGTGTACGACCTGGAATGCATGCAACGTGCCCAAGCCCTGTTGCTTGAACACAAGCCTGACAAAACCAAGGCGGTGGAAGCGCTGGACGATATTGTTGAGTTGACGAACACTCGAATCAGCATGGCTGCGCAGAAGGCCATGAAAGACTATTCAAAGCTGACTGAGGGTTACCAAGCGACACGCTGACCTATGAAGTGCGCGGCAAGGCCCTGCAAGCACCGTTGACCGTGACTTCGCTCAGTGGCCTGAAAATCAATCGCGTCAGTCTGCCCAAGTTCACCAGTCGGGCCGACCTGCTGAAATTCGTGATGCTGGAAAACCTGCCCGGTTATTTCCCCTTCACCGCAGGCGTATTCCCCGTGAAGCGCGAAGGTGAAGACCCTACCCGCATGTTTGCCGGTGAAGGCGACCCCGCACGCACCAACCGCCGTTTCAAAATGCTCAGCAGTGCAAGCGATGCCAAGCGATTGTCGACTGCTTTTGACTCGGTCACTCTGTACGGTTTTGATCCCGACCTGCGCCCCGACATTTACGGCAAGGTAGGCACCAGTGGCGTGAGTGTGGCCACGCTAGACGACATGAAAGTGTTGTATAGCGGCTTTGATTTGTGCGCTCCAAGCACCAGCGTGTCCATGACCATCAACGGCCCGGCACCCAGCATTTTGGCGATGTTCCTGAACACTGCCATTGATCAGCAGGTGGACTTGTTCACGGCCAAAAACAAGCGAGCTCCGAGTGCGGATGAATACGCGAATATCAAGGCAGCCACTTTGAAGGCTGTGCGCGGCACAGTTCAAGCAGACATTCTGAAAGAAGACCAAGGCCAGAACACTTGTATTTTCTCGACTGAATTCAGCCTGCGCGTGATGGGCGATATTCAGCAGTACTTTATCGACCATGAAGTGCGTAACTTCTACAGCGTGTCGATCAGCGGTTATCACATTGCCGAGGCCGGGGCCAACCCAATTTCACAACTGGCGTTTACCTTGTCAAATGGCTTTACCTTTGTGGAAGCCTATTTGGCACGCGGCATGAAAATCGACGACTTTGCGCCCAACCTCAGCTTCTTCTTCAGCAATGGCATGGACCCCGAATACACCGTATTGGGCCGTGTTGCACGTCGCATTTGGGCCATCGCCATGCGCGACCGTTATGGTGCCAGCGACCGCAGCCAGAAGTTGAAATATCACATCCAAACCAGTGGCCGAAGCCTGCACGCGCAGGAAATCGCATTCAACGATATACGCACCACCTTGCAAGCCCTGATTGCCGTATACGACAACTGCAACAGCCTTCACACCAACGCCTATGACGAGGCAGTGACCACGCCGACCGAGGAAAGCGTGCGCCGTGCCATGGCCATTCAGTTGATCATCAACAAGGAATGGGGCTTGGCGAAAAACGAAAATTCAAGCCAGGGTGCATTCATCATTGAAGAATTGACCGAACTTGTGGAAGAAGCCGTGTTGGCCGAACTGGACCGCATCAGCGAACGCGGCGGCGTACTGGGTGCCATGGAAACAGGCTACCAGCGTAGCAAAATCCAGGAAGAGTCGATGCATTATGAAATTCAGAAGCACGACGGCACCTTGCCAATTGTCGGTGTGAATACATTCACCAACCCCAATGACAACGCCGATTCCTTGAACTCGCTTGAACTGGCCCGCGCAACAGAGGAAGAAAAGTTGAGCCAGCTGGATCGCCTTGCCGAGTTTCAGCAAAGGCATGCGGCAGAAAGTGGCCCCATGCTGGAGCGTTTGAAGCAAACTGCCATGGACGGTGGCAATGTGTTTGAGGTGCTGGTGGATGCTGTTCGGGTGTGTTCACTTGGGCAGATTACGCAGGCGCTGTTTGAGGTGGGTGGCAAGTACCGCAGGTCGATGTGAGGGCCCCTACTGGCGTCTATTGCCAACTCGTCGTGGGTTGCTTGCGTAGGCTGTCGTTGGAGGCTCTTGAGCTGAACTTGAAGGGTCACCGCTGCCCGAAAACTTGGCATTTCGGCTTGTCGTCTTGAGCCTGCACTAAGCCAAGCCCTCCAAAAGTAACGGTCGGGTCTTGGCTTTCGCGCCAGGGCTCGATCGTTGGTCTCTGCGCGCCAAGCCGGCAAGTTTTCTGACTGGTCATCGTGCGACCCATTGCAAGTTCAGCTCCCAGCTCTCCAGTGCCGCGCTTCGCCATCTCCGAGCGACGCACGACTGTGTTCAAAGCCCTATCGACGCTGGCGAATCTGCACCACTTCGTGGCTCACGTACGGATATGCAGCCCAATCGGCGGCGGTGTTTCGATCGCCTCGCCTTCAAGAAAACCTGCCCTTGCATGCCGAGCAGGGCCGGTGTTGCCCAGCATGGGCGACAGAGAACGGACCCGACCCGCTGTTTAGGAGGGTCGTTCTCAGGCATCGCAAGGCTCAGCAAGGGAGAAACAGGTTTTCTGGCGAGAGATCGGAACCCAAGCCGAGTGGGCGATTAAAAAGCTGCGAGACAGCTGAACCCAAGCTGATTGAGCTAGACAAAACGGCTTTCGAGCTTTGCGTTAAAATGAGACTATCGCAGTATTCACCAAGCAGCACCATGAAACTCAATGCCGATCTTTCCCAACGCGCGGTCGTCAACAGCAACAACGTCGACTGGGTTGCCTCACCAGCCCCCGGTGTATGGCGCAAACCACTGGAACGCGATGGCGATGAAGTGGCGCGTTTAACTTCGATTGTTCGTTACGACGCAGGCTGTTCATTTCCTGAACATGAGCATGGCGGTGGCGAAGAGTTCTTCGTGCTGGAAGGTACTTTTGAAGATGAGTTTGGCGTTTATCCCAAGGGTACATATGTCAAAAATCCTGTTGGAACCAAACATTCTCCACGCTCCAATAACGGTTGTATTCTTTGGGTAAAGTTGCGTCACATGCACCCAGACGACCAGCAGTCTGTGGTCATCAACACAGTGGAAGGGCCGTGGGAAAACACCCTGTTCCCTGGCGTTCAAATTTGTAGGCTGGATCGTTTTCTAACGACGGATACTTTCCTGTTGAAGTGGTCTCCCGGCGCAACCTATGCCTTTCATCGGCACAGCGGTGGCGAGGAAATATTTGTGTTGGAGGGTACCTTGCAAGACGAACTCGGTGTTTATCCAGCGGGGACCTGGACGCGCAATCCAGACGGAAGTTTTCACAAACCATTTAGTCCGGATGGTTGTTTGATATTGGCGAAAATCGGCCATTTGCCGACCTAGGTGTTTGTGTGTCAAATTAGTGACTTGTCTCTTAGTAGGTTTCACCTCATCTTAAGCACCGGCAGCTTGGTAACAGTACCAAACCCAATTGGACTGTCGCCATGTTGTACACCACCCGAATCCTTCTCCCTGCGCTTCTTGTTTCACTGCTGGCTGCATGCGGTGGCAATGACAACACCACCCCTCCCACACGGGTAGAGGGTCAGGAAACCTCTCCCACGCTAAGCGCCGGAAGCAATCAGCAAGCCGCAGAGCGAAGCACCATTGAGCTGCGCGCCACGGTGCAAAACACAGATCAGAATTCTGTGGTGGCTTATGCCTGGTTTCCTGCCAGTGAAGAAACCGTGTTCTTTGGTGATGCGGGTCGGTCGGATGAATCTGTTTTGAATCTGCAACTGCCCCAGGTCAACAACGACACCTCTGTTGAGTTTGTGGTGCAAGCCCAGCTTTCCAGCGGCACTGTGCTTGAGGACCGTGTTCAGGTCACCATTCAAAACACCTTCGACAACGCCTTGCCCGTGGTCAATACCAATGCGCTGCCTATTCAAGCCGATAACCGGCTAATGGCCAGCGCCTGTGATTCCACCGATTCCGATGGCACCATTCAAACTTACCAATGGCGCAATGAAACCCTGAATATTCAATACGAAGAAACAAGCTGCAACTTGAATGTGCAACTGCCCAATTCGCCTGAATCTCAAACTTACACCTTGCGGGCCATTGCAATTGACAACGAGGCGGGCTTGGGCTTCAAACTGTTCAATGTCACCACCCCCCAGCGCCCAGCCAACACTGCACCGGTGATTCAAAACGCCAGTGCATTGCCTGAACCCGTGCGTCCCGGTGAAACTTTGAACTTGCAAGTCAACGCCAGTGATGCCGATGGTGACACCCTGTTTTATCGCTGGACACAAACCGATGGTGCGATGCTGGAAATAAGCAATGCAGACAAAGCCATGGCCCAGGTGCAAATTCCTGCCGACCTGGCCAATCAAACCTTAAGCTTCCGCATTGAAGTATCAGACCGAGCCAATTTCCAAACCTCGGTCAGCCAACGCAGCGTGGATGCCAGCGTGCGCAGCAACACCAGCAGCAACGCGGGTCTTCTGGAGTGCCTGCAAGACCCCACGCGCGTGGGTTGCCCCTTGGCCGGTTTGTTGTCCGCGCCTCCCCTTGGCGCTCAACAACCGAGAAGCGCGCAGTTTTCAGCTGGGCAGTGCACCCCCTTCTATGGCGGTGGTGTGAATGGGCAAGGCTACTCCCACTTGTTGGGTGCCATGCACGAGCACACAGCTTACTCGGATGGGCAAGCCAAGACCGATCCGCTTCAGGTCTACCAACAAACCCGCGAGCGCGGCATGGACTTCGTGATGTCATCGGACCACTCCGACAATCTGGCTATTCCCTTGGCCTTGCCCGATCCCGACAACTGCGCAGACCAGCCTTTGTCGTGTGTCATTTCCGACCCCGACAATCTGAGCAACAGCCTCACCAAATGGCAAAGTACGCTGGCGCAGTCCAATCAAGTGACTGGCGAGTCGCCTGGCCTGTTCACCGCCATGCGGGGTTTTGAGTGGACCTCCGACCGCTTCGGGCATGCCAATGTGTATTTGAGTAAACACAACATCAACGCCAAGCTTGGCCCGGGCTATTTGGTGTCGATGGATTTGTTCTGGCAGTGGTTTGTGTTGTCGCCGCAATTGGGTGGCGGTGGCGATGGCCTCATGATATTCAATCATCCTGGCCGTGAAGATGCGCTGCATGGTGCCTTGTTGCAAATTGGTGAGGGCGTGGGCCAGGCCACACGCATGGCTGGCGCGCTGAATGCATTGAATGTGTTTCAGCGAGGCGACCCGGCTTACGCCTTTAACGACTTCAAATACGTGGCACCTGCCGACTACCGCGTGGTGGGCCTGGAGGTGTTTGGCAAAGGCGATGAATACGACACCGATGGCAAGTTTGGCTCGTGGTATGGCCACGCACTGGACAAGGGTTGGTACTTGGGGCCAGCCGGTTCGGAAGACCACCATGCCACAGACTGGGGCGGTAGCAGTTTGCCCAAGACAGTCGCAATTACACGCGCCAACAACCAGGCTGACATTCGCGAAGCTTTCCTGGCTCGTCGCTTTTACACCGTGGCCCAACATGAAAATGCCTTGCGCTTGACCTTTGAAGCCGTTCAGGCCTCCACGCGAGGCCAGCAACGCCTACCAATGGGCTCGCGCATTGGTACACAGGACAACACCGTTCAATTTGAAGTCAGCGTTCGCAGCACGCAAGCCATGGACCCTTTGCAAGGCATGTCGTTTGAACTGTTCAGCTCACAGTCAGGTCCGGGCACCAACGAGGCGCAGCGCTACCTGCCCCTGCAAACCCAGACCGGGAAAAACGGACGCTTCACGGTAAGCCCAGCCGATGGAAAGAATTGGTATTTCGTGCGCGTAAAACGGGGCGATCGAATTGTGGCGGTGAGTGCACCGATCTGGATATTCAAAGGAAGCGAGCCGCTGCCAGAATGTGCAACGCTTTAAAACTCCTCAGCCCACTTTCGAAACTGGTTGAGCGAACCCTTGAACAAATGGTCAATGTCGGCTAAATGTTCATCAACAAATTCCCGCACCATTGAACTGGTGCTGGCAGGCTCTACGCGCAGGTGGGCCTCGCACTGGCCGTCTGCAGTGCTCACCCGCATGTTCAGTTTGTGGGCAATACGCAGCATGGCTTCGTTGTCCATCAGGGTGTAAATAAACAGCATTTCAATGCCTTCGTTGCGTGCCCTGCGCAAAGCCCTTTGAAACAGCAGCGTACCCAGGCCATGCCCCCGCATATTGGCGTCCAGTGACAGTCCCAATTCCGCACCCTTTGGGGCTGTGCTGTCTTTGGGCTGGTTCAGTTCAGCCAAATGCACCACGCCCAGCAGTACTTCATCACGCCCGAAAATGCCAAACACGGAGTCGCGCTCAAAATCAATGCTGGCGGTGTATTTCGCAATTGCGGCATCTCCCAGCGCATAACTAAAGCGCAAACGGCGATCCGTTTCATTCAGGGCCAGCAAGTGTGCAAGAATTAAAGGGCGGTGTGAATCATCCAGTTCCACAATCGGAACTTTGGACAGGCCCAGAATGGACGCAGCCCTGCGCCCCAAGACGCTGGGAATATCAAACCATTCAATGGGCTCTGACGACATGATGAACTCGACTGCGAAATTGTGAAAAATCGGAAATATGCCTACATGATCCACCAACAAGAAAGCAAGCCGCAACCCAATACCCTGCAAGTTGGAGTACCACTTCAAATTCGCGAATTGGGTTTGGTGGACTATTTGCCCACCTGGGAAGCCATGCGAAATTTCACAGATGCCCGTTCAGAACAGCTCAACGGCCCAATGAGCGACGAGATCTGGATTTGTGAACACCCCCCTGTGTTCACTTTGGGCCTTGCTGGCAACCCGGCACATATGTTGCAACGCAGCAACATACCCTTGGTGAATACCGACCGTGGGGGGCAAATCACCTACCACGGCCCTGGCCAAATTGTTATTTATCCGCTTTTGGACCTTCGCCGCTTTGGTTTGAAGGTGCGAGAGTACGTTCAATTGCTTGAGCAAAGCATAATTGACGCCTTGGTGCAGGTGGGTGTGGCGGATGCCCAACGCAAACCAAACGCCCCTGGCGTGTACACCCAGCACCATGGCAGCCTGGCCAAAATTGCCGCCCTGGGCATCAAGATCCGCAAGGGGTGTAGCTATCACGGCCTGTCGCTGAATGTGGCTATGGATTTAAAGCCATTTCAGCAAATAAACCCCTGTGGTTACGCTGGTTTGGAAACAGTGGACTTGGCCACGATTGGTGTTAAAATTTCACAAGCTGAGATGCAAATGCATCTGATGAAATACCTGATTCAACACCTTGAAGCCGCGCGATCCGCGGTGGCAAAGTAAACACATGGCCCCAATCACCCAAAGGCCAGGGAGCAAAAAACGTGTCCGAGATCAATGAAAAGTCCGCTGTGGCCAAAGAACTGAGCGCAGTCAGCGATCCGACCGTCAAGCAAAAAGCAGCTGCGAAAACCGCTCGAATTCCCATCAAGATTGTGCCCTTCGAGCAGTTGAAAAAACCCAGCTGGATCCGCGTGAAGGCCGGCTCGCCGTCGACCCGTTTCTACGAAATCAAGGAAATTCTGCGCGAGCACAAGTTGCACACCGTGTGCGAAGAAGCCTCCTGCCCCAACATTGGTGAATGCTTTGGCAAAGGCACCGCCACCTTCATGATTATGGGCGACAAGTGCACCCGCCGTTGCCCCTTCTGCGATGTGGGCCACGGCCGCCCCGATCCGCTCGATGAAAACGAGCCCCTGAATTTGGCAAAAACAATCGCAGCCTTGCGCTTGAACTACGTGGTAATTACCAGCGTAGACCGTGATGACTTGCGTGATGGTGGCGCTGGTCACTTTGTGGCCTGTATTGAAAAAACCCGTGAATTGTCGCCCAACACCAAAATCGAGATTCTGGTGCCCGACTTCCGGGGTCGCCTGGACCGTGCGCTGGGTATTTTGAATGCTGCCCCGCCCGATGTCATGAACCACAACCTGGAAACCACCGAGCGCCTGTACAAGGAAGCCCGCCCTGGTTCAGATTACAAACACTCGCTGAAGCTGCTGCAAGAATTCAAAAGAGCGCACCCCAACACGCCCACCAAAAGCGGCATCATGGTGGGCCTGGGCGAAACCGATGAAGAAATTTTGCAGGTGATGCGCGACATGCGCGAGCACCAAGTGGACATGATCACGATTGGCCAATACCTGGCACCCTCAGGCCACCACTTGCCCGTGCGCCGCTATGTGCACCCCGATGTATTCAAAATGTTTGAAGAGAAAGCCTACGAAATGGGCTTCACGCATGCAGCCGTTGGGGCCATGGTTCGTAGTTCATACCATGCAGATGAACAGGCGCACGGTTTGGTGTAACACGACAGTTCCACCTCCTAACGTAGTCCCCATGGTGAACATTAGAGACATTCGCAAACGCTATCAACTCAATAAGTTAGATTGCAGCAGTTCTTTGAGGAAGTTTTGTAATGGCAATCGATCCATCAGAGGTGCAACAGCAAGCGTGGGTAGAAGAAACCCTTTTGCTATTACGCGAGCTGTTGCCGCTGATGTCTCCAGTCGGCAGGTATCAGTATCGGGCTAAGGAGCACGCTCATTCTATTGGGGCGCTGGCTAGTGCCTGCGCGCGTTCATCTGAAAGCGTCGTTCTGCTGTGTGCGTACGGCCAGTTATGGGATGCAGAGGTAGTTTCTCGCTCCGTTTGCGAGGGCACCTTGAAGTTCATGTATTTGCTGCAAGCAGTTGATACGTTCGAAAAGCGCCATGATGAATATGCATTGGATCTTTTCCACATAGGGCTGCTGAAAGACCATAAGAAAGCAGAAGAGCTACTTGCAGGGGTAGCTGATCCGGAGGCGCCCTACTGGAGGCCCATACAAGAGCGGCTTCTCTCCCCGGACGAACTCACGGATATCGAGTCACGTTTCGACAAATATGCCAGGCGTAGTTTAGAAACCAAGTGGGGTTTTTCTGGCCTTCTAAGACACCTTGCTAGATCGGGAGATCCTGCTTTTTCAAATATATCCTGCTTCTCACATGGATACTCGATGTCCAGTCACCTGATGCATGCTGACTCCATCGGAACCTCAATCGCACTAGAGCGAGATTTTCGATCTTCCGAAAGGCGGCAAAAATTACATCTTAGTCATTTAGCCGGGTTACTATCGAGTCAAGTCCAGTATATTTATATGCGCTTGAAGATTGGGTATAGATTTGTGGGACACCCACCAGATGATCTCCTCGGGGCGGAAGTAAAAATCCGGGCGTTGGAAAATAAGTTTGGGATGGCTTACGAGGAATGGCTTAATTGCGAATACAGAGATGAATGATGAAGCCACTTTCCCGCCGATCCTTAGGATTCATTTAGCTTGTGTGTTTACAGAGCTTAGACCCAGGCCATGCTTATTAACATGTTGATATTGAGACGTTCAAAGGCGCTTTACACTTACTCAACTTGGCGGCTTGGTCGGTTTAGCGTCATAGCGAGTGATCCAGAAGTTGCAATAGAACATAAACTTCAGGTTTTCCTCACCAAAGCTAGCGATTTCGGCAAGGGGCTTGGCACGCGAACGATGCAGTATAAAAGTGATTCTCCGCATGAGGTTAATGGCGTAGTACTACCTCTATTGCTGCGCTTGGGTTCCTTTTAGCGGGACAGCAAACTGTAGGCACTTAGAAAACAGGACGAGCAAGTCTTTGATCTAGACATTTCTCAAAGCCTGTCGAACTGATTGTGACAAATGGAGTTGAGGGTGCAGCGCTGGTCCCTGTCCGTGCCCATCTTTATGTGGGGCTACGGCTAGGATAACAAGTGGATTGTTTTGCCGAATACGGCGACCCGAAAGAATAATCTTTCGCGCTGTGGATCCGGTACGTTTCTACTACTCTAATTCGGCTCAGTTCTCGAAAGTTAATCCTGTTATCCAGGTTGCTTTTTACATTCGTGTAGTAGCTGAAAATGCGCCGTTATGTAAAGCACGCTTGCCCCCACTATCAGATGGACTGAGGGTATTAAGTCCAAAGTGCGCAGCCGACAGGCCAATTGCAATGAGCGTATATTAACCGTCGTAGAACACACCTAAGACATGTGGTTTTAACCGGGATTGAACCAGCCGCTGGTTGCTTCAATGTTATCGAAATTGAAAGCAGGCCCGATGCAACAGATGATAAATGCTGTAAAGATATTATCATCCGTATTGGACGGCGGTACCTTATCAGTTATGTTAGAAGAGGTCATTGCCGATAAGTTATCTCGTCAAGGTGAAACGGCATCAAACCGTCTGCCATTACTGGCAGCCTAAATTGGGAAGAAGGAAAAAGGCATTTGACATTTGGATTCAACATAAGAAGACAAAGTTGGCAGAATGCTAAGGGCTCTTCAAATAAGCAGCAACCAAGACTAAAGGTTTGAAAGTGAACAAAAAAATAGAGCCGGTTACCAAAGCACAAATACAAAAGCAAGAGACACACGAGCTTGCTGAAGACATAAGAAGCAAGCTAAAGCTTGGGCAAGTCTCTGAAGCAGTCCTTTCCACTGATGAAAAAGTATTAGCTCGTGTGACTGACGGTATATACAGGCAGCCAGCATCAGCCTTACGAGAGCTAATATCGAATGCGTACGATGCAGATGCCGAAACCGTATCAATCGATACAGATGCACCACGATTTGAAAATATTGTTGTTCGTGACGATGGCAACGGAATGTCTATTGAGGCCCTAACTAACCTCATTCACCACATAGGCGGAAGTGTCAAAAGAAGTTCGCGATCTGATGTTAAGGGGATCACAAATCCTGAAGACCCCACCCTAAGTCCTGTAAAGAAGAGAAAGCTAATTGGCAAGATTGGTATTGGTCTATTTAGTGTTGCTCAATTAACTAGAGAATTTACGATAGTTACGAAGCAAACAGGATCTGATTTCTACCTTATTGCCGAAGTCGTATTGAATAATTACTCTGAGCAACAACTTAATGAATACGAGAAACGCGGGCAGAGCTTTGAAACCGGATTCGTAAAAATTAAGACAGAACCCGCCGATCAGCTTGATAGTCACGGCACGGATATCATATTAAGAAATATAAAGAGGAGCGCGAGAGACCAGCTGAAGAGTGTTGGAATATGGCTGCAGGAGTCCGCAGAGATAGACCAATCTCATAACGGCGAATTGACACCTGTGGAAGCCCCCAAGTTTCATATTGGCTGCATTCATAGCGATAACGAGTCGGTAATACATAAGAAAGAGTCTCTTCCATGGACCAACTCAGACGCCCCCCGAGAAAAGTTCGTGAAACTTTACCAGGCCATGATCGAAAGGTCGGCCACAACTGTTAGTCCAAAAATTGAGCTGGATTTAGATAACTATCTAAACATGCTATGGACGCTTAGCCTATCTGTTCCAGTGGATTACATAGAAAAGCATCCTCTTCTATTGTCTGGCAGCGACTACGAGGAAGTTCACGTCATAAATAACGCTCCAAAAGGAAAAGTCAGAACAATTAGCCTCGAAAAAAATCAGACCATAAAGGAGGCGCTCGATCTTATGACTCCAACAGATAAAACAGACTTCAATGTGGTAATTGATGAAATACAATTATTTCGTCCGTTGCGTCTTAACAACTTGCCGAGTACTCAGGCGGCGGTTAAACATCCGATTCTCTTTATCGGATCTGCGTCCCCTGATACCTCCAAGATCGGTGCAGCGTTATCGGGAGGTGATTTATCTTTCGAAGCATATATATTGTGGTGCCCAAAAGTTGTTCCAAAAGAACATAATGGCGTACTAATTAGAATACATAATTCGACAGGGGTGCTTTTTGATGCTTCCTTCATGAAGTATCAAGTTGCAGAGCATGTTATCAAAGGGCAGCTTAGTATCGAGATATTTATTAATGAAGGAATGGACTCCGCTCTAAATATTGATCGAGAGTCTTTTAACGTTTCTCATCCACACTATCAAATAGTGATGCGATGGCTCCACAACGCTTTAAGACAAGTAATAGCAAAATTCAAAGATATAAGAAAAGCTGCGCTGGGAGAAAGGAAAGAGGAGGATGGACGCGAGTTCGATGCTCGAATTTCTTCTCTCATTCGAGATGTTGCAATACGGGTCCGGAAAGAAATGGAGGATGTGCGTACGGTACAGGTTTTACATAGCGATGAAAAACCAAAAATTGGTTTTTTTCAAGTCGAAAAATCAGCGTTATCTGAGTGGTACTCATCAAAGGATAAAAACCAAGAGATTCCCCAAAATGTATTGAAAAAATTTAAGGCATTGGTTCAGGTTTTGGATTCTTTTGATTTGATCGACGGATTGTCTGATCAAAAGCAAAAAGAACTATTTCGAGCTATTGTAAAAGTCTTGGGTATCGAGGACTGACATGCAAAACGACTTTGATCTCGATTCCGAGGATTTTGGACTTTCTCCGGAAACCCCTTCGGTCAAACCTGAATTAGAATCTTCAGGGGTTCCCAAGTATGCACCTTGGCACAAGCCCCGAAAGCAGTGGGTTCGAGAAAAGCAATGGTGGGGATCTATCTCTCGATACCTGCTGCAGGATAAAGAAAAATTTGTCGGACCTCAAACGATACGCTATTTTGGCCTGCCGGGAGAGGATTTGTTGGATGTAATGTACTTGCGTAAAAACTTAGAGAACGAGGGAGCCGCAATATCGATATTTGGATTGAATCACAGTCCTGAGTCTTGGGGGCGAGCTCAAGTTCAACTAAGTCGCTTGCTGGACAACCCCAACGTCAGTTCATCATCCTGTGTTGTTCAGTATAGTTTTAATGATCTACAGTACAGTCATGCAACGTTATTCAGAAAAGTACAAGAATCCGGTCCATTCGATATTGTAAACCTCGATTTCTGCGACAATATTATTTCCCCGGGTTTTGAAAGCACACGGCTTGTTGCAATAAAGAACTTGGTGGATTATCAGCTTCAATTTCACCCATCTCCTTGGATGCTGTTTATTACGACCAGATCGTCCAAGCTATCTTCTTCTGAGGATATTTTTCACACCTTATATGAGTTGATCAAAGGGAATTTAGCGTCTAAAGAATTTATGGATGCTTTCTCCTTGCACTTTGGTGAAGCCTTGCAAGGAAAGGAAGACGAGCGCACTTTAGTTGCTCGAACAGAGCTGAGTGATAGCCATCACTCAAAACTATTAATTGTAGGATTGCTTAAGTGGATCTTTCAGGTCGCCGTGCAAAGAATGTGTGATGCCAAGCTCACCAGTATTGTGTGCTACGACATTGAAGGTGAGAGTTCGGAGAACGACATGATCTCCCTGTGTATTAAATTTACCAAACACCTGTCAACTACTTCTGACAGCAGTGGGCTTACTGTCGTACGTCAAGCACCAGCTAGTATAAAAAATAGCGAACCATTATTGGCGGCCCGCTCTTTGTCCAAGGTGGCCAAAATGAAAAGTGTTGATGTAATTCTGAAAGATGACATCAAACTTTACGGTCAGATGACGAAACAGAAAATGTCTTTACTGGAGGCTGCTGGGAAAGCCGTCGTAGACTATGTTGACAATGTCTGTGCTTTGGATCTCGATAGCTTTGGGGTTAGCCGCGAAGAATTTCACAACATACTTGGAGCAATTTCTTCTGACTGAACGTTGGATTCGTTTGTTGTTTCGCTTAGATACTCGACAGAAGCAGCAGTGGGTGTGCGGTTTAGCTGCGAAATCAGCATCGCACCAATAGCGTCGGCAATCAGCGGTGGCACAGCATTTCCTACCTGTGTGTATCTCGGACACTCTTGCTTGCGTTGTTTGCCTCCAGTTGTGTATTTACCTTGAAATTCAAACCAATCCGGGAACGATTGAATTCGTGCATTTTCTCGGACGGTTAGTATTCGGGGTTCACAGTAATGCAAGATGTCGTCCGGCAGTGTAGTAATTGTTGGGGCCGGGCTATTCGGGTCAAGTACGGTTGTCGAATGTTTTTTAGTTCCGACCTTTGCACGCTCTTTGACTGTCAAGCAACGCCCGGGGCGGCATGTTTTCTGAACCTTCTTGAAATATTCGACGGTTGTTTTTTTATGCTTTGCTAGCCTGCGGCTATTTGGCGTTTGCGCACCAAAATGGGCACGAATTAGTTTTAAATAGCCGTGCGGAGCCATTGGGGATTGGTAGAGGGTCTCTTGGAAACCCTTAGTATCTGAATCTGTGCTTTCAATTAGGATCGCTCCATCGACCAACAAATCGGCTATGGCTTCCTTAACGGAAATCTTTCGATTGACCGGGAGTCCTTTGTTCTCGAGGAAAGCCTTACGAGAGGCCATTAAGGTTTCGAAGAGGCTCGGAACAGTTTCGCCATCTTCGGTATTCAGTTCGCACAACACCAAGTAGCGCAGTCGATTCTGGGGGACGCCAAAGTCAGCGCAATTAACTAGACCACGGGACACTGAGTAGCCCAGATCTTCTAGTCTTCCGGCAACGTAGTCAGCATAAGAGGTGTGATTCGGATTCTTGATGAGGTTATCAAATGCTTCGTCAGTTTCAAATCGCATGTTGAAGCCCGCCACGTTTTCAATCACAAGGAAGCGAGGCTGGAGCTTTTCCACGAGAACCAAGTACTGCTCTGTCATTTGATTGCGGGGATCTGCCGGGTCGCGGCGACCTGCTGTTGAAAAGCCTTGGCAGGGCGGCCCACCTACGATCAAATCAATCGATCCCTTGAGGTTTTCAAGCTGAGCCCCATGTTCAAGTAACAGGTTTTCACAGGTCATGGCTTGTTTTGGAAGCCATGAAGGCCAATCAAATTGGTACCGTTTCCCGTCTACTAGATTATGGCGCAGGGTCTCAAAGGCCAGGGGGCTGCGTTCGATGGCAAAAACACCCTGGCAGCCGGCTTCGAGCAAGCCTAATGACAGACCGCCACAACCAGCGAATACATCCGCAAAACGAAGAGGTTTTTTCATATTATCAATGGCTACCATAACCTTTAGCGCGTGCGACCGCGCTCAATTTTGACATAAGAACAGAGAAAGCTCCAGATACTTATGTTCCCAAATCGACAGTTCAAGCTTTTCGCCTTCGTTTGCTCGCGTGGGTTACGGCCAATAGAAACATGAGGTGCATTTAACTCACCGCACTGTTGATCAATTGGTTTGTATGGCACCGGAAACGTCATATCAAAACGCTCACCGTGCCTGCGTTTTAGAATTCGCTTCAATTCAATTCGGTGAATATCGGCTTGCACCCGTTTCAGGTGCCGAATAAATGCATAGCGGGCCAGCGTGCCCAGGGCAAAGGCACCACCCACTGCATACATAGTGAATATCAACAGGTACAGAAAAATTTCTGTGCCTTCTATGGCGTGCAGTACAGTACTCAAAATGTAAATTGAGTCCAGAAAAACTATAGTCATCAAACCCAAAGTAATCGACACACTGATTTGTTTGGCTTGTCGCTTGGCCAGTAACAGGGCTTCCAGCTTGTCAATTTCGACCTCACTCACCGTACACCCCACCACATTGAATCTTGCCAATTCCCGTGCCTCGTTGCGCGGACACGCATTGTCCGGCGCGCTTCAATTTCAGTCCATAGAGGGTTTGCTGCGATGCATCAGTAAAAGCACCAAGAACGTGACTATCTGAGCATATTTGTCACGTAAACGGTGTACCCATTCAGCTGCTTTTTGTTCAGTTAATTGCGAAACTGCCCGGCGCTGATAAATTCTCCGAAGCGTTCACACCACACAACAGCCGCGCTGTATTGTTGCAAGTCGGTGTTGGGCGGAAGGTCGAGAATGAATCCGCCAAAGGTTTTTACCGACCCCACTTGCA
>NZ_MQVZ01000001.1:1233686-1274310 GCF_002954425.1 Limnobacter sp. SAORIC-690
CGGCCTTCTCCCCAGTGCAAAAAGTCGCTGCCTTTCAGGTCGCGTTTAAATTCTGTCGAGAATAGCGCCCCGCTTTGCGATGCAGTAATCGCTTCAGCGGCAGGGCCTTCAGGTTCTACAAGAATGGGCAGTAAATAAATGCCCAAGGCAACACCAACAATCAGCGCGCCGGCATGGGTAATCAACAGGAGAATTTTCTTCATGGTGTTTCAAGCCCTCAGGGAGTGAACTTGTCAATTCGCTCCCTGGGCTCAAAACGTTTCACATGCAGATGAATAATTTACAGTTCGCGCTTGTCCGCACACTCGCCCAAGCTTGCGTCCAGCCGGCAGCGAATGCGCTTCAAAATTTTCATCATCTCGGGATCGTAGAAGCCGTCTGCGGTCATTTGAATTCGGGATTCACGCATCAGCACATCGTACTTTTCGCGATCACCGGCAGGAATATCCAGCCATGCAGCAGCGGGCACGGCTTTCTCAGACGTATCGACCAAAGCAATGGCGCGTTCAAATTGTTGCTGAATCCAAACCCGCGACTTTTGCCCAAAGCCCTCGGGAAATTTGTCTTTGCGGATCAAAATATTCGCGGTTAGCTGCACCAAGGGAAAGCGGTAAATACCACCCTTGCTGCCAATGCCTTTGTACAATTCAAGCGGCTGGTAAGCAATGGCCGGTGCAGCAATAATGTCCACCTGCCCGTTGTTGAATTTTGTGCCAAAGTTGATCACCTCGCTGGCCACGGGTTGCGCGCCCAACTGTTGCACCATTTTGGCTTGCGATTTGTCGTAGTCCAGCACCGCAATTTTTTTGCCCGCCGCTTTTTCAACTGAATTAATGGCCCTGTCGTTCACCATCACATAGGCGGCACCAATGGGCAAAATACCCGCCACTTCAAACAGGCCCGAGGTCATTTTGTCATTCAGCTTTGGGCTGCTCATCAGGTCAATTACCGTGCGCAGGTGCTTGTAGGTGGGCACAGCGCCAATGGAGTCGATGCTGCCCACAAACTTGTTGAACTGCCTGCCACGCAAAGTAGAAATGGCTGCCGCATCGCATTTGCCGGTTTTGAAATCTTCGGCGGCAAGGCGTTCGTCGACATACGCTTCCAGTTCAATATTGGCACCCCAGCCCTTGGCTGCCACTGCATAATCGCGCGCTTGCGCAAAAGCGGGCCCACTGCGCCCTGCAATGTCGAAAATACACATTTTGATGTTGGAGGCTTGGGCTTGTGCCGGGAAAGCGAGGCTGGCGCCCAGCAATACGAGTGCTGCAGCTTTGGTGGTGTTCATGTCGTCTCCGGTAATTTTGGGCTTTTTTTGTAATGTTTAGCCCTTGAGGAAATTTCATTCTACAGAAGAATTAATCCACTTCATGCACTGAGAACCAGGCTGCTGCCAGTCTGTCAGTGCAACTGGTCTTGGTGCAGGGGCTGATTCCCTCGAGCGCTTGAACCAGTGGGCCGCTGTGCGGCGGGTCCGCAGGAATCAAGCCGAATCCGTAGTGGTCCTGAAAGTTCAGGTGCCCGTAGTCTCTTGGCTGTTCTGTCACCACCACCAGGAACTGGTTTTCTCCGGCAGGGCCGGCGGCTTGAATGGGTTCATTGGCTGGAGGCAACGGCATAGGCTTGTTGGCTTCAATGGCCAAGCTGGTACGCGAACATTTGGCAACAACTGAATCAGAGAGTTGTCACTGGCACGAACATACACCGCCACAAAACCCGAAACAGGGGACTCAAGCTGAAAGCGCAACAGATCTTTACCAATTTTCAGTGTTGTTTGCTCCATTTGAATAGTGAGCGCACTGTCAGCTTTGTCAATCACGGCTTGAAACGATGGGTCCAAATTGTTGGTCAGCGCCGGGCCGATTTGTATGGTGTCTGATGAAGGTACGGTTGCTTGAACAACAGCAGTCTTTGTGGTGTCAGCGTTTTCCTCCAAGGGCGGAGCATTTAGATCAAAAATGAATACTGCAAGCAGCGCGGTAAAGGCAGTCGCAGCTGCAATCACGCTGCCTCCACGCTTCATCGACTTCGTTGAATGAAGTCGTTTGGGTGGAGCTTCCGGTTGGGGGTGGGCTGCCTGATCATACAGGCTCAGAATGTCTTGTGTTTCGGTTTGCAAAGCCTGCCGAAACAGCGACATGCTGGCGGTGCGGTCTTGTGGCTGCACTGCCAGTGCATGGTCAATGGCCTTTTTTACATGTGGGCTGTAGGGCAATTCCGGTCGTTCATGCAAGGGCAGGTAGCTGTCATTCACCAGTCGCCCGACTGAAGAAGGCGGTGTTTTTCCGGTCATCAAGAAGTGAGCAACCGCTGCCAGTGCGTACACATCTGTCCAGGCACCTTGGGTCATGGAAGGCACTTCGGCATACTGCTCAATCGGTGCGTAACTCGCTTTGAGAATCACGGTGAATGGTTGCGACACGCTGCCAATGGCTCGGCGCGCTGCACCAAAGTCCAGCAAGATGGGCAGGTCAGTGTTGTCTTGAATAATGATGTTCTCTGGCGAAATATCCCGGTGATAGCACTGCTGCGAATGCATTACCTCCAGTGCCTCGGTCAATACAAGCAGCCAATTCACCAGTTGTTCCTGCGCCAGCGGGGCAGCGTGGTTTTCGGCATACTGTTTCAGGTTCATGCCTTGGTACAGTGGCATCACCATGTAAGCCGTTCCGGCCATTTCCCAAAACCGGTACACCTTCACCAGCGCAGCATGGTCAAATTGTGCCAGCAGGCGAGCTTCATTGATAAAACTTCGCATGCCAGCATCAAAGGTGCTTTTATGGCGTGCCTCACGCACTTTCACAGCGCCACCCGGAATGCGTTGGGCCAATGAAGCCGGCAAATACTCTTTCAAGGCCACTTGTCGTTCAAGCATTGGATCAAGTGCTTTGTACACAATCCCGAATCCACCCACGCCAATCACATCCTGAATCTCAAATCCTTCAATCCGTGTGCCAACAGGCAGCGGTTGCTGGCCTGAATCATTGGGTATCACAGGCGCAGCCTGAATAACGGTGTTCTCGTTCATCATGGTGCGGTGCCAAGTCCAATCAAGGTATTGAAATCGTGGCTTGCAGGCAAGCCGTCGCATTGAAGTACTGCCTTGATTGCACCGCCGTAGTCAATTTCGAACCAATGGCTTTGTGCGTCTCCGACCTGAATGGAATCTTTGCTTGCCGACTCATCCATACATAGCGCAAGAGATTCTGACTTCAATTCAAACTTGTTCAGGCACCAGTCCTCGTTCAAGGCATCCGCGCACAAAGTGTGGGCTTGTTGAAACCACAGTGCGAGTGATTCAAAAGCAAGTTTATCCAGGCTGCATGAAGGCAGTTCTTGAAGCAAAACAAATGGAAATGCCCGCCCGGCTTTGTCGACCGAGGGCATCAAGACGCCGATCGCCGCATTGTTGTGAAACTCGGGTGTCACTCGTGAGCCCCACACAAATCCGTGTACAGGCATTTGGAAATACGCGTTTGTCCACGCGTCTCCGTGTACCGCCTGGCCCTCTTGAATGGTGCTGCTCAGCCAAAGGTCAAGTGTTTCAAGTAGCCCGGCAGGCATGTTGTGGCTGCAAAAATCGCCCACACAGGGCAGTTTGCCAAACCAGCAAAGTTTTTCGGCATGGGTGTTCATAAATTGCCTGGGCAGCGGAATTGTTTTAGCTCGGTGAGCCGCAGCGGGTTGAAGGCAGAATTGGCCAGTACTTCAAACTCAAATTGTTTTCCATCCAGATTGAAAGTCGCCCTGAATTTCTCTGGTCGCTCTGTGTTCTGAATTTGAGCTGCATCGAAAAGACGGAACAGCGCCCAAGGTCCGTTGTATGTTTTGTAGTTTCCCTCTGAGGCCCGAACACGCAATGTGGTTGAAGGCGATTGCCCGCCCCATTGAATTCGGTGCGTGGGCTGAAACTGTTTCGAGAACATTTTCAAGTCGCCATTTGTTTCAAGGTAAAATACATCACTGGGGTTGCTGGCGTTGATCAAACGCATTTCTACATCGAAGCTTGCAGTCGGTTTGCTGCCTTGAAAAAATACGTCGCGAATACGCGCTGCGCGCTGAAACTGCACCAGAGAAGGATTGGCTTGTGGTGCAGAACCGTCACTCAAGGGTTTCAGCGTCCAGTTCGCGCCACCTGTGTCGACCACGCTCGCCAAGCGGCTTGAAAAGAACTGATCCATCAGGCCACCGGGCCCAAAGAACCGGGCGAAGTCGTCTGTCAACACATCCAGACCTGAGCCGGGGTGAATTGGATAACGGTTTGTCACGGTTCGTCTGCACACCTCTTGCAGTGGGCGCAGGTCTGCTGTCAAATTTGCCCGTTCTGCGGCACGCCCTTGAGCGCTGCCTTGTCCCGCCAATTGACCAACAATCGCACGCACGGGCTCAGGCAGTACGCCAGCACCCACCAGCAGCGAGTCCATCGCAGACGCAGGTGGGGGTGGAACCTTGCTTTTCTTTGCGCTGGAAACAGCCGCCAATTGCGCATACAAATCGTTCAACAAGGTTGCCACCTGGGCGTAAGCAGGCGGGTTGCCCTCAAACAGATTGTTGATGTCGCTGAAGTGGTCGTCCACTTGCTGTTCGAGCGGAACCTCGAAGTCGACAGGTTTGAAGTCTGACCCAGCCAGTAGAGCCACATTGGGTGACAGTGCCTGATTTGCTTTTTGGTTGGCAAGTGCTTCGGTTTTTTCGCCAGCCTTGCTCATGGCAGAAGCCAGTCGAGTATGTGTTGAAACTCCCTCGAGAAACTTTTTCAGGGGTGATTGCGGCGAGGCCAGTACGCGGGCCAAATCGACGGCCTGGTCAAATTGTGCAGGTTTTAGAATTTGCACATCTTTCAGGTAGGTGTCCCAGGTGCGA
The DNA here is from genome assembly GCF_002954425.1 of Limnobacter sp. SAORIC-690. Lineage (NCBI taxonomy): Bacteria > Pseudomonadati > Pseudomonadota > Betaproteobacteria > Burkholderiales > Burkholderiaceae > Limnobacter > Limnobacter sp. SAORIC-690. The sequence continues at coordinate 1,238,550 of NZ_MQVZ01000001.1, forward strand.
ATATAGTCCCGAACATAAAGCTGACGGGCCTGTTGAAGCAGTGCTTTGGAATTCAGCTCGCTGGCCCGGTTGCCTGTGGAAGTGTCCCCCATCACCCAGCTTGATTCCTGACGCAGGCGGTCCGCTTCAACGGGCAATTTCGCCAGAAAATAGCTGACATAGCCTTGGCGCGTATACAGGGCGTCCACCCCCTGGTTCAGTGATTGCCCACTGGGTCGATTGAAAATTCCAGCGGCACTGATACCAACAGTTTTGATCAAATTGAAATCTGCACCCGGTTGCGGCTTGAAGAACCGCTGCATGCGTTTGTACAAGCGTTCATCCAGCGCCTGGGCACCGATGATTTGGCGAGCGGTATCGATCAGCTCTTGATCTTTGGGTGGAAGGCTATTGGGTGCTCCCAGGTGAATTGCTGCCTCCAGGTGTAAACCAGCCGAATCCCGCAGTTCGGGCTCATAAGCCACAAAAACATTTTGCTGCCAGTCATACACCACCCAAGTCGACAAGGCTTCTGCATCATAGTGCTTGGGTGTGTGAATCATCACATAGGCTTTCAGAGATTCATATGCCAGTTCCATGTCCTGATTCAAGGCATTCCGCAACCGGTCTTCAAGGCGCTTGGCCACTCGGGGTATTAGCGCATTCGCCAGGGAATTCCGATAGGCAATTTGTTCGGCCTGTTGAAGCTTTTCATCCTGATTCAGGCCCAAGGTGTGGTTCACTGCGTCGGGGTTGGCCTGGGCTACCGCGCGCAAATCATTCAGCGCCTTGAACAATTCCTGCAGCGGTGCCTGTGCTTCTGTTGGCAAGTTGGCGGTTTGCGCAGCCAGTGCAGTGCTCCGTTCTAGTGTCTGTGCTATGGCTTCACTGTTGTTGCCGTGGCTAATCCACCACCCCAAAGACAACAATGAAAACCCAATCACTGCCACTGCGATCGTGCTGAAATAAACCAACTGCTCGAGAAGGGCTTTCTTTTTCACATAGGCAGCCAGGTGCTGTTCTGCAAACACCACTTGCGACAACACATCACGAATGAAAAAACTTTTGCCGGGACCTTTGGCCGTTGTGCCTTCAGCTGGATTGTTGGCCATCGCTGATGCAATTCGATCGAATACATTGCCGTCTTGTGTGCCGCTGGTTAAATAAACACCGCGCAGTGTCACCTGTTTTTCAAAAGGACTGTCCGACGAAAAGGCCATGCTCAGCAGGCCTTCGATGGCGGGCTTCAATTGGGCCACAGCCAAGGGAAACTCAAACAGCTTTGTACATTTGTAGGCTTGTTCTTCCCGTTCCAGTCGAGCGTTTAACTGAGCGCTCAGTTTCTCCACCATTTGACCCAGAGCCCGTGGCAAATCCTTGCTTAGCGTGATGCTCAAATTGTTGGGGTGCTCGAAGTTCACGCCCCATGCCTTTGCGCGTTCCGTTTCACTCAGGCGACCAAAGGTTTCCTTGAAACCACAGAGCAGATCCAGCTTGGTTACCAGCACGTAAACCGGCGGGCACATGCCCAGGGTGCGAATCATCTCCTGCAAACGCAAGGCAATTTTTGCAGCGGTTTCCTTTCGCTTTGCTTCAACGTCCAGTAACTCTTGAATACTCAAGGTCAGAAGCACACCATTGACTGGCTGCTTCGGTCTGTGTTTTTTCAGCAGACCCAAAAAAGAATTCCAGCCCGCAGCATCGGTGTTCTGATCGGAATCTTGCGTGGTGAAACGGCCTGCTGTGTCTATCAACACCGCTTTGTCTGTAAACCACCAGTCGCAGTTTCGCGTGCCGCCCACACCCTTGACGGATTCCTTGCCCAAGGGGTCTTGCAATGGAAAACGAAGCCCGGCGTTTTTCAGTGCCGTGGTTTTTCCACTGCCGGGTGGGCCCACAATCACATACCATGGCAACTCGTACAACCCGGGTTTGCTAAGGTACCAAGCCTTGCGGGATTGATGCTGCCTCAGCGTTTCCACGGCCTGCTTGAATATGTCATGCAGCTTGGCGGCTTGCATCTGAGATTGCTCATCCTGACGAGTCAGCCCTGCTTTCAATGCATGTTCAGCTTTGTGAACTTTCCACCATCGCCAGGCCAGGGGGCCAAATACCAGTGCGAAAATCAGCACGCTTAGTGTGCTTCGAATCCAGATGCCGGCAAAAGGCTGCGAATCGCCAATAGAAACAATTGGACCCACAAGCCAAACCAAGGCCAGAAAACCAATGAATGCCAATAGGCTGAGTACAAATTTCAAAAGCATGTTGAATACCTGGTGATGTGGAGTTCGAGATTCAGCTCAGCCTTCATTGGTTGTGAATCAGCATGATCTCGACACGACGATTTCTTGCCCGGCCTTGCGCGCTGTCATTGGGTGCGATCGGGTTGGCAGCCCCCGCGCCTTCAGTGGCAATTGCAGTGTTCGGAAGAAATGTGGCGATGCGTTGGCCCACATGTTCCGCGCGTTCCGCGGACAGCTGCCAGTTCGATGGAAAGCGAATGGATCGAATAGGTTGGTTGTCGGTGTAGCCTGTCACCGTGATCTGCCCCGGGTGTAGCGCAAGTTCCCTGGCCACTTTCTCCACCAGTGGTATTGCACTGTCATTCAATTCAGCACTGCCGGAATTGAACAAACCGTCGCCAGTCAGAATCACAGTTGATTTATTGCCGATTTGTTTCAGGGTGAGCAATCCTGCAACAATTTCTTCCCGAAGTTGAATGGGCAATTCAAGCCCCTGAGTTACTGGAACGGGCTCACTCTGAGTCTGCGCGAATTGGGGTGATGGAAATTGAATGGATACAATTTCTGCAAACGCATGATCCGATTGGGTATTCAAGTTGAAATACAATCCGAGGAAAAACAAGGCGCCCAAAGTACTCAGGGCGCTGATTGGTAACCACAAGGGAATTTGGCGCATTCGCCTGTTGTTGCCGGGTGCCTTCGATTGCCAGAAGTCGGGGTGAAGACTGGTTGGCGTGTCGGTTGAATTGGGTTGAACCAATTGAAACAGACGGGTTTTCAATTGGCTCAAAGCAAGGTCGCCACCCTGTTCAACCTTGTATTTGCCTTTGAATCCAAAGCTGAGAATCACAGCCATCACTTCCAGCAAATCCCGATTGTCGGAAGGGTTTTGCATCAACTTCTGAATCAGCGCGAAAATCTTTTCCCCGCCCCAGGTTTCACTGAAAAACTGCAACAGCAAACTGTGATTGGCCCATTGGCCCGAGCCACCCCATGGGGTACTGGCGGCACGTTCATCCATGAAGGTACACAGCGCATAACGAATGGACAAACGCTCAGCCTGTACACGCCCAATTTGTTCCAGTTTCTGATCAAGTTCAGTCAAGCCTTTTGACAGGGTGGCCGACAAAGCCTTGTGCGATGGAATATCGCTGAGCGCTCCCATGGTACAGATCAAGCGCAGCAACGGGCTGGCATGGGCCAGCAGTTTGTTCTGGCTTGCTGTCGGGTTTGCCTGAAGTTGATGCAGCATTTGATCAAAACTGGTTTGCGCTTGCGTGTCGGGCATCCCCATGCCGGAACCTGAGGTGGTCGATGGCCCCAAAATATTGTCGAGTGACTGAATGGCTGGCGATGCAGGTTTACCCAAGCGCGGCTTGATGATGGTGCGTTCACCACCCAGTGCGAAAAACGGATCATTGGGATTCATAGCAAACGCTCCTGTTCACGGCGAACAGCCCACAACTCCAGGCGTAGTTCAGGCAAGTCGCCGGCGTAATGAATCGCAATGTGCCCTGTTTGATCCAGCATTTTCCACAAAGGATCTGTGCGCGTTTCCAGCTGAAAATACAAATTGTCTGCGTAATAGGGCAAAGCGGCGTGCGCCTGCTGAACATGCTTTAGTCGAACACCCGGAAGGTTCAGATTGACGAGGTCGCGCAATTTCTCAACCGGACCAATTTTGACAGTGCTTGGAAATTGTCTTTGTACCAACTCCTCGGGTGCCGCAGCATGCACAGTCAGGTAAAAGTGAGCGTTGACCAGCAGTGTTCTGTCGGTAATTTGACCCAGATGAACACCCGCCTGTTTTTGTATCAAAGGAATTTGTACGGCGTGCTGGTCGTGAAAGCCTGCAAGTGCATTGCGAAGGGCTGTAAAAACTGTGTCAAAAGCCAAACGCAAATTGTCATGGTCGTAGTTGGGCAAGAAGTCGGCTGCGGTGTCGTCACCATACAATGTGACAGCACCCAAACAAGCCAGAAGTCGCATGTAGGCAGCTTCAGGATGTACCTGTTTGCTGCGAAGCAGGTGTACAACAATCAACCGGTGTTGTACGCAAGCTTGCAATAACAAGAAGTCCCCTATTTCCGAACTGTTGTGGCTTCCCTTGCGCACGCGTCGTTGCCGAAGCTGGTTGATTTTACTTTCCAGCAACGCCAGTACAGCTTCCAGTATTCGGCGAATGTTGGCGTTTTGAAGGCTGCACAAGCAAGGTTCAATGAAAGCATCAACAAGCTGGATTTCTGAATTTCTTGATTCACGAAATTCACAGATCGCCAGTTGAACATGCCCTTCCTGATGAAGGTGTTCTGCACTTAAAAAAAGATTCAAGCGCGCCAGGTCAACCGCAGAGGGTTCAAGCTCAGGGTCGTAAACACTGGAAATTTCAGTGGTTTCGGCCAGGTACTTTAGCGGCGAACGGTTGTTTGTTGGTGCCTCTTCCGGTGTCCAGTCCAAATGCCTCCCCGCCCAGTGGGGTTTGGGCAGCGAAAGGTAGACCTTTCCGCTTTTCACAGCATTGGCGAAATCAAGACAGGGAGGTGCCGGGTCCTTGTCAGGAATCGAGAAGTGTGTTCCGTCCGGAAAATACCCTGATGCCTTGAGAATACCCACCTTGCCGGCCAGCAACAGATCAGGGTCTAGCTGTAGCTGATGAAAGCCGTGGCAATGCCCGTGAAAATGCGCTGTTCGAATATGAATTTCATGGTCGAAATAGCGTTCTTGCTGCTGAAAATGTTGGGGTTGGAGAAAGAGACCTTCACTCCAGATTACACGGCTGTTTTTAGTCATTTAGGGGGATGAGTTTCACTCTCTGTTGGCTGTGATGTATCACTCGTTGGGCGAATTTTTTCAAAAGGAATAGACTCGTGGCCCAAGTCGCGAAAAATCCTATCACGAGATTTTTTAAGGTGATTTTTTTACCGATGCCCTACCTATTCCGGAGTAGCTATGTTTGAAAAACATATTCTGAAGTTCGCTTTGTTGGCGCCCGTGCTCATCGGCTTGCACGCACCGTCCCATGCAGAATCGTTGGTGGTTGATTTGGCCAACACAGTTCCAGCTGTCGAGCAGGTTAAAGAGGGTCTATTCCCCGAAGAGGCATGTGAAGAGCTTCGTAAAAACGGTTTCAAATGCATGGGGTTCAAGCCCGCAGTGCGTTTTTCAATTCCGAATGCGCATTTCCAGTTGGGATCTGCCGAGCTTCCCGCTGAACTGAAAAAGCAGTTAGACGTTTTCGCACAGGTGCTGAGTAATCGTCCATCCGATTCCCCGCCAATTGTGGTTACGGGGCATGCCGATGCCAGCGGTGACGCTTCCTTGAACCAGGTGCTTTCTTCAGAGCGCGCCAAAGCTGTTAAAACTTACCTGACTCAGAAGGGTGTATCGCCAAGCTTGTTGCGTGTGGAGGGCAAGGGTGCTGACAAGCTGGCTGACGTGAATAATCCTTTTGCTCCCGCCAATCGCCGAGTTGAAATCAGCCGCCAATGAACAGATTGATCAGCCTGAGCGGTTCAGCTCCTCTGGACGAAGTTCATTTCAGATCCGCGCGCTTGCAGGAATCACTTTCCGAGAACAGTACAGGTTCTGTGTTTCTGGAATCCGATTCTGCGCTGTTGAATGCAGACGATTTTCTGGGAAAGAATTGTTGTCTGGCCTATGAAACCCGTGAGAAAACCAAGCGTTATTTTGACGGTGTAATTGTGGAAATGGAGCAGGTTTCCATGTCCAGCGTAGGGCGCTGCGCCTATCGCCTGGAATTGAAATCATGGACGTGGTTGCTGGGCAAGAACCAGGAGTTTCGCGTTTACCAGAACAAGACCGTACCGGGCATTGTTTCCGAAGTAATTGGTCGCCACGGACATTCCTCAGTGCGGTTTTCTGATCGCACAATGGGCGCCAAGCGTGTTTGGGAATATGTGGTTCAGTACGGTGAAAGTGACCTGAATTTTATTCGCCGTATACTTGAACAGGAAGGCGTTTATTTTTACTTTGAACATGGTGAGGGCCAGCATACGCTGGTACTCGCAGACTCAAGCAGTACACATCAAGTTTTTCCCGGTTATGCCAATCTGGCCTATGATCCAGCTTCGCAGAGTGGCAGGCTGACCCCGGAAGAAACGATCACCAGCATGTCATTGAAGAAGTCCATTGAACCGCCAAGGCATGCACACACGGATTACAACTTCAAAACACCATCGAACTCCTTGCTCGTGAACTCACAGGGCAAGGCAGAAAGTTACAACTCGGCCTACGAGGTGTTCGAGTATCCTGGTGAGTTTGAAAATGAAGGTGAGGGTACTCACTACAGCAAACTGCGTCACGAAGAATCTCAGGCGCGCCAGCAAACGTTCAATGCAAGCACTTCGGCAAGGGGAGTTGCAACAGGCCATTTGTTGAACACGGTTTGCAAGGACAACCCCGCGTTGTCCAAAACTTTGCTTGTGATTGGTACCCTGATCACCGTTCACGAGTCAGAGCCAGAAGCCAGTGGCGGTGCGCAATCTGATTTTGATTGTCAGTTTGAAGCCATTGAGTCCAGCCAGCCTTTCAGACCCGAACGGAAATCCAGAAAACCCCAAGTCAAAGGACCCTTGCCCGCCTTGGTTGTTGGCCCGGAGGGGCGAGAAATACACACCGATGAATTTGGTCGAATCAAGATTCAGTTTTACTGGGATCGCTACGGCAAACACAATCAGGACAGTTCTTGCTGGGTGCGTGTAGCTTCTCCTGTTGCTGGCAAGGGCTGGGGTTTTGTGGCCATTCCGCGTATTGGCCAGGAAGTGGTGGTGTCATTCGAAGATGGCGATCCCGACCGGCCCTTGGTTACCGGGGTTGCCTACAATGCTGAGCAAACAGTTCCCTATCCATTGCCTGAACACAAAACAGTGTCTGGCTGGCGTTCTCAATCCAGCGAAAAAGGCTCACCCTCCAATTTCAACGAACTTCGTTTCGAAGACAAAATTGGCAGCGAGTATGTGTGGTTTCAGGCCGAGAAAGATTATTTAAGCCTGATCAAGAACAACAGCAATACAGAAATTCGCGGGCATTCCCACAGCTTGATTCACGGCAACCTGATTGAAGAAATCAAGGCCGATGTGTCGCGCACAGTGCTTGGTCAACTCAGTCAGCAGATCGACAAAGCCTTGCATTTGACGGTGAACGATGATGTGTTGGCCAAAGTTCAAGGTTTACTCGGTTTGACCAACAACGGGCAAATTGCAATTAGTACCACTGGCCAGTGCTCATTGAAATCCCAGGGCAGCACTGACCTGGATGCAGCAGGCAATTTGAACCTGAGTACCTCGGCCCAAGGCAACTTGAAAGCGGGCTCAAGCCTGAAGCTGACCGCGGGCTCTAGCTTGTCGCTGAACGTGGGTGGCTCTTCGATTGTTATTTCCGCATCAGGCATCAAATTCAGTGGCCCAGCAGTTTCAGTCAACGGAAGTGCCATGGGTGGTGACGCCTCAGCAGCTTCCCCAAGTCCGCCCGAAGCCGCACTGGCACCCGAAATGGTAGAGCCACCCATCGATCCAATTCCCTGAGGAATCTTGCCCAGATGTTGACCGTTTACGGTGTGGCCCCTTCTGAAATTGTGTCTGGCGGATCGACGCTAGTGCAGTTTCCTCCCTTGTCGGGGCGGGCTGTGGGCGGAGTTATTCCAGTGGATTGCCAAGTCAGTGTGCTGAAACTTGCAGACTCTGCCTTGGGCTCTACTGCGTTCTGGCCCTGGAAGCCTGTGGATCGAGGCTACGTAATTTCCAGCAGAAATGTGCAGTCCAGTGTGCTTAAGAATCACCTGCGACAGGTTCGTCATCTTCAAGATTCCTCAGGCTGTAATCGAATTTGGCCCTGGTTTGATCCGCGTTACCTGAAGCTTGCCTTGAACACCCTGGCAGGACAAGAGTTGGTCAAACTGTTTGGTCCAGTGGAGTCGTTTGGTTTTGCCGATGAATCCGGTGTGGAGGTGTTTCAACTAAGGTCTGGCCTGGTTCATGTTACACAGGTGCGCCGTTGATCACGATTGATCTTCAAGCCAGTTTCAATGAGCAGGCACGCGCTGATCACTTGCGGCGCATGCATGTGCTGTTGAGCTCGCTCGATCTGGATCAAAGCTACAGCTTAAAACCAGATTTCACCGAGTCACTTTCAGCCGCAATTGATTTGCTGGAAGCTCATGATGTAACCCAGGCGTATTCGCAAGCCTGTGTCTTGCTCAGCTTGTTTGCAGGTCAAGTGAGCATTCACGGTATATCGAGTGAAGCCGACCCTCAAACCAATGTTTTGCGTAGCATGCAACAGGCTTTGAGCGCCGGAGTGTCCCCAAGCGCCTTTCATTGTCTGTATGAATCATTGGCCGGTCTTGGGCGATTTGATCAGCCGTGGCCAAGCGGGCAATTGCAGATCAATTTGATCGACCTGCTGGCCGCCGTTCAAATGGGCAGTCAGCCAACAAAAATTCCATGCAATCAAACAGGTTCTTTGGCTATTGGCGTGAGCACCATTGCTGGTGAGCTGGTGAACTGGTTCAGAACAGACTCTGGTTTTGTACATCAGGTCTTCGGACAATTCACTCCCGATTATCTGATTGCACAGGTCTGTAAAAATTCATTGCCAGCAAATGATTTGGTCATTCATGTAGACCCCGTATTTGAGCGCTGTGAAATTGGTCGGCAAAACACGTCTGGATTCTTTTCACTTCAGCGTATGGAGCTGATTGACACGCGGCTTACACAGCTGGATTTTAAACAGCTCAGTTTGTCCTGCTCACCTGAAGAAAAGCAGGGCTTGCAATCAAGATGGTCTGATTCAGGCGTACTGATTGAGCCGGTGGTGCAACAGTCCAATTCCTGGCTCAGCACGGATTTGAACTTTCGTGCCCAATGGACGATTCATGAAGGCTTGATTGAATTTGTTACCACAGCGGACATGCAGCTTCGTGCAGCCGCAGATGATTTCAAATGGCAGGCCCAACTGATTCACAACCATGTGCCGGTGAATTTGAGCATACAAACCGAACGCGATATCCACGTTCACTGGCAACACAGCGAGAAACAATTGCCAGGATTGTTGCCGCTGGGCGAGCCATTGTGGTTGGCGCAATACAGGGTGCCTTTGCATGTTCAGGTGTGCAGCGTTGTTGGTGTGGGTAAACCGCTCATTCGCGCTGCCAGCCCTTTGGCGGGTGAACTTGTTTTCAGTGTGTCAGCGGTGGTTAATCCTGAAGATAGGGCACTGGAGGTGGTACTGACTGTTGATCATTCCGAATTGGTCTGCGACTGGCAAAGTGTCGATCCAGTCAAGGGCTGGGCCTTGGGCTGCTGGCACTTGGCAGCGCCTGCGCGAATCATGCAACGGGGCCTTCAGCATGGATAAAACCCTGTTGTTGCGTGCCAGTGTACAGGGTCAGAATGCTTTACTGACTCTGAACGGCATGGTGCTTGCCAAGTTACAAAATGGGCGAGAACTGGTGTTGCCCATCCATGAGTATGTTCAGTCGGGCGAAAACAGAATTCAGGTGATTCTGTTGCCAGGTGCTTCAATGCGAGGCGCATCATTGAATCCTGATCATGCCCTGCTCACGCAAAACTGCAGCACAACTGTGTGGGTTGAACTTCAAAAAGACCGTGGGCCTGATGTGCTGGTGCAGCCACGGGTGTTATTTGAATTGAAAACTGCTTTTCAACGTGGGCAGCGTTTGAGAAAAAACCGTTTGCTGGACTCGACAGTTGACTTGCCGGTTTCCTTTCCCCGTTGGCGCTATCTCGATGTATTGCCTTCCACACACGGTGCAAATGATTCGACACTGATTGAAGATTTTCTGCTGAATATGTTTGCCCAATTCAAGTCAGGCAAGGCATCTGCCTTGCTGCCGTTTTTTACCGTTCGCAATCGCGAATTGGCTGCGGCTTATGGCCTCGACCCACAAAATGTAGTCAGCGATTTCGCAGCACATCTGACACATCTTTGCACACAATCCGAGTTGCTTGAATCCGCGCTGGATCCCCAATGCTGGCAGTTTCAATGCGTTCGTCAATCTCCAGTTCACGCATTGCTGGATATCAATCACGCGCCGCTGCTGCAATGGAAATGCAAGCTGAGCGGAGCCACCCTTCAACTGCCCATGCATGTGGGTGTGTTGGGTGGTGAAGTTTTTGTATTGCGTTAAGGGTGGGTTGAATGTATTCCAACTTTGAATTCCAGATTACCCGCGATGGTCAGGCGGACAAGGCAATCGAACAGTGGCCTGTGCCCTTGCAGGGGGGATCGATTGGCCGCTCGCCCGATTGCACCTGGGTGTTGAAAGATCCCCAACGGGTGGTGTCGCGTTTGCACGCACAGGTACTTGTTGAGAATTCCCAATGCCACTGGACAGACCTTGGCACCAACAGTACCTTGGTTAACGGCAAACCCATGCCCCAGAATCAATCTGTGCCCTTGAGTCCCGGCGATGTGCTGCGAATTGGTGATTACTCAATCATTCTTGCGAAGGTTGCCGCGAATTGGAACGGATTCGAGGACTTGATGCCGAGGCCCGAAATTGATCCACTGGAATCCTGGTTGCCACAACCAGCTTCTAACGTCGAGATCGACGATCTGTTGGCAGCTTTCGATATGCCCTTGCCGCCTGTCGAAAGCGAAATCGAAGAGAACATTTCGCCGTTGGCCCAGCGTATGTATGTGGGTTCCCAACAAGCTGATTCAGCAGTTCGAGGTGTGGTGGCTGAACAACCGACAACACCCTCCACAATTCAGGATGCAGAGAAGTTGCACCACTTGTTGGGTATCTGCGTTCAAGGTTGCATGCAATTGCTTTCAGCGCGCCGAATTTTCCAGGAAGAAACGGGCAGCAAGCTGACCAGTATTTCCGCGAAGGGCAATAATCCACTGAAGTTTTCTGCGTCACCGGCGCAAGCCATGGGCAAACTGCTTGGTGATAATTCACTGGCTTATCTGGATGCAGAGCAGGCCTTTGAGCAGGCGTTTCAGGATATTCAGGCGCACATGCAACTGAGTGTTGCGCGAATTCAAGTATTGATTGAGCAAGTTCAGGGTGGTCTGGATCCAGCTGTGATCGAACAAGAAATTAATCGGCAAGGTGGATTGAGTTTGAGTCTCGAACTCGCCAGAAAAGCACGCATGTGGGACCTTTATTGCGATCGCTACCGGCATCTGGCGGGCACATGGAGTTGACCATTCAACTGGGTGGCGCACACGAAGGGCGATTGTTGCGAGTACAGGTTACACAGCGTACCGACATTGGTAACCGCCCGGAAAATCAGGACGCTGTTGGGCATAAATTATTTGGAGACTGGCTGGTGTGCGCGCTGGCAGACGGTGCTGGTGGTCATCGTGGCGGGCAGCTTGCTGCTGCCTTGGCTGTTGAAATGTCTTTGAGTGCATTTGAACAATCACCCACGCTGGAAAGATCACGCTTGCTGGAACTGATGCAACAGGTGAATCAAAATATTTTGCATCAACAGACCACACACCCCGATTGCTCAGACATGCACACCACCTTTTGTCTTTTGGTGATCAATCAACGATCTGCACAGGCAGTTTGGTTGCATGTCGGCGATTCGCGTGTGTATCACTTTCAGCAAGCTGCGCTGCGCTCAAAAACCAGGGATCACAGTGTGTTGCAGTGGATGATTGATCATCAACAATCTGATGGTCAAGCCAGTCGAAACGCGCTGTATACCGCATTGGGTGAGCAAAATGAACATCTTCACATGGATGTGACCGAGCCTTGCTGCTTGTTGGCTGGGGACTGGTTCTTGATGTGCAGCGATGGTTTGTGGGAACACCTCAATGACGACGAGCTCGCATTGCTGGGCACCAGCCTGTGGTGCGCAGAGGATTGCAATGCCCATATTCACCAACTGGCATTTAATCGCGCCTTGGGGCGGGCAGACAACCTCAGTAGCATTTTGGTCTTTGTGGGTGAGGGGGGTGCTCAATTCGGTTGACACCATACCAATGACCCAGTTTCCTGATTTCCGGTTTTGATGTTTCACTCCGGTTCGCTCTCATTCCAAGTACCTATTCCATGTTGACCAACCGATACACAATTGCCCTGTTGCTGTACACACTTGCCTGGCCGGTACAGGCCCAGGTGTCTACGCCCGCCCCCTTTATCAATCCCGAGTCTGCCGCGCCTGCTGCGGAAAAAGAAGCAGAGCCTGTCATCGACAATCAGGCTGAAAGAAAGGCGGCCCCTGAGTTGGGCAAGCCGTTGAACGATGTGTCTCTGAATGTCAGCGCTTATCGAATTGAAGGTGTCGAAGCCAAGCATCTGAACGATATTCAGAAATTGCTGGTGCCGTATGTGGGCGAAAAGCGTTCGTTTGAAGACCTCAGCAGTGCAGCACAGGTGGTGACTGCATTCTTGCAGCGTGAATTGGGCTATTACCTCGCGTATGCCTATTTGCCCGCGCAAGACATTAAAAACGGTGTGGTGACCATTGCCGTGTTGCCCGGTGTGCTGGAGTCAGTCGAAGTGGCTTGGCCTGCAGAAGAACTGCGCGTGAATCGGGATATTGTTGAATCGCACTTGAAGCGTTTAAAGCCCGGTACGGTCATTCGTGTGGAAGAGGTAGAGCGGGTGGTGTTCCTGCTCAATGACTTGCGTGGCATTCGAATGTCATTTGCCATCAAGCCTGGCACACAAGCAGGCAAAGCGATTCTGGTTGCAACACCCAGCAACGACAAGGCACTGACCGGCAGTGCGGGCCTGGATGCAAACGGCTCGCGGTACGCAGGCACGTACCGTGGCATTGCCACCTTTTCCTGGGAAAGTCCGTTTGGCTTGGGTGACTCGTTTTCGGTCAGTCATCTTCAATCTGAAACAGGTGGTTTGGACTTCACGCTGCTGGGTTACACCCTGCCGGTTGGTGCGGATGGATTGAAGTTGGGTGTGAACGTGTCTACCGTGAATTATTCACTTGAGGAAAACGATTTTCCCTTGGGCTTGAATGGCGATGCAGAATCGCTGGGTGTATTCGCGCTGTATCCCCTGGTGCGTTCACGCAACCTGAATGTGTTTGCACTGACTGGGTATGACAAAAAGGAGTTCACTGACAGGCAGAGCCTGTCTGGTTTGGAAACCGTGAAGGAAGTGGATTCATTTCGCCTTGGTCTCAGTGGCGACTCCCGCGATAGCCTGGTGGGCGGCGGTCTTAACTTCTTCAACTTCAACGTAGAGGAAAGCAAAACAAATTATCCGGGTGGTGTGCCGTTTGGCCTGGACGATGAACTTAACACCATGCGTGTGAACTACTCGTTTGGTAGGTTGCAATCTGTTGTGCCCGGCAAGTTGATGCTGTGGAGCTTCTTGCGTGGTCAATATGCACTCGACAATCTTGACAGCAGTGAACAATGTTCGCTGGGTGGTGCTACGGCTGTGCGCGCATTTGCACAAGGTGAAACTTCTGGCGACAGCTGCGATTTGTTCACGCTGGAAGCGCGCTATTTGCCCTCTGCCAACTGGTTTGGCAGTGCGGCGCGTGAATTGTCTTTCAATGTGTTTTTTGATCAAGGCCGTGTTCGTTTTCGCGAAGACACCAGCAATCAGCCCGCAGGATTCAACAACCATGCCGAACTGGCTGGTTACGGCCTGGGTTTGGCTTGGGACAGGCAAGACATTTTCACATTCAACTTGAGTTTGGCCTGGGAGCTGGCGGGTGTTCGGCAGTCTGATCCGAAACGCCAAAGCCCAAGAATCTTTGCATCTTATATCTACTATTTCTAAGAGAATTTTTATGACTTCCGCAACTTGCAAGCTGAATTCGTCTTTCCCACTCAAGCCACTGGCAGCTGCCGTGTTGCTGGTGTTCAGTGCCAATGTGCAGACTGCGCCGATTCTTGATGGTGTCTTGGGCAATAACCTTGATCTGGACGTGTCATTGCCCGGCACCACTGTGATCACTCAGACAGTCAATCAACGTGATGTGATCAGGTGGCAGGAGTTTTCCATCGGCAGCGGCGAAACCGTTCGATTTGTTCAGCCCAGTGCCGATTCTGTCATTTTGAATCGGGTTGTCGGGGGTAATTCATCTGAAATTTTCGGCAGCCTGGTGGCCAATGGTCGAATTTTCCTGATCAACCCAAGTGGTATTGTGTTTGGTGCAGGTTCTCAGGTGAATGTGGGTAGTCTTGTAGCGTCTACATTGAATCTCAAGGGCAATGGTAACGGCAATGGCCAAATGCCCGGTCAAACAATTGAGTTTGAAACAGGTGCAAATGCCGGAGGCATTCTCAATGCTGGCAGCATCACTGCCAAAGACATCGTATTCCTGGCGCCTTCCATTACAAACTCGGGAAATCTGACAGCAGGATTGCAACCACAACACCAGGCTGGGTCTGGCGTGTCGGTGAATCTTATTGCAGCCAAGGAGGTCACCGTAAATACCTCGGGCAGTGACCTGGTTGTTCAGGCAGTTGAAGGTCACAACAACGCCTTGATTCAACAGCTTGGCCAGGTGTTGGCCGAGGGCGGACGGATTATTTTGTTGGCCAATGCATCGAACAACGGCGATCCCAGTGTAATCAACACGGCTGGTGTAAACCGGGCTTCACGAATTTCAATTGAAGGTGATTTGATCCAATTAACAGGTAGCCTCAACGTGGGTAACCCACAGGGTACCGTAGACGTGATTGCGGGTGAAGTTGGCCAGATGCGCAACGGCCAAAGTGCTGCTTTGCTATCTGACGGTGGCTTGAACATCAACTCAAGAGGTGGTTTGAGTTTAAACAACGCTGGCAATGACTTCACTGGCTCGGTCGATTTGACAGCGACAGGGTCAGTTGCTGTTCATGATTCCAACAATCTGCAAGTTTCGGTCGATTCAGGCGGTGAAGCCACACTCAGTGCTCAGAACCTTGCTATCAACAGCCTTGCTTCTGATGGCCTCACAGTCAATGCCAGTGGCAGGATCGAGCAGACTGGCCCGGTGCAGGTGAATGGAGGCACCATATTGAATGCGAATGAAATCAACCTGGGGAACCCGGCAAACCAGTTTGATGGCAATGTATTGATTAACAGCACTGCGGGTACTACTTTACACACCAATGGTGAGTTGAACATTTCAGGTTCTGCCGCGCAACTGAATTTGACAGCAGCCGAAATTACGCAGAGCGCTGCGCTGTCCGTTGCTGGTTTATCCACCCTGAATGCCAATCAGGTCAATCTGCTTCAGTCCGACAATGATTTCGCAGGCAATGTCGAGCTTGCGGTGACTGGTGCAGCCACTTTAATTGACATGAATGATCTGGCTGTGTCGGGGTCTGCGGGTGCAGCCACTTTGTCAGCAGTCAATCAAGTGCAGCTAAACGAACTGACAGTTGAAAGTTTGAATGTTACTGCGGCCAGCATTGCACAGAACGGAACACTGACTGTGCAGCAAGGCACAAGCTTGAATGCAAGCGTGGTTCAGTTGGCGGATATATCCAATGATTTCGGCGGCAATGTCGAGCTTGGCAATGTGGGTACCGCCGAGCTTGCTGACGAGAGCGAGTTGTCTTTGTCAGGGCAGGTCAACAACCTGACTGCAACCGCCCGCAATACCACGCAGTCGGCGCAGGCAGTGCCGTTGACAGTTAACAACACGGCAACTTTCAATGGCGAGAATGTTGAATTAATTCAGCTTGGCAACATATTTCGCGGCCAGGTCGTTCTCAATCTGGATGGTCAGGTTCAATTGGGCAGCGCCGAGGGTGTTGCAGTCTCAGGTCGGGCTGCAAGCGCAGTTTTCAACGTGGATTCGATTCGTCAAGGCACCACTGAAGCCGATGCGCTGAATGTGCTTGGGCAAACGCGCATCAACAACAGCAATTCTGTTCAGCTAAACAACGCGGCAAACCGTTTCGGTTCAAGTGTGGTGCTGCACAATGCAGGCGCAGTAAATTTGAATGGCAACGATACTCTGACTGTTCAGGGTTCTGCCGATGATGTCACTTTGACCACCGGTTTCAATGGGCAGATTGTTGTAAACGGCTTGAATGCAAACAGCCTGAGTGCAACAGCAATACGAATTGATCAAACCGATTTTTTGAATGTGACAGGCACCAGCGCACTGAGTGCACAACATATTGATTTGACTGAGTCAGGCAATAATCAATTCGGCTCTACTGTCACACTTGCTTCCAGTGAAAGCGCAGCAATAAAAGCCAACGGTACATTGACTGTGGCAGGCAATGTTGTCAGCGGTAGTGTTGAAGCCGATTCCTTGGTGTTCAACGGTTTGACCGCAAGCAATGGCCTTGCAATGAGCGCAGACAGCATCACGCAAAGCATGGATGTTGATCGTGCCCTGCAGGTGCAAGGTGAAACCCGGATCAACAACTCGGGTGCCGTTGCGTTGAACAATGCAATGAACGATTTCAATGGCGATGTGGTTTTGAATACCCAAGGTTCTGTGCGTTTGCGTGACAGCAATACCTTGACGATTGAGGGGCAGGCCGGTTCGCTTGACCTGACAGCGCTATCCATCGCACAAAGTGACTCACTTGTTGTGGGGACACCGCTGCCTTGAATGCCGCCGCAGTCAGCCTGAATAACCCTGCGAATGATTTTCAGGGGCAGGTTAACTTGCTTGGCAATGCACGTGTCAGTTTGCACGACGAAAACACACTGAACGTGGCAGGCAATGCACAGGAACTTGAGTTGAATGCAACCACTGTTGAAATCAGTAACGCGCTGACAGTGAATGAAAGCTTGACCTTGACTTCAGATGTTGTGACACAGGCTTCCTCGGGTGCGGCGGCCTTGATGGTTGGAGGTGATGCGCGCATTGAGCACCGCAACAACAGCAGCAATACCTTGGTACGGTTGAACAACGCCAACAACGATTTTGTTGGCCCGGTTACTTTAAGCAACCAAGTCAATGTTGAATTGGCTGATCGAAACACACTGACTGTTCAAGGCCAGGCAGGTCGTTTGTCCGTCAATGCAACAGAAGTGAATCAGCTTGGCGATCTGACTGTTGAAAACCAAGCCACATTGAATGCAAACACCATTTCCTTCATGAACGCTGCCAACAACTTCGCAGGCCCCGTGGTGCTGAATTCTGCTGGCAGTGTGAACCTGCGCGACCAGCAAGTAATTGAGTTGCAAGGTTCAGCAGGCAGCTTGAATGTGCAGGCAGGCACAGCAATTAATCAGTCGGGCGCATTGAATGTAAATGGCAACAGCAACCTGGCTGCACCTACAATCAACTTGACCAACGCGGCGAACAGTTTTGGCGGTGGCGTTACTGTTAATGCCACACAGCAGGCAACAGTGAATGCCAGTGGAGACCTCTCGGTAGGCGGCAATGCAGCAGCATTGACCGTGACCGCACAAAATGAACTGGACTTGAGCAATTCAATGCTGGGTAGCTTGAATGCGGCCGCACAGCAAATTGGTCAATCTGCCACTGTATCAGTGACAGGTCCAACAGTCCTGGTTGCACAAGGTGCAACGTTATTGGATGAGGGCAACGATTTCAACGGCACTGTCACTCTGAATGTGGCGGGCCAAGCCAGCATCGCCGACACAAACAACCTGTTGATTCAAGGCACCGCGCAAACCCTGACCACATCAGTTGTTGGTACGTTGACCGCCGGAGAACTTAGCATTGCCAATGGCACCTTGATTGCTGGTGAGATCAATGTGAACCAACTTGAAGTTGCGAACAGTGCAGAACTGCAAGCTGGCAAGGTTACCCAAACGCAGGCCAGCCAAACTGGAGGAAGCTTGACACTTCGCGCAAACGAGGTTGATCTTGCCCAGGCTGGTAACGACTTCAGTGGTCAAATTATTCTGCAAAATGTTGGCACTGCAACCATCAGCGACACCAATGATCTCGCCTTGAGTGGGCGTGTGAATGCATTGATTGTCAACGCCCAGCGAATCACGCAGCAGCAAAGCCAGCCAGGTGCCTTGAATGTTCAGGGCAGGGCTGACTTGCGTGCAGCAAATATTGATCTTCAAAATGCCGCCAACAACTTCGGGGGTGTTGTAGATTTGCAGGTCAGCGACACGGCACAATTGCGCGATGTCAATAATCTGGTTTTGCAGGGTGATGTGGGTACCTTGAATGTGAGGGCTTCACAGCTGGCACAGGCCGAGTCACTGACTGTTCGAAACAATGCGACCATTGATGCAGCCGCAGTTGATTTGAATCATCAAGCCAATGATTTTCAGGGACGCTTGAGTCTGAATGTTGCAGGCGATGCTCAAGTGGCTGATACCAACAGCCTGCGTGTGGCGGGTAATGTCAACACAGCAACCATGAATGCAAGTACGTTGATCGTGGATGGTTTGGCTGCACAGGGCAACGTAACTTTCAATGCCGCATCCACCGGGCAAAGTGGTGTACTTTCGGTGGCAGGCGCCAGTACTTTCAATGGAGACTCGATCGCGCTGGACAACCAAGCGAACAGCTTCAGTGATGTGGTGCATTTGAATTTGACTGGTGCAGCATCCATCACCGCCAGCGGTGGGCTGAACGTATCAGGCACCGCCACTTCAGTGAATGCAAGTGCGAATTCGCTTTCTGTGTCCAGCCTTGCTTCAGAAAACATCGTGTTGCAGGCAGATCAACTTGAATTGAACAACTTCAGCGCCACGGGTAATTTGACCTTGAATGGTGGCAATGTAATTCAGCAAGGTGCTTTGCAGGTGGGGGGTACAACCACCCTGGGGGCTAGCAATGTGACTTTGCAGGATGAAGCCAACAATTTTGTTGGCAATGTGGTGCTGAATTCTGCTGGCAGTGTGAACCTGCGCGACCAGCAAGTAATTGAGTTGCAAGGTTCAGCAGGCAGCTTGAACGTGCAGGCAGGCACAGCAATTAATCAGTCGGGCGCATTGAATGTGAATGGCAATAGCAACCTGGCTGCACCTACAATCAACCTGATTAATACAGCGAACAGTTTTGGCGGCGGCGTTACTGTTAACGCCACACAGCAGGCAACAGTGAATGCCAGTGGAGACCTTTTGCTGGGGGGCAATGCAGCAGCATTGACCGTGACCGCACAGAATGAACTGGACTTGAGCAATTCAGTGTTGGGTAGCTTGAATGCGACCGCACAACACATTACACAGACCGGTGAGTTGTTGGTGACTGGTGCTACTGGGTTGACTGCACAGGCAGTCGATTTAAGGAACGAACACAACAACTTCAGCGGCCCGGTAACACTTGATGTGGCGGTGCAGACGGATATCTCAGACAACAATGATTTGCTGCTTCAAGGTCAATCGCAAATTTTGAATACATCCGTTGTTAGTACGTTGACAGCAGGAGAACTTAGCATTGCCAATGGCACCTTGATTGCTGGTGAGATCAATGTGAACCAACTTGAAGTTGCGAACAGTGCAGAACTTCAGGCTGGCAAGGTTACCCAAACGCAGGCCAGCCAAACTGGAGGAAGCTTGACACTTCGCGCAAACGAGGTTGATCTTGCCCAGTCTGGCAACGACTTTAGTGGTCAAATTATTCTGCAAAATGTTGGCACTGCAACCATCAGCGACACCAATGATCTCGCCTTGAGTGGACGTGTGAATGCATTGATTGTCAACGCCCAGCGAATCACGCAGCAGCAAAGCCAGCCAGGTGCCTTGAATGTTCAGGGCAGGGCTGACTTGCGTGCAGCAAATATTGATCTTCAGAATGCCGCCAACAACTTCGGGGATGTTGTAGATTTGCAGGTCAGCGACACGGCACAATTGCGCGATGTCAATAATCTGGTTTTGCAGGGTGATGTGGGTACCTTGAATGTGAGGGCTTCACAGCTGGCACAGGCCGGTTCACTGACTGTTCGAAACAATGCGACCATTGAAGCAGCTGCAGTTGATTTGAATCATCAAGCCAATGACTTCCAAGGCAATGTGGCATTGAATGTTTCGGGCACAACAGTTGTTGCTGATGCGAATGTGCTGAATGTGTCGGGTCAATTGAATGGCGCAGCGGAGTTGCGTGCACAGTCGATTGAACAAGACGGTACCCTGACCGCCAATTCCAGTGTCTTGCTGCAAGCCAATCATGTTGATCTGGGTAACCAAGGCAACAGCTTCAACAGTCTGCTTCGTGTGGAAGATGCAAGCCAGGCAACTTTGAGCAGTGCCGGTACCTTGCGGGTACAAGGTGCAAATTTGGGTACTTTGAATCTGCAAGCACAAGAGGTCAGTTTGGGTGAGCTTGGTGAGTTGCAGCAGCTGGATATAGCGGCTGCTGAAGTTCGCCAAACAGCAGCTTTGAATGTGAAGGGTGATACAAACCTGCGCAGTGACCGGGTAGATCTGAACAATTCAGAGAACGATTTTATCGGGAAAATTACGGTTCAAAATCCGGATTCCGCCAACGCAAGCGTGTCGATTACAGACAAAAATGATTTGTCCATGCAGGCTGAAAACCTCGCCCTGGCCGCACGCGTGTTAGGCAACTTTGAATTACAAGCCAACAATGTGGAGCTTGGTAGCACGCAAGTGGATGGTGCAAGCCAGATCGAATTGACTGGTGCATTAACCCAAAGCAGGTCGGTCATGTTGAATGATGCAAGCTTGACAGCAGCCCAAATCAGTTTGACCAATTCCGGCAACCGGTTCAATGGCAACACGCAAGTACAGTCAGGTGGTTCGGTTGCACTGGGAACCAGCGGCAACTTGAATGTCAATACCACCTCATCGACTGGTACTTTGGCCCTGAATGTAGGGGGTAATGCGGAAGTCAGCGGCATGCAGGTGCAGTTCGCGGATTCCCAGTTCGATGGTGATCTTGTTGTGTCTGCCAATCAGATTTCCCAGGTAGGGCGTTTGCAGGTTGGGGGCGATGCCAGGCTTGAATCAATCGGTGGCGAAATTGATTTGCAGCATGCAGACAACCGCTTTCGGGGCTCGGTCAGTGCCAGTGCGGAGCAAACCCGTTTGTCGACCTTGGGCGACATGCAGTTGTTGAACCTGAACAGTCGGGGCGGGCAGTTGACCGCCGATGGCCGCATGCTTCTGCTGGGCACAATTGAGCAAACGGGTGGTGCTTTGACCTTCACTGCGAAAGGCGTGTCGCGACCATTGTCTTCTGCCGACATTGCTCTGGTCTTGCCACCTTCGCTGGATGTATTCTCCAGCAAAGAAGCGGTGAATCCATTCACAGGACTCGGTCGAATTACTGTGGCCAGCCCGATGATTCATCAACGTTCAGGGCAATTGCTCACCACTGCTGGTGCCACAACCCAGTTCAATTCACCTGAAAACGGTTCAATTGTCCTGACGCAGAATAACCAGATCAATGGTCAGGTCGGCGTACTGGCCGGGCGAAGCCACAATCAATCTTTCTCTTATGTGGCAGATCGTGGCGCGAGTCTGTTTGCAGTTAACAACGACGTGCGGTTGAATATTGGAGGGCAGGGTGCCGAAGCAGACTTGATTGCTGTTCGAGCGCGTGGCCTGGCCACACAGGGCAGTGATGCGGTGATCCGTGCTCGGATGCCTTACAACGACCTTGCTGTGGGTACAGCGCGCTCTTACGCAGGCCTGACACTTTCGATACCCTTGGGGGGAGTGAATGGGCAACCGGGTGGTTTGGCCACATTTGGCGAATCGTCTGGTTCAGGTCAGTCGGCAGGTGCCGGTGCCATCCGGGTTGAAGTTGGTGACATCAATCGTCCGGGCTTGGGTGGTTTCCTCACAGTACTACCCTTTGAGGGAAGTAATCTGTTGCCTGGGCAAGTGGTTTACCTGGCGGGCCCGGAGCGCAAGGGCACTCAAGCGTTTTTCTACGATGGGGCACGCAGTCTTGATCGCATTCCCGTGGTTTACAACGGCACCTTGCTGTTGTCACCACAAGAAGCTGCCGCCTTGACGACTGCCCAAGGCGCTGTGGTATTGGCTCGCCAGGAGCAAACCCGTTCCGTGGTTCGCACTGAAAACGTGGCTGGCAAAATTATCAATGGTGTGGTGGCGGAAGTGGGCCCGGGCAGGCCTGCAACCGAGGGCGAGGGTGGTGCAACAAAGCCGGCCACTTGTGATGCAGAAGACTCAGGCCTAAGCTGCGCACCCTGATAATTTCGCATTAGGGACTTCCTGTGTAGCCACCACAGGGAGTCTGCCGCATACTTCGCTTTGACATTTTTAATTCAAAACCGGAGTTAGTTCATGAAAACCAAAGCCGTCTTGTCTGTAGATGACGTACAAGCCATTTTGACTGCCGCCCGTGCGGAAGCCGAAGCCAATAACTGGGGCGTAACCATTGCTGTGGCCGACGATGGTGGTCATTTGTTGGGCATGCTGCGTTTGGACGGCGCACCCCCCATGAGCGCACACATTGGCCCTTCCAAGGCCAAGTCTGCTGCCATGGCCCGCAAAGACACCAAAATTCTGGAAGACGTCATCAACAACGGCCGTACTGCCTTTGTAACCGCTCCCTACGTAGACGGGCTGCTGGAAGGCGGCGTAACCATTGTGGTCGATGGCCAGGTGGTGGGCGCTGTGGGTGTTTCTGGCGTGAAATCGGATCAAGACGCCCAAGTGGCGCGTGCCGGTATTGCAGCACTGAAGCTTTAATAGTTGCCATTCATGCAGTACAGAAAACCCCGGGCATTTGCCTCGGGGTTTTTTTATGCCGGTGCGCTCGTCTAAAATGGGCAGGTACTTACCGACACTGGAGCGCTATGAGCTATCAACCTAATCCGGTTCCCAATCAGGAAGAGTCCAACCGCACCATTGTTTTGGTGGCCTATGTGTTGGGTGCTGTGGGTATATTCACGGCGTTTATTCCAATCCTGATTGCTCTCATTATTTGTTATGTGAAGCGTGGCGAATCAGCGGGCACTATTTATTACAGCCATTACGACTGGCTTATTTCAACCTTCTGGATTGGCATGTTCTGGTTTGTGGTGGCCATGATCACCATGGTGTTTGGCGTGGGCTTTATTGTTTACGGCATTTTAAGTTTGTGGTTGCTTTACCGCTTCGTGAAGGGTTTGCTCCGGTTTAGTGAAAGGAAGGCGGTTGTTTAATCAAGCTGTTGCTGTGTTTGGCCGGTTTGCTGGCGTGTGCCTGCTGCTGTTGTTGCAGGCCTGTGCAGGTTTGCAAGAAGGTGGTTCGGACGCCTTGGTACTTGAAGATGGCACCGTATTTACCGGCTTCGAAACCGAAAAACCTGAGGTTCAAAAAGCGTTGCTGGCCCAGTTTCGCGAGTGGCGCGGCACACCTTACAAATTGGGCGGCAATTCAAAAGCGGGCATTGATTGTTCGGCCTTTGTGCAACAAACTTTGAATACCCATTTCAACATTACAGCGCCGCGCAGCACCACCCAACAAGTCAATATGGGTGTAGATGTAGGCCGCGATGCCATGCAGGTAGGCGACCTTGTATTTTTCCGAACAGGGTACACCACCAAGCACGTGGGCTTTTACTTGGGCGATGGAAAATTTTTGCACGCCTCTACCAAGGTGGGTGTCACCATCAGCCGGCTTGATGATTTGTATTGGCGTAAAACATTCTGGAAGGTACGCAGGGTGATGTGAAACACCTGCCAACAAAAACCCGCCAAACTTCGGCGGGTTTTTTATCAACGCACAGCGGGTTTATCGCTGCTGGGCCAGTGCTTCAATGCGCTGCTCAATGGGTGGGTGGCTGCTGAACAAGGCCATTACACCACCTTTGCCTGAAATACCGGATGCAGCCATGTTCGAGGGCAGTTCACCAGCCTGCATGCCGCCCAAACGCTTCAGGGCAGAGATCATGGGCTGCTTGTTGCCCATTAACCAGGCTGCGCCCGAGTCGGCACGGAATTCACGCTGACGCGAGAAGTACATCACGATGATGGAGGCCAAGATACCCAGCGTAATTTCCATCACGATCACGGTGATGAAGTAACCCATGCCCTGGCCACTGGATTCGGAATCGTCTTTGCGCAAAAACTGATCCACCAGAAAGCCCACCACGCGGGCCAGGAAAAACACAAAGGTGTTCACCACGCCTTGAATCAGCGTCAGTGTAACCATGTCGCCGTTGGCAATGTGGGCCACTTCGTGCGCCAACACGGCTTCGGCCTCTTCGCGGCTCATGCTTTGCAGCAAACCCGTGCTAACCGCGACCAGTGAGTTGCTTTTGCTGGGGCCGGTGGCAAATGCGTTGGGTGCGCCTTCGTAAATGGCCACTTCCGGCATGGGAATGCCGGCTTTGTCTGCAAAGCGCTGAACCGTGCTGACCAGCCATTGCTCGGTGGCGTTGCGTGGTGTTTCAATGACCTGCGCGCCGGTGCTCCACTTGGCTACTTTTTTGCTGATCAACAGGCTGATGAATGAACCACCAAAGCCCAATACAGCACTGAATGCCAGCAGCATGGTCAGGTTAAGCTGACCCCCGGCCATGAACTGGTTCAAGCCCAGCACATGCACGGTAATGCCCAGTACCACCATAATGGCGACGTTGGTGGCTAAAAATAAAACAATGCGTTTCATGATGCGTGTTGTCCTTTCAACAATTGCAAGGGGGTCACCTGGTGAAGGGTGTGTTTCAGTTGGCGGCGAACAGCACGTGCTGCTGATTCAACCGCCTGGTCAATTGCGCTGAGCCAATGCGGCCCGGCGCTGTCTACGATCAAGGGCGCTTGCCCGTCGATTCGAATTTCAATCACACAGTTGCGCTGGTCGGCCTGTTTTGCGGAGTGCCTGTCCAGTTTCACGGTGATGTTTTTAATCTGGGTCGAAAGTCGATTGATGGCCGAGCGCACACGGCGTAGTACGTACCTGCGCAGGGTTTCATCGATCTCGGGATGCCGAGCCACAATTTCAGTTTTCATGGTTGCGTCCTCCTTTCGGGGAAATAGACAGTTGAAGTGTACGCTGGTTCAATGTAAGAATAAATGGAACAATTGCTTAGTAAATATTCGAATAAATCGAAGGGTTAATGAAACTTACCGACCTGAACTTCCACCACTTGCGCTATTTCTGGATGGTGGCCAACACCGGAAGCCTGACAGCGGCGGCCGAACGGCTTGGGCTGCGCGCACAAACGCTTTCAAGCCAAATTACCCAGTTGGAGCAAACTTTGGGGCGGGCTTTGTTTCAGCCAGTGGGGCGAGGTTTGGGGCTGACCGAGGCGGGGCGAATTGCTTTGCGCTATGCCGACCAAATTTTTCAGCTGGGCGAGCAAATGGCCGAAAGCCTGGGCGACGAGCAACTGGATTACACACTGCGTTTGTCGGTGGGCATTGCCGATGCCTTGCCCAAAACAGTGTCGTTTCACATGATTGAGCCCATTCTGGGCATGCAGCGCCCTGTGCGGCTGGTGTGCCACGAAGGTCGGTTCGAGGCCCTGTGTTCGGAGCTTGTGCAACACAGCGTAGATGTGGTGTTGGCTGAGCGCCCCGGCGGGCAGGGCACTGCACACTTGCAGGTGGCCAAGTTGCTGACTTACCCGGTGCGAATTTTTGCAAGCCCGGATTTGAAACTGAAGTACGAGGCGAACTTTCCACAAAGCTTGCAACACGCGCCTTTCCTGATGCCATCGCGCAACAACGTGTTGCGGCTGAAGCTGGAGCACTGGCTGGAAAGTGTGGGCGTGGAGGTGACGGTGGTAGGGGAGTTCGACGACCTCGCCTTGCTGGAAACGTTTGGCCGGGCTGGCTTGGGATTGTTTGCCGTACCTGCCATGCTGATTGAAGACGTGGTGCGCGACCACACTGTGCTACACATGGGCGATGCGCAAGGTGTGGTTGAAGATTTTTTTGCATTCACCCACCCGCGCAACTTGAACCACCCTGCGTTGAAACTGCTATTTAACGTCAACCCCAATACAAACCCGAATCGCCCCGATTAAACGCTTGCAGTACACTTCGACCTTCCCTGTCACTTCCCAGTCATTTCCCTGTACGGCGGCCTTCTATGTTTTTGCGCATTGTTGCGGTTATTTTTCCGGTGTTTGCGGTGGTGGCCCTTGGGTATTGGTATGGGCGGGTGAAAAACCCCGACATGAAATTTGCCAACCAGCTGAACATGGAAATTTTTGTGCCGGCGCTGGTGTTCTCGGCCTTGGCCAGCAAGTCGTTTGAAATTGAATCGTATTGGTTGCTGGCTGTGGGTGGTGCCATTGTGGTGTTGGGTTCAGGTTTGTTGGCATGGCCTGTGGGCCGTTTGTTGGGAATTGATAGCCGAATTTTTGTGCCTCCCATGATGTTCAACAACTCCGGCAACATGGGCTTGCCACTGGCCATTCTGGCATTTGGTGAGGAGGCCTTGCCCGCTGCGGTGATGCTGTTTTTGGTGGGCAATACGCTGCATTACTCGTTGGGCACCTGGATGATGAGCCCCAATGCGCGCATTTTGATGTTGTGGAAAGAGCCCGTGATTGCCGCGTCCATTGCAGGTTTGCTGGTCAGTGTGCTGAAAATTGAAGTGTGGGCGCCCCTGTATTTTGCAATCGACATGGTGGGTGATGTGTCCATTCCACTGCTGCTGTTTTCATTGGGGGTTCGCCTAACGCAAGCCGATTTTTCGGATGTAAAGCTGGGCGTAATTGGCGGTGTACTGTGCCCACTCACAGGGCTGATTTTCGCGGCCCTGTGTGTGTGGTTGCTGCCTTTAAGCCCCGAGCACACCGCCATGTTGATTGTGTTCGGTGCCTTGCCACCAGCAGTGCTCAGTTTTGTGTTTGCCGAGAAATACGGCCTTCAGCCTCAACGGGTGGCGTCACTGGTGATGATGGGGAACCTGATGAGCCTCATCTTCGTGCCGATGGCCCTGTATTGGGTACTGTGAACCATTGCCCGGGCTGGGCATGCTCACCCACACCCGTTCACTTCTCGGCAGGCGCAAGGTGGCATTGGCCAGCAGGTCCGGGTATTGGGCCAGGTCAATGACCAGCCTTTCCTTTCGTGGGTCGTTGTAAACATGGCCCAGCGTGGGCCCGGTGCGCATGCCCAAGGCGGTGAACTCGGGTGTTTTCATCCACAGGCCCAGTGGCAACAATTCCATGGTGTTGTAAATTTCGCCAATTTTTTCAGCTGGCAGGGTGCCCACATGCACTTGCAGGTAAGGCCCCAGCGGCGAACGCAGTACGGTTTTAATGGCTCGCAGTTCGGTGCTTAATTGCAGTGGGGGCAGTGCGCTGCCCAAGGCAATGCGAATGGTGTTGTCTTGCAGCTTGACTGCGGTCTCGTCAATTTTGATAAAGCTGCTGAGTTTTAACCCGGCGTAATCAATCAGCGGCAGCATGGACAGGCCAAACATGCGCACTTCGGCGGGTGTGAATTCCAGGTGCTGTTTGTCGCTTGAAATAAGCAACGGGCCGCTGAGTTTGCCAGGCAACCAGAACAGTGAAATGCCAAAAATTTCAGGTTTCACTTGCAGCGAAAGCTGCAAGTGAGGCTCGCCAATGGTGGTGTTGACTTGTCGAATTGGGCTGCCCTCGAAGTTGAACAATGCTTTGTTCATCAGGGTATTCATGGCGGCTTCGCTCAGCGAAATCTCGCCCACATGTACGGTTTGTTTGGCAGTCGGCAGTTGACCAAGGTCGGTGGATTGAGTGCTGGCCAACAGTTTTTCAACACGCAGTTCAATCCCCTCGCGGGACAGCAGCGTGGCATGGTGCACAGCCAAGGTCACTGACTCTAGCCCGGAATTCAAACCTTCAAGTTGGGCAATCGCAGCCTCTCCAGTGTTGAGCAAGGCCGTTTCAGCGGGGTTGAGCAGCCCTTCCTGGGCGCTGATCCACAGGGCACCGTCGGTGCGAAGCTGCACGGTGCTGGTGCTGATTAAACTGTTCAAATCGTGCAGTGCAATGGGCAAGCTGCCATTGCTGATGCCTGTGACCAAGGTGGGCTGGCCAGCCAGCACCATGCCTGCAGCACGTAATTCACCGCCCTGGGTGTACACAAAATTAGCGGGACAATCGGCTTTGCAATAAAAGGGGGGTGCCGGGTTGGCCTGGCCTAACAACACGGTGACTTCCCCTTGCCCCAATTGCACGGCATTCAGTTCGAAAGAAAGTTTGGGGGCGGGTAGCACTTGATCAAGCCGAAGCACCATGGCCTGACCTTGCAAAGCCACGGCCTTTGATTTCATGTCGATCAGCGATTGCAACTGAATATTGGTGGCCAACAAGGCTTTGTACAGGGGTACGCCTGCCACCTTCAAGGTGCGCGGGGTCAGGGTAATTTCCCGTGCATTGGCCACGGCGGGGGTGCCTTCCATGGTGAATGGAATCCACAACCCCAGCCTTTTAATATCGCCGGTAATCAGCATGCCGTCGGTTTGCGTGGTCACCTGCCTGATTCGCAAGGGCGCCTCGCTGGCTTGCAGTTCTGCCTGCACAAGTGCCTGCAATACGCTGTCGGCAATTCGAAGGTGCGCATGGTCCACGTTCACTTCATAGGCCGCCAGGTTTTCGAGCGAAACAGGGGTGTTGGGCTGTGCGGCGGCAAGCGTGCCGTGCAAGCTTTGAATATCGAATCGAATGTTGTTGGCCAAGGCCAGCCGGCTGTTGCGCACCTGTACCAAGGCCTGTTCGCTGGGCTGCCAGGTGTTTGGAAGCGAAATGCGCCAGTCCTGAACCTTTTCCAGTGTGTCGGCCCACGCGTTGGGGGCCATGTACAGGGTGAATGCAGCAAATGCGAGGGTCGCCAACAGGCGTGCTTGACGCTTCATCACAGTCGGTTAGAGTGAATTTGGGGTGGAGTGTAGCCGGATGTGGCTGTTTTTACTGGAATTGTAGTTCTAGGTGTTGTTATTTGGGTTTGTAGCCCCACACCTCGTTCAAGCGGTTTTCGCGGCCACAGGTGGTTTTGTAATACTGATAGCGCAAGGGGTTTTTGCGATAAAAGTCTTGGTGATATTCCTCGGCCACATAAAAGGTTTGGGCGGCTTCAACCGTGGTGTAAATGGTTTTGAATTTGCCGGTATCCAGCAATTGTTCCTTGCTTTGTTTGGCCTCGCGGTGCTGTTGTTCGTTCAGGTAAAAAATAGCTGATCGGTATTGTTCGCCCACATCGCAGAATTGCCGGTTTTCAACGGTGGGGTCAATATTGGTCCAAAAGGCTTTCAACAGGGTGCTGTAGCTGATTTGCCGGGGGTCGTATTGCACCCGCACCACTTCAACATGGCCGGTGTTGCCTTGGCTGACCTGCTCGTAGGTGGGGGAGGCAGTGCGCCCGCCGGTATAGCCGGAATCAACTGATTTCACGCCCCTGATTTTTTCGAATGCTTCCTCCATGCACCAAAAGCAGCCGCCTGCGAATATGGCCTGTTCAAGTTGCTTGGCGTGCGCCAGGGGCAAAAAGCCTGAAAGCCCCAACAACAAAGTTGCAGTGTTACGCGACCAAACCACCCAAGCCATGCAAGTACTCCTTGTGCAACATTCAAACTGATTGTGATGCCAACCACGGTTTTGCTTTCAATCAGACCCGCTTTTTGAAATAATGTTCACCCCTTGCCAGAAATATCAGTGAAATCATGAGTTTGTTGCCACACGAGTTGGAATTGCTAGCCCCCGCACGCGACGTTGAAATTGGTCGCCAGGCTATTTTGCACGGCGCAGACGCGGTTTACCTGGGTGGGCCAGTGTTCGGCGCGCGGGCCAATGCGGCCAACTCGGTGGCTGATATTGCAAAGCTGGTGGAGTTTGCCCACCGCTACCACGCACGTATTTTCACCACCATCAACACCATTCTTCACGATGCAGAGCTTGAAGAAGCCCGCAAACTGGTGTGGCAGTTGTACGACGCAGGTGTGGATGCGCTGATTATTCAGGACATGGGTTTGCTCGAGATGGATTTGCCCCCCATTCAACTGCATGCCAGCACGCAGTGCGACATTCGCACGGTGGAAAAAGCAAAGTTTTTGGCTGACAGCGGATTTTCGCAATTGGTATTGGCGCGCGAGTTGACCGTTGAAGAAATTACCGCCGTGCATGCGGCGGTGGGCAATTCCGCCACCATCGAATATTTCATTCACGGCGCCTTGTGCGTGGCTTTTTCGGGGCAGTGTTACATTAGCCATGCTGAAACTGGCCGCAGTGCCAACCGTGGGGATTGTTCGCAGGCCTGCCGCCTGCCCTACACGCTGACCGATCAAAGCGGTGCTGTGGTGGCCTTTGACAAACATTTGTTGTCGATGAAAGACAACAACCAAAGTGGCAACCTGGAGCATTTGATTGATGCGGGTGTGCGTTCTTTCAAAATTGAAGGGCGCTACAAAGACATGGCCTATGTGAAAAACATTACGGCCCACTACCGAATTTTGCTGGACGAGATCATGGAGCAGCGCGGCGAGTTTACCCGCGCGTCCAGTGGCACCACCCGCCACTATTTCAGGCCCGACCCCGACCGCAACTTTCACCGTGGCTCAACCGATTACTTTGCCAGCGGCCGGAAAATTGACATTGGCGCCTTCGATTCACCCAAGTTCATTGGCCAGCCGATTGGCCACGTGGTGGCTGTGGGCGACAAAAGCATCGATATACAAACCAGCGACGAACTGAACAACGGCGATGGCTTGAACTTCATGCGAAAGCGTGAGGTGGTGGGTTTGCATGTGAACCGGGCCGAGAAGTTGAACAACAAAGGTGATGGCCAAGTGGTGTACAGGGTGTTTCCCAAAGACCCGGTGAATAGTTATGGCGGACTGAAGGCCGGTTTGCCCATGCACCGCAACCGCGACCACGCTTGGGACATGGCGCTGACCAAGGAAAGCGCCGAGCGGCGAATTGGTGTGTGGTTGACCCTGACAGAGTGGATGGAAGGCGATTTGTTGAAGGGCTTGCAGTTGAGCCTCACCGACGAAGATGGAATTACCACCACGCGCGAGTTGACATGAATTTGGAGTTGGCCAAGCAGCCTGAGACTGCTGTGGACAGCATTAAAACCCACCTGGGCAAGTTAGGCAGCACCGATTACTCCGCTTTGGGCCTGAACGTGCATTTAAGCCAGCCCTGGTTTGTGCCCGCCAGTACCTTGAATGGCATGCGCCGCGAGGCGATTGACGCCTTGAATGCCGCGCGAATTGCGGCTTGGCAACGCCCGTCGCGCAAGGAGCCGGTGCAGCCTTACGTGGAATACCCGGAAAAGTCACTGAGCTTCCTGGCCAATGTTTACAACGACAAAGCCCGTGAATTTTACAAAAAACATGGTGTGCAGATGATTGCTGCTGCTTATGAGGCGCATGAGGAGGCTGGTGAAGTTCCTGTCATGATCACCAAGCATTGTCTGCGATTTTCGTTTAATTTGTGCCCAAAACAGGCCAAAGGTGTAAAAGGTGTTCAGGGCCAGGTGAAAGCGGAGCCCATGGTGTTGGTCAATGGCGATCAAAAGTACACCCTGAAATTCGATTGCAAACCCTGTGAAATGCACATCATGGGTAAAATGCGCAAGGATATTTTCAATAGCCCACCCCCGTCGGTGGTGCCAATTACGTTCATGAAACGCAAGCCTGTTTGAATTAAAACAACGTTTCCGACCCGTGATATTCGATTTCACGGGTACGTCAAATTTTTGTCATTTATTTGTCATAATGCGCGGGTAACCTTGTCAGTCTGCGCGAAACCTTCTGCTGGATTAAACACTTACCAACATGTCTGATACCTCGACGATCAAGGCCCCGACCAAGCGGGGCGACGCCATATTCGCCGTGTTAACCAGTGGGGCGTCCATTTTCACGCTGCTGATGCTGGGTGGCATCATTGCATCGCTGGTTGTGGCTTCATGGCCCACCATCACTGCTTTTGGTTTCGATTTCCTGTTCACCGCCAACTGGGATCCCCCCATTGACGAGTACGGCGCTTTGGTGCCGATTTACGGCACCTTGGTGACTTCGTTCATCGCCCTGATCATCGCTGTGCCTATCAGTTTTGGTATTGCACTGTTTCTGACTGAACTGTCTCCACCCTGGTTGCGCCGCCCATTGGGTACGGCGATTGAATTGTTGGCCGCTGTTCCTTCTATCGTGTATGGCATGTGGGGTCTGCTGGTATTTGCTCCAATTTTTGCGAAGTACGTGCAGGTGCCTTTGAACGCCACCATTGGCCAGGTGCCGGTGATTGGCGCATTGTTCTCTGGCCCGCCCATTGGTATCGGCTTGCTGACCGCTGGTGTCGTGCTTGCCATCATGATCATTCCTTATATTGCGGCCGTGATGCGCGATGTGTTTGAAGTGACCCCGGTGATGTTGAAAGAGGCCGGCTACGGCATGGGTTGTACCACCTGGGAAGTGGTGTGGAAAATTGTATTGCCCCACACGAAAGTGGGTGTGATTGGCGGCATCATGCTGGGCCTTGGACGCGCTCTGGGTGAAACCATGGCCGTCACGTTTGTGATTGGTAACACCAACTACCTGAACGATATTTCGCTGTTCTCGCCGGGCAACAGCATTACGTCAGCGCTGGCGAACGAGTTTGCCGAAGCGGACGCAGGCTTGCACACATCGGCCTTGATGGAGTTGGGCTTGGTGTTGTTCTTGATCACGTTTATTGTGTTGGTCGCTTCGAAGTTGCTGTTGGCCAAGCTGTCGAGCAACGGGAGATAAAACATGAGCAGCATTTACACCGACCCGACATCAGTGCCCAAGGACAACGTAGTGACCACAGTGGCCACTGACGAGAAGATGCGCCTCAAGATGCAGTCCAAGCGCAAGCTGGTGAATACCGTTGCCTTGACTTTGTCGCTGGCTGCGATGGCCTTTGGACTGTTTTGGTTGATCTGGATTTTGTACACCACGGTGACCTTGGGTGTGAGCGGATTGTCGGCCCAATTGTTTACTGAAATGACTCCTCCGCCCAATGCAGAAGGCGGTGGCTTGGCCAACGCCATTACTGGAACTTTGCTGATGGTGGGTTTTGCCACACTGTTTGCTACCCCGTTGGGTATTCTGGCGGGTGTTCATTTGGCTGAATCCAGAAAAGACAACAAACTGGCGATCTCCGTGCGCTTTTTTAATGACATTTTGTTGTCTGCGCCGTCCATTGTGATTGGTTTGTTTGTGTATGCCGTAATGGTGCGACCCATGGGGAATTTTTCAGCTTGGGCGGGTGTGGTTGCCTTGGGTTTGATTCAAATTCCGATTGTGATTCGAACCACCGAGAACATGTTGCGCCTGGTGCCTGATGCTCTGCGTGAAGCCGCCTTCGCCTTGGGCACGCCCAAATGGAAGATGGTAATGGCCATTACCGTGAAGGCCAGCTATGCAGGCATTTTGACGGGCGTTTTGTTGGGTGTGGCGCGTATTGCCGGTGAAACTGCACCGTTGTTGTTTACAGCACTGTCTAACCAGTTCTGGAACACCGACATGATGAAGCCCATGGCGAACCTGCCCGTGATTATTTTCAACTTCGCGCTCAGTCCATTCACGAACTGGCAGGAACTGGCATGGGCTGGCGTTTTCCTGATTACCGCGGGTGTGTTGGTGTTGAACATCATTGCGCGCTCGCTACTAAAGAACTCGAAATAACTGACCTTTGAAGGCCAAGAATATGTCCACGATTGACGTTGAAGAAAAGATCAAACTTGAGGTGAAGAACCTGAATTTTTATTACGGTTCGTTTCATGCGCTGAAGTCGGTTAATTTGAGCATTCCTGAAAAGAAGGTGACCGCGTTTATCGGACCTTCCGGTTGTGGCAAGTCGACTTTGCTGCGTGTGTTCAACAAGATGTATGCCTTGTACCCGGAGCAGCGTGCTGAAGGGCAGATCTTGATGGACGGCGAAGATTTGCTAACCAGCAAGAAAGACATCGCCTTGATCCGCTCGAAGATTGGCATGGTTTTCCAAAAGCCCACGCCTTTCCCGATGTCGATTTACGAAAACATCGCATTTGGTGTGCGCCTGTTTGAGAAATTGTCCAAGGGTGAGATGGAAGAGCGCGTGGAATGGGCGCTGACCAAGGCTGCCCTGTGGAAGGAAGTCAAAGACAAATTGCACCAAAGCGGCAACGGTTTGTCGGGTGGCCAGCAGCAGCGTTTGTGCATCGCCCGTGGCATTGCGATCAAGCCTGAAATTTTGCTGTTGGATGAACCCTGTTCAGCACTGGACCCCATTTCAACTGCCAGCATTGAAGAGTTGATCACCGAGCTGAAGGAAGACTACACCGTGGTGATTGTGACTCACAACATGCAACAGGCTGCCCGCGTTTCTGATTACACAGCTTACATGTACCTGGGCGAGCTGATCGAATTTGGCGTGACCGACCAAATTTTCCTGAAACCCAAGAAGCAAGAAACCGAAAATTACATTACAGGTCGCTTCGGTTGATGAACTTTCCAGTCTTTGGTTGATGTTCGGCTGTCAGTAAGTATTTGAATTGATTTATGAAAAACCACACATGGGTTAGCCAAGTGTGGTTTTTTGACATTTATGTTAATGCCTTATATTTGTCATGATTCTGAAATATTTGTAGGGCACTATGACCGTACTTTAATAAGTGAGGTGAAAAATGTTCAACATCAAAACAATCGCTACAGCGATTTCCGCAGGTGCCTTGGCCCTGAGCATGACTTCTGTGAACGCCGCTGAAATTACTGGTGCTGGCGCTTCATTCCCCGCTCCGATTTACTCCAAGTGGGCCGATGCCTACAACAAGGAAACCGGTAACAAAGTGAATTACCAGTCCATCGGTTCCGGTGGTGGTATCAAGCAGATTTCCGCAAAAACTGTCGATTTCGGTGCCTCCGACATGCCTTTGAAACCCGAAGAACTGAAAGAAAAGGGTTTGATGCAGTTCCCAACCGTGATCGGTGGTGTTGTACCCGTGGTGAACCTGCAGGGCGTGGCCCCAGGCCAGATGAAATTGTCCGCTGAAGTGCTGGCCAATATTTACCTGAACAAGATTACCAAGTGGAATGACAAGGCAATTGTTGACCTGAACCCAGGTGTGAAGCTGCCAGACATGGACATCAGCGTGATTCGTCGTGCCGATGGTTCAGGTACAACCTTCATTTTCACCAACTACCTGAGCAAGGTAAGCGCTGACTGGAAGAGCACTGTTGGCGAAGGTACAGCGGTAAAGTGGCCTGTTGGCTTGGGTGGTAAGGGTAACGAAGGCGTGTCTGCTTTCGTACAGCGCGTACCAGGCTCTATCGGTTATGTTGAGTATGCGTACGCCAAGCAGAACAAATTGACACACACTCAGTTGAACAATGCTGAAGGCGTGTATGTACAGCCTTCTGAAGAGTCATTCAAAGCTGCTGCGGCAGGTGCTTCATGGTCTAACAGCTTCTACGAAATTCTGACTCAGCAGCCTGGCAAAGCCGCATGGCCCATCACTGGCGCAACTTTCATCCTGTTCCACACCGAACAGGCTGACGCTGCCAAGGCCTCTGAAGTGTTGAAGTTCTTCAACTGGGCCTACGCCAAAGGCGACAAGCTGAGCTCTGACCTGGACTATGTTCCACTGCCAGACGAAACAGTGAAGAAGATTGAAGCCGCCTGGAAGACAGTCAAAGCAACTGACGGCAAGACAATCGTGATGAAGTAAATATCAAGTTGGCTTGATTGGAAAAGGGGTCCTTCGGGACCCTTTTTCTTTTTGAATGTCAGAAAAGTTGGGATTGAGCGGGGGTAGTTTGAAGGTTA
>NZ_MQVZ01000001.1:1277728-1358275 GCF_002954425.1 Limnobacter sp. SAORIC-690
ACCCCCGTATCTGTAATGAAGGGGTCCGAATCGTCAATTTTTAGAAGTCCTTTTGCAGATAAGCCCTCCTTCAAAAGTCTAAAAGTCTCGGTGACGTGTTCGCGATTTATATATGGTAGCCCTGAGCTAGGTTGGATAAATAAGAAGCCGTGTGTTCTGTCAGAGCCGTATTTATCAACAATTTTTTTCCTCTGAGTCAAATATTGCTTGAAAAAGAAATTAGTTAAAGGATTAATCATGAAATGGAAAACTGATTCTCGAGGGTCGGCAAATCTTTGTTTTAGACTTGCGGTGCCACGTTTTCTTTTGCCACCGTTGACTTGATACCAGTACTCCTCATTTCCGCGGACAAGCAACATCCCGTCATCCTTGTGATCTTGAATTCTCAAATTAGCCACAGCGCCACGGCGTAATCCCTCGCTACATAGCAATACGACTAATTGATGCTTTATAAGGTTAGCGGAGGGTTTACCGCCTCTTGTTAGAAAGGCTTCTTCAGGCTTTAGTGCGATCAGTTCGATTATTTGGTACCAACGACTTTGAGGGTACGAGCTGATTTGTGATTCATGGGGCTTCCCAGTTGGTACGGCGTCTTTAAGGATCTTTAAGATCTCATCCAGCTCGTTACGAAGAGAGCCGGATCTGTCGAAGTTAACCATCTCTTTACCAAAGAATCGGTAATGATGTTTTAGGTATGAAGACACTACTTGCACACGCTGAGAGTATGTACTCAAAGCAACATAAGATTCGTCTACCGATGGTCTACCATTTTTCGTAATTAAACGAATTTTTCTGAGCTGTGCTTCTCTTGCATAAGCGTTCATCAGTCTGCCTGGGATTTGCCTGCAAGACTTCATGAAGTTGTATGTAAAACCAAGCCAATACTTCAATCTTAGGGCTTGGTGAGAATCTAGATATATTCCTTTTTCAAGAATATTTTTTTCAATCGTTATTCCTTCTAGTGAAAGAAAAAGTTCAAACGATTTAAGTGCATCGTGATATTTAATTTGAGAGTCCACTTTGGGAGGAGAAGTGGAGCTACCTAAGAAATTCAGAAAGTGTGATTGTGGGAAAAGTACTATCCCATCATGCGTCTGCACAATGGTTCGTAAGTTTCCAATCAGAATTTGTGTCTCCAATGTTTTTACCTCTTTTTTCTATGGCCAGTATAACTCATTGAAAAAAGGATTTGACCTTTTTTCATCTATCAAAAAATCACTCTACAAGCTGTAAGACCCGTAAATGCTGTGTTCTGGAGGTTAAGTTACTTAAATACCCCGTTTCCTAGTGTAATCAACTGCCCGCAGCACCATCGCTTGCACCATGCCAAGAATGAGGAGTACCACGACTGCAATTACGGCGGAATTTTGATTGTGTGGGATCGCTGGTTCGGTACCTACCGTGAATTCGTACCGGGCGTGAAGCCAGTTTACGGCACACTGACCCCGGTGTTAACCACCAACCCGCTTAAGCAGGCGGTGGCCGGTTGGGGGCATTTGATTGGGAAAATGAAGGCAGCACCCGATTTCAAGAACCGGGTGCTTTGCTTGATCAAGCCGCCGGGTTGGGTGCCTGAGAAGTAACAGTCGAATTGTTTGAGCCGAAGGCCTTGTACAGAACCAGGGCCAGCAGGCCGCCGACTACCTCGAACACCACGTAAGCGGGCACATCGGCAGGTGCAATACCGGCAAAGCTGTTGGAAAACTGACGGCCAAAAGCGGCGGCGGGGTTGGCAAAAGAGGTACTGGAGGTGAACCAGTAAGCCGCGCCAATGTAACAGGCCACCATGCCAGAAACCCGTTCTGCCTTGGCCATCAGAATGACCAGCAACAGCCCTGCGGTGGCTACAATTTCACCAGTCCAGATTCCCCAGCCAGTGCGGGCCTTTTCAGAGAACTGAAGGAGCTGCATATCGAACATTTGGTGAACCAGAATGGCACCGAAAAAGGCGCCAGCCAGTTGCACGACGATGTAGGGCAACAGTTCAGAACCCGGTTGGCGTTTCAGTAAAACCATGGTGAGTGTGACGACGGGGTTGAAGTGCGCACCACTGATGGGGCCAAATACTTCAATCAAAATGTAAAGGCCGAAGACGGTGGCCAAGGTGTTGGCGATCAATGCCACGCCGTTGTTGCCCTCAGACAGGTTCTCGGCCATGACGCCCGAGCCAATCACGATGGCCAGCAGCAGAAGGGTGCCCAAAAATTCGGCACCCAAACGTTTAGGTAAAGAGTACATAATTTGATTAGCTCCGTGCGATCGCCGCGAGTGCTGCATTCAATTCAGCCGTGTTCATGCGGTCAAGAGGCAGCTGAATCAGTTGCATCATCTTGAAGGCAATGGCTTGGCGTGTCAGCTCGAATGCGCGAGGCTTGTTTTCCTCAAGCTCATTGGATGGGTCGGGGTAGCCCCAGTGTGTTTTCACCGGGCTACCGGGCCAATAAGGGCATTGCTCAGAAGCTGCGCTGTCACACACAGTGATCACAATGTCAATTTTTGGTGCACCAGGCTCGGTGAACACATCCCAGCTTTTGCTGGTGTATTGGCTGGTGTCGATGCCGACATTGGCCAAGGCCTGCAGGGCGTATGGGTTCACGCGACCACTGGGGGCGCTGCCAGCGCTGAAGGCCTTGATGTCCTTGCCGTACCGCTGGGCGAGGTGATTCAGCATGCCCTCGGACAGCACACTGCGTGCAGAATTGTGGGTGCAAAGAATGAGTACATTGGTGCTCATGAAGATACTTTTCCTATTTGTTCGACTTCGTGTTGAATAGCCAGTTTTTCAAGTTTTGCAATGGGCAGGGCCAGCATCAGTTCGATGCGCTTGCGCAGCAGCAGGCCTACATTGCGGAATTCATGCAGGATGTGTTCATGATCGCCCTGAGCTTTGGCTGGGTCGGGCGCACCCCAATGCGCCAAGATTGGCTGACCCGGCCACACGGGACACACTTCGCCAGCCGCTTGATCACACACTGTGAAGACGAAATCCATTTGGGGGGCGCCAGGTGCAGCAAACTCATCCCAGCTTTTGCTGCGCAAATTGCTGGTGTCCATATCCCAGCGTTGCAGCACTTCAAGGGTGTAGGGGTTGACCCGGCCAGCCGGAAAACTTCCAGCAGAATAGGCCTTGAACTGACCACGGCCCAGCTGGTTCAGAATGGCTTCTGCAAAAATGGAGCGGGCTGAATTGCCCGTACAAATGAACAGCACGTTGAATGTTTTGTCACTCATGGTGAGCCTCGTTGTGGTGTGGTGCAGTAACAGGTGTGCAGCTTTGACCTTGGCAACAGTTCTCGGTGAGGTAGGCGATGACGCCATTCATATGGGCAAACTGAGCGCTGTAGATCAGATTGCGTCCGTCACGAATGGGTTGAACCAAACCGGCGTTGCTCAGTTCTTTCAGGTGAAATGACAGGGTGGCTGCCGGTATGTCCAGCCGCTCGCAAAGTTGCCCCGGTGTAAGGCCCGAAGGGCCGGTGACCACCAAGGCTCGGAATACCCGCAAACGCGAGCTGTGTGAGAGGGCGGCCAATGCTTTGATGATGTCGTTTTCTTTCATAGTTCGATAATAATGGAAATATCGAATTGTTTTATGAAAGTTGTGTGACAAATGCACAAAAGAAAAGGTGATTTAAAGCGCCTGGTCCATGCCAGCTGGGTTGGTTCAGGCCGCTTTCCGGACAGTTGAGCCTTTGAAGGTCGTGTTTCGCGGTCGACGGGTTTTGGGAAGAGGCGCTTCCACTTGTGAGTGACCACGTAGCCAATCTGCTGCTTTGGCCCACACATGTTCGCGAGCCTGACTGCCTAAAATAACGCCCATATGCCCGCCGGGTGCAAGCAAGAATGATTTGTCTTTTGATGAGACGAGCTTCAGGCTTTTCTTGGCCATGCTGCCTGGCACCAAATGGTCGGTTTCGCCTGCAAACACCAGCATATTGGCGGTGATGTTCCCCAGGTCCGAGAATTTGTCACCAATCTTGACCTTGCCCTGCGCTAGTTTGTTGTCCACCGCAAAACGGACCATGAAGTCGCGCAACACGCCGCCTGGGTACAACATCATGTTGTTCAGGTAGTCGGCCGTGGTGGTGTGTTGTTCAACGAAATCGCGGTCGTTCAGGCGGGTCAGCAGGTCCCAGTAGGTGGTGATGCTGGCCACTGGCGCAGTGAGTTTGAACCCCAGGCTGACCATCCAGCCGGGTGGGCTGAACAGGGCTGGGTTAATGCGATCCAGCCTGAATTCGCTGTACTTGCGAATAAAACGGGCAGTGACATTCAGGGTGTTGGAGGCCACAGCCATGATGTTTTTGCCGTCGCGCAGATCGATCGGGCTGGCCACCGTGACCAGGTTGCGAATGTGCTTGTCGTGCCCGTAGCCGGCGTACAGCAGGCACAGCAAACCGCCCATGCACCAGCCGAACATGGACAGTTCTTTGGAGCCACTGTGCTCGCGCACTGCTTGCAAAGCCTGACCCATCATGATGTTGCTGTAGTCGAACAGGCCCAGGTGGCCGTCTTTGCGCTCCGGTTTGCCCCAATCGACCAGGTACACGCGAAACCCCGCCTCTACCATGGCTTTCACCAGGCTGCGGTCGGGCATCAGGTCGAATGTTTCCGTGGTTACGCCCAGCGGGGGTACCAAGACCAATGGCACCGCGTGCTGGCGATTCGTAGGTGCCTCGATTTCGCCTTCGGCAAGGCTGGCTGAGGGGGTACTTGCTGTGGGGGCGTAGTAGCGTACGCGCATGGGCAAGTGTTCGGCAATCACTTCATATTCAGTTTTTCCTGACTGGATCAGGATCTCTTTGCGAAAAAACCAGTCCGCCGCATTGGTCGCGGTGTTGACGGCCAACTCGTTGATTTTCAGGGCGGTTTTGAATAGTTTTTTCACGGTTGCTGCGGTGCAAGGTTGGGATGGTCGAAGTTTATACGCACAGTGGGGCGTTTCGGATGAGGGTTTACTCTAAATACAGATTTCTGATCCCAACTTGAAGGTATGCCGCTGCTGTTTGTAGCCTACTCGGCATGTGTTACTTGTGCCGCACTGAACTGGTGATTTAAGAGCTGAACTTGAAGGGTCACCTCTGCCCGAAAACTTGGCATTTCGGCTTGTCGGCTTGATCCTGCACTAAGCCAAGCCCTCCAAAAGTAACGGTCGGGTCTTGGCTTTCGCGCCAGGGCGCGATCGTTAGTCTCGGCGCGCCAAGCCGGCAAGTTTTCTGACTGGTCATCGTGCGACCCATTGCAAGTTCAGCTCTCCGCACTCCCGTGCAGCGCTTCGCCATCACCACGCAACGAGAGATCGGAACCCAAGCCGATTGGGCCAAGCAAACCAGCAAGAGAGCAATCAGCCTTCCATGCTCGCCCAAAGCCCGCTCCAGATCCGCATGCCAGCCTGGTCCACTTCATCCACTGCACTTAAAAAACGCTCACGGGCCTGAACATTGACCCATTCTGCGGGTAAAAACGGGTCGTACACCACGTGCTTGATTGCGGTGCCGCCCAGCAAAAATGATTCACGGGCGGCCACTTCTGGCTCAAGGCTACCCGAGCGTTCGAGCCAGGTCCGCATTTTCTTTTCCAGCTGCGCGTAGTTGCCCTCCAGTTCGCGTGGGTTCCACAGGGTGGTAATTCGACGCTGAAGGTCGGTGTCGAAATCACGGGCTTCAAACACCGGCGCGTCTTTCTCCAGGCCCAGTTTGTACAGGCGATCGCGCACGCTTTGCAATGTGTCTTCAATGTTGTTGGGGCGTATGAACAGGTGTTCGTTCAACGGTTGAAAACCCAGCATCAGCAAGGCACGTGCACGCGCGCGTTGTTGTTTGGCCTCGCTGCGCGACAGTTTTTCGGCTTGCACCACAATGTAGCTGCCATCCAGGGGCGAACCCGGGTACTGCGGGTGCGCCAGGCAGCCACATCGTCGGCCAGGGTGTGCGCATCGTCTGTGAGCTGGTAAAGGGCACGGCCCGCCGATTCAATCAGGCCCTCGGCAGAAAGCCGCACCAGGGCTACGCGGGTGTTGTTCACACTGATGTCGAAAATACCGCAGGCGGCAATGGCCTGTTTGGCGGAAAGGGGCCGACCCTTGGAGGCAAGCAACAGGTCGAGAATGAGGCTTTTGGCGGTGGGTTTGCGCACGGCGTACTTGTTCTTCTAAGGCAAACCTGAAGTGTATGCAAGGCAGGCCCGGCACGCAAATTTGGTGGCTTGTTTGTGCGATGATTGCCTCACCCAGAATAAGGAGACGAAATGATCAGGGCATGGATTTCCCGGACGGCTGAGCAAGCGCAGGCCGAGATGGAAACTCTCGATGAGTCTGAGTTTGCCGGGCAGGATGTTGTGCTGAAGCTGCATTACAGTTGCCTGAACTACAAAGATGCGTTGGCGCTTACCCACACCGCGCCGATTGCGCGCAAGTACCCCATGGTGCATGGCATTGATGCGGTGGGCGAGGTGATTGAATCGAATTCAGACCAGTGGCCGGTGGGCACAGTGTGCCAGGTGAATGATTGGGGCTTGGGTGAAACGCATTGGGGCGGGCTGGCCGAGCGTGCTAGTGTGCCGGCACAGTGGATTTCACCGATTCCGGAAGGGCGAAGCGCCAGGTGGGCGGCTGCACTGGGTACGGCTGGCTACACTGCCGCCTTGTGTGTCATGGCTTTGCAAGATCACCCGGTGAAACCGGAAGACGGCCCTGTGCTGGTGACCGGGGTAAGCGGCGGCGTGGGTACTGTGGCGTGTTTGCTGTTGCAGCATTTGGGTTACGAGGTGGTGGGTTTGACCGGTTCAATCGATGCCATGGGTGAGCCTGTGTCCGAATCTGCGGCCAAACACTTTGAGCGATTGCAGTTGGGGTCCACCCACCTGATTCACCGTGAGTCGATGTCGCGCCCGGGCAAACCTTTGCAAAAAGAACAATTCGCGGCGGTCGTAGACAGTGTGGGCAGCCACACCTTGGTGAATGCGTGCGCTCAAACAAAGTACGGTGGTGTGGTTGCAGCGTGTGGCCTGGCACAGGGCATGGATTTTCAGGGCAGCGTGGCACCTTTCATTTTGAGGGGTATTACCTTGCGCGGCATTAACTGTGTGTACCGTACGCATGCTGAGCGGGACCGCGCCTGGGGCATGTTGGCCCAAGCCTTGAATGAATATGATCTGGATTTCATGATCAAGGAAGTACGCCTTGCACAGGCTTTGGAAAGTGCGCGCCTGGTGTTGGCCAATCAATTGCAGGGGCGTGTGGTGGTGAACTGTGCCTGAAAACCGGGCTTTGCCTTACCTGGCCCTGGTGTTGAATGCATTGGTGTGGGGTGTGTCGTGGTGGCCGCTGCGCGAACTGCAGGGTGAGGGTTTGCACCCGCTGTGGTCCTCTGCATTCACTTACTTGCTGGGTGCATTGGCCATGTTGTGCTTCATGCCCAAGGTGTGGGGCGAGTTTGTTCGTCACAAAGCGTTGTGGCTACTGGCATTGGCGGCTGGAACCACCATGGTGGGCTTTAATTGGGGGGTGTCCATTGGCGAAGTGATTCGCGTGGTGCTGTTGTTCTACCTGATGCCAATTTGGGCAGTATTGATTGCACGTGTTGCCCTGAATGAACGAATTACCTTGAAGGCCTTGCTGCGTGTGGGTTTGGCATTCGCCGGTGCGGTGCTGGTGTTAAGTCCCAATGGTAGCCTGGGTTTTCCGCTGCCTTCAAACTTGGCGGAATGGCTGGGCTTGATGGGCGGCGCGGCGTTTGCGCTGAACAACATCATGTTGCGGCATCAAGCCGAACGCACCGCGCAGGCGCGTTTGTTCGCCATGTTCGTGGGCGGTATTGTTGCGCCAAGCGCGGTGGCTGCTTTATTGGCCCTGTTGTTGGGCGAGGGCAATGCCTTTGTGCAGTGGCCCGTGTTGCCCGGGTTTTACGGTGGTTTGGTGCTGTTGGCTTTTGCGGTTACCTTGCTGGTGGCCAACTACGGATTGCAGTACGGGGCATCGCGTTTGCCGGCCAATGTAACCTCGGTGGTGATGTTGTCAGAAGTGGTGTTTGCAACTTTGTCAGCCATTGTGCTGACCCAAGAAGTATTGACACTGCAAGTGGGAATTGGTGGTGCCATGATTGTGCTGGCGGCTGCTTTAAGCGCGCTTGAAAACAAGGACGCGCATTGATCGGGAGGAAAAACATGAATCATTTATTCAAGGTGGCCATGGCCACGGCGGCGTCTACATTGCGTGGCTGGCAAGGCATGGTAGTGACTGAACCAGCAGCCCTTCAGCCTGAAAAACCTTTGAAACTGTACGAGTTCGAAAGCTGCCCCTACTGCCGCTTGGTGCGTGAAACGCTGACCGAGTTGGCGCTGGACGCTGACATTTACCCCTGCCCCAAGGGTGGAACCCGGTTTCGCGCGGATGTGCTGGAGTTGGGTGGCAAGGCCCAGTTTCCATTTTTGGTGGATGACAACACTGGCGTGAAGTTGTATGAGTCAGCCGACATAATCGAGTACCTGTACACCACCTATGCCAAGCGGGCAGTGCCGTTGCGCGT
Source organism: Limnobacter sp. SAORIC-690 (assembly GCF_002954425.1). NCBI lineage: Bacteria > Pseudomonadati > Pseudomonadota > Betaproteobacteria > Burkholderiales > Burkholderiaceae > Limnobacter > Limnobacter sp. SAORIC-690. The sequence goes on from NZ_MQVZ01000001.1 coordinate 1,286,254, forward strand.
GAAGGCTGCGTTGCCGCAGGCGGTGTCCAGCCTGGCCAATTCAGCTTTGGGCTTGGGTGCGGGTACCAAGGTTCGTGCTTCGAAAAAGCCTGAGCAAATGTTGACGTTGTACAGTTTTGAAGCATCGCCATTTTGCAGGCCAGTGCGCGAAGTGTTGTGTGAGCTGGAGATTCCTTACCACTTGGTGAATTTGGGCAAGGAGCAGTTTGCGGACATGGGGGTGAATGGCGTGCATGCTGCCGTTGGCGAATACAACCCGGTGAAGGGTGGTAAACGCGAGCAGTTCATGGCCAAAACCAACAAGATGATGGTGCCGTATCTTGAAGACCCGAACACGGGCAAAGCCATGTTCGAATCCAAAGCGATTGTGGAGTACCTGCTGGAAACCTATGGCGGGTGAGGTTTATTTCGGGATGAAGAACATCACGGTCTCTGTCCAGCCTTCGGTGTAGTGGCGCAAATACACGTTGTAGTCGTTGCGTACACCGAGAATGAATTCAGGCACTTGCCAGAAATGGGCAGGGTCGTGGTACACCGCCACGGCCAGCTTGGGGTGGTCTTCCTGGATGTGCCACTTCATACCCTCCAGTGCTTTGGGTTCTGCACCTTCCAGGTCGAGTTTGATGAAGCTCACCGATTCTGTGACCCGATTGTCGAGTGCATCCACTTCGATTTTTACACGGCCTGTTTCCGAAATTTTGCTGGCCGAGCCTGCATCTGCATCAAATGACAGAGTTTGCTTTGCATCAAACAAGCCCACTGGATGGTAGTGAATGTCGCGGTGCTGGGCCAGTTTGCTTTTGGCCTTCCCAAGAGTGGTTTCAGTGGGCTCGAAAAAGTGCACACCACCATACTGCGGGCATCGCTTGATGAATTCTTCAGTGGTGTAGCCGTCAAAGCCGCCACCATCCACAAAAACCTCGCCCGGTGAAAATTTTACAAAGGGTTCGAAATATTGCTGGTCGGCTGTGTAGTCGAAAAACCGCATGGCACGCAGGTTGGCGTTCAGGCGAAACTCCATAACCCGGTTAAAGACTTCCCGCGATTCCTGATCGGTGAACAGGTCGCGCACCCATTCAAATTTTTCGGGGTGGGCTGCGTATTCTTTTTGGGTGTCTGCCAGGGCTTGCACTTGCGGCAGCAGAAAATGACTGGCGTCAGCCACTGCAAAGTAATCCATCGACACCACACCATTGAGGCGCAGCAGTTTGTTCATGGCGGTTTTGGGGCGCGCCTGTGTCACGGTTGAAATCACCATGCTGCCAGCGGGCACCTGGCTTAATTTCAAGACAGGTTTGCCGCGATACTCGGTGGCGGTGGTGTATTCGTCAATAAAGCCGTCGAGGTTTGTACGGCTGGCCACTGCATCAGCAAACTCGTTAATGCCCAGCACATAGCGTTTCTGGGTGGTGTTGCCAAAAAATTCCGCATGAAAGGCGGCGGCGTGGGCTTTTTGACTGAGTTGTTTCATGGCGAGGCACGTAAAAGGTGACGATGAAACCAGTCTAAAGACATCGTTGACGGCGGTAGCTTCGGAAAAGCGAGGGAAAACAGGTGCTTATTGCCGTGGCGGATTACTTTCTCCCCCCTCGTATGTGGGGTGATCCGTTGTGCACAGGCAGGGTGCAACAGGCCAAAAGGACGGGGAACTGCTAATTTTTTTCGGCTGTTCTGTTGATTCAATGACCTTAAAAAAACAGGAGAAGACCCCATGTCCCATCACGGTAATGTGTATCGCTCAGGCGATGCGCCCCCCAAATCTACATTTTACGAACAAGGCAAATTTGGTCGCTTGTTTCCCAACCTGCCTGCTTTTTCAACTGACTCGCCCGCTTTGCGTTCAGCATTGCTGAAGATTGGCGAGCGTGATGGTTTGATGGATGCCAAAGATGATCTAACACAGGCTCCGCAAAACCTGATTTTGCAGCAGCCACTGCTGGTGAATAACCCGGATAACCCGGACTTGACAGCTGGCATGACATTTCTGGGCCAGTTTCTGGACCACGACATGACGCTGGACATTACGTCCAGCCTTGAGCAGCAGGTGGATCCGGAAATGATCGAGAACTTCCGGATTCCCACCTTCGGGCTTGATAGCGTGTATGGTTTGGGGCCCGCTGGTTCACCGCACTTGTTTGATCAAACCGTAGACCATGGCTTGACTACTTTGCTGGTGGAAAAAATTCCCGGCGCGGAAAATGTGTCGCGCGATGGATCCGTGAAATTTGATTTGCCTAGAAACAGCCAAGGCACTCCACTGATTGGCGACCCACGCAATGATGAAAACCTGGTGTTGTCGCAATTGCAACTGGCGTTTCTGAAGTTTCACAACGCGATTGTGACGCATCTGAAAACCCAAGTGGGTTTGACCAATCCCACCGAAGTTTTTCTGGAGGCGCAACGCCTGACACGCTGGCACTACCAATGGATTATCCTGAACGAGTTTTTGCCGAAAACCATTGGCAAGAATTTGGTGAAAGAGATTTTGACCAAAGGCAGAAAGTTCTACAAATGGCGCAACGCACCTTACATTCCGGTGGAGTTTTCAGTTGCAGCGTACCGCTTTGGTCATTCGCAAGTACGCCCCAGCTACCGTGTGAATTTTGGCAAGGGTTCCAACCCCGATTTGTTCGCACTGTTCTTCAATGACAACCTGGCTGTGAACCCAGTCAGCATTGATATGCGGGGTGGCACGCGCGAAGCCAACCGGTTTATTGACTGGCAAACCTTTTTTGATTTTGGTGACAACAAGGCACGCCAGAACAAGCGTATCGACACCCGCATTTCGTCGGTGATGTTCGACTTGCCGGGTTTGCCACCCGGTGGGCCGCAGTCGCTGGCGCAGTTGAATTTGTTGCGCCACCTCACTTTCAAAGTGCCTTCAGGCCAACGGGTTGCCGCGGCCATGGGTATTGAGGCACTGCCGGAAGAAGACCTTGCCGAGTTGAAGCCTTATAACCTGCACAACCGCACACCGCTTTGGTACTACTGCTTGAAGGAAGCAGACGTGACTGCGGATGGCAAACGTTTGGGCCCTGTGGGTGGCCGCATTGTGGGCGAGGTGATGATTGGTTTGTTGCAAGGTGACAAAACCTCATACCTGTCGCAAGACCCGGACTGGACACCCACGCTTGGGAAGAAGCAAGGCCAATTCACGATGGTGGATTTGCTCACTGTGGCAGGCGTTGTAACAGAAATTTAGGAGTAGGGTTGGGGACCGGTTCTCGACACGGATAGTTTGTCTTGAAACCGGACACTTTGGACAGGCTACCGCCTGTCCCAAGTCCCCATCAACCAATCCATGATGGGGTAGGTGATGTTGAAGTTTTTGTGCGCCATGATCCGCTGGTCGTGGTGCGTGGTGTGCAGGCGCGCAAAGCGTGTGAATCCGGGAATGCGATGCACCCAGTGATCTTCTTTCAAGTGGTACGACAGGTGCAGCAGTTCATAGTTGAGGTAATAGGCCATGCCGGTGGCTACCAGCAACAGGGCCACATTGGGGCTGAACAGCCAGGCCAGTAAAAAGCCCATGGGCACGAAAAACGCCACCACAAAAAACCCGACAATTGCGATTGGAAACAGCACGGCTTTGAAATCCTGGTTGCTGTCAATTTCCATGTGGGTGTCGGTGAAAAACTTGTGGTGTTGCAGCGAGTGCCGTTTGTACACAAAGCCAAGGCCCTTGACCGGGCGGTGCATGGCGTATTTGTGGCCCGCCCATTCCGCAAAATTGGCATACAAAAAGGTGGCGGGTATGGTCAACCATTCCAGTGCGCTGGGGGACTCTAGCCAGTAAATACACAGCGCGATCACGCCCAAGCCCAAGGTCATTGTCATGGCCAAATGCAGGTAGCCTTGGTAACCCGCTGAAATGAATTCTGCCCTGTAGTTGGCCCGAACTGAGCGGACTGCCTCGTCCTGGGACTCCTTGGGCACAAGCTGTTTGACTTTGGCATGCATGGTATTACTGTCTCCCACATTTTGAATTTTATTTTGTAATGTTAGATTGCCCCTGATTGCCTTGAATTTCAAGTGCTTTTGCAAGCGCATGCGCGTGCGCTGGTACACTTTGGGAAAAGACAATTCCAAAAGCAGCAAAGGAGACTCACCATGAACGCACCGCTTTCAAGTACCCCACCCGCCCATATTGGCCAACAGGAATGGCAGGCCCGCGTTGATTTGGCTGCAGCTTACCGTTTGGTGGCCATGCACAAATGGGACGATTTGGTGTTCACGCATATTTCGGCACGGGTGCCCGGCGAAGACGGCCACTTCTTGATCAACCCCTATGGTTTCATGTTCGAAGAAATCACCGCCAGCAGCCTGGTGAAGGTGAACATGAATTGCGAGAAAGTGGACAACAGCCCCTACGACGTGAACCCGGCCGGTTTCACTATTCACAGCGCTGTGCATGCCATTCGGCATGATGCGCACTGCGTGATGCACACCCACACCGTGGCGGGCGTTGCGGTGTCTATTCAGGAACAGGGTTTGTTACCAATTTCACAGCAGTCCTTGTTTCCCTTGGCTGGGCTGGCGTATCACGACTACGAAGGTTTGGCCTTGCGCGAAGATGAGAAGGTCCGCTTACAGGCCGACCTGGGCGAGGCCAACAACCTGATTTTGCGCAACCATGGTTTGTTGACCTGTGGTGCCACGGTGGCAGATGCGTTTTTGAACATGTTCATTTTGCAGCGCGCCTGTGAGGTTCAAATTGCGGCGCAATCGGGTGGCGCGCAATTGATTCCGATTGCCCAGCCGATTGTGGACGGTATCAAGGCAGCGGCCGCGCAGGTAACCCGCGGTTTGGGTGGCAATATCGCCTGGCCTGCGCTGCTGCGCAAGCTGGACCGCGAACAGCCGGATTACAAAAACTGACGATTAGGGATTGTTTCCACCAGTCACGGTGGAAACATACTTCGCCAGAATTTTCATTTGATCCACGGTCAAATGATCAACAAAAGGGGGCATGCCCCCTTTGCCGTTTTTAAGTGCATTCAACACGCGTTCTTCGCTGGGTTTGAGCACATCGAGCACCGGACCAATTTTGCCCTTGGTGCCAGCATCGGCCAGGGTGTGGCAAATGGCGCAGGCCGGGTCGGCGTCGGTTTGGAACAGTTTGCGACCTTGTTCAAGAATGGCGGCGTCGTCCATGGCGAAAGCATTGAACGCGCTAAGGCTTAACACCACCATGCAGCTGAATTTCACCATTGTTGAACTCCCTGTGTTTGATTACGCCCGTAATTTGCGGGCTTTGAACAAGCCCCAACTGCTATCCAGAATATAGAAAAACAGGGCTTTCAGGGCGCTCTCGTTCGGGACAGGGTTTTTGCCTTTGCCCATGCGATGAATTTGGCGGGTGTACCACTGAATTTCCAGCAAACCAGTGCGGTCCACGGCTTTGACACCGGTAATCAAGGGCTTCACCGGGTGCAGGGCTTCCTTGTTGTCCAGCAGGCGTTTGGGCAAATCGGGTTCAATGGCAATCGAGCGAGCAAGGCCAATCAAATCCACGGCACCGCTGTTCAAGGCCTCTTTCATGCCGCCCACGGTGCGAAAACCCCCAGTGAGCATCAGTGGCACTTTGCACACGGCACGAACTTTCTCGGTGAAGTCGATGAAGTAGGCCTCGCGCTTCACGGTACTTTCCTTCTTGGGTTTTGCACTTGCGCCCGTCATGGCGGGGGCTTCGTAGGTGCCGCCCGACACTTCAATCATGTCGATGCCACGGGCAGTCAATTCCTGGATCACCGCCAGTGATTCTTCCTCTGAAAAGCCACCCTTTTGGAAGTCGGCTGAATTCAGCTTGATGCCCACCGGGAATTTGGGCCCGACTTGTTTGCGTACTTCGTCGTACACCGCCAGAACAAAGCGACGGCGGTTTTCGGCGTTGCCACCCCACTGGTCGGTGCGCTGATTGCTCAGTGGGCTCAAAAACTGGCTGATCAAGTAGCCATGCGCGCCGTGAATTTGCACTCCATCAAACCCCGCGTCTTTGCACACTTTTGCAGTGCGGCCCCAGCGGGCAATCAGATCAAGGATTTCAGTCTCGGTCAGTTCGCGTGGCGTGGCAAACATCATTTGCAGACTTTTGTGGAAAGGCACCGCCGAAGGCGATACGGTTTCCTTGTTCATGCCCTTGGGGCACTGTTTGCCAGGGTGGTTGATTTGCACCCAGATTTTGCTGCCATTTGCTTGGCCTGCCTTGGCCCACTGCTGCAGAAGGGGCATGTCGCGGTCGTCTTCAATTACGACGTTGCCCGGCTCTGCACGTGCCCGGCGGTCAATCATCACATTCCCGGTTATATTCAAACCAATGCCACCGGCTGTCCAGCGCTGGTAGACCCGCACAATTTGTGGTGTAACCCGGTTGTCGCGGGTGCCCAAGGCTTCGCTCATGGCGGCTTTCACCAAGCGGTTGGGAACAGTGGCGCCACAGGGCAAGGTCAATGGGTCGCGAAGTTCAATGCGCATCGTGGGGGTCTCCGGTGGTTCTAAATTGAAAATTATTGTTGTCACATGGTAGCTTGGGTGCATGAAAAAAATTGAAGTCAACACACTAATTTTTACGGCTTTCGCCATGTGTGCGTTTGCGGCCAATTCCTTTTTTTGCCGTGCGGCCTTGGGCGCCGGGCAAATAGACCCTGCCAGCTTTACAGCAATTCGCCTGATTAGCGGGGCCGTCACGCTGTGGCTGTGTTTACGCATTCAAAACAAGGGCGGACAGCAGGGCAGCTGGGCGGGCGCTTGGGCACTGTTTGGTTATGCCGTGCTGTTTTCCATGGCCTATTTGTACATGAGCACAGGCACCGGTGCGCTGATTTTGTTTGCCAGTGTTCAACTCAGCATGATTGCCTATGCCGCCACACAAGGTGATCGATTGAGAGGTTTGCGTGCTTTGGGTGCAGTGGTAGCGGCTGCGGGCCTGGTGTTGTTGTTGTGGCCGCACTTGCAAACACCAGCCTCAGTGCTGGCTGCGGTCAGTATGGCTTTGGCGGGTGCCTGTTGGGGTGTGTATTCCGTGGTGGGCAAGGGTTCCAAATCGCCTTTGGCTGACACCGCAGGTAATTTTTCCAGGGCAGCCATCCTGATGGTGTTGGTGTGGATGGCCGTGTACTTTTCCGCCAAGGCAGGTGTGCACATTCCGGGTGTGACGATGGAGCGCGGCTTGGCCCTGTACACCGTGTATCTGCCAACACCCACCGTGGCCGGCGTGTTGTTCGCCTTGGCTTCGGGCTGCCTGGCCAGTGGCATTGGTTATGCCGTGTGGTACAAGGTATTGCCGGCGTTGCCCACCACCTCGGCGGCCAGTGTGCAACTGAGCGTGCCGGTGATTGCGGCGCTGGCGGGCGTGGTTTTCCTGAACGAGGCTGTGACTGTTACCTTATTGGTGGCCATGGTCATGACCCTGGGCGGTGTGTATCTGGTTTTGCGCGCCAAGCGTTAAGGCTTTCAATCAAACTGGCTGTACATTGAATCAAGGATGAAGTCGTGAAACCCGAAGACGAGAATAACAAGCCTGCCGGGCCGAGCCCGCAGAACGCGTCAAGCCTGTCCAATCTGGCCAAGCAGTTTTACCTGCAACATTGGGGCTTGCTGCTCAGTGCTGCCTTGGTGTTGGCGGTGGTGATCAATTTGTGGCCTGTATTGGCGCCCTTCGTGGCTGCATTTGTTCTGGCTTATTTGTTGGCAGCACCCAGCCGTTGGGTGCATGGCAAGTTGCGCGGGCGCATTCCCCTGCCGGTGTGTGCTGTACTCACTTTTTTTGCGCTGTTGCTGATTTTCTCCAGTGTGGGCCTGCTGTTTATTCCGGTGGTGTTGACCCAGCTTGAACTGATTCAAAACAATTTGCCGCAACTGATTGTGAATGTGAAGCGCACGGTGCTGCCATGGCTCAATGAGGTGTTTGGCCTCGCTGTGGTGGTGGACAGCACTGAGATGCGAGACCGGATCGCGGCCTATATCAGCGAAAACCGAGGCACGCTGGCTGAGATCAGTACAAAAATTTTGCGCTCGGGTTCGCAGTCGGTGTTGGGCATTACCGGCTTTGTCTCGCTGACTGTCATTGCCACATTGTTCATTCTTCCCGGCTGGACTCAAATTACCAAGCAGTTTCAGCAGGTCTTTCCGCCGCATCTGTGGAGGCGTGCACAACCCTTGTTCAGCGAAATCGACTCCGTCATGACCGAATACATCAAAGGCATGATGATCGTCATGCTGTTTCTCAGCACTTTTTATTCAATCGGCTTGAGTGTGGTGGGGCTTCAAAGTGGCTGGGCGTTGGGCATGTTGGCGGGCGTGCTGTGTGTGGTGCCTTACCTTGGTTTTGCTGTAGCTTTGCTGGTGGGCTTGTTGACAGCAGCGCTTGAGTTGCAGGGTTTCTTGCCGATTTTCCTGGTGCTGCTTGTTTTTGTGGTGGGGCAGTTTCTGGAAGGTTTTGTGCTGACCCCCTTGGTGGTGGGCGACAAGATTGGCTTGTCGGCACTCGCGGTAATTTTTGCACTGGCGTTTTTCGGCGCCATATTTGGCCTGGTGGGGGTATTCCTTGCGTTGCCGCTGGCAGCAATTTTCAAAGTGGCCTACATGCACGCGTTTGCTCACTACGAGAAAAGCGACTATTACACGCAGGGCACTTGAATAAAAAAACCGGTGGGCTGCTCACTTCTCCCACCGGCTGATCAGCCCAAAGTTTCTGTCACGAAATTTTTAAGCTGCGTTTGCTTTCAACTGGCTGTTCATGCGTGCGCGGATGGCATTTGCAATCTCAGTGTTGGGCTTGCGGCCAGAACCTTCAACAGACGCCACAAAATTGTCGATCTCTGTCAGGAAGCGGCTGTTGTCGTGCATCCAGGGGTGGAAGTCGGCTTTGAAATAGTCCAAAAACTCGCCATTGGCGACCGGGTTGCGCAACACGCCTACCTTCTTACCCCACAGCATTTTGGTCACGGTCCAGAAGCCCTTCAGGTGCCCACCTTGAATGGTTTTGTCGGCAAACACCAGGCGCATGTGGAAGTAAGCCACCAGTGGCCAGAAAATGGCCGTGGCCAGCACCATGGCCAAGCGCCGTGTGAAGCGATTGTGCATGTTGTCGGGCAAGACATGGTTCCACACGTCATAGGCCACAGCTTTGTGTTCGGTTTCTTCGTAGGCGTGCCAAGTCCACATCTGCTTGTAGCGGGGTCGGATTTCTCGCCAAGCACTTCTGGGTTGCGCAGCAGTTGGTCAGCCATCAGCGCAGTGTAGTGTTCCAGCGCAATGGTGCCTGCCAGTGTGAGGCGTTTGCCCAGTGTCTTTTTGATGAAAGCCAAAAAGCCCCACAGGAAGTTGTCCAGCTGGGATGCAGGCAGGCCAGCCCGGTCCAGCATCTCGTTGTATTCAACGTGCTCGCGGCTGTGCATGGCTTCCTGACCGATAAAGGCCACCACTGCTTTTTTCAACTCAGGGTCGGTGATGTCGTCGCGGTAGTTGCGCACGGCGTCCATGAACATGCGCTCGCCAGCCGGAAAGAACAACGACAGGGCGTTCATGAAATGGGTCACATGGGGACCTTGTTCATGCCAATTGGATACCTTTTCTTCAGGCAGATTCAATTTGACATCGCGGCGTACAGGCATGATGTTCTTCATGGTTTGACTCCTACACTTGTTTTATTGTTGTTGCCACGTTTAACCGTGACATTGAGCAATGTAACAATAAAGTTTCGTGTCCACAATAGCAAAACCTGAGTACCCCTTCTAGAAAATACTGCGGGTTTACCCTTGGTTCAGCGTACGAAGGAAACGGTCTGGAATGGGCGTAGAGCGACCCGTTTCCGGGCTGACCCACACCATTTTCGCGCTGCCGGTTGCCACCAGAACTTCGGGAGCATCGGTGCGACGCATCTCGTATTTTTGCACCAAGCTACTGCGGCCCACTTCACCCGCCAGCACCTTGATTTCAACCACACCGGGTGCTTTCAGTTCTTTCAGGAAGCTGCATTCGGTGTGAACGATCACCACGTAAGCTGGGTTGTTGTCGATTTCAGCGGGGAAAAGGTCTATCCATTCCACGCGGGCCTGCTCAAAACAACGGAAGTACACGGTGTTGTTCACATGGCCAATCTGGTCCATGTCGCCCCAGCGCAGGGGCACGGTGGTGGAGTAAATTTCGTTCATGGTTTATCGCTGGTTGCGTTGTTCGGTGCGCCATTGCCAAGGGGCTTGTGGCGCTGTTTGTTGCCACAAGCCTCTGCGTGCCTTGCGGGCCTGGTCCTCCGCAGCTTCGTAAAGCACACGGTCTTCACTGCTTTGGCTGCGCGCAAATTCCCGGTACCACCAGGCATGCCCGTTTTCGATGGCTTTCAGGTTGATGTCGGTTTCACCATCGCACAAACGCTGCTGGCAACCTTCCAGGGGCAACACTACTTTGGCCACTTGTCGTTTGTAGCGGTCGGTGTTGTTTACGATGATTTTTACGTTTTTGTTCAGCACCTTTTCGGTCAACCAGCGCCTGGACTGCTCTCCGCCCGCCTGATTTAATTCAGGTGCGTCCACTGCATGCATGCGAATTTTGTGGGTGGCACCGTCAAGGTTGCGCACCGTAATGGTGTCGCCGTCAGCAACACGGGTCACCGTGGCCAGGTAAAAACTGCCCGAGGTGGCCGAGCCGGGCTGGTTTTGACTTTCTGAGGCAACGGGGCCACCAATGCCAATGTCTGGGCCGTAGGGGCTGACGTAATAACCCAGCAGGGCCAAAACCAGAGCCAACACTTTAAAGATCATATTGGGTTTAAGAATGTTCAAGGTTAAGATGGCTAGCGAGCCAAACCACGATTTTAAAAAACAGCCGAGAGTACCATGGACAGAGTAAACCTGCAGTTCAACAGCGACAACACCGTAGCCACCGTGGCTTTAAACCGCCCGGAAAAACACAATGGCGTGGACTGGCCCATGCTGAAGGAAGTGCGCAAGGTGCAGCAACAATTGGCCAGGCACAAAACCCTGCGTGCGGTGGTTTTGAAAGGCGAGGGCCCGTCTTTTTGTGCAGGGCTCGATGTAAAGTCGGTGATGAGCAACCCGAAAACTGCTGTGGTGATGTACGCCAACCTGTGGTTGCCCATGCGCAATATTTTCCAGACCTGGAGCATGGGCTGGCGCGATCTGGGCGTGCCGGTGATTGCACAGATTCACGGCAACTGTTTTGGGGCAGGCATTCAATACGCCATGGGCGCAGACATTCGTGTGTGCACACCCGATTCGCAATTGTCCATTCTGGAGGCCAAATGGGGTCTGGTACCCGACATGGGCGGTGCTGCGCTAGTACGTGAATTGTTGCCGGTTGATGTGGCCAAGGAGTTGACCATGACGGGCCGCGTGCTTAGTGGCCTGCAAGCCAAGGAACTGGGCTTGGTGACCCATGTGGTAGAGAATCCGGAAGAAAAAGTGCAGGCCTTGGTGGAGGAAATGTTGACTCGCTCCCCCGATTCTGTGGCGGCAAGCAAGTTCATGTTGCAACGGATTTTTGGTATTGACGAAGCGGCGCATTTGACCCAGGAACGACGCTGGCAGCGCCGCGTGCTTGGTTTTAAAAACCAGCGTATTTCGGTTGTGAAAAACAGCAAACAGCCCACCATGCCGTTTGCCAAACGACAAATTCGTTGAAATCTCGGGGCGTGCCGCATCCAGCGGCGCACTTCATGCAGTAACAACAGATTCAGGAATAAAAAACACAACACGGAGACATGCCCATGAAGGCCCTGACCCCCAACGACCAATTGTTCTTGTGGCTGGAGCGCCGCAATCAGCCCATGCATGTGGGCGGGCTGGTGTTGCTGAAACCACCCAAGGGCCAAAGCACAATCGATTACGTGCACAAGGTGGTGGCCGACATGCGCACCTACACCCAGCCGGTGGCACCGTTCAGTTTGCGTTTGAAGTCGCGATTGGGTATGTGGTTTTGGGTGGAGGACGATGAGTTTGACCTGGAGGCACACTTCATTCATTTGTCGCTGCCCAAGCCAGGCCGCATTCGCGAATTACTGGAGTTGACTTCCAAGCTGCATGCCGCGCCACTGGACCGCGCAAAGCCCCTGTGGGAAGCGTATGTCATCGATGGTCTGGAAGACGGTCGCGTGGCTTTGTACACCAAGGTGCATCATGCGTTGGTGGATGGTGTGGCCTGCATGAAAATGTTGCAGCGTTCCATGGCCGATAACCCGGAGATCATGGACATTCCGCCCTTGTGGGCCAACCCGAATTTGCGTGGGTCGGTTCAACGTTCTGAAGCCTCGGAAGGTTTGGTGACCATGCTGGGCCAAGTGCTGGATACCGCCAAAACCCAACTGTTCAGTCTGCCCAAGGTGGTGAAAGAAGTGGGGCGATCCTTGTGGCAAACCAGTGTGGCTGATCCTGACTTCGTGTCGGTCATTCAAGCGCCACGCAGTGTGTTGAACCGGCGTATCACGGCCTCACGCAGGGTAGCCGCCCAGTCGTGGTCCATGGAGCGCATCAAGGCTTGCGCAACCGGCCTGAACATGACTTTGAACGATGTGGTACTGGCCATGTGTGGCTCGGCCTTGCGTTCTTATCTGAGCGAATTGAATGCATTGCCTGCCCGCCCGCTGGTGGCGATGGTGCCTGTGTCGCTTCGAAAAGACGACACTGCCACGGGTAATCACGTGGCGCTGTTGTTGGCCAATTTGGCCACTGACACCGAAGACCCCGTGGAACGGATTGAGACCATTGCGCGTTCAGTGAACCATTCCAAAGAACGGTTTGCCAGCATGAATCAAACTGAAATCATGAACTACGTGACCACCATGATGGGCATTAGCGGGTTCAACATGCTGACCGGTTTGGCACCCAAGTTACAGGCTTTCAACATTGTGATTTCCAATGTACCCGGCCCCAAACACACCCTGTATTTCAACGGTGCAGAAGTGGACGGGGTGTACCCGGTGTCGCTGTTGCTCGACGGTCAGGCTTTGAACATCACCTTGAACAGCTATGCCGGCAAGCTTGAATTCGGCTTGGTGGCGTGTCGCAGAACCATGCCCTCGATGCAGAGACTGTTGCAGTTTCTCGAAGACGGCCTGGTCGAGCTGGAGGAGGCAGCAGCCAAGGAAGCCAAAGCCAACTTGAAAAAGCGCAACGCGGCTTGAGGTTCAGTCCTCGCTAAAACGGGAAGCCATTGCAATGCCAAACAAGAAGGGCCAGCGCTGGAATGAGTCGTATACCGCCTGGTCCTGTTGGATGTCTTGGTACATGTTGTGGTCAAAACCTTCCAGTTGGGCGCTGAGTGCGTAAATATCATGTGCCATGTCTGCGGGTGGCATGAACAACGCGGGCGGTGAATTGGGGTCAAATTGTGCCATGGTTGATCAAGCCCCCCCTCAGTTCGATGCTGCAATGGTTTGAACCGGACCCAGTATTTTCCATGCGGCACCTGGGGCTTTGATCCAATACGATCCCTGACTTTCCATCACAGTGATGTTGCCTTGTTGGGATACAAATCGGGTGTCGGGCAGGTCGCTGAGCAGCACTGGCCATGCTGGTTTTTGCTGTTGCTCGGCTGGTAGTGCCAGCCAACGTGCCAACAATTCACTGAGCGCGGTGTAGCTCACTGATTGCTTCACTGTCACTGGCCCGGTGCTTGCAGGTGTATAACCAGGTGCTATCCAGTAACCAAATACAGGCACTTTGGTGATGGCGGGGGTTGGCAATTCACGCAGGCCCACCAGTTGTCCAAATTCACCAGTTAATCCAGCGCCGTGTTCGGGTACTACCACCACCAACGCTTTGCGTTCGCTGCGTCGAATTTCCCCAAGTACGGATTGAATGTCATTCAACATCCGCTCAAGGCGCAAGGGGTAACTGTTCAAGCTGTTCAGGTTGCTGTTGGGTAAACGGTTGCCGTCATGCAAGGTGATGCTGTTGTAGTAATAAGCCACTGCGGGCCCGCTTTGCTGAACGCGTTTGTTCCACCATGCACGCAGGTAATCACCATCGCGACCCACGCGTGAGCCATCAAAGGCCTGCACCCCGGCGGGCACTTCATCATGGGCCACCAGTTCAGTGGCTCTGCCACCCAGGTTTGTTTTTACAAGTTTTGAGAAGTCTTGAAAACGACCATCGTGATTCAGCCCCATTTCCACTTCAAAGCCCACGTTTCTCAGTTGCTCGAACAGCATGCAACTGTTGTTCGCCGGGCTGTAAAGTGCATCGTGCGGTGTTTGCCCACATTTTCCGCGCAACAAGCGAATGGCGGCTGGCCCCGAGTAACTGGTCGCTGAGTTGAAGTTCTCGAATACGAAATCGGCTTGCCGAATGGCCGGGTGTTGGCTCTGTTTTGCGTACTGCAGGTCAGCCCAGGACAGCGAACAGATTTGCAGCACAATCACATCGAAATCCGGACTGGCCTGGGGTGCAAAGGGTGCCAGTGCAATGGTGCGTTGCCTTTCAAAAAAGCCGGCGAGAACGGCGCCCGGCCCCGCACCTTCATAGGCGTTGTCTCGAAGTTTGGTTTGACTTTCCTGGTCGCGCGCTACCCGCAGTTTTTGAAAATCGACTTGGCCGAGCGCCAGTAGTTCAGCGGGCGACAAGTTTTCACGCGCCTGTATTTGGGGTTCAAGCACGGTAGCAGTGTTGTTGGTTTGGGTCTGCTCTTGAATAAACGGCAGTGCCTGAATACCCAGGATGCAGACAAGCCCGAAGCCGACCCAACTACTGATGCGTATGTAACGATCCAGCACCCGCACTACCATGAAGCCCAGAAGTGCGCCCCACAGCATCCAGGGTTGAATGGTACGCTTGAGCAGTTCCCACAAATAGTCTGGGGAAAAACCGAACAGTGCCTTGATTTGATCAACCAGCGCCAGCGACACCACCAGTCCTAACTCATGCAAGAGCAAAGCGATCGCCGGCCCGGTGAACACCAGGTAGCGCAGTACCTTCATCAGTTGCTTGTTCTGATAGGCCGCCGGGTTGGTGGCAATCAACAGGGCAAACAGACCCAAATTCCACAAGGGGCTAATGGTCAGTTGCCCGGCGAAGTGCAAGCCAAATTTGATCAGGAAGTACAGGTTCCACAACAGCATGGCCCTAGTTCTCCCACTTCTCGGTTTGGTTCTTGTTGCCCATCAGGCGATTGCCCAAATCAACAGCACCGTCTTTAAGCCAGGCAAACAGGCGAACGTAACCGATCATGCCTTTGGCAAATACGTCTTTCAGACCACCCAGTGCACGGTCACGCGTTTGGTCTTCTTGCCAGTTGAGCCATGCGTCGGCCCGGCCAAAGGTGCATTGAATCAACTGTGTTTCCTGCTCTGGGGTGAGGTTGGTGAACAAGGCCTCGACATGCCCTGTTTCAGTGAAGTGAATTTTGGCCGGGAACAGGAATTCCCGGTCGCCCCGGTGCAAGCCAACCTGCACCTGGCTGAATTCGCTGATGCCAGTGGTATCGGCCACAGCCAATGTCAGCCCCGCTGCTGAATATTCTTCGGTGTAGCAACTGACTGTGTAGCCGCCGGGCAGTTTCAAAAAGGCAGGCATTACCATGCGCACACGGTGGTGCACATGTTTTTGAACCGACTCGGTTGCAACACCCACGGCCGCACCCAGAATGGCCAGGTTGAAACCGCACCACAACAAGTTCATCAACACGGTGCCTGTTTCATGGGTATTGAACACAAACAGTCGAAGCAAGCCCACGGAGAAGCCAAGCACATTGATCAAGAGCAAGATCAGGTAGGGCTTTGCAATGTTGGCATCGAAATAGCTTTTCTCGATCAAGCCGCCTTTCGAGGTGACGTTGAACTTGCCCAGTTTCGGATTAATAAAGGCCAGCGTAGTCGGCAGAATGATGTACCAGGACAACACGGTTTCATACACTTCAGACCAGAACGATCGACGGTATTTGCCCTGAATCACCGAGTTGGTGTAGCTGGAAATCATCAACTGTGGCAAGGCATAACTGAGAATGGTTACTGCCGCAGCATTGATCAGGTGTTGTTCAAAAAACAGGTATGCCATGGGCATGACCAGGAAGATCATGCGGGGGATGCCATAGAAAAAATGCAGCATGGCGTTGGAATAACAAACGCGCTGAAAAAGGTTTAACCCCTTTTTAAACATCGGGTTGTCAGTGCGGAAAATTTGCGCCATGCCGCGTGCCCAGCGAATGCGCTGACCAATGTGGCCCGCCAGGGTTTCAGTGGCCAGGCCCGCTGCCTGAATATTGTTCAAGTACACACTGTTGTAGCCCAGGCTGTGCAGTTTAAGGGCGGTGTGCGCGTCTTCAGTCACGGTTTCTACCGCAATGCCACCCACTTCCAGCAATGCTTTGCGTTCAATCACCGCGCAGCTGCCGCAGAAAAATGAGGCGTTCCAGTAGTCGTTTCCGTCTTGGATCAGGCCGTAGAACAAAGAGCCCTCGTTGGGCATTTGCCGAAATGAGTTGAAGTTGCGTTCGAACGGGTCAGCCGAGAAAAAGTGGTGGGGTGTTTGCACCAACACGCATTTGGGGTCGCGGCTGAACCAACCCATGCTGGTTTGTAAAAACGAGCGTGTGGGTATGTGGTCGCAATCAAAAATGGCGATGTACTGGCCATGCGTGTGTTTCAAGGCATAGTTGATGTTGCCCGCTTTGGCATGGGAGTTGTCCGGGCGTGAAATGTATTCAACACCAGCTTGTTTTGCAAATTCTTCAAAGGCGGGGCGGTGCCCGTCGTCCAGAATGTAAACCGTGATCTTTTCAAGTGGCCAGTCCAAGCCCTTGGCGGCATAAACCGTGGGGCGAACTACCGACAAAGGTTCGTTGTAACTGGGAATGAACACGTCCACGGTGGGCCAATCATTCAGGTTCAACTCCAGCGGCATGGGTTTGCGTTTCAAAGGCCATGCAGTCTGGATAAAACCGAAAATCAGAATAATCCAGGTGTAGGCCTCGGCTGCAACCAGGGTATAACCCAAAAAAATTTCAGTGCCAGTTTCAAGATCAAGCGAACTGGTGAAGCGCCAAAACACATAACGTGCCAGTAGCAACATGGTCAGTGCCATCAGGCACAAGTTGGCAAAACGTTCAGGCAAGCGCTTGAACAACATGGCAAACAGATAACACACCACAATGAAAACCCACTGCCCGGCCAAAGGCAGGGAGGCTTGCGCAGTGAACAGAAACAAGGTCAGGGCAGAAAGGCCCAACGCCCAGCGTAACCATTTGAAGCGCACCACAAAGTGGCTGGCGTTTTCAATACGCTGTTCAAGCCGGGCGGCGCGCACGGCATAGTCGGTGAACCTGCTAAACAGGGCACGCACTGCCCGGTAGGGGCGTTGAATCATTAGTTTGAACAGATACGCTACGGGGCTTAGCAAGTCGTGCAAAGCCACGACAACAATTTGAAACACGAAGCCTGGCAGACTTCGGCCTTGTTGGCCGTTCGATGTTTCAAGCGCACTGTTCAAACTGTTGGGACGTAACCAAAGTGCCTGAAAAAGGCGCAGCAAACGAACCCGGGTTTTCAGGTTCGGAAATTCGCGCAGGTCCAGCAGGCGCTCCAGTCGGTTGATCCAGCTTGATGAGGTACTCATCCGATCTCCGCGTCGATCCAGTTGCACAGCTTTTGCTGGTCTTCCACCAGCTGTGAGCGTGGTGCGTAGTCGGCCAGCGCCAGGCCGGCGGCCAGGCTTTCTGCCAAGGCCTGGTCTTCATGCAAATAAAATGGCAACAGGCGGTGGCTTAGTTTCATTTTGCACAAGGTCCACAAATCCAGGTGCAGTACTTTGGCCGAGTCGAAGCGATTCATGAGAAAGTACGACGCGCCCCGGCTTTCCAGCAAATGTGGCAACAGTGTATCGATGCCCAATATGGAGGCAGAGTCTGGAATCAGGGTAATCAGGTTCAGGTCAGACAGGGCCATCACTTTCTGGCACCAAGGGGCGGGCCAGCGCGGCAAGTCGATGATCACCACAGCATCGTCAGCAAATTCGTCTTGTTGAAACAGATCTGTCAGGCGTTGGGGCTGCTCCATCAACACGCGGTCTATAGCCAATTGCTGTGCCACGGACACTTCACCGAAAGGCAACAACTTGAAACTGGCATTGGTGGTGTTTAACGCCTGCCCAATCGGTTCGCCCTGCAAGATGACATGCGCAAGGCCGCGAGCGCTGCGACTGGAGTAGCCCAATTGAAATTCAATGTTGTTGGCCGGGTCAGCCTGCACCAGCGTGACATTGCGGCCCAACATGTTGAGCTGGGTGGCAGCGGCAATTGCAAGGCTGGTTCGTCCTGCCCCCCCAGTGGGAGACACCAAAGCAATAATGATCATGCGTCCTCTTTGTCATCGGGGCTGGCAATCCACTTGCCATGCCGCACCAACTGATCACAGTCGTCGGGCAGCTGGTTGTTGCTCCAGTTTGCCCAGTCACTTAGCCAGATTCGGGTTGTCGGGTTTTTCATCATTTTTCCCACCAACAAAATGGTGAGCAAGACACCCAGCAACAAACCACTCACGATCAGCGCAAACACTATCATTTTGCATCCTCGCTCAGCAGTGCATTCAGGCGTTGTGTCCATGGGCGATTCTGGTTCAGGGCTTCCGGGGCTTCATCCCACAGCTCCGCCAATTTCACTGGCTTGTTTTCGTCGGCGCCCATCAGGTCTTGTACCGACAAAGGTTCCAGTTCTTCGTGCAAATCGGCAAGCAACTCACTTTGGGTTTCTTCACCCAAAAACTGAATATCGCCACTGAACAGCACGGGCAGGTTTTCCCGGAAACACGATTCAAGCCAGCCGCGGTAGCTGGCCTCATCGGGCTCACTGGTCCAAACTTTCAGCAGGTAAATTGCTTCCCTGGTGGCCGTGAACACACAGGTGGCCTGCGACCAATTGGCAAGGCGCAATGCGGTTTGTGCGGTCATGTGACGCATCAGGGAAAGGCGTGTCAGCGTGCAGTGCATTGACCATCGTTTGGCCAGTTGCATCATCATCAAACCCTGCGCTGCGAATGTGGGGTTGGCCACTACAGTCAACAGGCCAGGCATGAACACTTCGTGCAAGTCTCGGGCAAACGTGTTCTGGTGATTGTCCGTGGCGGTCAGGTTCATTTCTGGTTTGTTCACCTGCCCGGTGCTCAGGCCTAGCCAGGTTTCAATGCTTTCGTCTTGTAACCACACAGTGTCCGCACCCATACGCAGCAGCACTGATGCATCTTGTGCTGTCATTTCGCCGTGCGCCTGTAT
Source organism: Limnobacter sp. SAORIC-690 (assembly GCF_002954425.1). Classification (NCBI taxonomy): domain Bacteria; kingdom Pseudomonadati; phylum Pseudomonadota; class Betaproteobacteria; order Burkholderiales; family Burkholderiaceae; genus Limnobacter; species Limnobacter sp. SAORIC-690. The sequence continues at coordinate 1,305,468 of NZ_MQVZ01000001.1, forward strand.
GTGAATTCCGTGTTGTTGGTCCGTGCCAAAACGAAGGTTGTGGCAGGTTTGCGCCAGTTGTTTCAGGCTACCCAATACCCCACTGTCCAGCACATGGTGCATGGGCAGTTTTGACAGCGCCGTTGTGTCGTTCCACAAGTTGGTTTGCAAGCCCCACTGGCTTGGCCACCAAGGGCGAAACTCGAATTCGCCAAGATCGCTGACATCGGCCAGTCCGTCGGCAAATGTACTCCATTCGGGCAGGTCACCTTGCACCGTGGTGACTACATGGGCCTGTGCATGGTGAGCCCATTGGTGCAGCAGGCGCATTTGCGCCAGCGGGTTTTGCCGGTTCAAGGGTTCGTCGCTGTCGTCAAACCAAAGTTCTGCATGTTCAATCACGACCAAGGCCGGCTTGAGTACACACAGTGTGTTCAGGGAACGGCAAAGTTGGCGAATGCCGTTTTTGGCATGCCCTTTGGCCCACAAGTTTCGAACTGAGACCACATCCAGACCTTTTGGGGCGCCAGCGCGTTTGAGCAAATAAGGTTCAAGCAGGTTGCGCACCTCGTTTTTAGGGCTTGCTGTGAGCCACAGGCAGGACTTGAATGGTGTTTCTTCTTGCGAGTCCAGCCAGTGTTGCACCAGGCCCTGCGAAAAATGATTCGCATGGGGCGCGCGTACAACGTAGGCTCCGGGCTTGGGCAAGTCAATCATTCAAAACCTCGAGTAAGGTGCAACACCTTCTGGTGGCACGCTTAATTCGAAAAAATCACCAAACGAATATTTCAAATAAAGTTGCAATCGGTCAGGGTTGTAACCTTCAGATCGGTCGATCTCAAAATAACCGCCCACCACAAAGTTTTTTAACACCTGGCGTTCAAGTGCAAGGCGCAAACCGGTGCTGGTGCCGCCACCCGGGCCACCAATTTGCAAGGTAGGGTTGCCTTGTGCTGCAGCGGCAGCGGCAAGTTCCGGGTTCAGCGGATAAAGCGCAGTGTCGTCTTCTCGTGATTCACTGGCACCCACGCGGGCCTGGGCCTGCCAGGACCAGCCATTCATATTGCCAGTCCAGGTAATGGGAAATGTGAGCGAACCAAATGCCTGGGGGCTGTAGTAACCGCCTTGTCCAAAGGTGTAAAAGCGCAGGTTTTTTTCGAACGACCACAAAAATAACGACGCACCAATTTCTACCTCATGCCCCGGGCGCTGAAACACGGTTTTACCCACAATGCCTTGCAGGTTGTACTCGGTGTTGTCGGGTATGTTTTTGCCGGTAATCAGGTTGGCCCGAGCAATGCCAACAAAGTCAAGAGTGGGGTTGAATGCCTGGTAATACACCGCGCTGACACCGTTGCGCCGTGCGCCCCCCCAGCGCTCACCAGTTAAGGGATCGATGGCCCCCGTGGTCGACAGCACGCTGCCGTTGACCATGCGCCGCGCCACTTCAAGCCGCAATGAACCTTCACCCAGGCTGGTGCGCCATTGCACACCACCCACCCAGTCATTGACCGGGTAGTCGCCCACCGTGGTGCCCAAATCAACCCGGTATTGTTCGGTTTGTACACCCACACCCACCACATGGCCTTTGTAGTTTTGATCCAGTCGGTCGCTGGCGATGGCTGGGTCGGTGGGCAGGGTGGTGCCCAGCTTTGCAAAGTTACTGGCGGTGGCGGGGTTCACTCGGCCCGAATTCGCATTCAATGTGTCTGCGCGCAAAAACAGGGTACGTTCAAAATCGAGTGGCAAATCCAGTTGCAGAGGGATTTCGTCACTGTCGATACGAGACACACCTTCATCACCATCGATAATTGCGTTTTCATAGGACATCCGCAAGCGCACCTGTCGTTTGCGCTGAAGATTTTGTTCCAGTGCCTGCACCTCCGGTTCGGCTCGCCACTTGGGTGTTGTGCCAATTGAATTGGCCAGCGCATTGAAATCGCCATTCCTCTCTTGCGCACGCAAGCCATCGAGGTACTGGCCATATTGCACCCGCTTTGCCAGTGCAGTCATGCCTTCTGTCCAGTTTTCACGGGGTACGGCATCAATTAATTCAATGGCGTCATTGCCACGGTCCTGGCGAGCGGCCAGCAGCGCAGCTGCAAATCGCATTTCCTGTCCTTTGTCCTGCGCCAGGCCTTCATCCATGACTCGCCGGGCAGCCTGTTTGCTGCCTGCATCGCCTTGGTCATCCAGAAGGGTGGCCAGGTCGTAGCGAAACCAGGGGTAGCTCGGGTTCAGGTCTACTGCGTTTTGTAGCAGCCTGGCTGCCTCAGTTTTGTTGCCCTGATCAATCTGCTTTTGTGCATTGTCAGCCAGTTGTTGTCCCTGTTCGAAGTCAGAAAGTACCGGGGCTGTGGGTACTTCAGGCTCTGCAGGCGGGGGGGGCGCAACTTCGGGTGTTGTTGGCTGGGCTAGAGCTGCCGGTGCGGGTTTTGTACGGTTGGTATTGGCTGGGCGGCGGGGGGGGTTGCGCGGCACCGGGTGTTGGCGTTTGTGCAAGTGTGCTGGCACCAGCACCGCCCAGTTCAGCAAGCAGGGTTCTGTAACGGCGGTCGTCCGGGTATTGCCTGGCCAGCTCGGCCACTTGCTCGCGGGCGTAGCTGCGGCCTTCCGGGGTGCGGTTCATCAAGCGATATATTTGTACTGCAGCTTCACCCAAGGGTGGCTGTGGAAGCAATTGCCGAAGACGCTGTGGCAGGTTGGCAGGAACTTGTTCGCTGTCTGCGATATAACGCAACTCTGCGAATTGCTGCCGCTTGTCGGATGCCAAGGCAATGGCTTGTTGTAACTCGATGGAAAACGGATTGTTTCCGTGTACCAGTTGCAGTTTGCCCAGCCACACATTGGCTGCCTGCACATCGCCACGCGCAAGATCAATCAAGCCTTGCCAGCGCAAGGCCGACGCGTTGGTGGGTTCTATCAACAATATTTTGTTGAAAGACTGCACCGCCAAATCGAAGCGAAAACGTTCGTACCAGTACACCCCTTTTTCACTCAGCGCACGAATATTGGTTTGCTGCGTATTCACATTGGCATGCACTGGCGTTGGCAATATCATGGGCATTGCCACAAAGCTGGCTTGTATTGCCCATGCAAGCGTGCGGGCCCGCAGGCCATAAGTTGATTTGCACTTAGCCACAGCTTTTAACCTCTTTGCCTCGGGGCAATAATTCGCCCAAGGAATTGAATCGATAAAACTTGTCCATGTACCCTTGAGCAAACAGGCTCAAGGCGCCGTTGTAATAACCGTATTTCAGCCACGCTTCCTTGTTCGAAGTTTTCAGGCTTTGGGTGTGAAATTTTTTAGCAAGCCCGGGCATGCCGACGGCTTGAAGAAAAGGTGCCATGCTGGCTTGAAAACCGGAAGGCCCACGCTCTGTGGAAAATTTTCCAGTCATTGGTTCAAACCACTCAGGCATGTTCTGGCGTTTCAACAGCAAGGCCGCCAAGGGCGACAGTTGTTTCAGCAAGGGCGCTGTGGTGGGGTCGTTTTCGCTGCTCATGGCGATCCACAGATAGGTGCGTATGGCGTCATAATCGCCACGTTGCTCATCGTCGGGCAAGCTCATTTCGCCGTTGTTGTACAGCACCCAGTCGGGATACTGGCCTGTGCGGCCAGTGTCCAGCAGCAGTTTCTGGCTGGCCAGGTAAACTTGGGCCCAGCGCGAGTCGTCTGCCCAGGCATTGGCAAAGCGGGCCATCATGAAAGGCGGCAGATAGCTGGGGTTCAGTTTCACCGCGCCATTGTCCAGCACAAAGCCGGTGTGGCCTGGCAATATGCTTAAGCCCAAGCCGCTGACTTCCATACTTTCTTTGTTCAGAATCAAATCACCCAACGTGCGCGCTTTGTCGGCGTAGGTTTGGTTACACCACACGCGGCTGGCTTCAAGCAGGGCGTAGGCAATCCACAGGTCGGCATCTGATGCACTGTTGGCATCAATCACGCCCCAGCTTTCCCCTTTCTTGCCCCAAATCCATGCGGGCAATTGTTTGCCCATGTCGCCGGCACTCAGGTTGTTCTCAGTCCAATTCAATATGGCGTCAAACGCCTTTTGGTCTTGTGCCACCAAGGCAAAGAACAGAGCGTAGGACTGCCCCTCTGACACGGTGCGCAGGTCTTCCTGACTTCGGTCAATCACGCGCCCGTCCTCGCTGACAAACGCGCTTTTGAAACCGTCCCATGCGGGCCAGGCCTGCGCGGGCGTGGCGTTGCATGCTGCGGTAGCAGCAAGCAGTACTGCGCCCTGCCCCAGGCGTTGCAACAAATTACGCCACAAGGCCATTGTCAATTGCCTTTTGTGCGGCGCGATGCCCGGCCAGACAACCAGCCAAATGCAAGAATCGCCAAGATCACCCCAGCCAGGGCACCACCCACCGCAATCAATGCGGGGTATTCTGAAAACGCAATACGCAAACGCAACCACCAAGCAGAGCGCCGCTGATGTATGTTTCTCCCAGGCTGTAGCTTTGAATGTCATCGCCACGAATCAGGCTCACGCTGCCTTTGATTTTGGCAACGTCGCCATAATCCGACAGGGCAGCCACTGCGCGCTCAAAACTGTCTTGGTCGGTGCCCGTTACCACCAGCCCGGCTTTTTTGGGTGCAAGGTGCGACTCAAATCCCACAATCGCACCCAGCGAGCCTGCGGTTTGAATCAAGGCACGCGCGCTGTCGCTGGGTTGTAATTCCGTATCGTTTTGCCACAAACCCTTCAGCCACTGAATGGCTGGTGGCAGGCCCATGCTGCGTTCGGTGGCGTTCAATACCATGGGCAAATTCATGTTGGCATTATTCAGCCAATCCAGGCGATCGCTGGTGCCCATGGCCAACCAGTTCTTGGTTCCAATGCCTTCGGGTTTGTCAGAAACAATCAGGGTGGTGCGAGTGGCAGGCAGACCTGTCCACTGTCCAAACAGGCCCATCACATTCAGGTAGGAACGAATTTCAAGCGGCGTGGGATTGGCGGGCAGCACAATGGCTGTGTCCGAAAGGTCTGCCATGATGCTGAAGGGATAACCACCGTTGGCAAAGGCGGTCAAATTCGGCATGCGGGTGTAGTGGGGCAGGTTGGAGAAATCCAGGGTTGATTCCGGATCGATGGATCCCCTGGCTACTTGCGATACCCGCGTGCAAGAACCACCACCTTCGGCCATAAAGCCAAATGCAAAGGCCAGTTCGTTGTTGCCACCCACGCGGAAAGCGGGAATTTGTAGCGCCTCTTCACTGGTCAGTTCAGCTTGGCCCAACAAATCAATATTGATTTTGTTTTGTACTTGTTCCGAGCGTGGGGCAAGACGGAAGGATTGAATCAGCGAGTTATTGATTTCAATGTTCAGCAGAGAATCGTTCCAGCGGGAAGGGGCTGTGTAGCGGTATTTCAAATCCATGGGGATATTGCGGCCTGCCCAGCTGAACAAGTCGGGTGGAAGGCGCAAATTGATGCTGGCGCGTGGCTTGTCAGAACTCACCTCCAGTTGCCCAGGAAAATCAATCAGCTCGCCAAAGCGCACAGGCCGGTTGGTGGGCACATAGCGCGGCGCGTCGTAAGGCTTGCGCGGGGCGCCCAAGTCCACTTTTTTCACAAGGGCTTTTTGTCCGCTCAGCACCTGGCCTTCAATCACCAAGCCATACACAGCCTGTAAAAGCTCCTCATCGGTTCGCCCCATCACATACAAATGTTTGACCCAAGGGTTTTCCTTGCGCTCACGATCATCAGGGAAGGCCCTTCAATATCGGCCTCGCTCATGCCTTCAGGCATTTTTTTGCCTTTGGTCAAAATAATGGTGTGGCGCGTTGGTGATGCAGTTTCAAGCAATTCAAATTCAGCCTGGCGGTAAAAGGCTTGCGCACCCATCCAGGAGGCCAGAATACCCGCGGCTTTCATGCTGGCTTCGGTTTGCTCCACGGGCAGTACAAGTGGTAGCCGGAGTTTGCGGTTGTCTCGAGGATCGAAAAAAGGCGCTGGCAGCAGCGCCAGGTCGTTGACCAGATTCAGCGGTGTTGAGCCAATGGTCAATGCGCTTTCCGGGCGAATGTCAAACCGCAGGGTGGGGTTGCCCGGGTCCACGCACTCGCTGTCGTAGGTGCCGTCGTATTCCACGCGAATGGTTGCAAAATCGGAAAACAGCAACGGGTCCAATTCAATTTCAACAGTGTGCGGTACACCGGCGCGCGCTACACTCAGCTGGGACAAACCGGAGAGCTGGTTGTTCACATACACACGCACAAAGGATTGATCGTGGCGCATACCTTGTGGGTAAAGCACCCTCAGGCTAAGGCTTGCACGGGTTACCAATTCGTCCAGGCGAATTCCTGAATTCAAGTCCACAAAGCGGTTGATCCCACTCAACCGAACCCCGTTGGGCTGTCCCATTTGGGTAAATGTCAGTGTGCGGGTTCGCTCAACGGCAGGTGCAGTTTCCTGGCTGGTTGATACCGTAGTGGGTTCTCCTCTTTCTTGTGAGTACCCCGTCAGGCAAAATAGAACAAACGCTAAAAATAGTAGGTGTCGCATAAGTGGGTTCGCTGGTCGACTGGAATATAAGAACAGATTTTTAATAAATGCCTGCTTAAGTCACTGCATTCGAGAATATTTGATCAACATTTGTCAATATTTTGAAAAGTATGCAGCATAGTTCGATACGTTATCCTATTGTTTTTGTATATGCTGAATTTCTAGAGCTTGTTTTAACTAATTATTGCGCGAAGTGTCTAAAAGAGCACACTTTAAGAAAAGAGAATTAACAGTTTAGGGCGAATAAAATGGTTTCGACAGAAGAGGTGGGAGATATTTTCGTGTTGCGCGTGGACGCAGTGCGGTTGGACAGCGCGGTGGGAACAATCATCCGCAATGCGGTGGTTTCCAAACTGGACTCCACGCGAAAATTCGCCTTGGACATTGGGGCCGTTAAATTGGTGGATTCCGGTGGTTTGGGGTCTTTGGTTGCCCTGCTGAAAAACATCACCAATCACCAAGGCAGGCTGGCCTTGGTGGGCATGAACAAATCCGTGCGAATGATGTTTGAGCTTTCGCGCATGGACCGACAATTTTCCCTGCTGGAAGACATGCCCAAGGCAGTTGCCTTTCTACAGCAGGCCTGATTCCCAGTGACGGACGACGCCAACAAATTGTTGCCCCGAATTCTGGTTGTTGATGACTCGGTGGTGGAGCGAAATCTGTTCGTTCACATGGTGGCCAAGTGGGGTTATCCGGTTGAGTTTGCAGCCAGCGGTCAGGAAGCGATACAACTTGTTGAGCGGCATCGCTTCCAGTTGGTGCTGGCCGATTGGCAAATGCCCGGCATGCAGGGCACTGAGCTTTGCGTTGCCTTGCGCCAGCTAGACCTGGGGCAGTACACCTACATTATTTTGATGTCAGCCCAAAATGATGAGGAGTTTCTCATCAAGGCGCTAGACGCAGGCGCTGACGACGTACTCACCAAACCCGTCGATGGCAATGAACTGGAAGCGCGGTTGCAGTCGGCAGTCCGCCGTATTGAACTTCAAGCCCGGCTGGCCCGAAAAACCAATGAACTCGCGCATGCCCACGATGTGATTGCGCATGACCTCCGTGCCGTATCCGGCCTTCAGCGCAGTTTTCTGCCCGAGGCGCAAAGTCCGTTTCAGGGCCTGAACTACCAATGGTTGTCGGTGCCTTCCAAGTATGTGTCCGGCGATCACTTGCAGGTGTTCGAGCTGCAACGCGACGTGTATGGCTTTTACCTGCTTGATGTGTCCGGTCATGGCATACCTGCTGCTGTCAAGTCCATGCAGCTGGTTCAAATGTTTGCAGACCGCTCTGCCACCAGCATTGTGTTTGAAGGACGTTTGGGGTCGGACGGCCAGCGTTTGGTCTCGCGCCCTCGCGACGTTGTGGCGCGCCTGAACCGGCTGTTTCAGCAAACTGAATCTGACCTTTCTTATTTCACCATGATTTACGGCGTGTTCAACACTGCCAATCGACAGGTGTCCCTGTGCCAGGCTGGCCACCCTTCGCCTTTGTTGTTGTCAGCTGGAAAACCAGCCAATGTGCTGGGCAGAGGTGGGTACCCAGTGGGTTTGTTCGATTTCGATGACTTTGAGGACATTGAGCTGACACTGGGCAATGAAGACGCCCTCATTTTGTATTCCGACGGTGTTACTGAAGTTTTGTCGGCCAGCTCCGAAGCGTTTGGAGAAAAACGCCTGCTCGATTTTGTCAATCAGCAAAGCAGTCAGGGGCGTTGGTCTGATTTGCCCGAGCGCATTCAAATGCGGGTTCAGCATTGGGGCGGCTCGGTCATTGAGCAAAAGGGTTTTGAGGACGACGTGTCTATTCTGATGCTTGCCCCGCGCCCTGGTGTATTGGACCAGCGTGATGTGGTGGACGCGGACCGGCAGGTGCCCGAACTGGTGTTTCGCTTGCAGGAAATTCAGGCCAATGTACCCAGCTCTTTGCCTGCGAAAGCGGGCAAGTCGATTGTTATTGTTGATGATTCCCGCAGCTTTTTAAGAATTTTCGAGGCCATGTTGCACAGTTGGGGTTACACCGTGCATTCCGCCAAGAATGGCCATGAAGCGCTGGCCCTGATTGAAAAACATCAACCCGACTTTGTGCTCACCGATTGGGACATGCCGGGCATGAGCGGTATTGAGTTGTGTGAGCAAGTGCGTGCGCAAAAACAAAATGCTTACACTTACATCATCATGATCACAGGTTACGCAAGTCGGGACGACCTTTTGAACAGCTTGCGCGTCGGTGCCGATGACTTTATGACCAAGCCGGTCAACCCCAGTGAGTTGAAAGTACGCCTGAAAACCGCCGAGCGAATCGCAGATTTGCACACGGGCTTAGAGCGCAGACACACTGAGCTTAGCCAGCTGTATGAAGCCTTGCAACGTGACATGCGTGAAGTGTCACGAATTCAACGGGCCCTGTTGCCCAAAAGCAAGCAGTACCCCTGGCCATTTGCAATTCAAACCATTTACCAGCCACAGGGTTATGTGTGTGGCAAACAAATGGGTTTGCTTGAAACCCAGGCCAATGAGCATGGTTTTTTCATGCTGAACATGGCTGGCCAGGACACGGCAACAGCGTTGCAAACCATGGCGTTGGCAAGGTGGTTTTCAATGGCCCGTGCCACGCGCGTGTTGTTTCCCGTGGAGGAAACCAGTTCAAAAATTCGGCGTTACCTGGCCAGCCCCGAGCAGGTACTGGCCCAACTTTCAAGCATTTCGCCATCCCTGAAAGACGAGCCACCACAATTTGACTTGCTCTATGGCTTGATCAATCTTGACCAAGGTACCTTGTTGGTCGCCGGTATTGGCGATTGGGCCATGGTCATGGCGCAACCTGGCTTCGCACCCGCATTTTTGGGCACGAACGGCGAGCCGGGGCAGGCCCTTGGTGTTGGGCAGGTCATTTATCAAGCGTGATCGCCCCGGGCAGCCGACTTTATTTTTACCCGCGGGAATGCGCAAACACTTTGGGCGTGCCCGATATTCAGGTTTGGCAACAGTCCGTGTTGCTCGACGACACACAAGGGGATGTGCTGAGCCGGGAGTTTTCCCGTCTGCTGGATTCGGGTCGCAATGAAGTAGATATCGTGGGTGACCTGTCATTGCTTGGGATTCAGTGGCGTGAAAGTTTTGAAGTGCAGCGCCTTGCCTTGCCTTCTGCGCGGGTATCTGAATTGGCCGATGAATTTGTGCAAACTGGCTTGACCCTGCAAGACGAGTTTTCATCGCACGAGCATGCCTTCAAATTGGGCGAGTTCCTGAATTACACTGCATTCACTGCTGTTGCAGATACCGTGAACATCGGTGTATTGAGCCGTGCAGTGCGGGCATTTGTAGAAGAGTTGGCCTACACCGAGGAGGTTTGTTACAACACCGATCTCGTGGTGTCTGAGGCATTGACCAACGTCATGTTGCACGGCTTCAAAGACAAACGCCCCGAGCCTGCGCAGCTTACTGTGCTGGCCTTTCACCACGGAGTTGGGGTGTTGATCGAAGACTGGGGCAGCAGTATTCCAGCCCATGTGCTCAGCAAAATGCACCACGAGCATTCATTTCAAGACGATTTGAGTTTGGGCGACTTGCCTGAAGGAGGCATGGGTCTGGCATTCATGCGCATGGTGTCGCGGCGTTTCGTGTACCAGGCCAAGCAGAATCAGCGCGGCAATCGCTTGTTGTTGCTGCTGTAAACCCGCCGGTTCAGTTTTTGTTGTCGCCCGTGGCCGGTGCCTCTGGTGGTACCCAGCCAGTGGGTTGAAATGCAGGATTGTTCGGTATTTCCTCTGCCATTTTGTCGATCAAGCCCACAATTCGTTCATCCACAAATTTGCTGGCCGATTTTTGCAGGGCCCGTGACACTTCCGATTCAATCGCCGTCATGGCCAAGGGGCGAATTTTCCAGATCAATTGCGCCAGCCTGGGCAATTCTTCCTTGGGTGGCAGGTTGTCGCCGTATTGGTCCAGTTCTTTCACAAACAGCGAAACGGCTTGGTCGCAAAAGCTTTCAAGATGGCCACGCAGCGACGCAATCAAATCCAGCAAGTCGAGTAAGGGCAAACCGGCACTGGCCATTTCCGCACCAGCATGCAAAATTTTCGGGCTGGGTGCACGGTAACGCAAACCATCGGGTTCCAGCAGGCCAAGCTCAATTGTTTTGGCCAGGGCACCACGGCTTAAGCTGGTGCCAAACAGGGTGGCCAAATGCACCGGGTTGTAATTCTTCGGTATTTCATCTGTCCACGGGCTGGTAATTGCATGCGTTAAACCCAACAGCTGGCGAAGGTCGTAACCCTTGTCAATGGCGTCCAGCATTTCCTGAATATTGCTCAGGGTGTAACCGCGCCCCAACATTTGCCCAATCAGCTTGAGTCGCGACAAATGGTCTTCACTGTAAAAACCCACGCGCCCACGTTTTTCAGGCGGGGCCAACAGCCCCCGATCCTGATAGGCACGTACATTGCGCACTGTGGTGTTGGCGGTGCGCGCAAGTTCATCAATGGTGAACTCGCGACCCTGCCCACTGGTGGAAGTGTCTTTGTTTGCCGACGATTTTTTGAAGCGGAATGAAACCATTTAAGAATTGTAACCAAATGTGAGAGTATCTAGCCAACCAAGCTTGACGCAGTACGCGATTATGAACAAAACCCTACTTGTTGCGCTGGGCCTTTTCGGCTTGGGCAGTTGGGCCAACGCCCAAGACATTCAAAACAAAACCCTGGACGAAGAGGCACTTCGTGCCTGCCTGTTTCTCGAAGACGACCAACTTCGCCTGCTCTGCTTTGATGATGCCACAGGCAGAAGCCTGGTGGTCAAAGATGGTTCCGCTCCTGAAGCAGCCGCGGCCATCGATGGGGGGTTGTTGTTGTACAAACGCAGCGAAGACACCACCCTGAGCTGGCTGGATCGCCGCTGGGAGCTGGCCCCGTCAGCCAAACGAGGCACTTTTTCCATACGCCCGTACCAGCCTGTTTACCTGTTGCCGGTGTATCACAACAAATCACCGAACATTCGTCCCACCAGCCCGAACCCCGCCAACACAGTGCAGCCGGGTGATGCGCCCGAGAATCTCGATCGCAATGAATTGAAGTTTCAGCTCAGCCTGAAAACCAAGGTGATGGAGAACATGTTTGGTGACAATGGTGATTTGTGGTTTGGCTACACGCAGTCCAGCCGTTGGCAGGTTATGAACCAGGACATTTCCCGCCCTTTTCGGGAAACAAATTATGAACCAGAGCTGATTTTCACTTGGCGCTCCAGCTGGAGCGAGTTCAGGGAGGCCACTGGTTGGGAACCTCGCCTACTGGGCTTGAGCCTGAATCACCAGTCCAACGGGCGGGCCTTGCCACTGTCGAGATCCTGGAATCGCTTGATCGGCATGGTCGGGTTTGAGCGTGAAAACACCATGGTTCAATTCAGGCCCTGGTTGCGCATTGCCGAAGATGCCGCCGAAGATGACAACCCCGACATCAGCGATTTCATGGGCCGTGGCGACATGTTGCTGGTTCACAAACACAATGGCCATGAATATTCCCTGCTAACCCGCCATAACTTTCGCGGCGGCGATGAGTCTCGGGGCGCTGTTCAATTTGACTGGGCATTCCCGCTCACCAGCAACTTGCGTGGTCATTTGCAATACTTCACCGGTTATGGCGAAAGCCTGATTGATTACAATTACAAATCCGATTATCTGGGTATTGGTTTGTCTTTGGTGGGGTGGTATTGAACGTGTGGTTGAAGTGTGCTTTTGTCGCCTGCCTTTTGTTCACCGGGGTGGCGCAAGCCAATGAGCCCGTTGTTTTTGTTCTGGCCGCCACTGAGAAGGTGGTGGTCACCAATCCGAAGGGTCAACGATACAGTGCCCTTCCCACCCAACGCCTGTTGCATGGTCATACCATTGCAGTGCCCAAAGGGCAGCGATTCTCTGTGTTGATCTTGAACACCGGCAATCGAAGGGTCTACAACGGACCCGCCCGGCTCAAAGTAATCGCTGACACTGTTCGCGTGTTGAGCGGGCCAGCTGTGAAAGTCTTTCCTCTGGAGCAAGCCCATCTGGATTTGGTTGATCAATGGATTAATCTGTATACCCGCCCGCGCGGTGTGTTGCCAGTTAAAGGCGACAAAGCTGATAAAACCGAAGCGGCCGAAAGTGACGCACTTCGCGTTTTGCAACCCATCGACGGATCGCTGCTGTTGACCCGTAATCCGGAATTTATATTTCAGGGCGATTTGCCGAGAGAAGGCAACTTGATGTTGTTTGATTCAAGAGGCAAGCGATTTTGGGTTGAACCCCTTGAGAGCGAGTATGTCAGTTTGCCGCCTGCCGCAAAATTTGAGTGGGGCCAAAGTTTTACCTGGGAAGTACGGCGCCTGACCGGTGGCCGCGTGGTCAGTGGCAGTTTTCACATTGCCAGTGAAGAAACCGCGCGCAGTTTGCTGGAGGCGCGGGTGCCGGATACTGCAGGCACTTTGCCCGAGGCAAAACTGTTTTATGGCATGCGCCTTCAACTGGCCAAGGCCTACAAGGAAGCCGATGAGGTGTGGGCGTCTTTGGGCATGGTATTGACCGCGCAGGGGCAACCTAGCCGAATTCGTCCTTAGTCGCTGCCGGGTAAATCCCTAGCCGTCCAGTTCTTCCCAGCGGGCATACGCTTTCAGCAGTTCATTTTCCAGGTCAACCATGCGGGCTTGCGCGGCAGTCACTGTGCTGGCCTCTTGCTGGTAAAAGTTAGGGTCACCAATTTTTGCCACCAGTGCTTCCTGTTCTGTTTCCAGTTTCTCGATCAGCGCGGGCAGCATTTCGAGTTCACGTTGCTCTTTGTAACCCAGTTTTTTAGTCTTCTTCACAGGTGTTGGTGCAGTAGCTGCAACTGTTGGTTGCGCAACGGCGGGTGGAGCAGGTGGTGCAGCATTGGGCGTGTTGGCCTTGCCCACATTGGCCCAGGGGTCGGTGGTGCGTTGGCGCAACCAATCGTCATAACCACCCACGTAATCGCCCACTACGCCATTGCCTTCAAACACCAGGCAACGGGTCACGATCTGGTTTAAAAATTCCCGGTCGTGACTTACCAAAATCAGTGTTCCCTGGTAAGCCATCAACTTTTCTTCCAGCAATTCCAGAGTCTCAATGTCCAGGTCGTTGGTGGGTTCGTCCAGCACCATGACGTTCGAGGGTGTTGAAAACAACTGGGCCAGAATCAGCCTTGCTCGTTCACCACCCGACAAACTACGCACCGGTTGGCGTGCCCGGTCGGGTGTGAACAGAAAGTCTTGCAGATAGCCGATCACATGCTTGGCCTGTCCATCGATGGTAATGAATTCCTTGCCGGCACCAATGATTTCAACCGCAGTGTCTTCTTCATTGAACTGGCTGCGCAACTGGTCGAAGTAGGCAATTTCAAGTTTGGTGCCCAACTTGATGTGGCCTGAATCGGGTGGCAATTGTCCCAGCAACACTTTCAGTGCAGTGGTTTTGCCAATGCCGTTGGGGCCCAGAAAACCTATTTTTTCACCGCGCAAAATGGTGTTAGTGAAGTTGCGCAAAATTGGCAAGTCACCCAACTGTTTGTTAATGTCGGTCAGCTCAGCGACTACTTTGCCGCTGCGCTCAGCCTCTTGCACTTGGACCTTTGCGCTGCCCACTACATTGCGTCGATCTGAAAACTGTTTGCGCATTTCCATCAATGCGCGCACCCGGCCTTCGTTACGGGTGCGTCGTGCCTCAATCCCACGACGAATCCACACTTCTTCCTCGGCCAGTTTTTTATCAAACAGTGCATTGGCTTTTTCCTGGGCATGCAAAAATTCGGCCTTGCCTTTCAAAAAACCTTCGTAGCCGCCCGACCAGCTTTTCAGCATGCCGCGATCAAGGTCACAAACACGAGTGGCCAGTTTGCGCATGAAGGACCGATCGTGACTTACAAAAATAACAGCCCCTTTGAATTGACGAATCTGTTCCTCCAGCAATTCAATGCTGGGAATGTCGAGGTGGTTGGTGGGCTCATCCAGCAACAGCACATCCGGGTTGCTGACCATGGCCTTGGCCAACATGACCTTGCGCTTCATGCCGCCTGATAATTTGGCAAAGGGCAAGTCCGCAGGCAACTTCATGCGGGAAAGCATTTGATCTACTTCGCTTTCCAGATGCCATCCATGGTGCTCGCCCAATTCATGTTGTGCCTCTTCAAGCACTTTGGCCTGTGCGGGTGTCAACGAATCATGATCCAGCGGACCCAGTGTGCGGCTGATGCTGATGTGTTTGCCCAAGGTACCGAAGCCTTGTGCCACCACATCAAAAATGGTGTCGTCATGTTCCTGTGGCACGGCCTGTTCAAGGCAAGTCATGCGCAGGCCGTCCTGTTTAATCACCAGGCCGTCTTCGGGTGTGGTTTCCCCGGTCAAAATGCGAAACAAGGTACTTTTGCCCGTGCCGTTTCGGCCCACCAAGGCCACGCGTTCACGCTCTTCAATTGAAAAATCAACCTGATCCAGCAGCACGGTGGTACCAATGCGGTACGTAGCGCCCTTCAAACCCAACAACATATGTATTCCTTTCGTATTTATTTGGCGGTGGCCAGTGCCAATGCGCAGCACAAGGCGGCATCGGGGGTGAATTGCCAGTCATTGATTGCTTCAATGCAGGCCTCGCTTGTCATTAACTGGAATGCGCCTACTTCGCCATCGCGATTCCGGGGTCGGCGCCCCTGCTTCAACTGGCCCCGAAACAGCATGACTGTTTCGTGATGCCAGCCACCATACAGCAAGGGGCGGCTTAACACCAGTTCATGGGGGGGCAACGGTTCAATCCATGCAAAATCGTCTGAATTCAACCCTGCTTCCTCGTTTAGTTCACGCCATAGGGTGCTGTCTAGGCTCTCTGCGCTGGCAATACCGCCCGCAGCCAGGTTGTCGAGCATGCCGGGATTCTCGTGCTTGCTCATGGCGCGCACGCCGGTCCACACGCAACCTTTGTGATTCTCAACATGCACATGCACGGCGCGGCTGCGAAATCCAAGCGTTTTGAACAAGGCCCGCTCAGCGGTGGCCAATACTTCACCCAGTGAATTCATCACCAGTTGCTCTTCATGCCGCCAGCCAGGCACCAAGCCCATGGCTTTCAGCATGTTGCCAGCGCTAGCCAGTTTGGCGCTCAGTGCTTGTGGCCCGGAGGTGTGGGTACACTCAATACCCAGGCTGGTGACTGTGCAGGTCAAGCCCGCCGCGTTGAATACCTTCTCAAAGGTTTGCTGGTGTTGGGTGTCCCAATGGCCCAAGTGCTCGCCATTGAGCAACCACGGGGTAAATTGCTGCGCCAGCGCGCAGGTATCGTCCCTCCAGCGGCTGACAAATGGTTGAAATTGCACTGGCAGGGTGTTTTGCAACCAGGCTTTGCTCGCGTCAATCATGCACGGCCTTCAGGTTTGAATCAGCTTTTTGGTGTTTTGAATACTCATCAAAATACCGGCACCCATACCCAGTGTCACCATGGCGGTGCCACCGTAACTCATCAAAGGCAGAGGCACGCCCACCACAGGCAAAATACCGCTGACCATACCAATGTTCACAAAGGCATAGGTGAAAAAAATCAAGGCCATGGCACCGGCCATCAGGCGTGAAAACAAAGTGGGTGCATTGCCGGCAATCACCAGGCCCCGAATAATCAGGCAGGTGTAGAGCGTCAACAGAACCAGGCAGCCCAGCAAGCCAAACTCCTCGGCGAGTACTGCAAAAATAAAGTCTGTCGTGCGTTCGGGAATAAATTCAAGGTGTGTTTGGGTACCCTGCAAAAAACCTTTGCCGGTAAATCCACCCGAGCCCACGGCCACTGTCGATTGAATAATGTGAAAACCTTTGCCAAGCGGGTCTTGCGTGGGGTCTAGCAATGTGAGCACCCGCTGGCGCTGGTAATCGTGCATCAGCGTCCAGAACAGGGGCAGGCTGGCCAAAAACAAGCCAGTGAGCCAAGCGATTACTTTCCACGACAAACCTGCAAAGAAAATCACAAAGAAGCCCGAGCCCAATACCAGCAGTGCTGTACCCAGGTCGGGTTGTTTCAGAATCAAAATACCGGGAATGGCCAAGATAACCGAAGCCACCGCGAATTCACGCCAGCCTGACACATTCTCCCGTTGCTGGAAAAACCAGGCCAACATCAGAGGCATGGCAATTTTCATAATCTCCGACGGTTGAATCCGGATAAAACCCAGGTTAAGCCAACGTTGCGCACCTTTTGAAATGTCGCCAAACAGTTCAACAGCAATCAGCAAAACCACGCCCACCACGTACAGCGGCACTGCGATTCGCATCAAAAATTGGGGTTTCAGGTTGGCGGTTACCCACATCACCAAAAATGCAATCAGCAAGTTGCGTGAGTGGTCGATAAATCGCCCCTCGAAATCAAATGCCGCGCTGTACTGGGTGATCAAGGCAAACACAACCAACGACAGCAAAATCGTGCTGAGTACCGGGTCAAACACGGTCAGGAATGGCTTGATTCGCGGCCAAATGGGTTCACGTTGAATGGCGCGGTTTCGGTTCACGGCAGAGACTCTCCGCTGATTGTTCGATCGGCAGCCTGTTCAGCAGCCTGAGGTGGCGGCAATACAATAGAGGGGTCGTTCTCCGCTTCAATTTGCCAGTAAGTGTCGAGCACTTTTTTAATGGCGGGTGCGGCAGACTGGCTGCCAAACCCCCCGTTCTCAACAATTGCAGCCAAGGCAATTCGAGGTTGTTCCATGGGTGAAAACGCTATAAACCAGCCGTGGTCTCGAAGGCGCTCGGCCGAGGCAGCACGGTCTTTGTAGGTTTCGCCCTGCTTTAGTCCAAACACCTGTGCAGTTCCTGTTTTACCCGCCACTTCATAGCTTACGTCCCTGAAAACGCCGCGGGCCGTGCCTTCAAGCACCGCGCCTCGCATGCCCAGTTTGACTGAATCAACATGCCGTTGTTGCAAGTTTAGCTGTTTAAAAGCTTCCAGTGGTTTTTCAGTCACCTGGCCGCTGACCGGGTTCTGGAAGGCCCGAACCAGCCGGGGTGTTGCGTTCATGCCGCCGCTGGCCAGCACCGCTGTGGCGTGGGCCAATTGCAGCGGGGTGTAGTTGTTGTAGCCTTGCCCAATCGCCACTGAAATGGTCTCGCCCGAATACCAACGCTGCGCTTCGGCCTTCTTGAAAGCGCCTGCTTTCCATTCCCGAGAGGGCAGCACACCCGTGCGTTCGCCGTCCAGGTCGATGCCTGTGCGCGATCCAAAGCCAAAACGGCCCATGAACTCCGAAATAATGTCGATGCCCATCTCGCTGCCCAGCATGTAGTAGTAGGTGTTGCACGATTCGGCAATCGACTTGTACATGTCCACCATGCCGTGTCCGCCAATTTTGTCGTCCATGAACCGGCGTGAACCAAAATCAAAATAGCCAGGGTCACGCAGCGTGCTCGATGCGGTGCGAAAGCCTCGCTCCAGCGCGGCCAGTGCCATAAAGGGTTTGAAGGTAGAGCCTGGCGGATAGGTGCCCGCCAAAGGGCGGTTCAGCAATGGCCGGTCAATACTTTCGTTCAGCAATTTCCAGTTTTCGGAATCAATGCCTTCCACGAACAGGTTGGGGTCAAAACTGGGTGCGCTCACCATGGCGAGAATGTCACCGTTGCGCGGGTCAATTGCCACCAGGGCGCCACGTTTGCCCTCCAGGGCTTTCTCGGCCGCTTCTTGCAGGCGAATATCGATGGACAACATCAGGTTTTCACCCGGCACCGCAGGTGAGCGTGACAGCACGCGCACGGCCCGCCCGCCCGCCGAGGTTTCTACCTCTTCAAAGCCCGTTCGCCCATGCAGCTCGGTTTCATAGCGCTTCTCAAGGCCGTCTTTGCCAATGTAGGCAGTACCCCGGTAGTTGTTGGTTTGGTCCAGTTCTTCGATCCGTTCCTGATCCCTTGCAGAAATACGACCGATGTAGCCCAGCAAATGTGCGGCATGAGGACCGTAAGGGTATTGACGGAAAAGGCGAGCGCGAATTTCCACGCCTGGAAAGCGGAAGCTTTGTACCGCAAAACGGGCCACTTCTTCATCAGTGAGGCGTGTGCGAATCGGAATGGACTCAAACCGTTTGGATTCAGCGCGCAGTTTTTTGAACCGTCTGCGGTCCAGTGCTGAAATTTCGACAATCTTGCCCAGCTCGTCGATCATCTCGTTCAGATTGTCGATTTTCGAAGGCGTGATTTCCAGCGTGTAGGCCGAATAATTGTTGGCCAGTACCACCCCGTTGCGGTCCAGAATCAGACCCCGGTTCGGCACCAGCGGCACAATCGTGATTCGGTTGTCTTCCGCTTTGGATTGGTACTTGTCATAGCTGATCACTTGCAACCACAGCAAGCGTGCCACCAACACCAGAAACAACAGCACCACAAAGAGCCCGGCCAGAAACAACCGAAACCGGAACTGTTTGATGGCTTGTTCTGGGTGGTTAAACTCGGTCATATCGGGCGGTCGTTGTCACGGTTTTCTGGCAGTTTTTGTGGGGCCAGCAGCAAGAACTGTGTCAGCGGCCACAAGGCGGCTGTCAGTACGCTCTCCGCAAATATCCAGGCGCCCGGGAAGGTGCCGCCGAACATCACCCGAATAATGACTGTGATGGCTTGGGCCGCCAGCAGCAAGGGAAAAATGTGGGCCGCTTGCATCATCGGGGAAAACCACATCACCCTGCGGTGAATGGTGATCGCGAAGTAAGACAGCAGGGTGTAGGCCAGTGCGTGTTCCCCGAACACGCTGGCCGAATGTACGTCGACTGCCGCGCCGAAGCACCAGGCCACGCCAATTCCGATTCGTCGCGGTTGCCGAATGTTCCAGAACACCAATACCAAAGCCAATAAATCGGGCGTAACCCAATTTCGGTCGACTGGAATGAATTTGAACAGCAAGGCAGCCATCAGCGAAAATGCAATGAACCAAGGGTTTACCGGGCGCAAAATTTCGGAGTTGCCGAATGGATTAATTCCCATTGCCAGCCTCCGTTGTGTTTGTCGGGGTGGGGGCGGTGGCTGCTACTGGGTTGTTGGTGGGCGGGCCGGCCGATTCTGTGTTCGGTGCATTATTCCCCGGCGTGGGTGCACTGGCGGCTGGCTGCGCATCGTTTGCAATTTTTTCGCGGAAGGTGTCGAGCACCAGCACAAACCGGTGTCGCTCTACGCCAGCAATGGGTTCACAGAAAATACTGGCAAAGGCATAGCGCGAATTTCGTTCGACCCGAATGACTCTCGCCACAGGAATTCCTCTGGGGTATACGCCGTCAAGCCCCGATGTCACCAGCAGGTCATTGTTTTCAATGTCAGCGTTGGCCGCCATGAAGCGAAGTTCAATCAGCCCGCCGTCCAGCCCGCCATAGGCAACGCTGCGAATGCCATTCCTCAGGTTTTCAACGGGAATAATCTGTTCTTTGTCGGTGATCAGGCTGACTTCGGCCCGACTCGGGAAGGCGCGGGTGACCTGGCCGAGCAAGCCCAATTCGTCGATCACCGGCATGCCTTCTTTGACACCCTGGATCAAACCTTTGCCGATGATTATTTTGCGCGAAAACGGGTCGCGTGCATCGCTGACAATTTCGCTGAGAATGGAGCGCTTTACCTTCAGTGTGTTGCCCACATTCATGAGTTTGCGCAACTTTTCGTTTTCCTGGCGCAAGGTTTCGAGTTCGTGCAGGCGTTGTTTGTCTTGAAGTTGCTCGAGAATCAAGGTTTTATTCTCGGATTGGAGTGTGTCCAGCGATGTGGCGTAGTCCACACCAGCCTGACTCCATTCGATGGGCAGGCTGGCAATTTTTTGCAAGGGGTAAAGCACCGTGCCCACTGCTTTGCGCACCACTTCCATGGCGGCAAAGCGTGAATCGAGAAACAACAAACCCACCGAAAGCGCGACAAAAAAGGCCAGCCGCACGCGTGCGGATGGACCTTGTTTGAACAACGGTGGTGGTGTGTACTCCATAGGCTTTTAGCCGGTTCAATGCTGGCTATGTAACAAGCCGGAGTTCGAACCGTTTTAAGTTACTTACTCACTGGTGAAAATGGTGCCCAATTTGTCCATGCGCTCCAGCGCAAGACCGCAGCCGCGAACCACGCAAGTTAGCGGGTCTTCGGCCACATGCACTGGCAAACCGGTTTCTTCCATCAGCAGCCGATCCAGGTCGCGCAGCAAAGCGCCGCCGCCGGTCAGCATCATGCCGCGTTCGGCAATGTCGGCACCCAGTTCAGGCGGGGTTTGTTCCAGCGCAGACTTCACTGCCGAAACAATCGCGTTCAAGGGCTCGGTCAACGCTTCCAGAATTTCATTGGATGAAATCGTGAAACGGCGTGGAATGCCTTCCGACAAATTGCGGCCGGTCACTTCCATGTCTTTCACTTCTGAGCCGGGGAATGCTGAACCGATCTGCTTCTTGATGGCTTCAGCCGTGGGCTCACCAATCATCATGCCGTAATTGCGGCGAATGTAGCTGATGATGGCTTCATCAAACTTGTCGCCGCCCACGCGCACGCTGCCGGCGTACACCATGCCGCCCAAGGAAATGATGCCCACTTCAGTGGTGCCGCCACCAATGTCGACGACCATGGAGCCCGATGCCTCAGACACCGGCAAGCCAGCGCCGATGGCTGCGGCCATGGGTTCTTCGATCAGGTAAACCTGAGAAGCACCCGCGCCCAACGCGCTTTCGCGAATGGCACGGCGTTCAACCTGAGTAGACCCGCAGGGCACGCAAATGATGATTCTGGGGCTGGGTGAAAACAGGCGGCTTTCGTGAACCATTTTGATGAATTGCTTGAGCATTTGCTCGGTCACGGTGAAATCGGCAATTACGCCGTCTTTCATGGGGCGAATGGCCTCAATGTTGCCAGGCACCTTGCCCAACATTTGCTTGGCTTCAAGGCCAACCGCTGTGATGGTTTTTTTGCCATTGGGGCCACCTTCCTGGCGGATGGCAACCACAGAAGGCTCGTCGAGAACGATGCCCTTGGTGCGGGCGTAAATTAGCGTGTTGGCCGTGCCCAAATCAATGGCCAAGTCGTTTGATAAGTAGCTGCGTAGAAACCCAAACATGGTGATGTTCTAACCTGTGTTGTGTAGTTGGAGAGCTGCCAAGCCCGCGAAGCTCAAAGTTGTCTAGAAGTTGTCCGGTTCGCCACTATTTATGGGACTTCACTTGTCAAGTGGCATAACTACCGATGATAACCTATAAAATAAGCAGACTTTGATCAACACAGACTTTCACCAAGCGGCTTTTGCATCATTTAGAAGCGATGCTCAGGCCTGCTGGTCGGCGGAGAAAATTTATGTCCCTTGATTCTGGACAAATTGCAAAAATTGCGGCCTTGTCGCGCTTGAAAGTGGCGCCCGAGCAGGCTCAGGTCCTTGAGCAACAATTGAACAACATCATGCAACTGGCCGATCGCTTGAGCAGTGAAAACACCGAAGGCGTTGAGCCGTTGGCGCATCCTCTGTCGCTGATTCAACCCATCGCGCTGCGCTTGCGCGAAGACGCCGTGACTGAGGCCGACAATCGCACCGCCAATATGGCCAACGCACCGGCCGCCGAGAAAGGCCTGTTTTTGGTGCCCAAGGTCATTGAATGATCGTTTATCAAGAATTCAGTCCTCCTAATTTAAGAAAATCCGATATTGGAATGTGGTTTTAAGCATGTCATCCAGAATTCAAAGTATTTCCCAGCTGCGCGCCTTGCTGGACGAGAAAAAAACCAGTGCCGTTGAGTTGGCGCAAGATGCTTTGCGCCAAGCTGGTGAGCAGTCCAGGTTGAACGCATTCGTGGACATTCGCGATGACCTCACCCTGCAACAAGCCAAGGCCGCTGACGCACGCATGGGCGCGGGTGAAACCGGTGCCTTGTTGGGTATTCCCACTGCGCACAAAGACATTTTCGTAACGAAAGGCTGGACAAGCACAGCGGGCTCCAAAATGCTGGCTGGCTACCAAAGCCCTTTCGACGCCGAAGTGGTATCGCGTTTGAACGCTGCGGGCGCAGTGAGCATTGGCAAATTGAATTGCGATGAATTTGCAATGGGTTCATCGAATGAAAAAAGTGCCTATGGCCCTTGCCTGAATCCTTGGGACACCTTGGCCGTGCCGGGTGGTTCGTCTGGCGGTTCAGCTGTGGCAGTTGCCGCGGGTGTAGTGCCGTTTTCAACCGGTACCGACACAGGTGGCTCCATCCGCCAGCCCGCTTCACTGTGTGGCATTACCGGTATCAAGCCCACTTACGGCAGTTGCAGCCGCTACGGCATGATCGCTTACGCCAGCAGCCTGGATCAAGCTGGTCCCATGGCACACAGCGCACGTGATTGTGCTTTGGTGCTCAACACCATGGTGGGCTTTGATGCGAAAGACAGCACCGGTGTTCAACGGCCAACTCCGGATGAAGATTTCACCGCCAGCTTTGGAAAGCCTCTTCGCACTGGTAATGCTGCAAAGCCACTGGCTGGTGTGCGCGTGGGTTTGCCCAGCGAATTTTTTGGTGAGGGTTTGGCTGCCGATGTGCGTGCACCGATCGACGCTGCATTAAAACAGCTGGAAGCCATGGGCGCCGCGCTGGTGAACATCAGCTTGCCGCGCACGGAATTGTCCATTCCCGCGTATTACGTGATTGCGCCTGCTGAAGCCAGCTCTAACCTGTCGCGTTTTGATGGTGTGCGTTACGGCCACCGCGCAGCCGAGTACAGCGATTTGAAGTCCATGTACGAGAATTCGCGCAGCGAGGGCTTCGGCCTTGAAGTACAGCGCCGAATTATGGTGGGTGCGTATGTGTTGTCGCATGGTTATTACGATGCGTATTATCTGCAAGCCCAGAAAATTCGCCGCCTCATTGCGCAAGATTTTCAAGCTGCTTTCCAGCAGTGCGATTTCATTGCCGGTCCGGTTAGCCCCACGGTTGCATGGAATTTGGGCGAGAAGTCGGCTGACCCGGTGCAAATGTACCTGGCCGACATTTACACGCTCAGCACAAGTTTGGCTGGCTTGCCCGGCATGAGCGTGCCCGTGGGGTTTGGCGACAAAAATCGCCCTGTCGGCATGCAATTGATTGGCAATTATTTCAAGGAAGGGGAATTGCTGGCGCTGGCTGACCATTATCAAGTTGCCACCGATTGGCACCTTCGTACACCGTCTTAAAAAGGGATCGCACCATGCAATGGGAAATTGTGGTGGGTCTTGAAACCCACACCCAGTTAACAACCGAGTCAAAAATTTTCTCCGGTGCCAGCACTGCTTTTGGTGCTGAGCCCAACGCGCAGGCCTGTGCTGTGGATTTGGCACTGCCTGGTGTGCTGCCCGTGATGAACAAGGCGGCAGTTCAACGCGCCATTCAATTTGGCCTGGCAGTGGGCGCCAAAGTGGCCGAGCAATCGGTGTTCGCCCGCAAAAACTATTTCTACCCGGATCTGCCCAAGGGTTATCAAATCAGTCAGTTTGAAATTCCGGTGGTGCAGGGCGGCACGGTCAGCTTTTTGCTGGGCGATCAAATGAAAACAGTACGCTTGGTTCGCGCGCATCTGGAAGAGGACGCGGGCAAAAGCCTGCATGAAGACTTCGCAGGCCAGTCGGGCATCGACTTGAACCGTGCAGGTACGCCCTTGCTTGAAATTGTGACTGAACCCGACATGCGTTCGGCCGAGGAGGCAGTGGCCTACGCCAAAACCCTGCACACACTGGTTACGTGGCTTGGTATTTGCGATGGCAATATGCAGGAAGGCAGTTTCCGCTGCGACGCCAACGTATCGGTTCGCCCCAAAGGCGAAACCAAGCTGGGCACACGCTGCGAAATCAAAAACCTGAACAGCTTCAAGTTTTTGCAAGCCGCCATTCTTTATGAAGCACAGCGCCAAATCGAGATCATCGAAGATGGCGGCACAATCAAACAGGAAACGCGACTTTACGACCCCGATCGCAACGAAACCCGCTCCATGCGCAGCAAGGAAGATTCGGAAGACTATCGTTACTTCCCCGATCCCGACCTGCCACCGCTGATGATTTCTGCGCAGTGGGTTGAGCAAGTGCGTGCCGAAATGCCCGAATTGCCTGGTCAAAAGCAGGCGCGTTACACCGCTGAGCTGGGTTTGAGTGAATACGATGCGGTGACGCTCACAGCCAGCCGCGCCATGACCGATTACTTCGAGGCGGCGCTGGCCGCGGCGGGCGCAGACAAAGCCAAGCCTTTGGCCAACTGGTTGTTGGGCGAGTTCTCTGCAAGCCTTAATCGTGACGACAAAACCCCAGCGGAATCGCCAATTGCTCCCGCCCTGATGGCGGCCTTGGTGAAACGTGTGGTAGATGGTACTTTGAACAACAAAACCGGTAAAGTGGTGTTTGCTGCTTTGTGGGACGGCAAGTACAGCGATGTTGATGCTTGTATCAAGGGCGAGGGTTTAGAGCAAATCTCCGACTCGGGTGCTGTTGAAAAAATGATCGACGACGTACTTGCAGCGCACCCTGGGCCAGTGGCCGAGTACAAAGCCGGTAAAGAGGCGTCATTTAACTTCTTGGTGGGGCAGATCATGCGTGCAGCGCGTGGAAAGGCAAATCCCGCGCAGGTGAACGAGATTTTGAAAGCGAAGCTGGGCTCTTAGTCGGTGCCTATTCGATGGGGGGCGAAGTTGTCGCCAACCCCGTCGAGTTGGCAGTGAATACCTGCCGAGCGTCAAAGCGGATAGTCGTAATCCGCAATCAAGGGCGCGTGGTCTGAAAACTTCTGGCCCTTGTACACATTTACTTCGCGAATCAGGTCACGCAATGCCGGGCTGACCATTTGGTAATCAATTCGCCACCCCACATTCTTGGCATAAGCCTGCCCGCGGTTGCTCCACCAGGTGTAGCAACCGTCCGTTTCTTCCGGGTACAGCACACGGTAGGCGTCCACCCAACCACGTTTTTCAATCACATTGCCAATCCAGGCACGTTCCTCGGGTGTGAAGCCGCTGTTCTTTAAATTGCCTTTCCAGTTTTTCAGGTCAATTTCTTTGTGGGCGATGTTCCAGTCGCCGCACAATACAACAGGCTTCTTTTTGCTTTCAAAATCATCAAAAATTTGCCCAAAATGATCTAAAAACCGGAATTTCGCTTCTTGTCGTTCTTCGGAGCTGCTGCCGGATGGAAAGTAGATCGACGACACAATCATATTCTCGAATTCAGCCGTCACCATGCGTCCTTCTGCGTCGAATTCCGCATTATTCAGCCCGTAAATTACATTAAGTGGTTCTACTTTGCAGTAAAGGCCAACACCGCTGTAGCCTTTTTTTTCTGCGGCCTGAAAGTAGCCTTTGTACATGCCGGGTTGTAAGTGCTCAGGGCCAAGGTCCGCCAGGTGGGCCTTGATCTCTTGCACGCACACCACATCGGCCTGGCTTTGGTTCATCCAGTCGAAAAACCCTTTTGTGTGGGCAGAACGAATTCCATTCAGATTTGCTGAGATAATGCGGGTCATTGTGTGCATTCAGTTTTTTAGGGATTGATCGTGGTCGATTCAAATCAAAATTTGCAGATTCTTTCCGACCAGTTTTTGCAGTTTGCGGTCGAAAAGCAAGTGTTGCGCTTTGGCGAATTCAAAACCAAGGCGGGCAGAATGTCGCCGTATTTTTTCAATGCAGGTTTGTTCAACACAGGTTCGTCGTTGCAAAAGCTCAGTGAATTTTACGCACAAACCTTGCTTGAGCAAACCGCAGAGCGTGGAATTCAATTTGACATGCTGTTTGGCCCTGCTTACAAGGGCATCCCTTTGGTGGCCGGAGCCACCATGGAAATGGCCCGCCGCGGGCGTGATGTACCTTACGCATTTAACCGTAAGGAAGCCAAAGATCACGGTGAGGGCGGTTCTTTGGTGGGTGCGCCACTGGAAGGTCGAGTTGTGATTGTTGACGATGTTATTTCAGCAGGAACATCGGTGCGTGAATCTGTTGAAATCATTCGCGCCAATGGAGCTGAACCTGCTGCGGTGTTGATCGCACTGGATCGCATGGAAAAAGGCATGCGAGACGGGCAGGACACCCAGCATTCAGCAGTTCAGGAAGTAGAGCAGTTGTACGGAATCCCGGTTCTGGCCATTGCCAACCTGCAAGACTTGTTGCGTTACTTGCTTACCCGCCAGGCTGCCAACGTTCGCCTCGCGGGCTGGTACGAGAAGGTGAAGGAATACCGTAGCCGTTACGGCGTATAAGGCCACCCAGAAAAAAGCCGCACCACTTCGTAAAGCTGGTGCGGCTTTTTTTATGAAACAAACCCGTTTACAACACAACCGATACCAATTCATGCCCTGAAAGGGCCCGGTAAATGTTGTCCAGCTCGTCCTGGTTGTTCACATACACGGTGCAGGTCAGGCTCAAGTAGTTGCCTTTGCTGCTGGGCCGCATGTCAACGGCGGCCACATCAAATCCAGGGCTCATGCTGAGCAATAAATCGCAAATGACCTGCGAGAACTCCGGCACGTTCTTTCCCATCACCTTGATGGGAAAGTGTGTCGGAAACTCAATCAGGCTTTTTTTGCCTTCACTGGGTGTTGGTGTGTTCATTGTTTACTCTTCAAACCACAGTTTGGCGGAGTCCACCATACGGCCGAACAGGCCAGCTTCTTCAACTGTAGACAAGGCCAGCAGCGGCACTGTGCCGATGGTTTCACCATTCAATGTCAGCTTCAGGCTACCCAGCTCGGTTCCTGCTGGAATTGGCGCAATCAGGGTGCCTTTTTTCTCGACTGTGGCTTTCAGTTGTTTGGCCATGCCGCGTGGCACGTTGATCAGCAAATCTTTGTTCACGCCAAGTTTCACTTCCTTGGCTTGTCCTTTGTACACTTCACTGGTGCTGATGGCTTGCTTGGCGGAGTACAGCTTCACGGTTTCAAACATCTGATAACCGTAGTTCATCAGCTTCAGGCTTTCCTGCGTGCGGGCCTGGTCGGAGGTGGTGCCCAGCACCACGGAAAGCAGGCGGCGATCAACGCCGTTGGGCAATGTGCGATTGGCTGAACTGACCAGGCAATAGCCGGCCGATTCGGTGTGCCCGGTTTTCATGCCGTCCACGGAGGGGTCAATCCACAGCAGGCGGTTGCGGTTGGGTTGGCGAATGCCGTTGTAGGTGTATTCCTTGGTGGAATACATTTTTTTGTAGTATTCCGGAAAGTCGGTGATGATGCGTTTGGCCAAAATGCCCAAATCGCGGGCGGTGGTGTAGTGCTGTGGGTCGGGCAGGCCAGTGGAGTTCTTGAAGTTCGTGTCCGTCAGGCCCAGCCGTTTGGCTTGCTGATTCATCAGCGTTGCAAAGTTGTTTTCGTCGCCAGCCAGCAGTTCTGCGATTGCGCGGCTTGCATCGTTGCCCGATTGCACAATCACACCGTACAGCAGCTCTTCAACAGTCACAGGCTTGTTCGGCTCGATAAACATGCGCGAACCTTCGGCTTTCCAGGCGTAGGGCGACACGGGTACTTGCTGATCCATCCGAATTTGCTTGCTGTCGAGTGCAGCAAAGGCCATGTAGGCTGTCATCAGTTTGGTCAGTGATGCGGGGTCGAGGCGTTCACGGCTGTTGAATTCCGCCAGGGTTTGACCGGTGGTCAAGTCGAGCAGCATGTAGCCTTTTGCACCGATTTCGGGTGGAGGTGGCATCACACTGGATTGGGCCGCGGCTTGCGTGGCAACTCCAATACCAAGCCCCAGAACCAACGAGAGTTGACCCACATGGCGTTTGAATCGGGAAATTCCTGAATTAAACAAGTAAAAAGCTCCTGTACTAGAAATGGGGAAGGAAAGTGGCTTGGCGTTCAGCTTGGGTAATAACGCACAACCAGCTCTTTGAGTTGAGGCAGTTTGCCGTGAAAAAAATGTTCCACTCCTGGCATGACCATCACCGGCAGGTTTTGTTCACCCGCCCAGCGTAAAACATCTGCAAGCGGCACTGTGTCATCGACTTCACCATGAATGACCAGTGTGTTGTCTGGCACCGCAGCTACTTTAAAGCGGCTTGTGGCAGTGCCCACCAGCACCAGTTTGCCAATATTCGTTCCGGCCTCGCGCAACCGTTGCGCGCCATGGCTGGTTACAAAGGCGCCGAACGAAAAGCCAGCCATTGCAATCGGCTCATTTTGTAGCTCGGCAGGCAGCAGAGTGGCGCGGGCCAATTCAGTCAACTGAACCAGATCGTCCGTTTCGCCTTGTCCGTTGTCGTGCTCGCCCGCGCTTTGACCTACGCCTCGAAAATTAAAACGAAGCGTTACATAGCCCATTTGAAGAAATGCACGGGCCAGTGTTTGTACTACTTTGTTGTCTTTGGTGCCGCCGAACAAGGGGTGGGGGTGCGCAATTACGGCCAGCCCGCGCAATGGGGCCGCAGGTTCATCAATCGATACCTCGATTGGGCCCGCCTGACCGTTCCACAACTCATGTCGGGTTTTTGGATTCATGGCAACCGCAGGCGTTCGACAATTTCGCCGCCCACCAGGTGAGAGTCAATAATTTCATCCACGTCTGATATATCCACATAGGTGTACCAAACGCCTTCCGGGTACACCACCATCACTGGGCCTTCATCGCATCGATCAAGCAGCCAGCCTTGTTCATCCGGATTTTTCCTTGCCCGTTCAAGCCCAGTTTCTTGATCCGTTCTTTGGCATGCGCGTGCGCCGCAGACGCATGGCAGTCCGCACAGCAACTCTCATTGTTGGGGCGTTGGTTGGTGCAAAAGAAAACATGTTTCTCGAAGTAGCTCATGGCTGGTTGAATCCGCGTGAGTGCTCAGGGTATGGGCACTATTATCGCCGAAAACGTCGCTCGGGCAGGCTCAAAAAAGTCAAAACAGTCAGTGCTAAGATTGGCCACAATTCACTCACCCAGCGCCCGGCTTCTTGCAGGCTTCGGAAAATTGCCAGAATGCCGCTGCCCGGATTGCCCAGATCGGGGTCGTATACCCCGGGCAGCAGCAAGGTGATCAGCCACCCGCCCAGCAGGTGCAGTAGCCCGATTCTCGCCATGTGGTGGGGCAGCACCTGCATCATTGAAATGGTCAGTGCAACTACAAAGGCTATCAGCAAGCCCAGGCTGTTGGCCTCAAACCAACGTTGACCCAGGTAAGTCCAGGCCGACACTGGAGCCAGCACCAGGTAATCAAGAAGTCGAATGAGCAAGGTCAATGCAATGAGTACAATCAGCAAGCGTGTTCGTGGCGAGCCCGCCTGTGTTTGTGCCAACCCAATCATCCAGGCGCACATTAAAAAACAGTAATTGATGAATGTCGGTGCGATGGTTTCAATTTTCAGCAACACTTCCAGCGGTATCCCAAACGGCGTGCTGTGTTGCAGTGGGCCCGGAATTTCAAGCAGGTTCCCCAGCCAAAGCCCGGTGCTGAATGTGGGATTTTGTGGCGGCAAAATACTGAGGAACCAAAGGCTAAGCAAGCCCATGCCTATCCACGCGCGTTGAATTAGCCAATGCTCAATTCGGCGGTTCAGCAGTGGCGCAATTCGGTGGTGTGCGGTCACGTAAATGCCCAACAACACACCCAAAGCGCCCCCAATTGTGTTGGTGACCAGGTCCATTTTGGAAGGCACGCGGCTTGGCAAAAATGTTTGCATGGATTCAAGGGCAAGCGAAATAAATGCACACACCAGCACAACGAGTATTTTGTCGAATGTTCGCGGCTGTCTGTTCAAGCCCAGCAGCATCAGGAAGCCCAGTGGAATGTAGCCTCCAATGTTGATAAACACATCGGCCCACAATACTTTTTGATGCACAGGAATCCAGGGGCCAAATAAAAACTCAAAAGGCCCGATGCCAATGTGTCTCCAATCGCTGTAGGGAAAAAGGCTTAGGTGAATCACAACGCACGCATACAGGCTGGCAAACATGAGAATCCCGGTGTAGGGGGTTCGTTTCAGCAGACTGGAGTGGATTGGCGGCATGGCGTTTGAGCGATTCCTTGGTTTTGTGTCCCGTTCGGAGGTTAAGATGAGCAAAATTTCGCAACTAGCCCGAAGTGACCCGCATTCGATGTTAACCCAAGCCGATGTGCACTGGATCGAACTCGATTCAGTCGACTCAACAAATGATTACCTGGCCCGCGCTTACCAGCAGGGGCGGGTATCCGGCCTGAATGCCGTGTTGGCGCACATGCAAACCGCAGGCAGGGGGCGTGCAGGGCGGCAATGGCGCGCGCAGCCCGGCGCAAGTTTATGCCTGTCTGTAGGCTTGCCTATGGCTGGGCAGCAAATGCCTTTTTTGCCCCTGTGTGTGGGTGTTGCCGTGGCGCAGGTACTGGAGCATTGGCATGTGCCTGTGCGGCTGAAATGGCCCAACGATTTATTGGCAGATCAGCAAAAATTGGGCGGTGTGTTGTGCGAATCTTTTCAAACCGGGCAGGGTGCAATCACCGTGGTTGGTGTGGGGCTGAATATTCAGGGTATTGACGTTCCCGAGGCATTGTCTGGTCTGGGTGCTACAAGTTTGTCGAATTATTTGCCTGCCCCGAGTTTACCCACCCCACGTGAGCTAGCCGAGGCGGTCGTGTCATCGATTTTAATGCGGATCGAGGCTGCCAGTGTTCAGGGCATCGACTCAATCTTTGCCGAGTTCAGCCAACGGGATGCGTGGCTGCGCAGCCAGGTACAAGTTGAAGACCAGGGTGTGGTGTGTTTCGCGGGTGAGGCCATGGGCATCGACCGGCAAGGCGCGTACCTGGTGAATACCGAGCACGGCTTGCGTGCGGTTCATGCAGGTGATTTGTCCTTGAGGGTAAGGCCGTGACCAACGCTGGGAATTTGTTGTGCATCGATGCTGGAAACACCTTTGTAAAGTGGTGCTTGCACGCTTGCGTCAATGTCCGGTTTGAGCAGCCCTCGGCTTTTTTTAGTCACGCCACTGCTGAATTCAAACCTTTCTCCGGATCCTTGAGTGCTTTGCAACAGCATTTGGCACCCGGTTTGAATTCGACCCATGCAGTACAGGCGGTTTTGCTGAGCAATGTCTTGGGCCCAGATTTCGAACAGTCCGTGCGCTCAGTGTGCGAAGCGGCTGGCGTACCTCTGCATGTATTGACTGTGAACAGGCATGCTGAGATTCAGTCTGCGTACGAAACCCCGGCGACTCTGGGCAAAGACCGTTGGGCAGCATGCATGGCGCTCAGCGAGGTGAGCCAGGTCAAGGTCAATTTGCTGGTTAGCTTTGGCACAGCCACCACCCTGGATGTGGTGGTTAAAAATACCCATTGGCAGCACTTGGGCGGATTTATCGTGCCGGGTGTTGAAACCATGTTGCGCAGCCTGCATTCAAATACAGCTGAATTGCCCAAAGTGCAGTTGGACAGTACCAGCACAAACAGTTGGCCTGTCAGCACGCAGCAGGCGATTGGCAGGGGTGTGGGGCGTATTCAAAAAGCAATGGTCGATTCCGTGGCTGCCCAGTTACAGGGTGAATACGGCAGCCCCCCGGCCATCTGGCTGACCGGTGGTTTTGCACCCGCCATGCAGGTTCATTTGCCGCAGGCTACCCTGCTTGAATACGCTGTATTCAAGGGCCTGGTGCTTGATTATCGTTTGGCACAAAAAGGTGCAACAGCATGAATGGTTGGCGTGTTCTGGCTGTGTTGCTGCTGCTGGGTAATTTGGCGTTGCTGGGTTTTGGCGTTTTAACAGGCAACAGCTCGCAAAAAGCAATAGATTCTCCGGGTTTACGTGCCGAGTGGGTTGGCGTGGAGCGGCCCTGGGATCAGCCCGTGGAAGTGATTCGTGCGCCCGCACCTGTGGCTCCTAAGATTGATTTGAAACAGGGGCAGGCCCAGCTTGATACAGCCATTGAAAATGCCAGCAAACAGGTTTTTGAGAATCCGAAAAGTACCCAGGCATGTTGGTTGTGGGGCCCCTTGTTGCAAAGTGAGTCTGCACGGGTTCAAGAGGCTTTGCTGAATTGGGGTGGCGAAACGGATCGACTCGAGCGCCAGGTGCCTGTGGGCTATGTGGTTTACTTGCCGCAAGACATTGTGAACAGCGGGGTGGGTATCGATCAACTCTCGGGCAAGGGTATTGCCGACATGTTCTACATCACCACGCCGGGGCCTTTGCAGGGCACCATTTCACTGGGATTGTTCCGTGACCTGGATCGGGCGAATGCCCAGAAGGCTGATCTGGCGCGACGTGGCGTCGAGGGTGTCCAGATCCGGGAGCGGTTGGGCCCGGTGCGCGTGTTTTTTGAACTTCGGGGAAATGCCTCGCAAATCGAAACTGTGCGCTCGGTGTTTGAGTTGAACAGAAAGGGTGAGCTCAAGCCTTGTGAGTTGCCAACAGGCGGCTGAGTTACAGGTTTCCGCTTCGGTCCTTGTCCAGAAAAACCTGCGCAAACTGTGTGTTCTCGGCATTCACACCTTTGCTCCAGCAAATTACTTTGAATGCCTCGCCCATATCGGCTTCATTCAGCAGGGTATTCAAATTCTGGCGCATCAATGCACCGCGTGTCGGGTGGGTAAATTCCGGTTGTTTTTGTGCCAACTCAAGAATGCCGTGTGCCAATAAAAACTCGCCTTGGTGCGCGTACCCTTCAAGCTCGCCACCGCAGCTTGTCAGGGCTTCATAGATTGCGCTGAAGTTCACATGGGCGGTTAAGTCCTGCTGCCCCACGTTCACCAGAAAATCATCATGTGCAGTGTGGCGGCTTGTGGCGCGCAAAGTGCCCTGCCTGCGTGTCGGGTGATAGTACATGGCTTCGTGAAAACCATAGTCAATCATCAGCGCAAGGCCGTTCAGACGCTCCGTGACTGTTTTTACCCATGCAATGCTTTGCTCCGCAATTTCCGATTCGTAACCTTCTGGCCATGGCCCGTGAGCATCCTGCAACTGAGAAACCACGGCAGCGAAGACCGGGTCGGCCGGTTTCCACACCCAGTGCAACTCACCATTCAGGTGCTGTACCCACGCTTCCTGCGGATTGCCTGCCTGCCATTTGAATCGACGAACCGGTGTGGCATCCAGCACCTCATTGCCTAAAACCACCCCCTGGAGTTCCGCAGGCAGCTCGCCCAGCCAACGCACCTTTTGTTCTACCTGCGGGCCATGCAGTGCCTTTAACTTGGCCAATTGCACAGGCTTTAATCCGGCCGACACATCCACAATGTTGTATTGGGTAATCAAATCGCCAGCCGCTTGAAGAATGTCGCAAGCCAGTTGCCCGGTCCCGGCCCCAAATTCATACACCACACCATTGCAGCGGGGCAGCACCTCCCGCAGGGCCTTGCCCAGTGTTTGCCCAAACAGCGGGCTCAATTCCGGGGCGGTAACAAAATCGCCCTGACGACCAAAAATTTGCTCGCCTCTTGCGTAGTAGCCATATTGGGGATCGTAAAGCGCAAATCGCATGAACTCGTCAAAGCGAGTGGCTTGATTAAAATTCGACAGCATGAGGCAGGTCTGGTTTAGAATAGCGGGTTCTTTTAAAAATCAAAGCCTTGAAGTAAACCCTGGTTTGCTTGATGGTCGTTGTTCACTGATTTTCCAGATTCTAACCGATGGCGCACGAATGACACATGCCAATCCACAATTTGCCCTTGTAACCGGGGGAGCCAAGCGACTGGGCAAAGCCATCTCGCTTGAGCTGGCGCGCGCTGGTTGGTCCATTGTGCTGCATTGCCGTTCATCACTGGCAGAGGCCCGCGACACCGCGGCTCAAATTGAAGCACTGGGTGTGCACTGCGTGGTGGTTCAGGCTGATCTTGAGCAGCCCAGCGAAGTTGAAGCGTTGTTTGATGCTGCTGAAAAAGCGGGCCCAATTCGATGTGTTGTCAACAACGCCTCGTTGTTTGAATTCGACTCTGGCGAAACTTTTCAGCCCGAGCTTTTTCACCGGCACATGGCCTCCAACCTGGCTGCGCCCATTCAATTGGCCAAACGCCTGTATCAGCATGTGCCCGACCATGAGCAGGCCGTGGTGGTTAATTTGCTGGACCAAAAACTGAAAAACCTCAATCCCGATTTTTTAAGTTATACCCTCACCAAAGCCGGGCTTGAAACCGCTACCACCATGCTGGCCATGGAGCTGGCGCCCAAAGTGCGTGTAGTGGGCGTGGCACCTGGGCTCACCTTGATTTCGCACCTGCAAACCGATGCGCAGTTCGAGAGTACCCACCGAATTTCGCCTTTGAACAAATCCTCCGAGCCTCAGGACATCGCCAACACGGTCTTGTTCCTGGTGCAAAGCCGCGCAATTACTGGCACCACCATTCTTGTGGATGGCGGGCAGCACTTGGTGCCCATGGCGCGTGATTTCAGCATGATGACACCATGACAGACTGGTTCTTTGATCCCCGCCTGGCCGACTGCCGTCGCGTTTTTATTCGCGACTTCGATGTGTCCGCCGCAATTGGCGTGTTTCCCCAAGAGTTGGGGCGTACGCAGGCTGTGCGTATTAACATTGATTTTTGGGTA
Organism: Limnobacter sp. SAORIC-690; assembly: GCF_002954425.1. NCBI lineage: Bacteria > Pseudomonadati > Pseudomonadota > Betaproteobacteria > Burkholderiales > Burkholderiaceae > Limnobacter > Limnobacter sp. SAORIC-690. The sequence continues at coordinate 1,340,373 of NZ_MQVZ01000001.1, forward strand.
AAGTGCGCATCAACTCCATCTGAGCGCGACTTGCTGGTCGATGTGGTTGATTACGATTTCGTTCGACCAGGAATTCATGGCCTCATTCAATCGGGCCACATTGGCCTGCTTGAAACCCTGGTGGACAAAACCCTGGCGCTGGTGCTGGAGCATCCCAAGGTGGTGGCCGCCCGCGTACGCGCTGAAAAATCCGAGGTTTACCCCGACTGCGAATCCGCAGGTGTCGAGGTATTCCGCTTCAAATCCTAGAAAGCTGTAAGACCATGCAAACCATCACGATTTTCCCCAACAAGGCTGAACAGAAAGAGGCCTTTGAATTCAACAAGCTGGAAAAGCGCCTCACAAAGCAAGTGGGCCAGGCCATTGCCGACTTCAATATGATTGAAGAGGGTGACAAAGTGATGGTGTGTGTATCGGGCGGCAAAGACAGCTATGGTTTGCTCGATATTTTGTTGTTGCTGCGTCAGCGTGCGCCCATCAACTTCGATATCGTCGCTGTGAATCTGGATCAGAAACAGCCTGGTTTTCCCGAGGAAGTGCTGCCGAATTACTTGCGTAGCATCCATGTGCCGTTTCACATTGAGGAACAAGACACCTACTCGATTGTGAAACGAGTCATTCCCGAAGGCAAAACAACCTGTTCGCTGTGCTCGCGTTTGCGTCGTGGCATTTTGTACCGCGTGGCGTCTGAACTGGGCGCCACCAAGGTCGCTTTGGGGCACCACAAAGACGACATATTGCAAACCCTGTTGCTTAACCTTTTTTATGGCGGTCGTATCAAGGGTATGCCTCCCAAACTGGTCAGTGACAACGGAGAGCACACAGTAATTCGCCCACTGGCTTATTGCCGAGAGCGCGATTTGGCCCGTTATGCCGAAGAGAAGAATTTCCCGATCATTCCCTGCAATTTGTGTGGCAGTCAGGAAAACCTGAAGCGCAAGGAAATGGCCGCACTGCTGAAGCAGTGGGAAAAGCACAACCCCCGATGGATCGCCAATCTGTTTACCTCGCTGTCAACTGTGGTGCCTTCGCACCTCATGGACCGCAAGTTGTTTCCGTTTGAAACCATTCGCCCTGGCGTAGCACTTGAAGACGGTGCCGGTGACAAAGCGTTTGATGCGGATGATGAGTGTTAGTCTTGGCAAGCAGCTTTAGCCGCTTCGTGCGGGTCGTGCACCTGTTGCTTTCCGGGCTTGTCGGGCTTTGATTCCCTTTTTTGATTCTTGCTCGGTGCATGCGAAACGCCACGCGTCTTCGCATCAGCCCCTTCGGGTCTGCCCCTCGCTTTGAACCAAACCGGGAAGCCCGCCTTGAATCGCCCTCAAAGCAACAGGCACACAACCCTACTTCGTGGCCAAGCCGTCTTGAGGCTCGCGATCACTTCAAAAACAGCTTGTATGCCGGGTTTTCGGTTTCATTCACCGCCGGGTAGCCAAGTTGTTTCACAAATTTGTCGAATTCAGCGTGGTCTGCAGGTGGAACCTGAATGCCTACCAAAATACGGCCATAGTCGGCACCGTGGTTTCGATAGTGAAACAGGCTGATGTTCCAGCCCGGGTTCAAGGCGGTTAAAAATTTCGTCAATGCCCCAGGCCGTTCCGGAAATTCAAAGCGGTACACCAGTTCATGGTCGGCCAAACTGGACCTACCCCCAACCATGTGGCGCAAATGCAGCTTCGCCATTTCATCGTCGGTCAGGTTCAGGGCGTCGAAACCCGATGCAATAAAGCGCTGCTGCAATTCATCTGCCTGCGCACGGTTGCCAATTTGAATGCCCACAAAAATATTCGCTTTGGCGGAATCCGACATTCTGTAGTTGAACTCAGTCACATTGGTGGGACCCAACAAGTCGCAAAACTTTCGGAAGCTGCCGCGTTCTTCCGGCACTGTGATCGCAAAAATCGCTTCACGTTGCTCACCCACCTCAGCGCGTTCAGCCACAAATCGCAAGCGATCGAAGTTCATGTTGGCGCCACAAGAAATTGCGACCAGTGTTTGGTTTTGCAAACCCATTTCCGCAGCATACTGTTTCAAGCCAGCCACAGCCAGTGCACCTGCGGGTTCAAGAATACTGCGAGTGTCCTGAAAAACGTCTTTGATTGCAGCGCAGGCTTCGTCGGTGGTCACCCGCACAATGCCGTCCACATACTTTTCGCACAGTCGGAATGTTTCTTCGCCCACCAGTTTTACTGCGGTGCCATCCGAGAACAAACCCACTTCCGCCAGGGTGACGCGTTTGTGCTGTTCCATGCTCTGCGCCATGGCATCGGAGTCCACGGTTTGTACACCAATAATTTTGATGTCCGGACGCAACTGTTTCACATAGGCACCTACGCCAGCTGCCAGCCCACCCCCGCCGATCGCGATGAAAATGGCGTGTATCGGGCCTTGATGCTGACGCAAAATTTCCATGCCCACGGTGCCTTGGCCCGCAATTACATCAGGGTCGTCAAAGGGGTGTACAAAGGTCAGGCCTTTGGCTTGTGCCAATTCTGACGCATGTCCGGCTGCATCGCTGTAGCTGTCGCCAAACAGCACCACATTCACCCAGTCACCCCCAAACCGTTTTACTGCATCAATTTTCAAGGCGGGGGTAGTAGTGGGCATCACAATGGTGGCCGGGCAGCGCATCCTGGCGGCAGAGAGTGCAACGCCTTGCGCATGGTTGCCCGCAGAGGCAGCAATCACGCCACGTTCCAGTTGCATGGGGCTGAGGTGGGCCATTTTGTTGTAAGCACCGCGCAGTTTGAAGCTGAACACCTCTTGCATGTCCTCACGCTTGAGCAACACCTCATTGGCAGTGCGAACCGACAGGGAATGTGCGCGCTCCAATGGTGTCTCAATGGCCACGTCGTAAACCTTGGCGGTCAGTATGCGTTTTAGATAGTCAAGACCCACAAAGCACCTATTTATTGCAGATTTTTAAGCAAATTTCGAGCTTTTGCCCATGAAGGCTACACTTTACAGCATGAGGGCAATCCCAAAAGCCGGCTTGCGCGTTTGGGTCGCATCTGCAGGTCGCCTTCGGGCATAATTTAGGCTCAGTTTCTCAAGGACAGGTTCGAACCCCCAATGGCATCTACGAAATCATCTAAACCCAAAGCAAAACCGCAAGTTAGAAAATCTCTTGGCAACACCATTCCCGCGTTTGTGTTCGGCATGGTGTTCGGGCTTTTGATTGCGTTGGGTGTGGCTTTGTTTGTCAGCAAGTCACAGCTGCCATTTTCCGGTGCTGAAACTCAGGGTGCCGTGCCCAATGTATCTCCGGGCCCAGGCAACAGCCCCCCTGATCCCAACAGCGCCATTTATGGCAAAGCAAACGCCAACCAGGGCAATGTGGTTACCATCGACCCATTTCAGCAAGGCACGGAACCTCAGACAGGGGATGCCACTCCAACTGAACAAATTGAACCTGTGGCCCAAACCATTTACTTTCTGCAATTGGGCAGTTTTCGCAATCGTGAAGACGCTGAACAATTGCGGGCTCAGCTTGCGTTTGTGGGCACTGAATCCGAAATTGCCGTGGGCGAGGTCAACGGCAATGTTGTAAACCGCGTTCGTGTGGGGCCATTTGGCAGCGCGAATGAAGCCTATCAGGCCCGAATTCCCCTCACGAAAGGCGGATTCGAGGCAACTGTGGTCAAGGAGTAAACAAGAATGAAACGTCGTGAATTGATTCAAAGTGCGGTGGCATTGAGCGTGATGGGTGCTTTCGGTGGCTTGTCCCCGGCACTGGCCCAAGATGCCGGCGCATTCCGAAAAGTACGTCGGGAGGTTCCACGTTCCACACCTGGAAAAATCGATGTGGTCGAATTCTTCTGGTACGGCTGTATTCACTGTTACAACTTTGAGCCCAAAGTAAACGCTTGGCATAAAAAGTTGCCCAGTGATGTAGTCTTCACGAAAATCCCCATCGCTTACCAAAGTCAGCGTGTCAATTTCCAGGGTCATCAGCGCCTGTATTACACACTGGAAACCATGGGCAAACTCGACATGGCCCACAGCAAAGTGTTTGAAGCCATGCACAAAGACAAAAAGCAGTTGGCCAACGACGAGCAGATTTTCGATTTTGCTGAATCGATCGGTTTGAAGCGCGAAGAATTCGCCAATGTATTCAAATCGTTTGGCGTGAATGCTAAATGTGCCCAGGCCAAAACCATTTTCGAAGCTTATGGCGCAGATGGCGTTCCCACCTTGGGAATTGATGGCAAATTCTTTACTTCTGCGTCCATCGCCGGTTCTGAAGACAATGCCATCCGAGTTGCGGAAGCCTTGATTCGACGACAGCGTCAGGCCTGAAGCGCAGGGAGAAAAAATGAGGGAGGCATTTATGCGCAGTGGTGTTTTTAGGTTTGTTTCGATTGCGTCACTGTCATTGATCCTTGCTGCGTGTTCCAGCGTTCCGCTTGACAAGCCGGTCTCGCCGCCCCCGGCGAAAACCGTGGCCAAGCCCTCTGTTCCCCCACCGGTCAAACATGAAAACTGGGAGCCCGCGCCTCAGGGTGGTGGTTATTATCTGGACGATGGTCCCGGCGATTTACGCCCAGCCAATCTTGATGACTTGCCCTCCGCCAGCCCCCAGCTTGAACCCATTGCAATTCGTAATACCCGGCCTTACACCGTGATGGGGCAAAGTTTCACGCCGCAAACATCACTTGAAGAGCCCTACAGTCAAAAAGGTCGTGCCAGTTGGTACGGCAAGAAATTTCATGGCGCGAAAACCGCCAATGGTGAAATTTACGACATGCACCAAATGACGGCTGCGCACCCCACCTTGCCTTTGCCCAGTTATGCCAAAGTCACCAATTTGGCCAATGGCAAGTCCGTTATTGTTCGCGTGAACGACCGTGGCCCGTTTTTGCGGGGCCGAATCATCGATCTCAGCTACGCGGCCGCCTATCAGCTGGACTACATCAAGCAGGGCAGTGCTGAAGTGCTTGTCGAGAAGATGACACCCGATGCAATCGCTCAATACCACGCTGAGAAGAACGGCACCGTGGTGGCAAAAAATGGCGCGCAAGTACAGCAGGTTGCACTCAGCAACCCGTCCACATTGGTGCCGGTTCACCGAGCACCCTTGTATCTTCAAATTGGCGCGTTCGGCAACAAAAACAACGCAGAGGCTCTGGTCTCGCAAGTTTCTTCCAATCATCAGGCTTTCGGCAAAGCCAGCCAAATTCTTTCTGAATCAGGCGTTCACCGCGTGTTGGTGGGGCCGTTCACCTCCATTGATCAAGCCAACGAGGCTGCAATCGAACTCAGCGCCTTCGTTCAGGTTCAGCCTGTCATCAAACAAGACTTGATCCTGCCCTGATTGTCCCCATATCGTGACATCAGCGCATACAGCGCAACACCCCAACCAAAGGATAGGCATGGAGCAATATCACGGCACCACTATATTGTCAGTACGCAGAGGAAAGCACGTCGCACTTGGTGGTGACGGGCAGGTTACCCTGGGGCATATCGTGGTCAAAGGTTCGGCCCGAAAAGTAAGGCGTCTTCACCACAACAAAATTCTGGCGGGTTTTGCAGGCGGCACCGCCGATGCTTTTACTTTGTTCGAGCATTTTGAAGCCCAACTCGAGAAGCACCAGGGGCACCTGTTGCGTGCAGCAGTCGAGCTTGCCAAAGAATGGCGCACTGATCGCATGCTTCGCAGGCTTGAGGCCATGCTTGCCGTGGCGGATGAAAATCATTCCCTGATCATTACCGGCAATGGCGATGTGCTTGAGCCCGAACAAGGCTTGGTCGCGATTGGCAGTGGCGGTGCCTACGCACATTCCGCGGCGAAAGCCCTGCTTGAAAACACCGAGCTTTTGCCCGAAGAAATCGTCAAGAAATCCCTGACCATTGCAGGCGAACTGTGCATTTACACCAACCAACATCACACCATTGAAGTGTTGGGTGCCCCTGAAGCATCTGGCAGCAAAGGTTAATACCATGACTCAACTTACACCTTCAAACATTGTTGAAGAGCTCAACAAGAACATTGTTGGCCAGGATGCCGCCAAGCGTGCCGTCGCTGTGGCGCTTCGCAATCGCTGGCGCCGCATGCAGGTGCCCATGCCCCTGCGTCAGGAAATTACGCCCAAGAACATTCTCATGATCGGCCCAACCGGTGTGGGTAAAACAGAAATTGCCCGTCGCCTGGCCAAGCTCGCCAATGCGCCCTTCATCAAAATTGAAGCCACCAAATTCACTGAAGTTGGTTATGTGGGCCGCGACGTGGACACGATCATTCGTGACCTGATTGAAATTGCCTTGAAGCAGGTTCGAGAAGAGGCTCAGCTTGGCGTGGTCGAAGAGGCAAAGTCCGCCGCCTTTGACCGGGTGCTGGATGCACTGCTTCCCCCCGCCCGGGATTTCGGCTTCACCGAGAAAGCCCCCGAGCCCGATGAAAACCGCACGCGTATTCGATTCCGGGAAAAGTTGTTCGCCGGTGAGTTGGATGACAAGGAAATCGAGATTGAGGTAGCTGCCGCTTCGCCCTCGCTGGATGTAGTCGGCCCACCCGGCATGGAGGAACTCACCGGGCAGTTGCAATCCATGTTTCAGAACATTTCAGGTGGCAAGAAAAAGCTGCGCAAAATGAAAGTGGCCGAGGCGCTGAAGGCGATTCAGGATGAAGAAGCCGCCAAGCGCGTGAATGAAGAAGAAGTGCGTGCCAAAGCGATCGCCAGGGTCGAGCAAGACGGCATTGTGTTTCTCGATGAAATCGATAAAATTGCGACCAAAGCCGACGGCCGGGGAACCGACGTGTCGCGCCAGGGGGTCCAGCGCGATTTGCTGCCGCTGGTGGAGGGCACCACAGTCAACACGAAGTACGGCATGATCAAAACAGATCACATCCTGTTTGTCGCCAGTGGTGCTTTCCATTTGTCTCGCCCTTCTGATCTCATTCCTGAGCTGCAGGGGCGCTTTCCGATCCGGGTTGAGCTGGAGTCCTTAACCGTTGACGATTTCAAACGAATCCTGACCAGCACCGACGCCTGTCTCACCGAGCAGTACAAAGCCTTACTGGCAACGGATGGGGTTGAGCTGGAATTCACCGACGAAGGTGTTCGCCGGCTGGCTGAGATCGCATTCACAGTGAACGAGAAAACCGAGAACATCGGGGCCCGTCGCTTGTACACCGTCATGGAGCGCCTGCTTGAAGAGGTGGCATTCGAGGCCAATGGCCAGCCCAGGCCTGTGAAAATTACAGCCGAGTTTGTCGACTCCCGGCTGGGTGAGGCGGCCAAATCCGAGGATCTTGCCCAATTCATTCTCTAGAATCCGTCGATCGGCATTCTCGCCACCGTTGTCCGGGTAGATTCGCTTTAAAATGCTTTTTGTGCCCAGATTCTACCCGGACAATTCATGACCACAGACAATCTCACTTCCGCCATCAAAGCCAAAGTTCTGTCCGAGGCTTTGCCCTACATTCGCCGTTTTCATGGCAAAACCGTGGTGGTCAAGTACGGCGGCAACGCCATGACCGATGTCAATCTGCAAAAATCCTTTGCTCACGATGTGGTGTTGCTCAAACTGGTCGGTATCAATCCGATTGTGGTGCACGGCGGTGGCCCTCAAATCGATGAAGCTCTGCGTCGCATTGGCAAGCAAGGCACCTTTATTCAAGGCATGCGCGTTACCGACGAAGAAACCATGGAAGTGGTGGAGTGGGTTCTGGGTGGTCAGGTGCAGCAAGACATCGTCATGATGATCAACGAGCACGGCGGCAAGGCGGTGGGTTTAACCGGCAAAGATGGTGGGCTGATTCAAGCCCGCAAGATGAAGCTGGCCGACAAAAGCGAGCCTGGCAAGTTTCACGACATTGGTTTCGTGGGCGAAATTGCATCGATTGACCCCGCCATTGTGAAAGCCCTGCAAGACGACGCCTTTATTCCCGTTATCTCACCCATTGGCTTTGGTGAAGATGGCATGGCCTACAACATCAATGCCGACCTCGTGGCAGGAAAAATCGCTGAAATCCTGAAAGCTGAAAAGCTGATCATGATGACGAATACCCCCGGGGTGTTGGACAAAGACGGCAAGTTGCTCACTGGCCTGACTGCCAAACGTATCGATGAATTGTTCGAAGATGGCACCATTTCAGGTGGAATGCTGCCCAAGTTATCTTCCGCGATCGAGGCAGCAAAAAGCGGAGTAAACTCAGTTCACGTGGTAGATGGTCGTGTTCCGCACTGCCTTCTGCTTGAAATTCTGACAGACCAAGGCGTGGGCACCATGATTCGCAGTCACTGAGTTCGCAGTCACCGGGCCACTCAGCAAGGCAGTCCGCGTCAAACGCAGGGGGAAACATGTCGAACAAAAGAATACCCAATTTGTCGGTTACTGATGGATTTGATTTTGTAAAGAAAATCTGGGGAAGTCTGCCGATCCCCAGCGTGATGAACCCAACCACTGATCTCGATGAGCTTGACAAGCGCATCTCGGATCTCAAAGCAGTTGAGCAATGGCTCAATGTCAACCTCAGTATGTTGCGGGCCACCATTCAGGGGCTGGAAGTGCAGCGCGGCACCATTGCCACCATCAAATCTTTCAGCTCCAATCTGGGCTTGGGTGGTGACCGAGTCAGCGATGTCAATCAAGCTGTAAACGAGGAAATCATTCGGAACGCCATGCAGGCCGCAGTTGCGCCACCACCCGTGCCTCGTGTTGAGCCCGTTGCACCCAAAATTCCCGATCGCGAGCCCGCTGCGCCTGCTGCTGCAAGCGATGCGGCTGCGCAAGAATCCTCGAAGGCCATTGTGTCAAATGCCACCGCTTGGTGGGGGTTGTTGCAGGACCAGTTCAACAAAGTGGTTGCCACTGCAGCCATGGCAAGTTCCGGTGCCGAAGCCAGTCCCAATGCAGCTGAACCATCTCCAAAACCTGCCAAGCCCAAAGCCAAGCGTACGGCCACGCCCCGTAAAAAAACCTCAAGCAGCACCCGCCCCGCGCGCACAAGGACATAGATGTTTCGTTTTGGCCACGCCACACACCCCAACTGGAGAGAGGCACTTGAACTCGTGTTGGTGCAGCTCGAAGGCCAGATGCAACTGGAGCAGTTCGCAAGCGATATTTCCCGGCCGCAAAAGCTGGGTTTGATTTACGCCACAGAAGCATTCGCCGAAAACATGCCACAAATTCTTCAGGGTTTGCGCCAGCGAACCAATATCAAGGAGTGGGTTGGCGGTTTGGCGCCTGGTGTGTGCAGCAGTGGAGTGGAGTATTACCAAGAGCCTGCACTGGCAGTCATGCTGATGGAGTTCCCTGCCGATTCTGCGCGAGTTTTTTCAGGCAAATTGCCATTGCCCAAACCTGGCACAGTGACAGCGTCGGGGCGGGAAGCCATGTCCTCCGCGCTCATTCACATCGATCCGCTCACTGAGGACATTGACGATCTGCTCGATGATCTGTCGCTTAAAGTCAGTACTCGTCAAATTTTCGGTGGTCTTGTCTGCGCAGGTACGGCCAATACCCACATTGCCCTTGAACCCCTGTCCGGTGGTGTGTCTGGCGTGGTATTTGCCAGTGGTTTGCCTATCGAAGTACGCATGACTCAAGGCGTTCAAGTGGTGGGCATGGAGCACGAAATCACCGGGCTTCGCGGTAATTTTGTCGAAGAACTCGATGGTTTGCCGGCGCTCGATGTACTGCTCGCTGATTTGGGTTTGCAACCCGACTCGGACGAAGGTGATCCCGCAAGCCAGGCCGCCGAGGTGTTGGCCAAACGTTTTGCCCATGGTTTGTTTGTCGGTCTCACTGACCGTGCACTTGCTGAGTCCATTGCGCTTAAGGGTTACACGGCGGGTCGCTCCGAGGCGCACCAGCTGAAAGTACGTCCCGTGGTTGGAATGGATCCCAACAAAAAATCCCTGGCTGTTGCTGAAGATTTCAAGTTGGGCGATCGATTGTCTTTCTGTACTCGCGATGAAAATTCTGCGCGGGTCGATTTAACCAGAATGTGTGCGGAACTGCGCGAAGATCTCGACGCGCCGGCACCCAAACTCAACGAACTTCAGGCCGCTGGTTTTTCTGGAATCCATTCTCAGCGCAAACCTCGCGGCGCGGTGTACATTGCCTGCAATGGTCGTGGCGCGGCATTGTTCGGCCTGCAAGGCGTTGAACAGCAAATTGTGCGAGAGCAATTGGGGGACATTCCCCTGATTGGTTTTTCAGCCAACGGCGAAATTTTCCGTGGTGCTTTGTACGGTTACACCGGTGTGCTGGCTTTATTTTTTTAAATTTGATTATTGACATGAATATTTTGATACTCGCAGCAGGCAAGGGCACCCGCATGAAGTCAGCCTTGCCCAAGGTGTTGCACCCGGTGGGTGGCCAGTCCATGTTGGGCCGGGTGGTGGGTACCGCTTTGCAATTTGAAAACCCACATGTGGTGGTCGTGGTCGGGCACGGTGCCCAAGCGGTTCAGCAGCATTTGTCTCACCAATCAGGCATTCTGTTCGCCTCTCAGTCAGATCAACTGGGTACAGGTCATGCGGTTCAATGTGCAATCCCGGCCTTGGCTGATCATCCTGTTACCCTGATTTTGTATGGTGACGTCCCCCTTATTCAATTCGAATCTTTGCAGCCCTTGGTTCAGGCCGCGAAAGCCGGGCAGATGGGCTTAATGACCTTGCATATGCCCAACCCACACGGTTACGGCCGCATTCTTCGCGATACCGAAGGTGCAGTGGTTGGCATCGTCGAACAAAAAGACGCAACTCCCTCGCAGCTCACTATCACCGAAGTCAACACCGGCATTCTTGCTTGCCCCACCGCGCAGTTAAAAAACTGGGTAGGCAAACTGAGTAACAACAACGCGCAAGGCGAGTATTACCTCACCGACATCATCGCGATGGCACATGAAGATGGGCTGCTGGTGCGCACCTGTCAGCCCACGCACAGTTGGGAAGTGTCGGGCGTCAATTCCCGAGTTCAACAGGCCGAGCTTGAGCGTATCTGGCAACTTCATCAGGCTGAAAAATTAATGATCGAAGGTGTGCAGCTGCTCGATCCCGCCCGGATCGATTTGCGTGGCACGCTGCACTGTGGCGCAGATGTATCCATCGATGTTGGCTGTGTGTTTCAAGGTCAGGTCACCTTGGGCGATGGGGTGTCCGTCGGCCCATATTGCGTGCTCAACAACGTCAGTATTGCGGCGGGTACCCGTATCGAAGCCTATTCCCATCTCACCGATGCCACCGTGGGCGAAAAGGCGGTCATTGGTCCCTACGCGCGTCTGCGCCCTGGTGCCAAATTGGGCAATGAAGTGCACATTGGAAACTTTGTCGAAGTCAAAAATGCCAGCATTGCCAACCAGTCCAAAGCCAATCACCTGGCCTACATTGGCGACGCACAAATTGGTGAACGGGTGAATGTGGGTGCAGGCACCATTACCTGCAATTACGATGGTGCCAACAAGCACCTCACGATCATCGAAGACGATGTTTTTATCGGCTCAGATACCCAATTGGTCGCACCCGTGACGGTGAAGAAGGGTGCCACCCTCGGCGCGGGAACCACCCTCACGAAAGACGCGCCCGAGAATGCACTTACCGTGTCACGTGCCAAACAAATCACGATCACGGGCTGGAAACGCCCGGTCAAATCAACCAAAAAATAAAGGAATACCTCACACCATGTGCGGAATCGTCGGCGTACTCTCAAAAACCAACAGCGTGCCAGTGTTGATTGATGGCCTGAAAAAACTTGAATACCGCGGATACGACTCAGCCGGGCTGGCCATTCAGTCCGATCTCGATCATTCCATTCACCGTGCGCGCAGCGTGGGTCGTGTGGTTGAGCTCGACTCCAGTACCAAAACCCTGAGTGCACGAATGGGCATTGCTCACACCCGTTGGGCTACACATGGTGTGCCCAGTGAGCGCAACGCACACCCTCACATCAGTGAAGGGCGGGGTGTTTCGGTCAGCGTGGTTCACAACGGCATTATTGAAAACCACGAGGAAATCCGCAAGGCGCTGACTGCTGAAGGCTACGTTTTTCAGTCCGACACCGACACCGAGGTCATCGCCCACCTCACCCACAAGCATTTGGTTCAGGGGCTTGAGTTGATGGCAGCCGTGCAGGCCACAGTAAAAAAGCTGGAAGGTGCTTTTGCCATTGCGGTTATTTGTAACACAGCACCGCTGACCTTGTTGGCTTCCAAGAAAGGTGCTCCTCTCTTGGTGGGGCATGGCGAAGGTGAATACTTTTTGGCTTCCGATGCTTCGGCACTCGTGGCCTACACCAAGCAAATTACCTACCTGGAAGAAAACGACGTGGTGCAGTTGCACACCACCGGGGTTTCATTCTTTGATGGCGCAGGTCTTCAGGTTGAGCGGCCCATCATCGAAAGTCAACTTTCGGCTGATGCCGTGGAACTGGGCCCATACGCCCACTATATGCAAAAGGAAATTTACGAACAGCCTGGCGCAATCGCAGCCACGCTGGAAATGGTCAGCAACGCCTCAGCGGTCAAACCCGAATTGTTTGGCGCAGAGGCTGGCAATATTCTACCGGGCATTCAGCAAGTGCTTATTCTGGCGTGCGGTACCAGCTACCATGCTGCGCTGGTTGCGCGCTATTGGCTCGAATCGATTGCCGCCTTGCCGACCAATGTTGAAATCGCAAGCGAATACCGCTATCGCACCAGCGTCAGTCTGCCTAACACATTGGTGATCACCATTTCGCAATCGGGTGAAACAGCTGACACCCTCGCTGCGCTAGAGCACGCCAAGTCTCAGGGTATGGTTAATGCCCTGTCCATTTGCAACGTACCTGAATCTGCACTCATTCGCGCCAGCAAGCTAAAGTTTTTAACACGTGCAGGCCCTGAAATCGGTGTGGCTTCAACCAAGGCATTCACCACGCAACTGGCTGCGCTTTTCACTTTCACGCTGGTCATGGCCAAGCTGCGTGGAAAACTCACCGCCGAGCAAGAAAAAACCTTACTCACGCAACTGCGTCACTTGCCCTCTGCCATGCAAAACATTCTGGCACTCGAGCCTGAAATCAAGGCCTTGGCTGCCAGTTTTGCAGAGAAGCGCCATGCGCTCTTTTTGGGGCGTGGCGTGCACTATCCCATTGCCATGGAAGGCGCGTTGAAGCTGAAGGAAATCAGCTACATTCATGCTGAGGCTTATGCTGCTGGTGAATTGAAGCACGGCCCCTTGGCCCTTGTCGATGCCGACATGCCAGTGGTTGCCGTAGCCCCCAAAGACACTTTGATCGAAAAGTTGAAGTCAAATTTGCAGGAAGTTCGCGCACGTGGCGGTGAGTTGTATATTTTTGCTGACCGAGACACAAAGATCGAAAAAGCCGACGGTGTGCACGTGATCAATTTGCTTGATCACGCAGGGCACTTGTCCCCGATTTTGCACACCTTGCCCTTGCAGTTGTTGTCCTATCATGTCGCCTTGGTCAAGGGTACCGATGTGGACAAACCTCGAAACCTCGCGAAGTCCGTCACCGTCGAGTAAGCGACTCTGCTTCTTCGGCCTTGAATTTTTTCAAGGCCTGTTCCGAGCCTTGCATTCGACTTAAACCTTCGGCCACCCGGTGAAACAATCCGGGTGCCAGTACCAACGGCGCAATCGTCTTGGGCGCAATAATTTTACGCTGACGCTTCTCAATACCTCGGTACATGGCATCAATCACCTGCTCTGGTTCAATCGCACCAAAAGCACCCTTGTGCCCTCCCCAAAGCACGCCCGCATTCACTTCCTGAATCATGGCCGTATTGGTAAAGGTGGGGTGTACACAACCCACGTCAATGCCGTCCAATGCCAGCTCTTGGCGGGCCACATCCGCCAGCGCCTCAACTGCGGCTTTGGATGCTGCATAATGCCCCATCAAAGGCGTGTGAATTGCGGCAGCCAGAGATGAGATCACCTGCAAGTAACCTTTGGTCTCGCGCAGGTAAGGAATGACAGCGCGAATGGTGTTGAATGCACCATTTACATTCACCTGCATCACCGCGTCAAAGTCAGCAGGGTTCATGTGCTCAATCGAGCCCATTTTCAAGATTCCAGCGTTCACCACGACTACATCAATCCTGCCAAAGCGCTCTTTGCACTCTGCCATCGCAAGCTCAAGATCAGCAGGCTTGCACACATTGGCCTGGCAGCCAGCAATTCCCTCTCCGCCCAAAGTTTCAACTTGCGCAAACACCGCCTCAGCGTTCAAGTCCACAATAAAGGCTTTGCCCCCTTTGCTGATCACTTTTGCAGCCAAGCCCGCACCAAGACCCCGAGCGCCACCCGTAATAAACACCACTTTGTTTTTCATATTCAATTCCAGAATGTCAATCAAAGGTTTTCAATAAATTCGATACAATCTGCAGCAAAGCGGTCAGGCGCTTCCTCCATCGGAATGTGGCCCACCTCTCGGTACACCTTCAGTTCCGAGTGCGGAATATCCCGATTGAATCGGCCTGCCATTTCAATGCTCACCCATCGGTCGTCACCGCCCCACACAATCAATGTTTTGCACCGAATCTCAGGCAAACGTTCCGAGCCTAGTTCTCCGTCGGTGAACACACCGACCATATGCCCCACAGCGCTTCGGTTCGGTTTGTGCATGAACAGCTCCAGGTACCTTTCAAGCACTTCTTTTTTCAGTTTACTTTTGTCGCCATATACATCACGCACGGCCATTCGCAGCAAAAATGCGGGCACTGCGTGTCGCGTCAGCCAGGCAATTGGTTTGATCGTAAACAGGGTGATGTAAATCGGCAGCGGTTGTTGATATCCAACAGCATCAGAAATGATCAAGCCACGCACCCGCTCCGGGTGTCTTTGCGCCTGGTCCCAACTTAAAAAACCACCAAATGAATTGCCGATCATCACGCATTTTTTAATCTGCAACTCGTCCAGTACCGCATCTACAAACTGCTGATAGAAAGCCACGTCCATTTTCCGAACGCAGCCTTGTTGGTCGAGCGCAGGCCCAGTCAAACCGAATGGTGGTAAATCGAATCGAATAATCCTGAATTGTTTGCTCATCTGCGCACACACATCACTCCATGTGTGCAGGCTGGCAGCAAAGCCGTGAATCATGACCACATCAGGCCCACTCCCCTCAATACTCACATGCACTTTCAGCCCCATACAGTCCAGGAAAATAGATGTGGGCAAGGCATGTTTCTCGATTAGCGTCCTTCTGTCTGGGCCAGCCCATCCGAATTCATTCAGCAATCTGTTCACGCGATGTCTCCTGCGGTTTTTGTTCAATACAGTGTAGAAGCCCCACGTGCTGCTCGAACTTGATTACAATCAACGGTAGTTGATATTTCCGGACAAATCCTGCTCCTATGCAAGCTCGCCGAACTGTTGCCAGTGTAAAAATTCTGAGTGAGCTAGGCGTAAGGCTTGGCTCTACCCGCAGCGCGCTTCTCATGGGTTCCTCGATTTTGCCGGCCCAGCTGGATGATCCCCATCTCGAAATCGATCCTGATCAAGAGTTGCAGGTGATCCACAATCTGGTGCGCCTGCATGGCAAAGTACCCGGGCTTGGGCTAATGGCCGGCGCTGAATATCACCTGACCACCTACGGTATTTGGGGCTATGCACTCATCACCAGCCCAACCTTCAGACAGGCCGTCGAACTCGGTTTGCGCTATCTCGATCTCACGTTTGCATTTTCAAAAGTCGAATTGGTGCTGGGCAACGGCCTGGCATCCATGATCCTGTCGGTCGATCATTTGCCCCCGGCAGTGCGTTCATTTGTGGCTGAGCGCGATTGCTCTGCCATTCAGGTTTTGCAGCGAGAATTGTTTGGCGTCAGCTTGCCTTTGCGCGTTGTTGAATTCGCATTTGCACCCAATGCGCCCATGGCTCAATACGAAGCCATGTTTGGCTGCATTCCGCAGTTCAATGCCGCAGTTAACAGGGCCACATTCGACGATCAGTGGCTTAATTTGCCTTTGCCCAAAGCCAACGAGCACAGTGCCCGTTTCTGCGAGACTCAGCTTGAGAATCTGCTGTCACGCCGAATGCAGCGGGGCGGCGTGTCCGCCTGGTTGCGCAACAAATTGCTGGCTGACTTGTCGTCTTCCCCGAGCCTCGCGCAAATAGCCACCGATCACTTCATGACAGAGCGCACCTTGCGAAGGCGTCTGACCGACGAGGGTACCAGCTATCGCGATCTGCTGGCCGAAGTTCGTCAAACCATGGCCGAGGAACTGCTCAGTTCTACAGGGCTCAGTGTGTCTGAGGTTTCTGCCCGGCTCGGCTACTCGTCGCCCTCAGCCTTTATCCATGCTTTTCAAAAATGGCACAATTGTTCACCTCGCCAGTTTCTGGATGCTCGATCGAAGCAGATAGAGCGCCACCAGTCCGGGAATGGCAGCCACGGTTGAGAACACAAAAAAGTCGCTCCATCCATAGGCCGCCACCACATACCCGGCAGGGGCAGCCAGGTAAACCCGTCCCATAGCCGCCAGCGATGAAAGCAAAGCGTATTGTGTTGCTGAGAATTCCTTGCTGCACAGGCTGGTCAACAAGCCAACAAAAGCAGCGGTTCCCATACCCCCACACAGGTTCTCAACAAATACGGCACTGCCCATGGCCCAAATATTCGGTTCGATGAGCGACAGCGCCCAAAATGACAAATTTGAAACCGCCTGAAATATTCCAAACAACATCAGCGAGCCATAGAGACCCATCCGTGTCATCAATGCGCCCCCCAGAAATGCGCCCAACAGTGTGGCGATCAGGCTCACCGTCTTGTTCACGGCACCCACTTCGGTCAATGTAAAACCCAATCCCTTGAGCAGAAATGCAGTGGTCAATGAACCCGCAAACGCATCTCCCACCTTGTAAAGCACAATCAACAGCAAAATCCAGATCGCCGCTTCTTTGCTCATGAAGTTGCCTGTCGACTCCCTCACAATGTCAAACAGTTTTCTTTTCGAAGCTCGCCTGACCAGGTCCTCGGGTGTGTCTGCGGTGGGGCTTAAAGCAGTTATCACAGCGCAGGCGGCAATTAGCCCCGCCATCAACAGGTAGGTGCCAGTCCAGCCCAGGTACTCGCCAGCCAGTATCAATGCCAGTCCGCCTGAAACCAACATGGCTACCCGATAGCCTGTTACGTAGTAAGCAGCGCCAAGACCGCGTTCAGGAGCGGGAAGCAGGTCCGTGCGGTAGGCATCAATCGCCATGTCCTGCGTCGATGAACAAAAGGCAATGGCCACGGCAACTGCAGCCACTGTCCAGGCAGAATGTGCGTCCACAAATGCCATGGCAGCAATCAGTCCGGCACAGGCCAATTGCATCAACGCAATCCAGCCACGCCTTTGGTCAAAAAAACCCGGCTTCAAATAATCGAGAAAGGGCGACCACAAAAATTTGTAGGTGTAAGGAAATCCCACCACCGCGTACAAACCAATGGTTTTAATGTCCACATTCTCGACTGCCAACCACGCTTGAAGGGTGCTTCCTGTCAGGGCCAGGGGTAGTCCACTCGAAAAACCAAGAATTAATATACAAATAAGACGGAAAGGGGGCATGGGGTGTTGACGTTGTTTAAAAAAGCATCCATAATCCGGGGTTCTCTTTTGGAGAGATGCCCGAGTGGCTAAAGGGGGCAGACTGTAAATCTGTTGGCTTACGCCTACGTTGGTTCGAATCCAACTCTCTCCACCAAGAATTCAAGCAGTTTAACCGAGTGCGCCCTTGAAAAGGGGCGTGCAAGGTGTGCGGGTGTAGCTCAATGGTAGAGCTGAAGCCTTCCAAGCTTAAGACGAGGGTTCGATTCCCTTCACCCGCTCCAGGCTTTAATAGAAAGTTGCTCATGTGGCTCAGTGGTAGAGCACTCCCTTGGTAAGGGAGAGGTCGGCAGTTCGATCCTGCCCATGAGCACCATACCGTTATAACCGCACTCCTTTGTTGGGTGCCCGCACCGAGGTCGTC
>NZ_MQVZ01000001.1:1359318-1374587 GCF_002954425.1 Limnobacter sp. SAORIC-690
TTCGAGTTTTTTAGGGCAATAGCTCAATTGGCAGAGCGTCGGTCTCCAAAACCGAAGGTTGTGGGTTCGATTCCCTCTTGCCCTGCCAAATTTGGTAGGACCGTCGCCGCTGAAGCGATTCAGCGGCGGCTTACATTTTAAGAATATGGCACAAAACGACATTCAAACAGTATCTACAGGGCAGGACAAGCTGATGCTTGTGCTGGCGATTGCCTTTGCAATCGGTGGCGCGGTGGCTTATCAGGTTTTGTCAGCAGAAGATTTCTTCATTCGCCTTGGCGTTGTCTTGTTGGGTGTTGTTCTGGCGATTGGCAGTTTTCTGCTCTCTCAAACCGGCAAGCGGTTTGTGGGTTTCGCCAAAGATTCCGTAAACGAAGCCAAGCGTGTTGTTTGGCCCACCCGCAAAGAAGGGATGCAAATGACCGGTGTGGTTTTTGTGTTCGTGTTGATCATGTCGATCTATCTTCTTTTGGTGGATAAAACGCTTGAGTGGGTGTTCTACGATCTGATTTTAGGGTGGACAATATAATGTCAAAACGCTGGTACGTGGTGCACGCCTACTCGGGACTTGAGAAGAGTGTGCAGCGAGCACTGCAGGAGCGCATTGACCGTTCCGAGTTTTCGGACTTGTTTGGCCAAATCCTGGTTCCCTCCGAAGAAGTGGTTGAAATCAAGGGTGGTCAAAAATCGATTTCCGAGCGCCGTTTCTTCCCGGGTTATGTGTTGGTTGAAATGGAAATGACTGACGATTCCTGGCATTTGGTCAAAAACACCCCGAAAGTCACAGGTTTTGTGGGTGGTACGGGTAATCGCCCCACGCCGATTTCTCAGAAAGAAGTCGACAAAATCATGCAGCAAATGCAAGAGGGTGCAGAGAAGCCTAGGCCGAAAGTGCTTTATGAAGTGGGCGAAATGGTTCGTGTCAAAGAGGGCCCATTTGCCGATTTCAATGGCAACGTTGAAGAAATTAATTACGAGAAAAGCAAGCTTCGTGTGTCTGTCACCATTTTTGGTCGTGCTACACCCGTTGAGCTGGATTTTCATCAGGTCGAAAAAGTCTGATCTGAGGGTATTAAGCTTTCCCGCCGCCTGTATTTGATTGCTGACAGGGTGCACGGTAATTCAAGCAATAAGAGGAGCGGCTCAGCGCTGCGTTTGAACTCACGGAGAAATTTCAATGGCCAAGAAAATCATTGGCTTTATCAAGCTGCAAGTGCCGGCTGGTAAGGCAAACCCATCCCCACCCATCGGCCCAGCACTGGGTCAGCGTGGTCTGAA
Source organism: Limnobacter sp. SAORIC-690 (assembly GCF_002954425.1). Classification (NCBI taxonomy): domain Bacteria; kingdom Pseudomonadati; phylum Pseudomonadota; class Betaproteobacteria; order Burkholderiales; family Burkholderiaceae; genus Limnobacter; species Limnobacter sp. SAORIC-690. Next base: position 1,360,597 of record NZ_MQVZ01000001.1, read on the forward strand.
CATCATGGAATTCTGTAAAGCATTCAATGCCCAAACACAGGGCATGGAACCAGGCTTGCCAATTCCAGTGGTGATTACCGCTTTCGCAGACAAGTCCTTCACGTTCATCATGAAGACGCCCCCTGCGACCGTGTTGATCAAAAAAGCAGCAAAAATCACGAAAGGTTCGCCCCGTCCTCATTTGGACAAGGTTGGCAAGATCACTCGTGAGCAAGCTGAAGAAATTGCAAAAACAAAAATGCCTGATCTGACCGCTGCTGACATGGATGCTGCTGTACGCACCATCGCTGGTTCAGCTCGCAGCATGGGCATTGTGGTGGAGGGTCTATAAATGGCTAAGTTGTCTAAACGCACTCAAGCATTGCGCGCAAAGATTGATCGCAATGCCGTATACCCTGTTGATCAGGCCTTGGGCTTGATCAAGGAAACTGCAACCGCAAAGTTTGATGAGTCTGTTGACGCAGCCATTCAGTTGGGCGTTGATGCACGTAAATCAGATCAGGTCGTTCGTGGTTCAGTGGTTCTGCCAGCTGGTACTGGTAAAACAGTACGCGTTGCTGTGTTTGCCCAAGGGGCCAAAGCAGAGGAAGCCAAGGCCGCTGGTGCTGACATCGTGGGCATGGACGATCTTGCCGCTGAAGTCAAAGCTGGCAATATGAACTTCGACGTCGTCATTGCTTCCCCTGACACCATGCGCATTGTGGGTACCTTGGGTCAAATCCTCGGTCCACGTGGTCTGATGCCAAACCCGAAGGTGGGTACCGTGACTCCTGATGTGGCTACAGCGGTTAAAAACGCCAAGGCAGGTCAAGTGCAGTTCCGTACCGACAAGGCTGGCATTATTCACTGCACAATTGGGCGCGCCTCTTTTGATGTTGAAAAGCTGAAGTCCAACCTGTCTGCTTTGCTGGACGCGTTGAACAAATCCAAGCCAGCATCGTCCAAGGGTGTGTACCTGAGAAAGATTGCCGTATCCAGCACCATGGGTGGTGGTGTACGCGTTGACCAAACATCCGTGTTGGGTCAATAAAGAACTTTGGGCTGTGGGTTCCTGATTCGTCAGGGCTCACAGGTTGTCAAAGACCGTTGGAAACTGAGGGTTTGTAGTTTGGGCCTGATTTTTTAAAAAACCATCCAACCTAGATGGCGGTCCCGAGTAAAAGTAATGAATGTATGTTCAAAGCTTGATTTCGGTCGCCTGTTTTAAACAGTGCAATAAGCGCTTCTTTTTGGAGAAAGACCGTGGCATTGAATCGCCAAGAAAAAGCAGCAGTCATTGAAGAGATCACTGGTCAACTGGCCAGCGCTCAAGCAGTGGTTGTTGCTGAATATCGTGGTCTGTCTGTAGAAAGTGTGACGCAGCTCCGCAAGGATGCTCGTGCAGCAGGTGTTTATTTGCGTGTTCTGAAGAACACGTTGGCAAAGCGAGCCATTGCCGGTACAGCCTTCGAAGGTCTGTCCAGCAAAATGGCTGGCCCGCTGATTTACGGTATCAGTTCTGATCCCGTTGCAGCCGCCAAAGTGTTGGTCAATTTCGCGAAGACAAACGACAAGCTCGTTCTGACCGGCGGTGCGCTGCCCGGTCAGGTGATGGGTGTAGATGGTGTGAAGGCCCTGGCCACAATGCCAAGTCGTGATGAGCTTCTGTCGAAATTGCTGGGCACGATGCAAGCACCTATCGCGACATTCGTACGTACGCTCAACGAAGTACCTACGAAATTTGTTCGCGGTGTTGCTGCCGTTCGTGATCAGAAAGAATCGCAAGCTGCTTAACTTTTTTCAAGATAGCCGAATCAAACTTTTAACTGGAGAATACTCAAATGGCAACTAAAGCCGAAATCCTCGACGCCATCGCTGGCATGACCGTACTCGAACTGTCCGAACTGATCAAAGAAATGGAAGAGAAGTTTGGCGTTTCTGCCGCCGCCGCTGCTGTTGCAGTTGCTGCTGCCCCTGCTGCTGGTGGTGCTGCTGCCGCTGAAGAGAAAACAGAATTCGACGTAATTCTGACCGCAGCTGGCGAAAGCAAAGTAAACGTAATTAAGGTTGTTCGTGCACTGACAGGTCTCGGCCTGAAAGAAGCGAAAGACCTGGTTGACGGCGCGCCCAAAGCTGTTAAGGAAGGCGTTTCCAAAGCTGAAGCCGATGACGTCAAGAAGCAACTTGAAGAAGCTGGTGCAAAAGTCGACGTTAAGTAATGTCGGTTTTTGAAATGCCCGGGGGTTTTTGCCTCCGGGCTTTTTGCGCTTGAAAGAGCGATTACAAACCAGAGTGTGTTAAGCCATGTGTAGAACACATGCATATCGCTTAATCCGCTCGACATCAGGACAGAAAATATGTCTTACTCTGCCACCGAGAAAAAACGCATACGCAAAAGCTTTGCGAAACGGCCTCCAGTTTTGGATGTACCGTACCTTCTCACCACTCAACTTGACTCTTACACTGACTTTCTTCAATTGGGTCTCCCGGTTGAAAAACGTGCAGAACAAGGGTTACAGGCAGCATTTCAGTCTGTATTTCCAATTGTTTCGCACAACGGCTATGCACGCTTGGAATTTGTGCAGTACGCACTGGGCGAACCCGCTTTTGACGTCAAAGAATGTCAACAGCGTGGTCTGACCTTCTGCTCGCCCTTGCGGGCGCGCGTGCGCTTGGTGCTTCTGGATCGTGAGGCCAGCAAGCCCACCGTGAAAGAAGTCAAGGAGCAGGAAGTGTATATGGGTGAATTGCCACTCATGACACAGAATGGTTCCTTTGTGATCAATGGCACCGAACGCGTTATCGTGTCACAGTTGCACCGTTCACCTGGCGTGTTTTTCGAACACGACCGTGGTAAAACCCACAGCTCAGGCAAGTTGCTGTTCTCGGCCCGTATCATTCCTTATCGTGGCTCTTGGCTCGATTTCGAATTTGATCCCAAAGACATCCTGTATTTCCGTGTAGACCGTCGTCGCAAGATGCCTGTCACGATTTTGCTCAAAGCCATCGGCATGAATAACGAGCAAATCCTGTCCACCTTCTTTGAATTCGACCAGTTCGAAATCAAATCCGAAGGCGCATCCATGGATCTGGTCACTTCGCGTTTGAAAGGCGAAGTCGCAAAGTTTGACATCGTCGACAAAGCTGGCAAGGTTCTGGTTCAGAAAGACAAGCGTATCAATGCCAAGCACATTCGTGATATTGAAGCGGCTGGCTTGAAGAAAATTTCCGTGCCTGAAGATTTCCTGATTGGCCGCACCTTGGCCAAGAATATTGTTGATGGCAGCACTGGCGAAGTTGTGGCCTCTGCCAACGACGAAATCACCGAAGAAATCATGGGCAAAATCCGTGACGCAGGCGTGAAAGTGGTTGAAACCATCTTCACCAACGAACTGGATCACGGCGCTTACATTTCTCAAACGCTGCGCACTGACGAAACAGCAGACCAGACCGCGGCACGCGTTGCCATCTACCGCATGATGCGTCCAGGCGAGCCGCCCACGGAAGAAGCAGTTGAAATGCTGTTCAACCGACTGTTCTACAGCGAAGACTCTTACGATTTGTCTCGTGTGGGTCGCATGAAATTCAACCGCCGTGTTGGCCGTCCCGAAGTGGAAGGCGCCATGGTGCTTCAAGACGACGACATCTTGGCCGTAATCAAGATTCTCGTTGACTTGCGCAACGGCAACGGCGAAATCGATGACATCGATCACTTGGGTAACCGTCGAGTTCGTTGTGTCGGCGAATTGGCTGAAAACCAGTTCCGCGCCGGTTTGGTGCGTGTTGAGCGTGCCGTGAAAGAGCGTCTGGGGCAGGCTGAAGCCGAGAACCTGATGCCGCACGATCTGATCAACTCCAAGCCAATATCTGCAGCAATCAAGGAGTTCTTTGGTTCTTCCCAATTGTCGCAGTTCATGGACCAAACCAACCCCTTGTCAGAAATCACGCACAAGCGTCGTGTTTCTGCTTTGGGCCCAGGCGGTTTGACCCGTGAGCGTGCCGGCTTTGAGGTTCGTGACGTACACACCACCCATTATGGTCGTGTGTGCCCAATCGAAACACCGGAAGGCCCAAACATTGGTTTGATCAACTCCATGGCGATGTTCGCTCGTTTGAACGAGTACGGGTTCCTTGAAACGCCTTATCGCAAAGTGGAAGGCGGTGTGGTGTCCGATGAAATCGTTTACCTGTCAGCGATTGAAGAAGGCCGTTTCGTGATCGCCCAGGCGAACGCGGAGATCGACGAGAAGAAGCGCTTGGTCGGTGACTTGGTTTCCTGTCGTGTGGCCGGTGAATTCGAATTGATGGATCCGTCCGGCGTTGAGCTGATGGACGTTGCACCAGGTCAAATCGTGTCTGTTGCCGCATCGCTCATTCCATTCCTGGAACACGACGATGCGAACCGTGCCTTGATGGGTGCCAACATGCAACGTCAGGCTGTGCCATGTTTGCGTCCTGAAAAGCCGTTTGCCGGTACTGGCATTGAGCGTACCGTGGCTGTCGACTCGGGCACAGTCATCGTGGCTGATCATGGTGGCGTGGTTGATTACGTGGACGCCAACCGAATTGTTATTCGTGTGAATGACAATGAAGTGGAATCGGGTTCAGTCGGTGTTGATATCTACAACCTGACCAAGTACACACGTTCAAACCAGAACACCAACATCAACCAACGCCCCATCGTGAACAAGGGCGACATTATTGCCAAAGGCGATGTCATCGCCGACGGCGCGTCGACTGACCTGGGCGAACTCGCCTTGGGTCAGAACATGCTGGTCGCTTTCATGCCCTGGAACGGTTACAACTTCGAAGATTCAATCTTGATCTCCGAGCGTGTTGTTGCTGAAGACCGCTACACTTCAATTCACATCGAAGAGTTGTCTGTTGTTGCTCGCGACACCAAGTTGGGTTCCGAAGAAATTACACGCGACATTTCCAATTTGTCCGAAGCTCAGTTGTCACGTCTGGATGAGTCCGGCATCGTGTACATCGGTGCGGAAGTACAAGCTGGTGACGTCATGGTGGGTAAGGTCACGCCGAAAGGCGAAACCCAGCTTACGCCGGAAGAAAAACTGCTGCGCGCCATTTTCGGTGAAAAAGCATCCGACGTGAAAGACACCTCCCTGCGTGTGCCTTCCGGTATGACAGGTACGGTGATCGACGTTCAGGTATTCACCCGTGAAGGCATCGTTCGCGACAAGCGGGCTCAGTCCATCATTGATGACGAACTGAAGCGTTATCGCCTCGACCTGAACGACCAGATGCGTATTGTTGAGGCCGATGCTTTCAGCCGTATCGAGCGTTTCCTGATCGGTAAGGTCGCCAACGGCGGTCCTGCCAAGTTGGCCAAAGGCAGCAAGATCACTGCTGAATACTTAAAGGAAGTGGATCACCATCACTGGTTCGACATTCGCTTGGCAGAAGAAGAAGCCGCGGGTCAACTCGAAACATTGAAGAAGTCCATTGAAGACAAGCGTCATCAGTTCGATTTGGCCTTTGAAGAAAAGCGCAAGAAATTGACGCAAGGTGATGAACTGCCACCAGGTGTTTTGAAAATGGTCAAGGTGTACCTGGCCGTCAAGCGCCGCTTGCAGCCTGGTGACAAAATGGCTGGCCGTCACGGTAACAAGGGTGTGGTTTCCAAGATCGTTCCTGTGGAAGACCTGCCGCACATGGCTGATGGTCGTCCCGTCGACATCGTATTGAACCCGCTAGGTGTTCCTTCACGTATGAACGTGGGTCAAATTCTGGAAACCCACCTGGGTTGGGCTGCCAAGGGTATCGGCGATCGCATCAATGAAATGCTGCGTGAACAGAATGCAGTGGCGCGTCTGCGTGAATACCTGCACAAGGTGTACAACGGCACAGGCACCACTGTTGATCTCGATTCCCTGACTGATCAGGAAATCATCAACATGGGCAAGAACCTGACCAAGGGCATGCCTTTCGCCACGCCCGTATTCGATGGCGCGAACGAAGAAGACATTCTGGAAATGCTTCGCTTGGCTTACCCCGACGAAGACCCGCGTATGCAAGCCTTGGGCTTTAACGATTCAAAAACCCAGGTGACCCTCTATGACGGTCGCACAGGCGACGCATTTGACCGCAAGGTTACTGTTGGCTACAAGCATGTGCTGAAACTGCACCACTTGGTCGACGACAAGATGCATGCCCGGTCAACCGGACCATACTCTTTGGTCACGCAGCAACCACTGGGCGGTAAAGCCCAGTTTGGTGGTCAGCGTTTCGGTGAGATGGAAGTGTGGGCTTTGGAAGCTTATGGCGCGTCGTACGTACTTCAGGAAATGTTGACTGTGAAGTCAGACGACGTGAATGGTCGTACGAAGGTGTATGAGAATTTGGTCAAAGGTGATCACACGATTGATGCCGGTATGCCGGAATCTTTCAACGTACTCGTGAAAGAAATCCGCTCACTCGGTATTGATATTGATCTGGACCGTAATTGATCGGTCGCGACGGAGGTATTTAAATGAAAGCTTTATTAGATCTGTTTAAACAGGTCCAGCAAGACGAGCAATTCGACGCAATCAAGATTGCGATCGCTTCGCCCGACAAAATCCGTTCGTGGTCTTTCGGTGAAGTCAAAAAGCCAGAAACCATTAACTATCGCACCTTCAAGCCCGAGCGCGATGGTCTGTTTTGTGCCAAGATTTTTGGCCCAATCAAAGACTATGAATGCTTGTGCGGCAAGTACAAGCGCCTCAAGCACCGTGGTGTTATCTGCGAAAAGTGCGGTGTTGAAGTCACCCTGGCCAAAGTGCGCCGTGAGCGCATGGGTCACATCGACTTGGCCTCGCCCGTTGCGCACATCTGGTTCCTGAAGTCACTGCCATCCCGTTTGGGCATGGTGCTGGACATGACCCTGCGGGACATCGAACGCGTGTTGTACTTCGAAGGTTTCGTGGTTGTTGAGCCCGGTATGACGCCGCTGAAACGCGCGCAGTTATTGACCGAAGAAGATTACCTCGCCAAGCAGGAAGAGTACGGTGATGACTTCGTCGCGTTCATGGGTGCTGAAGGCATCAAGGAACTGCTGAAGTCTATCGATATCGATCGCGAAGTCACCACACTGCGCGACGAGTTGGGTACCACCAATTCCGAAGCCAAGATCAAGAAAATCGCCAAGCGCCTGAAAGTGCTGGAAGGTTTCCAAAAGTCTGGCATCAAGCCCGAGTGGATGATTCTGGAAGTACTACCCGTGCTTCCACCCGAATTGCGTCCATTGGTTCCGCTGGATGGCGGCCGCTTTGCGACATCCGACCTGAACGATCTATACCGTCGCGTGATCAACCGCAACAACCGCTTGAAGCGTTTGCTGGAACTGAATGCCCCTGACATCATCGTGCGCAATGAAAAGCGCATGTTGCAGGAAGCCGTTGATTCATTGCTCGACAATGGTCGTCGCGGCAAGGCCATGACTGGTGCCAACAAGCGCCCATTGAAGTCATTGGCCGACATGATTAAAGGCAAGGGCGGTCGTTTCCGTCAAAACTTGCTTGGCAAGCGCGTGGACTATTCCGGTCGTTCCGTGATCGTGGTGGGCCCACAGCTAAAACTGCACCAGTGTGGTTTGCCAAAACTGATGGCGCTCGAATTGTTCAAGCCTTTCATTTTCAACCGCTTGGAAGTGATGGGCATTGCAACCACCATCAAGCAAGCCAAGAAGTTTGTTGAAAACCAGGAACCCATCGTATGGGACATTCTGGAAGAAGTGATTCGCGAGCATCCGGTCATGTTGAACCGTGCGCCAACACTTCACCGCTTGGGTATTCAGGCCTTCGAGCCCGTGCTGATTGAAGGCAAGGCCATTCAATTGCACCCGCTGGTTTGCGCTGCGTTTAACGCCGACTTTGACGGTGACCAAATGGCGGTTCACGTGCCTTTGTCTCTGGAAGCCCAGATCGAAGCACGTACGCTGATGCTGGCCTCCAACAACGTATTGTTCCCGGCCAACGGCGATCCTTCTATTGTTCCTTCACAAGACATCGTGTTGGGTTTGTATTACACCACCCGTGACCGGGTGAATGGTCGCAATGAAGGCATCATGTTCTCCGACGTCAGCGAGGCAAACCGCGCTTACGACAACAAAGAAGTTGAACTGGCCACTCGCGTGACTGTTCGGATCACCGAATACGATGTGAACAAGGAAACTGGTGAAAAAACATCCAAGCGCACGCGTTATGAAACAACGGTAGGTCGTGCCTTGCTGTCTGAAATTCTGCCTCCAGGTCTGCCTTTCTCCTTCATTGATCGTCCTTTGAAGAAGAAAGAAATTTCCCGCTTGATTAACGCGTCTTTCCGTCGCTGTGGTCTGCGTGAAACAGTTATTTTTGCAGACAAGCTGATGCAGTTTGGTTTCCGCATGGCGACCCGTGGCGGCATTTCGATTGCGATGGGCGACATGGTAGTTCCGGCCCAGAAGCAGGTCATCATCGCTGCCGCTGAAGCCGAAGTGAAAGAAATCCAATCCCAGTACACATCCGGTCTGGTGACTCAGGGTGAGCGTTACAACAAGGTTGTTGATATCTGGGGCCGAGCAGGCGACCAGGTGGGCAAGGCCATGATGGAACAGCTGGCCACCGAGCCTGTAATTGACCGCAACGGAAATGAAGTTCGTCAGGAGTCGTTCAACGCGATTTACATGATGGCCGACTCCGGTGCCCGTGGTTCTGCTGCGCAGATCCGTCAGTTGGCGGGTATGCGTGGTCTGATGGCCAAGCCAGACGGCTCAATCATTGAAACGCCGATCATCGCGAACTTCCGCGAAGGTCTGAACGTGTTGCAGTACTTCATTTCAACACACGGCGCTCGTAAAGGCTTGGCCGATACGGCCTTGAAAACCGCGAACTCCGGTTACCTCACGCGTCGTCTTGTTGATGTGACTCAAGACTTGGTCGTGGTGGAAGACGATTGTGGTACTTCCAACGGCGTCGCCATGAAAGCCCTGGTTGAAGGTGGTGAAGTCATTGAAGCATTGCGCGATCGTATTTTGGGTCGGGTTGTGGTGTCTGATGTGGTTAATCCCGAAACCCAGGAAACTGTGTTTGAAGTGGGCAAGTTGCTAGATGAAGATGCGGTTGAGTTGATCGATCATCTGGGTATCGACGAGGTGCGTGTGCGCACGCCGCTGTCTTGCGAGACACGTTACGGTCTGTGTGCCAAGTGCTACGGCCGTGACTTGGGCCGCGGTTATCTGGTCAACAACGGTGAGGCTGTTGGTGTTATTGCAGCGCAGTCCATCGGCGAGCCAGGTACACAGTTGACCATGCGTACGTTCCACATTGGTGGTGCTGCGTCACGTGCTGCGGTAGTGTCCAGTATTGAGGCCAAATCAAACGGCGTAATCCGTTTCACTGCCACCATGCGTTATGTGACCAACGGCAAGGGCGAGCAAATCGTGATTTCCCGCTCTGGCGAAGTGCTGATCACTGACGACTTTGGCCGCGAGCGTGAGCGTCACAAGGTACCTTACGGTGCCACATTGGCCGTGCTGGATGGTAACCAGGTCAAAGCTGGCGCGATGTTGGCAACCTGGGATCCTTTGACTCGCCCAATCGTGACCGAATACGCCGGTAAAATCCGCTTCGAGAATATCGAAGAGGGTGCAACCGTAGCCAAGCAGATCGACGATGTGACCGGTTTGTCTACCCTGGTTGTTATTGATGCGAAGCGTCGTACGGCCGGTAGCAAGGGCGAGCGTCCACAGGTGAAGTTGATCGACCCGCAGGGCAACGAAGTCAAGATCGCTGGTTCTGATCATTCTGTAAACATCAGCTTCCCGGTTGGCGCGCTCATTACAGTGCGCGACAACCAAGATGTGTCAGTGGGTGAAGTTTTGGCGCGTATTCCTCAGGAAAGCCAAAAAACTCGAGACATTACCGGTGGTCTGCCACGCGTGGCCGAGCTGTTTGAAGCCCGTTCGCCCAAAGATGCCGGCATGTTGGCCGAAGTCACGGGTACGGTTTCTTTCGGTAAAGACACCAAGGGCAAGCAGCGTCTGGTCATTACCGACCTTGACGGTGTGTCTCACGAGTTCTTGATTCCCAAGGACAAGCACGTGCTGGTGCATGACGGTCAGGTGGTCAACAAAGGCGAATCCATTGTGGATGGCCCAGCCGATCCGCACGACATTTTGCGTTTGTTGGGTATTGAGGCCCTGGCTCGCTACATCGTTGATGAAGTTCAGGACGTTTATCGTTTGCAAGGCGTGAAGATTAACGACAAGCACATCGAAGTGATCGTTCGTCAAATGTTGCGTCGCGTCATTGTGGATGATCCTGGCGAAACAGGTTTCATCCCAGGCGAGCAAGTTGAACGCTCTGAACTGTTGGATGCAAACGACAAAATGCGCAGTGAAAACAAGCGCGAAGCAACTTACCAAAATATTTTGCTGGGTATTACCAAAGCCTCCTTGTCGACCGATTCGTTCATCTCGGCTGCTTCCTTCCAGGAAACAACCCGCGTACTGACCGAAGCCGCCATCATGGGCAAGCGCGACGAATTGCGTGGTCTGAAAGAGAACGTGATTGTAGGTCGCTTGATCCCGGCTGGTACCGGTATGGCCTTCCACAAGGCTCGCAAGGACAAAGAAGGGCGCGAAGCGGAAGAGTTGCGCCTGATGGAAGCCGAACATGACCCTCGCGCACAAGCCGAGGCACTGTTCAATCTGCCAGCCTCTGAGGGTTCTGACGAAGCCTAAGTTGTTGACAGAAATATGAAAGGTGATAGTAAAACATCACCTTATTCATTGACCCGCGCTTGTGTTTTGGAATACAATCGCGGGCTAAATTGGCTGCGGGCATGCCCGTAGCCCTTTTGTTTTTTTTAACCGGAACTGGAACTATGCCAACCATTAATCAGCTAGTGCGTAAACCACGCACCAGTGTGACCATGAAGAGCAAAAGCCCCGCGCTTGAGGATTGCCCTCAAAAGCGTGGCGTGTGTACTCGTGTTTACACAACAACTCCAAAAAAACCAAACTCTGCGCTGCGTAAAGTGGCCAAAGTTCGCCTGACCAACGGCTTCGAAGTGATCTCCTACATCGGTGGTGAAGGCCACAACCTGCAGGAACACTCAGTGGTGTTGATCCGTGGCGGTCGTGTGAAAGACTTGCCTGGTGTGCGTTATCACATCGTGCGTGGCTCACTTGACTTGCAAGGCGTTAAAGATCGTAAGCAAGCTCGTTCCAAGTATGGTTCGAAGCGTCCAAAAGCTGCCAAGGCCAAGTAATTAGGCTAAGCAATAAGGCCAAGTGATTTTTTACACTGGTCGATTTAAAACCGCATTCCGTGCGGCACACATTTGGTGTGTCGAGTAAGCAGATGCATAAGTGGGATTGCCCACGCTGAAGATAAAGGAATAGTCAAGATGCCACGTCGTCGCGAAGTGCAGCGCAGAGAAGTGCTGCCAGATCCAAAGTTTCAAAGCACAGAAGTAGCCAAATTCATGAACGTCATCATGTTGTCTGGCAAGAAAGCTGTTGCCGAACGCATTATTTACGGTGCTTTTGACAGCATCTCAACGAAAGCTGGTAAAGACCCACTCGAGGTGTTCAACGCCGCGATCAACAACGTAAAGCCAGTTGTTGAAGTGAAGTCTCGCCGCGTCGGTGGTGCGAACTACCAAGTTCCGGTGGAAGTTCGTCCCTCACGTCGTTTGGCTCTGGCCATGCGTTGGGTGCGTGAAGCAGCCAAGAAGCGTAGCGAAAAGTCCATGGACCTTCGCCTGGCAGGTGAGCTGCTCGAAGCAGCCGAAGGTCGCGGTGGTGCGATGAAGAAGCGTGATGAAGTGCACCGCATGGCTGAAGCCAACAAAGCCTTCTCGCATTTCCGATTCTAAATTTAACTGGAGTAGCAAATGGCTCGTAAGACGCCCATTGAGCGATATCGTAACATTGGTATTTCCGCGCACATCGATGCGGGAAAAACCACCACGACTGAACGTATTCTGTTTTACACAGGCGTAAGTCACAAGATTGGTGAAGTGCACGACGGTGCGGCCACCATGGACTGGATGGAGCAGGAACAAGAGCGTGGTATTACCATCACCTCTGCTGCCACAACCTGCTTCTGGAAAGGAATGGACAATTCCTACGAAGAGCACCGGTTCAACATCATCGACACACCCGGGCACGTTGACTTCACCATTGAAGTTGAACGTTCCATGCGTGTTCTCGACGGCGCTTGCATGGTTTATTGTGCGGTGGGTGGTGTTCAGCCTCAGTCTGAAACTGTGTGGCGTCAAGCCAACAAGTACAAAGTGCCTCGCTTGGCCTTTGTGAACAAGATGGACCGCACCGGTGCCAACTTCTTCAAGGTGGTTGAACAAATGCGTCTGCGCTTGCGCGCAAACCCAGTGCCTATCGTGATTCCTATCGGCTCGGAAGAAAAATTCCAAGGCGTGGTTGACTTGATCAAGATGAAGGCTATTTACTGGGATGAGGCATCTCAGGGTATGAAGTTTGATTACCGCGAAATCCCGGCCGAATTGAAAGCCGAGGCTGACAAGTGGCGCGAGCAAATGGTGGAAGCTGCTGCTGAAGCCTCTGAAGAGCTAATGAACAAATACCTTGAAGAAGGTAGCTTGTCAGAAGCAGAGATTATCCTCGGCATTCGCACGCGTACTATTTCGACTGAGATTCAGCCGATGTTGTGTGGTACTGCGTTTAAAAACAAGGGTGTTCAGCGTATGCTGGACGCGGTCATTGATTTCCTGCCCTCACCAGTGGATATTCCGCCAGTGTCCGGCACGGATGAAGATGAAGAGCCGATTGTTCGTCATGCCAATGACGAGGAAAAATTGTCTGCTTTGGCATTCAAGTTGATGACCGATCCATTCGTGGGTCAGTTGACTTTCGTTCGCGTGTACTCTGGTGTGCTGAACAAGGGTGACTCCGTATACAACCCTGTGCGTGGCAAGAAAGAGCGTATTGGCCGTATCGTTCAGATGCATGCCAACAACCGTCAGGAAGTTGAAGAAATTCGCGCTGGCGACATTGCCGCCTGCGTGGGTTTGAAAGATGTGACGACAGGTGAAACCCTCTGTGATCCATCCGCCATCATCACTCTGGAGCGCATGGTGTTCCCCGAGCCGGTAATTGCTCAGGCCGTCGAACCAAAGACCAAGACAGACCAGGAAAAAATGGGTATTGCTTTGGGTCGTTTGGCTGCTGAAGATCCCTCGTTCCGTGTTCGCACCGACGAAGAGTCTGGTCAAACAATCATTGCCGGTATGGGTGAATTGCACCTCGAGATTATCGTGGATCGCATGAAGCGCGAATTTGGTGTGGAAGCCAACGTGGGCAAGCCACAGGTTGCCTACCGCGAAACCATCCGCAACACCGTCAAGGAAGTTGAAGGCAAGTTTGTTCGCCAGTCGGGTGGTCGCGGTCAGTATGGTCACGTGGTTTTGCGCGTTGAGCCGAACGAGGCTGGCAAGGGCTTTGAATTCCTGGATGAAATCAAGGGCGGTGTTGTTCCTCGCGAGTACATTCCTGCCGTACAGAAGGGTATTGAGGAATCATTGAGCAATGGCGTATTGGCCGGTTACCCGGTTGTTGACGTGAAAGTGGCATTGCACTTCGGTTCGTACCACGACGTTGACTCCAACGAAACAGCGTTTAAAATCGCTGCTTCCATGGGTTTCAAGGAAGGTATGCGCCGCGCAAGCCCTGTGCTGCTTGAGCCAATGATGGCTGTTGAAGTGGAGTCACCAGAAGATTACGCCGGTACTGTGATGGGCGATTTGTCCTCACGTCGCGGTGTAGTTCAGGGTATGGATGACATTCCTGGTGGTGGCAAGGCAATCAAGGCTGAAGTTCCCTTGGCTGAAATGTTTGGTTATTCCACTACATTGCGTTCCCTGACACAGGGCCGCGCAACGTACAGCATGGAATTCAAGCACTACAGCGAAGCTCCCAAAAACGTTGCTGACGCTGTTATTAGCGCCCGCGCCAAATAATTGAAATTAAAGAACTGAAAAGAGGTATTTGC
>NZ_MQVZ01000001.1:1375981-1604881 GCF_002954425.1 Limnobacter sp. SAORIC-690
CTTGGAATGAGCCCGCATCAATCGTTTGATGCGGGTAATTTTGAGGTGAGCCAAAAGTTAAGTTTGGTCACACTCTTTCAGCTCTTTAGGAACAAACATGAATAATCAAAAAATTCGTATTCGCTTGAAAGCTTTCGACTACAAGCTGATTGATCAGTCTGCACTCGAAATCGTGGAAACAGCCAAGCGCACAGGCGCCGTGGTGAAAGGTCCGGTTCCGTTGCCTACCCGAATCAAGCGCTTCGACATTCTGCGTTCCCCTCACGTGAACAAGTCTTCACGTGACCAGTTCGAGATCCGCACCCATCAGCGTCTGATGGACATCGTTGACCCTACAGACAAAACTGTAGATGCTTTGATGAAGCTGGATCTGCCTGCTGGCGTAGATGTTGAAATCAAGTTGCAATAAATTTAATTAACGCATATAATCTTCGGCTAACCTTTTCAAAAGGTTAGCTTTAGATAGAATTTAATCATTCGGCCAATCGTAGCCGAAATTGGAGAAATCATGAGTCTAGGCCTTATTGGTCGCAAGATCGGCATGATGCGCATCTTTACAGACGCGGGTGTTTCAATTCCCGTGACTGTTGTTGATGTGTCTTCTAACCGTGTTGCGCAGCTCAAAACACTCGAACAAGATGGCTACACAGCCGTTCAGTTGGCCTACGGGTCCAAGCGAGCCTCCCGCGTTGTCAAGGCGCAGGCTGGTCATTTTGCAGCAGCTTCTATCGAAGCCGCTTCCTCCCTTGTTGAATTTCGCGTTGACACGGCCAAGCTTGCTGAATTGCAGGTTGGTGCTGCCGTTTCAGCAGAAATTTTTGCGCCTGGTCAAAAAGTTGACGTCAGTGGTGTAACGCAGGGTAAAGGTTTCAGCGGTGCCATCAAGCGTCACCACTTTAGTTCGCAGCGCGCGTCCCACGGTAACTCGATCTCCCACAATGCGCCTGGTTCAATCGGTATGGCCCAGGATCCAGGTCGAGTCTTCCCTGGTAAGCGTATGGCAGGTCAATTGGGTAACGTAAATCGAACCACCCAGAATCTGGAAGTGGTTCGTGTTGACGCCGAGCGTGGTTTGCTTTTGATCAAGGGCGCTGTGCCCGGATCAAAGGGTGGCCAATTGTTGGTTAAGCCAGCTGTCAAGGCAAAGGCGTAAGGGGAACCAGATGGAATTGAAAGTCATTAGTGATTCTGGGCAGGCCTCTCAAACTGTTCAGGTTTCCGATGTTGTGTTTGGCCGTGAATACAACGAGCCGCTGATTCATCAGTTGGTTGTTGCGTACCAGGCCAACGCACGTCAGGGTACACGTCAACAAAAAGATCGTTCTGAAGTTCGTGCCTCAACGCGCAAGCCTTGGAAGCAGAAAGGTACTGGCCGTGCGCGTGCTGGTGCAGTCTCTAGCCCCTTGTGGCGCGGAGGCGGTAAAACCTTCCCGAACTCTCCCGATGAGAATTTTACGCAGAAGCTGAACAAGAAAATGTTCCGCGCGGGCGTTTGCTCCATCCTGTCTCAATTGAGTCGCGAAGGTCGTCTGGTTGTGGTTGAGTCCTTGGACTTGGAAGCACCAAAGACAAAGCTGCTTGATCAAAAATTGAAAGGCATGGGTCTCGATTCAGTCCTGATGATTGTTGATTCAGTGGACGAAAACTTGTACCTGGCATCCAGAAACCTGCCCAATGTGGCAGTGGTCGAGCCACGCTACGCCGACCCTCTTTCCTTGATTTATTTCAAGAAAGTGGTTGCGACTCGTGCTGCAATCGACAAACTGCAGGAGATGTACGCATGAACACCCAGCGTTTAATGAAAATTTTGTTGGCACCCATCGTCTCTGAAAAGAGCACCATGCTGGCCGACAAGCATGAGCAAATTGCTTTTAAGGTCTGCACCACTGCGACCAAACACGAGATCAAGGCTGCTGTAGAGCTGCTGTTCAAGGTTGAGGTTGAGGCTGTGCGTGTAGTCAACATTGCTGGCAAGCAGAAGCGTTTTGGCCGCACCATGGGGCGCCGTTCCGATGTGCGCAAAGCCTATGTTGCACTGAAAGCTGGTCAGGAAATTAATTTCTCGGAGGCTGCGTAACATGCCATTAGTTAAATTAAAGCCAACATCACCCGGCCGTCGTGCCATGGTGAAAGTGGTTCATCCGCATTTGCACAAGGGTGAGCCTTACGCACCGCTTCTGGAAAAGAAATCCAAGACTGCAGGTCGTAACAACAATGGTCGCATTACTACCCGTCACATGGGCGGTGGTCACAAGCAGCACTACCGCATGGTTGACTTCAAACGCAACAAAGACGGCGTGCCAGCGAAAGTGGAAACGATTGAGTACGATCCAAACCGTACGGCCCACATTGCCTTGATCTGCTATGCAGATGGTGAGCGCGCATACATTATTGCACCCCGTGGTTTGCAGTTGGGTCAAACCGTTGTGAATGGCTCCGAGGCGCCAATCAAGATCGGTAATACTTTGCCAATTCGCAACATTCCCGTGGGTACAACAGTGCACTGTGTAGAAATGCTGCCAGGCAAGGGTGCTCAAATTGCACGTTCAGCCGGTGGCTCAGCCATGTTGCTGGCCCGTGACGGCACCTACGCCCAAATGCGTTTGCGCTCTGGTGAAATCCGTCGTGTTCACATCGAATGCCGCGCCACTATTGGTGAAGTGAGCAACGAAGAGAACAGTTTGAAGAAGGTGGGTAAGGCTGGTGCAACACGCTGGAAGGGTATTCGCCCAACTGTGCGTGGTACCGCGATGAACCCGGTAGATCACCCGCACGGTGGTGGTGAAGGTAAGACCGGCGAAGGTCGTGTGCCTGTGAGCCCGTGGGGTCAGCCAGCCAAAGGCTACCGCACTCGCAACAACAAGCGTACCAATTCGATGATTGTTCAGCGTCGTCACAAGCGTTAAGTGGGGTAAACAGATATGTCTCGTTCATTAAAAAAAGGTCCTTTCTGCGACGCCCACTTGATCAAAAAAGTAGAGGCTGCTGCAGCATCCAAGGACAAGCGTCCAATTAAAACCTGGTCACGTCGCTCGACTGTACTCCCTGAGTTCATCGGTCTGACAATCGCTGTTCACAATGGCAAGCAACATGTGCCTGTGTACATCAACGAAAACATGGTTGGTCACAAACTCGGTGAATTTGCGTTGACACGCACTTTCAAGGGGCACGCGGCTGACAAGAAGGCCAAGCGATAAGGGGTAAGAAATGGAAACTCGTGCAATTTTGAAGGGTGTTCGCTTGTCTCCTCAGCGTGGCCGCATGGTCGCTGATTTGATTCGCGGTAAAAAGGTTGATCAAGCCTTGAGCATTCTTGCTTTCTCTCCGCAGAAGGCGGCATTGATTGTGAAAAAAGTGTTGGAAAGTGCAATCGCCAACGCCGAGCACAATGATGGTGCTGATGTTGATGAATTGAAAGTAAAAACCATTTACGTGGAAGAGGGTCCTGTGTTGAAGCGCTTTACAGCGCGAGCCAAGGGCCGTGGCAATCGTATCACTAAGAAGACCAGTCACATTTATGTGACGGTTGGAAACTAAGGGGGTTACATGGGTCAGAAGATTAACCCTACGGGCTTTCGCCTCGCGGTATCACGCAACTGGGCTTCTCGCTGGTACGCATCGAATCGTGATTTCTCCAAGATGCTTCTTGAAGACATTCAGGTTCGTGATTTCCTGAAGAAGAAGTTGAAAAATGCGTCAGTTGGTCGGGTGCTGATTGAACGTCCAGCCAAGAATGCTCGCGTGACAATTTACTCAGCTCGTCCAGGCGTGGTGATTGGCAAGAAAGGTGAAGACATTGAGTTGTTGAAAGCCAGCTTGCAAAAATTGGTTGGTGTGCCAGTTCATGTGAACATCGAAGAAGTTCGCAAGCCTGAAATTGACGCGCAATTGATCGCCGACGGAATTTCCCAGCAGCTCGAGCGTCGCATTATGTTCCGCCGTGCCATGAAGCGCGCGATGCAAAACGCAATGCGCATGGGTGCCCAAGGTATCAAGATCATGTCCTCGGGTCGTTTGAATGGCATCGAAATTGCCCGTACCGAGTGGTACCGTGAAGGTCGTGTGCCTTTGCACACACTGCGTGCAGACATTGATTACGCCACAAGTGAAGCCGCTACCACCTACGGCATCATCGGCATCAAGGTTTGGGTGTACAAGGGTGACACATTGGGTCGTGGCGATGTGGCCGCAGCACCAGTTGAGGCAGAAAAGGAAGAGCGTCGTCCGCGTCGTCCCTCCACTCGTCCAGCCGGAGCCGGTGCACGCAAAGCGCGTAAACCCGAAGGTGCTAGCGCAGCAGCTAGTGGTTCAAACAAAGAGGAAGGCGCTGCCAGCACTTCCTCAGAACAGTAATCTAGGAGCGCATGATGTTACAGCCATCACGTCGCAAATATAGAAAAGAACACAAAGGCCGTAATACCGGTCTGGCCACGCGTGGCGCAAGTGTTTCTTTTGGTGTTTACGGTCTGAAGTCCACTGGCCGCGGTCGCTTGACTGCACGCCAGATCGAGTCAGCTCGTCGAGCCATGGTTCGCCACATCAAACGTGGCGGTAAGATTTGGATTCGCGTGTTTCCGGACAAGCCAATTACCAACAAGCCTGCGGAAGTTCGTATGGGTAACGGTAAGGGTAGCGTTGAGTTTTATGTGGCTGAGATTCAGCCTGGTAAGGTGCTCTACGAGATGGACGGTGTGAGTGAAGAGTTGGCGCGTGAGGCGTTCCGCCTGGCAGCTGCCAAGTTGCCTCTTCCTTGTGTGTTCGTAACACGTCAGATTGGGAGTTAAGCAATGAAAGCTTCTGAATTGCGCGGCAAAAGCGCTGCAGAATTGACGAAAGAGTTGGAAGAGTTGTTGCGCGCGCAGTTTTCTCTGCGTATGCAGGCTGCTACGCAGCAGCTGACCAACAACTCCCAGTTGGCAAAAGTACGTAAAGACATCGCACGTGTAAAAACGGTGATGACTCAATCGAAGAGGTCCGCATGAGCACCGAAGCGAAAGTAAGTTTGAAGCGTACCCTGGTGGGTCGCGTTGTAAGTGACAAGATGACCAAATCGGTGGTTGTGATGGTTGAAAACCGAATCAAGCATCCGATTTATGGCAAGTACATCGTTAAGTCTCACAAGTACACTGCCCACGACGAAAGTAATGAAGTGGGTGAGGGTGACCTGGTTGAGATCTGCGAAGGTCGTCCAATTTCCAAGACAAAATCTTGGAGTGTGACCAAAGTGTTGGAGAAAGCGAAAATCATCTGATTTTTGTCTTGCTCAAGTAATTCAAGCCTGCTAATATAGCAGGCTATCTTTTCAACCCTTGCGGGACCAAAACTGGTTGCGAAAGCAATTAAGTTGGTTTGACAATCCATGATACAAATGCAATCACGGCTAGATGTGGCCGACAACACGGGTGCGCGTTCTGTAATGTGCATCAAGGTTCTTGGTGGTTCCAAGCGCCGTTACGCGGGCATTGGTGACATCATCAAGGTGTCCATTAAAGATGCGGCCCCACGCGGTCGTGTCAAGAAAGGCGAAATTTACAACGCGGTGGTCGTTCGTACGGCCAAGGGCGTTCGTCGCCCAGATGGTGCGTTGATTAAATTCGACAGCAACGCAGCGGTTTTGTTGAATGCAAAACTTGAACCCATCGGTACCCGTATTTTTGGCCCAGTGACACGTGAGCTTCGTAATGAAAAGTTCATGAAAATCGTGTCGTTGGCACCAGAAGTTCTGTGAGGTAAATATGAACAAAATTCGCAAAGGCGATGAAGTGCTGGTTCTTAACGGCAAGTTCAAGGGAAAGAAAGGCGTTGTGCTTTCCCGTGTGAACGATGAGTACCTCTTGGTAGAGGGTGTCAACATCGTTAAGAAGCATCAAAAGCCAAATCCTATGAAGGGAGATGTTGGTGGTGTTGTCGACAAAACAATGCCTATCCACCAGTCCAATGTCAGCTTGTTTGACAAAGAGACAGGTAAGCCATCTCGTGTAGCCATCAAGGAAGTTGATGGAAAGTCCGTGCGAGTCCTGGTGAAAACCGGCGCTCAGTTGGCAAACTAAGGGGGCCGTCGTGTCACGTTTTCAAGAGTTTTATAGAAACGAAGTGGTTGGTCAATTGACCAAGCAGTTTGGTTACAAGTCGGTGATGGAAGTGCCTCGCATTACCAAAATTACCCTGAATATGGGTGTGGGTGAGGCTGTCAATGACAAAAAGATCATTGAGCACGCTGTTGGTGATTTGACTAAAATCGCTGGCCAGAAGCCGGTGGTGACGAAAGCCAAAAAGGCGATTGCCGGTTTCAAGATTCGCGAAGGTTATCCAGTAGGTTGTATGGTAACTCTGCGCGGAGACCGCATGTATGAATTCCTGGATCGTTTGGTAACGATCGCGTTTCCTCGTGTGCGCGACTTCCGTGGGGTGTCTGGCAAATCTTTTGATGGCCGTGGCAACTACAACATTGGTATCAAAGAACAGATTATTTTCCCTGAGATTGAGTACGACAAAATCGACGCACTTCGGGGTCTCAACATCAGCGTAACTACGACAGCGCGTACCAACGATGAAGCCAAGGCTTTGTTAACCGCTTTCAAGTTCCCGTTCCGTAACTGAGGTGTGACGTGGCAAAACTAGCTTTGATTAATCGTGAGAAAAAGCGCGCAGCACTGGTCAAGAAGTACTCGGCCAAGCGTGAGGCTTTGAACAAGATTGTAAAAGATCAGTCGGTCAGTGAAGCAGACCGTTATGAGGCACGTCTTAAGTTGCAGGCGCTGCCAAGAAATGCGAACCCAACTCGTCAGCGCAATCGCTGCGAATTGACTGGTCGTCCCCGCGGCACATTCCGTTTGTTCGGTCTGGCCCGTAACAAGATCCGTGAAATTGCCATGCGTGGTGAGATTCCTGGAATCACTAAGGCAAGTTGGTAAGGGGTTCTAATTATGAGTATGAGTGATCCAATCGCCGACATGTTGACCCGCATTCGCAATGCTCAGGGTGTTGACAAGGTTTCGGTTGAGATGCCTTCCTCAAAAGTGAAGGTAGCTATTGCGCAAGTTTTGAAAGACGAAGGCTACATTGAGAGCTTCTCAATTGTGGGTGAGTCCGCAAAACCTGTATTGAAAATTGAGTTGAAGTACTACGCTGGTCGCCCAGTGATCGAAAAGATCGAGCGCGTTTCCAAGCCCGGTTTGCGTATTTACAAAGGCAAAGACGCTATTCCTGAGGTGATGAACGGCTTGGGTGTGGCAATTGTTTCAACTTCCAAAGGCGTGATGACTGATCGCAAGGCCCGTACCACTGGTATTGGCGGCGAAGTTATCTGCTACGTGGCTTAAAGGGGTAATGAAATGTCAAGAGTAGCGAAAGCTCCCATTTCCGTGCCTTCAAGCGTGCAGGTTACCGTGAATGGCCAGGTTGTTTCAGTGAAGGGCGGTAGCGCCGAATTGAAGCTGAATGTGAATTCATTGGTTATGCCAGTGTTCGAGAACGGCATTCTGTCCGTGAAGCCAGTTGTAGATACGACTGATGCAAACGCGCAGGCTGGCACGGCCCGCGCATTGTTGGCCAACATGGTTAATGGTGTGAGCAAGGGTTTCGAGCGCAAGCTGCAATTGGTGGGTGTGGGTTATAAAGCCGCGGTTCAGGGTGATTCGATCAACCTGGCACTGGGTTTTTCTCACCCTGTCATTCACAAATTGCCAGCAGGCGTGAAGGCTGAGACGCCAACACCCACAGAGATCGTCTTAAAGGGTGCCGACAAACAAGTGATTGGTCAAACTGCCGCTGAGATTCGCGCGTATCGTCCACCAGAGCCCTACAAAGGCAAGGGTGTGCGTTATTCGGATGAGCGTGTGGTTATCAAAGAGACCAAGAAGAAATAAGGCGCCAAGAGGTAAATCATGGAAACTAAACAAGAAGCACGTGCCCGTCGTGCAAAACAAACCAGACGTCGTATCGCGCTTGCTCGTGCAACCCGTCTGTGTGTGTTCCGTACCAACTCCCACATTTACGCTGCAGTTCATTCTGCAGATGGTGGTCAGGTGTTGGCCGCTGCGTCTACCAATGACAAAGAGTTGCGTGCTCAGCTGGAAGGTAAGTCCGGTTCGAACAAGGCTGCTGCAGCATTGGTTGGAGCTGCGATTGCTAAGCGCGCCTTGGCGGCCGGTATCAGCGAAGTTGCTTTTGACCGTTCAGGCTTTGCCTATCATGGTCGCGTTAAAGAACTGGCTGACGCTGCGCGTGAAGCTGGCTTGAAATTCTAAGGAGTGATCATGGCAAGAATGCAAGGTAAAAATGCCGCGCCTGAAGCGCGTGATGACGGCCTGAAGGAAAAAATGATCGCGGTTAACCGCGTGACCAAGGTTGTTAAGGGTGGCCGTATCCTGGGCTTCGCAGCATTGACCGTAGTAGGTGATGGTGACGGTAGCGTGGGTATGGGCAAAGGCAAATCCCGTGAAGTGCCCGTGGCGGTTCAAAAGGCCATGGAACAGGCTCGTCGCCAGATGGAAAAGGTATCGCTGCGCGATGGCTCCATTCATCACATTGTGTACGGTCAGCACGGTGCCTCTAAGGTGTTCCTGGCTCCAGCGCAAGAAGGTACCGGCATTATCGCGGGCGGCCCTATGCGCGCCGTTCTGGAAGTTGTGGGTGTTCGCAATATCGTGGCCAAGAGCCATGGTTCCTCGAATCCTTACAATCTGGTTCGCGCAACTTTGGATGCTTTGGGCAAGTTGCAAACCCCAGCTGAGATCGCCGCAAAGCGTGGCTTGTCAGTTGAAAAGTTATTTGAGGCTTAATCATGAGCGGATCTGTAAAAGTTACGTTGGTTAAGAGCATTATCGGAACCAAAGAAACTCATCGTGCAACTGTGCGCGGTTTGGGTCTGCGTCGTATGAACCATAGCCGAGTGCTGGTTGATACACCCGAAGTGCGTGGAATGATTAACAAGGTGTCCTACCTGTTGAAAGTTGAGGCTGCATAATGGAACTGAATACACTTGCACCTGCACCAGGCAGTAAGTTCAACCGCAAGCGCGTGGGTCGTGGTATTGGCTCCGGCTGGGGTAAAACTGCTGGCCGTGGTCACAAGGGTCAAAAGTCGCGCAGCGGCGGTTTTCATAAAGTCGGTTTTGAAGGCGGTCAAATGCCTATGCACCGTCGTTTGCCCAAGCGTGGTTTTTCATCCCGCACTGCCGCTTTCAATGCCCAGATCCGTTTGACCGATCTGGACACATTGGCTGTGGATACCATTGATATTCTGACTTTGAAGCAGGCTGGCCTGGTCCCGGCTCAAACTTTGTCAGTGAAGGTAATTCTGGCTGGTGAGATCAAGCGTGCTGTGGCATTGAACGGCATTAAGGCAACGAAAGGCGCAGCAGAGGCCATCTCGGCAGCTGGCGGCACCATTAACGCTTAAGAGAGCATCGCGTGGCCTTTAATCCATCTACATTGGCGTCATCCAACAAATTCGCTGACCTGCGCAAGCGCTTGGTGTTTTTGTTGCTGGCTCTGATTGTGTATCGTATTGGCGCACACATTCCGGTACCTGGAATCGATCCTACCCAGCTGAAGCAGTTGTTTGATAGCCAGCAAGGCGGCATCTTGGGCATGTTCAACATGTTCTCGGGCGGGGCACTTTCCCGCTTTACCGTTTTTGCCTTGGGTATCATGCCTTACATTTCTGCGTCGATTGTGATGCAGTTGGCCAGCGTGGTAGTTCCTCAGTTAGAGGCTTTGAAGAAGGAAGGTGAGGCCGGTCGTCGCAAGATTACCCAATATACCCGCTACGGCACCTTCTTTCTGGCCACTTTTCAGGCGATTGGCATTTCGATCGCTCTTGAGTCTCAGGCTGGTTTGGTAATTGATCCGGGCATGGCGTTTCGTTTTACCACTGCTGTTTCTTTGGTCACCGGAACCATGTTCTTGATGTGGTTGGGTGAGCAGATTACAGAACGTGGTTTGGGCAACGGTATCTCTATTTTGATCTTTGCCGGTATTGCGGCTGGGTTGCCGGGGGCGATTGGTGGTTTGTTTGAACTGGTCAGAACCGGCGCGATGAATTCTTTGATTGCGCTGATGATCGTTGTTCTCGCGGTGGCGGTGACTTACTTGGTTGTGTTTGTTGAACGCGGCCAACGCAAGATTACTGTGAATTATGCCAAGAGACAGGTCGGTAACAAAATTTATCAGGGTCAAACCTCGCATTTGCCATTGAAACTAAATATGGCGGGTGTGATTCCACCAATTTTTGCGTCTAGCATTATTTTGCTTCCCGCAACTTTGACGAGCTGGTTTGGTACTGGGGATGGTGCAGTGGTTGGGTTTTTGAAAGAAGTCTCTCAGACGCTTTCTCCTGGTCACCCTCTGTACATGTTGTTATACGCTGCTGCAATTGTCTTTTTCTGTTTCTTTTACACCGCCTTGGTGTTTAACAGCAGAGAGACTGCTGACAACTTGAAGAAAAGCGGTGCATTTTTGCCTGGAATTCGCCCTGGTGAGCAAACGTCACGATACATCGACAAGGTGTTGACACGTCTGACACTGATTGGTGCGGCTTACATCACCCTGGTGTGTTTGCTGCCTGAGTTTCTGGTTTTGGGATTGAGTGTTCCGTTCTATTTTGGCGGTACATCTCTGTTGATTATTGTAGTGGTTGCGATGGATTTCATGGCGCAGGTTCAGGCCTACGTGATGTCCCAGCAATACGACAGCCTGTTGAAGAAATCAAGCTTCAAGGGTTCTGGATTAACGAGGTAGTGATTGTCTAAAGACGACGTTATCCAAATGCAGGGAGAGGTAGTAGAAAACCTCCCTAACGCCACTTTTCGAGTGAAATTGGAAAATGGTCACGTGGTGCTTGGTCACATATCAGGCAAGATGCGGATGAACTATATCCGGATTCTTCCTGGTGACAAGGTGACGGTTGAGTTGACGCCGTACGACTTGTCCAGAGCACGAATTGTTTTTCGAGCCAAATGAATTGGTTCTTTTTGGAGTTTCGCCATGAAAGTTCAGGCATCTGTAAAAAAGATTTGTAGAAAATGCAAAGTGATCAAGCGCAAAGGCGTTGTTCGCGTGATTTGTTCTGAGCCGCGCCACAAGCAGCGTCAAGGTTAATAAAAGGGGATTTAAATGGCTCGTATTGCCGGCATTAACATTCCAAGCCACCAGCATACCGTTATCGGTCTGACTGCTATTTTCGGCATTGGTCGTTCCACCGCCAAGAAAATTTGTGCAGTGACCTCAATTCCTGAGTCCAAGAAGGTTAAAGACCTCGACGACGCGGATTTGGAAAAGCTGCGTGACGAAGTGGGCAAGTACCTGACTGAAGGTGATCTGCGCCGTGAAGTAACCATGAACATCAAGCGTTTGATGGATTTGGGTTGCTATCGTGGTTTCCGTCACCGCAAGGGTCTGCCTGTACGTGGTCAGCGTACTCGCACAAACTCTCGCACTCGCAAGGGTCCGAAGCGTGCTGGTATCGCACTGAAGAAATAATCAGGTAATCATAGGAAGGTTAGCCAAATGGCCAAAGGAACAGCGAATAACCGCGCACGCAAAAAAGTCAAAAAGAATATTTCTGACGGTATTGCGCACGTACACGCCTCATTCAACAACACCATCATCACGATCACAGATCGTCAGGGCAATGCCTTGGCTTGGTCTACATCGGGTGCGCAGGGCTTCAAGGGTTCACGCAAGTCGACTCCTTTTGCTGCTCAGGTGGCTGCTGAAGTTGCAGGCAAGGCCGCGCAAGAATGCGGTATCAAGACAGTTGAAGTACTTATCAAAGGACCTGGCCCAGGCCGTGAGTCTAGCGTACGTGCTTTGAATGCATTGGGTATCAAAGTGACCAGTATTTCTGACATCACTCCGATCCCGCACAACGGATGTCGTCCTCCCAAGCGTCGTCGCATCTAATTTTTTAAGACCATTGTTCGTCAGATCGTTTGGCGGACTGAAGCGAGTCAAATCGCGTAATGAAAGAGGTTTCAAGTGGCTAGATATACAGGTCCAAAGTGTAAGTTGTCACGTCGTGAAGGCACAGACTTAAGTCTGAAAAGCGCACGCCGTAGTCTCGATTCCAAGTGCAAACTGGATTCAAAGCCAGGTCAGCATGGTCGCACCTCAGGTGCTCGTACCTCTGACTACGGCCAACAATTGCGTGAAAAGCAAAAAGTGAAGCGCATGTATGGCGTGCTGGAAAAGCAGTTCCGTCGCTACTTTGCTGAAGCATCACGCCGCAAAGGCAACACCGGTGAAACCTTGTTGCAACTGTTGGAATCCCGTCTGGACAATGTGGTTTATCGCATGGGTTTTGGCTCGACACGCGCCGAAGCACGTCAGCTGGTCAGCCACAAGGCAATTTTGGTGAATGGTAAAGCCGTTAACATTCCTTCCTATTCTGTGAAGTTGAATGACGTGATTTCCATTCGCGAAAAGTCGAAGACACAGGCACGTATCGTTGAGTCTGTAACTTTGGCTGAACAGATGGGTTTCCCGCTGTGGGTCAATGTGGATGCGAAGAAAATGGAAGGTTCTTTCAAGAGCATTCCTGAGCGCGCTGACCTCTCTCAAGAGATCAACGAAAGCTTGATCGTTGAATTGTACTCACGTTAATTTGATTAACTGATCCCAGGGATCCCCAGCCTTATCGGTGTAACGAGCCGAGGGTATTGAAAAGGATTTTGAATGTTTAATGCTAGCTTGCTGAAGCCACGTATTGTTGAGGTCGAGACAGTCGCTCCCAACAGTGCAAAAGTAGTCATGGAGCCGTTTGAGCGTGGTTATGGCCACACTCTGGGTAATGCTCTGCGTCGCGTGTTGTTGTCATCCATGATTGGTTATGCTCCCACTGAGGTGTCAATCGCTGGTGTGGTTCATGAATACTCGACACTGGATGGAGTGCAGGAAGACGTAGTAGACCTGTTGTTGAACCTGAAAGGAATCGTCTTCAAGTTGGAATCACGCGATGTGGTGACCGTGACTTTGAAGCGCGAGGTTGAGGGTGTAGTGACTGCGGGTGACATTGAGCTTCCCCATGATGTTGAAATCATCAACCCAGATCACGTGATTGCCCATTTGTCGCAAGGCGGCAAGCTGGACATGCAGATCAAAGTTGAAAAAGGTCGTGGTTATGTGCCAGGTTCGGTTCGTCGTTTTCCTGACGAGCCAAGCAAGGCGATTGGCCGGATCGTGTTGGATGCATCATTCAGCCCGGTTAAACGTGTCTCTTACGCTGTGGAAAGCGCGCGTGTAGAACAGCGTACTGATTTGGACCGTTTGGTGATGTCGATTGAAACCAATGGTGTGTTGTCGCCAGAGGAGTCAATTCGTTTGGCTGCGCGTATTCTGGTTGAGCAGTTGTCGGTGTTTGCTGCACTGGAAAATACGGCTGAACCTGAAGTTTCTCAGCGTGCTCCACAGGTTGATCCAATCCTGTTGCGTCCAGTCGATGATCTGGAACTGACAGTACGTTCGGCAAACTGTTTGAAAGCAGAGAACATTTATTACATCGGCGATCTGATTCAGCGCACAGAAAACGAGTTGTTGAAGACTCCAAACCTGGGTCGCAAGTCATTGAACGAAATCAAGGAGGTGTTGGCCGCACGCGGTTTGACACTCGGTATGAAATTGGAAAACTGGCCACCCGCCGGTCTCGATAAGCCTTGAGCTTAGCGTTTGTTAGATTGAAGGATATTTAAAATGCGTCACCGTCATGGATTGCGTAAACTAAATCGCACCAGCAGCCACCGCCTTGCAATGTTTAGAAACATGACCAACGCTTTGTTGCGTCACGAAGTGATCAAAACAACGCTGCCAAAGGCCAAGGAACTGCGCAAGATTGCAGAACCCATTATTACCATGGGCAAGTCACCCACACTGGCCAACAAGCGCCTGGCATTTAGCCGCTTGCGTGACCGTGAAATGGTTGTGAAGTTGTTTGACGAGATCGGTCCTCGTTACGCGGCTCGCCCAGGTGGTTACATGCGCGTTTTGAAGTTTGGTTTCCGCAAAGGCGACAATGCACCAATGGCTTTGGTTGAGTTGGTGGATCGTCCCGAAACTGCTGAGATTGTAGAAATCGCTGAAGAGCAGGCCTAAACATTTGACATTGCTTTTTGTGGTGACTGTGTTGCCACTTTAAGTGATGCTGAATGTGAGTGTTCCGGAATCAGTTTTAAGAAAGCCGTGTTAGCTTATGCTAGCGCGGCTTTTTTATTTTCTTTGACGGGTCTGTTTTGTGTCGAAAGTTGTAGGGGATTTTGGTAAGTGGCTGGCTCTACTGTATTGAACTTGAGTGGCGTACGCAAAACGTATGGTGGACGCGCGGTACTGACTGGTTTGAATTTTTCGCTGAATGCGGGCGAGTGTGTTGCTTTGCTGGGGCCGAACGGCGCTGGAAAGTCAACCACGATTGCCTTGGCGCTGGGCTTGGCGCAGGCGGATGATGGCGTGGTGGAGTTGCTGGGGAAAACTCTTCCCGAAGCAGGGCACATTGCCAGGCAGGATGTGGGTGTGGTGCCTCAATACGATGCGCTGGACCCCGATTTCACGGTATTCGAGAACTTGATGGTGTTTGGCCGTTATTTCGGCCTGCACGGCAAGCAATTGCGTGAGCGTGCCGAGTTGTTGCTGGGTTTCGCGCAGTTGGTAAACCGCAGAAATGATTCGGTAGCCACATTGTCTGGCGGCATGCGCAGGCGTTTGATGTTGGCTCGCGCCCTGATCAATCAGCCAAAGGTTTTGTTTCTTGATGAGCCAACTACGGGCCTAGACCCGCAAGCGAAACATGTGATTTGGGATCGGTTGGTTGACCTGAAGCGCCAGGGCATGGCGATGTTTTTAACGACGCACTACATGGATGAGGCACAGCGCCTGGCGGACCGGGTGGCTGTGCTTGATCATGGCGATATTGTGGCTTGTGACAAACCCCTGACGCTGATCCGCAATGTGGTTGGCCACGCAGTACTGGAGTTGTGGGGCGCGGGTGCGGCGCGTTGCGTGTCGCAGCATGTGAGTTCAAAGGGTGAGCCGATCGAGCAGCGAGGCGAGACTTTTTATTTCAGGAATGAAAAAGCCGACGAGATGTTGGAGGCATTGAAACGTTCGCCCCAATCCGATGTGGACTATATTTATCGCCCGGGAAATCTGGAAGATGTGTTTTTCAGTTTGACTGGCAGGGCTTTGCGCGATGATTAATTTTCATGCGGTATTTCAGGTGTGGCGCCGAAACTTTTTGGTGTGGCGAAAGCTGGCGCTTCCATCGTTACTCGGCAATGTGGTTGACCCCGTAATGGCCTTGATGGCCTTTGGCTTGGGGCTCGGGTCGATGTTGCCCAATGTGGGGGGCATGCCGTACCTGAACTACTTGGCCGTGGGGGCTGTATGCATTAGCGCCATGAATGCGCCCACTTTTGAAGCCTTGTACTCTGCGTTTTCACGCATGCACACCCAGAAAACATGGCAGGTGATCATGAACACGCCGGTTCGCCTGCGCGAGGTGGTGTTGGGTGAATGCAGTTGGGCTGCCAGCAAAGGTTTAATTAGTACGGGGGCGATGTTGTTGATCATCGCAATGTTGGGTATTGGTGACGTTCAATTCTGGGTTTTGTCCTGGTTTGTGCTGATTCTTGCTTGTTTGATGTTTGCCGGGTTTGGGCTGTGTATCAATGCCAGGGCGCCTAGCTACGATTTCTTTATGTTTTATTTTACCTTGGTGGTAACACCAATGACATTCTTGTCGGGTGCATTTTTCCCGAGGGAGCAGTTGCCGCAATGGTTGAGGATGGTGGCTGACTACATGCCACTTTCGGTGGTGGTCGATGCACTCAGGGGTATTTATGCGCGTGATTTCAGCATGTTGCCGGCACTTTTGGTTCAAATGGCTGTCTATGCGACAGTGGGAATAGGGTTGGCGATATTCTTGACCGAACGCAGGTTTAAACGGAAAGGCGCATGAAGAACAATGCGGAACGCTGTTGGGTGGCTTATTCCACAGTTGACTCACATGGTCGTGCTACGGCGTTGGCACATCGTTTGGTGGATGAGCAGTTGGTGGCCTGTGTGAATATTGTGGGCCCGGTGGAGTCGGTGTATCGCTGGCAGGGAAAGGTTGAGCAGACCAAGGAATGGATGTTGATGATGAAGTGTTCCGAATCGCAATGCGAGGAATTGAAGAGGGCGTTGCCGCGTTTGCATGGCTATGAGGTGCCAGAGCTGATCCTGCTGCCAATTGCCGATGGACACGTGCCTTACCTTGACTGGATTGCTGCAAGCGGCAAGGGAGCTGGGGCATGAGTGAGCGAACCGTGCGCTGGATGTGGCCAACGTTGTTGCTGCTGGTCAGTTTGTGGATGAGTGTAAGCCAGGCCCGTGCCGATGATTTTTTGCCGCCCGAAGAGGCGTTTCAGTTCACTTTGAGTGTGCAAGACCCGGCTTGTGTTGAGAACTGCCTGATCGATGTGCGTGCCAAAGTGGCGCCGGAGTATTACTTGTACCGTGAGCGGTTTGCGCTTGAGAACCCGATGAGTTTGCCGGTGTTTGAGTTTGTTGACTTGCCGCGGGGCGATCGCAAGTTTGATGAATTTCTGAATCAGGAAATTGAAGCGCTTCGGGGAGAAATGGCGTTTCAAATTCGTTATGGTTTGGGTGATAACCCAGTGGATGTGGCCAATGCTGTATTGATTTCCCAAGGGTGCGCGGACGCAGGCTTGTGTTACCCGCCCATGACCACGCCGGTGGCATTCAAGGACAGTGGTTTGTTGGGTGGAGTGTTGGGTGGTGGAGTAGGCTCATTCTTCGGGAATAAGGTGGACTCGCCCTTAATGAATAGCAGGCAATCCAGCACTGGTTTGCCCGCAGATGAGGCGGGCGACTTGGCAAGCAGGCTGGCAGCCCAATCGTGGCTGGTGGTTCTGCCGGTGTTTTTTGGTTTGGGTTTGCTGTTGGCTTTTACGCCTTGTACTTTGCCGATGTTGCCAATTGTCAGCAGTTTGGTGGTTGGTCAGCAAACTGGTGGTCAAGGGGCGGCGGGCAAGACAAGGCCCATGGCTTTGGCATTGGTGTATGTGTTGGGCATGGCCCTGACATACGCTTTGTTGGGCGTGCTGGCCGGACTGACAGGTCAAAGCCTGGTCATGGCCATGCAACAGCCACCCGTGCTGTGGGCTTTTGGCGGTGTGTTGGCCTTGCTGGGGGTTGCACTCTTGATGGGTTATTCGCTGCAATTGCCGGCGAGTTTTCAAGGGTGGTTGCAAGAAAAAACCGGTCGCCTGAAAGGTGGGCAATTCATTCCCGTGTTGGTCATGGGCGTGTTGTCGGCTCTGTTGTTGGGTCCGTGTGTGGCGCCGCCCTTGGCTGGTGCGTTGTTGTATATCGGACAAACTGGTGACGCAGTTTTGGGTGGAGCAGCTTTGTTTTTACTGGCCTTGGGCATGGGCTTGCCTCTGGTGCTGTTTGCCGCCGGCGCAGGTGCAGCATTGCCAAAGGCTGGGGCCTGGATGAGTTGGGTGTCGGCTGCGTTCGGTTTTGTGTTGTTGGCCGTGGCGGTGTGGACAATTACGCCAGTGACGCCAGTGTGGCTGATTATGGCGATGTGGGCTTTGTTGGCGTGTATGACTGCGGCGGCCTTGTTTCATGGTGCAAGCAGCATGGCGACCATGGGCTCGCGAGGCAAGGTGATCAGCAAAACATTCGGTTTGTTGTTTACGCTTTTGGCCTTGATTTACCTGATGGGCCTTTTTTCTGGCTCAGGTAGCCTGCTTCAGCCTTTGGCTGGTTTGAATGGTCAGCAAACAGGTGCGAACGGAGTATCTCAACAACTTGCGACAGGCAAACCTGCGTTTGAGAAGGTGCGCAGTGAGGAGGTTGTGAGTTTGATTGAATCGAGCCAGCAGCCAGTAATGCTCGATTTTTACGCGGACTGGTGTGTGAGTTGCAAAGAATTTGAGTTGTTTACCTTGACGGACACCTCGGTCAAGGAAAAGCTCAATGGTATTCGTTTGGTGCAGGTGGATGTGACTGACAATACCGCAGGTGATCAGGCTTTGTTAAAGCAATTCAGCCTGTTTGGACCACCGGCAATTTTGTTTTTTCCGGCCGGGCAAACAGAGCCTATTCATCAGGTGATTGGCTTTCAGAATGCGAAGCGGTTTGATCAGACCTTGAATCAGGTTCGTCCCAACCTTGGTTTGTAAGCCTGGAGCCGTTCAGGGTTTGCCGAGGTGATTTCGGCCTTTGATCCAGAAGATCAATCCGATTGAAACGATGCTGGACAGGCCCATGAGACCCAGGCTGATCCAGAACCCATTCGGATTTTTCAAGAAAGGTATTTCTTCGAAGTTCATGCCAAAAATGCCGCTGATGAGCGTGAGTGGCATGAACAACGCTGTCAGCATGGTCAGCACGGTGACGATTTCATTGGTTTTGTGCGCTGTAGCGGAGAAGTGAAGCTGCACCGCAGTTTCCGTATTTGCTCCCAGGCGGCGGGTGAGGCTGACGACTCGCTCCAGGTGTTCAAGCGTGTCGCGTGCATTCACTTGGAGGGCGGCAGCCATGCGGCCTTCACGCTCTTGATCGTCTTGCCAGTCGGTGAGCGCATCGCGCTGGTCTTGAGCAACTGATTCCAGTCGATTCATTTCATTGCGAGCGGCGAGCAAGGCATTCCAGTCTTGAAAGCGTTTGCGCGGATTGAGCAAATCACGTTGCCAGCGATCCAGTTGTTCGGAAATTTCGATCCGGGTTTCCATGAAGCGGTCCACCAAATTGCTGACCAACTGGATCATGAGTTCGTCTGTGCCCGCTGGGGCACGTTTGAATTTCAGGAAAGTTTCGATTTCATCCATTGGTTTTTCAGGCGCACTGTCCACAAACTTGCGGGCCATGGCAAATGTGCGGCTGTCTTTGGGCCGAAATGTGACCAACAGTTTGGGAGTGATAACAAAAAACACTGGGCGTGTTTTGATGCTGAGCCGATTGTTTTCGTCAAACAGGGGTTTGCTGGACAATGACCGGATGATCAGAATGTTGTAGCCATCACCAATGTCGAAGTGACTGGGATGAAAGGTGTTGCCGAGGTCTTCCAGATGCAGTTCGTCCAACTTGAAGCCGAGCAGGGATTCAACCGCCGGCAGCCAGGACAACTCTTCATCGAGTTGTGTGTCGAGCCACAGAAACCCGGACTCGGGCAACTGGCTGGGCGCATCACTTAACTTCTTGATCTTGTCTTGAGTCAGATGCGTCCAGATTCCCATGCGAATTAACCCTGTTTCAGAAGTTTTGCCGCGTCGAGTGCGAAGTAAGTGAGGATACCGTCTGCGCCCGCGCGTTTGAAGGCCAGCAAGGATTCAAGCATGACGGCGTTTTCGTCCAGCCAGCCGTTTTGCGCGGCTGCTTTGATCATGGCGTATTCACCACTGACCTGATAGGCAAAGGTGGGACGGGCGAATTTTTCTTTCACGCGCCACAAAATGTCCAGATAAGGCATGCCAGGTTTGACCATGACCATGTCTGCGCCTTCATCCAGGTCCATGCCGACTTCCAGCAGCGCTTCATTGCTGTTGGCCGGGTTCATTTGATACACCTTTTTGTTGCTTTTTCCCAGGTTGCCGCTCGATCCCACCGCGTCTCGGAAGGGACCGTAGAAAGCCGAGGCGTATTTGGCGGAGTAGGCCATGATGCTGGTGTGAATGCAGCGATTGGCTTCGAGGGTTTCGCGAATGGCGCCAATGCGACCGTCCATCATGTCGCTGGGGGCGACAATGTCGACACCGGCCTGCGCTTGTACCAAAGCCTGCATTTGCAACACTTCGACAGTTTCGTCGTTCAGCACATACCCATGTTCGTCAATCAGGCCGTCCTGGCCGTGACTGGTGAATGGGTCGAGTGCGACGTCGGTCAGCAGCATCAATTCGGGAAAGCGCTTTTTCAGTTCGCGCACCGCATGTGGCACCAAACCCTCGGGGTTGGTGGCTTCCAGGCCATCGGCGGTTTTTTTATCGGTTTCAATGACCGGGAACAGGGCCATAACAGGCACACCCAATTCCAGGCATTGCTCGGCTTTGGCAAACAACAGGTCGAGTGACAGGCGTTCTACGCCGGGCATGGAGGCTACGGATTCACGTTTGTTGCTGCCGGGTACGACAAACACCGGATAAATGAAGTCGGCTGCACTCAAAGTGTGCTCAGACACGAGGCGACGCAGTGCATCGGTTCGGCGCAAGCGACGTGGGCGATGATAAAGGTGTTGGGTCATGATGTCGGTGGCTCAATTGCGGGTGTTTCGGAGGTGGGTGCGGGGGGGCGAACCCAGTTCGACAGCTGGGTTTCCAGCTCGGTCATACCGAT
The DNA here is from genome assembly GCF_002954425.1 of Limnobacter sp. SAORIC-690. Taxonomy (NCBI): domain Bacteria; kingdom Pseudomonadati; phylum Pseudomonadota; class Betaproteobacteria; order Burkholderiales; family Burkholderiaceae; genus Limnobacter; species Limnobacter sp. SAORIC-690. The sequence goes on from NZ_MQVZ01000001.1 coordinate 1,396,315, forward strand.
CTTTTTCAATGCGGACCAAAGTTGAACCGTGATTTCATGGCCATTCACCCGATACGGATCGAGGGCTTTTTGTGTGGAACGCAAGGCAAGTACCTGCTCTTGACGGTTGAATTTGTCGGCCTTGGAAAGCAGGATATGCACCGGCAACTGGCGATGCCCCACCCATTTGATCAAAGCATAATCAAGTTCAAGCAGACCGCGACGGCAATCTACAATGAGCACCGTACCCACCAGGCTGGGGCGTTCAGCCAAGTAGCTACCCAGCTCTTTGTCCCACACGCTTTGGCTGGTTTGCGCCAATTGGGCAAAGCCGTAGCCGGGAAGATCGACCAGGCGCGCAATTGGCTCAGCCTGCTCAATGACATGAAAAAAGTTGAGAAGCTGGGTGCGGCCGGGCATTTTACTGGCGTAGGCCAATTGCCGCTGTTTGCACAGGGTGTTAATGGCCGTGGACTTGCCGGCGTTGGAGCGCCCGGCAAATACGATCTCGGGGACGCTGGCGCCCGGGCATTCGACCATGCGAGACGCAGAGATCTCGAAATGCGTGTTGTGGAAATTGATTGTCATGCGCACATTTTAGATGCAAGACAGCCGCTTGAGTGGTTATAATCTAGGGTTTGTGAAAACTTTGCCGCGGTTGCGCCTTTGTTTGACGTGCTTGTGCTCTGATTGGGCCGGGGTTGACAGGGTTTTTTGGATCGCCGCACTATTTTTTGATGCACTTTTTGATGGGTTTGACCATGCTGAACAAGCTGACGACGCTTAAACTGAGTTCTCTGTTTGCCGCTTTGATGTTTTCAATGTCTGTGGCCCAGGCTGCCGGCCCCGTTGAAGTGTTCAAGCCCGACTTGGCCAAAGGCAAGGAAATCATGCAGCAGTGTGTGGCTTGCCACGGTGCCGATGGCAATGCTTCTGCCCCTATTTACCCCAAGATCGCGGGTCAGCATGCCGAGTACCTGTACAAGCAGCTTGTGAATTTCAAGCCTGGCAAAGATGGTGAAAAGCCGCTACGCGATAATGCGATCATGGCAGGCTTCGCGGCTGCTTTGTCTGATGAAGACATGAAGAACGTATCGGCGTACCTGGCTGCTCAGAAGCAAACTCTCGGTTCTGCCAAGAACAAGGACACTCTGGCCTTGGGTGAAAAGATTTACCGCGGTGGTATTGCCGACAAAAAAATTCCGGCCTGTGCAGGTTGCCACAGCCCGAATGGCGCGGGCATTCCAGCCCAGTATCCACGTTTGGGTGGCCAGCACGCCCAGTACACGGAAAGCCAGTTAATTGCCTTCCGTGATGGTGTGCGCAACAACAGCGAACAGATGACAGTAATTGCAAACAAGATGTCGGACAAGGAAATGAAAGCAGTGTCCGATTACATCGCAGGTTTGCGTTGAACATTTGACGCAATCGCCGGTCAAAAAGGGGCTAGAGGATAGCCCTTTTTTTCGGCATGGGCAAAAGTCGGGAAAGTGAGAGAAGTACAAAGAGTCAATAGTGGGGAAGCGTGTGAGTAGTTCAGGGGACGTTGCAGACAATTTGAACCCACAAAGAATGGGCAAGCAGTCGTTTTGGGTCAGTTTGATGGAGTTGCTGGGCTCGATGCGTTTTGCAATCAGCCTGCTGACGCTGATTTGTATCGCCTCTGCAATTGGTACGGTGGTTGGTCAGGCTGATCCCTGGGTGAACTACGTGAACCAGTTTGGGCCTTTCTGGGCTTCGTTTTTCGAGCCCATGGGTTTGTTCCGAATTTACAATGCGCCCTGGTTTATCGCCGTGATGGCGTTTTTGGTGGTGTCCACTTCCTTGTGCGTTTACCGCAATACGCCCAAGATGATCAAGGAAATGCGGGTGTATCGCGAGAATATTCGCGAGAACAGTTTGAGGGCCTTTGCTCACCGTTGGGAGGGGCGATTCAAGGAGAAGCCCTCTGAATTGCCAGGCATCGTCACCGAGTGGCTGGAGCACAAAGGCTTCAAGGTCAAACAATCGGTGCGCGACAACGGCACCATGGTGGCCGCCAAAGCAGGCAGTGCAAACCGTTTTGGATACATCGCCGCGCATTTGTCGATTATTGTGATTTGCATTGGTGGCTTGCTGGACAGTGGTGTGCCTTTGCAGCTTGCCGTTTGGGCAACTGGCAAAACGCCAGTGACCGGGGCTGAAATTACGGCCGGTATTCCGGAAAAGGCGCGCCTTGCGGAATCGAACCCAAGTTACCGTGCCAATTTGCTCTTGCCAGAGGGTGAAACCAGCCGTGTGGCGGTGTTGAACACCGATGATGGTTTGCTGGTGCAAGACCTGCCGTTTGAGCTGACCCTGAAAGAATTTCGAATTGATTTTTACAGCACGGGCATGCCCAAGCTGTTTGCCAGCGATGTGGAGGTTTTTGACCCGGACACACAGGAGCGATTTGAGGCCACGATTGAGGTGAACAAACCGCTGATTTACAAGGGTGTGACGGTGTATCAGTCGAGCTTTGACGATGGTGGCACCAAGGTTCAACTGAAAGGCATTCCGCTAACCGGCGAGCGTGACTATCGCTTCGACCTGGATGGTGTGGTGGGTGGTGGCCGAGACCTGAGCCAGTTGCAAGGCGATTTGAGCCGGGATTTGAAGGTGGAGTTCACTGCCTTCAAATCAATCAATGTAGAGGCCTTGCCCGTGGACAACGCTGACCAGGTGAGCGTGGACGATTTGGCCTTGGGCAATGCCGATGCCTTGTCACCTTTCGAGACCAACCTGGCCAGCGTGTTGGGCCCCGGTGTCAAAGAGGACGCAAAGACCAAATTCACGAACATTGGCCCCAGCATTACCTACAAGTTGCGCGACCAGGCGGGGCAAGCCCGTGAGTTTCACAATTACATGTTGCCCATTAACCTGGATGGCGGACGGTATTATTTGGCGGGTGTGCGTGAAACCCCCGCGGATGGTTTTAAGTATCTGAGAATTCCAGTCGATGACAATGGCCAGCTGGAGGGCTTTATGCGCTTCCGCGCAGCCCTGCAAAATGATGAAATTCGAAGAACCGCGGCACAGCGTTTCGCGCAGCAGGCATTTGGCGACAGGCCCGATTCGGCCCAGTTGGTGGCCAGTGTGGCTGACAGTGCGCAGCGTGCCCTGGAGCGTTTTGCGGGCTTGAATAATTCGCTGTCAGGCTTGCCCGCCATTGCGCAGTTTATTGAAAGCACCGTGCCCGAGGGCGAACGAGAGAAAGCCAGTGACGTGATTATTCGTTTGTTGCAAGGCGCCATGTGGGAGGTTTATCAACTTTCACGCACCACGGCCAACTTGCCTCCTGCAGTACCTGATGAAGTACATGGACGATTTGTGCAGGACGCACAAATTGCCCTGTCGGATTTGTCGCTGTATGGCGCGCCAGTGATGTTTCAGCTGGACCAGTTTGATGAGGTGAAGGCCAGTGTGTTTCAGTTGGCCAAAGCCCCGGGGCAATGGATTGTCTATCTGGGTTGTTTGTTTTTGTGCATCGGGGTATTTTCGATGTTCTACATCCGCGAGCGCAGGGCATTTTTCTGGGTAACCCAGGATGAAGAGGGTTCCAAAGTGATGATGGGTATGTCCACCACTCGAAAGACCATGGATTTTGAGAAAGAGTACGAGCAGTTTGTGAATGAATTGAACAGCAGGGCTGCGCCTAAAGCAGCCTCGGCAGGAGATGCGGTATGAGTTCGACCTGGATCAATCAAAGCCCCACGGGCGATAAGCCAGGCTTGCCCACGAAAAAGGCGGGTTGGTTTTCAAAATCATTTCACTGGAGTGACTTTGCGTTTGCCGCATTGTTGGTGGCTGCGGCGGGTTATGCCTCGCAGCAATACCACAGTTTCATGGACATTTACGAGATCACTATTTTGTGGAGTTGTGTGCCTGTTACGGCTTACATGGCTTACCGCTGGGGATCACTGAAATGGTTGATTTTGACTGTCGCGGGTTTGAGCTTGCTGGCGATTTCAAGTTATGGCGGTGATTTGGCGGCCGCAGAGCAGAAGTTTTTCCTGAAGTACCTGCTTTCAAGTCAATCCGCCATCTTATGGATGGGCGTGATGTTTGTGGTAGCCACTGTGTCCTACTGGATCGGCTTGGTTGGCCGTTCTCCCACAGCGGGTTTTGTGGGCACGGCGTTGACCTGGGGTGCTGTTGTGATGGGCTTTGCCGGCATGTTCATTCGCTGGTACGAAAGCTACCTGATAGGGCCGGATGTAGGCCACATTCCGGTTTCCAATTTGTACGAAGTTTTTGTGCTGTTTGCCCTGATTACGGCGATCTACTACCTGTTTTACGAGCAGGTGTATAAAACCCGCCAGCTGGGTGCCTTTGTGATGTTGGTGGTGGTGGCCGCAGTGGGCTTTCTTGCTTGGTACGGTGTGGAGCGCCAGGCTTATGCCATTCAGCCATTGGTGCCCGCCCTGCAAAGCTGGTGGATGAAAATTCACGTACCCGCCAACTTCATTGGTTACGGTACTTTCTCGATTGCAGCGATGGTGGCGTTTGCTTACCTGTTGAAGGTGTATGCCCATGCGCCCAGTATCAAGGCATTGATTCCCACCGGTATTTTGGGTGTGTTGATGTTCCTGGAGCCCATGGTGTTCCGTACTGAAGGAATTTCAATTTACTGGGCCTTGTACCTGGGCATTGGTTGTGCCGTGGTGGGTGCAATTTTGCTGGCGCGCAAGCGCATTGCAGATGCTTTGCCCCCGCTGGAAGTACTTGACGACGTGATGTACAAGTCGATCGCCGTGGGTTTTGCATTTTTCACAGTGGCCACCATTTTGGGCGCTTTGTGGGCCGCAGAGGCCTGGGGCGCATACTGGCAATGGGACCCGAAGGAAACCTGGGCGCTGGTGGTGTGGTTGAACTATGCTGCCTGGCTACACATGCGTTTGGTGAAAGGCCTGCGTGGCGTGGTCGCATCCTATTGGGCTTTGGTGGGCTTGCTGGTCACCGGTTTTGCTTTCCTGGGCGTGAACATGTTCTTGTCTGGTTTGCATTCTTACGGCGAGTTGTAATCAGGTAAGCGATTAGCGCGCTGAGTAATAAAAAAGCCCCGGTTCGCTTGAATCGGGGCTTTTTTCTTTCATACCTGGATGTGATTAAACGTCGAGTTCCGGGCGAAGCTGGTCTTCGATGGTTTCGCGCCGACGAATCAAAGTGACTTTGCCGTTTTCCAAAAGCACTTCCGCTGCACGGCCGCGGCTGTTGTAGTTCGATGCCATGGTTTGGCCGTAGGCACCCGCTGACAAAATGGCGAGGTAGTCCCCCTGTTCAATGGTCAGTGTGCGGTTTTTTGCCAGCCAGTCGCCCGATTCACACACCGGGCCCACCACATCGTATTCTTGTGCCGTGGCATGGGGGTTGTTTTGTACCGCCACCACACCATGGAACGCTTTGTACATTGCCGGGCGCATCAGGTCGTTCATGGCGGCGTCCACGATCGCGAAGTGTTTGCCTTCATTTTCTTTCAGGAATTCAACCTGGGTTAGCAAAACCCCCGCGTTGCCTACAATGGAGCGTCCGGGCTCGAATGACAAGGTGGGCATGCCGCGACCCTTGGCTTGGGCCCAGCTTTGAACTTTGCCGATTAACTTGGGTAGTACTTCAGCCGGTGTGGGTGGTGTTTCGTCCAGATAACGAATGCCGATGCCTCCGCCCAGGTCGAGGTGGTTGATTTCAATGCCGTCTGCTGCCAATTGATCAAGCAATGCCAATACCCGGTCAAGCGCATCGAAATAGGGGCTTGCATCCGTGAGTTGAGAGCCAATGTGGCAATCGATGCCATGCACATTCAGCCACGGGTGTGAATTGGCAAATTGATAAACCCGTTTGGCCGCGCTCATCGACACGCCAAATTTGTTTTCTTTCAGGCCCGTGGAAATATAGGGGTGGGTTTTTGCATCGACATCGGGATTCACACGCAGCGACACATTGGCTTTCCGTTGCAATTTCTCGGCAACCAAGGCCACGCGCTCCATTTCGGCTTCAGATTCCACATTGAAGCAGCCCACGCCTTGACCCAGTGCGTATTCAATTTCCTGCATGGATTTCCCCACGCCTGCGAACACGGCCTTTTCAGGAGCACCACCTGCTGCGATGACACGTGCCAGTTCACCGGCAGACACAATGTCGAACCCTGCACCCTCTTGGGCCAGCAATTTCAGAATATGAATGTTGGAGTTGGCTTTGACCGCGTAGCAAATGGTGACGTGGGCCAGACCCTGACAGGCGCTGGCGTATGCACGATAAGCCGCTTTGATGGAAGAGGCGGAATACACATACAAGGGTGTTCCGAATTCCTGCGCCAAACCGGAAAGCTCGGTGCTCTCGAATTGAAGTTCTCCACTGGCTGTGTCGAACTGCAAGTGGGGGTTGAGATCGCTGGGATTCACTGAGTTGTTTTGCACGGTAAAATTGCTCGAAAATTGTAGGTTTAGCGGTTTTGCTGTTGTTCAGGTTTGTCGTAGCCAGCGGGCTTGGGCAGAGGGGCAGGCGGCTCGGGCAAATAAAGTGGTCCGCGTTGGCCGCAAGCATTCAGGCCCAGTGCAAACAGGGTGACAATGGCCAATGTTCTTAGAGGTGATTTTTTCATGACAGACACAGAATTCCAGGCGGTGGTGGATGCCACCTTGGTTCAAGTAGAAGAGTATATTGAATCCTTGGTCGATACGCTGGACCTTGATGCAGATTCAATGCGCTCGGGCAATGTATTAACCCTTGATTTTGAAGACAAGGGCAAGATGATTTTAAACAGCCAGGTGGCCAATCACGAGTTGTGGCTGGCTGCAAAATCGGGTGGTTTTCATTATCAGTATGCCAATGGCGAATGGCTGGACACCCGCAGCAAAACGCCCTTTAAAACTCACTTTGTTGAACTGCTGAGTGGCCAATTGGGGCAAAACTGCCCCAATTTCTAAGTGTTTTAGTTGTTGCCGAACAGCCGTTCAATATCATCCCGCGGCTGCTCTCGCGGGCGGGCTGGTGCCGCGTGGCTGGTACCATCGCCTGCGGTGGGGTTGCCACTGATGGGTGCTTCGCCGCTGCCCTCGAGCATGCCGCCCAAGCCTTTCAGGAAATTGAAAAGGCTTGGAATGTCGTCGCCACCGCCGTTCACATCGATGCGGCCCACGCCGTTGCCGGGTGTGTATTCGGAGTAGTAATAATTCCCGTCGATGTATTCAATGCCTGGGGGGACCACTTGTGGTTTTTCTGGTGAATCAGCCAGCGCCACTTTCATGTAATCAATCCAGATTGGCAAGGCCAGGCCTCCACCTGTTTCGCGGGCACCCAGGTTGCGGGGTTGGTCGTAGCCAACCCAGGCCACCGCTGAAATGTCGCTGTTGTAGCCTGCGAACCAGGCGTCGTGGCTGTCGTTGGTGGTGCCTGTTTTGCCAACAATGTCTCCCCGGTTGAGCACTTTGGCCCGGGTGGCAGTGCCGCGCTCAACCACTTCGCGCAGAAGGCGGGTGGTCAGAAATGCATTGCGGGCATCGATTACACGGTTGGCTTCCTCGCCAGCAACAGCAGGGCGGGCACGGGCCACAATTCGACCGGTGCCATCGGTGATTTTTTCAATCAAATAGGGTTTGACGCGGTAACCCGAATTGGCAAATACGGCAAACGCGCTGGCCATTTGAAGGGGGTTTGTTGTAACAGCGCCCAAGGCCATGGTGAGGTAGGGCGGCACATTGGCAGCAGGAAAGCCAAACTGTGTGGCCCAACGCTGGCCGTATTGTGGGGTAATTTCTTGTAGCACCCGGATGGACACCATGTTTTTCGACTTGGCCAGGCCTTCTTTGAGCAACATGGGGCCATCGTACTTGCCATCGTAGTTTTTCGGGCTCCAGTCCTTGCCACCCGGGGTGTCGGCTGGCACAAAAATGGGCTCATCGGCCACCAGTGTGGTTGGTGTGATTCCCTTTTCAAGTGCAGCAGAATACACAAATGGCTTGAATGCCGAGCCCGGTTGGCGGGTGGCCTGGGTGACATGGTTGAATTTGTTGCGAGAAAACTCGAACCCACCGGACAGGGCGCGGATTGCGCCGTCTTTGGGGCTGATGGCAATAAACGCAGCTTCCACTTCAGGCAATTGCGTCAGCATGGGGGGCTGGTCTTTGCGTTTTAAAATACGCACAACAGCACCACGTTTCAGTCGTTTGTTGGCAGGGGCGCGTTCATTTAACCAGCTTTCTGCGGGCTTCAGGCTTGTGCCTGTCAGTTTTAGGGGCTCCCCTGCGCCTTGCGACACCACCACTTCAGTGGGGCTGGCGGATAGCACCACTGCGCTTTGTAAAAAGCCGTAGTCGGTGTAGTCGCTGATGTTGTCACCGATGACTTCTTCGGCTTCTTTTGGGTCGTTGGGCAGCTCAATGTAGCCTTCAGGGCCACGGAAGAATTGACGCAGTTCATAGTCCATCACGCTGTTGCGCAAGGCGCGCTGGGCAGCACGCTGTTCTTTTGCAATCAAGGTTGTGGTCACGGTGATGCCCGAGGTATAGGCCTCTTCGCCATACATTTCAACCACGGCCTGGCGTGCCATTTCAGCTGCATAGTCGGCATTGATCGTCAGGCCTGTTGTGGCCTCGATGTCATCGCCGTTGGCTTTGCGGTTGCGGTACACCAACTCGGTGTTCAAGGCTTCTTCAAACTGTGTATCGTCGAGATACTCGAGGTCGTTCATGCGGCGTAGTACATACTCCTGGCGCACACGGGCACGGCTTGGATTCACGATTGGATTGTAGGCAGAGGGCGCTTTGGGCAAACCAGCCAACATGGCTGCCTCTGCGGCATTGATGTCGCGCAGCGGTTTGCCGAAATACACTTGTGAGGCAGATTGAAACCCGTAGGCGCGTTGGCCCAGGTAAATCTGGTTGATATAAAGCTCCAGAATTTCGTCTTTGCTCAGGCTGTCTTCAATTTTGTAGGCCAGCAGCACTTCATACAGTTTGCGGGTCCAGGTTTTGTCTCGGGTCAGGAAGAAATTGCGGGCGACCTGCATGGTAATGGTGCTGGCGCCCTGTGTGCGCCCGCCCGAGTGACGTTGGTCACCAAGGCCCGTGCAACGCCCATGAAGTCGATGCCGCCGTGCTCGTAGAACCGATCGTCCTCGGCCGCCAAAATGGCTTGTTGCATCACCAAGGGCACCTCGGTAATGTCGACTGGGCGGCGGCGTTCTTCGCCAAATTCACCGATCAGTACGCCATCGGTAGTCAACACGCGCAGCGGCACTTTGGGTCGGTAATCAGTCAGGGTATCGAGGTCGGGTAACTTGGGGAAAATAAGTGCCAAGGCCACGCCCACGAGCAGCGCGCCAGACACGCCCAAGCCGATCAGTACGGTGAGCGCGGTCGCAATGAAGCCATCGGAGTGGTGCTTGAGGCGGATTTTGTTTGAATTCACAGGTCGGAGCAGGATTGGTGTCAGTGGTTACATTGTATCTGCCAACGCACGGGAATTTCCGATCGTTGACTCTAGTGGTGAATTCGTGCTCTCCCCCTAGTGGTTGTACCCCTCCAATGAGGGTTAGCTGGCTACGCTGAATTCTCTACCCTGAAGCTCTACCTTGCTCAGGGTTCATTCATGAAATCAGTTCGAAAGTGGTTTTTCAGCTTGCACGCAGGCGCGGCCCATGCCTTGTCCATCTCGTTCAGTGGTGGCAGGTGGCGGTGGGTTTACGGAGAAATTGAGCGCCAGGGCCGCCTGTCATTCAAGTCGATTCGTGCATCGGGTGGCGGTACCCTGGAGCTTGTCCCTCAGGATGATGCTTTGTTGAGTGCGGCATCCCTGGAGCAAGCGATCGTGGCTGCAATTCGGGAGCTACCACCCACTCTAGCCAAGCCACAGTTCGTGGTGGTTTCTGTGCCTTCCAAACATGCTTATTTGGGGGAGATTGGCGTGGCCAAGGATGAGCGCGAGAACTTGATTCGTTTTCAGATTCAGGAATTGATGGAAGCAGCTGCGGGGGAATCGGAGCGTGAGGCTGCTTTTGATTGGCAGGTGAAGGCAGAACTGTCAGATGGCAGCATTAGCCTGGCTGTTGCAGGAATTGACCAAAAACAGGTTGATGAAATCATGCGTGCCTGCCAGTCCTGTGGATTGACCTGTCTGGGCATTACGCTGGACACCGTGGCTGCCATGAATGGCTATTTGCAGATGGCTCCTGCTGCATTGAAGTCGGCAGATATCCGTTTCCTGTTGCACGGTGAACTGTCTCGCCACCATGTTCGATTGGCCGTTTTCTCTCAAGGTGTGCTGTTCAATGAAAGCTGGGAGCACAGCGAGGAGGGCTTCTCGGTGGTGCAGGCAGTGTCTGCGCTGGAGCGCCTTGTATCGACCTGGACACGGGACGGTGCCCCTGAGGAGGTTGCTTCGGTTCGCCTGATTCTTGGAGGCGAGCTGATGTATGCAAAAGGGTGCGAGTCAACTGCCAAACGCAGCCAAACCTTGTCACCACGCTTGATTGATATTTCTCCCCGAAAAGAATTGCAAGGACGATGGCATGACGACGTGGTGCCGTTTGGTGCTTTGGAGGCGATGCCATGCGAGTAATTCTATTCAATCTTTACCCTTACCGGGTGTTGCGTGAGACACGCAGAAAGCGCCGTTTCATGGCCGAGTTGACGGTGGGTGTAGTGCTCGGTTTGGGTGCCTGCTACGCCATTGGCAGCGAATTTAGCGCGCGCGTGGCAAGACAAGAGGAATTTCTTGGCAATTTGAGCGCGATGGAATCAGAAATGGCGACACGCGTGGCCGAGGTTCAAGCCATGAAAGACAAGGTGACGGTGTTGAATCGCCAGGTGAGTGCTTTGGAGGCGGTGGAAAAAGAATCGATTCTTGCAAGCAGATGGGTTTCTTTCCTTGACGGGACGGTGCCTTCCAATGTGTCGATGACGCGTTTGTTTGTGAGCAAAGACGTGTTGATCATCAACGGCTTTACTGATGCGGTGTCAAGCCTGGCGCAGTGGGTGGACCAAATGGAGGCTGGCAACAGCCTGTTCGAATCAGTCGACCTGGTATCGGTGACTGAGCCGAAGCAGACGGTCAAGGGTGTGGTGGACAACCGCCATCTGTTTGAGATCAGGGCTATTTTGCGAGGTGCTGAGCATGCGCCTGGATGAGATGAGTTTTCGGGACTTGGCCGATGAACTGCCCTTGCTTCCTTGGTCAAAAAGGCTGTTGTTGATGGGGGGGCTTTGGTTGGTGTTTTTGGTGCTGGGTTTTTTTCTGTTCTGGAAAGACACCTTAACCGTGAGCACACAACTTGAAACCAATATTCAGGAATCTTTGGCCCGTCTGGATACGCAGTCGCGTTTGTTGCTGGACCGACCTGCGATTGAGGCTGAATTGGCTCAACTGGAGGTGCAGTTGCCTTTGCTGAAAATGGCCTTGCCCTCTGAGCGTGAACTGGCCTCGCTGCTGGAGCGTATCAATGAAGTGATTCTGGATCACGAATTAAAGCTTGCCGAGTTTACGCCCAAAGAGCCATTGAACCGCGAAGTGATGCGTGTGGTGCCGGTGACAGTCAGTGTGCGCGGTGATGGCGATGCAATTTCACGTTTGCCGAATTACATTGCCGCACTTAGCCGCCAGGTGAGTTTGAAGGAGTTTGACATGGCGTATTTGCCGGATGAGGGTGGTTGGAAAATGACCGGTGAGCTGAATGCCTTTGCACAACTGCCCTTGAATGCACCGCAAACCGTGGAGGTCGAAAACCCATGATGGACTTTCTCTTTTCGATACTGCTGGTGCCCTTTTTTCCTGAATTGGGAGATCCCCAGGACAATCACGCCGTGGCCATGGCGGAGTTGGGGCAACGCCTGAACGCGGGTCAGAGGCAAGCTGGGGATGTATCAGAGCCTGAAGATTCAAGCGCGTTACAACACGCGGGCAACTTGAGTGTTCGTGCGGCAGATTTACCGCCGATCACCGGTCGTTTGTTTCAATGGTCGAGTACCCAATGGGGCGATGAGGCCGATCGGCGCGCAGCCGTTAATTTGTCGGCGGAATCGTTGCGCCTGACGGGTTTGATTGAGTCGGCTGGTCAACGTGTTGCCATTCTGAATGACGGGCACGTCGACCATGTTGTTGGGGTGGGCAGTTACGTGTTGGGCACCTACAAAGTGACCTCTTTTGGACCGGGGCAGGTTGTGCTGTCGCGAATAGACTCCAGGGCGGGAGAAAAGCGCCTTGAACTGAACTTGATGCCAGTGAACATACCCGAGGATGCTCAATGAACAATCAACTATTTAATGCTGGGTTTGTGCGAACTTGTTTTAAGGCAGTTGCGCTGGCAGCGGGTTTGCTGATGCATTTGCAAGTTCATGCCCTGGCGGTGGTGGACGCCAAACTGGAAGAGTTGGCCGACCAGGCCCGCGTGACCCTGTTTTTTGATCAGGATTTCGATGGCAAATTGGGCTTGTTCCGGATTGCAAACCCTGCCCGACAGGTGCTTGATTTTCCCGTTGAATTGGGCAACAGCACGCTACCCATGGCTTTTCCCTCGGGCAGCAGAATCAAAAAGGCCCAGCTGATCGCAGCGGGCGGAAAAACCCGACTTGTGTTTGAGTTGGCGCAAAATTACGAAGTGCAGCTTAATCAAAAAGATCGCGCAATTGAGCTGACATTCTCCGGACCAAAACCCTTTCAGCCCAACGGCGGGCAGGCAGCGGTGTTGTCTGAGCAAAGTGAGCTCAAAGACACTGTTGCGCAGATCATGGGCAGGCCTGCAATGATTGCAGAAGGCCCGGTCATGAAAGCCTGGAAGATGGACAAATTGGCTGGAAAATGGGTGCTTCGGCTGGAGTTCGATCGGCCCGATATTGTAGCGGACGCGGTGCTGCTGAACGACCAGTTGAAAGTCAGGTTCGCCAATGCGCAACTTGCTTCGGGTGTTGCGCGGCAATTGCAAACCACTGGAGATTCACCGATTGCCATGGCGGAGTTGAAGCCTGGAGATTTGGCATTGACTGTTCAGATGAAACTGAATGGTGCCACGCACCTGGTGCGTCAACGTGGACCAGTGGTGGAGGTTGAGCTAAGCCCGACGCAAAACATGGCTGCACAAACAAAGGCAATTGAACTGAAGCCCGCAACTTCAGAGCAAAGTGTGGTGGCCCGATACATAGGCCGCCCAATTACGCTCGACTTCAAGGATGCCGATATACGCACCGTGATGCAGGTGTTTGCCGACTTTACAAAAATGAACCTGGTGTTGAGCGACTCGGTTCAGGGCAAGGTGACGGTGTTTCTTAAAGATGTACCGTGGGACCAGGCGCTGGACATTGTGATGCGCTCCAAAGGTTTGGTGTCGAGCCAGTCGGGCAATGTGTTGTTGGTTTCCACGCCCACGGATGTCACCAACGATCAGTTTCAAACCGCCAACCGCCGTGCTCAGGACGAAATGGAGCCCTTGGTGTCCAAGGTGTTTCAGGTGAGCTATCAAAAAACAGCCGACTTGGTGGCGTTGATCAAATCAGAGGATTCCAAACTGTTGTCGGCTCGAGGCACCTTGATTTCAGATGAGCGCACCAGCCAGATTTTCGTTCAAGACACGCCTACCCGGCTTGAGCGTATCAGCATGATCGTCAATGGTCTGGACAAACCTGTGAAGCAGGTGATGATTGAGGCGCGTGTTGTGCTTGCAGATACCTCGGTGTCTCGAGATTTGGGCATCAGGTTGCGGGCCCTGTCATCTCGGGCAGACCCGGGTTTTGGGGATGTTGGCGATCAGTTTGGCAGCGGCAATTTCGTGAATACCGGTGTTGAAAACGCGACCAATTTGGGCTACACCCTGTTCAATGCCAATTCAACGCGATTGATCAATTTGCAGCTTCGGGCGCTTGAAATTGAAAACAAGGTGCGCACGGTGTCCAATCCCCGCGTCATTACCTCGAACAAAGAACCTGCCTTGATTGAGCAGGGTACTGAAATTCCTTACCAAATTGCCACCAGCAGTGGTGCAACAGCCACCGAGTTCAAGGAGGCCAATTTGAAGTTGGCAGTAACACCTCAAATTGCACCCGACGGCACGGTGCTGCTGGATGTGGATGTTGCGAAAGACTCCATCGGAATAGAAACTTCCAACGGACCTGCGATCGACACACGCCGGGTGAAAACCAAAGTTTTGGTGAGCGACGGAGGCACAGTGGTTCTGGGTGGTATTTTCGAAGAAGATGACAATGTGCTGAATGACAAAACCCCGTTTTTGGGTGATATCCCGGGGTTGGGTGTCTTGTTTCGTGGCAAAAATGAATCCAAGCGCCGTGCTGAATTGTTAATCTTTTTGACGCCGGTTGTGCTTACAAGCCAATAGCACATGCTTTACCGTACAATGATTTGATTGTTCACAAAGACTTAACGAAGTGTCTAATCAATGCATTGTGCTGGTGGGCATGATGGGTGCCGGCAAAAGCACAGTCGGCAAGGCCTTGGCCAAGCATCTGTCCTGGGAATTCACTGACACCGATCACCTGATCGAGCATCAAACAGGTGTCAGTATTCCCGTTATTTTCGAGATTGAGGGCGAGGCTGGTTTTCGTCGACGAGAATCGACTGCGCTGGCCAGCTTTGTTGGCCGGGAAAGGCAGGTGATCGCCACCGGCGGCGGCATCGTGCTGGCGCCAGAAAATCGTGAACTTCTGAAGCAAATTGGTGCTGTGGTGTATTTAAGCGCCTCGGCGGCTGAACTGTACCAACGCACGCGGATGGACAAGAACCGCCCCTTGCTGCAAGGCCCCAACCCCCGCAAGAAAATTGAAGAATTGCTGGCAGCGCGATTGCCTTTGTACAAACAGTGCGCCGATGTGGTCGTGGAGACTGGCCGGCAACCTGTTTACCAAATTGTGAACAAAATCAGCCATGCTTTAAAATTGGGCCAAAAGGCGCCCGACACTGAACAGAAGGCCACCGGAACAGAATGAGTCAATACACCCTTGAAGTTGATTTGGGCGAACGCAGTTACCCGATTCACATCGGCGCGGGCCTGCTAGACAAGGCTGCCCTTTTTCAGCCCCATGTGGCGGGTAAAACCGTGATGATTTGTACCAACACCACGGTAGGGCCCTTGTATGCAGAACGTTTGAAAACCACGTTGCAGCAAGCAGGTGCGAAGCTGGTACATGTGGTCAGCCTGCCGGACGGCGAGGAATACAAAGACTGGCCCACCCTGCAGCGGGTGTTTGATGCCTTGTTGCAAAACCACTGCGACCGCAAAACCGTGTTGGTGGCGCTGGGCGGCGGTGTGATTGGGGACATGGGCGGCTTTGCGGCGTCCGCCTTCATGCGCGGAATTCCCTTTATTCAGGTGCCCACCACTTTGCTGAGTCAGGTGGACAGTTCGGTGGGTGGAAAAACCGGTATCAACCATCCCTTGGGCAAAAACATGATTGGTGCGTTTTACCAGCCGCAAATGGTGTTGACCGATATCTCTACCCTGAACACCTTGCCGGATCGCGAACTGAGTTGCGGCCTGGCTGAAATCATCAAGCATGGCGCAATCGCAGACACAGAATACCTGGACATGGTCGAGGCCAACATGCCCGCTCTGCTGAACCGTGATCCCGAGTTGTTGGCGCTCGTGGTGAAGCGTTCCTGCGAGATCAAGGCCAATGTGGTGTCTAAAGATGAGCGTGAAGGTGGCATACGCGCCATTTTGAATTTTGGTCATACCTTTGGGCACGCGATTGAAGCAGGCATGGGCTATGGCCAGTGGTACCACGGCGAGGCCGTGGGTTGTGGCATGGTGATTGCTGCCGATTTGTGCCGCCGCATGGGTCGCCTGAGCATGGAAGAATCTGCGCGCCTGAAGAAGATTGTGATTGATGCCCGGCTGCCAGCCATTCCGCCACGCTTGGGCGTGGACAAGTTCATGGCGTTGATGGCCCATGACAAAAAAGCGGATTCGGGCTCGATTAAATATGTGCTGTTGAATGGCCTGGGTGGGGCATCCACCTCGCCGGCCGATGAGGCCCTTGTACGGCAAACATTGCAGGAAATGGGGGCAGGGGACTAACAGTGCGCAACTTCGAACTCAGTTTGGCCCCGTATGCAGTCAGTTCCACGAACACACGTGGCCGGCTGCACCCTGAGAAAAGCCCGGAAGGCCGAACCGAATTTGAGCGTGACCGTGACCGCATTATTCACAGTGCAGCGTTTCGTCGCCTTGAATACAAAACCCAGGTATTTGTAAACACCGAAGGTGATTTGTACCGCACACGCCTCACCCACAGCCTTGAAGTGGCACAAATTGCGCGCAGCATTTCCCGCAACTTGGGCTTGAACGAGGAGTTAACCGAGGCGGTGGCGCTGGCCCATGATTTGGGGCACACGCCCTTTGGCCACGCCGGGCAAGACGCACTCAATGAATGCATGGCCCCGCACGGGGGCTTTGAGCACAACCTGCAAAGCCTGCGGGTTGTGGATGAGCTGGAAGAGAAATATGCCAGTTTCAATGGCCTGAACTTGTGCTTTGAAACCCGTGAAAGTATTTTGAAACATTGCTCGAAGCCCAATGCAGAGAAGCTGGGTGAAGTAGCCGACCGTTTTTTAAGCAACCGCCGTCCGGTGCTTGAAGCACAAGTGACTAACCTGGCCGATGAAATTGCCTACAACAACCACGACATTGACGATGGTTTGCGTTCAGGCCTGATTACCCTGGAGCAAGCGGCCGAGGTTCCGCTGTTCAAAATACACCTGGACCGTGTGAAAACCCGCCACCCCAATATTGAAGGTCGCAGGCTGATTCATGAAACTGTGCGCGGCATTATCAATGCTTTGGTTCAAGACCTTTTGCATGAATCGGAGCGCCGAATTCAAGCCATGAAACCCACCTGTGTTGCTGATGTTCAATTGGCCGACAAGTTGATTGGTTTCAGCCCGGAAATGGCTGAGCTGAACCACGCCCTGAAGGTGTTTTTGCGCAAAGCCCTGTATCAACACTATCAAGTGTTGCGCGCCACGTTAAAGGCTCGTCGCGTGGTTCAGGAGTTGTTCCATATTTTCATGGATGATCCACGCCTGTTGCCACCCCAGTTTTTTCAGCGTTCCGAAGCTGATATACCACGTGCAATCGCGGACTACATTGCCGGCATGACCGACCGCTATGCCATGAAAGAGCATCAGCGCCTGACTGTGCCCGGCGTTCAGTAACACCAGCGCCCCATGGCTCGCCAAGCCCGACTGTTTATTCCTGAATGTCCCATGGTGCTGGAGTTACAGGGCATCGCCGGGCAGGACGTATTTAAAACCCGCGAGGCTTTTTCCCTGTTTCATGCCCAGTTGCCCCAAAGCGCTTCCGAAGAAGACGTGGCAATTCATGCATATTGCCTGGTGCCGTCAGGCGCATTGCTCATGATCAGCACTGCCCAGGCTGCCCAAGCCGGGCGTTTTGTACAAAACCTGAACCGGCATTTTTCGCCCGCTGTTCGGCAGGTGCAAGCAGTGCATTCCAGTGCGCTGTGGGAGCCCCGGTTTAAATCCACAGTGGTTCAGCCCGGTTTGCACAGCTTGAAAGCCTGCCTGTTTGTTGAGCAATTGGCCATGCGTGCGGCAGGTGCCTCTGATTTGGCCACTTATCCCTGGAGCAGTTTTGCTGCCCATGCCGGGGTGGTGAATGAAGCCTGGTTGGCAGATTTGCCGATTTACTGGCAATTGGGCAATACGCCCTTCGAGCGTCAAAGCCGCTACCGGCAGTTCAGTGAACAAGGTTTGGGCGAGCATGACACTTCGGGGCTTTTGCAGTGCTTGCAAAAAGGGTGGCTTTGGAGCGATGATTCTTTTGCGCGCAAATTCAAGAGCTTGCGAATCGACCGGTTCGCCCCCGACCGCGTGGGCGACCTGCCAAAGCAATCAAAAGCACAAATTAAGTGCATGTTATTTGGTGTGTCCCCAATTAAATAGCCCTGATTTCGATGGGGTGGATTAATTAGGGTCAGACCCCTTTTATTTTCCTTGAGAATCTTGCGGCAGTGCAGTAAAGTGACCCACGTACTGAAATCAGGGGCTTTTCCATGCAACACCAAGACATCAGAAAGATTGCCGAAGAAAAAGGCATGTACTCCGCCAGCAATGAACACGACGCCTGTGGCGTTGGCTTTGTGGCGCACATCAAAGGCAAGCGTACGCACGACATTATTGCGGGCGGCTTGAAAATTCTGGAAAACCTGGACCACCGTGGTGCCGTGGGTGCCGACCCATTGATGGGCGACGGTGCCGGTATCCTGATTCAGATTCCCGATGCCTTCTTCCGTGAAGAAATGGCCAAGCAGGGCGTAACACTGCCACCCGCCGGTGAATACGGCGTGGGTATGTTGTTCTTGCCCAAAGAAACAGCATCACGCATTGCCTGCGAGCAGGAAATTGAGCGCGCTGTGAAAGCCGAAGGCCAGGTACTGTTGGGCTGGCGCGATGTGCCGGTGAATGCAGACATGCCCATGAGCCCCACTGTGCGTTTGAAAGAACCCGTGATTCGCCAGGTGTTTGTAGGCCGTGGCCGCGACATCATGGTGACCGATGCGCTGGAACGCAAACTGTATGTGATTCGCAAGCGCGCAGTGCACGCCATCAAGAACCTGAACTTGGCGCACGGCACTGAATACTTCAGCCCTTCCATGAGCGCCCGTACTATTGTGTACAAAGGCCTGTTGTTGGCCAACCAGGTTGGCGAATACTACCTCGACCTGAAAGATGCGCGTTGCGTGTCTGCCTTGGCACTGGTTCACCAGCGCTTTTCAACCAACACCTTCCCCGAGTGGCCACTGGCTCACCCCTACCGCATGTTGGCGCACAACGGTGAAATCAACACCGTAAAAGGCAACTTCAACTGGATGCGCGCACGCGAAGGCGTGATGAAGAGCGCCGTGTTGGGCGACGATCTGCAAAAGCTGTACCCCCTGATTTTCGAAGGTCAATCCGACACAGCCTGTTTCGACAACTGTCTGGAGCTGCTGGTGATGGCGGGCTACCCGATTGCCCAAGCCATGATGATGATGGTGCCGGAAGCGTGGGAGCAGCACACCTTGATGGACGACAATCGCCGTGCCTTCTATGAGTACCATGCCGCCATGATGGAACCCTGGGACGGTCCTGCCGCCATGGCCTTCACCGATGGCAAGCAGATTGGTGCCACGCTTGACCGCAACGGCTTGCGCCCAGCGCGTTACATCGTGACCGAAGACGATTTGGTTGTGATGGCTTCTGAATCTGGCACATTGCCAATTCCAGAAAGCAAGATTGTGAAGAAGTGGCGCCTGCAGCCCGGCAAAATGTTCCTGATCGACATGGAAGCTGGCCGCATTATTAACGACGACGAGTTGAAGAACCAGCTTAGCGCCGCCAAGCCTTACAAGCAGTGGATTGATACCATTCGTGTGAAGCTGGATGAAGTGGAAGGGCAGCCTGAGCCCATCGAACCCAATGAAACTTTGCTGGATCGCCAGCAAGCATTTGGTTACACCCAGGAAGACCTCAAATTCCTGATGGCCCCCATGCTGCAAAGCGGGGAAGAGGCCACTGGTTCCATGGGCAACGACAGCCCATTGGCGGTGATGTCCAACAAGCTCAAGCCGCTGTACAACTACTTTAAGCAGTTGTTTGCGCAGGTGACCAACCCACCAATCGACCCGATCCGTGAAAACCTGGTGATGAGCTTGAACAGCTTCATCGGTCCCAAGCCAAACCTGCTGGATTTGAACAACATTAATCCGCCCATGCGTCTTGAAGTGTCACAGCCTGTGCTCACTTCCAAAGACATGGCGAAGATTCGCAACATTGAAGCCTTCACTGGCGGCAAATTCACCAGCCACGAACTGAACATTTGTTACCCAGTGGCCTGGGGCAAGGAAGGCATTGAAGCGCGCATCGCTTCCCTGTGTGCCGAAGCCCGCGATGCCGTGAAACAGGGTGTGAACATTCTGATCATCACCGACCGCATGATGAGCCGTGACAACGTGGCCATTCCGGCATTGTTGGCCGTGTCTGCCATTCACCAGCATTTGGTGAAAGTGGGCTTGCGCACCTCCACCGGCCTGGTGGTTGAAACTGGGTCTGCCCGTGAAACCCACCATTTTGCTTTGTTGGCCGGGTACGGTGCTGAAGCAGTGCACCCCTACCTGGCCATGGAAACCATTGCCGACATGAGCAAAGGTTTGCCTGGCGACCTGAGCCCGGAAAAAGCCGTGTACAACTACATCAAGGCAGTGGGCAAGGGCTTGATGAAAGTGATGTCCAAGATGGGCATTTCTACCTACATGAGCTACACCGGCGCGCAAATTTTCGAAGCCGTGGGTTTGAACCAGGCATTTATCGATGCCTACTTTGCAGGCACCCCCACCAAGGTGGAAGGCATTGGCGTATTCGAGGTGGCCGAGGAAGCCATTCGTGTACACCAGGCTGCATTCAGCCCAGACCCCGTGTTGGCAGGTGCTCTGGATGCGGGTGGTGAATACGCCTGGCGTACCCGTGGTGAAGAACACATGTGGACCCCCGATGCAATTGCGAAATTGCAGCACGCCACCCGTTCCGGCACTTACAACACTTACAAGGAATACGCGCAGATCATCAATGATCAAAGCAAGCGCCACATGACCTTGCGTGGATTGTTCGAGTTCAAGATCGATCCTTCCAAAGCCATTCCAATTGAAGAAGTGGAAGCCGCTGAAGAAATCGTGAAGCGATTTGCAACCGGTGCCATGTCACTGGGTTCCATCTCGACTGAGGCGCATTCAACACTGGCCGTTGCCATGAACCGTATTGGCGGCAAGAGCAACACCGGTGAAGGTGGCGAGGATGAAAAGCGTTACAGCGCTGAGCTGCGTGCCGGCCTGGACAAGTTTGGCCCAGGCACTGGCCCGATTGGCGAAGGCGCCACGCTCAAGAGTGAACTGGGCGATGTCGTGGTTGCCGACTTTCCCTTGAAGAAAGGCGATTCGCTGCGCTCACGCATCAAGCAGGTGGCTTCAGGCCGTTTCGGCGTAACTGCCGAGTACCTGACTTCCGCTGATCAAATCCAGATCAAAATGGCGCAAGGTGCCAAGCCAGGCGAGGGCGGTCAGTTGCCCGGTGGCAAGGTATCAGATTACATCGGCAAGCTGCGCTATTCCGTGCCTGGCGTGGGCCTGATTTCCCCGCCCCCGCACCACGACATTTACTCCATTGAAGATTTGGCCCAACTTATTCACGATTTGAAAAACGTGAATGCGCAGGCTTCCATTTCAGTGAAGCTGGTGTCTGAAGTAGGCGTGGGCACGATTGCAGCAGGTGTGTCCAAAGCCAAGGCCGATCACTTGGTGATCGCCGGGCAAGACGGCGGTACAGGTGCATCGCCTGTATCCTCCATCAAGCATGCTGGTACCAACTGGGAACTGGGTTTGGCCGAAACACAGCAAACTCTGGTGTTGAACGGCTTGCGTGGTCGCATTCGCGTGCAGGTCGATGGTCAAATGAAAACCGGCCGCGACGTGGTGATTGGTGCCATGTTGGGTGCCGACGAATTCGGCTTTGCCACCGCACCGTTGGTAGTCGAAGGTTGCATCATGATGCGCAAGTGTCACTTGAACACCTGCCCAGTGGGTGTTGCCACACAGAACCCCGAACTTCGCAAGAAGTTCACCGGCAAGCCAGAACATGTGGTGAACTACTTCTTCTTCGTGGCCAACGAAGTGCGCGAAATCATGGCGCAGTTGGGTATTCGCAAGTTTGATGACCTGATTGGTCGCGCAAATTTGCTGGACATGAAAAAAGGCATCACCCACTGGAAGGCCAAGGGTCTGGACTTCAGCCGTTTGCTGTGGGTACCTGAAGGCACCACAGAGCCTTTGTTGCACACAGGCAGCCAGGACCACGGTTTGGACAAGGCACTGGATCAGAAATTGATTCAACTGGCCAAGCCAGCCTTGGAAAAGGGCGAGCGCGTTTCTTTCATTACACCGATCAAGAACGTGAACCGCACTGCGGGTGCCATGTTGTCCGGCGAAGTGGCCAAGAAGTACGGTCACGCTGGTTTGCCAGACGACACCATTCACATTCAGTTCACAGGCACAGCCGGCCAATCATTCGGCGCATTCCTGGCGCACGGTGTAACAGCCGACCTGGTGGGTGAAGGCAACGACTATGTGGGAAAGGGCTTGAGTGGCGGTCGAATCATTGTTCGCCCCACCAACGACTTCCGCGGTTTGTCAGAAGAAAACATGATTGTGGGCAATACCGTGTTGTACGGCGCAATTGCTGGTGAAGCATTCCTGAGCGGTGTGGCGGGCGAGCGTTTTGCCGTGCGCAACTCGGGTGCAGCCGCTGTAATTGAAGGCACTGGCGACCACGGTTGCGAATACATGACCGGCGGTACTGTGGTTGTGCTGGGTGAAACCGGCCGCAACTTTGCCGCGGGCATGAGCGGTGGCATGGCTTATGTGTACGACATCGACGGCCTGTTTGCCAAGCGTTGCAACATGGCGCAGGTTGAGCTGGAAGAAGTGGTGCCCGCAACCGAACAGGAAGCATTGGGCAACCGTGAGATTTGGCACAGCCCCGCACGTGGTGCAGACCGTCAGCCTGATGAGGTGATTCTGAAAGGCCTGATCGAACGCCATGCCCGTTACACCGGCAGCGAACGCGCCAAGGAAATACTGGAAAACTGGGGCACTGAACGCAAGAAGTTCGTGAAAGTATTCCCGACAGAATACCGACGCGCCCTGAAAGAACTGTACGTGGCAGCGCAGGCCAAACCTGCCGTGGCCGCTTGAGAACCAACCTGTTAGTGAGGATTTAAAAAATGGGAAAGGTCACAGGATTTATGGAGTTTGAGCGTTTGAAGGAAGCCAGCGAGGCTCCAGAAAAGCGCGTCAAGCACTACAAAGAATTTGTTATTACATTGAACGACGACGAAGCCAAAATTCAGGGTGCACGTTGTATGGATTGCGGCATTCCGTTTTGTAACAACGGCTGCCCGGTGAACAACATCATCCCCGACTTCAATGATCTTGTTTACAAGCAAGACTGGAAGGCGGCTTTGCACACCTTGCACAGCACCAACAACTTTCCGGAGTTCACGGGCCGCATTTGCCCGGCGCCCTGTGAGGCTGCGTGCACACTGGGTATTCACGAAGAACCCGTGGGTATCAAGAGCATTGAGCACGCCATCATCGACAAGGGCTGGGAAAACAACTGGGTGGTACCGCAAGTGCCCGCCCAGAAAACCGGCAAGAAAGTGGCTGTGGTGGGTTCAGGCCCCGCAGGCATGGCCGCTGCGCAGCAGTTGGCGCGTGTGGGTCACGATGTCACTGTGTTTGAGAAGAACGACCGCATTGGTGGTTTGCTGCGTTACGGCATTCCTGACTTCAAGATGGAAAAATTCCACATTGATCGCCGTGTAGAGCAAATGCAAGCCGAAGGCGTCACCTTCAAGACCGGTGTGTTTGTGGGCGAAAAGCTGGCCGAGGGTGGCATTACCAATTTGGCCAAGGAAACCATTACACCGAAAGAATTGATGGCTCAGTTTGACGCCGTTATTTTAACGGGTGGTTCAGAAGTACCGCGCGACTTGCCAATTCCTGGTCGCCAGTTGAAGGGTGTTCACTTTGCAATGGAATTCTTGCCGTTGCAAAACCGTGTGAACGCTGGTGACAAGTTGAAAGACCAAATCATGGCCACGAAGAAGAATGTGCTGGTGATTGGCGGTGGTGACACGGGCTCGGACTGTGTTGGCACATCCAACCGCCATGGTGCCAAGCAGGTCACGCAAATTGAATTGATGCCTCAGCCACCCGAAGAGGAAAACAAGCCTTTGGTGTGGCCATACTGGCCCATGAAAATGCGCACCTCTTCTTCCCACGAAGAAGGCGTGGCACGCGACTGGGCAGTGACCACCAAAGAATTCATCGACGATGGCAAAGGCAATGTGAAAGCAGCCAAGTGCGCCAAGGTGGAATGGGTGAAGGATGAAGCCACCGGCCAGATGAAGATGCAGGAAATTGCAGGTTCCGAGTTCGTGGTCGATGCGGACCTGGTGCTGTTTGCCATGGGCTTTACCAACCCTGCGAAAAGCATTTTGGATGCTTTCGGTGTTGAGAAAGACAACCGCGGCAATGCCAAAGCCACCACCGATGGCGAAGGCTGCTACCGTACCAATGTTGACAAGGTATTTGCTGCGGGCGACATGCGCCGTGGTCAATCTTTGGTGGTGTGGGCGATTCGTGAAGGTCGCCAGGCGGCACGTGAAGTGGATGAGTTCCTGATGGGCGCTACTGTACTGCCGCGTTAATCGGAATTTACCAAGTCATAAAATAAGTCGTAAAAAAGCCGCTGGTTTCGACCAGCGGCTTTTTGTTGTGCATCGGTGGGTTGTGTCGACGCAGCACACAAACCTCACCTTGCTCTGAAACTCAGCTCGACGAGATCTGCGCTGGCAGCTCCACAGCACTTCCACCACTTGGACACATGGTCACATGCGGGAATGGAATTTCAATGCCAACATTGTCAAACGCCGCCTTAATGCGCTTGTTGTACTCACGGCGCACGCCCCATTGCTCGCCTGGTAGCGTTTTAAATCGCACGCGAACAATCACGGCTGAATCGGCAAGTTCTTGCACACCAAAGGTCGACATGGGTTCGGTAATCTTCGCTCCCCACTCTTTGTCTTCAGCCAATTCAGTGCCCACTTTTTGCATCACCTGAATGGCTGCGTCGACTTCCTCTTTGTAGGCGATGCCCACATCAACAACTGCATAGGCAAAGTCCATGGTGGAGTTGGTCACCGAATCAATCTGACCGTTTGGAACAAAATGCACATTGCCGTGTGCGTCACGCAAACGCACATATCGCAGGGTTACATTTTCGACCGTGCCGCTTTTGCCACCCACTTCAATGAAGTCGCCGGCGCGAATCTGGTTTTCGATCAGCAGCACAATACCGGTGAAGTAATCTTTCACCAAACTTTGTGCACCAAAACCAACGGCCAAACCCACCACACCGGCAGCGGCCAGCACAGGGGCAATGGATATACCAATGGTGCCCAAGGCAATCAAAGCGCCGAGCAGCAAAATGACCACATTGGCCACGTATTTCAGCACGCGCATCAGGGTTTCGATTCGTTTTTGATCATCCAGCGTTTTGCTGCGTGCCTGCATGCGTGTACCCACGCGATCGATTGCCGTTTTTACCAAGCGCAACACAATCAGGGCAACTACGATGACCAGAAAAAATTTTGCGGCTTGCAAACCAAGGTCCAGCAGCTTGGCTGGTTCGATGTATTTGAATAGGGTTTCGAGTTGTTCGTTCATGGTGCTCCCACTGCTAAAAAGAGCCACCTATTGTACATGACTGAAAAAATGACCCGGTTTCAGCCCGGAACTCTCGCCATGATGTAGCTACTCAGTAGTCCTTCAAACGTGCAGCCAACAGTCATGAGACCACCTTCACTTAATCTGAGCATCGATGTGCCTGTACCTAGCCTTGTGCGCACCAGCCATGGTTTGCCCGTCGACCCACAAGTCTTGAACAAACAGCCGCCAGCCATTAGCGCTGCCTTGGCTGAAATTTTGAACACGCCCGATGCAGGCAAATTACTGTTGGGTTTGAATGAACTGTTTGGCAGTGCCAGCGAGTATGCAATCGGAGGAAGTGTCGCCTTGGCGCTTCATCATCGATCGATTACAGACGCAACCGCACGCAGACCCAATGATCTGGATGTGGTGGTGAGCCCCTCGGGCATGGACCGTTTGTCCGATCTTGATCACCAGGGTTTAAGCCAACTTGGGTTTAAATCAGAGCCTGGCAACACCGAAAGCCTAAGCTGGGCAGGGCAGGGGCATGAATCACTGGTAGTGGATGTAGTGCCCGCCAAAAACAGCATGGCTGGTCGGGGTTTTGAACGCCGGCAGATGCACGGGGGAGTCAATGTTATTCCACTCGAGGCGCTGGTCGACAATTTGACCTACAGAGTACGAAGCGAACCCGCCAATCAGCAGGCTCGGAGCGATCTTGCCCGTGGCCTTGAATTGTTGGACGCAGCCAAAGGCGTTGCTTGATTACAAGCCATTGGCGCGTTGTGCTTTGTCAGACTCGTCGTTGTAAAAGCGGGCCAAAAATTTTCCGGTGTGGCTGTTTGCATTTTTTGCAATGTCCATGGGTGTGCCTTCAGCAATCAGCATGCCGCCGTTGTCGCCACCTTCTGGGCCCATGTCCAGCACCCAGTCTGCGCATTTAATCACGTCCAGATTGTGCTCAATCACCAGCACGGTATTGCCTTGTTCAACCAGCGGGTTCAATACTTTCAGCAACATGGCAATGTCATGAAAATGCAGGCCAGTGGTGGGCTCGTCCAGTATGTACAAGGTTTTTCCGGTGTCGCGTTTCGACAGCTCAAGAGACAACTTGACCCGTTGCGCTTCACCGCCCGACAGTGTCGTGGCCGACTGTCCGAGGCGAATGTAACCCAAACCCACATCAATCAGGGTTTGCAGTTTGCGTGCAATATTGGGTACGGCCGAGAAGACTTCCAGGGCCTGCTCTACGGTTAGCTCTAAGATTTCGGCTATGCTTTTTCCACGGTACAAAATTTCCAGTGTTTCCCGGTTGTAGCGTTTGCCATGGCATACATCGCAAGGCACATACAGGTCGGGTAAAAAGTGCATTTCTACCTTCACAACGCCATCGCCCTGGCAGGCTTCACAGCGCCCACCTTTTACGTTAAACGAGAAGCGGCCCACATCGTAGCCGCGCTCACGTGCTGCAGGTACACCCGCAAACAATTCACGAATGGGTGTGAACAACCCTGTGTAAGTGGCTGGGTTGCTTCGGGGTGTGCGGCCAATCGGGCTTTGGTCGACTGCAATGACTTTGTCGAAATGTTCAAGCCCGCTGATGTGGCTGTGTGGTGCGCCTTCCTTGTGCGCACGATTGAGTTGATGCGCAGCCTCGGCCAACAAAGTGTCGTTGATCAGGGTTGATTTGCCTGAACCTGAAACACCCGTCACACACACAAACAAACCCACCGGAATGCTTGCAGTGACATCTTTCAGGTTATTGCCGGTGGCATGGTGAATGGTCAGCATGCGCGTTGGGTCGGGTGTGCGCAGTGGGCTTAAGCGTTCAATTTTTCGCTTGCCATTCAGGTACTGGCCTGTCAGTGATTCCGGGCTGGCCAGAATTTCAGCAGGTGTGCCTTGTGCAACCACTTGGCCACCGTGCTCGCCAGCGCCCGGACCCATGTCCACCACATAATCGGCGCAGCGAATGGCATCCTCGTCATGTTCAACCACCAGCACCGTGTTGCCCAAGTTCTTCAGGCGCAACAGGGTTTGTATCAGGCGGTCGTTGTCGCGTTGGTGCAAACCAATCGAGGGTTCATCCAGTACATACATCACACCGGTCAGGCCCGAGCCAATTTGGCTGGCCAGTCGAATGCGCTGGCTCTCGCCGCCGCTAAGCGTATCTGCACTGCGGTTCAGCGTTAAATAGTTCAACCCCACATCGTTCAAAAACTGCAATCGTGCCTTGATTTCGACCACAATTTTTTCTGCAATCTGGCCTTTTGCGCCCTGCATTTGCAGGGTTTCAAAATAGCTCAAGGCTTTGTGAATAGGCAGTTCAGTAACCTGGTGCAAGGCCTTGCGATGTTCGTGTTCACCGATGAACACGTGGCGCGCACCGGTTTTCAGGCGAGAACCCTGACAGGCCTGGCAACTTCGCACCGCCATCAGTTTGCCGAGCTCATCGCGTACCGCAGAGGAATCGGTGTCGCGATGGCGGCGCGTGAGGTTCGGCAATATGCCTTCAAAGGCATGGGTTTTGGCCACTGGTTTGCTGCGTTCACTCAAATAGGTGAACGTAATTTGTTCGCTGCCAGAACCGTAGAGCACCACCTGCTGTACATCTTCCGGCAACTCATTCCATGGCGATTCCGGGTCGAAGCCATAATGCGCCGCCAGGCTTTGAATCATCTGGTAGTACAGAGCGTTACGACGATCCCATCCGCTGATTGCACCCGCCGCCAGCGATATATCGGGGTGGGCCACCACGCGCAACGGGTCGAAAAAGGTTTCATGGCCCAGGCCATCACACACCGGGCAGGCGCCTGCAGGGTTGTTGAACGAGAACAAACGTGGTTCCAGTTCGGTCAGGCTGTAGTCACACACCGGGCAGGCAAATTTGCTCGAGAACACAGTTTCAGTGTTGGTGTCCAGGTTCACCGCAACAGCCTTGCCGTCACTCAAGCGCAATGCGGTCTCGAAACTTTCCGCAAGGCGCTGGCGGGCATCCACGCGCACTTTCAGGCGATCAACCACCACGTCCAGATTGTGCTTGTGGTGTTTGTCCAGCGGCGGGAGTTTGTCCAGTTCCAGAATTTCCGGTGCGTCTTGCGGGCCCTTTTTCAGGCGAATGCGCACGAAGCCCTGCGCGCGCAGGTCGTTGAGCAAATCCACATGTTCGCCTTTGCGCTGGTTCAGCACCGGCGCCAAAATCATGATGCGCGCCTCCTCAGGCCAGGCCAGCACGGTGTCCACCATTTCTGAAACTGTTTGAACACTCAGTTCCATGTCATGTTCAGGGCAGCGGGGTGTGCCTGCACGGGCAAACAACAGCCGCAGATAATCGTGAATTTCAGTTACTGTGCCCACAGTGGAACGCGGGTTGTGGCTGGTGGCCTTCTGTTCGATTGAGATAGCCGGGGAGAGGCCCTCGATCAAGTCCACATCGGGCTTCTCCATGAGTTGAAGAAACTGGCGGGCGTAGGCGGACAAACTTTCCACATACCGGCGTTGGCCCTCGGCATACAAGGTGTCAAACGCCAGGCTGGATTTTCCAGAGCCCGACAGCCCAGTCAGCACCACAAGCGAGTCGCGGGGCAAGTCGAGCGAAATGTTTTTCAGGTTGTGGGTTCTAGCGCCACGAATGCGAATGGAGTTCATGCGGTACAGCAAATGGAATCAGCGGCCAACCTGATACTATAGACGGTTTCCCGGAATAAGACATCTGCGAGGGTGGTTCAAGCCCTTGAATTTCAATCAAACATGAGCCGCAAGACCGTGAGTCACACCGCAGCCCCCGATGCTTTCAAAATGCTGCCCGCCGAGCGCAAGGCTGCCGGGTGGCTGGCCAGCATTTATGCATTGCGCATGTTTGGCATGTTCATGATTCTGCCGGTGTTTTCATTGCATGCCACCGGCATGCCCGGCGGCGATAATTTGAGCTTGGTGGGGCTGGCCATGGGAATTTACGGCCTTGCTCAGGCCTGTATGCAAATTCCCCTGGGCTGGGCTTCTGACAAGCTGGGCAGAAAACCAATTATCGTGGGTGGCCTGTTGCTGTTTGCAGTTGGCTGTTGGTTGGGCTATGTGGCTGAAACGGTTGAGCAGTTGGTGTGGGCTCGCGCCTTGCAGGGCGCAGGCGCCATCTCGGCAGCCCTGTCGGCTTTGCTGGCCGATGTTACCCGCGACGAGGTGCGCTCCAAGGGCATGGCCATGATCGGTGCATCGATTGGTGTTACTTTTGCCTTGTCGCTCGTGTTTTCACCGGTTTTATACAAGTTTTTCGGTTTGAGTGGGCTGTTTGCCATGACAGGTGTACTGAGTATTCTGGGCATTGGTGTAGTGATTTTCTTGCTGCCCACACCGAATTTGGTGGATCAGGAAGCCAAACTCAAAGGCAGTTTTGCCGATGGCTGGGCCGTACTGACCCAGCCCGACTTGTTGCGCTTGAACCTGGGTATTTTTACCCTGCATCTAACGCAAATGTCTCTTTTTGTGGTGGTGCCCAGCCTGCTGCTCAGTGGCCTTGAATTGCCGTTGGCTGAACATTGGAAAGTGTACTTGCCAGTGGTGCTGGGCTCGTTTGTGCTTATGGTGCCATTGATGGTGTGGGCCGAGAAAAAAGCGAAAACCAAGCAGGTCAAGTTGGGTTCAATCGGCCTGATGGGAGCGGTATTACTGGGCTTCGTATTGTTCTCCAACCAGGGTTGGGTGCTGGTTTTGCTGTTGCTGGCCTACTTTGTCGGTTTTAATTTGCTGGAGGCTACCCTTCCCTCGTGGGTGTCACGAGTGGCACCGCTCAGTCACCGGGGTTTGGCCCTGGGTGTATATAATACTTCTCAGGCATTGGGGCTTTTTGCAGGTGGCGCTTTGGGCGGGCTTGCGTTTCGCCACCTGGGCGCGCAAGGTGTGTTTGAGGGTGCGTTGTTGCTCGTGGTTGTGTGGTTATTGTTGGCAATGGGAATTAAAGCGCTGCCCCCACGCGCATCCGCAGTGGTCCCTGTTCGGACTCCTGCTGATGGCTCGGCAAGTCCTCTTTAGTTGCACCCGGCACCCAACTCGGCGCGGCAGTCACGGGTCCCGCTCAAAGGCATTTCATTAGGTATTCAAGAATTTAAGGAGCAATTCATTCCATGGCCTCAGTAAACAAAGTAATTCTGGTTGGTAATTTGGGCAAAGACCCCGACGTGCGTTACCTGCCCGATGGCGGTGCAGTGGTGAACCTGGCCTTGGCCACATCCAGCAGCTGGAAAGACAAAAACACAGGCGAGAAGCGTGAAGAGACTGAATGGCACCGGGTGGTGATTTATGGTCGCCTGGCGGAAATTGCAGGCGAGTACTGCAAGAAAGGCCGCTCGGTGTATATCGAAGGTCGTTTGAAAACACGCAAGTGGCAAGACCAGTCGGGCGTGGACAAATACACCACGGAAATTATTGCGGATCAAATGCAATTGCTGGGTGGCCGTGAAAGTGGCGGCGGTGGTTCTTCCATGGGCGGCAGTGATGATTTTGACCAGTCACCTGCACCTAGCCGCAGCTCTGGCGGCATGCGCTCTTCAGCACCTTCGCCGCAGCGTTCTGCTCCACAAAGTGTGGCTGATCTGGATGACGACATCCCCTTCTGATTGGGATAAAAGAATTGTTGTAAAACATTTTTAACGAAATCGTGTTTTAAGTAGTTGTTTTAATTGTATTTTAGTGGGTAAATATGCCGTCAAATTCTGTAAAGAATTTGACGGTTTTTTTTTACTCCTTTGTATCTTCAATAAATGTCATTTTAAGAATCGATACATTTGTTATTTTGACAAGATAAAAATTGATATGTAGATTTGCGTAAAGAAAAGGATTCAGCATGAAAGTTGTAGTGGTAGATCATCCTTCTGGTGACCAGTTACCGATCCTATTGGACGATGAAGGGCTTCCCATTACTTTAGCTAATGAGTTCGTGTTGGCGCGGAGGGCTAATGGGCGGAACACGTTGGTAAGGAACCTTCGTGAGTTGTCATTTTTATATCAGTGGTCGAATAGGGAACGTATCGATCTTTGGGAAAGGATTTCCTCCGGTAAAGGCTCCACTGAAGCTGAGCTTCGTGGTGGGCTTTTAGAGTGTCTACGGCGAGATCAATCTAAGGGTCGTAAGGTAAAAAAGCTCTCAATTACACCCAACACCTTCAATCAACGATTGACGACTGTTTGTCAATTTTTCTCTTTTTTTTACGATGTCTATCTCGGCTCGATGCCCCTTGATGACATGCGGTCCGACCGCATTCCAGTTTGAACTACCTGACCCCGAATGAATTTGTGGCAGGATTGCAAAACGATTTACCAACCGAGACCAGAAAGTTAAGTTCTCAGTGGTAGGAAATTCCCGGGCAGGTCAATGCATCAAGGGCTGGGCCTGAAGATAGAACTTACCAGCAACCCGCAATGGGGCGAACATTGCCGCAAGGAAGCATTGGCGCATGCCAGCCTGGTAAATCAGCATCTGGCCGATGGTCGCGAATGGCTGCTGGGCGGCAAGCAGCCAACTTTTGCTGACATTACCTTGTGCACGGCCATTGCATTTTCCAAATTTCCGAGCAACCAAACGCCGCTCGATGAGCGTTTTGAGTATCTCGATTACTTTTGGCGCAGATTGCAAACCCGTGAAAGCTTCATAGCCGCTTACGCAGATGGCAATAGCGGCTAAACAGTCAGCACAATCTTGCCGATCTGCTGGTTGGATTCCATATAGCGGTGTGCTTCGACAATCTGCGCTAGCGGAAAGGTTTTGGCCACCAGCGGTTTCAGCTTGCCTTCAGTCAACCCTTGCACAATGAAGGCTTTGGCGCGTGCCATGCGTTCAGGATGGGTGCTGATTTCAAATAGGGTATACCCGCGTATGGTTAATTGCTTGGCGAGCACGGGGAACAGCGGCAATGGCGTCGGCTCTGTACTTAGGGCGCCATATTGAAAAATTATGCCACTTTGCGCGGTGGCTTCAGCCAGCTTGTTGATGGTCGGGCCAGCTACGGGATCAAACACCACGCGCACGCCTTTGTTGCTGGTGATGCGATTCACTTCAGCCACCAAATCCTGTTCTTCCGTTGCAATCACATGCTTCGCACCCTCGTCCAGCAATGTCTGGCGCTTGTTGCTGTGGCGCGTGAGCGCAATCGGTATGGCACCCAGCATATTGGCGATTTGTATGGCTGCCACACCCACGCTGCTTGATGCCGCCGGAATCAGCACAAACTCACCGACTTTGGTATCGGCAAACTCCACCAATGCGCCGTAGGCAGTCATATATTGCATCCAGATGGCGGAAGCCTCCGGCCAGGAAAGTGATGGTGGATGCTTGACCACGGCAAATGCGGGCACATTCGCCAACTCACCACACACGCCATACTGATTCTGCGAGAACGCCGGAACAGTGCTGACCGCATCACCAATTTGGAACTCGGTAACGTCCTCACCTACTCCGGCTATAGTACCCGCCGCCTCATAGCCCAGCCTCGCTGGCAGTTGCGGTGCTTCCAGATACTGACCATTGCGGAACATGACTTCGGCACGATTGAGTCCGATGGCATGCACTTTGATCTGCACTTCACCCTTGCCTGGTGCGGCGACTTGTTCATCTGCTATCTGTAATACTTCTGGTCCACCGGTTTGGTGGAATCTGACGACACGTGACATTTTTATCTCCTGATGATGTTAAAAAAGTGTGAAAATACTATCTATAATTTAATGCCAACCGCTCAGCACAATCTTGCCTATGGTGCCACCTGCTTCGAGCTGAGCGTGCGCCTTACGCAGATTGGCAGCATTGATGGGTGATAGGCTTTCATTGAGCGTGGTCTTCAGCACACCCTCATCCACCAGCTTGCCTATGCGATCCAGGATATGGTGCTGTTCTGTCATGTCGGCGGTCTGAAACATGGAGCGTGTAAACATCAGCTCCCATGCGAACGTCGCGCTTTTATTCTTGAGCAGATTGAGGTCCACCGGCTCTGCGGTTTCCACAATCGAGCAAATCTTGCCTTGCGGCTTGATGAGTTCGGCCATGACAGCAAAATAGTGATCGGTATCGTTGCAGCAGAAAATATAGTCTGGTTGGGGAATGCCGATTTCGCGCATTTGCGTCACCAGATCATGCTTATGATTGATAACGTGCTGTGCGCCTAATTCCTGCACCCACTGCACGGTCTCAGGCCGTGATGCCGTGGCTACCACGGTCAATCCGGCCAGTTTGTTCGCGAGTTGGATGGCAATCGAACCCACGCCGCCCGCACCACCTATGATGAGCAGGCTCTTATTGCGGTTCTGCGCTATATCAAGCGCAATCCCTAGCCGGTCGAATAGTGCCTCCCAGGCGGTCACCGCAGTCAGTGGCAAAGCTGCTGCTTGCTCGTAATTCAAACTCTGTGGCATGTGGCCGACGATGCGCTCATCCATGAGCTGGTATTCGGCATTGCAGCCCGAGCGCGTGATGTCACCCGCATAAAACACTTTGTCGCCAGGCTTGAACAGCGTGCAATCTGGCCCGGCTTCGACGACTTCACCAGCGGCATCCCAGCCCAGTATTTTGGGCGTAGCTTCTACTTTATCCTTGGGCTTGCGCACCTTGGTATCGACCGGGTTAACGGCGATGGCATGTACACGCACCAGCAGGTCGCGACCGGTAGCGACGGGGCTGGGCAATTCGACATCTATCAGCGATTCAGGATCGCTGATAGGTAAATACCTGGTTAATGCAACAGCTTTCATTGTGGCTCCTATTTTTTAGCGCAGGCGGAGTTGCCTGCGCTACAACTTCATATAAATTCCGGTAAAACAAACTCAGCCAACTCCTGCAACACCTCACCGGCCGGACGTTTGCCGTATTTGACATTGAATATCAGGTGATCCACGCCGATACGCTTGCTCGCTCGCAGATGCACCAGCAGCGCATTCCTGCCGAGTCGGTGACCCAGATGAATAGGCGTTGGTGCTTCGTTCGGGTTATCGGCAAGATCAATAAAATAAGACTGCGTGAATGGTTTGTACTGCCCCGGCAATTCGGCTTCTACCGTATCGCGCCAGCGCTGGACGATCTGCTCTTGGGCCTCTATGCTGCGCGGGTAGCTCATCCAGCCGTCGGCGTTGCGCGCGATCCAGCCCAAATCCTGCTGGCTATGGCCGGTGACGAGCAAGGGCACATGCGAAGCTACAGGCTTGGGAATGACATCGGCACCTTGCAGATGGCCGAAGCCGCTGCTGACTTGCGGGAAGAACTCTGACCAATAAATTTTGAGCAACTCGACCTCTTTGCGAAACATCACACCGCGCGACTCAAAATCCACGTTGAAGGCCGGGAACTCCACCATCCTATCGCCCGTAGCAATGCCCAGCAGCAAGCGGCCATTGGACAACTGGTCTATGCTGGCGGCGGCCTTGGCGATATGAATCGGGTGGCGCAACGGCAGGATGATGGAAGCCGTAAGCAGCGCGATTTCTGTGGTCTGCGCGGCCATATAACCGAGATAAGCCCACGGGTCGAATACCTGGCCGACATCGCCAAAATTCGGATCGCGCAGCGGCACATCGCGAAAGCCCAAGCTGGCAAAACCGGCTTTTTCGGCAAACTGTGCCAGCGCTACCTGGTTGTGCATGGTCGGTTGGTCGCGCTCGAAGGCCTCGATCGGGAACATGATGCCCAGCGTGAGTTTGCCACGTTGGAATGCACGCTGCCAGCCACGGTTGCCTGTCGGCGATTGATTTGGATTAGGGTTATACATTCTGCTCTATAAGAAAAAACTGGCACATCCACAAAAGGGAGGAAGGTGATGTGCCAGCATAGGCCCGAAATAGCTAGGGGGAGGAGCTATCTACTTAGCCAAAAACTGATTTAAGCCTGGCCTTTGACTGCCAGTAAATCCACGGTTTCGATCACCGGCATCTCAGCCAGCAAGTCTGTAGCATTTGCCATTAGTGCCTCAGCGATTTTCCCGGTCAAATGTGCTTGTCGACCATGTTCATCCATAAAGGTGTCAAAAATGCCAAAGGTTGCAGGCCCGAATTTGAGTGCGTACCAGGTAGCGGTTTCCGGCTCGTTTTCCACTAGTGGCAGTGCGGATTTAAGAAATGCTTCTAATGCTGCTTCCTTGCCTGGCTTGGCGTGCAGACGTACATACAGGGCTAACTTCTTGCTCATGATTGCTCCTAATATAAAAATAAAACACGAAGATGGTGGATACGCGCTATCACGCTTATCCACCCTACTAAAAATCTAAATACTCGCTTCCAGCACTTCCCTGCTCTTATCCAGCGTCACATCCTGATGCTCACCGAGTTTGACCATGCCATGACTTTCAAGCTGCGCCAGCAGGGCAGGAATGGCATCCGCGCTAATGTTGTAGGCGGATAAGCGCGTCGGCACGCTGAGGCTTTCGAAAAAAGCGCGGGTATTCTGTATGGCCGCTTCGATGCGAGCATCCTCTGTACCTTCACTGATATGCCAGACGCGCTCGGCATATTGCAGCAGCTTGGCGCGTTTGGCATCGCGACGCAGGCTGAGCATGGTCGGCAGGATGATGGCCAGGGTCTGCGCATGATCGAGACCATGCAGCGCAGTGATTTCGTGGCCTATCATGTGCGTCGCCCAATCGCTCGGCACACCAGAGCCGATTAAGCCATTCAAGGCCAGCGTGGCGACCCACATGAAATTGGCTTGCATATCGTAATCCTGCGGGTTTTGCAGAATTTTAGGGCCGATTTCAATCAGCGTTTGCAGTAGGCCTTCGGCAAAGCGGTCCTGCACGCGCGCTTCCACCGGGTAGGTCAGGTATTGCTCCATGATGTGCGTGTAGGCATCCACCACGCCGTTCGCCAACTGACGCGGCGGCAAGGTATAGGTCTTGGTCGGATCGAGTACGGAGAACTGTGGAAACACATGCTCACTGGTGAAATAGAGCTTGTCGTGTAAGCCGGATGCAGTTTCGGTGCGTGAAATCACCGAGCCGTCGTTCATCTCCGAGCCTGTTGCAGGCAAGGTCAGCACCGTGCCATAAGGCATGGCTTGTTTCACATTGGCACCGCGTTTGAGCAAAATCTCCCACGGGTCGCCCTCGGCATACACCGCCGCCGCGACAAATTTAGTGCCATCAATCACCGAGCCGCCGCCGACTGCCAACAGATAATCCAGCCTGTTAGCCTTGATTTGGTCGACGGCTTTCATGAGCGTTTCATAAGTCGGATTAGGCTCGACGCCGCTGAATTCCTCGGCATAACGCCCACCCAGTGCGGCTTTGACTTCATCCAGCGTACCATTCTTCTTGGCGCTACTTCCACCGTAAACAATCAACACGCGAGCCTCAGCAGGCACCAGCTTGTCGATTTCGGCGACCTTGCCCTTGCCGAAAGCGATACGCGTGGGATTATAAAAATCAAAATTCAACATCAAAAACTCCTTAAAAATTACAGTTATTAGACCAGTCGGCTAGTTTTCGGCCAAATAAAAAGATCGTACTCAATCAAGCCCCAGTCTAGTTTTCGTGGCGTTCATGGCGCATTCCAGAGCAGCACGCGTTCGGCTTATTTTGGTCAAAAGCGTTGCGCCTATCCACATGTAGTAAATCTCGATTGTGACGGTTTTTGCATCGAGGTTGGCGGGAAACTCGCCGGTGCGTATGCCCTGTTCCACACAGTTGGTGAGGCATGCTACCACCCGATCCGTGCCATTCTTCAGCGTCGAGCGCATGGCTTCGGAAAGATCTGTCACTTCCGCACTCAATTTAACGACCAGGCATTTATCTGTTGTGACATCGCTGGATTGGCTATCCAACCAAAATTGAAAGAACTTGAGTAGGCGGCTGGAGTTAGTACTGCCATCATCTTCAAGCATACGCTCTAACATCTGCAGGTAGTCGTCAAAATAGTCTGCTAGCAAGGCGTCGCCAAACTGCTCCTTTGACTTGAAGTAGTGATAGAACGAGCCCTTGGGCACGCCGGCAGTAGAAAGTATCTCGTTGAGACCTGCCGCAGCAAAGCCCTTGCCGAGGATGATGTCCTTGGCTGTATCGAGGATTTGCTGACGCGTATCGCCAGACTTTGTGATTGGAAACTCATTTCTCATAAGTGCATTATGGCATCAATTGGACCGGTCGTCTAGTTAAAATACAATAAAATTCAATTTACTATGTGAAGAATGTTGATTTGCACCCCCTCTTTACCCTAAGTGGGTCAATTTTGGATGCAACTCAACAACCTGCTTTACATTTGAGTGAGGACTGGTGTTCGTGGCCACTTAAAGACACCAAAAAATTCATTCTATCCTGACACTTTTATTTAGAAATTAAAAAAGAATTTACATATCAAGATCTTGGATTAACTATTTGTATTATTATAAGAACGACCCTTTTGAACGCCGCATTGCAGTAACTCCGAAAGCCTGTGTGCCTGTTACGGCCACAGGCTTTTTTCATCGACCTGCTTGTTCTTCCCGAAAAGCCTCAGTATGCTAATCGCAATAAGCAATAGTGCAGGGGGTTGTATGAAGTATCGGTTTGGTTTGCTGGGTATTTTTTTGGCAGCTTTCGCGACCATGTCGCACGCGGAAACCCAATTGCCTCCGGAGCACCCGTTGGTGGGCTTGTGGCGAATCAACCTGCCTGAACAAGCCTGTTCCGAAATTTATGACATTCGTCCCGATGGAACCACGCAAATTCTCAGTGGCGGTCAGGTGGTTCAAACACGGTATGACATCAGTTTGCGGCCTGATTCACAGGGGTTCTACAAGTGGGTCGACACCGTAGTGCAGGTGAATGACCAGCCGGATTGCATGGGGCACAAAGTACCCAATGGCAACGTGGCCACCAATTACATCGTGATGCATGCCACCGGCTCCAAATTCATGATGTGCCAGAAGGCAGAGCTTGACACCTGTTTTGGGCCCTTTCTGAAAGAGTCGGGCATCTAGCCTGGGTGTACCTGCTCTTCACGAGTTACCGAGCAGGTGCGACAGCAAGGTTCGCAATTTGGCTGCACTGAGCGGCTTGTGAACCAAAGGGAAGCCGGATGCCATCGCCTTGCGAATTGCTGATTTCGGGGGGGATGTGATGTTCACCGTTGATGACTTTCCGCAGACCGTTCAACATGTCTTCAGCGCTGCCGGATTTCGAGACAAAGCCTTGGGCTCCACAGCGTATCCCCTCTGCAATCGCGCGTTGGTCCGCAACGCCGGAAATCAGGGTAATTGGGCTGGTTGGGAATGCGCCCTTCAGTGCCAGCAGGCCTTCCAGACCTTGAAGACCTGGCAGCTGCATGTCCAGCAACACCAGGTCAAATTCGCTGATGTGGTTCGCAACTGCGACAGCCTCCTGCACAGTGCCACACTCGTGTATGTCAACGGTCTGGTCAAGTCTCAGCAAGATGTGGCGTAGCCCCTCGCGAAACAGTAAGTGATCATCAACAACCAGTAATTTCATGCTGTGGGTGCAGTTTTTTTTGATGTTGACAAATTCAGGTACTGTACGCAACTGAAATCGCATCGTCTTTATGGACGAGACGCTGTCTTGATGCACAATTGCACGATACATGATCTCTCAGGATGTCCCATGCCCCATGTCGCCTTGCTGGCTCAGCAAACCAGAGCAGTCCAGGTTCGCAATATTTTTTGCATCGGTCGAAATTACGCCGCACACATTGCCGAGTTGGGCAATCGACCCGAGGAAGATCCGGTGGTGTTTATGAAACCCACATCGGCCCTGCACCCGCCGGGAACACCGATTGTGTTGCCGGCACACTCAAGTGATGTGCATTACGAGGCCGAACTGGTTTTACTGGTGGGGCAGGGTGGAAAAAACATTGCCGAAGACAAGGCATTGAAGCACATCGCCGGCTATGGCCTAGGCCTTGATCTGACCGCACGCGATCTGCAGACCAAAGCCAAGCAGGGTGGCTTGCCTTGGGCTGTGGCCAAGGGTTTTGACTGTTCCGCTACAGTGACACAGTTTGTGCCCGCAGAGCACATTGAGCACCCGCACAGCATTGAGTTTCAAATGCATTTGAACGGACAAATTCGGCAGCACGGTGATGTCCGGAAAATGCTGTTTCCAATTCCGTTTATCGTGCGTTACTTGAGTCAGGTGTTTACCCTGCAAGAGGGTGATCTTGTTTTCACAGGAACTCCCGAGGGCGTAGGACCTCTAAAAGGCGGCGATCAAGTCCGTTTGATTCTTCCCGGCTTGATCGATACTGAATTCAAAGTGAGTTGATTCAATGAAAAAATTTTGTATGAAACATGGCCTTGCAGTGTTGCTGTTGGCCTCTTCCAGTCTGATGGCGGCTTGCAGCGAAAAACCGGCGGAAGTCGTTCAGCAGGGCGATAACTTTGTCGAGGTTTGGAAAACACCCACCTGTGGATGTTGCTCGGAGTGGGTTGAGCACCTGGAGCAGAACGGCTTCACCGTGAAGGTGAACGATGTTCAGAATACCGACTCATTCCGCGCCGCTTTGGGTATGCCTCAGCAATACGGTAGTTGTCACAGCGCCAAAGTAGCAGGCTATGCGGTCGAAGGACACGTGCCTGCTGAAGACATCAAGAAATTAATTGCGGAAAAACCCGATGCGGTGGGTCTGTCAGTGCCAGCCATGCCCATGGGTTCTCCAGGCATGGAGCATCCCGATTTTCCGCACAAGCGCGCTCAATACGATGTGTTGCTGGTCAACAAAAATGGCTCGTACACTTCCTACACGCATTACAGTGCCATCCAGTAAGGCGGCTGAGCCCGAGAGGGCGCTAGGCCCCGCGAATCTCGCTGGGGCTTTTCCCAAACCAGCGCTTGCAGGCTCTGCTGAAGGCTGAGGCATCCGAGAATCCCAGGTCAAGTGCAATCGCTGTCAGCGAATCCTGGCTTTGTTTAAGTCGGCGAGTTGCTTCGCTTTGCCTTATTTCGTCAACAATGCTAGCAAGGTTAGTGCCCTCTTCGGCCAGCTTGCGCTGCAAGTTGCGGCTGCTCATGTGCATGAATGCAGCAGCCTGTTCAATACTGGGTGCGCCTTTGTCCAGTTGACTCAGCGCCCATTGGCGAACGGCTTTGCTGGCGCTGTGGGCGGGTTTCAAGCGTTCAATCGCCGCCTGGCTGGCCTGGTCGAGGTGTTCTGCAATCAAGGGGTTTGCGCCCTTCAGGCGGGTGTGTACGGTGGCCAACGCATACACGATACGCATGGTTTCGCAGCCAAATATCAAGGGAGCTGCAAAGCTTTTTTCAAAGAACTCCAGGTTGCCTGTTTGCGGTGCAGGGCGACTTAATTCAACCCGCAAAGGCACCAAACCCGGCTCTCCCAGGCCTTTGCCGGCGTTGGCCAACAAGCAAAGAAAACCGTCGGTGGATTGATGTGCGGGTTGAGCGCCTTCCCTCAGTTTGAGTTCAACAATGAATTCAGACTCGGTGGTTTGAAGCTCGATTGCACTGGCGTCTGTGACGAGATCGGCAAACCTTCGCATGCGACCAAACGCCTGCTCCAGGGTCTCGCTGGCCATGACGCTAAGCCCCACTGCATGAAAGGTTGCTGGCGTGATGTGCCGAATGGCTTTGATGCCCAACGTTTCATCACCCGTGGCCTGAACGGCTTTTTGCCACAGCAGGGTGGTTTGTGGCACGGGATAGCGTGCTTCCGGAGACTCCAGCAGGGCAATGTCAAGCCCGGCTTGCTCAAACAAGGGGGCCGGTTGACAGCCCTGCAGCTCCAGTTCGCGCGCCAATCCGCGCATCCAGCTGGCCAGCGCGGTCGGTGTGTTTGTGTTCGAATTGGACGCTTTGTTGTTCATTGCTTCTTGATTTTGGCGCCGAAGGTCATGGGCTTGTCGTTCTGGAACAAGCTTTACTTGTCAAACCCAAGCATACTTCAATCACCAAAAGCCAAAACGAAAAGAGGCAAGAGTATGTCAAGTTTGAGTGAAAAACTGATGGGTCAGGCGGCAAAGGCCGATGGTGGCTCACGCATCAAGCAAAACAGCATCAATGCGCAGGATCAAAAACGCATTGCTGCCATTAAAACTGCGGTGCTGGCCGAAGGTGATCGCATTCGCGCCAAATATCCAATTTTGAAGCATCAAGACCTGATCGGCATGGCCATTTTGCTGTTCTCGATTGCAGGTGCGGTGTTGACTGGTTGGGCTTATCTGGAAGGCGTGCTGGCCTGGTACGTGACCATTCCAGTGATTGCGATTTTCCTGAGCTTTACGCACGAGCTGGAACATGACCTGATTCACTACATGTATTTCCGCAAGAACAAGTTCATGCACAACCTCATGATGGCTCTGGTGTGGATTTGCCGCCCCAGCACCATCAATCCTTGGGCACGTCGCCACCTCCACTTGCATCATCACAAGCATTCCGGCACTGAAACCGATTTGGAAGAGCGCGCAATCACCAACGGTGAGCGCTTCACGCCCCTGCGTCTGTTGATGATGTTTGATCTGGAACTGAGTGTTGTGCTGCGGATGTTCAAGATTCCAAAGAACCGTCGCCTGAAAA
Source organism: Limnobacter sp. SAORIC-690 (assembly GCF_002954425.1). Classification (NCBI taxonomy): domain Bacteria; kingdom Pseudomonadati; phylum Pseudomonadota; class Betaproteobacteria; order Burkholderiales; family Burkholderiaceae; genus Limnobacter; species Limnobacter sp. SAORIC-690. The sequence goes on from NZ_MQVZ01000001.1 coordinate 1,438,055, forward strand.
TGTTGATGATGGGTGCTGCCGGCAACTTCCCTGTGGCTTCCGTGTTCTACATTGGCTGGCATGCCTACGTGGCGTACTGGGCCATCGAGGCGGCTGCATGGGCTGTTGGGTACAGCGTGCCTTGGCCAGCGTTTGTGACTCCTGAGCTTGTGGCCACTGCCAATACAGTTGCAGTGCTGATTTTTGCCCCTAACTTGTTGCGCTCTTTCAGCATCAACTTCATCAGTTCGAACATGCACTATTTCGGCGATATTGAAGACGGTAATTTCGTGCAGCAGTGCCAGGTACTTAACAGCAAGTGGTTCATCATTCCCCACCTGTTCTGTTTCAACTTCGGCTCCACACATGGCATTCACCACTTTGTAGTACGTGACCCGTTCTATATTCGCCAAATGACCGCCAAGCGTGCCCATGAGGTGATGCGAGAAAACGGTGTTCGATTCAATGATCTGGGCACTTTCAAGCGAGCCAACCGTTGGTCCATGAACGAGCAAGGTCAAAAAGAGGCAGGATACCAGGCCGCCTAAGAGCCTGTTGATCCAAAACCGCTCTTTGCTAGAGAGAGGGCGGCGTAGTTCTAGTGTCATTGGCTGAATTCTTCAATGGGGCAGCCTACTCCGTCGACACGAAGGGCGCTTTTCGAGAGGAAAGCGCTCTTTTTTTGTCTTTGAAATTCAGGATGTTGGAGTTCTACAGCCTTCCATCTTATAATGGGGAGTTTTTCGTTTGTATTTGCAGGTGTAGCGGAAATGCCAATTTATGCGTATCGCTGTGAAGCGTGTGGCTTCGAAAAAGACGTGTTGCAAAAACTGAGCGATGCCCCTTTGACCCAGTGTCCAAGTTGTGGGCAGGCCAGTTTTGCAAAGCAGGTGACTGCGGCAGGCTTTCAATTAAAAGGCTCGGGTTGGTATGTCACTGATTTCCGGGGCGGCAGTGGAGCGTCGTCGGTGACGGGCTCAACGGCGGCGTCCGGTGCCTCAGCGGCGTCGACCAGCGCACCCTCACCCTCAACCACTGCGCCGAGTGCCGATGCCAGCTAAATCCACAGCCAAGTCATCGGCCAAGTTGCCTGAACGGGTATTGAACTCGGACATCATCAAGAAATACCTGCTGACGGGTTTGTTGATCTGGGTGCCTTTGGGAATCACCTTGTGGGTGTTGGCCTTGGTGGTGGGTTTGATGGACCAAACCCTGATGTTGCTGCCCGATGCTTTGCACCCCCGGGTGTGGCTGGGTGTGCATATTCCCGGGCTGGGTGTTATTTTGACGCTTGCCGTGCTGTTGGGCACAGGGGTGTTGGCAGCCAATTACTTTGGTGCATGGTTGTTCAAGGCAGGGGACTGGGTGCTGTCGCGCATTCCCCTGTTCAAAATTGTGTACAACAGCGTCAAGCAGGTGTCCGATACGCTGTTAAGCTCGTCTGGCAAAGCATTCACACGTTCGGTGTTGGTGCCCTATCCACACCCCGGGGTGTGGGCCTTGGGTTTTGTGACCGGCACACCGCCGCCCAGCCTGCTGGAGAACCTGAATGATCAAGGGCCGCTGGTGTCTGTTTATGTGCCCACCTCACCCAGCCCAGCCTCGGGATACGTGATCATGGTTCCAGAGAAATTATTGCGTCCGTCCGGTTTGTCGGTGGACGAGGCCTTGAAGTACATTGTGTCTTTGGGGGTGGTAACACCTTCTGATGACGTGTTGGATCAACCCATTAAACAAGACTTACATTCATGAAAATGCGTACTGACTATTGTGGCAATGTGTCACAGGCCTACTTGGGCCAAACCATTGCCCTGTGCGGCTGGGTACAACGTCGCCGTGACCACGGTGGTGTTATTTTTATCGACCTTCGCGACCGAGAAGGTTTGGTGCAGGTGGTGTGCGACCCCGACCTGGCCGATGTATTCGCTACCGCCGAAACCTTGCGCAATGAATTTTGTGTGCGTGTGGAAGGCCTGGTGCGTGCCCGCCCATCGGGTACTGAAAACAGCAACCTGAAAAGCGGTGCTGTGGAAGTACTGTGCAAGGGGCTTGAAATTCTGAATGCCTCGGTCACGCCCCCTTTCCAGCTGGACGATGAAAACCTGTCTGAAACCACACGCCTGACTCACCGGGTTCTGGATTTGCGCCGTCCGCAAATGCAGAAGAACCTGATGCTGCGCTACAAAGTGGCCATGGCTATTCGCAACCACCTGGATGCACAGGGTTTCGTAGACATTGAAACGCCCATGCTGACCAAGAGCACGCCGGAAGGCGCACGCGATTACCTGGTGCCCTCCGTGTGCATGCGGGCGAGTTTTTCGCCCTGCCGCAGTCACCCCAGTTGTTCAAACAAATGCTGATGGTGGCTGGTTATGATCGTTATTACCAAATCACCAAATGTTTCCGCGACGAAGACCTGCGCGCCGATCGTCAGCCTGAATTTACCCAGGTGGATATTGAAACTTCCTTTTTGACTGAGCAGGAAATTCGTGACCTGTTCGAGGACATGATCCGCAAGGTGTTCAAGCAAACCATGGATGTGGAATTGCAAAACCCCTTCCCCGTGATGCCCTACAGCGAGGCCATGGCGCGTTTTGGTTCAGACAAGCCCGACCTGCGCGTGAAGATGGAGTTCACTGAACTCACCGACATCATGAAGGATGTGGATTTCAAGGTGTTCTCCGGCCCAGCAACATGGACAATGGCCGTGTTGTGGCGCTGCGTGTGCCTGGTGGTGCCGAGATTCCGCGTTCGGAAATTGACAACTACACCAAGTTTGTGGGCATTTACGGCGCCAAAGGTCTGGCCTGGATCAAGGTCAATGAGCTGGCCAAGGGGCGTGATGGTTTGCAGTCGCCCATCGTGAAAAACATTCACGACACAGCCCTGAATGAACTGCTCAAGCGCAGTGGCGCGGCTGATGGCGACATTCTGTTCTTTGGTGCTGACAAGGCCAAGGTGGTGAACGACGCCATGGGTGCACTTCGCCTGAAGATTGGCCATAGCGAATTTGGTCAGAAAGCCGGTTTGGTGCAGGGCAAGTGGGAGCCATTGTGGGTGATCGACTTCCCCATGTTTGAACTGGACGAAGAAGCTGGTCGCTGGGTGGCTTGCCACCACCCCTTCACGAGCCCCAAAGACGGCCATGAAGATTACCTGACCACCGATCCCGGCAAGTGTCTGGCAAAAGCCTATGACATGGTGCTGAACGGTTGGGAATTGGGCGGTGGTTCGGTCCGTATTCACAAGGAAAAGGTTCAGAGCAAGGTGTTCCGTGCGCTGAATATTTCTGAAGAAGAAGCTGCAGCCAAGTTTGGTTTCCTGCTGGATGCCCTGCAATACGGTGCGCCACCCCATGGTGGTTTGGCCTTTGGTCTGGATCGGATCGTGACCATGATGAGTGGTGCAGAGAGCATTCGAGATGTAATCGCTTTCCCGAAAACACAGCGTGCGCAGTGCCTGTTGACCCAGGCTCCAAGCCCAGTGGACGAAAAGCAGTTGCGTGAGTTGCATATTCGTTTGCGGCAGACCGAACCCAAAAACGTCGCTTGACCACCGTAGGCGGCGCAGTTTTGAGCGGTCATAAAATCCCTGTGTCGGTGCTGGTCGTGATGGTCAGCCCGGCCGGGGATTTTTTACTGATAGAACGGGCTGACAAAGCCGGTTACTGGCAATCAGTGACCGGTAGCCTTGATCTTCCGGATGAATTGCCCTTGCATGCGGCTGTGCGTGAGCTGGCCGAGGAAACCGGTTTTGCGGCCACGCCTGTGCAGTCACCCACTGTGCTGGATGCCAAACCTGATGAATTGTTGCAACCCGGCGTACTCAGGCCGTGGCCACACAGTTCGCAGTATGAAATATTCGAACATTGGCGTCATCGCTACCCGCAAGGCGTTACCCACAATACGGAGCACTGGTTCCTGGTTTGTGTGCCTGCAGAGTTTGTTCCCCAGCTGGCTGCCAATGAACATGTCGGATATGCCTGGTTAAGTGCACAGGAGGCAGCGGACCGCTGTTTTTCACCCAACAATGCACAAGCCATTCTTGATTTGAACTTAAAGCTTCAGGCTGGGCTGGCTTGAAAATACAAAGGGGCCGCGAAGGGCCCCTTTTTTCATATACGGTATATAGCTGCTGCTGGAAACGGTTTTAAACTGCTTTAGAAGGTTCAATTTTTACAATTCGAGTATAGGGGTAACCCTAATTGGGGGGCAATACCCAGTGTTTGTGACATGACTTGAATTGACTTGGTAATTTACCGATCTATTTTCTAGGTATTGCATGTAATGCGACTTCGAATTGCGACCTACAACATTCACAAAGGGGTGATGGGCCTGCGCAAGCCTTCCCTGACCATTCACGCCCTGCGCGAACAAATTCATGCCATGAATGCCGACCTGGTGTTTTTACAGGAAGTGCAGGGCAGGCACGACCGCCATGCTGGCAAGTTTGAGCATTGGCCCGAGGGTGGGCAGCACGAGTTTCTGGCCCAATCGCCCTCTGCGATTGACAAGCTGTTGGGCCATGCCAGCCAGCAATACTTCACAGCTTACGGCATGAATGCGGTGTATTCGCACGGGCACCATGGCAACGCCTTGTTGTCGCGATATGAAATTGAATGGATGCTGAATCAGGACGTGTCAGACCATCGGCTTGAGCAGCGGGGTTTGTTGCATTGCTGTATTAAAACGCCCGTAGGCCCCATTCACGCCATGGTGGCGCATTTTGGTTTGCTGTATCGCAGCCGTGTGCGGCAGGCCAGCAAACTGATTGAACATGTGGGTACGCATGTGCCTGCTGGTATGCCTTTGGTGGTTGCTGGCGATTTCAACGATTGGCAGCGCCGCTTGGGGCCAATTTTGCAGCAAGGCTTGAAGGCCGAGGAAGTCATGCCCCTGGACAAACACAATCGCCTGGCCCGCGTGGGTAGTTTTCCGAGCCGGTTTCCTGTTCTGGGACTCGACCGCGTATTTGTCCGTGGTTTTAAGGTTCATGAGGCCACGGTGCTTCATGGGCCTGCTTGGGCCAAGTTGTCTGACCATGCGCCATTCGTGGTCGACCTGGAGTGTGCATGGTGTTGAACCTGTTGCCGGCAGCCGCGCCCGAGCGGGAGGGCAATGCGGTTGAGTTGTTGGTGGGCGGCGAGCAACTGTTCCCAAGAGCGTTGGACGCCATCGAGCAGGCCAGGCATGCCGTGCGCATCGAAACCTATATTTTTGCAAACGACTCAATTGGCGAAGCATTTTGTGAGGCGATGTGCCGTGCTGCAGCACGCGGGGTGAATGTGCGCCTGGTGCTGGATGGTTTTGGTGGACAGGAAGGCGTACGCACATGGGTGCCCACTTTGCAGCAGCATGGCGTGCATGTGCGGGTGTTTCGGCCTGAGGGCGTGTTGTTCAAGCTGAACCCGAAACGGCTTCGCCGCATGCACCGGAAAATCATTGCCGTCGATCACGACATTGCTTTTGTGGGCGGCATTAACCTGATTGATGACTTGAATCATGAAGGGGAACGCGATGAGTTGCTGAAGGCAACAGAGCGCGCGCGACAGAAAAGGGAGCCGATTTGGGGCGCTTCAGGTGGAATGCGTGAGCAAGCCATGACGGTGAATACTGACTTGCTTGATCAACAATCGCTTGGACCCCGATACGACTTCGCGGTACAGCTGAAGGGCCCAGTGGTGCAAGATGTGTGGCACAACATGGAGTGGCTGTGGCTGCAGATTGGCCCGGGCGGCCGGGTGACAGATACTTTTAGTTCGGTTTGGTGGAAGGAAAGGGTTGAACAGTTGCAAGAGGCAATGGCCCGCCAGCGCGCAACGCCCAAACCCAAAGCAGCGGGCAAGGTAAAAGCCCAGCTGGCTGTGCGCGACAATTTTCGCTTGCGCAGGCGAATTGAGCGTGCCTACGTGCAGGCCATTGGCAATGCGCAGCGCTCAATCATTCTGAGCAATGCTTATTTTTTGCCCGGCCGCAAAATACGCAAAGCCTTGCTGGCTGCGCGTGCGCGAGGCGTACATATTCAGTTGTTGTTGCAAGGGCGAGTGGAGTATCGCTTTCAGCATTACGCCACGCAAAGTTTGTATTCGAGTTTGTTGAGTGCGGGGGTCGATATTTATGAGTATTTGCCCAGCTTTCTACACGCCAAAGTAGCAGTGGTGGATTCCAACTGGGCCACGGTGGGTTCATCCAACCTGGACCCATTGAGTTCTCTGTTTGCACGAGAGGCCAATGTGATTGTGTATAACCGCGAGTTTGCAAGTGCGCTGCGCGAAGAACTACAAAAATCCATTCAGACAGACAGCCGCGAAATTCAAGCCCATGTACACGCACAGCGACCTTTGAAAGAAAGGGTGTTCAGCTGGCTGTGTTATAAATTAATGCTCTTGGCTGTTTTTCTGGGTGGTTTTGGCAGCCGGTATTAGTGCCTGTTCTTGAAGGTAGTGCAGCATGGATTTGGTGGTGAGTCGCCCCGAAGGTTTGTATTGCCCACCGGGCGATTTTTACATCGACCCGTGGCGCAAGGTAGACCGCGCAATCATTACCCATGCGCATGCTGACCATGCCCGTGTTGGCCACAACCATTACCTGTGTGCTGCGCCCGGCGAAGGTGTATTGCGTACCCGCTTGGGCAATATTTCTCTGGACACCTTGCCTTATGGCACAAGCACTGTTCACAACGGCGTGAAAATTTCGCTGCATCCCGCAGGCCATGTGTTGGGGTCTTGTCAAATTCGGCTGGAGTACCAAGGCCATGTGTGGGTGGCCAGCGGCGATTACAAGGTGGCTCCCGATTTAACTTGCGATGCATTCGAACCGGTGAAATGCCACACCTTCATCACAGAGTCTACCTTTGGTTTGCCCATTTACCGCTGGCGTAGCGACGCTGAAATTTATGCCGAGATCAATGCCTGGTGGGCTGCCAATGCAGCACTGGGCAAAGCCAGCGTGTTGTACGGCTATTCATTTGGCAAGGCGCAACGAATACTGGCGGGTGTTGATTCAAGCATTGGCCCCATTGTGTGCCACAGTGCTTGCGAAGGCCTGAACAAGGCCTATCGCGATGCGGGTGTGAAGTTGCCAGAAACGTTGACCGTGAGCGAGGTGCTCGATAAATCCACTTACAAAACCTGCCTTGCCATTGCACCGCCTGCTGCCCAAGGCGCAGCCTGGATGAAGCGATTTGGCAATGCGTACTCCGATGCGTTTGCCTCGGGCTGGATGCAGTTGCGTGGCGGTCGCAGACGCAGCAATGTAGACCGGGGTTTTGTGATGTCTGACCATGCAGACTGGCCCGGGCTGATGCGTGCCATCGGGGCTACTGGTGCAGAACAGGTGATCGTGACTCACGGCTATGTTCAGGTGATGGTGCGCTGGCTGCAAGAGCAGGGATTGAATGCACGTGCCTTCGTGACTGAGTATGGCGGCGAAGGAGAAGGCGAACAGGAGCCCGCAGCATGAAGCAGTTTGCAGAATTGTTCGCTGAACTGGATGGCTCTACCTCAACTTTGCACAAGGTGCAGGCCTTAAAGCATTACTTTGAACATGCGCCCGCTGAGGACGCTGCTTGGGCAGTGTACTTCTTGTCCGGCGGCAAGCCCAAGCGCACTGTGCCCACGCGCACACTGCGCGAGGTAGCCCTGCAAGTGAGTGGCTTGCCCGATTGGTTGTTTGAGGAAAGTTATCAGGCGGTGGGCGATTTGGCAGAGACAATCGCGCATGTATTGCCGACCTCCTCTACAGTGCCCAGCCAGTCGGAAGGCTTGGCCTGGTGGATGCAACACCGAATTCTGCCCCTGCGCAATCTGCCCGACGAAGATCGCATTGCGGCTGTGCAAACTTGCTGGAATGAACTGACCGCCACGGAGCGATTTCTGTTTGTGAAACTGGTGGGCGGCGGATTTCGAGTGGGGGTGTCCAAGCTGTTGGTGATCCGTGCCTTGGCTGAACTGGTTGGGCTGGATGCCAAACTGGTGGCCACTCGCATGATGGGGTTTGCCGATGCAAGCAACCAACCCACAGCAGAGCAGTTCAGCGCATTGTTGGCTGTGCCCGAAAACAGCAGCACAGGGCAAGACCCCGGCCGTTTGGGTCAGCCCTTGCCGTTTTTTCTGGCCCATCCCTTGCAAGAGGAGCCTGAAGAGTTGGGCCCACTTGATGATTGGCTGGTTGAATGGAAGTACGACGGCATTCGCGCTCAGGTGGTGAAAGAGGGTGGGCAGGTGTGGGTGTGGTCGCGCGGTGAAGAGTTGGTCAGTGAACAATTTCCCGAGTTGCAGGCCGCGTTTTCAGATTGGCCCGAGGGCAGCATTCTGGACGGTGAAATTTTGGTGTGGCAAGGCGATGCGCCGGCGGGTTTCAATGCTTTGCAAGGGCGTTTGAATCGCAAAGTGGTTAGCAAAAAATTGATGGCCGATGCGCCGGTTGTTTTTTTGGCTTACGACCTGCTTCGGCTTCATGGTGACAACCTGGTAAACCTTCCTCAGCGTGAGCGCCGAACTGCACTGGAGAAATTTTATGCTTCACACCATGAACAAAGTGCCGCGAATGCCATGCCGCGTTTGTTGTTGTCGCAAAGTGTGAAAGCGCCCCACTGGGATGCATTGAAGCTGTTGCGCGAAGAAAGCCGTGGGCGAGGTGTGGAGGGTTTCATGCTGAAGCACCTGGAGTCCAAATACGGAGTTGGGCGTACCAAAGCCGATGGCTTGTGGTGGAAATGGAAAATTGATCCAATGACCGTGGATTGCGTGTTGGTGTATGCCCAGCGGGGCCATGGCCGCCGCGCAAGCCTGTACACCGATTACACCTTTGCCGTGTGGGAAACACCACCCGCTTCTGAGGCGCAAGCGCAAGAGGTGGCACAGGCAATTGCGAACGGTGAGAAAGTGGAAGACACCGTGGCCCGTGGTTTGCCCCGTTTGGTGCCATTTGCCAAGGCTTACTCTGGCCTGACCGATGAAGAATTCAAGGAAGTCGATCGAGTCATTCGCAAACACACTGTGGACAAGTTTGGGCCGGTTCGCACTGTGGTACCAGTGCTGGTTTTCGAACTTGGATTCGAAGCAATTTCCCGCTCCACTCGTCATAAAAGTGGGGTGGCCGTTCGTTTTCCACGTATGCTGCGCATTCGCCACGATAAACCTTTGCATGAAGCCGATCACCTTGCCGTGCTCGAAGCTTTGTTGCCCCCGGAGAATGCAGTTTGAATCCTGAGAACAGTCGCTTGCTCGGCATTGATTTTTCCAGCAGCCCCACCAAGAAAAAGCCGATTGCTGTGGCTGTGGGCCACTGGCAAGGCACAGTGCTGGCGGTTGATGAACTGATGTCGCTGACCACGCTGGGCGAGTTTGAAACCCTGTTGAAAGAAGGGCCGCAGGCGTTTGGAAAATTCGAGCGCGCAGCAGGGCCTTTGGAACAGTTGGGGTTTGTGGCGGCGATTGACATGCCGTTTGGTTTGTCGCGCAAACTGGTCGAAGGCTTGAAGTGGCCAGGTGCCGGGCGTACCGACTTCAAGGCCTGGGAAAATCTGATCAGTTACTACAGTGCGCTAAGCCGTGAGCAAATTCGCGCCACCTTCAAAGCCTGGTGTGATGCAAGGCCTGCCGGGCACAAGTTTGCGCACCGTGAGTGCGATGGCCCTGCGGGCTCCTCGCCTTCGATGAAGTGGGTGAACCCGCCGGTGGCCTATATGCTGCATGCGGGTGCACCGTTGTTGATGAAATCAGGCGTTCATATCCCAGGCATGCAACGTGGTGACCCTACCCGCGTGGCCCTGGAGGCCTACCCCGGCTACCTGGCTCGCAAGGTGTTGAACCGGGCCAGTTACAAAAGCGACGACCCGAAAAAAGACACTGCGGATCGCCGAATGGCCCGTTCCGAGTTGTTGTGTGCCCTGGAGGAGGGCATGTTGTTTGGCATCAAGGTGCAAGTGCGGCCTTATTTGCGTGCGAAGTTGCTTGACGACGTCAAAGCCGATCACCTGGATGCAGTGTTGTGTTGCTTGGTCGCTGGGTGGGCTGCAAAACGTGCTGATTCCAATTTCGGTTTGCCCAAGCTGATTGACCCTGTGGAAGGCTGGATCGCGGGTGTGACGCCCTAAGTGCCCTTGCCCGGCAATTCAATGCACACCAGCAAACCGTTTGGCGCGCAGTTTCGTGCGTCAAGCACCCCATTCACACGCTGAATCGACTTCTTGGCGATTGCCAAACCCAGACCATGGCCTGAGTGTTCTCCATGCTTGAAAAATGGAGTGAACAGTTTGGGCAGCAGCGCGGCGGGCACGCCCGGCCCTTGATCCTTGATTTCAATGCGCAACTGTTTCTCCTGAAGCGAACAATCGATGCTCACGGCTGTGTTGGCAGGTGTGTGCTTGATCGCATTGCGAATGATATTGTCGAATGCGCCTTGCAGGCTTTCGGCATCGCAATTCAATCTCCATCGTTTTACCCGGCTGTTGAACACCACTTGTTTGTTCTGTTGTTCTGCCTCAAATTGTGCGTCATCCACCACGGCCAACAGCAATTCAATCACATTGTGTTCGCGGTTGCTTTCCGGGTTTTGCCTGGAGTCGAGTCGGGACAGATTCAGCAGTTGTCCGATCAGGTTGTCCAGTCTTTCTGCCTCGGTTTCAATGCGGCTCAAGCTGGTATCCAGCTGGGACGGGTTTTGGCGGGCGAGGCCTACGGCCAGATTCAGGCGTGCCAATGGAGAGCGAAGTTCATGCGACACATCATGCAGCAGGGCTTTCTGTTGTTCAATGCGGGTTTCAATTTCCTCAGCCATGTGGTCAAAACCACTGAGTAATTCCCCAATTTCATCGCTGCGTTTTTTGCCGGTTTTGTGGCCGTTTGAAATACGCACACCCAATCGACCCTTGCCCGCTTCCCTGAACGCATTTTTCAAAGTGTTCAACGGCCTGCTGAATGTATAAGCCAGTACCCCTGCAAATAACAGACTGGCCAAAAACGCGGCAAACAAACCTGCGCCGGGGATGGGTGGAAGTGGCGGCTCGAGCGCTTCGCGTTGCTTGCGCTTTTCACTGTGAGTTTGTTCAGGTTCTCCAGTGTTGGGATTGACCGTATTTGATGGTTCTGGATGGCGACGATTGCGTGGAATGAAAAGAATCCATTGCGACTGATCTTGCGCGGTGACTCTCAAGATACCCTGCTCGGTTGGCTCATTGTTGTTGAACAAGGCAGTAATCCGTTGCTGAATATTCTCAGGCACCTCACGGCTTAATATCTCCTGGCCTTCGCTTGACACCGCAAACACCGGTATGGCGTTGCCAGTTCGCTGGCGGTTACGGTCCAACAGGTCACGCAAGGCATTTGGCCCTTTGCCTTCAAGTACTTCCTGAATGGTTTCAAGCATGAATTGGGCACGTGGACCTTCAGCAATGTCGCTGCTGGCGGGTTTTTCTCGCATCAGGTACAACGCGGTCCCGGTGGCCACAGCCGCAGCGATCAGGCACAACCAAAAACCAAAGAAGAATTTCCAGAACAACTTGCCCATGAATGTAGCCCTGGCTAATCGAGACTGAGCTGATAGCCCTGCCCGCGAATGGTGTGCAAGGTCAAGGGTAGGCGCTCATCGTTCAGATTCAGTTTGTTGCGCAGGCTGCTCAAGTGCACATCAATGCTGCGGTCAAACCGCTCCAGCGGGCGCCCCAGACCCTGTTCGCTCAGCACCGCCTTGCTGACCACCTGGCCTGCATGGCTGGCCAAAACCTCCAGCAAGTTGAACTCGGCGCTTGTCAGTTCTACCTCGTTGCCGTTTAACAGCACCTTGCGTTTGGCGGGCTGCACCTCCAGTGGGCCCAACTGAAGTGCTTGCTTCGGTGCGTTGTTGGAATCATTGGCGCGCCGCAAAATTGCACGGACACGGGCCACAATTTCACGGGGCAGGCAAGGTTTGGGCACGTAGTCGTCGGCACCCAACTCTAACCCCACAATGCGGTCAATGTTGTCGCCCCGTGCGGTCAGCATCAACACTGGGGTGTTGTACTTCAGCCGAATCTGTTTCAGGGTTTCAAGCCCACTTTGCTGCGGCATCATGACATCGAGCACCACAAGCTGGTATTGATCGTCCGCCAGTTTTTTCAAACCCTCGATTGGGTTGGCACAATGCTCGGCCTCAAAGCCCTCGCCGCGCAGATATTCGCACAGCATTTCGCCCAGTTCAATGTCGTCGTCGATATGAAGTATTTTCGTCATGGCTTCAATATTACTCGGCAGCCTGGGTAGATGCGCACTTGTTTGCAATCGCTTTACCCATCTTTACACAGCCTACATCCTCGTTTACAAGCCGGTTTTGCACAATGCAGTTGTCCATTACACAAGGAGTAGACAAATGAATGTATCCAGACTGACCATCCAGAAAATGATTGCTGTCACCGCGATGGCCATGGCGATTCCCATGAGTGCGTACGCAGGTCATCACGAGGAAGGTGGCAAAAAGCAGCATTCGGAAATGCGTCACCACCACAAGCATGGTGGCATGGGCATGTTGAAGCAGCTTGATTTGACCGAGGCTCAGCAGGCGCAGGTGAAACAGATTATGGACAAGCAAAGGACCGAAATGAAAGCAGCCATGAGTGATCGCCGCGCACACCGCGAAGAAATGAAGTCGATTGTTGAGCAAGACACATTCGATGCCGCCAAAGCGGAGCGACTGATTGCCCAGCAACAGGAACAGGAACGTGCCACCAAATTGAGCATGCTGCGTACCCAGCACGAGATCTACAAAGTACTGACACCCGAACAGCGCGAGAAGGCGAAAGTAATTCGTGCCGAATGGAAAGAGAAAATGAAGGGGCGCTACAACAAACGCAAGGCGGAGAGTGCAAGTAATGCCATGTAATACCTGAATTTTGTAGGTACTTTCCCAACCACCTTTTGAAGTATTCCAGCAGCTGTGCTTTTGCCCCTATACTGTTTCAAAAAAAGGAGACAGTTAATGGGGCAATCTTTTATTCGACTCGCATTGGCCTGCACTTTGACAGCAGCCGGCACTACTGCAATTGCAGCCCCTCCGGGCTTGCTCATGACCTACAGCTTCGACAGTTTGTCGGGCAAGTTTGGTCAACCACAGGAAATCAAGGCCCGATCCTTCACCCTGGGTGCAACCCTGGTAGGCGAGGGGTATCGTGCTTCCCTGTTTGTGCCCTACATTTCACTGGAAGGTCCTGGTACCCTGGTTGCGGGTACAGTGGCGGGCACCAACGGCCCGGCTCGTCGCAGTGAGCAAGGCTTGGGTGATATGGTGGCCACATACACTACCGATATTATCGGCGGCATTCAAACCAAGGGCTTTGCCATGTCGGCAACAGGCTTGGTGAAAATTGCTACTGGCAATGAAGACCGGGGGCTTGGCACAGGCAAGACAGACTACGGCATTCAGACTGACCTGGCCTATCGCTTTAACAATGGATTCGGACTGACCGCAGTGCTGGGTCGCCAGTACTACGGTGATACCCCAGAGCTCCCCTTGCTCAATGGCAACTACGCCACCGTGGGAGTGAATTTCCCATTGGGCGATTCTTTGTTTGTCAATCTGACCACCTCTCAGCGGGATGAGCTGCTTGCGGGTACTGAGAAGCGCAAGGAACGGGCAATTTCAGCAGTGTATGCGCTGGACACCACTTCAGCCCTGCAGTTTGGTTACACCAAAGGCCGCAGCACGGCCAGTCCCGACGATGTTCTGTCGGTCAGCTACGTGTCGCAGGTCGAGTAAAACCCGGTCCGGAATTTCTGCCAATGGAGCGGGGTGGCGCAAAAGTGTCACTCCGGGCTCTCCCCAGTGGTACACCATGCTGCGCTGCAGTAAAATAAGGGTCTTGATTTCAACAGGCGAGCACCGTGTCCAAAGATCTTTCACACCTTCTAGATGCCAACCGAACCTGGGCTGCGGCTCAAGTGGACAAAGACCCCGAATTTTTTAAACGCCTCGAGAATCAGCAATCCCCGGAGTACTTCTGGATTGGTTGTTCTGACAGCCGAGTGCCCGCCAATACCATTGTCAATTTGTTACCCGGTGAAGTTTTTGTACACCGCAACGTGGCCAACCAGGTGTTTCATGGCGATTTGAATGGGCAATCGGCCACGCAGTTTGCTGTTGAGTTTTTAAAGGTCAAACACATTATTGTGTGTGGTCATTATGGCTGCTCGGGCGTGCGCATGGCGATGCGGGGTGACAGGGTGGGTTTGGCTGACGCGTGGGTGCGTCCAATTCATCAGTTGGCACGCAGGCATGGGCTGGTAACCTGCGATGCTGCCCTTGAACAGAAATGCCACGATCAACTGTGCGAGTTAAACGTAATTGAACAGGTGAAACACCTGTGCGAGAGCACTTTGATTGAGGATGCGTGGGAGCGTGGACAAGACCTCACGGTTCACGGCTGGTTGTATAGCCTGAAAGATGGCATTGTACGGAACCTCCAAATTTCCATTTCGGACCCCAAGGATCTCGACAAGATTTACACCGAGGCAGTGGCTGCACTGAAAAAGCGTTACAGCTGATCGATTCTTGGTCTAGAATGAGGAAATAATTCAAGCGTTTGTTTGAATTGTGGGTTCATTTAAAATTCTAGGAGACGATTTACATGGCTTTCTCAACCCAATCCAAACTGGGCGATTTGCTGGACAACCCCCAAACCGCAGCAATTTTGGAAAAACACATGCCCGGCATTTCTACACACCCGCAAATCGGCATGGGCAAAGGTTTCCCATTGGCTGTTGTGGCCAATTTTTCCGGTGGTTTGATTACCCAGGAAATGCTGGAAGCCGTGGACGCTGAATTTGCTGCATTGGGCTGATCGATTCGTTGATTCGGATTGACTGTTCCAGTTGGTTGATCAACGGCGAGTGGGCCAGTTCCATTCGCCGTTCTGTTTTTGTTCAAGAGCAGGGCATTGATGAATCCGAAGAATGGGATGAATACGACTCGGTTTCTACGCATGTTCTTGCCTGGTTAGGCGACAAGCCCGTGGGCACGGCAAGGTTGTTGCCTGAAGGCAAAATTGGCCGAATGGCTGTACTCCCTGAATTCAGAAGCCAGGGAATCGGTAGTGCCATGTTGCTGGCTTTGCTGGCGGTGGCGAAAGACAAAAATTTGCCGCAAGTGCGCCTGAGTGCGCAACAGCAGGCGATGGAATTTTACAGTCGACATGGATTTGCACCGTGTGGTGATTCCCACATGGAGGTGGGAATACCCCACCAGTGGATGGTGCGAGACCTGACAACATAAAAAAGGACTGGGTTGTGGCTAGAGTATTGAAAGAACAAAAACACGATGACGGGCGGCGTGGCGATATTATTCGCGCTGCTGCCAAGCTGTTTCGCGACAAGGGATATGACGGAGCCAGCATGCGGGCGATTGCCAATGCGGTTGGTATGCAGTGCGGCAGCCCCTTTTATCACTTTGCCAGCAAGCAAGACATTCTGGTGGCGGTGGTTGAGGAAGGCTTGCGCCAGGGGCTTGAAAAAACCCGTGCTGTCGTCAAACCGAACTTGCCAGCCGACGCGCAGTTTCGCGCCCTGGTGAAAGTACACCTCAGCATTATCCTCGAGGACGGCAACGACTTCATTCCGGTGATGCTATACAACTGGCGTTGCTTGGACGAGGTGCACCAGCGCAGGCTGATTGCCACTAAAGATGAATACGATGCCATTTGGCAAAATGCTGTGAACGGCTTGCACAATGCCGGTTTTCTGGGTGGTGACACCAAGTTTGCACGCTTGATGGTGTTGGGTGCCATGAACTTCATGGTGACTTGGTACAAACCCAAGAGGGGCGATAACCTGGACACGCTTTCTGACAAAGTAGTGACCTTCTTTTTGTCGCAGCACGCTTGATGTTCGCTGCGCAAAGCAAAAACCCTTGCTGGTTTGGATAACCGCCAGCAAGGGTTTTTTGTTGCTGAGTTTTTGCGATTAACGCAGCAAACCTGTCAGTGAAGCTGGGCGTGCAGCAATCACATTCTGGATCAAGCTGGAGGTCATCGCAGTAATCGCACCCAACTGGCCGGCATTCATCATGCTGGCAGTTGCGCTCAAATTACCAGCCATGTTGGCCGTGGCCAAGCCTGCAATATCCAGTGAACCTGTGCTGGCCATGTCGGCAGCCATATTTGCGCCGGAGGTCATGTTGGCCACATTTTGCACGGTGCCCAAGACACCACCGGTGACACCTTCAACCACGGTGCCTGCTGTCTGGTATACGCCATCGACTGTATTCAACACCTGGCCCAGTTGCTCACCGCTCAAGGTCACCGTGGCGCTCAGACTTGCGTTGGCGCTCGCCATGGCCTGGCCAGCGTTGTCTTGACCTGCTTCGGCAGATTCACCCACGCTGTCACCAGTTGCAGCGGTTTGATCACCTGCTTCAGGTTGTTCCATTTCGGGGGCTTCAGCAGTGGGTGCAGGTTCGTTGGTGGGGGTTGGTTCAGCCACTGGTGTTGGTTCTGGCGAGGCTTCTGGTGCAGGTTGCGCGGCAGGTGGTTGCTGGCGCTGGAACAGGCTGACCTTGATTTCACCTTGTGCCTGACCTTGGGCAGAAGCCTGCTGGCCTGAGTGCGCAGCGGCGAACAAAGCGCCCCAGCCGTTCAAGGTGGCAATGTCAGAAGCCTTGGCTGTCATGGGCATTGCGAAAGAGGAAGCGATGGCTGCAACGATTGCGATCTGTTTAACTTGCATGGTGTTCTCCTGTTTGTTGGGTGTAGTAGGCGCTCTCTGGATCTCGCCTCACACTTTCACTAACGGAGACACCGTGTAGGAAAAAGATAACTAGCTAGGGGGTCCGCCCAACGTGGTGTACCCCTTCAAACAGGTGAAGATTATTCGGTAATTTTCATGTTCAGCAGCACTTGGGCCATGCCCTTGCCCAGTGGATCATTTCTCATGGAGGTCATTCCCCCGCCGTCCAGTGCTTCTTTCATAACGAGATTAAAGGCTTGAACTTGAGGTAACTCGAAAGTGTGAACCTCACCTTTTACCAGGTGCGCCAGGTAGTTTTTTACGTTCTCGGGGCGCAGTAAATGCCGCAACAATGGCCAATATTCAGGCTTTCTGGCCACGATACCCACGTTGCTGGTATCCCCTTTGTCACCGCTTCGGCCATGCGCGATTTCAATCAAGGGTTTGCCCAACAACTCACCGGGTATCGAGATGTTGTCCAATGACTTTTCGGCGCTGTGAGGGATATCGGCGCTGGGTTTGGGATGTTCTGGCTCTTGGTATCCAATGCTTTCTCCGCCCAACTTCACCACTGCGGTTTGCATGTGTTTGGGCACAAAGCAGCTGAACATTTTTACCAAGGGGGTTACATTGGGGCGTCCCATGCCAAAGTTGCCGCTGGTCCCAGGCGCATAGCTGGTGCCTGCCGGGGCAATTTCACGAGAGAAAATTGCTGCAGCTTTTTTGTCGCTGTGCGTAATTGCGATGCGCATCATGGCTTCGTGACCCAACTGCACCTGTGCATGTGGGCCCAAATCGGTTTCACTGCCAATGATTTCGATGGATGTGCGGGTGTAGTCTGCCAAACCTTGTCGCTTGAACATGGCGCGTGTGCGTTCCAGAATTGCTTCGCCTGTGCGCCTTGCCTTGGCCTGCGCATCAAACCCCACAATCGACAGCATGCCGATACACCGAAAACCTTCCGGGTAAGTGGCACACACCTTGTATTGGTCACTGGGAGCTTTGCCAGTCGCCCCATCAATCCGTACCCGGCTCGGGCCAGTTTCTTCAATATTCACCGTGGTGAAATCGCACACCACATCGGGCAGGGCATAGTTGGCCGGGTCATGAATTTCATAAAGCAACTGCTCGGTGGCCACTGCTTTGTTCACCAATCCGCCTGTACCTTCCGGTTTGCTTAATTCAAAGCTGCCATCTGCAGCCACTTCAACAATCGGGTAACCAATGTTGGCCCAGTCGGGCACTCGTTGCCAGTCTGTGAACAGCCCGCCGGTGGCTTGCGCGCCACACTCCACAATGTGACCTGCCAGGCTGCCCTGCGCCAGTTGGTCCAGGTCTGTGGTTTGCCACCTGTATTCATGCACCAAAGCACCCAACACCATGGCACTGTCAACCACGCGACCGGTAATCACAATGTCAGCGCCTGCATCCAGTGCAGCAGCTATGGGAAAAGCGCCCAGGTAGGCATTGGCCGTCAGGAAAAATGGCGGCGCAGCCTGGCCTGAATGCTGGTCTCGCAATTCAACGCCATCCTTGCGCAGTTGGCCAAGTGTAATTGTCGCGTCATCGCCGCTGACTACACCAATTCGAATGGTGTGGCCTGCTTCAGTCATTGCCTGTTGCAAGGCGGCCGCACAACCCGCAGGGTTCAGACCACCTGCATTGGCAATAATCTTGATGCCTTTGGATTTGGCCGCGGGCAGGGCTCTCTTCATCAGGTCAATGAAGTCGAGTGCGTAACCATGTTCCGGGTTTTTCATCCGCATGCCCGCCATGATGGCCAGGGTCAGTTCCGCAAGGTAATCGTAGGTGATGTACTGAATTCCCGGCACCTTGAGCAGTTGTTCCGTACCCAAACTGCTGTCGCCCCAAAAGCCGCAGGCGCCGCCGATTTTAATCGATTGTGGAATTGGCATGTCTAGTTGGCCTGTCGATGATTTTCAAAGAAACATCATAACAAAGCCGCTTGTTCCAAATCAAACGTTTGTTTGAATACAAGCCTGTGTCTGCTCAGCTTTTGTAACTTGACAGATGGATACTCGTCTCGGTGTTGCTAATCCCTTTGATGAGTCGAATTCGTTCCAAGATTCCTGAGAGCCCCGTGAGGTTTTCTGCCTGCAACTCAACCAGCAAGTCCCACCGTCCATTGGTGCTGTGAATGGCGGTTACCCCAGGTTCCCCGAGCAGCTTCGCCAGTACGGTGCGGCTGTCATTGCCTTCAATCAAAATACTCATCCAGGCGACAATCAGATTGGGTGTTGTGTCGGGCCGCAATTTGACACTGTAGCCCACGATCACGCCGGAGCTCTCCAGCTTGTTGATTCGATTGGTCACTGTGCCGCGGGACACCTTCAGATGGTGGGCCAATGCCGCGATGCTTAACCTGGCATTGGTACGAAGTAGCCCCAAAAGTTGGTGATCTAAAGCATCCATGCTATCGAAGTGTAGGTTGATGCTGTCATTGTGCAAGAAAATTGCCATTTTGTAAGCAAATTGTGTGCTTTTGATTGCCTTCACTGGGCAGCACAATGGTATTTCTACTCGCAATTCAGCAGGTGAGGGGGTATGCGATGCGCACCTTATTCCTGAGCGCGCAAGGCGCGGCAACACTGATTTCACGGACTGGTCTGGCCCACTGTATTCGGGGAATGGTTAACGAGATTGATCACGATTTCAAGCGCTGGGAACAGTTTGACAAGTCTGCGCGTCTGGCGAGTCATTCTGCACAGGGCGTGATTGAAATCATGCCAATCAGTGATGGACAAACCTATGGTTTTAAGTACGTCAACGGGCATCCCAACAATCACCGGCATGAATTGCCCACGGTCATGGCCTTTGGTGTTCTCGCTCGTGTAGAAACCGGCCTGCCGGAGTTTGTCAGTGAATTGACGTTGGTGACCGCGTTGCGCACTGCCGCGACTTCTGCACTGGCAGCGCAGCACTTGGCCAACCCAGCGGTGCGCAGCATGGCGCTGATTGGCAATGGTGCCCAAAGCGAGTTTCAGGCCGTTGCGTTTCAAGAGCTGCTCGGCATTGACACGTTTTATTTGTACGACACCGATCTTTCGGCCACTGAAAAACTGGCCAATCATTTGAATGAACTCGGCTTGAAGACTATATTGTGCAAAAGTGTCCCGGAAGCTGTACGTGAGGTTGACGTGATCACCACTGCCACAGCCGCAAAAACCCATGCCAGCGTGTTGACCAAAAACATGCTCAGGCCAGGCGTTCACATCAATGCCATCGGCGGCGACTGCCCCGGCAAAACCGAGCTTGACCCCGATATTCTTCGCGATGCCCGCGTATTTGTTGAATATGAACCGCAAACACGGATTGAGGGTGAGATCCAGCAAATGCCCAAGGATTTTCCAGTGACGGAGTTGTGGGAAGTGCTGACTGGTTTTGCGCTCGGGCGCACAGCGCCCGATCAAATCACTGTGTTTGACTCGGTGGGTTTTGCACTCGAGGATTTTTCTGCGATGCGCTACATGCACCGGTTGGCGCTTGCACAGGGTGAGCTTGAATTACTGTCGTTGATCCCTGAACTGCCGGATCCCAAGAACTTGTACAGTTGGTTGAAACACGGGGAGGTCGTATGATTTCACTGATCGGTGCCCCGTGCGACGCCGGCGCAAATATGGCCGGTGCTGCGCTGGGGCCTTGTGCACTGAGGCATGCAGGTGTTCAGCAAGGTTTGCAAAAAATCGGTTGCAAAGTGATTGACCGCGGTGATCTGAAAATACTGACATCTGAACCGCATGTCGAGTTGCAGGGGTATCGGAATTTCCATGAGGTACTGGCATGGAATCGGGCAGTGTTTGCCGCAGTGGCCGACGCATTGAATGTTGGCGATATTCCCGTATTGCTGGGTGGCGATCATTCGCTGGCCATGGGGTCAATCAGTGCGGTGGCATCGAATTGCCAACGTCAGAACAAAGAACTGCGCGTGTTGTGGCTGGATGCGCATGCAGACTTCAATACGGCCAATACTTCCATCACCGGCAATATGCATGGCATGCCATTGACCGCGCTGTGCGGTCAGGGACCTTCTGAGTTGACCGAGCTTGCCGGGTTTGCCCCAGCCTTGCGCGCTTCTCAAATTCGATTGTTGGGCGTGCGTTCTGTTGATCCCGAGGAGCGCCGCGCGGTGCGCCGTGCGGCTTTGCCCATGCTTACCATGCGGCACATACAAGGGCGTGGAATTATTCGGGCCATGAATATTGCACTGAGCGACATTGAGCCGGGTACGCATTTGCACGTGAGCCTCGATGTGGATTGCCTTGACCCCTTGGTGTTACCCGGCGTGAGTACCCCGGAAGACGGTGGCTTGCAGCTCGATTCGCTTCGATATTGCATGGCGCGCATTGCTCAAACCGGTTGTGTCGGGTCGGTCGATCTGGTTGAGTTAAACCCTGCCGCAGATCCCACTGGCAGCAGTGCGCAGCGTGCAGTGGAGTTGCTGACAGTTCTTCTGAATCCGCATTGGGAGCGGCATGTGCAGCGTTCGTTTGATTGGGCTGAACATGCAGGCTGAGCTGGACCGTTTGCGCACTGAAATAGATGCACTGACTCGGGTGGATGAAACACAGCGAGTGCGCAACCTGCTTGAACAATGCGATTGGCCTGACACCGGGTTTGATGTCATCAAACAGGCCGCACTCGGGCATGTAAAGCGATTACACGAGGTGCAAAAGCACCGTGCAGGCGTCCACCAGTGGATGGCGGAGTATCGCTTGTCCACCCAGGAGGGCGTTGCGCTGATGTGTCTTGCCGAGGCTCTGTTGCGAATTCCGGATACCCAAACACGCGATGATTTGATTCGCGACAAATTAAGCCATGCGAATTGGGCGGCTCACTTGGGGAACAGCACCTCCCTGTTTGTGAATGCAGGCACCTGGGGTTTGTTCATGGCTGGTCATTGGATTCAAATTCCCGATGGCGGTACCCTGTACTCCACCCTGCGGCGCTTGATCGCACGCAGCAGCGAAGGCCTGGTGCGTGCTGCGGTGGAACAGGCAGTGAAACTCATGGGGCAGCAGTTTGTTGCCGCCCAAACCATTGAGGAGGCCTTGCGCAACAGCCGTGAGAAATCCTCGCAGGGCTTTACCCATTCCTTCGACATGCTGGGTGAAGCCGCTTTGTGTGAAGCGGACGCGCAGGCTTACTTCAGCAGCTACTTGCATGCAATCCATGTGATTGGGCAAAGTAACTCCAAAGGCGTAATCGATGGTCACGGTATTTCTGTGAAGTTGTCGGCATTGCATCCGCGATATACCGTGTGGCAAGAACAACGTGTGCAAGCCGAACTCTACCCGCGGCTGTACACACTGGCACTTTCAGCCAGGCAGCACAACATTGCCTTCAATGTGGATGCAGAGGAAAGCGAGCGTCTGGAATTATCACTCGACCTGTTCGCACGCTTGGCCTTCGAGCCTGAATTAAAGCGCTGGAATGGTCTTGGGTTGGCGGTTCAGGCCTATCAAACCCGAGCGACCGCGGTGGTTCGGTTTATTGCTGCACTGGCACGCGCCAGTGAACGGGTTATCCAGGTTCGATTGGTCAAAGGTGCATATTGGGACAGTGAAATCAAGCGTTGCCAAATACAAGGTTTGGCACATTTCCCGGTGTTTACCCAGAAGGTTCACACCGATCTTTCGTACCTGTGTTGCGCGCAGCTGATGTTGCGCAATGCCAATTTCATTTACCCACAATTTGCCACCCACAACGCCCACACCTACGCCGCTGTTCAGCACATGGCCGAGCAACTGAATATTCGGCAGTTCGAGATGCAGTGTTTGCATGGCATGGGTGAGGGGCTTTACAGCCGTGCCAGGATTTATGCGCCTGTGGGCACTCACCAAACATTGCTTCCCTACCTGGTGCGCCGTTTGCTGGAAAATGGTGCCAACACCTCCTTCGTCAACCAGATGGTGGATCCGAATGTACACGTGAATGAACTGCTGGAACACCCGGTTCTCACCTTGCGTAGGCATGGCGTTCAAAGCAACCCAGCCTGCGTACCTGCACCGAATTTGTTTGGTGCCAATCGCCTGAACTCAAGCGGGCTTGATTTGTATTGCAAACGCACTGTGCAGCAACTGCATCTAGCCGTGGGTAGCGGAACCTTTAAGGATTTGGAACCCTTGGCTTACGGCACACATGGGCAGGTGCAATCCGCATTGGGTGTTGCTTTTCGATCGCGCAGCACGGGTAGCGACTGGTTTGAGAAAGGGCCAGCACACTGGGCGGCTGTCTTGTTGCAAGCAGCGGAGCTGCTTGAGAGTCATCACCTTCAATTGATTAACCTGCTGGTTCACGAAGCCAGAAAAACCATCCCAAATGCCCACATGGAAGTGCGCGAGGCCGTTGATTTTTGCCGCTACTATGCAGCCCAGGTTTCCAACTTGCTTGCGTCGCAATCCAAATCAACATCGCGCCTTGCGGTGTGCATCAGCCCCTGGAATTTTCCTTTGGCCATTTTTGTGGGGCAGGTGGTGGGTGCACTGGCCAGTGGGCACGTGGTGGTTGCCAAGCCCGCCGAGCAAACGCCGCACATTGCATGTTATGCAGCAACGCTGTTGCATAAGGCAGGCGTGCCTGTTGAGGTGTTGCAGCTGGTCTATGGCGATTGGGAAGTGGGTGCATGGCTATGCAGTTATCCAGCAGTGGATACCGTCTTGTTCACGGGTTCCAATGCGGCGGCCAAGCACATTCAAGCCAGTTTGTTGAATCGTGACTGCTTGCAAAGCCCCGCCTTGCTGATTGCTGAAACAGGCGGACAAAATGCCATGGTGGTTGACTCATCGGCATTGCTTGAACAAGTGGTTGGAGATGCGCTTGAATCGGCTTTTGGAAGTGCGGGGCAGCGTTGTTCGGCACTGCGGGTGCTGTGTGTGCAAGAGGACATCGCCGACAGCCTCATCGAGCTGCTAAAAGCCGCAATGCAGGAACTTCAGGTGGGCGATCCTGCATTGTTTTCCACTGATCTTGGACCCCTGATTGATCGAGAAGCATGGCAAGCAGTGAATGCCCACATTGAGAACATGAACGCAAATGGATGTCCTGTGTTCCGGGCGGAGCGTGTGAATCTTCCACTCGCGGGTCACTTTGTGGTGCCGACCTTGATCGAACTACAGCACTTGAATGAACTGCAGCAAGAGGTGTTTGGCCCGGTATTGCATGTCTTGCGTTTCAAGGCCAACCAATTGCCTGCCTTGCTTCACGAATTGAATGCCACCGGATATGCCCTTACTTTTGGCATTCACAGCCGCATTCAATCCACCATCGATCTGGTTTGCAACACCACGCAAGCCGGCAACGTGTATGTGAACCGAAACATGGTAGGTGCTGTGGTGGGTAGCCAGCCATTTGGTGGGCATGGCAAGTCGGGAACCGGCCCCAAAGCCGGTGGCCCACATTATTTGCCTACCTTGATGCGCCTGCCTCAGCTTAAGAATATGCAGGACCACGAATTGCCCGGCCCCACAGGTGAACAAAACCTTTACCGATGTCGACCACGAGGCCGGGTTTGGTGTACGGCAAAGGACCTTGCTTTGCTTGAACAACAAATTGACGCAGTGCTGGCCACCGGGAATGTGCCGGTTTGTGAACTCGCAGACGATGACCGAAACCTGCATTTGATCGTGAATGCCGAGGTGTTGTCTGAAATCGATCTTGGCAATATCAACCTGGTAATTTGTCACCCGGAAAACACAGAAATCGTGAAAAGGGTGTGCAATCGCCTGGCCAAGCACCCCGGATCAATCATTCCTCTGGTGTTGGGCGATGAGCATGGTGTTTATCCAGATTACAGGCTGGTTTGTGAGCAGGTGCTGTCAATCAACACCGCAGCCATCGGTGGTAACTTGACGCTGCTGGCTGATCACCAACCGGGTTTGCATTAACCATGGCACAATCGGGAACCGGATCATCAATGCAGTAAACCATGTCTGAATTTCGAGGCATTCCGCCAGGCCCCAATGTGGGCACACAGCTCAAGGCCTTGCGCCGCAAAAAGAAAGCGGCCGACAGGGCAGTAAATTCGGCACCAGCCATGGTAGGTCAAGCCCCCGAAGCCGCTCTTCATGCGAATAGGCCGCCGTTGTCAGAACTCACCTTGGCCAATCTTCAGGAGTGGTTCGACGCACAAGGCTGGCAGCCTTTCGAGTATCAATTGCAGGTGTGGAAGGCATTTCAAAAAGGCCACAGCGGCTTGCTTCATGCCACCACTGGTGCCGGTAAAACCCTGGCGGTGTGGTTGGGTGCCTTGCTTAGGCTGGCACAACTTCCCACGCCAAGGGGCGCTGCAACCCGTGTCATGTGGATAACACCCATGCGCGCCTTGGCTGCTGACAGCACCAAGGCTTTGCAACAATCGCTGTCAGCCCTAGCGGGTGATTGCGATGTGGCCTTGCAAACCGGCGACACCGATTCAGCCGCGCGAGCAGCCATTTTGCGCAAACCCCCTTTCGCATTGGTCACCACGCCTGAAAGCCTGACCCTGATGTTCACGCGCACCAGCAGCCAGCCCAACTTGAGCAAACTGCAAGTGTTGGTGGTCGATGAATGGCATGAACTGATCGGCAACAAACGTGGTGTGCAACTGCAGTTGGCCATCGCACGCCTGGCGCGCATTAACCCGGGCTTGCAGGTGTGGGGTTTAAGCGCCACCTTGGGTAACTTGCCGGTGGCCATGGATGTGCTGCTACACCCTGTTAAAAACCACGCCAAGTGCACTTTGGTCCAGGGCAAGTTACCCAAACAATTGATGATCGACAGCTTGATTCCTGACACCTTTGAGCGTTTTCCATGGGGTGGGCATCTGGGCTTGAATCAGCTCGAGTTTGTGGCGCGAGAAATCGACCAGTCTGCATCCACCCTCGTGTTCACCAACACACGTTCCCAAGCCGAAATTTGGTATCAGGCTTTGCTCGAAGCCCGGCCCGACTACGCCGGTTTACTGGCCTTGCACCATGGCTCACTCGATAAAACCGTGCGCGATTGGGTTGAGCAAGGATTAAAAAACGGCAGCCTGAAGGCGGTGGTGTGTACTTCATCGCTTGATTTGGGCGTGGATTTTTTACCCGTAGAACGCGTGATTCAAATTGGCTCGCCCAAGGGCGTTGCCCGTCTGCTTCAACGTGCAGGTCGTTCCGGGCACGCACCCGGCAGGCCCTCTCGAATTACCGTGGTGCCCACCCATGCGCTTGAATTGGTCGAGGCTGCTGCTGCCCGACATGCTGCCCAGCAAAAACAGATTGAATCGCGTTTCAGCCCACAGGCCCCACTGGACGTGTTGGTGCAGCACCTGGTGACTGTGGCCATGGGCACTGGATTTAAACCCGATGAATTGTTTGCCGAAGTGTGCACCACAAGTGCGTATGAAAATTTGAGCCGCTCCCAGTTCGATTGGGCCCTGGCTTTTGTAGAAAAGGGAGGCGAAAGCCTGGCGGCGTATCCGGACTACCAAAGGGTGGCTGCCGATGAGGAAGGCATTTACCGCGTGCCGCGGCGTGACATTGCGCGCAGGCATGCCATGTCGGTGGGCACCATTGTCTCTGATGCCGCCATGCATGTGGCCTGGATGACTGGCGGGCGCCTTGGCACCATTGAGGAAGGGTTTATTGCCCGCCTGAAAACGGGTGATTGTTTCAGTTTTGCAGGCCGCGTGCTTGAACTGGTGAAGGTGCGTGACATGACCGCGTATGTGCGCAAAGCCAACCGCAAAAAAGCGACAGTGCCGCAGTGGCAGGGCGGTAAAATGCCCTTGAGCAGTGAACTTGCTCACGCCTCCCTGCAAATGCTGGAGTTGGCACATCAGGCTATTTCTTCTGGAAAAAAGACCGCCTTGCCTGAGCTGCAGGCACTTGAGAGTTTGTTGGCTTTGCAGATGCGCTGGAGTGCTTTGCCCAATACGGGCAACTTGCTGATTGAAGCGCTGCACAGCAAAGAAGGTCACCACCTGTTTGTGTATCCATTTGAAGGGCGAACGGTGCACATTGGTTTGGCCAGTCTTCTGGCCTGGCGTGCCTCGCGGCACAAACCGGGTACGTTCTCAATTGCCATGAACGATTACGGGTTTGAGCTGTTGAGCGCGGAACCCGTGAACTGGCAGGAATGGATTGCGGGCAGCCTTGCGCAAGCCCCTTTGTTTTCAACGGAGAATCTTTTTGAGGATGTGCTGGCTTGTCTCAACGCTTCTGAACTCGCCCAGCGACGTTTCCGGGAAATCGCCAGAATTGCGGGGTTGGTTTTTCAAGGCTTCCCCGGGGCGGGAAAAAGTGCAAAGCAGTTACAAGCCTCCAGCGGTTTGTTTTTTGAGGTGTTCAAAAAACACGATCAAAATAATTTGTTGCTGGACCAGGCCCAGCGTGAGGCGCTTGAACAAGAACTTGATTTGAAACGAATGGAGGCAGCGCTTTGTGCAATTCACCGC
Organism: Limnobacter sp. SAORIC-690; assembly: GCF_002954425.1. Taxonomy (NCBI): domain Bacteria; kingdom Pseudomonadati; phylum Pseudomonadota; class Betaproteobacteria; order Burkholderiales; family Burkholderiaceae; genus Limnobacter; species Limnobacter sp. SAORIC-690. The sequence continues at coordinate 1,465,159 of NZ_MQVZ01000001.1, forward strand.
AAAACTTTGGTGTTCAAGTCGATTGATCGCCCAACACCTTTTGCGTTTCCCTTGCTGATTGAGCGATTGCGCGAAACCGTTAGCACGGAAAAGCTCAGCGATCGTGTGGCAAGAATGGTGGCCGAGCTGGAGAAAGCAGCTCAGGTTTAACAGATTTCAAAATTACAATTCAGGTCATCTTCACCGTGCATTTGTTGTCAGCAAACTCTTCAGTACATTCAATGAAAACACCTTTTGGCGCACTTCAACTGTCGCGCCACAAAACGGCGTTTTCACCCGCACACAAGGCGCTTTTTGTCGCCGACGTTCATTTGGGAAAAGCCGCTACTTTTCGCAGCCTGGGTGTTCCTGTGCCAGCCGGGACCACGCAAGAGAATCTGGATAAGCTCTCAGAATGTATCGCAGAATTCAATCCACTTTCGGTGTATTTTCTGGGCGATTTGTTGCATGCAAAAATGGCTCACAACCCCGACTTGCTTGGCAAACTGCTGGCTTGGCGTGCCCAGCACACAAACCTGGCCATGACGTTGATTCGCGGCAATCACGACAGCAAAGCGGGTGATCCGCCCGCAAATTTGAACATTTCGGTGGTGGAGGAGCCTTTCATGCTGGGTGGGTTTGCTTTGTGCCATCACCCGCAAACCGTGCAAAATGCTTTGGTGCTTGCCGGGCATGAGCACCCGGTCGTGGTGCTGAACGGAAAAGGCAGAAGCCGAGCCCGAGTGCCATGCTTCTACCTGAAAACCGATCAGCTCATACTGCCTTCATTTGGTGCTTTCACGGGCGGTTATGCAGTGAATCCCCAGGCCGGCGAAGCAGTATTTCCTGTGGTGTGAACAGCGGGCCGTTCAGCCCGCTGATTTCCCCACTGATTGCTTTTTACTTGCCTTTGCTCAAGCCAAGTGTGCCGCCACCCAAAGCCACAATCATTAGCAGGCCACCAGCCACACTGACGTTTTTCATGAACATCAGTTGCTGAACATAGGCTTGTTCAGCAGGCATGGCCCAGTAGTTGTGAAACAGCACTGAGGCAGCCAGGGTGAAGCCGGCCAGCAGCAGCGCTGCAATTCGTACCTGGAAGCCGACGATCAAAGCCAGCCCCGCGCCAATTTCAACCGCAATCGTCAGCACAGTAAGTACTTCTGGAAAAGGCAGACCCACAGAACCGATGTACCCGGCGGTGCCCTCGAACCCACCGATTTTGTCGAAGCCCGCCAGAACAAACATGGCAGCCAGTAGAACCCGGCCAATCAGGGCAATGGTTGAGGCGGATGAGTTAAAGGCATTGTCCAGCACATTCGTGCCTGCGTGTGTTGTGTTTGCTGTAGTCATTTCAATTCTCCGTATTGGGTTTGCGATTCACTGAATCGATGAGCGAATCATGCGCGTTCAATTGCCAAAAATCGAGTGACCTTTTTCGCAGTAATTGTTCAAATAATTTGAATAATTATTTGCAGATCATGATGCCCTAGAAGAATTTCTCTAACCTGGCCCATTCCCTTTTTCCTGAAGAAATAGCGTACACTCATAAAAAAACGAACGTTCGGTCTATTTTCTATATGCGCAAAGGTGAACAAACCCGAGCCGCCATTGTTGAGGCGGCGCTTGAAATCGCGTCCACACAGGGACTCGAGGGTTTGACCATTGGTTCTATCGCAGAAAAAATGGCCATGAGCAAAAGCGGCGTATTCGCCCACTTCGGTTCGCGAGAAGAACTTCAAATTGCCGTACTTCAAGAGTACGAGACCCAATTCATCAACGCCGTGTTGTTTCCCTGTTTGAAAGAGCCCCGCGGATTGCCCCGTTTGCGTGCAATTTTCATGCGTTGGCTTGACCGGATCGGCAAGGAAATCGACAGTGGTTGCATCTATATTTCAGGCGCGACAGAATACGATGACAGGCCAGGGGCGGTTCGCGATGTCCTGGTGAAAATGCATCGCGACTGGCAAAAAGAAATGCACCGTGCCACGGCACAGGCCATCGAGGAAAATCATTTACCGGCCAATCAGGCCCATGCGGACCAACTCGTATTCGAGATGGTCGGCCTGATTCTGGCAGCCCACCAGCAAGGTCGCCTCATGGGTGATTCTTCGTCTGTGAAGCGGGCCCGCCAAGGCTTTGAACGCATGATTCAGCATTACCAGCAAACCCCGTCAGAAATTCTGAGCCAGTAGTACCAGGAGACACTTCAATGAGCCAATACACGCCCCCAATCCGCGACATGCAATTCGTACTGCACGAAATGTTGAACGCAGAAGCTACTTTCAAAAGCATTCCCGCCTTTGAAGAAATTGACGCAGACACGGTGAATCAGATCATCGAAGAAGGCGGCAAATTCTGCGCGGAAGTGTTGCAGCCCCTGAACGCCGTGGGCGATTCAGAAGGTTGTACTTTGAACAAGGCCGACCATTCACTGAAAACACCGACAGGCTTCAAAGAAGCCTATCAGCAGTTTGTGGAAGCCGGTTGGGCCTCGCTAAGCTGCGACCCCAATTACGGTGGTCAGGGCTTGCCAGTGACTGTGAACCAGGCTTTCTATGAAATGATGAACAGTGCCAACCAGGCCTGGACCATGTACCCCGGCTTGACGCACGGCGCTTACGATTGCTTGCACGAGCATGGCAGTCAGGAACAGAAGGATTTGTACCTGCCCAAGCTGACCAGCGGCGAATGGACCGGCACCATGTGCCTGACCGAACCACACTGCGGTACCGACCTTGGCATGCTGCGCAGCAAAGCCGAACCTCAGGCTGATGGCAGCTACAAAATTACCGGTGCGAAAATTTTCATCAGCTCTGGTGAACATGACATGGCCGAGAACATCATTCACTTGGTGTTGGCTCGCTTGCCCGATGCACCCGTTGGCACCAAGGGCATTTCCCTGTTCCTGGTACCGAAATTCATTCCCAATGCCGATGGCTCGCTGGGTGCGCGCAACCCGATTTTCTGTGGCGCTATTGAACACAAAATGGGTATTCACGGCAATGCTACTTGCCAGATGAACCTGGACGGCGCAACCGGCTGGCTGATTGGTCAACCCCACCGCGGCTTGGCGGCCATGTTCGTGATGATGAACGCAGCCCGCCTGGGCGTGGGCATGCAGTCACTGGGCCTGACCGAAGTGGCTTACCAAAACGCAGTGGTATATGCCAAAGACCGCATTCAAAGCCGTTCGCTGACAGGCCCGAAGGCAAGCGACAAGCCAGCAGACCCCATCATCGTTCACCCCGATGTGCGCAAAATGCTGTTGACCACCCGCGCGTATGCTGAAGGTGGCCGCGCATTGTGCATGTGGACTGCGCTGGAACTGGACAAAGAACTGAACCACCCCGATGAAGCGGTTCGCAAGGAAGCATCCGACATGGTTGCCCTGGCCACGCCAATCGTGAAAGCCTTTATCACAGACAACGCCTGGGAAGCCACTTCACACTGTATGCAAGTGTATGGCGGCCACGGCTACATCGCCGAGTGGGGCATGGAACAATACGTTCGTGACAGCCGCATCAACATGATTTATGAAGGCACCAACACCATTCAGTCACTGGACCTGCTGGGTCGCAAGGTGCTGGGCGACGGTGGTGCCAAGCTGATGAAGTTCGGCAAAATGGTGCGTGCGCTGTGCGAATCAGAAGCCAACAACCCAGCCATGAAAGAGTTCATTGAACCCCTGGCTGATTTGGGCGACAAGGTCAGCAAGCTGACCATGGAAATTGGTGGCAAGGCCATGCAAAACCCCGATGAAGTGGGCGCTGCTGCCGTGGATTACCTGCGCGTTGTGGGTCATCTGTTCTACGCTTACTTCTTCGCCAAAGCTGCAAAAATCGCGCTGGAAAAACAAGCCAGTGGCGACAAGTTCTACACCGCCAAGTTGCACACAGCCCGTTTCTACTTCCAGAAAATGCTGCCTGAGACCGCCATGCTGATTCGCAAGGCGCGCGCAGGTTCCAGCAGCCTGATGGAAATGGAAGCTGACCTGTTCTAAGAAACCTGTCCCGTAGTACCCCGCAGCCTGCAATCGGCTGCGGGCGTTCAAACCAATTAACTCGAAGGAGACACGCGTGTCCAATTTCATCGTTCGCAAAGTCGCCGTGCTCGGCGCTGGCGTGATGGGCGCACAAATTGCTGCCCACTGTGCCAATGCCAAAGTGCCTGTGGTGCTGTTTGATTTGCCCGCCAAGGAAGGCCCCAAGAATGGCATCGTAGACAAAGCCATTCTGAACCTGACCAAACTGAAGCCTGCACCGTTTGGCGCGAAAGACGTTGCGCAATATGTGCAAGCCGCCAACTACGAAGAGCACCTGGAATTGCTGCAGGGCTGCGACCTGGTGATTGAAGCCATTGCCGAACGCATGGACTGGAAACACGACCTGTACAAAAAAGTCGCACCGCACATCAATGCCACTGCAATTTTTGCCACCAACACATCGGGCTTGAGCATTTCCAAACTCAGCGAAGGTTTTGATGCAGAACTCAAGAGCCGCTTCTGTGGCGTTCACTTCTTCAACCCGCCTCGCTACATGCACCTGTGTGAACTCATTCCTTTGAGCACCACACGTCAGGACATTCTGGACAATCTGGAAACCTTCCTGACCACCACTTTGGGCAAGGGCATTATTACTGCGAAAGACACGCCCAACTTCGTGGCCAACCGCGTGGGCGTGGCCGGCATGCTGGCCACCATGGCTGAAGCAGCGAAGTATGGTATTCCATTCGACATCGTGGACCAACTGACCGGTTCCAAACTGGGTCGCGCGAAATCCGCCACCTTCCGCACCGCCGACGTGGTGGGTCTGGACACCATGGGCCACGTGATTGCAACCATGCAAAACACACTGCCCAACGACCCGTTTGCACCCAGCTACGCAACACCTGCCGTGTTGAAAACACTAGTTGAAAAAGGCGCGCTCGGCCAGAAAACCAAGGGCGGTTTCTTCAAGAAAGAAGGCAAGCAGATCATGGTGTTCGATGCGAACTCCAGCAGCTATGTGCCATCTGAAGGCAAGGCCGATGAAGCTGTATTGAAAATTCTGAAGAACCGCAACGTGGCTGAACGCATGGCTGCGCTGCGTGCTTCCGAGCATCCACAGGCCAAATTCCTGTGGGCGATTTTCCGCGACGCATTTCACTACATCGCATTCCATTTGAACGATATTGCTGACACTGCACGTGAAGTGGATTTCAGTTTGCGCTGGGGTTACGGCTGGACAGAAGGCCCATTCGAAACCTGGCAAGCCGCAGGCTGGAAGCAGGTTGCCGAGTGGGTGAAAGCCGACATCGAAGCAGGCGAGGCCCTGTGCAATGCACCACTGCCCGCCTGGGTATTCGAAGGCCCAGTGGCCGACAGCGGCGGTGTGTACAGCACAGCGGGCGCATTCAGCCCAGCAAGCAATTCATTCGTACCCCGCAAAGATTTGCCGGTGTACCAGCGCCAAATTTTCCGCGCCAAAGTATTGGGCGAAACAACCGTGACGGGCCACAACGGCGGCACCACCATTAAAGAGAACGATGCTGTTCGCATTTGGACTGCACCGGGTCACGACGATGTGCTGATTTTGTCCATCAAAACCAAAATGCACGCCATTGGCCCAGACGTCATCACTGGCACCCATGAAGCCATTGCCCTGGCCGAGAAAAGCTACAAAGGCCTGGTGCTGTGGAGCCCGGATGAGCCCTTCTCCGCAGGTGCCGACCTGCAAGCCATGTTGCCTGCATTCATGCAGGGCGGCGGCAAGGCCATTGAACCCATGGTGGCTGAATTCCAGAAAGGCACTGCTGCGCTGAAATATGCACAAGTTCCAACTGTCGCAGCCGTGACTGGTTTGGCATTGGGCGGTGGTTGCGAATTTGCAATTCACTGTGCTGCACGTGTGGCCAACCTTGAAAGCTACATGGGCCTGGTGGAAGTGGGCGTTGGCCTGATTCCCGGTGGCGGTGGCTTGAAAGAAATCGCCATCAACGCTGGTTTGGCTGCTCAAAAAGCAGGTTCTGCCGATGTATTGGCCTTCCTGAAAGACGGCTTCATGACCGCAGCAACCGCCAAGGTGGGCACTTCGGCCATGGAATGTCGCGACCTCGGCTTCATCAAGGAATCCGACACCATCGTATTCAACAGCCATGAACTGCTGTATGTCGCCATTTCACGCGCACGCGCCATGTTCGACGGCGGCTATCGCCCACCCCATAAAATCAAGGGTGTACCCGCCGCAGGCAAATCAGGCTACGCCACCATCAAGGCGCAACTGGTCAACATGCGCGACGGCGGTTTCATCTCTGCTTACGACTTCCATTTGGGCTGCGTAATCGCCGAAGTGGTGTGCGGTGGCGAAATTGAAACTGGCTCCTTGGTGGATGAAGAGTGGTTCCTGAACCTGGAACGCAAGCACTTCGTGAAGTTGCTCGACAACCCCAAGACACAAGAACGAATCATGGGCATGCTGCAAACCGGCAAGCCAGTGCGTAACTAATTAAGGAGAGCAAACATGGCTCAAACTTGTAAAGATGTTTACATTGTCGCAGCAACGCGCACCCCAATCGGCAAGGCCCCCCGTGGCGTGTTTAAAGACACCCGCCCCGATGACCTGCTGGTGCATGCCATTGCCAGCGCCATGGCCCAGGTGCCAACTCTCGACCCAGCCTCAATCAACGATGCGATCGTGGGTTGTGCATTCCCCGAAGGCGAGCAGGGCATGAACATGGCCCGTATCGCTGTGTTGCTGGCAGGTCTGCCCAACACTGTGGGTGGCGTCACGATCAACCGCTTCTGTGCGTCTGGTATTACGGCTGTGTCAATGGCTGCCAACGCCATTGCCATGGGCGAAGCCGAAGTCATGATTGCAGCCGGCGCCGAAAGCATGAGCATGGTGCCAATGAGCGGCAATAAGCCAAGCTTCAACAATGCGATTTTCCAGAAAGACGAGAACCTGGGCATTGCCTATGGCATGGGCATGACTGCTGAGAAAGTTGCGCAGCAGTGGGGCATCAGCCGCGACGCGCAAGACGAATTCGCACTGAACAGCCACAAAAAAGCAATCGCTGCCCAACAGGCTGGCGAGTTCAATGATGAAATTACACCGTTCACCGTGGTCAAGGCCTCGCCCGATTTGTCCACTGGCGAAATCAAAACCAGCAGCAAGGTAGTAGGTCTGGACGAAGGCCCCCGTGCCGATTCATCGATTGAGGGCTTGACTAAACTCAAGCCTGTATTCGCTGCGAAGGGATCAGTGACCGCCGGTAACAGCTCGCAAATGAGTGATGGTGCTGGTGCCTTGATTCTGGCTTCTGAAGAAGCTGTGAAGCGCTACAACCTCACTCCCTTGGCCAAGTGGCGCGGTTTTGCCGTGCGTGGTGTGCCCCCCGAAATCATGGGTATTGGCCCCAAGGAAGCAATTCCTGCCGTGTTGAAAACTGCTGGCCTGAAAGCCAGCGACATCGACTGGTTTGAATTGAACGAGGCGTTTGCCGCGCAATCCTTGGCCGTCATGAAAGACCTGGAACTGGACCCTGCCAAGGTGAACCCCATGGGCGGCGCAATCGCCTTGGGCCACCCACTGGGTGCAACCGGTGCAATTCGCGCAGCTACTGTAGTGCATGCACTGCGCCGGCACAACCTGAAATACGGTATGGTGACCATGTGTATCGGTACCGGCATGGGTGCAGCAGGCATCTTCGAACGCGTGTAATTTCTGCGCGAATCAAAGCGGGTGTGGGTGCAAACCTTCACCCGTTTTTTGAGTTATTACAACAAAAAAAGACAGGGAATACGGCAGTGGACATTCAAACAGAAATCAGCAATGGCTTGATGACCATCACCATCAATCGGCCAGAACGCAAAAACTCATTTACCAACGCCATGTACACCGCGCTGGCTGACGCGTTTCGCGATGCCACGCACAGCAGTGGCGTGAAAGTGGTGTTGCTCAAAGGCCATGAAGGCTGTTTCTCTGCGGGCAACGATCTGGGCGATTTTCTGAACAACCCACCCACCGATCTCGATGCGCCTGTGTTTCGATTTCTGCGAATGATCTCCGTGTTCCCCAAGCCTGTGGTAGCACAGGTGCAAGGTTTGGCCATTGGTATCGGCACCACCGTATTGCTGCACTGTGATTTGGTGTATGCAGCAAGCACTGCAAAATTTTCCATGCCTTTTGTGAAATTGGGCTTGTGCCCGGAAGCGGCTTCCAGCTTGTTGTTGCCCATTTCTGCGGGCTACCAGAAAGCGGCTGAATTGCTCTTGTTGGGCGATATTTTCACCGCTTTGAAAGCCTACGACACCGGCATTGTTTCCGATGTGCTTGAACCAGAGGCATTGGCGGCACATGTGCAAGCGCAAGTGAAAAAACTGCTCGACCTGCCACTCACAAGCCTGTTGACCACCAAGCGTTTGATGAAGTCGGCCAACAAAACTGCTGTGGCCGAGAAAATGGCCGAAGAAGGGCACCTGTTCATGAGCATGATTCCACAAGCCCCCGCACAAGAGGCATTCAAGGCGTTTGGTGAAAAGCGTGCCCCAAATTTCAAGCAATTCGAAAACTAATTCAATACGCACCATAGGCTCAGCATGACCGTTGCACTTTCAGAAATTCTGTCCAGCCGCCGCCTGAGCGGTGATACCGTTACCTTCACCGCCACCGAGGACTGGATGCAAGGCCGAACCATGTTCGGTGGTTTTTTGTCAGCTCTTGCCGTGGTCGCCATGCGCGACACGCTTGGCATAGACATGCCTTTGCGTGCCCTGCAGACCAATTTCGTGGGCCCTGTGCCCGCTGGCGATGTGGTGTATCGCACGCGTTTGCTCCGGCAGGGCAAAAGTGTCAGCCAGGTGCAATGCGAAATATACAGCGACGAAACTTTGGCGGGTTTGGTGGTTGGCGTATTCGGGGCACCGCGTGAATCTGCGTTGCCTGTGCTAACACCTGAACACAAGCCTCTGCCCAAAAAAGTTGAAGAATTACCGGCATTGCCTTTCATACCCAAAATCACGCCCAACTTTTTGCAGCATGTCGAAATGCGCTGGGCCATCGGCAGCATTCCCTACATGGGCAACCCGTTTTGGGAAAGTGGTATCTACATCCGTGCCACAGACAAAAACCTGAGTCCCGAGGTGTTGATTGTGATGCTCAGTGATGGCCCGCCCACACCTTGCCTTAGCCACTTTAAAGGGCCTGTCATGGCCAGTTCGGTTAGTTGGTCACTTGAATTGCCACCCATTCCTGCCAACATCGACAGCGAGGGTTGGTTCCAAATCGACATGGAAACCAAAGCCGGATCTGATGGTTACGTGAATCAAAGCGCCAAGCTGTGGACCCCGGATGGTCAACTGGCATCGCTGGGCTATCAGGTGGTAGCGGTTTACGGCTAGGCCTTCTCGGTTGATTGTGCTGTTCACTGAACTTTCGTTTTTTCCAGGCTGTCGAATCCACGAAGGAGACAGTTGAACCATGAAACATGCACTGCTCACAATCGGAATGTTTGCCCTGTTTTGTCTGATTTCACCGGCAAAAGCAGAGGCCTTGCGGTGCACCCAGGGCAGTGCCTATGAGGGCGACAGCCGGGTCTCTGTGCTCTACAAATGCGGGCAACCCGCTTTGAAAGATACTTTTTGTGATCCAGTGTATTTTCCCGGTACCCTGCAACCGGTTCCCTCTCCGTTTGCGCAATCGCTGGTACCTTGCCTGCCCGTAGAAGTGTGGGTGTACGACAGGGGGCAGGGTAATTTGATTGCCACCGTACGCTTTCGGGGGGGCGTGGTTCAGTCCATTTCATATGGGCGACAACCTGAATAAATCAATCGAATTATTTTGTTAACACATCAGGTTCGGCACGTGCCGACCGTCTTGGGCATGCTTTCATGAATCACGCAAACAAACGGTTTTCGGTTTTTCTGGTTTGGCTTTTGGTCTGGTTGCTGGGTTCCTTGCTGGGCACCCTGGTGCAGTCGCAGGTCAATTTGCAGGCCTTGCAAAACCTGGGGGTTGTCATTCCATGGGGTACGCGGCTTCACACCACCCTGCACGATCTCGGGAACTTCTCGCCAGTTTATGCAGTCATCTTTGGGTGCAGTTTTGCGGTATCTCAGGCCGTCGCATTGCTGTTCACGCGTTTCACCGGCACTGCATGGCGCACCTTTTGGTGTGTTTTCGGTGCTGCACTGGGTTTGTGGGTAACTTTCAAAGTGGTCGACATGATTGCACCAATGCCAATACTGATTTCCTCCACCCGCACCGTCGGGGGCATGTTTTCCATGCTTGCAGCCGCCGCAGCCTCGGGCGCCTTGTTCGCCAAACTGTCGACCCGCAAACTGTCGGCCAGTCCCGCAATTCTTGCATTACTGATTGCCGGTATTGCGCTGCCACCCGACCAAGCCCAGGCCCAATCTACCAAACCCTACACAATCGAGACTTTTGCCGATGGTTTGGACAGTCCATGGTCCATGGCATTTTTACCTGATGGCCGCGCTTTGATCACCGAGAAACCTGGCCAGCTGCGCCTGGTGGCCGCCGATGGCAAATTGGTGAATGCCCCACTCGCTGGTGTCCCGAAGGTATTTTATGGCGGCCAGGCGGGTTTGTTTGATGTCTTGCCCTCCCACGATTTTGCGCAAAGTCAGCAAATTTTTCTCAGCTATGCCTGCGGCACGCGCAGTGCAAACCATCTGTGTGTGGCCAGCGCCAAGCTTGGCGAGAACAGCCTTGCGAATGTCAAAGAAATATTCCGCTCGCAAATGGCGAAGTCTGGCAGTGCGCACTACGGCGGGCGCATGGCGTGGCTGCCCGACAACACGCTGATCGTGACACTGGGTGATGGTTACAGTTATCGTGAAGAAGCGCAGAATTTGTCGAATCACCTTGGAAAAATTGTTCGGCTCAATGCCGATGGCTCTGTGCCCAAAGACAATCCCTTTGTGGGCAAACAGGGCGCCAAACCCGAAATTTATAGTTACGGTCATCGAAACGTTCAGGGCCTGGCCTACGATGCCGCCAACAAACGATTGATCGCTCATGAGCATGGTCCGCGTGGTGGTGACGAAGTGAACGTGATTACCCCCGGGACCAATTACGGTTGGCCCAAAGCCACCTACGGCATCGACTACACCGGTGCACAAATTTCACCCTTCAAAGAATATGAGGGTACTCAACAACCCGCAATTTACTGGGTGCCGTCCATCGCGCCCTCAGGCATCACCGTGTACAACGGCGATATGTTTCCGCAGTGGAAAGGCAATTTGCTGGTGGGTGCATTGAAAGCCCAGCAGGTCAGTCGAGTGGTGTTGAAAGGCAACAAAGCGTCTGAAGAAGAAGTGTTGTTTAAAGAAGTGGGTGCGCGTTTCAGGGATGTTCGCACAGGCCCCGATGGAGCAATCTACCTGTTGACCGACAGCTCGGATGGCAAGGTACTTCGCGTGAGTGCCCGTTAGCATTCAGTCACATGATGTGTTTACCTGCTCCCTTGTTTTCGGCTAGTCTTGCTGAACAAGGGGGCAACATGGAAATTGTTTATAGAGCGGGCAACATTATCGAGGCGCACATTGTTGCCGGTATGCTGAACGCCTGCGAAATATCCACTTACGTGGGCGGCCATTTTCTTCAGGGCGCTGTCGGCGACCTTTCCCCCACTGGTTTTGCCAACGTTTTTGTCGCTTCTGAGCACTTTGATCAGGCTGCCGCATTGGTTGCCGACTACGAGAAAAACGACCTTTCTTCTGGCGATTTGGTCACGTCTTCACGTTTCGTCCATTCGTTTTAGGAGAGAAAAATGAGTTTATTGGTCTTTTTGCTGGTTGGGATTGTTGCGGGCTGGCTGGCTGGAAAGTTGGTTCGGGGCGGTGGTTTCGGTTTGATTGGCGACTTGGTAGTTGGCGTAATTGGTGCTTTTGTGGGCGGTTTCCTGTTCAACTCACTGGGGGTTTCCAGTGGCGGCGGTTTGTTGGGAAGCATTGTGGTGGCAACCATCGGCGCAGTGGTTTTGTTGATGTTGATTCGTTTGATCAAACGGGCTTGACTGTGGCTTGATCGTTGGCTCACCTCGGGGCGTGGTTTGGCGCTATACTTCGTTCCCGATCTGCCCCTTTCCTCAGGAACCTCATGGCGCTTAAATCCACCGACATGGCCAAAAACATGGCCAAGAAACTTGACGGTTCACTGAAATCCGAAAGCCTTCCTGATCGTTTCGGTCAAGCTTCCAAAGCACAAAACAACAAACGTGAGCGCGCCGCTGAAATACCTGCCAGTAAACTGGTGCCGGTGAACTACCGTCTGCCTGCTGATTTGGTGAGTCGCCTGCGTGAATACGCAGTCGGTACAAATGAAGGCATTAATCAGGTGGTTGCAACCGCCTTGAACGACTGGTTGAGTACTCAAACAAAAAAATAATGGTCGCTCATTGACCGCATTAGTCTATTTTTTTATCCGTTTTTTGCTGGGTAGGTGATTGGGTTACCCTTTCAATTAATATCAATTTATTAACTATTATTTTAGAAATAAACATTTTTACTTATTTTTAATAGTAATTTAGTTTATTTTCATAATCTAATTGTTTTTTTAGGTTCGTTGAGCAGTGTTTTTTTGATTTGAACTTCTCTCCGAATGGCTCATGCTGTGGTTTCTGCGTATATGGAAAACCACAATTGCTGCGCATCACGGGCATGCTGATACTCCATCCACCTGCGCAAATATGTGTGGAAATTCAATAAGAAAAACAGCTTTCGCAGTTGACATTCTGATACAAATCACAAGGAGAGTTCCGTGAAGAAATCGATTAAATCCGTATTGGCAGTTGCCCTGTTGGGCTTGGTGGGTTCCGTGCAAGCCCAAGATGCTTACCCGTCCAAAGTCATCACCATGCTGATCCCATTTGCAGCGGGTGGCCCAACTGACACGGTGGGTCGTTTGATTGCACAGTCCATGTCCAAAGACCTGGGCCAACAAGTGATTGTTGAAAACCTCGGCGGTGCAGGCGGAACCCTGGCTGCTGGCAAGGCGGCCCGTTCTGCACCCGATGGCTACAACATTTTCCTTCACCACATTGGTCAGTCCACTGCGCCTTCCTTGTATCGCAAGCTGTCGTACAACGCATCAACCGACTTTGAAACCATTGGCCTGGTAACCGATGTACCCATGACCATCGTGGCCCGTGGCAATATGCCTGCCAAAAACATGCAGGAATTGCTGGCCTACATCAAAACCAACAAAGACAAAGTGACTTACGCCAATGCAGGTATTGGTTCAGCTTCGCACCTGTGCGGCATGTTGTTCCAGACAGCTGTGGGTGTAGACCTTACAACGGTTCCTTACAAAGGCACTGGCCCAGCCATGAACGATTTGTTGGGCGGTCAGGTCGACTTCATGTGTGACCAAACCACCAACACCACCAGCCAAATCAAAGGCGGAAAAATCAAGGCCTACGCCGTGACCACCAAAAAGCCAGTGGCCTCTTTGCCTGATCTGCCAACATTGGACAAGGCTGGTTTGCCTGGTTTTGAAGTGGGTGTTTGGCACGGTTTGTATGCCCCCAAAGGCACACCCAAGCCCATCATTGATCGCCTGAGCAAGTCTCTGCAAACAGCCTTGAAAGACCCAGCAGTGATTTCGCGTTTTGCTGAATTGGGCACCGAGCCAGTGCCTCAAGACCAAGCCACACCAGCCGCCTTGCGCAAGCACCTGGATGCTGAAATTGCACGTTGGAAGCCAATTATCGACAAAGCTGGTCAGTACGCTGACTGATCTATAACAGAGATCTAAAATGCCAAAAGATTTACGAGACTTTTGGGCCGGGCTGCTGTACCTGATTATCGGTGCAGCAGCTTTGTACATGGCTGCTGACTATGAAATGGGCACAGCCATTAGCATGGGCCCCGGCTATTTTCCCAAAGTATTAAGTGGTTTGCTTATTTTGATTGGCGCAGCCTCACTGGTTCGCTCATTCATTGTTGAAGGCGAACCCCTGAAAGGCTTTGCCTTTTCAAAAATTATTTACGTCACCATTTCCATCATTGTATTTGCCTTGTTGGTGGAAGGTGCAGGTCTTGCAATTGCAGTCATGGCGGTGTTCGGTATTTCTGCAATGGCCAGCAAATTTTTCAATTGGAAGTTCACCCTGGGTATTGCTTTTGGCGCGGCTATTTTTTGTAGCCTGGTATTCGTCAAAGGTTTGGGTATTCCGCTGCCCATTTTTGGGTCTTGGTTTGGAATGTAAACATGGAACTTCTCGCTAATCTTTCAATTGGTCTTGAAACAGCTTTCACGATCAATAACCTGTTGTTTTGCCTGATCGGTGTTTTTCTGGGTACGGCAATTGGTGTGCTGCCAGGCTTAGGCCCCACTGCCACGATTGCCATGTTGTTGCCAATCACCTTCGGCCTGCCGCCAGTGTCGTCTCTCATCATGTTGTCCGGTATTTATTACGGCGCTCAGTATGGTGGTTCCACCACGGCCATTCTGGTCAATTTGCCAGGCGAATCCTCTTCGGTGGTTACCGCACTCGACGGTTATCAAATGGCTCGCCAAGGCAAGGCGGGCAAGGCTTTGGCCACTGCGGCAATCGGCTCTTTCGTGGCTGGTACTTTCGCAACCGTATTGCTGGCATTGTTTGCGCCACCTTTGGCAGACATCGCCTTGCAGTTTGGTGCAGCCGAATATTTCTCGTTGATGGTGGTTGGTTTGGTCGCCTCTGTGGTGCTGGCAAGCGGTTCCTTGTTGCAAGCATTCGGCATGATCGTGCTGGGTTTGCTCATGGGCATGGCAGGTACCGATGTGAATTCAGGCATGGAGCGCTACACTTTCGACACACCCTACATGGCCGAGGGCATTAACTTCGTGATTCTGGCCATGGGCATGTTTGGCTTGGGCGAAATCATCAAGAACCTCGAAGAGGAACACTTGCGTTCTGCCATGGTGTCCAAGGTTCAGGGTTTGTTGCCAAACAAGGACGATCTCAAGCGCATGGCTTGGCCTATCGTTCGCGGTACTGGTTTGGGCTCCTTGCTGGGCATTTTGCCCGGTGGCGGTGCCATGCTGGCTTCGTTTGCTTCTTACTCCATCGAGAAAAAAATCTCGAAAACACCCGAGCAGTTTGGCAAGGGTGCAATCGAAGGTGTTGCTGGTCCCGAGTCAGCCAACAATGCAGGCGCTCAAACCTCGTTCATCCCCTTGCTAACCTTGGGTATACCGTCCAACCCTGTGATGGCCCTGATGATCGGTGCCATGATCATTCAAGGGATTACGCCAGGTCCAGCGGTCATGACCGAGCAGCCAGCTTTGTTCTGGGGCATCATCGTCTCCATGTGGATCGGTAACCTGTTTCTGGTGGTTCTGAATCTGCCCTTGATTGGTATCTGGGTCAAAATGATCTCGGTGCCTTATCATTTCCTGTACCCCATGATTCTGGTGTTCTGCTGTATTGGGGTGTTCAGTTTGGGCAACAAGTTGTTTGATGTGTACTTGTTGGCTGGCTTCGGTGTGTTGGGCTACATCTTCTCTAAATTGAAGTGCGAGCCGGCGCCATTGCTGTTGGGCTTTATTCTGGGCCCAATGATGGAAGAGTACCTGCGCAGGGCTTTGTTGCTTTCTCGCGGCGACTTCTCCGTGCTTGTTACACGCCCCATTAGTGCAACCATGCTGGCCATCGCGGCAATTGCCCTGATCGTGGTGTTCATGCCTTCAATTCGCAAGAAGCGGGAAGAGGCATTTCACGAAGAATAAGTTTCAATTGGATACATGATCATCAAGGGCCATTGAAGCGTTGTTTCAATAGCCCTTGTTTTTTTCAGGCACGTATTCAGTATGAATTGTGTTGCATTGTGTTGTATTATCCATTTCGTAGCCCAGTAGCATTTGGACAGTACGAATGGACAGTCAGTTTCCCGCCGCATCCCCAGAAGAATCGAATTTCGGTGACAGCAAATTAGACCCGAATCAAGTCGTTCCCCTTTACCACCAAATCTATCTGATATTGCGCGAGCGTATTATCGAAGGGCACTACGACACCAAGCCTTTGCCCGGTGAGTTGGTCTTGGCTGAGCAGTTCAATGTGTCACGCGTCACCATGCGTCGTGCGCTGCAAGACCTTGTCAAAGAAGGCTTGGTCGCAAGGGGGCGTGGCAAGGGTACATTCGTAAAACCGCGCACCGAGTCACGTAACTCCTCGGTGGGGCAAAGCCAGTTGTTGAGCGCTTCGGCCATGCGTTTGCAGGCCAGTGGTGATTCGTCCGATTTGCAACTCATCACGTCCAAACGTATTTTGCCACCGCCCGACATTGCAACGCTCTTGCATTTGCCCAGCGATGCCATCGTCGAAAAACTGATTCGCATTCGTCAGCTTGACGGGCAGCCAGTGGCGCACCTGACCAGCTTTATTCCACAGGATTTGTCGGGACGCATTTGTCGCCGACGCCTACGCGAGTTTCCAATTTTGGTGCTGCTTGAAGAAGCAGGGGTGAAGGTGGCCAAAGCCCGCCAAACCATTTCTGCAAGGCTTGCCGATGCTTCGGTAGCCTATGCCTTGGGCGTGCCGGTGGGTGCGCCTTTGCTGGCTATTTCACGGGTGGCTTACGATGAAAATGGCAGGCCAGTGCAAGTGCTCAAAGGCCTGTATCGCCCCGATCGATACGACTACCGAATCGAGTTGTCGCGCAAGCAGGCCAAGGGCCAAAGTTCCTGGCAGCATGTGAACGAAGTCGAGTTCGCATTCGAAATGCATCAACAAGACCTCTCACACTTCTGAAGCGAATATTTTATTTAAGCGGGTCCACGGGGCGGGAATTCCGGTTCTCGTCTACAGCCACATAGGTTACATAGGCCTCAGTTACCTTGGCCACATCGTCGGGTTTCAAGCGGCGTTGCGCAAACACCTCCACGTAAATTTGCATGGAGGTTCTGCCCACCTTTACCACTTCGGCATAAAAGCTGCACAAATCACCCACAAACACGGGTTCCTTGAAAATAAACTCGTTCACTGCCACGGTCACAATTCTGCCTTTGGCGTGGGCTGTCGCTGGTACCGAACCAGCCAGGTCCACCTGCGCCATAATCCAGCCGCCAAACACGTCGCCCGACGCGTTGGAGTCTCTGGGCATGGGAATGACCCGAATCACGGGTTCACGGTCGACAGGTAACAAAATGGGTTTGGGTGTGCTCATGTGCAGGTGCTTTGTTGTTGGTTTAACTTTCGATTGTAACGCTGAGCACCTAGAGTCTGCATTTCATTCTAGGTGCATGCTTCCAACCCCATTTCATGAAACAGACGATAATGGGGTTTTATTGAGTCCATGAGTTGAGGAAGCGATGGCTGCAGGTTGGGTAACGGTGTTGCAAATGGTGCCATGGGGCGAGGTGATTAAAAATGCGCCCAAAGTGGCCGATGGTGCGGTCAAGCTGTGGAACAGCGTGTCCAAAAAGCGGGTGGATGGTGAAACCGAGAGCGACGTGACCGATGTGATGTTGGCCACGGACATGGCCGCCGTCGAAAAGCTGGAACATCGCCTGCATGCGGCTGAGCAAACGATCACCGATTTGCAGGCTCAAGTGGTTCAATCTGCGGAGGTCATCAAAGAGTTGGCCAGTCAAAACACGCAACTGGTTGCACAAATCGAATCCAATCGCAAAGCCGTTACTGTGTTGGGCGTTGTTTTGGCCTTGAGCGTATTGGCGGTGGTGGTTCAGGCGGTCATGTTGTTTGGCGCCTGAACCGAGGTATAGGTTACGTTCAGGCTGACTTTCTGCCGCCGTGTTCATCGTCCAAGGCATCTTTGGCCATTTTGTCGATCACGGCTGGCACAAACGGTTTCAGCTTCAGGCCCAAGCGCCCTTTGGCTGTCATTACCCATTCTCGCTTGCGTTCGGCCATGGCATCCACGATTTCGTTCACACACTGCTCAACCGTCATGGCGCCTTTCTCGCGAAGGCCTGAAACACCAGCGCGCTCGCCATTCGGGTTCAAACCGTTGCGGCGAATTTCCGTATCCACCACACCCGGGAAAATTGCGCACACGTCCACACCTGTGCCCATCAATTCAATGCGCAGTGCTTCCATAAAACCACTCATTGCAAATTTGCTGGTGCAATAGGTGGTGCGGGCGGGCACACCCGTTTTGCCAGCCAGGCTGGAAACGCCCACGATCAAGCCTTTGGATTTCTTGATGTGGGGCAGTGCCTTGTGGGTAATCCAAACCATGCTCATCACATTGACGCGGAACAGTCTCTCAAAGGTACCCAAGTCGGTGATGTCTTCAAACCACGCATGCATCGAGACGCCCGCATTATTCACAATCATGTCAATACCGCCAAAGGCTTTCACTGATTCTTCCACCAGGTTCTCGCATTGGGCCTGTTCCATCACGTCACAGGCCACACAGTGGACCTGCCCGCCAGCCGCCACCACCTGTTTGCCGACCTCTTGAAGTTTTTTGAGTCGGCGTGCCGCCAGCACCAGTTTGTTGCCTTGGGCCAGTTTGATGGCCAATGCCGCACCAATACCTTCTGAAGCCCCGGTGATTACAATCACTTTGTTTTGAATACTTGCCATTTGCTTTTGTCTCCTGCTGAGTGTGTGGCTCGTGTGCCGAGGCGAGTGGTAGCATTGCCAATCACCTCTTTTTTGTACCGAGAAGTATCGCATGCGCAGAACCGCACCGGTGGAGTCCGCCCCACCAAGACCCCGAAAACGAAGCGACTGGGGCACCATCGCCCAGCTTTTGCCTTATCTGTGGGAATACAAGTGGCGGGTTATTTTCGCGATTGCCTGCCTGGTGCTTGCCAAGGTCGCCAACATGGGCGTGCCTCTGGTGCTCAAGGAAATCATCGATGAGCTGACGCCGCTTTTGCAGAGCAATGCCTTGCTGGCCGCAGCCTCCATGCCGGCAGTGTTGTTGGTGGCTTACGGTTTGTTGCGCCTGTCTACCACGGTCTTCACCGAGCTGCGAGAATTCCTGTTTGCCCGGGTCACCCAGAATGCAGTGCGGGCCATTGCCATTCAGGTGTTTGATTACCTGCATGCGCTGTCGCTGCGGTTTCATTTGAATCGTCAAACCGGAGGGGTGACCCGCGACATCGAGCGTGGATCCCGAGCCATTTCAAGCCTGGTGAGCTACACGCTGTACAGCATCCTGCCAACACTGATCGAGATCGTACTGGTAGTGGGCTATTTGTTCCTCAACTACGACATCTGGTTCTCGGTCATCACGGCGGTGGCACTGACCTTGTACATTTTCTTCACCGTAAAAATCACGGAATGGCGACTGCATTTTCGCCGCACCATGAACGACCTGGATTCCAAAGCCAATGTGCGTGCAGTCGACTCGCTGATCAACTATGAAACCGTGAAGTATTTCGGCAACGAGCGTTTTGAGTCCGATCGGTACAACAAAAGCATGGCCGCCTGGCAAGAGGCTGCCATTCGCTCGCAAAAATCCCTCACTCTTTTGAATACCGGGCAAAGTGCGATCATCGCCGTGGCGGTGACTTTGGTGTTGTGGCGTGCAACCGCTGGTGTGCTGGACGGGTCAATGACTTTGGGTGATTTGGTGCTGGTGAACGCCTTCATGATTCAGCTGTATATTCCTCTGAATTTTTTGGGTGTCATTTACCGGGAAATCAAGCAGGCTTTGGCTGACATCGAACGAATGTTTGGCCTGATGGATGAAAACCTGGAAGTCAAAGACAGGCCACATGCTCCTGATCTGCAGGTAAAAGGAGGTGCCATAGAATTTCGCAACGTGAACTTTGCGTATGACGAACGCCGCATGGTGCTGAAGAACATGTCGTTCTCGGTGCCCGCAGGCCATACCGTGGCGGTGGTAGGCCACAGCGGTGCGGGTAAATCTACGTTGTCGCGTTTGCTGTACCGCTTCTATGAGGTCACGGATGGCGCCATTCTCATTGATGGGCAAGACATTCGGGACGTCACACAGATTTCATTGAGGAGAAGCATTGGCATTGTTCCTCAAGACACTGTGCTATTTAACGACACCATTGCTTACAACATTGCCTACGGTCGGCCCGATGCCACACAGGCTGAAATTGAAGCTGCCGCCAAGGCTGCCCACATTCACGAATTTATCGTGAATCAGCCCGATGGTTACAAAACACAGGTGGGTGAGCGTGGGCTCAAGCTTTCAGGTGGAGAGAAGCAACGCGTGGCCATTGCCCGCACCATCTTGAAAAATCCGGCGATTCTTATTTTCGACGAGGCCACTTCAGCGCTGGATTCCAAATCAGAACGCGCCATTCAGCAAGAGCTGCAAATGCTGTCCCGCAACCGCACTACCTTGATCATTGCCCACCGTTTAAGCACGGTGGTGCATGCTCACCAAATTCTGGTGATTAGTCAGGGTGAGGTGATCGAAAGTGGCAGCCATGAATCACTACTTGACAAGAATGGTGAATACGCCCGAATGTGGCTGATTCAACAGCACAGTCAACCCAACGCGTCTGCCCATGGAAACCAAATGGCTTGAAGATTTCATCACGCTGGCCCAAACCAAGAATTTTTCGAAAGCGGCCAACCTGAGGTGCGTCACGCAGCCCGCTTTCTCACGCCGTATTCAGGCGCTTGAGGGTTGGCTGGGCTGCGAGTTGATTGACCGGGGATCTTACCCCACGCGACTGAGCCCGCAAGGTGAGGTGTTTTACGAACAGGCGCTCACCATGCTGGAGCAAATCCGGCAGGCCCGAACGATTGTTCGGGGCGGCAGCCTGCAAAGCCGCCAACCCATCCGATTGGTGGTGCCGCACACCTTGGCCTGCAGCAAGGCGCCGCATTGGGTCAGCAGTTTGAAAGCCAAGCTTGCCGACCGTTTGCCCGATCTGAGTTTTCAGCTAACGGCCAGCAACGTGCACGATGCCGTGTTGTACTTCACTGACGGTGCAAGTGATTTTCTGGTTTGCTACCACCACAGCCGGGAACCGATTGAACTCGACCCCAGCAAGTTTGAGGTGCGGGTGTTGGGCACGGAACGGTTTGAGCCATACAGCGCCATGACCGTCGAGGGCAACCCGGTCTATTCGCTGGACCCATTGGCGCCTTTGCCCGTGCCCTATCTGTCGTATTCCAAACATGCTTATCTGTCGAAGATGACCGACATCGCGATGGAAGCAGGCCCACTCTTTTTGAAAAAATCACTGTTCGAAACGGACATGTCTGAAAGTTTGAAATCGATGTGTGAAGCGGGCTTGGGTGTGGCCTGGTTACCCGAAAGCGCGGTGCTGCCCGGGTCCGGCCTTTGCAAAATTCAAGGGCCCTATTTCACTGACATGGAGGTTCGCTTGTATCGGCGCATACAGCGTCATACCGAGAATTCTGCCGCGCATGAGCAGGCGGATTTAATCTGGCATTACTGGCCTGACTAATCCCCCTCTGTGGATAACCCTTATTAGGGTTTCTTTGGATATGCGCGAAATGCATGGTTTAATGCTGATTAAGTATTGGAGTGCTGGCCACTAAAGATTTAGCATGGCCCACATTCAGAATTCGTCAGGGGATGACATGGTCAAGCAGCACTCAGAGCATCGCGTGGAAAAAGACCTTCTTGGTGAAAAGAAGATTCCCGCTGAGGCCTACTGGGGAGTGCACACCAGCCGCGCCCTCGACAATTACCAAATTACTGGTTTTCCGCTTTACAACGCCCCCGAACTTATCAATGCACTGGCTGCGGTCAAATGGGCTGCTACCAAGGCCAATGCAGACCTGGACACTGTTCCCCACGATTTGGCCAAAGCCATCACCCAGGCTTGCAAGGAAATTCGGACCGGCAAACTTCATGACCAGTTCGTGGTGGACGTCATTCAGGGCGGTGCGGGCACCTCGACCAATATGAATGCCAACGAAGTGATTGCCAACCGCGCCATTGAAATACTGGGCGGTAAAAAGGGTGATTACAAAATGGTGCACCCGATTGAGCATGTGAACGCTTCTCAAAGCACCAACGATGTGTACCCCACTGCTGTCAAAATCGGCCTGATCAACGCCATCTCCGGTCTGTTGGTCGCGATGGAAGAACTGAAAGAGGCCTTCGGCGAAAAAGCCTTTGAATTCCGGAAAATCCTGAAAATCGGCCGCACCCAGCTGCAGGACGCCGTGCCCATGACTTTGGGGCAAGAGTTCGCAACTTTCTCCGTCATGTTGGGTGAAGACATGGCACGCCTGCGCGAGGCGACCAGCTTGATCTCTGAAATCAATCTGGGGGCTACTGCCATCGGTACCGGCATTAATACCGACCCGGAATATGCAGCTCGTGCCCGTCATTATCTCGAAGAAATCACCCAGCTGGGCCTTGTGACTGCAGCCGATCTCGTCGAGGCCACTCAGGACACTGGATCTTTTGTCCAGCTCTCTGGCGTGCTCAAGCGCGTGGCCGTGAAGTTGTCCAAGATGTGCAACGATCTGCGCTTGCTGTCCTCAGGGCCCCAGGCTGGTCTGAACGAGATTAATCTGCCGCCGCGGGCTGCAGGCTCTTCCATCATGCCTGGCAAGGTGAATCCGGTGATCCCGGAAGTGGTGAACCAAGTGGCATTTGAGGTGATTGGTAACGATGTCACCGTCACCATGGCGGCCGAGGCTGGCCAACTGCAGCTGAATGCGTTCGAGCCCATCATTGCATGGAGCCTGTTCAAGAGTATTTACCACCTGACAGCCGCTTGCAAAACGTTGACGAAAAATTGCGTATTAGGGATTACCGCAAATGAGTCACTTTTGCGTCAAAGGGTCGAGGAATCAGCCAGTTTGGCCACCTCACTGAACCCTTACATAGGCTATGATCAAGCATCTGAGATTGCAAAAACTGCATTGAAAACTGGCCGGAAGGTTTCCGAGCTTGTTCTCGAAAAAGGCTTACTGTCAGAGCAGCAGTTGAATGAAATACTCAGGCCCGAGGTTCTCACCCGTCCTCGGAGAATAAAACTTTAATACCGTCTCGAACCTGGTTCGTATGGCGCAGGGTGTGTGCACAGTTTGTGCTTAATTTTTTCATTCAAGGAGCAAAAATGAAAAGGAATCTCCTCGCAGCAGCGTTGGCCGTGGCCAGTGTAGCCGCTGTTCAGCCCGCAGTTGCCCAAGATCTCACGGGTACTTTGAAAAAGATTTCCGAGACCAAAACCATCGTGGTGGGTTACCGTGAGTCCTCTGTTCCGTTTTCATACCTGGACAACAACCAAAAGCCGATCGGCTACCACATGGACATGTGCAACAAGGTTGTTGATGCGGTCAAAGCCAAGTTGAAAATGCCAAACCTGAATGTGCAATTGCAACCAGTTACTTCTGCAAACCGCATCCCGTTGCTGCAAAACGGCACCATCGACATGGAATGTGGTTCTACCACCAACTCCGTGGCTCGTCAGGAACAGGTTTCTTTCGCAAACAGCACCTTCATCACCAGCGTGAAAGTGGTCGTGAAGAAAAGCAGTGGCATTAAGTCACTGGCCGATCTGGATGGTCAACCCATCGCGACAACTTCAGGTACCACCTCAGTTCAGTTGATCAAGCAAAACGAGAAGGGTGCAAACATCAACTTCAAGGAAATTTACGGCAAAGACCATGCTGAAAGCTTCCTGTTGGTGGCCAATGACCGTGCCAAGGCTTTCGTAATGGACGACATCCTGATTGCCGGTTTGGTTGCTCAAAGCAAAAATCCGGATGAGTTCATGTTCTTGCCAGAAATTCTGCGCACAGAACCCTATGGCATCATGTTGCGCAAGGATGATCCTCAGTTCAAGGCATTGGTCGACGAGACTGTAAATAGCATGATCAAGTCTGGCGAAGCTGAAAAGCTTTACGCGAAGTGGTTCATGAGCCCGATTCCACCGAAGAACGTCAACCTGAATTTCCCGATGTCTCCGCTGTTGAAGGAAGCATTCGCGAATCCAAACGACAAAGGCGTTAAATAAACTGCCCTAGTCAGTCACGGGCCGGCTGTGCGTTTCAAACGTGAGCCGGCCTTTTACTTGTATTGGCCGAGAATATTGACTCGGGAGTATCCAAAATGAATAGCGACCTGAATTGGCTGTTGTTTTTTCAGCCGATTGTGGAAGGCGAAACCCTGGTGTGGTGGGAAATGTTGTTTTCCGGCCTGCTGTGGACCCTTGCCACATCCGCAGTTGCGGGCGTCATTGCCTTCACTGTGGGTTCCTTGATGGGTGTTTTGCGCACCACCTCCAACAAGCCCTTGGCTTTTCTGGGCAATGCGTACGTGGAAATTTTCCGCAACATCCCCCTGATTGTCCAATTTTTTCTCTGGTATTTTGTGGTGCCAGAGTTCATCCCGGCCTTGAAAGATTGGTCGATTGAACAAGACCCCACCTTCGTGCAGTTTCTGGCCTCAGTAGTCTGTTTGGGCTTGTTTACAGCGTCCAGGGTGGCCGAGCAGGTCAAGTCGGGTATTTTGTCTCTGTCACGCGGGCAACGTGCTGCGGGTTACGCTTTGGGCTTGACCGAAAGTCAGACCTATCGCTTCGTGTTGTTGCCCATGGCCTACCGAATCATTGTTCCTCCCATGACCTCCGAGGCCATGAACCTGATTAAAAACTCCTCGGTGGCATTAACGATTGGCCTGACTGAACTCACCTTCAGAACCCGTGAAATGGGCGAAGTCACCTTTGCGTTTTTTGAAGCTTACATTGCCGCCACTGTGTTGTACGTGATTGTGGCAATGACGGTGAACCGTGTCATGGCTTTGGTCGAACGCCGAACCGCTGTGCCCGGCTACATCACTGGAGGTAAATAATGAACAATTTTGACTTCAGTGCAATCACTACTTCATTGCCGTACCTCATGCAGGGTCTGGGTTATACGGTGCAGCTCACCGTGGTGGCCTGTTTGGGCGGTATTTTCTTTGGCACATTGTTGGCTTTGGCCCGTTTGTCTGGCATCAAGCCACTGGCCATGATCGCAGCGGGTTACGTCAACCTCATGCGTTCCATTCCCCTGATTCTGGTGATCTTCTGGTTCTATTTTCTGGTGCCGGTGGTCTTGCAGTCAGTCATGGGTTATGAACGCCCGCCACAAATTGGTCCTGACAGGTCTGCTTACATCACCTTCATCATGTTTGAAGCCGCATTTTTCTGCGAAATCATGCGGGCGGGTATTCAAAGTATTCCGAAAGGACAGGTGGCAGCCGCGCAGGCACTGGGTTTGAACTACCGTTTGACCATGGCGAAAATTGTATTGCCACAGGCCTTCCGCAACATGCTTCCGGTGTTGTTGACTCAAACCATTATTTTGTTCCAAGACACATCGCTGGTGTATGTGTTGTCTGTAACCGATTTCCTGGGTGCTGCATCAAAAATTGCGCAGCGCGACAGCGCGTTGGTTGAGATGTACACCTTTGTAGCCTTGGTTTATCTGGCGATCTGTTTCAGCTTGTCCATGCTGGTCAAAGCGCTCCAGAGAAAAACTCAAATCATTCGATAACAGGAGAGCACTGTGATTGAAATCAATAAAGTAAGTAAGTGGTATGGCAGTTTCAGGGTGCTCACCAATTGCACAACCTCTGTCAAGAAAGGGGAAGTAGTGGTGGTGTGTGGTCCTTCCGGTTCAGGTAAATCTACCCTGATTAAAACTGTGAACATGCTTGAGCCTTTCCAGGAAGGCACTATCACCGTAGATGGTGTTTCGGTGGGTGCCAAAGGTACAGATCTGCCCAAGTTGCGTTCACGTGTGGGCATGGTGTTTCAAAACTTTGAATTGTTCCCGCACTTGACCATCACCGAGAACCTGACCTTGGCACAAATCAAGGTACTGGGTCGATCCAAAGAAGAGGCTGTTGCAAAAGGTTTGGGCTTGTTGGATCGGGTGGGTTTGAAGGCCCAAGCCGAGAAGTTTCCCGGGCAGTTGTCAGGTGGTCAGCAACAGCGGGTGGCGATTGCACGCGCATTGTCGATGGACCCGATTTGCATGTTGTTTGATGAACCCACCTCGGCGCTTGACCCTGAAATGGTGAACGAGGTTCTTGATGTGATGGTGGAATTGGCTCAGGAAGGCATGACCATGATGTGCGTAACCCACGAAATGGGTTTTGCTCGCAAGGTTGCAGACCGGGTTATTTTCATGGATCAAGGCAATATTGTTGAAGACTGCACCAAGGAAGACTTTTTTGGTACACCACGCTCGGAGCGTGCGCAATTGTTCCTTTCGAAAATTCTGGGTCATTGATCCTGAGTTCTGTGCTGCCGGGGCTTGGGCTCTGGCGGCAGCACCTTGATTCAACGCTGCGCCTGGATGCGGGCGCGTGCTGAAGAATTCCCACCTAGCTAAGCTTGCCCAACCGCCTCGCCCAAGGTGATGTGCGCGGCTGTGGCCGTTTCTTCTCCCATCTGCAATGGATGCCGCAAGCGACATGCAAGCTTGTGCTGCATCGGCGATGTATCAGCGATAATCCCGCGTCGTTCCTTTGGGCCTTCACGCAAACGGGGCTTACGCAGGGTCAGGTGCTTGACTAGTATCACGCACGCCGCACGCCAATCAGCGCTCACGTTTTTGCTGCATCAACTCCCGCGTCTTGGCATACTTCATAAAACTGTTAAAGCACCCAATTGCAATGTGAACCAGCCCGGGCCAGCCATCCAGAAAGCCCTTTCGCACCAGGTAAAACTTGATGAATCGCACCACCGGCGACAGCATTAGTTTTCCCAGCCCTGGCCATCTTCCGTGTGCTGCCAGGTGTTGTGCCTGGATACTGGTGTATCTGTTCTGTTTGGTCAGGTAACTTTCCAGGCTTTCAGCCGATTCGTGCAGCAAGTCGCCTTCAAGCTTTTCAAAACGTGTATCTGGAATTGTGCATTCCACTTTTTCATGGACTGCGTCATTGCTCCAGTTGGCCATCTTTCGGTTAAACAATCGGCGTGAATAATCGGGATAACCCTCGCCATGGCGAAGGTAACGGCCTAAAAAGAAGTTACAGCGGGGCATGTCAAATCCGGCAACATCCACTGGTAAAAGCCCCTGTTCGGCTTGTTGTATGACCGCTCGAATACTGCGCTCCAGCTCAGGCGTTACTCGTTCGTCTGCGTCCAGGCACAGTACCCAATCATGGGTAGCCTGTGTCACTGCAAACTGTTTTTGTGGACCAAATCCCAGCCAGTCTTGCTGCACAACCCGTGCACCGCATTTTTGCGCAATTTCAATTGTGTCATCCGTGCTATTGGAGTCCACCACCACCAAATCGGCACAAAATTGCAGGCTTTCCAAGGCTTCAGCTATTTGTTTGTCGGCATTCAAGGTGATCAGCACCGCGGAGAGGGCGATGCGGTTGTTGGCTGCAGTGTTCAAATTTATCGTTCCTTGGCTGAGCGGATTCGGATTGGCTACTCGCTTGCCGCTTACAATGATGCGGTTGCGATCAACCTAAGCGCTAGATGAAGCGTATCTTAATTGTTAAGACCACTTCCATGGGAGATGTCATTCATGCCTTGCCGGTTTTGAATGATGTTCATACCCACGATCCCACCATTCAGATCGACTGGATGGTGGAGGAGCCATTTGCGGATCTGGTGCGGGGCAGCCGCCATGTTCACGAAATAGTCCCGGTGAATTTACGCAAGTGGCGCAAGCTGGGAATTCGCCACACGTGGCAGCAATGGAAGCTGCTCAGAAATCAGTTGTCGGACAGACGATACGATGCGATTGTTGATTTGCAGGGGTTGATCAAAAGTGCAGCACTGGCCCGCGCTGCAAAGGGCACGCTAATGGGGCCAGGTTTCTCTTATGCGAAGGAAAGTCTGGCCTGCCTTTTTTATTCAAAGCGAGCTGGGTGGGATCCGCAGGCCCATGCAGTCGAGCGTCTTCGGGAGTTGGCCGCCGGGTTGTTGGGCTACCGTTTGTTTGGCAAGCCTGTGTTCTACGACATCACTCCCCCAAAGGTACTTCCGACTATTCCCCGCGGAGCCGAGATCTGGTTTTTGCACGCCACTGCCCGAGACGAAAAAAAATGGCCGCTGGTGAAATGGCGTGAGTTGGCTCATCGATTTTCAGACCTGGGTTATTCAGTCAAACTGCCTTGGGGTAGTGAAGCGGAACACCAGCAGGCGGAAAAAATTGCGGCCGGCATCACACGGGTTGAAGTACTGCCTCGCATGGCTTTGGGCGAATTGCGCCTTCGCCTTGAACGAGCTGGCCTGGTCATTGGTGTGGATACTGGTATAACGCATCTGGCAGCTGCGCATTATTTACCCATGGTTGCTTTGTTCTTTGCTACACCTGCATGGCGATTTGCGCCGCGCTTTAATCCTCATGCCATCAGTTTGGGTGATGTAGGTCGAGAGCCTGCCGTGGGGGAGGTGTTCGAGGCGGCAACGCGTTTGCTACGGGGAAATAAACTTTGAGTGTGCGAGCTCGCGTCTTTTTGTGGCTTTACAGCCTGAGTCTTTTTCTGCTGCTGCCAGTGCTGGCTTTGTATCTGCTCAAACGCAGTGTGAGGCAGCCTGAGTATCGCCGAGGGTGGGGGCAGCGGTTCCTGGCGAGTCTGCCTGAGTTCAAGGCGGTTCCATCGGGTCAAAAGCGAATCTGGGTACATGCTGTTTCGGTGGGCGAAGCCCATGCCATTTCCCCTTTGGTACAGCACTGGGTCAAGGTTTATCCTCAGCATGAATGGGCCGTTTCCTGCACCACACCCACGGGTTTGGCCACTTGCCAACAGCTTTATTCGGCATTGAACAGCGTTCAGTTCTTTTATCTGCCATACGATTTGCCCCATCTGGTTGCGCGAACATTCAAGCAAGTGCGCGCGAATTCATTGTGGGTTGTTGAAACCGAGTTGTGGCCCAATCTGCTGTTGAGAGCAGCCAGGAGCAATGTTCATACGGCAGTGCTGAACGCGCGGGTATCACCCACCACTGGAAAGCGCTTGGTCCAGTTGGGGCTCGTGAGCAAACCTGTCTTGCGCAGTGTTGGCACCTTGATTGTCCAAACACAGGCCGATGCAGCTGTATTTGAGAAAATTGGGCGGCCAGCGGATGCCGTGTGCGGCAACCTGAAATTTGATGTGGCGCTCAAGCCGGAGTTGGCCACCATGGGGCGCACCTGGCGGGAGGCTGCGCAGGCAGAGCAGGTGGTGTTGTTCGCCAGCAGTCGGGAGGGTGAAGAGGTCTTGTTGCTTGATGCCCTGAACCGAAGTCAGTTTTTCAAGCGCATGCCCAAAGCCAGTGTGTGGATTGTACCGCGCCACCCTCAGCGGTTTGATGAGGTGTTTGAATTGATGGCAGAGGCAGCCACGCGGATGGGTGTGGCCCGTCCCGTACGTCGAAGTGCCTCGTTCAATGCAGGCAGCAATATTGCCTTGGCAGGTTTTGGGCAGGCCCGTTTGGTGCTGGGCGACTCCATGGGTGAAATGCCCGCGTATTACAGCGTGGCCGATCTGGCTTTGTTGGGGGGCTCGTGGTTGCCTTTTGGCGGGCAAAACCTGATTGAGGCTTGCGCTTATGGTTGCCCCGTGTGGATGGGGCCGAATACCTTTAATTTTGCCAAAGCAGCAGAGGATGCACTGTCAGCGAAAGCAGCCCGTCGGTTTGATAATTTACTGGCGGCTTGCGAATTTTATCTGAGTGATTTTCAGGGCAATCACGAGGCGAAGAAAGCGGCCTTTGCCTATGCGCGCAGTCACCGTGGGGCAACTCAGCGCAGCTTCGATGTGCTCAATCAATTGAATGACGTTTAGGGGTAGCGCGCTTATTGCAGCAGAAGTTGATTGATCTGTTTCAGCGATTCCGCGTTTAACTGCCCAGCCACAGCCTGCAGTTCGAGCATATTGATCAGGCTACTGTACTTGGCCTTTGAGAGGTCACGCTGTGTGGCATTGAATTGTTGCTGAGCGTTCAAGACATCAACATTGATTCGAATGCCTATTTCATAGGCGGTTTTGTTGGATCGGAGTGCCAGTTCACTTGAGGCCAGTGCGGTTTCGAGGGCATTCACCTGTGCCAGGCTGGTTTGAACCCCCAGGAATGCCGACTTTGCAGCCTGTGTGGCATTTCTGCTTGCGAGTTCTACATTATTCATCGCTTTTTCCAACAATGCCGCTTGCTGGCGGACCTGACTTTGGGTAGCGCCACCGCTGAAAATAGGAATATTCATCACCAGACCGATGGTGGTGCTGTCCACACCCAAGTCAAAAGGGCGTCCACTGTTGCCATCAAAAATCTGCTGCTCGGTTTCAACCATTTGGGCAGTCAAGTCCAGGGTTGGCAAATGGCCATACTTGGCCTTGTTACTTTCGCCTTGGGCGATGAGTCTGGCGAGCCTCGCTTGCTGGGTTCTCAGATTGTTGTTTCGGGCTTGCTCGGCCCACGCTTCGGCGGTATTTGGCGCAGGGGCGCTGAGTTGCGTCGAGGGTGCGAGAGCAGCCAGTTCATTGACAGGCATGCCCACAATGGTCTCGATTTGGAGTCTGCGCTGAGCCAGCTGGTTGCGCGCGGCCAGTTCCTGGGCCACGGTCAGGTCAAATCGTGCCTGAGCCTCTTGTTGGTCTGTCACAGTGGCATTGCCCACCTCAAAATTGGCTTTCGCCAAGGCCAGCTGCTCGGTAATAGCGGCTTTTTGATCATCAATGCTGGCCAAGTCGTCTTGCGCGGCCAATAAATCGAAATAAGCGCGAGTGAGTCGCAAAACCAGGTCTTGTTCGGCTTGCTGAAAGCTGAGCTTGGCAACTTCTCCGCTTAATTGGCTTTGTTTGTAGGTTTCCCAGGCTTGGGGGCGAAACAGTGCCTGGTTGAGTACCAGGCTGTATGTGCCTGGATTGCGACTGGCATCAATTGACATGCCAAAGGCATCGTAGGTGTTGTCTTGTTTCTCAATACGTGCCCCGAAGTTGACGTTGGGCAGCAGGGCTGAAAATGCCTGATTTTCAGTTTCAAGGTCAGCCTGCAATTGAGAAGCTGCTGCCCGAAAGGCCGGGTCATTCTGTTTGGCCAGGTTGAAGAGCGCAAGCAGATTTTGAGGGCTTGAGTGATCGGTGGTCAGGCCTTCTTGGGCCCCAGCCAGGCTGCCCGCGATCGCCAAACCCAGCATGCCCACTAATCCCCGCAGCCAATGTTTGAAGCCCGATGTACGTCGTTTGATTACGGGTTGATCGGGCTGGGTCATGAGTCCCGTGTCCTTAGAATACGAATTCGTTGGCTTTGGGTGCGTTGATCAACACCTTGGTCATGGTTTCAAACAAAGGTGTGGTGATCAGTTGACCGTCACGGGACTTGCGGGCCAGCACCAGTTGCATGGCAGGTGCCTGGCCAATCACGGCCATCAGGCGTCCAAGCGGGTTGACCGCTTCAAGCAAGCCAGTGGGCATGATGGGCGAGCCACCGGACAGCACGATCGCGTCGAATTGACCGAGTGTCGGGGCCAACTGAAATCCACAGCCTTCAATCACCTTCACTCGGGTAATGCCGTTTTTCTTCAAATTGTTGCGGGCCATTTCCGCGATGGCCGGATTCAGCTCTATGGTCGTGACGTGGGCACATTGTTGCGCCATGAGAGCAGCCATGTAACCCGTACCTGTACCGATTTCCAGAACCTTTTCATGCACACGGAGCTCTAGATCCTGAAGAATGCGAGCTTCCATTTTTGGGCTGAACATGGCCTCGCCCGTGTCGGTGCCATTGACGCGAATCGGCAGGTCACAATCAGTGAACGCCAGTTTTTCAAGCCCGGCACACACAAAATTCTCGCGTTTGATCATTTCAAGCAAATCTAGCACCTTCTGGTTCAACACGTTCCAGGGGCGGATTTGTTGTTCAATCATGTTGAAGCGGGCTTTCTCGAAGTCCATGGCGGGTTCTCGCGTGGGTAAATTGGGTAACTCGCTATTTTAGCAAATTTTATGCAACACGCGCTGTGTGCGGGCAGGTCAAACCGTTCAGCACCATTTGAATATGCGCTTCAATGTAGCGCATGGGGTTGGTTTCTACGCCGCAGCAACCATCCATGGTTCGCTTCCACAATCCAAGGGTGACCAAGGGTGCACAGAGCACTTGGGCGGCGTATTCGGTGTCGATGTCGGTAAACTCTCCGCGGGAGATACCACGTTTGAGCACTGATTCGAGGTAGTCCCACCAAGGCCGCACCACCTCGTCGTAGAAAAATCGAGCCAGCTCAGGAAAAGCATTGGCTTCGGAAAGTACGATTTTTGTAATGCTGCTGAGTTTGGTAGACCCGTATTTCAACCACCACAGGTGGATGGCCTCCCTGATCAGCGTGGCAGAGCTTTTCTCGGGCTCCAGAAGGCTTTTTGCCTCCTCTACGATGGGTGAAACATGTTCTTTCACCACGGCTTTCAGCAATTCCTCTTTGTTGGAGTAATACAGGTAAACCGTGCCTTTACTGACGCCAGCGCTTTTGGCCACGTCTTCGAGGCGGGCTCCTGCGAAACCCTTTTCGCTGAAAATGGTGAGTGCAGCATCGAGTAGTTCTTGTGGGCGCTCTTGTTTTCTACGCGTCCAACGGGGTTGAGCATTCGCCAGACATTGCTTCATAGGTGTACATCTTTTTTTAGAGTGGTTGATTGCACTATAGTGGTTCATTCTTCACCGAGTCAACGTGGTAAGCCCAAATCGGTGCTTGTTGGGTTGTAGAATATGTCGGTTTGGTAAATCTTGGAATTTCGGAGAATTCAGCATGTCAATGGCCGATCGCGAAGGCTTTATCTGGTTTGACGGCAAACTTGTGCCGTGGCGTGAAGCTCAAATTCACGTGCTCACTCACAGTTTGCATTATGGTTTGTCAGTCTTTGAAGGCGAGCGAGCCTACAAAACCGACAAAGGCCCTGCCATTTTCAGGTTGAAAGAGCACACCGATCGCCTTTTCAATTCAGCCCATATTTACCGCATGAACATGCCATACACCCGTGAGCAGATCATGGATGCCTGCTGTGAAGTGGTGCGCGCCAACAATCTTGACTCCTGCTACATCCGCCCCATTGCTTTTTATGGCTCCGAGAAAATGGGGGTGTCGCCCAAAGGCGCTGCAACCCACGTGGCCATTGCGGCCTGGCCTTGGGGCGCTTATTTGGGCGAAGAAGGTCTGCAGAAAGGCATTCGGGTTAAAACCTCGTCTTATGCCCGCCACCATGTGAATGTGACCATGGCGCGTGCCAAGTTTGCGGCCACCTATGCCAACTCGATCCTTGCAAATACCGAGGCTGTCCAGGATGGTTACGACGAAGCACTGTTGCTGGATGTGGATGGATTTGTGGCTGAAGGTGCGGGTGAAAACGTATTTGTAATCAAAGATGGTTGTATTTACGAGCCTGAAATCGCTTCGGCATTGGTTGGGATTACCCGCTCAACGATTATTTCCCTCGCCCGTGAAATGGGCATGGAAGTCAAGAGCAAGCGCCTGACTCGCGATGACATTTACATCGCTGATGAGTGTTTCTTCACTGGCACTGCGGCTGAAGTAACGCCAGTGCGCGAGCTGGACAACCGAACCATCGGTGCCGGCACACGCGGGCCAATTACTGAAGAGCTGCAAAAGCGTTATTTCGACGTGGTGTACGGTCGAAATGAAAAATATGAACATTGGCTGACCCGGGTGTGAAGCATCATGATCAGTGACAAAAAAGCAAAACATGAAACTGTGCAGCTGGATGGCGATCAACTGCCCGCCTTTTGCCCCAACCCGGCCATGCCGGTGTGGAATACGCATCCCAAGGTGTATCTGGACGTGACCAAAACAGGCAAGGCCACCTGCCCTTATTGTGGCACGGTGTACACCTTGAAGCCTGGTGCAAAAGTACACTCACATTGAAGGTTTTAATTGTTGCCCCCAATTGGATTGGCGATGCGGTCATGAGCCTGTCGCTGATTCAAGCCTTGCATCAAGACAATACTTTGCGGTCGGCTGACGGCAAACCCTGTGAAATTCATGTTCTCGCTCCACCGGTGACTGCACCGGTATATCAGTTCAGTGAAGCTGTCCGTGCTGTGCAGGTAGAGCCCTTCTCCCACGGCAAATTGCAATGGCGCTTGCGCAAGCAGGTGGGGGGCTCACTGGCCGGGCGCGGTTTCGACATGGCGGTGATTTTACCCAATTCCTTGAAATCAGCTTTGGTACCCTGGTTTGCACGAATACCGAAACGGGTAGGCTACAGCGGAGAGCTGCGCACAGCGGTGCTTACCCACCCGTTGCCCAAGCCTTCCAAGAAAGCCAAACCACCCATGATCGAGTGGTATGGGCAGCTTGGTCATTACTCCGCCGATGTGCTGGAGTTCCCGGTTTTACACGTAGAGCCAGGTATGCGCCATGCCGCATGTGCCGAGTTTGAACTTCGCCCGGGTTTCTTGGCCGTTGCGCCGGGCGCTGAGTTTGGTCCCGCCAAACGCTGGCCAGCGGAGCACTTTGCTGAAGTGATCGCCAAGTTTTTATTGGGAAACCCCCTGCAGAAGGCTGTGCTGTTCGGTGGGCCCAAAGACTCTGTTTTTTGTGGGGAAATTGTCAGCCTGCTGCCTTTGGATTTACAAGCACGTGCCTGTAGCCTGGCGGGCAAGACAAGCTTGGCCCAGGCTGTGGCCCTGATGTCTGCGGCAAGCCAGTTGCTGACCAATGATTCGGGCTTGATGCACGTGGCTGCTGCCTTGAATGTACAAGTGCACGCGGTGTTTGGTTCCAGCAGCCCACACCACACGCCGCCCTTAAGCAGCAAGGCCAAGGTGTATTACCTCAATCTGCAATGCAGCCCCTGTTTTCAGCGGGAGTGCCCACTGGGCCACACCCATTGCCTGAAAAAGCTCGACCCGAAAATGGTGTTGGAACAGTTGGTGCCTGCTTCTCAGGGAGTATGATCTTACAAGCCCATTTTCAACGCACTCTGGCCTTACCATGCGTGACTACATCCTGACAATTTCTTGCCCCGACACCACGGGCATTGTGTACAACGTCAGCAAATTTTTGTTTGACCAACAGTGCAACATTCTTGACTCTGCTCAATTTGGCGATGAGTCCACCAATCTTTTCTTCTTGCGGGTGCACTTTTCATTGCCGCCCGAAAGCAAGCTGACCGAGGTCGAACTGCAGTCCAATTTCGCGAAGGTGGCAGAGCCGTTCGCCATGAAATACCAGTTTTTTGATGCCCGTGTAAAGCCTCGCGTGTTGCTGATGGTGTCCAAGTTCGGGCACTGTTTGAACGATCTTCTGTTTCGCTGGAAAAGCGGTCAACTGCCTTGCGAGATACCGGCCATTGTGTCTAATCATCAGGATTTTGCTTTGCTTGCGGCCTCATATGGTGTCCCGTTTTATCACTTGCCGGTGAAACCCGAAGCCAAAGAGCTTCAGGAAACGCAAATACGTCAGATCATTGAGCGTGAGAAGATCGATCTCGTTGTGCTGGCCCGCTACATGCAAATTTTGTCGCCGGAATTGTGCCGCGACATGCTGGGTCGGGTGATCAACATTCATCACAGTTTCTTGCCCAGCTTCAAGGGGGCCAAACCTTACCAGCAAGCTTTTGACAGGGGAGTCAAGTTGATTGGTGCTACAGCACACTACGTGACCTCGGATCTGGACGAGGGCCCTATCATTGAACAAGATGTGGCTCGCGTTGACCATTCTTTAACCCCGGAAGAGTTGACCGCTCGAGGACGCGACACCGAGTGTATGGTGTTGGCCCGTGCGGTGAAATGGCACTGCGAGCACCGTGTGGTTTTGAACGGATCAAAAACAGTGGTGTTTCAGTGAGTCACCTCAACAACCTCATTCAAAACACATAAATACCCATTGGAGTGCGTTGAATGTCCAGAGCCAAAGTCATTCATTCTTCACCGCAAGACATTGAGCAAGCCTTTTATGAGGCACTTGAAGCGGCCGATCTGGAAGCCCTGATGGATCTTTGGGCCGACGATGAGCATGTGGTGTGTATTCACCCCGGAGGTCCTCGCGTAGAGGGCTATCACGATGTACGCGACTCTTGGAAAGAAATTCTTTCAGCAGGTGCCTTGCAAATTCGCGTGGTGCCTGTGCACCGCGTTGAAGGCGTGATGGTGTCGGTGCACAACATTGTTGAGCAAGTCATGATGAGCAGCTCTCGGGGTGAGCCTCATGTCGTGCAAGTGAATGCGACCAATGTGTATCACAAGGGGCCCAATGGCTGGAAAATTGTGATGCATCACGCAAGCCCCGCCATGGATGCAGAAGAAATGGTCGAGGACGACCTGTCCGACTTCGATCCGCAGCCCACGCTGCACTGATCAGGCCGAGGCAGTATATGGTGTACCGCCCGCCTTGGTGGCTTCCCGAGGGCCATTCCCAAACCATTATGGCCGCACGCTGCTGAAAAGCCAAGCGTGCACTACCACCGTGTGCGCTGGAACACGCCGGATGGTGATTTTATCGACCTTGATTTTACTGAGTCCCTGGAACAAGCGGCAAAGCACGACACGCTTTGGGTGCTGTTTCACGGCCTGGAGGGTTGCTCGCGCAGTCACTACAGCCTGGCGGTAATGAACCAGGCCCGCATGGTGGGTGCCTTGGGTGTGGTTGTCCACTTTCGGGGGTGTTCCGGCGAAAACAACCGGATGCCGCGCGCCTATCATTCGGGCGATTCCGAGGAAATGGACTGGATACTTCGTCGCCTGCGCAGCCAGTTTTCTTCAGTGGAATTCATGCATGTCACGGGTGTTTCACTGGGTGGCAATGTGTTGTTGAAGTGGCTGGGAGAGCGGGAAAAGCTGGCTCGGGAGGTGGTCAGCTCAGCCGTGTCAGTGAGTGCACCAGTTGATTTGCTCGCGGGTGCGGTATCGCTGGCCAAAGGGTTCAATCTGGTTTATACCCGCATGTTTTTAAGCACTTTGATTCCGAAATCAATTGAGAAGGTCAAGCGCTTTCCCGAGTTGGGAAACGTGGAGGACATTGCCAACTGCAAAGATTTCTTCGATTTCGACAACCGGGTTACAGCCCCTTGGCATGGGTTCCGGGATGCCGAGCATTATTATGCCGTGTCATCGGCCAAGCCACTGTTGAAACATATTGCGGTGCCCACCCTGATGATTCACGCGAAAAACGATCCTTTCATGAGTGGTCAACATTTGCCGACAACCCATGAAGTGTCCCCGCAAGTGAATTGTCTGTTTACAGAGCACGGTGGTCATGTTGGTTTTGCGAACGGACGCAGTTTGCGATTGGGGCTGGACTGGTTGCCCAAGCAATGCGATGCTTTCTTTGCGCAGCACTCTGCAAAGCAAACAGGAGCAAGCGGTGGATGACCTTGTAGAAAAAGCACTGGCGCGTTGGCCCAACGTGCCGGCCATTGCCGGATGGGTGAAGTTAAGCACGCAAGGCGACTGGTTGCTGACAGGACCTGTGCCCGAGGGGTTAACAATCAGCCATCCGAGGATTTTGAATTTCATGGCGCGCAACTATGGTTGCGAATCAGACGGGCGTTACTATTTTCAGAATGGCCCTCAAAAAGCGTATGTCCACTTGGCTTACACACCGTGGGTGTATCGCATTCACCCTCTGGAGCACGGTGCCTTGATGCTGACCACCCACACTGGTCTCGTCTGCTGGCCCTTGGGTATGTACCAAGATGAACAGGGCAGGGTCTTGATTGAAGGTGAGCCTGGCATTGGCCTGTTGCACAGCAATGACATGGACCTGCTTGCGAAAGGCTTGCAAGAAAGCAAAGGCGAACTGATTCACCAGGCCAGTTGGGCAGTGCCCGAAGTAGACCCCGACACCCTGATTGCTGCGCGCACAAGGCTGCGCCGTGACAAAACCACGTCCACGGGCCAACGCACTTGCACGTTGAAATTGCTGCCGATTGAATCGAGCGCTGTGGCGCTGCGTTTTCAATTCAACCCGAATCCAGAAGTTAACCAGCAGGATCCCAATTCGTGAAACTGAACCAGAATCAACGCGGTGCCTCAGCCACTGCATTGCTTGCCTTTGTGTTGTTTGTGGCTTTGCTGTACGTGCTGTACAACCAGTCTAGTATCGAAAACCTGTTCACCAGCCGCCCCGAAAATGTCACGCCACGTGTGGTGGAGGCGCGGGGAGATCTCGCCGCAGGCGAAAAAAGCGTGGTTGAGCTCTTCGAGGTGTCCAAGGCGTCCGTGGCTTACATTTTTACGGAAAGCGTGCAGGGTCAACTGTTTTTCAGGCGAGTGGCGGAAGGCACAGGCTCAGGCTTTATTTGGGACGATGCCGGCCACATTGTGACCAATGCCCATGTGGTGGAGGGCGCCAGTCGTATTCGTGTGCAGCTTGATGATTCCGAGCCTTTACCGGCGCGTCTTGTGGGTATTGCACCCTCATACGATCTCGCGGTGATCCGGCTGGTGAACAAGCCTGCCAACCTGCGGCCCATCCCTGTGGGCACCTCTGGCGACTTGCTGGTGGGGCAGTCTGTGTTTGCGATTGGCAACCCCTTCGGTTTGTCCAAAACGCTCACTGCCGGCATTGTCAGTGCCTTGGGGCGTACTTTGCCTGTGAGCAACGGGCGTGAAATTCCTGACGTCATACAAACCGATGCAGCGATCAACCCTGGCAACTCAGGAGGCCCCTTGCTGGATTCTGCCGGGCGTTTGATCGGTGTCAACACCGCTATTCTTTCTCAAAGCGGCTCCTCCGCTGGTGTAGGCTTTGCAATTCCTGTGGATTTGGTCAATGAAATTGTGCCGCAATTGATTGAGCGCGGTACCTTGCCCCGCCCCGGTATTGGCATCGCTGTGGCGGATGAGTCGCTGGCCCGCCGCCTGGGTATTCGCGGCATCGCAGTCATGGGCGTTGAGCCAGGTTCGCCCGCCGCCCAAGCTGGTTTGAAGCCGTTTGATTTGCAGGCCGGTGTGGTGGGCGACATTATTCTCGCCGTCGACCGCAAACCAGTGGCCAATGTGTTGCAGCTGTCGAAAGCGCTTGAGGCTATTGGCGTAGGCGGTACTGCCAATTTGCTGGTGATGCGTGGCGACGACACGCGAGAAGTGGCTGTCAGTATCGTGGATCTGGAAGCGCGTTAATGGTTGAACCGATGGACGAGCATCCAGATCTGAATCGACGTTTTGGCGGAATAAGTCGCCTGTACGGCGATGGCACACATGCGTTTCTCAACCAGCGCGTTCATGCCATGGTGGTGGGTGTGGGTGGCGTGGGTTCCTGGGCTGCTGAGGCCTTGGCTCGCAGTGGGGTTGGCCACATTACGCTGGTTGATATGGACCATGTGGCTGAAAGCAACATCAATCGGCAAATTCAGGCCACTGATGCCACCTTGGGGCGGGAAAAAATCAAGGCTTTGGCCGATCATATTCATGGCTATTTCCCGCAGTGCCAAATTACTTTGGTGGATGCGTTCCTGGAGCCTGACAATGCAC
Organism: Limnobacter sp. SAORIC-690; assembly: GCF_002954425.1. Lineage (NCBI taxonomy): Bacteria > Pseudomonadati > Pseudomonadota > Betaproteobacteria > Burkholderiales > Burkholderiaceae > Limnobacter > Limnobacter sp. SAORIC-690. The sequence continues at coordinate 1,504,425 of NZ_MQVZ01000001.1, forward strand.
AGGCCCTATTGACTGAATTTGCCGCTGCGGCTGGCGAATGCAAAGTTGTATTGGACTGTTGCGACAATGTGCGGGCGAAGGTGGCCATGGTGACTTGGGCCAAGCGTTTAAACCTTGCCGTGGTACTGTCTGGCAGCGCGGGCGGAAAAACCAAACCCTGGCTTGTGCAACCTGCCGATTTGCGCGACACCACCAACGACCCCTTGCTGGCCAAGGTGCGGTACACCTTGCGCCGCGAACACGGGTATGCCAAGGACCCCGAGAAAAAATTGGGCGTGTCGGTTTTCTATTCAGCGGAGCAGGTCAAGCGCAGCGATGCTTGTGAGCCCGCGGCTGGGCTGAATTGCGCAGGTTACGGTTCAGTGGTTGCAGTAACCGCCACCATGGGCATGCAAATGACCGCGTGGGCCATTGCGCACGCGGTCGATAAGCGCAGCAAACCTGGTTCTTAAAACTTAGCGCTTGAACAGATCACCAAACAGGTCTTCAGCTTTCTCAACCTTTGGGGCCACCACATAGGCACAGTAAGGTTGCATCGGGTTGTTCTCGAAGTATTCCTGGTGGTATTTCTCGGCCGGAAAATAATTCAGCAAGGGCGAAATCTCGGTCACTACCTTGTCGCGAAAATTTCCGTTTTTCCAGGTCTTCAACAAAAGCCACGGCTGTGTCGCGTTGCTCGGGCGTGTGAAAAAAAATGACCGAGCGATATTGGGTGCCCACATCGTTGCCTTGTCGGTTCAAGGTGGTGGGGTCGTGAATGGCGAAAAAAACTGCCAATATTTTCCGGAATGAGATGAGTTCCGGATCGTAGTGCAGCCGGATTACCTCGGCATGGCCGGTTTTGCCGCCACACACCTTGTCATAGTTGGGGTTGGGGTCGCTTCCCCCGCTGTAGCCCGATTCGCACAACTCGATTCCTTTGAGTTGCCGGAAAACAGCTTCCGTGCACCAGAAACAACCCCCGCCCAAGGTTGCCTGTTCTATCTTGCTCGACATAGATCAAAGCCTATTTTTATTGTTCCCACAATCGCTAAGTGAATCTTTAAGTGGAACCCAAGTCAAGCCTTTTGGTCTGAATTTTAAGTGTCAAGCGTTGTATACTCGGCGCGAACCCATCACAACTTTAAGGAGATGACTGTGATTTCATCCGCGTTTGCGCAATCCGCAGCCGCTGGCCCGGAAAGTGGCCTTTTAAGCTTCCTGCCCCTCATTTTGATGTTTGGCGTACTTTATTTCTTGGCCATTCGTCCCCAAATGAAGCGCCAGAAAGAACACAAAGCCATGGTTGAAGCCCTGCAAAAAGGCGATGAAGTAATTGCCTCGGGTGGATTGCTGGGCAAGATCAGCAAAATCAACGAATCGTACATCACGCTGGAAGTGGCCGAAATGGGCGACAAGCCCGTTGAAGTTGTGCTGCAACGCGCCGCTGTGCAAAGCCTGCTGCCTCGCGGCACCCTGAAAGAAACACGTTAATTTTGCTGTCATGAATCGATACCCTGTCTGGAAGTACCTGATGATCGCCATTGTGTTGGTGCTGGGTGTGTTGTACACCCTGCCCAATTTTTATGGTGAAGCGCCCGCTGTGCAGGTTTCAAGTGGCAAGTCCACCTTGAAATTATCACCCGATCTGGCTGACCGATTGTCCAGTCAGCTTGAGGCGCAAGGAGTCAAGCCCGATGGGGTATTTTTCGAAGAAACACTGGGCGGCGGAACTCTGAAATTAAGGTTCAACTCGTCTGAAGAGCAATTAAAGGCGAGAGACTTTCTTCAAAGCCAGCTTAACCCAGAGCCGGCAGACCCCGATTACATTGTTGCCCTGAATTTGTTGTCGCGCTCACCTGACTGGCTGACCAACATCAATGCATTGCCGATGTACCTGGGCCTCGATTTGCGGGGTGGTGTGCATTTCCTGTTGCAAGTGGACATGGATGCTGCACTTGAAAAACGCAAGGACGCCTTGCTGGCCAGCGCCAAGCAAACCTTGCGCGAAGAAGATTTGCGGTATGCCAGCGCGCCCCGCACGCCCGCTGGTTTTAACCTGACCTTCCGCGATGCAGAAGCCCGCAACAAGGCGCAGGCTGCCCTGGCCAAGGAATACCCGGACTTGCAGCTTGCCACTCCTGAAAACAGCACTGAATTTGCGCTTGTAGCGACGTTGGCGCCAGAAATTGAACAGCAGGCGCGCGAGTACGCCTTGCGCCAAAACATCACTACATTGCACAACCGAATTAACGAATTGGGTGTGGCCGAACCCGTGATTCAACGCCAGGGCGCGGACCGCATTGTGGTGCAGTTGCCGGGTGTGCAAGACACGGCGAAGGCCAAAGACATTCTGGGCCGCACTGCGACGCTGGAAGTTCGCATGGTGGATGACAGCCCGGAGGCTCAGTCTGCCCTGGCCAGCGGTATTGTTCCTTTTGGCCTGGAGCGTTACACCGAGCGTGGTGGCCGCGATTTGTTGCTGAAATCGGAAGTGATTTTGACTGGCGACAACCTGACCGATGCGCAAGCCGGCTTTGACAATCAAACCCAGGAACCTGCGGTGCATTTGACGCTGGACAGCCAGGGTTCCCGTATTTTCCGTAACGTAACTGCTGAAAGTATTGGCAAGCGCATGGCGATTGTGCTGATCGAGAAAGGCAAGGGCGAGGTTGTCACCGCGCCGGTCATTCGCGGTGAAATTGGCGGTGGCCGCGTGCAAATCTCAGGCAGCATGAATACGGTTGAGTCGGCTGACCTGGCCCTGTTGCTGCGTGCGGGTTCGCTTGCTGCACCCATGGACATCATTGAAGAGCGCACCATTGGCCCTAGCCTGGGTGCTGACAACATTGACAAGGGTATTAACTCAACCCTGTATGGCTTTGTTGTGCTGGGCGCATTCATGATCGTGTACTACCTGTTGTTTGGTGTGTTTTCAGTGTTTGCACTGGCGGTCAACGTGATGTTGTTGTTTGCCTTGTTGTCGGTGTTGCAGGCCACCCTGACATTGCCAGGTATTGCAGCGATTGCGCTCACCCTGGGTATGGCGATTGACGCCAACGTGCTGATCAACGAGCGTATTCGCGAAGAACTTCGTGACGGCGCGCAGCCGCAGCAAGCCATTGCAGCAGGTTACGAGCGAGCATGGGCCACCATTCTGGATTCGAACATTACCACCTTGATTGCCGGTTTGGCTTTGCTGATTTTTGGCTCAGGCCCTGTGCGTGGTTTTGCAGTGGTGCATTGTCTGGGTATTTTGACCTCGATTTTCAGTGCAGTTGTGGTGTCCCGTGGTGTAGTCAACCTGTGGTATGGCCGTAAAAAGAAACTGGACTCTGTCAGTATCGGGCAAATTTGGCGTCCAAGTGATGACACTGCTGTCGCTAAAAAAGCGTGACCCACACCAACCGAACCAAGTGAACTAAAAGCAAAATGGAACTATTCAGAATCAAAAACGACATTCCGTTCATGCGGCATGCCAAAATTTTCAACATCATCTCGTTCCTGACTTTTGCGGCAGCGGTGTTTTTTCTGTCCACGAAAGGCTTGAATTTGAGCGTTGAATTCACCGGTGGTGTACTGGTTGAAGCCCGTTATTCCCAGCCTGCTGAACTCGAGAAAATTCGCGAAGGTTTGCGTGCCACCGGAATTGATGAACCGCAGGTTCAAAACTTCGGTACAGCGCGCGATGTGCTGGTTCGTTTGGCTGTGAAAGATTTGCAATCGGGCGTATTGGGCACCGAAGGCAAGCTGAATCAACAGGCACTCACCGAGCAGGTGTTAAATTTGGGTGGCCCAAACGTGCAGCTAATGCGAGTTGAGTTTGTTGGCCCACAAGTTGGTCGGGAGTTGGCCGAGAACGGTGTGATTGCCTTGATGGTGGTGATCATCGGCATCATGATCTACCTGGCCCTTCGCTTCGAATGGAAGTTTGCCGTTTCAGCCATTGTGGCCAACTTGCACGACGTGGTCATCATTCTCGGTTTTTTTGCCTTCTTCGGTTGGGAGTTTTCCCTGGCGGTGCTGGCAGCGATATTGGCTGTTTTGGGTTATTCAGTGAACGAATCGGTTGTGGTATTCGATCGAATTCGCGAAACATTCAAGAAAGTCCGAAAAATGACCGTTGAAGAGACCATCGACAACGCAATTACCCGAACAATTTCACGCACCATCATTACCCACGGTTCTACCCAGATCATGGTGTGCTCGATGTTGTTTTTTGGTGGTCCTACCTTGCACGGTTTTGCCTTGGCGCTGACCATTGGTATTTGCTTTGGCATATATTCCTCAGTGTTGGTGGCCAGCCCCCTGTTGATGTGGCTGGGCCTGACCAGGGAAGACTTAGTGAAGCCTGTGAAAAAAGACAAAGAATTTGAGACCCCGTAAAACGGGATTAGTAAGCGAGGCAGCGTGGACAATCCCAAAGACCTTTCGCTTTGGCCAAAGGCGACATTGAAATAGGCAAGGCGCTGCCATTCGCAATCTTTGACAGAAGCGGTGTACTGCTGTTGGCTGAAGGCCAGGCGGTTAATAGCCAGAAACAGCTTGATGAACTGGCCGCCAAGGGCTTGTACCATAACCCCCGGTGGGCCAACAAGTTTGTGATTCAACCGGGCAAGCCCCAAATTGATCCAAACGCCTTGCCCAGAATGCTTCCCGCGAAACAGGCGTTTGAAGATCCCTTCGAGACGGGCAGCCAACTGAAAATGTCTGCGCCTGGGCAATCCAAAGACCCTTTCCATGTGCGTTTAATCGGTAGCATCCCTCAAGCCGCCATTTTGATCACGCACCCCATGCGGGATGGCAAATGTGTATTTGCCAAAGAAGGGCAGGTTTGGGAATTCCAGGCCACTTATGGTTTGTCCATTTACCGCTTCAGTTCAATGATTGAAAAGGTGTTGCTGTCGCCGCACCCGCTGATTGTGATGTCATGGCCCCATGAAACTCATCTGGAGTCGCAGGCCATTCGCCGCGCCAGGCGTGTGAATTGCGATTTGCCTGCCACCATTCGTTTGAATGGCAGTCAAAGTGGTTCCGTCGAATCGATCACTGCTGTAATCGATAATATTTCAACTGGGGGGCTTGAACTGTTGTTTGCCAAGGCGGTGTCTTTCAAAATAGGGCAATCCATCTCGATTGCGTTTCAAATCATTCTGGATGATCGCAAGTATTTGATTGAATGCGATGCCGAGGTGGTCTCAAAACCGCGTGACTCTGGCCCCTCCTCATCAACTTATGGCTTTGCCTTAAAGTCGCTGAACGATGAGCAATTTGCAGTCATTCACGCGTTTGTTAGTGATCGCCTGAATCACCGTCTGGGTCCCCAGCTGTATTCAAAGTAGCCTCAAAGCGGACTAACCAAGGTATACACGCTGACATTTTCTGTCTGGTTGTCTCGTGTGTGCGCGTCAATCCATCTGGCCTCGATGTGCACCCAAACGCCGTTGGTCTGGGTGTTCAAATTGGGTAAGGGCCGAATGCTGACACACGACGCCGCACCCTGCGCCCATGCGCGCGGCAATGTGGCCTGGCTCAGGTTAATTGCGTTGTTGGGTGCACCCAAGGCCCTTGGTCCATTGTTGGTGCATTCGTAGCCCCTGGCACCCGCGTAACTGTTCAAGTGATCTTCCAGCCTCCCCGAGAACTGCTGCATGCGGGCGATGATTTGTCCGCGTGGCGTGTCCCTGTCCAGGTCGGAAATATTGGCCAGCAATACATTGCCAATCTCTGCGACTTGGGTTGCAGCGATTGAACGCACATGGGTCGAATTCTTGGCGCCATAGTTGGCTGTCCAGTTTTTGGCATACAGCACCAGACCAATGGACAGCACCAGAATGGCGATCAATGCGTCGACCATTGAGAATCCGTTTTTTCTAGAATCCAACTTCATGTTTGCCCTTCGATTTTGGTGGCGGCTCCCTTACTTCCCCGGAAGGTGGCCCAGCGGGTGGACGTGAAGGCTCAGCTCGAGGTGGCGGTGGATTCGGGTCTGGTGGGGGCGGTGGGGGCGGTGGTGTTTTTCTTGTAACGTAGGGTAAGCCGTTGCTGTCTTCGCGATTGAACACAAATGAGCGTTTGACGCAACCCGATTCAACACCATTGCTTCCTGAACAGTTGACACTGGCCACAATTTCAAAAGTGGCCCTGTAGTTTTCCTCTGAAATAGAGTGATCGCAGTTGTACGGCACTACAATGCCGCGAATCACAATGTCCTGGCGCGTGTCGACCGGCGTGTCTGGGCTGGCCAACTGTACTTGCGGGTCGAGTGTTTCGGGTAAATCAACTGTGTAGGAGCATTCGCCGATGACCCGAGTGTCTCCTTGGTGCGAATCAATAAGCTGCTGAATGGCCGCATCGTTGCCAAAATTGTGGGTGTAATGTCGAAGGCCGGCATAGGCCAACTGGCGCGCCTCTTCAATATGCTGTTTGGAGTTGGACAGATAAAGATCCAGACTTGTGGTAGTGATGTTTTGCAGGCTGATCAGCCCGAACACAATCACCAACACCACACATACAAACACGCCAAGTGCACCGGTTTGTAATTTATCGTGCAAGTTGCGCCGCTTTTTCATGATCCAACCCTTACCCGCGTTGTGTTCAGCAGGTGAATAACTCTCGCTTCTTCATACTGCCCCTCGGTCAGGTTGTTGCCAATTTTGGCTTTGAACATTGCAATCCAGAACATATTGGATTCGGGGTTGTTCTCTATCACCGAGTTGCAATTCTGTTCGTAGTAAGCAGTGACTTGGTTCGGTGTGTTGGCTTGAAATCTGCAAAACCGAATGTTGGTGAATTCAAAGTCGTGCTTGTTGTTTAAATCAAGCCAGTCCGGGCTGTTGTTGCAAAATGCGCCATGGTCAAATTGCGCCATATTGACGCCGTTCAGTTCCCTTTGAGCCAGCACGCCATTGAGCAGACGAAAGCCGGTTAAGTTAATCACGTCATTTCCGCTGCGACTGACCCGGGTGGGAATACTCAGACAAAAGTTTTGGCTGGTGGGTTGGTATCCGTTGCATTGGGCCGCCTGGTTTTGCAAGCTGCACAGCTGTATGCCTTTGGCCTCGACATCCGGGTTTTGGTAACTGCCACCCCGGTTCAGGTGAACCGTGATAATTTCACCAATCCGATTAACCTGATCCACCAGCTTTTCGGTATTCAAATCGTTTTGTGCGCGCATGCTGACACCCATTAATTTCAGTGCGCCGGTAATGCTGATCGCCAACAAGGCCATGCCAATCAAAAGGCTGACTGTGGATGCGCCGTGAAAACGCCGGGTTTTGTCAGTCATAGCTCACCACCCCGTTGCCGATACCCAAGAAGGTAATCTGTGCGCGCCTGTCACGGTAGTTCAGAGTCAGGCGTGTTTGGTTTTGTGTGTCGAGCACACCCGACACCGCATTGAAATTCAGGCGCACCGCACCTGCCAAGGTGACGTCATTCAAGGTGGCTGAAAATCCGCGATTGTTTTGGCTGCTGGTTTGTGCGTACCACGCGCTACAACCCTTCAGGAACGGATCGTGTTGAACAGTCACATTCAGATTCACCGCCGCGCTGGCGGGTTGCAGGTTCATTTGAACCGGGCATTCGGTGATTGCAGCCAAATTGCGCGCTTGGTCCACATACGTGTCCAGCCGGGATACCTTCACCTTCAGCGTTTGTTTGTTCAACACCGAGTTCATACTCGGGATTACAGAAACGGCCAACACGCCTACCACGGCCAAGCCAACCACTATTTCGATTAAGGTGAAACCGTTGTCTGCCTTAGCCATGTGGAACACACCTTTCAGATGTGTTTTGATTAGAGGCAGACCGGGCGCCAAAACGTTGAATGCCCATGTCACTTTCAACAATCAGGATTCGGCAGGCCTCGGGCAGCTTCAGTGGCGCGCTCGCGCTGGGGGTAACTTCTGCGCGATAACCCCGAAAGTTGGAATTCGAGACCACCACGCTGTATTTGGCTGATGAAGGAAGAACCAAGCGGTTTGCATTCGGTGCGCCATTGCTTGAGACACCCTGCGCGTAGCGTCCGTAACGTTGCCTGTGCAGTTGCTGGCTTAATGCCAACTCTACGCCAAACTCCCGCATGGAACGAAAGTTGGACTTCTCCCAAGAAGATTCATACCCAGCATAGCTTAGCGTTGCGAGTACACCGACAATTGCGATTGCAAATGTCAGTTCAATCAAGGTAAATCCGAGGCCCGCACGCATGGTCAAACACCAAAAATGACTCTATGTGCTTGAGTATGCGTGGGTATTTCGTGCTGATCATCCCCGAGGCAGGGTACTTACAAACGGTGGTCGTTTGCCTCGGGGGTGATTGTCAAATGCGCTTGGCCAGCTCGGCGGCTTTGCCGATGTAGCTTGCGGGAGTCATGGCCAGCAGGCGTGTTTTTTCCGCTTCGGGCAGGTCAAGCTGGGCGATGAATTGCTTCAATCCTTCTTGTGTAATGCCCTTGCCGCGGGTCAGTTCTTTCAACTGTTCGTACGGGTTGGGCAGGCCGTAACGACGCATCACGGTTTGTACTGGTTCTGCGAGCAATTCCCAGGCGTTGTCGATGTCGGCAGCGATGGCTGCTTCATTCACCTCCAGTTTGCCCAGGCCACGCAGGCAGCTTTCATAGGCCAACACCGCATAGCCTATGCCCACGCCCAAGTTGCGCAGCACGGTAGAGTCAGTCAGGTCCCTTTGCCAGCGTGAAACTGGCAGTTTCTCCGCCAGGTGTTTCAACACCGCGTTGGCCATGCCCAGGTTGCCTTCTGCATTTTCGAAGTCGATGGGGTTCACTTTGTGCGGCATGGTGGATGATCCCACTTCACCTGCTTTCAGCTTTTGTTTGAAGTAGCCCAGGGAAATGTAGCCCCAAATGTCGCGGCTCAAGTCGATCAGAATGGTGTTGGTGCGGGCAATTGCATCCATCAGCGCAGCAATGCCGTCGTGTGGTTCAATTTGAATGGTGTAAGGGTTGAAGGTAAGCCCCAGGCTTTCAATCAAATCACGGCTGAGCCTTTCCCAGTCAAAATCGGGGTAGGCTGACAGGTGAGCGTTGAAGTTGCCCACGGCACCGTTCATTTTGGCCGGCAGCTCGACTGCTTTGATCGCGGCGATGGCGCGCTCCAACCGGTGTACCACGTTGGCAAATTCTTTGCCCATGGTGCTGGGGCTGGCTGGCTGGCCATGGGTGCGGCACATCATCGGAAGGTCTGCAAACTGGTGGGCGTAATTGCGCAGGGTGGTCACCATGCGGTCCAGTGTCGGCAAAATCACTTGTTCACGCGTTGCTTTCAACATGAGTGCATGGCTCATGTTGTTGATGTCTTCAGACGTGCAAGCGAAGTGAACAAACTCCGCTGATTTTTTCAGTTCTTCATCGGCTTGAAACTTTTCTTTAATAAAGTATTCAACAGCCTTGACATCATGGTTGGTGGTCGCTTCGAATTCCTTGATGCGTTGGGCATCTGCTTCTGAAAATTCGGTTTTGATGGCTTCAAGTTTTGCCAAAGCTGTTGCGGAGAAGGCAGGGAGCTCAGAAAAGCCAGCCTTGGCCAGTGCTTTCAGCCATTCGATTTCTACGATCACGCGGTGGTGCATGAACCCCGCTTCAGAGAGCAATGGGCGCAAGTTGGCCACTTTGGACTGGTAACGGCCGTCAAGCGGGCTGATTGCGGTTAAGGTGCTTAAAGAGTCTGAAGAGATCATGCGGGTGGTAAAAATTGAGGTTTTTCAAAGCCTTGTATTGTAACCTGTCTCACTGGAAACTGTTTGGACAGAATGGTGTCCGCGGTGGTATTTTGGAATTCTGCTTGTTCAATTTGTAAAACTGTTAGACACTTTCAGGTCGTAAAAAACAAGACGCAATCTCATCCAGGATTGTATTTAGGAGAACTGTGATGAAACTAGTGGGATCCCTGACTAGCCCCTTCGTGCGCAAAATTCGCGTTCAGCTTCAAGAAAAAGAAATTCCGTACGAGTTTGTTCTGGAAAATGTGTGGGATGAAAATACCCGCATCGCCGACCACAATCCGCTGGGCAAGGTGCCTTGTCTGATTTTGGACGGTGGCCAGACTGTATTCGATTCTTTGGTAATCTCAGGCACGCTTGAATACATGATGCCAACAGTGCCCTTGTTGCCAACAAACCCCAATATGCGTGCCTTGGTTCGCACCATGGAGTCTTTGGGGCAGGGTATTAGCCAGGCCGCTGTTGATATTATTCTGGAGAAGAAATTCCATGAAGGTGACAAAGTAAGCCAGGCATTGATTGATCGTCAAACCCAGAAAATTCACAACGGCTTGGCCTGGGTTTCCCACCGCATTAAAACCACCCCCGGTTTTTACCTGACCGAGCAATTCAGCCTGGCGGACATCACGGTTGGTTGTGCATTGTTCTACCTGGATTTCCGCATGCCTGAACTGAAATGGCGCGAGTTGTATCCGGAATTGAATGAATATTCCGAACGCCTTGCCTGTCGCCCAAGCTTTGAGGACACCAAACCTCAGTAACTGGCAATAACTCCGCCACCCAGGCACACATCACCCTGGTAAAGCACTGCGCTTTGCCCGGGTGTCACTGCAAACTGGCTTTCCATGAAGTTCAACTCGAAGCCTTGATTGGTCAATTGGAAGTCACAAGCCGAGTCTTCCTGGCGATAGCGCGCCTTGCAAGCCATGTGTGTTTCTGAAGGCGCCTGGCCTGAAATGTAATGGGCCTGTTCGGCTGTCAGCACTTTCTGGTGCAACCAAGGGTGGTCATGGCCTTGCACCACATACAGCGTGTTGTTTTTCAGATCCTTACGGGCCACAAACCAGGGTTCGCCGTTGCCTTCTTTCTGGCCACCAATACCGATGCCTTTGCGCTGGCCTAGTGTGTAGAAGCTCAGCCCCACGTGTTCGCCAATTTGATGGCCCTCGTCATTCAAAATGGGGCCTGGTGCAGTGGGCAAATACCGATTTAAAAACTCACGGAAAGGCCGCTCGCCAATGAAGCAAATGCCAGTGCTGTCTTTTTTGGTGGCATTGGCCAAACCCAGTTCAAGCGCTATTTTCCGCACTTCGGTTTTCTGGATTTCACCGAGCGGAAACAGGGTTTTACTCAGCTGCGCTTGGTTCAGTCGGTGCAGAAAATACGATTGGTCTTTGCTGTGGTCCACCGCTTTCAGCAGCTGGAATTCACCGTTGACTTCCCGCACGCGGGCATAGTGGCCGGTTGCGATGTAATCAGCGCCCAGGCTGTAGGCATGATCCAGGAAAGCTTTGAACTTGATCTCGCTGTTGCAGAGAATGTCCGGGTTTGGGGTGCGGCCTGCCGAGTACTCGCTGAGAAACACCGAGAACACCCGGTCTTTGTATTCGCTGGCGAAGTTTACCGCTTCAATGTCCACGCCCACCACGTCAGCCACACTTGCAGCGTCCAGCCAGTCTTGCCGGCTGGAACAATATTCCGAGTCGTCATCGTCTTCCCAGTTTTTCATGAAAAGACCAATCACGTTGTAACCCTGCTGTTTGAGCAGCCATGCCGACACTGAGGAATCAACCCCGCCCGACATGCCAATAACTACTGTTTTTGCCATGATGCTTACGACACGCCGGGGGGCATGGGCCCTGCAAGTACGCTGGGATGTGTGTAAACATGCTCAAGCGGCATGATGGGTTGCTTGCCGGCTTTCCAGTTCAGGAAGTCCTCAACACAGCGCATCACCAAGGGGCTGCGGTGTTGGTCTTGCGTGGCGCGCAGTTCTTCAACTGTCATCCACAGGGTGCGAATAATGCCGTCGTCCAGGGCACGCTCTGTGTGGTGTTTAACCACCTCGGCTGCAAATGCGAAGCGAAGGTAAGTGACGTCTTCCAGCGTGCGTGAGCTGGTGTAGCGGCTCATGTAAATACCCAACAACCCCACAGGGTTTACTTCCCAGGCCGATTCTTCCAGTGCCTCGCGGGCAGCACCAAACTGCGGCGTTTCACCTGGGTCCAGGTGGCCTGCGGGTTGGTTCAGTTTGATGCCATCGGTGGTGTGTTCTTCCACAATCAGGAATTTGCCCTGATGTTCAACAATGGCCGCTACTGTAACGCTGGGTTTCCAGACTTCTGACATGGCTTTCAATCGCACTACTTAAACAGGGTGCGCCGAGGGTTGGGAGTTAAAAAACACGTTAGAATAGCAGGGTTAAGGTGCTTGTGCTCATTTTTTGAGCGCAGTTAAACGGGAAGCAGGTTCAAGCCTGCGCTGCCCCCGCAACGGTAAGTAAGTGCGGGTGTGTCATTTTGCCACTGGTAGTAAAGCTGCTCTAAATGCAGCAACTGGGAAGGCGACACATCAAAACTTACAAGCCCGGATACCGGCCTTGACCGTTCAGCCTGTCCCATTCAGGCGAGCGACTGGTGCTGCGGGGAGGCAGTGCGCAGGCGGCTAGTGTCGAAATTTCAAACCGTGTTGCTTCATCAACTGCAGCGTCGTGGTTTGCCTTTGTCCGGTCTTTTGCTCCATTTCTCTTTTCTCGCAGCGTATTTCTATCTGTACGGTGGGTACGGAATATTTGTGTGAGCATCATGAAGAAGACTTGGATTTCCCTCGCATGCACCATTGCGTGCAGCCCAGCGTTTGCACTGACAGACGCAGAAAAAATCGAATTGTCCAAGCTGGACAGCAATAATTTGCCGGCGGTTGTGGTTCACAGCCATCAAACCTTCGAATCCGATGAATTGGCACCCCCTGCCGTGACCCTGATCACGCGCGAAGACATCGATAAATCAGGCTACACCACCATTTCTGAAATCATCGAGAAGCTTGGTTTTGTAGCGACCCGTCAGGGCTTGTCTGGCACACGAGACGCGACCTATGACCTGCGTGGTTACGGCGGAACTGCTTCATCGAATTTGGCGGTGATTGTGGATGGTGTTCGTTACAGTGTTAAAGAACAAGCTGCAGCGAGAATTTCTGCGGTACCGATTCAAAGTATTGAGAAGATCGAGATCATTCGGGGTGGAGCTTCGGTGGCCTATGGTGATGGTGCTTCTGCGGGTGTTATTCGTATTACTACCCGCAGTCCAGAAGCTGAGTCGAAACCAGAAGGATCTTTGCTGCTTAGCACAGGCTCCTATGGTTACAATGAATCCAGCTTTAGCGGCTCTGCGGGAGTGGGGCCATGGTCATTCAGTCTTGATCATCAGCAATCCAATACACGCAATTACCGCCGTAACAACGGTGAAAAGTTTGACAGTGTGGGCGGCACCATTCGATATCTGACCGGGGCACACCAAGTAGGTCTTCGGCTAGGAAATGACAACTCGGAAGTGCGTTTGCCAAACCAGCTGACCTTGCAACAGTTTAAAGATGACCCTAGGCAAGCACCCAACAGCAACCCCAATAACTTTTCGAATATTCAAAGAGATTCAGCCAGCCTGTTTTTCAAGGGACAGTTGGGGTCGTATGAATATGACTTAAATCTGGCACGCAACGACCAGCTCAACACATTCAGGCTGGGTGGCGCTACAGGTGAGCGTTCCTTACTGGATGACCAGATTATGGCGAGCTTGAGTCGAGATTTCAACGCGCTGGGGCTTGCGCATCAACTTACCGTGGGGGTTCACCTCCAAGACGCCACCTACGATACGGTCAGTGTTTTTCCCCCAGCGTTTTTTGCCAATATTTCACAGAAGTCCAATGCACTGTTTGTTACAGACGATGTGTTGGTCAACGAAACTTTGCGTTTGAACGCGGGCTTTCGGGTAGAGAGTATTGACCAGTTCAGGGAAGACACTTCCTCGCCCGATGATACTGTTTCCAGGAATGTGGATTTAAATGCCTTCGAGTTTGGCGTCTCTAAAAAACTGAACGATACCTACACCTTGTTCTCGAAACTGGGGCAGAGTTATCGGGTGCCGAATGCTGATGACAATGAGCCGTTTTCAAGACCGTTCGCGGATAAGTTCATCAATCCCCAGCGTGCCAAAGAGGTGGAGTTTGGCGTGAACCGGACTGCACCGGGTAATCGGCAAACCGTTCGGCTATTCTTTGCGAAACTGAAAGACGAAATCATTGCAGCACCATTCGATTTTGGCGGTTTTCTGGGTATCGCAAACGTCAATTTGGACAAAAGCGAGCGCCTGGGTGTTGAACTCGAGCATGTGAGTGATTTGACGAACGACCTAGAATTGCGCGCAGCTTACACTTATCTGGATGCGTCGATTGAATCTGAGCCTTTGGACAATGTGCGTGTACCTCTGGTGCCAAGCCATCGTGCTCAGGTCGGTTTGAACTATGACTTCTCGGAGGACACGCGGGTTGATTTTCTCTTAAGTGCACAAAGCGATCAGCGAATTGGTGGAGACTTAACTACGCCTCAGGGCGTTGGGCATATTCCTGGCTTTGCTGTGGCTGACTTGGCTTTTCACCGAACCTTCGGTAAAGCCAAGGTGTCACTGTCAATCAACAATTTGTTTGATCGAAGTTATTATTCTCAAGCCTATTTCAATTTCTTCGGGAACCCTGCGCCGGTGGGTGTGTACCCTGACCCGGAAAGAAACATGAAATTGACCGCAAGGTTTGACTTTTAACTGATGAACTCAGTGCGACAAATTATTGTTGGCTTGTTTGTTTGCTGCTTGAGTTGGGGGTTCGCTTTTGCAGGCGAACCCTGCGTCCAGGACGACACAAACCAAACCGTGTGTGTACAGCAAGCCCAGCGAGTGCTGGTGCTTGCACCGCACCTCACGGAAATTGTGGATTTCGTGGGTGGCATGAGCAAGGTTGTTGCTGTGGATGGTTCCAGTAATTTTCCGGAAAGCGTGAATACTTTGCCCAAGTTGGGTAACCCGTGGATGCTCGGTGCAGAATCAATTCTCGCCCGCAAACCCGATTTGGTGTTGGTGTGGCAATCAGGTATTTCAATGGAAGTTGTGGCACAGCTTCGCAAAGCGGGTGTGCCAGTATTTGTCAGCGAGCCCAAAAAAATTGAGCAGGTGGCCAGCACCATGCGCCGGCTGTCGAAGTTGCTGGGTACCGAGCAGGCCAGCGCGCGCAGCGTGGAAGAATGGTTGCAGCAGTTCAAGTCTTTGCGAGCCGAGTATGGCGGTCGATCAATAGTGCCGGTGTTTTATCAGGTGTGGAGTCAGCCATTGATGACTTTGGGTGGGCAGCATGCTGTGTCAGAAGTGATAGAGCTGTGTGGCGGCCGAAATATATTTGTTGATTTGCCAAACCTTGCTGCACAAGTGAGCGTGGAAGGGGTACTGAAGCGCAAGCCAGAGGTGTTGCTAGCAAGTGGCTCCGAGCGAGATCATCAAAGTTTCGTCAGGCAATGGGCCAGCTGGCCTCAGATGCCAGCTGTAAAGCGCAACCATGTGTATACCGTTCCCAATGATATTTTGGTGCGCAATGGTCCACGCCTTATTGGGGCCGCCAAGTTGGTGTGCGCGCACATTGAGCAGGCTCGCCGCTGAATTTTTGACTCAGAAGCAGCCCTGCGCTTCTCACCATTCTCCAATTGATGCTTAGATCACTGGATCAACACAATTTCAACGGATTCAATTATTATTTGACAAGAATTATTGTCAGATACCGGGTTGTGGTTATCCCTTAGATTGAGTGATACTACCGTGCTATAGTCCGCACCAGCAGTGTATTTGCAGTTCCTAAACATCAAATAAAAGCGCTTTCCCACAAGGAGAAGTTCCATGAAAATCGGAATCCCGGCCGAGACAAGGTCCGGAGAAACGCGTGTAGCCGCAACACCCGAAACGGTGAAGAAGCTCATTTCTCAAAAACACGAAGTGTTTGTTCAAGCAGGTGCAGGTATTGCCAGCTCGATCACCGACCAGGCCTACAGCGATGTGGGTGCAACAATTGTTGATCGCGCAATGGATGTGATCAGCAACTGCGACATGATCCTCAAAGTGCGCGCGCCCGCTGAAAACGAATTGTCGGCCTACCGTGCAGGTCAGGTAGTGGTTGGCATGCTGAACCCCTTTGACAATGCATCACTGGAAGCCATGAACAAGGCCGGTTTAACCGCCTTCGCACTGGAAGCTGCGCCACGCACGACGCGCGCGCAAAGCATGGACGTGTTGTCATCACAAGCCAACATTGCAGGTTACAAAGCGGTGATGATTGCGGCCAACGTTTACCAGCGCTTCATGCCCATGTTGATGACTGCTGCCGGTACCGTAAAAGCTGCTCGCGTTCTTATTCTCGGTGTGGGTGTTGCAGGCTTGCAAGCCATTGCAACTGCCAAGCGTTTGGGTGCGGTTATTGAGGCATCTGACGTACGCCCTGCCACGAAAGAGCAGGTCGAATCGTTGGGTGCAAAATTTGTTGATGTACCTTTTGAGTCAGACGAAGAACGTGAAATTGCCCAAGGTGTGGGTGGCTATGCACGCCCCATGCCTGAAAGCTGGATGAAGCGCCAAGCTGCTGCCGTTCATGACAAAGCGATCAAAAGCGACATCGTGATTACCACGGCCTTGATCCCCGGCCGCAAGGCGCCCACATTGCTGCATGAAGAAACCGTGCGTGCAATGAAGCCCGGTTCTGTGGTCATCGACCTGGCGGTGGAGCAGGGCGGCAATTGTCCCTTGTCCAAACTGAACGAAATTGTCGACGTCAACGGCGTAAAAATAGTGGGTTATGCAAACCTGGCCGCCATGGTGGCCGCAGATGCATCCGCACTCTATGCCCGCAACGTGATCGATTTCCTGAAGCTGGTTTTCGACAAGGAAGGCGCCTTCAAGATCGACATGGAAGACGACATTGTTGCTGCGTGCCTGATGTGCACCGGCGGCGAACTCAAACGCAAAAACGCTTAAGGAAGGAGCCAACATGGACGCAATTAGCCCCACCGTGGTCAACCTGATTATTTTTGTACTGGCCATTTACGTGGGTTACCACGTGGTTTGGAACGTAACCCCCGCGCTGCACACCCCCTTGATGGCGGTGACCAACGCTATTTCAGCAATCGTGATTGTGGGTGCCATGCTGGCAGCTGCGCTGACTGTAACGCCTTTGGGCAAATTCATGGGTGTGCTGGCTGTGGCCTTGGCCGCCGTGAATGTGTTTGGTGGCTTTTTGGTCACCCGTCGCATGCTTGAAATGTTCAAGAAAAAGAACAAATAAACCAACAGCGATCTGGAGAAATTTATGGAATTGAGTTTCAACGCAGTGACGCTGTTGTACCTGGTGGCGTCAATCTGTTTCATTCAGGCTCTCAAGGGCCTTTCACACCCCACAACTTCGCGTTTGGGGAACACCTTCGGTATGGTGGGTATGGCAATTGCCATTGCCACTACAATCGGCCTTATCTTCAAGCTGGCTGAAATTGCTGGGCAATCGGCCGTAACCGGTTTGGGCTGGGTGCTGGCTGGTTTGGTGGTGGGCGGTGGTTTGGGCACCGTCATGGCCAAGCGTGTCGAAATGACGAAGATGCCTGAGCTGGTGGCTTTCATGCACAGCATGATTGGTTTGGCTGCTGTGGCCATTGCGATCGCTGCTGTAGCCGAGCCCGACGCATTTGGTATCACCGCCAAGGGCAATTTCGACATTCCACTGGGTAACAAAATCGAGCTGTTCATTGGTACCTTTGTGGGTGCAATTACCTTCTCAGGCTCAGTCATTGCTTTTGGCAAGTTGAGCGGCAAGTACAAGTTCCGCCTGTTTCAGGGCGCACCTGTGCGTTTCACGGGTCAGCATCAGCTGAACGCAATTCTTGGCATCGTGATGATTGGTTGCGGTGTCTGGTTCGCTATTACGCAAGACTGGACGCCCTTTGTCATCATGACGATTGCAGCTTTCATCCTGGGTGTCACGCTGATTATTCCAATCGGTGGTGCCGACATGCCAGTGGTGGTGTCCATGCTGAACAGCTACTCTGGCTGGGCGGCAGCCGGTATTGGCTTCTCGCTGAACAACAGCATGTTGATTGTGGCGGGTTCGCTGGTGGGTTCTTCCGGTGCGATTCTTTCGTACATCATGTGCAAGGCCATGAACCGCTCCTTCTTCAACGTGATTCTGGGTGGTTTTGGTGGCGAGGCCGATGCAGGCGCAGCAGGTGGTGGCCAGCAGCGCACCGTGAAAAGCGGTTCTTCCGATGATGTGGCCTTCTTGCTGACCAACGCAGAAACCGTGGTGATTGTGCCCGGTTACGGTTTGGCCGTGGCTCGCGCGCAGCACGCCCTGAAAGAACTGAGCGAGAAGCTAACACACATGGGTGTTACGGTGAAGTATGCGATTCACCCAGTTGCGGGCCGTATGCCTGGCCACATGAACGTGTTGCTGGCTGAGGCTGAAGTGCCCTACGACCAGGTGTTTGAGATGGAAGACATCAACAGCGAATTTGCACAAACCGACGTGGTGTTGGTGTTGGGTGCGAACGATGTGGTAAACCCCGCAGCAAAAGACCCCAAGAGCCCGATTGCAGGCATGCCAATTCTGGAAGCCTACAAGGCAAAAACCATTATCGTGAACAAGCGTTCAATGAACGCGGGTTACGCCGGTTTGGACAACGAGTTGTTCTACATGGACAAAACCATGATGGTGTTTGGCGATGCCAAGAAAGTGATTGAAGACATGGTGAAAGCGGTCGAGTAAATTTGATGCAATCGCTTTGTTTTGCAAAGGCCCGGTGAGAAATCACCGGGCTTTATTTTTTCACGAGGTCGCAGATGCGTTGCACCACCAGCCCGGTGTGTTCCATCGGCAAGAAGTGCGTGGCATCGGCAATCACCTCGATGTGGGCCTTGGGCAAATGCTTCTGAATGCGCGCGTGTGCGGTGGCGGGAAATGTAGATCCTCGACTTGCTGCCAGAATATGGATTGGGCAGCCTGGGTCACGAATCCAGCGCGCGGCATTGGGCTCTGTGTGTTGAAAGGTAAGTGATTCCCAGCTGGGTGGGCAGGCCAGTTCAACTTCATTGTTGTGGCTGGGCACAAAACCATGTTCTACATAGGCTTTTAGCCATTCATCGCTCCACGTACCAAATGCTTTTTTGCTGCGGTAATTCTCAAAAGCGTCTTGGTGTGTTGGGAAACTTGCCCGCCGTCGGGCGGCTGCTGCAGCCATGGCAATTCGGTCAGCAAAGCCAAACCAGTTTGCCAAGCGCAAGGCAAAACCTTGCTTGGGGTCCAGTAACACCGGTTCTACCAATACCAGACCCTTTACTTTCTCAGGGCGTAGGGCCGCTGCCGCCAAGCTGGTGGTGGCACCGATTGAATGCCCGGCAAGCCACATGGGTTCGCTGGCCTGGTCAAGCACGGCGATCAGGTCTTGATAATAAGTGGACCAGCCGCGAAATGTTTTTGGGTTGCCCGCTGACCGGCTTTCGCCATGTCCGCGCATGTCCCAGGTGTGTACGTCAAAGTGTGGCAATAACTCGCGTAGCAATGGGGTGTAGGTTTTGGCGTTAAACCCGGTGGCGTGTGCCCAATGCAGTTTGGGTTTGTTTCCGGAGTTAGACCAGCGCATCATTTGTATTACGCTGCCATCGTGAGAAACAACGGGGTATGCAGATTCGATCATTCGGAGCGTTCAAGCCACATGGCGTCGCCGTAACTGAAGAACCTGTATTGTTGCGCAATTGCATGCGCATATGCGTTGAGTATGTTGGTTTTTCCGGCAAAAGCAGACACCAGCATCAGCAAGGTGCTTTTGGGTAAGTGGAAATTGGTGATCAGCCTGTCGACCACTTTGAAGCTGTAGCCGGGTTTGATAAAAATTTGCGTGTCGCCGGCATGGCCGCGATGCGCAAATTCTGCTGCCTTATTCAAACCTTCGGTGGTGCTTAAATTGCAGCCTGTTTCCGTGGCCCAGGCCTCCAATGCCCGCAGGGAAGTGGTGCCCACTGCAACCACTTTGCCACCATTTTCTTTGGCTTTGATCATGCTTCGATTAGCGAACCCGAAATGGCGTAGCGCTCGCTGTGCATCACGTGTTCATCCACGTTGTCTGTTTTAACAGGCAGGAAAGTACCAGCGCCGACATGCAATGTCAGGTTCAACAGCTTTACGCCGCGCGCCTGTGCGTCTTGTAGCAGCTTCTCGGTGAAATGCAGGCCCGCCGTGGGGGCAGCCACAGCGCCCGGCTCACGCGCAAACACGGTTTGGTAGCGTTCATCGTCTTGCGCATTCGCGCTGTGTTCAATGTAGGGGGGCAGGGGCAGGGCGCCATGCGTATCCAGCAACTCGGGCAGGCTCAGGCTGCTTTCCAGTAACTCCAGCTGGTACATCATGTCGTGTTTGGTCAGCACACGGGCTGTGGCCGCGCCAGCCAATACAATTTCACTGCCCGGTTTGGGTGACTTGCTGGCCCGAATCATGGCGGTAAAGCGCCTGTCGTCGAGAATTCGCTCCAGCATCACTTCGATTTTTCCGCCACTGGCTTTGTGGCCTTCAAGTCGGGCCTTCAGCACTTTGGTGTCGTTAACCACCAGGACATCATTGGGCTGAAGCAAGTTCAGCACATGCGCAAACAGGTGATCTTCAATGGATTTGTTGTTGTTGCAAACAAGCAAGCGCGACTCACCACGGTGTTCCGGGGGGTGTTGGGCAATCAGTTGTTCAGGAAGATCAAAATCGAATTCGGACAGTTTCATGGTTGCTTTCATGTTGTCCTGGGGGCTGGTGCCGAGGGCGGGAATCGAACCCGCACGATATCTCTACCACTGGATTTTGAGTCCAGCGCGTCTACCAATTCCGCCACCTCGGCAAGCCCGCAATTATGGCAAAAAACAATATTGAACACAACACCCCTTTGCAGAAATAAGTCATTTTTTTTGCGATTGCTGACAATGTGCCCCTCTCGTGGGATTACCGCTTGCGCAGCGAACCCACATACTGGTTGTGTACCTTATCCAAAACGGGTTTGTTCACAATGTCTTTCAAGTGGAAATGGTTGCTTACTACGTTTGTAGCCCAGTTGCTGCTGGGGGGCATTTTCACGACCATTCAATACATACACATGGGCAAATTGGCCGAGCAGGACCTGCTTCGCATTCAGGAAAGTTTTCAATCCGAACTGACCAAGGCTCATTTGGCCAACAACAGCCATTCGCTGAACGCACTTTCTTCAATCGTTCGGGATTTCTACTCGCGCCACAAACCCGCAGCCGTGTGGGTGAACGAGGGCAGCGAGATGGCTTATGCCATGGGCGACGTGCCCGACGACCTGACCCCGGCGGCAACCCCTTTGTTGTCGATTTTTGATTTACCAAATACCGGGCAACAACTGAAGGTGTTGTTTGATGAAAACGAAGTGTACCGGGGCCGCAATGACATGCTGTTTTACCTGGCCGGTGTGTTTTTATTGAGTGCGCTGGCCTGCTCAATGATTCTGTTGGGCTTGAGCAATACCCTGTCTGCCCGGCTCGAGGACCTTCGCAGCAAGGCCATGGAATTGCAGTCTGGAAAAATTCAGTCCCGAATCGAGGTGACCGGGCGTGACGAAATTTCCTGTTTGGGTGCGGCCTTCAACAGCATGGCCCAGGCCATTGAATTGCAAATGAAGGCCATGGAGCAAAGCCACGCACGGTCGGTGTCTGAGAAAAACCGACTCGATATGCTGTTGTCGTCTCTGGCCAGTGGCGTTGCTTATCTGGATGAGCATTTCAACTTGCTTTACTTGAACAAAGCCCTGGCAAAAATGCTGAAAATTGAAACACTCAATCCCGAGTCGGCGAAGCTTGAGTCGGTGTTGATTCAAGCGGGGGTGGTTCGAGAGCAGCGAATTCGTTTGAAAGACTTGGTGACTGATTATTTTGGGAATCATGAGATGCCTGTTGAACTGAATTTTACGGATGGCCGGGTGCTGCAATTCCGGTTTGCGGTGTACAACGACAAAATTCAGGGTGCCCATGCGGTGTTGATTGTAGACGACGTCAGTATTCGCAAAAATGTGGAGGACTTGCGCAATGAGGTAGAGCGCGATCCACTGACTGGCGTGCTGAACCGACGGGGGTTCGATATGACCCTTGAGGCTCGGCTTTCGCGATTGCTGCCGGGAGAAACTCTTGGGCTTATGTTTCTCGACCTTGACGGGTTCAAGGCCGTGAATGACACCCTGGGCCACAAAGCCGGCGATCAAATTTTGAAGACCAGTGCCACATTGCTGAAGGGCGCAACTCGAAACGTGGACCATGTTGCGCGCTTGGGCGGCGACGAATTCGCCATTATTGTGGCCCGCTGTAATATTCAATTGCTTAAAAACATTGCGGAACGAATTATTGAATCATTTGCCTGCGACAAGCTATTGGTGCGTGTTCGGCAAAACCATGGTTTGACGGTGTCGTGCAGCATTGGCGCGGCCATGCACCCACTGCATGGGCATTCCATTCAACAGCTGCTTGAAATTAGCGATGAGCAAATGTATCAAGCCAAGAAGGCGGGTAAAAACTGCTATCGAATTGCCGGAGTGGCCACTGAACTTTTGCTTGGTGATGCAGCAGTCAAGGTCTAAGTTGGTCAAATGTTTTCATGGTTAGCCCCAGTGTCGAAGCCAGCGATTAGCCGGTAGCCTTCTAGCAACTGAACTGGAGACACAAGACCATGAACATTGTTTGGCTGGAAAGCGAAACCGTACGTACCCCTTTGCCCCGTCCAGAGTGCGCGCACACGTGGACTGAATACCCTTTCACCACTGCAGACACGCTCAAAGAGCGCATCAAGGAAGCGGAAATTCTGATTATCAACAAGGTGAAAATTGGCCCGGCCGAGCTGGACGCAGCACCTAAACTGAAAATGATTCAATTGGTGGCCACGGGTACCGACAACGTGGACAAAGCGGCTTGTGCCGAGCGCGGCATCAAGGTAAGCAATGTGGTGAATTACGGCCCCGAATCCGTGGCTGAGCACGCCATGGCGTGTATTTTGCAGTTGACCCGCCGCGTACCCGAGTGGGAAGCGCTGGTGCACGATGGCAGTTGGAGTGCATCGCGCTTTTTTTGCCTGCACACACTGCCCATGCGTGGCCTGCACACCCAAACACTGGGCGTGCTGGGTAGCGGGGCGATTGGCGGCAAGCTGATTGAATTTGCCAAGGCTTTTGGCATGACTATTTTGCACATTGAACGCCAAGGCGTTGAAAAACCTCGTGAGGGGTATGTGACTTTCGAGCACGGACTGGCCCACAGCGATGTGCTCAGCCTGCATTGCCCCCTGAATGAGCAAACGAAGGGTTTGATTGGTCCCGACACCATTCCCAAAATGAAAAAGGGCGCGATACTGATTAACACTGCACGCGGTGGTTTGGTGCAGTTTGATGCGCTGAAACAAGCCATAGAAAGTGGGCACTTGGGCGGTGCTGCACTCGATGTGCTGGAAGTAGAGCCGCCGCCCCGCGATCACCTGATGGTGCAGTGGCAGCACCCGCGCTGCATTATCACGCCACACGTGGCTTGGGGCACCGAAAGTTCGCAGGCCAACGCTGGGCGTTTGGCCATTAAACATGTGGACGAGTTTATTGCTGAAAACCTGTAAGCAGACTGGGTCGATTGGCTGTTGTATGAAAAGTACATTTGCTGCACCCAGCCGGTGCAGCAAGTGAATTTAAAGCGATTGCACAAATAATAAGCACCAAATAGGCTTAGAATGCGTGCATGACACAAACTGAACCGTATACCACCAGCGCAGCTGAAGAAGCTGCACTCGCGAATGTAACCTTTGCAGACTTCGCGCTGCACCCCGACATCCAGAAAGCCATTGATGCCCAGGGGTACACCCAACCTACACCCATTCAAGCCAAAGCCATTCCAGTGGTGCTGACTGGCGTGGACGTGATGGGCGCGGCCCAGACCGGTACGGGCAAAACCGCTGGCTTCTCATTGCCGATTTTGAACCGCTTGATGCCGCTGGCCACGGAGAACACGTCGCCTGCCCGCCACCCGGTTCGTGCGCTTATTTTGACGCCCACTCGGGAGTTGGCTGACCAGGTTGCTGCCAATGTGCACACCTACGCCAAGTTCACACCTCTGCGTTCCACTGTGGTGTACGGCGGTGTTGACATTAACCCCCAGATTCAGGCTTTGCGCCGTGGGGTTGAGTTGGTGATTGCCACGCCTGGGCGCTTGCTGGATCACGTTCAGCAAAAAAGCATTAACTTGGGACAAGTGCAGGTGCTGGTGCTGGATGAAGCCGACCGCATGCTGGACATGGGCTTTTTGCCCGACCTGCAACGAATCATCAACTTGTTGCCTAAAACGCGCCAGAACCTGTTGTTCTCGGCCACGTTTTCACCGGAAATCCAGAAGCTGGCCAAAAGCTTCATGGTGTCGCCAACATTGATTGAAGTGGCGCGCCGCAATGCAACTTCCGAGAACATCAAACAGGTTATTTTCGCGCTCGACAGCGAAGAAGACAAACGCATGGCGGTTTGCCACCTGATTCAAAGCAAAGCGCTAAGCCAGGTCATTGTGTTTTCAAACACCAAGCTGGGCACTGCCCGTTTGGCGCGTCACCTTGAAAAAGAAGGTGTATCGAGCACAGCCATTCATGGCGACAAAACCCAGATTGAGCGAACCAAGTCGCTTGAAGCCTTCAAGGCTGGTGAAGTGACGGTGCTTGTGGCCACCGATGTAGCCGCACGCGGTTTGGACATTGCTGATTTGCCTTGCGTGATCAACTACGACCTGCCCACCACGCCTGAAGATTATGTGCACCGCATTGGCCGCACTGGCCGTGCTGGCGCCAAGGGCACTGCGTATTCGTTTGTCGTAAAACGCGATGAACGTGCCTTGAAAGACATTGAAAAGCTGATTGGCAAAGCCTTTGTGCGTGAAGAACTTGAGGGCTTTGTGCCTGGGGTACGCGCGCCAAGGGAAGAGCGAGGCGGTCGCGAAGGTCGCAGCGAGGGACGTGGCGAAGGCCGCAATGAGGGCCGCACTTACGAGGGTCGTTCCGACCGTCGCCCTGCACGAAGTGGTGATGAGGCTGCACCAGCCCGTGAACGCCGCCCTTCACGTGATATGTCTTATCAGGGGGCCCGTTTCAACGACAATGCGCCAATTCACCGCGATGCGGAATACGAACGCTTGCGTGCCAAGCTGGCCCAAACACGTGTGAAAGACTCGTTGTTCAATCAGCCTTATCAAGAATCCAAGGAAGACAAGGCCGCTGGTGAAGCTGCTGCTTCGGGTCAGTCTTCGGTTGGCAACAACAAACCAAAAAACAAGAATGCCGCGCCTGTGGCGTTTTTGTTGGGTGGTAGTCCGAGAAACTAAGCCCAGAACCTGAGCCACGCAATTAAGACTTATCGCGCAGCTTGCGCTGCCCGATAATTGGCCCAAACCAGAGTCGCCAATTCAAGCCACTGAGTCACTTCAGTGGCTTTTATTTTGCCCAAACCGAAGTGTTGCCACACGGTATTCAAGTTCAGCACAGGGTCGTGTTCGGGCACAGCCAAAGCACCGGTTTGTTTGGAAAGCTTTTGCCCGTCTTCGGCCAAGATCACAGGCAAGTGCCAGTAGGCAGGGGGCTTTATAACCGCTTGTGTCTCAAGCCCGCTTTGCAGTGCGTTCCACACTGCAATTTGTCGGGCGGTGGTGTCGGTCAGGTCTTCACCGCGCACAATGTGCGTTACCTTGCTGGCCAAATCATCGACAACCACGACTAGGTGGTAGGCCCAAAATCCATCGCCCCGTTTCAATACAAAATCACCACTGCTGGTATTCAAGTCGTCTTCAAACCGCCCTAGCCTGTGGTCTTGCCATTGCACAGGTTCAACTGGGCAGCGAAAACGAATGGCTCGGGCTTCCCGGCCAGCTGGCATGCCGTGCCGGCACGTGCCGGGGTAAATACGATTCTGGCCTGGCGCGCGCGTTGAATTGACATCGTCGATTTCTTTGCGGGTGCAGGCGCAAGGGTAGGTCAGGTTTAGCACGCTCAATCGTTTCAAGGCCACTTCATACACCGAGTGCCGTTGCGATTGCACCCACACTTCGCCTTGCCATTGAAGGCCATGGCGTTTCAAGGTGTGAAGAATGTGTTCAACAGAAGCCGTGTCGCAACGCCCCTCGTCAATGTCTTCAATGCGCAAAAGCCATTGCCCGTGGTGCACCCTGGCATCCAGAAAGCTACCAAGCGCGGTGGCCAGCGAACCCAAATGCAAGGGGCCAGTGGGCGAGGGGGCAAAGCGGCCAACGTAGGGCGTTTGTGCAGGTGTGTTCAGCACTATTTATTGAGGTGGTTGAAAGTTAAGTTGTACCGTGGCCAGGTGTTGGGTCCACCAGTCCAGTGCCTTGCCTTGGCTGCCCCGTTGCCAGGCAAAGCACAGGCTGCTCTGGCGGGTACTGTCTTCGGTTTTTTTCACAAGCAGTTCTCCGTTGGCCACCTCTTGCTCAATCAGGTTCCAGGGTAGCCAGCCGCAACCCAGGCCGGCCAGTTGTGCCTTCATTTTCGCCTGAAGATTGGGCACCGTCAGCACGGCCTGCCCGCTTTGCAAGCCAAAAGTAAGCGGCTTGAAGTTGCGGGACGTGTCGCCAACGGCTACCGCACGGTACTGGCGAATGGTGTCGATGCACAGCGGTTCCTCCGCATTGGCCAGCGGGTGGCTTGGGGCCACTGCAAACACAAACAGCGATTGCCCGAAGCTTTGAATGTGCAGCCCGGTGGCGCTGGCAAACTGGTTTTGATCCAGGCGGCTGCCAATCAACAGGTCGGCTCGACCTGAGTACAAAGCCTCCCAGGTGCCCGACAACACCTCGCTTGAGAAACGCAGCCGTGTCGGGCTTTCCAGCGCATCGAATGCCTGAATCCAGGGTATGGCTTTTTCGAACGGCACCACGGAATCCAGCACAATACGCAGCTCGGCCTCCCAACCACTGGCCACGGCTTTCACGCGCTTGGTGAGTGCATCGGTGCTTTCAAGTAACTTGCGACCCTCTTCCAACAGGGCTTTGCCCGCAGGGGTTAGTTTGGCTTTGTGGCCAGACCGGTCGTAAATCAGAACATCCAGACTGTCTTCCAGCTGCCGAAGTTGGTAGGTGATCGCCGAAGGTGCCTTGTTCAGGGCCACGGCGGCGGCGGCAAAACTGCCCCGCGCTTCAATCAATTCAAGCAGGGCTAGGCTGTCGAGGTTGATGGTCATGGGTTCAGTTTTTTTGAATGAGTTCGTCAAATTCTACGCCTTGTTTGGCCGTATGGCACCACCTACACTGAATTCATCATTCAACAGGAGGTTGAACATGTTCCAGATCAGAAAATCCAACGAGCGCGGTTACGCCAACCATGGTTGGCTTGAGAGCTATCACAGCTTTTCTTTTTCCAGCTACTACGATCCCAAGCACATGGGTTTCGGCCCACTGCGCGTAATCAATGAAGACTGGGTTCAGCCGCAAACCGGTTTTGGCACGCACGGTCACCGCGACATGGAAATTATTACTTACATGTTGGGTGGCGAGCTTAGCCACCGGGACAGTTTGGGTGGTGGTTCGGCCATCAAGCCCAATCAGATTCAGCGCATGAGTGCAGGCACCGGTATTCGACATTCAGAAATGAATGCGCACAAAACCGATGTGGCTCACTTGCTGCAAATCTGGATTGAGCCTGCCGTGAATGGCGTGGAGCCTGGTTACAAGGACCACGATCTGGATGTAGCCACAATCACCGGTCAGCTTGGTCTGATCGTGACAGGCGACAGGGCCGAGGCTGATGCGAAAAAAATCGCCTTTATTCACCAGGACGCAAAAATGTACGCAGGCCGCTTGAGCAATCAAAGCGTACACCGTGAGTTGGACCCGGCACGCAAAGGCTATTTGCATGTGGCGAAGGGTTCTTTGAATGTGGGCAATGTGTTGCTTCAAACCGGGGATGCACTGTTGATTGCCGGTGAGCGGGAATTGAATTTTGATGTGAGCGAACAGGCCGAGGTACTTTTCTTCGACTTGCCAGCTTGATTGTTAAAACAACAAGGGAGTAAAAAATGACACAAGTAGCAATTGTTTATCACAGTGGTTATGGTCACACAGCCAAAGTGGCGCAGGCCGTTGAACAAGGTGCAGCGGGCGTGGCGGGTGTACAAACCCACCTCATTTCAGTCAACGACGTGAACGACGCCACTTGGGACGTATTGGCCAAGGCTGATGCCATCATTTTCGGCTCACCCACCTACATGGGCGGTGCCTCGGCGGACTTCAAAAAGTTTGCAGACGCTTCCAGCAAGGTGTGGTTCAGCCAAGGCTGGAAGAACAAGGTGGCGGGCGGCTTTACCAATTCGCTTTCCATGAGTGGCGACAAGTTGAGCACGCTTCAGTATTTCGTAACCTACGCCATGCAACACGGCATGATCTGGGTGGGCAGTGCCACCCCGGGTGCCCAGAGGCCTGGCGATGTAAATGAACTGAACCGCGTGGGTTCTTGGGTGGGTGTGATGACTCAATCGGACAATGCCCCGGCAGACGTGACTCCGCCTGCTTCTGACCTGGAAACTGCGAAAGTTTATGGTGCCCGGGTGGCTGAGTTTGCCAAGAGGCTGGCTGGCTAATAGTTGGCCCAAGACGTAAATCGGCTGTAATCAAATATCCGTTTGCGGATAAAATGGGGGGATGACAAATTCATCCCCCACATTGCCTTCCACGTTTGTTCACCTGCGCATGCACACTGAATTTTCGGTGCTCGATGGTATGGTGCGCGTGGGCGAGGCCGTCAAAGCCGCCGCTGGCTGTGGCATGCCCGCGCTGGCCATCTCCGATCTGTCCAACCTGTTTGGTTTGATCAAGTTTTACGGCAAGGCACGCGGTGCCGGTGTCAAGCCAATTGCGGCTTGCGATGTGTGGATTGAAAGCGATCGCGATGAAGAACAGCCCGCCCGCGTGCTGTTGCTGGTGCAAAACCACAAAGGCTATTTGCAGCTTTGCGAGCTTCTAAGCCGTGCCTTCTTGCGCAATCAGAAACGCGGAAAAGCCACGCTGAAGTTTGAATGGTTTGATGAGGTAGGTTGTGATGGCCTGATCGCCGTCTCCGGGTTTGCCAATTCCGATGTCGGCCAGTTTTTGCTGGGTGGCAACATGGCCCGCGCTGAAGACTCAGCCCGCAAATTCCTGAAGTATTTCGAGGGGCGCTATTACATTGAGCTTCAGCGCGATGGGTCCACCCAGGCCGAGAACCTGGTGAATTTAAGTTGTCAGTTGGCGGCCAAGTTGCAGCTGCCTGTGGTGGCCACGCACCCGATTCAGTTTTTGAAGCCTGAAGACTTCCGTGCGCATGAAGCGCGGGTGTGTATTGCACAGGGCGAAATTTTGTCGAACCCGCGCAGGCCACGTCGTTTTACCGAGCAGCAGTATTTCAAAACTGCGCAGGAAATGGCAGAACTGTTTGCCGACATTCCCAGCGCCATCCGCAACAGTATTCGAATTGCCCAGCGTTGTAATTTAACGCTGGAATTGGGCAAACCCAAGTTGCCCGCATTCCCCACGCCAGACGGCATGACGCTTGACGACTACCTTGTGCATTTGTCCAAGGAAGGTTTGGAAAAACGCTTGACGCACCTGTTCCCGAACATAGAGGAACGGGAAAAGATGCGCCCGGAATACGAAGCGCGTTTGAAAATTGAATGCGACACCATTATCGGTATGGGCTTTCCCGGTTACTTCCTGATTGTTCAAGACTTCATTAACTGGGGCAAAAAAAATGGCGTGCCTGTGGGCCCAGGGCGGGGGTCTGGTGCAGGCTCGCTGGTGGCGTATGCCCTAGGCATTACCGATCTTGACCCGTTGCGGTACGACTTGCTGTTCGAGCGGTTTCTGAATCCCGAGCGGGTTTCCATGCCTGACTTCGACATCGACTTTTGCCAGGACAACCGCGACCGCGTCATCGATTACGTGAAGCAAAACTACGGGCGCGATGCGGTTAGCCAAATCGCAACCTTCGGTACCTTGGGTGCGAAAGCGGTCATTCGCGATGCGGGCCGTGTGCTCGACATGCCCTATATGTATTGCGACGGCCTGTCCAAGTTGATTCCGCAAACGCCCACGGACCCGTGGGACCTTGAACGCGCGTTGAATGAAGAGCCCACGTTCAAGGAGCGGGTGGAAAACGAAGACGAGGCCAAGGAAATCATCGCAGTGGCGCGGCCTTTGGAGGGACTGACCCGCAACGTGGGTATGCACGCGGGTGGCGTGTTGATCGCACCGGGCAAGTTGACTGATTTTTGTCCCTTGTATTGTGCTGACGGTTCAACCGATTCTGTGGTGTCGCAATACGACAAAGACGACGTAGAAGCCGTGGGCCTGGTGAAGTTCGACTTCTTGGGCCTGCGCAACCTGACCATTCTGGATTGGGCAGTGCGTTGGGTGCGGGAAAACTACGAAGACCAGCGCGACTTCCGCTTGGAAGACTTGCCGCTGGACGACCCTGCGGTGTATCAGTTGTTTTCAGAGGGCAACACGACTGCAGTGTTCCAGTCTGAATCGCGTTCCGCGAAAGACCTGGAAAAGAAACTGAAGCCCGACAACTTCGAAGACATCATTGCCTTGATGGCGCTGAACCGTCCTGGCCCTTTGGGCTCCGGCATGGTGGACGACTTCATTGCCCGTAAAAAGGAAACCTCCAAGACCGGCAAAGGGCGCGCGGAGTGGTACTTTCACCCCAAGCTCGAAGGCATCCTGAAAAGCACCTACGGTGTGATTGTTTACCAAGAACAGGTGATGCTGGTTGCCCAGATTCTGGCGGGCTATAGCTTGGGCGGTGCTGACCTGTTGCGGCGAGCCATGGGTAAAAAGAAGCCCGAGGAAATGGCCAAGCAGCGTGAAATTTTCACGACTGGCGCCACAGAGCGCGGTGTGGACCCGGCCGTGGCCAAGCAGCTTTTCGACTTGATGGAAAAGTTTGCAGAATACGGTTTCAACAAATCGCACTCGGCCGCTTATGCGCTAATTGCGTACCATACAGCTTGGTTAAAGGCACATTACCCAGCGGAATTCATGGCTGCGTCCATGAGTTCAGACATGGACGACACCGACAAAGTCAAAATCTTTGTTGAAGACGCCATGGCCATGTGTCAGGTGCCGGGCAAGAAAGCCGGCACCATGGTCACGATGCTGGGTCCGGATGTGAACGAGTCCAATTTCCGCTTTACCGCGGTGCGCATTGATGGTGAGAAGCGTGCAAGCGCCATTCGCTACGGTTTGGGTGCTGTAAAAGGAACTGGCCAGGCTGCCTGTGAGGCCATTGTTGCCGAGCGCAACGCCAATGGTCCGTTCACCAGTCTCTTCGATTTCGTGAAGCGTGTAGACAGCAAACAGATCAATCGCCGGGTGATTGAGGCACTGATTCGCGCAGGTGCTTTCGATTCTCTGAACCCAGACCGCGC
This sequence comes from Limnobacter sp. SAORIC-690, assembly GCF_002954425.1. NCBI lineage: Bacteria > Pseudomonadati > Pseudomonadota > Betaproteobacteria > Burkholderiales > Burkholderiaceae > Limnobacter > Limnobacter sp. SAORIC-690. The sequence continues at coordinate 1,535,681 of NZ_MQVZ01000001.1, forward strand.
CAGGTTGTTGGCCAGTTCAGGGCAGGCCATGGAATGGGCTGCTCAACAGGCCGCCACAGCTGCACAGGTGAGTTTGTTCGGTGAAGCCTTGGGTGGCGATGCACCGCCGGAATTGGTGGAAGTGCCCACCTGGAGCGAACGTGAAAAGCTGCAGCAGGAAAAAGCGGCCTTGGGTTATTACTTCAGCGGGCATTTGTTCAAGGCCGATGAAGACAAAGTGCGCCAGTTCGTCAAACTGAAGTTGAAAGACCTGTCGCCTGGCCGGGATTTGGTGTGGATGGCGGGTGTAATCGCATCGCTGCGCACCATGATGACCAAGCGCGGGAAAATCGCGGTTGTGTTGCTCGACGATTCTACCGCGCAAGTTGAATTGTCAATTTTCAATGAGCAGTTTGAAGCCAACCGCAACCTGCTCAAAGAAGATTCGCTACTCGTGCTGCAAGGCAAGGTGTCTGAAGACTCTTACACCGGAGGCTTGCGAATTTCAGCCGAGAACCTGTATTCACTGGCCAGTGCCCGGGCCCACTTTGTTAGCCGCTTGAGGCTGAGCATGAACGGGCAATCGGATGCTGAAAAGCTGCGCGCCATGCTGGAGCCTTTCCGCGATCCCGTGCAGGGTTGTTTGGTCGAAATTGACTATCACAATGGGCAGGCTGCCTGCGTGGCGCAACTGAGCAGCGACTGGAAGGTGCGCCCGGAAGAAGACCTGCTGATTGAAATGCAAGGTTGGCTGGGTGAGGGCAATGCCAAGTGGGTGTTTGGCTGATTGATCAGCCAGTTTGGCGGAAACTATGGCGCTGTCGCCAACTCGTCGGGCTTGCTGAGCTAGCCCAATCAGCAGCGATGTCCCAATCGCCTCGCCTTCAAGAAAACCTGCCCTTGCGTGCCGAGCAGGGCCGGTGTTGACCAGCATGGGCAACAGAGAACGGACCCGACCTGCAGTTTAGGAGGGTCGTTCTCAGGCATCGCAAGGCTCAGCAAGGGAAAACCAGGTTTTCTGGCGACAGATTGGGATTCGCGCTGATTGTGCAAGCGAACACGCGATGACTGGGCAGCATGCACAGGCTGATTGGGCGACGAGCACATGCCGCTTGAGTCGCACTCGCTAGCCACACACAACCGTGTAAACTTCGACCATCCAATCCACGTTCACGCTGCATGCCCGAAATCACTGACTACACCGCCAAAGGTCTTTACAAACGTCTGCTTTCCTACAGCCTTCGTTACTGGCCGCTCTTTGCGACATCTCTTATTGCCCTGGTGTTTGCCGCTGTCACTGAGCCTTTGTTTGCCAGCCTGATGAAGCCGCTGATCGACGAGAACTTTTCCGGCGAGCGAACCGAAATGGCGAAGTGGCTGCCGGTCATTATTGTTGTGCTGTTCCTTATCCGTGGTTTGGCCACGTACATCAACGAGTATTGCAGCGCCAAGCTGGCTGGCCTCGTTGTTCACGATTTGCGGTTTGACATGCTGTCCCGCATTTTGCGTTTCCCCAATTCGTATTTTGTAGAACAACCCGCCGGTAAAATTATCTCCACCGTGTCCACCAACGTGGATGCGGTCACCGAAGCGGGTTTCAACATCATCACTGTGCTAATTCGCGATGGCGCAATCGTGATCGGCCTCATGGCCATTTTGCTTTACACCAACTGGCAGCTCACCTTGATCTGTTTTGCAATTCTTCCCTTGATAGCCATTGGTGTGTCGGTGGCAGCCAAGCGCTTGAACCGCTTTGCACACAGTGCGCAAACCTCGCATGCCGATTTGGTACAAAGCATTTCCGAGGTGATTGGCGCGCAAAAAATCATCAAGATTTACGGTGCGCAGCAGGTTGAAACCGATCGCTTTATGAAAAGCGCGGATGAAATCATGAAAAGTCGCGTGAAGCTGGTGGCCACCAGCGCGGCCAACTCCGCAATTGTTCAGTGGATACTTGCCGCTGCTGTGGCTGCTGTGGTGTATTTCGCTGGCATTTTGGCTGAAAGCGACAGTATGACTGCGGGCGATTTCGCCTCTTTCATGACCGCGATGATGATGTTGTTGGCCCCAGTGAAGCGCCTGACCAACATTAACCAGCAGCTTCAAAAGGGCTTGGCGGCTGCCGACAACGTATTCCGGGTAGTAGACCGCTCGGTTGAAAATTCCAGCGGCACCCACACCACCGATCGGGCCCTGGGCTATATAGAATTCAACAAAGTGGGGCTTACCTTTCCTGGCGCAGAGGCGCCTACGCTGGTTGATATTAATTTGTGGGTCAAACCCGGGCAAACCGTGGGTATTGTGGGTGTGTCGGGCGGTGGCAAGTCAACATTGATCAACTTGTTGCCTCGTTTTCTGGACCCCACAAGTGGCGTGGTGAAGCTGGACAGTGTTGATTTGAAACAATGGGATTTGCAGTGCCTTCGCCGCCAAATTGCTGTGGTAACACAGGAAAGCCATTTGCTGAACGACACCGTGCGCAACAACATTGCTTACGGCGAAATGCGTGGTGCCAGCGACGAAGCCATTTTGAATGCCGCCCGCATGGCCAATGCTCTGCCATTTATCGAAAAACTTGAAAATGGTCTGGATACGGTGCTGGGCGATAACGGACTGAGATTGTCTGGTGGCCAGCGCCAGCGTATTTCAATCGCACGGGCATTCCTTAAGAACGCCCCAATTCTAATTCTCGATGAAGCCACTTCTGCACTCGATTCCGAAGCAGAGCGTGAAGTTCAAGAGGACATGGAACGATTGCGCCATGGTCGAACCACACTGGTGATTGCACATCGATTGTCCACACTGACCACGGCCGATTTCATTATCGTGTTGGACCAAGGCAAGTTGATTGAGCAGGGCACCCACCAAGAACTGTTGGCCAGGCAGGGCAAATACCAATACCTGCATTCCATTCAAAATCAGTCCACAAGTTTGTCTACTGACTGAATCACAACTTCAGTGGGAATGGCTGCCAGCAAACGGGTCGTGTCGTCTGTATTAATACTGTCGGGGTGGGGAAGTGGCCCAAAGTCGCCCGCGTAAATGACGGTGGCTTTGTCCGACCAAGGCCGCCATTCCTGTACCCAGGAGGGACCAAACAGCGCCACCTGCGGCACATTCAATGCCGCGGCCATGTGCATGGGTGCGGAATCCACGCCCACATAAAACTTGCTTAACTTCAGCAAAGCCGCCAACAGGGGCAGGCTCATTTTGCCGCCCACATTCACCAACTGGCTTGAACCCGTTGAAAACTTGGCGCGTGCCAAGCGTTCTATTTCGGCTGTCATCGCCACCTCCACTGGGTCAGGGCTGCAGGTGAGTACCACGTGCAAACCTTGGTTCAGCAAATGCACCACCACGTCGGCAAACTTGTCGTCTTCCCAGCACTTAAAAGGCCAACGGGCAGCGGGGTGAATCAATACGAATGGTCCGTTCACTCTGTGCCCAGCCAAAAGTTTGTCGGCTTTGTCCAGGTTTTCAGGGCTTGGGCGCAACACCATTTCACCGCGCAGGCTGCGGGGGTTCACGCCCAGGGCTTGCAGGCACAGCAGGTTTAGCTCCACGGCGTGTGCTTGCCCCCGGGGTGGGGGTACCACACGGTGTGTAAAGCAGGCGTGCCACAGGGCCTTGTCGCGTTTTGCATAGGCCATTTGTACGCGCACGGGCGCATTTGAAAAGCGAGCGAGCAGGGCACCAACCCATTGGTCGGTTAAATGCACCACGGCATCGTAACGAGTACGCCGTGTCTCAAACACCAGTCCAAGTTCGGCCTTCAGCCTTGCAAAGCCTTTCAGTTTCCGGTCAATACAGAGCACCCGGTTAAGGTGCGGATTGTTTTGCAACAGAGGTGTTGTTTCTTTATAAATCAGGGTATCAACCTGTACGCCAGGAAATTGGTCGTGCAAGGCGTGGTAAAGGGCCGTGGTTAACAGCACATCACCGTGATGCCTCAATTTAATCACCAAAATTTTCTGCAAAGTATTTCAACCCGGTATTGATTAGAGTGAATTCACGCCCATGCGTGTGCGGTGGCGCATTAAACTGCCGAGTGAACCCGCACAAACGTTGAGCAAACACAGAGCGAATATAGACCGTGATTTCAACCAATTTTGTTTTCCAATTCAAATGACCAGTATTTTCTTCTCTGAAAGTTCTAAAAATATCGGTGGTCAAGAACTGCAATTGCTTGAGCAGGCGGTGGGTATAAAGGCCAAAGGTTACACCCCCTATATATTGTGTCGGCCAGGCAGCCGAATTTCTCAGGAAGCCTACAAGCTAGGTTTGAATGTTGAGTTTGTGGCATTTCGCAATGCCATTCACCCGCCCAGTGTTTTAAGGCTGGCCAATTTGGTTCGGCAGTACAAGCCGGTGGCGGTGGTGTGCCACAGCAGCCACGATGCCAATTTGTGTTCAATAACCGTGCATGCCCTGGCAAAACTTGGCTTGCTCAAGCCCCGGCCTACCTTGATTCGCATGCGCACCTACCAACCAGGCCCGGCCAAAGCATTCACTTACAACCAGATGTTTGACCAAACCTTCACGCCCAGCCAGGCTTTGAAAGACCAATTGCTGCAAAACAGTGGGGTACTGCCCGAGAAAATCGGTGTGTTGTACCCTGGCGTTGATTTTGAAAGCATCGCCGCCGCTGCGGCGCTGGGCTTGCCCGCTGAACTTGATGCCCGCCTGAGTGATTTGCAGCAGCGCCCGGTGATTGCCCATGCGGCCATGTTCAGGGTAGAAAAGGGGCACAGTTTCATGTTGCAGGTGGTGAAAGCCCTGCTCCCACAGTTTCCAAATTTGTTGTACGTGGCAGCCGGCGAGGGTGAAACCCGACAGGCCATCGAAACCGAAGCGCGGCGTTTGGGTCTGAGCAGGCATGTGGTGCTGCCGGGCATGTTGAACCCCGTTGCACCGCTCATCAAGCGTGCGGATGTGTTGGTCATGCCTTCCAGTTACGAGCCTTTGGGCATGAGCCAAATTGAAGCGCTGGGCTTGGGCGTGCCTGTGGTGGTCAGCAATGTGGGTGGCCTGCCCGAGACTGTACAAAGTGGTGTAACAGGTTATGTGTGCCCAGCGCCCCATGCGCCCGGTGCGCTCGATGCCTGGGTTCAAGCATTGGGTGCTGTGCTGACTGAACCCCACAAAGCCCGAGACATGGCAGCACTGGGCCGGCAAACCGTGCTGGCCCAGTTTGGCAAACAAAGCAATATTGACGGCTTGGTGGGCACCATTCAGACACCTCAGTTGGGTCGCTCTTGATGTCTGGATGTTTGCCAGCGAGTCAGCGAATTGGTGTGTGGTTTGGCCAAGGGCTGCACAATGCCATGGCAGCACGCGCGGCATGGGGGCAACTGCAGGCCGAATATCCCGGTGCTGATTGGGTATTATTTGGCCCCCAAGCCAGCTTGTTTTTGTTTGAAATGGACGCACGGGTGCCCGTGTACATCCCCTTGCGCGCCTTGGAACCCCGCCGCCCGGCGCAAACCCGCCTTTCTTATTACCTTGAAAAACGCGCCCAGTTTAAAAAGCTGCGTGGCTTGAAGCTTGACCTTTGCATTGGGGTTTCGGCTTTGGCGGCCTTGCCAGAGCAAAACCAGCAAGCCGATGCACAATTTCAGCATGTTCAAAAAATGTTGGGCGTTGGGGGGCAATTCATGCAACAGGAATTGCCAAGCCTTCTACGCGCTGAACGGCCCTTGTTGCAGGCCGGGCCCCAAGCCTTGGCCTATGCAACCCAGCTTTATCGCAAAACCCCACCCGGCCTGCCTAAGGCTGTGGCCTTGCTGTATGCCGAGGAAAATACGCCCACCAGTCTTGATTTGCAATGGCAGGCCCTGCAATGCAGCCTTGCGCAGCTTGGCGGCAACACGCATTTAACCGTAGCTGCCATTGTTGGGGGCAATCGATTACTCGCCCGGCAATTGGGTACTAGTCAGCCCGGCTGGTTACAACTGGGTTTGCCCCAGGCCATGGGCCTGATTGCGTACGCGGATCGGGTGATCAGCGCTTCAGAAGCCATCACCCTAATTTGCGCAGAAATGGGCCGCTCAGACCGCCTCTTGTTGGTTAAAAGTCACAGTTAATGCGTGGCCTCCGCAGTCTCCCGCTTTGGTGCCTCGTTTGCCTGGTTCTGGAATTCTAAGTTTTTCATTCACAAGGCTTTTTGCGGTTCTCCAGGCGATTTTGGCGAATTGTTGATGTCATAAAACTATGGGAATGATCAATTTCTCCTGTTGCACGTCAGCGACAAAAACACCGATTTCCCCATTCTCACACCACGATTTGGTTGGTCGGCCCAAGGGTCCCCGTGTACATTGTCTCTCGTGCCGCTAGAAATGGCGGCAAAGATTCAACCAACACTAATAAGGGTGAAATATGAACAAGAAGCTAGTAGCTGCTGCTCTGGGCCTGGCATTTGCCGCTCCAGTATTTGCTGATTCATCAAACGTAACTTTGTATGGTCGTGTACACCAAGTCTTAGACCAACAATCGACTGATACCGCCGGTGGGAACTTTGCCCTAGAAGATGCTTCTTCACGATTCGGTATTACCGGTCGCGAAGATCTGGGCGGTGGTTTAAGTCTTGTGTTTGGTTACGAGTTCTCCGTTAATGCTGATGCCAACGCTGGTGTTGGTGGTCGCCACTCATACATCGGTATGAAAGGCGGCTGGGGTACTTTGGTGGCCGGCCAGCAAGATGGTGGTAATGAAACTGTTGCCCCTCTGTATACTCAAGCTGGCTTCCTTGGAAGCGTATCTAATCAAGCCGGTCCTCTGGTGGTGATCGGTGGTGGCGGTACAACATTCAGCAATGTTGTAGCGATTCAACGTGTTCAGCGCTTGAACAATTCTTTCGGTTACAAAACCAATATTGGTGGAGTAGCTATTGAAGCGCGCCATGGTTTGAGCGGTGGTAACAACCAAAATACTGCAACAAACGCCGGCAACAACAACCCAAACAACACCGCAACTGCTTCGAAAGAAAACGGTTCGCGTCAAACTGAAGTTGCTGCAACCTACAAGCTGGGTGCGCTGACTGTTGGTGGTGGCTTCCAGATGTTTGACCAGCAAGGTCAAGATCCTTCAGTGTTTAACGCTGCCTCAACAGCTGGTCCCGCTGGTGCTGGTGCAAATGCAGAGCGCACAGTTCAGGGTATCATTACTTACAATTTTGGCGCATTCACATTGGGCGGCATGGTAGCACAAACTAGTTTATATGAAACCAACCCAGCCAATGGCGAAGACAGCAACACAGAATACCTGTTGTCAGCCACTGTACCTATGAGTGCGAACAGCGGTCTTTTCGGCATATACGCTGATTCCGAGCGCAACAATTTGGCAGCACCCGCCGAACTGACCCAAGCTCAAATCGCTTACTACTACGACTTCAGCAAGCGCACACGTACCTACGTGGGTTTCAACCGCCTGACAACTGAAACAGTTGCAACTGGTGCTGAAGCCGATCAGGACAACTTCACTATTGGTCTGCGTCACAACTTCTAATTCAACGTCAAGCTTAAGCTTGGTTTGAATGCAAAGCTTGAAAAAGCCACCTTCGGGTGGCTTTTTCTATTCAAGCCGAAGCAACATATGCACGTGAGTAATTGAAAAGATCAAACGAAAAAAAAGCACCTGAAATTACTCAGGTGCCGTCATTCAAGGAAATTTGACTGTCAAACGAATGATGTGCCTACTGCAGGTTCATGTCAAGCTGTACGCCGCACAAGGTGCTGCTGTAGCGTGTGGCGCTGCCGCTGTTGCTCATGCAACCCAGCGAGGTGGTTTGAAGTTGGTTCTCGGATACTTTCAAGCCAAAAAACAAATCGGGGTACTTGTTGCCTTCTTCACGGCTTAGTTTGAATACCCAATCTCCGGTACCCCACTGGGCACTCATGGGGGCTTTGTTGCGATCCTGGTTCAGTCTGAACCCATAACCAAGCCCACCGTTCTCAGAACTTGTCCAGCGGCCCCATTTGCTCAACGGGTTTTGCCCATCGATATTCAGGGTGACGCCGCCAGCTTGGGCACTGGCCAAAGTGGGTGCCAGCAAAGGTGTTAGCACCAAGCAGGCACAAAATAATGTTTTTTTCATGTTCTTATTCCCTTCAACAGCAGCAATTCAAGCGATTTGCGCTGTTTCGCATGCAAGGCTTTAATTATGCGCGTAATTTTGGTGTGGATAAAGCGGGAGAAGGCCTGTCTTCACCCCGCCAAACCATTGATTTGACTCAGATATTTAAACCTGATGTTGAAAATTCTTGATTAAAAACAATGGGTTTAGCTGCTTAATTCTCAAGTCGCTTTAAACCCAGTTTTTCAAACAACTGGGTGTCACGTTCCAATTCCGGGTTGTCTGTTACCAACAGTTTTTCGCCGTAGAAAATTGAATTGGCACCCGCCAAGAAACAAAGCGCTTGGGTGCTCTCATTCATGCTTTCGCGGCCAGCGGACAAACGCACAAAACTGGTGGGCATGGTGATGCGGGCCACGGCGATGGTGCGTACAAAATCGAGTGGATCGATTTCTTCGTTGTTCGCCAGTGGTGTGCCTTCAACTTTCACCAAATTATTGATAGGCACACTCTCGGGCGGTTCGACCATGTTGGCCAGTTGGGCAATTAGGCCAGCCCGCTGTGTAACCGTTTCACCCAAACCCACAATGCCACCGCAGCACACTTTGATACCCGCATCGCGAACGCGGTCTAGCGTGTCCAGGCGGTCTTGGTAGGTGCGCGTGCTGATAATGTCGCCGTAAAAATCGGGCGAGGTGTCAAGGTTGTGGTTGTAATAATCCAGACCCGCTTCTTGTAGCTGTTTGGCTTGGTGTTCTTTCAGCATGCCCAGTGTGACGCAGGTTTCCAGGCCCATGGCTTTCACTGCAGTTACCATTTCACCTACAGCTTCAACCTGGTGGTCTTTGGGGCTGCGCCATGCTGCACCCATGCAAAAACGTGTGGCGCCTTTGTCCTTGGCGGCCTGTGCGGCTTTCAGCACTTCATCGATGGGCATCAGCTTTTCTGCTTCCACGCCAGTGTTGTACTTGGCCGATTGGGGGCAGTAGCCACAGTCTTCAGGGCAGCCGCCGGTTTTAATCGACAGCAGGGTAGACAGCTGCACGGTGTTCGCATCGAAATGCTCGCGGTGCACCTGCTGCGCCTTGAAAATAAGGTCGTTGAACGGCAGTGCGAACAGGGCTTCAATGGCCTCGACGCTCCAGCGCTGCTTTTCAAGGGCGGGTGGGGCTGTTTTTTTGTTTTCAACCCAGGTAATTTGGCTTTCCATGTGCATCCTTCAGAACAATTCGCTTCCGGGGCCGGGTGCAATCAGGCTGCCCCAGCGTTGTAATACGTGCATCAGTGTTTGGTAGGCGTTTTCCAGTGTCTCGGGCTCGGTGCAATAAGGCGGCACCCAATACACGGTGTTGCCCAGGGGGCGCACCACAATGCCCAGTTCCAGAAACGTTTGGCGTATCCATTGACTCGCGCTGGAACCATACTGACTGTGACTGGATTTTAGCTCAAAGGCCGCCACGGTGCCGCACACGCGCGGGTTTTCAATCAGGGGGTGGCAAGCCAAGGTGGGTAACCAGCGCTGGTGGGTGGCTTCAATGCGGTGAATGTTCGCCCATGTGCTTTCTTCATCGAACAAGGCGAGGCTGGCCAGGGCCGCAGCGCAACCCAATGGGTTTGCGGTGTAGGAATGGCCGTGCAGCAAGGCATGACCAACATGGTCGCTTAAAAACGCGTCGTACACCGCTTGGCTGGTGAGTGTGGCTGCCATGGGCATGAAGCCGCCGGTGAGCCCTTTTGAAATACAAATGATGTCGGCTTGCCCCCCAAACTGTGCCACTTGTTCGGCGGCAAACAGAGTGCCGGTTCGGGCAAAGCCAGTGAATACTTCGTCGAATATCACCAGAACACCGACCGCTTCGCAGCGTTTGCACAGTTCAGCCACATGGGCTGCGCGCATGAATCGCATGCCGCTGGCACCTTGAATCAAAGGCTCGAGCACCAACGCAGCAATTTCATCGGTATTGTTTGCCAGCAAATGATCGAGTGCAGCCAGGGCCAGTTCTTCCGTGCAGGCGCACACCCCTGTGGGGATGAAATCAACCTGAAACAGCCAGGGCGCGAAGGATCGTAAAAACCGCTGGACTTGCCGGTGGCCATGGCGCCGAAGGTGTCGCCGTGGTATCCGCCCTCCAGCGCGATAAGCCGTTTTTTGGTGTCCACGCCCTTGTTTTGCCAGTATTGAAAGGCCATTTTCAGGGCCACTTCAATGGCGGTCGATCCGTTGTCGGAGTAAAACACCTTGGCCATGGGCGCGGGCGCAAGCTGGATCAACCTTTCTGCCAGCAACACAGCGAGGGTGCGTGACACCCGCAAACATCACATGTTCAAGCTCAAGTGCCTGCCGGGAAATTGCCTGTGCAATCGCGGGGTTGCTGTGGCCATGAATGTTCACCCACCAACTTGAGACCGCATCAAAATATTGCTTGCCTTGAGCATCGAATAAAAACTCGCCTTCACCACGAACCACAGCCAAAGGTGCGGCGGCGGTTTGCATTTGAGTGAATGGATGCCAGCAATATTGCGCATCCAGTTCAAGCAATTGGGTGTGGGAAAGTTGTGTCATGAGGGCTGTGCGATCACAAGCTGTCAAGCGCGCGAATAAGCCGCTCAGGCATGCCAAATTCAGTCAGTGCCTGCGGGCTTAATTCAGTGAAAACCGGCAATTCAGCCAACACCGGCACTTCACCAAAATGTTCGATCGCCTCACGGTTGGCAGGGTTGGTCTCACCCACCATCACCACGCCCAGCACAGGTACGCCAGCGGATTTCAGGGCCTGCAGTGAAAGGCAAGTGTGGTTGATGGTACCGAGCCCGCTGCGGGCCACCAACAAAGCGCAACTGCCCAGGTGTTTCATGAGGTCGAGCATGGTGTCGCGCCAGTTCAGGGGCACCATGCAACCGCCAGCGCCTTCCACCACGAGTCGTTCGGCTGTGGGCAACACAAAATCACCGAGCTGAATTTTCACGCCATCGATGTCAGCGGCCTGGTGGGGCGACAAGGGCTGGGTTAAACGGTAAAGTTCCGGGTGTACCGCCCGTCCGCTCAGGCGGGCAATCCACTCGCTGTCGCTACCACCTTCAAGCCCGCTTTGCAACGGCTTCCAGTAATCTGCTTGCCAGTGTTTGCAAAGCCATGCACTGGTAATTGTTTTGCCGATGCCCGTGTCGGTGCCAGTCACAAACAAATGTTTCACGGCCGTTCCAAGTAGTAAAAACCAATGTGATAGTTCATGGTGCATCCTTCGCCCAGTGCGGAGATCACTTTGCGCAGGTTCACAGGCTTGTGGTTCACGCGCGGCTGGTCCGCTCCAATCGCACGCAGGCTGCGGGCAAAGGAAAGACCGTCCGGGTGGTGGTCCAGAAAGTCTTTGGTGTGGTGTGCTGTGCTGGCGGCAATGCCCTCAGCCACAAGGGTTTGCAGCATGTCTTGTAAGTCCTCGTCGCAGGGCAGTCGGCGCAAGCCGCTTTTCTGATTGGTGTCTTCATGCGCAGTTTCCCAAGCCTGAAACGAGCCGTCGAGCAATACACTGAATGCCACTGTGTTGGACACCGACAGCCAGCGACGAATGGCCTCTTCAAGGTTGTTGAACCATTGCGCACACATGCCGGAAATAAGCAGGGAGTGGTTCGGAATCCACAAGTGTTCAACGGCCAGTTCTTCGCCATTCAGTTGGTGCGTGTGCAGACGCTCTGTCGGGAATTTGCGCTTCAGTTCAGTCAACATGCCCTGCGCCAGGTCCACCGCGTGCACTGCGCTGTTCGGGAATTTGGTCAGCAGATGCTCGGTTAAAAATCCGGTGCCGCTGCCCACATCCACGCAGGCTTTTGGGTTGAAGTCCGCGGGCAACATTTGGTCAAGCCATTGGCACAGGTGCTGCGCAGAATGTTTTTGAACGCGCGCATGGTGGTCGTAGTCGCGCGCCGCATTCGAAAACCGGCTTGAGGCGGCCAATGCAGAATTCAGTTTTCGCGGCAGGGCGTGTTCAGACATTTCAATGCGGACGCAGTATTAGTGCTGGCTGAGAAGAGGCAACAAGATGTCAGTATACCGCGCAGGCGTTCCTGCAAACCCGGCGTGATCTGCGGGCAGTGCGACCAAGGAATGCCCTTGGGTCGAAAGAATGATGTCGAAGCAGGCGTGCGCCAGCGGTAACGAAACGATTTGATCATGCTGACCTGCCCAGGCATACAGGTCGGCGCCGTTCGAGAGTGCTGCATTCAAGGCCTCGCCGCAATTCAATTGCTGCATGCTGCGAAGGTCGGCCAACAAAGTGTTTTCATTCAGTGTGGCCCACTGGGCATTGTGACCACAGCGCGCATGAAAATCTCTCAACACCTCGGGCATGTTCTGTTCGGCTTTTTGAATCATTCTGCCCAGCACGCGCGGCGCGGTTCCTTCTGTGTGCTGCCCACCTTTGATGAAATGCGTAAAACCGTGCAGGCTGAACAGGCTGTGCCAGCGCACTGAGAAATCCAGCAGCTTTGAAAATCCGAGGGAATGTCCCATTCCCAACCAAGGTACTTCAGCATGGCCCAGAACCAGGCTGTGTAAAATTTCGGCGGGATGGTGCAACCATTCGCCATCGGTGTACAACATCAAACCCGCCTTGGCTTGTTCCGGGAAATAACCAGCTTCAAGACAAACCAACAAGGTCGAATCTCGAATGTCTTCTGGCAACTGCCCCAGAAAGGCATCAAAAAAGTGGTGGTTGTATCCCCACCCGTGGGCCATCAACAGCACTTGCGTAATTTCGGGCTGCTTCATGCGCTCACCTTCCAGCTGGCCAGTGCGTGGAGCAGTTGCTCATACACGGCAAGAGTGTGGCCAGTGTTCAGTGCAAGCCGAACCCGTGCGGCATTGGGGGGCACGGTGGGAGGGCGTACGGCAGAGGTTCGAATGCCGGCCTGTTGCAAATGGGTCTTGAGTTCAAGGCATGCATTGTTACTGCCCACCACCAAGGGAACAATGTGGGTGTTCGACAAGCCCGTGTCAAAGCCCAGTTTATGTACCTGGTTGCGCAATGTTTCTGCGGCGGTGTGCAGCATGCCCCGTTCTTTATTCAGGCCCGGAATAATTTCCAATGCTTTGCCAACTGCGCCAATTACAAAAGGCGAGGGCGCGGTGGAATACACAAAGCCGGTGCAACGGTTGACCAGGTATTGTTTGAATATTTCGCTGCATGCAATGTACGCCCCGCTGACCCCCACAGCCTTGCTGAAGGTGCCCATGATTACCCAGTGCCCCAGGGTTTTCAGTGCATCTATGGCGGGGTGTTGTATCGCCCCAAGGCCTCGACCTTCCGGTCCCCAAATTCCCGTGGCATGGGCCTCGTCCAGGTACACCACAGCCTTGTGTTGCAGGGCAATTTCCGCGAGTTGTTCAACCGGCAGCAGATCACCTTCCATGCCAAAAACCGTTTCTGAAACAATAATTTTGGGCTGCCTGGATTCCGCGTGTTTATCCAGCAGCTCAGTCAAATGCGCCATGTCGTTGTGGCGAAACCGAATTTGTTTGACCCCCGCCAGTTGGCAGGCATGGTGCAAGCTGGCGTGGTTCAGGCGGTCGGTGAACACAAGGGGCTCAGTGCCACCCACCACGCCACCCCACAGGCCTTTGTCCAGCAGTGCGGCCAACCCGCTGGCGTTGGCTTGATAGCCACTTGAGAAAACAAGTGCAGCTTCAGCGTTTTTGAATTGTGCAACTTGGAATTCCAGTTCTTCAAAGCAGTCGAGGTTGCCTGACAACAAACGCGAGCCGGTCGCACCCGCACCGTATTTTTTCGCGCATTCATGGCCTGCCTCTACAATGTCGCCGCGCTGGGCCAGGCACAAATAATCATTGCTGGAAAAATCGTATACACGCTGGTCGATGGGGCAAGGCAGCAACACGCGCTTGCTGCTGTCTTGGGCCAAAAGTTCTAGGCGTTGCTGGCTGGCTTGGCTCAGGTTCATCGCGCTTAGGTCAGGTCAAAATAATGTCGTAATGTTCCTGCACAAACAGGTTGTCCACCTGCAGGGTAATCGGCTTTCCTACAAACTCTTCCAGCATGCCCAAGTGTTGGGCCTCTTCTTCCAGAAACAGGTCGATCACCGCTGGGCTGGCCAGTATGCGAAATTCTTTGGGGTTGAACTGGCGGCTTTCACGCACAATTTCCCGCATGATTTCATAGGCCACGGTTTGGGCTGTTTTAACCTGCCCCTTGCTTGGCAGCTTGGGCAGGGTTCGCACAACAAATGGGCCAGGCTTTCGCGGGTGCGTTTGCGGGTCATTTCCACCAAGCCCAGCGCGGAAAAGTCGGTCACGCTGGTTCGGGCGCGGTCGCGGTCCAACGCCTTTTGCAATTCCGTCAGTACTGCTTTTTTGTGTTCCTCGGTGCTCATGTCGATGAAGTCGATCACGATGATGCCACCCAGGTTGCGCAAGCGTAATTGGCGTGCAATGGCGTGTGCCGCTTCCAGATTGGTCTTAAACACCGTTTCTTCAAAATTGCGGGCACCAATAAAACCGCCCGTATTCACGTCAATTGTCGTGAGGGCTTCGGTTTGATCGATGATCACGTATCCGCCCGATTTCAGTTCAACCCGGCGGCCCAGCGCCTTTTGCAATTCGTCTTCAATGTTGTACAGCTCGAACAGTGGTCTTTCACCCTGATGCAGTTGAAGGCGGTCTTTGGTTTCCTGTGCATAGGTTTCAGCAAAGGTCAACAGGTTCTTCAGGGTTTCTTTGGAATCAACAAGAATGGCTTGAGTGTCTGCACTCACCAGGTCGCGCACCACACGCTGCGCCATGGTCAGGTCTTCGTAAATCAGGCTGGGTGCGGGCTTCGTGCGGGTCAATTCCAGCATCTCGCGCCAGCGGGTTCGCAGGTAATTCACATCGGCGGTCAATTCTTCATCGGTGGCTTCTTCGGCGTGCGTGCGAATAATAAAGCCACCGGTGTTTTCGGGCAGCAGGCGAGTTAGTTTTGCGCGCAGCTCTTCTCGCTCGCCTTCATTCTCAATGCGCTGTGAAACACCGATGTGTGGGTCTTGCGGCAGGTGCACCAACATGCGGCCTGCCAGGCTGATTTGCGTGGTGAGCCTGGCGCCTTTGGTGCCCAGTGGGTCTTTGCTCACTTGCACAATAATGGTTTGCCCCTCGAACACCATTTTTTCAATGGCGGGCGGTGGGTTGCCATTCTGTTTCGATTGGTGGTGGTTGTAGGTGCGGTGTTCCCACAGGTCGGCCACATGCAGAAACGCTGCGCGCTCCAATCCAATGTCGACAAATGCAGATTGCATGCCGGGCAACACGCGTACTACTTTGCCCAGGTACACATTGCCCACAATGCCGCGTGTGGATGTGCGTTCAATGTGAAGTTCTTGCACAGCACCGTGCTGAACAATGGCCACGCGCGTTTCCTGCGGTGTCACGTTCACCAGTATTTGTTCGTTGATCATCTTTTGCTTCTTGGGTATTAATCGATTCTTGTTGCAGCTCAGTTTCTGTTTTGGGCCGCTGTTTGGAGTTGGCGTATCAATTCGCTGGTTTCAAACAGTGGTAAACCCATAATGCCAGAATGACTGCCGGAAATGTGACGAACGTATTGCCCTGCGATCCCCTGAATGCCGTAGGCACCCGCTTTGTCGAAGGGCTCGCCACTGTCGATGTAGGCGTGGAGGAAGGTTTCGGGAAGTTTTGTGAACTCCACGTGTGACGTTTGCACGGTGCTTCTGGTTGCAGTGGTGCTGCCATCGACATGAAGCCAAGCGCCAGCCACTGCGGTATGCACCTCGTGGGTGGTGTTGGACAGGCTTTGCAGCATTTGAAAGGCCTGCGCCGCATGTTGCGGTTTGCCCAGAATGGTGCCGTTCAGTGCAACCGTGGTGTCGGCCGCCAATACCAGCCCGCTTAATTGTTGCGCACGCATGGCCTCAAGCGCTGCATTCAGTTTCAGTTGGGTCACGCGTTGCACGTACAGCAAGGGGTCTTCGTGTTCAAAAGGCGCTTCAAGCGCTTCGGCCTCTGGGCTACTCTGCGCCAGAAACACCCGCACTTTTAATCCGAGTGTTTCAAGTAATTCAAGCCTGCGCGGGCTGCGCGAAGCAAGCCAAACCTGGGCCGGCAGGCCACTGTGCTCGGGGCGAACGGGTGTGTTCATGTTGGGGCTTATTCGCGGTGGTACGGATGCCCAATGGTAATGGAAAATGCGCGGTACAGCGCTTCCACCAACAGCACGCGCGCCAGTGCATGGGGCAGGGTAAGGTCGGATAGCCGCCACATGCCCTGGCATTGCTGCTTCAGGGTTTCATCAAGCCCATCGGCACTGCCGATGAGCAGGCACAGTGTTTCGCTGCTGTTGTGCCATTTCTGAAGTTGCTCAGCCAAGGCTTTGCTGGTGTGGCGTTCCCCCCGTTCATCGAGTGCAATGACGCGTGCGCCATTGGGTATGGCCGCTCGAATGCGCTCGGCTTCTTTGGCGAGAATTTGGTCCACGGGTTTGCCCGCAGACCGGTCTTCAGGTTTCAATTCTTTGATGGTCAGCTTCCAGTCGCCTGGAAAGCGTTTCTGGAACTGATCTACAGCCTGTTGCGCCCATGGCTCAATTTTGTGAGACAGGGCGATAACGTGGATTTTCAAAGCGAAGCGAAAATCTTAGTTGTACTGGCTTGAATAGGCCTCGGCCTGCTGCGGGAAATAATCCACGCCGGGCATTGGTTTGCTCAGGCTGTGCGGGTTCAACTTCACGCGCACGGGCTTGCCACCCCAAATTTCTTCCAGGTTGTAATACTCGCGAATGGCGGGTTGCATCAAATGCACCACCACATCGCCCAGGTCGACCAGTACCCATTCGCCGGTGTCTTCACCTTCGGTGCTGAACACTTCGCCACCGTTTTCCTTGGTTTTCTCGCGAACGTTGTTGGCCAAAGCGCGTGTTTGGCGGTTTGAAGAGGCTGAGGCAATGATGACCCGGTCAAAAACACCGGTAAGGTGGGTCGTGTCGAAAACGGCGATGTCTTGTGCTTTGATGTCTTCGAGGGCGTCAATCACGACGCGCTGCAGTTTACGCAATTCCATGCAATTCCAAAGGTTTGTTAATTGCCTGAATTCTAACAACTTTCAGGGCTGGGCGCGACCATAAACTGGGTGCTGTGTCAGGTACTTGAGCACAGCGGTGGGTAGGCTGGCCTCAAGTTTGAAGCGGGCGGTTTCCCGAACTTCGGCGTTGCCAGACTGTAACAGCTGGAATTGCCTTCGAATTTGGGTTGAGCTGATGTTCACGCTGGGCATGGGTATGCGAAACAGGCGATCTTGGAGCAAATGTCGTTTTAAAGCCTCGGGCACCTGAAAATCGCCCCACTGGGTGCGGTCCACCACGCCAATACGGGCGTAATCAAACAGGCTTTGCCAATGTTTCCAGCTGGTCAGGTTGGCCAGTTGGTCTGCGCCGATGACAAAAGAAAATTTGTGGGCAGGGTGCCGTTCGCTTAGCTTCTCAAGCGTATCCACGGTGTAGGTGGGGCCTTCATGCTCAATTTCGAAGGGTTCCATGCGCCAGGAATGCACACCCTCAATGGCGAGTTCAACCAGTTTTTTGCGGATTTCAGCAGGTGCGAGGTCTGCGTTGGGTTTTTGCCAAGGTTGACCAGCTGGCATGAACCACACTTCATCGGCCATGCACTGGGCTTGGGCCGAGCGGGCCATTTGCAGATGCCCCATGTGAATTGGGTTGAAAGTGCCGCCGATGATGCAGATTTGCCGTGTTGGCATGGAATTGGGCTTACTAGTGGGGGACGGTTAGAAGTCTAACTGACTACGTGCATTGCATGTGAACACTTAGCTGCACCTTTCAGGACGTGTTGCTGCCAACACCGCCAAAATCTTGTGGCGTTTAATCCACTGAATCAAGTTGCTGTGCGCTGTCATCGAATGGGCTTTCCATTTGGAGTTTCAATGGAGTGGTGTTTAATGTTTGTCCTTCAACCAAAGTCGACTCGAGTTTTAATATGGCTTGCTTTGATCAAGTGGAAAGTTGTATTTCCATGGTTCGTACCAAGGCCTACCCATTGAAAAATTGATCATGAACCGTTTTTCATTCGGATATCGCTGGTCTTTATAACAAGCAATTCCAACGGCTATTTGATACTTGTCAGGAACATGCCAAAAAGTTGCGTTTGATCGACATTCTTCAATTTTGCTTATCCATTCTTTCGTATTCTCGTAAGCAGGCTCCTCTGGATCAGTAAGAAGCCATCCTGCATTCCTCCACTGTGTTTGAAGATCAAGTATCACGTTCAATGCTTGCTGCAATTGAAGTGGTTCGACTTGGGGGGACATTCTTACCCCGTCTATATTTCCTTTGTCATCGAATCCAACAGTAAAGAATTTTGCAGGCGGCGTGATGAATCCATATTGGTGATCTGCAAAACGCATGTAAGACAACTGTTTGGGTTGGCGATACCAATGACGGCCCTCATACACGGGACCAATTTCTGCTGTTGATCTGGCCTGCATGTCTTTCCACGGTTCACCGATTATTAATGCAATTTCCTTGGCTGGAGTCAGCAGCTCCGCAGCCTTGCACGCGCCAATCACAAGCAGCGTTGCCGCCAACACCGCTAGCATTTTGTGGTGTCGAATCCACTGAATCAGCTTGCTGTGTGTTGTCATCGAATGGCACTTCCATTTGAAATTTCGCCAATGCTTTGTTCAATCAAGTGGCGGTTACCGCTTTTCAGCAGATTGTGGAATTGCCTTGCTGCGCGCAACACGAAGGGCATGCGTTCATCCAGATTGGCCAGATTTGCAAAAGCACTGGTGCTGAATTCAATGCTGCGGCCGTCTTGCAACGGCGCACATTGATTGGCCAGGGTCAATTGAACGGGTTGCTCCAGCCCGGTTGAAATGTTGGTGACATAGGCCAGTGAACTGGCCGCCTGGTTGCTTTGCAACAACCCACGCATCAAGAAGTCGTCGTAAATCGCGGGTTGAAGGATATTCTTTTGCTCATGACGAGCCAATAAATCTACACTTTTGAAAATATCCCCAGCTTCAATGGCTTCGAATGCAGGAATAATTTCCCCAAAAGGAAATCCAAATTTAACTTTGTTGGCAATCGGCCAAAGAATTGGAAACTTCGGGTTTTGGTCAATTTTCTGCCGCGCTTTCATGCATTTTTTCATGTCCGCTATCCCCCGCTTTTTGTAAAACATGTGCAGCGGATAAATGTCCAGAAACAAGGCAGTGTTACCCAAGGCCAGCGTGTCGAACACATATTGCATCGACACTTCTGCGCCTTCCATGCCGCCGCGTACACCGGCAGATCCAATTTTCGCACCGGGTGGTATCCAGGGCTTTCGTTCAACATTCTCCAGTTCGCGCTGGGTACGATTGATCTGTTCCATGCCAGTGGCTGCGTGCAGCAGGCCGCAGCCCACTTGTTTGGAGGCAAACGCAGCAAGCCCAGCCCATTCAAAGCGGTTGTCGGTTTTCCACAATGCGGCATAGGCGGTGTTAATTCGCCTGTTGCGGGCAATGGGGTCGGCAATCAACACGCCGCCTGGTGCAACTATGTGCTGGGCTTCGCGCTGGTAAATGCGCCACAGGCAGTCGCAGGTTAATACCTCTACTTCTGCAATCAGTTTTTCGGTGTGGTCGTAGCGGTCGGTGCTGTAACACTTGCATTTGTCCAGTGTACGGGTGCCTTTGTGCAGAACAAGCTCGTCACTGGGAAAATAGGGAAAGCAGTTGTTGGTCATGGCATGGAGTGAACAATCAATTCGGCTTGCACTGCTTTCTTGATCACCAGTTTGCGGGTTAGACCCTCTGCGTTCGAATGGCCCGATTCTGCCGCGCCAGTGGACAAATTGATGGTGTAAGGCACACCGGCCACAGGTTCTCGCGTTTCATGGTGTCGAATCACGAATTGCACTTCTTTGTCCTCAGTTTGATTGCCCAAGGGGTTGTCGGGAATTCGCTGTTCGGCTACCCGGGCCATTGCACCCGTTGGCGAGGCGTGGGTTGTGCTGGTTTGGGATGCAATCAAGCTGGCACCACATGCGGTTTTCATGCCCTCAAAAGCCAGGGGTACGCCATTGCAGGTGTGGGTGGGGTTACCCTGCGCAATCGGGAACACTCCCTTGCACAAAGGGCAGGCCACCTTGTGGCCCATGGCGGCCACAGCACGGCCTTCGACGGTGTAAAAGGAAAAGCCTTCAAGCACAGTGCCGCCGTGGCTGGTGATGTCGCCTTGGCGAATCATCAATGGCATGGTTTAACTCTTGTTCAGTCAATGACCAAGCAAGCTAACATGTGGCGTTTTGGATTGGAAAAAGCATCACCACAAGTGGTGGGGTTGGGTTAGTTCTGGGTTAACTCACCCAATTCTTGTCCACCAAAAAATCGGTGTACAGCCTGGCTTCCGCACTGCCCGCCTCAGGTTGCCAGTCATAGCGCCATTTCACCTGCGGGGGCATGCTCATCAAGATTGATTCGGTGCGGCCACCGCTTTGCAGGCCAAACAGGGTGCCACGGTCGAATACCAAATTGAATTCAACGTAGCGGCCGCGCCGATAGGCCTGGAAGTCGCGTTCGCGTTCGCCGTAGGCCATGTTCATGCGGCGCTCAACAATGGGCAGGTAGCCTTTCAAAAAGGCATCGCCCACGCTGCGGGTCATTGCAAAGCTCTGCTCGAAACCCAACTCGGAAAAATCATCGAAAAACACACCGCCTACACCGCGGGGTTCTTTGCGGTGCTTCAGGTAAAAATACTCGTCGCACCATTTCTTGAACTTGGCATGGTAGTGCGCACCAAAGGGATCGAGTGCATTTTTGCAGCTTTGGTGAAAATGTTTTGCGTCTTCTTCAAAGCCATAATAAGGAGTTAAGTCCATGCCGCCGCCAAACCACCACACCGATTCACCTTCCACGGTGGTGGCTGCAAACAGGCGCACATTCATGTGCACTGTGGGTACATAAGGGTTGCGGGGGTGAAATACCAGTGACACACCCATGGCTTCGAAGCTGGCACCAGCAAGGCCCTGGCGGCTGGCAGTGGCTGAGCCGGGCAACTTGTCGCCCATCACATGGCTGAAATTGACACCGCCACGCTCCAGCAAACTGCCTTCTTCCAGCACGCGACTACAACCGCCGCCCCCTTCAGCCCGTTCCCAGGAATCGTTCAAAAAAGGTTTGCTTTCGAACTGACCAATGCCCGCGATGATGCTGCTTTGAAGGCCTTGAAGGTATTGCTTTACCTGATTCAGTTCAGAAGGTGTCATTGCTCTAAGTCCTGATTACTTGCGATTGATGGCGCGGTAGCCAATGTCGCTTCTAAACTGCATGCCATCAAAGCTGATAGTGTCGATCAATTCATAGGCTTTGGCCTGTGCCTGGCGCACGGTGTCGCCCAAGGCGGTGGCGCACAACACGCGACCACCCGCGGTCACTGCCTTGCCATTTTTTTCAACAGTTCCGGCATGAAATACAACCGCTTCGTCGCTGGCTTCGGCGCGCAGGGTAATTTCATCGCCCGTGCGCGGGGTTTGTGGGTAGTTGTGCGCGGCAATCACCACGCCTAAAGCGGTGCGGCGGTCCCATTCTGCTTCAACCTTGTCCAGCGTGCCATCAATGGCGTGGTCCAGCAAATTCACGAAGTCGCTTTTCAGGCGCATCATGATGGGTTGGGTTTCCGGGTCGCCCATGCGGCAGTTGAACTCCAGTACCTTGATGTCGCCCTTGTCGTCGATCATTAAGCCCGCATACAAAAAGCCGGTGTACACCAGGCCGTCTTTTTTCATGCCGGCGATGGTGGGGTAAATAACCTCTCGCATCACGCGGGCGTGCATGGTGGGCGTAACCACGGGGGCGGGGCTGTACGCACCCATGCCACCGGTGTTGGGGCCTTGGTCGCCATCCAGCAGGCGTTTGTGGTCTTGGCTGCTGGCCATGGCCAAAGCGTTCACACCATCGACCATCACGATAAAGCTGGCCTCTTCGCCTTCCAGGAATTCTTCAACCACAACCCGAGAACCGGCACTGCCCATGCTGTTGCCCAGCAACATGTCGTCAATGGCCTGATGTGCTTCTTCCAGGCTCATGGCAACAACCACGCCCTTGCCCGCGGCCAGGCCATCGGCCTTGATTACAATGGGGGCACCTTTGACATTCACATAATCGTGGGCTTTGGCAGCATCGGTAAAGGTTTCATATTCCGCAGTGGGAATTTTGTGTCGCTTCATGAAGGCCTTGGCGTAGTCCTTCGAGCTTTCCAGTTGGGCGGCAAGTTTGGCTGGGCCAAAAATACGCAAGCCGCGCTGGCGGAACAGGTCAACCACCCCCGCGGCCAATGGGGCTTCCGGCCCAACCACGGTCAGGTGCACTTGTTCTTTGGCTGCAAAATCGGCCAGTTCGGTCAGGTCGCTGATTGGCACATTTTCCATTTTGGCTTCCAGGGCAGTACCGCCATTGCCAGGAGCAACAAATACCTTTGTTACGCCCGGGGTTTGGCAAATACGCCATGCCATGGCATGTTCGCGGCCGCCTGATCCAATCACCAAAATTTTCATGTGTGTAGTGCTCCGTACTTTTTATTCGTTGATGATCACGTTGGTGTAAACCTGTTGCACGTCGTCCAGGTCTTCCAGCATGTCAATAATTTTTTGCATGCGAATGGCATCGTCGTCCTCAAGCTCGGTCTCGCTTGCAGGTTTCATGGTCAGCTCTGCGTTTTCGAAATTCATGTTCGCCGCTTCAAAAGCGGTTTTCAGGGTATGAAAATCGGGTACAGGGCAAGTTACCTCGATCACGCCATCGTCGGAGGTAACAACATCATCGGCCCCATTCTCCAGCGCCACTTCCATGATTGCATCTTCGCTGTGGCCGGGGGCAAAAATAAACTGACCACAATGCTTGAACATGAAAGAAACAGAACCGTCGGTGCCCAAATTGCCACCGTGCTTGGTCAGCGCATGGCGAACTTCAGCCACAGTGCGCACTTTGTTGTCCGTCATGCAGTCGATGATTACGGCTGCGCCACCCACACCATAGCCTTCGTAGCGAATTTCTTCGTAATTCACACCTTCGGCTTCGCCTGTGGCTTTGGCAATGGCGCGCTGCACGTTGTCTTTGGGCATGTTGGCCGCAGCAGCCTTTTCCATGGCCAGGCGCAAGCGTGGGTTCGTGGCCACATCGCCACCGCCCACTCGGGCCGCCACGCTGACTTCACGAATGATTTTCGTCCACACCTTGCCGCGTTTTTCATCCTGCCGGTTTTTGCGGTGCTGAATGTTGGCCCATTTACTGTGTCCTGCCATGGCTCACTTTCTGTTGTTGAATCAAAGAGGTGCGATTTTATCACCACCGGGCACTCGCCGTATTGCCCTGAAAGGATTCCACAGCGATAATCTGCGCGGGTATTGGACTTTTACATTGGTATACATTCAACAAGGAGGCAGCGTGAGTTTGCTCAAAGACTTCAAGGCGTTCGCAGTAAAAGGCAATGTGGTTGATTTGGCTGTGGCGGTGATCATTGGTGGTGCCTTCAGCGGCATCGTTAAAAGCCTGGTTGATGATGTCATCATGCCGATTGTGGGTCGTATTTTTGGCAGTCTCGATTTCTCCAATCTGTATTTGCCTTTGGCAGAAATTCCGGCTGGCGTGGCCCCCACGCTGGCCGCCGTTAAAGCTGCTGGCGTGCCTGTGTTGGCCTATGGCAGCTTTATCTCGGTGCTGATTAATTTCATTATTTTGGCCTTCATTATTTTCATGATGGTTCGTCAGGTCAGCAAATTGACCAAAGCCCTGATCAAGGAGGAAGAAGCTGCGCCAGCCGCGCCAGCACCCACTCCTGAAGATATTCTGTTGCTTCGTGAAATTCGTGATTCCTTGAAGAAGTAATTTAGACTGGCTTCTCCAGATCGGCGGTAGTACAATTGAAGGCTGAATCTGGAGAGAGGCTAGCGCGTATCTGTGCTGGTCCGCCGAAGGCGCAATCCCCATGAACGCTCAGGCTTCAGTACAGGTTCAAGAATTCAAATCTGGAGAGCGCTGGGCGCGGCCAATCGCCGCGTAAGTACAGCCGCCGAAGAGGCAAGCAACGCAACCCGTTGTGAATCTTTCAGGCAAACGGACAGAGAGGGGCTACAAGGCAAATTGTTTGCCGAAAGCCCTTTTTACTGTTTGTGGAGCCTTATCCTCATGAAAGCTATTGTTCTCGGTGCTGGTGTTACCGGCATTACTTCCGCCTGGTTTTTGAAAAAAGAAGGTTTCGACGTGACTGTGGTGGATCGTCAGCCTGCCGCAGGCATGGAAACTTCCTTTGCCAATGGTGGCCAAATTTCTGTGTCCCATGCTGAACCCTGGGCCAACCCGGGCGCACCCAAGAAAGTGCTGAAGTGGTTGATGAAAGAAGATGCGCCCCTGCTGTTCCGTTTGCGCGCCGATGCCCGCCAGTGGCGCTGGGGCATGCAGTTTTTGCGTGAATGCACCCCCGAGCGCACACGCCATAACATCATTCAAATGGTGAACCTAGGCACATTCAGCCGCAGCACCCTGCAAGAACTGCGCGCCGAGACTGGTATTCAGTACAACTGCCTCACCAAAGGCATTTTGCATTTCTACACCAACCAGCAAGAATTTGACGATGCACTGGAACCTGCTGAAATCATGCGCGAGTTTGGTTGCGACCGAAAAGTAATCAGCGCAGAAGAAGCAGTTCGCCTTGAACCCGCATTGGCCACTGTGAAAGACAAAATTGCTGGCGCCACCTTCACTGATGCAGATGAAAGCGGCGATGCACATGTGTTTACACAAAACCTGTCGAAGCTGTGTGCGGAAAAAGGCGTTGAATTCAAGTACGACACCGCCATTCTGGGCTTGGACACTGAAGGTGGCCAAATCAGCGGTGTGCGTGTGCGTGGCGCGGATGGTCAAGTACAAGTGCTGAAAGCTGACAAGTACCTGCTGTGCATGGGCAGCTACAGCCCAATGCTGGTAAAAGACCTGGGCGTGGACCTGCTGATTTACCCAGCCAAGGGTTACTCTGCAACCTTGCAAATTGACGATGCCAGCAAAGCCCCGCAAGTCAGTTTGACCGATGATGAATACAAACTGGTGTTCAGCCGCTTGGGTGACAAGCTGCGTATTGCAGGCACCGCTGAACTGAACGGTTACAGCACCAACCTGAACCACGTGCGTTGCCAGGCGATTACCCGCCGCGTCATGGAGCTGTTCCCCGGCATGGCCGACCCAGAGCAGGCTGTGTATTGGACTGGTTTGCGTCCTGCCACGCCGTCGAATGTGCCCTACATTGGCGTGTCCAAAATTTCGAACCTGTACCTGAACACAGGCCATGGCACTTTGGGTTGGACCCATTCTTGTGGTTCAGGCCGATCAATCGCGTCCATCATGAATGGCAAGCAGCCTGAACTGGATTTCGCATTTACTGGAATTTCTTCCAAGAAGGGCGAGGCCTTGGCCGTTGCCTAAGGCTTGTTTTTGCTAACATCAGCGCATTCGCCAACAGGATGTGCTGATGTCTGATTCTGCAAACAAAAATACCCATGCCGGGGCCGACAACGCCCCCGCCTCGAATTTCCTTCGCAACATCATTGATGCGGACTTGAAAAAGCCCGAGTATCAGGTGCGCCCGTGGGCCGGCAAACCCGGTGGGGCCGATGTGCACGACGGTGCGCCCGCTGATCCCGCGAATATTCGCCTGCGTTTTCCGCCCGAGCCGAATGGCTACTTGCATGTGGGCCATGCCAAGGCCATTTGTGTGAATTTCGGCTTGGCCAAAGAATACGGTGGCGCGTGCCACATGCGCTTTGATGACACCAACCCCGAGAAAGAAAGCGAGGAATTCGCGGATTCCATTCTGGATGCCGTGCATTGGCTTGGCTTTCGCTGGGAAAATTTTGGTGACGACAACCTGTATTACGCCAGCGATTACTTCGACTTCATGTACCAAGCCGCGGAGTTTTTGATTCAGTCAGGTTTGGCTTACGTTGATGAGCAGAATGCCGACGACATGCGCGCCAATCGCGGCACCCTGACCCAAGCTGGCGTGGATTCTCCATTTCGCAATCGTCCAGCTGCCGAGAGCTTGGCGCGTTTTCGCGCCATGAGGGCCGGTGAGCTGCCGGATGGCGCTGCCGTGCTGCGAGCCAAAATCGACATGGCCAGCCCCAACATGAACATGCGCGATCCGGCCATTTACCGCATTCGCCGGGCATTTCACCACCGCACTGGCGATGACTGGTGCATTTACCCCATGTACACATTTGCGCATCCCATCGAAGATGCGCTGGAACGCATAACCCATTCATTTTGTACGCTTGAATTCGAAGACCAGCGCCCGTTCTACGACTGGCTTCTGGACAACCTAGCTTCTGAACACAAAACGGCGGATGGCGGTGTGTTAAAGCCCCTTCTAAGCCACCCCTTGCCCAAGCAGATTGAGTTCGCCCGTCTGAACCTAAGCTATGTGGTCACCAGCAAGCGCAAATTGCAGCAACTGGTGACTGAAAACAAACTTAACGGGTGGGACGACCCCCGCATGCCGACCATCGTGGGTTTGCGCCGTCGTGGCTACACACCTGAGGCAATTCAGTTGTTTTGTGCCCGCATTGGCGTGTCCAAATCCGATTCCTGGATTGATTATTCGGTGCTGGAAGGCGCTTTACGCGACACGCTTGACCCGATTGCCCACCGTGCGGTGGCGGTGCTTGACCCCATTCCATTGATCCTGGACAACGTCGACGATGATTGGGCCGACATGTGCACCGCGCCTGTTCATCCGCACCAACCGCATTGGGGCATGCGCCAGTTCACCATCGGCAAACGCCTGTGGATTGAAGCGGAGGATTTTCAGGAAAACCCGGAGAAAAAGTTTTTCCGCCTGTTCCCAGGCAACAAGGTACGCCTGCGCTACGGCTATGTGATTGAATGCACGGGCTGCGACAAAGATGAAAACGGCAAAGTAATCGCCGTGCATGCCCAGGTGTTTCTGGACAGCAAATCGGGCACGCCAGGTGCAGACAACTACAAGGTGAAAGGCAATATTCATTGGGTGGATGCAGAGGACTGCCTGCCTGCCACTGTGCGCCTTTACGATCGCCTGTTTACCGAAGAGCACCCCGACTCTGGTGGTAAAAACTTCATGGACAGCTTGAACCCCAATTCACTGACCGAAGTGAAGGCTTACCTGGAGGCAGGGCTGAAGGATGCCTGGTCTGGTACGGTGTACCAGTTCGAGCGCCACGGCTATTTTGTGCCTGATTTGAAGGACCATACTCTGGAAAACCCGGTGTTCAATCGGGCCACTACGCTGAAGGACAGTTGGAGTAAATAGCCAATTCATCGGGTACACTAGCCCTCGGACTAGGTATTCAGAATATGGCAACGAACCCAAACTACAATATTCGAGGTGCGCTGCTGACCATCCTGAACGGGATGGGTCCAGACACCAGGCATGAGGCGGACATTGCCCATCTGTGTCACCTCATGGAATGGTTTCGAGAAGGGGCTCCGGGCTCCGACTTCGAAATCGAGCGGCGATTTTCCATGCTGGTGGAAGCGCTTGAGCAGTCCAACGACCTGCGTGTGCAGGTCAAGGGCTACCTTGAACAATTCCTGAAAGAATCACGTTACCGGTATACCTTTGCCGAGCTTGGTATTCTGGGCAATGAAACATTTGGTCAGGCCATGAAAAACCGGATTTTTCAGCGCCTGTTGCCCGCCACGGTGGAAGACAAAACCGTGCGTGAATCGCTCAGCCTGATGTTCACCAAACCAGATGATCATGAATGGCTTGAATCAATCAGTGTGGCCAGCTGGACCCGCCTGTTTCATGTGCTGGAATGGTTAGACCCCGCCATGCCGTTGTGGAAGCGCATTCAGCACGAAATGCTTGAGGCCATGGAAATGCTGGCGGTGAGAATCGCGGCCCTTGGTATTGATTCGGAAGTGGTTCGATGCCTGGGTATTTCAGAGCGGCATACTTCACCCTTTGTTGAGCAGCACCTGGAGTTGCGCAACATGATTGGGCAGGCCCATGAAAAGCTTAGCAATATGGAGCCACTGCACGATTTGGGCGACCACCTGGATGTGTTGTTGGACCAGTGTCAGGGCCAAATCAAGAAAGCCTATGCGCAGGCTCGCGTGCAAGGTATTTCAGTCACCTTGAGTATGCAGCTGATTCGATTGGAACAATCGATCAACCGCATGCGGCGATTGTTGCAACTGTTGGGTGCCTTGCCCACTGACAATCGGGTGGGGACTTGCGTGCAGTTTTTCTGCACCTTGACCAAAGAGGAAAACCGCAAGCATTCCATTACCGATTTGTGGCGTGGCTTGACTGACAAGCTGGCTTTGCGAATTACTGAACATGCCAGCCAGTCGGGTGAGAAGTACGCCACAGAAACCCGCGCCGAGTACTGGAAAATGGCCAAAGCGGCCATGGGCGCGGGCGTTATTATCGCGCTTCTTTCTTTGTTCAAAGCTGGCATTTCAAGTTGGCATTTGCCCCCATTTTGGGAAGCCGTATTTTTCAGCCTGAATTACGGCATTGGCTTTGTGATCATTCACCTGTTGGGTTTCACCATTGCCACCAAGCAGCCAGCCATGACCGCAGCGCGAATCGCAGCGGCCATTGATGCTGCCAACGGGCGCTTAAGCTCGGCCGACCGGGTGGCTGATTTGATTACCCAGGTTGCACGCACCCAATTCATCTCGATTTGGGGCAATGTGTTGCCAGCATTTGCCACTGCCACCGTGGTGGCTGTGGGGCTTACATTCCTGCTCGGAGAGCCGCCTGTGGCAATTGAGAAGGGCGAAAAAATGTTGCTGGAGCTCAATCCCTTGTTGTCGGCAGCTTTGCCCCATGCGGCAATCGCCGGGGTTTTTCTGTTTTTGGCGGGTGTTATTGCGGGTTACTACGATAACCTGTCGATTTACCACCGTATTCCGGACAGAATTCGGAAGGTGCCCTGGTTGCGCAAGCGCTTGGGTGTGGTGCGTGCCAACAAACTGGCCGATTATTTGAGCAAAAACACAGGGGCCTTGGCAGGCAACTTCTTTTTCGGTTGCATGTTGGGTTCGGCAGGTTTTATAGGACTCATTCTTGGTTTGCCAATCGACATTCGGCACATTACCTTTGCCGCGGCAAACATGGCTTACGGCATTCAGGCTCATGAATTCATATTGAGCGGGCTTGAGGTGGCGATTGCCGCCGTGGGTGTGTTCCTGATCGGTATGGTGAACCTGGGCGTCAGCTTTAGCCTGGCGTTTTTTACCGCCTTACGTGCACGTGGTGTTCGAAGATTGGAAAGCCTGTCTTTGGCGGGGCGTATTTTCAAGCGGTTTTTCAAGAGCCCTGGCGAGTTCTTCTATCCACCCAAAGAAGCGGGTGCAGCGGTCAGCAATGCCGTGAGCCCAGCCAAAACCGAGTCGAAGTAGCGATTAATCAAGCCTGAAAGCGAACTTATTCTTGTGGGCGGTTGAACCCTTTCTTCCACTGCACATCGCGAACGCCTTTCTTGTGGTGAATCCAGCGGGAAGCCACAAACAGGAAATCCGATAGGCGATTCATGTACAAAAGCAAGTCTTCTGGCAGTTTTTGTTGCTGGTTCAAGTCCACCAGTACCCGCTCCGCCCTGCGGCAAACAGTGCGCGCAATGTGGGTGTAAGCAGAGGCCTTGCTGCCGCCAGGCAAAATAAATTCTTCCAGACGCGGCAGGGGTTCATTGAACTCCTTGATCAAGTCTTCCAGCCGCGCCACTGCTTGGGGTGGAAACACATCAAAACCCGGCATGCACAGGGCTGCGCCCAAATCAAACAGGTCGTGCTGAATGCGGGTGAGTTCGGTGGCCAGGCGCTCAGGCAAGGCTTCAGTCAATATCAGGCCGATGTGGCTGTTCAACTCATCGACATCGCCCATGGCATGAACACGAAGATCGTTTTTCGCCAAACGGCTGCCATCGGCCAAGCCAGTGGTGCCATCGTCGCCAGTGCGGGTGGTGATTGAACTGAGTCTGTTGCCCATTGAATTGCGTGATCCGAGAAAGTTGAACAAAAAGAGCGCCTTGTGCAAACCGCGTATTGAGGTACGACGCAGGCGGGCCTATACTTTGAGCTTATTCAAGTTTAACGCAGGGGTCCTGGCAAATTGTTGCCGGGTGAGAAAAACCCTCACACCTGTGCAGATAATGCTGTTTGCAGGAAGCGTTTCACTGGCTTTGCTCCTTGGGCTTGGCTGGGTGGAATGTTCATGCACCCGGCACAACGATTCACGCCCAACAGGAGTACACATGAGCGCCAATCCCGATTTCCTCGCAGCCACCGCGAAGGTGGATGAAGCTGCGGTCAAGCCGCTTCCCAATTCCCGCAAGGTCTATGTGCAGGGCTCACGGCCCGACATTCAGGTGCCCATGCGTGAAATTTCACAAGACGACACACCCACTTCATTCGGTGGCGAGAAAAACCCGCCGATTTACGTGTACGACTGCTCCGGCATTTACACAGACCCCACTGCAAAAATCGACATTCGTTCAGGCCTGCCTGCCATTCGCAATGCCTGGATTGAAGAACGCAATGACACAGAGTTGCTGAGTGGCCCCAGTTCTGAATACGGCATTGAGCGCCTGAATGACCCCAAGCTGACAGAATTGCGTTTCAACTTGCAGCGCAAACCGCGCAAGGCGAAGGCCGGTAAAAACGTGACGCAAATGCATTACGCTCGCCAGGGTATTGTTACGCCGGAGATGGAGTATGTGGCCATCCGCGAGAACCTGCGCCGCCAGGAATACATTGAAAGCCTGAAGAACGCAGGTGGAAAAATTGGCGCCAAAATGGTTGATTTGCTGACCCGTCAGCACCCAGGCCAGTCTTTTGGGGCGTCAATTCCTGAGCAAATTACACCAGAGTTCGTGCGCGATGAAATTGCCCGTGGTCGGGCCATCATTCCCGCCAACATCAATCACCCTGAAATTGAACCGATGATCATTGGTCGCAATTTTCTGGTGAAAATCAATGCCAACATCGGTAACTCGGCTGTGTCATCTTCAATCGGTGAAGAAGTCGAGAAAATGACCTGGGCCATTCGTTGGGGTGGCGACACGGTAATGGACTTGTCCACTGGCAAGCATATTCATGAAACCCGCGAATGGATTTTGCGCAACAGCCCTGTGCCCATTGGTACAGTGCCTATTTACCAGGCCCTGGAAAAGGTCAATGGCAAGGCTGAAGACCTGACCTGGGAAATTTTCCGCGACACGCTGATTGAGCAAGCTGAGCAGGGTGTGGACTACTTCACCATTCACGCCGGTGTGCGCCTGGCTTATGTGCCGCTTACCGCAAGCCGCATGACAGGTATTGTGTCTCGTGGTGGTTCAATCATGGCGAAGTGGTGCCTGGCCCACCACAAAGAAAGCTTCTTGTATGAGCATTTCGAAGACATTTGCGAAATCATGAAGGCTTACGACGTCAGCTTCTCGTTGGGCGATGGCTTACGCCCCGGTTCGGTTTGGGATGCCAATGATGAGGCGCAGCTGAGCGAGCTTCGCACCTTGGGCGAACTGACCCAGATTGCCTGGAAGCACGATGTGCAGGTAATGATCGAGGGTCCAGGCCATGTGCCCATGCAATTGATCAAAGAGAACATGGACATTCAGTTGAAGGAATGCCATGAAGCCCCGTTCTACACACTGGGCCCTTTGACCACGGACATCGCCCCGGGTTACGACCACATCACCAGTGGCATTGGTGCCGCACAAATTGGATGGTATGGCTGTGCCATGCTTTGTTATGTGACCCCAAAAGAACACTTGGGCTTACCGAACAAAAAAGACGTGAAAGACGGCATCATCACCTACAAAATTGCAGCCCACGCCGCCGATTTGGCCAAAGGGCACCCTGGCGCTCAAATTCGAGACAATGCCTTATCCAAGGCCCGTTTCGAGTTCCGGTGGGAAGATCAGTTCAATTTGGGGCTTGACCCCGATACGGCCCGTGAATTCCACGACGAAACCCTGCCCAAGCAAAGCATGAAAGTGGCTCACTTCTGCTCAATGTGTGGCCCGCACTTCTGCTCGATGAAAATTACCCAAGATGTGCGTGAATACGCAGAAAAACTGGGTGTTTCTGAAAAAGATGCCTTGAGCAAGGGAATGGAAGAAAAATCGATCGAGTTCATCAAGAAAGGGTCTGAGATTTACCACAAGACCTGATTTTTAAAAGAAAAATTGACACCGCCCCTTCGTCTTTGTACGATTAGGCGGTGTTTTTTTATTACAGGAGTATTCGGGCCGTTCCCGATCGTTTATGGATAGTTCCAGTTGTCGAAGTTGCTCAAACTTCACCGCGCCGTCATTGGCAACCCCCTTCAAAGCGCTCGTTGCGCGTCGTTTTCCCAAGTTCTTCCTGCTTGACAATGCTCCTTTAAGCCTTGCGCTTGGCACCCCTGTTTTGCCCTTGAAAAGAGGAGAGTTGACGTGGAAGTGCTGATTCTGATTGGCCTTATTGTGACCAATGGCTTGTTTGCCATGTCCGAAATTGCCCTGGTTACCGCCAGAAAGGCGCGTTTGGTGAAGTTGGCTGCAGAAGGTGACAAATCCGCTGCGGTTGCGCTCAAGTTGTCTGAAGATCCCACCAAGTTTTTGTCAACAGTACAAATTGGCATCACATCGATTGGTGTGTTGAGCGGTATTGTGGGTGAGGCGGTATTGGCCAAACCACTGGCGCTTTGGTTGCAAACCTTCGGCCTGGAAGTGGCGATGACAGATATCGTGTCTACGGCCATTGTGGTTGTTGGTGTTACCTATGTGTCAATTGTGGTCGGTGAACTGGTGCCCAAGCGTTTGGGGCAAATCAGCCCGGAGGTCATTGCCCGCTTGGTGGCAAGGCCCATGCAAATTCTCGCAATTGCCACGCGCCCGTTCGTCATGTTTTTGTCTTTTTCGACCCGTGGTTTGTTGCGCATTATGGGTGTGAAAGAAAACACCGACAACGGTGTGACCGAGGAAGAAATTCACGCCATGTTGGACGAGGGTTCGGTATCGGGCGTCATCGAAAGCAGCGAGCACACCATGCTGCGCAATGTGTTCCGCTTGGATGATCGCCAGCTGGGTTCACTCATGATTCCCCGTTCCGATGTGTTGTATCTCGATATTCGACTGCCTCAGGAGGAAAATCTGAAGCGTGTGATTGAATCGCAGTATTCACGCTTCCCGGTGGTCGATGGCAACCTTGACAACTTGATCGGTGTAATTCATGCCAAACAGGCTTTGGCCTACGCCGCACAGGGCAAGATGCCCGACTTTTCAACCAACCTGCAGCAGTGTGTGTTTGTGCCGGAAACCTTGACGGGCATGGAGCTGTTAACCCAGTTCCGCAGCAACAACATGGACATTGCCTTTGTGATCGACGAGTATGGCGAACTTGAAGGCATTGTGACCCTGCATGATTTGATGGAAGCTCTGACTGGTGAATTTACCCCGCACAACAAGGAAGACTCTTGGGCGGTACAGCGCGAAGACGGCTCTTGGTTGCTGGATGGTGCCATTGCCATTCTGGAACTGAAAGACACCTTGAATATCAAGAGTGTACCGGAAGAAGAAAAAGGCCGTTACCACACCCTGAGTGGCATGGTGATGTTGTTGACAGGGCGCTTGCCAGCCACCGGAGACACGGTGGATTGGGAAGGTTGGCGATTTGAAGTGGTGGACATGGACCAAAAGCGGATTGACAAAATTTTGGCCTCACCGATCAAGGAAGATGGTGTGCAGTCGGATGAGTCTGCTTAAGACCCTATAAACCGGTAAAAAACCCCATTAAAAAAGCCTCAAGTACTCTTGAGGCTTTTTTGTTGGTGCGCTGCGTATTGCTTACTCCGCAACCGTTGTTACCGAATTGCTTATCGAATCTGTGGTCGACTGCCCCACAGCAGTTTTTCCTGCATTTCACGGGTGGTGTTGCTAGTCGATTCCTGCGGTGCGGTTTGCGCGTTGCTGCCACTGCCAAACAAGCCTTTCAACTCAGTTACCTCGCTTAGTGATGACGCGGTGGAGGCGTTCTCAATGCTTGCTTCGCGAATGATTTCTCCGGTGTAGGGGTCGATCACAATGCTGGGGTCTTGCCCTGCCGAGGTTGAAGCGGGTGGAGGGGTTAGCACGATTGAATTGTTGCTGCGCTGTTTGGCTGGCGTATTCATGGCGGCTTGATTGCTGCGCAATTCACCGGGTTTGGCTGTGCTTAATCTTGCACAGCTTTGTGCTGACAAATTGTTCATCTCGGTCAGCATATTGAACACCGCATGTTCAATCACCATTCGAACACCTTTTTGAATTGGCTCTTGCGTTCGTTCAGCGGCATTCACATCGACCAGGCCATCGCTGAACAGGCGGAAGTAACCACCATTCAATTCAGTACCAATAATCTGTTTTTGAAGGCTTTGTGTGTTTACCACTTCAAGTGTTTTGGTGTTCACTACACGCAGATCAACTGCTACGTTCATGACAAAGTAGCGGGCTGCCGCGCCAATGAAGCGAATGGATGACTCCAGGCTGCCACTGCGAATGTTGTAGTTCACCTCGGTGATGCCACCCACGATGTGATAGTCAGAGCCTGGCAGCGAACCTGAAAAAATTTGCCGATGTGCTTTGCTGTCCGGGTTGTCGGTGATCAACTTGTTGTCGGAGTACTTCAATTCCATGTCGGCAATCGAGGTGTCGAACCGCTCAACCATGGGCACCCCGGTTTTTGCCAAAGCAGAAATAACCATTAAGGCTGCACCTTGGGTGATTCGTTTTCCGTTGACCAGGTCTTCTTTTCCCGTGAAATCACTGACCCGCCCGACTGCAAACCGTTTTGCATTGGGACCTCGGCCGCCTACCATGGGTCTCAGGCATTCCAGTGCAGGGCTGTAGCGGGTTGTATTTTCTACCACGCTTGCTCCGTCGAAGGGGCTGACGTACTCCGCTTCACTGAAGGAGGGTAGCGTTGTACATGCACTGGCCGATGCGGCAAGCATCGAGATGAATGCAAATTTTGGAAGCGGATAGCGGGACATAGTGGGCCTTTGTGTATTCAAGAGCAGTAAGTGACTTTGGATCAGAAGCCGCCATCAATCGTGGCGTTCTGAGCGCCATTGTTGATTTGTGTGGCATTAATGACAACGGTGTTGTTGTTGCCGTCGGTTTGTACATTGATCAAGTTGCCGATTGCGGTGGCGGCGAACCCCCAGCCTGGAGAGTCAACTTGGGTGCGGTTGAAATTCGCGTCGCGGCGTGTGCCTGCGGGTGAGTCGATGTCGGTGACGCTGCGCATGCCAAAAGGTGTTTCGAATGAACTGACATTGCCTTCAAAGGTTTGTGCGTGTGCGCTGCCAAGGCCCAGGGCAAGAGTGGCAAAACAAAGTTTGAGTAATTTCATTCGATGGCTTCCTTGGTATTTCCGGATGGGATTTATGGGGGTGGGTTTGCCCCAGGCGACCTTTGGCTGTAGGTTGTCGCCTGGGGCAAAAAAGTTCAATTAAGGACGTGCGCCGCCAATTGAAATGTTGTTGCCAACTGCGGTAGCTGACGCTGTGAGGCGGGTTGGATCCCAACGGTATTCAGCCACAGCCACGTTGTCGCTGACGTTGCTCTGAGCCACTGACAATTCGGCCAGGCTTGTGTTGTCAAGATTCAGGCTGAAGTTGTTGCCAATTGAAACGGCTTCAATGAGAACTTCGCCAGTTTTTGATGTGCTCCGCTGGGACAGGTTGACTGACGCCAGTTGATCGCCATAGTTGCTTTGGGACACATGGCGAACAGGAACTTTGGATGATGAACTGAGAGAAATGGCAATGTTGTTGCCCACGGCCTGGGCTGAACCAGTGATATCGCCGTTGTCGCGCATGACCACGTTTTGCAGATCAACGATTGCAGCATTGGTGCCGGTGTTGCTTTGAATGAAAATGCCGTTGTGGTTTGGGCTGAGGTAATAACTGCTGTCAAATTCAACATTGGCATCGATTTCAACTTGACAGTCATTGCCTTGACAGGTGGCCTGTGCAACTGAGTGCATGGACAACAATGCAGCCAGAATGGACAAGGATTTAAGGGATTGCTTCAACATGTGGAGTGCTCCAAGAGTATTGATGAGGGCTAAAAAGACAACGTGCTTCGGGCATTTGGGCAACGAGCGCTGTCGCATTAATGAAAATGCTCCCTTTGAGTGACGGGGAGCACTCAAAAGTTCAGATCGTTCTTCGTTCTGGATTCCCGGGATTTTCTGGGGCCAAGGGAGTAAAATGCGTGTTTTCCTTGTCACCAACCGAGCGTTCCGTGAATCAAGTAGACATCAAGCCTGTTGAGTTCGATTTGCCCTCACAGGCCAGTCCCTCCACCAGTTGTAAACCCTCCCAGGCGTGGGCCCGTGTGCCCCAGCAACCGGGGCCCGACGAAAGGGCTGCCTTGAAGGCGGAGATCAAGGCTTTGCTGAAAGCCCGTGATGCCGTGTTGGTGGCGCATTATTACGTGGACTCTGAATTGCAAGACCTGGCTGAGGAAACCGGCGGTTGTGTTTCAGATTCCCTTGAAATGGCGCGTTTTGGGCGCGAGAGCAAGCAGCAGAACCTGGTGGTGGCGGGCGTGCGATTCATGGGTGAAACAAGCAAGATTTTGAATCCCGAGAAACGCGTATTCATGCCAGACCTGGATGCCACATGTTCACTGGACCTGGGGTGCCCCTCGGAAGAGTTCAACGCGTTTTGTGATCAACACCCCGATCGCACAGTGGTGGTGTATGCCAACACAAGTGCTGCCGTGAAGGCGCGCGCAGACTGGATGGTGACCTCAAGCATTGCCTTGGACATTGTGGGCCATTTGCATGCACAGGGGCAAAAGCTGATTTGGGCACCCGATCGGCATTTGGGGCAGTACATCCAAAAACAGACTGGTGCCGATATGTTGCTGTGGCAGGGCTCGTGCCTGGTACACGACGAGTTCAAGGCTGAAGAACTCAAGATGCTGAAAGCCCAGCACCCGCAGGCCATGGTGTTGGTGCACCCGGAATCGCCAGCCGATGTGGTGGCACTGGCCGATGTGGTGGGTTCGACCACTCAGCTGATCAAGGCCACGCAAACCCCGGGTGTTGACACCTACATTGTGGCCACGGACAACGGCATTTTGCACAAAATGCGTCAGTTTGCACCGGGTAAAACCTTGATTGAGGCGCCTACCGCGGGCAATTCAGCCACTTGCAAAAGCTGCGCCCATTGCCCCTGGATGGCCATGAATGGTTTGAAAAACCTGCGCGATGTGTTGAAGACCGGGTTTGACACTGGCTTGGGCGAGGTACATGTGGACGCCGCACTGGGCAAACAGGCTTACCGTTGCATCGACCGAATGCTGGATTTCGCGAAAACACATGGTATTTCCGGGCCGCGTGGCCAGGGTCGCCTGGAACAGGCACACAAGGGAGTGGGGCCAGCATGAGCCGTTCAGAACTCTTTCAATCGTTTGGG
This sequence comes from Limnobacter sp. SAORIC-690, assembly GCF_002954425.1. NCBI lineage: Bacteria > Pseudomonadati > Pseudomonadota > Betaproteobacteria > Burkholderiales > Burkholderiaceae > Limnobacter > Limnobacter sp. SAORIC-690. The sequence continues at coordinate 1,573,214 of NZ_MQVZ01000001.1, forward strand.
CCGGCGCTTGAGCTGGCCTTGCTGAAAAATGTGCATGATGCGATTGCCGAAGACATGGGCAATACAGACTGGACCGGTCTGTTAGTGCCCGAGGGCAAGCGCTGCAAGGCGCAGCTGCTGTGCCGCGACAAGGCGGTGGTGTGTGGGCAGGACTGGTTCAACGGGGTGTTCAATGCACTGTGCCCAGATGCTTTGGTGCGTTGGCAAGTGCCTGAGGGGTACGAGGTTCAGCCTGGCACAGTGGTGTGTGAGATTGATGCCCATGCCCGGCCTTTGCTGACGGCCGAGCGTTCAGCGATGAATTATTTGCAGTTGCTTTCTGCAGTGGCTACCCGAACACGCCATTTTGTACGCCTGATTGAAGGCACAAAAGCATCCATTCTGGACACCCGAAAAACCTTGCCCGGCATGCGTTTGGCTCAAAAGTACGCTGTGCGGGTTGGGGGCGGTTTGAATCAGCGCTTGGCGTTGTACGACGGTATTTTGATCAAGGAAAACCACATTGCGGCTGCGGGAGGAATTGCCCCGGTGCTGGCCAATGCCGATGCCTTGGGTGCGCCGCATGTGAGTGTGCAAATTGAGGTTGAAAGTTTGGTTCAGCTTGAGGAGGCGCTGCAAGCTGGTGCCAAGTCGGTGCTGCTGGACAACTTTGGGCTGGAGGCCATGCGTGTGGCCGTTGAGGTGAACAAAGGCAGGGCTATTCTGGAAGCATCAGGCGGGGTAAACGAGCACACGGTGCGAGCCATTGCCGAGACTGGTGTGGACCGCATTTCGATCGGGGCGCTCACGAAAGACGTTACGGCGGTGGATTATTCGCTTCGAGTAATGGAGTGAGCGCGAATTGTTGGTTTGGTGCGTCAACCCGACGGGGTTGTCCGATTCCCTTGAAATCACGCATGTTCATTTTTTCTTGGGTCGTTGCAACACCGTGGGGAATGCTTTGGGCAGGGTGCCCGGGTAGTCGGCACTGAAATGCAAACCACGGCTTTCCTTGCGGCTTAGTGCACTGGTCACGATCAAATCGGCCACGTCCACCAGGTTGCGTAATTCGAGCAAATCGCGGCTGACACGGAAGTTGCTGTAGAACTCCAGAATTTCGGCACGAAGCAATTGGATGCGGTGCTGCGCCCGTTCCAGGCGTTTATCTGTTCGCACAATGCCCACGTAGTTCCACATGGTCTGGCGAAGTTCAGCCCAGTTATGGGAAATTACCACTTCTTCGTCTGGGTCGGTGACCCGGCTTTCGTCCCAATCAGGCAGTCCCATGGTTTCGCGGTGGGGCTTGGTCAAAATGTGGTTGGCGGCAGCTTGCCCCAGTACCACGCACTCCAGCAGGCTGTTGCTGGCCAGGCGGTTGGCACCGTGCAGGCCGGTGTAGGCGGTTTCGCCCACGGCATACAGGCCGGGAATGTCGGTGCGGGCATTGTGGTCGGTGACCACGCCACCGCAGGTGTAATGCGCAGCAGGCACGACTGGAATGCCTTGCTTGGTGATGTCGATGCCCAGTTCAAGGCAACGTTTGTAAATGGTAGGGAAATGTTTTTTCAGTTTCTCTGCCGGCTCATGGCTGATGTCCAGGTACACGCAATCCAGGCCGCGTTTTTTCATTTCAAAGTCGATAGCGCGCGCCACTACATCCCGAGGTGCCAGTTCTGCCCGTTCGTCGTGCTCGGGCATGAAGCGTGTGCCATCGGGCAGTTTCAGCAAACCACCTTCGCCGCGCACTGCTTCGGTGATCAAAAAGCTTTTGGCATAGGGGTGGTACAGGCAGGTGGGGTGGAACTGGATGAATTCCATATTGGAAATTCGGCATCCCGCACGCCAGGCCATGGCAATGCCGTCACCCGTGGCTGTGTCGGGGTTGGTGGTGTAGTTGTACACTTTGCCCGCGCCGCCGCAAGCCAGCACAATGTAAGGGCAGGTCAGGGTGAGTACGCGTTGCGATTGTTCGTCCAGAACGTAAGCACCCAAAATGCCGGCCTTTTTCTCGCTTAGCCGGTCGCCGGTGATCAGGTCGATCACCATGTGGTGTTCAAACAATTGAATGTTGGGGTGGTTGCGCGCTTTGGCTTCCAGCGTGGTTTGTACCGCATCGCCTGTGGCATCGGCCACGTGCAGGATTCGCCTGCGGCTGTGCCCGCCTTCCCGGGTCAGGTGGAACCCGTTGGGTTCGGTATTGCTGGGGTCTTCTTCGTCTTCGCGAGAAAACGGCACCCCTTGTTCCACCAGCCAGTCGATGGATTTGGATGCGTTTTCCAGAATGAATTGCACGGCATCACGTTCGCACAGGCCTCCACCCGCTACCAGGGTGTCTTGCACATGTTCGGCCACGCTGTCGGCAGGGTCGCGCACAGCGGCAATGCCACCTTGGGCCCAACGGCTTGCCGAGTCGGAAACCGAGCGTTTGCAAATAATGGCCACTTTGAGCTTGTCGGCCAATTGCAGGGCGGTGGTCAATCCTGCCAAACCACTGCCAATGATGGCGACATCGAACTGTTTCATTTTCACGGTGATGCTTTGAATGTGTGAATTGTCATGCTCACATCATATCGAAGCCGAAGGTGCCCGGGTCAAATACGACCAATTTTGATGTGCTATTTGAGCCGTTTAGAGGTGTTGGACCAGCTGGTCGTGGTTGCCAACCAGGTGTTTCAGTTTGAATTCGTCAAACGGCATGGGTTTGGACAGCCAGAAGCCTTGAACATAGTCGGCCCCCAGCTTTTTAACCAGTTCGTATTCGGACTGGGTTTCTACACCTTCGGTGGTGACCAGCAAGCCCATGATGTGGCCCATTTCGATGGTTGATTCAAGAATGATCTGACCATCCGTGTCCAGGTCTGCGCCCTGCACCAGTGAGCGGTCAATTTTCAATTCGGTGACCGGGAAGCGCTTCAAATAGGCCAGTGAGGAGTAGCCCGTGCCAAAGTCATCCACCGCGATTTGAAAATGCATGGCAGCCAACTGATTGAGTATGTCCAACGCTTGCTCTGGGTCTCGCATGGCTGCACTTTCTGTGATTTCCAACACAATGTGGCGCGAGGCATCGGGTTGCTGCTTGTGCAAAGTTTGCATGAAATCAATCAGGCTGAAATCTTCCAGATCCATCGCGGAAAGATTGACTGACAACCTGATGTTTTGATTGGCACACAGCGTAATGATGGCGTAGGTTTGTTTGAGAACCAGGCGCGTAATGTCGCGGATCATGCCGGTTTGCTCGGCAAGTTCAATAAAGGCCCCAGGCGCAATCAAACCGTGAACAGGGTGGTTCCAGCGCAAGAGCACTTCCGCCTGGTTAATGCTGTTGGTGCGCAGGTTCAATTTGGGTTGAAAAAACAGGCAGAATTCGTTGTCTGTAATGGCTTTGCGCAGTTGGGCAATCAGTTCAAGCCGATTGGCCGAACGCTGTTCAAGCCGCGCCTCGAAAACAATGCTGGTTTGGCGTGTTTTTTTGGCCAGTTGGCGAGCAATTTCAGCCCGGCGCATTAGCGTTTCGGGGCATTGACCGTGCTCGGGATAGTGCGCAAGGCCCGCATGGCTTTGAATGTCCAGTTGATAGTTCTGTACCCGCAGTGAACCATGCAACATGCGTTTCAGGGTGTGTTTTTTCAGCATGCTTTCCAGCAATTCTCGTGGCAAAAGCATGCAGAAAATATTGCCTTCAAGACGCGCAATCACCAGGTTTTCCTGGCAAATGCGACTGGCTTTGCGTGCCACTTTAACCAACACTTTGTCCGCAACATCATGCCCCAGCACTTCATTGATATTGTCCAGGTTGTCGATTCCCCAAATCACAATGCTCAACGGTTCGCGGGCGCTTTGCGTACGTTCTCGCAGGGCAAGGGTTAAATACGCGCGGTTGTCCAGCCCCGTCAATTGATCTTTGTAGGCGGTGCGCCGAATCACCTTGTCGCGTTCTTGCAGGCTCTTCGCCATGTGGTTGAAGGTGAACGCCAGCTGGTTGATTTCGCCAATGGAGCTTTCAGGAAGTCGCCAATCGTAATTGCCCTCGGCCATGAGTTGCGCGCTGGTGGTAATTTCTCCCAGGGGTTGGGTGATGGACTGACTGATCCAGCGACTGCACAAGGTGCTGATGACCAGTACCAGGGCGGTAAGCCCAAGAATGTCTTCAACTTGCATGTTGACCAGTGAGGCATTTGGAATGTGCGTGGCCCACAGGGTGATTGTTTGATTCGCAGAGTCTTCCAGAGGCAGCATGGCCTGAAGTGCGTGCAGGCGAACGCCGTTTTCGCACTTGAATCGCTGAATTTTTGATCCCGATGGGGTTTGGGAAAGTTCACAATCTTTGGGCCAGTGCAGTGTGCCTTGTGCACCCTCAATATTGCCGGAGTGGTAATACACCGGCGTCATGGCCATTGCGTGGTTGTGCCCAGAGTGGTCCTTGTGGTCAATGGCTTGGGCTTTGGCAATGAGCAGTTGATCTATGCGTTCGGCATGTTGTGCACTGAACTGATTATTCAAAATGGCGTAAATGCTAAGTGACAGGGCCAACAGCGCTGTAACGCAAACCAGTAACGTGCGTGAGTTAAGCGAGATGACGGTGCTGTTGGCGATCAGTGCGCGCAACAGCCCGTTTTTTTGCGATGAAAGCATGCCGTGTTGAATTTACGAGGTTGAGCCTGATTAAAGCAAATTCAGGCGCAGCAAGGCATACCGCAAGAGGGGAGGTCTGTTTGAACCGTGTCAGCGAACACGGTAGAGAAGGTCCCAGACACCGTGGCCAAGTTTCAATCCGCGATTCTCGAACTTGGTCAGAGGCCTGTCATCGGGCCGTGGCGCAAAGGGTGTTGATGCTACATTCTGCCAATCGGGCGCCACGCTGAGTACATCGTGCATGTGGTGGGCGTAATTTTCCCAGTCGGTGGCACAGTGCAGCACCCCGCCAGGTTTCATCTTTTTCGCCAGCTTTGCCACAAATTCAGCTTGTATGAGTCGCCGTTTGTGGTGGCGGGCCTTGCGCCAGGGGTCGGGAAAATACAGCAACACTTTGTCAAGGCTGGCATCGGGAATCATGTCGCGAAGTACTTCGACCACATCATGGGAAATGATCCGAATGTTTTCTATGCCCTCTTCTTCAATCTTCTTGATCAGCGACCCCACACCGGCGGTATAAATTTCAACACCCAAGTAGTTTACATGGGGGTGTGCCTTGGCAATTTTTGCGGTGGTTTCGCCCATGCCAAAGCCGATTTCAAGCCAATTGGCTTGGCCTTGTGTGCCCCATTGCTTGTCGAAATCAATGTGGGTTTGTGGGCTGTAGGCGATGCCCCACTTGGGCATGCCTTCTTCCACGGCACGTTCCTGGGCGCGTGAAATATGCCCCCGACGTTTCACAAAACTTTTGATGTGCTGGTCGCGAAACGGATTGTCGGGGGTTTGGTCTGTCATTTTGAACTGGAGGAAATAACGCCTTCCACAGGGGAAGAGGGGCTGGCCGTGTAAAACTTTTTCGGCATTCTACCCGCAAGAAAGGCATCGCGACCGGCCTGTGTGGCCAAACGCATGGCACGGGCCATTTGCACCGGGTTTTGTGCCTTGGCGATTGCGGTGTTCATCAATACGCCAGCACAACCCAGTTCCATGGCGATGGCGGCATCGGACGCCGTGCCCACACCGGCATCCACAATCACGGGCACCTGTGCTTTTTCCAGAATCAGGTTGATGTTCCAGGGGTTCAAAATACCCATGCCAGAACCAATGAGCGAGGCCAAGGGCATGATGGCCAAACAGCCAGCATCCTCAAGTTTGCGGGCATAAATGGGATCGTCAGAGCAATACACCATCACGTCGAAACCGTCGGCCACCAGTTCTTTGGCGGCAATCAGGGTTTCTTCCATGTCGGGGTACAGGTTGGTGGGGTCGCCCAACACCTCAAGTTTGCACAGGTTGTGGCCATCCAGCAGTTCGCGGCCCAGGCGCAAGGTGCGCACTGCGTCCTTGGCGGTGTAGCAACCCGCCGAGTTGGGCAGGTAAGTGAACTGGCTTGGGGAAATGTAATCAAGCAGACTGGCTTCACCCGCGTTCTGGCCGATGTTGGTGCGGCGTATGGCCACAGTCACAATTTCTGCGCCGCTTTCAGTAATCGCTTCACGGGTTTCATCCAGGCTGGCGTATTTGCCGGTGCCTACCAGCAAACGGCTGGTGAATTCTCGGCTGCCAACTTTCCAAGTGTCGTTGTTTTTCTCGATCGGGGTGTTCATGGGGTACTGCTCCTGATTGTTTAACCGCCGCCTACGGCAACCACAATTTCAAGGCTGGCCCCGGCGTTCAATGGTGTGGTGGCATGCTGGCTTTTGGGCACAATTTCGCCGTTCAGTTCGACAGCGATGCGCTTGCCGGTCAGTTTGAGGCTTTCCACAAGGTGCGCCACAGTGCTGTCCTCGGGCATTTCACGATTTTCACCGTTGACTGTAACTTGAATCATGGCTTGAGCGAATGAGCTTGTGTAAGTTTGTTAATATCGATTAACGCGATAATCAAACCGGATCAATCTTGCTTGCAAGCCTTGATTCTCTCATTATCTGAAAACGAAATAACCAAGCGGCGCACAGAAACCGGAGCCTACATGCACTCAGTAGTTCATTTGTTGAAAAGTACCACCTTCCCCAGCGTGAAGCGCTTGAACCTGGAAACCATTCAGGTGAACCTGGGTTATCTGTGCAATCAAAGCTGTACCCATTGCCATGTGAATGCCGGCCCCAACCGCACCGAGCTGATGCAAGACGAGCAAATTGACCAGTTGATTACCCTGATGAACCAGGGCTGGGTCAAAAAGCTTGATTTGACTGGTGGCGCACCCGAGATGAACCCGCGCTTCAAGCGCCTGGTGGTGGCGGCCCGCAAGGCTGGTGTACATGTGATTGACCGCTGCAACCTGACCATTTTGAGTGAGCCGGGCTATGAAGATTTGGCTGAGTTTCTTGCTGAAAACGAGGTGGAAATTTTCGCATCCTTGCCTTGTTATCTGGAAGACAATGTGGACAAACAACGGGGCAAAGGCGTATTCGATGCCAGCATTGCAGGCCTGCAAAAGCTGAATGCCTTGGGCTACGGCGACAAGTTGCGCTTAACATTGGTGTTCAATCCGCAGGGTCCTTCTTTGCCACCCCCGCAAGAGGCGCTGGAGGCCGATTACAAGGCTGTGTTGTTCGAGAAGTTTGGCATTCGCTTTACCGGTTTGGTGACGATTACCAACATGCCGATTGCGCGTTTTGGCAGCACCTTGATCAGCAAGGGCACGTTCGAGACTTACATGAATACGCTGAAAGGCGCATACCGGGAAAGCAATTTGGCAGCGGTGATGTGTCGCAGTTTGGTGTCGGTTGACTACGAGGGCAAGCTGTACGATTGCGATTTCAATCAGCAATTGGGTTGGCCGGTTCGCGATTCACAGGGCAGGGCGCTGACACTGGCTGATTTGACGCAAACCGAGCTGGATTCAATTGACGTGGTGGTGGGCGACCATTGTTATGGTTGCACGGCGGGTCAGGGCAGCAGCTGTGGCGGTGCTTTGGCAGCTTGATTGGTGGGTGAAGCCAGTGACGTGTGCTGGCTTTTTTCCATCAGGCGCTTGGCCAGGCGCAAAGCACTTTCCGATTCATGTGAGGCCGATTCTGCCACTTGTTCAACCTGGCTAAGCAAGTTGGACCAAGCGGTTTGATTCACCGCCATGTATTCGGCCAGTTTGTTCGATTCATACTGACCCGCATTGATTTTCTGGCTGGCCAACACCAATCCTTCAATGGATTCCTTCAAAGCCTGTTGGCTTTGTTCGACCAGTTGCTGCAATTGCCGACTGTTCTCGGGTTCCGTCAGGGTGAGTTCCATTTGCGAGGCATCCAGCCTGCCCAGCAATTGGCGGCTGACCTCGCCAGCTTTTCGCAAGCCCTGCGCAGCACTTCGAATGTCAGATCGCAAACCCTCAAGTTGGGTTTGCATGATCTCCATATGGCTTTCTGCTTTGGCGTTGCGTTGCTCACTGTTCAAAGTTGATTTCACAACCTGAGTGCCTTGGGTGGACAACTGGTGAAACGATTTCGCAAACTGCAATACCGCCCGTCCGCTATTGTTCAGCTCTTCAAGTTGTTGGCCAATTTGCAGTAATGTACCCCGGTGTTCCAGTTGCTGGTTGCTGTTCAGTGCTTTCAGCACACCTTCAAGGGCTGCATGGGCGCCTTCACGTTTTTGGTCATTTTCTTGTTGGCTGTGCAGGGCCCGACTCAGCATTTGAATTCGTCGGTTCAGCGCCAGGGTTTTTCGCTGTGTGCTCCAGTTGAATCCAAGCAACAAGCCGACAATTGTCAACAGACTGCCCAAACCGAACATCAACACCAGATAACCATTGGTTGCCTGTTCGACCAGCGTTTTAAGTTGTGTGAGCTTCGGCAGTGTGTTCAAACGCACTTGCGATTCAAGCTGTTGTTGGACTTCGATGTTGGAATTCACGCCGGCGATGGGGCGCGACAAACTTTCGATGGCTTGGGTCAGTGTGACCTGAAGGTTTTGGCTGTGCAAGGCACCAAACCATTGAATGCCTGTGTTTTGCTGGCTGACTTGTTGACCCAGTGCCAACAGCGCTTTCAGGCTTTGAGGTTGAATGGCTTCGCCTTCGGTACCATTCAATTCACGCAGTTCTTGCTGGATACGGCCTTCAACCAGGTTGATTTGAGCCAACTGGGTGTTGCGGATCGTGTCTGACTGGTTTTTTACAACGAATCCGCCAATGAACAGCGCAGCAGCCGTGATCAGCAAGCCAGCGGAGAATTGACCCAATTGACGAACAAACTTTGCCCTGACCGGGTTGGTGCGTGGTTTTCAAACGCTTTTGCGGGGTCAGGTGTTTGTTCGGTCATTGATCCATTCGAGTCGGAGTTTAGACTTGAGTCATCTCGAAGTCTTCTTTGCGGGCGCCGCATTCGGGGCAAACCCAGTTCGGGGGTACGTCTTCCCATTTGGTGCCGGGAGCAATGCCTTCTTCGGGCAAGCCGGCCGCTTCATCGTATACCCAACCGCAAATCAAACAAATCCAAGTATTCATTCTGAGCTACTTCCAGAAAAAAAAATGCAACGGGTGGATAATACTGAGTTTGGCAGCCGACTACAAAGGTTGTCTGTTTTTTTTGGGTTTTGAATGACACAGATTGTCCCCTTGGTGCTGACTTTTTCGGCATCGGACCCCACTGCGGGTGCCGGTTTGCAAGCCGATGTATTAACAATTGCTGCCTTGGGTGCGCACCCATTGACGGTGCTTACGGGCTTGACTGCGCAAAACACAGTGGGTGTAAAGCGGTTTGAGCCCTGTGCGGCAGACTGGATAGAAGATCAATTGAGAGCCTTGCTGGACGATGGCATTGCTCCCAGTGCAATTAAAACGGGTGTTTTGGGCAGCGCCGCCGCAGTGGCTGCTGTGTTGAAAGCCAAGACCATTTGGCCTGCGGTGCCTTTGGTGGTCGACCCTGTGCGCGCATCAGGCCGGGGTGACGCCTTTGGGGGGCAGACATTGTTCGATTCATTCAGGAATGAACTGTTTCCGGTTGTTGACCTGCTTACCCCCAATTGGCCTGAAGCACAGGCCTTCACCGGCGCTTCAAATGTGGATGAAGCGGGTGCGCGATTGCTGCAGATGGGTTGCAAGGCGGTGCTGTTGAAAGGCGAGCATCTGGATTCGGGCGAAGTTGTGAACCGACTGTATGTGACGGGCAAGAAGGTTGTTGAGTTTCCTTGTGAACGATTGCCTGCGCAATATCACGGTTCGGGTTGCACCCTGGCCAGCGCATGTGCTGTGGGACTGGGGCAGGGTTTGAGTGTGAATGAAGCTGTTGAACTGGCGCTGGAATACACTTGGCAAGCCCTGAACTACGGATTTGCAGTGGGTAAAGGACAGTGGATTCCAGACCGAATGCACCTGATGCAGCACCTGGGTGACGAAGGTGAAGACGATGGCGATGAATAATTTAATTCGAGGTGTGTACGCGATTACGCCTGAACGTTCTGCCATATGGAGCCCCGAAGCCATTGTGGATTGCGTGGCCGCCGCGCTGGATGGTGGTGTGCGTTTGCTTCAATGCCGCCAAAAAAATTGGCATCAGGCGGAATTGATCGAGTTTGTAGGGCAGCTTGACGCCTTGTGCGAGAAGTACGATGCGGCATTGGTATTGAACGATGTGCCTTCCCTTCAGTTTGACAAATTCTCAGGAGCCGCCATTGTCGGTGTGCATTTGGGCAAGACCGATGAAGCGATTGCGCAGGCGCGAGGCCGCTTGGGTTCGAAGTGGGTGGTGGGCGCTTCTTGTTACAATCGGTTTGATCTGGCTGAACAGGCAGTGCGCGATGGCGCAAGTTATGTCGCATTTGGGGCCATGTACCCCAGCACCACCAAGCCCAACGCAGTGCGGGCTGAACTTGATTTGTTCGCCAAGGCCCAGGATTTGGGCGTGCCTGCTGTGGCCATTGGCGGAATTACAATTGAGCGGGTGCCTGAATTGATGAAAGCCGGTGCACACGCAGTGGCGGTGGTGAATGGTTTGTTTGGAATGGAACCCGATGTGGCGCAGGTTTGCAGTGCGGCGCAACAGTGGGTGGATGCAGTTAATGATTCGGAGTCTTGAGAATGAGTGGTAAAGAAGTAAGCCAAAACGAGGTGCTGTTTGAACGGGCACAAAAAACAATTCCCGGTGGCGTGAATTCGCCGGTGCGTGCATTCCGTTCCGTGGGTGGCACGCCGCGTTTTTTCAAACGCGCCAACGGCCCTTATGTGTGGGACGCCGATGACAAGCGCTACATTGATTACATCGGTTCCTGGGGCCCCGCGGTGTTGGGCCATGCCCACCCCAAAGTGATCAAGGCGGTGCAGGAAGCGGCTGTAGGTGGCTTGAGTTTTGGTGCGCCCACCGAAGGCGAAATTGTGATGGCGGAAACACTGTGCGAGATGCTGCCTTCGATGGAACAGGTTCGCCTGGTGAGTTCAGGCACGGAAGCCACCATGAGTGCGATTCGCCTGGCGCGCGGCTTCACGGGCCGCGACACCATTGTGAAATTTGAAGGCTGCTACCACGGCCATGCAGACAGCCTGTTGGTGAAAGCGGGTTCCGGTTTGCTGACATTTGGCAACCCGACTTCGGCCGGTGTGCCGGAAGATTTTGCAAAACACACCCGCGTGCTGGACTACAACAATGTGGAACAACTGCACGAGCTGTTCAAAGCCAGTGGCAGCAGCCTTGCCTGCGTGATCGTCGAGCCGGTGGCAGGCAATATGAACCTGATTCGCCCTAGCCATGAATTCTTGAATACGCTGCGTGAATTGTGCACGCAGCACGGCGCTGTGTTGATTTTTGATGAAGTGATGACCGGTTTCCGGGTTGGCCCGCAAGGCGTGCAAGGTGTGTACGGCATTACGCCCGACTTAACCACCTTGGGCAAAATTATTGGCGGTGGCATGCCCATGGGCGCATTCGGTGGTCGCAAAGACATCATGGCCTGCATTGCCCCGCTGGGCCCGGTTTACCAGGCGGGCACCCTGAGTGGCAACCCGGTTGCAGTGGCTGCTGGTTTAACCACCATGCGTTTGCTAAAGCAGGAAGGGTTTTACGAAAAGCTGGAAACCCAAACCCGCAAGCTGGTGGAGGCGTTCAACCAGGTGGCTTATGCCCATGGTGAAACCTTCTGCGCTGACAGCATCGGCGGCATGTTCGGTATTTATTTCAGTGAAAAAGTGCCCACCAGTTTTGCAGACGTGAGTGCATCAAATCGCGACCGGTTCAACAAGTTTTTCCACGCGATGCTGGATGCCGGTGTATACCTTGCTCCCTCGGCTTACGAAGCCGGTTTTGTCTCGGTAACCCATGATGACGCCGTGATTGACGCCACCAAGGTGGCAATTGACAAGGCGTTCGCGGCGATCAAGTGAAGTTTAGTGCAGACGTGAAGAGATCAGCCGATTCAGGCTGACTCCCTCTTCAGCGGCTTGCATCGCCAAGTTGCGATGGGTTTCGGGCGGAATCCGAACCATAAACTTACCGCTGAACTTTTTAATGGACAGTGGTTCCGGTATTGGTTCTTTGGTACGTTCCATATCGATTACACATTCCCGTACCAGTGCTCGAATGCCTGTCAAAGCCTTTTCGGGTGACTTATCAAGCCAGCTTAAACTTTGGAATTCCGCACAAAGGCCCACGTATTCCTGATCTTCCTCGGACCAAGTGACCCTGTATGTATATCGATCAGTAAACTTAGTCATTGCGCACTCCTAGCTTTTCAATGGCTGCCAACACCTGCTTGATTTGATAGGTCTTCGCTTTTCCGTTGATATTCTGGATATTCACTCTGGGGTCTCCAGGCCACGGTGTCTTGAAAACCCGATGGCTCGACCCCGTTTGCCTGGGCGTCCCAAAAAAATAATCACACACTTTACATAATTCGGAAAAGCGAATTCCTTTCGGGTTCTCCCGCATTTTTGCGAGTAAATCGACCGCAGTTGACATGTAATTCAAGTATCAATAATGATACTTATAAGGTTTTTAATTGGCAAGGATTAATGTCAATTGATTGAACTGCCGAATCGTTTCACTGCGAATGGGGTCAAGGGTTAGTGATATATGCGTACAAGAGCACTAAAACGCGGCTTTGTAAGCCACACCAAAGCTGAGACCTTTCACGCCAGATTGCCCCAGTGTGCTGGCCAATTGGATGTTCAGCATACCTGCGTCAATTTCCTTGGCCACACCCACTGACAACAATTGGAAATCGCCGTCTGGCCGAGGTGCAAGAATCGTGGCCAGGGCATTTTGATTTGGACCCATGCGAATTTTCACATCGTCATCGTTTTGATCTGACTCAATGGAGTAACGCAGCAGTGGGCGCCAGCCGCCGCGCACACTGGGCGCTTTGGTGACCAAAAAACCAAGGCTGATGCGTTCCGCTTTGTACTGCGTGTCGCCAAAACTTAAACTGGCTGCGCCGTTTGATTCGTCATAGCCTTGCAAGTCTATTTTCTCAACCGTGTAAGCAGCCTGTGGATTCAATGTCCAGCCTTGGGCAAAGCTGTGAATGCTGCCCAAGCCCACCCGCGCCGATGAAAAATCACCTTCTGTATTGGCGGTGTAACGTTCAACCGATGGCCCCAGCGTGAACTGGCGCGTGACGTCGTAATCAATTTTTCCCAGCGCCAGTGCAGCATTCAGGTAAAGCGATTTGGACAGGGCAATGGTGCTGAACACGCTTCCCAATATGATGTCGTTGTCGAAACCGCCGCCATTGTTGGCAATGTCGGTTTGTGCTTGGTCAATGCTGATCCCGAAACCCAGTAATGCGTTGCGGGTGATCATTCGGTCTGCGCCGAATTTCAGGATTTGAGTGTCTGATTCAAGTCCGGCCTGTACTTGTTGTGCATCCAGTTCAAACTGGCCCACTTCTGCGCCGCCGTACCATTCAGTGTCGCCCACCGGGCGCAAGCTGGCTTTGCCGGCTGCGTCTTCCCGCACCAGGGCCAATGCGGTTAAGCGGTTTTCAAGGCTGAGTGCATGTTGGCGAATCGGGGTGAGTGGGGCCACTGCCAGTACACCGTTCAAGCTGGCCGCTTGAAGGCCGGCGAAACCCGCTTCACCGAACAGCCGTTGCGCTGCAGCGGTGGGGTGCACGCCATCCGCAAAAATTCGTTGTTCACTGTCAGCTGCCGCGTTGATGCCTTGGATACAAAGCAAGCTGGTAGAAATCGCGCAGGCGGGTTGAAGCGCGTTTGCGGATGTAAAACCGTAGCGTGCAGGGTCGGCAAGAATGGCGTCTAGAAGTTTGTTTGAGTCAACAACAACCGCACCTTTGCTGGCCGCTGCTGATACAAGCGTATTATTGAAAGTGGCAGACAGATTATTCAGGAAGCTGGCCGTACCGGGTGCCGCAGCATCAGCGGCTTGACCGTCTGGTGTTACGCCGAGGTTGGGCATGGTGATGACTACGATGTTCTGTGCACCTGCTGCTTTGAGTCGATCAATCTGGGCCAGCAACTGTGTGGCCGCCAGCGACATTTCTTGAAGCGCGATCAGTGGGCTTAATCCGCCAGTTACTGCGGTGGCCTGCGCAAAACCGTCGTTTGATCCAGCCCAAAGTGCAATCAGATCAGTGCGGGTAAAACTGGGTGAGTCCAGTAAAAGGCGATCTACTTGTTCTGTCACAGGGATAGTGGTGATACCCGTTGTCAAATCTCTGTTGGTACCTAAAGGATTGCTGACCCTTGAACCACCTTGCGCATAATTACCGCCGTTGATGGGCGTGCTCACGCCGTTGATCACATCGACATCCAGCGGAATACCCAACTTGTCTGCCACGACATTGGCCCAAATTTGTGCATCAGGCGAGTTGGTGGTGAACTTCATTCGGTCGGGAATTGCCCCTGCGGGAACGCTACTGATTAAACCTTGCGTCGCTGTAGCGGTGTAGGCACCACCGTCGCTTAAGCTGTCGCCGAGCACGAACAAGCGGTCAATTCGAAATTCTTCCGCGCTGACTTGCAGGCTGCACAGGGCCAGAGAAACGGCGAAAGCCAGTTTGATTTTTTTCATGGTGTCTCCTGGAATAGTAAGTATTGTGATTACGTTTCTTTTCCAAGATTAAACGCTGTTTGAAAATTATTCCAGAATCAGGTCCGTCATGAAAAAAGCCGCCCGGGATTGCACCCAAGGCGGCTTTCTGGAAATCGCTGAAGTTGATTCAACAAACCAGCAAGTACACCATGTACAAAGTGATGAGTACCTGAATCAGGAAGAAGGTGGCCCGCAGCATCACCAAAATAAACGAGGTGCCCAGAATGTGTGAAATGCTTTGCGCAATGCGGGCGTACAGCACATACACGGCGATCGCGCTGATTGTTTCAATTTGACCCATCAAGCCTGCGACCGCGACCACAGCAGCAAACACCGGAAAATTTTCCAGACAGTTCAAGTGCGCTGATTTTGCGCGTTGCAGGAACATGGGGTCAATGGGTTCTTTACCGCGCTCCCAACTGTCAATTCGCTTTTGGCCCAACAGGGCTTGCGGTATGCGGGGGGTGGCGTAGAACAGGGCCAAAAGTAAAATCCAGCCTGCGTAAAGCAATACGGTGGTGTAAGCGTTCACTGTTTTGTCTCCTTGTTATTGGGTTGAATGCACGAAATTTCACCGCCGATTATGGGTGAACCGACATCAACTGAATAGTATAAGTTCGGACAAAATTTAAAGATGGTTCGTTCGGCAAAGGCTATGAATGAGCACTTTTGTATCTATTGGGTTGACGCAGGTGGGGTTCGAGTTTCAGGTTGCTTTTTATAAAGATTTGAGTGTCTGTCTACCAATACGTAGGTCAATCCCCCATCAAATACGTATGCTAAGGAGTCAGGGTCGAAGAGTAGTCGTCGACCACAGGGGATTAAAGAACAAAAGACACCGAAAGAACCTAGTGCTTTCTGAATTGAATGCGCAATTTCAACTGGACCTGAAAAAAACAGCCCTCCATTCGTGATCACAACTTCCATTGAAAACGACCGATTGAAAAAGTAGTCATATTTGGGCCAGTTCAAGAATTTATTTCGCACCACAGTCCTGATTTCATTTGCTAATTTCTCGATGAGTTTTTCATCCTGGACGTACAAGTAAGCGTCTGCCCATTCGAGTGAATTCAAAGAAGCCACTTTGGGAAATTTTATGATTGCGAAGGATGAGAAACGTCTTCGTTTATGAAACATTCGCCTCGGCGCATGTTTGTCGAACTTAAGTCGATATTCATCACCTTCATAAATGAAGTCCCAATAAGTGCTTTGAATTTTTATAAAGCGGCCGCTCATTCGTTGGAATTTAATGTGAATTGTTAGTGGCGGATTTGTCTTTCTTCACCATAGCATACCGCTCCAGCGTTTTCTTCCTGGCCACATCGTGTTCAACCACGGGCCTTGGGTAGGTTTCACCCAGCACCACACCCGCCATTTGCAACTCGAACGGTGGGCATTCGGCTGGGTTGTGAATGTGTTTGTTTGAAAGCTTGGCCAGTTCCGGGCAGTACTTGCGAATGAATTTGCCTTCAGCGTCGAATTTTTCGGATTGACTGTAGGGGTTGAAAATGCGGAAGTAGGGCTGTGCATCGCAACCTGTGGATGCGGCCCACTGCCAGCCGCCGTTGTTGGCTGACAAATCAAAGTCGTTCAACTGTTCAGCGAAATAACGCTCGCCCCAGCGCCAGTCAATACCAAGGTCTTTGGTCAAAAAACTGGCCGTGACCATGCGCAGCCGGTTGTGTTGAAAGCCGGTTTGGTTCAGTTGGCGCTGGGCTGCGTCCACCAGGGGGTAGCCGGTTTTGCCTTCACACCACGCTTTGAAAAGTCGTTGCGCTTTTTCATCGTCGTCCCAGCGAATTTGGTCGTACTCGGGTTTGAAGGCTTTTTCGGCCGCATCGGGGCGGTGGTAAATAATCTGGAAATAAAAATCACGCCAGATCAGTTCGTTCAACCAGCCCATTGCGCCTTCGCTACCGTCCAGTTTGAACCGGTCGTAGGCGGCTTTGGCCAGGCGGCGAATTGAAATGGTGCCAAAGCGGTTGTGCACGCTCAGGTAGCTCACGCCTTTCACGGCTGGAAAATCACGGGCCACTTTGTACTTGTCGATGCGCTCCAGAAAATCGTCAAACGCATCCAGTGCGCCTTCCTCGCCGGGCTTGATCATGTCCAGCAAATTGGTGCGTTTGAAGCCCATGTCTTCAAGGCTGGGCACATTCAGCCCGGAAACCTTGGCCAATGCAGCCAGTCTTTCCTCGCTGGGGTAGGGCGTTAGATGGAACTCATCCAGCTTTTTCATGCAGGCATTTTTAAAAGGCGTGAACACGCTGAAAAAGTTGCCGGCTTGGGTCAGCACCTCGTCCTCTTCAAAAATGGCCTGGTCTTTGAACCGAAACAATGCCACTTTATTGCCTTGCAGGGTTTTGCCCACGGTGATGTCGCGGCTGATTGCTGCGGGTTCATAGTCTTTGTTGGTGAACACAGCGTGAACACCCAGTTTGGCAGCCAATTCCGGAATGGCTTTTTCGGCTTTGTCGTACACCATGTGCAGGTCGCCACCAAAGCCTTGCAGTTTCTTTTTCAAGGCCATGCAGCTTTCCCAAATAAACTCCACCCGCCGGTCGGCTTTGTTGGTCAGTTCATTCAGAATGGTTTTGTCGAACACGAACACGCAGTGCACCTGTTGGCAGTGTTTCAGGGCATAAAACAGGGCCGCGTTGTCGTGGGTGCGCAGGTCGCGTCGAAACCACATCAGGCCTTTGGTGTACTGGCCAGGCTTGGGTTGAGTCGACAATGGGTGGTTTTCAAGAAGTGATGCAGGCATGGAAACAACTTAAATTTGGGTTGGTCTGTGCGCTTAAAGGCGGGTAGAGGAACGCCCACCCGCTTTCGCACAGTCAAAAGGCATTACAATTTTGGCATGAGCGAGACCGAAATTTCCGCAACCGATGAATTTAGCTTGTCCGGTCAATTGTTGATCGCCATGCCGAACATGCTCGACCCCAGGTTTGCGGGGTCCGTGGTGTATCTGTGTGAACATTCCTGCAAGGGTGCCATGGGCCTGGTGATTAACCGCCCCACCGATCTCGGCATTGAAAGCCTGCTTGAGAAAATAAATGTGGACATTGAAGGGCCTTTGCCTTCGCACTTCCCGGTGATGATGGGTGGTCCTGTTGCGTCTGAACGCGGCTTTGTGCTGCACACCGAGCCATTGGACTGGAATTCGTCCTTGAAGGTGAATCCGCAAATTTCCCTGACCACCTCCCGCGACATTCTCGAAGCTGTAGCCCGAGGCGATGCACCTTCCAAATGGCTGATTACCTTGGGTTATGCCGGCTGGGGGGAAGGCCAGCTGGAGGAAGAGCTGGCCCAGAATGCCTGGCTAACCGCACCGGCCAATGACGTAATCCTGTTTGACACGCCCCTTGAAGAACGATTTGCAAGCGCCTTTGCCATGCTGGGCATCGACCCCGCCTTGATGAGCGGTGCAGCGGGACATGCCTGATCAATGACCAAACCCATGCAATCGCCCAAGCCCACCCAGTACCTGGCCTTTGATTTTGGTCTGAAACGCATTGGTGTTGCATTTGGTAATTCGCTAACCAAAACAGCGAGTGGCGTGGCGGTGGTTGAAGCACAAAACGACGACCAGCGTTTCGCGAAAATTGAAAGTCTGGTGAAGGAATGGCAACCGGAAGGTTTGGTCGTGGGTGTTCCGCGCCAGCCTGATGGTGCGGACAATGAACTGACCGCACGCTGTGAACGTTTTGCCCGCCAGCTTGAAGGCCGGTTTGCCTTGCCCTGCGCCATGGTTGATGAACGCTACACCAGCGCAATCATGGAAAGCTGCATGGGCGGTAAAGCCGCCCGCGAGAACAAAGGCCGTGTCGACATGGGCAGTGCCTGCCTGATTCTGGAACAATTTTTTCTGGAGGGGCGATGAGCCTGCCAAATCCTGAAGCCCTTTATGCTCGCCTGCGTGACCAGATCGACAAGGCGTTTCCAGACCGAAGCGAACTTGGCTTGATTGGCGTGCACAGTGGTGGAGCGTGGATTGCTGAGCGCTTGCACGAAGACCTTGGCTTTACTCTGCCCTGCGGTTTTCTGGACAGCGCTTTTTATCGCGACGATTTTTCCGAGCGTGGTTTGAAAGAAGCCCCCAAGCCCGCCGAGGTGCCCTTTGATGTGCAGGGTCGCACGATTTTGCTGGTCGATGACGTGCTGTACACAGGCCGCACCACCCGCGCCATTGTGAACCATCTGTTTGATTTCGGCCGCCCGGCAAAAATTGAGTTGGCAGTGTTGCTGGACCGTGGTGGGCGAGAATTGCCTGTGGACGCGCAATATGTGGGCAAACACTTGCCCCTGAAGCCGAACGAAGCCTTCGTATTGACCCAAGATGATCAAGGTGCTTTCCGCCTGGAGCTGGAGGTAAAACCAAATTGAATAACCCCCAACTGAACGCTGCGGGTGAACTGATCCACCTGTTGAGCATTGAAGGGCTGCCCAAGGCGATGATTCACCGCATTCTGGACACGGCAGAATCGTTTTTGTCAGTCACCGATCGCGAAGTTAAGCAAGTACCCCTGCTGCGCGGCAAGTCAGTGTTCAATGTGTTCTTCGAGAACTCCACCCGCACCCGCACTACATTCGAGATTGCTGCCAAGCGTTTGTCGGCTGATGTGGTGAACCTGAACATCGGTTCATCATCAACAAGCAAGGGCGAATCGTTGATCGACACCATCGACAACCTGGCGGCCATGTCGGCCGACATGTTCGTGATGCGCCATTCTGAAAGCGGCGCGCCCACCTTCATGGCCCAACATTTGAACCGCACCAGCGGCGGCACCATTCATGTGATCAACGCGGGCGACGGGCGCCATGCCCACCCCACCCAGGCGTTGCTCGACATGTACACCATTCGCCACTACAAGCAAGACTTCACCAAGCTGCGCGTGGCCATTGTGGGCGATATTTTGCACAGCCGGGTTGCGCGTTCCGACATTCATGCCTTGACCACCCTGGGTTGCCCGGAAGTGCGTGCGGTCGGTCCAAGCACATTGCTGCCCAGCCACCTCGACAACATGGGCGTGCGTGTTTACCACGACCTGGTCGAAGGCATTCGGGATTGCGATGTGATCATCATGTTGCGCCTGCAAAAAGAACGCATGACAGGTGCATTGATTCCTTCGGCCCAAGAGTATTTCAAACACTTCGGGCTGACTGAGGAAAAGCTGCGCCATGCGAAACCCGATGCAATCGTGATGCACCCCGGCCCCATGAACCGGGGTGTTGAAATTGATTCTGCCGTGGCCGATGGCCCGCAAAGCGTGATTCTGAATCAGGTTACTTTCGGGATTGCCGTGCGCATGGCGGTGATGAGTATTCTGGCTTCGTCCAGCAAAGGCGCTTAAATTGAACAGCGAGGAAAGACGATGCGAGTGTTGATTTCTGGTGGGCGCGTCATAGACCCCAGCATTGGTGCCGATGCGACTATGGATGTGGCGGTGGCTGCAGGCCGTGTGGTGGCGGTGGCCCCCAAAGGCGAAATGCCAACTGATTTCGCGCCCAGCAAAACCATTGACGCAACTGGCCTTTGGGTGCTGCCCGGGCTGGTGGATTTGTCTGCCCGCCTGCGCGAGCCCGGCTACGAATACCGCGCCACGCTGGAAAGTGAGATTGAAGCCGCTATGGCCGGGGGAGTTACTTCACTGGTGTGCCCGCCCGACACGGAACCTGTGCTGGACGAACCCGGCCTGATCGAAATGCTGAAGTTCAAGGCCCGCCAGTTGAACCTGGCCAAGGTGTACCCGCTCGGTGCACTCACCAGTGGTTTGAATGGCGAAACCCTGACTGAAATGGCCGAGCTGACTGAAGCCGGCTGTGTGGGTTTCAGCCAGGCTGAATCGCCAATTCGCGATTTGCGTGTGTTGCTGCAAGCCATGAAGTATGCCCGCAACTTTGGTTTCACCGTGTTTTTGCGGCCCACTGAGCCCAACTTCAGCAAGGGCGGCGTGGCCCATGCCGGTGCTTATGCTTCACGCATGGGTTTGAGCGGCATTCCGGTGATGGCCGAAACCATTGCCCTGCAGGCTTATTTTGAGCTGGTACGGACAACCGGCACGCGCATGCACATTTGCCGCATCAGTTCGGCCAAGGGCATTGAACTGGTTCGACAAGCCAAAGCCGAAGGTTTGCCCGTGACTTGCGATGTGGCAATTCACCACGTGCATTTAACCGACCTGGACATTGGTTTCTTCGACCCCAACGCCCACCTGATCCCGCCCTTGCGCGAGCAGCGCGACCGCGACGCCATTCGTGCCGGTTTGCTGGATGGCACGATTGATGCGATTTGCTCGGACCATACCCCGGTAGACGACGATGCCAAGTTGTTGCCTTTTGCGGAGAGCGAGGCGGGCGCGACCGGGCTGGAGTTGTTGTTGACTTTGACCGTGAAGTGGATGCGTGAGCAGAACGTGCCCCCCTCACGAATTGTCGAATTGTTGTGTGGCAACCCCGCCGACATTATCAAGGTTCAAGCGGGCAGTTTGCGCACTGGTATGCCGGCCGATCTGTGCCTGTTCAACCCGGAAGTAGATTGGGTGGTGGGCGAGGCCAGTTTGATTAGCCAGGGCAAGCACACCCCGTTCAATGGTTTTCCCATGCAGGGCAAAGTGCAACTGACCATGGTGAATGGCAACGTGGGCTACAGCAGCCTTGAAAAAAGCAAAATGAAAGTGCTGGTGGCCTAAAGGTCACCAAGTACAAGGACTTCAAGGCATGCGTAAAGTGTTCATGTTGCTTCGGCTGGTTATTCACCTGCTGTACGGTTTTGTGGTGGCTTTGGTGTTTTGGCCGATGTTGGGCAAGGCTCTGAAAGAGGCAATCGAGAAGCGATGGGCCCGCCAGTTGCTGGGTATTCTGAATGTGCAGGTGAAGGTGGTGTATGAATCGCCTGAATCGAATTACGCCATTCACAAACCGTGTTTGCTTTACAGCACGCACGTGTCCTGGTTGGACATTTTCGCGTTCAACAGCATTCACCCGGTGACTTTCATTGCCAAATCTGAAATATCAAAATGGCCCATTGGTGGTTTGCTGGCCAAGCGCAGCGGTACACTTTTTATTGAGCGTGGTAAGCGGCATGCTGTTCGCGATGTGATTCACGCTGCCGTCAAGGTATTGGGTACAGGGCGTTGCGTGGCTGTATTCCCGGAAGGTACAACCGGGCCTGGGGATGCACCCTTGCATTTTCACAGCAATTTTGTACAACCTGCGATACAAGCCAAGGTGCCTTTGTTGCCTGTCAGCTTGCAGTACTTCACCCCCGATGGAAAGTTTTCTACGCAGCCTGCATTCATCGGCGAACAAAGCTTGCTAGAGAACATTCAGGTGTTGTTGAATAGTAAAACCGGGTATGTGGTCCAGCTGTATATTCACGCGCCGATCAACCCAGAGGGGCGCACACGGCATGAACTAAGCGATGAAGCGCATGAAAAAATACGCGCGCTGTGTGGCAAGACCAGCGCGGCTGCTTGAATTCAGGCAATGGTAGGCAGGGGTGGCTCGACTGCGTCTACCTGAATAATGGCCTCGTCTTCCAGACGAAGTGCAGTAAGTTGACCGCCCCACACACAACCTGTGTCCAGGCAGTAGCCTGCCTTGTTTTTCAGCTGGCCCAGTGTGGACCAATGCCCGAACAAGATTGGGCCTTCTCCTGAAAATTTTCGCGCGAGTTCAAACCAGGGTTTCAGTTCGGGGGGGGCGTCGGCTGGCTCTAGTTTGTATTTGAAGTCGATTTTGCCGTCGTCGCGCACCATGCGCATGCGGGTAAATACATTCACAATCAAACGCAGGCGGTCGAACCCTTCTAGCGCAGGGTCCCAGCGATTGGGCTTGTTGCCGTACAGCTCGGCCATGAAGGTTTGCCAGTCCGGGCCAGACAACACATTCTGTACTTCTTCGGACAATGCCAGGGCATCTTCAAAACTCCATTCCGGCAATATACCTGCATGGGTCAGCAATCCGTTATTCAAAGTATTTTGTGTAAGTGGCAAGCGCAGGGCCAGGGGTTGGCCTCGCAGCCAGTTCACCAATGCTTCGCCATCGAGTGCATTCACTACCTCAGCAATGGTGTCGCTTTCATGGCTGCGGCCACTGTTGCACCACAGGGCGAGTAAGTGCAAGTCGTGGTTGCCCAGCACGGTGTGGGCCCTTTCGCCAAGGCCATGCACAAACCGCAGTGTGTCCAGCGAGCGGGGCCCGCGGTTGACCAGGTCGCCGGCAAACCAAAGCACATCGGCCTGTGGGTTGAACTGAAGTTTGTCCAGCAGTTTCAACAAAGAATCCAGACAACCTTGAACGTCGCCAATCACATAGTTGGCCATAATGAAAACAAACCAAAACGACGAAAGTAGTATTATGCCTTGAGTCCAAGTATTCAACGCATTCAGTAAGACAAGGCCTTAGCGTTTCCTTTTTCCTATTTTGACTATTTCAGGTATTCAACCATGAGCATCTCCTCATCTATTTTCAAAGCCTATGACATTCGCGGCATCGTGGACGACACCTTGACCGAAGACGCTGCCTATTGCGTGGGCCGTGCCTTGGGGCAGTTGGCATTGAGCCGCGGCAAAAACGAGGCGGTGGTAGGGCGAGATGGGCGTTTGAGTGGTCCACGCCTGTGTGGCGCACTGGCCGATGGTTTTCGGGATGCGGGTGTGAGTGTGGTGGACGTGGGCATGGTGGCAACCCCGCTGGTTTACTTTGCCACTTTCTTGCTGGGCAACGGCACCGGAGTGCAGGTGACCGGCAGCCACAACCCCCCCCAATACAACGGCCTGAAAATGATGGTGGCTGGAGAAACCTTGTATGGCGAGACCATTCAAGGCTTGTTGACATGGATTCAAACCGAGAAGCCCGTGCGTGGCGTGGTGCCTGGCGTGCAGCGCGGTGGCTACCGTGAACTGAATGTGTGGCCTGATTATTTGAGCAATATTCTGGGTCACATCAAACTGGCACGTCCCATGAAAATTGCCGTCGATTGTGGCAACGGCGTGGCGGGTGCATTTGCAAAAACACTGTATGAAGCCTTGGGTTGTGAAGTAACAGAGCTGTTTTGCGAAGTGGACGGCAATTTCCCGAACCACCATCCCGACCCTGCACACCCGGAGAACCTGCAAGACCTGATTGCTTGCGTGAAAAACGGCGATGCTGAAATTGGTTTGGCCTTTGACGGCGACGGCGACCGCTTGGGCGTTGTGACCAAAGACGGTGAAATTATTTATCCCGACCGCCAGCTTATTTTGTTTGCCCGCGATGTGATTGCCCGTAACCCTGGTGCCATGGTGATTTATGACGTGAAGTGCACGCGCCACGTGGCCAAGGCTGTAAAGGCCGCAGGTGGCGAGCCTTTGATGTGGAAAACCGGGCACTCGCTCATCAAGGCCAAGTTGAAGGAAACCGGCGCTCCTCTGGCAGGCGAGATGAGCGGCCATGTGTTTTTCAAGGAACGCTGGTTTGGCTTTGACGATGGTTTGTACGCGGGCGTGCGTTTGCTGGAGATTTTGTCTCGTGGCAGCAACCCCAGTGCTGAACTGAATGCTTTGCCCAATTCATCGAGCACACCCGAATTGCAGTTGCAAACTGCTGAAGGTGTGAACTTTGACATTGTGAAGCGCTTGCAGGCCGAGGGTAAGTTTCCAAGTTCGGAATCGGTCAACACCATTGACGGTGTGCGGGCCGAGTATGCCGATGGTTTCGGGCTGGCGCGCCCATCCAACACAACACCTGTCGTGGTGATGCGTTTTGAAGCCGACAGTGATGCTGCGCTGGCTCGTATTCAAGGCGAATTCAAGGCTGCCATTTTTGCGGTGGCTCCCGATGTGAAGTTGCCGTTCTAAATGACCCACGCAACAGACCTTGAGATTATTGAAGTCACCCGCCGCTGGGTAGAGCAGGTGGTGGTGGCCTTTAATTTGTGCCCATTTGCCAAGCGCGAGTTGGTGAAAGACCGTGTGCGTTTTGTGGTGAGCAAGGCCAAGGATGAAGCCACGCTGCTGGACGAACTAGCCCATGAGCTGGCTTTGTTGAATGTGGACGAAGCCGTGGAAACAACACTTTTGATTCACCCGCAAGTGCTGCAGGATTTTTACCACTACAACGATTTTCTGGAAGCGGCCGATGAGTTATTGGTCGATATGAATCTGGAAGGCGTTTACCAGGTGGCCAGTTTTCATCCGGATTACCAGTTTGGCGGTACCGAGCCCGACGACGTTGAAAATTACACCAACCGTTCGCCTTACCCCATATTGCACCTGCTGCGCGAAGACAGCTTAAGCGAGGCCATCGACAATTATCCCGAGGTGGATTTGATCCCCGAGCGCAACATTGATTGCATGAATGAACAGGGTCTTGAGAAAATGCAGACGCTGTTGAATGCGTGTTTGAAGGGCGCTGGCGGGAAATAAACAACAGGGTGTTAAAAATAAAACAACACCGTGCATGAATTGGGTGTTTTGCTCTAATTGAGCACCTCGATTACAAGCGTTTACCGGAAAGCAAAGCGGCGATTATATTTCGCGGTTTTTGAGGTTTTACTCTAGTCCAAAACCTTGGATGTAACTTTGGAGTTTCGAGGAAAGCCTCGAAAAATGGGCTTGCAGGTAAATCGGAGTGCTTGCAAACTGTGGGTTCACATCCCTCCTCTTTTGCTTCTGAGGTTTGCCCGATTAACCATATCGGGCATTTTTTTGCCCTTTTTCTGGGCACAATTTCCCAATTCAAGTAGCATTGCGCCTGTAACAAACAAGCGAAACTGCCGTGGCCACTTACACCGTCAAAGAGATGTTTTACACCCTGCAGGGCGAAGGTGCTCAGGCAGGCAGAGCGGCCGTTTTTTGTCGTTTTGCCGGGTGCAATTTGTGGACTGGTCGCGAAGAAGACAGGGCCACGGCCGTGTGCAAATTCTGTGACACCGATTTTGTGGGCACCGATGGCGTGGGCGGTGGCAAGTTCAAGGACGCCGTAACGCTGGCCAGGGCCATTGCAAACACTTATCAAGGTGGGCAAGGCACAGCGAAGCCCTATGTGGTATTCACCGGTGGCGAGCCCACCTTGCAACTTGACACTTCTTTGATTGACGCTGTGCACGCGAATGGGTTTGAAATTGCCATCGAGACCAACGGCACCTTGCCTGTGCCTTCGGGTGTCGACTGGATTTGCGTCAGCCCCAAGTTTGGCAGCGAGCTGGTACAAACCAGCGGCCATGAATTAAAGGTGGTGGTGCCACAGTTGGGGCAGGACTTGAATGCCCTGGGTCGATTGCAGTTTGAGCACTATTTTGTGCAAGCCATGGACGACTCCGACCCTGTCAAGAAATCCAGAAATTTGCAGGTGGCCATACAAACCTGTTTGGACAAACCCCAGTGGCGTTTGAGTGTACAAACCCACAAAGTAATTGGAATGCCATGAAAGTTTTCAAACAATTCACCTTCGATGTAGCGCACCAGTTACCCGATTGGCCGGGTTTGCACGGCCACAGCTACACTGCCGAGGTGTGGTTTGAAGGCCCTGCCACGGATGGCTATGTGGTGCCTGAAAGTCTTTTGACCCAACATGTGGGGGCGGTGCACAAGCGGCTTGATCATTCTTATTTGAACGAGTTGATTGAGCTGCCCACTTCAGAAAACATTGCCCGCTGGATTTGGGATCAACTTCGCCCGGTGGGGCCCTTGATCAAAGTGAAAGTATTTCGCGGGTCGATCGGGTTTGGGGTTGAGTTTGATCTTGAGGATGCGAAGGCGGAAGGCCGGGCCTGAGGCTGCGGTTTCTGGCCAACTCGGCGTGGGTTGTCTTTAGCGCGCTTGCGTGGCGACTTTAGAGCCAAACTTGAAGGGTCACCGCTGCCCGAAAACTTGGCATTTCGGCTTGTCGTCTTGAGCCTGCACTAAGCCAAGCCCTCCAAAAGTAATGGTCGGGTCTTGGCTTTCGCGCCATAGCGCGATCGTTAGTCTCGGCGCGCCAAGCCGGCAAGTTTTCTGACTGGTCATCGTGCGACCCATTGCAAGTTCAGCTCCGAGTCACCGCTGGCGCAACGCCCAATCGGCGGCGGTGTTTCGATCGCCTCGCCTTCAAGAAAACCTGCCCTTGTGTGCCGAGCTGGGCCGGTGTTGCCCAGCATGGGCGACAGAGAACGAACCCGACCCGCAGTTTAGGAGGGTCGTTCTCAGGCATCGCAAGGCTCAGCAAGGGAGAAACAGGTTTTCTGGCGAAAGATCGGAACCCAAGCCAATTGGGCGATTAAGAGGCTGCGAGAGATCGGAGCCCAAGCCGATCGGGCAGTTAAGCGGCAGAAGAGAAATCGCAACCCTAGCTGTCACGCCAGAATTTTCTTCGCCTTGTCGCTTGTAATTTGCTGGGCCCACACAAACTGGCGTGAATCATCTGCCGTCATCGGTCGAGCCAGGCCAAAACCTTGCAGTTCAAGCACACCCGACTCAATCAGGAAATCACGTTGCTCGGCGGTTTCAACGCCTTCAGCGACAACTCCCAAACCCAGTGCCTGAGCCATCGCCAACACAGTGCGTGACAAAATTACACTGTCGGTTTTGTTGGGCAGGTTGCTGACAAATGATCGATCAAGCTTGATCGACTGAACCGGCATTCTGTGCAGTGTGGCCAGTGAGGAATATCCCGTGCCGAAGTCGTCGATCGACAGGGATACTCCCAACTCATGTAAACGGTTCAGGTCGTGCAGCACCGTTTCCTGATTCTGCATCAACACGGTTTCAGTCAACTCAAGTTCAAGCAGCCTGGGGGGCAATGCTGTTAGTTTAAGTACCTTTTCGACTGTGTCACAGAGTTTGCCATCCAGCAACTGAATTCCCGATACATTCACTGAAACGCTAATTGGATTCTTCAGTTTCTTGTTGGTGTCTTTCAGCCATTTGCAGGCCTTGCGCATCACCTGTTCACCCATCGGAATGATCAAACCGGTTTCCTCGGCAATCGGAATGAACTGGGCCGGTGGAATCAATTCACCTGTGCGGGAACGCATCCGTGCCAGCGCTTCAACCGAACAAATGGAACCATTGGCGTTAAAGCGCGGCTGATAATGCAATTCGATTCGATCGTGCAAAATTGCATCGTGCAAATCGTTCTCAAGATCCACTTTGGTCTGTAGGGTTGCGCTCATGTTGGCGTGGAATACGCGCACCGTATTTTTGCCGGCTTGTTTGGCCTGGTACATCGCAATATCGGCATGTTTCAGCAGGCCTTCCACATCGGTGGCATCGGTGGGAAACAGGGCCACGCCGACCGAGGCACCCACATAAATTTTCTTTTCACCCAACTCAAACGGTTTTTTGCTGACTGCGTCCACGACCTTTCGGCCCACATTGAATGCGGTTTCCTGGTCGGCAATGTAGGGCAGGGTAATGACAAACTCATCGCCTGACAAACGGGCAACGATGTCTGAACTGCGCACCACGCTGCGCAGCCGTTTGGACACGGCGATCAGCAAGTCATCGCCGCGGTCATGCCCAAGCGTGTCATTCACCGCCTTAAAGCCATCCAGGTCGATAAACAGCAAGCCCAGCTTGAAATCCTGAACCTGGTCATTGCCCAGTAGTTCTTGCAAAGTTTGCGACAGGGCCAAACGATTGGGCAGACCCGTCAATGGATCATGCGTGGCCTGATGCCGCATTTTGCTTTCATTGCGCTTGATGGAGCTGATGTCGGTGAAGAAAATCGAAATCAGTTCATCGCTTGGGTAGGCTTTCACTTGGTACCACATTTCGTTGGCAGGGTCCTGCCACTGGAATGTTTCAGGTTGCATGCTGCCTTTGGCCTGATTCACATACTTGAACAAAGGCGTTTTCTTCAAGTGGGGGGCACGTTCCCACACCATGCGACCCAGCAACAACGGCGCAGTTTTACCCAGAAGTTCAGCACCTTTTTCATTGAGGTAATTCACATAGCCATTCATGTCGATGGCGAAAAACGCATCATCCATCGATTCAAGAATGTTGTTGATGCGTTCTTCACTTTTTAACAACGCTTCTTCAAGATGAATATTGCTTGAGCGCCCAATCAGCAGTATGTCTGCGCCGATGCAGGCCGCCGTCCAGTCGAAGTACACCACATCGTTGAATGTGTTGCGCAGGCGGAAGGAGCCGTCAGTAGAGCCTGTCTGGTATTTTACCTGGTCGAGCAGTCGCTTGAATTGACCCACATCGGTGCGAAACACCAGGTTGGACGCGTCCAGGTTTTCCAGTTGCTCGCTGCTTTGTCCCAAAAACTCTTCCAGTGAGGGGCTCAGTTTCTTGATGCGCCCCTTGTCGTCGACATTTAGCAACACACTGTTGGGAATTTTTTTGTCGATGCTGTCGGAGAAATCGGAGCGTTGTTCCGGTGTATTGACCGCAGACACGGCGGGTGTGGACAGTTGGGTGTTTTTTGCGTCGTGTTCCTGAATTACTCCGAACTCGCCGTGCGCCAGCATTTGTAAACGCAACCACTGCGAGTTGACTTTGACATGACCTGTCCAGCCTTGTTGCCGGTGCAATGCATTTGAAAAAGCGCGATAAATGGCCATGCCGTAGCGATTCACAATCAGTTCACTGCCCGATTTGAATCCCAGCTCTTGTCGGAATAATTTGCTGGCTGCGATGAGGCTTAATTCCTCGTTAACATGACCCAGCAGGGCATAACGCGAGGTGCCGCTGTCCAGTAGCTCATTGATCAGCGGATCATCAAGAACATTGCTCAGGCTCATACATCGAACCTCGAGAGCCGTTTTTCCATTTCGCGCATCAACTCATCGGAGCGCAATATGGTTTGTACCGTGCTGGCCAACGTTCGGAAGGCGCTTTCCGTGCGCGCTTGCATCCCTTCCATGGCACCCAGCACTTCCCAACCCTGACGTTGATTGCCATGACCATTTTCTACCCACTGATGTGTGGCACGGTCAATGGATACCAACTGGTTCTCAATGGCGCTCAAGCCGCTTTTCAGCACATCCATCCGGGCCATGAAGCCGTTGGTGCGTTCGTTCAGATTGTCCAGCGTACCCAAGGTCGCTTGCACCTGCTGTGCTACAGCAGGAGACAGTTCTTTTTGAAACTCCTTGTGCAGGGCCTGCATCTGTTGACTGGAATCAAAAGCCTGTTTGCTGATGCGTTGTAATTGTTCCAGGGATTGGTTCAGTTCATTGAGCAGATCAAAACTGTCTTCGGTGACTTTCTTGGACAGCTCAGCAGTGCTTTGTCCCATGCGGGTTTGGTTACCCAGGCTTTGAACAAAGTCGCGCAGCTTTTTGGAAGCCTGTGAGCTCTCTTCCATTTGTTGTGTATTACCCGCACCCAGTTCTTTGGCAATTTGCGACAATTCGCGAATATCGGCGCGAAGCATTTTGAATGCAGCCACCACAAACGCCATGTTGTCTGCATAATCATTGAAGACCTGCCCCATCGGCGACATGCGGCCTTGCTCATCGGTTTGAGCACGCACACGCAGGTTAATACCCTTTTCCTTGTCCAGATAGGCTAACAGTTTGGCGCCTTCTTCTGCGGCCAAAGCATGTTGGCGAAGCGTTTGCGCGATGACTGAGAGCAGCAATACAGCCACAGCCACGTAAAAGCCGTGAAGAGCCACTGCGGGCATGCCCGAAAATGGACCGCGGAAGATGTAGCATTCAAAACCCGCCTGCTGCAGCATGTCGAACACAATGTGATGGATCACGATAAACAAGCCCATGCTGAGCAAGGGGCGAGTGTCCCGGTAAGCCAGCATCACTGGCAACAACATGAAAAAGCTGAAGTGATACTCAAGCAGTCCGCGTGCCAGGTGCACGTGCAGTGCGCCCATGCCCACCAGCAGTGCGGCGTTGATGTGCATGGTCAAAGGCTGTCCCGCGTGCCAGCGTGTAATCGCCAGGCTGCTCAGAAAAAGCGGAATTCCCCAGCCCAGCGCTTGGACCAAATTGTTGTAGGCCAGCCCTTCGAGGGTGGCAAACACCAGGCAGGCAAAACTGACGATCACGCACAGCCAGTCGGCGTTGATCCGGATTGAGGCAAAGTCAGTGGCGTTGGGCGCTGCGCCGGACAGTTTGCTTAGAAAAGTAAAGAAGCCGTGGGAGGGTAGCTGCACCGGAGCGTGGGAAGCTTGTTGGTTCAGGGCCGAGTGCTGGGCGTGCATGGTGAATTCTCGAATGTAACTTTGTCCAAATGTTAAATTCGAGAATACTGGAAGTCATTTGTAATCAATCACCTGAATAGAGTGGATTTTCACCCCTTCAGAATCGTTCTTCGGGTGTCAGCAAACGCCACTGGCCCACCGGCAGGTCGCCCAGCATCACTCGACCAATCCGGACACGTTTCAAGCCCACCACTTTCAGGCCGACGATTTCACACATTCGGCGAATTTGCCGCTTTTTGCCTTCGTTCAAAATGAAGCGAAGCTGGTCCTCGTTTTGCCAACTGACGCGTGCGGGTTTGAGAGCTTCGCCGTCCAGGCTCAGGCCATAACGCAGCATTTCAAGTCCACGGTCAGTCAATTCGCCTTCTACCCGCACCAGGTATTCTTTTTCCACTGTGCTGTTGGCATCGATCAATTGTTTGGCGATTCGTCCATCTTGGGTCAGTACCAGCAAACCCGTGGAATCAATGTCCAGACGACCTGCTGGTGCAAGGCCTTTGAGCATGGCGGGCTGAAATGGAGTCGATGTTTTCCGGTCGGCCTGATTCTCAAGGCTTAAGCATTCCATGGCGGCTTTGTACCGGCCCTCGGGTTGCCCTGAAACCACACCGATTGGCTTGTGGTAAAGAATGGTGACCTGCTTGCCGAGTACATTTTTTGCGCGTGCATCCAGGTCAATCGTGACAGTGGGCAGCACCTTGGCCCCCAGCTCGTCAATCACTTTTCCATTGACGCGCACCCAACCGTTTTCAATCAGGTAATCTGCTTCGCGGCGCGAACAAAGACCTTTCGCAGCCATGATTTTGCTCAAGCGTTGTGGTTCAAACGGGTCGAGCATGTCCAGTGTGTTTGTGCCGGTGACCTTGCTGCGGCGAGGCCGTGCTGCACCGGCAGCCCGGGGCACAGGTGCACTGCGCATGGCCGCGCGGTTGCGGTCGGG
>NZ_MQVZ01000001.1:1604906-1654038 GCF_002954425.1 Limnobacter sp. SAORIC-690
TTTTGCAGGGTAGTGGTTGCTTTGCCTGTTGCACTGCCGGGCCTGCCACGTCCCGCTGCTGCGGGTTTGGCGGTGGTGGCTGTTTTGTTGCGGTTACTGGGGCGTGCCGGTGGGCCGGAACGCCCCGAGTCGCCGGTGCGGCCTGCGCTACTGTTGCGGCCTGCGGGTTTTTTCATGATTTCAGTGTGTCCTTGTGCATTGAGGCCGTATTGTAGGTGAAATCAATGGCTTAGGCTATGTTCTCTGCAAGTCGGGTGGCAACAGTTTGTACAGCACCGGAGTCACAAGGCGACCGATGAAAGTTGAAGAAATGAGGCCACCAATAATCACCCACGCCATTGGTGAATAAAGTCCGCCTCCCTGCAGCGCCAGTGGCAGCAGCCCGCCCACGGCAGTGGCACTGGTCAATAAAATTGGCAGGAAACGAATACGGCCCGCTTCTTCGATGGATTCATCCAGCCCCTTGCCTTCTTCGCGCAACTGGTTGGTAAAGTCCACCAGCAAAATCGAGTTTTTGATTTCAATGCCGATCAGCGCAATGAAGCCAATCATCGCGGTGAAGCTCAGTGAGTTCCCCGTGAGGAACAGCATGACCATGCCACCCGTTACACCCAGTGGGATCACGAACAGCACAATCAAGGTGCTTTTGAAACTGCCGAATTCCAGAACCAGAATCGCGAGAATCCCGAATACGGTGATCAGGATCGCAGTACCAAACCCGGCAAAGCTTTCTTGCCTGCTTTTTACTTCGCCGGCCATTTTGTAGCGGTAACCGGTGGGCAGGCCCATCTCGTCGATCTGCTTGGCAATTTCGTTGGCAACTTTCTCGGTGTTGTAACCAGTGCGTGTGTAAGCGGTCAGCAACACGGCGCGTTCGCGGTCGAAGCGGTAAATGCTGTTCAGGTTGTCATCCAGTTCAAGCGTGGTGAGTTGGGTCAGCGGTACAGCCTGACCAGTGCGTGAAATCACATGGAAGTCGTCTAACGCGCTCAGATTACTCCGCACACCCGCAGGGCCACGTACACTGATAGTGTAGGCGTCTCCATCGCTTTGGCGAATTTCACCAGCAAACGCGCCTGAAATGGCAAGCCGCACTGCCTGGTCCAGCTCCGCTGAATTCACGCCCAGCAAACCTGCTTTCTCGAAATTCACTCTCAGGCGCAAGTCGCTACGCCCGGTGCGCTGGGGGTTGTCCACGTTTTGCGTGCCGGGGTTGGCCAGCATGATGCGCTCCACCTGTGCAGATAATTCACGTAGTGTTTCGATCTCGGGGCCTACCAAACGGATACCAATGGGGGCATCGACAGGTGGACCGTTTTCAAATTCGCGCACAATCAGGTTGGCACCGGCAATCGTTTTTAGTTCATTGCGAATGTTATCCAGCAACTTGGGTGTGTCGTCGTTGTACTCCTTGAGCTGAACGAAAAGCTCACCTACATTCGATTGTTTGTCTTGCTGAAATACGTTGTAATAAATTTGTGGGTTGCCTTCGCCCACGGTGGCCATGACAGCGGTAATCTCGCTGAATTCACTCAGTTTGTTCTCCACCTGTTTCACCACAGTGTCGGTGGCCGTCAGGCTGGAGCCAGGGGGCAAACTTACCTCAATCACAAATTGCGGTGTATTGGCTTTGGGGAATAGCGACATGCCCATGAGTGGCGCCAAAGCCAGGCTGGCCACGAACAACACCAGCGATGCGGCCACCACGGTTTTTGGGGTTTGCAAAGCGCGGTGCAGCAGCGGGGTGTAAATTTTGTCGATTAGCCCCATGAGTTTTTGAAGCACAATATTGCCGTGTTCGTTTTCTTCTTTTTTCAGCACACGACTGGCCAAAAACGGAATGATGGTGAGCGCAACAAACAGCGATGCAATCACTGTAAACACCACGGCCACGGGGAGTGAACGAATGAATTTTCCTGCGTTGTCAGGCAGCATTAACAGGGGCAGGAAGGCAAACAACAGGGTGGCAGTACAGCCCAAAACAGCCAGCGAAATTTGCTTGGTGGCCAGGCGTGCTGCATCGATGCGGTTGTAGCCCATGCGCAGGTAACGTGAAATGTTTTCAATCACCACGATGGAGTCGTCGACCAACAAGCCCAATGCAACCACAAGGCCTGCAATGGAAAGCTGATTCAGTGAAAAGCCCGCATAGTACAAACAGGCCAAGCCTGTGAGCAGCGAAAGCGGCACGCTGACCATCACAATACCCGAGGCCCGCAAACCCAGCGGCAACAGGGTGATCAGCACCAGTGTTACAGCCAGGGCAAAATCGAAGGTCAAGCGATCAATCCGCTTTTCCACGTTTTTGTATTGTTCGAACCCGCGCTCCATTTTGATATTGGGGGGCAAGGTTTTCTCGAACTCGTCCGCGGTTTCCTGCAAGGCTTTTTGGGTTACAAAAATATTGCGTTCATCTTTCTGGTTGGCGGTAACAAACACCGCGCGCTGACCGTTGAAGCGGGCCATCACCTCCTGGTTTTCATAGTCCCATTGCACATCGGCGACATCGCCCACGCGAACAAGGCGACCACCCAAATCACCACCCGTACCCGTGCCTGCAATCACCGTGTTTCTGATTTCTTCAACGCTGCGGTACTGGCCCGACGTTTGTACATTTAAACGGCGTGCACCCTCTTCAACCGGGCCACCTGGAATGTTCAGCGACTCACCCTGAATAATGCGTGCCACATCGGCGGCTTGAATACCCAGCTCCGCCAGTTTTTTAAAGTTCAGGCTAACGCGCACCTGCTGTTCGGGGTAAGCCCAGCTTTCGCTTTCACGCACTGACGAAATACGCTCGAACGCCTCGGAGAGGTCTTCTGCGTAATTGGCCAGATCGGCATAGCTTGCTGTTTCAGACACCAGTGAATATTGAATGATGTTGGTAAACCCGGGGTTGATTCGTTCAATTTCCAGCTTTTGTATGCCTGCTGGTAGCTGGTCTCGAATGCTGTTGAGTTCACGGTTCACTTCGTCGAACTTTTTGTCAACGTCAACTTCCGCATGGAAGCGAACAAACACCACGCCACCGCTGTTGCGGGATGTTGAAAGCATTTCTTTCAAGTCATCCAGGCTGCGCAGGGCGTCTTCAATGGGCTTGGCCACCTGTTGTTCCATTTCGCGAGGGTCAGCACCTGGATAAATCACATTGATGCGAAACGCGCTGATGTCGAAATAAGGGTCTTCGGTTCTGGGTATGTTTTGATAGGCGCTGATGCCAATTGCTGTCAGCAGAAAGAATATCACCAGCGTGAACTGGTAATTCTTGATGGAAAAGTCCGAGAGTTTCATCTGGATCACTCCTGAACTTTCACGGTTTCACCATCTTGCAGGTAGGCTGCACCTGTGCTCACTACGCGAGTGCCTTCTGGCAGGGCGTCGATTAATGCGATCCGGTCTGCTTGAATAAAGGCCACCGCCACAGTTTGGCGTTTCACGGTGTTGTCGGCTTGTACGGTGTAAATCCAGGCGGCTTTGTTGTCGCCCTCGACCACGGCCTCTATGGGTACATAGCTTCGCATGCCATTGAAGTTGGCGGGTTCAATGCGGGTACGTCCTTGCATGCCCGATAAAAGGTTGATGTTTTCATGGGCACGCGTGTCTACCTCAACCAGCACGCCGTAGGTGCCTGTGGCGGGGTCTGCTGCCTGGCTTAGTTCAATCACTTTTCCGGGCCACTTCACGCCGGGCAGGGCATCGAATTGCACTTCAGCTTTGGCACCCAACCGTATGTGCACGGCTTGCCTGTCTGCAAGGCTTGCTTTCATGACAAAGCCGCTGCTTTTACTGCCGAGTAGTAATATCGGCTGGCCCGGCGATACCACTTCGCCTGTTTGCGCAAAGCGCTTCAACACCACGCCATTGGCTTGCGCCTGTATTTCAGCCGTTTGGCTTGCAAATTGGGCTTGGCTAAGTTGTGCACGTGCAGCTTGTGCGGCGGTTTCCAGGTTGTCGAGTTGCACTTTTGAAATCACTTCCTGTTCACGCAGCAATTTGCCGCGTTGCAAGTCGCGTTGGGCTTTTTCAAAGCCAGCGCTGGCTTGGCTCACAGCGGCATTCACGTCTTGCTTGTTCAGCGCAGCGAGGCGTTGGCCTTTCTCAACTGTTTCGCCTTCGCGCACATTGATTCGTTCAATCACGCCGCCCACTTTGAAACTCAATCGTGTTTCGTCGCGAAAGGCACCAATTCCAGCTACTTCGATCAAGCTGGCTGCAGGGCCGCTTTGTACCGTTTCGGTTTTCACCAACCGGTATTCCACTGCGGGTGCTTCCTCTGGGGTGGCTGGGCCACAGGCTGCCAGAACCAACAAGGAGAGGGTTGAAATTACGAGTGCGGGTTTCATGGTTGAGCTCCTTCCTGTGGGCTTGGCTCGGGAATGTTTCGGTTGTTGTACTGCCAAACAGCATGGTCAATTCGGGCCTGGTACACGGCAGTCACCAAGCCCAACCGTGCGCGTGTTGCACTTTGTTCGGCACTTAAAAATTCAACTTGAGTGGTCTCGCCAGCGTCGCGTTTGCGTTCATTGATTCGCAGGCTTTCCTCGGATGCAGCCTGTTGGGCCATGCGCGCCTGGATGCTGTCCAGCGACACCAGCAAATTTTCCCGGGCTTGCAATTTGGCCAGTTGAAGTTGCCGGTTGACTTGCCGTGCACGTGCTTCCAGTGCCTGTACCTGTGCTTGGTTGCGGGCCACTTCACTGCTGCGAATTCCGGCGTCTGCCAGGGTCCAGTTCAACACCACCGATGCGCTCGCAAATCCTGTGTTGGGGCCGGTGTTGTAGTCGCGTCCCTGATAGCCGCCTTCGATCGAGTAGCCCAGTGTGGGTTTGTAAGTTGCGCGGCTGGCATCCAGTTGGGCGCGTTGGGCTGCCAGGCTGCGTTCAAGCCGGGTGAGCGCCGGCGCTGGGGTGTTGCCCTGCGTTTTCGGGGTGAGCTCATCCAGCAGTGTTTGAATGGCACTGGGGTTCAGCTCCTCTTGCGGCAGTTCAACTGCGCTGTCGTTTGGGGCATAGCGCAGCAGGTTGAAATACTCTTTGGCCAGCAGGGCTTGCGTTTGGGCTTGGCGCAAGGCCACCTGAATTTCGAGTGTCTCTGCTTCGGCACGTTTCGGTGCATCCAGGGTGGTTTCCCCGGCCTTGTACAGCACTGTATTGATTCGTTCGTTTTCTTTCAGTGTTCGCAAGCTGGCCTCGAGAATAGTAATTCTGGCCTTGGCCTGCGCGTATTGCCAATAGGCGGTGTGCAGGTCGCGAATTAGCTCCTCTTTCACTTGCAGCTGTGCAGCCTCTTGGGCACCCACTGCCTGGGTTTGTGCTTGCAGTTGCTGGTCCAGAACAGGTTCGTAAATCGGGCCGCGTATTACCAGCCGGGTGTCTTGCTCGGTCGGGCGTAGCAGTGGAATAGACTGGTTTTCCACTGTGGGAAAACGGGGCGGTTGACCTGGGACTGCGGTGAGCGAATTTAATGTTGCATACACGGGGTTGAGTAAATCGCCCGCCGGGAAATCGATGGTGCGACCACCTTCGGCCACACTTGCGCGCGCCTGCAATGCAAGGCTGGGATAAAAGCGTGCACGCAAATTTTCAAGTCGCTGACGTTCAGCCTCCACTTCAAAGCTGGCCTGCGCCAAGGCGGGGTTATTGGCCATGGCTTGGCTCAAGTAGTCGTCAAGCGGCGTGCTGGCTTGACTGGGTTGCTGAAATTGAATCGTCATCAACAGCAGTGCAGCCATTAGACGCTTGTCAAGTAGGGCGTAAAAAAAAGCGCCCCTTTCTCGGGCGCCTGCGTGTTTGTGCGAGATCATTTTTTGCCTCCGCCATTGCGGTTGATCAGGGATTGCATGACCAGCTCCACAGCCTGGTTCATGAAAGATTCTTTGCTGATGCCCATGGTGGCCATGAAGTTGGCCTTGGTTTGCGCTAGCTGAATGGTGCCATGCGTGAAACCCCACAAGGTGATGGAAATTTGCATCAGATTGTCCAGGTCGTCCCGCAATGTTTTATCTGCCATGCCTTTGGCGAGTGCCAGCACTGTTTGTTCATGAACCTGTTGCCCAGCCTGAATCATTTCCAGTGTTGCCGAGCAGGGATCGTCCAGTGCAATTTCATGGTGAGAGGCTTCAAACCTGGACATGGCGGCGAAATGCGTTGGGTACTCTTCTGAAAACTGCATATAAGCCTGACCAATTGCCCGAATTTGGTGATCACCAGTGGCATGCTGGTTTCGTGCGGATTCGAACATTTCACGCAGTATTCGCAAACCCCGCAGGCAAATTGCCAAATGCAAGGCTGCCTTGTCTTTGAAATACACATACACCAGTGCGCGCGAAACCCTCGCTTTTCGTGCAACTTGATCCATGGTGGCTGCGTCAAAACCCTTTTCAGAAAAAACAAGTTCAGCTGCGTCGAGAATTTCTTCCCGACGGCGTTCCTTTTCTTCTTCGCGACGTTCGATTACATAGTTCATAAAATGGATCTTAGTTGAGCCATTGACACAATGTCAATGGTTTTTTCCTTCCGCAGTTTGAAACACTGATTTGAGTCGATTTACCGAGTTTATTTCCGGCACGGATGGGTGGCTTCGTCAATTAAAGTTAAATCATGGTGAATTGTTTCTGTGAGAAGCGCGGTGGTTAAAAAACTGGAAGGCCTGGAAAGGCAAGTGGTGTTTGTAATTGATGATCATCCAATCGTCAGTTTCGGCTTGGTCGAAATGGTGAAGGATGTGGCACCCCATGCCCGCATTCGCCAGTTTTCTACCTTGAAGGAAGCCGCACGGCATGCCGTGGAAGAGTTTCCCGCATTGATCATCACAGACTTTCATTTGCGCGATGTCCAAGCCGAGACTTTTATTGGCCTGTTTGAAACGCTGTTCCCTGAGATTCCGGTACTGATTACTGCAAACGACGAGAAAGTGATGGGGCAGTTAAAGCGTCATCAGCTTGAACGGTTTATTGCATTTTCAAAATTCACACCCTTTGCAAAAATGATCGACCTGATTCGTGTCGGTTTGAGCCACGCCAATATTGAATTGTTGCAAATGCCGATTTTGTCAAAGGCGCTCACCCACAAACAGGTTGAGGTGCTTGAATTGATTGGGGCCGGGCATAGCAACAAGGAAATTGCCGTGCTGCTGAAGATCAGTGTGGAAACTGTGAAGGGGCATGTGAAAGACATTCTGGAACGCTTGAAAGCCAAGAACCGGATGGAGGCTTCGATCATTTACCGACACACCCAGATCCAAAAACACAGCATGCCAGAACCGAGCTTGCACAATAATTAGTCAGTCCATCTAATTCCTTATGTAATGAATAGCTTGGACTACTTGTCCACATGCTATCCCCTAGGTTGTGCCCACTTTTTGGGGATATCCACAGAAATCCAGAGTGCTCTATCTCAGGCGATTCGGTAAACTGCTTACACGCAGTCCAACGTCGTCCTTCCATAGGAGAATAAGAGATGAGCAGCTCGCCAGAATTAGAAGAGTTCATGAATGGACTGATTCGCAGAAATCCCGGCGAACCAGAGTTTCACCAGGCAGTGCATGAAGTTGCACAACACATCATTCCATTTGTTGCAAAAAATCCGAAATACGAGGCTGCTCAAATTCTGCAGCGACTGACCGAGCCCGATCGAATCGTCAGTTTCCGGGTGTGTTGGGAAGACGATCAAGGCAATGTGCGCACTCAACGTGGTTACCGGGTACAGCACAGCAATGCGATTGGCCCTTACAAAGGGGGTATTCGGTTTCACGACAACGTGACCCAAAGCATTTTGAAATTCCTCGCTTTTGAGCAAACTTTCAAGAACAGCCTGACAGGCTTGCCCATGGGTGGCGGCAAGGGTGGCTCAGACTTCAATCCCAAAGGCAAAAGCGATCGCGAGATCATGCGTTTTTGCCAGGCCTTCATGACCGAACTTTCCCGCCACATTGGTCCCTTCACCGATGTTCCAGCCGGCGACATCGGCGTTGGGGGGCGCGAGATTTCTTACATGTTTGGCCAATACAAAAGAATCCGTAATGAATTCACTGGTGTGCTCACTGGCAAGGGCTTGGCCTTTGGGGGCAGTGAAATCCGAGTAGAGGCAACTGGCTACGGTGTGGTCTATTTCATGGAAGACATGTTGAGCCACAAGGGTTTGAAGTTTGAGGGCAAGGTGTGTTCAGTTAGTGGCTCGGGTAATGTGGCGCAATATGCAGTCGAGAAAATTCTGGCGCTGGGCGGCAAAGTGATCACCATGTCCGATTCATCGGGAACGCTCCATGACAAAGACGGCATTACGATGGAGAAGCTGGCGCACATCAAAGAGCTGAAAGAAGTAAAACGGGCCCGCATCAGCGAGTACTTGAACCAATATCCGAATGCAGAGTTTGTTGCTGACAAACGTCCGTGGCACATACCCTGCGATCTTGCTTTTCCATGTGCGACCCAAAATGAAATCAATGCCGAAGAAGCTGCCATGTTGATCAAGAATGGTTGTATGGGGGTATCTGAAGGTGCGAATATGCCTTCTGAAAAAGGTGCAATTGATGTGTTCCAGAAGGCGCGTATTTTGTTTGCGCCATCCAAGGCCGCCAATGCCGGGGGTGTTGCAGTATCAGGTTTGGAAATGACCCAGAACAGCATGCGCTTGTCTTGGTCACGCGATGAGTTGAATCAGCGCTTGCGAACCATCATGAGCGACATCCACAAGCGATGCGTGAAGTATGGCGCGGAAGAAGACGGCCACATTGATTACCTCAAGGGTGCCAATGTGGGTGGCTTTGTGAAGGTGGCTGATGCGATGTTGGCTTACGGCGTCATTTAAAAGCCAGGTGGGTTGCGCTGAAAAGGGGTTGCCAATTGACTGGCGGCCCCTTTTCTTTTGGTAGCATGGCTAATTATTTTCTCGAAAGAATCCGACACCATGAACGTTCTGATTGTGCATGCACACCCCGAACCCCAATCT
Organism: Limnobacter sp. SAORIC-690; assembly: GCF_002954425.1. Lineage (NCBI taxonomy): Bacteria > Pseudomonadati > Pseudomonadota > Betaproteobacteria > Burkholderiales > Burkholderiaceae > Limnobacter > Limnobacter sp. SAORIC-690. The sequence continues at coordinate 1,613,855 of NZ_MQVZ01000001.1, forward strand.
TTCTGCACCGCAATGATGAAGCGCATGCAAAACCGTTTTGAGGAGCAGGGCCACACGGTGACCGTGTCAGATTTATACGCCAAGCAATTCAACCCGGTGGCCAGTGCTGCCGACTTTGCTGAACGCAGTAATCCGGATTACCTGGTGTATGCGCTGGAGCAGCGGCATGCACAGAAAACCAATTCATTGCCCGCAGACATTGCCTCCGAACTAGAGTTGCTCAAGCAGTGCGACTTGCTGGTGCTGAATTTTCCGCTGTACTGGTTTTCTTTGCCTGCAATTTTGAAAGGCTGGATCGACCGTGTCTTTTTGTCGGGCGCTGTCTATGGTGGTCGAAATTTCTACGACCGTGGTTTGATGAAGGGCAAACAGGCCTGGCTTACTTTTACACTGGGTGGCCGTGAACACATGTTTGGCGATGACGCCATTCACGGTGATTTGAATACCATGTTGCGCCCTGTGTTGCGCGGCAGTTTGGGCTATGCCGGATTTGATGTGCTGGAACCTTTTGCTGCTTACCATGTGCCTTACATTACACAAGAAGCCCGTGTTGAAATGCTTGAGCAGCTCGATGTTGCCGTGAACACACTGGCTTCGCGCCCGAAGGTGTCATATCCCAGTCTGGACAATTTCGATGCGCAAATGAATCCACTCGGTAAATAAAAAACCCGCAGTGCTCTCGCACAACGGGTTTCAATCAAATCTACAGAAGACCTTTCGTGCGAAAGGTCGTGTAGTGGTCTTATTGTTTTTGCTATTTCTGGATTACTTCATGCCCAGTTGCTTTTTGATCTTGGCGATCACGTCAGTTTGAACTGACTTGACCATGCCCTTGACTTGTTTCTCAAGGTCCTTGATCTGCTTCTGAACATCGCTCAACAATTTCTTGCGATCAGTTGCGCTGAACACTGACTTGGCTGCGGCGGCCTTGGCCTTGGCGGCTGGCTTTGCTTTGGCCACAGTTTTCTTCGCTTTGGCTGCAGCATTCGCTACGCTGGCAGTGGCTGCCTTGGCGCGTGATGTTGCTGGCTTTTTCGCTGCAGGTTTTGCTGCTGCTTTTTTGGCGGCAGGTTTTTTGGCGGCAGCTGGTTTGGAAGCGGCTGGCTTTTTGGCAGCAGCTGGTTTGGCGGCGGGTTTCTTCGCAGCGGCTGGTTTAGCAGCAGCTGGTTTTTTCGCGGCAGCGGGTTTTGCTGCTGCTGGTTTTTTCGCTGCTGCGGGTTTTGCAGCGGCTGGTTTTTTAGCAGCAGGTTTTTTTGCTGCTGGTTTTTTTGGAGCTGGGGTTGCTTTGCTTGCCTCGGCTTCGACTGGCTTTTGATCTGTTGTAACCATGTTTTGTAACCTTCCTTAAACGGTGTGGTGAGTTATGTGTACATCAAATTTTATTAACTGAAAAGCTTTTTTCATCAATACATGATCAACAACCCGTTTGTGTGTAAATTTCAATAAATTTTGTCGTTTTTTTTTTCGCACCACTCCCGTGCAAATTTTCAAAAACTTTTTGAATTTTATTGGCATTGCTCTTGCTAGTTTGATGTTGATTCAACTTCAGGTGCACTGCCGTGTTCAAGCATCTTTCCAAACTTTCTCATCACGCTGCCTGGCGAAGGCAACTCGAATTGTTGCTCGACTCCACAGGCGAAGGCATCTATGGAATCGACCTCAAAGGGCGTTGCGTTTTCATCAACAAGGCAGGCGCGGAAATGTTGGGTTACTCGGCCGATGAAGTACTCGGAAGGAACATGCATTACCTGATGCATCACTCCTATGCCAACAACGATTTGATGCCAGTTTGTGAATGTCATATTTTCCGTGCTTTTCAGGAAAACAAAGGTTGCCGTGTGGACAATGAAGTGCTGTGGCGCAGGGACGGAACCTGCTTTCATGCCGAGTACGCTTCCTACCCAATTTTCGAAGAGCAAGCAGTGGTGGGCGCTGTGGTCACTTTCACAGACATCACCGAACGGGTTGAAGCGCAAAATATTCGTGCTGCTGCGCAGGTTGAACTGGAGCGTAGGGTAGCTGAGCGTACTGCACAATTGCAAAAAGCGCACGACCGAATGCGCAGACTTTCTGCATACCTGACCACCGTTCGAGAAGAAGAGCGCACCCGAATAGCGCGTGAGATGCACGACGACCTGGGTGCAAAGTTGACGGCGTTCGATCTGGAATTGAAAGCGCTTTCCTACCGCTGTGCAAACGATGAAAAATTGACCCTGAGGATTGAGAGCATGCTGGACCTGGCCCAGGGTGCCATGGAAAGTTTGCGGCGAATACTTTCTGATCTTCGTCCGGGTGTGCTGGATCATCTTGGGCTTTGGGCGGCAGTGGAACATTTGCTGGGTGAGTTTTCCCAACGCACCAATGTGGTGAGTTCACTCGATATTGCCCCGGCGCTGGAACATGTTCGTCTGAGTAAAGCCACCGAGACTGCCTTGTACCGAATTTTGCAAGAAGCGCTGAATAATGTCAGCAAGCACTCGGGCGCCAATAAGGTAGAGGTGCGCGTGCACACTGAAGGGCGGGCGGTGGTATTTGAGGTCAAAGACAACGGCCGTGGCATGGCAGTGCGCACTTTCAATGCCGGGTTCGGGTTAATGGGTATCGAAGAACGGGCTTGGGACATTGGCGCGCGTTGCTCGATTGATTCAATTTTGGGGCAGGGCGTGTGCATCAAGCTGCGCCTGCCCGAGGTACTCGCCTTATGAAGATTTTGATTGTGGACGACCACATGATTATTCGGCGTGGCCTTGTTCAAATTCTGGATGAGTTTGATGGGCAGTACCAAAGCGAGCAGGCGGCTGACGGCGTAGAGGCTATCCAGAAACTTCGCAAGGGCAGCTTTGATGCCGTGTTGCTCGACGTTGCACTGGGCGAACGCGATGGTTTCGATGTACTGAAAAGCGTGCGCAGTGAATTTCCGAAACTGGGCTTGGTGATGTTGTCGGTGTACCCCGAAGCGCAGTTTGCTTTGCGTGCCATTCGCAGTGGTGCCAATGCGTACCTGAACAAAGGTTGCTCGCCCCAGGAGTTGACACAGGCCCTTCAAATGGCCTGCGCCGGGCAAGTGTACCTAACCCCTGCTACAGCCAACTTGATGGCCAACGATTTGCGCAAGCCAGCTGACAGGCCGCCCCACGAGCGACTGTCCAATCGTGAAATGCAGGTGCTGCGTTTGATGGCGCAGGGCGAAACAGTTCAACACATTGCACAGGCCTTGTGCTTGTCGGGCAATACGGTTTCAACTTACCGCGCCCGTGTGTTTGAAAAACTGGAACTGAAAAACCTGGTGGACCTGGTGAACTACACCAAGCTGCATGGCTTGTAATTTTCTTGTAGGGCCAGCACTACAACACAATCACAAATGGCGTGATACCCAGCCTTCAGCCCCCGCGGCACACTGAAAGCCTGTTAATGCAGTGTTGCCGGAGAAGCGCCAATGGCCAGAATGCAAGGGTTCAGACTGGGTGTGTATGTGTTCAAGGAAGCCGAGGTAGTGGACTACGCAGCGCCCTATGGCGTGTTCTCGGTGGCCAAACGTTTCGACCCAGAGTTGGAAGTGTTCCTGATTGCCGAGAGCATGCGGCCAGTACAAACTCAGGCTGGTTTCACTGTGTTGCCCAACTATTCGTTTTCTGACACACCTGCAATGGATGCATTTCTGATTCCGGGTGGTTTTGGTACCCGGCAGGAAATGAACAATGGCAACTTGCACCGCTACATTCGGACGCTGCCCAACACTTGTTTGCTAACCAGCGTGTGCACGGGCTCTTGGATTTACGCTCGCATGGGTTTGCTCGATGGCCTGGCTGCCACCAACCGCAAAGAACCCGATCGCCTGGAAGCTTCGCACCTTGGAAAAACCCCAATCGACCGCCTGGCGGAAATAGCGCCCGCCTGCCAAGTAAGCCATGCAAGGGTGGTGGATGCCGGCCGGATCGTAACAGGTGGCGGCATCGCAAGCGGCATGGAAGTGGGTTTTCACCTGCTGCGCCGCGCCGGTTACGACGAAGAATTTATTGCCGAGGTGGCCCGTGTGATGGAGTACACCAAGGCCTACCAGCAATACCAACACGACATTGATTATTTTCGCCCCGCATTGAACCGCGCCTCAGCCTGATTGTTGCAACACTGCATAGGAGTTCACCATGTCTTTTTTCAAGAACCCGTTCGATCCCAATACCCGCCTAGGCATGCGCTGCGCCTGTGGCCAACACAATAGTCAGGCTGAACATGATCGGCAACTGGCTGTGCAGCAAATGGAAGAGCGTGCCGTTGAAAACGCGGTCATGCATGCCTTGTTTCCGAATGATCAGTTGCGCCGAAACTTCCTGCGCGCTGTGGGCAGTGGTACCGCCATGGCAGCCATCGGCAGCCTGTTCCCTTTGGCGGCAGCCAAGGAGGCGTTTGCCCAAAGTAACGGCCCTTTGGAAAAACAAAAGCTGAAAGTGGGCTTTATTCCAATCACCTGTGCAACACCCGTCATCATGGCGCAGCCTTTGGGTTTCTATGCCAAGCAAGGTTTGGATGTTGAAGTGGTGAAAACAGCTGGTTGGGCTGTGGTGCGCGACAAAGCGCTGGCCAAGGAATACGACGCTGCGCACATGTTGTCGCCCATGCCTTTGGCCATCTCCATGGGTGTAGGCTCGAACGCCATTCCATGGACCATGCCCGCCGTTGAAAACATCAACGGTCAGGCGATCACGCTCGCCATGAAGCACAAAGACAAACGCAATCCAAAAGACTGGAAGGGTTTCAAGTTCGCGGTGCCGTTTGACTATTCCATGCACAACTACCTGTTGCGTTACTACCTGGCCGAGGCTGGCCTTGATCCCGATCGAGATGTACAAATTCGTTCTGTACCACCTCCCGAAATGGTGGCCAATATGCGCGCAGACAACATTGATGGTTTCTTGGCACCCGACCCTGTGAACCAACGCGCAGTGTATGACGGCGTGGGCTTCATTCACATTTTGTCGAAAGAAATTTGGTCGGGCCACCCGTGCTGCGCATTTGCAGCCAGCAAAGAATTCGTAACGCAGAACCCCAACAGCTACAAAGCCCTGTTGAAGGCGGTGTTGGATGCTACGGCCTACGCACGCAAAGCAGAGAACCGCAAGGAAATTGCAGCAGCCATTGCCCCCACCAACTATTTGAACCAGCCGGTGACCGTGGTGGAGCAGGTGCTGACCGGCACCTACGCCGATGGTTTGGGCGGTATTCAGAAAGATCCGCAGCGTATCGACTTTGATCCATTCCCGTACCAGAGTTTTGCGATCTGGATTTTGACCCAGATGAAACGCTGGGGACAGATCAAGGGCGATGTGGACTACAACAAAATTGCCAAAGATGTATTTTTGGCCACCGATGCAACCCGCTTGATGAGAGAAGTGGGCATGCAGCCACCGTCATCGCTCGACAAAAAATTCAGTGTGATGGGCAAGCCCTTCGATCCCAAGAAGCCAGAGGAATACCTCAACAGCTTCGCGATTTCAAGAACCAAGGGCTAAGCAGCATGAAAGATTTCAGGAAGCAAAAGTGGGCGCCATGGGCTTTGTCGGGCTTGATTCTGGTGGTGTTGATTGCCATTTGGACCATTGCCACCTTGCCCGAGCAAGCCGAGGTGAATGTAGATCCTGAATATGCAGCACTGGTGGGTCAGGCTGCATCCACAGGCAGTAAAACCCCATTGCCCACCCCGGGCGATGTGGGTGAGAAGTTGTGGGGGCACATCAGTGATCCGTTTTACGACCGTGGCACCAATGACAAAGGCATCGGCATTCAATTGGGCTATTCCATTTTCCGCGTGCTGGTGGGTTTTGGTTTGGCCGCTTTGGTGGCGATCCCATTGGGCTTTGTTATTGGCATGTCGCCTTTGCTATACAAGGCGCTTGACCCCTTCATCCAAATTTTGAAGCCGGTATCGCCTTTGGCGTGGATGCCGCTGGCCTTGTACACGATCAAAGACAGCGACACCTCGGCCATTTTTGTGATTTTCATTTGCTCCATCTGGCCGATGTTGGTCAACACGGCGTTTGGTGTGGCGGGGGTTCGGCGCGACTGGTTGAACGTGGCCAAAACTTTGGAAGTCAGTTCACTGCGCACAGCATTTCAGGTGATTTTGCCGGCAGCGGCGCCCACCATCATGACAGGCATGCGTATTTCCGTGGGTATTGCCTGGCTGGTGATTGTGGCGGCTGAAATGCTGGTCGGCGGCACGGGCATCGGTTACTTCGTGTGGAACGAATGGAACAACCTGTCGATTGCCAACATCATCAGCGCAATTTTGTTCATCGGTTTGATCGGCATGTTGCTCGATACGCTGCTGGCCCGCATGGCCAAGCTGGTCAGCTACAAGGAGTAAACAACAATGACGACTGAACACAAGATATTCAGCAAAGACCTGATACCCAATGAAAAAGCTGCCGCCTTCCTGCAAGTGGAAGGTTTGGTAAAAAGCTATGCGCCCGCCGATACCTCGGTTCCACCTGTGTTCGAGGCCGTGAACTTCGACATTCAGAAAGGCGAGTTTGTTTGCATCATTGGCCATTCGGGTTGCGGCAAAAGCACCATTCTGAACATTCTGGCGGGGCTGGATGAAGCCACGCAAGGCTATGTGATCATGAATGGCAAAGAAGTTGTAGGCCCATCGCTTGACCGTGGTGTGGTGTTTCAAAGCCATGCACTCATGCCCTGGATGACCGCGCTGAAGAACGTGGAGTTTGGTGTGCGTTCACGTTGGCCTGAAAAGTCGCCTGAGGAAATCAGTGAACACGCCATGAAGTATCTGGACATGGTGGGTTTGGGTAAAGCCGCAAACAAAAAGCCGCACGAACTTTCTGGCGGCATGAAACAGCGTGTGGGCATTGCCCGTGCGTTTGCCATTCAACCGCAAATGCTGTTGCTGGACGAACCCTTCGGCGCACTCGATGCACTGACCCGCGGCACGATTCAAGACGAGCTGCTGCAAATTGTGAAGGCCACAGGGCAAACCGTGTTCATGATTACGCACGATGTGGATGAGGCCATTTTGCTGGCCGACAAAGTGATGCTGATGAGCCACGGCCCGCGCGCGCGCATTGCAGAAATTGTTGAAAACACCATGCCGCGCGAACGCACCCGAAGTACCGTGCATCACGATCCGCAGTACTACGCCATTCGCAACCACCTGGTTGATTTTCTGGTGAACCGTGCAGCACCTGCACCCAGTACAGAGCCCGACAGCAACAAGCTGAATGCTGAACTACACAAACAACCCACGGTGGTTCGCCCAGGCTTGAAAGCCCTGAGCAACACGAAAGTTAGCACCGAGACAACACCCCCACTAAATTTGATTCAAAGGAGTGCACCATGAAACGAACCGACGTAACCGAGATGATTGTATTGGCCAAGCGCAAGAAAAAATGCACTTGGGACGACTGCGCCAAAGTACTGGGCCAGTCCAAGGAATGGAGCACAGCAGCTTTGCTGGGCCAGATGACCTTGACCGAAGAACAGGCCAAGAAAATTGGCGAGTATTTGGCCTTGCCACCCGAGGCAGTGGATTGCCTGCAAGTTGTGCCTTACAAGGGGTCGCTGCCCACCGCCGTGCCGACTGACCCTCTGATTTATCGCTTTTATGAATTGATCAGTGTGTACGGCACTACCTTCAAGGAACTGATTCATGAAGAGTTTGGTGACGGCATCATGAGTGCGATCGACTTCAAAATGGATTTGCAGCGTGAGCCCAATCCCATGGGCGATCGCGTCAGCATCAATATGAGCGGCAAATTTTTGCCCTACAAAACCTATTGATTTCAATGCCGAATTTCAGGCTGACTGAACACCCCGGGTTAGAATAAGCGCTTGTCTTAATTCTTACCTGGGGTAATGCCGTGACTGATTCAACCAACAACGCCGCTGCTGGCGACGAACTCGTACTGCCATCTGGCGTGAAGCTGACTTTCAAAAAGCGCGGCACCGGCACGCAAAAGCCAACACCGAATTCAATCGTGGAAGTGCACTATGAAGGCACCTTCCTCGACGGCCGCGTGTTCGATAGTTCGATCAAGCGCAACGAGAAAATCTCATTCCCACTGAACCGCGTGATTCCAGCCTGGACCCAGGCTTTGTGCGAAATGGTGGTGGGTGATCGTGCAATCGTGTTCTGCCCGTCTGACACTGCATATGGTGCGCGTGGTGCAGGTCCGATTCCGGGCAACACCGACTTGGTGTTTGATGTGGAGTTGTTTGACATCCGCTGAGGTTTTTTGCTCACTCGGCATGGGTTACTTGTGCTCCACAGGGCCGGTGAGTTGGGAGCCAAACTTGAAGGGTCACCGCTGCCCGAAAACTTGGCATTTCGGCTTGTCAGCTTGAGCCTGCAATAAGCCAAGCCCTCCAAAAGTAACGGTCGGGTCTTGGCTTTCGCGCCAGGGCGCGATCGTTAGCCTCGGCGCGCCAAGCCGGCAAGTTTTCTGACTGGTCATCGTGCGACCCATTGCAAGTTCAGCTCCGAGTCACCGCTGGCGCAACGCCCATTCGGCGGCGGTGTTTCGATCGCCTCGCCTTTAAGAAAACCTGCTTGCGTGCCGAGCAGGGCCGGTGTTGCCCAGCATGGGCGACAGAGAACGGACCCGACCCGCAGTTTAGGAGGGCCGTTCTCAGGCATCGCAAAGCTCAGCAAGGGATCAACAGGTTTTCTGGCGAGAGATCGGAGCCCAAGCCGAGTGGGCTAATCAAGATCGACGCGTTATCGGAACTCAAGCCAGTTGGGTTCAAGCCGCCTTGCGCAGCTGAAATTGCCGCGTTCCCCACTGAATGAGGAAAGGCACCAAAGCCAGTGCAGCCAGAGAAATGACCACTTCCAGTGAAATTAATTCTTCCAGCCTGTTCACCTTGGCCAGCTCATTGCCCGCATTCACATACAGCATGGTGCCGGGCAGCATGCCGATGAAGCTGGTCCACAGGAAGGTCCACGGCTTCACTCGGGTCAAGCCAGCCAACAAATTGAATGCAACAAAAGGAATGATGGGCGCCAAGCGAAGACTGAGCAGGTAGGCTATCTCGTTTTTTTCAATCCCTTTGTTGATCTCATTCAGCTTGTTGGAAAACCGGCTTTCAACTGATGATCGAAAGTAGTGCCGTGCAAACAGCATGGTCAGCAAGGCAGCCAGGGCAGATGCTGCGGTTGACACCACCATGCACAAACCAAAACCCATGCATCCGCCACCCACCAGCATCAACACACCTGCACCGGGCAGGCAAAGGGCTGTTAGCAGTACAAACACAGCGAAGTAAATCAAGGTGACCAGCGTTGGGTTGTCCACAAAGTGCATGGCCAATTCGCGTTGCGCAGCCAACATGTCTTGAAGCGATACATCGGCATTCCACCACACCAAAAGCAACACGGCTGCGACCAGCAGCAGTGTTGTTTTCTTCCAGTGTTGTTGAACAGCTTGTGGCATGCGCGTGCGTCCTTAGCCTTTCAATACAATCGGTTCAATTGCTTCACCTTGCGGCAATATGCGGCCAATAATGGCGGTGTGCTCGTATCCCAATTTTCTCAAAGCAGCCACACAGGCCTCGGCTTGGTCTCCGGGCACGGTGGCCAGCAAACCCCCCGCAGTTTGCGGATCAAATATCAGTGGGTAGCGCGGGTTGTTCACATACTCAGCCTGATTGCGAATGGCGCGGCGCAAGCGCACGTTCGCAGGTTGTAGCGAGCTCACAATGCCGGCGCTGACCATTTCAATTGCACCGTCCAGCAAGGGCAGGGCACTTAAGTCAAGCTCTGCGTCAACTTCGGAAGGGCGCGTCATTTCCACCAAATGGCCCAACAGTCCGAACCCAGTCAAATCTGTACAGGCTTTAGATCCGTACTCACGAAGACACTGTGCACCCAATCGATTGCTTTTCACCATCGATTCCAGCGCAGCATCAATCCAGCGGCCTTTGGTTTTCAGCTGGGGCAAGGCGGCGAACAGCGTGCCGGTGCCGATGGGTTTGGTCAGCAAAATCGCATCGCCTGGGCGCATGCCACCTTTGATCATCACGCCATCGAGGTTTTCATCGACCAATCCGTTGATGGCAAAACCCAGTGCCAACTCCCGGCCTTCGCCGGTGTGTCCACCCACCAATGCACAACCAGCGTCGTTCAATACTTCCACTGCACCGCACATCATTTGAAACAGCAACTCTTCAACTTTCGACTCCAGCCCCGGCGGTACCGTGACCACGGCCGTGGCCGATTGCGCCTCGCCGCCCATGGCAAACACATCGCCCAGTGCATGGTTGGCTGCAACCTTCCCGAATATATAGGGGTCGTCCACAAAAGCCCGGAAAAAGTCGACCGTGTGCACCATGGCTTTGCCGGGTGGCACTTTCACAATCGCCGCATCGTCAGGTGCATGCAGGCCGACCAATACATCGTCGCGATCCACGGGCTTTAGGTTACCGAGTGCGCGAGATAAAACCGTGGAGCCCACTTTGGCACCGCAGCCGCCGCAACGCATCGCAATGGCAGAAATGGCTTGCAGGCTTTCTTCCTGCGTCAATGCCAAATTCGGTGTGCTGTTGTCTGCAGCTGGCTTTGAGTTTGGATCCATGTCAGGAAACTCACTGAATTTCGCCATGAAGCGGCGATCAATCCAGTCTTTCCACTGCCACACCCATGCGCCTGCGAAGCCCAGTGAACCCTTGGATGCCACTGCATATTTGTCGCCAGTACTGATCAAGGCCAACCAGGTTTTCTGGGGGCGGTATTCCAGCAGGTCGGCGCCCTGAACAAACAAGTGCAGGTTTTTGGTCAGGGGTTTGCCCATGCGCACGGCAAACACGCCGGCCTTTTCAAGCGGTGTGCTGGTCAAATTCGCAATGTCGCCTGCTGCAAAAATTTTCGGATCTCGCGTGGTCTGCAAAGTAGGGCCCACATTGATGAAGCCACGGGAATCCAGTTCAAGGTCGGTGTTCGCAAGCCATGCGGCACCGCCTGCTTGCGTCACCCACATGATTTCGTCGGCATGCAAGCGCTCGCCCTGTTTGGTTTGCAGGGTGTGACCATCCAGTTGCACTACTTCGGCGTCACGGTGAAGCACTACACCACGTTCATTCAATACCTTCTCGAACCTCGCACGCACGCCGGGGTTGTGGGTGGGCAATACATCTGAATCTGCAGTGAAAAGGTGAAACTCCAGTTCATCCGGGTTGCGCCCCATCGCAGTCAATTCATTGCGCAAGCGAAATTGCATGGCCAAGGCCAGTTCAACACCGCCTGCACCACCACCCACCACAGCAATGGTGGTTTTGCCTGCATGGGTTTTTACCCGTTCAAGCAAGCTGATCCAACACTGGTTGAAACGTGCAATCGGCTTGACTGGTACTGCGTTTTCCAATGCACCTGGCACCAGCTGCACTTGGGGCGTGCTGCCAATGTTGATTGACAGCGCATCGTAAGCCACTGGCGGGCGATTCTTGCAAATCACTTTCTGGTTGGCGCGGTCAATGCCCACCACTTCGTCTTTGAACAATCGTGCGCCCGCAAAGGCGCACAGGCGACCAAGGTCAATGTGCACATCGTCATAGCTGTAGTGGCCCGCAATGTAGCCGGGCAGCATGCCGGAATAGGGGGTGTGAATATCGGTACAAATCAGGGTAAGGCGCACGCCGGGCCAAGGCTTCATGCCAAACATGCGCAGCACACCCACATGGCTGTGCCCGCCGCCTACCAGCACAATGTCACGAAGAATGGGTTGGTCAGATGTTTGCATGCTTTACTTCTTGTTGGTTGGCTTCTTTGTTGATTTGAATGGCTCGTTGTAAGAGTTGAATTAACTGGTTTTGTTCGTGGTTCGGAGCGAATAATTTCGCCCGCTCAGCGCACTGGTTCTTCAGCTTGGTGTACATACTGGATTTACCCGGGGGCAGTGGTTTCGGATTCACGATGTCCTCCTGCAACTGGGTCAGCAGATTGGCCAACGCATGAGAATTGCCCAAGGGGAAGTAACCGGGGTACGTTGCGCCCAGCATGCCGATGTTGCCATCAATGTAGCTGGCCACTACGGGCGTGCCACTGCAAACGGCTTCCATGATTACATGTGCTCCACCTTCCATTTTGCTGGCGTGCACCAGCACATGGGCGCGTTGAATGCGCGTACGGGTAGCACCGTGGGGCTGGTTGCCCAGCCAGCGGTAGTTGGGGCAGGCTTGCATGGTCTCTTCGGCGGCTTGTGCCAATTCAGGGTCCAATGGCCCGCCAATGTGGTCGATGAAAATATCCGGGTAACCACGCAGCAGCACCGCCGCTTCCATCAAGGTTTGCGGCATTTTTTCATCCCGCAGGTGCCCCACCATCACCACCTTCAAGCGGCGCTTTGCCTTGGGCAAGGTTTTGCGCGAGGTGGTCGATTGAAAAATCACCGATGTCTTCTTTTGTAAGTTTTCACCCAGCTTCTCGACACCCTTTTCCTGCAACACAATCAAATGTCGCGCCAATTCAAGTGATTTCTGTGCAGTCTCATCGGTTTCAATGTCGCGGTACAGGTCAGTGCCGGTCAGCGCCAGCAACAGCCCGGGGCTTCCCAGCCCATCAGTGCCGCGGCTTTGTGCCCATGCAGCAATCGAGTCGGCAGAACGTCGGGCATGCAAGGCGATCATGGCCACATCCTGCTCTGTGGTTGCCGAATGCTCCCAGTGCTTCACGATGCGAACGTTGAAGTGTTCGGACAAAAAAAGTTGCCAGCGGCGCGCTGTTTGCCAATTGCCGTTGTTGGCGTCGGCCAGGGCAGGGCTTACGATGACGATAGATGGTTTAATCAAGACAACAGCCACTCTATTTGGTATGGGATGGTTCGAAGTGTCAGCCACCCAAGGTGGTACACTGCGACCCAGATGAAGTTTACACGAACCAACACGCCAATCACCGCGAGAGCCCGCATGCATCCAGCCCATGAATACCCTGAAATCCTATGGACAAAAGGCGAGGAGACTTTCAGTGCGCGCTGGCAGTCGGAACGTAATCTGGCGGTGCCAGAGAAGGTAATGCTTGCCGACGACACTTTGACTGCCGACATGGCGTACCGCCTGGCTTGCGAAGGCAATGTGTTTTTGTGGCAAAGCGATTTCCAGAATGCCCGCCAGTTGATGCAGGCTTTGGTGCGCCGCGTGGACAAAAACGCAGAGCACAAGAAAAGCAAGGCCGCGAAAGCAGGCAAAGCCGATGTGGACTACCCCCAGAAGTTTCATTTGTACCGCCAGACACAGGCCCAGCGTGCCCGAATTCTGGGTTCCATCCTGATCCCTTTCAATGCGGACTACAGCATTCCCTTGCGCCGGGCCCCCGATGTATTGGCGGCATGCACAGAAGCGTGGGGTGAGCCACAAGTAGACGGCCCGATGATTGTGACTTCACTGCGCGAAATCATGGGTGTGGTGGGTGCACATGAATGGCGCAAAAAAGGTGTGGATGTCCCCGCCCTTGGCGACCCGCCCAACAATCGGATTCACCCGTATTACGGCGTATTTTCGCCAGTGCGTGGCGAGTATGTTGATTTGGTGTTGAAAGCACCTTTGCCAAAAGCCTGCGAAGTGAATGGCTCGGCAGTGGATGTGGGCACGGGCACAGGTGTGTTGGCCGCAGTGCTGGCCCAACGCTGGTTGAGTAATATTACTGCCACCGACAATGACCCACGTGCGCTGGAATGTGCGCAATTCAATATCCAGAATTTGGGCATGGGCAAGCAGGTCAAAGTGGTGCAGGCCGATTTGTTTCCCGACAGCAAAGCGGACCTGATTGTGTGCAATCCGCCTTGGTTGCCTGGCAAGCCTACTTCACCGATTGAACGCGCCATTTATGATGAAAGCAGTGGCATGTTGAAAGCTTATCTGGCGGGCCTGGCTGCGCATTTGAATGCGGGCGGAGAAGGCTGGTTGATCTTGTCGGATTTGGCGGAACATTTAAAGTTGCGCACACGGGAAGAGTTGCTAGGCTGGATTGAGCTGGCGGGCTTGAAAGTATTGGGCCGCACAGATGCAAAGCCCAAACATGGCAAGGCATTTGATGCCAGTGATGCGCTGTTTGATGCACGGTCAAAGGAAATGACTAGCTTGTGGCGACTTGCTGCTGCGTGAATTTGCAGTTAATTGGTTGAAGTTATCGCTTAATCCGCTTTCAAGCCTTTGCCCAAAACACCGCAAACTTCTGTTCGGGATCGGTGTAAGCCTTGCAAGCACCAAAACCAGCGCGTTTCAGTAGGTCTTCGAACCCGGTCAGCGTCCACTTGTAAGAATTTTCGGTGTGAATACGTTCGCCTTCCACAAACTGGCGTTCACCGCCTTCCCAGGTCACCACAACATCCCGCAGTGCTTCCAGGTGCATTTCAATGCGGTTCAATTCGGTGTTGTACAGGCCTATGTGTTTCCAGTCTTCCAGTTGGAAGTTGGTGCCAGCCAGCGTATTGAAGTGCAGCAACATGTTGCGGTTGAATGCAGCGGTTACGCCCAATGCGTCGTCATAGGCGGCCTCAAGAACCGCTTTGCTTTTCACCAGGTCGACTCCAATCAACAGGCCGCCACCAGGCGCTGTTGCACATACCGCATGCACCTGTTTTAAAAACAGCAGTGCTTCCTCAGGTGTGAAGTTGCCGATGCTGGAGCCTGGGTAAAACATGATTCGCGGTTGCGAGGGGTTCAAGGCCAGACCAGCGGGCAGGTTCAGTTCGCTGGAGAAATCGAGGCCCACACCCGCCATTTCCAGTTCAGGAAATTGCCGTTGCAGGCATTCCAGTGAGCCTTTTAAAAAGTCCACGGAAATGTCTACGGCCACATAACGTGCCGGGTGGAATACATGAAAAAGTCTGGCCGCTTTTTCGCAATTGCCTGCTCCCAGGTCGATGAACACCGAGCCCTTGGGCACCTGCCTGGCCATGTCGTGCCCGTGGCTGGCAAAAATCAGCGCTTCGGTGCGGGTGGGGTAGTACTCGGGTATGCAGGTAATTGCTTCGAACAGTTTCGAACCCAGTTCGTCGTACAGGTATTTGGGCGAGGTGTGTGCTTTGCTGGCACGCAAGCCACTGAGCAATTCTTCTCGAATGTGCTCGGCCTGGCCTTGATATATCTGTATGAAAAGAGGTGTCGATGTCATATTTAGTCAGTGTAATAATGAAATGGGCAGTAATGAGTGCCCTGCCTCGAGTCTACCCGGGCATTGTGGCTTATTTTCTACCCTATACTGAAAAACTTGCCTGTTGGTAAGATCTTTTAATCTATCGGGAGTTAGCAATGATCAGCTTTTCACCTTCTCGTACATTTAAGTGTTTGATGACATGCGCAATGATCGGACTGGCCGGCTTAGCGCACGCGGAACAGGTCTTTAGAGTCACAGCCATACCGGACGAGTCCCCCACTGAACTGGCCCGCAAAGCGGCTCCCCTGATGAAATACCTTTCCGACAAACTCGGCATGAAAGTCGAGTACACCCCCGTGACGGATTATGCAGCCTCTGTTGAAGCGCTGGCAAACAAACAAGTGGACATGGCCTGGTTTGGCGGGTTCACTTTTGTACAGGCCAATGTTCGCTCCAATGGCCAAGTAATTCCTTTGATTCAGCGTGCTGAAGATGAAAAATTCAAATCAGTTTTCATTACCAGTAACCCCAATATTAAGTCGTTGGATGATTTAAAAGGAAAAAGCGTTTCCTTTGGTTCAGCATCCAGCACTTCCGGACACCTGATGCCGCGCAGTTTTCTGAGCACTGTGGCCAAAATCGATCCTGACAAGGATTTCAAGCGGGTCTCTTTCTCTGGCGCACATGATGCAACGATTGCAGCTGTGTCGGCAGGAAAAGTTGATGCTGGTGCCTTGAACATTTCTGTGTGGGAAAAATTTGTCGCTGACAAAAAAGTAGACACGGACAAAGTACGCGTGATTTACACCACCCCTGCTTATTACGACTACAACTGGACAGTGCACAGTGGTGTGCCTGCTGAAACACGCAAGAAAATTGTTGATGCGTTTTTAGCCCTCGATCCCTCGACCCCACAGGGCAAAGAAATTCTGGAATTGCAACGCGCCAGCAAGTTTATTCCCACCAAAACTGAAAATTACGCAGGCATTGAAAGTGCTGCGCGTGCGGCGGGCTTGCTGAAGTGATCATTGAGTTACAACAAGTTGCTGGCCGCCACCCGGCGGCTGGCCGCGACACGCCGCCCGCACTGAAGAACGTCAGTTTTTCGGTGCGGGCAGGCGAACAAGTCGCAATCATCGGCCCTTCTGGGGCTGGCAAAACAACTCTGTTGCACTTGCTGGCCTGCGCGCTTGAACCCGCGGGTGGCAAGGTGTTGCTCGATAACACCAACCCCTGGAGCCTCAGCAAGAAGGGTCTTCGCAATGTGCGCCGCAATTTGTTTTTGGCGCCACAGGTGCCGCCGCTGCCGCCGCGGCAACGTGTCGTTACCGCCGTGTTGGCGGGAAAGCTGCCCCACATGGGATTGTGGACCAGCCTTCGAAGTTTGTTTTACCCCATCGACACGGGCGCGGCGCATGCAGCGCTGGCACGTTTTGATTTGTCAGAAAAACTGTTTGAACGCGTCGACCGGCTATCTGGCGGAGAGCGTCAGCGAGTCGGGCTGGCCCGAGGCCTGGTTTCGGGAGCAAACATGTTTTTGGTGGACGAACCCTTGTCTGCGCTGGATCCTGCGCGCGCCGAACAAGCCATGAAAACGCTGGCGGATGCAGCACGGGAACAAAACGCTACCTTGGTGTCCACTCTTCACCAAGTGGACATGGCCTTGAAGCACTTTCCTCGAATAATCGGTTTACGCGATGGCGAGCTTGCATTTGACCTCCCCTCCTCGGAGGTCAGTGAACAAAGGCTTTTAGACTTATATGCCCAGCACTTGGATGAGTTGACTGGCCCGGCTCCGGAGCGTGTGCCGATGCAGAGGCAACCAGTACCCGTGGCCATGAATTGCAGGTAATTCCATGAGCAGCCCTTCCATCAATAACAACCCAGCATTGCGCGACCCGGCATGGGCTATGCGCGTGTTCTGGTGGCTGGCCGCACTAATTATCGTGTGGCCTTTGTTTGAATTGACCGAGTTCAGGCCCTGGATTTTGCTAGAAGAGGAAAACTACAGGCCAACCCTGAATTTTCTCGGCGACATGTTGCCGCCCAAGGTGACGCCGGAATTTCTGACCCTGGTTGCCAAGGAGGCGTGGCGAACTGTGGCTATTGCAACAACAGGGTTGGCGTTGGCCTGGTTGTTGGCTGTACCATTGCGCTGTTGTCCGTCCGCGTGATTTCAATTTCAGCCATTTCTGGCCAGATGGCACCTTTGCCTGCCATATGCCGGCAGTTGGTTCGGTGGGTGGCAATCGTCCTGCGCAGTGTGCCCGAATTAATATGGGCGCTTGTCTTTGTTCGTGTAGTGGGTTTGGGTCCCACCTCGGGTGTCTTGGCCATTGCGCTGACCTATGGCGGTATGTTGGGTAAAGTGTATGCGGACATTCTCGAGTCGGGAGATCTGCACGTATCCCAAAACCTTCTGAGAAACGGCAGCGGGCGTTTGCAGGCTTTTTTCTATGGCGCCCTGCCACAGAACGCGGCGGAACTGGCGAGCTACACGGTGTATCGCTGGGAATGTGCAATTCGATCGTCGGCGGTATTGGGTTTTGTCGGTGCAGGTGGCTTGGGTCAACAGCTTGATTCATCCATGAAGATGTTTGCTGGCGGTGAGGTGGGCACCATGTTGCTGGTATTTGTTTTTCTGGTCTGGCTCGCCGACCGGATAAGCAGCTGGTTGCGGAGCGTATTGGCATGAGCACACGGTCGGATAATTTGCCTCCAAAGTTACCCAAATCCATGTTTGATGCAAGATGTAAATCCTGTTGGATGGTGTTCGGATTGGTGGTGCTGATTGCTCTGAGCTTCTGGAGCCTTGATCTTCAATGGGCACGTTTCGCGTCCGTTGAAGCCATGGCTCGCATGGGCAAATTCATCGGAGAGTTACTCCGCCCAAATTTTGAATCAGCCTTTTTGGCCAAGGTCGCTTGGGCCACCATTGAAACTCTGGCCATGTCGGCATTAGGCACTCTACTGGCTGCTGTATTTGGTTTGTTGTGGGCGCTCCCGGCCAGTAAAACCTATGCTGACGACCCGGCGCGCTGGCGTACATTCAGTCGGGGTGTTTTGAATGTCTTGCGCAGCATTCCTGAATTGGTGTGGGCTGCGTTGTTGTTGATTGCAGTTGGATTGGGCCCTTTTGCTGGCACATTTGCCTTGGCGTTGCACACAACAGGGGTGCTGGGGCGTTTGTTTGCTGAAAGCATCGAAAATTCCACCGACGAACCTGCATTCGCATTGCGCACGCGTGGCGTGGGTTCGGTGGCGGTGTTTTGGTACGCCACATTTCCTCAGGTATTACCGCAATTAATCAGCTACACCCTGTATCGTTGGGAAAACAATATTCGTGCTGCCGCAGTGCTTGGGGTTGTCGGCGCGGGGGGCTTGGGTCAAATGTTGTCGTACCACATGGGCCTGTTTCAAATGTCGGAGACCAGCACGGTGTTGCTGGCTATGATCATATTGGTGGCTTTGGTCGATGTGTTGAGTTACATCAGCCGAACCCGGCTGATGAACTAACAAGGGTCAACTTCCCTGTTTTTTTGCGGCCTGAACTTCAGCCGCCTGTTCTTCCCCTGTTTTGTAGTGTGGCACGCGAATCACCAAGCGCTTTGCACGTTGAATGAAGCTGTTGTTGCCCTTCACTTCTTTTTCCCAGTAGCTGTCGGCCAGGGCGATGTTTTTCTCCATTTCGAGTTCAAAGGCTGCCTGTGACACGGTGCCGCCAAAAATATACAGCTTGCCGTTTACGACCCGAAAGTCAGTGGCATTGCCGCCCCATGGAATGCCGAACATGATGCCGTTGGCGCAGTAGCCGCCGTATTGTGGAAGGTATTTGGTAGGTTCAGCATCAAACAGTGCCTTGTGTTCTGCGCTTGCAAAGTGAAAATCCACTTCCTGGTAGGTGCTGCTGAATTCGGGCTTGCCCTGCACATAGGCGTTTTGTGTGAAATAGGCCACCACATCTGCGCCAAACAGCATGAGGCGGTTGGCCCCCTGCATTTCTGCAGCATTCACCGGCGTTAATTCGCTGGCGGGGTTTTGGGCAGTCATGGCGCTGCATCCACTTAAGCCAAGCACCAGGCTGGCCGCGATCAATAGCTTGTGGGTGCGTGAAATCATCAAAATACTTCTCCTGTGCGTGGTTGAATCAAGTCGATGAACTGACCTGTTTCGCTGAAAACAGTTCCAGCCGGGTCTTCAAGGTAGGGCGCTGGCCAGCCAAGCAGCGCACTGGCTTGTTCGCAGCGCTGGCGAAGATCGCGGGGGGTTTCGCCACCCAAATGGACAATGCCATAGCGGTAACTTCGCAGCCATTTGAAATCCCGGTGCAATTCTTTGGCGTCTTTTGGGTATTCAAACAGCAAAGCATCGGGGAAAGCCTTCCGGAAAGCGGCCTTTTGCGCAAAACTTGGAAAGGGCACCGTGGCTTTCGGGTCGAATGATCGGTAAACAAAGCTGGCGGTAGCGCCTGCCGTGGGCACCTTGCGTGCCAGCGTAGCCGGGTCTATGCCATGGGCCAGTGCAAAGGCAATTTCATGCAGGTCAATGCCATCCACGCGCAGGTACAAGTCGGAAAACTGCGAGGCCATACGCGGGTTGAATTCGATCACGGTGATTTTATCAGTGGCTTCGTCATGGAAAAATTCCATGTTGAACAGGCCGTGATCAAAACCAACCGCATTCAGAAAACGCCTGGCAACATCGGCTGCGTGGGCTTGCACATCCGCATGCAGCTTGCTGGGGTACTCAAACCGCATGAATGCATCGGTGTTGGGGTACATCACCTCGTCAACCACGCCCAGCGGGCGAACCTCGCCCTGCCACACGTAGCCGTCGAGGTTGTATTGCCGCCCGCGCATGGGGGCTTCCAGCATCATGCTGTGTGCAGTGCCGGCTTCAGGAAGTCGTTTTTTTGAAATTCGCTCGAAAGGTTCAACCAGGTGCTTGATCACCCACAGTTCCCAGGGACCAAAACGTGTGTGGTCGTGCAGTTCCTGGGCATTTTTAACTTGTCGTGACAGCACCGAGAATGCGGCCTTCACGGGTTTCACAAACTGCGGGTATTCGATGCCTTGCGGTACTGGGCCGCCATAGGCCGCATTTAACCGCGCAAAAGGCAGGTTCGCTTCGGGCGCAACTTGCTCCAGCACTTCACGGGCATACAATTTGTGCTGGCAAGCCAGAATGGCTTGCACTGGTGTGCCAGGCCACCCCATTTTCTCTGCGAGCAAGGCTGCACACAGTGCGCCAAATTGTTCGTGGTTGGATGCAACTGCCTTGGCGCCGTGCAGTTTGGCCAAAACAGCTGCCTTGGCCACAAAGCGTTCCGTGTCAAACCAGGCGAGGCGCGCATTGCTCGGAAACGTGAACAAGTCGAAACCCGAAACCACGCTGGGCCATTGCTTGCGAAGCCGGTCGGCCCCCAAGGCATCCCAGTCGTAGTTGAACAGCAGCAGCGTTTTAGGATGAGGCATGAAAAGGCGAATCAGGATTAGCGTGGAATGTCGTTGAGTGACCAGTCGTACTCTGAATACGCAATCGGCAGTGATTTGGATGCGATTTTATCGACTATTTCTGGTGTGGGCCCCATGTCTTTGGCCCATTTTGCAAATACATCCTTCACTTCTTTGAAACCCTGGTGACCCTTTTCAAAGTCTTCAGCAAACCATTTGAAAATTGGGCTGACCTGCAATTCGCCGTTCTTGACGCGGTTGCGGCTCGGGTCACTTAAAAACCTGCGCATGCCGTCGTCCAGCTGGGCATTCAGTTTTGTGGCGGTGAAGGCTTCGTTGCGCACGGCCGGGCAGCCAATGCTGGCACAGTTCACTGCGGCATGAACCCGTGGCTCTTTGTACTTGGGGCGAAGTTGTTCGTGTTCAATCCAGTCCAGGTGGTGTTTCTCGCCCAACAGGGTAAAAAATTCCTGTTTCCAAGGGCTGCTGAACACCCCACCAATTTCCTTGATGGATTTGATTTTTGGATACTTGGTCAAAATCAATTCAATGGTAAAGCCATTGTAGGCATTGATTAAAAATGCCATTTGCTGGTTTTTCGAGAAGCCATTGAATTCAGCCTGACTAACCGAAGACCAATCATTCAACACTGTTTTCAATGCCTGCCGGTCTTTTTGAAAACCCGCGTAATCCACGGCTGTTTGCTTGTTGTCGGGTAACCACTTCACATGCTTGGCCAGCAAGCTGTTCCATGTCGTGTAGTTGTGGTCAAACTCGGAAGCGAAGCTGGTGCCGCTGACCAACAAGGCCAAAGTCAGCATCAGTGTTTTGACAAATTTAAGCATGACGGATGAAGCAATAGGTAATTTGGAGTTGCATGTATTGAGCGTATTCGCTCGGTAAGGCAATTTGGTTACACTACCGCAGATTAATCGCCTCAGTTTTGCCAAATCATCTGGAGTTGCCATGCCTGCTGTTCCGGTCACCATAGCCATGCTGTTGATCAGCAATATTTTCATGACCTTTGCATGGTACGCCCATTTGAAAGACATGAGCCAGAAGCCCTGGATTATTGCGGCTTTGGTCAGTTGGGGCATTGCCCTGTTTGAATACCTGTTTCAGGTGCCTGCAAATCGGATCGGATACACCGTATTGTCGGTGGGGCAGTTGAAGGTGATGCAGGAAATCATCACGCTGACCGTGTTTGTGCCGTTTGCCGTTTTCTATATGAAAGAGCCGTTGAAACTGGATTATTTGTGGGCTGGATTGTGCCTGGTGGGTGCGGCTTACTTTATTTTCAGGGACAAGCTTTAGCAGTGACCTCGCTTTGCCTAAACGACTTTTTGATCAAGTTGCGCCATGAAGTGTTCAATGGCCTGTGTAAACCGTTGACCCTGACCACCTTTCTCAGCAGCCAGGATTCGACCTGCGGCCAGAAGCTCGAGTTGCCGTGGTAATTCCTCTTCCGTGGACTGAACGATGACAGGAGTGTGTTCACAATACTCGAGTAAAAAGCGGGCTGTGTTTTCTGCTTTGGAATCAATCACGTTCAGATCTGAAATAAGAAGCTGGCAGCCGCCGTTCGAGGCTTTCAGTTGGGCCAGGCTTCTGAAGTATCTCACCTCGACCCGATCCGCCAGCAGGCGAGTCAAATGCGTTTCGAGAACAAAACGATGCATTTCAAAGTCTTCGAGGCAGAAAATTACGGGTTTCATGCGTTTATAGAATTCAGGCGGTAACATTTGCATCGTACGAGAAATGCATGTGGGGTGAGAAATCGAGCGAATTCTTATCCCTCACAATGGGGTTGTTGCACAGGGGAAGTTCAATGCTCATCGACGTGTTGTTGTTTGTAGCCGGCCTGGTTTTGCTGATTTTGGGGGCCAATGTACTGGTGCGTGGTGCATCCAATCTCGCTTTTTCGTTTGGTATTTCCCCACTGGTGGTGGGTTTGACAGTGGTGGCGTTTGGCACCAGTGCGCCCGAGGTCGCAGTGTCGGTTGGCGCTGCACTGGCAGGTACCACCGATATTGCGATTGGCAACGTGGTTGGTAGCAACATTTTCAATGTGTTGTTCATTCTGGGTTTGAGCGCAATGATCACGCCCCTGGTCGTTAATCTTCAACTGATTCGCCAGGAAGTGCCAATCATGATTGGTGCTTCAGTGTTGCTGCTCCTGTTAAGTCTGGATGGGCAGCTGTCGTGGAGCGATGGCGGCATTCTTGCAGTGCTCATGGTGGCTTACACCGCGTTTTTGATTGTTCAATCCCGCACCCAAGTCAAAGCCGCTCAAACCGAATTCGACGAAGAATTACACCCCGCTGCGCAGGGCAGTTGGGACTCCAAACTACCCGTGCAGTTGGCCTTGATTGCCTTGGGATTGGGTTTGCTGGTCTTGGGTTCGGAATGGTTGGTCGGCTCGGCCGTGGTGTTCGCCAAGGCCATGGGTGTGAGCGATGTGGTTATTGCCCTGACGATTGTCTCGGCTGGCACGTCCATGCCCGAGGTGGCCACTTCAATTGCCGCCGCGCTCAAGGGTGAGCGCGATATTGCAGTGGGCAATGTGGTGGGCAGTTCGACATTCAATATTTTTGCTTGCCTGGGTATTTCAAGTTTGGTGGCAGCCCCGGCAGGTTTGCAGGTAGCGCCTTCTTTGCTCGCATTTGACATGTGGGTGATGCTGGCAGTGGCCTTTGCCTGTTTGCCAATTTTCCTGACTGGACGCGAAATTGCACGTTGGGAGGGCGGTGTGTTTTTGGCCTATTACACCGCGTATGTGGTGTATCTGATTCTGGATGCACAGGGCCACGATGCACTTGATTTGTATTCGAATACCATGCTGAGTTTTGTGGTGCCGATCACGGTGATCACCTTGGTGGTCAGCTTGTTGCACAGAAGAAGTGGGGAAGAAAATTCAAACGCTTGAACTCGATGTGTTTAGCAGCATTGATCACTAGATTCAGGGACTTACGCCCCATTGTTTAAAGGCGTACATTGATATCGTGTGTTGACCTGCAGTACAGCTTGATCAGGAGAAGGCTTTGAAAATAGCCCCCACCGTTGTTGCAGTTTTTTTGTGCGTGTTTACTTTGGGCGGTGTTGCTCAAGCTGCAAACACTGAGAGTGATTTGCCCGTTTGGCTTCAAGAGCGTTTTGAGCCTGTGCATTACGATTTAACCCGAATGGTCGACAACACTGCTCGAAATATTGATCAGTTTTTTGGCACCGAAGACAGCCTGTCTGTTGAAAATCAATCTTTTCTTCGGGTTGCACTGGACACCCGGCTTCAACCTGGTGATTCCAAGCTTGATCCCAGTGTTCGCTTTCGAGTCGACATGCCCACTACTAAAAAGCGGTTGCGCCTCATTATTGAAAGCGACATTGAAGAACCCTTGGGTCGTCTTTCCGAGCAAGGTATTCGCGAGGTGCGTGGGGGCGAACGTTTTGATACCAACAATTCTGCAGTTGGCCTGGAGCGGCGCTCATCCAAGGACCCCAAGCAGGCTTGGGTACAGGGCTTGGGGCTGGGGGTGAAGTTTGGTGCACCACTTGATCCTTACCTGCGTTACTCTGCTCTGAGACAATGGAATTTCAGCGAAAGCAAATGGCAAATCAATTCATCCAGTCGCGTGACCCAGTTCAATCAGCGTGGTTTGCAGGTGCGCACCAATTTCGATTTGAATAAACCACTGGATGAGGCAAAAACACTGCGTTTTCAAACCTATGCCGAATATGAGGAAATGAGGGATTCCACGGTGTTTTCTCAAACCGCTGAAATTAATCGCGTGCTGAACTCGCGCACAGCGTTGCGATACGCGCTGATTATCGTGGGCGAGGACCGCGGAGAAAACACCATTAAGGACTATATTTTGCAAGCCTACTATCGGCGTGACATTCACAAGAATATTCTATTCATGGACATCATTCCCGAAATCCATTTTCCGACCGAAGGCAATCGTGATCCCTACGTGGCCTTGACCTTTCGTCTGGAAGCATTTTTCAGAGGTAACTTTAGCCGTTCCAAATGACGTATAAAACGATTTACTTGCAACACGACAATTTAAGGCTTAGTGCCATGGTGCAAGGCCCGGAAAATGGGGCAGTCGCCATGCTTGTGCATGGTTTCCCCGACACGCCACACAGCTGGAACGGCGTGGCCGATGGGCTGGCACAGGCGGGCTACCATGTGGTGCGGCCGTGGCTTCGGGGGTACACCACTGGTTCGGTCAGTCCGAACGCAAATTATGATCCCTTCAATGCCGGGCTTGATTTGTTGGCCTGGCGAAATTTATTTCAAGGGCGAGAGGTTCATTTGGTGGGGCATGATTGGGGGGCTGTGGCCGGTATGGCCGCTGCGGCCACCGACCCGCAGGCATGGACAACCCTCAGTTTGCTGGCTATTCCGCCATTTCAAAAAGTGGAAAGGGCTTGGCGATTATTGCCCAAGCAGCTGGTGCTTTCTGCTTACATGCTCGAAATGCAATTAGACTCCGCGCCAGCCAGGTTGGTGGCCAACCAGTTTGGTCGGATTCGTTCCTTCTGGAACAGTTGGTCCCCAGGGTGGAAGTATTCGGAGTCCGAAATTCATCCGGTACTCGATGCGTTCTCAAATCCGGGTGTCGCCTGGGCTGCTACACGTTATTACCGCTCGCTGTTTACCTTGCACCGTGCGCCAACCCGTTCCATTTATGCCTTGTCCAGAAAAGCATTGAAGGTTCCTACGCTGGTAATGGCAGGTGAAAATGATGGTTGTATGCAGGCGGCCCTGCTTGAGCCCATGGTCGATGCCCGATATTTTCCGAAAGGGGTACGAAGTTGCACCTTGAGGGGTTGCGGTCATTTTCTTCAAGCTGAGCAACCAGGTGCCGTGTTGCAAGAACTTCTTGCGCATCTGCGTGGTCAAGATAGAATTCATTGAATTGTTTTTAAAGCTGTACGCCCATGCCCTCCGTTTTTGCACTGTTTGCTTTTGTATTGCTGGTTGTCGGGGGTTACGGTTACATCAACCAACCTGCTCAGGAGCCGCCCTGGAATCAGGTCGTTCCAGGTTTCGCCTTTTCTCCGTATCAAGCTGGGCAAAGCCCCATCGACAACATCGAACCCAAGCTTGAAGACATCAACCGGGACTTGTCATTGCTGGCGGGTAAAACGCTGGCCATTCGCACCTACACCGTGGCGGGTATTTTCGGAGAAATTCCCGCGCTGGCCAAAGCACACAACATCAATGTGGCCTTGGGTGCGTGGTTAAGCCCCGACCCGCAAGCCAACGAAAAAGAACTTGAGCGTTTGCTGAGTGTGGCCCACAGCCCACCCTACAACGTAGTCCGTCTGATTGTAGGTAACGAAGCCCTGCTGCGAGAAGACCTGAACCTGAAGCAAATGACTGCTTACCTGGACCAGGTGCGCGCTGAAACGGATATTCCTGTGAGCACTGCAGAGCCTTGGCATGTGTGGCTGAAAAACCCGGAGCTGGCCGAGCATGTGGATTACCTTGCTGTGCATTTGCTGCCTTTCTGGGAAGGCATTGCGCTGGACGACGCAGTTAATTTTTCAATTAATACCTACAAGCGATTACAACAGGCATTTCCCGACAAACCGATTGTAGTTACCGAAGTGGGTTGGCCCAGCAATGGACGCTCGATCAAGCAGGCCGAAGCATCCCAGGCCAACCAGGCCAAGTTTTTGCGTCGCTTCATTCCGCGTGCTGAGCAAGAAGACATCGTGTTCTACGTGATGGAGGCTTTTGATCAACCCTGGAAGTCAGATATTGAAGGCAGTGTGGGCGGACACTGGGGCGTGTTCGATTCGTTCCGCGAACCTAAGTTTGAGCCCGATCGACCGATTATTGCCATACCGCAATGGAAGTTGCTTGCAGCCGCTTCCATCGTGGTGGCTTTGATGATGACTTTCCTGTTGCTGATCGACAGCAAAACCCTGCGCGACAGCGGACGCACTTTTTTGATTTTCAATGCGTTTGTCATTTCATCCCTGATTATTTATGTGATTTACGACTTCACCTTGCATTACCACACCTGGGCCAGTGTGGCCATTTCGGTGTTTTTGTTGCTGGGCGTGGTGGGGGTATTTGTGATCGTGATGTCGGAAGCCCATGAATGGGCCGAAGCCATGTGGTACAGCAGCCGGCGCAGGCTGTTGACCTTGCCCAAGCGTGGTGAGGCTGAGACGGCGCTTGCAAAAGGCCATCAGCCGTTTGTGTCTATTCATGTGCCGGCCTATGAGGAGCCGCCTGAAATGCTGATCGACACCTTGAATGCACTGGCCCGGCTTGATTACCCCAATTTCGAAGTGATTGTGGTGGACAACAACACGAAAGATGAAACCACCTGGCGCCCGGTGCAGGCGCATTGCCAGCAGTTGGATCAACAGTCTGGTAAGCGTTTCCGCTTTTTTCATGTAAGCCCCTTGAGTGGATACAAAGCAGGTGCCTTGAACTACGCGCTGGAGCGAACCTGCCCGCAAGCCGAAGTGGTGGCTGTGATTGATGCAGATTACAAAGTGTTGCCGCATTGGCTGAAAGACCTTGCCCCCGAGTTTGAAAAACCCGAGATTGCGATTGTGCAAGCCCCGCAAGACTATCGCGATGGTGTGGACAGTGCATTCAAATCCGTGTGCTACGCCGAGTACAAGGGCTTTTTTCATTTGGGCATGGTGACCCGAAATGAGCGCAACGCAATTATTCAGCATGGCACCATGACCATGGTTCGCCGATCGGTGCTTAAACAGGTTGGGTGTTGGGGGGTCAGCACCATTACCGAGGACACCGAATTGGGGCTGCGAATTTTTGAGCAGGGCCATGAAGCGGTGTACATCGACCAAAGCTATGGGCACGGTTTAATTCCCGACACCTTCACCGATTACAAAAAACAGCGACACCGCTGGGCTTATGGTGCCATGCAAATTTTGCGCGAACACGCAGGCCAGTTGCTTGGTTTCAAACAAAGCAAGTTAACCGCAGGGCAACGCTACCACTTTGTGTCGGGCTGGTTGCCTTGGATCGCCGATGGCATCAATCTGGTTTTTACCTTGCTCGCTGTGCTGTGGTCGGGTTTGATGTTGTTCGATCCTTTGGCCTTCAATGCGCCGCCGCTATTGATTAGCGTGGTCCCCATCATGTTTTTTGCATTTAAAATCACCAAACTGTTTACGCTGTATCTGGTGCAGGTCAAGGCCAGTTTTCGCACCGCCATGGCAGCCACCTTGGCGGGCTTGTCGCTGAGTTATGCAATCGGGCGCGCCACCTTGTCGGGTTTGTTTGTGGGGCGAAAAATTCCGTTTATTCGCACCCCAAAAATGGCCAATCGAATGGCTGTATTTCATGCGGTGAATGCAGCGCGTGATGAATCTGTTTTGGCTTTTGTGTTGTTGTGTGCTGTGGGGTTGATTTATTTTCGGTTGGGCTTTGATTCCAGAGAAAACCTGGCGTGGTGCCTTGTTCTGGTTACCCAAAGCTTGCCCTTTGTCGCGGCGTTTGTCGTTTCTTTACTCAGTGCTGCGCCCGCCAGGGCTGTGGTCCACAATGAAATGGGTGTGAAGCAGTCATGAGTTCTACAGATACAGCACTGCGAGGCAGTCTTGGTGTGGGCTTCGGTGGTACCAACGAGGTGTCGAAGTGGCGCTTCAGCGGTCAATTGTTGTTGGCCTTGATCTTTTTAAATTCTACCCTTTGCTTCTCGGCCATTTGGCCCACGGTGTATGTGCTGCCCGACTTGGGCGTATCGCCCGAGTTTGTGTGTCTGATCATGCTGCTTTCCGCATGGGTTGCGGTGTTTGGCAAGCCGTCCGTGCGGGTGCTGGGCGTTGTTTCTGCGCTGTATTTGCTGATGGCATTTGGTCACTATGCCGATGTGGTGGTACCCAATTTATTGGGGCGTCCGGTCAACTTGTACTGGGATGTCCCACAGCTTCCGCGCTTTGTGTGGGTTACCGCGCAGGGCTTGCCGGTGTGGCTGACAGCCGTGGCTGTGCTGTTGACTTGTGCAGCGGTGTGGGCTTATTACCGGCTGCTGCTTGTTGCCATGCACACCGTGAGCAATGCAGTGCAACCTGTATCAAAAACGCTCTGGTTGTGGAGCGCCTTGCTGTTGGTTGGCATCGTGGTGCTTGTTAATTATTCCGAAGATCCGGACAAGCCCACTTTTGTGTCCAAGGCTGTAGTACCGGTTTACTGGAAAGAGGCGATGAAACTGCGCGACATACTGGTGCCCTCGCGTGCGGCGCAGTTGTTGCCAGCCACCACAGTGATCGACGAGGCTTTGGCCAACCCGCACACACCTGCCTTGGCGGCGCTGAACAAGCGCGATGTGTACATGATCTTTCTGGAAACATATGGCGCTGTACTTTATGACCAGAAAGACTCTTCAGATGCGGTCGCACAAACCCGTGCACAACTTGAAAAGTCCATTTTGGCCAGCGGCCGCAATGTGGTGTCTGCATTTTATGTGTCGCCGACCATTGGCGGTGCAAGCGACCTTGCGCACTTGTCGGTGTTGTCGGGCATTGATTTAAAAGACTCGCGCAAACACGATGTGCTGTTAACCACCCAGCGGCCCACTTTGCTGGATGTGTTTGAGCGAGAGGGTTACGAAACCTTTGGCCTTTATCATTCTGTGGGTTGGGAGTGGGTTGAGCGCGCCTTTTACAGCTTTGACCAATACATTGATGGTCCTGCCTTGAACTATGAAGGCCCGGCATTTGGTTTCTGGAAAATTCCAGACCAATATGCTGCGGCGCGCGTAGAGGAGTTGTACCCGCGCAATGAATCGGCCAAGCCCAGGTTTACTTTTTTTCCGACCATTTCCAGCCATTTCCCTTTTCATCAGGTGCCACCCTATCAGCCTGACTGGAAGAAGTTGCTGGGCCCTCAGCCGTTCGATGCTGCGGCGGCAGCCCGCGCACAAGCCGAGCCCGTGAATTGGGAATACATGAAGCCCGATTACCTGCGTACGATCAACTACACCAATACGTGGCTTGCAGGATATTTCAGCCAGCCCGAGCCACGAGAAACCGTGTATGTAATGATTGGTGACCATCAGCCTACAGGCAGTGTGTCGCGAGAACCGACGCCATGGGATGTGCCTGTGTTTATTGTTTCAAAAGACAAGTCACTGCTGGACCGTTTCAAAGCCATGGGCTTTACTGATGGATTGACGCCGAAGAAGCGAGTACCCTTAGGGACTTTGAATGAACTGACTGCCACGTTGCTGAAAGGCTTTGGCAACTAGTTCCGTGAAATTCCTCAACAAGGAGATATCAATGGGTTTGAGAATTAATGACGTGGTACCCAACCTTAGCCTGGAAACAGACCAAGGCAGTTTTATGTTGCACGATTTCATCGGCGACAGCTGGACCATTCTTTTCAGTCACCCCAAAGACTTCACCCCCGTGTGCACTACCGAGTTCGGTGCAGTGGCACAGCTGGCCGAAGAATGGAAAAAACGCAGTACGAAAGTCATTGGATTGTCTGTTGACGGTGTTGAAGAACACACCCAATGGAAAGGTGACATTGAGAAATTTTCCGGTGCGAAAGCAAACTTTCCAATCATCGCTGACAAGTCGCTTGAAGTGTCTAAGGCGCTGGACATGTTGCCCGCAAATGCCTACTTGCCTGATGGCCGCACGGCTGCCGATTCAGCCAGTGTGCGCGTGGTGTTCATTTTCAGTCCAGACAAAAAAATGCAGCTGTCGATGACTTATCCCATGTCAGTGGGAAGAAATTTTGCGGAAGTGTTGCGTGCGCTGGATGCGCTTCAGGCCACGTATGGCAAGCCGATTGCAACGCCGGCGAACTGGGTTCAGGGGCAGGATGTGATTGTTGCCTTGTCGCTGAACAATGAACAGGCCACCGAGAAATTTGGCAGCATTGACATCAAGTTGCCTTACCTGCGTACCACCAAGATGCCAGGTTAATCGTTGCATTAGCCTTGTAGCGGTTGAGCGAGTATCCAAAGGCCCACGCTGGTGAATACCACCATCAAAACCAGCATGGGCAGCTGGCTTAATGTGGCGCGCCTGTTGCTGCGTTCAAGTTGCAGCGCCTGCTGGTGGGCCAGCCACACAGCGGCAACATGCCCCGCCAGAATGAGCACAACCTGGCTGGTCCAGATGCTGGCCATGTCGGGCAGCCACGGCAGACGACCTGTAATGGCATTGCCGAAAATATTCCAGCCCCAGCCGAAGGGATCGGACGCCAAACCACGAATTTTCAAACCCTGGCTAAACAGCAAGGTGTAGTAGTGCGTCAAGTGGTAGACCACGGCGATGGGCACCAAGCTTGGCAAATAGCGGCGTAACAGCAGCCCAATACTTTGTTTGCCGCCAGTCAGCCTGCGCCCCAAGGCGAGAAACAACACGAACAGCAACAAGTAAAAAAACGGGGACATGATCAGCAAGACAATTTCCCAGGCAATAAACCAGGGGCGCACTTGCGGATAAATTTTCAGCGGGTGATCACCAAACGCGATGGTTAAAATACCAAAGGGGTCTTGCCAGAAAACATTGAAGTACACCGCCGTTTCCCGCAGCCCATCGTAAGCGGTGGACGACAACAAAAACAACACAAACAGACACTGTGCGGGGTGCCACAGGCGCAAGCGGCGAAGGTCAGAAAAGGGCAGGGCAATTCGCCACCGATATTTTCCATCGATGCTGCGTGTTCGGCGCAGCGGTGTGCAGGCTGCAAAAATTCGAAACAACACCGCGAACAATTCACCACGTTGCAGCCAGCGCTTTGTGCCCCACAGCCACATGCCAGCGAGGTTGAATACACCAAATGCAATCAACAGCAGGGCAAGCTTTCGCGGCGTGCTGTGAAAAAAAAGCTCAATTGCGATCAGGCAAACCAGTTGTGCAAACGCAGGCCAATGGCCCAGCCAGCGTGGGTATTTTCGAATTCCAGTCCAGCCACGAGGCAGCAAAAAACGCCAGGGATGTTGGTGCTTGTACCAGTCACCAATCAGCATGGACGCGTAAGCACCACCCAGTACAAACAGAATCCAGAAGAAGGTCATGTTGAAGTTGCGGTGGCTGTCATTGCTGCCCAATAGCCCAGTGATGATGCAGAACAACAAGGCACTTAACCAGAACAGTGAGCCTGCCGCGCGAGCCCGATGGACCCACCGCGCAGGCCATGCGGGCAAAGGTAAGGTGCTGTGCGCGTTCAATCGATTGGCGAATTGGCCGCCCGGTCGACCACTGAAAGCCAGCAATGCGAACGACAACACCAGCGCCACCACCGAACCTGCGATGTACAGCCCATAAGGCATGGGCAGTTGTACCGGTTCACCAAAAGCGTGTGCCCAAACGCTGGCCGGTGCTGCCAGCAGCACCGAGCCTAGTAAATACGCAATCATTTCGGATTGTTGCGGTAGTACACGTTTTCCCACATGCGTACATAAGCTTCAGCACTGTTGTACAGCGCATCAATTGCCTCGCCACCGCCCTCGAGGCGTACTTCTTCTACGAAGTCGGCCACCATGCCATAGTGCGCCATGCCCACCTCATCGATGTGCCAGAACTTGCCACTCTCCGGAATGGTCAACATGTTCACTTTCATGGCAGGCAAGGATTGATAACGCGGCCCCCAGCCTTCACCCCGGAACAGGGTGAAGGGGTATTGAACCGGCACGCTGTCGCCACCACGGGGGCCGGGGTGACCACCAAAGCCGTTGGCATCCGCACCGTAACCCAAGCCCAGCAGGGTGTTGTTCAGGCCAGCCTTGTTGCGCCAGAACTTCAGTTTTTCCAGAAATTCCACATGTTTGATGCCATTGCCTTTGTAGGGGTAAATCACACCACCGTGTTTCAACATGCGCACAGCCTGGTCGCTGGTCAGGCCACCGTGTGCGTCGTGCGAGGAGGCCATGGGGTAGGGCGGGTTCATGCTCTCGGCCAGGTCCAGCATAATGTCTTTGCTGTGGTAGGCCGCATGGTCAATGTCAATTACAAACCCACGGTTCATCAGTGCCGTGAGTGCATACCGGCCAAGGTCAGTCACTGTGCGCGCATTGCAACGCTTGCCATCGGGGTACAGCGGAGTAATGCCGCCTACAGCTTCCAGCAACATCTTGGTGAGCGCATTGCTGCTACTGCCGGGTACGGCGGTGGTCATGTTGGTGCCCGGTTCGCGTACCGAGGGTTCATTCTCGGGAAAGTCGCGGCATTCGGTGGTTTTCCAGAAAGCACCGGTGTCCAGAAAGTTCAGGAAGTTGATCACGTCGCCACTGAAAATACCGGCACCACCCAGTGAACTGTCGATGTCGTGGAAGGGGTACACGTGGCGCGCACCCAGAGCCCACAGCTTGTCGATCTCGGCATCAATCTGCGCTTGGTCGCATTTGCGGATTTCCCCACCACCGGGCAGCATGGTCACGCCACAATTGAACACTTGCGCTACTTCAACACCCAGTACTACGGCCAGCTTGCCTTCATTGGCCACCTTGCGGGCTTCCGCCGGGGTTTTCACAATTCTGTACCAACCTTTGCCAGGGCCGCCAAATTGCGCATCCACATAGTCTTGCACGTCATACAGGTATTCCACCTGTTTTGTAGCCACGCCCATGTCGTTGCAGTCAGCCTGCGGATTGCCCGAGTAAGTCTGTCCAACCCGGCACAGCGCAGCAATGTTGGTGCCGTGGTTGACCATCACTCGCAAACCAGCGCGCCATGCCCGTTCAACCCAGGCGTGGTACATCACCTGGTGAGTCAGGAAGTTGCGGCGTGGCCAGTCTACAAATGTGGGCCAACCTTGTGTGTCGTGCTGGGCGCCCGGCGTTGTTTCCAGAATGTTGTTGGCATCGCGTATGCCATTGGGGCCGTGAAATGCCTCGCAACTGCCCAGCGCATGCGGAATGCCGAAGCGATGAACCACTTCGCCATACAACACGCCACCAGCGGATGGGCCTACGCTGCCATCCAATGACATTTCGCTGGACATGCCCATGTGCGTGTGTGTGTCGGCAAAGCCGATGATGGGCTGGTTTTCACCTTTGCCTTTGTACGGCGTGCCTTCCATGGCAGTGGGCATTTCGGGGTAGGCCGCACAATCGCTGGCGGGGGCCAGTTTGAACTGTGTACGTTCGGTTTGTTCACTGGTGGTGGTCAGCCCGGCGGTTTCATCCAGCGCCAAAAAGCGGCCTGCTGCATCAGTGAAAGTAAATTGGCTTTTGTCTTTGTCAAAACTGGCTTGCCACACAGCTGCATCCGTGGGCTCGGCGCTGGCCACCAGCGTGTTGCCTTGGGCCGTGACCATTTGCCGGTCGCTGCCGTAAATGAGGTACTTGCCCAATTCCGTGGGCCGAAGGGTGAAGTTTTCTGCCTGTGTGGCGGGGCCGGCAGCATAACGGGCGGCAGCGGGCTGTACAAACTGCCTGCTGAATGCCGATTGCAAACCGAAGCAGCCGTTGGCCACCGAGAATTCGGACAGTTTCAAGGGTGTTTCACTGGGGGTGACTGGTTGGCCTGCGCCACTGGTGCTCGAACTGGAGGTGGTCTCGCCACTGGACAAGCAAGCGGAAAGGAGTGCTGCGGTTGCGCCAAGGGCGAGAAGTGCTTTCACATTCATCAGACAAACCCCATTGAAATTTTTGGTGGTGATTTGCTGTTACTGAAGGTGATCAAGATTTAGATGTGTTTGTGACACGAAGAATGCCAGTAATGTAAAAAGGCCGACACATCCAAAGCAGAGCGGAAATGAAAAAAGCCTGAGCTTTTAAACTCAGGCTTTTTGTATTTTTTGGTGGGTCGTGCGAGATTCGAACTCACGACCAAAGGATTAAAAGTCCTCTGCTCTACCAGCTGAGCTAACGACCCACATTTCGCTTTGGGCGTTGGCCCTCAACCGAAGACCGCGATTATGGCCAAGTTTTCAAAAGTGGTCAAGCCCTGCGCGGGCAAAAAGCCACTATTTTTTGGCTGAAATCACGTAAGGGTTTGAAATCTTGAAACGTTTTAGAATTTCAATTTCGCGGTTTTCCATCAGTTCGGCTTGATTGTCGCGTTCGTGCACATAGCCTTGGGCATGCAGGCAGCCATGAATAATCAGGTGGGCCAAGTGGTCAATCGGGTCTTTGCCCTGCTCGGCGGCTTCGCGCTCCACCACGGCGGGGCAAATCACAATGTCGGCCATGAACACAGGCAGGCCAGAATCGGCGCCCAGGTCGGGCATGTCCATGGGAAAAGTCAGCACATTGGTGGCGTAGTCTTTGCCGCGGAAGTCGCGGTTCAATTGCCGGCCTTCTTCCTCGCCCACCAGTCGAATGGTGATGTCGGCCCTGTCCATGAAACAGGCTTTGGCCCAGCGGCGAATGCGGCTGTTGTCCACTTCCGAGAAGGGAGGGTGGTCGGCATGCACGGCCCATTGAATGGCGACGCTGACCGGCGCTGTGGTTTTACTCATGATTGGTTTCACCAGCAGTGCCGGTTCGTTCAGGGTTGTGGAAACGCTCGTAGGCTTCAACAATGCGGGCCACCAGTGGGTGGCGCACTACATCGGCGCTGGTGAAGTAGGTCATGGCAATGCCCTTGACGTTGCGCAGCACATGTTGGGTTTGTACCAGGCCGCTTTGCTGGCCACGTGGCAGGTCAATCTGCGTGACATCCCCGGTAATCACCGCCTTGCTGCCAAAGCCAATTCGGGTCAAAAACATTTTCATTTGCTCGGGCGTGGTGTTTTGCGCTTCATCCAGAATTACAAAGGCATGGCTCAAAGTACGGCCGCGCATGTAGGCCAGTGGCGCAATTTCAATCACGTTGCGCTCAAACCATTTTTGCACACGGTCGAAACCGGCCAAATCGTAAAGCGCATCGTACAGAGGGCGCAGGTAGGGGTCTACTTTCTGGTTCAGGTCACCTGGCAAAAAGCCAAGGCGTTCGCCAGCTTCCACGGCGGGGCGAGTCAAAATAATTCGCTTTACGCTGTCGCGTTCCAGTGCATCCACGGCGCAAGCCACGGCCAGGTAGGTTTTACCGGTACCCGCCGGGCCAATACCAAAGGTCAGGTCGTGCTCCAGCACTGCCTTCAGGTAATCTTTCTGGCGCTCGGTTCGCGGTTGCAGATCGCCTTTTTTGGTACGCAGCACCACAGGTTCATCCGCTCCGGCAATCACCGGAATTTCTTTTTTCGGGCTGGCCACTGTATTGGTGTTTTTCAGTTCAACCAAGGCCAGTTGAATTTCGTCGGCAGTAACCGGCTTATCGCTTTTCTCGAAAAAATGATTGATCAGGATAAAAGCCTGCTTGGCATTCTCCTTGTCGCCCACCACATTCAACGTGCCGTTGCGTCGCGCAATTTTTACATTCAACGCGGCTTCAATTTGCCGAAGGTTGGCATCCACTGGGCCACACAGGTTGGCCAGTTTGTGGTTGTCGTCTTCCGGGGCGTGCCATTCACTGCCTTTTGCTTTCATTGGGTGCTTCTAGAAAAGTTGACTTCGTATTTTAAGCATTCAATCTTCCATTTGCCGGTGGCGAGGCTGGAAACTGACACGCATCAAGGTGCCAGGTCTGTCGGGGTGGCTGGATTTCGGATTCTCATGAATACTCACGTTGGCATCGTGTTGGTGTGCAGTTTCCTGCACAATAGCCAGCCCTAGGCCCGAGCCGTCTTCGCTGGTGCCCAGAACGCGGTAAAAACGGTCGAACACCAGGTTGCGTTCGCCTTCCGGAATGCCAGGGCCGTCGTCCTCCACTTCCAGCACAATCGCTTCGCGTTGGGGGCTGTCGTCCACCCGCACGGTCACGCAGCCTTCCTCTGGGGTGTAGCGCAAAGCGTTTTCCACCAGGTTTTTTATCATCTCGGTCAGCATCAGGGTTTGACCGTTCACATACACCGGGTGATCGGGCACTTCAACACCCAGGTCAATGCGTTTGTTCATGGCTTCGGGCACGAAGTCGCGGGAGACTGTTCGCGCAATGTGGGTTAAATCCAGCTTTTCAAACTGAAGCACTGAGGGTGCTTCTGTGCGGGCCAGCGCCAGCAGCTGGTTGACCAGGCGGGTTGACCGTTCGGTGCCGACTTTCAGGCGGCGCAAGCTGCGCAGTTTGGCAGCCTCGTCGGTTTCATCGCTCAGCAATTCCACTTGCATGCGCAGGCCAGCCAAGGGTGTTTTAAGCTGGTGGGCCGCATCGGCCACAAAGCGTTTTTGGGTGTCGATGGTTTGTTCAAGCCTTTCCAGTTGCTCGTTCAAGGCGGTAATAACCGGCAGCAATTCTTCGGGTGTGTCTTTGGTTTGAAGGGCACTGAGGTCGTCGGGTTTGCGGTTGCGGATAATATCCAACAGGCTGTTCAAGGGGGCAATACCCCGTGACAGGCCAAACCACACCAGCAATACAGCCAGGGGTAGAATAACGAACTGCGGCAGAATTACGCCTTTGATGATTTCGTTGGCCAAGCCATCGCGCTTGCCGAGTGTTTCAGCGATTTGAATCAGCATGAACCGGTTTTCGCCCACTGTGGGTAATTCAATCCACAGGTGGCCTGCGCGAAAGTCTTCACCATTGACCACAATATCGCGAAAGTTCACCACGCCAATTTGCCGGGCCTCGCGTTGCGGAATGGGCAGGGTTCGTTCGTCGCCCAATAAAAATTCGCCACCTTTGCCCAACACTTGAACGCGCAGCTGGTCGGTGCCATCGGCCAGTAAAATTTCCAGCGCTTCCTTGGGGATTGAAAACTGGTTGCTGGGCGCCTGCGCCGCTACCTCTTGGGCCAGCGCAGTGATTTTGTCGTCAAGAATGTGGTCGAAGGGATCGTTGGCAATTGACTTGGCGACCAGGTAGGTCACACCAATACTCATGGGCCACAAAATAAGCAGGGGCGCCAACATCCAGTCCAGAATTTCGCCAAACAGCGAGCGGCGTTGTTGTTGCCCCGAGGCCAGTGGATTGCGTTTATACCAAGCCAATCAGGCACCCGCCTTATGTGTTGGCGTTGGCATCGGGTGTGGCTTCTTTCTCGACAAATTTTTCAAGGCAATAACCCAAGCCACGCACCGTGGCAATTCGAACACCGTTGACTTCAATTTTTTTGCGCAGACGGTGTATGTAAACCTCAATGGCGTTGTTGCTCACCTCTTCGCCCCATTCGCACAGGTGGTCTACAAATTGTTCTTTGCTGACCAAGCGACCTACGCGTTGAAGCAATACCTCCAGCAAACCCACTTCACGCGCTGAAAGGTCGAGCATGTCGTCGTTGATGTAGGCAATGCGCCCCACCTGGTCGAAGGTGAGTGGTCCATGTTTCCAGATGCTGGCGCCGCCACCTGTGCCACGTCGCGCCAATGCGCGCACCCGGGCCTCAAGTTCTTTCAGGTCGAAAGGCTTGGCCATGTAATCGTCAGCTCCGGCATCCAGGCCCTGCACGCGTTGCTCCACGCTGTCCGCAGCAGTCAGGATTAGAACCGGCATGTTGTTGCCGCGAGCGCGCAGGCGGCGCAACACCTCCAAACCACTCATTTTTGGCAGGCCCAAATCGAGTATCAAAATATCGTAGTTCATGGTGGTCAGCGCGGTGTCAGCGTCGCTGCCTTTGAACATGCAGTCCACGGCGTAGCCAGCCTGTCGCAACGACTGCGACAAACCTTCAGACAACAAGCTGTCGTCTTCGGCCAGAAGTATTTTCATCCCTGTCTCCTCAGTGCAGGCCGGCCGGTGGGGCTCTTTTTACCTGAACATGAATATGTGTATTGCTTTGATTCTAGCCCGAAAGTGCCGTGGCTTTCGCGGCTTGAATTGCGTCACGGGTGTTTCGCGCTTCAAGTGCGGCAGCGCTTGCAAAACTGGCTGTGCTGTTGGCGTACAAAATGGCGCGAGAGGAATTGATCAGCAAACCCCAGCCTTGGCTGCACAGGCCATTTTTTACCGTTTTCAGCAAGTCGCCGCCCTGTGCGCCAATGCCAGGCACCAGCAGGGGCGAATCGCCCACCAGTGCGCGCACGGTTTTAATTTCTTCCGGGTAGGTTGCACCCACCACCAGGCCCACTTGCTGGTGCGGGTTCCACGCTGTGGTGGCCAGTTTGGCGACTGTTTGGTACAGCGGTTCGCTTTTTTCGGTATTTAAAAATTGCAGGTCGTTGCCACCTGGGTTGGAGGTGCGGCACAGCAGAAAAAGCCCCCTGTCAGAATAGGCATGGTAGGGCTCAACGGAATCGCTGCCCATGTAAGGGCTCAAAGTGACACTGTCGGCCTTGTACCGCTCGAACGCTTCAATGGCGTATTGCTTGGCTGTGGCGCCAATGTCGCCGCGTTTGGCATCCAGAATGGTGGTGGCATGTGGGGCAATTTCATTGGCATACGCCAGAATGTTTTCCAGCGCGGCCTCGGCCCGGTTGGCAGCAAAGTAGGCAATTTGCGGTTTGAATGCGCAGGCAAACTCGGCAGTGGCTTTCACAATTTCGATGCAAAAGCGTTCAATTTCTGCGGGGCTTGTGCCATAGCCTTCGGGCATGCGGGAAATGTCGGGGTCCAGGCCCACGCACAACATGGAGTTGCTGTGTTGCCAACTGTGCGCAAGGCGTTTCGGGAATGATGAAAATTGCGAAAAACGATTGCTGGCCATTGCATGCGAGAACAGTTGGAAGGTGTCGCTATTGTACAGGATCAGGGCAAGCCCCTAGGGGCAAGCGTGGGCCAATGCACTACACTGGGGCACTTTACTGAATGATCGTTCACTTACGTGCCTGCTGCAAAATTATCCCTGCCTCAAATCCAGTTGCTTCTTGGTATTACAGCCATTTGGGGTTTGAACTGGCCTGTCATGAAGTATGCGGTAACCCAATACCCACCCTTACATTTCCGCACCCTGTGCATGGTGTTCGGCATGGCGGCCATGTGGCTTGTGGCTCGGCAAATGAAGGTGTCGCTCAAGGTGCCGCGTGAAATGTGGGGACGTGTGGCACTGCTGTGCCTGCCCAATATGATTGGCTGGCACTTGTTTTGTATTTTGGCCGTGAAGGAACTGAGCTCGGGCCGTGCAGCGATTTTGGGCTACACCATGCCAGTGTGGGTGGTATTGACTGGTTTGATGTTCGCCCACCCGGTAGGGCGCCGTGGCTGGATCGGATTAAGCTTGGCGATGGTGGCTGCGATGTTGCTGCTCTCTTCTGAATTTGCAGCCATTGCTGGCAGCCCTCTGGGAGTGGTGCTGATGCTTATTGCTGCTGCATGTTGGGGGCTTGGTACTACGCTGATTCGGCACTATCCCACGGGTTTGCATGCCCTCACCTTTACCCATGCCATGATGCCGCCTACCATTGTGGCCATGGGTTTGGCTGGTTTTTGGTTTGAGGGAACCGATGTGGGTGCGCCGCAAGGTTGGTCGCAGTGGTGGCCAATTTTCTACAACGCTTTTGGTGTGTTCGCATTTTGCCAGGTTGCATGGTTTAGCCTGGCCAAATCGCTGCCACCCATTGTGTCGAGCTTGTCCATCATGATTATTCCGGTGGTGGGTGTGATGGCAGGGAGTTTATTCCTTGGCGAGGTACCGCATTGGCCTGACTTTGCAGCATTGGTTTTGATTCTTGGCGCGATGGCTGTGATTCTCGTGCCAGGGAGAAAGAAAGCAGTGGTCGGCTGAAGCGTGGGTTGCTTGTGTCGCACTTGCTGGCGAATTAAGAGTTGAA
>NZ_MQVZ01000001.1:1654063-1778949 GCF_002954425.1 Limnobacter sp. SAORIC-690
AGCTCTCCAGTGCCGCGCTTCGCCATCTCCGAGCGACGCACGACTGTGTTCAAAGCCCTATCGACGCTGGCGAGTCTGCACCACTTCGTGGCTCACGTACGGATATGCAGCCCAATTGGCGGCGGTGTTTCGATCGCCTCGCCTTCAAGAAAACCTGCCCTTGCGTGCCGAGCAGGGCCGGTGTCGCCCAGAATGGAGCGACAGAGAACGAACCCGACCTGCTGTTTAGGAGGGTCGTTCTCAGGCATCGCAAGGCTCAGCAAGGGATCAACAGGTTTTCTGGCGAGAGATTGAAACCCAAGCCGAGTGGGCGGTTAAGAAGCGCCGAGAGATCGGAACTCAATCCGATCGGGCAGTTAACAGGCAGACAAGAGATCGGAACCCAAGCCGCGTGGGCTGATGAAGAATCTGATAAGCAAAGAAGTTTTTCTTCGTTCACAGCGCAAAGCCTGATCCCTAAGATGTGACCACATCAAGAACACTCTGAAGGATTACATCATGAATTTTGCCGCTCTGATCAAAAAAACCTTGGGGCTAACTGCGGCCCTGGCGATCTCCTCCACCGCATGGGCCAACGTTGAATTGCTTAACGTGTCCTATGACCCAACTCGCGAGTTGTACCAGGAGTTCAATCCGGCATTTGCCAAATACTGGAAAGAAAAAACTGGTGAAACCGTGACTATCAAGCAAAGTCACGGCGGTGCGGGTAAGCAGGCCCGCGCAGTGATTGATGGTTTGGAGGCGGATGTAGTCACGCTGGCCTTGGCCTACGACATTGATGCGATTGCTGAAAAAACAGGCAAGATTCCGGCGGACTGGCAAAAGAAGCTGTCCAACAACAGTTCGCCTTACACCTCAACCATTGTGTTCCTGGTTCGCAAAGGCAACCCAAAGAACATCAAGGATTGGGATGATTTGGTCAAGCCCGGCATTCAAGTGATTACGCCTAACCCGAAAACCTCGGGCGGTGCACGCTGGAACTACTTGGCTGCGTGGGGCTATGCCTTGAAAAAGCCGGGTGGTACTGAAGC
The DNA here is from genome assembly GCF_002954425.1 of Limnobacter sp. SAORIC-690. NCBI lineage: Bacteria > Pseudomonadati > Pseudomonadota > Betaproteobacteria > Burkholderiales > Burkholderiaceae > Limnobacter > Limnobacter sp. SAORIC-690. The sequence continues at coordinate 1,655,095 of NZ_MQVZ01000001.1, forward strand.
CAAAGCCAAAGATTTCGTGACGACCCTGTACAAAAACGTGCCGGTGCTGGATTCCGGTGCGCGTGGGTCAACCAATACTTTCGTGCAAAGAAATATTGGTGATGTGTTTATTTCCTGGGAAAACGAAGCGTTCCTGGCCATCAATGAAGTGGGTAAGGAGAAGTTTGAAATCATTGTGCCCTCGGTCTCGATTTTGGCAGAGCCGCCTGTGGCCCTTGTAAAGGGAAATGCGGACAAGAAGGGAACTACCAAAGTGGCGCAGGCCTATTTGGATTACTTGTATTCCCCTGTTGGGCAACAAATAGCAGCTGCAAATTACTACCGCCCCAACAAGCCTGAACTGGTTAACAATAAGGCCGATTTGAATCGCTTCCCCAAAGTGAAACTATTCACCATCGACGAGGTGTTTGGTGATTGGCAGAAGGCCCAGAAAACCCACTTTGAAGACGGTGGGGTTTTCGATCAAATCTTCAAACGTTAATTCTCTACCTCGGATCGATCATAAGTTTTTCTTATATCGATCCAACTTTTTAATCGTTCAGTATCTAAAGCCACTCCAATAGACTGCTTGCTTCGCATTTAAATCGAACTTGTCAAGGTCTATTGTGGCTTCGTCTTCATCCACCAAACGCGTGCTGCCCGGGTTTCATCTCACCCTGGGCTATGCCATCGTCTATCTCTCTTTGCTCATCCTGATTCCGCTGTCCGCGGTGTTCATCAAAACATTCGAGATGAGCTTTGCCGATTTCTGGAGCACGGTGACTGATCCCCGAATCGTTGCAACTTACCGGGTTTCATTTGGAATCTCTTTATTGGCAGCCGGCATCAATGCGGTGTTTGGCCTGTTATTGGCCTGGATACTGGTTCGCTACACCTTCCCTGGTCGAAAAATCGTGGATGCTCTGGTTGACCTTCCATTTGCCCTCCCCACGGCGGTTGCTGGTATTGCACTGACTGCCTTGTATGCCGGCAACGGATGGGTGGGGCAATACCTGGAGCCATTGGGTATCAAAGTGGCTTTTGCACCCCCGGGTATTTTGGTGGCCCTGGTGTTTATTGGTTTGCCCTTTGTGGTGCGGACAGTTCAGCCCGTGCTGGAAGACATGGAAAGTGAATTGGAAGAGGCCGCAAGCAGCCTTGGGGCGAACCGCTGGCAAACATTCTTTCATGTCATTTTGCCCATCGTGTTTCCTGCCTTGCTCACCGGTTTCGCCTTGGCGTTTGCGAGGGCAGTGGGTGAATACGGTTCGGTTATTTTCATCGCCGGCAACATTCCGTATGTGTCTGAAATTACTCCGTTGATGATCATCACCAAGCTCGAGCAATACGACTACACCGGCGCGACTGCCATCGCATCGGTCATGTTGATCATTTCATTCATCTTGTTGCTGGCCATCAACGGCCTGCAAGCCTGGACTGCCAAACGCACAGGGAGAACTCAATAATGTCGGGCGCTGTTGCATTGCACATTCACACCTCGCGCGCCGAGAAACTTCAAAGCTCGTCAGCCACGCGGGAAACGCCATGGGTCAAGTGGGCCTTGATTGGCACGGGGGTAGCTTTCTTTGGTTTCTTTTTGTTGCTGCCGTTGTTCGCAGTATTCGTGGAAGCATTCCGCCAGGGCGTAGGCGTGTATTGGGAGTCTCTCAAAGAGCCTGATGCTGTATACGCCTTAAAGCTGACTTTGTTGGCCGCAGCGATTGCGGTGCCCTTGAACCTGGTGTTTGGTGTAGCCGCTGCCTGGGCCATTGCGAAGTTCGAGTTTCGAGGCAAGCAGGTGCTCATCACCTTGATTGATTTGCCTTTCTCGGTGAGCCCCGTGATTGCTGGCCTGGTATATGTGTTGTTGTTTGGCGCTCAGGGCTGGTTTGCACCCCTTTTGGCCGAGTACGAGATCCGCATTATCTTCGCGGTACCTGGCATTGTGCTGGCCACAGTGTTTGTCACCGTACCTTTTATCGCTCGCGAGCTGATTCCGCTGATGGAAGCACAGGGCAAAGAGGAAGAAGAAGCCGCCGTGGTGCTGGGTGCGCGGGGCTGGCAAACCTTCTGGCATGTCACCCTGCCCAACATCAAGTGGGGTTTGTTGTACGGCGTTATTTTGTGTAATGCCCGTGCCATGGGCGAGTTTGGTGCGGTGTCAGTCGTGTCGGGGCACATTCGCGGCGAAACCAACACGCTGCCCTTGCACGTCGAAATTCTCTACAACGAATACCAGTTTTCGGCTGCGTTCGCCGTGGCTTCGATTCTCGCGTTTCTAGCCTTGATCACCTTGGGTATTAAAACCTGGGTTGAGCATCAAGCCGCCAAACAGGGCGTGCACTAAGAAGGAATTATCATGAGCATTCAAGTTAAAAACATTCACAAGCAGTTTGGCGATTTCACCGCCCTGAACAATGTCAGCCTCGATTTCAACAGCGGCGAACTGGTTGCCCTGCTTGGGCCATCGGGCTGCGGTAAAACCACGTTGCTGCGCATCATTGCTGGCCTTGAACAGGCTGACAGTGGCACCGTGATTCTGGATGGAGAAGACACCTCCGACACGCATGTGCGAGACCGAAATGTAGGCTTTGTGTTCCAGCATTACGCGCTGTTCAAGCACATGACTGTGTTTGACAATGTGGCATTCGGCATGCGCATGAAGCCTCGCAGTGAAAGGCCCAGCAAGGCGGAAATCGCAGAAAAAGTGCACAGCCTTCTGAAATTGGTTCAACTGGATTGGCTGGCGGATCGGTTTCCTTCACAACTCAGTGGCGGGCAACGTCAGCGAATTGCATTGGCCCGCGCATTGGCCGTTGAGCCCAAGGTACTGCTGCTGGATGAACCGTTTGGCGCCCTTGATGCCAAGGTACGGAAAGAGCTGCGCCGCTGGTTGCGCCGCCTGCACGATGAATTGCACATCACCTCAATTTTTGTCACGCACGACCAGGAAGAAGCGTTGGAAGTGGCTGACCGGGTTGTATTGATGAACCAGGGCAATGTGGAGCAAATCGGTACACCTGAGGAAGTCTATCAACACCCGGCCACGCCTTTTGTGTACGGTTTTTTGGGCTCGGTCAATCTGTTCAAGGCACGTCACTTGGGCGATGGTATTCAGGTGGGCGAGTCGAACCTGGCACATTCCGGTACAGTGTTGAACAGATCGGGCGAAGCCGTACAGGGTGCCGATGTGCTGGCGTTTGCGCGTCCACATGAAATCGACATTCACACCGAGCCTGATTTTTCTTTGGGGGTACCTGCCAAAGTGATGCGTGTGTTGCGCTTTGGGTTGAACACCCGGGTTGAACTGGATTCCGTAGATTTGCAACCTGCACAGCATTTTGATGTAGAAATTAGCGCTGAGCGTGCACGAGAAATGAACTTGCAGGAAGGCCAATTGGTTAGACTTTCTGCAAAGGCTTTGAAAGTGTTTGATGTGGTGGGGGCCGCATGAATTTCCAGCAGTTGCGCATTATTCGCGAAACGGTTCGTCAGGGTTACAACCTGACTGAAGTGGCCAACAGTTTGTACACCTCGCAGCCCGGCGTCTCGAAACACATTCGTGACCTCGAAGAAGAGCTGGGTGTGGAATTGTTCATTCGCAAAGGCAAACGCCTGATGGGTTTGACAGACCCAGGCAAGGAGTTGCTGGTGCTGGTTGAACGCATGTTGCTGGATGCGAAAAACATCAAGAACCTGGCTGAGCAATACAGCAGTCGAGACGTGGGTCAGCTGACCGTGGTCACCACGCACACGCAGGCCCGTTATTCATTGCCCACGGTGGTCAATGAGTTCAAAAAGGTTTTCCCGAAAGTACACTTGCGCATGCACCAAGGCAGCCCCAAAGAAATTACTCAGATGTTGCTGGACGGTCAGGCCGATATTGGTATTGCCACTGAAGTGCTGGGCAATGTCGATGACCTTGTTTCGTTTCCTTATTACCAGTGGAAGCACCAGGTGGTGGTGCAGCAAGGCCACCCCTTGTTGAAACTGGCCAAGCCCACTTTGCAGGATGTGGCTGAATATCCGATCGTGACCTATCAAGAGGGTTTCACCGGACGAATCAAGATTGACGAAACTTTCCGCAAGCTGGGTTTGACACTGGATGTGGCCATTTCTGCACTGGATGCGGATGTGATTAAAACCTATGTGGAACTGGGCTTGGGGGTTGGCATTATTGCCAGCATGGCCTACAACCCGGTGAAGGACACAGGCCTGGCTGTGCTTGATATTGAATCGGATTTGCCGATGAACACCACCAGCATTGCGATTCGCAAAGGGCATTACCTGCGTTCATTTGCATACAAGTTCATCGAGCTGTGTAATGCTGATTTGACAGAGGCCAGGTTGCTGGCGGCGTTGAATGATTCATCGGTTTAGGGGACAAGGTAACTCGGCGTGGGTTACTTGTGTTGCACTGGACTAGTGGGCTTGGGAGCTAAACTTGAAGGGTCACCGTTGCGGTTTCTGGCCAACTTGGCATGGGTTACTTGTTCCGCACAGAAAACCGCTTGATCCCTTGTTGAATTGATTCTTGCTCACCGAGCTCGGCAAAAGTGCGGACCGAGTCTCGGTGTCGGCATGAAGCCGACCGCTGCGAATCAACTCAAACGGGGCGGTTTTCTTGAAGTGCGCCCCAAGCAATCCCACCGCCGAGTTGGCTCAAACCCGCAGAGTGCTCCCATCTGCAAGTTCAGCGCCCAGCTTCCCGTGCAGCGCTTAGCCATCACCGAGCGACTCACGGCGGTGTTCAATGGTCAATCGGCACTGGCGAATCTCCCTCACCACGCAACTCACGGCTGATTTCATCGCCCAATCGGCGGCGGTGTTTCGATCGCTTCGCCTTCAAGAAAACCTGCTTGCGTGCCGAGCAGGGCCGGTGTTGCCCAGCATGGGCGACAGAGAACGAACCCGACCCGCAGTTTAGGAGGGGCGTTCTCAGGCATCGCAAGGCTCAGCAAGGGATCAACAGGTTTTCTGGCGAGAGATCGAAACCCAAGCCGATCGGGCAGTTAACGCACCGCGAGAGATCGGAACCCACGCCGATCGGGCAGTTAACAGGCAGGCGAGAGATTGAAACCCTCGCCAATTCGGCAATGAATATTCACCGATCAGTTCCGGAAGTACTTCCTCGACCGATACACCAGTGCCTCACCTTCCCGGAAGTCGCAGCGCAACACCTCGCCCACCATGATGAAGTGATCTCCCTCATCGTAGCGACTGCGCACTTTGCACTCAAAATGCGCCAAAGCATGTGGAATCAAAGGCGCACCACCCAAACCCTCAATCACTTCGACACCCGCAAACCGATCGCCTTTGAAGGTCGAGAATGGTGTGACAAATCTTCCTGATCGGCCGACAACACACTCACGCCATAATGCGTGGCTGCTGCAAATGCATCGTGGCTGCTGGCTTTCTTCGACAAACTCCACAGCACCAAGGGGGGTGCAGTGAAACGGAGTTGAATGAATTGGCGGTCACCCCCACATATTTGCCCTCGGCATTCTTGGTGGTAATAATGGTGATGCCAGTGGCGAACTGGGCCAGCGCTTGCCGAAACATGTGCGCGTCCAGCTCGGCGTCACCTTCGCGTTTCTCGGCGCGAATGAATTCGGGTTTGGCGTGTTGTTGCATGGGGTACTTCTAATTTTGTGAATGGCTCCATTGTGCCAAACAAGTGCTTGAATTGCTGGAATGGCCACTCAAAACGTGGTTTTCAGGCCCATGTGCTTGAAATGATTTAAAATACGGCCAATTCTAAAAAGGCATTTTTCTTGAGCGCACTGTCCTTCAAACTCAAAACCACGTCAGGTCAGGCCCGTCGCGGTGAAATTACCACCGCACACGGCGTTATCCAAACCCCGATCTTCATGCCTGTGGGCACCTATGGCACCGTGAAGGGCATGACGCCGCGCGACCTCACCGAGATCCAGGCGCAAATTATTCTGGGCAACACCTTTCATTTGTGGATGCGCCCGGGCCTGGACATCATGGAAAAATTCGGTGGTCTACACCAGTTTATGGGCTGGAAAGGCCCAATTTTGACCGACTCAGGCGGCTTTCAGGTGTTCAGCCTGGGGGCCATGCGGAAAATCAAGGAAGAGGGTGTTCATTTTCGCAGCCCTGTGAATGGCGACAAGTTGTTCCTCACCCCGGAGGAAAGCATGCGCATTCAAACCGCGCTGAATTCTGACATCGTCATGATTTTCGACGAATGTACACCCTATCCGGCCACGCACACCGAGGCACGCCTGTCCATGGAAATGTCCATGCGTTGGGCGCGTCGTTCACGTGACTCCTTCGATGCGCTGGGTAACAACAATGGCTTGTTTGGCATTGTTCAGGGCGGCATGTATGAAGATCTGCGCGATATTTCACTACAGGGCCTGGAAGAAATCGGTTTTGACGGGTACGCCATTGGTGGCCTGTCAGTGGGTGAGCCCAAAGACGACATGCAGCGTATTTTGGCGCACACCGCGCCAAAGTTACCGCAACACAAGCCCCGCTATCTGATGGGTGTGGGTACTCCCGAAGACCTGGTGAATGCGGTGGGGCAGGGCATTGACATGTTTGACTGCGTGATGCCAACCCGCAATGCACGCAACGGCTGGCTGTTCACGCGCACGGGCGACATTCGCATTCGCAACGCGAAATTTCGTAACGATGAAAGCCCGCTTGATGCCACCTGCAGTTGCTACACCTGCAAAAATTTCTCACGCGCGTACCTACACCACCTGGACCGCAGCAAAGAAATTTTGGGTGCGCAGTTGAACACCATGCACAATCTGCATTACTACCTTGAATTGATGCGGGAAATGCGAGAAGCGATCGAGCAAGACCGCTTCGATGAATTCGTGAAAGAGTTCAATGCGCTGCGTGCTGAGAATGCCCTTGCGGGTCAACAACAGGTGCAGCAACAGCCTCAGTCGCAGTAGGTACAGCCAAACCAAACTGATCGAGAATCAACAGCACTTGCTGTTGCAAATCGATAACCTCCACCATGCGCTGGTGTTTGTCTTCTCCAATTTGGGCAAGCCTCTGCGTGGTTTTTAATCGGCCATGCAGCAGCTGCCTTTGTTCGCCCAATACGGGCACATGGGGTTCCCACTGGGCGTTTTCAATCGCTGTCAGCGAGGTTACTGCAAAGCCAATCGTGCTGCCATGCGCATTCACCACCAGAATGCTGGATTCATGACTCAGGCTTTGACGTTCGGCGCCCAACCATTGCGCCAAGTCAAACACTGGCATGGATTGGTTGCGGTGGGTCAGCATGCCCAGCATGGGATTACTGCGCTCAAAAATCTCAATGTCTGCACGGTAGGGAAGTACTTCCCGCACTTGTTCAATGGGCGTAGAAAATTCGGTGCCCAAACGGTAAACCATCAACCGATCCAGACCCAGCGCTGTTTTACCTTGCTGGTTCTCGAAATCCAGTTGCGCCGTCGCACTGGCCTTGGCCAAAATACTGGCCAGTTCAATCAATTCCTGGTCTTCGCTGATTCTGGGGCATGACAGCACAAAATATTGCGGGCCACGCTGCGAATGTGGGTCTTCTTTTGAAAACACATTGCAAGGCAAGGCACCTTCAAGTTGATTCGCTTTGGGTAGCCCAAAACAGGGCAGCGGAATGACTGAATTGTGCGGTACATGCACAATATCCAGCACCCGGTCGATCAGCAAGGCCAGCGGGTTGCCCTCGATTCGTATGACAAAGGCCTGTTGTGTGGCTCGTTGCAATTGCTTGTTGGTGCCCAGACCCAGGTAGCTTGCGAGGTCAATTGCCGGAATGGTTTGCTCTCTGTAATTCAGGTTGCCTTTGTAAAAACCACCGGCATACTCACCGGGCAACAGCACCGGGTTGACCACCGTGGTTTCAATGTCTTTTGGATTCACTGCAAACAGCGTGGACATGCTCTGCATCAACATCAGTGGTGTGCGAGTGTTCAGAGCTGTGTCTTCATTGGATGTTTGTAATTCAAGCGATTGGCGGTGTGGTTCCGGGTCTTCGGCTTTGGGCAGCCCGGGCAGGTCGAACAAAGCTTGCGTTGAAAGCACCTGAACCAGTTGGTTCAATTCGCTGTTCATGAGGCTGCCTGCAAAAATGCTGCCGATCGTGTCCTCTGAACTGACCGTGTGCATCGCTGCCGGGTTTGCAAAAAACAAAGCTTTGACCTGGTCGGCAATGAGCCCCAACAAGTGGTTCTCGTGGGCGATCAGTAAAATGCAGCCCGGGGTGTACTGGTGTCCGGGGCGGTTCAGCAAACATTCCAGGTCCAGTACCGGAATGGTCACGCCTCTCAGGTCCAGACCGCCTTTGATCCAGGGGTGTGGGCAGGGCAGTGCCATCAAGGGATGAAACGGCACCACTTCCCTGACCGATTTCATCGGCAGGGCCAGAGTCATTTCGCCAATTCGAAATGAACCAAAGCCCTGTTCGTATTGGCTCAGTTCACTCATGCGCTTTTACCGCCGAGGTGCTTTTCAAGGCCGCCTGTGAGCTCTTCAATCAGGCGGTTCACGGCAATGGCCAGGTCGCGCTGCTGTTCTGCCGAACTGGTAATTTGCTTCACGCTTTCACCTGTTTCAGTCACACTGCTCAAAATTCCTTCAAAGCTTTGGGCCGCGTTTTGGCTCACCTCAACACCTTCTTCAACCTGCGCAACCGATTCTTCAATCAGTGTCGCAATTTCGCGAGCTGCGCTTGAGCTGCTCTCGGCCAGCTTGCGCACTTCGGCCGCCACCACTGAAAACCCAACGCCGTGTTGCCCGGCACGTGCGGCTTCGATTGCCGCATTGAATGCCAGCAAGTTGGTCTGGTTGGCAATGTCGCCGATGACTCGCACAATTTCCGACACTTTGCTCGAGCTGTTCTGGATGGCATGAATTGCAGCGATGGATCGCTTTAGATCCCTGCTTCCCTGATGGGCAGCTTCCAGTCCTTTCTCGGCCAATTGCGTTGCAGTGGCTGAGTTGCCCGAAATGTCGGTGATACTTTCGACCAGCTTGGACACACGTTCCCGCATTTCGCCCGACTTCTTGTTGATACCCTGTTCCAGCATCACTTCTTTGGTTACATCGTAGGCATATTTCACCACTTTAACCACGTTGCCATTCAAGTCCAGAATGGGGTTGTAGGTGGCTTGAATCCATACATCGCGGTTGAACTTGCCCACGCGGTGAAAGCGGCCGCTCACAAATTTCCCTTCATTCAGTTTCAACCAGAAGTCGCGGTATTCTTCGCTTTGTGTGTATTCCAGCGTACAGAAAATGCTGTGGTGTTGCCCTTGAATTTCACGCGAGGTGTAACCCATGGCATTGAGGAAGTTGCGGTTGGCGTTCAACACATGGCCGTCCAGATCAAACTCAATCACGGCCTGCCCCAGGTTAATGGCTTCAACCTTGGCTTCAAACTCCGAATTTTTCAGCTTGCTTTGGGTCACGTCGCTGGCAAACTTCACGACCTTGACCAGGTTGCCGCGTGGATCATAAATGGGGTTGTAGGTGGCTTGAATCCACACTTCCCGCCCACCTTTGGCCACGCGTTTGTATTCACCCGATTCAAACTGACCACGGCCCAGGCTTTCCCAAAAGGCCTGGTATTGGGGTGTTGCTGCGTATGCGGCATCCACGAACATGCGGTGGTGGCGACCAATAATTTCTTCTGTTGAATACTCCATTAGTTTTAGAAAGTTGCCGTTGGCTGCAAGTACTTTGCCCTGCATGTCAAATTCAATTACTGCTTGCGAGCGGTCAATCGCGCCCAGTTTGCCTTCGGCATCCAGTCGGGAAAGTTTGGCGTCTGTAATGTCTTGCAGCATGAGTACTACTTTGGTCAATTGCCCCTCAAGGCCGATCACCGGGCTGCGTGTACCTGAAAGCCAAATTTCTTTGCCACCCACGCCCTTGTAGCGGAATTCACCTGCCAGGTTTTTGCCTTCACGCAAATCATTCCAGATCTTGAAGTGATTGCTGTCGTTGCGTTCTTCATCGAACATCAAAAAGCTTTCTGACTTGTCAGCCAGGTCCGCCTGGCTGTACCCCAGCGATTTTTGCATCAGTTCATTGCTGTTCAGAATTTTCCCTTCCGCATTGAACTCCAGAATGCAACTGGTGTTGGACACTGAATCCATGCGTGCCTGGGTTTCAATGGCGTGCAATTTGGACTGCGTGATATCGCTACAAAACTTGATGACCTTCACCGGGTTGCCTTCCAGGTCAAGAATCGGGTTGTAGCTGGCCTGTATCCAGATCCGCTTGCCATGGTTGCCCACGCGCAAGTATTCACCAGAGTCATACTCGCCTTGGCCCAGCTTTCGCCAGAAAGCCCGGTAAGCACCGCTGCTGGCCTCTTCCTTGTCCACAAACATGCTGTGGTGCTGACCCACAATGTCGCTTAATGAATAGCCTGTCAGGGAGAGGAAGTTCTCGTTGGCGTGCAAAATATGTCCACCCAGATCAAATTCGATAATGCCTTGCGAGCGGTTCATGGCGTTAACCTTGCCATCGTCTTCAATCGCCTTGGTTTTTGCAGCAGTAATGTCGCTGGCAAATTTAACCACTTTCACTGGCTTGCCATTTACACCCAAAATTGGCGTGTAAGTGGCCTGTAGCCACACGGGGCGGCCATGCCGGTTAAGGCGCATGAATTCGCCTGATTTGAACTCGCCAGCCGCAAGGTCTTTCCAGAAGTTGCTGTACTCCTCCGATTCCGCATAGTTTTTTTCACAAAACTGGCGGTGGTGTTGGCCCACAATTTCTTGCAGGCGATAGCCCATGGCGTTCAGGAAGTTGTCGTTGGCCGCCAAAATACGGCCGGCGGTGTCAAATTCAATCACGGCTTGGGTTTTGTCGATCGCAGCCACTTTGCCTTCATTTTCAAGTGACTTGCTTTTTGCCTCGGTGATGTTCGATGCAATCTTGATGACCGAGATCAAATTGCCGTCATCATCCCGAACCGGGTTGTAGCTCGCCTGGATATACACCTCTTGACCTTGCGAATCCAGTCGCAAAAACTCACCACTTTGAAACTCGCCTTCGCGCAATTTGCTCCAGAACAGCCGGTATTCGTCCGACTCCGCGGTACTTGCTGTGCAAAAAAGGCTGTGGTGCTTGCCCAGCACATCCTCCTCCGAGTAGCCGAAAACGTTCAAAAAGTTCTCGTTGGCATACAGCACATTGCCGTTCAAGTCGAATTCAATGCAGGCCTGGCTTTTCGCCAGCGCGTTGAACAAGTGGGTGCGGTGCTTGCCAGGTTGCTCGATATTGGGTGTCATGGGTCGCCTTGTTAATCAGAATGAGTTGGCTTGATTGGGGTAAATACCATTGTGTGTGGCCTTGTCCGGCTCAATCACTTGATAAAACAGGTAATCACCGGCCAGTTTGCGGTTTTTCCAGCTTTGGGAATCGCACGTTTGGGTAGGGGGGGTAATGCTGGGGGAGGGGTTTAATGGCCTATCTGACGGGCTTTCAGTTTGGCGTAAGTTTTCGCTTTGATACTCATCCGCAAGCCTAGGCTCGGGAGGGATGTGACCTCGTATTCCGTGTCTGCGGTTAACAACAACCTTAAAAAAGGAGACAAGCGATGAGCAACCCAAAGGGCGGTGAAGCCTACTGGAAAGCAACACTCGGCCTGTTGACCAAGATCATGATTGTGTGGTTTTTGGTTTCTTACGGCGCCGGTATTCTGTTTGTTGAGCAACTGAATCAATTCAGCATCGGTGGTTACCCACTGGGCTTCTGGTTTGCCCAACAAGGTTCTATTTACATGTTCATCATCCTCATTTTCTACTACGCGAAGAAAATGGGTCAGATCGACCGCGAACACGACGTCCACGAAAACTAAGGAGATTGCCAATGGATTTGCAAACAATCACCTACGTCATCGTGGGTTTGAGTTTTGCGCTGTACCTCGGTATTGCGTTTTGGGCTCGTGCTGGCAGCACGGGTGAATTTTATGTGGCTGGCGGTGGCGTTCACCCCGTGGCCAACGGCATGGCGACTGCGGCAGACTGGATGTCAGCCGCATCGTTTATTTCAATGGCGGGTCTGATTGCCAACATGGGCTACGGTGGTTCCGTATTCCTGATGGGTTGGACCGGTGGTTATGTGTTGCTGGCCATGTTGCTGGCTCCGTACCTGCGCAAGTTCGGCAAGTTCACGGTGCCCCAGTTTATCGGTGACCGTTACTACTCCAATACAGCACGTACAGTGGCTGTGATCTGTTTGCTGGTTGCTTCCATTACTTATGTAATCGGCCAGATGACAGGCGTGGGTGTGGCGTTCTCCCGATTCCTGGGCGTGTCTGCTGAAGTGGGTATTTATGTGGGTATGGGTATTGTGTTCATGTACGCGGTGTTTGGCGGCATGAAGGGCATTACCTACACGCAAATTGCACAGTACATCGTGTTGATTTTCGCTTACACCATCCCCGCAATCTTCATTTCCTTGAACCTGACAGGCAATCCTTTGCCGCAGTTGGGCTTGGGTTCCGACATGCTGGCCAATGGCCAACCCATGCTGGCCACCCTGGACAAGGTTGTGACTGACCTAGGCTTTAGCCAATACACCACAACACCTGCTGGTGGTAGCTACCTGAACACCTTCTTCTACACCGTTAGTTTGATGATTGGTACCGCGGGCCTGCCCCACGTTATTATTCGCTTCTTCACTGTACCCACAGTGGCTGATGCGCGTTCATCTGCCGGTTGGGCACTGGTGTTCATTGCAATTTTGTACACCACGGCACCTGCTGTTGGCGCAATGGCCCGTTACAACCTGCATGCCACGGTGAATTCCAATGTGGCCACTGGTGGCGACTTGTTCGCAGCTGACGCAGCTTTGGAAAACGACAAGAAGCCGGCCTGGATGGGTCGTTGGGAAACCACGGGCTTGTTGAAGTTTGAAGACAAGAACGGTGACGGTCGTGTTCAGTACTACAACGACAAGTCCAAAGACGAAGCATTCCTGGCCAAAGCAGAGGCTGCTGGCTGGAAAGGCAGTGAAATGACAGTAAACGCCGACATCATGGTGCTGGCCAATCCTGAAATTGCATTGTTGCCCAACTGGGTGATCGCCTTGGTGGCTGCCGGTGGTTTGGCTGCTGCGCTGTCGACTGCGGCTGGTTTGTTGCTGGCGATTTCGTCTGCGGTTTCGCATGACTTGATCAAGGGCGTGTTCAACCCAAGTATTTCTGAAAAGAACGAATTGCTGGCCGGTAAAATTTCCATGGCCTTCGCGATTGTTCTGGCCGGTTATCTGGGCTTGAACCCGCCAGGCTTCGCGGCGGGTACTGTGGCCTTGGCCTTCGGTATTGCAGCATCAAGCTTGTTCCCGGTAATCATGATGGGTATTTTCTCCAAGACCATGAACTCCACAGGCGCAATCGTGGGTATGTTGACAGGCTTGGCAGTAACCCTGTTCTACGTGTTTGCACACAAGGGTATTTTGTTTGTAAACGGTACGGAATACCTGCACTTGGTTGGCGGTGCCAACGGCTTCTTCGGCATCACGCCTGAAGCTTTCGGTACGGTAGGCGCGATTTGTAACTTCGTTGTGGCCTATCTGGTCAGCAAGGTAACAGCACCACCCCCAGAGCACATTCAGCACTTGGTTGAAGATGTACGTACCCCGCGTGGTGCTGGCATGGCAACTGGTCACTGATTGACTGTTCAACAATAACCACTGCCTTCACTGAAAGGCAGGGCTTGAGAAGCTTGAAAGCCCGGTGAGAAATCACCGGGCTTTTTGTTTTTCTAGAGTAAAACTGTTACTTCCACGCTCAAAAAAATGCTCCAATGCTTTGAAATTGGGTATGTATCCATGGGTGACTTGCCAAAGCAGCAATCAGCAACCCCACGAGCAAAACAATACCGAAAGGCTTGAGAGGGCTTGTTTTTGTGGGTGTAGCAGGCAATGCAGTGGGCGCTTTGACCGTGTTTTTTTGAACTTGCTGTGTGTTGTCTGTTGAGGTTGCTTGGCTGCCTGCCTGGTCCATGGGCAGACTGTTTTTGACCTTTTCCGGAACAACTTTGCCTAAAAACCACATGGCGGCGCTAATCACGACCAAATCGTCGGTAATGCCAAACAGCACGAGGAAGTCGGGGATCAGGTCGATGGGGCTAAACAGATAAACCACCACAGCCAACATGAAGCCCTTGATCCATTTGGGCGTGTCTGCATGCCGGAAAGCGTGCCACAGCATGCGACCATGAGTTTTCAGGGCTTTAAGTTTCGTAAGAATCGGAAAAAAACGTGTGATCATGCGCAGTACCCAACAACTAAAAGAGGACTCATTGTGACCCAAGCACCCTTGATGATCCAGCGTTCATGCCGAATCCCTGTGCCTCTGGCCGATTGCTTTGCCTTGTACACCCGTTTAAAGGCGGATGAATACATTCACAGTGACGCACTCATAGCGCCGATTACTCGTATAGAAATGATTCAGGGCAAATCGTTCAATGAAGTGGGCGATATTCAGCGAATTACATTCAAGGGCGGTGCTGTTATTGATGAAGAAGTGTTGGCCTTTGTGCCAAATCGCCAGTTTGTATACAAGGGTACGGGCTTTAGCCAACCCCTGTTGAATTGGCTTGATCATGCCAAAGGCTCATTTGAATTTGAGAAGGATGGCGACGGCACTTTGGTGACCTGGCGCTACCTGTTTTATTTAAAACCCGGCTTGGGCATTGGGCCCAAGCGACTCGTATTCAAGGCGGCGGTAGTTGATTTGATCTGGAACCGGATGATGACCAAAACTTTGGTTAATCTCACCCAAATCATCACCCTGCGCGCCTTGCAGGCAGGAAAAAGATGATGAATCCGTGTGTAAAAAACAGCCTGCGAATTGCGGCTGTTTTCAGTTTGATGATGTTGGTTTTTCTGGGTTTCCAGAGTACGGCGCGCGCTCAAACAGTGAGCGGAAAAGAGCCTGATATTTGTGTATTCGACTTGCTCGGTGCCAAAGGACCAATTTTTAATTTGGCTCAGGAATATGCCCTTGAAGGTCGAAAAAACGGCTACGGCTTTAAACCTGTGGTGTACACCAATGAATCGGTTGCTGCCAAAGACTTTGAAATTGGTGTGTGCGATGGCCTGGTGGCCACTGGCATTCGAACCCGAAAATACAACAGCTTTACCGGCAGCCTGGATGCGATTGGTGGCTTGCCCAACTACGATGCAGTGCTGCTGGCCCTGAAGTCGATGGGCAGCCCGCAATTGCAAAGTGTGATGCAGCAAAGTGACTTTGAGGTGGGTGGTGTATTGCCCTTCGGCACAGCTTATGTGTTTGTGCGCGATCGCGAAATCAATTCACTGGCCAAGGCTGCGGGCAAGCGGGTTGCGGCTTTGTCGCACGATGAATCGCAGCGCAGGCTGATTGAGCAGGTTGGCGCACAACCGATTGCTGCGGACGTATCCAATTACGGTTCCATGTTCAACAACGGCGCTGTGGATATTATCGTGGCCCCTTCGATTGCCTACTCACCTCTTGAGCTTTACAAGGGCCTGGGCAGGCGTGGTGCAATTATTCAGTTGCCTGTGGCCATGGTCACTTATCAAATCATTTTGCGAAAGTCGAAGTTTCAGCCGGGTTCAGGCCAGAAATTGCGGGCTTTTGTAGCGAAGGAAATGCCCAAGGCCTTGGAAGCAGTGAAAAAAATCGACCGACAAATTCCAGACAAAGCCTGGCTGAAAATGATGGATGCAGACAAGGTGGAATACACCACCATGATGCGTGAAGCCCGAATCAGCTTGAGTAAAGATGGCGTGTACGATGGTTGTGCCTTGCGTCTGCTGAAAAAGGTGCGTTGCTCAATCGATGGCAAAGCCTCTGAGTGCAGTTTGCCCGAGGGCTACACTGTGCCCAAGAGTTGCCCGATTCAGGCCATGTAAGCTGGCGCTTCTGGTTTAGCCAATCACCACCGGGGTGTTGGGAAGTTCATTCTTGCCGCCCCCACTGTGCGGAAAGTGCTCAATCAATTTTGTGCTGACCGCATCAATACTGTTCATCACCCCAGCCTCGAATTGTCCTTGGGCAAACGACTGCTCAATTTGGTGGCATAGCACTTCCCAGTAAGCGTTGCCAACCTTGGCGTGAATACCCCGGTCTGCCACAATTTCGATGGCATGGTCCGCCAGCAGCACATAAATGAGCACTCCGTTGTTGAGTTCGGTGTCCCACACATGCAATTCACTGAATACCTCAATGGCGCGTTGACGGGGAGTTTGCGCCTGCAACAGGGGGTGTAGTTCGAGCGCGCTTTCCACCGCGAATCGAATTTCACCGGAATGCTGGCTTTCGCTGGCGCTTATGGCCTGCGCGATGTGTTGCAGGTGTGCGGGCGAGAATGTTTTCCGCACATCGCGCTCGGTGGTTATCAGGTGTTTTACTACACGTTTGAAATTCATGGTTACCACCTACCGAAGCGCCACCGCCTCCAAAACCGCCGCCTCCACCACTGAAGCCGCCACCTCCGCCAAAACCGCCGCCACCGCGACCGAAGCCACCACGGCCGCCACCCATGCCACCCACCGAATTGCCAAACAGGGTGAGCAGCGCAGCCACCACAGCAGCAAGCACGGCAAAAACCACGGCGCCAGCGAACAACCAAGCCACCACGAACACCAAACCGCCAGTGGCCAATGCTGCGGGCAATTTGCCGATGGTTTTGCGCAGAAACCCGCCCACGAAAAGCGAGAGCATGAACAGCACAGGTGCAATGTCTTCAATCGTGCTTGAGTTGTTTACCGTTTGCTGCGCAACCGGCTCTGGCAGGGGTTCGCCTTCAATTACCTTGATCATTTGGTCCACACCGGCTGCCACCCCACCAGCAAAATCGCCCTGGCGAAACTGCGGCACAATAATCTCTTCAATAATTCGTTTGGAGGTAATGTCGGTAAGGGCACCTTCCAAGCCGTAGCCCACTTCAATGCGCAGTGTACGGTCCTGCAGGGCCACCACCAAAATTGCGCCATCGTCCACATTTTTGCGGCCAATTTTCCAATTCTCGGCCACACGCAATGCATATTGCTCAATGGTTTCTGGCTGGGTGCTTGGCACCAGCAACACTGCAATCTGGCTGCCTTTGGCCGCTTCAAATGTCTGTAATTTTTGAATCAGTGCAGCTTGCTGTTCCGGGCTTAGCGTGCCCGTAGTGTCGACCACTTGGGCATTCAAGGGGGGCACGGGTACTTCTTGAGCCGACAACACGCCAGGCACTGGAATCAGCAGCACCAGCGCCAGCAGCTTACTTAGCCAAAACCGGGCAATTGAATTGCACATGGTGTGCATCACTTGGTGCCAAAGTCCACGGTGGGTGGTTTGGAAATAGCGGCTTCGTTTTCAACCGTGAAGCTGGGCTTCACTTCGTAGCCCATCACCATCGCGGTCAGGTTGTTGGGAAATGAACGCACTGTCACGTTGTATTCCTGAACCGATTTAATGTAACGGTTGCGCGCCACGGTAATTCGGTTTTCTGTGCCCTCAAGCTGCGTTTGCAAATCACGAAAACCTTGATTGGCTTTCAGATTGGGGTAGTTCTCGGTAATCAACAACAGCCGCGACAAAGCACCACTCAGCTCACCTTGCGCCTGCTGAAATTTGTTGAAGGCTTCCGGGTCGTTGATCAGTTCCGGAGTGGCTTGAATCGACGTTGCTTTCGAACGCGCCTCAACCACCTGCGTCAGTGTCTCCTGCTCAAAATTGGCTTCGGCCTTCACCACATTTACCAAATTGGGCACCAGGTCGGCCCGCCGCTGGTACTGGTTTAACACCTCGGCCCATGCCGCTTTCACTTGTTCATCCGTGGTTTGAATGGTGTTATACCCGCAGCCGCTGAGAACCAGCGCAAACATCAGTGTGAGCAGGGAAAAAACGCGATTCATATGAATGCTCCTTGGTGGGGTGGTTGACTGACTGAGCAGCCATTGGAGTTTATCAGGCTAATTTTGATGTAATTCAATTACTTCTTTTGTTCTTTCATCGTTGTATAAAACACGTAAGCCAATATCTGGTTTTAAGGCATTTTTTCTCAAATCCAATAATCGTTGCACACGAGGGTCAGCGAGAACTATTTCCGGAATTTTTTCTTTTGTAGTGCTGGGTGCGATGTAAGCCCACCTGTCCCGCACTTCCTCTGAGCATTGGCTATCTAGTTCAATTCGAATGTTTTGATCGTTCACTATAGCTCTGTTGATCCAAAAGTAGGCATCACCACGCAGACAATTAATTTTCAAGGACTGACTCGATTGCCACTCAACGGTGGTGTCGACAATGCTGTTTGTTCTGAGAATTTCGCTTTTCTCATCGATTTGAGAAGTAGAGTTGTTCTGATGAATATGAAGTCGGTACACGAAATCGGTCGTAGCACCCGCACTGGTTTCGCTCCAACTGGCTGCAATATTACCGGCTGAGTTTGTTCTGCTGGAAAGTCGATCAAGTTCGAGAGGGGTTGGCTGGCAGGCGGTAAGCGCCATGCTGGTCAGGCACATTAAGTATTTCATGCTCAATATCCATTTCGTTTTGCGAAGTCGATTCCATTTCGAATTTGTATTTGGTCCTTTGGATCGTCACCATATGGCGCATCTTCGGTCCAATGACCAAAAGAATTGAGCGTGGTTCCCGCTCTACTTTGAGCCCAGCCAGCCGCTCTAAGCAGCACTTGCTCCGGTATTCCAATCGCATAGCCGACCGCACCGTAGTGGAAGTTCCCAAAATCGGCATAGGCTTGCCCTTTTTGTTTGAAATCCCAGGGGCCTTTGTTTCTGACCTGATTGTAAAACCACAACAAGTCGGAAGGAGAGAGAATCTCTCCAACACGATTTCTCGAGTGTTGGATATTCATTTCGATGAAAACGTTTGGAGGAGGGCAGGGGGTACCAACAGCAGCGTTGTTAGTCAGGCAGGTCAGATCATTGGACATTTGAGAGAATCCAAAATGCCAGATTTTATTGCGAGGTTCGGCAAGGTGACAATTTTCACCTCGCCTCACCTCAAAGCGATTTACTTCTTCATCATTTCGAAGAACTCTGCGTTGTTCTTGGTCTGGCGGATCTTGTCCATCAGGAATTCCATCGCAGCAATTTCGTCCATGTCGTGCAACAATCGGCGCAGCACCCAAATCTTTTGTAGCAAATCGGGCTTGATCAGCAGTTCTTCGCGACGTGTTGAAGAACGGTTGATGTTGATGGCAGGGTACACACGCTTTTCCGCCATGCGGCGTTCCATGTGAATTTCCATGTTGCCGGTGCCCTTGAATTCTTCGTAAATCACTTCATCCATGCGGCTGCCGGTGTCTACCAGTGCAGTTGCGATAATGGTGAGCGATCCACCTTCTTCAATGTTACGGGCGGCACCGAAGAATCGTTTGGGGCGATGCAGGGCATTGGCGTCTACACCACCGGTCAGCACTTTGCCAGAAGACGGCACAACCGTGTTGTACGCACGAGCCAAACGGGTAATGGAGTCGAGCAGAATGACCACGTCGCGTTTGTGCTCAACCAGGCGCTTGGCCTTTTCAATCACCATTTCTGCAACTTGCACGTGGCGGGTTGCGGGTTCATCGAATGTGGAGGCGATTACTTCGCCACGCACTGAGCGCATCATTTCCGTGACTTCTTCGGGGCGTTCATCGATCAGCAACACAATCAAGGTGATGTCGGGGTGATTGGCGGTAATCGCGTGTGCAATGTGTTGCAGCATCACGGTTTTACCCGATTTCGGTGGGGCCACCAGCAAACCACGCTGGCCTTTACCAATGGGTGCCACTAGGTCGATGATACGGCCAGTGTTGTTTTCTTCGCCGCGCATGTCGCGTTCCAGCTTCAAGGGCTGGTTAGGGTGCAGCGGTGTCAGGTTTTCAAACAGAATTTTGTGTTTGCTGGCTTCAGGCGCTTCGCCGTTCACCTTGTCTACTTTCACCAGCGCAAAATAACGTTCACCGTCTTTGGGGGTGCGTACTTCACCTTCGATGCTGTCACCTGTGTGCAGGTTAAAGCGGCGAATCTGGCTGGGAGAAATGTAAATGTCGTCCGGGCTGGCCAGGTACGAGGTTTCTGGTGAGCGCAGGAAGCCAAAGCCATCAGGCAGCACTTCGAGCACACCATCACCAAAAATTTGCTCACCGTTTTTGGCGCGTTTCTTCAGGATTGCGAACATCAATTCCTGTTTGCGCATGCGGTTGGCGTTTTCAATTTCAAGGCCACCAGCCACTTCAAGCAGGGCAGAGACGTGTTGCGTTTTTAGTTCAGATAGATACATGTTTGGCTATTTGTGTAGGTGGCGAACGCCGCGAGGTAAACAGGTTAACAAAGGGTGGGGGTTGTACTGCAGTGAGGGGGTTCGATGCCCGGCACGTGCCGGGCGACTCAATCAATATTGTATTACAGGTGGCTGTCGATAAAGGCGGCCAGCTGTGATTTGGACAACGCGCCCACTTTCGTGGCCACTACGGCACCGTTCTTGAACAACATCAAGGTTGGAATGCCGCGAATGCCATACTTGGCAGGCGTTTCAGAATTCTCGTCCACGTTCATCTTGGCGATTTGCAGCTTGCCGTTGTATTCAGAGGACAAGTCATCAAGAATCGGCGCAATCATTTTGCAAGGACCACACCATTCAGCCCAGTAGTCGACCAGCACAGGGCCGTCGGTTTTCAAAACATCGCTGTCGAAAGATGCGTCACTGACGTGTTTGATCAGGTCACTGCTCATTTAAATCCTCAAGTGGGTAATTGCTTTGGAGGGTATTCACAAAGCATGTCCGGGTGATTAAAGCACACGCGCAGACCATGAAAGTTCTTCATTTAAGAAAATGCTATTCTGAATGGTACAGCGAAATTGAACTGAAACACAAACCCGCGCACGTTTTAATCGACTTAACGACATACATTAGCCCATACACGTTTTGACCCAACACTCTGTTTCTGTCGATCCTTTTCTAGCCACCCCATTTGCGGCGGCATTTGACTGGCTAAGCCGATCGGGGCTGGATGCCCGCCAGGTGTTGTGGGTGATGCCCCGCATAGAAACCGTGGGTAGCTTTAAGCGGCATTGGGCGCAACACCACGCGGGCCTTGCCACGCTAGGGCCTTGGGTTCAAACAGCCGACCGTTTAAGCCAGCCAGCCGCAATGGGCCCCTGGTTGGCCCTGCAAGCCGATTTGGTGGGTGTATTGCGGCAATTGCCTTTGTTGGGCGGTGGTTCATCGCCCTCTCAATTGTGGGGTTTGGCCCAGGAATACCTGGAGTTGGCTTTGCGACAGGTTTTGGTGCAAAAACGCAACACAAGTGCGCTGGCCCAGTATTGTGAGAACAACACTTTTGCTGCTGAAGAGGCTCAAGTGGTGGCCACACTGGCCCAAACCTATGCGACCGAGCTCATGGACCTGTTGCCCAAGCCAGCCAAACCCGAGGGCAGTCCGCCCGTGCAGGTGGTGTGGTTTGATGATGGCGAAACTGTGCCAGGCCTTTGGCTGGATCTGTTCTACCCCGAGGTGCCAGTGCAGGTGTTCAGGCTTCCTGCCATTGAGGGGCCGCAACCCTGGCAACAATTGGGCGCGAAGCGTTTTAACACCCAGCCCGGCCCCGTAGTGTTGCAGGTGGCGCCCGACGAAACCACGCAGGCCCAGCAGGCCGCACACCAAATTCTGGAATGGTTGCGAGAAGACCCAGTCAGCGAAATTGCTGTGGCGGTACTTGATCGCTTGGCTGCGCGCCGTATGGTGGGGCTGCTGGCTGAAGTGGGTGTGTTGGTAGATGACCGCACCGGGTGGCGTTTGTCCACATCGAATGTGGCGGGCTGGTTTGACCATCTGTTGCAACAGTTTGTAGAGCAGGGCCAGCTTACTGCCATTGCTCAGCCCTTTACCGGCTTGCCGCTTGAACACCTAGAGCCTTGGGCTTTCGGTAAAACAGGGAACCGTTACACGCTGGCGCAGTGGGCAGGCGCTTTCATGGCCCTGTTTGAAAAATATGATCTGGACACGGCTTTGCAGCCTGACGAGGCGGGGCAGCAGTTGCTGACCGTGCTGGGTTTGATGCGGCAGGTGCCTGCGCAAACCGAATTTGATTCACACGAATTTTTGGCAGCCTGGCGCAGCTGGGCTGAGTCACAACGTTTTCGCCCTCTCGACATTGAAAGCCCCGTGCGAATGGTGCCCTTGTTGAGCACGCGCATGCGGCAATTCAAGCGTGTGTTGGTGTTGGGTTGTGCACAGTCCCATTTTCAGGAAAGCCCACCCGGTTTGTTGCCACCTGCCGTGGCGCAGGAATTGGGTTTCCCCGGCCCGCGTCTGGCTCGCATTCAAAAAATATCTGCGTTGTACGAGTTGCTGTTGCACAGCGACGAAGTAACCTTGGTGCACAGCGCACAGGTAGCGGGCAAACCCGACATGTTGTTGCCTGAATTGATGTGGCTGGACATTGTGTTGCGAGATTCCGAAAACCACACCCAACATTGGGCCAGCTTCTGGCACCGCACGCCTTCCAATCTTGAAATTGAAGTGCGTGAATCACCCGAGCAGGCCTTGCAACTGACCGCCTTGAGCGATTCGGGTTCAATGCCTGATTCTTTAAGAGTGACAGCGCTTGACGACTGGAAGGCCTGTCGCCTTCGCTTCGGCTTGAAACACGCTTTGCCCTGGCCACCTCAACGTGATGAGGGTGCCATGCGTTATGAGCAACTGCGCGGAGTGTTTGTGCACAAGGTGCTGGAAAAAACAGCACAGCACATGGCCTTGCCTGGCCAGCCCGTGAATCAGTTGCAAGCCTGGAAACAAACACTGCTGGACCAGGCCCAGCTTGTGTGGAACACGCTAGAGTTGGACGATCGCGCAACTGTTTACCCCTTCCTGAAGTTTTTTGATCAAATTGTGCCGCGGCTGGCCGGTAAATTAATGGAACGTCAAATTCAGGGTTGGCAGTTCAAGGGTGCAGAGCAGCAGGTTGAACACACACTTGTATTGCAACCCAGCGGTGCCTCGCTTGCATTGAAAGGCCGCGTGGACAGGTTGGATACCCGGGGTGGCGCACTGGCGATTTCAGACATTAAATTTACCAACCTGCCGTGTTGAAAAAAAGACTGGCCGATCCTTTGAGCCAACCTCAGCTGCCTGCTTACCAGGCCATGTTGAATAGTCCCAGTGCGCAACTTGATTTCCTGGGCTTGCACAAAGACAAAGTGGATTGGGTCAGTTTTCCTCCATTAAATGATGAGTACAGCGAACAGGGTTTCAAGTCGTGGGGCGAGGTGTTGCTCCGTGAACTGGCCACTGAACTGAATTCGTTTTTTGATGGCAAAGCCGTTTGGCAAGCCAACCCTGGCGATGCCTGTGAGTACTGCGCCGTACGTGGCGTTTGCAGGCCCGAAACGCACCCCGCATTCAATGAAGTCATCAATGGTGAGGAGGGTGAAGATGACTGATTTGCGTACCAACTTCACCTCGATTGCCTGCAACCCGGCCAACAGCGTTGTTGTGGAGGCTTGCGCAGGCAGTGGCAAAACCTGGTTGCTCACCGCACGCCTGTTTCGTTTGCTGTTAAGTGGGGCAAGGCCTGATCAAATTTTGGCGATTACCTTCACACGCAAAGCCGCGCAAGAAATGCAGGAACGCCTGTTTGGTTTGTTGCGTGAATGTGCCTTGTTGAGTGACGACAAGCTGAGCGCTTTGTTGACCGAACGCGGAGCCGTGGCCAATGAGACCAACCTGAGCAAGGCGCGTGCGCTTGCGGGCGAGGTGCTGACCAATTCACGTGGGGTGACCATCGACACGTTCCATGGCTGGTTCGCGTCTTTGTGCCAAATGGCACCCTTGGCCAGTGGCTTTTCAAGGCAAAGCGAACCCACCGATCAAACCGGGTTCTGGATGGACATGGCCATTGATGTGTTCACAGCCAATTTGCTGAACGATCAATCGGAATTGCTGCCAGCCTTTGACACGCTGGCCTCACAAATGGACCGTGCCGTGGTGCGCCAGGTGTTGCAGCATGCGTTGACCAATCGCGTGGCTTGCAGCCTGTGGTTGCACAACAGCGAAGCACCACCGTTGAACATGGTGTTTGGCATTGATGAAGGCGAACAATGGCCTGTCGAAGTGTTGAACAACAAGCATTATCTGGAGCAATGGCAACAAGCTGCACGCTGGCTGGCCTTGGGCACGGCGAAGCAACAGGGCCATGCTGTGGAAATTGAAAAGGCACTGACTGCATTGCGGGAAGGTGGCGATGTAGGGGATGTTTTTGAGCAGCTGAAAGCGGTTTGTTTGACCGCAAAAAATGAACCGAGCAAAAACTTTTTCAAGATCACTGCGGGCCAGAAAACAGCGGTGGATGAAACAGACTATGTTCAAACCTTGGAGGGCTTGGCCCTGCAAACAGCACAGGCCTTGCAACTTGAAAAAGACCAGCTCGACATGCAGGCCACAGCTGCTTTGGCGCAATTGATTGAGCCGCTGTTTGACACGTATAAATCAATCAAGCTTGAGCAGGGTTTGTGCGATTTCGATGACCTTGAAGCCACCGCATTGCGCATGTTGATGAATGATGAACAGCGCGCTTACATGCAGCAAAAACTGGACACGCGCGTGCGTCATTTGTTGGTGGATGAATTTCAAGACACCAACCCGGTGCAATGGAATATCTTGAAACTTTGGTTGCAAGACTACAGTGGTGATGACAAGCCCAGCGTATTTTTGGTGGGCGATCCGAAACAATCAATTTACCGTTTTCGACGGGCCGAGGCGCGCTTGTTCAACCACGCGCGCACCTGGCTTGTGGAAAACTTCGCAGCCAAAACTTTGGAATCGGATTCAACACGGCGTTGTGCGCAGTCTGTGGTTGATGTGGTCAACACCGTGTTCGAGCCGGGGCAAACGCGGGGGCAAACTGCCTTTCGCACACACACCAGTTTGGCTGGAAAAAGTGAATCAACGCTGAGCGGCTTGAATGTTTATCCCAAACTGCTCAAAGAAGAGGAAGGCCCCGATGAAGCGCAGCGTGTGGTGCACACCCTGCAACAGTGGCTGGCCAATGGCAGCATCCAGAATTTGAGTGAAGTGATGGTGCTGGTGCGCGCCCACAAAAGTGGTGTGCCCCTCATGGCTGCTCTGCGTGAAGCCGGTTTGGCTTACACCATCAAAGACAAAGGCGAGCGTTACACCTCGCAGGTATGGGGTGACACCATTGCACTACTGGGTTTTCTGAATGACCCACATGCCAATTTGCACCTGCTGCAATTGTTGCGTTGCCCCCTCATTGGGCTTTCTTCACCGCAATTTCAGGCGCTGATTCAAGCGGGTAAAACAACCCAGAACACCACTGGGGCCAACACCGTGTGGAGTACGCTGGAGGCCTTGGCCGGGCAACATGAGAGACCATGGGCGAACTTGCATGCGCAATTGTCGGAATGGCTGCGCATGGCGCGCGCCTTGCCGCTGTTTGAAACCCTGTCCAAAGTTGTTACCGATACCAAGGCCTCTGAAAAATATTTGAATTCAGCCTCGCCGCGTCAGCGGGTCATGATGGCTGAGCACTGGGATTGGTTAAAAGCTTGGGCACTGGGTTTGAACAAGGGTCGTTTTCCAAGCCTGCAGCACGCTTTGTATGAGGCTGTGAAACTGCAAACCTATGCCAGCTCCGACAGCGAAGGCGCAGCCAACAACCCGGATGTCTTGCGTATCATGACCGTGCATTCCGCCAAGGGCCTTGAGGCCAAACACGTGTGGCTGTTCGATGCAAACTCGTCGCCCAAACCCGGTGGCAGCAATGCGGGTTTGCTGATTGATTGGGCTTTGGGTGAATCGCACCCCAACTCAGTCACAGTGATGGGCAATTTGAGCAACCCCAGCCCAGGCCGCGCATCTGCTCAAACCATTGAGCAACAAGCTTATGCCGATGAGGAAGACCACTTGCTGTATGTGGCGCTAACCCGCGCCCGGTATTCCATTCACTTAAGTGGCAGTGAAAAGCGTGGGGCCAGCAAGGGTTGGTATGAACGCTTACTGCCTTTTGCCTCGCTAGTGCACAACACTTGGCCAACTTTTGAAAGTGTAATAAATGCATCCGATGAAGCCAGGCAAGGGCCCGCCCAAATTGAATTGGCTGGGCTGTTCGATCCCCCCGCCGTGTGGGTACGCCCGCAGTTTCCGGTACTGAAAGCATTGAATGCGCCTGTGGGCAAGGTGGTGCCTCGTATTACCACGCCCGAATTGCGAAAAGGTACAGCCTGGCATGCAGCGCTTGAATGGGTTGACGAGCTGTTTGATGTGCCTTTCGACACCTGGTGGGCGCGGGTGTTGGTGCGCTGCGAGGCGGTGTTTCGACCCCTGCGGGACGATGAATTGTTGCAGGTGGAGCAAGCCTGCCGTTTGTTGGTGGATAAGGCTGATTTGCAGCCGTGGTTGCAAGGTGCTGTGGTCAGCAACCACCGTGTGTTCAATGAACTGGAATGGGTGCTGGGCGATGGCCGATCGCTGCGGGCTGACCGGGTGCTTGAGTTGCCCGACCGTTTTCTGGTGCTGGACTACAAATGGGCAGTAAATTCAGGCAATTTGCAGGGCTATACTCAGCAAGTACTTGAATACGTGGGTTTAGTTGACCTTACCCTGAACAAGGGCAATAAACTGGCGCCCACACAAGCTGCACTGATTGACCGGCATGGCGAAGTTCACTGGCTGACTTCGGTGTAGAATTCAGTCTGGCGGGCCTCCCCGCATGGCGTAGCGGCCAACCTGGTCAGGTCCGGAAGGAAGCAGCCACAA
Organism: Limnobacter sp. SAORIC-690; assembly: GCF_002954425.1. NCBI lineage: Bacteria > Pseudomonadati > Pseudomonadota > Betaproteobacteria > Burkholderiales > Burkholderiaceae > Limnobacter > Limnobacter sp. SAORIC-690. The sequence continues at coordinate 1,681,823 of NZ_MQVZ01000001.1, forward strand.
CCGTGAAGTCAGTGCCGGGGTTCTGGCTCGCCTCTTAATTTGTTGGACCCAGCGCGGAATCAACCGTGGACACAAACGTGGACCCAATCTGAATGAATCAAACTGTATCTCAGGCTTTGGCTCGAAAATGGCGACCGCGAGACTTTGATTCGCTGGTGGGTCAGGCCCATGTGGTCAAAGCCCTTTCCCACGCTCTCGACAATCAACGCCTGCACCACGCCTATTTGTTTACCGGCACCCGCGGTGTAGGCAAAACCACCATTGCCCGAATTCTGGCCCGCGCCGTGAACTGCGAGCAGGGAATTAGCCGCACGCCTTGTGGCAAGTGCCAGGCTTGTGTCGAAATCAGCCAGGGCCGGTTTGTCGATTTGCTGGAAGTGGATGCAGCCACCAACACGCGCGTGGATGAGATGCGTGCCCTGCTTGAAAACGCCATGTACGCGCCCACGGCAGGCCGCTACAAGGTGTATGTCATCGATGAAGTGCACATGCTGTCGACCAGCGCCTTCAATGCGATGCTGAAAACGCTGGAAGAACCACCGGGCCATGTGCTGTTTATTTTGGCTACCACCGATCCACAAAAAATTCCAGCCACGGTGTTGTCGCGTTGCCTGCAATTTGCCTTGCGCCAATTGCCGCCCGACCAGCTTGCAGATCACCTGGCTCACATTCTGACGGAAGAGAAAATTGCCTTCGAGCCCGGTGCACTGCGCCTGTTGGCCAAGGCTGCACGCGGCAGTGTGCGTGATGCACTTTCACTGACTGACCAGGCCATTGCCTACAGTGCAGGCCATGTGGGTGAAGAAACCGTACGAACCATGCTGGGCGCAGTCGACCAGCAGGTGGTGCACCAGTTGCTGCAAGCCCTGGCTGTTGGCGATGGCAAGGCTTTGCTTGAATTAAGCAATGCGCTGGCCACAGCCAGTGCGCCATTTGGCGCCATTCTCGACGAACTGGCCGCCATTGCTTACCGGCTTTCGGTTGCGCATTTTGCGGGCGGGCTTGATGCCGACGACCCCGACCAGGCGGCGCTACAAAACCTGCAAGGTGCTTTTGGTGCCGAAGACCTGCAACTGATTTATCAAATTGCCACCCATGCCCGTGCTGAATTGCATTTGGCCCCAGAGGAACACATTGGGTTCTCCATGGCGCTGGTGCGCATGTTGGCCTTCAAGCCGGGTGGGCAAGTTGCGGTAGGCCGTACCATGCCCTTGGCTCCAGCAGCCATCAAAGCGACCGTTCCCCTGTTGGCAGCCAAACCCGCTGCGGCTAAACCAGTGGTGGCTGCTGTGCCTGCAATGCCTGTTGAGGTTCCCGCTGAGGTCCCTGCTGCGCCTGTCATGGAGTCGACCACACCCAAGGGCCCATCGCCTGCGCTTGTGGAGGAATTCGATGAGTCGCCGCCGTGGGACACCGCCGATGATTTGCCTGTGGCGCAATCGAAGCCCGTTGTGCCTGCATCTGCACCAGCGTCGGAATTTAAACCGCAACCGGCTTATACCCAATCAGCCAATGGCCATTTGCCCAGTGCGGCCAACTGGCCGCAGGTGTCTCAAGAAGTGCCTGCCAAGGGATTGACCCGCCAGGCGCTTGTGCAGGCCGAACTGGTTGAGGCCAGTCGGGATGGCGAGGTGCTGCACATTGTTTTGCGCACAGCAATTAAAGCCTACACCGAACCCAGCATGGCGACCCGTCTTGAGAGCGCACTGGGCCAGTACTATGGAAGCACTGTCCGTTTGCAAATGCAGTTTGGTGAGGCACAGCAAACCGCGCATGCGGTGCAAAGTGAAACCCGCAGGCAAGCCCTTGAAGGCGCCAAGCAAGCCTTGCAGGAAGACCCGTTTTTAAAAGACATTCAGAACTTGATGGGCGCAACTGTGGTCTCAGGTTCAGAACGCACGCTGAGCAACACAGGCCCAGCTGATATTTGACAGGAGAGATTTCGACATGAACATGATGAAAGGCCAACTGGCCGGCTTGATGAAACAAGCCCAGCAAATGCAGGAAAAGATGGCCAAAATGCAGGCCGAAATTGGTGCGCTTGAAGTGGAAGGGCAATCGGGCGGCGGCATGGTGAAAGTGGTGATGACCTGCAAGCACGATTGCAAGCGCATTACGATTGACCCATCGCTGTTGGGCGAAGACAAGGATATGCTGGAAGACCTGGTGGCTGCTGCATTCAATGACGCTGTAAGAAAGGCCGAAGCCACTATGACTGAAAAAATGTCCTCAGTCACAGCCGGTTTCCCAATGCCACCCGGCTTCAAAATGCCATTCTAAGCAACACCCATGAGCCGTTCCGCGTTTGACGCCTTTGATGGCCTCGACCCCTTGGTTGATCTGGTGCAGGCGCTCAAGCGCTTGCCCGGCGTGGGGCCGAAGTCGGCGCAACGCCTGGCTTTTCATTTGCTGCAAAACGATCGCCAAGCAGCCACAGCACTTGGCGAATCGCTGCTGAAAGCTGTGGCAGAAATTCGCCATTGCAGCATGTGCAACAATTTTTGCCATGCCGATGTGTGTTCCATTTGCAGCGACACCCGCCGTAACCCAGGTTTGCTGTGTGTGGTTGAAACCCCAGCCGACTTGGCTGCGATTGAGGCCACTCAAACTTATCGAGGCTATTACTACGTGTTGATGGGCAGGGCATCGCCTTTGGATGGTGTGCGCCCCGAGTCGCTGGATTGGCCCAAATTAAGCCAGCGCCTGGATGACAGCGAAGTGAAGGAAGTCATTTTGGCCACCAACTTCACCAACGAGGGCGAGGCCACAGCCGTGTTTCTCACCGACCGAATTCGCCGTATGGCACTGAAGGTTAGTCGTCTCGCCCGTGGCGTGCCTATAGGTGGCGAGCTTGAATACACCGACCCCAGCACCGTGGCGCGGGCTTTGCTGGATCGTCGCCAGTTGGGCTCTGACCCGGAATAACTCTTTTATTTTTGCCAGCGGCTTTCCATGACCAATCCTTCTGAGCAACCTTCCACCACCAACCTTGGTCCTTTGGCGGGCATCCGTGTGCTTGAATTGGGTTCACTGATTGCCGGGCCGTTTGCCAGCCGAATGCTCGGCGAATTCGGTGCCGAAGTCATCAAGGTTGAAACCCCAGGCAGTGGCGATCCGATTCGTAAATGGCGTGTGCTGCACGAGGGCAATTCCCTGTGGTGGGCTGTGCAGGCCCGCAACAAAAAATCAATTACCCTGAATTTAAAAGCCGAAGAAGGGCTGGCTGTATTGCGCAAGCTGATCGAAAGCGCTGACATGCTGGTGGAAAATTTCCGCCCAGGCCAACTCGAAAAGTGGGGCTTAAGCCCAGAACAATTGCAGGCCATGAACCCGGGCCTGATTGTGGTTCGCCTGAGCGGCTATGGCCAAACTGGCCCCTACAAAGACCGCCCCGGTTTTGGTGCCATTGCGGAATCGATTGGTGGCATGCGGTTTTTAAGTGGCGACACCGACCGCCCGCCTGTGCGTGTGGGTATTTCGATTGGCGATTCACTGGCCGGTTTGCATGCAGTAATCGGTGCGCTGATGGCTTTGCAGCACCGCCATAAAACCGGCAAGGGGCAGGTTGTGGACGTGGCGCTGTATGAATCGGTGTTCAACATGATGGAAAGCCTGCTGCCCGAATATGACTTTGCTGGTGTGGTTCGCAAACGTTCCGGTGCAAGTTTGCCGGGCATTGTGCCATCGAACACTTACACCTGCGGTTGCGGCGGATTCATTGTGATTGGTGGCAATGGTGACGCCATTTTCAAGCGCCTGATGGTGGCAATTGGTCGAAGCGATTTCTCAGAAAACCCCGACATGGCCAGCAACGATGGCAGAGTTCGCCACACCGAGTTGATTGACAGCACCATTGCCCAGTGGTGCCAGGAACGCAGCATTGACGAGGCGCTTGAAGTGCTCGAAAAAGCCGATGTGCCTGTCAGCAAAATTTACAGCATTGAAGACATTGTGCGCGACCCGCAATTTGCTGCACGCGGCATGATTGAAGAACATGCCTTTGGCGACGACCGTACTTTGAAAGTGCCGGGTATTGTGCCCAAGTTAAGCGACACACCCGGCCAAACCCGCTGGCTTGGGCCCAAGCTGGGTGAGCACAATGCGCAAGTGTTGGCAGGGCTGGGTTATTCGGCTGAAGAGATTCAGCAGATGAAGGATGGTGGGGTGATTTGAATGGAAGTTTGTCATTCCTGATTTGCCGCAACCTTGCACCATTGCGCTCTGATCAAGCTGAATTCTGGATTTGCAGCGCATCGCTCATTCTGCCTTGATCCAAGTCGAATTCCCCGGTGTTGAATCTTGCTTGGGGCAAGCGAAACGCAAAAGCGTCTTCGCATCGGTCCTTGCAGGAACCGCCCCTCGCTTCGAATCAAACCGGGCGACTTGATCTGAAGTCGGCAGAACGATGCGATGCTGCTGCAAATCTGAATTCACGAAAGCCACGGTGACTGGCACGGATAAGAAACCGGATCGCGAAAAAAAGTCGACTCACAGCAAACCGTTATTTAGCTTGGTTCCTTACCGACAGTCGTGTTAGGTGAGCACAAGCGAACTTTGACCCGTTTGTTTTTAACAAACGTCGCCACAGCAGCCTCTTTCAATTTTGCTAAATCTATTTTTTTCGGAGGAAGTAGATTTAAGTTCACCCTTCTCGTATCTAGCCAGAATATTAGATTCAAAATTATCAAATTTTTTCATTTGGCCCACTCCCGCTCAAATAACCCCGAGTCGCTTTTATGCTTGGAATCACCGTCTTCAAGAAAATGTAGTCAGCAGATTGTGTACCTATTGTCACCTTGTATGCTTGAACTCTACCTCTTCGGAGTTACTTCATTCACCCCTCATTTTGCAAGCTCAACTGATCCATTGATACTCATTGTTTTGTATGCAAATGAGGTGACTTTTGACAAGGCCAATTGTAAATGGACGGGCACAAGTTGTTCTCGGGGATACCACCACTCATGGTGGGAAGGTTGTTTCAGGCAGCCCAACTACTGTTTGGGGACCTGCAAACAAACCCATAGCAAGGGTCGGCGACATGGTCACCTGTCCAAAATGTAAGCCGCATTTATTTCCTACCGTTGAGGGGGAAAGCTTTTTCACTGATAACCACATGGCTATTGCTCTTCATGGCCACAAAGTTGCATGCGGAGCTCTGTTAATTGCGCAGGCAAGGCCTAGTAATTTCAAGTTTGATCCAGCTGACGTAATTTACGATGATCGATACATTATTCGAGATGAAAATGGAGTCGGCATTCCGAATGTGTTTTACGGAGTCAGGTTCCCCAGCGGGTCAGTTTCTTTTTTCACTGCTGATGAGCAAGGAGAGACTGAATTTTTTGATACCGAGGATCAGATTAAAGATCTTGAGTTTTTTATCGCTGGGTAGGTGTTGAAAATGAATGATGAAACGATTAAAGCCCCCAGCGGTGAGATGCTCCGCAAAATTGCGCAGCGTAAAACCACTGTAAGTACTGATACTGTGCCGAAGGTTATAAACACGGATTCCACCACAATAGAAGTAGTCATTAGTGCTGGAAAAATTCTGTCAAAGACCTCCCAGTTCGGACACGCTGCAATCATTATTGACGGGATTGCCTATTCAATGGGACCAGAGGGCTACAGCGCAATTTTTTCTGGTGCGGAGTACATTTTGAAGCAGCAACGGTTCCGTGACTCTGCTGGTTTTACGCTGAGGCTCGGCAGAAAGGAAAAGTTAACCATTAAGCAGGAGTTGCAGCGGCGGGTGTCTGCAAATAAGCCTTACAACATGATTGACAACAGTTGTTCGTCAAATGTGGCTGAGGTTTTAGGGTATGGCAATATTGTTGCCTATGATCCAAGATACCTTCCAGGCTTGGTTACCCCAGGCGATCTGTTTATTGCCCTTGGTCGATCAAAAAGGCTCGCAAAAAAGACTGTTTATGAAAAGCTCAATTAGTGCCAATCTTTGTTCTGGAACCATATTTAAATCAGCGTTGTGTGTATTGTTTTTGCTGGCTTGTGGTGAAAAACCTGTCGAATGGACGCCTATTTTTTTGTTGAAGGAAGTAAAGGTGTTTTCCAGAATCGACGGCATTCAGCATCAAGTACTCTTCTCTGCTTTACCCGGTGAAATTTGTGAGCTTGGTGAAAATGTTGAGGGCAAGGTTTTTCTGAATACCCGCATTCGATGCAGTCGTGGCGAAGGTTGGGCCCAATTAAGTGGGGATGATTATCGGGTCAATGGCAGGTAAGCGCTTGAAATCAGATCTGCTTAATTGAGTTGTTCCATGCATGAGAAATTGGCTAACAGCCCCTGCACGATTCTGGCGAGGAGCGTTCAAAAGGTGTTTGAGTGGATCTTGTCGGGTAACTTAATGCAAATTACGCAAGGGATTCAATGTGAGTTGGCCATTTGCCGGAGCGGGTCAGGTTGAGCGAAGGGTTAGGATTCAGCCTCACTGTCGAGCTTCGCTGCAGCCAGCCACGACCTATGTTGTCTTGTTGCAGCTCGAAGTGAAAGACGCATAAGATGCGCTACAACAAAGGGTGACGCTCCCGCGGTGAATAGTCCCCGGCAACAATGGATGCCTTTACTTGAAAGCTGACCACTGCGGTTGGTTTGGTTGGGATGTCCAGGTTCAAGCTCCGCGAGTACACCGGATTTACGCAGTGTGAGAATCTCAGCGTTGGCTTGCTCAATCTCAGCACGTGCAACCGCAATTTGTCGTCGCAGCTTCCGCTCGAGGCTCGCTAGTTCTCCAAGGTAAGTTCGTTCGGCAGCTTCAAAGTTGAGTCCTCGAAACGAAATCGAGAGTACAAACTTTCGACTCATCTCAAAAGATAGTTTCTCGCGAAAATACCGCACTTTTTTCAAAGCCCCGTCTTCGTATTGAGATGCATCATCGATCATACGCAACAATGGGTATCTTCCCACATCGGCGGTCAAAGCATGCGTTTGGTGAGCGATGAGGTTTCGGTAGTCCACGAGATCTTTGAGTTCGTCTGACTCCTGCTGGGACAGTACGCTATCGTCAACCAAAATGCCCCAAGCCTTTTTGTAGAGGTTCTTCGTGCCGGGTGGAAGGCGACCGCAGTTTGGAAGGCCGCGAATCTGGTCGGTTGAGCGGATTGACTCAACGACGAAGTGTTTGAGGTCTTCGATGTAAAAGAGCACGAGTACCATCTCCAACGCGCGTCGCTTCAGTTCATTCTTTTCGAACGCGCCTAGACGATTACCGCGTGGAAAATGGTTTTTCATCGATTGACTCAGGACCGTTTGTTAGAACCCTCGCGAGGCTCAAAATCTTTCTTTCTCTAAGTTATACCGTATTTCGCACCAGCGTAAGCCAATAATCTGGTGTTTGGCGTAATCGGTTCCAGGCATTCGCGAAGTTCGCTTTGCCGTCATTCCGCCTTCAAGAAAGCCTGCCCGTTTGCTGAATTTACTGTCCGGTCGGCAAGGCCGAAAGCGCAGTCCGCCAGCTTTTTAGCGGGTGCGCTTAGGACAAGGAAATACAGCAAACAGGGGGCATTCAGGTTTTCTGGCGGAGGAGGGCATGCGACTTTGCGAGTGCCAGATAAAGAACGGGCCTAGAACTTCACGAATGTAATTTAACGAACCACCTCACGCTTTCAACAACCCATCCAGCGTTATCGAATCTTTCACAAACGCCCGAATGCCTTCCGCAAGTTTTTCAGTGCCCATGGCATCGGCATTCAATTCAAAGCGAAAAGCCGCTTCGCCGTCGGGGAATGTTTCACGTGGCTGCGCAAGTGCCCAATCAATGCCCAGGTCGACCTTCAGTGGCGCATCGTCCGCCCGCAGTTCAGCCAACAACTCAGGGCTGATGGTAAGCAGGTCGCAACCCGCGAGCGCCTTGATTTGCCCCGCATTGCGAAAGCTGGCCCCCATTACTTCCGTGCGAATTTCATTTTGTTTGTAGTAGGCGTAAATGCGGCGCACCGATTGCACGCCAGGGTCGTTCACGCCCGCATTGGCAGCTTCATCCCAATTGCTACCAGCCGATTTTTTGTACCAGTCATAAATTCGACCCACAAAAGGTGAAATCAATTGAACACCGGCTTTGGCGCAAGCATGCGCTTGAATGGGCGAGAACAGGAGTGTGAGGTTGCAATGAATGCCCTCTGCTTCAAGGGCTTTCGCTGCTTGAATGCCTTCCCAGGTGGAGGCGATTTTGATCAACAGGCGTTTTTCTGTCGCAATGCCTTCAGCCCGGTACAGGGACACAATTCGCTTTGCGCGGGCAATGGTGGCCTCTGTGTCAAAGCTAAGCCTCGCATCCACTTCGGTGGAAACACGACCAGGAATAATTTTCAGAATTTCAGTGCCAAAAGCCACCAACAGGCGATCGGTTTGCAGCTCAAGCGGCTCATGACCATATGCAACCTTGATTTGCTCCAGCAGGGGCAAATATTGTGGTTTTTGAACTGCTTTTAAAATCAGCGATGGGTTGGTGGTGGCGTCTTGGGGAAGAAAGGCGGCAATCGCCTGAAAGTCACCCGTGTCAGCCACCACAGTGGTGGCTTGTTTCAGTTGTTCTAATGCGTTGCTCATGGCTTGATGGTGGCGAAAATTCAACGAAGTACGCTTCAGTATAGGCTTTTAACGCATTTATTTGATGAATGAAATAGTATCCTTTGAACAGGAATTAAAAAAACACAACAAACAATGAGTACTCGCCATGTATTCTGAACAAGAATTGGAACAACAACCCTTGATTGATGATGATCAATGGGGACGCCTCGAGAGTGAATTGGGGCTTGAAATGCTGCAGGAATTCGCACAGGAGTTTTTCGAAGAAACGCGTGAAATCTGGTTTGTGCCCGGTTTTGATCCTTTCTCCATCGAGGAAAAAGCGTTTAAATCCATGGCGCACCGAAGCGCGGGTGCAGCGGGCACCATCGGTTTCAAAAAACTCAGGTTCGCTTTTTTGTGCATGGAGCACAATCCGCTTGGGGATGAAACCCGGCATTACCTGTCGGCCATGGCCACTATTTTTCAATCGACCCAGGACTGGGTACAAAGCAAGCAATAAATCATGCAATATTCTTCGGCACGGCCCTGGGCAAGCCTGGGCCTGGCAATTAGTCTTGGTGCGTTGGGTTTGGCACTGTTCTTTCAAATCAGCAAAGAATGGTTTCCGTGCCCGTTGTGCATTATTCAGCGTTATGCCTACCTTGCAACAGCCTTTGGCTTTTTGGGCATTGGTTTGACCAGTCGAAAAAGTATGTGGTCAGCGGTGTTTGTGTTGTTGGCACTGCTTGGCTTTGTGGCGGGTGCGGGCGTGGCTTTCTACCATGTGTGGGTGTTGTCGAACCCGGCTCAAACCTGCGGCGTTGACCCCCTGCAAAACACTTTGAATGCTTTACCCTGGGTTCAGTATTGGCCCGATATGTTCGTTGCCGACGGTTTGTGTACCGATGAATATCCACCTTTGTGGGGTTTGTCATTGCCCATGTGGAGCGGGCTTGGTTTTCTGGCGCAAGGCCTTGTGTTGTTGATTGCCGTTCGTACCCGGCAGTACGTCAAAGGCTCATGGTAATTGGGTTGGCAAGGGTCACCCAGTTCTGGGTGCTTTGGCTGGTCATTTGCTTTCTTTCCAGGGTTTCCATGTAGCCCAGCAAGGCACCCAGTGCGTCCATGGCATGCGGATTTTTGCTCTGCCTGACAGCGTGCAAAACCACGGCCAGTGCATCGTCAAGATTGGCGTCGCTGTCCTGCAAAGGAGCGGCCATTTGAAGCTCAACAGTTTCCGGGAAACGGAAGTCGTGTTTGGGTGTGGCGTGCAGTTGTATGGTTTGCATGATGGTGAACCTGGATCTGACTTGATCCAAGAATCTCATCTTTGCCGCTGTGCCCACTTTCTGAATAAACCACTTTTTTTGATCCAGTTCAGCAGATCCCCGAAACGGACCCCACCGATCGGGCGATCATTTTTTTGGCAGTCCGCTCGTTATGTATTAGACGAATAGGAGTCTGCCCATGTTGATCAATATTTCAGATGCCCAGGTCGTGCAACCTTTGTTGCAACGCAAATCCCTGTCGCCCGAGCATTTGTATCTTTATTCCGGCAAACATTACAACCCGGGTACGCGCGTGGCCGGGGAAAGCCTGGTGGCGCTGGAAACTGAACTGACCCAGTCCACTTTGCTGTACCTTCAGGCGCAGGATCTGTTTGAAGAACTGGATTGTTGTTACAAGGTGCTGTCCAAAGCATTGGTGGATGAAGAACCAGAGACTTTTGTGCTGGTGATGGACGAGCTTGCAGGGCGGTTCAAGCACATTGCCATTCATCACTTCGACCTTGCTTATGCCTACCTGGCCTGGCACACGGCAGACGATTACCCGGTGATGCACCACATGCTGGTGGCTTTGACCCTGTTTCGGGTGGGTTTGTGCAGCAATCGGTTTTCCGATGAAGAACTGACCTCGCATTTGAAAGCCGCATTGACCATGAACATCAGCATGTTGACCTTGCAGGCACGTTTGCGGGCTCAAACCGAACCGCTGTCGCGCGATCAGCGGGAAACAATTCGCAAGCACCCGGAGCAAAGCGCCAACAAGTTGAAGTTGCTGGGTGTGAAAGATGAAATCTGGATTGAATCGGTGCGCATGCACCACGAGTTGCCCGATGGTTCGGGGTATCCAAACCAGGTACCGAACAACAATGTAGGTTCTGTGCTGTTGAGTGTGTGCGATTCGTTCAATGCAAGAATGGCCCAGCGTGACTACCGCAGCAATTTCACGGCGGAGCAGGCTGTGAAAGACCTGTTTGCCCATGCCGATCACTTGTACAGCTGCTTCACGGCCATCATTCTTGAAGAGTTGGGAATTTACCCGGCTGGCAGTTTGGTGCAATTGACAGGCAGTCAAATTGGCTGCAGCCTGATTCGGGGTGAAACTGCAATCAGCCCTGTGGTGCTTGTGTTTCGCAATTTGCCCAGCCCGGGCCCGGGGGCAGCGTTGGTGGACACCTCAACCGATGGCCACAAAGTACGCAACGCCCTGCCCAGGCGAGACCTTGGCAAATTGCCAGGGCTGCTGGAGCTGCTGTCCAAGGTGGTTTAGAACGATCCGCGTTCAGGCAATTGAAGGCTGGCGACCGTTTGATTGCCCACGCGGTTTAATTTCAGGGTGATGTGGTGGCGAGAGGCAATGCGCTCGGCGGTGGCCAGGCCAATGCCTTCGCCTTCAAATTCGTCGTTGCCGTGCATGCGGTGAAACAGCTGAAATTTTTGGGCATCGTGAGTTTCCGAGAAGCCCACGCCATTGTCGATGATTTCCAGGTTGCTCGGGCTGCTCTGCCGAACAATGATTTTTGGAGATTCAACTGGTTTGGAGAATTTCACGGCATTGTCGAGCAACTCTTTGAATGCTTTCATCATCATTGGCTTGTCAAAACGCCATTTGCCCTGCACCTGAATTTCAATCGGTACGGGCGAAAAGTCGAAATGCTCGTTCACCACTTGCAGAAGTGTCTCGTTCAGGTCGTGCAGTTGAACATTCAATGGGCAAACACCCAGGCGCAGGTATTCAATCAGGGCGTCCAGCAACACACCCATGCGTTTGCCATTTCGGCGAATTTCTTCAAGTGATTTGCTGGCCTCGGGGGGCGCATTTTCGCCGAGGTCGTCGGCAAGGAAAAAGGAGTAGGCGTCAATGGCGCGAAGCGGTGCCCTGAAGTCGTGTGCAATGGTTCCGGACAACCAGTTCAACTGGCTGAGCAAATCATTGTTCTCTTTCATTTGTCGCTGCGTTTCTATGTCGACACTCAGATTGAGTTGACCCAAGGCCTCTTTCAGGCTGTCAATTTCAGACTGCTGGGCAAGCAGCATTTGTTCATGTGACTTTTGGATTTCTTTCAACTGCTCGCGCGCCAGGGCCTGTTGGCGTTTCATTTCGCCGCGCAATTTGCTGGACAGCGATTCCAGCGCAGCTTGCTTGCTGCGCAGGTCGTTGAGTTCAAGTTGTTGGCTGGCGGCCTGCTCGGGTGTCAGCAGCCGTTGGCCGGTGACAAAAGACAGCAGTTTAAGCAACAGGCGCAGCACGTGAAAAATTTAGTTGGTCTTGATGGTTGAAACTTGGGACACGGGCGCTTTCTGGTCTTTGGCACCAATCGAGTCGGTGTAAGCCCGGTAGGCTTTGCCTGCCGATTCAGCCCTGTAGGCTTCGACCTCACCCCGGTTAATGCCCTCGGCCTGCTCTTTCAGCCAGGTACGGGTGCTCAAGCCAGTTTCAGCATCGGTTGTGCCGGAAATGTGTGATGAGCCCTGATTTGTGTTGGCAGTGCTGTCTTGGGCGCTAGCCAGCAGGGGAGAGGCGCATAACAAAGCGGCCACTATCCACGGAGTGTTTGAGTTCATTGGGTATTTCCTTTGGCGTCAAAACGCCTTTTGATGGAATTGGCTTGCGACATCACCTGGTTGCGAGTGTTGTCAGACCACTGCAGGCGATCTGCGATGTCCATGGCCATGTTGAAATCGTCAAATACCAAGCCCCACAATGCGAGGTTGGCCATGATCTTCGAATCGCCACTGGCCAGCTGATTGGCTTTCATCAGGGTGTTGTAGGCGGGTTCTTTCTGACCTTCCAGCAAGTACACCAAACCCAGGTCGGAGTAGGCATTGATATTCAAGGGGTCTGCCTGAATGGATTTTTCCAGTCGGGTTGCCGCGGTTTTCAGATCACCGCGTTCGATGGCCACTTTGCCCAAGCCGTACCAAACGGGTCCGCTTTTTTGTTGGCCTTGTCCGCTAAGCAATGATTTGTAGACAAGCTCGGCCTGGTCCAACTGGCTGGTTTTTCGCAGCGAATCGGCGCGCAGTTGCTTGCTTTGCCGGTCCGATCCCCATTTCTGGTCATAAGCATCCAGGTGAGCCAGGGCCGCGTAAGCGTTGTCTTGTTCAATCATGGTTTGAACAAGTTTCAGGTGCAGGTTCTTCTCGCGTTCAGCGCGGGCTTTTCGGGTTTGTTCGTCTTCCCGGTCAAGTTCTTTGCGTTCGGCTTCGATCAGTGCGTCTTGGGTGGGGCTTGTGGCACTGATATTGGGCGCACTGGGCGTATTAGCAGGTTCGGGGGCTGGCGCAGGTGCATTGGGTGCCTGCTGCGGTGTTGCACACGCAGCAAGAACCAAGGGCAAGGCCAACATGGCCAGTTGCCGACTGAATTGTCCTGAAATTAGACGACTGCTCAACACGCTTAACCTCCAACCCGTTCAAATGCACGAATAATGGAGATGATACCGGGACCGCCGGTCATGATCAGCAAGGCCGGCAGCATGGTAATCACCATCACACCAGTCAGTTTAACAGTCAGTTTGCCCATTGTTTCTTTGGCGTTGGCTCTTTCTTTTTCGACGAGTCGATCCGAGAACTGTTTCAATGGTTCTTGAACAGCACCACCAAACTTCTCAATTTGCTCCAAAACCTGCACAAATGATTTGAATTCGTCGCTTGAATACATGTTGCTCATTCGTTTCAACATGACAATCCAGGGCACGCCAGACTTCACTTGAGCGCGAGATCGGCGCAACATGCGGCCCGTGATGGGTACAAGGTCGTACAGTTGCGAGGTCATGACTTCAATGGATTGATCAACGCTCAAGCCTACGCCTTGCAACAAACGCATCACGTCAACCACAGCCACGAGTTCCCGTTCAAACGCGGCCTCTCGGCCTTCTCCAACCGTTTTCAGGTACCACTTGGGTGCCATGAAACCGATCCCGGTCACTGCAATGACCTGAATCATGGGAATGGCACCAAAGCCTGCATCCCAGTTCAGGAAAAGCCCGATGGCCAAACCAAGAAGTCCAAGTGCAATACGGATGAGCACAAACCGGCTCAGGTCTTCTTCACGCCCAAAACCTGCCCGGCCCAACAGTTTTTTGTCTTCTTCTTCTACAAAATAGGTGAATGCCTTTGTTTTGCTGAATTGTTGGCCAAGCCGCTCAATGCGGCCTGTGAGCACGCTGGTTGGAACCTGATTTCGCATGTTCGCCGAGCTTTGCACCTTGCGACGAAGTTCAGTGTATTCATCAATACGCGCCAGCGCTTTTTCTTTGCGGCTGGTTTGGCTCAGAAGGCTCCACGCCAGACCGACAAAACCCAGACCCAGCAGGAAGATGCCGATTGCCAGTAATGTGTTCATGTCCATGATGGCGCCCTTAAATGCTCTTGACCATGCGATAGATGATCGCAGCGCCAGCAATTTGCAAGATACCTGCGACAAACAGCAGCATGCGGCCGGTGTCGTCATTCCACATGGTGCCCAGGTATGCCGGGTTCAGCGTCAAGATAATGCCGGCCAGCGCGGGTGTTAAGCAGCACATGAAAACGGCCGACATGCGGGCCTCTGATGACATTGCCAGCATTTCCTGATGGTGTTGCTCACGATCGCGCAGGTACTGTGCAAGGCGACCCAGCAAAATGTCGCTTTTACCACCGTAGTTCAGTGCCAGTGCCACAACGGATGCAATCAATTTGAATTCGCTCAGCCCATACACCCGCGCAAGGCGGTGCATGGCCTGGTCCAGTTCCAGGCCTGCATACTGCATTTGAACAGCCAGGCCAAGCGCTTCTTTCAAGGGTTGTTCGGCGTTTTCAAGCGCGGTATTGAATGACACGGTCAGGCTGTAGCCCACCGCGCTGACACGCACTACGCCGTCCAGAAAGTTGGGCAACTGCCCAAGCATTTGAAGCCTGCGTTTGCGTTGGCGATACAGCACATAAGCGGCAATGCCCAGAATGGCGAGAATGAGTGCGCCGGCAGCGCTGGCTGCACCTCGAAAAACGAAGGCTGCAAGTGAAGGTATCAAGGTAACCATTGCCACGCGAATGCCCAAGGTGCGGTCAATCGTGAGGCCCGCTGAAATCAGGCTGTCGGTGATCCATTGCGGAATGTATTTTTTGCGCAGGGGGTCTTTTTCCAGCGCCAGTGGATCTCGGGACTTGCTCAGGGCCACGTCCAGTCGGCTTTCCGCCAGTTTGCGGTTTTGTTCTTCAGCACCCCGGCCCAGCAACAGCAGGGCCAGAGAAATGAATACCAAGGCAGCGGCGATCAGTCCGAATGTCATGTCAGGCGAATGTGCGAGATTTTCGGGTTTTTGGGGTAGGGCACTACAGGCACCCAATTGTCGAGTTCCTGGCCATCAGGTCCGAGTCGGCTTTCATGGCGATACAGGTCTTGAAGCAAAATATTGTCGTCCACTATGCCCGCCACTTCCGTGATGCTGTAAATGCGGCGCTTGCCCGAGGGCAGGCGAACAATTTGAACAATCAGGTCGAGCGCCGAGGCAATTTGCCGTCGCAAACTCATTTCATTGCCGGTGAAGCCCGCAAAGCCTGACAACATTTCAAGGCGATGCAGGCAATCGCGAGGCGTCGAGGCGTGAATGGTTCCCATAGAACCATCGTGGCCTGTGCTCATGGCTTGCAGCATGTCGAGCACTTCAGCGCCGCGTACCTCACCCACCACCACGCGGTCAGGGCGCATACGCAAGCTGTTCTTGACCAGGTCGCGAATTGAAATCGCGCCGGCACCTTCGTGCCCACCCGGACGGCTTTCCAGGCGAACCACATGGTGGTGGTTCAGTTGTAATTCAGCAGTGTCTTCAATGGTAATCAAACGTTCACCAGCTGGAATAAATTCAGCCAGCACGTTGAGCATGGATGTTTTTCCGGTGGATGTTGCACCGCTCACCACCAGGTTGCAGCGTTTGCGAACGGCTTCCTGCATCAATTCATACACGCGGGCATCAAAGGTGCCCAGGCCCATGAGGTCTTCGGCGCGCAGTGGTGTGCTTCTGAATTTACGTATGGACACCACCACGCCATCGCGAGCCAGTGGGGAAATGATGACGTTGATCCGGCTGCCATCGGGCAGGCGGGCATCCACCATGGGACTTGATTCATCCAGCCGGCGGCCCAGCGGTGCCAGAATGCGTCGAACAATTCTCAAGAGGTGAGCGTTGTCGACAAAGCGGGCCTGCACACGTTCCATACGACCCATTTTGGACACATACACGTCCTTGTAGCCGTTGATCATCACGTCTTCAACATTGGGGTCAGCCAGCAGGTCTTCAAGGGGGCCAAAGCCCGCAATTTCCTTGTACAGCGAGTCGGCCACGAAGGCCACTTCAGAATCGTTCAGGGGAATTTGCTTGCCATAAATCAGGCTTTGCACTTCACCTTGAATGAATTTTTCAAGGGCGCTGTTGTCCATTTTGGCAAAGGTAGCGCCTTTCTTTTCGATAATGGCCAAAATATGTTCATGGGCCATTTCTTTCACGTCGGCCAGCACCGCAGAGTCCATGTCGCTGACTTTGGCAGTGGCAAACTGCAAGTCCTCTTCGGCGTTTGCGGCATTGGACACCGAGTTTGCAAGATGCTCGGGTTCTTTGGGTGTTGGGGGCGGCGCTTCCTGGCCGAAAATGATCTCACTCATTTGTTAAACCATTTTTTGAAGGTGCTGGCGAGGCTGCCCTGGCCGTCTTGGTGTTTGCGGTTGGCATTCACTTTGTCGAGCAACTGGGCAACTGCTTTGGCATACGGGTCTTTTGAATCGGCTGCAGACAACACCTGGCCGCCATTGACCGCGTTGATCAACGGTGCGCGTCGGTCGGGCAGCGTGTGTACTGTTTCAATGTTCAGTTTCTTGGCAATCGAGTCTGCGTCCAATGCCACATCTTTGTGATAGGGCGTCACCACCAAATCAAATGTCTGAGTAGCAATGCCTTTGTCATTCAGGCTTTTAATCAACTCGGCAGCAGTCACGATACCTGGCACCGATTGGGGTGTGAGTACCATTGTCGCGTCTGCGCTTCGCAGCAGGCTGGCCACAAATTCAATGTTCGAAAACCCGCACAAATCAATCACGATATTCTCGAAAAATGATTTGATCAGATTCAAAAATTTCAGAGCATCGGATGCGGAAATATCCCGAAGGTCTGCCAGGTTTCGTGGCAGTGAAAGTATCGCCACGCCAGTGGCATTGTTGCGGCGAAAGGCGGTTTTTGCCAAGGTGGCGTCAAAGCGTTTCAGATTGCGCACGCATTCTACAAAGTCCATGGCGCCTTGCTTGTCTTCGGCAGGAAGGTGCACCAGGCCATCGCCCAGGGGCAGGCCAAAGTCAAGCAGCAAGGTGCTGTCCTTGTTTTGTTTGGCCAGTTGTACAGCCAGGTTGACCGCCAGTGTGGTGGAGCCCACACCTTGCCGTCCACCCAGCACTACCAAGGCGTATCCCTTGCGTTCATTGCTTTGCTTGGGCGCTTTTTCAACCACGCCGGTGAGAATTTTTGTAACTTCGCCTGCGCTGGAATCAAGGCTTAAAAAGTCTTTTACACCGGAGCGCAAGGCATTGACCACGTCTTCCGTGGAGTCTTTCGAACCCATGGCAACCACGGGCAAGTCGGGTGCAAGTTCGCGCAATTCTTTGACGATCAGGCTGGCGTCCAGGCCCACTTGAGGCGAGTAATCCACCACCGCCATGCTGGGCGATACCAAGCCCACGCGTTTGGTAATTTCGCTGAATGTGCCAGATTCGCGCACCAGCATGAAACGGTCACCCACCGCGTCAGACAGCCATAGCCAGTTGGCGTCCGACCCACTGATAAACAATATTCGGGGCATGCTTTGTTGCATCGCTAATTCCCCTTAATTGGTGGTGAAGCCAGGAACAGGCTCTTTTGCGGAAGGCAGGAAGAGTTGGCCCCACACGCTGCGCGGGCGCATGCCCACGTTCTGACCGGGAAGGGCCAAAGCGGGTGCGTCTGCTGCACGGGGTTTTACAAATCGCGGTGTCACAATAATCAGCAATTCCTTGTCTTCCCGGCTGTAGGTGTTGCCCTTGAAGAAGGCACCCAGAATCGGGATTTCAGACAACCAGGGCACCCGGTTTGCGTTTGCAATAATGTTTCGGCTGATCAAGCCGCCGATGACAAAGCTTTGGTTTTCGCCCAGTTCAACCGTGGTGCTTGCGCGTCGGGTCAAAATGGCGGGAACCAGCACACCTTGAATGGAGGTGCCACGAGAGAAGTCGAGATCGCTGACTTCGGGCGACACTTTCAAGGCAATTGTTTTGTTCGACAATATGGTGGGTGTGAAACTTAAACCCACACCAAACTTCTTATACTGAATGCCAATGGTGCCGTTGCCGGAAGGCACGGGGATTGGAATTTCGCCACCCGCTAGAAACGATGCATCCTGGCCAGATTGGGCAATCAATGAAGGTTCGGCGAGAACTTTGGCATAGCCGTCGGCTTGGAGGATATTCAAATTCGCGGTGAGGTCTCCAGCTCGGTTACCTAAAGTGAGGCCAAAGGCATTTGCAACGGAATTACTCGCCGATGCGACCGGGTTTGAAATTGCGTAACTGAATCCGCCGTTGTTGAATTCGCCGGCAAGGTTAATGCCTAGCCGTTGCAATTCACTGCGTGTGAATTCAACGACTTTCACATCGACCTGCACGGTGCCTGATGTCTGGATTGTAGCCTGGTCAATCAGTTCAGCAGGCTTTCCATCACTGCCGGGTTTAATGAGACTTTCCCTCGCTTGCTGATAGGTGCTTACATTGGGCGTTGAGCCCGAAAGTTTCAACACCTGTCCTTCGGTTTCAAGGTTCAAGTCTTTCAAGGTTGAAATGGTTTCAGCGGCCTTGCCGGTAACTGCTACGGTGATCACCCGGGCCATGCTGGCACCGCGGTCCCAAATCAGCAGCGATGTCGAACCGGTTTTCAAACCGGTGACTAATACGCCAGCATTTTTGCCACCGCGGTCGGTGGGTTTAAGCACCGTCACAGAAGCAATCGTAGGGTCGCCAATCGATACCCGTGCCGGAATGCCAGGCAGGCTGATGACTTTCTGAAAGCCAGTGCTCAAAGTGAGTACAAAAGGTGCGGCGCTGCTGGGTGCAGCGGGCGTTTGCCCCACTGCAATTTGGGGGCTGATCAGCCTGCGCAGGCTACCAATGAAATTGCTGCGACCATGCTTTTCAATGTGATCTTGCTTTTATTCATCGCGCTGTTTCCCGGGTAGTTTCACCGCCGCGAATGACTTCCACCGTGGCTGGTTCGGCCGTGCGTTGTGTAGTTTGTGCGGGTTTTTTGTTGTCTTTGGTGTTGCCGCTGCCTGGCAATATGGCGTTGTCCAGCGAAATGCCCGCGAAAGCTTTGTCGCTCGCAGTCAACTCAACGGGGGGTTGGTTTTTCAGCACTTTCCCATCGGGGCCCTTCACCGGCGCAGGCTTCAATACAGGTTCTGCTTGAGGGTACTTGCTCATGTCCGGAAGTTCTTCTTCTTCGGGGCTGCGCAACACCACAAACAATTCGCCCTGGGTTTGTGCAATGGCCAGCGCGTTTACATCTTCGGTGGGCACTTCCACCATCATGGCTTTCAAGCGCACAGGGCGATTGTTCACGTCTTTTTCATTGGCGGCATTCGTTGTTTCAGGTGCATTCACCAGTTGTGAACCCACTGACAGAACACGCAGCTTGGGCATGATCAGCCTTGAAATTGTTTCTTCAATGTCGCGGCTGTTGGACTTGAAGATCGAGAACACATCAACATAGTCACCTGCCTTGATTTTGGCGGTGGCCACGTTGTTCTCATCCAGGCGCAAAGCAAAAGCGCGGTAACCTTCACGCACTTCAGCAGCCACTGCGCCCGATTCAAAATATTGATTGGTCACTGGCAAGCCTTTGCCAATATTGAACAATGGTTTTTTACCGATCACATCGCCGATGTCGGTAAATGCGCCACTGGGGGCGATGGCAAATTTTTCCACCTTCAGCATTTCGGGGGTTACAGGCTTGCCGAATTGAATTTCAACAGTGCTCACCACCACCGGAAATCGCTCAAGTTCGGTTTTGATGGCTGCCCCGCCTTTCTTCACGTTTTGGCCCGATAAAAAAGCCATGACCATGAAAATCAATCCGATTCCCAATAGCAGCAGTGCGAGTATTTTTGTTTTTCCTGACATGTCGCGAAGGGCTCCCGGAAGAAATTACAATGCGTCGGTGTTCTGGTACAGAACCACAGCGCTGGCGCTGAGTTGTTCTGGAAAAAAAGTGTCTGAAAAAGGAATGTTGGACATAAACGGATTCTCGGCAGTGTTAAAAACCCCCCGAAACTCCAGGCAACTCAGGGCCGGGTTGGTTCCCGCGCCCAAGGCATTGCCGCAATCTGCTGCACCGGCCAATTGGTCGGTTGAAAAACTAAAGCCCGCCGGGTAGATTGCGGTAGGTAGGGCACTTACCAAAAGCTGCCTTGCCGCAGCTTCCGGGTCGGCTGTGCTTCCTGCAACAGCCACGCTTCGCGCAGCCTGAGATACGGCTGAGCTCAGCGTGTGTTGCACCATGAACAACAGGCTGTATCCCACAATTGCAAAAATAACCGTCAGGATAATTGGTAGCATTAATGCCAATTCCACGAGTTGGGCACCACGTTGTCCAATGGATCTTGTGGGACCAACTCGAGGGGTCTTGTTCAAAGTACCCATGAAAGGCTTAGCCGCCGGATCCACCGCCAGATCCACCGCCAGATGAAGGAGGTGTAATCAAGGTATCCCTGATGCTTTCGAATGCGGTGGTCAAACCACCACCCAATGTCGTGAAACCAGCCACTGCAAGTGCTACTACCAAGGCCGCGATTACTGCGTACTCGATCAAGGAGGCACCTTCTTCCTTGCGTTTCAAAACCAACTGCTTATTTGCTGCTTTGCTCATGACATTCACTCCTTTGTGAAAACATCGAACTCTAGGTCGAATTCCCCCATATTAGGGGTACTCCAAATGCATCAAAACCACAATCAGACTGTGAATTGCACCGTCTATTCACAATTTTGATCCCAAGGACCACAGCAATCTTAGGGAATTACCCCCAAACTGATTACTCCTTGTGAGTTACGATAGTAAACCAAGTCTGTGACTTGTTGATTGGTACCATTAGAAACAATTTGCCTTTGATGAATTATTCATGCAAAAGACCAATTTACCCAGAGCCCTTATGGGGCCCCTTCATGCAGTAATCGGTCTGGTCACCGGCGGGGTGCCTGTTTCCAAAGAGCCAGGCAAGGCCAAACGTCCGTATGAGCGCTCGAAAGAGATTACGCAAAAAGCCTGCGCGAAGGCTGCGGCAGTGTCGGGCAGCCTTGCTTTGCCAGTCGGCCCTTTGGGAATGCTCACCGTGCTTCCCGACCTTGTTATTGTGTGGCGGATTCAGGCGCAAATGGTTGCCGACATTGCGGTGGCATTTGGCCACAAAAAACCTTTGACCGAGCAAGACCTGATGACTTGCCTTTTCAGCCATGTGGCGGGCACCGCCGTGCGCGAGTATGAAAGATCAATTCCCCTGGAGCACGACGAGAAAATGGGCACGTCGGTGCTTGACTTGATCGACCGATTCACACGAAGTGGCAGCCGGGACGTCGCAGTAAGGGTCACCAAACAGATTGGGCAGGTGGTGTTTGAGCGAGTGGCCAAGCGCACCGCATCCCGGATTGTGCCTTTGGCTGGGGCCGCAGTGGTGTCGGCCTATGCAGCGCTGGATACCAAAGAAGTGGCGCGCACCGCTGTTGAAATGTTTTCTGGTGAAAAATTACCGGCCCGCAAAAACAAGAAAAGTTATCCACGGCCCGAGGAAATGTTCAATGTGGACAATGTGAAAGACATTCAACCCGACCAAGGGGCTTGAACGCCCGCGGGCTCTGTGTAACACTCAAGCAGAGCCTCGTGTTGCTCACAAGGCAGTTACAAGGCACCTCGCACTCGCAGAAACGCATCCGTTTCGTGGAGGAAAGTGGTCATGAATGCCCCTCAGTATCCGCTGTACCGCGCAGTCACGCTCAGTGACAAATACACCCTCTCCCAAGGAAAAATTTACCTGACAGGCACGCAAGCGCTGGTTCGACTCATGTTGCTTCAGTCTGAGCTGGACCGCATGAATGGTTTGAACACCGGTGGATTTGTGTCGGGTTATCGCGGCTCGCCGCTGGGTGGCGTGGACCAGGCTTTTTGGGCAGCAAAACAGTTTCTGAAGCCTGCAAATGTTCACTTTCAGGCTGGCGTGAATGAAGACCTGGCCGCAACTGCAGTGTGGGGCAGCCAGCAACTCAACCTGTTTCAGGGCGCAACAGTCGACGGTGTGTTTGGCCTTTGGTATGGCAAAGGGCCGGGCGTTGATCGAAGCCTGGACGTGTTCAAGCATGCCAATGCAGCGGGCACATCAAAACACGGTGGCGTATTGCTGGTGGCCGGTGATGACCACGCCGCGAAAAGCTCTACCCTGCCGCACCAGTCTGACCATGTGCTGAAAGCGGCCATGATTCCGGTGCTGTTTCCAAGCAACGTGCAGGAAATTCTCGACTTCGGTGTACTTGGGTACGCGATGAGTCGCTACGCCGGTGTGTGGGTTGGCATGAAGGCGGTGGCCGATGTGGTGGAGTGTTCTGCCACTGTAGATATTGACCCCAACCGACATCAGTTTGTGTTGCCCACCGATTTTGATATGCCCGAAGGTGGTTTGAACATTCGATGGCCCGACACTGCATTGGCGCAGGAAGCCCGATTGCTGGATCACAAGTTGTATGCGGCGCTGGCTTTTTGCAGGGCCAATGGCATTAATAAAACAGTGATTGATTCGCCCAAGGCACGTTTTGGCATCGTGGCCACCGGCAAAGCATTCCAGGATACTTTGCAGGCCTTGAATGATTTGGGTTTGAACCCGCAACGTTGCGCAGAAATAGGTTTGCGGGTTTATAAAGTAGGTATGGTGTGGCCGCTGGATGCGGTGGGCATCCGGGAGTTCGCCGAGGGACTGCAGGAAATTCTCGTGATTGAAGAGAAACGCCAGTGGGTGGAGTACCAGATTAAAGAGGAACTCTACGCATGGCGCGAGGATGTACGCCCCAAGGTGTATGGCAAGTTTGACGAAAGGCTGTCGGAGGACGGTCGCGAAGGCGGGGAATGGTCTCTGCCACAAGGCAATTGGTTGTTGCCCAGTCACTACGAGCTAGACCCTGCATTAATTGCTCAGGCGATTGCCAAGCGCCTGCGACACATGCAGTTGCCTGCCGATATCAAAACCTTGATTGATCAACGGATTGCCACCATCGCGCGCAGTCATGAGGTGGGGCATTCAGCACACCCGCCTGTCGAGCGCAAACCGTATTTTTGCTCGGGGTGCCCGCACAACACTTCGACAAAAGTACCTGAGGGCAGCCGGGCCATGGCCGGAATTGGATGCCATTACATGGCTGTCTGGATGGACCGCAACACCCAAACCTATACACAGATGGGCGGTGAGGGCGTACCCTGGATAGGGCAGGCGCCTTTTACACAGACCCAGCATGTGTTTGCCAACCTGGGCGATGGCACTTATTTCCACTCGGGTATTCTGGCTATTCGGGCCAGCGTTTCCGCAGGCGTGAATATCACCTACAAGTTGCTGTACAACGACGCCGTGGCCATGACGGGCGGACAACACCTTGACGGCACGCTTACGGTACCGCAATTGACACGTCAGTTGGCCGCTGAGGGTGTGGCCAAAATCGTCATTGTCAGCGACAACCCCGCCTTGCATTTGCGCGACTTGCCAGATGATCCCAAAGCAGAGGGCATTGAAGTGTTCCACCGCCGCGATATGGACACCGTGCAAAGATTGCTGCGGGAAATCAAGGGCACCACAGTACTGGTGTACGAGCAAACCTGTGCCTCGGAAAAGCGACGCAGGCGCAAGCGCACCGACCCGGTCACAGGCCAATTGCAGTTTCCAAACCCGGCCAAGCGCGTGTTGATTAACCGCGAGTGTGCGAGGCTGTGGTGACTGCTCCAAACATTCCAATTGTTTGTCGATCGAGCCCGTATCAACGCCCTGGGGCGTCAAACGCACTATCAACCAATCCACCTGCAACAAAGACTACAGTTGCCTTGAAGGCATTTGCCCAAGCCTGGTGACGGTGGAAGGTGGTGAGTTGCGAAAGCCCGATACTTCAGCGCACCACAGCGCGCTGGCCACAGCACGCGCCAGTCTTGTTGAGCCTCAATTTCACATTCATCCTGATGAATTGACTCAACGCCATGCCGTGCTGATCAATGGCGTAGGTGGCACAGGCGTGGTCACCATTGGCGCATGGCTGGGCATGGCCGCGCATTTGCAGGGCATGGAGGCCTTGGCACTGGACATGGCCGGGTTGGCACAAAAGGGCGGTGCCGTGTTTTCGCATGTGCAGTTTGCCCCGGCGGGCAACGCTTTGGCATCTTCCAAAATTCCGGTGGGCGAGGCTGATTTGATGATCGGAGGCGACCTGATCGTATCTGCGCATGAAAAAACACTGGAACTACTGAACAGCACCGCATTTGTGGTGGTGAATACTGACACGCCACCCACAGCCGATTTTATCGCCCAGCGCGACTGGTGCGCGCCCGTTGAACAAATGCACACCGATATTGCACGAGCCTTGAATAACCCCGAGCAACATTACACGCCGATTCGGGCCCAGTGGCTGGCCGAAAGGCTGTTTGGCGACACCGTGTATGCCAATGCACTGCTGCTGGGCGCCGCTTGGCAACGCGGTTGTTTGCCCTTGCACCTGGCTGCCCTGCGCCAAGCCATTGAATTGAATGGCGTGAAGGTGAATGAAAACCTGCTTGCCTTTGATGCCGGCCGTGTGGCGGTGTCAAAGCCTGGTTTGCTCGAGCAGATGTTGGAAAAGAACTTTGTACCCACCAGTCAGTTTGAAAGCGATGACGAGAAGCTGATGCGTTATCAAGCTGAATTGACGCGGTATCAAAACAGTCAACTGGCAGAGCGCTTCAAAGCCAGGGTGTTGCCCTTGCGCACCGGCTTTGAGGAGCTTGGTTTGAAGCACCAGTGGACGCGCCTGTGCAGCACCTACTTCAAATTACTGGCCTTCAAAGACGAGTTTGAGGTGGCCCGCTTGCACACCAATCCCGAGTGGAAACGGCAAACCATGGCGCAATTTGAACCGGGTGCGAAGTTGTATTTTCACTTTGCCCCCACTTGGTTGGCTGGGCACGGCCACCGGCCGCGGAAAATAAAACTGGGCCCCTGGATTGACCCGCTACTTAGGGTTTTGGCGGGCATGCGTCACTTGCGAAACACGATATTTGATCCATTTAGAGGAAGTTTAGAGCGTAAAAACCAGACTTTACTGGTAGGTTGGTTTGAAACCTGGTTGGAACTGATGCACAATAATCCTTCAATGTTGCAGCACAGCAAACAGACCGATCACCTTCTTGACCTGTTTAATCAGGTGAAAGGATTCGGTCAGGTTCGTGCCCAATCATTTGAACAAGTGCGGTTCGAGATTCAAAAGTCCGTGGAAAACAAGCACAACCTGGATCAGCATGACCAAAGCAGACAATAAACCTGAAACCAAAGTCACCAAACGCAAGGAAACCAAGCGCTCTGAAAAAGTGTTACCCGATGCCTTGGTACCCGAGAGTCAGTGGGAAATTTTAGGCCAGGCCTGCATGGTTAACGGCAAGGC
The DNA here is from genome assembly GCF_002954425.1 of Limnobacter sp. SAORIC-690. NCBI lineage: Bacteria > Pseudomonadati > Pseudomonadota > Betaproteobacteria > Burkholderiales > Burkholderiaceae > Limnobacter > Limnobacter sp. SAORIC-690. The sequence goes on from NZ_MQVZ01000001.1 coordinate 1,707,330, forward strand.
AGTTCGCTTGCGACAATGGCCAACGCGTTATGGCGACATGCCTTCCAAAGAAGACATGCACGAGCGAGTCGATCAATTGTCGGAGCGACTCAATCACCTGCTGACCTGTCTGTATGCACAAGGTGAACACAAACTGCTTGTCATTTTGCAGGGCATGGACACTGCAGGAAAAGACGGCGCAGCTCGTGCCATTATGCGCTCAGTGCACCCCATGGCTTTGCGCATGGTGTCGTTCAAAGAGCCCTCCGAGCAAGAAGCAGCGCATGATTTTTTGTGGCGGGTTCACCCCCATGTACCCGGCGCAGGCCAGTCGGTCATTTTCAACCGTTCACATTACGATGGCATCATCATGCCGATTATTCACGACAATGTATCGGCCACCTGGCTTGACGAACGCATCCATCAAGCCAACGACTTTGAACGTCTCTTGGCTGAAACTGGCACCACAGTCTTGAAAATATTTCTGAATATTTCCCGTGAAGAACAACACCAGCGCATGATTGAACGTTGGGAAACCCCCGACAAGCGCTGGAAGTTGACTGAAAAAGACCTTCACTGTGGTGAAAACTACAGCATGTATGCCAATGCCTATGAACAAGTGCTGGAGAAAACCTGCACCAAGCAGGCGCCCTGGTGGATTATCCCCGCCGATCACAAAGGATTCCGGAACATGTTGGTGGCTGAAATTTTGGTCGGTACGCTCGAGCGCATGGGCCTGGCTTGGCCCGAGCCCGACCCGGTTGTGGCCAAAAGCGAGTTCTGGAAAAAGCCGTCAACCGGCCAGGCCACATGACCGTTATCTGGGTTCCCAAATAACATTCGAAAGGGGACTTTTATCATGAATAAAAATACATTGAAACTTGCCGTGCTCAGCAGTGCCCTGATGTTCTCTGCCTCCGCCATGGCGGTAGGCCTGGGTGTGAACACCGGCGTCGGCGTGAAAGCTGAAGTGCCCGGTGTTTCCTTGAATGCAGACGCCAAAGCCAAGGCCAAAGCAGATGCGAACGCAAATGCAAACGCAAATGCCAATGCCGATTTGAAAGGTAAGTCCAGCGCGGCCGTGAAAGGCGCGAAGTCTCAAGGCGATGAAATGCGCAGTGAAGCTGGCGCTTTGCATTCTGAGGCCAAAGGCGAAGTGGGCAAGCGTACGGGTCAACTTGAATCCGCTGCCGATGTGAAAGCGAAAGCTGACGTGAAAGCCGATGTGAAGGCTGGCGGCAAGCTGAAAGCTGACAAGAAGTAATTCGCTGTTTCACTCGGTTTACAAAATGCTGAAAATGCCCCCTCGGGGGCATTTTTGCTGTCTAGGTTCTCTACACTGTTCCTTTCGATTCAAACAAAAGTAGTCATGAATTTTTCCAGCCTGCAAGATTGGCTTGTCAGCCTGGGTGTGCCCAGTGGTGTTTTCACTTACAACACTTGGGTATATCAGGTTTTCATGGTGGTATTTCTCACGCTCCTGGTCAGTTATACCGTGGGTTTGGTTTTCAATCGCTTGGGTCGGTTCGCTGAAATATCGAATAATCCCTGGGACGATGTGTTCCTCGAAAGTGCTCGCAAACCCCTGAAAATTCTGATCTGGTTGCTGGGTATTTCATGGGCCGCCAAAATTACACACACCGCAAGCAACGCTGAAGTTTTTGAGTTGATCGACCCTGTTCGCAGGGTGGGTGTGATTGTGTTGATTACCTGGTTCTTGTTTGGCTTGGCCAAGCGATTCGAGCTTGCACTTCAAAGCCCGGATAGAGTGAAAGAACCGCTGGACGCCACCACAGCCAGCGCCATCGGCAAGTTGCTTCGCGCCTCTATTGTGATCACTGCTGCTTTGGTGATTCTTCAAAACCTCGGGTTCAGTATTTCTGGTGTGCTGGCGTTTGGTGGTGTGGGTGGCATTGCAGTGGGTTTTGCTGCGAAAGATTTGCTGGCGAATTTTTTCGGTGGCCTCACCGTGTACATGGATCGCCCCTTTGTCGTGGGCGACTGGGTGCGGTCACCTGACAAGAACATCGAGGGCACCGTCGAACACATTGGCTGGCGACTCACGCGCATACGTACTTTTGACAAGCGCCCACTGTACGTGCCCAATGCCACTTTCAGCACCATTTCACTGGAGAATCCGTCGCGGATGACACACCGTCGAATTCAGGAAACAATCGGCGTACGTTATGAAGACTTGCGACAGGTGCGCAGCATTGCAGACGCGGTCAAGCGGATGTTGATTGAGCATGCCGAAATTGACGACAATCAAACCCTGATTGTGAATCTGAACCAGTTTGCAGACTCAAGCGTGAACCTGATGGTGTATACCTTTACGAAAACCACAATTTGGGTGAAGTACCACGAGGTGAAGCAGGATGTGTTGTTGAAAATCGCCGAGATTATTGAGCAGCACGGCGCTGAAATTGCGTTTCCCACCACCACATTGCACGTGGCCAGCCTGCCAGAACAGTTTGCACAGGCAGGCGTTGCGCCAGCCACCAAGCCTTAAAGTTTGCGTATTTTCTCGAGCGTGGCGGTGGTGCTGCGCTCGTGTTCAAAAGCGATTGACAGCGCTGTGCCGCCCCAACTTTGAACTTCTTTGGCTCCCACCATTTTTTCAACGGGCCAGTCGCCACCTTTCACCAGCACATCCGGGCGTGCCGCCAGAATAGCGTTCAAAGGCGTGTCTTCTTCGAAGTAAGTAACCAAGGCTACGCATTCCAGTGCGGCAAGCACATGCATGCGGTCAACTTGGGTGTTGATGGGGCGGTCTGGGCCTTTGCCCAAACGTTTGACCGATTCATCGGAATTTACAGCCACAATCAGGCTCTGGCCTTCTTGCGCGGCTTGGTCTAGGTAGGTGACGTGTCCACGGTGTAACAAATCAAAAACCCCGTTGGTAAACACCACGGGGCCTTTGAGTTGTTTTGCACGCTCAGCAAGCTCGCTGGGGTGGCACACTTTTTTTTTCAAAGCGAGCCGGTTTTCCGGTTGTTGTCATGGTGCAATCAAATCAGGCTGCGTTGCCAACGGGCGGTTCGATCGCACCCAAACGCGCCATCACTTCCTTGCGGTAGCGGTTCAGGTCTTGCACCGATTCAAAAGTGCGCTCAAACAGCAAGCTCATGTTGTGCAAAATACGGTCAACCACCTTCTTTTCCCAATCGGCATCAAAACGAATTTGACCATCCAGCCAGTTTTCCAACCAGTCGGGGTCTGGCAGGCGGCTTTGTACTGTGTCGTTGGGGAACAGGTCTTTGTTCACATGCAGGTTGGTTGGGTGCAAGGGTTTTTGGGTGCGGCGGGCCGAGGCCATAAGCACACCAATTTTGCTGAATGCCGCACGTGCACCATCACCCACTTCAACCAAGGCTTTTTTCATGTAACGCAGGTAAGCGCCGCCGTGGCGTGCTTCATCGTGGGAAATAATCTTGTAAATTTGCTTGATCACAGGCTCCGTGTGCCAATCGGAGGCGCAGCGGTACCAGTGGTTCAGGCGAATTTCACCGCAAAAATGCAGCATCAGTGTTTCAAGCGGCGGTGCCGGGTCGAATTCAAATCGCACGGCGTGCAACTCTTCTTCGGTGGGCAGCAAATCGGGGCGGAATCGGCGCAAATATTCCATCAAGACCAGCGAGTGCTTTTGCTCTTCAAAAAACCAGATTGACATGAAGGCCGAGAAGTCGCTGTCGTGTTTGTTGTCACGCAAGAACATTTCTGTGGCGGGCAAGGCCGACCACTCGGTAATTGCGTTCATCTTGATGGTTTGGGCCTGCTCTTCAGACAACTTGGAGGCATCAAACTGGTCCCAGTTGATGTCCTTTTCCATGTTCCAACGAACGGACTCCAATGACCTGAATAACTCTGGATACAACATGTTGCTCCACCTTCACTGAATAGATTTGATTTTGTGATTTTAACAAGACATGTCATGAAGCGCATGAAGATTTGGTGACACGGGGCGTTTATGTGCACATGTGTACGCCGAAACAGGTCTGATTCCCGCTTTTAGCCTGCCTGTTTTTTCAACCAGCGCATCAGTCCCCCCAGCACCGGGATCTTCTCGTACAGCTCTTCAGCCGTGTCCCAATAGTCCCTGTGTGACTGAACAAGGCCGTTTTGGTTCAATTGCAGGTGAGATGAGCCTTTGATGCACTGCACTTGCCCCACCTTGAAACGCTTCATCTCGAACAGGAAGTCCCAAGCCATGAACACTTGTTGACCGGATTGAAATGCAGTGTGCACCACAAAGCGCGGGTTGTTAACCTGATGGAACATCTCGCCAAAAATTCGCGCGATGTCCTCCACCCGGTTTACCTCATTGAATGGGTCTTTGAAGTAAGCGTTGTCTGCATAAAACCTGGGCATGTCGGCTACGGTGTGCTCGGTCAGGTGCTCAAAAAAATCGATTAGTCTGCGCAAAGGTTCAGACAATTGCTGGCGATCCAGCGGGGCCAAGCCACCTGTTTTGTTGATGGTGTTATTTGATTTGCTCATGGCCCAGTTCCGCTTTGTTTTTGTTCGCAGTAATTTTGCGCACAGCAGCAAAGTACAGTGAATACGGCAGTATGCGCAAGGTGCGCAAGGTGCGGGTGAATGCTTTGGGGAAATGGATTTCGAACTCTCCCTTCTCAAGACCGGTAATAATTTCTTGTGCGGCTTTTTCAGCAGTAATCAGAAATGGCATGGGAAACGTGTTTTTGCGGGTCAGCGGCGTGTCTACAAAGCCCGGGTTCACCACGCTTACACCCACATGGTGGGGCTGTAACTCCACATGCAAAGCCTCGGCCAGGTTGATCAAGGCCGCCTTGGTGGGGCCATAGGCCAGCGAATTTGGCAAACCCCGATAACCTGCCACGCTCGAAACAATTGCCAGGTGCCCCGACTTTTGCTCAAGTAGTTTGGGTAGTGCATTGGCCAGCACATACATGGTGCCGTTCAGGTTCACATCGATTTGTTGTTTTACTTTTTCAATGTCGAATTCTGCAACCGACATTTCCGAGTAAGTGCCTGCCATCAGCACGATCAAATCCACGCCACCCCAAGCGGCGATTACATTGTTGAAAGCCGTTTGCACAGCAGTTTGTTGGGTGATGTCCAGGGGCAGGGCGGTGGCATGTTGTAACTCACCAGCCAGTGTGGTCAGTTTGTCTGCACTGCGCGCTGACAACATTTGTTTGCAGCCTAGTTGGTCTAGCTGACGGGCCAAGGCTTCACCAATGCCGGTGGAAGCGCCCACCAGCCACACCCGCTTGTTTTGCCACTGGGTTAGTTTCGGGTTAAAGCTCATGCGGGTTCCTTCCTAATCTCGTTTGCGAAAGCTCAAAAGTACCTCGCCCAATTCAATGCCAAATTTACTCATGGTCGCTCGGTTCAGCATCACCTTGTCATCCATCTGGTACATCCAGTCATCGAACTGCACTTCATAGGTGGTGCCGTCGACTGGCAGCAGCATGGTGTATTTCCACTGAAATGCATTGCCTGAAGTTTCGCCATTGGCTTGCCCCAGCACATCGCCGGCGGTGCCAGTGTACTTGTTGCCGTCTTTTTTCAATGTCCACACCCTTTTTTGGGTGGTGCCATCGGAGTAAATAAAGTCTTCATCCAGCACGCCGGTGTTGCCATCCCAGGTGCACTTCATGACCACGGTGAAGCGCTTCACCACTTTACCCGAGCGGTCTTGAAACACACCCCATGCATCAATGGTGCCATTGAAATATTCTTTCAAGTCCAGCACCGGTTTTTCCTGTGCATAGTCTGCTGGTTGCGGGCTTGCGCAAGCGGTTAAAACCAACGCACCTGCCAGGGCTAAAAATGCCAGTTGCAGCTTACTAGCCCATTGCTGTGCCCATTGTTTTACCCATTGCTTTGCGATAGTCATGCTGTACTCCCAATTGCGGTGTTGCTTGTTGTTTGGTTCAGGCTGGCCAGGCCACTACGGCCCAATAGCACAATGGCCAGCAACTTCAATGCGCAAGGCACCAAGGCATAAACCCACAGCAGTGGGTCATTGGCCAGTTGTTGCAGCAAGCCCATGCTTTGGTAAGACTCGGTTTTTGCCATGTCGGCTGAATAGCTGAACCACTGCAAGGTACCCAGTGCAAAGCTGGGTGCCAAGGCCAGGTTGAATTTGTTGATCCAGTTCCAAAGCCCAAAGTAAGTCCCTTCGGTTTTGCCTCGCTCACCGTTTTCTTCAATCAGCCGGGCCACGAGGGCTGCGGGTAGTGACAAATCGGCGCCCAAGGCAAAGCCGGTGACTATGCATACCAACAGGTAGCCTGCCAAGTCACCTTCACCCAGCACAACTACAATGATGAAGGCGGGTATGGACAACACCATGCCCAATAACCATGAGCGCGCCAGGCCAATTTTACTGGCCAGCCATACCCAGAATACTGTGGATGCAGCACCCACTAAAAAGTACACAGCCAGCACCCATTGATCAGAATCGCCCAAGCCAAGGCGATCGCGCATGTAAAAAGGCACCAGTGTGGCAGGCAGCGCAGCGGCCAGACCGTTGCACAGAAATACACCCATTAACTTGCGAAAGTTTTGCCGACGCAATGGTTGCACGATGTCGGCAAAGCCTTTGCGAAGCGCTGCAGCCGCGCTGACCTGCGCGTTGTTGAAAGTTTCAGCAAACGGGCTCGCGGCTTGTTGTGCTGTTCGATCGGGTTGAGGCGAAAATTTCAGCAACAAAAACATGCCCAGTATCAGCATGATCGCGAACACTGTGAATATCAACCCAGCATGGGTCTCTAGTGCCAGCGATACTGCGAACACCACACCCAGAATGCCCACGCCCTCGCGCACCGCGACATAGGTTGAGCGTTCTTTGTCGGTATGGCCAAGCTCTGCTCCCCATGCTTGGTAGGCGATGCTGGCAAAGCTGTAACCAAGGTGCACCACGATCAAGCTCACCATCAGGCTGGCTGCATATTCCGTGGGTGTATTGCCCACCGGGAAAAACACACCTGCCATGCCCAGCAACAACAAAGGCACAGCCAGGAGCAAGGGCAGGGCGTAGCGGCTTCCCTGGCCGCTGCGTCGGTCAACCCACAAGCCGATGGCGGGGTCAAGCACTGCATCGAGCAGGCGCGACAACAGCAAGATGATACCCACCCAAGCGGAAGGTACTTCGTAAATGCGGGAGTAAAGGTAGGGTACCTGAATGTAAATGGGCACGGCCACCGCGCCCAGAGCCCAGCCCAGAAGGCCGTAGTTCAGCAGGTCTTTGGCGCTGGTGCGGGGCAGTTGGTTCATGTCGGCGAGGCCGTATTAGCGCTTCAAACCAATCAATTCGCGGCGCATTTCAGGCGCAGAAGTTTTTGGATCCAGCCAAATACCCATGAAAGCCTCGGCAAGTTCCGGGTCGTCCACTTTGGCCAGCGGCAAACCGTTGCGGAAAAATTGAACTCCCTTGCCCGGTGTAAAAAGGGCGCTCAAGGTGTGGCCTTTTTTTACGTCCGGAAAAATCTCGTTCAGTTTCACCAGCCAACCTTGGCGTTGCACCTCAGTGCCGGCGCCAATTTCTTCCATTTCATCAATGCTGCGCTCGGCAATGTCGCTGCCTTCAAAATCGCGGGCGTATTTCAGTTCAAGCAGGAGGGGTCACGTTTGTAGTTAAATCCTTCGGGGTCAGCGTTCGACCACAATTGCCCGTCATACACCCGCAAACCAAACCAGCGCAGTGTACCGTAGCCCATCAGCTTTGCATTCTCAATGGTTTGCGTGACCTGTTTGGGCGGGGCATTCAAGTTGCTGTTGGCCAGCGCCAAGGGTGCAGTGCCCAGCAAGACCAGGCACAGCAATGTGCGTTGAATGAACTGAATCGAAAACAACTTCATTGATTCTCCACTTTCTCGAGATAGAACTGAATGACATCGGTGCTTTCATATTCAAAGCCGGCTTCACAGTAGGCCAGGTAAAACTCCCAAGTGCGAATGAACGGATCATCAAAGCCCTGGTTTTTCACCTGTTCCAGTGTTTTCATGAATTGCACTCGCCACCGGCGCAATGTTTCAGCGTAGTCTTTTCCAAAGGCTTTTTCCGACACCACGCGCAAACCGTGCTTTTCTGCCATGGCTCTGAACTTGGCGGGCGAAGGCAACATGCCACCCGGAAAAATATACTGCTGAATAAAATCGGTGCCTTTGCGGTAACGGTCGAACAATTCGTCTTGAATCACGATGGTTTGAATGGCCGCTTTGCCGCCCGTCTTCAGAAGGCGATTCACCGACTGAAAATACGCTGGCCAGTATTCTTCGCCCACAGCTTCAAACATTTCAATCGATGCAATGTGGTCAAATTGGCCACGGCAATCCCGGTAATCTTGCAGGCGGAAGTCGGCTTGTTCTGCAAAACCCAGTTTGGCCAAGCGAGCTTTTGCGTAAGCCAGTTGCTCTGTTGACAAGGTCAGGCCCACCAGGTTTGCGCCTGCAGCACATGCTTTCTCGGCAAAACCACCCCATCCGCATCCAATTTCCAGAACCTGCTCACCAGCCTTCGGGCTCATGTAGTTGAGCATGGCTTGGTATTTGGCGTGTTGGGCTTGTTCCAAACTCAAGCTGGTGTCACCGTCAAACAGTGCACTGGAGTAGGTCATTGTGGGGTCTAGCCACAACTGGTAAAACGGATTGCCCAAATCGTAATGGGCATGAATGTTTTTCTTGGCCTGTGCTTTGGTATTGCGGTTTAGCAGGTGTTTGATTTTGTAGGCAATGCCACCCAGAAAACTGCCATAAATAACGGTTTCTACTGCTTTGCGGTTTTCCAGAAACACACCAAGAACAGAGGCAATATCGTGTGTTTCCCATTCGCCTGCAATGTAAGCTTCAGCAAAACCAATATCGCCTGCCTTCAAAGCCCGCTGGCACACAGCCCACGAGTTCAGCTTGATTTTCGCGCTGGGTTGGTCATCTTCGCCACCAAACAACAGGTGTACGCCTTCGGGAGTCACAATCTCCAGGCGGCCTTTTTTCAGTTTGGTCAGCAATTTCAGGGTCCACTGGGCCGACGAGGGTGCGTGGCTGGGCAGTTGGAACTGGGAAAAAGTAATGGCTTGAGTCATGCTTCGAGTTCAGTCTGCGTAATAGTTTGACGGGGTGGTGCGGGCTTGCCGTGAAACTTTGCGCCTTTGAGCAGAAGTTTCACCGCTTGCCAATGAATTTTTGCGATCACGGCCAATGTAAACCAACCGTATTTCAATAAGGTTTTACCCCAAAGCAGGGTGCTTGGATGCATCAGTTCTCCGCTCACGCTGGTGCTGAGCTGTTGAACTTGTCCTTCAAAATAGTTAATGCGCGCCAGTGAGTGGTCTGCACTGCTGACAAACCGGAACTCATAACGACCCGATACCGGGAAAAAAGGCGACACATGAAATTCTTTCCGGGCATGCAGCAGCATGCCTTTGTTCAATGGGGCCTTGCTTTCCGGGGCTGTTAGCAAATAGAAGTGCCGTTCACCAAAGGTATTGTTCACCTCGCACATCACGGCACGGCACTGTTGCGCGTCATTGTGGAAATACCAAAAACTGACTGGGTTGAATACGTAGCCCAGCACCTTGGGGAAGGTGTGCAAATGCACAGGGCCTTGAAGTACCAAGCCTGTTTCCGATTCAACCTTGCGCACCAAATTGCAAACAAACTCGGGAAACTTCAGCGTGTGCGCCTCGAACCCGTAATTGTGTGCCGACACCGACACCAAACCCTTGCCGTCAATTACCGGGTAAGCATGTGTGGGTTTTGGATCGGATTGAGTCGAAAAAACAAGGCGAACAAAGCAGGCGCCGGTGGTAAAACCATTTGCTTTGGGATGTGCACGGTGATGTTTCACCATGCCCCAAGCCAGTTTCACTTCATTGAGTTGAAAACGCCCTTGCGCCATCAAGCCGCCTTTTGTGTGGTTTTCGCCAACTTGTCGATCACCGCGCGCGCGGCATTCAAGCCAGAGGTATGTCCGTCTTCGTGAAACCCATATTTCATCCACGCACCTGCCAGATAGACATTGTTCAAGCCCTGAAGTTCGGCCAATGCTTGCTGGGCCTGAACCGCTGGCACATCAAAAACGGGGTGCGAATAATGAATTTCCCGAAACACCTGCTTTGGATCGGGCTGAATAATCGGGTTCAGTGTCACGAAAATTGGCGTTTTCACGGGCAGTGGTTGAAGCAGATTGCTCCAGTAGGTAACCGACACACTGGGTTGAGGATTCAGCACATCACTCAAATAATTCCAGGATGACCATGTGCTGCGGGTTTTGGGCATCAGTTTTACATCGGTGTGCAAGTACGCCACGTTGGCTTGGTACTTGATGTGTTGTAACTGGTGTTTCTGGGCCTCGTTGCCTTTGAGCATGCCCAGTGTTTCATCGCTGTGGCAGGCTAAAATCACATAATCAAATTCCTGCTCGCCCAATTTCGTTTTTACAGTCGGTTTTGTACCTGTGGAATTTACTTCCAGTACGGGGGTGCTCTGGTGTACCTCGTCGACAAAAGGCAATATTTTTTGCACGTAATTGCGCGCGCCGTTCTTAACAGTGAACCACTTGGGCCTGTCGTTCACCTGCAACAAACCGTGGTTGTGGCAAAACTGAATGAATGTGGCCAAAGGGAAGGCAAGCATTTGTTCGCTGGGGCAAGACCAAATTGCAGCGGCCATCGGGATCAAATACCAGTCTCGGAATTCAGCGCTGTATTTTTCCTCGATCAGGTAGTCGCCCAAATGCATTTTCGCCTTGCTTTGGAACAGGGCTGCACGCCCCGCATCGGCCACCATTGCGGTGGCCTCTTTGTTAAATCGCAAAATATCCAGCAGCATGCGAATAAAACGGGGGCGTAACAAATTGCGGCGTTGCGCAAACACCGTGTTCAGGTTTGTGCCTGCCCATTCAATATTCAATTCAGGCAAGCACACTGAAAAGGACATATCCGATTCCACGGTTTCAACCGAAAGTTCGTCGAACAGGCGAATCAGGTTGGGGTAGGTGCGTTCGTTGTACACCAGAAAGCCGGTGTCCACCGCCACTTGCTTGCCTTCCACTTCGATGTCCACCGTGTTGGTATGGCCCCCAATGTAATCGTTGGCTTCGAACAGTGTGGTGTGCGCGTGGTCGCGCAGAGCATGGGCAGCGGTCAGGCCGGAAATTCCGCCACCCACAATGGCAACTTTGGGCAGTAATTCTTTTGAATTCTTGATCATGTGTACTCAAAATAGAAAAAGCGAGGGTATACCAGCATCCTAACCTTTTATTTACTGCAGTAAGTGAAATTGGTTCTGGCTTTTCCAGCCAGAACCAGCTCGTTTATTAATTTTGTTTGCGTTTGTCTTCTTCAATCCAGGCCACGGCAGAGTGGTTGTGGATCGATTCAAAGTTTTCGCTTTCAATGCGGTATGCCAAAACTTTCTTGCTGGCCCTCAGGCGAATGGCGACATCACGCACCAGGTCTTCAACAAATTTGGGGTTGTCATAAGCGCGCTCTGTCACATATTTTTCGTCAGGGCGCTTCAGCAAGCCCCACAGTTCGCAAGAAGCCGATTCTTCCGCCATGCGGATCAGTTCTTCCACGGCAATACCGTCGGCCACCAGTGCTCGAATCGTGATGTGGCTGCGTTGGTTGTGGGCGCCATACTCAGAAATTTTCTTGGAGCAGGGGCACAGGCTGGTCACGGGCACCACCACCGTCATGAACACGTCTGTGTTTGCGCCATTGTTGTCGGCTTCCAAAGTCACTTCATAGTCCAGCAGGCTGGCTACACCCGATACGGGTGCAACCTTGCGCACGAAATAAGGAAATTTCATCGTGATGGTGCCGGCGTTTGAATCCAGACGTTGAAGCATGTCCCTCATCATCTGTTTCATGCCAACGGGCGTCAGTGCACTTTCCTGGGTTTGAAGAATTTCAAGGAAACGCGACATGTGCGTTCCTTTCACGTCGCCGGGCAGGAACACCGACATATCAATCGTGGCCACCGAAGGTTGTGGGCCTTCCAGTGTTTCCACAATGATCGGGTGCTTGATCGCGCGCACCCCCACTCGTTGAATGGCGATGTTGCGTTTGTCTGCACGTGATTGTTCGTCAGGTAAAAAAAGTCCGTCCGGTGCATTCATAATGAAGCGCTCCAATAATAGTTACTGCTTTGTGATTGGATGTGCATCGAGTGCACGGCGAATTGCCTGGGTAATCTGAGGGCTTGTGGGTGAGACACCGCTTTTGAAGGTGCCGACCACTTCGCCCTGGCGATTGATCAGGTATTTATGAAAATTCCAGCCGGGTTGTTCTCCGCTGGCATTGGCCAATTGTTTGTACAAAGGGTTGGCCTCATCCCCTTTCACCACGGTTTTTGCAAACATTGGAAACTTTACTCCGAATGTGTTGTTGCAAAAAGCCGCAATTTCCTTGTTCGATTTGTATTCTTGATTGCCGAAGTCGCTTGATGGAAAACCCACCACACTAAAACCTTCGGATTCGTATTGGCTGTGCACTTTTTCGAGTTCTTCATACTGGCTGGTAAAACCGCAGAAGCTCGCAGTATTCACCACCAACAAGACTTGTCCCTTGAAGTTGCAAAGTGAAATCGACTTCTCGTCTTGAAGTCTGGGAAATTCATGGTTCAGCAGGGCAGGGCATTGCAGGCCGGGCTTGGCTTGGGCAGAGTTCCACAGCAGTAAGCCAAACACCGCAATCATGCCAGCCATAACCCGCTGCCCAAGGTTTACCCGGACTGGACTAGACAGATGCTTGTCTTTACAATGCATATTATTCACTTGAATGTCTCTATATGTGTGGTTAAATCTCAGCCAATGTGCTAATTTGATTGGCAATCATGCTTTGAGTTCCATTATTATTCGTTCAGTGTGGCAAGTCAATTTGTCTAGGACAAAACAAAGATGTTGAAGTTTCACCGTGGTCAGGTTCAGGTATGAATGAGCGTGCAGATTTAAGCCAACCCTCATTTTCAATTGCAGCAGTCGAGCGGGACACGGGCTTGCCCAAAGACACGCTGCGCGTCTGGGAAAAACGCTACAACTTTCCACAACCTGGTCGGGATTCTTTCGGTGAGCGTATTTACTCCATCGATCAAGTCGAGAAATTGCGAGTCATCAAAAGGCTTCTCGATGGCGGTCACCGCCCAGGGAAAATCATTGGTTTGAGTATCGACGAACTCGTCAAGTTGGCAGAGGTCAGTAGCGCGGGTTCGAGAATGAACGTGGCGCCAGACAGCCTGGACGAATTGAATGGCTACATGGAGCTCATCAAGCGACATGATGCAGAAGAATTCCGCCAGGCGATGTCTCGCCTGGCCTTGACTATGGGTCTGCGCCGTTTTGTGGTTGAAATCGTGGCGCCCATGAATGCAATGGTGGGAGATGCCTGGGCTCGTGGGTACTTTGAAATTTTTGAAGAACACATTTACACCGAGACCATTCAGGTGGTGCTGCGCAATGCATTGAACACCATTCCCTCCACCCGAAAGGGTCCACGCGTACTGCTCACCACACTTCCCAACGAGTTGCATGGTTTGGGTTTGCTGATGGCCGAATGCATTTTTTCAATGGAAGGTGCTCAGTGCGTATCACTGGGTACCCAAACGCCCATCTACGACATTGTATTGGCTGCCCGCGCGCAGAACATCAATATTGTGGCCTTGTCATTCTCGGTGATACAAAGTTCGCCCGCAGTGCTTGAAGCGGTTGCCGAGTTGCGCGAGAAGTTGCCTCCCATGGTTGAAATCTGGTGTGGCGGTTCCTCCACAGCACTGCGCAAAAAGCCTTCAGAAGACTTCGTGCTGCTCTCCAGCCTTGAGTCGATCAGCGAGTCGATTGCAGACTGGCGACTGCGCAACAAATTCAATCAGCAGTAACTCCAGTGTCGGGCAAGCAGCAAACTTTCAAAGGCAACAAGTCGTATTTGCCCAGCAAGCCGTGTACCGTTTGCGGCAAAGACATGACCTGGCGCAAAAGCTGGGCCAGGAACTGGGATGATGTGAAGTACTGCTCCGACGCATGCCGCAAGGCTGCGCCACGAACGAGCGGCAAATAAACTGGCAGCAAACAATATGGGCAGTGACACAAAAGCAGTGGTGGTGTTGGGCGACCAACTCGATATGAACAACCCCGCGCTGCGACTCAATCCCCCGGAAAACACACACATCATCATGGTGGAGTCCGCCACCGAATCCACTGTGGTTTGGGTTCATAAGGTTCGCATTGCTTTGTTTCTAAGCGCCATGCGCCATTTCGCCGATGAGTTGCGCCATGCAGGTTACACGGTGCACTACCGCACTTTGGCAGACACGGGTAGACGCAGTCTTGTGCAGGAAGTCGCTGCACTGTGCAAGCAACACGGATATACCAGCATCGACATGGCCGAGCCCGGAGAATGGCGCTTGGAGCAAGACTTCCTGACGCTTGCCAAATCAGACAATCTCAAGTTGCGTCTTCTCGAAGACTCGCATTATTTGTGCAGCCGCGCTGAATTCGCAAAGTGGGCCAGTGGCTACAAACAGATGCGCATGGAGTATTTTTATCGCGAAATGCGCAAGCGCACGGGCGTATTGATGGAGGGTGCTGAACCGGCGGGTGGCAAATGGAATTTTGACGCGGACAATCGCAGTGCCTTTCCCAAGGCTGGTCCTGGAGACATTACGCCCCCTGCATTTTTCGAACCCGATGAAATCACTCAGGCAGTATTTGCAGAGGTTGAAGCGAGTTTTCCTGATCACCCAGGCACATTGAAAAATTTTGCATGGCCAGTGACACGTGAACAGGCTCTGCAGGCGCTCGATGCCTTCATTGAGAACCGTTTTGTCAACTTTGGCACCTATCAGGATGCGATGTGGACTGACACGCCGTTCGGTTGGCATTCATTGGTTTCGAGCGCAATCAATCTGCATTTGCTCCATCCGCTCGAGGTGATTGAAAAAGCCGAAGCCGCGTACCGCGCGGGCAAGGTGGATGTAGCCAGTGCAGAAGGGTTTATTCGCCAAATTCTGGGCTGGCGTGAATTCATGCGCGGGGTGTATTGGCTCGACATGCCGAAGATGCGCGAAGACAACCATTTGCAAGCCAAACTTGATTTGCCCAAATGGTTTTGGACCGGCAATACCCAGATGAACTGCCTGAAAGATTCGATTGGCCAAACGCTCGATTACGGCTATGCACATCACATTCAACGCCTCATGGTGATTGGCAATTTTGCCTTGTTGGCTGGGCTGGTGCCACAGCAGGTGGAAGACTGGTTTTTGGCGGTGTACGTAGATGCGGTTGAATGGGTTGAGCTGCCCAATGTGGCCGGCATGGCCTTGTTTGCAAATGGCGGGCGTTTCACCAGCAAGCCCTATATTGCCTCGGGTGCCTATATCAAGCGCATGAGCAACTATTGCAGCGGTTGCAAATACAACCCGGCCGAAAAAACAGGCGACAAGGCTTGCCCATTCACCACGCTGTATTGGGGGTTTCTGGACCAGCACGAAAAAATGCTGTCCGCCAACCCGCGAACCGGCCTGATGGCCAAAAACATTGCCCGACTGGATGAAGCCCAACGCCAGGCCCTTCGGCAAAAAGTGGCCGACACCTTCAAGAATATTGAACAACTGTAAGGCTCTGTTTTGTTAAGGTGAGGCCTTGTTGTTGCAGTTCAAGGAGTAATCGCATGGGTTTGTTGGTCGATGGTCAGTGGCAAGACAAGTGGTATGACACCAGTTCAAGCGGTGGCAAATTTCAGCGAGAAAGCGCCAAGCTTCGCAACTGGGTGACTGCCGATGGCAACGCCGGGCCCAGCGGTGTGGGTGGATTCAAGGCAGAAAGTGGCCGCTACCATTTGTATGTGTCGCTTGCCTGCCCGTGGGCACACCGTACCCTTGTTTTTCGCAAGTTGAAGAATCTGGAGCAGCACATCGATGTGTCGGTCGTTAGCCCGGACATGCTCAGCCATGGCTGGACATTCAACACAGATGCGGGCAGCACTGGTGACCAATTGTTCAACAGCGAATTCATGCACCAAATTTACACGCGCAACAAAAGCGACTACTCCGGGCGGGTCACTGTGCCGGTGTTGTGGTGTAAAAAAACCAATCAGATTGTCAGCAATGAATCGTCTGAAATTATTCGTATGTTCAATTCAGCGTTCAATGAAATCACTGGCAATCACGATGATTACTACCCTGAAAACCTGCGTGCCATGATCGATCGGGTCAACGGACTGGTGTATGACAACATTAACAACGGTGTCTACCGGGCTGGCTTTGCCACTGCGCAGGGCGCTTACGAAGAAGCCTACAACGCCGTGTTCATGGCGCTTGATTCTGTCGAAAAAATCCTGGAGAACAACCGCTATTTGGTGGGTGCAAGAATGACAGAAGCGGATTGGCGCTTGTTCACCACCTTGATTCGGTTTGATGCGGTGTACCACGGCCATTTCAAGTGCAATCGCCAAAGGCTTGAAGACTTTCCAAACATATCCAACTATGTGCGCGAGTTGTATCAGTGGCCTGGCGTGGCAGAAACCGTCGATTTTTATCACATCAAACGTCATTATTACTACAGCCATGACATGATCAACCCCACACGGGTTGTGCCCGCAGGCCCAGCCATCGACTTCACCCGTGAGCACAACCGCACGCGTTTGCCTGCAAGCCACGCCGCATAATTCGGTGGTAATCTTGGGCAACATTCATTCTCGTGTTGCTCATGGCCCGCCACCCTGAACTGCAAGGTTTTCAAGTCGATTCCGCCATTGAACGATTGCCCGCCCGTGCCAAAGTGTATGTGGTGGGCGGTGCAGTTCGCGATGCGCTGATGGGTCGCACCAGCAGAGATAGGGACTGGGTGATCGTTGGTGCGACCGTGGACAATATGCTGGCTGCTGGTTTTACTCCGGTGGGTTCAGACTTTCCCGTGTTTTTGCACCCGCGTACCCACGAAGAATATGCCTTGGCCCGCACCGAGCGCAAAAGCGGACATGGCTACAAAGGCTTTACTTTTCACGCAGACCCCTCGGTTACCCTCGAAGAGGACTTGGCTCGCCGTGACTTCACCGTGAATGCCATGGCCATGAATGCGAAAGGCGATTTGATCGACCCATTCCAGGGGTTCACCGACCTTCAAAACAAATGCATGCGCCATGTTAGCCCCGCTTTTTCTGAAGATCCGCTGCGAGTGCTTCGCCTGGCACGCTTTCTGGCCCGTTTTCTTGATTTTTCAGTGGCCGAGGAAACCATGGACTTGTGCCGGGAATTGCGGGCAAGCGGCGAGTTAAAACACCTTGTGGCCGAGCGTATATACGCCGAGTTGAACAAAGGCATGGGCGAGGTGAAGCCTTCCCGCATGATCAAATTGATCAGCAAGCTCAATGCCTGGGGTGAGTTGGCACCGAGCTGCCCTGTGCCGTTTTCTGGTTTCGACAAGCCAGAATACGATCGTTTGAATGGTCTTTCCGCCGCTGAAGCGCGCTGGGTTTATTGTCTTGGGTTTTTCCTGGATGTTGCACAGATCCGGGCTTTGGCCAAGGCATGGCGTTTACCGCGCAACACCGAAGATTTGTCGATCGTCACGCGTCAGTGCCTTGATTTTCTGGCGCAGTGTACGACCGATTCCAACAGTTTTGGCAGGTTTTTCAATCAGGTCGATCTTTACAGAAAGCCAGCCCGTTTGCGGCAGATTAACCAGCTTGTGGCCCAGCTAAGTGGTACAGGGCCAGTACACGAATTTGTCGAGAAGGCTGTCGCGGAATTGGAACAAGGGCATTACAAAACTTTTGTTGGTGATAAAATTGCTAACGCCCTGCCAAGTGAACAGGTGGCCCAAGTGGCCTCGGAAGCGCGACAGGCTTGGGTCAGTGAATTACATTCCAGATACTTTTGATTCTTGAAGTGAGGACGACCTCACCGCTCAACCTTCGATCGGGGACGGCCCCATTTGCTTGATGGGAGTTGTCATGTCCTGGTTAATTCTGTTTGTCGCGGGTCTCTTTGAAATCGTTTGGGCCATTGGCCTGAAATACACCGATGGTTTCACCCGTCTGCTCCCCTCTGCGGTCACCTTGATTGCCGCTGCAATCAGTTTTGGGCTGTTGGGCCTGGCCATGAAAACCCTGCCTGTGGGCACCGCGTATAGCGTTTGGGTCGGTATCGGCGCGGCTGGTACGGTGTTGATGGGTATTGTCTTGTTCAATGAGCCTGTCAATGCACTGCGCATTGGCAGCGTGGTGCTGATTGTGTTGGGTGTATTGGGCTTGAAGCTGTCATGAAAAATATTTGTGTGTACTGTGGCTCCAGTGCGGGCAACCGGGTTGAATACACCGAAGGTGCCAAGGCTTTGGCACGTGCGTTGGTCGACAACAATTTCGGCCTGGTGTACGGCGGGTCTAATTTGGGCTTGATGGGTGTGGTGGCCGAAGAGGTGTTGGCTTTGGGTGGCAATGTCACTGGCATCATTCCCGAATCGCTGGTGACCAAAGAGCTTGCGCACCCTGCCTTGACCGAGTTGATCGTGACCCGCAACATGCACGAGCGCAAAGCCATGATGGCCGAGCGTTCTGACGGCTTTGTCGCTTTGCCCGGTGGTTTGGGAACTTTCGAAGAACTCTTTGAAATCCTGACCTGGGCACAACTCAGTTTTCATCACAAGCCTGTGGGTGTGTTGAATGTGAGTGGCTATTACGACGGTCTGCTCGCCTTTCTGGATCATGCTCACCAGGAGGCATTCATTCGGCCCCAGCACCGCAATATGTTGATGGCCAATACCTGTGCATTCTCGTTGCTTGAAGCTTTCAAAACGTACAGCGCGCCCGCGGTCGTAAAGTGGGTTTAACCGGCCATGCAACACGCCACTCGATCAGCTTTTCAGATTCGGGATGCCTGCCTGGCCGACATGCCCGCCGTGCAGGCTTTGTATGCGCATTATGTACTTCATGAGCTGGCCACATTTGAGCTGGTTCCGCCGACACTGGAAGAAATGTGTGCCCGACGGCAAGCCATACTCGAGTCCGGTTTGCCTTATCTGGTTGCACAAATCGATCAGGAGATTGTTGGTTACGCCTATGCAGCCAGTTACAGGCCCAGGCCCGCTTACCGCTACACCGTTGAAGATTCAGTGTATTTGACACCAAACCACAAAGGCATGGGTCTGGGTGCGGCTTTGCTTGGTGAGGTCATTCGCAGGTGCGAGCAAGGCCCGTGGCGGCAAATGGTGGCGGTAATTACCCAGGGAGGCACAGCAGGTTCGGCCGAGTTGCATCAAAAACTGGGCTTTCTGGAAGTTGGGCGCATGCCCAACGTAGGCTACAAATTCAATCGTTGGGTGGGCACGCTCATCATGCAACGTGCTTTGGGAGAGGGTGGTAATTCTTCACCCGATCCTCTTTAAGGAAATGGCTCTGAACATTAACGACTACACCCTGATCGTCGGCTTGGCATTTTTGGTAGCAGGTTTCGTCAAAGGCGTCACCGGCATGGGTCTGCCCCCAATCGCAATTGGTTTAATGGCGGTCGCGGTGGCGCCAGTGCAGGCTGCCGCGCTCATTGTTGTTCCCTCCATGGTCAGCAATGTGTGGCAAATGCTGATTGGCCCAGGTTTTTTGATTGCCTTGCGCCGCTTTGCCGGTTTACTCGTCATGGTGTGTATCGGCGCTGCCTTCGGGGTTGGCGTTTTGACCGGTAGCACGCCTTCGTATGCCACCCTGGCTTTGGGTCTGGTGTTGTTTGTGTACGCCGTGTTGGGTCTGTTCAAGTTCAACATGCATGTGAATGCCAGCCAGGAAAGCTGGGCTTCGCCCCTGGTGGGTGGGCTTACCGGGTTTCTGGCGGGTGCAACCGGCGTTTCATCGGTGCCTTCCGCACCGTACATGAATTCTTTGGGTATGGACAAAGACGAGTTGTTGCAGGCTTTGGGTTTGGTATTCACCGTGGGCACCTTTGCACTGGCAGTGGGCCTGTACCTCAAGGGGCGGTTTGAATTGGCTGCGGCCTGGGAATCCACTTTGTGCCTGATACCCACCATGGCTGGGGTGCTGGCGGGGCAAAAATGCCGAGCCCTGTTGAGCGCAGAGACTTTCAAAACCGTGTTTTTCCTAGGCTTGCTGCTATTGGGCAGCTACATGATTGCCCGTGTGCTTTGGCTGTAGGCTGATATACACTGAGAAGTCAAACACCCTGGGAGAAAAGCATGCGTAGCATGTGGGTAGCAGTGTGCATCATGGCGGGCGCTGCTGGTTTGCTCAACACAGGTCAACTTTATGCCGCACCTATCACAGTCGAGAAAGCACTGGCCCGTTTGAATCAGGAAGTGCAGGTTCAAATGAAAGTCCGTTCCAGCAAATTGCGCACCGAGCGCGATGAAATCGACTTGAATTCACACACCAGTTTTCGGGATCCAGCCAATCTCTCCGTGGTCATTGATGGTCGCGTGGCGGCTTGGTATTCGTATCAAGGTATTCACGACTTGCCAAAATTCTTTTTTGGTAAAAATATTGTGGTGTCAGGTGTGGTTGAGCAATTTGGCGATCAAACCCGAATCCTTGTTGTCGACCCAGCCCAAATTCAAATCGTGAAGTAGGCTCATGTATTTGCCCAAGCAGTTTGAGGAAACCTCGATTCCGGTGTTGTTGAATTTGATCAAGGCTCACCCCTTGGCCACTGTCATTACGATGTCAACTTCGGGGCTGAACGCCAACCATATACCCATGGTAGTGGCGGAAAATGTGGGTGCAACAATGTTGTTGCGCGGCCATGTGGCTAGGGCCAATCCAATCTTGGCTGATTTGGCGGTGTCATCACAAACTTTGCTGGTATTTCAAGGAGCCGAACATTACATCACTCCCTCCTGGTATGTCACCAAGCAGGAAACAGAAAAGGTGGTGCCCACCTGGAATTACGCGGTGGTGCATGTCAAAGGTCAAATGCGGGTTGTGGATGATGCAGCATGGCTACATCAGCAACTGGAAGATTTGACTGCGCAGCAGGAAGGCACGCGAGATCGGCCTTGGTCTGTCAACGATGCACCTGCCGAATTTCTGGATCAAATCAAGCAGGCGATTGTGGGTTTTGAAGTTCAAATCGAGAGCATGGTTGGCAAATGGAAAGTCAGTCAGAACCAGCCGCCCAAAAACAGGGCGACCGTGGTAGAGGGGCTGGAACAGGAAGGCACCGAAAAAGCCCTTCTGATGCGCGATTTGGTGAAGAAAAACCTTTAGGCGAGTTGGGTACACACAATGCCTTCTTCCCGGCTAAAAAGCGGTCAGTGTTTGTGTTGTGGGCGCGTTACCGCGCTGACCTTTCATCACCTCATTCCTAAAAAATTACATCGACGTGCTTTTTATCGAAAAAATTTTGACAAGGAAACCTTGAATCAAGGCGTCAATATTTGCAGGCTTTGCCACGATGGTATTCATGATTTGTACGATGAAATGAAATTGGCCAAGCAATTTTCAAGCGCCGAGACGCTGCTGGCCGATGAAGCCCTTCAAAGGCATTTTGCCTGGGTGGCCAAAAAGAAATAAGGACCGTTCGATGCGAGAAAACCTGTTGTTCCACTGGAATCGAATTGGAGAAAAACTGTGGGTGAAGCCCTTGTTGGTCAGCATCCTGTCAGTGGCCTTCGCATTTGTGGCCTCCCTCGCTGATCAAACAGATTCGGTAGCCTGGGTTCCCAATATCAGCACTGAATCTATTGAGGCCCTGTTGAACTTGGTCACCTCAAGCATGCTGGTCATTGCCATGTTTGCGGTGGGGGCTATGGTGACCGCCTACGCATCAGCCAGCAATTCCGCCACGCCACGCGCTTTTTCCGTTGTTTTGGCTGATGACACTTCGCAGAATGCCTTGTCGATTTTTATTGGTGTTTTCATTTATGGCGCCGTCGCCCTGGTGGCTTTGAAAAATGACGTATACGATCACGCTGGCCGTTTTGCCCTGTTTATCGTCAGTGTGCTGGTGTTTGCGCTGGTTATCTTGACCTTTATCCGCTGGATGGACAGCATTGCTCGCCTCGGTCGCATGGGCAACACAATCGACAAGGTCGAGGTGGCTGTGGCGAACTCGTTTTCTGTGTGGTGGAACCAGCCACGTCTGGGTGCTTCGCCATTTTCAAATCAATCCTCCATAACAGGGGAGCCGCTTGCACTGCCCAAGGTGGGTTACTTGCAACGTGTGGATATGGCAACGCTTCAGGCTGTGGCTGCGCAACATGACTTAAAAATTTTTCTTTCAGTATTGCCGGGCAAATTTTGTACGCCCAGTAACCCGGTTGCACAGGTGCAGGGTTTGAGCCCCGACAACATGCAGTGTCTAGACGAGTTGTCCAGCGCGTTTCATTTGGCTGATCAACGCACCTACGATCAAGATCCTCGTTTTGGTTTGGTAGTGCTCTGTGAAATCGCATGTCGGGCCCTGTCGCCTGCCGTCAACGACCCGGGCACAGCAATCGATGTGGTTGGCACCGTAACCCGACTGTTTCACTTGTGGGTTCGTGCACGGCAGGCTTCGACCACAGAGCCCCTTCATGACCGCATTTTCGCGCCCGACTTGCGGGAACAAGATCTGTTTGATGATGCGTTTAACGGTTTAGCCAGAGATGGTGCGGGCTTGGTTGAGGTGTCAATTCGCTTGCAAAAAGCGTTTCAGGCCATCTCCGGGTTTGGTGACAACGATCTTCGGGACGCCAGTATTGAACATTCCCAGCGCGCTTTGGCCCGCAACGAGCTCTCCATGACTTTGCCGCAAGACATTGAGGCAGTTCGAAATGTCGCTCGCTTTTGAATGAAGCCAACAGGTTTATTTTCTGGGTTTGTGTCTGAATACCGCAACTGAATGAAAACGATTGTTTCGCCACGGAATATTTAACAATTCACCACAGTCAATTCAAATACTTTGTGCGATAACTAGTCGCATGTGCAATGTGGGATTGCACGGACTTCAACTGTGCTAACCCAAAAAGTGCATTGAGATTAGACACTTTTGGGTGATACGCCGCTAAATTGACATGACAGAAATTGCACAAGGCCTCGAAGAACTTGAAAGATTGGCCAATCTGTACCGTACCCAACTCCTGGATACTCCGCCGGAACCCGAACTTGATGCCTTGGTGCTTCTTGGCGCGCGTGTTTTTAACACAGCGTACTGTTTGATCTCGCTTGTTGATCGGGACCGCTTGTGGTTCAAGGCGAAAGCCGGGCTGGCAGTGTGTGAAGCAGATCGAAGCGTATCGTTTTGTACTCACACCATACAAAGCGATGAGCCTATACAATCAATGATGCCTCGATTGATCCGCTATACCGCGGCAATCCTTTGGTGGAGGGGGAGCTGAATCTGCGTTCTTACCTTGGAATACCTCTTCATTCTTCAAACGGCTCCCGGATCGGCAGCTTTTGCGTGCTGGATATTGCACCGCGATCTTGGACTGACACCGACGTTCAGGTAGCCAAGAAAATGGCAAATCTTGCTGAGTTATTGCTACACAAAGGCAATTCCGCAAGCGCCGCCCGGTCCGTCAAGGGCACAGAATTGCATGCCGAATGGGCCCGTGACCTAAGTGGCGACAAGGTCATCATGGACATCACTTTGTCCAGGTTATTGGGTTTCAACAGTGAAACCGCCGTGACGAAAGACTGGTTTACTCGTCAGGTGTTCGACTGTGATCGCGAACGAGTCCTGGAAGAACGTAGTCGCGCATCTGGTGAGTTCTTTGATTATCAGATGGGATTGTCCGACGGCACTGTGCTGAGTATTCGAGAGCAAGTAAGGATTGTTTGCGATGAAGCCAGCGCCCAGAAACGTGGCTACTTGAATATTCATGTGATGACGCGAGCGCACGATTTACCCAGTGACAGTGACAGTGACAGTGCCACGCCCGATCAGCTTGAATTGCTGGTGTGGCCCGATCATTCCGCCTGTTATTTGCCGAACAAAAATTTTACAAAATTCAGACTGTTCGATATTTTGCATCCGGCCAACATCGCTGATTTTTTACAGGCTTGCAAATCCGTGAGAAATCAAGGTGGAGTCCGGGCATTTACCGTGCAAATCAAGAACAAAGCGAACTATTACAGTAGTTTCAGTGCCAATTTAAGTTGGGTTGACGAGTATTTGGATTTGTCAGACGGGTTTTTCAGGCTAACTCTGAATCGCGTGTTGCTCAGCCCAGAACTTGATCTGAAGCGTTACTACAATTCCTCGTTGTCAAACGCTTTCAAATCGTTGCCTGGTTTTTTTTATCACCGGGCATCAGGAAGGGTTCACCTGTCATCAAAACTTCAATCTCTCTTGGGATCCCCGGGGGACTCTCTCTGTATCGATGAAGTAATCGCCTCGATTGAGGCGTTCTCTGGTCTGAATTTCCGGGACGAGATTACTTTTTGTCTGGAGAACTCAATCTCAAAGAAAATCGAATTCAAGCAGCTTAGTTTTGGGGTGACCCGCTGGTATCAAATGGTTATCGACATTCAGGAGGACGGGTTTACAGCGCAGCCCAATCTTAGTTTCTTTCTGGTGGATATTACAGAGTCCAGAGCGGCGCGGCTTGACGCAGAAATGAACAACTTTACCCGAGACCTTGTTCTCCAGAACGTAAGTGATGGCGTGCTCGAGCTCGATGATACTTACTCCATCGTGTTTGCGAATCGGCAAGCCAGGCTCATCCTATTTGGCCAAGTTGAGGTTTTCAAGGCAGGGGTGTCGGTGAGGTCAATTTTCTCCGGTTTGTCGCAGAGAATACTCCAACAAGCGATGGTTCAGTTGAAGTATGAAGGCGCTTCCGACGGCCATGACTTGTTTGTTCCGTCCACCGGAAAAATGGTGAAAGTTCGGTTCATTCGAGGGAACCATACCAATTACTGTGTGCTCAACGAAATCACCGCCCTGCGCCGAGTTGCGCAACAACTTGAAATGGCCACGCAAACATTGTCAATCATTGATTCGCCCGTGGCCGTGCTCGAAGCCAAAAAGGACTCCCCCAACTCTTACGGTTTCGTTTACCAGAATCACGCATTTCAATCAATTTTCGGCACTGCGCCGGGAGCTACGCTGAAGACCGCGCCGGAATGGTTTGCGCAAGCTGTATTTGGTCACAGCGGCAAACGAAAATTAAGTCAGTCGTTCATGAAGTGGGTCAATGCCACTATTCCATTGTTCTACGCCGACAAATCAGGTCGGCAAATGTCCTGCATTGTGGAAGTGCGGCCGATTACTGAAAAACTGACGCTTCAGCGCAATGTGTTGGTTGTCATGCGAAATATAGTGCCTCGGCAATGAGCAATCGTTGAGCCCGGAGGGCTTGACAGGGCCGTTGCGTGAGAATACTTGCTACAATCAGAGGCTTAGCTCAAACCTGCCTGAACTGTCCCCATGCTTGCCCAACAACGAAATACGCTGATCGCCGCATTCGAAGCGGCCGCTGCCGCTGCCCTGAACCAGCCTTTTGAGGGGGTGGTTACGCTGGAAAAACCCAAAGATGCCAGTCATGGCGATGTGGCCTGTAACCTGGCTATGCAATTGGCCAAGCCTGCCCGGCGCAACCCCCGTGAGCTTGCCCAACTGCTTGCCGACCATGTCAAAGCCAACGCCGACTGCGCGAATTTGGTCGACGCCATTGAAATTGCAGGTCCAGGCTTTATCAATATTCGTTTGAGTCAAAAGGCCCGTGTTGCGGTGGTGGCGCAAGTGCTGGAGCAAGGCGCTGAGTTTGGAAAGTCTCCAGCCCATTCGGGCGAAACTGTCTTGATCGAGTTCGTGTCGGCCAACCCCACTGGGCCCTTGCATGTGGGGCATGGTCGGCAAGCTGCGCTGGGTGATGCCATGGCTGCTGTCATGCAAACCCAGGGCTGGAAAGTTCACAAAGAGTTTTATTACAACGACGCGGGCGTGCAAATTCAAACTTTGGCCACGTCCGTTCAGGCCCGCGCCAAAGGGCTCAAGCCCGGTGATGCTGAATGGCCCGAAAGCGCCTACAACGGCGATTACATTGCCGACATTGCAGCCGACTTTCTGGCCGGCAAAGAAGTGAAGGCCGCCGACGGCGAGCCCGTCAAAGGCAGTGGCAACGCTGACGACTTTGAATCCATTCGCGCTTTCGCGGTGGCTTACCTACGTGCCGAGCAAGATCTTGATTTGAAGGCCTTTGGCGTTAATTTCGATCAGTTTTACCTGGAAAGTTCTCTGTATTCCGAGGGCAAGGTCGAGCAGGCCGTGGCCCTCATGGTTGCGTCTGGTAAAACTTTTGAGGAGGGCGGAGCCCTTTGGCTGCGCTCAACCGATTACGGCGATGACAAAGACCGAGTCATGCGCAAATCTGAAGGTGGTTACACCTACTTTGTGCCCGACGTGGCTATCACATCCAGAAATTCAAGCGTGGCTTTGGCAAGGTCATCAATATTCAGGGCACCGACCACCACGGCACCATTGCGCGTGTTCGGGCGGGTTTACAGGCCTGCAATGTGGGCATTCCGCAGGGTTACCCCGATTACGTTCTGCACAAAATGGTCACGGTGATGAAAGGCGGGCAGGAAGTCAAAATTTCCAAGCGTGCCGGCAGTTACGTGACCGTGCGCGACCTGATTTGCTGGTCGGGCGGTGTGGATGAAAGCCAGCCCATGCTAAGCCAGCCTGAAGCCTTGACCAAGGGGCGCGATGCCGTACGCTTCTTCCTGGTCAGCCGCAAGGCAGACACCGAATTCGTATTCGATGTAGATTTGGCCCTGGCCCAGTCCGATGAAAACCCGGTGTATTACGTTCAGTATGCCCATGCCCGAATTCACTCCATTCTGGATCAGGCTGAAATCGACCTGGCAGGCTTGAACAATGCAGATTTGAGCCTGTTGGGCGCACCTTCCGAGCTGGCTTTGCTTAGAACGTTGGTTTCTTACCCGGACATTTTGTCCAAGGCAGCTGAAGAGTTGGCGCCACACCACATCGCGTTTTACCTGCGTGAACTGGCTGGTGCATTTCATACTTTTTACAATGCTGAGCGCGTCCGTATCGACGACATAACCCTTAAAACCGCCCGTGTGGCCTTGTTGGTGGCTGTGGCTACTGTGTTGGCCAACGGCTTGGCAGTGTTGGGTGTTTCAGCGCCCAAGCGGATGTAATCTAGTTCTGGGATTTTTGCCTCAAAACCCTTGTCGAATAAGGGTTTTGAGTCGTCCTTGATGAGTCTTTACTCTAGGCGCAAGCACGCTGTTTTTGGTACCATAAAAGGCTAAGCAGTCTAAAGGTTTTGCATGAACGCACCCGTTGAATTAAACACATTGAAACCCTCAGCCGGCGAAACCGCGCGGCTTCGGGAAATTCCATACAACTACACCTCGTTTTCGGACCGTGAAATCGTGATCCGCCTGCTGGGTGAGTCGGCTTGGAACATTCTTCAAGAGTTGCGCCAGGAAAGAAAAACCGGCCGATCCGCCCGCATGTTGTTCGAAGTGTTGGGCGATATCTGGGTGGTTCGTCGCAATCCGTATTTGCAAGATGACTTGCTGGACAACCCCAAGCGCCTGACCGCGCTGATCGAGGCATTGTTTCACCGCTTGAGTGAAATTGACGCTCGCCGGGTTGAAGTGAAGGACGCTGCGATAGAAACCGACTCTGAGGATCGCAGCGCCAAGGTACGCGAATTGTTGACAGTGGCTGAAAAGGCCGTGTTCGAGTTTCAGCGCGAGCTGGAAGCCATGGCGATTTTGCGCGGCCACGCCCGCAAGGCCTTGGGCGAGCACACTGCAAAAGACAACATCAAATACGATGGTTTGTCCCGTGTTTCACATGTAACTGATGCAACCGACTGGCGCGTGGAGTACCCCTTCGTGGTGCTCACCCCCGATCGAGAATCTGAAATTCCCGGTTTGGTGAAAGCCTGTATCGACTTGGGCCTGACCATCATTCCACGTGGGGGCGGCACCGGTTACACCGGTGGTGCAGTGCCACTCACGGCCATGTCAGCCATTATCAACACAGAAAAGCTGGAAGAACTCGGCCAGGTAAAAATGGAAGTGCTACCGGGCTTGAGCCAAGAGTACGCTACCGTGTTTTCTGGTGCCGGTGTAGTCACCAAGCGCGTGTCGGAAGCCGCGGAGGCTGCGGGCCGCGTGTTTGCAGTCGACCCCACATCCGCAGAAGCCAGCTGTATTGGCGGCAACATTGCCATGAATGCCGGCGGCAAAAAGGCTGTGCTGTGGGGCACTGCGCTCGATAATCTGGCCTGGTGGAGAATGGTTGACCCGCAAGGTGACTGGCTTGAAGTGACCCGCGTGAACCACAACCTGGGCAAAATTCACGACGCACCTTTTGCCGAGTTTGACCTGGTGTGGTCCGATGGTCGCCAGGCCCCGAACGCCAAAATTCTGAAGACCGAACGTTTGACGGTTGAGGGAGCACGATTCCGCAAAGTGGGTTTGGGCAAAGACGTGACCGACAAATTTCTGGCAGGCCTGCCTGGCATCCAGAAAGAAGGTTGTGACGGGCTGATTACATCCGCCAAATGGATTTTGCACCGCATGCCCAAGCACACCCGCACGGTGTGCCTGGAGTTTTATGGCCAAGCCCGCGATGCAGTGCCCTCGATTGTTGAAATCAAAAATTACCTCGACGGTGAAGGCAAAGCCATGGGCGCCATTTTGGCGGGCCTTGAGCATCTGGACGAGCGCTATTTGCGCGCGGTGAAGTACAGCCCCAAATCCAAGCGCGGCGCTTTCCCGAAAATGGTGTTGTTTGGCGACATTGTGGGCGACGATGAAAACGCGGTGGCCCAAGCTGCATCTGAAGTCGTTCGCCTGTCCAACGGTCGCGCTGGTGAAGGTTTTGTGGCAGTCAGCCCTGAAGCCCGCAAAAAGTTTTGGCTGGATCGCGCACGCACAGCGGCGATTGCGCGCCACACCAATGCCTTCAAAATCAATGAAGACGTGGTCATCCCCTTGCCGCGCATGGGTGAATACACCGACGAAATTGAACGCATCAACATTGAACTGTCAATTCGCAACAAGCTGAAGCTGGTTGCGGCATTGCGCTCGTTTTTTGAAAAGCCGCTCACGTTGGGCAAAACCGACGAAGTCGATTCAACCAAGTTATCTGTTGAAGACTTGGTGGGTGATCGTGTGGGTCGCGCTGTTGAATTGCTTGAATCGGTACACGAGCGCTGGAGCTGGTTGCTGGGCAACATGAACATGCCGCTGGCACAAGCCAACCCGGTTTTGAAAACCTTGGGGTTGGGTCACCTGGATGAAAACCTGGCGCATCGCCTTGCAGACCAGCCAGAAGCCACGGTGTTTGATGTGCTGCAAGACCGCACCATTCGCGTGAGCTGGAAAACAGAACTGCGTCATCACCTGAACCGCATTTTTGAGGGTGGTGTATTTGTACCCGTGATGGAAGAGTGCAAGGCCATTCACAAGCAAGTATTGCGTGGCCGCCTGTTCGTGGCGCTGCACATGCACGCTGGGGATGGCAATGTGCACACCAACATTCCGGTAAATTCCGATGATTACGAAATGCTGCACGAAGCAGAGCACACCGTGGATCGCATCATGCAGATCGCGCGGAATCTGGATGGCGTTATTTCTGGTGAACACGGCATTGGCATTACCAAATACCAATATCTGACCAAGGAAGAGCTACAGCCATTTCAGGATTACAAACAGCGCATTGACCCGGAAGGTCGATTCAACAAGGGCAAACTGCTGCCTGGCGGCGATTTGACCAACGCTTACACGCCCAGCTTCAACTTGATGGGCCATGAAAGCCTGATTATGAGCCAAAGCGACATTGGCTCCATTGCCACTTCAGTGAAAGACTGTTTGCGTTGTGGCAAATGCAAGCCCGTGTGTTCTACGCACGTGCCGCGCGCCAACCTGCTTTACAGCCCACGCAATAAAATTCTGGCCACCTCGTTGTTGGTCGAGGCTTTCCTTTACGAAGAACAAACCCGTCGTGGCGTGTCCATCAAACATTGGGAAGAATTTGAAGATGTGGCTGACCACTGCACCGTGTGCCACAAGTGCTTGACCCCTTGCCCGGTCGATATTGACTTTGGCGATGTGTCCATGAACATGCGCGCCTTGTTGCGCAAGATGGACAAGAAAAGTTTTAACCCAGGCACGGCCCTGGCCATGACTTTCCTGAATGCGAAAGACCCGGCCACCATCAAGGCCATGCGTGTGGGCATGACCGGTATTGGTTACAAGCTGCAACGCGGCGCCTACAAGGTAGCCAAATCGCTGGGCATGTTGAACAAGCAAACAGCCAAGCCGCCTGCTACAGTGGGCAAGGCGCCGATTCGTGAGCAGGTGATTCACTTCATTAACAAGCCCATGCCCGGTGGATTGCCCAAGAAAACGGCACGTGCGCTGCTCGACATCGAGAACAGTGATTACGTACCGGTTATTCGCAACCCGAAAACCACGCAGGCGGATACCGAAGCGGTGTTCTACTTCCCTGGTTGCGGCTCGGAGCGCTTGTATAGCCAAGTGGGTTTGGCCACGCAAGCCATGTTGTGGAATGTGGGCGTGCAAACCGTGTTGCCGCCCGGTTACCTGTGTTGCGGCTACCCGCAGCGCGGGGCTGGGCAGTACGACAAAGCCGAGAAAATGATCACCGACAACCGCGTGCTGTTCCACCGCGTGGCCAACACATTGAACTACCTCGACATCAAAACCGTGGTGGTCAGCTGTGGCACGTGTTACGACCAGTTGCAGGGTTATGAATTCGAGAAAATTTTCCCGGGCTGCCGCATCATCGACATCCATGAATTTTTGATGGAAAAAGGTGTGAAACTGGACAATGTGACGGGTACGCAGTACATGTACCACGACCCTTGCCACACGCCCATGAAAACTTATGACCCGCTGAAGGTTGTGAACCAGTTGATGAACAGCGAGTTGCAAGGCCAGAACATCACGAAAAATGATCGCTGCTGTGGCGAGTCAGGCACATTCGGTGTGTCTCGCCCGGACGTGGCCACGCAGGTTCGATTCCGCAAGGAAGAGGAAATGCGCAAGGGTGCCGACAAGCTGCGCGAGAAAGCGCCTGAAGCCGATGTGAAAATTCTGACCAGCTGCCCTTCTTGCCTGCAAGGTTTGAGCCGTTATAGCGATGACGCCAATCTGCAAGCCGATTACATTGTGGTGGAAGTGGCCAAGCATGTGTTGGGCAAAGACTGGTTGCAGAACTACGTGAAGGAAGCCAACGATGGCGGTATCGAGCGTATTTTGGTATGACGCTGAACAAGTCGGCTGAAAATATCGTTGATGAAGGTGCTCAACATCCCAATTGCCCCCTGTGTGCCACACCGGGCGGTGATTGGGTGTTCAATTGCAGCAAATTCCGGGTTATTGAGGCGGTCGACGCAGATTACCCCGGCTTTCTTCGCTTGGTGTGGAACGACCATGTGCGTGAGTTTTCCGATTTAAGCCGTGAAGACCGCATGCTTTGCATGGACGCGGTGGCGTTGCTCGAGCAGTTCGTGCTTCGTGTTTTCAAAGCCGACAAGGCGAATATTGCAACGCTTGGCAATGTGGTGCCGCATTTGCACTGGCACGTCATTCCGCGTTTCACTGACGACAAACATTTTCCCGCACCCGTGTGGGCGACTGCCAAACCCGGAGTCTCCTTATCGCCCCGCCAGCAGTGGGTGCTCGATTCGAAACCAAAATGGATGCTGGATTTGCGGGCTCAATTGCTGGCTGCGTTTCCAATTCAGTGAATAAGTAAAATGAGCCTGGAAAGGTTTAAATGCTGCGCCATCTGGCCTAAGCAAGACTTCTGATTCCGGCTTGATGCTTCTGGCTTGGGGCATGCGAAACGCGAACGCGTCTTCGCATCGACTCCTTGCGGAGTCGCCCCGCGCTGCGAAGCCGCCGGGAAGCCTTGCAAAGCCGGCCAGCTGGCGCAGCACTTAAACCTTCTCCCAGTGCAAGCCGCATTTATCGCGTGTCCAAAAACATAATCTTTTCAATCGGATTGATTCTTCACCGTCTAAATCACAATCAATCTGGCAAAGTATTATTCAAGCAATTCGAAACGCGCGTCGTTTCCACCTTTGTCTCAACATCAGCAACAACAATATGTTTTTTGCAAATGTATTTGGTACGAAACTTTTGAATCAACTACGAAACGAATCAGGGATCTGCTAAATGTTTAACATAATGGATTTAAGTTTTAGTTTCCACGAATCGCACGCTGTTGAGCTATTTAAGAAGATTCGTAAATTTGCAAGACCCTCTTTTGAAGTTCCGGAATCGATCAAGGATGATATTGAGAAATATTTGAAGGTGACAGAGGAATATTGCACCTCTGAACTGACAATAGGAAAAGATAGATATTACCGCGCACGCAAACACGATTTTGACCAACTCAAAAACTTCAGCAAGAAGAACATGGGACCCCCAGCCCCGGAGATCGCCAGTATCGGACGAGCCCAGATGGCGGGAGTTTCGGTATTGTATTTGGCTGAAAGTCCTGAAACCGCTATCGCTGAGGTTAAACCGGATGTTGGAGAGCTGATCACGGTTGGAGTTTTCAAACTGGTATCAAAAGCGAAGACAAAAATAATAGACCTTACGAATATAAGATCTCCTGAAGACCCTGTTGAGAAATTTAGAAAACAGTTAAACGGAGATTTTCTGAGGGATTATTTTGCCCTGCAGGATTTGTCTGTAAATGCGTTTTCAGGTCCGGTTCATCCTCGGGATCCTCGTGCATATTATGCACATGCAATGTGGGTTCAACTTCTTCAGCGCAGGGGTTACGATGGTGTGGCATACCGAAGTGCAGTTCATGCAAATGGCACTTGCTTTGCCGTTTTTGATCAATCCAAATTTCAGTGTACCCAGACTCATTTGCATAAAGTGGAGGCGATAAAAGTCGAAGCAAAGCGAATGAAATTGTCAAAGCTGGACAAACAATACATCGAAAATCAGAAGAGTTGAGTCTCTTTGTGGGACTCAAGAGCTTGTCGAATCACTGTCGCGGGTTGGTGTTTGAGGTTTCTGTTGACAGTCCGAGGAGATAGTGAGATTTGGGTGCTGTGCCGCCTTGCCGGCTTTGCAAGGCTTCCCGGCGGCTTCGAAGCGCGGGGCGACTCCGCAAGGAGTCGATGCGAAGACGCCTATGCGTTTCGCATGCCCCAAGCCAGAAGCATTAAGCCGGATCAAGAAGCATTGCTTAGGCAAGGTCGCACAGCATCCAAGTCGAGCACCACGCTGAAATTCAAATCGAACTCAACCCAGTAACAATCGTACCCAGCAGCAGTCAAACAACCGTCGCTTCAGCAAGCGCAGGCTTGGAAGCCGCGCCAGCCTTCGCCAACGGCATCAGAATGGTGAAGGTACTGCCAGCATTCGGTCTGCTTTGAATGTCCAGTTCACCATCGTGGCGTTGCACCACATGCTTCACAATCGCCAAGCCCAAACCTGTCCCGCCGCTTTCGCGTGAACGGCTGCGGTCTACGCGGTAAAACCGTTCGGTCAATCTCGGAATATGTTCTGCTGAAATACCAATGCCTGTGTCGCGCACCACGAAAGCAGCGCAGGCCTTGCCAATTTCGTTTTCTGCTCGCCGTAGCGTAATCGTAATGTTTCCCTTCTCGGGGGTGTAGCGCACTGCATTGGTCACGATATTGGAGAACGCGCTGAAAATTTCGGCCGAATTTCCAAACCCCATCAGGCCTTTTTCCACATCCACGGAAATATTGTGTTTGCCGGCCGACAGCTGTTGTGCTTCATCGCCTGTTTTTTGTGCAATTCCGCTTAAGTCAACTGGCTCGCCACCTTCGCCTGCGTTGGGCGAGGATTCCAGCGCCGACAAGGCCAACAGGTCCTCCACCAGGTTCTGCATGCGGTTGGCCTGGGTGTACATCAAATTCAGGTATTCGGTTTGCTGTTCTTTGCTCAAAGGCAGATCGCGGAAGGTCTCCAGAAAACCGCTCAACACCGTCAGCGGGGTTTTCAGTTCATGCGACACGTTGGCGATGAAGTCACGGCGCATACGTTCCAGTTTTTCTACCTGGGTTACATCACGCGACAGCACCAGCATTTGTTTGTCGCCGTAGCTGACCAATTGCACCGACAAAACCTTACTGCGGCTGCGTGGCGCGGTCATTACCAGGGGTTGTTCCCAAGAGCGGCTGCGAATGTACCTGGAAAAGCTTGGGTTGCGAACCAGGTTGATCAATGGCTGCCCAATATCACTTCCCAGTTTCAAACCCAGGTGGTCTTGGGCCGTGTCATTACACCAGGAAATATGGCCTTCAGAATCAAGCGTCACCACGCCATCGGGCAGGGCTTGCGCAGCAGTGCGAAATGACACCAAGGCATTGGTGAGTGCCTGTTGCTGGCGTTGGTGTAAACGCAGGTAGCGAAACAGCTTCGCGGCCAGGTCATCCCACCAGCCAGACACATCGGGCACGTTTTCAACCTTGAAGTTGTCCAGCCATTCAATGATTCGAAGGCCGGAGCGTACATGCAGGGCATAGATAAAAAGCGAGGCCAAAATAGACCCCGCCACTGCACCTTTGTGGCCAGCAATCATTTGACCCACGATGGCGGCTGCACCCAGCACCATGGCCAACAGTATCAATCGAAAAAAGATGAACGCCATAGGTGCGTATTCTAGGGGAATATCCCTTCCAGGGGAGCCCTTAGTTTAGTGCACCTTCATTTTGCGTTGCAGTAAAACGGTAGCCGGCACCGCGAACTGTTTCAATCAGGCGGTCATGGCCAGAAATGGTCAAAGCCTGGCGCAAACGTCGAATGTGCACATCCACGGTGCGTTCTTCAACAAAAACATGGTCCCCCCAAACTTGGTCCAGCAACTGGGTGCGGCTGTGTACGCGCTCTGGGTGGGTCATGAAGAAGTGCAGCAAGCGGAATTCAGTGGGGCCCATGTCAATGATCTTGTCATGGCCCATGATGCGGTGAGTCACCGGGTCTAGTTTCAGGCCATGAACTTCCACAATATCGTCGGTCAGCTGCGGCGCACGGCGACGCAGCACCGCTTTGATTCGTGCCAGCAATTCCTTGGGCGAGAAGGGCTTGGTGATGTAATCGTCTGCGCCCGCTTCCAGGCCATCTACCTTGTCTTGTTCTTCCGTACGCGCGGTCAGCATGATTACTGGTACATGGCGCGTACGCTCGTGGCCGCGCAGTTCGTGCGCAAATTGAATGCCGGTTTTACCAGGCAGCATCCAGTCCAGCAGCACCAGGTCAGGCAATTCCGCGGTGATCAGGGTTTTGGCCTGGTCCGCATCGGCGGCCCGCAGCACTTTGTGACCTGCAAAGCTTAAATTGACGGCAATCAATTCTGCAATTGCGGGTTCATCTTCGACAACTAGGATGGTGCTGGACATCTCGTTCTTCCTCTTCTCTGGCATATTTGTGGTCTGCAATGCCACCTAAAGTAGTGGATTTCCATGACAGTAATATGACACTTGAATGAATCGTCATCAAATTAATCCCGTGCCGTGGTGTAGACCGCTGTTGGTCTTGATGAGATACACTTGAGGATTACGCATTCCAAAGACCCTAAGCAGCATGGAAACCACCAATATCCCCACCCCCACACGCATTGTGGTACATCAAAAATCCAAGGTGCTCGAGATTGAATTCGACACTGGCGCCTGTTTTAACCTGCCATTCGAGCTCTTGCGCGTGTACTCACCGTCCGCTGAAGTCCGTGGCCACGGCCCCGGACAGGAAACCCTGCAGGTGGGTAAAAAAGAAGTGACGATCAATAACCTGGAGCCGGTGGGCATGTATGCCATCAAACCCTTTTTCTCGGATGGTCATGATTCAGGCTTGTTTAGCTGGCAATACTTGTTGTGGATGGGCGAGAACCAGGAAGGTTTGTGGGAAGACTACTTGGAACGCATGAAGGCTGCCGGCGCTAGCCGCGAACCCAATGCGCCTGAAAACATCCCATTTGAACAAAAGAAGGGCGGCGCCTGCGCAAGCCATTAATCAACGCCACACATCAATATGAACGAAAAAATCACCGATTTCGGCTTCGAAAAGGTTCCGGAAGACCAGAAAGCCAAGAAAGTAGCCGAGGTATTTGACTCCGTGGCGGCCAAGTACGACATCATGAACGACCTCATGTCGGGGGGTATGCATCGCTTGTGGAAGGCCAGCACCGTGCGTGCAGCAGGTGTTCGCCCCGGTATGAAAGTGCTTGATATTGCGGGCGGTACCGGTGATCTCAGCAAGGCTTTTCTGGACAAAGTGGGCCCAAGCGGCGAAGTATGGCTGACCGACATCAATGAAAGCATGTTGCGTGTGGGTCGCAATCGCATGATTGATCACGGATACTTGCCGAAAATGGCCCTTTGCGACGCTGAAAAGCTCCCATTTCCCGACAATTACTTTGATGTGGTTACCGTGGCTTTCGGTTTGCGCAACATGACCCACAAAGAGGTGGCCCTGAGCGAAATGCGTCGCGTGATCAAGCCGGGTGGGAAGGTATTGGTCCTTGAATTTTCGAAGGTGAATCCCCTGCTGGCCCCGGCTTATGATTTGTATTCTTTCCAGGTATTGCCCAAAATTGGTCAGGTTGTGGCGCAAGACAGTGCCAGTTACCAGTACCTGGCGGAGAGCATTCGCATGCACCCGGATCAGGAAACCCTGAAAAGCATTATGCTTGAAAGTGGGTTCGATCAGGTGAAGTACACCAACTTCACTGCGGGTGTGGTCGCGCTGCACCAAGGAACCAAATTCGCCTGAGTTTGTCTACTGGCTACACGCGAAAAATTAATATTCTGGAGGCTTTTGCTTTGAAAACCCGTGTTTGGTCTGTTCGATTGTCTGTCTTGGCTGTAGTAGCAGCCTTTCTGAGTTTGGGTGCTTTGCCTACCGATGCCGAGGCCAAGCGCTTGGGTGGCGGTGGCAGTTTTGGCCGCCCTGCGCCTTCCCAATTCCAGAAGTCTCCATCCACTGCGCCTTCTGGCACCACTTCCACTGCGCCCAGCAAGCAGCAGGCCACCAACCCTGCGGGCGCTACCGCAGGTACGGCAGCCGCGCCCCGTAACCGTTTCCTGGGCCCCTTGGGTGGCCTGGCAGCCGGTTTGGGTCTGGCGGCTTTGTTTGGTTATCTTGGCTTCGGCGCGGGCATGGCTGAATTCCTGGGCACCATGTTGATGATTGCTGCAGCGGTGTTTGCCGTCATGTTTCTGGTGCGCATGCTGCGCGGTCAGCAGGCAGCCAAACAGCGCCCCGCGTACAGTGCACCTGGTGCAGCAGGTTCACCCAACAACAGCTATCGCGAAGCGCAGCAAACGCCGCGTTACAGCTCGCCCTCGAATCCCGTTAACGACCCCGTCCCTGGCATGGGCGCACCACGCAGCGATCAAGGTTTCGGCCAGTTTGGCAACGCATCGGCTTTTGATGCACCCATGCCAGCGGCAACACCCGTGAAAGACCTGCCAGCCGGGTTCGATGAAGCGAATTTTGTCAACAGCGCCAAGAAGTTTTTCGTGACCATGCAGGGTGTGTTTGACCAGGGCGATATTGCTGGCCTGCGCGAATATTGCAGTGATGAAGTGGTTGACCACCTGCGTGCTGAAATTGAAGCCCGTGGCAACGCGGTCAACCGCACCGATGTGGTTACCCTGGATGCCCAGCTGATCGGCTTTGAAACCGATGTGGATGAGCAAATTGCCACAGTTGCATTCACTGGCATGTTAAGGGAAGAGCAAGACGCGGCCGCTGAAGAAATAAATGAGTTGTGGATTATGAGCCGCCCGGTGGCGGGCGGTGGCTGGGTGCTTTCAGGCATTCACAATCTGTAATTTTTGAACTTACCCGCCGGGCTTGGCCTGCCCGGCTGGGTTACACTCAAACAAATTTTTGATTGTTGGAAGTGTGCCTTGGCCAGTCCCCCCGTATTGTTTTTTCAGTTTGCCTCCAAACTGCTCTCCTCTGGTCCATCCAAAGGTGCGGCGGGTCAATTGTTCTCCGCACCCTTGAATTTGATGTCAGCCACCATCACTCAGACCGTGTGCCTGGTGCTAAACCATTTGCTGGATCAGCAGCGCAGCAGCAAAACAAAATTGCAGAAGGAAGCTGGCAAGGTGCTGGTGTTGGGCATTGCCCCCATGCAGCTTCAGTTGCGTGTGAACGACCAGGGGCACTTTCAGGCCAGTGTACCCAGCAATGGTGTGGCGGCACCGGCCGATACCACTATTTCCATGCAATGGGCCGATTTGATTGGTTCGGTGAGCAACCCCAACAGCATGTCGAGAAAAGCGGCCGTTGAAGGCGATATGGATTTCGCGCAAACAGTGTCCACGGTGATCAACGACTTGAGCTGGGACCCAGAGCGCGACTTGGCCCGTGTGGTAGGCGATGCACAGGCTGTGTGGGTTATGAACACTTTGTCTGCTTTGGGCACCAATGCGCGTGATGTGGTACAACGTTTCAAAAGCAATTTGCGCGAATACGTGGTGCACGAAAAAGCCATGGCACCCACGGCATCCGAGTTCGATGCGTTTCGCGATGAAGTCAACCAACTGCGCGATGAGCTAGCCCGCCTTGAAAAACGTTTGGCCAAGTTGGGTGCGCCCAAATGAAGATTCGCCGTTTGGCACGCATTGCGTTGGTGGCCCGAAAGTATGGCCTGTTCCTGATTGCCGCCGACTCAATCAACAATCGCTTGGCCAAGTGGTTTCTCACGCTGATTTCTTCCCGCTCGCATGTGCAGGCCCCGCGTGGCGAACGCATGCGCCGGGCGCTTGAAGACCTGGGCCCGTTGTTTGTGAAGTTTGGACAATTGCTGTCCACCCGGCGCGATTTGTTGCCCGAAGACGTGGCCGACGAGTTGGCCAAATTGCAAGACCAAGTGCCCGCGTTTTCCTCCGAGAAAGCCCGTGAATTGATTGAAGCCAGCCTGGGCCGCCAAATTGACGACATGTTTCTGGATTTCCAGAACATCCCAGTGGCCAGCGCCTCGATTGCCCAGGTTCACTTTGCGATAATCAGGACTGGCGAGCACGAAGGCAAGAAGGTGGCGGTGAAGGTATTGCGCCCCGGCATGATCGAGGTCATCGACAAAGACCTGGCCTTGATGAAAACCGCTGCGCGCTGGATTGAAAAAATTTCATCCGATGGCAAGCGCTTAAAGCCCCGGGAAGTGGTGGCCGAGTTCAACAAATACTTGCACGATGAACTGGATTTAATGCGCGAAGCGGCCAATGCCTCGCAGTTGCGTCGTAATTTCTCGTCCACTTCGGGTAGCGGGCACCTGCTTCGTGTGCCTGAAATGTATTGGGACTATTGCTGCAGCACCGTGATTACCATGGAGCGCATGCACGGCATTCCGATTTCCCAAATCGAGCGGCTTCGCGAGAACAACATTGATTTGAAAAAACTGTCCCGCGAAGGCGTGGAAATTTTTTTCACCCAGGTGTTTCGCGATGGTTTTTTCCATGCAGACATGCATCCCGGCAATATCTATGTGGGTGATCAGCCTGAAGATTTTGGTCGATACATTGCACTTGATTTCGGTATTGTTGGCACCCTCAGCGATGTGGACAAGCAATACCTGGCGCAAAACTTCCTCGCATTCTTCCGGCAAGACTACAAGCGTGTGGCTGAATTGCATGTGCAATCGGGTTGGGTGCCCAAGGGCACGCGCATTGATGAGCTTGAATCCGCCATTCGGGCCTGCATTGAACCCTTTTTTGGTAAGCCATTGAAGGAAATTTCGCTGGGACAGGCCTTGATGCGTCTGTTTCAAACCTCCCGCCGCTTCAACGTCGAAATTCAGCCACAGTTGGTGTTGCTGCAAAAAACCTTGCTGAACGTGGAGGGTCTTGGCCGCCAGCTTGATCCTGACCTGGATCTTTGGAAAACCGCCAAGCCGTATCTGGAAAACTGGATGCACCAGCAAATCGGTTTGAAGGGTTTTCAGTCCAGCCTGCAATGGGAGGCCGCCCAGTGGTCACAAATTTTGCCAGCCTTACCGCGACTATTGCACCAAACACTCACCCATTCAAATGGGCGGGTTGACGATCAAATCGAACAATTGGTGAAACAGCAAAAGCGCCTGAACCGGGCCCTGTTCTGGATGGTTCTGATGCTGGCGGTGCTTTTTGGTGTGGTTGCACTTGATTTGTTGTGGCCCTTTTTAATCGGCTATTCAGGCCCCAAAGGTCTGTTCTAGCCCTGCGCATGTTTCTTGCCTATAATCCGAAATCATTTTTTCTCTCTGGTGGGTTTTCAAGATGTTGCTTGCCTCCGTTGTAGCGTATTTGCTGGTTTCTGTACTCATTGGCCTGTATGTGGCCAGAAATGTAAGTAGTGCGGCGGATTACGCCGTGGCTGGCCGGCATCTTTCCCTGCCGATTGTGACTGCCACGGTTTTTGCCACCTGGTTTGGCTCGGAAACCGTGCTGGGCATTTCTTCCACCTTTGTGGAAGAGGGTTTGAGCGGCATTGTGGCGGATCCGTTCGGCGCATCCATGTGCCTGATTCTGGCTGGTCTGTTCATCGCACCGAAAATTTATCGCCTGAATTTGCTCACCTTGGGCGACTATTACCGCGTGCGTTACAACCGGGTAGTTGAAATTTTCTGCAGCGCCTGCATTGTGGTGTCTTATCTGGGTTGGGTGGCGGCGCAAATCAGTGCACTGGGATTGATCTTCAACGTGCTCACCGATGGTGCAGTTTCCCAAGAATGGGGCATGGTCATTGGCGCCAGTGTTGTGCTGATCTACACGCTTTTTGGTGGCATGTTGTCAGTCGCTGTTCTCGATTTCATCCAGATGGTGGTCATTGCGGCGGGCCTGGTTTACATCATGTGGATCGTCGCTGATTTGGCCGGTGGTGTGGGCACTGTGGTTGAGCATGCTGAAGCCGCGGGCAAATTGCAGTTCTTCCCCGAAGAGTTCAGTTATGTGCTGTGGGTGCCATTCGTCGGCGCATTCCTGACCATGGCCTTTGGCTCCATTCCCCAGCAGGATATTTTCCAGCGCATCAGTTCTGCCAAAGACGAGAAAACTGCCGTGCGGGGTGCTGTATTGGGTGGCTCCATGTACTTTTTCTTCGCGTTCATCCCGGTGTTTTTGGCCTACGGCGCTATTATGATCGACCCTGAAACCTTCACTGCGATGATTTCGGAAGATTCGCAAATGGTGTTGCCCAACCTCGTTTTGATGCATACACCCTTGTTTGCGCAAATCGTGTTTTTTGGTGCACTCATTTCTGCAATCATGAGCACGTCCAGCGCCACTTTGTTGGCACCCTCCGTGTCGTTTGCAGAAAACATCGTCAAGAACATCTATCCAAAAATGGACGACAAGGCTTTGTTGTTGACCATGCGCATTTCAGTGTTCGTGTTCACCATCATTGTGGTGGCCTTTGCCATCAACAGTGAATCTTCAATTTTCGAGATGGTGGAAAGCGCCTACGAAATTACTCTGGCTGCTGCATTTGTTCCGCTGGTGTTTGGTCTGTACTGGTCAAAAGCAACCTCACAGGGTGCAGTGGCATCGATTGTGGTGGGTGTGAGCAGTTGGTTGATTGCCAAAAACTTCTTCCCCAGTGAAATTTGGCCGCCCCAGCTGTTGGGCATGGTGCTGGGTTTGTTCACCATGATCATCGCTTCATTGTTGCCGCAGTGGATCGAGCACAGGCCAGCGCTGCGTGACGGTGTTGTGCACCTACATTAAGCTAAAATAGCCGGATTACCTTTGTTGAAAGTGATCCGGCTGTGAAATACCTCACCATTGAAGACACCATTGGCAACACCCCGCTGGTGCAGTTGCAACGTTTGCCTGGCAAGGCCAATGCCGACCGTGGCAATGTGATTCTGGGCAAACTGGAGGGCAATAACCCAGCCGGTTCAGTCAAAGACCGCCCAGCCATTTCCATGATCAAGCGTGCCGAAGCTCGCGGCACAATAAAGCCGGGCGATACGCTGATTGAGGCCACTTCAGGCAACACTGGTATTGCCTTGGCCATGGCGGCCGCCATTCGCGGTTACCGCATGGTGCTGATCATGCCTGAGCACCTTAGCATTGAACGTCGCCAAACCATGCGTGCCTTTGGCGCAGAAATCATTTTGACCCCGCAAAAAGGGGGCATGGAGTACGCACGAGACCTGGCCGAACAAATGCGTGACCAGGGCAAGGGAGTGATTCTTGACCAGTTCGCCAACGAAGACAACCCACTTGCCCACTTTGAAACCACTGGCCCTGAAATTTGGCGCGATACAGCTGGCCAAGTGACTCACTTTGTAAGCGCCATGGGCACCACCGGTTCGATTATGGGTGTTTCGCGTTACCTGAAAAGCCAAAACCCCAATATTCAAATTATTGGGGCTGAACCCAGCGAGGGTTCGCAAATTCCGGGCATTCGCAAATGGCCGAAAGAATACTTGCCCAAAATTTACAAACCCGCAGGTGTAGACCGTGTGGTTCAAGTCACCCAGCTTGAGGCCGAGGAAATGGCCCGAAAAATGGCAGCCGAAGAAGGTATCTTCTGTGGCATTTCAGCGGCTGGTGCGGCGCACATTGCCCTGAAAATTGCGGAAGAAGTTGAAAACGCAACCATCGTGTTTATCGTGTGTGACCGTGGTGATCGTTACTTGTCCACGGGTGTGTTTCCGGCCTAAGGTGAGCGAAATCAAAATTTGTACCCCTGAATGATTGCTGTGTAGGCTTTTCAGTTAAACATCAATTCATCAAGGTAGAGCAAAAGGCATGATTTCAAGATCTGTAGGTCGAGGTGGTGTGAATAACCCGGTGGATGTCAAGTGGGTTCAAGAAAGATTAAACAACTGTAACGCGAAGATCACGGTTGTGGTGGACGGTGTGTTTGGTCCTACAACTGCTGCTGCGATTGACTATTTTCAGGGGCGATTTCTAGGACTGAGACCTAATGGTTTGGTCACCCCCTCTGAAAGTACCGCGATCAAGTTGTCTCAAACTCCGATGGGATGTTGGGCACCCAAAGATATGCTTCAATTGCCCTCCAAAGGCACAACGGCCACCATTCAAGCAACTGATTTCGCGAGGGCTGCTGGCGCTTTGAATGTAAGTTTAGCCACTATAAAGGCGATTGCTTCGGTTGAGTCTAAGGGCAATGGATTCGATACAGAGCGTCGACCAGTCATTCTGTATGAACCCCATCTGTTTTCCCGACTCACCAACCGAAAGTATGACGAGGCGTTTCCCCTGTTGTCTTCCAGGGTGTGGAACAAGGCTTTATACAATCAGGGTGGGACATCCTATGAAAAGCTCGAGGTTGCAAGTGCTTTGGATAGATCTGCCGCTTTACAGTCTTGTTCATGGGGGGCTTTTCAGATTCTCGGTATGAATTACAAGCTGTGTGGATTTTCCAGTATTGATGCAATGGTTCAAGCCATGTTCAAGAATGAAGGAGAGCATTTGTTGGCGTTTGTCCGATTTGTTCAAAGCCAAAGACTTGACCAGTTTCTGCGCAATAAGGATTGGGCAGCATTTGCAAATGGTTACAACGGACCTCTGTACAAACAAAACAAGTACGACGAGAAAATTGAAAAGGCCTACAAATCATTCGCTCAATAAACAATAGCCATGCACAAAATTAAATCCTTTCAAGTCGCTTGCTTGCTGGTGCTTTTTTTCCCTTTTTCTATAACTTTGGCTGTAGAGAAGTCTGCTTTCTCCTTGTCGCCTAATTCTCTACAGCAAACACCAAATCCGTCCCTAAAAAGTGTCGTGTTTGGCATAAACGTGCTGGGAATTGTGATTCCG
This sequence comes from Limnobacter sp. SAORIC-690, assembly GCF_002954425.1. Lineage (NCBI taxonomy): Bacteria > Pseudomonadati > Pseudomonadota > Betaproteobacteria > Burkholderiales > Burkholderiaceae > Limnobacter > Limnobacter sp. SAORIC-690. The sequence goes on from NZ_MQVZ01000001.1 coordinate 1,751,004, forward strand.
AAAAGTGTTTCAGATCGTTGTGGTTGTTTATTGGTTTGGAACGGAGTTCACTGGAATGAAGATGCCTACTATGCGACCTATGGAGAGAATGTTTTAAATAGCAACGGTTTTTACAGACCCTACAACCACTCGCCGAAGGCTTATTTAATTCGATTGGATAAAACCGAATGGTCGAAGCTTAAAAAGTCGAATCAGTTCTATGAATCTTTCAAGCCAACACATTTCGATAGTTTGTCTGTGATTCAGCTTGATTCGCCGCATGCTCCTTTTGTGTATGTAGAAGCGAGTTCAAAAGGAAAGCTTGAGGTGTCACGTCTTGAAACGCCGCAAGACGTGTCTCCGAACGTGGAAGCTTGGTTGAAGAGGGCCATCTACAAGGCGGATAACAAAATTATCAGGCTGAGCCTTACCTATGACTTGTATCAAACAGGAAGCGGGAGAGAACCAGGTCCCTTCACGGTTGATTATCAATTCAAAGACGGCAACTGGCACGCACTTCAATCGGAATAGTGGTCTTCAATTCAGCATTTCCCTTCTAAGTTTCAACGCTTCGCTGAGTTCCAGTACCGCGTTGGCATAGAAGGAGCTGCGGTTGTAACGGGTTACCACGTAAAAGTTATGCCCACCAGCCACAAAGGCAGGCTCGCCCTCTCCACGCACCAGTTCAATCAGCGCCAGTTTTTCATCAGGCTGTGTTTCGCCATTTAACTTCACGCCTTTTTGTTGCATCGCCGCCGGGGTGAAGGTGGGCACAATGTCGGGTGCCAGCAGTTCCTGCAAATTGTCGGCATGTTCTATGTCCACCAACACACGAGTGGCTTTGCCAGTTTCCCACCCGTGTACTTTCAGAAAATTGGCCACGCTGAAAATTGCATCGCGGCGGCTGTGAAACAAATCCACGATGCCGTCGGCGTCGCCGTCCACGGCAAATGCAGTCCATGAGCTGGGCATGAATTGGCCCAGCCCGATAGCCCCCGCATACGAGCCTTTCACCTCAAGCGCATCCAGGTGAGTTCTATTGCACAACGCAATAAACGCCTCGAGTTCGCTTAAAAAGAATTCAGAGCGGTCACGTTGGCCTTCAGGGTAGGCAAAGGCCAGCGTGGCCAGGGAGTCGAGCACCCGGTAGTTGCCAATGTGTTGCCCGTAAATGGTTTCCACGCCGATAATGGCCACAATTACCTCTTGCGGAATGCCGTATTTGGCTTCCGCCTCTTTCAAAGTGTCCAGGTTTGCATCCCAGAACTCCACGCCTTTGCGAATGCGGTAAGGTTCTACAAAGTTGTTTCGGTATTTGTCCCAGTTTCGAACACTCTTGGTTTTTGCTGGCTTTACTGCCTTCACCACCTGTGGCAAGAGCTCAGCCTGCTTCAACAGTTCCAGCGTCATCGCCGCAGGTATTCCTTCTTTGGTTTGCAGGCGCTCTGCCAAGGCAGCAGCATTCTTGTGCTCGGCAAAGTTTACCTTCTGGGCGTCTTGGGCGTGCACAGCTTGAGTGCACAGGGCTGTGCTGATTAGAATGGAGGCAAAGCTTGTTAAGATTCGTTGAGCAGTCACAAAAGGAGTCAGCATGTCCGGTATCGGTGTAGTCAAAAGAAGTAGTGGTCGACCCGGCGCATGTTTGCTTGAATTGGCAGGTCTGTTGTTCACTATAACCCAGCATTCCCGTGCTGTTTGGGCCTAAGCCATGACCACAGCCTATATTTCCCATTCTGATTGCGCCCTGCACAACCCTGGTCTGGGCCACCCCGAGAGCATGGCTCGTTTGCGGGTGATTCGTGAAAAATTGCAGGCCTCCGATTTGTGGCCGCGCCTGGTTCATTGCGAGGCGCCCGAGGTGCCATGGTCGGCTGTGACGGCAGTACATACGCCCGCATATGTAGAAAGCATCAAAGCCCGTTTCCCCTTGAAGCGGAATATTGACATCGATGGCGATACCACTTTGTCAGAATTTTCGTTGGATGCAGCACGTCGCGCTGCGGGTGCCTGTGTGCATGCAGTCGATTTGGTCATGGCCCATGCTGTGAACAATGCTTTTTGTGCCGTTCGCCCGCCCGGGCACCACGCGTGTGTGGACCGTGCCATGGGCTTTTGCGTGTTCAACAACGTCGCAATTGCTGCGCAGCATGCCATTGATGCCTATCGGCTTGAGAGAGTGCTTATCGTGGACTTTGATGTACACCACGGCAATGGCACCGAGCATGCATTTGCCAACAACCCCAAGGTGCTGATGTGCAGTACTTTTCAATCGCCTTTGTATCCTTTCAGTGGCGGGCTTGATGGTGCGCGCAACATGGTGAATTGTCCCATTCAACCCGGTGGTGGTCGCGAAGAAATCAAACACGCCATTCAAACCCACTGGGTAGATGCGATTGATCGCTTCAAGCCACAGTTGGTGTTGGTCTCAGCCGGGTTTGACGCCCATGAAAGCGACCCATTGGCTGACATGACCCTTAGCACTGAGGACTATGGCTGGATCACCCAATTCCTCAAGCGTGTCGCTGAAGAATATTGCGATGGCAAACTGGTCAGTACGCTGGAAGGGGGTTATGAACTGGAGGCTTTGGCCGATTCTGTATATGCCCATGTGGAGGCGCTTGCATCGTGATTTTTTCAACCCCCGCGCCGTATTCCGAAAATCGATTGAGTGAAATGTTGGCGCGCAATGCGCAATGGGCTGGGCAAATTACAGCGCAAGATCCCGATTACTTCAAGCGGCTTTCTGCTGGGCAAAGCCCGGCCTTTACCGTGATCAGTTGTTGCGATAGTCGAGCCGATCCCAATACCCTGCTGCAAAGCAATCTGGGTGAATTGTTCGTATACAAAAATGTGGCCAATCAGGCTGGTTTGAACGATCTGAGTTTGCAAACTGCAATCCAGTTTTCCATTGACAGCTTGAAAGTGAAGCATATCCTGGTGTTTGGGCACCACAATTGCGGTGGCGTTCGTATTGCCTTGGGTTTGCATGCGGGCGGTGCACCTGGCGATTGGCTGGAAGGTGTGCGTGAGCTGGCCCACGATCATCAGTTGTTCAACCCGGCCTCGCCTGAGCAAGCCAACCGGAATGTCGACAAACTGTGTGAGCTCAATGTGATTCAGCAGGTGAGACTGGCTGCGTTGAGCCCAGCGGTGAATGCCGCCTGGGGTCGGGGCGAACCGGTGGCTGTGGGTGGCTTGGTGTACAGCCTGTCAACCGGGCGGGTCATTGATCTGGATTGCACGATTCGAAGCCGGGCCGAGATCGATGAGCGCTGCTTTTCAGCCATGAAAGCGATCTGCGCACGCTACCAATAACCTCGACAAACCCCCCCTTAGAGTGTAGACTCTATGAAAAATCGAACGATCGTGCGTTTTTTCTGAAAACGCTTCGTATAATCACATTCACACATTATCAATTTCAATTATGGGATGGCTTGCATGAAGATCCTGGTACCCGTTAAACGCGTAGTCGACTACAACGTAAAAGTGCGCTGCAAAAGCGACGGTTCTGGTGTGGATATCGCCAACGTTAAAATGTCGATGAACCCCTTCGACGAAATCGCCGTTGAAGAAGCCACGCGCCTGAAAGAAGCTGGCGTGGCCACTGAAGTGATTGCCGTAAGCTGTGGCGTGGCCCAATGTGTTGAAACTTTGCGCACCGCTGCTGCCATTGGCGCTGACCGTGGCATTCTGGTTGAAACCGATGTTGAGCTGCAGCCCCTGGCCGTTGCAAAAATCCTCAAAGCGATTGTTGAGAAAGAAGGCATTGACCTGGTCATCATGGGTAAGCAAGCCATTGACGACGATTGCAACCAGACCGGCCAGATGCTGGCTGCTTGGCAGACATGCCACAGGGCACCTTCGCATCCAAAGTGGTTGTTGAAGGTGGCAAAGTGAATGTAACCCGTGAAGTGGATGGCGGCCTGGAAACGGTTAGCCTGAGCCTGCCAGCGGTTGTAACCACTGACCTGCGCCTGAACGAGCCACGCTATGTGACTTTGCCCAACATCATGAAGGCCAAGAAAAAACAGATCGACACCATCAAGCCCGCTGACTTGGGCGTGAATGTTGATCCACGCATCAAAACCCTGAAAGTGAGCGATCCGCCCACTCGTTCAGCCGGTATCACCGTGCCCGATGTGGCCACGCTGGTCGACAAGCTGAAGAATGAAGCGAAAGTGATCTAACACAGGGAATACAGGAGCACAAATCATGTCAGTACTCGTAATTGCAGAACACGACAATCAAAGTATCAAGCCCGCTACGCTGAACACCATTGCTGCGGCCCAGAAAATTGGTGGCGACATTCACGTGTTGGTCTCTGGCAAGGGATGTGGTGCTGCCGCTGAGCAGGCTGCCAAGGCTGCCGGTGTAGCCAAGGTATTGCTTGCAGATTCTGATTCACTGGGTGACCAGTTGGCAGAAAATCTGGCTGCGCAAATTCTGGCCGTGGCCGGTAACTATGGTCACATTTTGGCACCCTCAACCAGCGTGGGTAAAAACGTGTTGCCGCGCGTTGCTGCCAAGCTGGATGTTGCACAAATTTCCGACATCATCAGCGTTGAAAGCGCAGACACCTTCACACGCCCAATTTATGCTGGCAACGTAATCGCCACGGTTCAGTCTTCTGACGCGACCAAAGTAATCACCGTGCGCACCACCGCATTCGATCCAGTTGCAGCCGTTGGTGGTTCTGCTGCCATTGAAACCTTGAGCGCTGCTGCCGATTCTGGCAAGTCCACATTTGTAAGCCGCGAAGTGGCCAAGAGCGACCGCCCTGAACTGACCGCCGCCAGCACCATTATTTCCGGTGGTCGTGGTATGGGTTCGGCTGAAAATTTCAGCGTGCTGAATCCCTTGGCCGACAAACTGAACGCTGCCATTGGCGCTTCACGCGCAGCAGTGGATGCAGGTTATGCACCCAACGACTGGCAGGTTGGTCAAACCGGCAAAATCGTGGCGCCCCAGCTGTACATGGCTTTTGGTATTTCCGGTGCCATTCAGCACCTGGCTGGCATGAAAGACAGCAAGGTGATCGTGGCCGTGAACAAAGATCCCGAAGCACCAATTTTCGGCGTGGCCGATTACGGTTTGGTGGGTGATTTGTTCGACGTGGTGCCTCAACTGACCGAGAAGTTGTAATCAAGAAACTGTAAACAACGTAAAACGCAAAGCTGTATCAGGAGACGACAATGAGTTACAACGCCCCAGTCAAAGACATGATGTTTGTCTTGAAAGAATTGGCCGGCTTGGATCAAGTATCCCAGTTGCCCGGTTGTGAAGATGCAACCGAGGAAACTGTAGATGCTGTTCTGAATGAAAATGCGAAGTTCACCAGCGAAGTGGTAGCCCCTCTGAATTGGTCGGGCGACGTGGAAGCCGCCAACTGGAAAGACGGCGTTGTAACCACAGCCAAAGGCTTCAAAGAAGCATTCAAAGCCTTTGGCGGGCAGGGCTGGCAGGGCCTTCAGCACCCCACCGAATTCGGCGGTCAAGGCTTGCCCAAGCTGGTGGCAACACCGTGCATGGAAATGGTCAACGGCTCCAACCTCAGTTTTGCGCTGTGCCCCTTGCTAACCGATGGCGCCATTGAAGCGCTGTTGGTGGCAGGTAGCCAGCAACTGAAAGAAACTTACATTCCCAAAATGATTTCAGGCGAATGGACCGGCACCATGAACCTGACCGAGCCACAGGCTGGGTCAGACCTGGCGCTGGTGCGTTCCAAGGCGGTGCCTCAAGGCGATGGGACTTACCGCATTTCTGGCCAGAAAATTTACATCACCTACGGTGAACATGACATGGCCAAGAACATCGTGCACCTGGTGCTGGCCCGCACCCCCGATGCGCCCGAGGGCGTGAAGGGCATCAGCCTGTTCGTAGTGCCCAAATTCATGGTCAATGATGATGGCTCTCTGGGCAAGCGCAACGATGTGTATTGCGCATCCATCGAACACAAGCTGGGCATCAAGGCTTCCCCAACTGCTGTGCTGCTGTACGGCGACAACAAGGGCGAAGTGGGTCAAGGTGCAATCGGCTACCTGGTGGGTGAAGAAAACAAGGGTTTGCAGTACATGTTTGTGATGATGAACGCCGCCCGTTTCCAGGTGGGTGTTCAGGGTATCGGTTTGGCCGAGCGTGCGTATCAAAAAGCCGTGCAGTATGCCAACGACCGTGTGCAATCCCGCCCTGTTGATGGCTCGTCAAACGAAGCGGTTGCCATTATTCACCACCCCGATGTGAAACGCATGTTGATGAGTATGCGTAGTCAGGTTGAAGCTGCGCGCGCCATGGCTTGCGTGGCAGGTGCCGCTTACGACGCAGCGCACTACCACCCGGATGAGGCTGCACGCAAACAGAACATGGCGGTGTATGAATTCATGGTGCCGCTGGTGAAAGGCTGGTCTACTGAAATGAGCATCGATGTCACCTCCACGGGTGTACAGGTGCACGGAGGCATGGGCTTTATTGAAGAAACCGGTGCAGCACAGTACTACCGCGATGCGAAAATCCTGACCATTTATGAAGGCACTACAGCAATTCAGGCCAACGACTTGGTTGGCCGCAAAACCTCACGCGATGGTGGTGCAATGGTTAAAACCTTGTGCGCCGAGATTGCACGTACTGTGGTTCAGCTCAATGAGTCAGGTTCTGCTCATGCCAAGGCAGTGGCAGCTCGCCTGGACGCAGCTCGCGCTTCGTTCCTGGATGCGGCACAGTTTGTAGTCGACAACATGAAGAGCAATCCCAACGCAGTGTTTGCGGGTTCAGTGCCTTACTTGAAATTGGCTGGCACCACTGTGGCTGGCTGGCAAATGGCGCGTGCGCTGTTGGCTGCAGAAGCGAAAATCAAGGCCGGCGAAACAGACAGTTTCTACAGCGACAAGATTTTGACTTCTCGTTTCTTTGCTGACCATGTATTGAACACAGTGCCCGGTTTGCGCGACAGCATTGTGAATGGTTACCAGGGTGTTACAGAAATGGCTGTTGCGAATTTCTGATTGACCCTGGTTGTTCTGTCATTGAGAAGCCCCTCACATCGAGGGGCTTTTTGTTTATGCTGAATGCATGAATTATTCTCACCTCGCTGACCTGGTGTTGCTGATCCACTTTGCCATTGTGCTATTCGTGGTGGGTGGCTTGCTGCTGATCGTATTGGGCAATTTCTTGCGTTGGTCTTGGGTGAACCACTGGTGGTTCAGGGGCATGCACTTGCTGGCAATTTCAGTGGTTGTTCTTGAAAGCTGGCTGGGCATTGAATGCCCGCTCACCACACTTGAAAACTGGTTGCGACTGCGGGCAGGGCAGGGTGTTTATCAGGGCAGCTTCATTCAACACTGGGTGCATAGCGTGATGTTCTACCAAGCCCCGGGCTGGGTGTTTGCCTTGGCCTACACCCTGTTTGCCCTCGCTGTCGTGGCGGCTTGGTGGCGCTGGCCGCCGCAGCGAATTTGCAGTTAATACTTTGTTTTTGGGTCATGCATTGCCTTGGCAATCGCTTGAATCACAACATCGTGGTGTGTGGTTTGTTGGGCAATTTCCGTTGTCTTGGCGGCCTTGGCTTTCTCGCATTCGGTCATCGATTGATTCGCCGGGCTGTTTGCCAAAGCAAGGGTGGATGCGGTGCTTAAGGCGATTGCAAAGCAAGTTTGTGCGAATGTTTTCATGGCGGTCTCCAGTGGTTGAAGATTCGGTACGACCTCGTACCGAATCCAGTTCCACTGTGCGACCTTTTGAATGACAAACTTCCCACTGCATGATTACAGTTGTGTCATTCTGGTCTTACCAACCCCCAATGCTAGCGCCGGCTGCATCAAATCCACCGATCGCGCCGTCGGAGAACCAGCCTGAAAAGTCCAGTAAATCCGCAGTTTCAGTCACAAGTACTGTGGGTAGTTCAGTGGCTTGGGCCAGGCCAATTCCAGCCAAAACAAGCAGCAAAATTAATGTTGTCCTGAGTGCTTTGTTTGCGGTTTCAAACAGGTTCCAGTTCAGGTCCAGGCCAGTGAGGTTTTCGGGCCATTCGTTCATGATTCACACTCCTTTTGAGATGGTGTGAAGTCATGGTATTGATGTACATTGTGCAAATAAACTACCGGTATCGAATTACACCATTGCGCCATGAGCAACAATTTCAATGAACTTCAAGCGGCTGAAACCTTCCTGATGGTGGTCAACACTGGCAGTTTTGCGGCTGCGGCCAAGCTGAAAGGCGAGAACCCGTCCAGTATCAGCCGGGCAATTGCGCAGCTCGAGGCTCATTTGAATATCCGTCTGCTTAACCGCACCACGCGGCAGGTCAAAATTACCGAGGCGGGCGAAATTTATAAACTGTATGCGCAGCGCATGCTGGAAAGTCAGCAAGAGGCGCGTGATGCGATTACCCAACTGCAAAGCGGGCAGCCGCACGGAACCGTTCGTATCAGCCTTCCGGTGATCGTGGGCGAAAAGATACTCGCACCCCGCCTGCCTGAATTTCATGCCAAGTACCCCGATGTGCAACTGCAAGTGGACCTCTCCAACCGCAACGCAATGATTGTAGAAGAAGGCTTTGATATTGCTTTGCGTGTTGGCTTGTTGCAAGACTCCACCTTGCGGGCCCGCAAAGTGGCCACCATTTGGCGAAAGTTGTATGCCGCGCCTGCTTACCTTGAAAAGCATGGCGTACCCCAAACCCCGGCAGATCTGGTTCACCACCAGTGCATTGCATTTTCTCAGCGCGGCGACCAAAAAGAATGGGAGTTCTGGCCTAAAAATGGCGCGCAGCCCAGTCAAAAGCACCGGGTGATTTCATGGCTTACCTGTTCCAGTCCAATGATGGTGGTGCGTGCCATTCAGTCGGGTCTGGGTTTGGGTCGAAGCGCAGACTGGATGCTGCAGGGCGCCTTGGCACGTGGCGAACTGGTTGAAATTCTTGCAGATTGGTATTGCGACAACCCGGCCACAGGCGGTTTGCCCATGTACTTGGTGTTTCCACCGGGTTTAAGCAGCCAGTTGTCCCTGAAAACCCGGGTGGTCGCCGACTTTCTGGAGCAAATTGTTCGCACAGAATTCAAAAAGGCAGATTAAACCGCATTTTGCTGACAGCGAATCTTTCAGCCATCGGCTACATAGCTGAACAACAAAAAATATTCTCAGAGACACAATGCTCGGCAACACCTGCATCACGATCGGTATGGGTTTAAGCCTGACCGTGGAAGATTTTCGACGCACCGCATCACACCTCCGGTTGCGATGGAACTGTAAATCAACGAAGCCGTGAAGCAGGCGGTGATGCGCGCATGGAATTCAACTTACACCTTTGGTAAGTACCTTTCCCCAACTGCGGAGGCATTTTGTTATTTCATACTGGAGCGAGGTGAGCCCTTTTTGATCTCCGAATTTCAAGAGCATCACCTCAACCTGATGCAAAATACAATCAAGCCTTGACGGCAAGCAAACCTACTTGCCTGCCGCTGCCTTGGCAACATACTTGGACAGCACTTTGATCTGCTCTGCCGTCAAACTGTTTTTGTAAGAAGGCATTTGTCCCAAGCCATCCCGCAAGGCCCTGGCCACTTGGTCTTCGCTGGGTTTCAGTTCATCCAGTACCGGCCCTATTGCCCCTTCAGAACCTGCATCTGCCAAGGTGTGGCACACAGCGCAAGCAGGCACTGCTTGAGAGGTGAAAAGTTTCTTACCCAAGGCCATGTCTTCTGCTTCCCCTGCCGAGGCTGCTGTTGCAAAGGACAGCACCAGGCCGAGCATCCATACAGTCTTTGATATCATGCCACACTCACTTTGATTGAATGGTCCAGCCAACTGTTGTTGTTGTAACCACTTTTGTTTTCAACACGGGCTTCGGGCTGGCTTTCACCGCTTGTGTCGGTCGCGCGGCTGGCCAGCTGGTATTCACCCGGCTTCAAATCGGCTTCCAGTACAAACTGGCGCCATGCATATTTGCCAAGGTCTGGACCTACAAACTTCGCAGCAGTCCATGTTTTCCCGCCGTCAGTGGACACCTCAACACCCTTCACTGCATGGGTACCCCCGAAGGCCACACCGTGGATTTGAACGCGCCCAGCCTTGATGGCGCCATCCTCCGGCAAGGGTGCGTTGATCCAGGACTTGATCGACATCTGTTGAACCGAAGGCAGGTCTGGACCAGACGTGCCCCCGATGGGCGTGATCCGGTAACCGTGCGACATGATCTTGGCCTTGGTTTCCTGTTCGGTGAATGCCAGGCGCTTGATGTACTTGATGTTGTTCACACCGGTAAAGCCCGGCACGATCAGGCGCAAAGGTCCGCCATGTGCCAGGGAAATGGGTTCGCCATTCATTTCCCAGGCCAATAGTGCGTCTTCCATGGCATCAGCCGACACAGATCGTTCCACAATTACACTCAAGGGATCCAGCCCGTCTGGCAACTTTTCACCACCTGTTCCTGTCATGTATTTTGCACCTGCTTTCACGCCACCGTGGGCTTGAACCAGTGCGCGAACGGGTACGCCGCTCCACACCACACAGCCAGCCGCGCCCACTTTCCAGGGGGTGCCGCTTGGTTTGTGCGGGAAGAATCCACGCCCGTTGCCTGAACACTGCAGCACCATGGCGGTTGTCTCAAGCCCCATGGTTTTCAGTTCGGCCAGTGTCAATTTTGCGGGTTTGGCAACCCCGTCAATTTCCACCACCCAGGCATCCCGATCTTTCAGGATTTCAGCATCGGGAGGTGGTAGATTGTTGCGAACAAACAGTTGGTCGTTGGGTGTAATAACGCTGGTGCCATAGGCGCTTCGTTTGGTCTCCAGTGTGTTGTTGCTATGTACGATAATGTCGCCAGGAATTTTCCAGTCGGCGTAACCCGGCAGGGGTTTTGCGTCTGCGGCAAAACCAAGTTTGGTCCAGCTGGCCAGCCCCGCCATGGCCATGGCCGCGACAGTACCCTTAAGCACATGTCTTCTGGCATTCGATGAAATTGTGTTTGACATCTCGTTCTCCTTTGGTTTGTTTTAACTGCTTTTTGCTTCAATCAATGCACGGTTCGCGGCTGAAATCGCCTTCTCTTTCTGTGCAACCATTACAACTGCCTTGCCATCAGCGTTGTGCCTGACCTGCCAGTACACATCACGCCACCAGCCACTGCCTTGTGGAATGTGAACACCTTCCTCAAAGGCAAACAAGGTGACCATGCCGCCCTTCTCAAAAAAGGTTGTCAAGTGATACGCCAAATTTCCGTCGATATCGCAAGGGCGCATCAGTTGCGCGAAGCCGGGCACTGGCTTGTTGGCGGGCAAGCCAAACTTTGGCATCAGTTCAGCTGATGTTATGAACTGTCCCCTCAGGGTTCGTTCGTAATATTCATGCTCAATAGCTCCGCGGACCAGTTCCGGTGGGCGAAGCGCAAAGAACCCGCCGCCCACCATTGCGAACAGGCCCAGTGCCAACAAACCGCTGACAAGCGGCGTGCGCCAATAGCGTTCGCGTTTGTACAGGCTCGAGGGGGCTTCGCTTGGCTGGTACGCCAGGGACAATTCAGCACGGGCATTCAGATCGAACTCGCTGTCGATTGATGCGTCAGGAAAAGTGTTGCGAGGGTCATCCATCTTTAGACCGAAGAAGAGTAGTAATTTTGTTGGACGAATCAACGGGAGGCGCAGGATTCATGACTTGCTTCAACGCGTCGCGCGCACGGGCCAGTCTGGACATCACGGTGCCTGGCGCAATTTCAAGTGCCTCGGCAATGGCCATGGTGCTCATGTCATCGAAGTAATACAGCACCAGCACTTCGCGATGAATGGGTGCAATTCTGGCCAAGGCCCGAACTGAATCAATACGGGAGTCGCTGTCCGGCGCGAACTGATCAATGTTGCCGTTTGCTTCGTCGTCCAGTTGCGAGGTTTTTGGTTGTGCGTGGCGGATCACGCAGCGCCGCATGATGCGAAACAACCAGGCTCGCGCCAGGGATTCATCTTTTAACTGTTTGCGATGCTTCCATGCCAAAAAATAAACATCCTGAACAATGTCTTCAGCCAGCACCTTGGAGCCCGTCAACGCCCATGCACTGCGTATCAAAAAGCGGTAATGCTCTTTGACCCACTGGTTGTATCTGCTTTCGGCGCTGGACAGAAAAAGGCTCATAGTCGTATAAGAGCACAGATGCGAGCATCTCATTCCATGGTTTGCAAAATAAAAAACCGGTTGCCACAGGGGGATGCTTAAAATGTGAACTCAAGTCCATGTGGGCGCAAATTGTGGTGGGCGGTTTGCTGTTGATTGCGTTGGGCATCGAATGCACGCTGACCACGTTCGAGAACTGGCGGCGGCCTGGTGGCGATGGCCGCCAAGGTGATTGGAACTATTTGATCGGTCGGGTGCAAAAAGGCGGAAAAAACGTCAATTTGCTGACAGCGCATGGGTTCGGCATCGGCTACATTAGCTGAACAACAAAAAATATTCTCGGAGACACAATGCTCGGCAACACCTACATCACGATCGGTTTACCGGTTTCCCTTTTTATCATCATGATCGGTATGGGTTTAAGCCTGACCGTGGAAGATTTTCGACGCATCAAAGAACAGCCCAAAGGGGTGATCGTTGGTACGGTGTTGCAACTGCTTGGTGTGCCTTTGCTGGGGTTTGCAATCGGTGGCATTTTCGGTGGCGGTGTCATGGCGGCCGGTCTGGTGCTGAGTGCAGCCATGCCCGGCGGTACTACTTCGAACGTGCTCACTTACCTGGCCAAAGCCAACCTGGCTTTGTCAATTACGCTCACCGTGCTGGCCAGCCTGCTTACCGTGGTGACCATTCCGTTCTACATGGCCTACGCTTTGCCCATGTTTGTAGGCGAGGGCACGCAGCTTGAACTTCCATTTCTGAAAACCCTGCTTACCATGATGGTGATCGTGATTATCCCAGTGTGTATTGGCATGTTTATTCGTGCCAAGAAGCCGGAGTTGTCACAAAAGTTTGAACCGGCAATCAATAAATTCGCGGTGTTTGTGCTGGTTGCAATTATTGTGTTGATCGCAATCAGCGAGTCTGAAAACATGCCTGGCTGGTTTGCCGAGGCCTGGATGCCCGTGATGGCGCTAAATTTTGCTGCCGTCGCTCTAGGTTTGCTGGGCGGAAAAATTAGCGGCTTGAATGCCCGAGACAGTTTGACTGTGTCAATTGAAATGTGTGTGAAAAACTCGACACTGGGTTTGACCATTGCGCTGTCATTGCTGGGCAATGCTGAAATAGCTGTTCCGGTTGTTGTTTATGGCTTGTTGATGTACGCCACGGTGGCGGTGTTGTGTTGGTATGGTCGACGCATCGCGGCCTCAAGCCCTGCTTAATCCCCCGAAAGTTCTTCAAAGTTCTCGATAGGCCACACTTCGGTGTGGCCGAACCCGGCTGTTCCGGGTATAATTCTCGGCTAGCTGAATGATTCTTAGGCAAAAAGCCTGCGCGGGTGTTATTTGTCCCCGGGTGTTTTGTCGCATCTATTGGAGTTTCCCTTGTCGAAATTAGTCGCAAGCGCCCACCCGCGCGCCTTGCTCGCGCTCGCAGACGGCACAGTATTCGAGGGCATTTCTTTTGGCGCCCCCACCACGCAAGTGGGTGAAGTGGTGTTCAATACATCGCTCACGGGTTATCAAGAAATCGCCACCGACCCATCCTACTGCCGCCAAATTGTCACCCTCACTTACCCTCACATCGGCAACGTTGGCACCAACCCTCAGGACGAAGAATCCGCCGGGTTGCATTTGTCTGGCCTAGTCATCAAAGACCTGCCTGAACTGGTGTCCAACTTCCGTTCAACAATGCCCTTGGCTGATTACCTGAAAAAGCATGGTGTGCCTGGCATTGCTGGTATTGATACCCGCAAGCTGACCCGTATTCTTCGTGAAAAGGGCGCCCAGAATGGCTGCCTTTTGACTGAAGGCAGTGGCGAAACCTTGAGCGCTGAGCGCGCCATTGAACTGGCCAAAGGCTTCCCTGGTCTGGCTGGTATGGACTTGGCCAAGGTGGTTTCCTGTACAGAAGCCCATGAGTGGGTTGAAGGCGAATGGGCTTTGGGTGTGGCTGCTGAAGAGCCCCATTTCCAGACTGGCGAGCGCCCACATCATGTGGTGGCATTCGACTATGGTGCCAAGCGCAATATTTTGCGCATGCTGGCCCAGCGTGGCTGCCGCGTAACAGTGGTGCCGGCTCAAACCCCGGTGGAGAAAGTACTGGCCCTGAACCCCGATGGCGTGTTCTTGAGCAATGGCCCAGGCGACCCCGAGCCCTGCGACTACGCCATTTCTGCCATCAAGCATATTCTGGACAACACCAAACTGCCCGTGTTTGGCATTTGTTTGGGCCACCAGCTTATGGCTTTGGCCAGTGGTGCCAAAACCATGAAAATGAAGTTTGGCCACCATGGGGCAAACCACCCGGTACAAGACCTGAAAACCAAGCGTGTGGCCATTACCAGCCAAAACCATGGTTTTGCTGTAGATGCCGATTCATTGCCTGCCAACCTGCGCGTTACGCATGTGTCCTTGTTCGACGGGTCTATCCAGGGCCTGGAGCGAACTGACCGTGCAGCCTTTTGCTTCCAGGGCCACCCGGAAGCCAGCCCAGGTCCGCACGATTTGGCAGAACTGTTCGACCGTTTTATTTCAGACATCAAGGCAGCCAAGGCGTAATACGCTCTTGTGCAAACCTGTTTGAACCGTATTGAAATTTTTAAAATTAAAGGGAAGTTATGCCAAAGCGTAACGATCTAAAAACAATCCTGATCATCGGCGCGGCCCCATTGTGATTGGTCAGGCCTGCGAATTCGACTACTCAGGTGCTCAAGCCTGTAAAGCGCTTCGCGAAGAAGGCTATAAAGTGGTGCTGGTCAACAGCAACCCTGCCACCATCATGACTGACCCGGAAATGGCCGATGTTACTTACATCGAACCCATCACCTGGCAGGTTGTTGAGCGCATTATCGAGAAAGAACGCCCCGATGCCGTGTTGCCCACAATGGGTGGTCAAACTGCCTTGAACTGCGCGTTGGACTTGGCCAAGCACGGCGTGCTGGCCAAATACAATGTCGAGTTGATTGGCGCGAAAGAAGAAGCCATTGAAAAAGCTGAAGACCGCTTGAAGTTCAAGAACGCCATGACCAGCATCGGCCTGGATTCTGCGAAGAGCGGTGTGGCCCATTCCATGGAAGAAGCGCTTGAAGTGCAGGCCAGCATCGCCAAGCAGGTTGGCAGCAACGGTTTTCCGGTCATTATTCGCCCCAGTTTTACTTTGGGCGGAACCGGTGGTGGCATTGCCTACAATGCTGAAGAATTCGAAACCATTTGCCGTCGTGGTCTGGAAGCATCCCCCACGAACGAACTGTTGATCGAAGAAAGCCTGATTGGCTGGAAAGAATACGAAATGGAAGTGGTGCGCGACAGTGCAGACAACTGCATTATCGTGTGTTCCATCGAAAACCTGGACCCCATGGGCGTGCACACCGGCGACAGCATTACCGTGGCGCCTGCACAAACCCTGACTGACCGCGAATACCAGTTGATGCGCAATGCTTCCATTGCCATTCTGCGTGAAATTGGCGTGGATACCGGTGGTTCTAACGTTCAGTTCTCGATCAACCCGGCCAATGGACGCATGATCGTGATCGAAATGAACCCGCGTGTATCGCGTTCATCGGCTTTGGCATCCAAAGCCACGGGCTTCCCGATTGCCAAAGTGGCAGCCAAGCTGTCTGTGGGTTACACCCTTGATGAATTGAAAAACGACATCACCGGCGGCTTGACCCCCGCGTCGTTCGAGCCTTCCATCGACTACGTGGTCACCAAGATTCCACGTTTTGCATTCGAAAAGTTCCCCACAGCCGACGACCGCCTGACCACACAGATGAAGAGTGTGGGCGAAGTGATGGCCATGGGCCGCACCTTTCAGGAAAGTTTCCAGAAAGCCCTGCGTGGCCTGGAAGTTGGCGTGGATGGTTTGAATCAGAAAACAACCGATCGCGAAGTGATCGAACGTGAATTGGGTGAACCCGGCCCCGAGCGAATTTTTTATGTGGGCGATGCGTTTGCCCAAGGCTTTAGCCTGGAAGAAGTACACCAGTTGACCAAAATTGATCGTTGGTTCCTGATTCAAATTCAAGACATCGTGGACACGGAACTAGAGCTGGAAACCAAAACGCTGGCGGATCTTTCCGAGCCAGTGTTGCGCTTACTCAAACGCAAGGGCTTCTCTGATCGTCGCTTGGCTTATTTGCTGGATGTGTCGGAAGCTGAAATCCGCAAGCTTCGCCACCAGCACAATGTTCGCCCTGTGTACAAGCGCGTAGACACTTGCGCTGCCGAATTCAAGACCGGCACCGCTTATATGTATTCCACCTACGAAGAGGAATGCGAAGCCGCGCCCACTGACAAGAAAAAGATCATGGTGCTGGGCGGTGGCCCCAACCGAATTGGTCAGGGTATTGAGTTTGATTACTGCTGCGTGCATGCCGCCATGGCACTGCGCGAAGACGGCTATGAAACCATCATGGTCAACTGCAACCCTGAAACGGTTTCTACCGATTACGACACTTCCGATCGCCTGTACTTCGAGCCATTGACGCTTGAAGACGTGCTTGAAATTGTTGCCATTGAAAAGCCCGTGGGTGTGATTGTTCAGTACGGTGGTCAAACGCCATTGAAATTGGCGAAGTCACTCGAAGCCAATGGTGTACCCATTATCGGTACCAGCCCTGAAAGCATCGACATCGCCGAAGACCGCGAGCGCTTCCAGAAGCTGCTGACCAAGCTGAACCTGCGCCAGCCGCCTAACCGCACTGCACGCACTGAAGCCGAGGCCATTGCACATGCCCAGGAAATTGGTTACCCACTGGTGGTGCGCCCAAGCTACGTGCTGGGTGGCCGCGCCATGGAAATTGTGCATGAGCAGAAAGACCTTGAGCGCTACATGCGCGAGGCCGTGAAAGTGAGCAACGACAGCCCTGTGCTGCTCGACCGCTTCCTGAACGATGCGATTGAGGTGGACGTAGACGCCTTGTGCGATGGCCAAACCGTGATGATCGGCGGCGTGATGGAGCACATTGAGCAAGCGGGCGTGCACAGTGGCGACTCAGCCTGTTGCCTGCCCCCCTACAGCTTGTCTGCTGATATGGTCAATGAATTGAAGCGTCAATCCGAACTCATGGCCAAAGCCTTGAACGTGATCGGTTTGATGAACGTGCAGTTCGCGATTCAAAACGACACTGTGTATGTGCTGGAAGTGAACCCACGCGCCTCGCGCACTGTGCCTTATGTGTCCAAGGCCACTGGCAAGCAGTTGGCCAAGATTGCCGCGCGCTGTATGGCCGGCCAAACCTTCGCGGCCCAGGGCGTGACGGAAATTCCCGTACCGAAATATTTCTCGGTAAAAGAAGCCGTGTTTCCCTTTGTGAAATTCCCCGGGGTTGACACTATTCTTGGCCCTGAAATGAAGTCCACGGGCGAGGTCATGGGCGTTGGCCGCACTTTCGGTGAGGCGTTTGTGAAGTCGCAGCTGGCCGCGTCGGTCAAGTTGCCTGAAGGTGGCACCGCTTTCATCAGCGTGAAAACCGAAGACAAGAAGCACACCGTGAAACTGGCCAAAGGCCTGGTTGATCTGGGCTTCAAGATTATTGCAACGCGAGGCACGGCAGCGGCCATTGCTGAAGGTGGCATTGAATGCACCGTGGTGAACAAGGTGCTTGAAGGCCGCCCGAACATTGTCGACATGCTGAAAAACGGAGAAGTGCAGTTGGTGGTGAACACGGTTGAAGAGCGCCGAAGCGCGATTAACGACAGCCGTTACATTAGAACCACTTCACTGAGTTCTCGTGTTACGATCTTCACAACCATGGCAGGTGCACTGGCTTCAGTCGAGGGCATGAAACACCTCGGCGCAATGGACGTTTACAGCGTTCAAAGCCTGCATGCGGAACTCTCCGCTTAATCTGCCTGTCTGAACCTTTAAGCCGTCTCATAGCAATGTTTGCTATCAGGCGGCTTTCCATTTGCAGGAACAACTGAATTTATGGCCACTATCCCATTGACCGTCAAGGGCGCTGAAAAGCTGAAACAAGAATTGCATCGCCTGAAAACCATTGATCGCCCAGCGGTGATCAATGCCATTTCCGAGGCGCGCGCGCAGGGCGATTTGTCGGAGAATGCCGAATACGATGCAGCCAAGGAAAAGCAGGGTTTTATCGAAGGGCGTATTAAGGAAATTGAAGGCAAGATGAGCAATGCACAGATCATCGACCCCACGAACGTAGATGCGGAAGGCCGCGTGGTGTTTGGCGCGACTGTGAAGCTGGAGGACATTGAAGCCGGCGCCACAGTTGAATACCAAATTGTGGGCGACGATGAGGCCGACATCAAAGCTGGCCTGATTTCCATTTCCAGCCCGATTGCGCGTGCCTTGATTGGCAAGTATGAAGGTGATGTGGCCCATGTTCAGGCACCAGGCGGTTTGCGCGAATACGAAGTGCTGGAAGTAAAATACATTTGATGGTTTTTGTTAAAGGGGTGCAATAACAATGACTTGGCGCGGTTTTCGGGGTGCGGAACTGGCGTTCTGGGCAATTTGGCTCGGGGCTTTGTGGTTCATGGCCATTCTGGTTGCGCCGGGCTTGTTCAAATGGTTGCCACGCCCTGAAGCGGGTTTGGTGGCAGGCCGATTGTTTTACATGTTGGCTTTGTATTCCCTGGTGAGCAGCGCTGTGTTGTTAACCTTGTCAAATTTTGCTGGCGAATTGCGCGCAAGTTTGCGGCTGAATGCCTTGATGGCCGTTATTTTGGGGGTCAGCGTGGTTGAGCTTGCCTGGCTTCAGCCCCATATGAATACCTTGCGTGAAGCCATGGCGGGTTTGCAAGGAGACGAGCTTGCGGCCATGCGTAGCCAGTTCGGCAACATGCACGCCATTTCAAGCGTGCTGTATTCCGTCAAGATGATTGGTGCGCTGGTGTGGGGCTTGAACCGGTTTGGTGTCACAAAGGACAATAAGCCAGCCTCGATTCCAAAGGCTTGAGTTAGTCTTTGGAAACAAACTGACGCTTGGTTTGGCGTGGACCTTTGGGTTTTGGTCGGCTTTTTGCCTTGGCTTTTTCGGAGTCTTCTGCTTTGGGGCGGAACAACACCAGCAACTTGCCAATGTGTTGAACCAAGGCTGCGCCAGTTTCATCGCAAATGGCTTGCGCATATTCAAGGCGGGCTTCCCGGTCGTCGCCAGCCACGCGTACCTTGATCAGACCATGTGCATTCAGGTTCATGTCGATTTCTTTGACCACATTGGGTGTTAAGCCCTTGTCGCCAATCAAAACTACCGGATCCAATGCATGGGCCTGGGCTTTAAGCGCCTTTTTCTCGGCGGGTGTCAGGGTTACAGCTGCGGTGTCCGTCATATTAATTTTTCACTCGGTTGGGTAATCGGTGGCTAAAAAGAAGAAACTCAATAAAAACTGGTTGCATGACCACATCAACGACCCATACGTGAAAATGGCCACGAATGCGGGTTATCGCGCCCGTGCGGCCTTCAAACTGAAGGAAATCGCCGAGCCAGAAGGGTTGTTGAAGCCAGGCATCAAGGTGGTCGACCTGGGCAGCGCGCCGGGAAGTTGGTCGCAGGTGCTTCGGGAAGCCTTGGTTGGGCCCGGGGGTGTCATCAATGGCCGTATTATCGCACTGGATCTGCTTCCAATGGAACCAATTGCGGGTGTTGAGTTCATTCAAGGGGATTTTCGCGACGAAGCCGTGCTCGAAGACCTGAACCAGCGCTTGGGTGGCGAAAAGCTGGATCTGGTGGTTTCCGACATGGCGCCCAATCTTTCCGGTGTGGCTGCAGCCGATTCAGCCCGAATTGAGCATGTGTGCGAGCTGGCCATTGATTTTGCATTGAATCACCTAAAGCCCAATGGGGCGCTGATCGTGAAGATTTTTCATGGGTCTTCCTACAGCAACATTGTGCACCAGATGAAGCAGGTGTTTAAAAGCGTGTCGCCGCGCAAACCCAAGGCCTCACGAGACCGTTCTCGTGAAACCTTTTTGCTTTGCAAGGGTCTTAAATAGGTATTTTGCAGCATCATGATCCAGGCGATTGCGATTGTTAATGCACACCATGAAATAGTGTGATGGCGTATTTCATTCGCTTGGGTTTAAAATGGATAACCTGCCCCCATTTCCCTAGGGTGGTGGCAGAGTCCTCGAGGAGAAGTGGCATTGAATAATTCGTTTTCCAAAGCAGCAGTCTGGTTGGTTGTAGCGCTGGTGCTCTTTACTGTGTTCAAACAGTTTGAAGGGCAACAAACACGCTCCAACGAAATGACCTATTCCGAGTTCATGCAGGATGCGCAAAATGGACGCATCAAGAGCGTGATCGTTGAAGGGCGTGTGGTTCGCGCCCTGACTACCGATGACCGTGAGCGAGTGGTTTATTCGCCTGGCGACATCTGGATGGTCGGTGACCTGCTGAAGTACGGTGTGCAGGTGCGCGCCAAGCCCGAAGAAGAGCCATCGCTGTTGATGAGCCTTTTCGTGAGCTGGTTCCCCATGTTGCTGCTGATTGGTGTGTGGATCTTCTTCATGCGTCAAATGCAGGGCGGTGGCAAGGGTGGTGCATTCAGCTTTGGTAAAAGCCGCGCCAAATTGCTCGATGAGAATACCAACTGTTACCTTTGCGGACGTTGCAGGTTGCGACGAAGCCAAAGAAGACGTCCACGAGCTGGTTGAATTCCTGAAAGATCCCACCAAGTTCCAGAAGCTGGGTGGCCGAATTCCCCGTGGTGTGTTAATGGTGGGTTCACCAGGTACGGGTAAAACCTTGCTGGCCAAAGCCATTGCAGGTGAAGCCAAGGTGCCTTTCTTCGCGATCTCTGGTTCCGACTTCGTTGAAATGTTCGTGGGTGTGGGCGCGGCTCGTGTTCGCGACATGTTCGAGCAAGCCAAAAAGCAAGCTCCCTGTATTATTTTCATTGACGAAATTGATGCGGTGGGTCGCCAGCGTGGTGCAGGTTTGGGTGGCGGTAACGACGAACGCGAACAAACCCTGAACCAGATGCTGGTTGAAATGGACGGTTTCGATACCAACCAGGGCATTATCGTGATTGCTGCGACCAACCGCCCCGATGTACTCGACCCAGCCTTGCTGCGTCCAGGCCGTTTTGACCGCCAAGTGGTTGTTAGCCTGCCCGATATCCGTGGCCGTGAACAAATTCTGAAAGTGCACATGCGCAAAATCCCAATGTCGCCAGACGTGGATGCATCTGTACTGGCCCGTGGTTGCCCCGGTTTCTCGGGTGCTGATTTGGCCAACCTGGTGAATGAAGCCGCTTTGTTTGCCGCACGCCGCAATGGCCGTGTGGTTGAAATGAACGACTTTGAAAAAGCCAAAGACAAGATCATCATGGGTGCCGAGCGCCGCAGCATGGTGATGCCCGAAGAGGAGCGCCGCAACACGGCCTACCACGAGTCGGGCCACGCTGTGGTTGCCAAATTGATGACAAAAACCGACCCGGTGCACAAGGTAACGATCATTCCGCGTGGCCGTGCCTTGGGCGTGACCATGCAGTTGCCGGAAGGCGACCGTTACAGCATGGACAAAGAACGCATGCTGTGTACCATCGCCGTGTTGTTTGGTGGTCGTATTGCTGAAGAAATTTTCATGAACCAGATGACCACGGGTGCATCGAATGACTTTGAGCGCGCAACAGCCATTGCCCGCGATATGGTGACCCGTTACGGCATGACCGAGGCCCTTGGCCCCATGGTGTATGCCGAGAACGAAGGTGAAGTGTTCCTGGGCCGTTCAGTGACCAAGACCACGCACATGAGCGAGCAGACCATGCAAATGGTGGATGCTGAAATTCGCAAGATCATTGATTCCCAGTACAAAGTGGCTTGGGATATTCTGGATCAGAACCGTGACAAGGTTCACACCATGGCCAAGGCTTTGCTGGAGTGGGAAACCATTGATGCGGATCAGATTAACGACATTATGGATGGCAAAGACCCGCGTCCACCCTCAACTGGCGGTAGCACACCACCCACGGGTGGTAGCCCAAGCTCCAGTGGTGGCGGTGGCGAGAAGGTTGCTCCTGCGCCTCAGCCTGCACCTGCTGCAATGAGCGTGAAAGCAGATTAAACGCTGCTGGATTGGTTAAGCATGAAAGCCGTTGGTTTCGCGACCAGCGGCTTTTTTGTTGACTTCTCGCGAGGCTTGGGTGCTACGTCACCAAGCCTTAAGCAAGTCTTCTGATTGTGGAGCGGCGTTGGTGTGGTCGAGACTTGGGTACTGTGCCACCTTGCCTAAGCAATGCTTCTGATCCGGCTTGATGCTTCTGGCTTGGGGCATGCGAAACGCTTAAGCGTCTTCGCATCGGTTCCTAGCGGAACCGCCCCGCGCTACGAAGCCGCCGGGAAGCCTTGCAAAGCCGGCAAGGCGGCACAGCGCCCAAGCCTCGCCCGAACCAACGCCAGCAGCGCCACGCCCGCGCTAGTAGGCCAGTAAGCCAGTACGCTAACTCCGTTGCCAGTGCGCTCAGGGGCGATACCCTCGCAGCGCCGATCAATAACAAGGGGGTATTCAGGTTTTCTGGCGAAAGAGGGTATGCACCTGAGCAAGCTAAGCGGAACAGGTTTTCACCTTTGCCGTAAAATACCAGCACAGCAACTCGCAAGGCAGCACATGGTTCGCACTTGGAAAGCAGGTCGTTTCGAGCTTACCTACACGCACGGCAAGCCTTTGATTATGGGCATCGTGAATGTCACGCCCGATTCATTTTCGGACGGTGGCAAGCACCATAAAACCAGTCTGGCAATTGAGCATGCCCGCAAGCTGGTGGAGCAGGGTGCACAAATTCTGGACATTGGCGGGGAGTCTACCCGGCCGGGTGCTCTGGGTGTTGACGCAAACGAAGAATGGGCGCGCGTCGCAGACGTTCTGAAAGAGCTGATGAACTGGAATGTGCCGTTGTCGATCGACACCATGAAAGCCGACGTGATGGCGCGTGCGGTAAATTTGGGTGTGGACATTCTGAATGATGTAAATGGTTTTCGGGATGCTGGTGCGGAAGCTGTGCTTGCGCAATCGAACGCGGGTGCGGTAGTGATGCACATGCAAGGTGAGCCGCGTACCATGCAAAACTCGCCCCAGTACAACCATGTGGTCAACGATGTTGAGGCATTTCTGAACCAACGCATGGTGGCGCTTGAGCAAATGGGTGTGCAGGCAAGCCGTATTCTTGTGGACCCTGGCTTTGGTTTTGGCAAAACACTGCAACACAACATTGATTTGCTGAGGGCAACGCCCTTGTTTTCTACTTTGGGAGCTGGGGTGTTGGTGGGCGTGTCGCGCAAGCGCATGATAGCCGAGCTTACAGGGCAAGCTGACCCTGCTTTGCGCACGGCCGGCTCGGTGGCTGCGGCAAACTACGCGGCGCAACACGGGGCGGCTGTGTTGCGCGTGCATGATGTGCGTGAAACGGTGGAGGCCTTGAAAGTGGCCTTCGCCTTGAATCAATGATGCAGGCGGCCAGCGTGCCCAAGTTGCCCACGATTTACGTGAGCGTTGCGGCATACCGCGAGCCCCACCTTTATTTGACCATTCATCAATTGTTTGCCAAAGCCGCTCACCCACAGCGAATTCATGTGGGTTTGGTGGATCAGTCCGAGCAGTTGAACCCGGCGTGGTTAGGCCAGTTTCCCGCGCGCAAAAACATCAACTATGTGGGCTTGTCGCCCGTGGATTCTCGCGGTGTTAGCTGGGCGCGGTCCATCGCTTTTTCGCTGTACAACGACCAGGATTATTTGCTGCAAATTGATTCTCACACTTTGTTTGATCAAGGCTGGGATGAGTTGTTGATTCAACAACTGCTGCGGCTTCAAGCGACTCACCCCAAGCCGTTGATTAGCACCTACCCGCCAGGTTTCCGGTTTGATGGGCAGGGCAGGGCGGTGGCGGATGAACCTGCAAAATCTGACGAGATATTTTTCATTGAACGCGACCCTGACAGTGTGTTGACCGCCGAGCGCGCTGTGTTGCAGTTCCGGGTGGTGCGAAAGCGGGCTGAGCAGCCTAATACGACCCACCTGCCGGGTTTTCATGTGGGGGCGTGTTTTTTGTTCACCACGGGCGATTTTACCCAGCAGGTGCCGTACGACCCCTATCTGTATTTTCGGGGAGAGGAACAAAGCCTTTCCTTGCGCGCGCATGCCAAGGGCTATCAGGTGTTTCACCCTCGGCACAATCTGATTCCGCTGTATCACTTGTACAAAGAGGTGGGCAAAGTGGTTGAGGGGCAGCATTGGCACCCCGACATGGAGGCCAAGCGCCACACAGCTTTTGGTTGGTTGCAACAACGGTCCAACGAGCGTACCCATGCCTTGTTCACGCCAGGCGCTGATTTGGGGGTGTATGGGATAGACAACCCGGCGCACCTTGAAAGCTTTTGTAAATTAAGCGGGATTGATTACCTTGGGCGCACTGCAGTTCCCGTAAAATCAGATCAATAAACACCATTCACCTATTGCAGATATTCCATGAGCAGACAATATTTCGGTACCGATGGCATTCGCGGCACAGTGGGGCAAAGCCCCATGGTTCCCGACTTTGTGTTGCGTTTGGGGCAAGCCGCTGGCACGGTGCTGGCCAAACACGAAGGTGATGGAAGGCGCCCACAGGTGCTAATTGGCAAGGACACTCGCGTGAGTGGCTATTTGCTGGAAAGCTGCCTTGAAGCGGGCTTTACTTCGGTGGGTGTGGATGTGGTGATGGTGGGGCCGATGCCTACAGCAGGCGTGGCCTATTTGGCACGTGCCTTGAACATGTCGGCAGGCGTGGTGATTAGTGCCTCCCACAACCCTTACCAAGACAACGGCATCAAGTTTTTCTCGGGGGAGGGCACCAAATTGCCCGATGCCTGGGAGATGGAAATTGAAGCGCAACTCGCGTTGAATGCGCCTTGCAAATCATCTGAAGAGTTGGGCAAGGCCAAACGCTTGAATGACGCGGCGGGCCGTTACATTGAATTTTGTAAAGGCACTTTTCCCCGCGACAAACACCTGCGCGGGCTAAAAATTGTGGTGGATTGTGCCAACGGCGCTGCCTACCAAATTGCCCCCGCGGTTTTCCGTGAACTGGGAGCCGATGTGGTGGTGTTGGCTGATCAGCCCGATGGTTTGAACATTAACCGAGGTGTGGGTGCCACTTACCCCGACTTTGTAGCCAGGGCTGTGTTTGAACACAAGGCTGATTATGGTTTTGCGCTGGATGGCGATGCCGACCGATTGATTTGCGTGGACGGCAGCGGCCGAATTTACAATGGCGACGAGTTGTTGTTTGCCTTGGTCGCCGAGCGTTTGCACATGCAGGGCAGGGTGGATGGTGTGGTTGGCACCTTGATGAGTAACCTTGGGCTTGAGCTGGCCTTGAAGCAACTGAATGTGGGCTTTGAGCGCGCCAAGGTGGGCGACCGCTATGTGTTTGAAAAACTGCAGGCCAACGGCTGGCAGTTGGGCGGCGAAAGTTCAGGGCACCTGCTGGTTCTTGATCGGCATTCTACGGGTGACGGCATTGTGAGTGCACTTCAGGTGCTGCGCGCTGTGCGCAACCTTGGCATGCCTTTGGCCGATATTTTAAAGCCAGTGGCCATGCTGCCACAGGTGCTTAAAAACGCCCGCTTGCCCATGGGCTACGACTGGGCGAACGATGTGAAAGTGCAGGGCGTGTGCGAAGCTGTGAAGGCGGAGTTGGGCAGCAATGGTCGTTTGTTGATTCGCCCTTCCGGCACCGAACCTGTGTTGCGCGTGATGGTGGAAACGGCCGACAAAGGGACTGCCAATCGTTTGGTCGATTCTATTCTTGCGGCTTTGCCAAAGGCACCCCCACAATAAATTGTGGGGATGCGTCGAGGCGTTCTCAGGCCTGTTGATGTGTGCCGAGTTTAGGCTGGGCTGAGTGTTTGCAGGTGCTCAATGAAGGGACCAGGTTCTCCCGCTTCGATTGAAGATGAAATTGCTGCGGGCGTTCCAGCCAAAAAGCCTACTGGATCGGGACCGTCTCCAGGTTCACCACCCACGGGGGCGCCACCACCTTGCAGTGAAGACACGATGACGTCGGGTGCGCCTTCCAACGTGCCTTGAACAAACTCAGGGTTGCTTTGGTCTGGGGTGCCACGCACATCCGTGTAGGCGTCTCCATTCAAGACGGCTTGAATTCTGGGTGCCAGTTCGTCGCTACCCCCTGGTGCCCGGCTGGTCAGGAATGCCTGGCCAGCGCCGGGGCCTGATCTTCAACCGACGCTAGAAATGCGTCCGTGCCTGCATTGTATTCAGTTACAAACAGGTTCAGGCCTTCATCTACGCCTGTGAATGCGCGCTCCACGCCTTCAACAATTGCGGAGGCAAAGGCTGCGTCTGCGGGTACCAGCCCTTTCACAAGGGATGGAGCGGGCCCATCACCGCCACCGCCACCACCAGCGGCCAGTGCCTCTACGACAGCTGACGGAAAACTCAATACACCGTCTGCAATTGTTAGCACGTCGTTTTCGGTACCAATCACATCCATGTCAGTGAATGCGTCGTCTTCGCCAAAGCCATCATCGCCATCGGGGCCGTTGATGAATGTACCGAAGTCTGTACCGGGATCGGCATCATCATTTTCACCGTCTACATTACCCACGGCATCGGCTGCCAGAGAAGGTATCGCTTCGACCAGCTGGACTGCGACACCCGCAGTGTCGTCCATGATTTGACCAGCAAAGTTTTGTACTGCGAGATTTGCTGCGGCAAATCCATCCTCGGGGCTACCGCCGTTGGCGGGGTTGCCCGCTTCAAAAGCGGCTTGCATGTCACTTGCAAATTGCTGCTCGGGTGATTGCTCAACTGGATCGCCACCACCGCCTTCTGGGGGTGTGGGTGCGTAACCTTGCGGGTTGATTTCCTGCAAGTTCGCCGCGATGATACCCGCGGCCTCGGCTGCGCGGGTGGCGATGTTGTCGCCACCTGGGCCCTGGTTGATTCGGTCAAATACAACTGCAGTCATGTCTGTCTCCTTAGAATTATTAATAACAGCAAGAGTCACATCGGCGAATTGCCTTTGTGTGGTGGAGATGTCTCGAGAGACAATCCCCATTTCATGGAGGGCAAATGTGCCCAACGCAACCGCCGAACTGGCAGTCAGCGTGTCTGTTTGTTGCAGTACTTGAACTAGTGATGTAGAGGGCAAGCTGCCATCTCTCACTACATCTGCGGAGCTGAGCAATATGCTTTCGAGGTTTGTTCCGGCTGGCTCTGTGATGAATGCAACTTGTGGAACCACGACTGTTGGAAGGAAAACCTGTCCTCCAGAAGGTGCTGTGGCGTCTCCCGGCTTCACGTCAAATCGCATGGATTCGTTGCCAGTGTTCAGAGCAAGGTTTTCAACAGAAACCCCAGGGGTAATTTGCAATCCTTCCTCGCTGAATACTTTTCGTACAGCTTTTGCAATGTCTTGAAGCGACTGCGCCATGCTGCTGCGGGTCAGGTCCAGCGATAGATCCCGGATTTCCAGGGTTGTGCCCAAATTAACGGAAAACTCTCGAAGCGAAACTCCGTCTTCTCCCGAGCCAGAGGAGTCAGGCGCGGTGATGCTGTCCTCCCCTGCGTTGCGCATGTCTTCTTGGATTGAGCGTGTTGAGGCTGCGTTGAGAAGGTTCACATCCTCGATCGACAGCAATGGTCGATCTCCACCCGCAAACACCTGGATTTTTGGGTCGAGTACGGTCACTGTCCAGTCCATAGGATCGTCGGTTTGCGTTTCGATCCCAAGGGCTTCAAGGTTTTGAAGTTGAAGCAGTTGAATTCCGAGAGGTGCAATGGTCAGTGAATTGGCATTCAGGAGAATCGGCAGATCTGGACCGTCGGAGTCGGAGTCGCTGTCGGAGTCGGAGTCGGAGTCGCTGTCGGAGTCGCTGTCGGAGTCGCTGTCGGAGTCGCTGTCGGAGTC
>NZ_MQVZ01000001.1:1779162-1783642 GCF_002954425.1 Limnobacter sp. SAORIC-690
AGTCGGAGTCGGAGTCGGAGTCGGAGTCGGAGTCGGAGTCGGAGTCGCTGTCAGAGTCGGAGTCACTGTCGGATTCATCACTTGGTGTTACGGAGCGGCTCGATCCACCCGCGATAACTCCCAGAGTAACGGCTCCCCCCGCCAACGAGCCAAATCCAGCGAGGCCCAACTCGGCACCGAACAAACCTGCCAGCTTCTCAGTTTCCTCACCTGTCTCGTTTTCGAGCAAAACACCGTGTTCTGTTTGCTCTGTCTGGTTTTTTGTTTCTTCCTGCGACAAAACAGCCAGTTTCGGCGACACAACGATTGGCTTTTCGCTGCCAGAGGGTGATATCGGATTGCTCTGACCCGGCAAGCCAAATGACGCAGCGCCGACAGGCGGTGCTGAAGTTGATCGCTCAGTACCCTTTGATTCTGTTTGATCGGTCATTGGACAGGTAGGACTTGTTGTTGTCCAATTGCTACTTGAACTGATCTGAGGTGGATTTTATGTGGGTTTCTGGATTTAACAAATATTGAGGGTGGTTGTTGTTTTTCTTATTATTTTGATAATAAAAATATATTTATTAAACAATTACTTGTTTTGGTTATTAAGAATAATTCTTTGAATGCATGGGAATTTCGTACGTCATAGTTGCTGGAATTTATTTAACAATTTAATGTATTGTACTTATTTGATGCCAACGTAACTTAAAGGAAAACGCTCAGAAAGAAGTAAGAATTAATCCAAGTGTTTTTTTACAGTGGGTATGTGTGATTTGTTCCTTCAGGCAAAGTTATCCAACTGCAAACCTGCAAGTCTTTCGTCGAGTGTTGCAAATAGCGACCTTGGCGAACTTCGTATCGACCATATTGAAAGGTGACGCCGGCGGCCTGCAATTGGTTGGCATATTTCAACGCTGAATCCAGATTATTCTCGTGCGGCAGGTTAAGCGGGGAGTAGTTTTTCGGGTAACCCTCCAGGTAGTATCCCTTCGCGGTTTGAATTGATCCGCGCTCACCTTTCAGCCGGTTTAGGTTCAAGCGAAGGTGAGTGTCGCTGGCACCGCCGCCTGTTTCGCAAGCCACAATGTCGTAGCCCATCAAAATCAGCTTTGCGATCAGCCTGTGAATCGTCTCGCTGTCTGACAATTTATTCGATTCAAATATGATTTGATGAGGCCATTGCTCGGGTGTTGCGTCACTGAAAAAGTCGTTCAGTATCACCGCGTCATGTCCCTCAGTGTCTACTTTCAGCATGAATACGCCCTGAACATCCTGTTGACGCAGCACTGTTTGAAGCCGGTGACAGGGCACCGGTTGACGCATTAGAACCAATTCAGGGGCGATGCCCATTTTGTCCAGCTGCCTGGCGACCGTGGGGTGAGGGGCACCAATCGAATTGCAACCCCTGAGCCAATTGGGCAGACGATGCTTCGCAATTACTTGGGGCGGGATGAAGTAAACCTCCACCGTACCCTCAAAATTGGAAATGGCAGCGTTAATTTTTTTGCAGCCCGGGCGATTCGGAAGCCGATCAAGGTAAAGTGAGATGGGATCAATCGATAGGCCGTGTGCAGCAGGGCCGGCAGCCTGAATCAGGGTGTTGAAGTCGGAGGTGCCAATTTCGATAAAGTCCAGGAACATGGTGTTTTCAGTCAGGTTTTAATTAAAAAATCATGCAAATAAATGGTAATGGTCGATATCTGCCGGGCCAGGTTTTCAGTGTAATCAAGCTGGAACAGCTTGTGTATTTGTTGCTCGGATTGTCTGTTTTTTTAATCCCTGGGGTGTCCGCATGGGCCAGGCCTCATCCCAAAGCACTTTATACCCACAGCGTGGCCGAGGGTGTATTCAGGGTGTTTTATACCACCGAGGGCAAGCATGCTGTTCCAGCAGATGACGTGGACGGCAACGCGGTTCCAGATCGGGTGGACGATATTCTTGTGCAGCTAAAGGCAGCGGATTGGTTTTATCAAACCCAGCTGGGTTTGGTTCCGCCGTTGAAGCATTCAAGGTACACCCAAAGCGACGGAATCGAAGTGCATATTCAGCACTTTGATCAGGGCACAGGACTTGCGTTTGATGAACCTACCAAGCCCAACTGGTTTGAGGGTCAGTCGTCTACGGCACCCACGCTCAAAATCAAGATTGGTTCGCAGGTAGACCCTCGCTTGAGCACCACACCTGCACATGAACTGTTTCATGTGTATCAATACGCGTATTCGCCCTTCAAAACCAAGTGGTTCACCGAGGGTATGGCCAGGTGGCTGGAGGAGCCTTTTTCCCGACAGGCTCAGTTCGCAGTGCCTCCATCGCCATCCTCTTGTCGGGAGTTGACAGGCATGGCTTACAACGCAAATGGTTTTTTCGCCCGGCTGGCAGAGCGACAGTTCAAGGGCTTTGATCAGGCAGCCATTTCAGATGAATATCGGCAGTTTGTGTATTCAGATGGCAGCCCAGTGATCAGAATTCAATCGGTTTACAAGTTTCGACCTGTTAAAACATGGCTGGAACGTGCGGCTGAATTGGGAGCGAGGGAATCGCGCAGGCTCGGCGTTGTTGAGGGCAAATGGCCAGAGACACTACAACGCAGCGCCCAATTCGATCTAACGCTGTGCGAGGCCTTGACGAAACCTTGAAATCGACATAGAATTCCGCTTCTTTGTCGGGGCATAGCGCAGTCTGGTAGCGCATCTGGTTTGGGACCAGAGGGTCGAGGGTTCGAATCCTTCTGCCCCGACCACCGAATTTAAAGGATGTTCTATCCTTGTCCAGTGGGTGCTTTCTACCCATTCGCGTGTGCGAGTTACAATGCAAATTCTGCCCGTAGCTCAGTTGGATAGAGCATCGGCCTTCTAAGCCGAGGGTCGGGGGTTCGAACCCTCCGGGCAGGCCAAGAATTCAGTACCGGTTTACGGTGGCGGTGTTAGCTCAGTTGGTAGAGCAATGGATTGTGATTCCATGGGTCGTGGGTTCGAGCCCCATACATCGCCCCAAAATACAAAGGACTTAGCGTGAGTGATCCGCTAGGTCCTTTTTGTTTTGTATTTCCGGTAAAAAATTTGCTACGACTGAATTTGCGAAATGCACCGAAGATAGGCCAAATGTAGTGGTCTGCACATGGACGATGTTCGACCAACTGTACATCGCAATTTCACTTGCGTTATGGTGATGCCAAAGGAGAGTGTATGGAATCGCTTGGTGAGAAAAAACCGCTGCGCTTGCTGTTTGTGGGTGCCGGGGGCGTAGGTGCCTACTATGCTGCCCGCTTGATCATGGACGGAAATTCCGTGGTGTTGACGGCGCGCGGGGGTCACCTTGAAGCGATGAAAACCCGTGGCTTGCAGGTTGAGCATGATCAGTTTTCATTCAAGCAGCCTGTGTGTGCAGTCGATCAAGCCACCTTGCAACGCCAGTACCAATGCGAAGATTTTGATGTACTAGTACTGTGTTTGAAATCGCAGGACACGGCGAGTTGGCTCGATTCAAATTCAGTTTGGCTGGCCGCTGGCGCTACGCCAGTTTTGTCTTTGCAAAATGGTGTCGAGAATGAAGCAGTACTCAGCAAGGTATTGGGCGTTGACCGAGTAGTTGGCGGTTTGGCTGTAAGAATTGGTGCACATATCGTTTCGCCAGGGTGTGTTGAGGCACAAGGCTTATGTCAAATTGTGTTGGGTGCATGGCCAAATGCGGTTGTAAATGAAGGCTTGCAAAGCGTAGTTAAAAGGTTAGCGGATGCATTCAATGCATCGGGAATTCCCACCCGGGCCGCGGTCGACATTCGATATGAGTTATGGAAAAAACTGTTGGTGAACAATGGTGTGAATCCGTTGTCGGCTTTGACTCGCAAGGACACTGGCTTTTTAACGAAACACCCGCATTACAGGCAAGTGGTTTATGCGGCAATGCAAGAGGTGGCCGCAGTTTCAGGGGCAGACGATGTGGTGTTGAGCCAGTCTGATGTGGATGAAATGTTCAAATTGATCTGTGAGTTTGATCCGATCAAGACTTCGATGTTGGTAGACCTTGAAAAGGGCCGCCCTTTGGAGCTAGATGCGATCAGCGGCAGCGTGCTTAGGCGTGCTGAACGCTTGGGGATTGATACACCAGTAACAGCATTGATTCATTCAATGCTTAGCAGCTGATTACTTTCCAAATCTTTCTTTGGGTAGCTTTTGCACTGCGATCAAGGATCGATTGATGTGCTCAGCCAGAATTTGCGTGGCCAGTTCGCTGTTGCGGTTCAAGGTGGCATTCAAGATTTCTTCGTGCTCGGAATGCACATCTCGAGGGATGGGCTTCTCGGAAAGAATCAGCCTGCGATAACGTTCTGACTGCATGTACAGCAGATGCTGAAACTGCTTAAGCCAGCGGGAAGGGCAGGCGGAAATGAGCGTGTCGTGGAACAGGCGGTTTTTGCGTTCCCATTCGCTGCGGGTTTCAACTGTTTCCTCACCTAAGCGTGATTCTGCACGGCTTAGCATGTGAAATGCACCCA
>NZ_MQVZ01000001.1:1784258-1792806 GCF_002954425.1 Limnobacter sp. SAORIC-690
CGCCCACGTCGTAATTGTCTTTCAGGTGTTCTACCCGTAGCTTCGTACCCGGCTTATGCACGCCTTCAATGATGTCGTGGCGCAACTTGCGGTAAGCGGTTTCGGCCAGGGTCAAGCTTTCGCCGTTGGTGACGCTGCTTGGCAGTGAGACCACTTCATTCATACACACCCCAAAAAAATTCTTTCTGTTTCGCCATTGTAGACGAGTTGCGGCGTTAATCAATATTGTCGATGAAAAATAATATTCTCGAGAAAATATATTGACGTCGAGAAAAATTAGTTTTATCGTTTGTTCATGGTTTAATCGATTGGCAAGGAAGACTGCAATGAAAGAAGTTTTGAACTTCATCAACGGGGAGTTTGTGGCAACGGGAAACACATTCCCCAAGCACTCGCCCTTGAACAACGCGGTGATTGCGCAGGTGCATGAAGCGGGCCGCGCGCAGGTGAACGACGCTGTGGCTGCTGCCAAGGTCGCGTTGAAAGGTCCTTGGGGCAAGATGACGGTGGCTGACCGGGTGCAAATGCTGTACGCCGTGGCCGATGAAATTAATCGCCGGTTCGATGACTTTTTGCATGCTGAGGTTGCCGACACCGGCAAACCGGTGAGCCTGGCCAGTCACATTGATATTCCCCGTGGCGCAGCCAATTTCAAGGTGTTCGCCGACACCATCAAGAATGTGCCCACCGAATGCTTTGAAATGGCCACTCCGGATGGACGTGGCGCGCTGAACTATTCCATTCGTCGCCCGGTGGGTGTGGTGGGCGTGATTTGCCCCTGGAATCTCCCTTTGCTGCTGATGACCTGGAAAGTTGGCCCCGCGCTGGCCTGTGGAAACACGGTGGTGGTCAAGCCCTCGGAAGAGACTCCACAAACAGCCGCGTTGTTGGGTGAAGTGATGAATAAAGTGGGCGTTCCTCCTGGCGTGTACAACGTGGTACATGGTTTTGGTCCGGATTCCGCCGGTGAATTCGTGACTACCCACCCCGATGTGAACGCAATTACCTTCACTGGCGAAACACGCACTGGTGCAGCAATCATGAAAGCGGCTGCGCAGGGCGCGCGCTGTCAGCCTTGAAATGGGTGGCAAGAATGCCGCCATCGTGTTCGCGGATTGTGACTTTGATGCCGCCATCGAAGGCACCATGCGCTCGGTGTTTGCCAACAGCGGGCAGGTGTGTTTGGGCACCGAACGCGTATATGTGGAACGCCCGATTTTCGACAAATTTGTGGCCGCCATGAAGAAGGGCGCGGAAAGCCTGAAGCCTGGACTGCCAGAGCACAACGACACAGGCATTGGCCCAGTGATTTCTCAAGAACACCGCGAGAAAGTGCTGGGCTTTTACCGCAAGGCGGTAGAGCAGGGTGCAACTGTGGTTACAGGTGGTAATGCGTTTGAGATGCCCGGCGAGTTGAACAACGGCGCCTGGGTGCAACCCACCATCTGGACCGGGCTGGACGACGACGCAGCGGTGTGTGTGGAGGAAATTTTTGGGCCCTGCTGCCATATTGCCCCCTTTGATTCCGAGGAAGAAGTGGTGGCCCGTGCGAATAACAATGTGTATGGCCTATCCACTGCGGTGTGGACCCAGAACCTGGCCAAAGCGCACAGAGTAGCCGCATCGATTGAAGTGGGTTTGGCTTGGGTAAACAGTTGGTTTCTGCGAGATTTGCGCACACCGTTTGGTGGTGCCAAGCAATCGGGTATTGGCCGCGAAGGGGGTGTGCACTCGCTGGAGTTTTACACCGAGCTGAAAAACATTTGCGTGAAGCTGTAAGGAGTCCACGATGAACGCACCCGCTTCACCAGAAATTGGATTGAGCATTGAGGCCAACGGCCTTCAAACGAATTATCACGATCAAGGCCAGGGCACCAACCTGATGTTGATTCATGGTTCGGGCCCCGGTGTTTCGGCTTGGGCGAACTGGCGCTTGGTGATACCCGGTTTTGCAAAACAATTCCGTGTGGTGGCCCCAGACATGGTGGGCTTCGGTTTCACTGAGCGCCGCCAAGGCTACCAATACAACCTGGACAACTGGGTGGCCCATGCGGTAGGCGTGATGGATGCACTGAAAATTGAGCAAACAGACCTGATCGGCAATTCCTTTGGTGGTGCTGTTGCTCTGGCACTGGCCATTCGTCACCCAGAGCGTGTACGCAAGCTGGTGTTGATGGGCAGTGTAGGTGTCCCATTCCCGATTACTGAGGGACTGGATGCAGTGTGGGGTTACCAGCCGTCATTCGAGAATATGCGTCGCATTATGGATTACTTCGCATACGACCGTGGCCTTGTGAACGATGAACTGGCTCAGTTGCGTTTTCAGGCCAGCATTCGCCCCGGTTTTCAGGAAAGCTTCTCAGCCATGTTCCCGGCACCACGACAGCGGTGGGTTGATGCCATGGCCAGTCATGAAAGTGATATTCGCGCACTGAAGAAAAGCACTTTGATTGTGCATGGCCGGGATGATCAGGTCATTCCGTTGAGTACTTCGCTGTGCCTGCACGAAATGATTGTGGATTCGCAACTGCATGTTTATGGCAAGTGCGGGCACTGGACCCAGATTGAACACGCTGCGCGCTTTGAGCGCTTGGTGACCGACTTCCTGCAAGAGGCTTAAAGCAAATGAACGCTACTCAAATTCGCGACTTGGGCGATGAACTTTACAACGCATTGACCCAACGGCACACCATTGCTCCGCTGACCAGCCGTGGTTTCGATATCACGATTGAAGACGCCTATCACATTCAACAGAGGATGATTGCGCGACGCTTGGACAACGGCGAGCACGTGATTGGTAAAAAAATTGGCGTGACCAGTGCCGCCGTGATGAACATGCTGAATGTGCACCAACCCGACTTTGGCTACCTGCTCAATGGCATGGTGTACAACGAAGGCGAGGCCATCGAGGCGGCCAGCCTGATTCAACCGCGTGCGGAAGGTGAAATCGCATTCTTGATGAAACGCGATTTGATGGGCCCCGGAGTAACCGCCGCCGATGTGCTGGCCGCCACTGAAGGCGTGATGGCCTGTTTCGAAATCGTGGATTCACGCATCGCTGATTGGAAAATCAAGATTCAAGACACCGTGGCCGACAACGCCTCTTGCGGTGCGATTGTGTTGGGTGACCGGGTTGTAGATCCTCGTAAAGTGGACCTGTTTACTTGCGGAATGGTACTGCAAAAAAATGGCGACATCGTGGGCACTGGCGCTGGCGCTGCTGCACTTGGGCACCCAGTGAATGCGATTGTTTGGCTGACCAATACGCTGGGTCGTTTGGGCATTGGCCTGAAGGCAGGTGAAATTATTCTGTCAGGTTCTCTGGCAGCACTCATTCCCGTGAAGGCAGGCGATTCGCTGCACATGTCGATTGGTGGCATTGGTAACTGCTCTGTTCGCTTCGCGTAAGTTACAACGCAAAACGCAAAAGGAATTCGATGATGAAAAAGATCAAATGCGCACTGATTGGTCCCGGCAATATTGGAACCGATCTCTTGATGAAGCTGAAACGCAGCAGTGTGCTGGAGCCTGTGTGGATGGTGGGGATTGACCCCGAATCCGACGGCTTGAAACGTGCGCGTGAAATGGGTATTAAAACAACCGCTGAGGGTGTGGATGGTTTGCTGCCGCATGTGGAAGCGGATGGCGTGCAAATCGCATTCGATGCCACCAGTGCTTATGTGCATGCCGAGAACAGTCGCAAGCTGAATGAACTGGGTGTGTTAATGATCGACCTGACACCCGCAGCAGTTGGACCTTTTTGTGTGCCCCCGGTTAATTTGAAGGAGCATGTAGGCAAGCGTGAAATGAATGTGAACATGGTGACTTGCGGTGGCCAGGCGACCATACCCATGGTGTATGCCGTATCGCGTGTTCAACCTGTTAGCTACGGCGAAATCGTGGCCACGGTATCGTCGAAATCCGTAGGCCCGGGTACCCGCAAAAATATTGATGAATTCACCCGCACCACAGCTGGTGCTGTTGAAAAAGTGGGCGGAGCAAAAAAAGGCAAAGCCATTATCATCATCAACCCGGCCGAGCCACCTTTGATCATGCGCGACACCGTGCACTGCCTGGTGGAAGGCACGCCCGATCAGGAAGCAATTACCAAGTCGGTTCACGACATGATCAAGGAAGTACAGAAGTACGTGCCTGGTTACACGCTGGTGAACGGTCCTGTGTTTGATGGCAACCGTGTGTCGGTGTTCATGCAAGTGGAAGGCTTGGGTGACTACCTGCCGAAGTACGCCGGAAACCTCGACATCATGACGGCTGCGGCAGCCCGCACGGCTGAAATGTTTGCCGAGGAAATTCTGAGCGGCAAATTGATCCTTGAACCTACTGTGAGCGCCTAAGGAGAACCCCATGAGCTTGAAAGGAATTGAAATCAAAGTGCATGACATGACGCTCCGCGATGGCATGCACCCCAAGCGCCACTTGATGAGCCTGGAACAAATGCTGAGCATCTCAAAGGGGCTGGACGAGGCAGGTGTGCCACTGATTGAGGTGACCCATGGTGATGGTCTGGGCGGTTCTTCGGTGAACTATGGTTTTCCGGCGCACAGCGATGAAGCCTATTTAAGCACAGTGATTCCTGCCATGAAGCAGGCCAAGGTGTCCGCCTTGTTGTTGCCTGGTATTGGTACTGTGGATCATTTGAAAATGGCCAAAGAACTGGGTGTTCACACCATCCGTGTTGCTACGCACTGTACCGAGGCCGATGTGAGCGAGCAGCACATCACTTATGCCCGCAAGCTGGAAATGGACACCGTGGGTTTCCTGATGATGGCCCACATGGCCAGTGCAGAGAAGCTGATTGAGCAAGCCAAATTGATGGAAGGCTACGGTGCCAACTGCATTTATGTGACCGACTCCGCAGGCTACATGCTGCCCGAAGAGGTGTACGAAAAAATCAGCGCAGTGCGCGAAGCTTTGAAGCCAGAAACTGAAATTGGTTTTCATGGGCACCACAACCTGTCGATGGGGGTTTCCAACTCCATCGAAGCCATTCGTGGCGGCGCGCGCCGCATTGATGCAGCAGCAGCTGGCCTGGGTGCTGGCGCAGGCAACACCCCCATGGAAGTACTGGTAGCGGTGTGTGAACGCATGGGTATCAAGACGGGTGTGGATGTATTCAAGATTTCCGATGTGGCAGAGGACCTGGTGGTACCGATCATGGATCACCCCATTCGAATTGATCGTGACTCCATGACATTGGGTTACGCCGGTGTGTATTCAAGCTTCCTGTTATTTGCCAAGCGAGCCGAGAAAAAGTATGGCATCAGCGCCCGTGAAATTTTGGTGGAGCTTGGGCGACGCGGCATGGTGGGTGGTCAGGAAGACATGATTGAAGACACTGCTATCACCATGGCTCGCGCAAGGAGTGCAGCATGAAACTCGACAAAAAGACCATTTCTGCATTGGCTGAGCATTTGGAAAGTGCAGAGCTGAACGCGCGTGATGTTGTGAAAATTACGGATGACCACCCTGACATGGATTGGGATGATGCCTATGCCATTCAGGACGAAATTCGTGCCCGCAAAGAACGCCGTGGCGTGCGCATTGTGGGTCTGAAAGCCGGTTTGACCTCGCACTCGAAGATGAAGCAAATGGGCGTGGATACACCGGTATTCGGTTTTCTGGCTGATTACTTTAGCGTGCCGGAGGGTTCGGCTGTGAAGGTGAATGAACTGATTCACCCTAAGGTAGAGCCTGAAATTGCGTTTGTGACTAAGACTGATTTGCGTGGCCCAGGTTGCAACATTGCCACTGTGCTGGCCGCGACCGATTTTGTAATGCCTGCCATTGAAGTCATTGACTCGCGTTACCGCGATTTCAAATTCGATCTGAAAAGCGTGATTGCAGACAACACGTCAGCGGCACGTTTTGTGGTGGGCGGCACCATGAAACCAGTCGACGGCATGGACTTGAAAACCACTGGCATTGTGCTGGAAAAAAATGGTGTACCCGTTGCTTTTGGGGCGGGTGCAGCAGTGGTGGGTCACCCAGCCGCAGCCATTGCCATGTTGGCCAATGAGCTGGCCAAGCGCGATCAGTTTGTGCCGGCAGGATCGCTGATTCTGTCGGGCGGAATCACCGAGGCCGTGGCTGTGGAAGCGGGCGACAACGTGACCTTGCATGTGCAAGGCCTTGGCCAGGTTGGCCTGCGTTTTGAATAAGGAATTCACACCATGCCATTTGCACAAATCAATTTGATTGAAGGACGCACGGAAGCGCAAAAACGTGCGGTGATTGAGAAGGTGACCCAGGCCTTGGTTGAGGCTGTGGGCGCACCCATTGAAACGGTGCGGGTTCAGATTATTGAAGTACCCAGCACCAATTGGGGTATTGCAGGCGTGTCAGCAAAAGACCGGGGGCGATAAGCCAGTGAGATAAACCGTTCGCATTCCAGCTGCACATAAAAACCACAGCAGCTTTTCATTTGCCAAACAGAGAAGGCAGGAGACATTGTGAATATTCAGTATTCAGAGGCGCCCTTGCGCCTAAAAAAATCAAGTATTGGTTTAGCGCTGTTTGCCATGACCGGTACAGCGCTTTTGAACGCATGTGCGGACAGTACGGTTCAATCCAGCAGTAATTCAGCTCAGAGGGCAGTCACGGTAGAGCGCTATGAGGTAGTTCAAACCCTCAGTGCGAATGGCGATACGGTGCTGGGCGGTACGCAAACCGGTGTGGTGACAGTGTCTGTCGATGGAGGAAATACCTGGAGCCGCAAGCAGGTATCCACGACCGCATCTTTTATTGATTCGACGTTTTGCCCTGACGGTAGCGCAGCCATGCTGGATGTGTACAACACGGTGTGGACTTCCGCCGGCGATTTCAAAGATTGGCTACCCTCCAAATTCGACAAACCCTCCAGCCCTGTAGCGATTGAGTGCCACAGCAGTGGTTTGTGGGTGCTCGGTTCAGGTTCCAATCTGATCAACTCCACTGACCAGGGCAAAAGCTGGCGCGTGGTCAGCTTCGATGAAGATGCGCAGTTCACGGCGCTTGCTTTTACCAGCGATACGCACGGTATTGCATTTGGCGAGTTTGGCATGTTGGCGTTTACCAATGACGCGGGTCAATCCTGGCAGCGCGGTGAACCGATCACCGGTGATTTCTACACTTACGATGCCTTGTTTATCGACACTTCAACTGGATACGCCAGTGGCTTGGCTGGTCAGGTTTTGAAGACCACAGACGGTGGACTGACTTGGGTGCGCGTGGTGAACAACACAGAGGCGCCGCTGTATCGCCTGTTTATGCACGCAGGCGTGCCGCACGGTGTGGGTGCCAACGGCACGTTGGCGAAGCTCGAAGCTGATCAATGGGTGCCCGTGGGCTATGAGCGACCAGTGTTGTCGTTCTTGGGTGCCGCTGTATCGGGTAATCAATCCATTGTTGTGGGCGGCCCAGGCGGCTTGCTTCGCACGGTTCAAAGTTCCAATTCAAGTCAGGCGGACCCATCATGATCAAGTCTTTCGCCGATCGTTTGATCGCTCAAATTATTCGCGCTGAAGAGTGGCTGTTTGCCAACCCCAAAATCGTACTGGGCATGATCATGCTGGTGACTTTGGGTTTTGCAGCTGCCATTCCGCAACTGAAGGTGTACTCCGATTTCTCGGACTTGTTACCCCAAAACCATCCCTACATCAAAACTTACAACCAACTGAAGGAAAACTTCGGTGGCGCCAACATGGTGGTGATGGCGGTGGAGGTGAAAGAGGGCACGATTTTCAATAACGACACTTTAAGGCTGATTGAGAAAGCCACACAAGGTGTGGACAACTTGCCGAGCGTGAACCACAACTTGGTGAGCAGCTTGACACATCGTTCTTCCCGAAAAATTTATCTGGATGAAACCGGCGCCTTTCTTTCCGATACGTTCTACGACAGCAACAATGGCGAGTTAAGTGATGCCCAACTGAAGCAATTGCAGAAAGATGTAACAGCTAACCCCACCATTTATGGTTTGTTGGTGTCGCCTGACATGAAGGCCGCCCTGATCAAGGCGCAGCTCAACGAAGGCGATATTGATTACGAGAAAACATTCAGTGCGCTGATGCAACTGCGCAGCGAGTTGACGGACGACAAACACAATTTGTACACCACGGGTAACCCTGTGCTCACCGGTTGGGTTTACACCTATCTGGATCAATTGGTGGCCATTATGGCCTACACCTTGGCCTTGCTCACGCTGTTGCTGATTGTTTATTTCCGGCGCTTCTACGGCATTGCATTGCCTTTGTTGGGAATCGCTTTGTCATCGATTTGGGGGTTGGGTTTCATGGCCATGGTGGGTATCAACCTTGAGCCATTGTCTTTGCCGATTCCTTTTCTGATCGCCGCGCGTGCCACTTCGCACGGTGTGCAGTTAGTGGTGCGCTACTACGAAGAACTGGCCATTGTAAAGAATGGAAAGAAGGCGGCACGCAATGCGCTGGAAGCACTTTTCCGCCCAGGTTCACTGGCCATTATTGTGGATGCCTTGGGTATTGCCGTGCTGGTGCTGGGTGCTGCCCCGTTCAATTACAAGCTTGGTATC
>NZ_MQVZ01000001.1:1798101-1810565 GCF_002954425.1 Limnobacter sp. SAORIC-690
TGCCGCATCCACCACCACGGCATCCCACCGGGATGCCTTTGCGGTTCAGTTGCTCCATGCCTTTCAGCAGGTTGTCTTCTGAGCTGCAGGTGTACTCTTCCTTTGTGTTTTGAATGGCCACGCGGTGCATGTGTGCAGCCCTCCGTTACACGTGTTTGAACAGCGGACTTTTCTTGGCCAGTCCTTCTGCATCGGCCGAGGTCAGGAACCGCTCGGTGTAAATATCCCGTTCAAACAACTGGCCTTGCATCAGGGTTGAAATACACGCTTCAATCATGGGCGGTGGTCCGCACATGTAAGCCTTGTGGCCCCGAAAATCATTGTTGAAGTGCGCCTTCAATGCCTCGTGCACAAAACCTTTTGCACCGGTCCAACTCGCGCTCACATCTGCATCCGAGAGGGCAGGAATGTAGGTGAAGTTGGCGTGTTTGGCTGCAAGCTCCGTGAAGTAGTTGTGGTAGTACAACTCGGCTTCATTGCGTGCCCCTTGCACCAAGGTCATGGGCAATGTGCAACCCTCATTAAACAATTCTTCAATCATGGCTTTCGGGCTGGAAAGGCCAGAACCACCTGCCAGAAAAATCATGGGTAGATTGGCCGATTTGCGTGTGAAAAAACGCCCCAGCGGGGCTGTGAACTCAAGCGTGTCGCCCAGGTTCAGCACATCGTGCAGCCAGGTAGTTGCTGCGCCACCTGGTACTTTTCGAATGTGCAATTCAACCAGGTTTGTGCCAGGGGCATTGCCGATAGAAAACGCACGTTCGCCCTGCACGCCCGGTACTTTCAGCATGACGTACTGCCCAGCTTGAAAGTGAACTGGCTCATCGACTTCAAGCCAGATGCCGCGAATGGTGGGGGTGAGCATGTCAGCTTTGACCACACGCCCGGAGAAATCCTGAAGTCCGATGAATTGCGCATCTGGGTCTTCATCCACCTCAGCTTCAATCACGGTGTCGCATTCAACGGTTG
Organism: Limnobacter sp. SAORIC-690; assembly: GCF_002954425.1. NCBI lineage: Bacteria > Pseudomonadati > Pseudomonadota > Betaproteobacteria > Burkholderiales > Burkholderiaceae > Limnobacter > Limnobacter sp. SAORIC-690. The sequence continues at coordinate 1,799,071 of NZ_MQVZ01000001.1, forward strand.
CGCAGCACGCCAGAATTTTTCGTTCATCGCGTTCAAAGTCCATCAGCGCAAACGGTGAGGCTTCACCATGTTCGAATTCACCTTCCACCACTTGTACCTTGCAAGTGGCGCACAGGCCATGACCACAGGCGTGGGGTAGCCACACACCTGCACGAAGGCAGGCGTCCAGCACGGTTTGCCCTTCCTCGATATCGATTGTTTGACCAATCGGTTCGATGGTGAGTTGATAGCTCATGGCAGGCTCCGTTGGTTCAGGCGCTGGAACCGGCAATGCCGGTCAGCCCTGGCGTGGTGAAGCGCAGCACTGACTTGTGGGTCAGGCCGTTTTCATCCAGCGATTTGCCCAAGTCGGGGACGAGGTTTTCACGCCCGTGTTTCCACTGAACGGTGCTCCAGTCAATCTTTGAAAAGTCGGGGTGACTTCCATACAGCGAAGGCAGTACCTCATTCACCAATGCCCCGAAGGGCATGGCGGGTGGTAGTGGCAAGGCCATGGGTGCGCAAAACATCAGGTGGTGTTCCCAGTTCACGAACAACAAGCGGTTGCCGTGAAAGTTCTCTTCAAGATCGCGTACCACGCCGGTGTAGCCCGGCTGTAATGAAACGAGTGCCATGTTGTTCTCCTCCTAGTTGTTCTCAGGCCGCCGGTGCGTCTTTGTGGTCGCGCCCTGTCCATTGCTCCCAGTTCGTCTGGTCCTGACTACCCATGTACTCGCCGTTGTCCTGGCCGGGCACGATGTTGTAGTACTTCATGACGTTTTCAAGGCCTTCGCCACCGCAGTTACCCTGGAAAATCTGGTGCACCGGCAGCCAGCTTTGAACGTACTTCTCGGGCTCGTTTTCGAAAATGTCTTTACAGCCATCTGAGCAGAAGTGGTACTTCATGCCGTGGTAGGTTGTTTCCCGCAGGCAGGTGGTTGTGGGGTCATCGGGTTCAGTGAAAATTGTAGGCACCTGGCACAACTGGCACAGCATCGGCAGGCCAGGGTTGCTCCAGCGTTTGCCTTCTTTCTGCAGGGCATCCCAGTGCTCAAAACGTGGGCGATAGTGCTTGTCGAAAGTCTCTGGGTACTTCTCGCTCAACCACTTCAGTTCGCTTTCTTCAGGAACCCAGGTGTGGAAAGCTGCAGCATGGCTGTAGTTGTAGAAGGTGGCCCACACTTCATGGCTCAAGCGGCTTTTTTCCGCTGTGGCCACTTCGTGATATTTGGGCATGCGGATGCCGTAGCGGCTCAAGTCTTCGAACAGGGCGCCACCGTTTTTCTCGAAATAGGTTTCCCAGGCTTCCTGCCAGCTCATCACGCGCTTGGGCAGCATGTAGTCCATCATCATCGACACCAAGGCCAGCAGGCGATAACCGCGCCAGAACCATTTGTCGATCCATTTTTGAACGATATCTTTGTTGCCTGGGTCTTGTTCCAGCATGAACTTGACCACTTCAAGACCAAGAGTCATGTGGCGGGATTCATCCGATTGTGCTGAAAAGCCGAAAGTAACCGTGGCCATGTCGCCGTTGTAGGCAGCACCGCTCATGAATGGCATAAACAACAGGTTGGTCAACACATACTCAAAGGAAAACGAGATGGCTGTAATGAACTCGAATGGCCCTGCTGATTGCGCATCTTCAAAATAGCTTTTGGGCACGCTGAGGTACCAGACCCGGTCGTGCATGTGGCGGAAGTCGTGCAAGCCATTGAAAAATTTGTTGTAGTGGCTGATGGTGTGTACCTGCGTTTGTGCATGGCGCAATTCATCAATGGCCTGCATTTGCGATGCGATTCGTGCACTAACTCCACGGAAAGAACGACCCACGTGGGCATAGCCACGGTGCGCTGCATATTCCAGTGGTGATACACCTGTGAGGAATAACTTCAATGTGTTGATGTAGCGAGCATCCGTTACATTGAACTGGCCGTTGTTCTGTGCAAAAGCGTCAATGATGGCGTAGAGTTTCTTCTCTTTCTCGCCCTGGAATTTCCAGTACGCGTCCATGGTCAGGCGGAAGGGGTCTTCCCACTTGTCCCAGTCATGGATTTTGATGCCTTCGAACTGGTCGTAAGGGAATACATCGTCCATGGCCTGGTAGGTGGTGTCCCAGCCAAGTCCGCGGGTCATCATGCCGTATTTCTCTTTCAGGCCCAGTTTTTTGTTGCCTGTGTTCTTGGGTACTGCGCTCATGTCTCTACTCCTTCAAGTTGAAAGTTCACTGTGGCTAAGTCGCGTTTAAGCGGCCTGGCCCCAGTACAGTTCAAATTCATCCTCTGTTTCATTGATGCTGCCGGACAGGGAAATCAGGTTCAGGTGAATTTCCTGAAGATCCCAGTCGCGCCCCATCAGGTCGGATACGCTTTGGCGCTTGACCACCAAACGGCCGGGCGACTCGATCTTGACCATCGCCGGGAACTCCTCGACCGTGGCTTGCGGGTTGTCTTCTCGAATGGCGGCTACGATATTGCGCGTGTCGTCGTTGGTTACAAATGCGATGAACACCGGCGTTTTTGTGCGTTCGGGGGTAGGCGTGTTCATGCTGGGGCTCCAGGGGTTTTCAAACCGATTTTCTTGGCGCGCACCAGCAGCTCTTCCTTGATCTGCATGAAAATGCTGGAGGCTTCTTCTGCAAACAATGCGGTCATCAAAGGCTGCAAGGCGCGTGTGGTTTCAGTCATCCAGATGTCGAACCAGCGGCTCAGTATTTCCTTGTTCTCTGGTGATTCATCCACTGCGGTTTTAATGGTGGAGTCCACCCAACGCTGGGTTTCGACAAACCATTCCTGCATGAAATTGGTACACATAGAGAAGGTTTGGCCGGCCATTGGGTTCAGGCGGGTCTCAAGATGCTTGTAAAACATGGGATAGACCAAGCCGTCCATCACAAAATTCTGGGCCAGAAAGACTTCAAACCAGTCTTTGGTGACAAACAGGTTTTCCATGCTTCGGCGCAATTCTTGCCATTCGGGGGTGTGCAGCCAGTGTTGTTTACCCACTTCCAGCGAGTCGCCAGTGTTGCCATCGAGTAGCAAACCGAGGCGGCTGACGTATTGCGCCAGGCCCAAGCGGTCCATGGTGTTGTACATGGTGGCTTGTGTAATTGCAGCGCCGTAACCGAAGCTGGTGCAGAAGCAGTTGTTCATGTTTGCGCCCCACTCGTAGTGGCGAAGCGGCAGCACGGCGAAGATCAGATGTTCTTTGTCTTTTTCCGAGAGGTTGAAAAACACACCACGCTTTTCTGCAAACTCAAACTGCTTTTCGGCTGCATCTTGTTGCTTGGCACGGTTCATGGTGTACACGCCGTAGTAATACTGGCGTGGATCTTTGAAGCTGTACCAATCGGCCATTTTGATGGCTGTGCGGGCAGTGTCGTACAGTTCGTACTGTGGGTCCCAGATAGGGCGGTAGTGGAAGTTGGTGTCCGACTGCATGTCGAATGTGGCTTCCTGATACCGTGATGCAGGTTTGTCTGCGCCCAGCCTACGGGCCACATGTGAGAACGTGTTGCGCAGTTGTTTGATGTTCGACGTTTTGATGTCGACTTGCATGATGTCTTCTCCTTTCCTCTATTTATTTGGTTTTTTATTCGCTGACGCCAGCCTGGCCAAACTGCCATTTCAGTCTTTCGTAATCCAGCCAGGCGCATTGTTCGGCGGTTAGCTCAACGGCCTTGTGCTGTTTGCAGAACTCTCGGAACTGCTCAAACTGCATGACCAGTTCCACGCACAGCTCTGGATCGCCAATCGAAAACTCGAACTCGACAAAGCGATTGTTCAAGGTGCCGGTCACACGCACATAGCGTGGAATTGATGCCTCCAGAATTCCGTTCATCTCCGGTGGCGGGGTGTCGCTTTTTGATGTTTTGACTTCTTTGATCATTTGGAACCCTCTTGCTTGATTTCCCTAGTAGAGGGGGCAAGGGGTGTGCCAGGTGCTCTAAGTGATTGAAATTATTAGGTAGTAAAAAAATAGAGGGGGAATTCTAAGAAATTTACGGGTATTGAAAAGATCAATTGCTGCGGTGCAAGTTGATCAAATGATGAAGTTGGATTTGCAAATATTTACGACCGGACCGTTTTATGCCGAGTCTTTTTGAGGATCGAGGTTTGTCTAAATTGGTTAACCTTTTTTGGGGTATGCTTAGACGCGAAGCAAATAGACTAGACCGGTTATAAAATCAGCAAACTTAGTCTAATAGGCTGATACCAAGTCATCGTTTAGCCGCAGTTCTAGTTGAACCGATGCTCAGATTATGCCGTTTTTTGGCGTTCATCCGATTTGAATTACTAGTGCTATGTTGATGTTAAGCGACATTATTGGCATGGATCACAAGAGTTACAACCTCGCTGAGAGCACGAATTGACGCCATTTGAAAACTAACTGTGTAGTTTTCTACACAGTTACGTGTACCAAACTTCTAAGGGGTCGGGGGTTCGAACCCTCCGGGCAGGCCAAGAATTTAGTACCGGTTAACGGTGGCGGTGTTAGCTCAGTTGGTAGAGCAATGGATTGTGATTCCATGGGTCGTGGGTTCGAGCCCCATACATCGCCCCAAGAATATCAAGGACTTAGCGCTGTGAGGTGCTAGGTCCTTTTTGTTTTTGTGCTAATTGATTTTCTCTTGAGAGTAATTTGCCAAGGCTGTTAATTTAGAAATTTGCTCTGGGATCTTCAGCCTTGCTCAAGCGGCTGGACTACCCCGCCTATCGTGGAGAACTCCCGGCTAATATTTGGAACCTGGGGACCAATTAGAAATCGGATGGGCTACTTTGTATATTCACGCCTGATGTCATGCTGAATGACCGGTTTGATTCGTTTTGCCAATCAAGTAAATTACAGGTATCAATCCAAGCAAAGCGATGATGAGCGCAGGTGATGCAGCCTCCACCCAAAGTGATTCAGACGTCAGTTGATACACACGCACTGCAAGAGTGTCCCAGCCATATTGACGCGTCATCAGGGTGATTGGCATCTCCTTCATGACATCAATCATCACCATTAAAAATGCTGCAAGTAATCCTGGTTTGAGCAAGGGTAAATGCAGCTTCACCAGTATTTGTAGGGTGTTCAGGCCCAGGGACGAACACACATCTTCTTGATTTTTCGTGATGCGTTGCATGCTGCTGTCGGTGGACTGAAACGCGACAGCCATGAATCTAGCAGCCAGGGCCAATAACATGGTAATCAATGTGCCTTTCAGCAGTTGCAACTCGGTGATCTTGAAATTTTCTAGCAGCGCTCCTAGCGCATTGTCCAGCCAGGCAATCGGTATGTAGATTCCTACTGCAAGCACCACACCCGGTAAGGCATAGCCTAGTGTTCCCAGCTTGCTTATCCATATTGTGGTGGGGTCAGGATTTCTTCTTTTTATCCACGAAAGGCTCAATGCGAGCATTGTAGCCAACGATGCCGCGAGTATGGCCAAAATCAAGCTGTTGGCTGCAAACTCAAAATACCGCATATCAATTTGTTCTTTCCAGGATTGCCATGCCCATGCGATCAACTGCAGCATTGGGACCAGGAAAGTAAACATAAAAGTTGCAGCACATAAGACTGTGCACAGAAGTGCTTGCTTGCCTCGAAGCTGTGAACGGGCAGTGATGGGGTTGTTGACATGAAAGCGTTGCTGTTTGGTTGCTTTTTGTTCGAAGGCAAACAAGGTCAATACACAAAGAATCAGGATACTTGCTAACTGCGTTGCAGCTCCCAAGTTGTGCATGTCAAACCAAGCTTTGTAAATTGCTGTGGTGAAGGTGTCGTAATTGAATACAGCCACTGCTCCGAAGTCGGCCATTGTTTCCATAAGGACCAATGCCAATCCACCCAGTATCCAAGGTTTAGCCATGGGTAGGGCTGCCTTAAAGAACGACCAATATGGTCCCATTCCCAGGCATCGTGCTGCTTCCATGGCGCGCGGACCTTGGGTAATGAATGCACTGCGGCTTAACAAATATACATAAGGGTAAAAGGCGCTGACGAGAACCATGACCAGCCCCCAAAGGCTACCGCGAATATCAGGCAGCCATAACTCGGGGCCAAACCAAAGTCGAAGGGTACTTTGAACAGGGCCAGTGAACTCAAAAATGCCCATTTGCACAAAAGCCAGCACGTAGGCGGGCATGGCCAAAGGCAGAACCAACGCCCACTGAAAAAAACGTCGCCCCGGAAATTCGCACACTGCGGTTATCCAAGCCAGGGGCACACCGATTACAATCACACCCGCAGCAACACACACCATCAAAAGCAGGGTGTTGCCCACCACAGGCGGAAGCACATACTGTGCAAAGTGGGCCCACAGGCTTGTTTCCGAGGTCAAAGCCAAATAGAAAATGACCCCCAGGGGAATGAGGGTCAACAGCGCAATTGGCAAGGCCTTGAGCGCGCCAGTTTTAACGGTAGCCAACGCGATCGAGCAATCGAATGGCTTGGGCCTGTTTGGAACCAATGTCTGCAGCGTTAAGCGGACTTGCCTTGAACTGGCCCCACGCTTTCACGATGGGGTCGGCATCTGCTTTCACATTGACAGGGCTTTCATAGGTGCCATGGGTGTACGCTGTTTGAATAGTTTGGGACGAAAGCCATTCCAGCAATTTACGCGCACCTTCCGGGTTACGTGCATGCGTGGTTACTCCGCCTCCCGACAAATTGACATGCGCACCACCTTCGCCTTCTCCTTGATTGGCCCAAAACAGTTTGACCTGTTGTCCGAATTCTGGCTCGCGAGACAGGATTCGACCGTAGTAATAGGTGTTGGAAATACCGACCTCACACTGCCCGGCGGCAATTGCTTTTAACAGGCTTGCATCGTTAGTGAATACGTCTGTGGCGAGATTGTTCACCCAGCCCCGTGCGATTTGCTCGGCTTTTGCCTCACCATGTTTGGCAATCAGCATGGCCACCAGCGATTGGGTGTAGGTTTGTTTGCTGGTGCGCAGGCAAAGCTTACCCTTCCATTTGGGTTGAGCCAGGTCTTCATAAGTGGATAGATTTTTGGGGTCGACTCGGCCTGCTGCATAAAAAATGGTGCGTTCGCGTTTTGATAATCCATACCAGCGCTGGCCTGGGTCGCGCAGGTAGTCGGGCACGTTGGCGGTTAGCACGGGTGAGTCCACTTTGCGAAGCAAACCTTTCTCGGCTGCATTCCACAGGTTACCCATGTCCACCGTAATCAATACGTCAGCAGGTGAGCTCCTGCCCTCAGCACTCAATCGCTCGGTGAGTGAACCACCTCGATCTGTGAGCAGATTGATTTTGACACCGGTTTCTTGTGTGTATTGATCAAGTGTTGGCTTGAGAAGTTGCTCGATCCGGGAGGAATAGACAGTGACTTCCTCTGGCTTTTTTTGAGCCTGTGCAAGCCCGGGTAAAAGGACTGCGCAGAGTGTGGCAGTGATTGCAAGTTTCATGATTTTTGTCCTTTGTTCAGAATGTGACATTGGCAGAAAGCCAAAGGGTTCGACCACCTGGCAAGGTGCCCTTGGTAGACTGTGCTGAGCGGAAATAGGGGCTGCCGAATACCGTGTTTCCGTTGATGTCGGAGTACGGTGTGAATTCCCGGAAGTCTTTGTCCAGCAGATTGAAGAGGGTGCCGTTCAATGTCACGTTGTTCGAGACCTTGTATTGCCCGGTCAGTGAAAAGATGGTGTAACCCTTCAAGTCACCCAATGCGCGGAACTCATTCAGACTATTGCCAGTGAGTGCTGCTGGGTCACCATCAAAGCGGCGACTGTTGCCGCGGTATTCTCCACGCAATGACCAATTCCATTTGTCACTTGCGTCCCAACGCAAGGCCGCATTCGCGATGTGTTTGGCCGTATCGCTGAGTTCGCCAACGTTCTGTCCATCTTCCACCAATTCGGTTTCGGTGAAGGTGTAATTCAAGTTGGCTGACCATTGCTTAGCGATTGGAATGCGGGTGGCCAGTTCAAGTCCGTAAGTGTCTGCACGGTCTCTGTTTACGGGGTAGGTGGCGGTGGGATTGAAGCTGCAAGTGGGGATCGCAGTGGATGTGCAATCGCCACCATCGCCGCTGATGATGTCTTTGATGCGGTTGTAGAACAGCGTGCTAGATACCGTGAAGCCAGCCTGATTGTCGTAGAGTGCGCCGAATTCCGTGTTTGTACTGATTTCAGGTTGTAAGGCTGGGTTGCCGATGCTGATCACCGTGCCTTGGCCGCTAATACCGCTGATGCCATCGGCAAGTTGGTTTAGTCGAGGGGCACGGAATCCGCGGCTGATCCCACCTTTCAGAGTCCATGCGTCGCTTGTGTTCCACACCAAATAAGCGCGAGGGCTGAGGTTTCCACCAAATGCATCGTGTTGGTCTTGACGAAGGCCCAGTGTCAAGGCCAAGTCGTCACGCAGGCGCCATTCATCTTCTGCGAAGAGTGCCCAGGTGGTTTGAGTGTAGGGGTTTGGCACCAAACCGTCTTCAAGCTCGGCATCCCAGTACTGCGCTCCAGCGGTCACTACATGTTGATCGCCAATCGGGGTTACCAGTTTGGTGTCCAGAATAGTATTGGTGGTCTCTAGTCGTCTGGCTGTGCCGATTGATGCATCACCTGCCGGGCGGGCAGAGGACGGAATGGTGCGGCCCTCTGTTTCGGTGATACTTCGAGTCAGGCTGCTTTCCAGGGTGCCGAATTGCATGCGGGTGGTGTGCCCCAACACAAATTGCTGTCGGTTAAAGCTAAGCGAATCTGCGTAGCCGCTTGCTGTATTGCTTGGAGCACCCGTGTTGCAGTTGAGAAAGTCGCGTGTCCCAAGCTGACATTCATCATTGTCGTAGGTGGTGCGATACGATTCAAAATCAAGCCAAAGGTCGTTGCGGGTATTGGGCGTTGCAGTCAGGCGAAAGCCAAGGTTGTGCTGACGAGTTTCTACCGGGGAGGGACCGCGGCGGCTGATTGTGCCACCAGGGGTACTGGGTTCCAGTGTGGATTCATCCCGGCGAAACAGGTTGCCACGAATGGCTAAGCCCAAGGTGTTTTCCACCAAGGGACCGCTGACATAGAAACTCTGTTTTTGGGTACCCCCTTCGTCGCTGTTTTCCGGGATTCCAGTTTCCAGTTGGACCGAGCCTCCCCAGGTTTTTCCAACCTTGCGGGTGATGATGTTGATGACACCGCCCAAAGCATCTGAACCATACAAGGTTGACATGGGGCCGCGGATCACTTCAATCCGCTCAATCGCAGACAGCGGTGGAATCAAGCTGGTCAGTGCATCGCCAAAACCGTTGGGTGTAACATCGCCCGCTGTGTTTTGACGGCGTCCATCAATCAGCACCAATGTATAGTCGCTCGGCAGTCCCCGAATGCTGATGTTCAGGCCACCTGTTTTTCCAGTGCTGCCGCGCACATCGATACCCTCGACATCTTTCAATGCTTCAGCCACGTCGCGAAACTGTTTTGTTTGCAGTTCTTCGCGACTGATGACAGAAATCGACGCAGGTGCCTGAGCCAGGTCTTGTTCAAATCCAGATGCACTAACCACCACGCTGGACAATTTCGGAGCGTTGTTTGGATTGCTTGAAAGGGCAGGCTTGGTGACCACATAGTTGCCATTGCTTTCCAGAACCTGAAGACCACTACCAGCCAACAACAGATTCAGGGCCTGCCGCGCAGTGTACTTGCCGCTCACTGTTGGAGCTTGCAAGCCCTTCACAATTGATTGATCTACTACCAGTTGCGTGTTGTAAGTGTTGGCCCATTGAATAAGCGCTTGGTCTAAGTTCTGGCTGGACAAACTGACTTGTTGCATGGAGCTGTTTTGAGTTTGCTGTGCCAGTGCCGGGCTGCTAGTCAGAGCCATGCTGATGGCCACTGCGAGCGCGCTCATGCGGAGTTGATGGGATTTCATGCTGTCCTCTTAAAAATAAGAAATGATTCTCATTTAAGAAGACGTGAGAGAAAACCAAATTACTGTAGGCCAATGAAGATTTTTTTCAGAATACCTCGCGAGCTTTATTTATGCATCAGCAGTTGCTGTTGATTCTGTTGAACAACTTTAAGGGGAAGTGCTTGGTTGAGTATCTCTGCGATCGCTCGCTTGTTGCGAACATCAAAAGAGGCCGATACCTTCAGACTTGCTAGTTCTTGATCGCCCAGTCGCCAGGGGATGGTGCTGTAGCGATTCAGCTCAGCTAGCAATTCATCCAGTCGCGCGTTCACCACGGTGATCCGGTGCGAAGTCCATTCAGGCAAAGCGCTGGCTTGAAGATTTCGCAATTCAATGGTTTTGCCCTTTGTATCTAACGCGAGTTGTTGAACCGGGATAAGCTCCGTTCGGTGTGCATAGTTAATGAAGGGCGCCCAGTGGTCATTAATATGGTGCTCCACAGCCACGTGTCCCTGTTTTACGGTGATAACTGGTCCTTCGGTACCCGAGTGATCCGGGGTCCATCGAACATCGAATACGGTACCAAGCACTTGTACCTGTGCTTGCGGCACAGTCACCGTGAAGGGGCGACTGGGATCACGTTGCACATCGAAACGAACCTGCCCCCGGCTGATTTCCACCGTGCGGCGCGCACGGGTGTATTGCACGTCAAGTTGTGTATTGGTATCCAGAGTTAGTTGAGTGCCGTCTCCGAGTTTGACTTGCTTTATTTCGCCTACAGAAGTTTGGAGCTGGGTTTGCTCCACTGGCCAGAACTGATACCAGGCCGCAGATAGTGCGGCAGTCAGCAGCATCGGCAGGCATGCAATTGCGGCAATTTGCAATGGTTTGTGCTTGGTTTTGGGGGGTGGACTGGGATCAAGTTGAGATTTGTCTATCAAAAGCTGTGCACGCAGACCTGCCAATTGCTCAGCTTGAATGTTTCGCAAGGTGGCATTCACCGCCTCACACTGGGCCATGGCACTCCGATTGGCAGGGTTGTCAGCAAGCCAGGCTTGAAAGGCTTTCTCCTCTGTCTCGGACCATGGGCCTTGTTGCCGCTTCAGGGCCCAATCCACTGCGTCTGCCTGGCTAGCAGTTAAGACATCGCGGTGTGGCTCGGAAGAGTAAGGGCGCATTGAAACCAATTTAAAGTGGGGCTATAAATGTTGACGAACTAATCGGGCAAATTACCGTACTCAAGCCCCTTGATGCACGCAGCCATCGCAATTCTCAGTTGCATTTCAACAGTACGAGGCGAGATTTCCATGCGTTGGGCAATTTCCTGGTAGCTAAGCCCATCAAACTTGAACAGGATGAAGGCCTCGCGACAGCGGGGCGGCAAATCATTGATGATGGCGAGTAGCTTGTCTAGTTGCTGGTTCGCACTGGCAATCTGCTCTGGATGGATAGGTTGCGCCGCAGTCGAGAGATAACCGTTTTCTTGCTCCTCTTCAAGTGATAAAAGTTCTGGTCGGTTACTGTGCTTGCGGTGCTCATCGATTAGCCAGTTGTTGGCGATTTTGAACAACAGAGCCCGCGGGTCAAGCACCGCTGCACCTTCGCGTTGCATGGCGACAGCCCTGGAGAAGCATTCCTGTGCCGCATCGGCGGCCAAGTCGTGGTCGCGC
>NZ_MQVZ01000001.1:1812117-1960395 GCF_002954425.1 Limnobacter sp. SAORIC-690
ACCGCGCAATCGATTGAGCAAGAAATGTTTGAGCTCTCGGTAATGCTTCTCAAACATGAATATTACTAATTAATGAGGATGTCTAAATGATAATCGATAATAGTTCTCATTAACAATAGAGAAGTTTTGCTAAATATCGAATAATCGAATTTGATAGTTAGTAGACATCTCTTTGTAGATCCAGACATGGACAGAAATTACGTAAGGATGTCCCGTGTACGTGTCTGCGGTCAACCTGCCGCCAGGCTGCTTCATGCAGGGTGATATGCCCCTCAAGGTTGCATAAACCTGTGAATGAAGGCCGCTGACTCTTTTGGGTACTCCGCATAAGGGAGCAATTTGGCGTTCTTGATCGTGACGAACTCCCCAGGGTTGGCGAACTTCTGAAACATCTCACGAGCCTCCGAAACTGGGAAGAATGGATCAGCCTCTCCCCAGATGCAGTGGACTTTTGCATTGATTTGAGTATGCACTTGAGAGAGCCTCTCACACTCGTTCCAGTCCATGGATTTCAGGAAGCGAAGGCATCCGGCCAATTTCTCAGGATTTTCGATCAGAGGTTTGGTTGTGAGCGAGAAGAACTCGCCATGGATAAGATCTTTGTTGGCAAAACATCCGCCGAAGCCCATTGGGCTTCGCGCGAGAAAACTGAGTGGTGTTGGGGCTGTTGAAGGCCGCGATTCACCAATGTCGATCAAGTCGAAGCAGATACACCTGAAATCTTTTTGCAGAATTCTTGTAATTGGCAAAAAAGTTTCTTTCTGCATTGGCCAGCCATGTATAAAAACCAATGCAGGACCAGTACCCGAGTCGATGTAAGACATCGGTCCGAAAGTCGTGTTCACCTTGTTTGTGTTGCCGCTAACGTATGTCTCCCTCATTCGCTTCTGATACTTAACTTGATTTCCTGGTATTTCACAGCACGCCAGAATCGCTTAATCACCAAATTGTCACGCCAACAGCCTTAGCCTTCCATGCTGATTTGTATGCCATGATCTATGAAAATTTCAATGAATTCCATGGACTTAGCGTGAGTAATCCGCCAGGTTCGTTTTGCATTGTGGCGCGTTTGCACATTCGTAACTTTGACAGGGTAGTATCAAAGGAAGTCTAAGGAGCACCCTATGCAATATTTTTTCATCATCAGGCATCTCGCCAAAGCTCAATTTGAACTACGTTTTCCAGATTTCGTGGGAGCTCGGGAATTGTTCTCCTCAATCGAGGAGGCGCAGAAAGAGGCCATGAGTATTTTTCTTGAGGCGGTTCAAGAGCGGTTTGAGAACAAGCAAAGAGTGCCAGAGCCGACCCAGGTTTTGAACGCTCAGGGTGTACTGAACGTTCCAGAGTCTTTTTGTGAATTGATTAAACAGCACAATTTGAGCATGGAGCTGCTGGGCGAAATTCAGGATGTGAATGAGTAGACGTTGCGGAAGCTTCTAAGCGTGTCTTGTGATGAAAATGGACTATCAAACGGCCAGTCACAATGGTGGCGATCATTAATACGGTATGTGTCAATTACAAGGACTGAATTCGGGTGACCACAGTTGTGGTGCCTCAACGCTGTTCACAGATCGCTTCAGTTCAAAGTGACATGTCATGCTGAATAGTTGCTCTTTAAATTAGACAAAGAAGTAGATCGGGTAGTCAGTAAAATACTCGTTTTATTCAAGGGCAGAACATGGAAGATTTCATTAAAGAGTTGAAGAACGTTCGAAAGGCCTTGGAACATGCAATTCAGGCAGCAGATGAAAAGCAGGTGGCTGAACGTACGTTGAAAGATTTGAAAGAGGCTCAAACCTTGATTGAATCCGTTATTCGGCGAAACAAAGCACAGCTTGAAAGAAAAAAGTAAGTGAGGGCTAAAGTGCCACTTTCAGTTTGGGAGTCAGTGGACTCACTGATTCACATGCCTGGAGATTGAGCGGACTGAGTTTCAAACCGCCAAATGTAAGCTTTTTTCAGAGCGCGGCCCTGTTTGTCTTTCACGCCGGTGCTGATCACCATAGTGTAAGTGTGTCCCGGTAGCAGGTTGGTCTCAGGTTCAAATCGAATCAGATGGGTGTGTTCCCGATCGTAAATACCAACGCTTGGTTTGCCTGCCACTGGTTTACCTTTTTCATTGAACATCTTCACGGTTTGGGTATTCACGGATGAGGGCTGAACATTGCGTCCCATGACGGCATATATTCTGAAATTATCCTGCTGAATATTTGTGGGTAGGTTTCGGGCGCCGTTTTTTGGATACACCCCGGCAACTTGGGGAGAGAAAATATCGTTGTCCGCTTTCGTGATCAACATTTGCCACCATTGCTCGTACATGCCTGCGACCATGTAGCCTGAGTCTACGACACCGCCTGGTCCTGCAAAGTAATTGCCGTGCAGCCATGGCATTGTGTTGCGGATGCGGATTATTTCTGCTGCTGCGCCTGTGCGCTCGGCTGCGACTGCGCTACGTGCAACAAGATGAGCGCGTTGAACGGCAGCCTCACCCACGGAGTTGCCCACAAAACGATTGCCTCGGTACACCTTTACCAGATCGGCGCTTGGGGGAAGTTCCAGTGCGGGTATTTCAGCCCACAAATTATGTTCGGCAATTCCTACAATGTCTCCAGCGTACTCGATTGCATTCAAAGGCGTCATCCCGAACAGATCGGACAGCTGCTTGTAACCAGCTTCGCCAATAATCGGAATCAAGGCCTCTTTGGGTGTGAAAGGTTTAAAAACCGCTTTACTGCCCAGCAATGAAATTGGGTTGGGATCTTCGCCGCGTGCTCGAACCTGTGGCTCGAATAATGAGTCCCAGGATTCATCGGTTAATCCATGTGCCGCGTTACCAAACATGAAAGCAATTAGTCTCCCACAGTCCTGGCTTAGTCCCAATGGATTGATTACGGCCAACGGGTTGTCAACCAGATAACTGGCCTGATAGTCACGAGCCTCTTTTGCACAACGGCCACCGTCTTTGTCTTTGCGCAAATAACTTAGAAACGCTTCGGTGAAATCGCCCCAGTGGGCAGCCTCGGCCATGCCACGATCTTCCGGAAACGCCGCACCTGACCCATAGCCACCATCCGGATGAATAGCCCCTGATATCAAAGAGGCGCGGTGTGCAGTGAGCAGGGCTTTGAGTGGCCCCTCTGGCAGTGCCTTGCGACCGAAGTCGGCCATAAAGGCGTGGGTGCTCATGCCAGCAGCGTATGTCTCTTGAACAAACGTGATGCCGCCCAATGAGAGGGTGACGCACACAAGAGATCTCAGCAAAATTTTCATGGGGAACCTGTCTTGTCGTTGTCGAGTGCAAGTTGAAGCACCAGGGTTTCGTCACTCGTTGCAGGGTCTTCGGTGTCGGGTTCGCCTCCCTGTGATGTATCAGGTGTACTCACTGGGTTAGTGCGGGAACTCATCGCCATTTGATCTTCGGTGCATGCAGATAATCCCAGCAATGCACCCAAAAGAATAAAAATTAGCTGAGAGATTTTCGAGGTCATTTTATCCGAGGTCACCGACATCCAGTTGCCTCAAGTGATACTTCCGTTCGACTGTTATGGATTAGCTGAAACAGTCTGAATGACACTACTTCAATTTGTAATTTATTTTGATGAGCAAGCCACTTAAAAAGGGAATGTTCACAGTGTGTGCCATCACCGCAGAGCTTTATTTTTTAGGCCCTTTTTCGTCTGAACAGGGAAGCTAAAAATGCCGTAAGCCCAACGACTACTGATAGAGAAGCTACCGTATCGATACCGTAAAAAAGGACAGTGCCATTCAAACTTAATATCAGGAAAGTTGGAACTGTCGCGGCGAATCCCATCGAAGTGGCATTGATTGCGGAAAGTTGTCGAAGCTGCATGGTGGTACTCCTTTAAAAATGACCGTGTAGTCATTAATGAGAGTACAGCCGTACACTTAGAGGATGCTCTACTAAATCAACGTGTTGTAACTACAAAAACAACAAAACCTATTGGTTAAACTCTCAGTGTGACAATTCATCATTCTGTCATTTGTGTGTCCATCACTCTTTGTGTCAGCTAATCGACATTGTCAAATTCTCACCTGTTCTACACTTTCCGAAACAATCAAAAATCGGAGACAGAGATGGGACGAGCAGCCTCTTGTTTGGTGTGGCTTGGTGTGCTTCTTTCCTTGGCGGGTTGCCTGGGGGGCGGTGACACTTCATCCACCTCAAGTACGCGGGTACAGGCTGGGCAAGCTGACTCGCGGCTTGATCAATTCAATATTGCCAATCAGTGTTTTTCAGTTGCCACAACCGATAGGCGTTTCTTGAATGCAAGCGGCAGCATGTATGGCATCGGTAACGCACCTTCACCCTTCTATTTCAAGCCAAGCCGCTTGGGCCAGTACTTGTTGTTTGACAGCAATGCAAGTTTTTTGGGGCTCTCCAATTCAAACCCTTTTAACCAAGCGCAACTAATCCAGTTTCTTCGAACTGGCACTGATTTTTTGTCAGGTCTTGGTGATCTCGCGGAAGTGATTGAGCCTTTGAAGCCGATCAGTGATGGCGTGCGTCAGGCTGGTGGGGCTTTGGGCGAGGCCGTCGATCAGCAAAGTGCAGAATCAAGCAGTGATGCAACGCCCTTTGCACAGGCTGAGCCTGGATTTTTAACCGTGTGGGAAATCATTCCCGCATTACAACAGAATTCATTTCGATTCAGGCAGCTTGTCACCCAACAGTTTCTGGCTGTTCAAGGTGAGGGGCTAGCCTTGGTCAATGGTGAGGCAGAAGCCAGCATGTTTGTGTTGCAGCCGGCTTCGGGATGTGCCGTGTTTCCTGAAGCCGAGTTGAACGCAGCAGGTACACCGTTCAAGGGCACCACTTCGAATGGGGAAGTGGTGGGTTGGGTGGATACGCACATTCACATCGGGGGCAGCGAGGCCTTGGGGGGCAAGCTTGCGCATGGCCGCCCCTTTCACCCTTTTGGCATTACCAAGGCCTTGAACAGTTGTGAAGCTGACCATGGCCCGCAGGGCACCTTGGGTGTATTGGACAACCTGTTGGCCACTGGCAGCCCTGTTAACCAACATGCCACGGATGGTTGGCCCACTTTTAGTTATTGGCCCAACCCAAGATCTCAAACCCATCATCAAACTTATTACGTGTGGATGAAGCGCGCGTGGATGGGTGGGCAGCGCATTATGGTGAATCACTTTGTGGCCAATGAGGTGATTTGCCAGGTGTGGCCTTTGAAAGAACATGATTGCGATGAAATGGAAAGCGTGAAATTGCAACGGCAATTGCTGCTGGATTTGGAGGAGTACATCGACGCCCAGGAGGGCGGCCCAGGAAAAGGATGGTTCAGGATTGTTTACGACAGCGCCACGGCGCGTGACGTGATCGCCGACGGCAAGCTTGCTGTGGTGATGGGTATTGAAAACGAAAAGCTGTTCAACTGCGGCGAATTCATGGGCATGCCCGAGTGCACGGAGCAGCAAATTCTGGAGCGATTGGATGAGTTCTATGCGTTGGGTATTCGCAGCGTATTTCCTCTTCATATATTCGACAACGCGTTTGGCGGCACTGAAATTAGCCGCTTCACCAAGGATGCTGCGTTGATGCAGGTGTTCAATGCCGGCAATATTTGGGAAACTGGTCACCCATTTGCAAGCACCACCTGTGAAGACATTGACAGTGCTGAACCTGCGACAGTGGACAGCAAGGACTACGGTTTGTTTGAATTGGCTTTGCTGCAATTGACCAATACCCCGCCCACTCCCGAAGATGTGCCGGGACGGGAGTGTCAGCGCAATGCCCGTGGTTTGACAAAACTGGGTGATTTTCTAATCGATGCCTTGGCCAAAAAAGGCGTGATTGTTGAGACAGACCACATGGGCGCTCTGTCGCGCAAGCGGGTGTTGGCCATGATGAAGGAACGTGGCCTGCCAGTGGTGTCCGGACACTCCGGCACCATCAGCGCTGCGCGCGATAGCCAGCGCATCGTCGATTCAGGCGGACTTATTTCTAATTTGCCCGACAAACCTTCTCCCACGGCAGTGGACTACATTCAAAAGCTGAGTGCTTTGTATCCAGCTGGCAAAGCACCTGCGAGCGGGTTTGGTTCAGACATCAACGGCATTCACCAGCAGGCAGATCCCCGCGCTGATGCAGTTGAAAAGCCCTTGGTGTATCCCTTCAAATCGCCAATGGGTGATGTGGTGTTTGAGCGCCAGAGAACAGGCGAACGCGTGTATGACTTGAACACCGATGGTGTGGCCCACTACGGCTTGTACCCGGATTACATCGCGGACATGATGATGCAGCCTGACGGTAAACCTGCTGTGGCCACTTTGTTCCGGTCGGCTGAAGCGTATTTGCAGTTGTGGGAGCGGGTGGAGGAGTTCAGCCGTGCCCGGAAGTAGCACTATTTAGGATGCAGGCCAGCGCAGTTATCCAGTCTGTTCAGCAACAAGCTCCCAACTTTGCTGAACTAATCTCTTGTTCAAATGGTATGGAACTGCCGCATCCCTCAAAAATTCCATAGTGTTTGGAAAAGTCACCGATGAACTGAAAGTGCTCTTTGAAACGGGTGTGTTGCAGCATTCGGAATGTATTGCCACACACGGGGAAAACCTTGCCGGTTTCCATGAAGTGGTGTTTGTCCAGAAGAAAGCCGTGTGCCTGGTTTTCGCTGGTGCCTCGGTAAATCACTGCTTGGCCGTAGTCTTCACACGCAGTTTCCAAATCGGCCAGCTTGAACAGTCGGTAGGTGGCGGAGTAAAAGCGTGTTTGCCCAACCAATTGACTCAAGCGTTCATCGGTTATGTCGAGCGGGCGGTCTTCGACCAAACGCGGGTCGGTAAAGCCGTTTTGGGTTGCAATCCTCAAGAAGTCGTTCCAGTACATGGCACCCCCCAAACATTCGCCATAGAGCACCGGGTCGCTGGCCACTTGAGGCGCTATTCTGCGATCCGAATACACATCCGAGAAATAAAATTCGCCACCTGGTTTCAGCAGTTCATAGGCTTGGCGCATGACAGCGTCTTTGTCAGGTGAAAGATTGACCACACAGTTCGAAACAATCACATCAAAACTGTTTTTCTCCAGACCCAGTTCATCGAGTCGTTCAATGTATCCTTGCAAGAAGGTTACATTGCTGTGCGAGTAGCCAAATTTCTCTCGATGGTATTCAATGTGGCGGTTGGCCACTTCCAGTTGTTCTTCGGTCATGTCGACACCCACCACTTCGCCGGTTTCGCCGACCAGTTGTGCCAGGGCATACACATCACGCCCGGAGCCAGAGCCCAGGTCAAGAATACGTTTTCCTTTCAAGTCTGTTGGGCACACCAAACCACACCCGTAGTAGCGGCTAAGTACTTCGTCGTGAATATTTGACAGCAAGGGTTTCAGCCACGCGGGTATGGATGAAAAATCACAACAAGCTGTGGTTTTCAGATCGCTGCTGCTTTGTAGTTCTTTGCCGTAGTAATTCTTGACTGCGTCGTACATGGTTTGTTTCCGTGAAATTGAAGATTTGACTCTGCCTGAATGTGTAGTTCGCACTTGCCACACAATAAGTTACTCGCTTTAAACAGCGCGTGTATTTGATCGAAGTTCTACAACACTGTGTTATTTTATTTTTTGGATAAGCTCTAACAAGAAAATGCACATGATCAAAGAAAACAACAGCCACAGTATCGTCATCGGATACATCCTCTGGATTTTCGGTTTCATGGGCGCACATCGTTTTTATTATGGACGCCCCATTTCCGGCATCATCTGGTTTTTCACGCTTGGCCTGTTTTTGATTGGCTGGATTGTCGATTTGTTCTTGATCCCGGGCATGGACAAAAGCGCAGATCGCCGTTTTCTAACCGGCCCCATCAACTACAACATTGCCTGGGTGTTGCTGACTTTTCTGGGTGTGTTCGGCATTCATCGGTTTTACCAACGCAAGTGGATTACTGGTTTGATCTACCTGCTCACTGTGGGCCTGTTCGGCATCGGTGT
The DNA here is from genome assembly GCF_002954425.1 of Limnobacter sp. SAORIC-690. Taxonomy (NCBI): domain Bacteria; kingdom Pseudomonadati; phylum Pseudomonadota; class Betaproteobacteria; order Burkholderiales; family Burkholderiaceae; genus Limnobacter; species Limnobacter sp. SAORIC-690. The sequence continues at coordinate 1,820,081 of NZ_MQVZ01000001.1, forward strand.
TATTTACGATTGGTGTACGCTGAATGATCAAATTGACGAGTTGCACCGTGACGGCACCTTGAATTAACCGGTTGATATCTGCGGCCACTTTTGGCCTCAGTGATTTGCTGGATAGCTGTTGAGGGTTTCAGCAACAATTCGCAAGGTGTGCTCCAAGCGCTCGTCATTTAGATTGCCACCCAGGGAAAGTCTCACAGCGTTGGGTGTTGCACCTTCCAGGCAGAACATGTCTGCGCTGGCAATGGCGATGCCTCGATTGAGCAGTCGCCCACAGAATGCGGACTGACTCCAGGCTGATGGAAGATTCAACCAGAGGTGAAACGCTTCCGGGTTTGTTTCGATTTTGAAATCTCCCAGTATTCGCCTGGCGATCAGTTGCCTTCGCTGGCTCATCAGTCGAATATTGTCCAGACACATTTGTGCTGTGCCATCGAGAATCCATTGTGTAGCAAGTGCTGAGCACATTGGGCTGGCCATGATTTGCGTGGCGCGCAGTGAGGAGGCAATGCGTTTGGATTCGAGTTCGGTTGGGCACACCAGAAATGCAATCCGAAGGCCCGCACTGCAGGTTTTGGACAATCCGTTGACGTAGTACGTCAGTTCTGGCGCAAGGCTGGCCAAGGATGTCGGCGGGTTGTGCATCAATTTGCTGTAAGGGTCATCTTCAATAATCTTGAGGCCAAAATATCGGGCCACTTCTACAATTTCACGCCTGCGTGTTTCGCTGATGGTGCGGGTGGTCGGATTCTGGATGGTCGGGTTCAGGTACAGCGCCCGAACTTTGTTGATTCTGCAGTGTGCCTCAAGAGCATCTGGAAGAATACCTTGGGCGTCGCCGGGGATGCCCAGTGTGCGTATGCCCAGCAAGCCCGCCATTGCTTTTACGCCAGGGTAGGTGATGGCTTCTGCACACAGTGTATTGCCCGCACCGACCAAGCCATTCATCAGGCCAGCCAGTGTGGCCTGAATGCCTGGTGTCACCAGAACCGTGCGCCCCTTGTGATGTGGGCTGACACCGTTTAACCAGACAGCAGCAGCCTGTTGATCGTCTTCAGTTCCCCCGAAATCCTGATACCGGGTTAGCCGGTGAAAGTTTCCTTGCTCTGTCACATGCCGTGCACCGTGGCGCATGCGCGCAAGTAATTCGGGCTCTTGTGGTTCAGGAGCCATGTTCATGGTCATCTCGATCAGCGTGGGTTCTGCTTCAAGCTGGTTTGAGTTTCTTATCCGGACGTAGCTGCCTACGCCTGCCTTGGACGTGATCAGGCCGCGGTGCTGCGCTTCCTGATAGGCACGTGCAACCGTGGTGTAGTCCAGATTCAAGCCTTTGGCCAGTTCACGAATGGGTGGAAGCCGGTCGTCAAGCTGCAGCACGCCCCGTTGTATTTCGAGTTCAATTGCTTCGGCAATAGCCAAATAGGCAGGCTTGTCGCAACTGGAAAGCACCTTGTTCCAGTCTTCCAAAAGAGTTGATCTGCTTCGCATGTTCACTCGCTGTGCCTGTCGGTTTCAAATGGGTGCAAGCAACTTGCGCGCCCGGTGCATTGCACTTTTCAGGTGCGATGTTTTTGACTTGTGTGGTGATGTCAGCTCTCAGGTTTGAGAATGGAACTGGCTGGAGAGTCGCATGAAATGGATTTGATTGCACATTGATTGGATTTGGAGAGCTTGAATTGGTACAGGCATTGCGACTCTGTGAGCGTGCGCCGGCACAGTGCAATTCACTTTCACGGTGCCCATTTGTTGATGACTCTGGAGATCATGAAATGCCTAAAGTAAATCACCCCGCTCATGTTGATGGCGATTATTTTGTCGATTATGAAGAAAAAGTATTTGAGGATGTGAAGGCCGAGCCAGGTCAAAAAGCGCTGGTGACTTTTCACACAGTGGCGTTTGAAGGTTCGATTGGTTTTGTGAATCTGTTGCAGGCTACACGATTGCAGCGCAAAGGCTTCGAGACCTCGGTGCTGCTGTATGGCCCCGGCGTTACTTTGGGTGTGCAGCGTGGATTCCCCACCTTGGGCAACGAGGCGTTTCCTGGTCATTTGAATTTCAACAATCAAATCAAGAAATTCATGGGTGAAGGCGGCAAAGTGTACGCGTGCCGTTTTGCGTTGCAGGCGCTGTATGGCCATGGAGAGCCTTCCCTGATTGAGGGAATTCGACCCATCAACCCCCTGGATGTGATGGACCTGGTGCTGATTCACAAACGTGACAGTGCCGTGATTATTGACACCTGGACGTTGTAAACGCGCAGTGGGGTCGCCCACCGGCGCCCCACTTGATGGCAGTTGAAGTGGAGTATACGTGCATGACCCAGCCCAGAATAATTCGCGCAGCAGCGGCGCAGATCGCACCTGATCTTCAGGACCCTGCCCAAACCATCCAACGGGTTTGTCAAACCATGGAGGAGGCTGCAGCCAAAGGCGTACAAATTATCGTGTTCCCGGAAACCTTTGTGCCTTACTACCCCTACTTTTCTTTTGTGTCGCCGCCTGTTCAGCAAGGCAAGGATCATCTGCGGCTTTACGAGTATGCGGTGACGGTGCCCGGTGCAGAGACTGAGGCGATATCGGCTTTGGCTGCCCAGTACAACATGGTGGTTGTTTTGGGTGTGAATGAGCGGGACCATGGCTCGCTGTACAACGCGCAAATTATTTTCGACGGCAATGGCGAAATACGCTTGAAGCGCCGAAAAATTACACCGACCTACCACGAGCGAATGGTGTGGGGGCAGGGCGATGCATCGGGTTTGAAAGTGGTGAAGACGAGTGCAGGGCGTGTGGGTGCGCTGGCCTGTTGGGAGCACTACAACCCTTTGGCCAGGTATTGTTTGATGGCCCAGCACGAGGAAATTCACTGCGCCCAGTTTCCTGGTTCTTTGGTGGGGCAGGTATTCGCCGATCAAATGGAGGTGACGATTCGCCACCACGCGCTGGAGTCGGGCTGCTTTGTGATCAACAGCACTGCCTGGCTTTCCGAAGAACAGGTTCAAAGTATTTCGCAAGACAGCACTTTGCAAAAAGGCCTGCGTGGTGGTTGTTTCACTGCGATTGTCAGCCCTGAAGGCAAGTTGCTGGGCGAGCCTCTAACCGAGGGTGAAGGATTGGTGGTGGCTGATCTTGACATGGCACTGATCACGAAGCGCAAACGGATGATGGATTCGGTTGGTCACTATGCGCGGCCCGAGTTGTTGAGCTTGTTGGTCAGGGATGAGGCTTCAAGTCCCATGAGAAGAATTTCGGGAGTGCAGCATGCTGAGTACTGATCTTCAAACCTATGGCTTGAGGCTGGAAGACCCGTCTGCGGGGGTTCAAAGCCGGCGTGGTGGTGCTGGCCCTTCCGATCACAAAGCGGTTGTGGTGGATGGGCAAACCGTGATGATTCCTGTTCATACGCATACGGCATGGGACTCTCCTTTCATGGCCAGCAAGCCCGATGCCAACGGGAAAAGCGAGCTTCGCAAAAACGGAATTCCAATTGCTGTGATTGATTTTCCAAAGCAACCGAAGTTCTATGGCCTGAAAACCGCAGAGGGCATTCCTTACGAGCAAATTGCCACACTGCACAGCAGCGATGTATTGGCCACCACCGTGCTGCAAACCTGCATTCGCTACCAAAGCAGAAATAAAACATGCAAGTTTTGCTCGATTGGCCAGTCTTTGGCGGCAGGCCGAACCATTGAGCGAAAAACACCACAGCAACTGGCTGAAGTGGCGAAGGCTGCTGTCGAGCTGGACGGTGTGAAGCAAATGGTAATGACCACTGGCACACCAGCTACGCCTGACCGGGGCGCAGCAATCATGGTTGAAAGTGTATTGGCGGTGAAAGCTGCGGTGGATTTGCCGATTCAAGTACAAATTGAACCTCCAGATCGCTTTGAATGGTTTGACGAATTGAAGCGAAGCGGTGCCGACACTTTGGGCATGCACCTGGAAGTGATTTCAGATGCAGCGCGGCAAGCAATGATGCCAGGCAAGGCCACAGTGCCGGTGAGTTACTACATGCAGGCATTTGATGCTGCGGTGAAGGTGTTTGGTCGCGGGCAGGTGAGCACTTACATTATTGTTGGGCTGGGCGATTCACAGGTTGAAATTATCGACATGTGTCGCGAACTGATATTGCGCGGGGTTTATCCCTTTGTGGTTCCGTTTGTGCCAATTGGTGGCACTCCTTTGGAAAGCCACCCGGTTCCGAGTTCCCAATTCATGCGGGAGGTGCTTCAACCCGTTGGCCAGATGTTGCGGGAAGCCGACCTGTTGTCCAAAGACATGAAAGCCGGCTGCGGAAAATGTGGTGCGTGTTCAACACTGAAAACTTTTGAAGTCTGAGCCTGTGAGTGAGGTGCTGCCATGTTTATTACCGAAATGAATGTTGAGGAATTTGCGCACAGTGAGTGCCACATCAAATTGGCCGTAGATGACTGGGCGTTACGAGAGGCGCAGAAATTGCGCAACGGTGTTTTTGTGGTTGAGCAAGGCATTTTCCAGACCAGTGACCATGATGTGTTTGACAGCAGCGCCAATACCCTGGTGGCCACCATCGGTTTGCTGGGTATTCCCGATGCTGTGGTGGGCACCGTACGAATTCATGAGCAGGCTCCGGGTGTGTGGGTGGGCTCGCGCCTTGCTGTGGATCAGGCTTATCGATCAGTCAAAGGCCTTGGAAAAGCGCTGATTGCCATGGCGGTGAGTAGTGCACGCGCGCAAGGGTGCACTGCCTTTTATGCGAATGTTCAACTGCCAAATGTGGGTTTGTTTCAAAAGCTGGGTTGGCAGGCTTTGGGTGAGGTAAGCGTGCACGGTGTGCAGCACATGTTCATGCAAGCCAACCTTGACATGTACCCGGTAGAGCACGACCCAGGCCGAGGATTTATTCACCTGTTCAAGCAACCATCAAGCAAAGCACGGATTGAGAGGCGTGTATGAGTTGGCTACAAACACTGGTGCACAGCATTCGGGAAAGCAAGGGGCTTGCGCATAAAAAAGACATTGCGATTGCCATGGATGAATTGGCGAGCGCTCAACCTTGCGATTCTTCATGCCGGGTGGGTGATGACTGCGCCGTGTTGAAGTCGGCGGATGGTTCTTTTCTTCTGTTTGCCATTGAAGGCTTCATGAACGAGTTTGTTCAAGAGGACCCCTGGTTTGCAGGCTATTGCGGCGTGATGGTGAATGTCAGTGACATCGCCGCAATGGGTGGGCGCGCCACGGCGGTTGTGGATGCAGTATGGACCGCTGATTCATGGCAGCTGCAAAGAATTCTCCAAGGCATGGCAGCAGCATCGGCTCGATACAGGGTGCCCATTGTAGGCGGGCACACCAATGCCAGAAATAAACAAGCTCAACTGGCTGTGTCGATTATTGGTTCAGCAAACGCCGTGTTGAGCAGTTTTGATGCCAAGCCCGGTGATGTGTTGATGAGTGTGATTGATTTGAGAGGCGGTTACCACGGTGCTGGAAACAACTGGAATGCCAGTACAGACTCGCCAGCGGAACGCTTGCGGGCAGATCTGGAACTGCTGCCACAGGTGGCAGAAGGTGGTTTGGCGGTGGCCTGTAAAGACATCAGTATGGCAGGTGCTTTGGGCACCACATTGATGATGCTGGAATGTTCTGCATGCGGTGCTGAAATTTGGCCAGCTGCATTTCCACGCCCACAGGAAGTCTCTGTAGAACGCTGGATGCAAACCTTCCCCAGTTTTGGTTTCGTGTTCAGTGTGCCATCGACTTGTGTGGAGCGGATGAAGCAACTTTTTGGAAGCAGGGATTTGCGTTGCGAACCCGTGGGGCATGTGATTGAGGGCTCCATGGTTTGGGTAAATCATGAAAGCGAGCGGGAACTGTTGTGGGATTTTTCTGGCACACCACTGTTGGGTTGCAGCCAGTTGAATCACGCAACTGATGTGGTGGGAGAGGCGCATGCCTGTGGTTCGATTTGATGTGATGTGGCCAGATGCCACAGTGATGAAGTGCCAGTCGCCTTCCACGGTGATTCGAAATTTCTTGCATGAGGGGCAACTTGTGTCTTTGCCCGAGTTTTTGAAAATTTCTGAACTGGGGTTGAGTGCGGCCAGCGAGCGTGTGCGCGAAAAATATGGGTTTGCCTGCTCAGCAGCCATTGATCAACTGGAAATCATCCTTGCCAAGGCAACTGATTTTCAGGGTTGGGAAGCGGCTGTGGTGCAAGTCATCCGAATGGATTGAGGGAGAAGAATGTGAGTGCTGAACCACGTAAATTGAAAGATCATTATTCTGTTGTTGTAATCGGCGGTGGCCAGGCTGGGCTCTCGATGAGTTATCACTTGACTCGCAAAGAGATTGATCATGTTGTGCTGGAAAGAAACCAGATCGGGCACAGCTGGCGCAATCAGCGATGGGACAGCTTTTGTTTGGTAACCCCAAACTGGCAATGCAATTTGCCTGGCTTTCCGTATGCTGGGCCTGAACCAAAAGGCTTCATGAAAAAAGCGGACATTGTTGCGTACCTGGAGGCATTTGTTGCCTCGTTTCAGCCACCTGTGTTCGAAGGTGTCGCAGTGAAACAGCTGCGCAAGTTAAGCGATGGCTTGTTCGAAATTCAAAGCACGCACGGAACATTGACGGCGAAGCAGGTGGTAGTGGCTGTGGGTGGCTACCACAAGCCAAGAATTCCAAGGGTGTCAGAAAAAGTACCTGCGCATATCCGACAGATTCATTCTTCAGAATATCGGAATCCTGCTCAGTTTTCAGAGGGCAATATTCTGGTGATTGGCTCTGGCCAAAGTGGTTGTCAAATTGCAGAAGACTTTCATTTGGCAGGCCGACATGTGCACTTGTCAGTGGGCAGCGCTCCCCGTGTAGCGCGCCGCTACCGTGGTCGCGATGTTGTGGAATGGCTGGCCGACATGGGGCACTACGACATGCCCGTGGAGTTGCACCCCCAGAAGGAAGCGGTCCGAGCCAAGGCCAATCATTACGTGACTGGTCGCGATGGTGGCCGGGACATTGACCTGAGAGTGCGGGCGAAGGAAGGTATGCAACTTCATGGCCGTTTGATCAATTGCGTGGATGGTGTGATGCATTTTGCAGATGACCTCACGAAGAATTTGGACAACGCGGACCAGAGCAGCGAGAACATCAAGAACATGATTGATGGCTTCATTGCCGAGAATGGAATTTCGGCACCGAACGAGGCCAGATATGTTCCTGTGTGGACGCCTGAGGATGGAGGGTCATGTATCGATTTGATTGCTGAAAACATCACTGGAATTGTTTGGTCCGTGGGTTTTGAAAGCTCGTTTGACTGGATCGATTTACCGATCTTCAATGGCAAAGGTTACCCGAATCATTATCGGGGTGTTAGCCGCGAACCAGGTGTTTATTTTCTCGGTTTGCCGTGGTTGCACACCTGGGGCTCGGGGCGTTTCTCGGGTATTGCGCGTGACTCTGAGTTCCTGCTTGCGCAAATTGAACAGCAGCTTTATACAAAGCTTGAGGAGACAGCTTAAGTTCCCTGGAATGCGTGCACCGTATTGTGTTTTTGGTTTGATTGCGCTTGTGAATTGCACCAAGTTGACGCCTCGCATTGAAGGAGATTACCCCTCTTTGTGGGGGATATTGTTGTAACAACGCTGACACCTTGCGCGTAACTTTCCAAATGGCATACACCTTGTGTATTCGAAAGCATTGATCTGCTTCCAGCAAGGGCCTGATATGCAAACAATGTTTTTGAATCGCTTGCGTTTTTTAACCCTAGGGGTGATCGCCGCATTGATGGTCTCAGCGTGCGGATCAGACGACGCTGCCAATTCAGCACGGACTGCGCCTCAGGAACAAAACGGGGACGATTCACCACCGATTACAGTGCCTCAAGCAAGAAGCCCACTGATGCTTCAAAGCGCCAGTGTCTTTCAAAACAATCCCAGCGCCAGTTTGCAGGAGGTGGATTACCGCTTCGGTAGGATTGTGGTTACCGATCCCAAGCGCAACGCGAGCTACGAAAGCGATGTACACGGTTACATCACTATCGATTCAAATGCCACCGGTATCATGCCTGTGGTGGTGTTGATGCACGGTAGACATCAAACATGTGAAACGGATATCGGACAACTTCCTGTTCTGATTGCTGACGACGACACATGCCCGAATATCAACGGTGTTTTGGGCCCGGCCGACAGTTACAGGGGCTATCAGTATTTGGTAGAACATTTGGCTAGCCATGGCTATGCAGTCATTTCAATTGATGCGAACGACATCAATGACAACGACGGTTCACCCGCCAGTGGCGACGCAGGTGCAAATGCGCGAGCACAATTGATCCAGGCGCATCTGGACGCATTTCGAGATATCGCCGAAACCGGTGCGTCAACTACACCTCAAACTGCGGGTTCTAACCTGGGTTTTCTGAAAGGTAAGTTGGACATGAGCCGCATTGGTACGATGGGACACTCACGCGGGGGTGATGGGGTGGCCAAGTACGTTACCTACAATCGCGAGCAAGCACGTCCGCACAAAGTAATTGCAACCTTTGGGCTTGCCCCCACAGATTACAACCTGGACGTAGTCGACAGTTCAGCTTACGCCACCTTGCTTCCTTACTGCGACGGTGATGTTGAAGACGTACAAGGCGCGTTTGTGTACGACGACTCCCGTTATTTCAAAGCGGACGATCAAGCTGCCAAGTTTCAGATTTTGACCATGGGTAGCAACCACAATTATTTCAATACCGTATGGACTAGCGACGATTGGACCATCACGAATCCTGGTGGAGATGACCCTTTTTGCGGCACCAATGCAGCGTCGAATCAACGTGATACGCCTGAAGAGCAGCGTGCCTTGGGGCAGTTCTTCATGGCCAGCTTTTTCCGGTATTTTGTGGGTGGGGAACAGGCATTTGCACACTATTGGAATGGCAGGGCCACCGTGTTGAACGAGGCCTGCCCGGATGGGGTTGGTCCTTGTGAGTTTCGCCACCATTTAAGTTTGACGCCCAAAGCAAGCGATCGTGTGTTGATCAATACATTCGGTACGCAGGGTGCGCTTACCGTCAATAGTCTAGGTGGTGTGGTCAGTCAGCAGGGTTTGACTACATTCGAAATTTGTGACCCGGATATTGAAGGGGTGGGGTGTCCATCGGCCACCACATTCTCGATCACGCCCCAACTGGCTGTGGCATGGAATTCTCCGGCCAGAATACGGAATGTTTTTCCTGCGCAAGATGCGAGTCAGTTTGATTTAATCAGTCTGCGTGTAGCCGTGAGTACATTGAATCCCGATCAAAGTCAGGATCAAAATTTCACTTTGGTGTTGGAGGACAGTGACGGAAAAACTTTCAACTTGAAAGCAAGTGATTACACCAGTTCGCTTTACAACCCACCAGGTAATCCAGAGGGGGGCGGTTCAAGAAAAACCTTGCTGAATGCAGTGGATTTTCCTTTGAGTGTGGTGAGTGGAATTAATTTGCGAAGTTTGAGGGCAGTAGAAATTCGATTTGATCAAACTCCGGGTGGCGCCATGCAGATCGCGGATTTAATGCTTCAACGCACGGCGACGACTCGTTAAGGTTTCTGCGGAAAACTTAAAGCGTTCCGGCGCTCACTGGTTTGTAACATTCCAGAAACCGGCTCGGTTGCTTTTTGGGGCGGCCGGTTTTCATGTCAATGCACACCCATTGAGTGTGCCCTTGCATCACGGTGGCGTGGTCGCTTTCGCGCACAAACTGGTACTGGCGAGTCATGTCGGCTTTGCCTTCGTTGTGGCTGATCCAGGTGGCAATCCACAGCGTATCGCCTGCAAAGGTGGGGCGTTTGTATTCCAGGTGATGCTGGCGTGCCACACAGCCGTAGCCCAATTCTACAAAGTCTTGAAACGTTAGCCCAAGTTGCCTGGAATGCAGTGCCGCAATAGCCTGCATCCACACCAGGTAAATGGTGTTGTTGGTGTGCTCGAATTCGTCGAGATGTTCAGGCTGCACCGTTAACTTGCCCACACATTGTGGGGTGCATGGCCACACGCTTTGTGGTGTGTCGCTGGTGGCGATGGTTTGGATATCGCTGACTTTGAAAATGTTGGAGTTGGTCATAGGTCCTTGATTTTGCAACAATGGGGCGACGCCGCTTGACATTTCATTATTACTTTTGTTGGGCATATCGAAAGCGTATGTCGCTGATGGTGACAGGTCAATGAAACAAATCGCAGTTTTTACAAATTCGCGATACGGAGAATTTTTCAGAAACCCCTGCCCGACCCAATCCCCAACAATGTGGCTACACCAAGCGCCGCAAACATCGCTGCAGCAATTCGGTGCACCAGCTTCATCGGAATTTTTTCAGCCAGCTTGTCGCCAGCAAACACCGCAGGCACGTCGGCAATCAGCATGCCCAATGTAGTACCCGCAACTACCATAAGCACATCGTTGTAGTGTGCTGACATGGCCACTGTGGCTATTTGGGTTTTGTCGCCCATTTCCGCTAAAAAGAAGGTGATGAAGGTGGCACCGAACACGCCCAGCTTAGTAGCCAGCTGAGTTTCTTCATCTTCGATTTTGTCGGGAATGAGTGTCCACACTGCCATGGCGATGAAGGATGCGCCAAGCACCCAACGCAGAACGGATTGATCCACATTGGCGGTGATCCAGCTACCCACCACGCCAGCCAGGCCGTGATTGATCAGTGTGGCCAAGGTAATGCCAATGATGATGGGAATTGGTTTTTTGAAACGTGTGGCCAACAGAAATGCGAGTAACTGGGTTTTGTCGCCAATTTCAGCGAGTGCAATTACACCGGTGGATACGAGAAGTGCCGAAGACATGACATAAGTTCCTGGGCCTGGAAAAACCAAATGACCACACAGCTTCTCCAGGCCGATCTGGAAGCTGAGTAGTCAAAGGTCTTGCCAAGTTCTAGAACCGCTTACGCCATAGCCTGTAAATGATGATAGGCCAAGTGTGTTGACGTAAGCCTTTCCTTGCGGAAAGAGGCTACTCCCCAATGAGTGTCGCAATGATAGGACTTGGCATTTAAAAAATCAAGTCAATCGAGATTGGCCTCAAAGGGAAATCGACAAATCGTTCAAGGGGTGCAGCCCGAGAAATCTTGGTTTCAAGAGATCGTGAATAGTTGCTTCACTCACCTCACTTAACTTGCCTGGGTTCCATTTTGGCGATTTGTCTTTGTCCACCAGCAATGCCCGCACGCCCTCCGGAAAGTCTGGATGTACGCAGCAGCCCACGGAAGCCTGATACTCCAGCCGCAATACATCGGCCAGGTCTGCGCCTGCATGGCGCTTCATCAATTCAAATGAAAGCGCAGCCGAAGTGGGAGAGCCATGCGCATATGCTTGAGCAGCTTTGGCCAGCCAAGCCACCTCGCTTTGTTGCAGCGCGCGCAAGGACACGTCGATTTCAGCCAGTGTGTCATGGTTCATTACGGCATCAATTTCTTTGGCGTGTGTATGTAACAAAGGCGTGGGTGCCTTCACTTCAAACTGTTTCAGCAGGGCAGACAATTTTTCCTTGTCCGATTTCAGCTCACCCTGCCAGCTGGTGTTTTCAATGGCATGCAGTACATTTGAAAACTGCGCATGTTCTATCACTGCATCGGCCCATTTGCCCAGCAACGCATCACCCGCGTTGATGACCGCGCCGGTCAGGGCCAAAAACAAACCCGTGCGCGCGGGCATGCGATGCAAGAACCAGGTGCCTGCCACATCCGGGTACAAACCAATGTGAATTTCCGGCATGGCAATGCGTGCATTGGGGCTGACTACGCGGTGGGAGGCACCCACCATCAAACCCACGCCACCACCCATCACAATGCCGTGTGCCCAACACAAAATGGGTTTGGGGTAGGTGTGTATGCGGTAGTCCAGCCGGTATTCACGTTCGAAAAAAGCCTCGGCTTCAGGCGGTACTACGCCTGCCCCTACGCGCTTGCTGGCGTGGTGCAAACTTACCACGTCTCCGCCCGCACAAAAGGCTTTGTCGCCTGCTGCACTCAGCACCACACCTGCAATCGAATCGTCTTCCGCCCAGCTTTTTAATTGGGGGTCGAGCAGGTCGATCATGGGCAATGTGAGCGCATTCAAGGCTGCGGGGTTATTAAGCACGGCGTGGCCAAAACTGTGGCCGCTTGCGGTTGGGAAAGTGCCGAATGTGACAGGTGCTGACATAATGTGATTGGAATGTAAGGTGTAAACCGACTGCAAACAATACACCGATTCCAGGGACAAATAAAAAAAGCCCGGTGCTTTCACACCGGGCTTTTTCGGCTACCAAGTCAAATTAATGGTGCAGATCAAATCGATCGGCATTCATCACTTTGTTCCAGGCGGCCACGAAGTCGTTCACAAACTTCTTCTCGGCATCTGCACCGGCATACACTTCGCACAGTGCACGCAGTTGCGAGTTGGAACCGAAGCACATGTCGGCCAGGGTACCTGTCCACTTCACTTCGCCTGTCTTGCGATCACGGCCTTCCAAAACACCGTCGGCGCTGGTTGACTTGCTCCACTTGGTGCTCATGTCGAGCAAGTTGGTGAAGAAGTCAGTGGTCAATGCCTCTGGGCGCTTGGTGAACACGCCATGCTTGGCACCGCCCACGTTGGCGTTCATGGCACGCAAGCCACCCACCAACACGGTCATCTCAGGTGCGGTCAAGCCCAGCAAGCTGGCCTTGTCGATCAAACGCTCTGCCGCTGTGCCTTCCAGGCCTTTGCGGGCATAGTTGCGGAAACCATCAGCTGTGGGTTCCAGAACTTCGAAGGAATCGACATCGGTTTGATCTTGCGTTGCATCGGTGCGACCCAGCGCAACTGGCACAGTAATGCTGTGACCCGCTTTCTTCGCAGCCGCTTCAACACCGGCAGCACCCGCAATCACGATGAGGTCGGCAATTGAAATTTTCTTGCCATTGCCTGCATCATTGAATTGCTTTTGAATGCCTTCCAGTTGCTCCAGTACCTTGCTCAGTTCTGCAGGGTTGTTGGCTTCCCAGTTTTTCATGGGGGCCAGGCGAATGCGGGCACCGTTGGCGCCGCCACGCTTGTCGCTGTTGCGGTAAGTGGAAGCGGAAGCCCAAGCTGTGCGTACCAGTTGAGGAATGCTCAGGCCGCTGGCCAGTACTTTGGCTTTCAGGGCTGCAACATCAGCATCATCTGCACGCTTGTAATCGGCTGCGGGCACTGGGTCTTGCCAAATCAAATCTTCCGCAGGCACCAATGGGCCAATGTAACGGCTCTTTGGACCCATGTCGCGGTGCGTCAGCTTGAACCATGCACGGGCATAGGCGTCCGCAAACTCGTCAGGGTTGTTCAGGAAGTGACGAGAAACTTTCTCGTAATCCGGATCCATGCGAAGCGCCAGGTCAGCTGTGGTCATCATGGGTGCGTGGCTCTTGTTGGGGTCGTGTGCGTCCACTACTGTGCCTGCACCTGCGCCACCCTTGGGTTTCCACTGGTGTGCACCAGCGGGGCTCTTGGTCAATTCCCAGTCATATTTGAACAAGGTTTCAAGGTAACCCATGTCCCACTTGGTGGGGTTGGGTTTCCATGCGCCTTCAATACCGCTGGTGGTGGTGTCACCGCCCTTGCCAGAGCCATGCTTGTTGATCCAGCCCAAACCTTGCTCTTCAATGGGTGCACCTTCGGGCGCTGGGCCGACCAGGGCCGGGTTGCCTGCACCGTGTGCCTTACCGAATGTGTGACCACCCGCGACCAGTGCCACTGTTTCATAGTCGTTCATGGCCATGCGACCGAAAGTAGTGCGAATGTCGTGTGCTGAAAGCTTGGGATCGGGGTTGCCGTCCGGACCTTCCGGGTTCACGTAAATCAAACCCATTTGTACAGCAGCCAAGGGGTTTTCAAGGTCACGCTTGCCGCTGTAGCGGCTGTTGGGCTTGTCGCTGGTGGCCAGCCACTCAGCTTCTGGACCCCAATACACTTCCTCGGGCTCGTACACGTCTTTGCGGCCAAATGCGAAACCAAAGGTTTTGAAACCCATGGTGTCCATGCAGTAAGTACCGGCCAGGGTAATCAGGTCGGCCCATGACAATTGCTTGCCGTACTTCTGCTTGATGGGCCACAACAGTCGACGTGCCTTGTCCAGGTTGCCATTGTCGGGCCAGCTGTTCAGCGGTGCAAAACGTTGCATGCCGGTGCCAGCACCGCCACGGCCATCGGCGATACGGTATGTACCTGCGGCGTGCCATGTCATGCGAACGAAGAACGGGCCGTAGTGACCGTAGTCTGCGGGCCACCAGTCTTGAGAATTGGTGTACAGCGCTTCCAAGTCCTTCAGAAGGGCAGGCACATCGAGTTTCTTGACTTCTTCCACATAGTCGAAGTCTTCGCCCATGGGGTCAGTCAATGGGGAATTCTGGTTCAACAATTTAATGTTCAGTGCGTTGGGCCACCAGCTTGCGTTAGTGGGTGTGCCGGCAATCGCTGTTTTGGGACCATCGCCCGTGAATGGGCACTTTGCATCATTTGACATACATCTCTCCTTGGTTGCCGTTAATTATTAACTGCTGAATTCAGTGTAGGGTGCTAAATCCTATCAATCAAGTTGTTTTTATAAATTTACCCTATAGGCAGGGGCAATTGATATTTTTGACCTTCAGCATGTCTTTCATATTAATACCGGAAAAAAAGTTGGTCACTCCTCGTCGAAAGAGTCGTACTTCTCGCAAAGAAAGTCGATCAACGCACGCACCGCAGGCAGCATGCCCCGCCTGGAGGGGAATACCACATGAATGATTTCACGACGGGGCGACCAGTCGGGCAATAACTTCACCAGCTCGCCGCTGGCAACTTGCTTGGGCACCATGAGGTTAGGCAACTGAACCACGCCCACACCCGCCATGGCGCTGGCCCGCAAGGCCACCATGTCGGTGGTCACCAGCCGTGGTGAATGGGGTATCACGATTCGCTCACCACTGGCGTGGGTCAGGCACCATTCAAAACTGGTTTGTACCTGACCTTGGGTTTGCCCCAAACCCAGGCTTGGCCAGTCAATCAAATCGTTGGGGTGTGTGGGCAAGCCCTTTTTGTTGATCAAGCAGGGCGATGCCACCAAACACAGGCCACGGTCTGAGAGTACCTTGAGCACCAAGTCACTGCTGTCCAAAGGCAATGGGCGAACCCGTATGGCCAGGTCAACACCCTCGGCCACCACATCCACCCGCCTGTTGCTGGCTTCCATGTGCACTGTGACTTGCGGATGTTTCACCAGAAATTCCGCCAGCATGTCGCCAATGTGTGCATGCAGCAATGCGATGGGGCAAGTCATGCGGATCAGGCCACGTGGCTCGGAATGATTTTGTTCAATCAATTCCTGCGCACTTTCTGCCTCAATCAACATGGCCTTGCAGTGCTGGTAGTAAGTTTTTCCGATTTCTGTGATGTGCAGCTTGCGGGTGGAGCGATACAGCAGTTGCGTGTTCAGGCGCTTTTCAAGCTCGGCAATTCGGCGGCTAATTTTCGATTTCGGGACACCCAGTGCGCGTGCCGCAGCAGAGAAACCCTGGTGTTCAACCACTTTGGCAAAGTAGTACAGGTCGTTGAGATCCATGTGTATTTGCCCCTTATTGTTCCTCATGCAGAACGATCTGTTGAGTTTTTGCGTGCTTATCAATGATTGTTTGTTTCAATAGCATATTGCCATTATTAACTGTCAATGAGAAGGAAGACACCATGAGCAAGCCCTATGTTCGTCTTGATAAAAACGATGCTGCTGTGCTGTTGGTTGATCACCAGGCCGGTTTGCTGTCGCTGGTGCGGGATATCGATCCCGATCGTTTCAAAAACAATGTGTTGGCCTTGGCCGATTTGGCGAAATATTTCAAATTGCCCACCATTTTGACAACCAGTTTTGAGACCGGCCCGAATGGCCCCTTGGTGCCCGAGTTGAAAGAAATTTTCCCCGATGCACCTTACATTGCACGCCCCGGTCAGATCAATGCCTGGGACAACGACGAGTTTTTGGCCGCAGTCAAAGCCACTGGCAAAAAGCAATTGATTATTGCGGGTGTGGTCACCGAGGTGTGCGTTGCATTCCCAGCCTTGTCGGCCCTTGAAGAAGGATATGAGGTGTTTGTGGTGACCGATGCATCGGGTACATTCAACGAACTGACACGCCACTCTGCCTGGGAAAGAATGAGCAACGCAGGAGCACAGTTGATGACCTGGTTCGGCGTGGCTTGTGAACTGCACCGTGATTGGCGCAACGACATTGAAGGATTGGGTGCCTTGTTCTCGAATCACATTCCAGACTATCGCAACCTGATTACCAGCTACACAGCACTGACGAAGTAATCGCAAACCGTTATGATTTTGACATGAACAAAATCAAGCGAATTGAACTTCGAAGTGCCGATTTGGGCGAAGGCATGTTGGTGAAACGTGCCTTGCCCAGTCGCCACAAGCGCATGGTGGGGGCGTGGTGTTTTCTGGACCATGCCGGCCCCGTGAATTTTGCACCTGACAAGGGTATGCATGTGGGCGCACACCCGCACACTGCATTACAAACTTTCACTTGGTTGATCGATGGCGAAGTGCTGCACAAAGACAGCCTGGGCAATGAACTGATTATTCGCCCAGGGCAGGTGAACCTGATGACCGCAGGGCGTGGCATTGTACACACCGAAGATTCGGTGGTGAATGGTGGCCGCCTGCATGCAGCACAGTTGTGGATCGCCTTGCCGCCAGAACTTGCAGATTGCGAACCCGATTTTGCCCATTATCCGGAACTGCCAATTTGGCATGTTGAGGATGTTCAATGCACCTTGCTGGCGGGCACCTTCAATGCATTCACTGCGCCCACGGCAGTGCGTTCGCCCATGTTGGGCATGGATTTGTTCAGTAAGCAGGGCGGCACAGTGAATCTGAGTTTGAACCAGGATTTTGAGTACGGATTTCTGACTTTGACAGGGCAGGTGAACGTGCAGGGCGAGACTTACACACCCGATGAGTTTGCCTATCTGGAACCTGGTTCAGAGAACCTTGAGATGACCCTGAGCACCGATGCGCGTGTCTTGTTGCTGGGCGGTGTGCCGTTTGAAACACCCGTGCAAATGTGGTGGAATTTTGTTGGCCACAGCAAGGAAGCCATTGCACAAGCTCAAAAAGATTGGGAGCAGGGCGATCCGCGTTTTGGCGACGTACTCGACGAATCAGCAAACACCGGTGTTGCTGCTCGACTGGCTGCACCAGCACTGCCCTGGAAATAGGGTTTTTAAAGCCATTTCAGGGTTATCCATAGGCCACGCTGACAGCTTGCATTTGGGCAGCCGTGTTGAAGTCGATTACAGTAGATGTATCGACTGACACGGAGTGCCCCATGGATTTTTCCCTGACCCCTGCATTGAAATCGCTTCAAGATGAGGTGAGAACTTTCATTGCCGAACAGATCATTCCTCTGGAGAAAGACCCACGTCAAACCGCGCACGGACCTTCTGAAGAACTGCGCGAGGAATTGGTGAGTTTGGCCCGCAAGGCAGGTTTGTTGACTCCGCATGCATCCAAAGAACTGGGTGGGCGCGGCTGGAGCCACATTGAAAAAGCAATTGCATTTGAAGAGGCTGGTTACTCCACCTTGGGGCCCACAGCCATGAATATTCATGCGCCCGATGAAGGCAATATTCACTTGCTGGAAGTGGTGGCCACACCCGAACAAAAAGAACGCTGGCTCAAACCCATGGTGCAGGGAAAAATTCGTTCGTGTTTCGCCATGACTGAGCCCGCGCCCGGCGCTGGTGCTGACCCTTCGATGATGCAAACCACCGCAGTGAAAGATGGCGACCACTACGTGATCAACGGTGACAAGTGGTTTATTACCGGCGCGGAAGGGGCAAGCTTTGCCATCATCATGGCGAAGATGGAAGACGGCACAGCCACCATGTTTTTAAGTGACATGAATGCCCCCGGGATTGAGTATGTGCGCACCATGGATGCAATGGACGCCTGTTTTACTGGTGGGCATGGCGTGTTGAAGTTCAACAATTTGCGTGTGCACGAAAGCAGTGTATTGGGTGAAATTGGCAAGGGGTTTCGATATGCGCAAGTGCGCCTTGCACCGGCCCGTTTAACCCATTGCATGCGCTGGCTGGGCCAGGCACGCCGCACACACGACATTGCATTGAACTACGCCCGCAAACGGCAGGCCTTTGGTGTGCAGTTGGGTGCGCATGAAGGCGTTAGTTTCATGTTGGCTGACAATGAAATGGATTTGCACACGGCGCGTTTGCACATTTGGCACACCGCCTGGATGCTGGACCAAGGCGAGCGATGTAATTTTGAATCGAGCCGCGCGAAGGTGGTGTGTTCAGAAGCCGAGTGGCGGGTCGTGGATCGCAGCGTGCAAATTCTGGGTGGGCAGGGCGTCACAGGTGAAACCATCGTAAGCCGCATTTTTACCGACATGCGCGCATTTCGAATTTACGATGGCCCCAGTGAAGTGCACCGCTTCAGCATGGGCAAAAAACTGATTGCAGGCCTGGACAAAAAATAAGGAAAAACCATGAGCAACAATGATCTGTTTTCCATGCAAGGCAAATTGGTGCTGGTGACTGGTGCTTCGAGTGGCTTGGGAAAACACTTTGCACAGGTGCTTGCCGGTGCAGGGGCAACCGTGTTGTTGAGTGCGCGCAACGTTGAAAAACTGCAGCAAGTGTTGGATCAAATTCAGGCAGCCGGTGGCAAAGCGTATGCGGTGGCCATGGATGTCAGCAAATCGTCTTCAGTGAACACAGCCATGGCGAATATTGCTCAACAACATGGTGTGCCCGATGTGTTGATCAACAATGCCGGCCAGTCGATTGCCAAACCCATGTTGGAGCAAACCGAAGACGATTGGGACCAAATACTGGACACAAACCTGAAAGGTTGCTGGCTGGTGGGCACTGAATTTGCGCGCGCCTTGGCTGCTGCTGGTAAACCGGGCGCGATTGTGAACATTGCATCCATTTTAGGTGAGCGCGTGGGCGGTGCGGTGGGGCCCTATGCCATTTCAAAGGCCGGGTTGGTGCAGGCCACCAAGGCGATGGCGCTTGAATTGGCCCGTTACCATATTCGCGTAAACGCCATTTTGCCTGGCTATGTGGCCACCGACATGAACAGCGACTTTCTGGCCAGTGAACTGGGCGACAAATTGCGCAAACGAATTCCGACACGGCAGTTTTGTGAGCTTGGCGATTTGACTGGGCCGCTATTGCTGCTGGCCTCGAATGCAGGGGCGGGGATGACTGGCGCTTGCGTTGCAGTGGACCGCGGGCATTTGGTCAGCGCTTTGTAGGGCGCCATGCAATGAACGATACTCAAAAAAAGTCTCTGGAAAAATATTTGACGCAGGCATTGCTCGCAGACAGGGTTGAAATCTTGCAAGCAGCATTGCTTTCCGGTGGTGCCGTACAAGAAAACTGGGCACTGGATTTGCAGGTCACTGGTGGTGTTCATGGAAGTACTCAAGGTGGCCGATTGAACACTGTATTGCGTTGCGATTCACCCACTGCAGGTGTGGCCATCAGCCACGGTCGTGCGCAGGAATTCGCTTTGTTGCAAACCGTGTTCAATGCAGGTGTAACCGTACCGCAACCCTTGTGTTTGTGCACCGACACTTCCGTGTTTGGGCGCCCGTTTTTTGTGATGCGCAGAATAGGCGGCACAGCGGCTGGCCATGTGCTGGTGAAGAACACCACTTACGCACCCGATCGTGTTGAACTGGCTAATCGCTTGGGTAGGGAATTGGCGCGTATCCATTCGATCAGGCCACCCCAGAAAGCGCTTGATTTTTTGCACACTTACGCTGAATCGCCCGCGCAGTATCGGATCAATACCCATCGCGAGTTTCTGGATCAACACCACACCGCTTACCCGGCACTGGAATGGGGTTTGCGCTGGCTTGAGCGCCACGCGCCAGCACGCGACTTGATTACACTGGCTCATGGCGATTTTCGCACCGGCAACTACATGGTGGATGAACATGGGCTGACCGGTATTCTGGACTGGGAGTTTGCAGGTTGGAGCGATCCGCTGGAGGACGTTGGCTGGTTTTGTGCGAAATGCTGGCGCTTTGGGCAAGACGATTTACCGGCAGGCGGCATTGGTCTGCGCGAACATTTTTACCACGGTTATGAGGTCGAATCTGGTCGCACGATTGATCGAGATCAAATTCATTATTGGGAAGTGATGGCCCATGTGCGTTGGGCGGTGGTGGCCATTGAGCAGGCACAACGCTTTTGTTCCGGGCAAGAAAACTCCCTGTTGCTGGCTTTGACTGGCCACATTGTGCCGGAGCTGGAATGGGAAATTTTGAACATGACGGAGCACAACTGATGCGTGAACAACCCACTGGTGAATTGCTTTTGCAGTGCGCGCGCGAGCTGCTTAAGAGCAAAGTGTTGCCTATGTTGCAGGGTGATGCCAAGCGAGATGTGTTGATGGTGATGAATGCCATGTCGATTGCGCAGCGTGAGTTGCAGCAAGGCGCCGCACTTGAGGAAGAAGAGCAACGCGGATTGGCCGAAGTATTAGGTGAACCTGTATTCGATGTGGCCCGGGCAAACCGTGTATTGGCGGCCCGCATTCGTGCTGGTGTTGCAGACCCTCACAACCCAGAGCGTACTGAAGTACTGAGCCACTTGCGTGTTGTGGGTAAAAACCGTTTGCTGGCCAGCAACCCCAAAATACTGACGAGCCACAAAGTATGAGCACCTTGGTGTTGATGCGACATGGTCAGGCCTCGTTTGGGGCCGCGCGTTACGATGCTTTGTCGGAACTGGGACAAGCCAGGCACGAGCCACCGGGCTGTGGATGCGCAATCAAGGCGTACATCCAAATGCGGTGTTGCACGGACCCCGACAAAGGCAGGCTGACACCGCAAACTTGTTGCTCAAGGAAAGCGGGTATCTAATTTCTGGCAAACAATCTGAGGCATTGGATGAGTTTGCGAGGGTGAAGAAATTTTCAGTGCAGCAGAGCAATTGCTTGGGCGCAGTATGGCACTCGACTCGGGTCGGTCACGCTTGAAGTGCTGCGTGATTACGATGCAACCTGCCGGGCCTGGGCCAATGGAGACGTGCGTATCCCGGGGCGATTAAGCTTGGCGAGTTTCGTGAACAGTTGCGCGATTGGTTAAGTTCGCACACACAGGCGCAACATGCCAACGGGCAGATTGAAGTGGTGGTCACATCTGCCGGATCTATTGCAGCACTGGTGTGCGAAGTGATGGGCTTGCCCGATGCAAGCTGGTACAGCCTGCTGCGTGTAATTCGAAATGCATCGCTCACCGAGGTACTGTATTCAAAAGGCAAAGTCAGCTTACTCAGTTTCAATGGTGTGAGTCACTTGCCACCGCAATTAAACACGTCCATGTAATTTAGCGGCAGTAAACACAGATCAAGCAGTTTGCTTGCTTCCTGCGGCATTTCCATGGCTCACCAGTTCCCGTGCAGGGCGCACTTCAATTGAGCCATAACGGGCGGGTGGAATTTTCTCGGCCAGTGCAATCGCTTCATTCAGGTCTTGGGCTTCCAGCATGTAAAAACCTGCGAGCTGTTCTTTGGTCTCTGCAAAGGGGCCATCAGTCGTGTGGGTCTTGCCATTTCGAACCCGCACGGTAGTGGCGGTATTGACTGGCAACAAAGGGCTACCTGTGATGAAGTGCCCCTTGTGGCTTAAATTTTCAACGCAGGCGATGCACTCGTTGTTCAGTGCATCCCATTCCTGTTGCGACATGCTGTTCATGATGTTCTCGTCGTAATACACCAAGGCCAGATATTTCATATTCAATCTCCGTAGCGACAATCTTCGCGAAGTGATTCTTCAATCGGACGAATTTCGATCGTACCCAACCGCGCAGAGGGCCATTGCGATGCAATTCGCAAGGCCTCGTTGAAATCATGGGCTTCAATCAGAAAAATACCACCCAGTTGTTCCTTGGTTTCTACAAAGGGCCCGTCGGTTGTTACCAACCTTTGATTACGCACCCGCACCAGCACACCATGGTTGGCGCTCTGAAGTGCATGGGTGGTAATCAAGTGGCCGCTTGCTTTCAAGGATTCCACATAACTCAATGTTTCCTGCCTCAAAGCCAGCCATTCTTCATGTGGCATGGCTTTGAACAGGGCCTCTTCCTCATGGGCAAGGCAAAGGTATTTCATGGCAGGTTGCCTCTCAAGGTTGGGCATCGAAAATGGCTTTACCGCTTTCAGGGTCGAATGGCGAAGAAAAATGCTCATGCACAATTTTCCATTCATTTTTTTCCTGACGCAGACACACGGTGGCACGCATCCAGCCAACGTTTTCATTGCCAAAGTCTTGAACCGAACCACAACGCGACAGGTAATGGCAGAAGGCCAGTTCGCCGCTGCTTTGAATGTTCAATTGATGAATTTCAAAGATGATGCCGCCACCGCACAACTGCATGCAGTATTTCCAGTGTTCTGCGTAATTCGCTTTGCCGACGATGTGCAGCACTTTGACTGCATCAAACGACACCACATTCTCGCTGTAGTGGCTCATGATTTTTTCCAAGTCTTCGTCGACCACCGATTGTTGCCAGCTTTCCAGCACTGCCTTGATTGCGTTCATGGTTTCTCCTTTAGTTGGGGGTTTCATGAATTAGTCGAACGGCACTTTCTGAAATCGACATTGTTTGAAATTTTTTTTAAATTAATTTTTCAGTCTGCCCAAGTCATCCAGACGTTGTTGTAAAAAGCGCTGCTCCGGCCCTTGTCGAGTCAGACGAAGTGCGTCTTGATAGGCATCACGGGCTTCCTTTACGTGGCCCGTTCGCCTGTACAGGTCTGCGCGTGTGGCGTGGGCCAAGTGGTAGTCGTGCAGGTGGCCTTGCGCCATCAACTCGTCGACCAGCGCAAGCCCTGCCTCGGGACCGTCTCGCATTGCCACGGCCACAGCCCGGTTCAGTGCAACCACCGGCGAATGGGTGTGTTCCAGCAGGGCGTCGTAAAGGCCAACAATTTGTATCCAGTCTGTTTTCTCCGTGCTGGGGGCTTCGGCATGCACAGCACTGATTGCTGCCTGCAGCGTGTATGCGCCAAATCGGCGTGTGGCCAAGGCCTGCAACACCAACTGGCAGCCTTCGCGGATCTGGGCCTGATTCCAGAGTGTGCGATTCTGGTCTGCCAGCAAGATCAGATCACCATTGGGTGTGCAACGTGCTGCCTGGCGGGAGTCATTCAATAACATCAAGGCAAGCAGCCCCACAGCTTCGGGTTCTGGCAACAGTTGTACCAGCAGGCGCCCAAGGCGGATAGCTTCGCTGCAGAGTTCTTTGCGAATCAATGCTTCGCCGGTCGAGGCCGAGTAGCCTTCATTGAACACCAGATAGATCACATGCAGTACGGCATGCAGACGTTCTTGAAGCTGATCGGCTTGAGGCACTTCGTAGGGAATTTTGGCATCGCGAATTTTGGTTTTGGCGCGAACAATTCGTTGCGCCATGGTGGGTGTAGTGCTTAAAAATGCGCTGGCGACTTCTTCCGTGGAAAGCCCGCACACCTCCCGCAAGGTGAGCGCCAATTGGGCTTCAGGTGACAGGCTGGGGTGACAACAGGTGAAAATCAACCGCAAGCGATCGTCTTCAATGGTTTCGTCGGCGTAATCGGGTTCATGGTGTAGTTGCTCGGCGAGATCGTCGGCAACGTCTTCAAACGAGGTGTCGAATTTTGCACGGCGGCGGATTTGATCAATGGCTTTGAATCGGGCGGTGGACACCATCCAGGCCCTTGGGTTGGTGGGGATGCCTTCGACTTCCCACCGCTGTAATGCAATTGAAAATGCTTCGTGCATGGCTTCTTCAGCCACATCAAAATCGCCAAGCAAGCGAATGAGGGTGGCCAGAATTCGGCGGGACTCCTGTTGGTAAAAAGTATCTAGCCAAGGTCGCAGGGCAGTTCTCATGTACTTAAATTAACATTCGTTAATACAAATGATAATAGTTATCATTATAATTGGTGGATTGTCCATTCTCCGAAGTTTCTCATGATCTCCCAGAATCCCAAAGTCAGCTTCTTGGCTCTCGCAGTATTTTCAGCCCTGTCATCCAACGCATTCGCCCAAGCCAACGAGTTACCTGCAGTGCAGGTCAATGCCAGTGCCGATGCCTCAGCCGACGGACTTGCACCTGAATACGCAGGGGGCCAAGTGGCCACAGGCGGACGTGTGGGTTTGTTGGGCACGCAATCAAATATGGATTCGCCGTTTAACCTGACCAGCTACACCTCGAAGTTGATTCAAGACCAACAAGCATCCAGCGTTGGCGATGTGTTGTTGAACGATCCGGCAGTTCGCGTGGCGCGTGGTTTCGGTAATTTTCAGCAGGTGTACCTGGTGCGCGGCCTGCCCATTTTCTCGGACGACATGTCGTACAACGGATTGTATGGTCTGCTGCCCAGGCAATATCTGGCCGCAGAATTGATCGAACGCGTTGAAGTGCTGCGTGGCGCGAACGCGTTTTTGAATGGTGCAGCGCCCGGCGGCAGTGGCTTGGGTGGTGCGATCAATGTGGTGCCCAAGCGCGCGCCGAACTACGACATTAACCAGGCCACAGTGGGTGTGCAGAATGGTGGAGAAACTTACCTGGCTGGCGACTTTGCTCGCCGTTTCAACGATGGGTCTACCGGCATGCGGGCAACCATTGCCAGGCGCGATGGCGACACCAATGTTGAAGGAGAGTCGCGTGAACTTTCCTTGTTCGCAGTGGGCGCAGATTTTCGCAGTGACCATCTGCGAATCTCCGCAGATGTGGGCTATCAAGAGCACAAGCTTCAGGCTTCGCAGCCCAATATCACAATCGCCGCAGGCCTCGCCATTCCAACCACACCGCGTGCAGACCGCAGCATTGCGCAGCCCTGGACCTTCTCCAACGCAGAGGACACATTCGGCACTGTACGTGCTGAATATGATTTCAATGACACGGTGACTGGCTGGTTGGCCGGTGGTGCAAGGGAAAGCAACGAGGCCGGGAATTTTTCCAACCCCACCGTGGTGGATGAACAGGGGAATACCAACGCCTTGCGTTTTGCAAATGTTCGTGAAGACTCCGTGCAAACTGCCGAAGCAGGTTTGCGCTTTAAGTTCAACGCGGCTGGGGTAAAGCACACCGTGAGTACCACCGCTTCAGTGTTTGAACTTGAGTCAAAAAATGCTTTCGATTTTTCCAGCTTTACCGGTTTCTCGAACAATATTTACAATCCAACAGCAGTTCCCGAACCCGCATTGGGCGCATTCCCCAGTGGCAATTTCAACAATCCTTTGCTGACCGAGAAAACAGAAACTTCAAGCCTCGCTGTAGCAGACACCATGGCGTTTTTGAGTGAGCGATTGTTGCTGACCGTGGGGGCGCGCCACCAGCAAATTGAAGCCACCAGTTTTAATGGAAACACCGGTGAGCAAACCGCCAATTACTCTGAGAATGCCACCACACCGGTGGCGGGCGTGGTATTCAAACTTAGCCCCAAGTACTCGGTATATGCCAACTACATTGAAGGACTGGTGAAGGGTGACACCGCACCTGCCACTACTGGCGCAGGTGCACCTGTGGCCAATGCAGGAACTGTGTTCAAACCTTACATTACTGAGCAGGTTGAGCTGGGCGTGAAATATGACGGCGGCAGCGTGGGTGGTTCAGTGTCGGTGTTCCAAAGTGAAAAGCCCAACTACGGCATTGACAGTTCCAATACTTTTTCACAAGTAGGCGACCAAACCAATGAAGGCCTGGAACTCATGGCGTTTGGCAAAGCCAGCAAAACAGTCACCGTGCTTGGTGGCGTGAGTATTTTGAACACCGATGCTGATGGCCGCGATGCGATTGGCGCCCCTTCAACACAGGCCAACGTGGGGCTGGAATGGAGCCCGGCGCAGGTGCAGGGGCTTGCATTCGAGACAAGGGCAATTTACACCAGCAGTCAGTACGCTGATGCAGCCAATACACAAGAGGTGCCATCATGGACTCGCCTTGATTTGGGTGTCAGGTATGTGATGCCGGTGGGCAATGCGCAAGCGTTGACACTGCGAGCCCGTTTGGACAATGTGACTGATCGGAATTACTGGGCCTCTGCGGGTGGCTTCCCTGGTTCGGGTTACTTGACGATTGGCAACCCGCGTACCTTGACAGTGTCTGCTTCGCTGGATTTTTAACAGAGCATGTTGCGGCGCATGATTGACCATGCGCCGCGAATGGCTGATGATGTAACCGCTCAGTTACATCTGTGTTGCAGTACTTTTTCCCTTCACTGGAACACCGCCATGCTCACCCGCTTTCTGCTTGCCTCACTGGCCTTTGTTGGAACTGCGGCTTCCACGCCTGCACTTTCACAGGTCAAGGGACCGGAAATTCCGCCCAACCTCATCGGCAATGTCTCTCGCCAGCTTATGAAAGAGATGAAGCCATTGGACAAGCCACTGCACATCAAGATTTGCATTTTCGATATTTTGGGCAAGGCTGGGCCGGTGTTCAGCGTGGCGCAAGACATTGCTTTGGAAGCACGCAAGTGGAATGTGTTCGCCGAGTTGATTCCTCACACCAATGAAACGGTGGCCACCGAGTCCTTCAGGACAGGGCAATGCGAGGCGGTGGGCATTACCACCTTGCGTGCGCGTTTGTTCAATCAGTTCATGGGCAGCTTTGATGCAGTGGGTGCGCTGCCCTCTTACGATCATGTAAAAACTGCTTTGCAGGTTTTGATGGGTAACGACGCTTTGTACGACCTGTCAATTCAAGGCAAGTATCAGGTGGTTGGCATGGCCCCATTGGGTGCAGCGTATGTGATGGTGAACGACCGATCCATCGACTCGATTGAAAAGGCTGCGGGCAAAAAAGTGGCGGTGATGGATTGGGACAAAAGCCAGGCCAAAATGATTCAGCAATTGGGCGCACAGGCTGTGCCCAGCGATATTACCAACTTCGCGCAAAAATTTAATAACGGTGTGGTCGATATTGTGGCTGCGCCCGCCGTGGCCTTTGCACCGCTCGAGTTGTACCGTGGCTTGGGCACCAAGGGTGGTGTGTACAAAATGCCGCTGTTGAACGTGACAGGTTCGGCCATTATCAACCGCACGCGCTTGGAGAAAGAAATTCCGGACCTCGATGAGCGTTTGAAAAAAATGCGCAAGTTTGGCTTGGGCTTTATTGATCAAGCGCTGGATGCTGTCAGGCTGATTGAGAAGCAGGTGCCTGCCAAATACTGGATGAACGTGACACCAGTGGATCAGGAAAAATACAATGTGATGATGCAGCAGGCGCGTGTGCAGTTGACGCAGGAAGGTGTATACGACAAACGCATGATGAGCCTGCTGAAAAAGGTACGCTGCCACCACACACCCAGTGCTGCGGAATGCAGCACGAATGTGGAGTAATGCAACGTTTTATTGTCGCAAGAAGCTGGCCGCTTGACGCTGTGCAAGCAGCACCAAATTGCCTTGCGCAATTGACACATCAATCAGGTGAAGTCCCCAATTCGATCCGCCAATAAATTCACCGGGATAGTCGTCTGCGCGCGGATCGTCGGGGTTTGCCACGATACTCGCTTCAAGATAACTGACACCATTCGGCCCCACCTTGCATTCTCCTTTCACTTGCCCGGGCATGGAGTAGTAGGGGGTGGGAATGGTGAAGTTGCTGATTGGATTCGCGTAGGGGCCGCCAGGTCCACGTGGAATCAGTAACACACGAAATACCGGTGGCTGCTGGCGAGGCACAATAGGAAACAAATCTGCTTGTCCGCCTGCCAGTGCTGCGGGGTTTGTGCACAGCGCTTGTTGACCTTCTTCAGCGCTTAAACCAAAGCGTGGATCTTCAAGCTGAGGATCGCCTGCGCGGTAGGTCACATAGGCCACTACGCAGCCCAGTTGGTTGGCATTTCGACAAGCGGGTACCGTTTGAAACGATCCGCCCACATCGCGACCCTTGGGCACCAGCACATTGGTACCGGGTATGTGGGCTGAAATGAAACGGCTCATCAGCTCGGGTCTGGTTTCAATTTCCTCTGCAATCAGCCTGCGCAAAATGCCCGAACCTTGAGAGTGCCCCACCAAAATAAAACCGCGTCCATCGGTTTGATTCGCGATGTATTCCTTGAAGGCGTCCAGTACATCGGCATACGCCACTTCACCGGCATTCGGTGCAATGTCGATGCCACCCAGCGCACCGGTGAATGTAGTCAGGCCCAGTGCGGTCAAAGTGCGTTGTCGGTACACCGGTGCGAACTGACGACACACCTCGCCATAACGGCCAAATTGCAGTGCAGTGGTTTGTTGTTCTTGCAAGTCATCATTCAAGTCTGAGTTGCCCATCAGGTCGATGCTGGTGGTTGGGTAGACGTAGAAACAATCCACTTGGGGCGCTGTGGCAGATGCGTAGCTTAGTGTGGTAGCAGTGGCATCTGCAGCCACTGCAGTGCTGTCAAAATTGCCGTTGCACACGTTGCTGGTTCCCATCAAATCGGGGTGACACAACCAATTGCTGGTGCCTGTGTACAAAGTGCTTTGGTAGCCCGGGAACGGGTTGCTGGTATTGGCGGCACTCGCGCCTACTCGTGTGGCAGCACTGCTGGTGCTGCTTGAGTCTCCACCGCATGCGGACAGCAACAGCGATACAGTCGCAACGCTCAATAAAAATGGATGAATCACATTCTTCTCCCGTCACTGCAGGTGGCACCTGTAGCCGTTACATCAAACGCCTCGCTCACACCTTCAAATGGCTCGGGCGACCCCGCTGGTACGGCAACACCCCGGTGCTTGATTCGATATTTACCCGCAGGCGTGTTGGCCGGAATTTTCCATTCCGCCAAGGCGGAGGATACAAAGCCGGGCAATGGAATCGGGCTTAAGTACGGCGTGGGCTCGAAGGGCTGCCAGCGGAAAATCAGTTCGGGCGAACGGTCGTGGGTAAAACTTTCCCACTCACCTTTTGCATTCATTCGCTCCACTTCCACTATCGCCAAGCCGCGGGTTTTCATGTTGCGCGGATGAGCGCTTTGAAATTGTGCGGTCACCGTGTTGCCGGCCGTCACCGTGGGTGTGGGTTGGGCCAATACATCGCCAAATGCGGCACTGGGGGCCTGATCAAACGGCACATAGGGTGGGCGGGGAATCGGGTTGCTGGTCACTGTGCGGGGTGGGCCGGCAGGCGGTTGATTTTGCTGGGCCAATGACAGGGCCAGCCTGCGGCTTTCCTGTTGCACGGCGGCCAGCGTCCAGGGTCCAAATTGCGTGGAGGCGCCCTCATATTGCTGAATGGAATATTCTTCACGCGTGGTGAGGTAATTGACAAAATCATTGCTCAGGCCACTGATGATAACTTGGTCAATGCCTTGTGGCTCCAACACTTCCAGCACAGTTTGACGAATGCGCCGCCCGGCCATGGTGGTAATTTCCCAAGGCAAGCCCAACACTGCCACATTGCCAATGGTGAACAACTGAAATGGCAGCACATTGTTGCTGAAGTTCAGGGGCGGGCCGAGTACAAACAGCACGGGTTTTTCAGCTTGGCAACTTAGGCTGGTGCCAGCGGGCACCGCGTCAAATGGAAGGTCATTCAGGTTGCACAGCACGGCGGTGGCCAATATTTCCGGTGGCAGTTTGCCTGCGGCCAGCGCAGCCAGGTCGCGGGTGAGGCGGGCCGGGTCGGTGCGGCCGTTGCAGCTCGCGCCTTCCACTGTGGGGCCAGGGCCGTCTTCAGCGCCTGCACCAAATGACACGCCCATGGCGGCGGTGCAGGTTTTTTTCACGGCGCTGTTCAGTGATTCTGGGTGGCGCAGTGAATTCAGCACCACGGGGTCTGTAATTTCCACTTCGTCCATCTTCACGTGGAATTGTGCAAAATTCACTCCACCACGCACCAACTGGTTGGCATCGCGGTACAGGGTCAGTGCGCGCGCCAGTTGCTTGCTACCGTTGATTTCCACAGCCTTCAATTCATCGGTAGAGCCACCACGTTCCTCAAAAGGTTTGTCTTTGAAGAAAATATTGGGGCTGCTGTCACCTTCATCGGTTTGTGCAAATGCAGCCACGAAAGTGTCTTTCCCGGCCGGTGCCTCGTATTGTGTGCCCATCAATTTTTCAAAGGCCAATGCTGCCCAACCTTTGTTGTCTGAGGAAATCAAGGGATTGGTGTTGCCTGTGGTGGTGGGGTGCACACCAAACCAGTTGATTTGCCCGATGGGTGTGCCATCGGCGCGGCGCAGTTTCAGCAGTGCCATTTCCTTGTTCACATTCTGGCTTTCACCACGCTGGTTCAAGTACTGGTTGCGTTCTTCTTGCGGGTTTTGATCGTATGCAATCGCAGAGCGATTCACATTGGCATTCAACAATTCACCATTGTTGACCAACAGGCGACCTGGCTCTGGGTTGGCTTGCAGGTTGGCATGTGCACGTCGAATGGCTTCCACAATGCCGTCTACGATGAAGTTGTAAACCTCCTCGTCATGCCCCAAACGGAACGCATTGAAAGCGGTGAAGTGCGCATAGCCACCGGGTCCGGCGTGGGTGTGGGTGGCGTTTAGCATGATGTTCTGCTCGTTGTAGAACGGTGCCAATTGAGCATCGGCTGCCACCTTGTTCAAAACCCCTTGGCGCACAGCATGGAAAATCATGCCGAGGTCGTTGACCACATACACCACGCGGTTACCGTTGCATGGTGAACCAATCACATACGCGCGGGAAAACTGGCGGGTGTGCAGGCCAAGGCTGGCGTGGGTGGGGCTTTCATAACCCATCATCACAGAACCCGCTGCGGGGCCAGTGATGTCGACAATGCCGGTGCCCATGGTAAACGCGGTGTTGTTTCTGCAAGTGCCACTGTTCAAGCCTGTGCTGGGTTGAATATTGCTGTTCGGTGTACTGGCTGGGGTCAGGGAGGGGCTGTCTTGCCCTTCACCGATCAACAGGTTTGGATCGCTTAGCGCACATTGCAAACCTGCGGTGTCAACAAACTCAGCGTTGCCGGGGTTTTCATTGGGGTTGGTGCGATTGTCGGTTTGGGTCAGATCGCTGCTTTCGCCAAGGCAGCCTGCCAAAGTGGCTGCGGCCAGCAAAACTGTGACAGCGCGAGTTGTGCGATGCAAATGGATGTTCATTGTGAATACTTGTTGTGTGTGTCTCCTTTGATTCTTACTGCAGCGAGTCCTGTGCAGATTCAGGTACTTGCGGATAGACAGTGTCAATGTCGTGTAACCGACACTAGTCACTTTTGAATCCAATTTGGAAGTGTGGAAGTAAGAATGAAAAAACCATAATCATCATTATAATTTCGAGACATGATCAAGAGTTCACGCCATGTGGCGGCCTTTGCAGCCATCGGTCTGATGTTGGGCGCCTGTACTTCAGAAGACAATTCAATCAATACCAACTCCCCGAACAATTCGATACAGGCTGCCGAGCAAACGCGAGCTGAAACACGCGACCTTGAACTGCACGACTGGTCGGCCCCAATTGATGGTTTGACACCCACACAATTGGCCCGTTTTGAGAAGGGCAAAGCGATATTTGAAAAGGTATTTACGCCCAGCAATGGTTTGGGTGCTGTTTTCAATGCGCAAAGCTGTGTGGAATGTCATGGTCAGCCGGCCGTCGGTGGTACTGACCCCACCAAAACCATTCAGCGTTTCACCACGGTGTTGGCGCCGCATTTTGCAGTGGGGTTGGTGACCCAGGCCGACGGTGCACCTCATGTTCATGCGCGTTCAGTGGCCACCGAGTTTCCAGATGAAGTACCCGGCTGTGTGTTGGGTGGTGAGTTGGTGCCTCCCCATGCGATGGCCAGCACCACTCGGGTAACGCCCCACCTGTTTGGTATTGGATTGCTGGAGAATATTCCTGACAGCACCTTGATTGAAAATGGTTTGGCCAGTGAGCAGGCGAACCCGGAGGTAAGTGGTCGACCTGGTGTGATGTTTCCAGGAGGGGTGAACGACTTGAATGCCGCAGACCAATTGGTGGGCCGTTTGGGAGCACGCGGTTTTGTGGCCGATGTTCAATCATTCACGCAGGGGGCGTTTTCAACAGAATTGGGCATTGCCACTTTCCACCCTCTGTTTGCTGCTCCAGTGCGGCCCAAGGGCAACCTGGCGACAGCGGATTGCACACCTTTTGTGGGCGAGGCAGTCAGCCTTGCTGAAACACAGGCCACGGCAGATTTTCAACGCTGGCTGGCGCCACCGCCAAGGCCGCAACTGACGGGCATTGCTTTGCGAGGACAGCAGTTATTCAATGACATTCAATGCAGCAGTTGCCACACACCCATGATGAAAACATCGCCCATGGCACCCGCGCCCTTGAACGACCGGGAGGTATGGCTGTATTCCGATTTGTTGCTGCATGACATGGGGCCGGCTTTGGCTGACAACGCACCCGAAGGTCTGGGGCTACCCACTGAGTGGAAGACAGCGCCGCTGTGGGGTGTTGGCCAAACCAGCAAACCCCTGTTGCACGATGGTCGCGCAGGCAGGGATTTCAGGAAAGCGATTGATTTTCACGGTGGTGAGGCCGAGGGGGCAAAACGCCGCTTTCAGGATTTAAACCCTGCAGAGCAAGCAGCGTTGATTGCATTTCTGGAAAAGCTCTAAAAGCCTTTTAGAATGTGTTGTTCACCAACACTTCATCAAGGCTAAGCTGGCCGGGCTTTGGCCAAGGCGCTTTGGTGCCTTTGCCGATGGCCACCATGGGGCCCATGACATGGTCGGCTGGCAAGTTGATCAACTTGGCCACTGCTTCGATGTCGAAGCCGATCATTGGGCAGGAATCCAGCCCAATGCCTTTGGCGGCAAGCATTAACGTTTGCATGGCCATACCGATGGATCGCTGAGCTTCATCGCGTTGCAACCATTCGCGGCCATCGTGGAAAGGCCCCATCCAGCCGACCAGTAGGTCGGCTACTTCTTTTGGCGCCTGCACCCAATAGCGTGAAGGGTCTTTCTGCCAGGCTTTCATGTCGGCGGTCATGATGACCAGCAAGGATGAGTCCGTGATTTGGGCCTGGTCATTGCCCAGTTTGCGCATTTCAGCGCGCAAGGCTTTATCGCGCACCACCACAAAACGCCAATGCTGAATGTTGAAACTGGTCGGTGCCTGAATGGCGGCCTCGAACAGTTTTTTTTCATCGTCTGCGGAAATGGTGTGCTCGGGATCGAATGCCTTGATGGCTCGGCGTTGATAAATTGCGTCAAATAATTCCATGTACTGCTCCTTGTGTACTACTGGCGATCTGCATAAAAAAAGCCGGAACCCTGGAGGGGGAACCGGCCAATAGTGTACAGGCTAAAAGGGGAACGTCGTTTATTTGGCCAAACGACGCGCCTGTGACACTGCGTAGCTTCCTGCCCGTGCTGCAAGCAAAGGATCGTCCGATCCTTCGATACCGGTGGGCAATACCAGTGGGTTGAAATTGATGCCATCGCAAGTTGATTTGTCAGTCACTGCCGTTACTTTCAAACGACCCGCCACCACCTTCTTGCGGTCATCGGGCCATGCCACTGTGGCATTGTCAGTGGGGTCACCAGGCTGCGCCAATTGCAGCACCATGTCGAATTCCACTGGAATTTGTGCAACGCGACCTTTCAACTCGTCTTCCAGAAACACCTTCGCATAAGTAGCCAATTTGTCATCAGGAATGAACTCTTGGCCGGTTACGGGCAGAAACATCCACTTTGCAAACTGGGTTTTTCCAGCGGCGTTGGTGAAT
This sequence comes from Limnobacter sp. SAORIC-690, assembly GCF_002954425.1. Lineage (NCBI taxonomy): Bacteria > Pseudomonadati > Pseudomonadota > Betaproteobacteria > Burkholderiales > Burkholderiaceae > Limnobacter > Limnobacter sp. SAORIC-690. The sequence continues at coordinate 1,853,753 of NZ_MQVZ01000001.1, forward strand.
TTGAATGCGTTGGTACTCCAATAATTCACAGCAGCATAGCTTGCGGGTACGCCGGTTTTGGCAACCCATTCCATTTGCGGTTTGAAGTCAGGGTACTTGGCGGCCGCCGCTGCTATCTTTGCAGGATCCGGTTTTTTAGTTGCAGGGTCTGGCTTGCGTGCTTCCAGGAATGCCAGGAATGCATCGGGTGTCGCGGCGGTGAAGAAGGGGGCTGAAATGTTGGCCATTAGCCATTGTTCACCATTGGGCAGATCGAATTGGGCAGCCAAGCCACGCACGCCCTTGCCGTTTTCGGGTGCATTTGGATTGCCACCGCCCACCGAGAAGCGCAGGGTGACAGGTACTGGTTTACCAGAGAAAGCGGAGGCCTTGGAAATGGCGGAAGCAGCCTTGTTGCCAACGAATTCACCTGCTGCGCACACACCGCGTGCGCCAGAGCGGCGGGCTGCATGGGTCCCGAATACACCTTCCAGGCCATCTACCAGGTTCACCGCATTGGCCGGCTCGCTGGGGATTGGAGTTTGCGCTACCGCTGCCTGTGTACCAATTGCGGCCAGTGCCGCAACAACTGCCATACCGATTGCTGTTCTCATTTCCTGCATCCTTCTTTTGATGGTCATCAATCTCGCAACCCACCCGGTTGGCCGGGTGGTCTACGCTATAGATCGTTGATGCAGTGTGAAAGTTACAGCGTCACAAAAATATAATTTATTGGGTAGGCAGCAGGTTCTTGATCACTGACTCGGCAACACGCTGGTTCATGTAGCGGGGCACTGCGTAGGTGAACCGCGCCTCCGCAATCGCAGACTTGGCCACTGCTGGAATATCGGCCGCTTTCAGCGCTGCCAATTGGGTCGGGATTCCGAATTTTGCATTCATCTCGCGAATACGGGCGATGAAGGCGCGGGCCAGGTGCACATCGTCTGCCCCTTTGTCGCCGATGCCACATGCGCGAGCCAGGATGGCCAGGCGGTCGGCGCAGTTGGGCAATGAATAGTCCAGCACATGGGGCATTACAATCGCGTTGGCCAAGCCATGGGGCGTGTGGTAGAGGGCGCCAAACTTGTGTGCAATGCCATGCACATAACCCACTCCGGCTTGTGTGAAAGCAATGCCAGCCAGGTGCGATGCCCGTGCCATTTTCTGGCGGGCTTCCAGGTTGCTGCCGTCTGCAACGGCAGTTTCCAGGTGCTTCATGATCAGCTGGGTTGCTTCCAGGGCTTTTTCATTGGTTTTTCGGGTGGCATTGCGTGATACAAAGGCTTCCACAGCGTGGGTTAATGCGTCCATGCCCGTGGCCGAGGTGATGTGCGCAGGCAAGCCGGTCATGAGCGATCCATCCAGCGCGGCGGCCGTGGGCAACAAGCGAATGTCCATGGCGGCTACTTTGCGTTTGTTTTCTGTGTCGCTGACCACGGCCGCAATGGTGACTTCTGCACCGGTACCCGCAGTGGTCGGCACAGCGAACAGGGGAATCATGCCTTTGTGCACCCGCAGCAAGCCGGTCAGTTTCAATACAGGCTTGTTGTTCTTGGCGCGGGCACCAATCATTTTGGCGGCATCAATCGGGCTTCCTCCGCCCACTGCCAAAATGGCCTGGCAGCCGTTTTCCATCAACATGCGGTAACCGGCTTCGATTTGCTCCACAGTGGGGTTGGGTTCCACACCGTCATACACCACGTACTTCACGCCCTGGGTTTCAAGCTCGGCCTTCATTTTTTCAAGTACGCCAAGCTTGACCAACACAGCATCGGTCACGATCAATACATTGCGGTGGCCCGCGTCGGCCATGTGCCGAACCAAGTCCAGTGAGGAACCGGTGCCTTCGAACATGCGGGGCCACTTGAAGGGCATCAGTGCAGTGACCACTTTGAAAATGGCCATGTAGACGCGTAAAGCGAGCACTTCGAGTGCATGCAACATGCGGGTGTCTCCTGATATTTTTTGTGGGTTAACAGTTGTTACTATGATTGTACAAAGAGTAGGCAGTGTAGAGGCAGAGGAAATATTCCACTTTTCTTGACGATCGGGAAAATTTCACGAGCCGTTTCGGTCAAGCTTGCCGCACTGCCAACAACAACATTCAAGAGACATTGTTCATGAAGCACCGCAGTACACCCTTGATTGCCGCTTTGGCCACTTTGGGCATGGCCTCACCTGCATGGTCACAAACCGAAAACCTGGACACCTTCGTGGTCTCGGCCACCCGCGAGGCACGCGACCCGTTTGAGGTGCCAGCCTCGGTCGACAAGATCAACCAGAATACCTTGGAAAAAGCGGCCAGCTTTCAAGTGAATTTGTCGGAAACACTGACCCGTGTGCCAGGTTTGGTCATCAACAACCGCAACAATTTTGCGCAAGACCTTCAAATTTCAATTCGAGGTTTTGGGGCGCGGGCAACTTCGGGTGTCCGTGGTGTTCGTCTTTTCTCCGATGGCATACCCGCCACCATGCCGGATGGTTCCGGCCAAATTTCCCACTTCAGTCTGAGTTCAACCGAGTCCATCGAGGTGCTGCGCGGGCCGTTTTCCTCCCTGTATGGCAATTCTTCGGGCGGCGTGATCTTGCTGACCACTGAAAATCCACGGGTTGGTACCGAGCTTGAAGTGAACCAGATCTTTGGCACCGACAGCACCCGCAGAAGTGGGATCAAGCTGAACAAAGGCAATCAGGAAGTGGGCATTGTGATTGATGCTTCTACTTTCCGCACCGATGGCTACCGTGATCACAGCAAAGCGCGTCGAGACAATTTCAACAGCAAAATGGTCTGGAATTTAAGCAGCGACACTCGCTTAAGCTGGGTTGTGAACTATGCGGACATTCCGCTGGCACGAGACCCGGCTGGTCTGACAGCCGCGCAACTGGCCAGCAACCGCCGGCAGGCGGGCAACAATACAGTGGCCAACAACACCAACAAAACCGTGGAGCAAAGCCAAACTGGTCTTGTGCTGGAGCACAAGTTCAGCCCCAGCACCAATGTGACTTTCAGCCCTTATTACGGGGACCGGAAGATTCGCCAGGTGTTGGCCAGCACTGCGGTGATTGATTTGAAAAACGAATACAGCGGCGCTGACCTGCGATTTGGGCACCAAACCAGTCTGTTGGAAAGACCTTTGTTTTTGAATGCGGGCTTGACCGTCGGTGAACTGGAGCAGGCTCGCTTGGGCTTTTTTGGTGCCAGCACCACTCCCAATCGGGATGAGGCCAACACGGCCAGCCAGTTCGATCAGTACCTGCAGGCGGAGTATTTTTTCACCGATAAATTCAGCGTGCTGGGCGGGGTTCGAAATTCATCCATCGAGATCGAATCCAATGATCAATTTTTGAGCAATGGCAATGGCAGTGGCAGCAAAAAGTACGATGAGGTCACCGGCAATTTGGGTTTCACCTACCGTTTGCAACCCAACATTAACACCTATATTTCTTATGGCGAAGGGTTCGAGACACCCACCTTGCTGGAAACCGCGTATTTGTCAGTTGCACCGCCCAGCCCGAATTTCAACTCGCAACTGGACGCTGCAAAAAGCGAGCAGCTTGAAGTGGGTGTCAAAGCAAAATTTGGCGCAACCAAAGTGAATGCGGCGCTGTACACGGTTGATACGGACAATGAAATTGTGGTGCTGGCTGCCAACGGTGGTGCCACATCATTCCAAAACGCAGGCTCAACGAGCCGTGAGGGTGCAGAGTTGGCTTTGCAGCATGCGTTCAACACGCAGTGGCAAGCCAATGTGGCTTTGAACTACATTCGCGCTACTTACGACACCTCGGTCAACAGCATTCAGGCCGGCAACAGCTTGCCCAGCATTCCGAAAAAACCTTTTTTGGTGAACTGGTCTACAAGCCTTCAAGCCTGTATGAGGCAGCCACAGAATTGCGGTATGTCGACAAGCTGTTTGCCAACGATGCAAACGATGCCTTTGCCCCTTCCTACTCGGTGGTGAACTTGCGCGCCAGCAAGGACTGGCCTTTGAATGGTGGCTGGAATGTGCGCACTTATGCCCGTGTGGACAATGTGTTTGACAAGGAATACGTAGGGTCGGTGATTGTGAACCAAGGGGCAGGGCAGTTTTTCGAGCCTGCCAGCGAACGCCAGTACTTGTTGGGTATCACGGTCGGTTTGTCATGGAAGTAAGTTGAGTAAAGAGTGCATTGGTTTTTCGGGAATAAATCCCGGTTTACTGCGGGAATTCTGCTCTGGAGAATACGGGGTGCTCTCCTTAATCTGAAACGAGTCCGAAAGAAGAGTCGGATTACAACAAATCAGATTAAACAAAGAGGAGAGATCAGTGAGAAATTCAAGTTTTAAACTCAGCGCCCTGACGCTTGCTGTTGTCGCTGCAACAGCTGGCCTGGCGTTGCAGAGTGGTTCTGTGTCGGCCAAGTCAGGTGGTGTTACCTGGGAAGACATCGTCAACGATGAAAAAACTCCGAAAGACATTTTGAGCTACGGCTTTGGGCCGAAGGCGCAGCGCTACAGTGCCATGACCGCGATCAATGACAAGAACGTGGCCAATCTGGTGCCAGCGTGGTCTTTCAGTTTTGGCGATGAAAAGCAGCGCGGCCAGGAAACGCAGGCCCTGGTTCATGATGGCGTTATTTATGTTACGGGTTCCTATTCCCGAATGTATGCATTGGATGCGAGAACAGGTGCAAAACTTTGGCAGTATTCTCATCGATTGCCTGAAGATATTCGACCTGTTGCGACGTGGTCAACCGCGGGGCGGCCATTTTTGGCGACAAGGTTTTCTTCGGCACGTTGGACGCGGGCATTGTTGCGCTAGACAAGAAAACCGGCAAGGTGGCTTGGCGTGAAAAGTTCGAAGACCACACCGCTGGCTACACCATGACAGGGGCTCCCACCTTGGTGAAGGATCAAAAAACAGGCAAGGTACTGTTGATTCATGGTTCTTCCGGAGACGAATTCGGTGTGGTGGGCAAGCTCTACGCACGTGATCCGGAAACAGGCAAGGAAATCTGGATGCGTCCTTTTGTTGAAGGACACATGGGGCGACTCAATGGAAAAGAAAGCACTCCTACAGGTGATCCTCGAGCGCCGTCCTGGCCGGATGATCCGAACAGCCCCACTGGCAAAGTGGAAGCCTGGAGCCAGGGTGGTGGCGCTCCATGGCAGTCTGCCAGCTTTGACGTTGAAAACAATCTGATCATCGTGGGCGCAGGTAATCCCGCTCCCTGGAACACTTGGTATCGCACACCCAAAGGTGGAAATCCGCTGGAGTACGACAACCTGTACACCTCAGGTCAAGTTGCCGTAGACCCCAGCACGGGAGAAGTGAAGTGGTTTTACCAACATACACCCAATGACGCTTGGGACTTCTCTGGCAACAATGAACTGGTTTTGTTTGAGTACAAAGATGGCGGCAAAACCATCAAGGCCACAGCACACGCTGACCGAAACGGGTTTTTTTATGTAGTGAATCGAGCGGACGGCAAATTCATTCGGGGTGTGCCTTTCGTAGACGGCGTGACCTGGGCCAAGGGCATTGACCCGAAAACCGGCAGGCCGATTGAAGTGGCCGGGCAGCGTCCTCCTCCCCCGGAGCCAGGTCAGGATCGCGGCAAATCTGTTGAAGTATCTCCTCCGTTCCTGGGTGGCAAGAACTGGAACCCCATGGCCTACAGTCAGGATACTGGCTTGTTTTATATCGGCGCCAATCACTGGAAAGAAGATTACTGGACAGAAAACGTGACCTACAAGAAGGGGTCTGCGTATCTTGGTCAGGGGTTCAGGATCAAGCGTATGTACGACGACCATGTGGGTGTATTGCGTGCCATGAATCCTGTTACAGGAAAAGTGATCTGGCAGCACAAAGAGAAGTTACCGCTTTGGGCCGGCGTCATGGCCACCAAAGGCAATCTGGTGTTCACAGGGACAGGCGATGGCTTCTTCAAGGCCTTTGATGCAAAAACCGGCAAAGAGCTTTGGAAATTCCAGACGGGTTCAGGAATTGTTTCCTCCCCGATTACTTGGGAAATGGATGGCGAACAGTACATTGGTGTGGCCAGTGGTTATGGTGGTGCAGTGCCACTTTGGGGTGGTGACATGGCCGAGCTGACCAAGCCAGTGCCGCAAGGCGGTTCATTCTGGGTATTCAAGCTGCCCAAGATGATTCAGCAAGCCTCGCGTTAATACGACGTCAATTTTCCTCTCTTCATCCTAGAAGACGTTGTTGCTTAGGATGGGTTTGCTTTGCAGGGCAATCCCATCCGTTTTTCTTTTTTGGGAATGACTCAATGAACTCAATCAAGTGTTATGGATTGACAATAATGGCGGGGCTAATGGTTGCTGTGAATGTTCAAGCCTGTGAACTACAGCCCGGAAGCCACTGTAAAAACGCCAACCTCACCGGCATGGATTTACGAAATATGGAATTGAGTGCGATCGATTTGTCGGGTGCGGACCTAAGGGGAGCGGACCTGCGGCATGCTGATTTGCGGGGGGCTAATCTTGAAGGAGCCAACCTGACTGGTGCCAATCTGACCAGGCTGATTTGAAGCGCGCCAATTTGCGCAGAGCCGATTTTACCGATGCAACATTAGATGCCGTGCAGGCTTACGCGGCTTTTGGTCAAGTAGCAAACTTCACACGCACGAGTCTGATAGCGGCTGATTTTTCGTTTGCCAGGGTTAATCGGGCCAACTTTACCGGTGCTAACGCACAGATGGCCAGTTTCGAGAAAGCCTGGATGGAGAAATGCAGCCTGGTGGATTCCAACTTCAACAATGCCAATTTGCAGGAAGCCAAAATGAATATGGTTGACTTTGATGGCAGCACAATAACAGGGGCCCGAATTCATTACGCCACGTTTCAGGATGCCAATTTTGAGGGTTGTACTGGCTGCCCCGTGGGTTGGTAAACTTCAATCAACTGGAGGCTCACTGCAAGGTGAGTCATCGCTGCTGTGGTGTCTACATTCAACTTCTGTTTGATAATAGAAAGGTTGTTGGCGACTGTTTTTGCACTGAGATTCAATAGTTTGCCGATTTGTCTGGATGAATATCCCTTTGCAATCATCAGAAAAATTTCATTCTCACGACCTGATAGTGTGGCGAGTGCGTTGCTTCCTGTGTGTTTTGAGCAAACAAGTCCGGTGGCCAGACGATGCTCAACATAGAATTCGCCCTCCGAAATTGTCCGAATCGCCCGGGCAAACTCTTCAGGTTCAGCTGATTTGCTGACGAAAGCGCATGCACCAAGTTTCATGGCACGACTCACCAGGCCAAGCTCATCGTGCATGCTGAAAAACATTACACGAGTCGCCGGTTGTCTGCGCAAAATTTTTGTTGCCAGATCCAGACCGGAGATGTCGGGGAGATTGACGTCAAGTACGACCAGTTCGTGTCGTATTTCTGTCCATTTGAGCCAAGCTGATTGGGCGTTGTCCGCATGATCGATTTGCGCCAAGCCATTGCAAATCTGATTAATGATTTGTGAGTAGCTTTGACGAATTAGTGGATGATCATCAACAATCAAGTAATTCATTCGAGTGTGCTCTCTGGTGTGTTTTGTGCAAATGCACGGTCACGCCCGTGCTGTGTTTTTGTATACGAAGACGTGCTCCAAGTTCTTTTGCCCTCACTTGCATAGAGCGAAGACCATAACCGGATTTCAACTCTTTTGATGAGACACCGTTGTCTTCAATTTTCAAATCGAGGTAGTCCCGAGTGTTGACCAAGCTCACGGTGGCTTTATTTGCATTCGAGTGTTTGTAAATGTTGTGAAGGGACTCTTGGACAATCCGGATGATGTGTACTACTTCTTGTGCGACCAAGGTTATCGCTGGTGACACTTCACACGAGGCTTCAAGTTCACATTCAATGTAAGTGACTTGCATCCATTTCATGCAAATCTGGTTCAAGGCCTCATTCAGGTTGACTGTTTGTAGATCCATTGGATCTAACTCGGTGATCAGATTCCGGATCACGCGGTGGGCCTCTTCCAGTTCGTCGGATACTGATTTCAGGGTCTCTAGACCAGAGGCTGACATCTCAGACTGAGTTTGAATGTTTAGTAAATAGACTCGGGCACGAAGACCTGCGATTATCTGTCCCAGATTGTCGTGCAGTTCACTGCCAAGCGTCTGCGTTCCTGTTCTTGAGAGTTAATCAGTGAAATCGACAAAGACTTATTGTCTTCTCTGGCTTGCTTGAGTGTCAGTGTGGTGGCATTGAATTGACGGGCTATAGCCTGAAGTTCCACAATCGGGCTGGTTTCAGGCAGCTTTGTTTCAAGGTGGCCATCGCGCATTTCTGTCATGGCGCGACTAAACTGACGCATTCGTTTAAGAACGTCATTGAGCCCAAACTGAATTAACGCGATGCACAAAAGTGCGGAGACAAGAAATACAAAAAATGTCGAAGTCAGACTTTCCCAGACTTCATCGAGCTCATCCTCCGGTGTGGCGTACACAGTCCACATCTGAACCGGGTCGAGGTGAATTGAATACTTTTGCCAATCACTGCCAACATCACCCAAAGTCCAGTTAGCCAGCCAGGAAGGCATGCTCACATTGAGGCTTTGATTCACCAAGTGCGGTGGCTGCGTTGAAATCCGGATGTGTCTGAACTGCAGATTTTTCGCCTCTTGCGCACCGATTCGGTCATATTCAATCAGCAGTGCCAGGCTTTTCGCGACATGCGTTGCGGATTCCAGTTCTTCTCGGATGTCATCCCTCGCTTGTATCACAATAAGACTGGCAGACAAAGCGAAGCCAATTGAGAAGGTCAGGGGAACCCATATCAATGATCGTAGTGAGAATTTCATGCAAATATCTTCGAATAAGCCGTGCGCTGACGCCAGGGAATATTTCCCGTTTTCTTGGACTCTGCTTGCCCACACAATGAGCTCGGCGGGATTTTTTAGAGACAGCACCCCAATCAATTCATTGGCGGCGCTGTTAGAATCTGACACACATAATTTTCACAATCAGGTTTGCCGCCATGTCCACTGCACTCAGCCTTCGTCGAATCAGCCGCATGTCCAGCAACGGCTGGGATCGTTTGTTCAAATCAGAATCCATGGTTCGCGCTGGTTTGCAGCCGTTTGAAATCGTTCATCAAAGCGGTATTCACAGCGTTCGCCATTACCTGCCCTTGACTGAAGAAAGCATCACCGTGGGTGACGACACGCTGCCAGTGAGCAAAAAGCGCAACGCAATTCCGCTCGTGCTGATCGCACCCCTGGCCGTGAACATGTATGTGTATGATTTGCTGCCTGAGCGCAGTTTTGTTCGCTACCTGATGGCGCAGGGATTTGATGTGTACCTGATCGATTGGGGCAAGCCCACGCGCAAACAGGCTGGTTTAACTCTTGAGAATTACATCAAGGAATTTCTGCCCGCGTGCCTGAATGCCGTGCGTGAACACAGCGGTTCCAAAAAGCTCAATCTGCAGGGTTGGAGCATGGGCGGTGGCATGGCCTTGGCTTACACCGCTTTATTTAAAGACGAAAACATCAACAAAGTGGTCACCTATGGAACGCCCATCGATGGCCACGCCAATGGCGCCATCGGTCAGCAATACAAGCGCCTGGCACACTTGTTGAAGTCTGCGCGAATCAATTTCAGAAAGGTACCCGCCAAACTGTTGTACACACCGGGCTGGGCCAACGTGATCGGCTTTAAATTGCTCGATCCAGTGGGTAGCCTGAAAGGTTACTGGAACCTGATTTCACAGTTGCATGACCGTGAGTTCGTGGCCCAGCATGCCAACCAAGCTGCATTTATTGACAGCCTGGAGGCCTATCCTGGTGGTGCATTGCGCGACTGGTTCGCCAGCATTTGGCTTGAAAATGAAACAGCGCACGGCCACTTCAAAGTGGGCAAGGCCGTGGCCAACTTCAAAGACATCACTTGCCCGGTGTTGGGCATTGCAGGCAAATCGGACAACCTGGCCAACGTAGCCTGCTGCAAGCCGATTACCAAGGTTGTTGGTTCGGCGAACTCCGAATTCTTCATCGGCCCGGGCGGCCATATCGGCATCATGAGCGGCAAGGAATCGCCCAATACCATCTGGGCGAAAACCGTGAGCTGGCTAAATAGCTAACTTCGTGCAGCCACCCTTGCTTTTGGTTATAGTGAACTCACTCAGCACCAAAAGCAGTAGGAGGTGGCATGCTGAAATTCAGACGAAAAATTCTTCAGGCCGGCGCGGGCCTTGTGCTTGCAGACCCCATGTTTAGTCAACGCCGTGCCTTGGCGCAAACTCCCGAGTGCGTGGACAACCCCACACCCCGTCAAATTGAGGGGCCTTATTACACGCCTCAAACTCCCAGGCGCAGCAATTTAATCGACGGTTTGCCCGGAGAAATTCTGGTGCTCGAGGGCAGGGTATTGTCCACCGCCTGCCAACCCGTTGCCGGTGCAATAGTGGATTTGTGGAGTTGCGATGCTCAAGGTGTTTACGACAACACGGGTTTCAAGTTGCGTGGGCATCAAATCACCAATGCGCAAGGCTGGTACCGGTTTGAAACACTCATGCCCGGCGCTTACGGCAATTCAAGTTTCAGGCGAACCCCCCATTTGCATGTCAAAATTCAGCCTCCGGCAAGTTCATTGCTGACCACACAATTGTATTTTCCAGATCAACCCCTGAACCAACGCGATGGTTTCTTCAATCCAGCCTTGTTGGTGAAGATTGAACAAAAGGCGAAACAGCCCAAGCGGGCCTTGTTTGATTTTGTAGTGCCTGTGCAGGCCAGGGGATAACTTCTATGGCAGTCTTGACACGAAGTCTGTTTGCCTTGTCGGCAGTGTGGGTGACCACTGCCTGCTCCATGCAGCACACCGCAGAATCTGCCATGCGTTCAGCGCCCACTGTGTGGCTCATGGGTGAGGTTCATGACAACCCCCAAGCCCACCAGGCGCGGTATGAAATCATTGCTGACAAGGTCAAGCAAGGTTGGCGACCTGCCATTGTGATGGAACAGTTTGACCGCGAACACCAAGGCCTGCTGCGTACGGCGCAAGATGAATGCAAAACAGCAGCTTGCATCACTTCCAAACCATGGGCGGAAAAGTGGCAGTGGGAACTCCACGAGCCAATCATTCAGCTGGCGCTTGATTACCAATTGCCTTTGTTGGCGGCCAATGTGTCGCGCGAGGACGCAAACCGCATTGTAAAGGGCGGCTACAGCGCGGCATTGGACCCTGACACGGTTGCCCACTATGAATTAAACAAACCTTTGCCACCGGCACTGGCCGAACAGCACCGGCAAAACATTGTGGAGGGGCATTGCAATATGCTGCCACCCCAGGTGGCCGAGAAGATGATTGCGGCGCAAGTGGCCCGAGATGTCTGGATGGCCAAGGTCATCGAGCAGCAAGCTGAACAGCGCGATGTGGTTTTGATTGCCGGCAACGGCCATGTTCAAAAAGATGTCGGCGTGGTGCAATGGTTGCCCGTTACGCTACAAGAAACAACAACCGTGTATGGTTTCATTGAGAATTCGCAAGCGGGTGGCTCTAAGCAATTCGATGTACTGGCGCAGGTGCCGGCGCATCCCCGTGAAGACCCTTGCGAGGCATTCAAAGCCATGATGAAAAAATAAACCACACAGGCAGAGGGGACAAACAGGTGGGTAGTTCATTGCATTGGCGGTGCGCTGGCGCGCTCCTGCTCGGCGCAGCGGCGTTTTATTCTCAACCATTGAAGGCCAATGGCTTTGAGGATTTTGACGACGCAGAGTTGATTGACCACATTGCAGGCAGCGTGGCCCGTGGATACGGACGCATGTATGGCTATGGCGTCGATTTCAAATTGATCGGAAAAGAAACGCCTCACCAGTCACCTTTGCTGGTTCAGTACAACGCCCCGCTTAAGCGCTGTACGTTTTTTATCAGCACTCGTGACAAAACATGGCACAGCTTTGAGCAATATCTCGAGTTTTTCGAAGGGCTGCCCAAGCAGGTGGTGTACGAGGCTTTTTTCGCGCATGAATCAGGCCATTGCGTTCAAATGCGGGAGCAAATTGATTTTGGACCTGTTCGGCGTCGTCACCGTGAGGAATTGTATGCCGACGTCTTTGCCCTGTCGCATGTCGAGCGTTATTACCCCAAGCATCGTAAGGCATTTCAAGAAGCGCAGTTAAAAATGCGTCGCGCAGCGCTGGGCATTCAAAACGAATACGACTTTTACAAAGAATTACTGAGATTGCATTACAGCCCTGGTCTTCAATCGGCATTGAAAGTGAAAAATCCGCAGGAAAGAGCGTACTCAATAGCCAAGGCAGTCGATCTCTTGTGATAGTTTGTTATCGTGATAAGCAATCAAGCTTAATCCCAAGGAAGCACAGGAGTAGTTAGCATGGATCAAATGAAATTTGGCTTGGCAGAGAAAATCAGGGAAACAACAGTCAATCGAAGGGGCTTTTTGCTCACGTCGCTCGCAGGCGGCTTTGCCGTGGCCTCTGAGCCTCTGTTCGCCCAAGCGATCAAAACAGACACGCAGGGCATCACTGCCGGTGAAGTGAAAGTACCGGTCAAAGACGGGCAAATTCCAGCTTACCGGGCCATGCCAGCCAAAGGTGGAAATTTCCCTGTCATCCTTGTGATTCAGGAAATTTTCGGTGTTCACGAATACATTCAGGACATTTGCAGACGCTTGGCCAAGCAAGGCTACTATGCGATTGCCCCGGCGCTGTTCAGCCGCGAAGCGGATGTTTCCAACATGAGTCTCGATGCAATCTTGAAGGAAGTGGTGCCAGTGGTGCCCGATGCACAAGTGATGACCGATATTGATTCCACCGTGGCTTTTGCCAAGGCCAGCGGCAAGGTCAATACCGCCCGTTTGGGTATTGTTGGCTACTGCTGGGGAGGCCGCACGGTATGGCTTTACGCGAACCACAATCCGGCCGTGAAAGCGGGTGTGTCTTACTACGGTTTGTTGGCAGGTCTAAAAGGACCGAACAAACCCGCTGACCCGGTGGATGTGGCCGCAAGCCTGAAGGTGCCCGTGCTGGGTCTGTATGCGGGCGAGGATAGTTTCGTGCCCGATGAGGTGGTGGACAAGATGCGTAATGAGCTGGGCAAAGGCAACAGTGCCTCTGAAATCGTGGTATTCCCAGCGGTCAACCATGGTTTTCATGCAGATTACCGCCCCACTTACGACCGACGGGCCGCCACGTATGCCTGGAAGCTGACTTTGGACTGGTTTAAGGAACGAGGCGTGTAATTCGGGGTTCAGACGGGTGCGGTTTGAGGTGAATTGTCTGCATTCATGCAAGATTGTCTTGGATTGACTTAGACAAGGATGACTCAAACCGCTCAAGCGTTTACACTTGATACACCCCAATCGTTTGGTTAAAACTCCAACAACATGAAAACCGAGAATCCTTTAGCGCTAGACAATCAGCTTTGTTTCTCTTTGTATGCCACTTCCCTGGCAATCACCCAGGTTTACAAGCCCCTGTTGCAACCTTTGGGCTTAACCTTTCCGCAGTATCTGGTGATGATGATCCTGTGGAAAGAGGACGGTGTCAGCCTCATCAATGTGGCCCGTCAGCTGGGCCAACAGCCAGGCGCACTGACGCCAGTGATCAAACGCATGGCTGAACAAGGCCTGTTGACCCGCAATCGAAGTACCGATGATGAAAGGCAACTGCAAATTTACCTCACTGAAGAAGGCAAGCGGATTCGGGAAAAAGCGCTGGACGTTTACGCGTGTGTGGTTGAACAATGTGGCATGACACCCATGGACATTCATCGATTGAAATGCGAATTGGATGCCTTGCGTGAACGACTGCTAAAAGCCTGATCGCTTGTTCGTAATTGGTTATTGCGATAACATTTGCCGATCACTGGCAAATTTTATTGAATTGTTCTTGTAAATAGTTACTGCGATAACTATTTGCTGCTTCATCCACCTAATCAAAGGAGAAAACAATGCAAGTCGTGTATTCAACCAAAGCCACATCCACCGGCGGCCGTGAAGGCGGCTCAGCCACCGACGACGGGCGCTTGAAAGTGCAACTCAGCACGCCCAAGGAGTTGGGTGGTGCCGGCGGCCCAGGTACCAACCCTGAGCAATTGTTTGCAGCAGGCTACTCGGCCTGTTTTATCGGCGCAATCAAATTTGTGGCTGGACAGGAAAAAATCAGCTTGCCTTCCGAGCCTGAAATTACCGCCACAGTGGGGATCGGTGGCAACCCGAAAGGTGTGGGTTTTGCAATCACTGTGGACATGAGTATCAAGCTGGACGGCATGGACAAAGCCGCCGCCAATGCGCTGGTGGAGAAGGCGCATCAGGTGTGCCCTTACTCCAACGCAACCCGTAACAATGTGGATGTAAAGTTGACTGTGGTGTAAGCGCTCACAGGCTGTTAACCGTTTGAAAAGCGGTGGGCTTGAAAAAGCCCGCCGCTTTTGTTTTTTGTAGGGAAAATTGAATGGTCAAGCACTATGCCAAACCTGCATGGATGAACAATGCCGAGGGGCAAGTACGCTGTGCAGGTTTCGAATTGGAATTTGCCGGGCTTGACTTGCAAACCGCGGCCAATGCAGTCGCAAAGGCTATAAACGGCGAGGTGATCAAAGATACTCAGGCCGAATGCAAAGTGAAGCCCCCACAATTTGGCGATTTCAAGATCGAACTGGACTGGAGCTTTGCCAAAAACATGGCGCGCAAGCGGCTCGAAGAGCAGGGGGCCAGCGAGGATGCCGTGCTGGAATTGATGGCCGACTTGGCGCGTCAGATCGTGCCTCTCGAGGTTGTTTGCCCACCTGTTCCAGTTGATCAACTCGGCATACTTGACGACATGGTGAGCGCCTTGCAACAGGCTGGTGCGCTGGGTACGTCCGATTCACTGCTTTACGCATTTGGCGTGCACATCAATACCGAATTACCTGCGCTGGATTCGAAAACACTGGTGCCCTATTTGCAGGCCTATTGCGTGTCGCAGTACTGGTTGATGAAGGCACATGACGTGGACACACTGCGTCGCTTAACGCCTTACATCGACACCTATCCCAAAAAGTACATCCATGAGGTGATGACCTACACGGCCGATACACCCTTGGAACAAATCATGGACGATTACCTGGAATACAACCCCACGCGGAACCGGGGCATGGATTTGCTGCCTTTGTTCAAACAGATTGATGAAGCGAGGGTGCTGGCTGCGGTGCAGGATGAACGCGTCAACGCCCGACCTACATTCCATTACCGCTTGCCCAACTGCGAGATTGAAAAGCAGGGTTGGGGCTTGGCCGACAGCTGGAATATTTGGTGCGTGGTGGAACACTTGGCTGCGGACCCGGTCACATTAAGGTCCATGTGTGAACAATGGACTGATTACAACGAAAACCTGATCAACTTGAAGGAAGAGCCTTGGCACCAGCAACTGGCGACCATTCACGAAAACCTGTTGTCGGTGTGACCGGCAATGCCAAATGGTGGTCGCCCTCGTGGTTCAGTATCCGGTTTGCCGTGTGGCTGGCCGGCGGCACAGCCCGGCGCATCAGCGTGAGGCACCCGTGGCCGATTTCAAAAATTGATGCCTTGATTGTGAGTGGTGGTGACGACATTCACCCCTCCCTGTATGGCGAAGAGGAAGCGCCCAAAGCGCATTACGACCCTGATCGCGATGCCCTGGAGCAGGCGCATATCGCCTGGGCTTTAAAGCACCAGTTGCCCATGCTGGGAATTTGCCGCGGCACCCAGTTGATCAATGTTAGCTTGGGTGGCAGTTTGCACATCGACATTCGCGCAAAGCGTAAATTAACGTCGAACAGGGGCACGGTGTTGCCGCGTAAAACCGCCGCCTTGCGGGCCAGCAGTTGCTTGGCCTCGGTAACCCGTGCCAGCAGGTTGCGAATAAACAGCCTTCATCATCAGGCCATTGACCAACTCGGTGAGGGTATTCGAATCGTGGCTCGAGATCTGGATGGATTCGTGCAGGCCATTGAACCCGCAGAGCACTGTCACTGGTTGGGTGTGCAATGGCATCCGGAATATTTGTTGTACCGCCCGCAGCATCGGCGCCTGTTCAAATGGCTTGTGCAACTATGCAAGCAAGCTTCCCTCCGCGTGTAACCCATGTCGTATCTTTTGCTGTTTGCCTCTGCTTTTTTGGCGGCCACCATTTTGCCCTTTTATTCCGAAGTGGTTTTGTTTGCCATGATTCGCGCGGGTGAACCCGCTGGTTTGTTGCTGGCCGTGGCCGCAGTGGGCAATACCCTGGGTTCGGTGGTGAACTGGGTGCTGGGGCGTTACCTTTTGCACTTCCAGCACAAAAAATGGTTTTACTTCAAGCCTGAGCAAATCGAGAAAATGCAGGCCTGGTTTCAGCGCTACGGGGTTTGGAGTTTATTGTTGGCCTGGATGCCCGTTGGAGGTGACCCGTTGACGCTGGTCGCCGGTATTATGCGAGTGAACCTGTGGCTGTTTATTGTGCTCGTCGGTATTGGAAAAACATTGCGTTATGTGGCGGTGATTTATTTTTCTGAAATGTCGGTGGCCTGGTTTTAATCAAATTCAAACAAGAAGGAAATGGTGTTGTCATGAACCCGAGTGATTTGCCCAACCTGGATGCCAACTGTTTCAAGCAGCCTTATCGTGACCTGCTGGGCGACAGCTTGTTGCACCCGCCACGGATTCTGATTTTGTATGGCTCGCTGCGTGCGCGTTCATTCAGCCGTTTGGCAGCCGAGGAAGCTGGGCGCTTGCTAACCTTGATGGGGGCAGAGGTTCGGTTTTTTAACCCGGAAGGTTTGCCTTTGGTGGATGAGGCGAATGAGCAACACCCCAAAGTGCAAGAACTTCGTGAGTTGGCAGATTGGTCGGAGGGCCAGGTGTGGAGCTCGCCCGAGCGCCACGGTGCCATGACAGGCGTGATGAAAACACAAATCGACTGGTTGCCCCTGACCGGTGGCGCCAAGCGGCCCACTCAGGGCAAAACCCTGGCTGTGATGCAGGTGTGCGGTGGTTCGCAATCGTTTAATGTGGTGAACCAGTTGCGTGTGTTGGGCCGATGGATGCGCATGATCACCATTCCCAACCAATCTTCAATTGCCAAAGCATTCATGGAGTTTGATGAGAACAACCGCATGAAGCCCTCGCCGTATTACAACCGCTTGGTGGATGTGATGGAAGAGCTCATGAAATTCACCTTGCTGACGCGCGGGCATGCGCAATACCTGGTTGATCGCTATTCCGAGCGTGTAGAGTCTGCGGAGGAGTTGTCCAAACGCGTGAACCAGCGCAGCATTTAATTTTGAATAGGTAGGCGAAACACTGTGTTGAAAACATTGGCCTGTTTTGTTTTGCTGATCAGCCTGGGCGCAGCCCATGCAGGCAGCGCTACCGTTGCCGCTGCAGCCACTTTGCGCTACGCGCTGGACGAAATTTCCCCCCAATTTACCAAAGCCACCGGGCACAGCTTGAAGGTGGCGTATGGTTCGTCGGGCAACTTTTATAGCCAGATTAAACAGGGCGCGCCGTTTGATGTGTTTTTGTCTGCCGACATGGTTTTTCCCCAAAAGCTGGTGGATGAAAAACTGGCTGCATCGCCGGTATTGCCCTATTCTGAGGGGCGTTTGGTGTTGTTGCTGCCGCGTAAAACCCGCCTGAAACCCGATGGCTCTTTGGCAGACCTGGCCGCTGCGCTGAAGGACGGTCGCTTGAGCAAGCTGGCCATTGCCAACCCCACTGTGGCACCTTATGGCATGCGTGCGCAAGAAGCGCTGATGCATGCTGATTTGTGGGCAAAGGTAAAGCCACGCTTGGTGATGGGTGAAAACATAGGGCAGGCTACGCAGTTCGTGGTATCAGGTGCAGCACAGGCCGGGCTGGTGGCGTTGTCGCTAGCCCTTGCACCCGAGTTGGCCGTACGCACCCAATATGCCCTTGTGCCCCGTGAATGGCATCAACCCTTGGTGCAGGGCATGGTATTGATTCGCCCCGATAACCCGGCTGCAAAGGCATTTGCGGATTTCATGAACACGGCACCTGCTCGCGCGGTGCTCAAGAAATACGGCTATGACGAGGTACTTGGGCGATGATGGATTGGTCTGCGTTTTCGCTGTCCATTCAATTGGCCCTTAGCACTTTGCTGGTGTTGTTGCCCGTGGGTTTGTGGATGGGGCGCTGGTTGGCTCGCACAGCGTTCAAAGGGCGCACATGGATTGAGGCTGCAATTTTGCTGCCTCTGGTGCTGCCACCCACGGTGATGGGTTACTACCTGTTGGTGGTGGTGGGGGGTGGTTCGCCTGTGGGGCAGTGGCTTCAAAACACCTGGGGAATTTCGCTCACTTTCAATTTTGCTGGTCTGTTGCTCGCTTCCGTGTTGTTCAATATTCCTTTCATGCTGCAACCCATTCAGCGCGCATTCGAATCCATTCCCCACAACTTGAACGAGGCTGCACAGGTGAGTGGTTTAAGCACCTGGGCCATTTTCACCAAGGTGGAATTGCCTTTGGCCTGGCCCGGTATTTTGTCAGCTATGGTGCTGACCTTTGTACATACCTTGGGCGAGTTTGGTGTGGTGCTGATGATAGGCGGCAGCATTCCTGGCGAAACCCGAACCTTGGCCATTTCAATTTACGACAGCGTGCAAAGTTTTGACTTGAATGCAGCCAACACCATGTCGCTGGCCCTGTTGATGTTCTCGCTGGTGGCGGTGGCCACTTCGCTGTTGTTGTCTGGCCGAAAAAGGCGCAAGCCATGAGCGTCACTACGAACAGGCCAAGTGAATTGCTGGTCGACATCGAGCAGCAAAAACCCATGCCCCTGCGCGCAAATTTTTCTTGCGAGGCCGGGCAATTGCTCGCCTTGGTGGGGCCATCGGGGGCGGGCAAATCGTCCATATTGCGTGTACTGGCGGGCTTGATGAAACCAGCGAGTGGTCGCATCGAAGTGGGCGGGCAGGTGTGGCTCGACACGCAGAAGGGTGTTTTCCAAACACCCCAGCAGCGTCGGGTAGGTTTGGTCTTTCAAAATTACGCCCTGATGCCTCACCTAAGCGCTGCTGCCAACGTGGCGCTGGCCTTGCAACACTTGCCCAAGGGTGAACAAATTATTGAAGCGGTGCAGTGGCTCAAGCGCGTGCGCCTGACTTCCGATGAAGCCATGCGCAAACCGGCACAATTGTCGGGCGGGCAACAGCAACGCGTCGCGCTGGCCCGCGCCCTGGCGCGTCAGCCCCAGTTGTTGTTGCTGGATGAGCCTTTTTCTGCGGTGGATCAAATGAACCGTGAAGGCTTGTACCGTTTGTTGGCCGAACTGCGGGCCGACCTGAATATCCCGATTGTGCTGGTCACCCACGACTTGAATGAAGCCCGTATGCTGTGCGACAAACTGGTGGTGCTGGACCAAGGTCAGGTGCTACAGGAGGGCCCAGCCTTTGATGTGCACCGAAGACCCCGCAATTCCAGGGTGGCTGACCTGGTGGGCATTCAAAACCGGTTTCACGGGGCATGGCTTGGGCCTGGCCAGGAAGCCGGCGTGGGGCATTTGCAATGGACCCGTGCGCTGGATACCCAGCAGGCAACTCTTTCCAACAGCTATCAGCTTCGGGTGAAAGACAAAGGCAAGATTCCGCCTGGTTTCCCGGTGAACTGGGTGGTGCATGCCGACGGCCTGGCCTTGAAGCCGGCAGCATACAATTTGCAGCGAGAGGGTTTTGTGGTGTTGCCTGTGCATGTTCAAGCGCACCGTGACCTGGGTGAACTCAGCTTGATCGATTTGGCCTTGGATGTGGCGCCGTTCGAGACGCTGAAGATGGCTGTGTCGGGGGCGCAGCGTTTGGGCCTGAAAAAGGGCGAGCCCTGTGTGGTGGAAATGGATTTGGGATTAATCCACATCATGCCGAAAAAACACCGACAGTAATAAACTGCAACTGTGATTAGGTAAAGTACGAAACAAAGTAAGTAACTGATTTACAAGGTGAATCTGAAAGTGTTGGCTTGAAGTATGAAGGTTTGGAGACAATTCAAACTTACAATACATAATGAGCAAAACACTTCAGTCCGCGCTGGCGCTCAGCACGCTTGCGCTTCTTGCCGGTTGCCTGGGTGGCAACGATTCCAGCATTCTGGCTGGGGGTGATGGCCCCACGGTCACCAACCCCAACGAAGAGACGCCGGTCGAACTGGAGCCGGGGGATGGCATTCGCGTTTTGTCCAATCGTGCCGACTTGATCAGCGACGGCAATGCCTTGGTTGAAATTACGGCCGAAGACCCTGCCAATTTGCAGAATGTCAAAGTGATGCTGGGCTCCGTGGATGTAAGCGACCAGTTTGCGCTGCGCGAAAATGGCCGTTACATGGGTCGCATTCAGGGCTTGGCCTTGGGTGAAAACCGCATCATGGCAGTGTTGAAAAACACAGGCCGAATTGTGACCACCATCACCAATCACCCCAACGGTGGGCCGGTGTTCTCCGGGCCGCAAGTGCAACCGTGGACCTGCACCAACGAGGGTGCAATGGACGCCCAGTGCAATCAGCCTGCTGTATTCAGTTTTTCATATCTGCCTGCCAACAAGCTGCAACACGTACTGACCAATTCCAATATTCAGGAACAGGAATTTGCACCCACTTTCCTGCCATACGATCCGGAAAACCCACCGCCCGCCAGTGAAATTGCGATGACCACAACCGACAACGGTGTGACTGTACCCTTTATTGTTCGCACTGAACGGGGTGTGCAAAACCGCGATCGTTATCAAATCCGCACACTGTTCAACCCGGCCGAGGATTGGCAACCGTGGAAGCCTCAGCCGCAGTGGAATGGCAAAGTACTGATTCACCATGGTGGCAATGTGGGCGTAACTTATGGCCCAGGCAACCCGCCCAATGGTGACATTTCGGGTACAGCGCCAGACGGTGCGGAGTTTTTGCTGGGTGACAGCATTACAGTGGCTTTGGGGCGCGGCTTTATTGCCACCTCAACTGCCCTGGCCAATTTGGGTCACAACGTGAATCTGGTGACTGCCGCTGAATCGCTGATGATGGTGAAGGAACGGATTGTTGAGCAATATGGCGAAATCCGCTACACCATGGGCACA
The DNA here is from genome assembly GCF_002954425.1 of Limnobacter sp. SAORIC-690. NCBI lineage: Bacteria > Pseudomonadati > Pseudomonadota > Betaproteobacteria > Burkholderiales > Burkholderiaceae > Limnobacter > Limnobacter sp. SAORIC-690. Next base: position 1,874,769 of record NZ_MQVZ01000001.1, read on the forward strand.
GGCTGCTCGGGTGGTGCGATTGCCCAGCAACACATTGCCAATGCCTACCCTGGTATTTATCAGGGCATCATCGTGCAGTGTTCATACCCCGATGTCTGGACCACAGCCACTCAGTTTGCGGACTACAACCTGTTGAACTCCTATTTCGGCAATCGCTACCCAGGGGTGAATGAAGCAGACAATTCCCGCCAGTTTCCGCAATTTGCTCCCAACTTCCTGCCTTACGTGCAGTGGAGTGCCGTGTATGGGCATTTGCCAATCAACCCAGTGCTGTCGGACAACGCATTTTTTCCAAAAGCCTACCCATATGCCCAGAATTGTCGTGGCTTGAATGGCGCGGCCACGCCCTACGATCCAGTCAACAATCCGGGCGGTTTGCGTTGTGGTTTGATCGATTACATGAGCACCCAGTTTGGCTTCAGAACACCCGATGTGTGGAGTGCCAACGAAAAGAAAATCGGACGTGGATTTGGTGGTATTCCCTTGGACAACGTGGGTGTTCAATACGGTTTGGGTGCCTTGAAGCAAGGCACCATCACAGCCGATCAGTTTCTGGACTTGAACCGCAATATTGGCGGTTTTGATGTGGACATTCAACGCGTGGCCAACCGCACCGTGGCGGACCCATTGGCTTTGGCCAATTCCTATAGAACAGGCGCGGTGAACACGGCCGAGCACCTCAGCAATATCCCGATTATCGACTTGCGGGGCCCCGATCCCGGCATCGCACACGATGCTTTCCACAGTTGGCAAATGCGCGCCCGTTTGAATGCCACACAGGGGCACTTTGACAACCATGTCATCTGGTTCGGGCAATTGGTGTTGGCCGGTGACTCCACCTACAGCACCGAGGCCTTGCTGGTGATGGATCGTTGGTTGAGCCAGATTGAGGCTGATGACAGCAACAAGCCACTGCGCGAAAAAGTAGTGGCCAACAAACCGCGCGCAGCCCGCGACAAATGCTTGTCAGCGCAAAGCATTTATGCAGATGACGGGCCTTTTGTTCCGCTCAGTGGCAACCTGTTTTATCCAGACCCTGTGTTGCCCATGGCCAATTCAAGCAGTATTCCGAAGCCACCTCCCGAGGCGGGTCAAATTTTTGATCAGCTCAGCAATCAGGTGTGTGGTTTAGACTTTTCGGCTTTTGACCCCACGGGCATGTCGGGCCAACTCACCGGCCCCATTGCAGAGCTGCAACATGTCTTGGTGCAAACCCGGTTTGGCACACCGCGCACAGTGGCGGGTGACGATATTCGCACCCTCACCAACAAATGCGTATTGAAGCCAGTGGATGCAGCCGACTATGCGGGGGTAATGTCCATCACCGACCCCGCAGCCTTTGTGGCCCAGGTGAAGGAAATTTTCCCACAAGGCGTGTGCGACTATACCAAGCCGGGAGTAGGTACACAGCCCACACAAACCTGGTTGCGTTATGGCACTGCCACCGAGAAGTTGATCGGAGGAACACCCTTGCCAGTAAAGCCCGCCAATTCAAGGCAGGGTTGGTCAGCACCTGCTTTTAGAAATGTTAATTCACAGTAATTAATTATTTATCAATTGAGCGAACAGAGGGGGCTTTACCACGGTAATGCCTCCTTGTTTTTTTTCGGACTCGGGCAAACTGCTTGTATCGAATCCAGTGACCCCATTCCCTTTGAACTCTGAACAAATAACTCCCGATGTGTTGGAGCACAGCCCTGTTGGCCTGATGCAGGTTGATCACACAGGGAGAATCCTCTCCCTGAATTCCTATTGCGCCGATATTTTCGGTTACTCCGTAGCAGAATTGCTGGATCAGCCCTTTGAAATATTGCTGCCGCCAGATTTGAGAACCGATCACTCAGGCCTGTTCAGTGAATTTATGCAGTCGTCTACAGGGCGCATGATGGGGCAGGGCACCGGGCAAAAATACTTTCCCGCCCATCACAAAGGGGGCCATGAAATTGCCGTACAAATTGGTTTGAATGTGAATCGAAAAGGTGCAAGGCCTGTGGTGATTCTGGCCATTGTGGACGTGACTGACAAAGCCAGGTTATTGAATGAACTCAAGCATGGCAACGAGCGCCTTCGTCACAAAACCAAAGAACTGATGCAAGTGGTGCGCCAGCAGAACCACTTTTTGAATGTGGTTAGCCACGAGCTGCGCACCCCTTTGAACAATTCTCTTGAAATGTTGAACCAGTTGTCGGCCACACAACTGGATGAGAACCAGGCTGAGTTGTTTCAAGACCTGGACAAAGCCAATATTGATGTCACCCGCAGCGTAAAAATGTTGATGGATTACGCCGACAGTATGTTGGGCGAGTTGCAACTGGAAGAGGAGGAATTTGACTTGCGCGCGCTTTGGCTGGACCGCTTGAGACTTGTGCAGCGTGCGCACCCCGGTCAAATCCACTTGCTGCAATTGAGTGAGGAATTCGATTTTGACCCTTTGGTGCTGGGCGACAAAATGCGCATTGGTCGAATGATGCATGGTTTGATCGACAACGCCATGAAGTTTTCTGATGCCCACCAGATCAAGGTGCACATTGCCTTCAAAGCGGAGCCCCAGGCTCAACTGTTCTTTGAGGTCAGCGATGATGGAATTGGTATGGCCGATTCATTGATTCAATCGATAGGCCAACCTTTTGCCAATCAATCGGTGCGCCGCACCCGTGGGGGCGGTGGCATGGGGGTGGGTTTTTACCTGACCAACAAATATCTTGAAATGATGGGCGGGCAGTTTTCACTGACAAGCCGGGAGGGCGAAGGCACATGCAGCAGTATTCAACTGCCACTTAAGTTGATGGGCCGTGCCAGCGCACAAGCGATGTCTGCCGACAGTGCAGGGGGTGATTTGCCTTTGAGTAATTTGCGGCTTTTGCTGGTGGAAGACGACCCCACTGTGGCGAAAATCAATGCCATTCGACTTCGCAAACTGGGTGCCCATGTGGTGGTGGCTGGCAATGGTCAAGTGGCCGTTGAAATGCTTCAGGACAAAAGCGTGAACATTGCCGCAATCTTGATGGACTTGCACATGCCGGTGATGGATGGGTTCAGTGCAACGCGCCACATTCGGGACATGGTTGAGTATGTAAAAATTCCAATTGTGGCGGTTACTGCGGGTTCGCGTTTGGCTGAATATGCACGTGCCATGGCAGCAGGCATTGATGCCTTTTATTCCAAACCCTTTGAGCCCAATGTATTGATTCAATACTTCAAGGCGCGTGGTGTGATTCGCTAGTACAATGTAATTTTATTACTTCGGGTTTAACCCGGCATGTGCATGAATTTACTTGATCGAATCCGCATGGAGCTGGACCAGTTTTCCAGTGCTGAACAGGCAGTGGCACAGTTGGTGTTGAAAGACCCCAGTGGTTTTCAAAAAATGCCTGTGACTGAACTGGCCAAACGTGCAGGTGTCAGTAGCCCGTCGGTGGTGCGGTTTTGCCGCTCGCTGGGTTACGAGGGCTTAAGTGATTTCAAGTTGAAATTAGCCGCCAGTTTGAATGCAGGTGTGCCATTCATTCACCAGTCGGTGAAAGCTGGCGACAACGGTGAAACCCTGATTCAAAAAGTACTCGACAACGCCATTCACACTCTGCGCACTTTCCGAAATACAGCCCCAGCCAAACCCATCGACAAAGCCACGCAACTACTTGCAAAAACAATTGCCAAAAAAGGCCGGCTTGTTTTCTATGGGGTGGGCAATTCAGGTTTTGTGGCGCTAGATGCTGAGCACAAGTTTTTTCGAATGGGTTGCACAGCGCATGCTTACTCCGATGGGCATTTGCAAATTATGGCTGCATCCATGTTGAACAAGGGCGATTGTCTCATCATCATTTCAAATTCGGGCCGCAGTCAGGATTTGCTGGATGCCACGCAAATTGCACGTGCCGCCGGGGTAAGTACGATTGCAATTACGGCGTCGGGTTCGCCTTTGGCACAGGCAGTGCAGGTGCATATTCCAGCCGATCACGGTGAGTACTATGAGCAGTACAGCCCCATGGTGTCGCGTTTGTTGCACCTGTGCGTGGTGGATGTGCTGGCCACGCAAGTGGCCTTGCAACTGGGCGATTCAGTTCAGAAAAACATGGCACGCTTAAAGAAAAACCTGATCGATAGCCGTTACACCAAATAAGTCGGATTGGCGAAATTTTCTGACAATGCTTCGAAGCCTGTTTCACAGGCAATCAGGCTAGTGTTTTCGAAACCTGGCTTATTGGTAAATTTCTCGTCGGCCTGGGCTGAGCACACCAGCAACACATTTCCCTGTGCACCGCCAAAGCAGGGCATGGTGGGCTTGGCCAAGGGCAGCTCAATGCTTTCAATGTATTCGCCGCGTTCGCTAAAGCGGTCCAGTCGGTAACCCTCCAGAATGGCAACCCAGTAGCTGCCATCGGCAGAAAAGCAAGCGCCATCGGGTCGTGCTGTTCCTTCGGAATATTGTTTGATCAATTGCCGATTGCCCAATGCACCAGTTTCAAGCTCGTAATCAAATCGCCAAATGCATTTGTGCCGTGTGTCGCTCAGAAAAACCGAGTCCCCCTGGGGCGAAAAGGCAAGACCATTGCCCACGATCAAATCGTTTATCTTCGGCTTGGCTTGTCCCGCCTCAATGCAATACAGGGCGGCAGTGGCCGGGCTGCGGGCATCCACCAGTGTGGATATCCAGATTCGGCCGGCTCGGTCGGCGCGGCCGTCGTTGAAACGATGTTTGCTTGAATCGTAAGGAGCATTCAATTTCAGGGTGCAGGTGTCGCCCTCAATCAGCCAGCCACCTTGTCTGCCCAGTGCCACCCAAGTGTTTTTAGTCTCTGTGGGCAGCACACAGCCTATTTCATCGGGCAAATGCAAGGTATTCAATAACGTGGTGTTGTCCAATGCTGTGTTCAGCACATCGCTTTGATTCAAGCGGTACAGGGTGCGCGTGTTGATGTCCACCCAAGCCCATCCGCCATGCGCATACCGAGGACTTTCGGCCAAGCTGCAGGCAGGCAGTGGCAGGGCTTGCCAATTCATCATGTCGCTGAATTTTTCAGGAAATGGTTGATCAGGTGTGCGGTCACCGGGTTCTCTGCAGGGGCGTGGCCAGGTGGTACGCTCTGTTCCAGTTGCTCCGCAATGCCTTTGCCCAATTCAACCCCCCATTGATCAAATGGATTGATGTTCTGCATGGCGGCCAACGCTGCGGTGCGGTGTTCCCAAAGGCACAACAGTGCGCCAAGCGAGTAGGGTGTCAGCGAATCGAGAAACACCATTTGAACTGGACGGTGTCCAGGACACGATTTGAAATTGGTGGCGGTGTTGTTGAGCTCCTCGGGTGAGTTTAAACGACCCACCGAGAATGCTTCAGACTGCGCCAAGGCATGCGAGAGCAACACTTGGTGCGACTGGACTTCATCATGATCGGGTTGCACCACTGCGATCAATTCAACCGAACTGGCAATTTTGCTTTGGTGCAGCATCTGGAAAAAAGCATGTTGCCCATTGGTGCCCACATCGCCCCACAAAATCGGGCAGGCGGGCTTGTCGAGCAACTCGCCTTGGTTGTTCACGCCTTTGCCCAGCGATTCCATCCACAGTTGTTGCAGGTAGGGCACCAGTTGGCTCAGGCGGGAATCGTAGGGGCTTAACATCAGCGAGGCGGCACCGTGTTCCAGGTTGTACAGGTCGCTTAGCGCAAGAAGTGTGGGAATGCACTGGCTGGCTTTGCTTTGTAATACATGACCGTCCATCAAGGCAGCGCCTTCAAGCAGTTCATTGAACACCGGGTTGCCGTGCACCATGCGCACACCAATCGATACGGGGCCCCACAGTGAATATCTGCCGCCCACTGTTTCACTGAATTCAAACACCCGTTCCGCTGCCACGCCCAACTCGATGGCTTTGTTGGGTTTGCAGGTCGCGGCCACCAGCGCCTTGGGTCGGTACGCTGGCCCCGCAGCATCCAGCCACTTGAAAATATGCTGTGCGTTGTGCAAGGTTTCACGGGTTGAAAATGATTTGCTGGCAATTACGACCAAAGTGGTTTTCGGGTTCAGGGCCGCCAGTGCGGCTTTCATTTCATGAAAATCCACATTGGCGGCAAACCGAATTTTCAATGCGGGTGCTGCGCCCAAATCCAGTTTGCTGAACACGTCATTCAACAGCCGGGGGCCGAGGTCTGATCCACCAATGCCCAAATGCAACACGCTGTCGTAGTGTTCTCCGTCGGGAGTGGTATAGCGGCCAGAGCGCACCTGGTCAACAAAGCTTTCCATGTGTTGTTGCACTTGCCTGGTCAGCGCCAACTCATCACGACCATTCACCACCAGCGAAACTGGTGAATGATAGGCCTGCATGTTGCTGGCTGCACGCAAGGCCCAATGGCCTGCAGGCCGGTTTTCCGTGCCGTTGACCACCTCGCCACTGAACATGCGGCGAAGGAAGGTGGACAAATGCTGATGTGCCTGCGTTTTTTCAAAGTTCAACACATGGCTGGTGCTGTAAAGTTGCCGATCCAGATTGATGTGAACAGGGCCGACACTGCGGGAAAGATAACCGGGGTTCAAGGCGGATGTGTTCATGACTATGGCAATAAAAAAAGGCGTTGAATAATCGCTTCAACGCCCAGTTTCGCATGACTTCAAGAAAGTGTGTTTACTCTGCCCACAAATTTGAATCAGGGTGTGTTTTGGGGTTCAGTCATGAATCCAAGTTTCTCGACGCCCGAGCGTTGTGCCGCGGCCATCACTTGCACCACTTTTTCGTACTCCACTGCTTTGTCGCCCTGAATGCGCAACTCAGGCTGTTTCTCTTGCTGCGCCACAGCCTGCAAGCGAAGCTCCAGGTTTTCAAAAGTCAGTGCCTCGTCATTCCACATCAGGCTGCCGTCGCGTTGCACGGTGAGTGTGACCACATCGGGTTTCACCTCCGTGGGTTGCTGGCTGGCCTGCGGCAAATCAACTTTCACCGAATGCGTAATCACCGGCACGGTGATGATGAAAATAATCAGCAGCACCAACATTACGTCCACCAGCGGCGTCATGTTGATTTCACTCATCTCTTGCTGATCGTCGTAAGAATTGAACGACATGGCTTACGCCTCCTTTTTCAAGGGCATGGTGCGTACGGCAGAGTCTTTTTGCATGGGTGACCCGGTCAGGAAGTAGGCATGCAACTGGCGCGCAAATCGGTTCAACTTGCTCAGCAAGCCTTTGTTGGCCCGGGTCAGTGCGTTGTAGCCCAGCACCGCTGGAATGGCCACGGCAAGGCCGAATGCAGTCATGATCAGGGCCTCGCCCACGGGGCCAGCCACTTTGTCGATGCTGGCCTGGCCGGACACACCAATGGCCACGAGCGCATGGTAAATGCCCCACACCGTACCGAACAGGCCAACAAACGGGGCTGTGGAACCCACGGAAGCCAAAATAGACAGACCGGATTGCAGCTTTTCGGCTGCTTCATCCATGGCGCCGCGCAGCGCTTCGCTGAGCCAGTCGGCCAGGCTGATTTGCCCGTGCAGGTCGTCTTTGTTCGTGCTGTGATGGTTTACTGCGGCTTGGCCTTCAATGGCCATGTGGTGAAACGGGTTGCCGGTGTCCTTTCCCAAAACCTGAAGACCTTCGGCAAAGCTGTGGGTGTGCCAGAACTTGTCCACGGTGCCCACATTCTTGCGCAGGCGATACAGGCGAATACTGCGGGTGATGATGACGTACCAGGACGCGATCGACATGATCAACAGAAGCAGTGCCACGCTTTTGATGACCCAGTCACCTTGGGCCCACATCGCGGCCATACCGTAAGGGTTGTTTTCCATTTCAATAAACCTCGCTTAAATTCAATGTTCTCAGTTATTCAATACAAAAGAAACCGGTTGCACGTACCAAAACGGAATTGGCTTGTCGCCACGTTTGGCAGGCACGTACTTCCAGGTTTTCACAGCCTGAAGGGCTGCGTTGTCCAGTCGCGGAAATCCGCTTGACCGGTTCAGTTTGATTTCACCCACACTACCGTCAGGGAGAATGTACACATCCAGCATCACCCGCCCTTGCTCGCCCAATCGGCGTGACAGTGCCGGGTATTGCGGCGCCGGGTTGTTCAGGTGCGCGGCGTCCGTGCGTGGCGGCGTTACAGGTGCTGGCGCCTCGGGTGCTGGCGTGGCCTGTTGAACGGGCGCAGATGGCGGCGCAGGTGGAGTTGGGGCCGCTTGCTGTACCGGTTCCTGCGCCACTTCACGCACGGGCTCAGGCTTTGGTGTTGGCTTGGGCGTCGGTTTGGCGACAGGCTTTGGTGTGGGTACGGGTTTTGGTTCCGGCTTGGGCGGAGGTGGTACAGGCTTGGGTGGCGGTGGTGCAGGCTCTGGTTCAGGCGCCACCAATACACCCACCACGCTGGGTGGCGTAATGACTGGTTCACTGACGCTGAGTTGTTGCGCGGCCCAAACTAAACCCAGCAAGTGCAACAACACCACACCGGCGAAGGTGACGGCGTTGCTGATTGTTTGAGTGTTGTTGCTCAAAGGAGCACTCATTGGAACGGACATGGTGTTCAACGTTGTGTTCATTGAGTCAATTGCTTCGATCTTGCTTGCTGACTATTGAATCAGCAAGCAATTTTCATGCACTCCAATTTGTGAATGAGAATTAATATCAAAAAGAGTGTAGCAGATCTTCACGATTAAAATTCAACCGACAGGCTCACATTGACTGTTCTTGGTGTGCTGGTGCCCACGCGCACGGCACCGAATGAGTCGGTGGTGGTGCCAGCCTGTGCAAAGTTGTACTCTTCATCGGTGATATTTTTTAGGTTCAGCTGTACTTTCCACCCGTCCGCCTTGTAATACGCCAAGGCGTCCAGTTGCGCCCAGCCATCGTATTTGGCCCGGTTTTCTGTAGATACAAACGAACCGGTTTGGGCAAACACGCCAAGCCCCAGCCCCAAGCCCTTGTATTGGCCGCGCTGCACTTCATACACGCCGAACAAATTGCCAGAATGTTCGGGAATGCCGGGCAGGGCATTGCCTTCCTGGCCAGCCAAAGAAGGATCAACCGCCACGAGTTGGTTGTCCAGATAAGCGTAACCGGCAACCACGCGGAAAGAGTCATTCACCTTGCCGATTGCTTGAATGTCAAAGCCCAGGGTTTGGGTTTCGCCCAGGTTGGTGGACCATTGTTCCCCTGCTGGCAAACCAGACGACGCCGGGTCGGTAACGGCCACATCGGTTTTGCGCAAATCAAAAATTGCGGCGGTAATATCCAGCTGCTTGTTCAACAACTGTTTTTTGATACCCAATTCATACTGCTCGGTGCGTTCCGGGTCCAGCGGCGCGCCGCCAATGCCGTTGCCCGTTGCGGGGTTAAAGCCAGTGGCGGTGGTGGGGGTGAAGCCTTTGGCCCAACTGCCGTAATACGACAAGGTGTTGGTGGCCTTGTACACCAGCGAATCGGGGGGATACATCGTCGCTGTCCACATTGGCTTGGCGATCTTCAAATTGGGTGCTGCGCAAACCGGCCAGCAGGTTCCATTTCTCGCCAATTGAAATCAGGTCTTGAATCACTAAACCTTGTTGGCGCGCACTGCTTCCACCTTGGGTGAATGGGCCAACGACCACACCCCCAGGTGGAATGCCGCTGTATTGCCCGGTATTGACGTTGTAAGTAATTTGAGTGCCAGATGCAGAAATGGTGTTGTTCACAATGCGTTCATAGTCGCCTTGTAACAGGAATTTGTGGCCGATGGTTTGCCCAAACAATGTGCCGCCATCAAGTTGCCACTGATACTTCAGCACCATGCTGTCGCTTTCGCCCTGGCCACCCTGTTGCGAAGCACGAATGGCCACATCGCCATTGTCTGCAACCACTTGCATATTGGGGCCAAGTGCTCTCGGGCTGGAGTCAAACAGGGTTTTGTCGACGCGTGTGCGTGAATAGTTGGCAGTGATCGACGAGCCATTGTCGAAGAAGTGTTCGGCCAGCAGGGCAAATCGGTTGTAGTCGCTTTCGGTATTTTCGTTCCAGCCGGGAATGCCGTAGAACTGGGTGCCGTTCAGGCGACCGCTGTAGGAATAGCCCGTGGCATTGTTGCCGTCGAGTACCTGGCCACGGTCTTGGGTGTAAGTGTCGGTGATGTATTCGTATTGCGCTGTAACCAGTGTTTGTGGACTCAGCTTCCAGGTCAACGAAGGTGCCACAAGCTGTCGATCCCGGACCGTGAAGTCACGGTGACTACCGCTGTCTTCAGACGACACAATGAGTCGGTAGGCAAACGTATCGCTCAGTGGCCCGGTGAAATCGGCTTCTACGCGGTAATAGTCGTCGCTGCCCGCAATTACTTCGGCGGCCCGGTACTCGGTGAATTTTGGTTTTTTGGTGACATAGTTGATGACACCGCCTGGTTCGCCCTGACCATACAAAATTGATGCAGGGCCTTTCAAGATGTCGTAGCGCTCAATATTGGCGGTTTCTGTGGTGGCGATGTTGGTGGCGTTGAACACGTTGTTGATGCGTGCACCGTCTTTGTAAAGGGATTGGGACGCATCGAAACCGCGAATCGAGAATTTCTCCTCGCCACCATTGCCCTGTTTGAATTTGGTGACACCGGCTACGTTGCGCAATGCATCTTCAACGTTGTTAACTTGCTGGTCTTCCAGAATGTCGATGGGAATGCTGATGGTGGTCAGCGGTGTGCTCATCGGGTCCGCTTCGAAGCCCAAGGCCGTATTGGTGGTCGGTTCTTTGTAAACCCGCTCAAACCCGGTGACCTGCACTTCTTTAAGTGTAGTCGCCTCATTTTGTTGAGTACTTTGTGACCATGCAGCCGGGTGACAACCTACAGCTGCGCCAATCGCCACGACCAGCGCGCGTTTTTTCATGACAGCAATCCTTTGAGATAAAAGATGCACTGGCTTGCGGCGGCTGGCTGGTGCGGGAGGGTCTTTCCGAGCGAGGAAGGCCTACCGGTGAGGATGCCAACTGTTGCGAAGAAGGAGATTGAGCGGTAGACCCACGGCAATCTTACCCGGAAAGATAGAAACGAGAAGTGTTTTCATTATTATTTGGCTTTTCGATTTTGGCAAGTACTTTTTTAAGAAGCGCACCAGAAAAGGGTTTCGGCCCCCTTGGCCCGCGTTGTACACTGTGGATTGAGTTGATTTTTGAATGCAAGGGAGAGGAACAATGAAAGGTTCGAGCAAAGTAATTGCGGCACTGAATGCGCAATTGAAGAATGAATTGACTGCGATTAACCAGTATTTCCTGCATTCGCGCATTTTCGGCAATTGGGGCCTGGATGTACTGAAGAAAAAGGAATATGAGGAATCAATCGGTGAAATGAAGCACGCTGATTTGCTGATTGAACGCGTGTTGATGCTGGATGGCCTGCCCAATCTGCAAGACCTGGGCAAGTTGATGATTGGCGAAAATACACGCGAGATTCTGGAAAGCGACTTGAAAATGGAAAGCGCGGCTCAAGTGACGATCAAAGATGGCATCAAGGCGTCGGAAGACGAGCGCGATTATGTTTCTCGCGACATTCTGAAAGAAATTCTGGAAGACACCGAAGAACACATCGATTGGCTGGAAACCCAGCTGAGCCTGATTGACAGGGTAGGTTTGCAGAATTACGAGCAATCCATGATGGGTGTTTCAGAGTAAATGTTCTAACGATTTTCGAATTGTGTTGAAAAAATACTTGATTGTAGTAATGCGAATCATTATTATTACTTTCAAGTTCAACGCAATTTGAGGTCAACCGTGATCGTCTGCATTTGTGCCAACGTAAGCGACCGTACCATTTCTGAAGCCGTGCGAAGCGGTTGTGGTTCAGTGGACGACATCACCATGAAAACGGGCGCCTGCTCGGGCTGCGGCCAGTGCCGCATGCACTGCCAAAGTGAAATTGATGCGCACAACACGCTGATTCAAGTCAGTGAGATGAGCCAGCAAACGGTTTGATTTCCCAATTCAATCGCTTGGTTTAGTTTCCTACCTTAGCTCCCAAATTTCAAAATTCTCGCTGCTGCCCTGGCATGGCTGGGCTCACCCAATGCTTGTTCGGGGCTTGAGTTCCTTGATTCTGTAAATCGTCTTTTCGCAGCTTGCCGCGGCAACACGGTGCCTGCCTCGTGGCGAAACTGGTCGAAATAATCCAGCCAGGGTTGAACCTTTGAATTCGCTTGGGTTTGGCCTCCACATTGTTCTACGAATTCCTGATCGGTACGCCTGGCTTTGTAATCGGCCAGGCAGTCGGCCAACATGCCAACTTGTACCTCATGAATGGAATGCGGGTTGAATTGGTATTTTAGAAAACCCGGGGTGCTGGAGCAGACAATGTCTATTTTCAGGTTGGGTGCATTCTCGCGTGTCATGTGCAACACATGTGCGAAATTTGCGTCGCGTTTCAAATTCAGTTTGCCCAGTGTTTCTGGATTGGCCAGTTCTACTCGGCGAATTGCAGTGTCATTGACAACGACATCAAGATCATGGGGCAGGGGGAGTTTGCATGTGGCGTTGGGGTGTTCAAGTGCATGAAGGTGCATGGCGGCGCTACCTACAAGGGTGTAGTTGCCGCGACCGCCTAGCAGGGTGTCGAGGGCATGAACCAGTTTGCTCGCGTTGACGCCGGGGAGTGCGGATTCAAGGGCTGAGGCAATCTGGATGGGTAGGGTTTGGTTTGTTTGATTACGATCTGGTGAGGAATGATGGGACTGAGTACGACCAATGGCTGATGAAGGGTTCATTTTGATGAAGTGCTTTGGGTTAATCGAAGTAGGTAGCCTTCTCAGCCCAAGAGTTCAACTCTCAATCGAGATAGATAGTTTCTGGCGCAGCATGCATCAAAAAATTTTGATGTGAGATATTCCATGCATAAGCCCCCGCAAGCGTAAACACCAGATAATCTCCGAGAGCCAATTCCTGAACAGGCAGTTGCTGGTGCAGGCGGTCTTTGGGTGTGCACAGCTGCCCCACGATATTCACCGTTGAATTGCGTACAACCCCAGCCTGTCCGTTGCGGTGCACCCAAACCGGGTGGTTGTGGTTTTGTGCCGCAGGGGTCCGAAAGTGGTGTGTGCCGCCCTTTCCAATTGCAAACCACTGCCCGTGACTTTGTTTCAGGTCGATCACTTCCATCACGTAGTAGCCACAAAATGCGCTCACGTAGCGGCCACACTCAAACCGGATTTGCCGTGTTTGCATGTCGTGCTGCCTGATCAATTGATCAAGCCCTTGGCAAAATTCTGGCCAGTCGAACTGTTCATCCACGCACTGATAGTTCACACCAATCCCGCCGCCCACATTGATCACCTTGCAGCGAATGTGCCATTGCGATTCCCATTGCCGGGTGATTTCGAAGTACCGTGTAATCAGTTTCAGGTGATTTTCGACTGACAACTGGTGTGACATGGAATGAAAATGAAATCCTTCAAATTCAAGTTGTGCCGATTCCCGAAGTAATACCAGCGCTGTGCCAAGGTCGCAGGGGTCGAGCCCAAAAGGCGTAGCCTGCCCCCCCATTTGAAGTTTGCTGCTTGCTATTCCTTCCAGCGTAATATTCATGCGTAACATGATTGTTTGGGTTTGACCCGTGTGGGCGCAAAGCAATGCAAGGCGCTTCAGTTCGGTCAGGCTTTCCACATGAATGCAGGCTACTTGTTGGCGTAGCGCCTGTTGCAAATCGTCGGTGGTTTTGCCCGGTCCGCCGAAAATCAGGGGTTTGCCGAAGTGCTGTTCACTCAAGTGGGCCAATTCGCCCGCAGAGGCAGCTTCAAAGCCATCCACGTGTGGTGCGAGTGTTTCAAGTAGCCGTATATCGGGGTTGGCTTTGGCAGCGTAATACAGCTCGCAATTGCGGGGCAGGTGCCGTTTCATGTGTTGTGCATGTGCTGCCAGCGCTGGCAAGTCGTACACATAGGCACACCAGGGTTGTGTGCTGGAATTGGCCTGTTTAGTAAGCAGTGTGTTCAGTGTGTTTGTCATGTTGCGCAATCAGTGGGTGTGAAAGGAATGTGTAGTCGGAAAGGCGATCGGCCTTTTTGAACAAACGTGTTTTGAGGTTGTTTTTCGATGCCAGTGCCTGGCCTTGCAACAAACCGGAAAGCTCCTGTGGTGTACCCAGCGCATGGCTGGTTTTTTGAAGCAAGGCGGCCAGCATTGCCCATACCCTTTGTTCCAGCCCCGGCGTGTGTTGGCAGGCGTGAAAAATCATCTCGGCAATGTTGTTGACCAACAGGCAATAGCTGACCCTTTTCCAGCCTTGGTCTTCGGAATAATGCACCGAGGCAATGGCGCGTTCCGAGAGGCTTTGCAGGCGATCAGAAGGCCAGTGTTGTGGAATCAGTTTGGTGCCTTCCAGGTCTCGGATCCACACGCGCACGGGCAAACCGTTTTCCTGTGCCAGCACGGTGTTCTGCAAATGCGGTTCAAGCACCACACCGTGCTTGAACAACAGGGTCAGGGTGCCGGGCACCAGCAGATTGAAATAGCTTTGCAGCCAGTTCAGTGTGAATTCAGTTTTTTGCAAATCATGTTGTTCGGCGTGTTCGCAAAGCAATTGCGCCAGTTGGCTTTGGCCAACCGTGTCCCATGAAGCAAGCGTGCCTGCCATGTGAATGTTGGTGTGCTGGCTTTGAAGTTGTTCCCTGAAAATGATGCCGAAACTTTCTTGCAGGCTTAAGATTTCTTCGCTGCCGGCAGTTGTGCAAGCCTGTGACAAGTCTAGTGTGCAAGCCGCTGGTTCACGCAACATCCGAAAACCGGGGTGTGCATGCTCAACATGTTCAAAGGTGTGTGCAAGCAGCTCGGTCATGCCCACCGCGCTTTCAAGTTCATACCATGCGTTTTTGCGAATGCAATTGGTGAGCCGAACATGAATGGAGCATTTCAAAAATACATCCAGTTCAGGGTGGTACAAAGTGCGCACGGATGAAGTAGGCCACACCACTTTGCCCAAGGGGCCAAGGTGGCGAATCAGATTATTCTGGCTTGCTTGTTGATAAATTCTGGAGTTCACAACAAGGTTCACTTCCCAGGGGTGACAGGGGTACAGGCCAGCGCGCCCAGTCAGGGTTTCAGACACTTTGTTGATCACAGGGTTGCCAAGTTCTTTCAGCAAAACCGGATCAATTTCAAACCAGTGCAACTGGAAGGCAGCACCCACTTCGGGTGAGCATTGCAGCAGTTGATCAGGCTCTACGCCTGATCGGCTTTTCGGGCTGGGGTGAAATGGATGGCCCCACAGCAACGATTGTTCTGTGTGTTGCAGGGCGTTGATGTAGGGCACGTTTGCGTGTGCCAAAAACCGTTGCATGTTGTGCAGGCTGTTGTGTATTTGGGCTTGCAATTCAATGTTGGGTTCGGTTTTCGTGAGCATGGCCATGTGGTTAAGCAGGGCTTCAATGGCAGCATGGGTGCCCAGTACTTGCCAGGGTTTTCCCATGGGTTTTCCGAACAGTTTGGATCCCAGTTTGATCTGGTTCAGTGCGCCCCGGGCTTGCACTTTGAAGGCGATTTTTAGAAGTGGGTAAGCCATGCGAATTCTCACGGTTTCACCTTCCAGCAGATCGCTTTGCAAGGCTTTGGGCAGATCGCCTTGTGCTTTCCAGTCGACCAATTGTTGCGGCACTGCGAATTCACGCAAATAGCAATTCAGAAGATGGTTCAGGCTGTGGTGTTCGGCTTGGTGTCGCTGAATTCGTTGTTCAAATGTGGGCATGGGTTTGATCCTGTTTTTTGAATGTGGTGAACAAGTGGCATGGCTGCAAGGCTGGCCACTGCGGAAAGTAGAAAAGGCCAAGCAAGGTTTAAGTGGTTAACTGCAAAACCGGCTGCAATACCCGCGGCCACGCCAGCCAGTTTCCCCACGCTGTCGAGCGAACCAAACCAGGTGCCAGCACGTGCCGCCTGAAACGACTTTGCCACCAGTTGGTGAGTGCCGTGATAGCCCAACCAAATACCCATGCCAAACAGAACACGCGCCGCTGCAAGGGCCAGACCGCTGTTGAATTGCCACTGCATGCACGCTGCAATGGCAAGGGCCAGCATGCTGAGGTGGCAATTGAAAGCCCAGTTTGGCAGGCGCTTTTTCAAGAGCGGTTGAAGAAACAAGTAAACAAGGTGGGGCAGCACGTACAGAAGGGCAATGGCAGTGGTGCTTGCAACGCCAGGGGTTGCATAGGGCAGGAAGTACGGAAAGGTGACCACCATGGCAAAGCAGAACAGGGCTTGCAAGCTGCACACCGCAAGGGCCGATGCATATTGCACAGGGGTGGCTGTGTTGGTGGATGTGGTAACTGAGTGCGTACTTGAAGCTGCTTTCGATGCATGCGATGGCTGTGAATCTTTGGGCAGTGTGCAGGCATACAAGGCACCCAGCATGGGCAGGCTTGCCAACACAATGTACAGCTGTTGCAGTTTGCAGTATTGAATGCCCACAGCCAGCACCAAAGGCGCGGTAACCAGCGCCATGCGCGCGCTGAATTGTGTCCAGTTCAAAGTGTTGGACAGCGCTTCACGCGGCATGGTGGTGGCCAGGTAGGAATTTGCTGCAGCCAATGTGCCGCCCATCAAGCCTTGCAGGGTTAATGCCATGACCAGTTCCGCCACTGAACTTGAAACACCGACCCACACGAACGCGATGGACAAACCCGCCAGCGCGCGGATCAGCGAGAAGCGCCTGCCGAAACGATCAGCCACTTTGCCCCACAACGGACCGCTGAGTGCAGTCAACAGTGTGGGCCAAGCAAACACAAAGCCGATCCAGGGGCTGTTCGGCGCTAGCCCCAAATCAGTGAACAGAACGGGCAGGTACAGGGGCATGCCCAGCACGGTGAACGCGGCCAGAAAATGGCAGGCCAGTACGGCAATCAGCACACGGTTCATGATAGATCTCGAAGGGGGTTGGGGCCGGTCATGCCGTAAAACTTGTTGACGTCGCTGGCACCGCATTCTTGTTTGCTCAACAGGCTTGCACTTTGCAGCAGGTACTTCACAGGGTGCATGCGTGCGCACAGCAACAGTTCGTTGGCCAGGTCGATGTCGCACCCCTCTTTGCGCAGGCTGTGCAAGGTGTGTTCGATGGCCCTGCGCAAGGTAAGCAAAGCCTGTTGGCGATTTAGTGCACCGCTTTGCGCAAGCCCATCGAGTACAGCAAGCAAATTCAGCTGCAGGGTGATGGTGATGAACATGTGGGCCAGCGGTGCTTCGTCGTTCACCAGAATGCGGGCGTCTTGCAGCATGTGCACACTGTGCCCTTGGCTTGCCACAGTTGTTTCAAACCGTTGCGGCCACAGGCGTGCGGCGTCGTTGTCTTTCATCACCAGCGTTGGCGGCTGCCCGGGGCGCAATGACAATACCGAGTTTTGTTGGTTCGATTCCAGCGCAATGCCGTGTTGAATCCACAAACGCAGATGTACACCAATCATCAGTGTGCAGTAGCTGGTCCACCAGCTTTGCAAGTTTTGCCCATGTTGCTCGAGGTATTCAAGAATGTACGGTTTGCCACTGGGCATGGGGCTGCACAGTGTGGCCACGGTGGCCAGCGTTTCATCGGGCAGTTCGGGCGGGTATTGGCGGTGCAGAAAACCCGCAATATTCAGGTTTTTGTAGCAACCAGTGAATGATTCATCCACATGCCGGTACAAACCCTTGATCCCTTCGTTCGTTTGCTCAATCGACACAAGTGCGCGCGCAAACCAGTCACCGTCTTTCAGGGTGGATGGCTTGATGTAGCGAATATTTTTCTGGCCCAGCGTGGCAATCGGCATCGGCAGTTTGATGTGTGAAGCCGGGTGGTTCAGCGCAGCCACGGTGCGCACCGACAGCGTGGGTTTGACGGGCAAATAAGTGTGTGGTGCTTCAATGCTTTCCGGTATTTCCTGTGCAATTGCGGCGCGCATCATGGGGTGAACTGGCAGCAATGCGTGGCTGTTGGCAAGCGATTGTGGCAAACCCACTTGCGCCAGTGTTGGCCACCACGCAGGCTCTGTGCCGGTGCGTTCCAATTCGCTTGCGGGCACCGCAAACCAGGCCAACTCGAAAGTTGGGTTGAATTCCGGTGAGTAGGCTTTCAGCTCGCTGGTTTGCATGCCGAACTTTGCTCGCGCCGTAGGGTAATAAGGGTGGTCGAGAAAGCTGGCCATTTGATCGGCGTGCAACATGCGTTCTGCCCAATTGCGCAGGCCCACATAAAAGCCAAGCTGGTGCTGTTGTTCGGTGTAGGTTTGATCGCACAACATGGTTTGCTCAATCGCAGCCTGCACTTCCAGTTCATAGTTTTGATACAGGGCTTTTGCTTCACCAGGCAAACCTTGCGCCAGAAAACGGATCCATTGCCGTGCACCCTGTTGTTCAATCCATTGACCGTGTTGAAGTACCTCCCAATGTGGGTTGATTGCCCTGAGGGTTTGCATGCTGTGGCTTTCCTTCACTTCAATTCGGCAGGGTTCAGGCAGGTGTTCAAACACCAAAAACTTGTGGCCTTCGCTTGCTTCAATACGCCCCATGCTCAGTATGTTGCGAACGTTTTCCCGCAGGCAGGTGTTGATTAGCCGTAGCGCAATTCGTTGGTTGTGCAAAGTGCTCATTGAACGCTCCAGGGGTTGCGGTGCTGTATGTCAGTTCGAAGGCGTTGAAGTTCGCTGTCGGAATCCGCTTGATAAGTGAATACGCCAATGTAGTCCTTGTTGGAGTTGCTGATCTGGATGGTTTCGCCTTGCTGCTTAATGGCGCGGTACTGCACGGCTGCATTGTTTTCAATACGCGGTGCCACGCGCAAGGTGCCTGCATGTGGGGCAACCAGGTAATCGATTTGTGCAAATTTTGGCTTTACTTGCGGCACTTCAATTTCCTGCCCAAGGTGGGTTTGCAGAATGGATTTGAACCAGCCTTGCTCCACCAACTGATCAAGCAGGAATTCACGGTTGTCGCCAATGCTTCGATAATTGATTTCCACCAGCACCGGGCCGCGTGGCGTCACAACGAATTCGCTGTGGCACGCCCCAAGCCCCACACCAAACTGCGCAAGGGTGTATGCCATGTGGGCGCGCCATTGCACCGTATGCGGCCCATTCCATTGCGCTGCGGTTTCGACAAAGTAAGGTGGATTGGACAGGCTTACATCAAACCCGCCAATTGTGTGCAGCCGTTCGCCATCGCCCAGTGTTTCAAGGGTAATCAATGGGCCTTCCATGAATTCTTCCAGCAACACGCTTTGCGATTCATCCAGCTGCGCAAGGTGTTGTGCCAGTTGAGTAGGTGTGTCGATGCGAACCACATCTATTGATGCCACCCCTTGGGTGGGCTTAACCACCAGCGGGTATGGCCATTCGCTGTGAACTGCGTCGGTGCTGCGAATGGTTTGGCTCCAGATGGTGGGCAGGCGAAGCGATTCAAGCCGCTTTCGCATCCAGTGTTTGTTTTTGGCGTGGTAGCAAACCTTCGAGGGTTTGGCAGGCAGGCCCAGCAGTTCAGCCACCATGGCGGTGCAGGTTTGAAGGTGGTCGCTGTTGGAGAACACGGCGCTTGGTTCAATGTTCAGTGCGGCAATCAGGTCGATTACCCCGATTGGGTTGAACACATCGCATTCATGCACACGCACATCGGCAAGTGCTTGCTGGTGGGCGTGGCCGTGGTCGGTCAACACGATGACGTCGTGACCCAGTGATCGGGCTGCGGGAATGAATCCGTCGACTACTGCGTTGTTCAACACATGGGTCAGAAAAACTAGGGTGGGTTTCAATTCAGGCTCCTTGAGGAACATCATGGGGTGTCTGGAAAGGTAGAAGCTTGGTTCGCAGTGCATGACCGAAGTGGCTTCGGTCTTCGCCACACAAGAAAAGTTTGCATTCAAGTTCTTGCCAGTGCCGCAGTTGGCTGGGTGTTCTTGGGTTGGGGCAAAAGGGCACATCGGCGTGTTGGCAAATTTGATGCAGCTTGTTCAATGCGTCGAACACCGCTGGGTGCAGCGGGCTTGGTCCAAGGCCCATGTTCAAGGCAAGGTCCAGTGCACCTTCCATGACAAAGCTGACCTGCCCGGTGGCCAGCATCTGGGATAGGGCATTCAAGCCGCTTTCACTTTCAATCATGGGCACTAGCAATGTGTGTGTGTTGGCCTGCGCAATGTAGTCGCTCAAGGGCAGTTGGCCGTAGCCTGTCACTGTTCCGCCAGTGATGCCGCGTGTGCCGAACGGGGGGAATTTCATGGCGTTGGCAATCGCTTCAATTTGATTTGCGTTCTCTGCGCGTGACAGCACAATGCCCATGGCACCCGCATCCAATACCTTGCCGATGAAGTTGGGGCGAATTTCTGCAATGCGAACCAGGGGTACGCAATGGTGGTGCCGGCAGGTTTGAATGCATTCGCGCAGGGTGTTTTCATCGAGCAGCACGTGCTCGGTGTCGATAATCACGAAGTCGTAATTGCACTGGGCAATCATGTCGATGATCAACGGGGAGGGCAGGGAGTTCAGCAGGCCCAGCTTGGGCGATGTGTTGGATGCTGCTTTGGTTAACAAGTAAGGATGGATCATTTTTAATTATGTAAATGATAATGATTAATATTAGCATTAAATAAAACGGCGCTTCAAAAAAATTAACAATCCATCACTCGATATGGGGGTGAAGGCGCGAATACAGCGGTGCGGTACAAGAAAAAAATGTCTTTTTGAAGGGCTTACAAAAA
Source organism: Limnobacter sp. SAORIC-690 (assembly GCF_002954425.1). Lineage (NCBI taxonomy): Bacteria > Pseudomonadati > Pseudomonadota > Betaproteobacteria > Burkholderiales > Burkholderiaceae > Limnobacter > Limnobacter sp. SAORIC-690. Next base: position 1,895,406 of record NZ_MQVZ01000001.1, read on the forward strand.
TATCGTTGTAAAAATAACGATAATGAGAACGATTTTTATTATTAAAAGGAAACAGCAATGTCATTTCGTCGTGCGCATGCCGATTCGCGCCAAGGTCCCCGTATTTCAATTCTATCCACGGCTGTGGCCCTGGCCTGTATTTCCCTGGGTAATGCTGTGTTCGCGCAAAACCTGGCACCGGTCACCGTCCAATCGGACTGGTTAGGCCCACCCACAGAGGAAAGCGTAAAAACCTACACGGGTGCGCGCACGGTTCTTGAGAAAGAAGACCTGGAAGAGCGTGGTGCTTTGAACCTGGAAGACGCTTTGCGTCGTGTACCGGGTGTTCAGGTGTTGGATGAAACAGGGACCGGCATTTTGCCCAACATTGGTGTGCGTGGTTTGAATCCCTTGCGCAGTGAGCGTTTACAAATTCTGGTCGATGGTTACCCGATTGCGATTGGCCCATACACCAACGTGGGCTTGTCGCTGTTCCCGGTTACCTTGCCCAGCCTTGAAGCGGTGGATTTGGTGCGTGGCGGTGCGGCTGTTCATTACGGCCCCAACAACGTAGGTGGCGTGCTGAATTTGGTGACCAAGCCCATTCCCGCAAAAACCAGTCAAACCTTCCGCGAACGCCTTCAAATTTCCGAAGAAACCGGCAACATGCTGACTGACACGTACTACCGCATTGGTGGTTTTGTGCGTGAAGACATTGGTTTGCAATTTCAGGCCAATATTGTGGATGGAAAGGGTCAGCGCGATCGTTCCGACACCGAAGTGCGAAACTTTATTGTAGATGGTGAGTACTACCTGAACCCGAACAACGATTTCAAGGCGCAGTTGCAGTACTACGAAGTGAAGGCTGAATTGCCCGGCGCATTGAGCCCTGCAGCATATGAACAGAATCCGAATCAGTCTCAACGTCCATTTGATGCTTATGATGCAGACATGTGGCGTGCCACTTTCACTTGGAATCACAGTTTTAACGAAGATACCAAATTGACTTGGCGTAATTTTGCACACCAGGCCGACCGCACCTTCTTCTTCAGTGATCCCATGGACCCTGCCTTGCCGGTGACCAGCGTCAGTGAATCGCCAAGAATTTTCAGTGTGCACGGCACCGAGCCCCGCATCACCCGAAAAATTGGCAATCACACCATTATCGCGGGTGCACGATTTGTCGAAGAAGATGTGCGATTTGATGTAACGCGTACCACTTTGGCAACTGGTGCGGTGAATCCATTGCGCAGATGGGATTTCTCAACCACTGCAATGGCGTATTACCTCAGCGATTCAATCGCTTTGATGGAAAATCGATTAACCGTTACCCCGGGTATTCGCTATGAGGACGTGGAAACCAACTACAGGGATTTGAACACGGGCGCACAGTTTCAGAATAACCCCGATGAATGGTTGCCTGGATTGACTGTGGGCTACCAGGCCACGAAAGATGTGTATGTGTTTGCCAATGCGCAGCGCTCGCTGGTGCCGGTGCAAACTGCGCAGGTTACCCGCGGTGGTGATGTGGGCAATGAAACAGCCCAGAACTATGAGATTGGTTCACGCTGGCAAATTAACCCGCAGGCCAATATAGCGGCAACCTTGTTCCGTGTTGATTACAAAGACCAAATTGTTTTCGATTCAGGCGCATTCCGCAACTTGGGTGAAACACGCCAGGAAGGTGTGGAGCTGGAAGGTCGCTGGAACCTGGACAGTCAAACTGAACTGGGCATGAGCTACACCTACCTGGACACGGAGCAGTTGTCGGGTGCAGACCGAGGCAAGAAACTTCGCAATGCGCCAACTCACCATATTGGTGTTGACGCTGTACACAAGTTTGGCAAGTGGACTGCCAATGCGAATGCCTTGTATGTTTCTGAAAGTTTCAGTGATTCAGCCAACACTCAGGTTGAAACTGCCAATGGCAGCGCCGGGGAGTTGCCCGCTTACACCTTGGTGAACATGCGCGTGGGTCGTGATTTCCCAATTGGTCAGGGCAAAAATATGAACCTTGGTTTTGGCATCAATAACCTGTTTGATGAGCAGTACTTCTTCCGTGGTGTGGATGTGAGTACCATCGGCCGGGTGCCTGCACCTGGACGTATGTTGCTGGTTGAAATGCAAGTTGATTTCTAGTCATCGTTAAGCGCGACATCGAAAAACCGGTGATGAAGCAATTCATCGCCGGCTTTTTTTATTGATTACCACGTTGCTTGTCGACTTCGACAGACGCCACTCCACTGGCATTGTTCCCCCAGCTTCGCCGGATGTAAGTGACCACTGCTGCAATGTCGTTGTTGCTCAGTTCTACTCGATAGGGTGGCATGCCATGTGGATACGGTATGCCTTGTGTGCTGGGTGAAAAACCGCCATTGAGCACCATGCGTATGGTGTTGACCGGGTTGGGTGCAATCACATTCACATTGCTTGCCAAGGCCGGAAATTGATTGGCTTTGCCTTCGCCTTTCTTGCCATGGCATTCGGCACAGGTATTGGTATAAATGTTCTCTCCTCGAACCATCAAAGGTTGCAAGGTGCGTTGCCCAAGGCCTGTTGATTCTTTTTCTGATGGGGCTTGTGCAGGCAGGCTTTTCAGGTAAACCGCCATGGCTTGGGTGTCGGCAGCCGTGGCAAATTGCAGGCTGTGCGCAATGACCTCGCTCATGGGGCCATAGCTTGCCGCATGAGAATTCACGCCAGTTTGCAAATATTGCGTAATGTCGGCTTCGGTCCATTTACCCAAGCCCTGTGCGGGGTGATTGTTCAGTGCAGGTGCGAACCAGTTCAACACCGGGATGGTGGCACCGCTTAAATTCAGTTTTTCCTTCAATCCACCCAAGGTGCCGCGTGGTGTGTGGCAGGCTGCGCAATGACCCAGACCATTGACCAAGTAGGCACCACGATTCCAAAGCGCGGTTTGTGTGGTGTCGGGTTTGAATTCACCTTCGGTGAAATAGAGTGCACGCCACACCGCCAGCAGTGGGCGTTGATTGAAGGGAAATTGCAATTCAGGCTGCGGTGTTTTTTGGGCAATGGCGGGCAGGCGTTTCAGGTAGGCGAACAAGTCATCTACCTCTGCACGGCCCATTTTGGTGTAGTCGGTGTAGGGAAATGCAGGGTATAGATAATCCCCGTTTTTTGAGATGCCGCTGTGCATCGCTTTGTAAAAATCGTCGGCAGTCCACCTGCCCAGTCCGTGTTCAGCATTCGGTGTCAGGTTGGTGCTGTAAATTTTCCCAAAGGGTGTTTCGATTGCACGCCCACCCGCATAGGGTTTTTTGGGGTTGGCAGTGTGGCAACCGGCGCAATTGCCCAAGCGTGCCAGATAGGCACCGCGTTTCTCTTGTTCAGACAACACATTCAACGCAATCGGCTCGGGCGAGATATTGTTGCTGCCTGGCACGGCTGTGGCAGTGTGTGTGCCGCACTTCAGCGGAAACTGAATGCTGTCGCTGGGAGCTGCTTTGGGGTTTTCTGGCATGGGCTGTGCCGCAAGGTATGCGGTGGCCGTGTTCAATTGCTCGGGGCTGAGCGCTTTCACTAGCGCATGCATGCAATCGGGGTCAGCGGCTTGGCGCTGACCGTTGCGCCATTTGCCAAGTTGCGCATTCAGGTAATCGCGCGGCAAACCCAACAACCCGGGTGTGTAGGGTTCAACACCAGTCAATGCTTGCCCGTGGCAGGCTGCGCATGCAGGAATTTTTTTGGATGCAACGCCGTCGAAAACCAGGCGTTTGCCTTGCTCAATTTCTGAAGCAGAGGCGGTGCTCTTTGCGGGCGCAGGGTAGGGTGGATTTTGCGCAGCAAAGTACCTCGCCATTTGCTGTAAATAATCATTCGACAGATGTTGCACAATGCCATTCATGGCAACGTGTTGACGGCTTCCCTCCCGAAAGGCAATCAGCTGGTTGTACAGATAACCTTCCGGTTTGCCCGCAATACGTGGGTAGTACCCTTCTGCACTGGCACGCCCTTCCGCGCCATGGCAAGCCACGCAGGCTTGAACGCGGTTGGCCATGTCGGCTGGGAGGGGGGGTGCATTGCTTTGTGCGTTCGCTGTAAGCGCGCACAACAGAATGAAGGCGGAGGTGACAACACGGGTGATCATGACAACTGCTCATATGGAATGTGGAGTAATTATACGCCCACAATACAAGTGAGCGCTTATCTCGATGGGGCAAGCACCCAGGCCAACACCACGGCCAGCATGGCCGCTGCCATGACCCAAAGCACAAGCCCGAAAGCAAGTCCTTCAATCGCAGCCAGTGCAGTTGCGCTGAGCAGCAACGCCACAATGCCGGTTGTGCGCCTTGCGCCAACAGACTTGAGGCCCACTGCATTGCAACGCCCTGCCCAGCGGTGATGATGGCAATGTGCCTGCTGTGAAAGCGCGATCAATAGCAACCCAAAAAAAGCAGCGAAAAAGCCAGCGCAAGTTGTACCGTTAGTGGCATTGTCCAACCTCGCTGGGCTCAGCATACTTCGCTGTCGCGCTGACTGACAGTTTGTGGGCGGTGAAGACACCGCTTGCAACCATCAGCATTAAACCGATGTCGATGGCCAGTGAATTCATATCCCCTTGAGCCATGGCTTGAACCAGCCCACCTGTGTTGATCTGGTTGAGCAACCAGGCCAATGCAGACAGGGCGGTAAATACGACCGTGGGTGGCAGCCATTGGCTGCTGCGGTGCGCCGCTGCCTGGTTTTGCAAATTTTGGTGCCGGAAGGCACTGACAAAGGCCCAAACGATACAAAGTACCCATACACCATAAAATGCCCAGGTCTCGACAGTGGCCCTGTTCTCAATGTGATTCGGCAAAAGCTGGTTTGCTACAAGATAGGCGGCAGTGGCAATCAACATACCGATGGTACCGCCCACGGCCAGGGCTTGAACCACTGTGAAGCCTGGTAGTTTTTTCTTGTGGTGTTGAACACGGCGAGACTCGAGCCAAAACAAAAAACCAGTGTGAATCATGACGCAACCCAACAAGCCACCCACCACGTACAGCACTCGAAGTGCAGTGTGGTCAAACTGAATGAAGTGCAGGCCGTTGATCCAGTGCGTGAAGCCCTTGATGGGTTTGGGCTCGTGTGCATGCAGCAGTTCACCGGTGTGCAACAGCATGGTGTCAGCATGTGTGCTCATGCTGATGCGGCGCTCGGGAAACACCCGGCGAATTTCAAGTGTGGCGTTGCTGTCACCCAAGTTTCGAATATTGATTGAATCAGCACGCGCGGTTTCACCCAGGGCTTGGCTCCAGGCAATTTCCCGCGCTTGAACCAAAGCCGGTACGCTTTTCAGTGCAGCGAGTTGTTGCTCGGCGTCTTCAACAAAACCACTGGGGGGCATGTTCAAAAAACCACTCATGGCTTTCTGCGAGGCGGCTTTGTCACCATCAAATGCGGCCAGTGTGGCCCAAGGAAAATAGATTGAAAAAAATATCAGCAAACCGGTGAAAGTGATGAGGAAGTGAAAGGGCAATGCCACCACGCTGCTCAGATTGTGCAAGTCGAGCATACTGCGCACGGTGTGCTTGTTGGGGCGAAACAAAAAGAACTCAGCCAGCAGTTTTCGGTGAATGACAATGCCGCTGATCAACAGCGCCATCATGGCCAGGCCGGCAATACCCAGCAAAAAATATCCCACGTTATTCCAGGCAATATTGAATTTGTAGTGGAAGGGAAAAAAGAAACCGCTGCCACCCAACGTGTGTTCATTGGAGACCACTTTGCCTGTGTCTGGATCCATGAAATAGGCTTTCAAGGTTCGGTCGGGCTCCACGATCCGAATCAGCGTCATGGGCGTTCGCTCGGTGGGCAAGCGCAATCGAATGTTGTCGGATCCGGGCGCCAATTCATGGGCCTTCAGCAACACTGTTTCAAGTTGCTTTGGGCTCAGTGTGCAACATTCACCGGCAATGCTGCGGCTTTCCGGGTGCATCCATCGGTCAAACTCTTTGTCGAACACGGTGAGGGTACCCATCCAGAACACCGCAAACAGCAGAAAGCCGATGAACAGCCCAAACCAGGTGTGAAACCAAGCCATGTGTTGACGAACGGAAGGTGCTTTCTGCTTACTCACGGCCAGGGTTTACCAAGGAAAATAAATCACGATTGCACACAGCAAACCAAACAGCAGCCCTTTGGCACTTAGCCAGGCCAGGCTGGCTGTGCAGTAAATCCACAGCACCCAGCAGGGCATGGCAAGGTAGGCCAGCAGCAGGCTCAGGGTCATGGCTTCGCTTTGTTCCATGCCAGCTTTAAACAGCAAAATGGCCAAGGCCGCTGCAAACAGGTTGGCCAAGGCCAACCCTGCTGGAAAAGCCAGCAGCAGGCAAACAATTTGCCGACTGCTGATTTTTAGCCAATGTGTTTTAGAAACGGTAGTTTGCACTGAACACCACATTGCGTTCGACACCATAGAAACAGTCGCCACGAGACAGGCAAGTGGACACATACTCCCGATTGGCCAGATTGGTCGCATTCACTGCGTAGCGCCAATCGCCAGTTTCATACGAGAGCATGGCGTCCAGCAGCGTCACACTGGGTGTACGCACGTTGTCTACGCCGTCCCAGGATTCGTCAATGAATCGCAAGCCTGCGCCCCATTGCCAGCCGGGTAAGCCGAGCATGGAAAACTTCTGGCGTCCCCACAGGCTGAGGGTTTGTTTGGGCACTGTGGCCAATCTTTTGCCTTGACTGTTGGGCGTGGAATGGCGGGTTACTTTGGCGCTGGTGTAGGCATAGGCCGCCAGAATGTCCACAGTGGGGCTGAGACGGTGGTTGGCTTCCAGTTCAACGCCTTTGCTTTCCGCTTCGCCAACCTGAATCTGATTGTTGGCTACAACAGGATCAGCGACGCGGCGGTTGTTTTCCTTGATTTCATAAACGGCAGCAGTGAAAAGCGACTTGCCATCCGGTGTTTCATATTTCACACCCATTTCCTGTTGTTCAGCTTGTTGTGGCTTGAACGGATTGCCAAAGAAGTCCAGGCCACCAATTGGCAGAAAGGATTCTGAATAGCTGTAATAAGGCATCACTCCGAAATCGGTGATGTATCCCAGGCTGGCCTTGTAGGTGTTTGTGGATGTATCCAGGTTGGAGGCTGGTGCGTTGTCGGTTTCGGATTTGGCCCAATCGCGACGAATACCCACGGTAGAAAGCCAGCGCTTGGCGTACTTCACCTGGTGTTGAGCGTAAATACCGGTTTGAGTTTGCAGTGTGCCTGCAATGTCTGCCAGTACAGGCGCAGTGAAGTTACCATACACCGGATTGAGATAATCGATCGCGGCAGCACTGCCGCCTGCACCACGCGCGCCGCCCAAGGCAACTCGCTGGTAATCAAACCCGACAATGCTGGTGTTCTCGAACTCGCCAAAATTCCATTTGGCCGTTAGTTGTGAATCAGAGGTGAGGCTGTCAGCCACGTTATATTGCGAAATGGCCACGCGGTTGATGGTTCGTCCATCTGCATTGATTCGAGGTGTGAATGCCGAGTAAATCGAGTTATACGACACCGCACTGTCGCTTTGTTTCACTTTCTGGCTGAAGGTGAACACATCGTTCAAACGATGATCAAACTCCAGCCCATACGAGGTTTGTTTGGCCAGGTACAAGTCGAAGCCTGGCTCGCTGATGAATGTGTCAGTTGGAATGCGGCCATTCGGCCCTTCAAAGCGGGTGCCGATGATCGGGAAAAAGCCGACGGATGAACCCGACACATCCCGTTGCACATTCAAATACGCAGTCAGGCTGGTGTCGGCGTTGGGCCTCCAGGTAATGGCGGGTGCGAACAGGTCTCGATCATCCGGCACAAAGTTCACTTGGGTGTCGCTGTCGCGGGTCAGTGCGATCATTCGGTACAGCAGGGTGCCGTTCTCATTCAGTGGGCCGGTCAAGTCGAGTGCCAATTGTTTGCGGCCGTATTCGCCCAGCTGCACCCCCACTTCACCAGCCTGTTCGCGTTGTGGGCGCTTGCTGACCATATTCACCAGGCCGCCAAAACCACCCTGACCATACAGCACAGATGAAGGGCCTTTCACCACTTCAACGCGTTCCAGGGTAAACGGGTCGGGGCGTACATTGTTGTAAAAACCAAAAAGCTGTTTCAAACCATCTTGGTACTGCACAAACGAAGTACCGCGGATAAAAGCCCAGTCGCCGCGATTGTCAAAGCCATAAGAGCCAGAGCACTTACGCCTGCGGTGTAGCCGAGCGCGTCTTGCAGGGTCAGTGCACCCTGATCTTCAATGCGGTCGCGTGTAATCACCGAAATGGATTGCTGGGTTTCAACAACGGGTGTCCCGGTCTTGGTGGCAGAAAATGTGCTGTTGGCTTTGTACCCGTCCACTGGCGCTGAAGGGCTTGGTTCGGCTTGTACCTGCCCCTCTACTTTGACAGCGGGCAGGGTGGCAGCTTCTTGAGCGTTTGATAGTTGGGGCCAAAACAGGGTGATTGCGCTGATGGCGCAAGGCAGAATTTTTTTCGGATTCATGATGCGGTTTGAAAAAAACGCTGGCTGGCTATTTGTTTTTTGCTGGCTTGCGGTTTGAGGGTGAGAGAAGATTATTTGGTCAAAATCAGTTTGCCTTGGGCGGTAATTCGCAAGCGATACTCTGTGTTGTCATGAACAATGGTCCGTTCGCGGCTGCCTTGTGGAAACAGGTTTTTTGTATTCAAAGGCGCTGCGGCCGCTGGCTCAGTGTGGCTTGCGGGGGGAGTGCCAGTTTTCAGCGTAGATAGGGAATTCATGGTGGCCCGGAATAAAGTGGATTGCCTGCGTTGAATGAGTCGAAGTGTAACGGATGTTCTTATTAATTGCAAATCATTCTCATTAAGATTAACATATAGGCTGTTTTTGATTGATTCAAAGGTTTCAGGTCCTTATGACGTACTCGTGGTTCAACGCCAAACACAAGGCGATGGTTGTCGGTTTAGCTTTGGCATTTTGCAATGTGGCCGTGGCGGCCCCTACCGATCAAGATGTGGTGAAGGGTTATGGGCAATTGGTGTATGCCAATTACACCGATTCAGTGAATGCAGCCCAGAAAATGCAGGCAGCCATTGATGCATTTTTGAAAGCGCCTTCCCAGGCTGGCCTGGATGCAGCAAAAAAAGCATGGTTAAATGCCCGCGAGTTTTACGGGCAAACAGAGGCTTTCCGTTTTTATGGTGGCCCGATCGACGATGAAAACGGGCCCGAAGGGCAGATCAATGCCTGGCCGATGGATGAGTCGTATGTGGACTATGTGCAAGGCAATGCACGCAGTGGTTTTATCAACAATCCAAAATTCAAGATTACCCGCGATGCCTTGATCGAAGAAAATGAGCGGGGTGGTGAAGAAAACATTGCCACCGGTTGGCACGCCATTGAGTTTTTGCTGTGGGGTCAGGATTTGAATGAGAATGGCCCCGGCAATCGGCCTTACACCGATTACGTGAAAGGCAAAGGCCAGAATGCAGAACGCCGCGCTGCTTATTTGCGCGAAATAACCGCCTTGTTGATCCATGATCTTGAAACAGTGCGATCGGCCTGGGCCCCCAAGAGAACTGACAATTTCCGCGCGAGTTTTGAGAAGGGCGGCAAGGAATCCATTCGCAAAATTCTGGTGGGTTTGGGTTCACTCTCGCGCGGCGAGCTCGCTGGTGAACGCCTTGAAGTGGCCTTGTTCAGTCAGGATCAAGAGGATGAGCACTCCTGTTTTTCAGACAACACACACCGCGATGCAGTGACCAATGCGCAAGGTATTTTGAATGTGTGGACTGGCACTTACAAACAGGCCGATGGGGCAGTGTTGAAAGTACCTTCTCTGGCCGAGTTGGTGGGGGCACGTGCACCGGAAGTTGCGAAGAAAACCACGCAGCAAATCCAGAATTCAGTGAAAGCCGCAAGTGCCATCCAAGCACCCTTTGACCGGGAAATTATTGGTGGTGCAAACGCACCTGGGCCCAAACGCGTGAAAGCCACCGTGGATAGCCTGGTTGAGCAAAGCACCTTGCTGGTTGAATCGGCCAATGCAATCGGCATTACTCAACTTACCCTGACCTTGCCCTGATGAAAGTAGCTGTTTGTTTGGCAGGGGGAACCCTGTTGCTTGCCGGGGCGGCATGGGCCGCAGTTGAAGGAATGACTGCCCGCACTGCAGGGGACGTCACCGTGTTTGCCGATGGCCGAAACGCCTTTTCATTTCCCGCCGCCAATTTGCCCGATGAAGAACGAACGCGATTTGCCATTGGCAATTCATTTTTCAAACGCAACTGGGTACAGGCCCCTGCATCGACCACTGCGCGTGATGGACTGGGTCCGCATTTCATTGCACGTTCCTGCGGTGGTTGCCACATACAGGACGGTCGAGGAAAGCCGCCCGAAATTCTGGATCGCCTGAGCACTGAGCAACCGGTGGACCTCTTGTTCCGCCTGTCCATTCCCGGTAACGATTCCAAACATGGTGTTGTGCCCGATCCTGTGTATGGCGATCAGTTCAACAACGCCGCCATTGCGGGCGTGAAGCCTGAAGGCAAGGTGCACATTCAAATTACAGAGTTACGTGGCAAGTACCCGGATGGCACACCCTATGTGTTGAAAAAGCCGAGCTATTCTTTCTCTGATTTGGGCTATGGCCCCATGCACCCCCAAGTGATGGTGAGCCCTCGAATTGCGCCACAGGTGATTGGCCTGGGCTTGCTGGAAGCCATTGAGGAAAAGGATGTTTTGAACAATGCCAAGCGGCAGGCTGCACAGCCCGGCCCAATCAAGGGTGTGCCCAACCGGGTTTGGGATGCGTATGCACAAAAGAATATGTTGGGCCGCTTTGGCTGGAAGGCCAATGTGGCCACCCTGGCGCATCAAACCGGTGGCGCTTTTCTGGGCGACATCGGCATCACCAGCAGTTTGTTTCCCTCCGAGAATTGCACACCTGCCCAGAAAGACTGTGTGCAGGCACCCAATGGTTCCGAGAACGGAGAGCCTGAACTGAGCGACAAACTGTTCAACGAGATTGTGTTTTATCAAGCTGTGTTGGCACCACCAGCCCGCCGCAACGTGAATGATGCGCAAGTGTTAAAGGGTCAAAAGTTGTTTGAGCAAGCGCAGTGCGCCGTGTGCCATCGCCCTTCCTACACCACAGGCAAAGTGCCTTTCCCGGCCTTGAGCAGCAAAGCGTTGGAAGGACAGGAAATTTGGCCCTACACCGATTTGTTGTTGCATGACATGGGCGAAGGCCTTGCCGACAATCGCCCCGATTTCAAGGCGAATGGCCGCCAGTGGAAAACACCGCCGCTGTGGGGTATCGGCTTGATTCCCGATGTGAACAACCACATGCGTTTGTTGCACGACGGCCGCGCCGATGGCGTTGAAGAAGCCATTCTCTGGCACGGTGGTGAAGCCGAAGAAAGCAAGAACCGCTTCATGAGTTTTTCGGCGGAAGATCGTTCAGCACTGATTCGTTTCGTGGAGTCTTTGTAATGAATCCCCAACATCAGCATGAATTGAAAACTGGCCTGTTGCGCGGACTGGTCTGGGTAGTGTTGGCCTTCGTGTTGTTGGTGGTGCTTAATTTTGCCAATTCAGCCGTGGCTGCAAAACCCGTGGACCGAAGCACGATGCTGTTTCCTTACTACGAGGTGGCAGAGGTATTGAATAGTGTGGCGATACACCACCATGCCAAGGACACTGCCCTGCTGCGTGATCAACTCGAGGCGTTGAGTGTGGCCACGGCGCAATATTGCAAAACGGGTGGAAAAGCGCAGCCTGCCAACATGCAACAGTTACAGGGGCAATATGCCAAGGCCTACCTGGCCTGGCTGGAACTGTCGGCGGTGGTGATGGGGCCCATGCTGGACAACAACACGGTGCGCCAAATCGATTTTCGACCTTTGCGCCTGAACTTGCTTGAGCGTGCAATCAAAAAACAGCCGCAAGGCGCGCAAGCCATGGCCCTGATCGGAAGCCCGGCAAAAGGTTTTCCTGCCCTTGAGTATTTGTTGACGCAAAATGATTTCAAATCGGGCACCCCCCAGTGCAATTACGCGCACGAGGTAGTGCTCGACATTGCACGCACTGTGGCCGGTTTAAGGTGGCAAACCAGTGCAACGCAAGCCAATCAAGACGACGCACAGGCGCTGGGTGCAGGCATGCAATTGTATTTCAACCAGTTGGTTGGAGCCACGCACAACCTGGCTTGGGAGCGCATGGAAAAGCCGCTCTTGAAGAACAAGGATGAAGCCAGTGCAAACATGGCGCCTGCAGGACATTGGCCATTTTCAGAATTTCATTTGACCGAAAAAGCATGGGCTGCACAGTGGCAGGGCATAGAACATTTGTTGATGGTGACTGGCCAAACTGTGCCGCAGGCCAATACGCAAGTGATCCCGCTGGAGGCTTATTTGCGCGGCTTGGGGAAAATTGAACTGGCCGACACCTTGGTGAAGTACAGCAGTGCTGTGGCTGTGGCCATGCGGTCCAACGACATCACAAAGCAAGCCAGTGTTGAACAGTCAGTTAAAGCACTCAAGGTGCTCAAGGGGTTTTTGGAAAGCGAGGTGGCCAAGGGTTTGAAAGTGTCTATTCAGTTTTCATCTTCTGATGGTGATTGATCCAGTGTTGAATTCGCGTCGACAATTTTTGGTTCAAAGCAGCGCGTTGGCCTTGAGCATGGCCTTGCCCTTGCCTGCTGAACTTGCAACCCCTACTCGTCAGACCCGTTTATTGGCAGCCTGGCAACTTCCCAATGGGGGCTATCAGGTGGGTGTGCTCAACGCAGCCGGGCTAGGTGCAGCGCTTTCTTATACTGTAACCACGGCAGTCGATTTGCCCACACGCCCGCACGGTTTAATGCACCTGCAGGGCGATGAGTATTTGGTGATCGCTCGCCGCCCCGGTGACTGGTTGTTGCGCCTGAATATTCGCAGTGGTGAAACCTCGCGCGTTTGGCAGGAAGAAGACCGGCATTTGAACGGACACAGCGCCGTGTATGGCGATTGGCTTTACACCACAGAAACCGATGTGCTCGGCGGCACTGGTGCATTGGCCGTGCGAAACCGCCATACCTTCGAGTTGCTGGATGTGTGGCCCACGCTGGGCAAAGATCCCCATGAAATGCTGGTGCTGCCCAAGGGTGGGTTGGGCATTGATGAACCTTTTTTGTTGGTGGCCAACGGCGGAATACCCACGCATGCAGACATGGGCAGAACCCAGTTGAATCAACTGCCCATGGATTCTTCGCTGGTTGCTTTGCATCCCCGAACGGGAAAGGTGTTCAATCAATGGGCCTTGAGCGATACGCGACTCAGTTTGCGACACATGGCGGTACACGCCAGTGGTGTGGTGGGCATTGCCATGCAGGCACACCACGGCAATGCTGCCCTTCGGGATGCTGCGCCGGTACTGGCTTTTCTTGATGAAAACGGACTGCGCACGGTGAATGAATCGGCGGGTGTGAAGGGCTACGCCGGCGACATTGTGGCCACCCCCCAGGGCTTTGTGATCAGCTGCACCAAGAATAATTCTGCCGGGCAATTCGATGTGCAAGGCAACCTATTGCATTCACGGGCTGAAAACGCCCCGTGTGCCTTGGCTGCCGAAGGAGAGCAGGTGTGGCTGGGTAGCTCAGCTGTTGAGTTCAGCAGGCCATTGGAGCTGGACAATCATTGGCTGCTTATTTAACCCGCAGTGCCCAAGCCTTGATGGTTTGTCCCTGCTTGAAACCAAACAGTTTGTTGCCACCCACAGCCACTGCCAAAAACTGTTTTTCATCCACTTCGTAGGCAATGGGTGGTGCATTCACGCCCGCTGAATTGTTGCGTTGCCACACACGTTTGCCGGTGTTTGAATCAAGTGCGAAAAACTCACCACTGCCTTCACCTGAAAAAACCAAACCTGTTTGTGTACTGAGTACACCGCCAATCAAAGGTGCATTCACTTTGTGTTGCCATACAAGTTTGCCAGTGTCCAAATGAATGGCTGACAACAAACCGTATTTTTCTCCGTCTTCAATTGGTGACATCGAAGAGTATTTCAGCGCAGGCTTGTTGCCTTTCGCTTTCAGCTCGTGCAATTGATACTTCACCGGCCAGTGAATGCCGGCGATGAACACCATGCGGCGTTGTTCATCGACCGACACAGGCGACCAGTTGGAGCCGCCAATTACACCGGGGTAAATCACATTGCCTTGTTCAGTGGGCAGGGTAAACATATTGTGCTGCGGTACAAAGGCCTCGCTCTTGAACAACAATTCACCCGTGATGCGATTGTGCACATAAAACCAACCAGTTTTGCCTGCTTGGCCAACAGCTTTCACCGCCTGGCCCTCATGCCTGGTGGTGAACAACACCGGTGGGCTGGCCACGTCGTAACCCCACATGTCGTGCGGCACTTGCTGGTAAAACCATTTCAGCTTGCCGGTGCGCACATCCAGCGCTACCAAGGAGGCGGTGTACAGGTTGTCTCCCGGCCGCGATGAGCCTTCCATTTGCGGTGAAGGGTTGCCCGTGCCGAAATACAAAATGCCATTGTCCCGGTCAATGGCGGGTGTGCTCCAGGCTGATCCGCCGCCAAATTTCCAGGCATCGGGATATTGAGCTGCTTTGGCTTTTTCTTCCTCAATGTTGCGCGGTAACACAACGCCATCGAGGGTGGCCTTTGTGAATTCTCCCTCCCAACCTTGGTCGGGAACCGTGTCAAATTTCCACGCCATTGCGCCGGTGTTAACATCGTAAGCGGCCATAAAACCACGGCGCCCGTAGTTGCCCGCAATACCCACCACCGCACCGAGTGGCGCATCGGGATCGGGCGAGTCCAGGTGCAAGCCATAGCCCACACCGGTAATGCCCACAATAACCTTGCCATCGAATACCATGGGCGCCATGTTGATGCCTGCACCAGATGCACCCGACACTTCCAGTTTTCCGCCCTGCGTGTCCAGTTGCGACCCCAGTGTGGCGGCATCTTCCTGCACACCTTGTTCGCCTTTGGTAACATCGATGTCCCAAAGCTTTTGGCCAGTGCGTGCATCCAGTGCCAGAAGGCGTGAATCGACTGTGCCCATGAATACCTTGCCATCACTCACGGCCACGCCCCGATTGGCGGGGCCGCAGCACATGGGTCGGTCTTTGATCCTGTTGTGTGTGTAACGCCACAACAATTTTCCAGTGTCGGCTTTCAAGGCCACCACATGGTTAAACGGCAGCGACACAAACATGACGCCGTTCACCACGATGGGTGTGGCTTGAAAGCTGGATGACACACCCGTGTCAAACTCCCAGGCCAAGTCCAGCTGCCCGACGTTGCCAGGCGTAATTTGTGTTGACTGACTGTGCCGCTGATGATCCCAATTGCCGCCAAATACCGGCCATTCTTTGCCTGAACTGGCAAACGTGGCGGTGCAAACAAGTAGTGAGAAAGCGGCGGCGAGGGCTTGATGCAGCGTCATGGTTGTCGTTTTGGATTGGAATTGCCTGAAGAGACAAGCAAGGATCAATCCACTGCTGTTGTTGCAAAGTGGCGCACCGGAGTTGTCACAAAAGTGTCATCCAATGCGCAGCCGCTTGCGTGTATATTTCGCGTACCCGATTCTATTGGTAAATGATCATGAAGCAACAACTTGAGCTGTTGAAAGAAATTGAACACAAGCTCGAAGAATTGAGCAAAGACAAGGACCTGAAAGAAAAGCGCCCGCTGGAAGTCAAAGAGATCAAAGGTTTGCGCTTGGTGGTGTCGTCGATTATTCGCCGCATGGCCAGCTAAGCCACGATTAAGCCGTTTACTGATAGACCTTCAGACGCTTTGCAATCAACAGTGCGGTCAAGTTAAACGAGATCGCGATCACGCTGCATATCCAGAAGTTTTCGATCAGACCCTCTGCATTGCGCGAGATCACCATGCCACCCACCAAGGCGGCAAGGCCCATGGCAGCAGATTGCATGGACGAGTTCAGGGTCATGAATGTGCCCCTGTTTTTCGGATTGCCTGCTGCGCTGACCAAAGCCATGCCTGGAATCATTCTTCCGCTGACGAACACAAAGAAGAACGTGGTGATCACCAGAATGACTGTCATGCTCAGGCCCGCAGTCACAGTAATCAATGCCATGGGCAACACTGCAACACCGGCGATGATTTGCAGCATTTTCAATTTGCCAATTCGATCGCTGAGCTTGCCGATGATTTGCGCACTGAACAAGGTGGCCGCGCCGCCAGCCAGGTAAATCACAGGAATGTCCGAAGGCGTCAGCCCTGCATTGATTTGCATGTAAATCGTGATGTACGGAATGATTGAAAACCCGGCGAAGATCATGCAAAACGAAAACAGGAACGCACGCAGGTGATTCGAATCGCGAAGCACCTGTGCAATGCCCTGAAGTGGGCCGGTTTCGCCCCGCGCATGCAAATGGCCTTGAAGTGTTGGAATGACGTACCAGCCTGCCACTGCCAGCACAAAGCTGATACCGGCAATTCCGAAGAAGGGGGTGTGCCAGTCCGAATTGGCGGCCACGTAGAGACCCAGAGGCACACCCATCACCGTAGACACGGAGAATGAGGTCATGATGACACCCATGGCTTTACCCCTGCGCGCGAAGGCACCACATCGGCCACAATGGTTTGAATCATCGCCGATAAAATTCCGCCAAAAAGCCCGGCAGCGATTCTGGCGCTCATCAGCGTTTCATAGGTGGGCGCAAGGCCGCAGGCCAAAGTGGCCACGGCAAACAACACATACAAAATCAACAACAATCGACGCCGTTCAAACCGGTCAATGTACAAGGAGGCCAACAAACCCGAGGCACCGGCCGCGAAAGTGTAGGCGGACACCAGCAGGCCGAACTTCGCATCGGAAATTGCAAAAGCCTGCGTGAGCTGTGGCCCCAGCGGCATCATGATCATGAAGTCGAGAATGTGGGTGAATTGTATGCCAGCAAGAATCAGCAGCAACGCCCACTCGCGTTGGGGCGTCATTGTCACTTGGCATGCGGTGGGGCTGTTCATGTACTGCTACCTGTGGATGGTTTTTTGCTTTTGACCTTGAGTTTAACCCGCTACCCTAATGACCCAGGGCGGTGAGTGCATAAATGCCGATCGTCATGGAGACGATGGACACCAGCGTGGTGAGCGCGATGATGTTGGCGGCCAACTTGCCGTCGCCGCCGGCAGCCACAGCCATTGCGAAGCTGGCTGCTGCAGTGGGGCTTGAGAAAAACATCCAGAGAATGATCAGGTCTCGCCCTTCAATGCCTATGGCCCATGCAGCAGCGCAGGCCAGCACGGGCAGTATTGCAATTTTAATGACGCTTGATTGCGTGGCTGACAGGCCCGAGGCTTTCACCCCGGCCAATGAAAGTGTGCCCCCTACACAGATCAGTGCCAGTGGGAGAGTAAGCCCGGCAAAGTACTCGCCCGATTTTAACAGCCACTGCGGAATGTAAAGCTGGATTGCGCTGGCCAACATGCCCAGCACCACCGCAATAATAAGAGGATTTTTAAGCAGTTCCTTACCCACTGCGGCTGGGCTGAATTTCAGGGTGGGGCTGTAAATAGAGAGAATCAACACCGACAGCACGTTGAACAACAAAATGGTAAAGCCAACCAACACGCCGCCCACGGACAGGCCGTAGTCGCCGTAGTAACTGGCCACCAGCGCAAAACTGACCACACCACAATTGCCCCGGAAAGCACCCTGAACAAACACCCCGCGTTGACCATAGGGAACAAAGCGCGTGGCCCACCACCAGCTGGCCAGAAAACCCAGTACCGTTGCAGCACAGAGAAAAAGTACCAATTTGGCATTGAATGCGCTTTGCAGATCGGCCTGCCAAATGGACAGGAAGAACAGCGTTGGCATGGTGGCTTTGTAGGTGAGGGTGGAGGCGGTTTGAATGAACGAGTCGTTGATGAGATTGACTTTGCGCAACAGCAGGCCCATGAAAACCATGGCAAATACGGGGGCGGTAACTCCCAGAATTTCTGAGAGCACATTGACTTGGTTCATGTTGACAGGCGTGGCTTGAGGTAGCGGCCATTATTTCAGCACTGAACTTTGGGTCAATTGTGGATGACCCTTGCAGGCGTCTTAAATTATGCAAGAGATTGCATAATTTTGTTGCGCTGCACAGTTTTGACACACCCGGACAGAAGCCTAGCTGGTCTGTATCTCATTGAGAAACAACTCCAGTGCGCGCGTTCTTCCAATATTCAATGGGCAGTAGCCTGCAATACTTTCGACATAGGCGCCCGCTTCCGCACTGCGCAACCAGGGCAGCAAAATGTCCAGTGCCGGGTATTGCAAATCGCTGTTGTGCAACACCAAAAAATAACGCTCTTTGGACACTGCCCTGAATTGCAGGCCGTAATGGTCAGCCGCAGCGCGAATGCCCAAGCCCAAATCACCGTGTCCCGCTGCAATCGTACAGGCCACTGCCAAATGGGAGTTCTCTTCGTGAAAAAATCCTGGCAAGTCTTCTGCCTTCAGGCCGGCCTTCGTAATCAAGGCATCAAGTTGGTGGTGGGTGGAGGATGCCGAGTTGCGGTTCACCAGCAGGGCACGCCTTTGGGCCACATCCTCCAGAGTGGGGGGCTTGGCGGCTGGGCGGCTCATCCAGCCGATGTCGCGCTCGAACAGTTCAATCACACTGAGGTTGGAACCACGCAACCAGCGCCGCATGATGTGATGGACATGGGAGTGTTCTTCAAGGCCAACAGGCAAGTGGCAGCCGGCCACGCGCACTTCACCGCGGTGCAGTGCCGAGAGCGCCGCAATACTGCCCGACCAGCGCAGCGACAGTTGAAGCTTTTTGTACAGCGAAGTGTTTTGAAACAGGTTCTGAAGCACCAGGTCGTCGCTCAGCGCAAGGCTGATCCAGGGCTTGTTTTGATCAACATCCAGCCATTCGGCGTTCAGTTGCTCGCCCACGGTACCCAGGTCGGGTGCCACGCGCACATTGCCTTGCTCCACCATCCAGATCAACTTGTGACCGAACCGGGTCAGGCATGCCCCCGCGCGTCCGTGCGTAGCCACCAGTTCTTCACCCAGCATGAGGTTGTATTGCTGGATTTGCGACCATAAGGTACGGTAAGAGATACCCAGCGCCTTACAGGCCAGCGAAATGGAACCTTCCGAGTCAATGGTTTTAAGGGTGTTCAACATGCGCTGGTCCAGTTCAACAAACTGACCATCGTCTTTTTTCCAGCGGGCGGATACTTTTAAATTGAGCATTTGCGGATACAGGCATGTCGATTGCTTGCATTCTGACAGATTACAAAATGCAGGAGACAAGTAATCATGATGTTCAGCGGTACAAAACAATCGATTAATAAAATGACCCCGCTAGGGGTTTTCTTGAGCGGTTTCTTGCTGGTGAGCAATTTCTTCGCCAGCCCTGTTCTTGCAGCACCCGCCGAACTTGGCGCAGTCAAAGGCGATTTGACTGGCGGAGACCCGCTGGGTTCCATGCAGTGGCCTGACATGAAAGGCCAGTTCTTCGATGCCGATGCAAAAACCGTGTTTGATTCCCGCATCAAGGTCACGGTGCCCTTGTTCGCCGAGGATGCCATGAATGTGCCCGTGTCATTCGATGCTTCCGCACTCGGTAAGGTGAAAAAAATCGTGGTGCTGGTGGACAGAAACCCGATTCGAAAGGTGCTGGAGTTCATTCCCGAGAAAGCCAAGCCTGCCCTGAATTTTCGTTTCAAGTTGGAGCAAGCCAGCCCCATTCGCGTTGCAGCCCTGACCGAAAACGGTGTGTGGCATGTGGGCTATGCCTTTATTGAAGCGTCTGGCGGGGGTTGCACCGTGCCTGGCGCAACACGGGCCGATGGCAGCTGGCCACAAACCTTGAACAAGGTGGCTGGCAAAATGTTTGATGCCAACCAGTTGCGGGATGACGCACGCCTGCGCGTGCAGGTGTCGCACCCCATGGACACGGGGTTGGTGGCCGGCGTGCCCGCCTTTTACATTGAAGAAATGATTTTGCAAGACAAGAACAAACAAGTACTGGCCAAGCTTTACCCCTTTGAGCCTGTGTCGGAGAACCCTTTGTTTTCGTTTGATTTTGACAAGAAACCGGTGGGCCCAATCAGCCTGGTAGGGCGCGACAACAACGGCAACCGAATTGATGCAAAGGTTACCCAATGAATTTGTTCAAAGCTGTGCGCGCGATATTTGCCGCATCCACGTTCATTGTTCTTGTTGCCCCTGCGCTGGCTGAGCTGCCCAATGTTGCCAAACCAACACCTGACAAAGCCACCCTTGATTACGGTTTGAAAGCCACCAAACTGGCGGGTGGCTGGTATGTGATTGCGGGTGCGAACGATGACTTTTCTCAGGCCAATGGCTGCAACATCATCAACACCGGTTTTTACATGGACGACTCGGGGGTGTACGTCATCAACACCGGAACCTCGCGTATTTATGGCGAGCAACAGCGGACCTTGATCAACTCGGTCAGCAAGAACAAACCAGTGAAGCAGGTGGTGGCACTGAACCTTCACCCGGATTATTTTTTGGGCAATCAGGCTTACCCCCAAGAATCACTGGCCGCGACGAAGCTGACCATCCAAGGCATCAAGGCCGAAGCGGCTTTGTATGAAATCAACTTGTACCGCTTGTGTGGCGACTGGATGAAGGGCACTGAAAGCGTATTTCCCGTGCAAACCATACTGCCGGGCAACTTCAATAAACTCGGCGATAAGACAATTCAAACCCTTGAATTGAAAGGCCACACCGATTCGGACCTGGTGTTATTTGACCCGGAAAGCAAAGTGATGTGGGCCGGTGGCCTGGTGTTTTACAAGCGTATTGTGACCACCCCGCATGCACAGCTGAAACCGTGGATAGAAAGCCTGAAAAAATTGCAAGCCATGAAGCCCAAGGTGGTGGTGCCCAGCCACGGCCCCTTGAGTTGGGGCACCGAGGCCATTGACCAAACCCTGGATTACTTGAGTTGGCTGGACAAACGACTGACCGACGCGGCCAATATGGGCGAGGAAATGAATGATGTGATGAAGAAAGGTGCCCCCGAGCGATTCCGAAACTTTGCAGCCTACCCGGCTGAGTTTTACCGCAATGTGACCAATTTGTACCCCCTGTATGAAAAGCAGGCTTTGGGCGGTTTTTGAGCGGCGAGCATAAGGGTTAACGCTGTACCAAGTGTGTCAAAAAGGGACAGTTTGTGTGTTGCTGAACAGGTGAGCTGTTGCAATGTCACAAAACTGTCTCTTTTTTTGCTTATCGCGATCAATGAAATCACTCTAATGAGGGTGTTTTTGTAACATACTGATTTTATTGAATAAAAAATTTATTTAGATGAAATATTCTACTTGGCATGAAGCTTGCGCTAGGTTTCTGTGGGTAGCCCCGACTCTGCAAACGAGGGGCGAGAACCTCAAAGTAACGGATGATGAGAGGAGAAACAAATAATGCGCAAAACTCTGCTTAGCGCGATGGTAGCAACCGCACTGGCGATTCCCGCAGTGGCTTCGGCCAATGTGACAGACGCAATGATTCAAAACGATGCCAAATCCACAGGCGACGTATTGTCCTGGGGTATTGGTACAGAGGGTCAGCGTTACAGCCCATTGAAAGACATCAACGTATCGAACGTGGGCAAGCTGGTTCCAGCGTGGTCATTCTCGTTCGGTGGTGAAAAGCAGCGTGGCCAGGAAAGCCAGCCGCTGATTCACAACGGCAAGATGTTTGTCACCGGTTCCTATTCACGCATTTACGCACTGGATGCTTCGACAGGTGAAAAGCTGTGGAAATATGAGCACCGCCTGCCAGAAGGCATTATGCCTTGCTGCGACGTGGTGAACCGCGGTGCCGCCCTGTATGACAACCTGGTGATTTTCTCGACACTGGATGCCCAGTTGATCGCCCTGGACCAGAACACCGGCAAGGTGGTGTGGAAAGACAAGATTGACGACTATGCAGCGGGTTACTCCAACACTGCTGCACCCATCATCGCCAATGGTTTGGTGCTGACAGGTGTATCGGGTGGTGAATTCGGTGTAGTGGGTCGCGTTGAAGCACGAAATGCCAAGACTGGTGAAATGGTATGGCTGCGCCCAACCGTTGAAGGCCACATGGGTTATACCTGGGACAAAGACGGCAACAAGAAGGAAGCTGGAATTTCCGGTACCACCAATGCCACCTGGAAAGGCGACATGTGGAAAACCGGCGGTGCAGCAACCTGGTTGGGTGGCTCCTATGACAGCAAAACAGGTTTGGCTTACTTCGGTACTGGTAACCCAGCGCCCTGGAACAGCCACCTGCGCCCCGGCGACAACCTGTATTCCACATCCACAGTGGCAGTTGATGTAAAAACCGGCCAGATCAAGTGGCACTACCAGTCCACACCGAACGACGGTTGGGACTATGACGGTGTGAACGAGTTCGTGACCTTTGACATGAATGGCAAGCGTGTTGGTGCGAAAGCTGACCGCAACGGCTTCATGTACGTGAACGACGCCACCACCGGCAAGCTGGAAAATGCCTTCCCGTTTGTGAAGAAAATCACATGGGCCAAGGGCATCGACATGAAGACAGGTCGTCCGATTTTCGATCCCGCCAACCGCCCTGGTGATCCCACCAAGATGGATGGCAAGAAAGGCGAAACAGTGTTCTCCGCACCTTCTTTCCTGGGTGGCAAGAACCAGCAGCCAATGGCTTACAGCCCTGACACAGGTCTGTTCTATGTTCCAGCGAACGAATGGGGCATGGAAATCTGGAACGAGCCAATCACCTACAAGAAAGGTGCGGCTTATCTGGGCGCTGGTTTCACCATCAAGACATTGCCTGGCTTTGACTACATCGGTGCCCTGCGCGCGATGAACCCCAAGACCGGCAAGATCGAATGGGAAATCACCAACAATGCTCCTCTGTGGGGTGGCGTGTTGACCACTGGCGGCAACCTGGTGTTCTGGGGTACTCCAGAAGGTTACCTGAAGGCGGCTGATGCCAAGACCGGTAAGGAAGTCTGGAAATTCCAGACAGGTTCTGGCGTGGTTGCTCCTCCCGTGACCTGGAAAGGCAAAGACGGTCAGCAGTACGTGGCTGTGGTGTCTGGCTGGGGCGGCGCTGTTCCCCTGTGGGGCGGAGACGTAGCCAGCAAAGTGAACTACCTTGAACAAGGTGGTTCCGTGTGGGTATTCAAACTGTTCGACGGCAAGTGATCAGTTTGTGAAGAACATCAAACTGCCCCATGCGGGGTGGTTTGGTGAGTAGTGAAGTAGTAGAGCGTTTTAGAAGTGTTGTCATTTTCACCCCCAAGTTTTCTGCCTGCTCCGCAGGGAACTTATTGACGCAAACGGTTTGATCGAATTGCTCCTTGGGACCTTTTTCTGGCATTGATTGGGAGCTGGAAAAGTTGTGGCGGTTTGAGAGTCTCCTAAACGAATGCGTCTTTTCTGCCCGGCCTTGTGCCGGGCATTTTTTCGTCTACAGCTTTTAAAACTTGTACGACACCTGACCAGAAAGAATGAATGCATCACCTTCAGCAGTACCCAGTACTCGCGTTTGCTGACCTGCCGCAGGGTTTCCTTCGGTGCTGTCAATTTTCGCTTTGTCGGGCATCACGTACTGAAAGGCCACATCAAAGGTGGTGGCTTTGTCGAACTTGTACTGTGAGCCCACTGCAAAAGTAATGCGGTTTTCATCGGGCAAGCGCACTTTGCGACGCTCATCGGGCACCGGTGTGATGTCGTAAGCCACGCCTGCTTTCAAATTGATGGTGTCGCTGTACTTGTAAATACCACCCACCGCAAAACGCCAGCTGTTTTTCCATTCGTAGTCTTGCACTGTCAATGGCGCAGCACCTGCTGGGGCGTTCTGGCGCTGAAAATCCAGCTTTTGAATCGTGCTCCATTCAGTCCAGGTGGCGTCGGTCAACAGTTGCCACTTGGGTGTCAGCTCAGTCACCGATGAAATGGCCAGCGAGGCAGGCAGTCGGATCTTGGAAGTGAGTTCACTGTTGGCGAAAAGAGCCGCAACTGCCGGTGCAACATTGTCGAAGGTGACATTGCCTTCCAGGTCTTGCTCAATTGCTGAACGGTAGGCAACACCCACACGTGTCGCAGGCGTTACCTGACCCATCACGCCCAGGTTAAAGCCGTAACCCCAACCATCGCCGGCAATGGTGGTCAACCCTTCAGTACCGCCAAATGGGGCGTAGTTGATTTGTGAACTGAGCTTGGCATCCAGCTTTTGTGCGGATACACCCGCGCCCACTGACCATTGTTCATTGACTTTGTACGACGCGGAGGGGTTGATGTTGACTGATTTGATGTCAGAAGTAACACCCTGAAAGCGACCGTACCAATCGGGCTGGAAATCGGTTTTCAGACCAAAGGGAGTGGCCACAGACAGGCCAAAGTTGATGCGGTCATTGAAAGGCACAACAAGGTGAAAGTTGGGGATATAGCCTTCATCGCCAAACTCGCCTGTGCTGCTGCCCAAGGGGCGACCTGGTGCGGCGGTGCTGCCTTCGTTGTTGACCTCGCCGTTCAGGTCAATGTAATGCCCGCCCAACACCACCTGGCGTTCTTTCAGGCGGCTCATGCTGGCTGGGTTGAACCATGCTGCGCTGGCGTCTTCGCCAATGGCTGCTTTGCCTGCATAAGCCACACCAGCACCGCTGGCGTTTTGTTCAAGCAGGGCAAACCCGGCTGCTTGGGCGGTACCCGCAATCGTCAAGCTTGCGATGGCCGCGCAAATCGTTTTGATTTGAAAAGGGGATTGTTTCATGTCGTCCTCGTGGGTCCGTTTGTAAGAATGGATGTGTACGAGGGGTATTGTAGGTAAAAATACGAACGGTCGTGCTTATAAAATATAGAGTTATTCTCTATAAAATCTATTCAAAAATAGTATTTTATTGATTCAACGGCACTGCTGCACCACTTTGCGAGAACTTCCAGGTGGCGACAATCAGCATGGCCACAGTTGCACCCACAAGCACCAAGGTGGCAAACATCAAGCCAAATTCTGCGTGGCTGCTGAAGGCGTGGCGAAGCAGGTCGACGCAGTAAGAAAATGGATTCACCAAGGCTACCCAGCGCGCCAGTGCGGGCATGGGGTCGATGGGGTACAAAGCGCCACTGAAAAAGAACACCGGAAAAATCACGAAATTCATCATGACAGCAAAACCATCAATGCTTTTTGCAAAAGTACCGCACAGTACACCCAAGGCAGCACAGGCCAAAGCAGCCAAGGCGGCTCCGGGCAGCAACACGTGCAGTTGTGGCCACAAGGTGCGGCCAACCCAAGGCAGTATTTCCTGCAAATCAAACCCGAGAGGAAACAGCAGGGTGTACAGGCCTTCAAGAGCCAGCAGCAGGGCGATCAACAGGCCCATTTGCACCAGTGCGCCAATGGCTGCACCCAGTGTTTTGGCAATCAGTATGTGATAGGTTTTGACTGGGGCGGTCACCAGCAAGCGCATGGTGCCTGCGTCTTTGTCCAGCGCAATGCTCAGGCCACCCACCATGCCGCCAAACAGCAGTGTCATGCCCACAATGCCAGGCAGCAAACGTGCGGTGTAATCACCACCAGCCAAGGCTTGCATGCCGCCACCAATAATCCATAACCACAGCACCGGGCGTACCATGGCTGCTGCCAGGCGGTCCCGTTGTTTCAACAACTTTTGGCTTTCGCGGCGTATCACAGCCCAGTAAAAATGCATCAACATCTCAGTGGGCTCCGCCATTCATTTTCCACACAAACCAGTCAGCCAGGGTGGCTGTGCGCACGCTGGTTACACTTTGGTCGGGCAATTCGTCCAGCGCTTGCGCGGGTGTACCAAGCCAACTCAATTCGCCTTGGTGGAGAAAACCCACCCGGTCGCAGCTGTTGGCCTCGTCCATTAAATGCGTTGCGATAAAAATGGTCAGCCCGTCGATGGCCTGCAAGGTTTTCAGGGTTTGCCACACACTGTTCTTCGACGGTACGTCCAGTGCGGTGGTGGGTTCGTCGAGTATAAGAACCCCGGGTTTGTGCACCATGGCGCGCGCAATATCCACCAGTCTTTTTTGTCCACCTGAAAGGCTTCCCACGGTGCGGTTTAACCAGGCCTGAATTGGAAAAATGGTGTACAAGTGTGCCAGGTTTGCTTTGGCTTGCGTTTTGTTCAAACCTTGCAGGCCTGCGGCAAACAGCAGGTTTTCCTCCACGGTCATGAAGCGGTCCAGTGACACCGATTGAAATACAAAGCCCAGGTTTTTGCGGGCCAGGTCGGCTGCCCTGCGGGTGCTGTAACCCAGCACCGAGAGCTCACCCTGGTCGGGTGTGATCAGGCCGGCTATCAAGCTGATGAGTGTGGTTTTTCCTGCGCCGTTGGGGCCCAGCAGGCCAAACATTTCGCCTGCGTTCAAATCTAGGCTGACATTGCTCAGTGCCCGCCGTTCTCCCCAGGAGAATGAAAGGCCCTGTGCGTGCAGGCGGATGGTGGTGTCGGTTGCGGTGTTGTTGGTGTTCAAGAGCCGTTTTTGCTGAGGTGCAAGCTGTTGTGATCGCTGCGATACCATACCACGGGCACCTCGGCGGTGTTGGCCAATGCTTGCTGTTCGGGCTTTTGAACTTTCAGGTAGTTGTTGGGGTTGTCGCGCCTCTGGGCTGCATCGACGAACGCGATTACTTTTTCATGATCGGGCGATTTGTGGCACACCGGGTCGGCGTTGGTGGCGTCGCCGGTGATCAGGTAGGCCTGGCAGCGGCAACCGCCGTAATCCTTGGTTTTGTCGGGGCAGGTGCGGCAGGGGTCTTTCATCCAGGCATCGCCACGGTAGCGGGTGAAACCATCGCTTTCATACCAAATGTGTTCAACCGTGCTGGTTTTTACATTTGGAAATTCAAAGCCCGGCAACATGCGCGCGGCTTGGCAAGGCAGCGCGGTACCATCTGGGCTGATACTGAGAAACACATTGCCCCAGCCGCTCATGCAGGGCTTGGGGGTTTTCTCGAAGTAATCGGGCACCACGAATAACAGCTTCATGCTGTTGCCCAGTTTTTCGCGCCATGCGGCCACACGTTCTTCGGCGTGCTTTAACTGTTCGTGGGTTGGAATCAGGGCCGCTTTGTTTTTAAAGGCCCAGCCGTAGTATTGGGTATTGGCCAACTCAAGGTATTCAACGCCCAGCTTCACCGCCAACTCAATAATTGAATCAATGTGGTCGAGATTCAAACGATGGAGTACCACGTTCAACACCATGGGCCAACCAGCCGCTTTCACAGCGCTTGCAATTTCCAGTTTCTTGGCAAATGTTTTTGTATCACTCAGTGCATCATTTGCGGCCTGGGTTGCATCTTGAAAACTCACCTGGATGTGGTCGAGGCCAGCGGCTTTCAGGGCATCAAGCCGTGCGGGTTTCAGGCCGATGCCTGAGGTGATCAAGTTGGTGTAGTAGCCCAGTTCATGGCCATAGGCCACCAACTCTTCGAGGTCGTCTCGAAGCAAGGGCTCACCACCGGAAAAACCCAATTGAACTGCACCCAGCGCACGGGCCTGTTTCATGGTTTCTTTCCATTCGGCGGTTGTCAGCTCATTCGTGTTGGTTTTGTAGTCCACTGGGTTGTAGCAAAACACGCAGTGCAGCGGGCAGCGGTAGGTCAGTTCAGCCAGCAACCAGAGCGGGCCAGCCGGCCGTGTAGTGAGTTCGCTCAAGCCTGTCATGCGTCCAGCCAGTTACGGCGCGTGGCCTCTTGCAGCATGCTGCGCACATCGGCTTCCAGTCCGCTTGCGTTGAACTTGGCTTCAAGCGCCGCAACAATGTCATTCACAGTTCGGCTGCCATCGCACAACAGTAAAATTTCACTGGCCGATTGGTTCAGTTTCACCATGCCTTCGGGGTACAGCAGCACATGGGTTTTCTGCGCCTCTTCGTATTGCAGGCGAAACAAGCGGTTCAGTTTCGGGTGTTCCGGCAGGCTTGGAATGGTCTCGGTGTTCATTGTTTTTTCTGTTTTGTTTTGGCGGGTTTGTCGTGATAAGCCAGCGCAATCGCGTCTGACATACTCCACAACACATCCAGTTTAAATTGCAAAATTTCAAGCGCACGTTCCTGTTGCGCGCGGGTCTTGAAATAATTCAAGGTCACTTCCAGTCCGTGCTCCACATCGCGTTGTGCAAGGCTGATTCTCGAGCGGAAGTAATTCAACCCCTCGGAAGCAACCCATTTGTAATCTTTGGGCCAATTGCTCAGGCGCTGTTTGTGAATTTCAGGGGCGAACATCTCGGTCAGCGACGAGCACACCGCCTCTTGCCATGGCGCACGGCGCGCGAAATTCACGTAGGCGTCCACCGCAAAACGGACACCTGGCAACACCAGTTGCTGGCTCCACAGTACATCCCTCTCAATGCCCACCGCTTCGCCCAGGCGGCTCCATGCCTCTATACCACCGGCATTGCCCTCCCAACCATCGTGGTCAAGAATACGTTGTACCCAACGGCGGCGGGTTTCACGGTCGTCGCAGTTGGCCATCACAGCGGCGTCTTTTTGCGGAATGCAAACCTGGTAATAAAAGCGGTTGGCCACCCAACCACGCAATTGTTCACGGCTTAATTTGCCTTCACGCATGGCCACATTGAAAGGGTGGTGTATGTGGTAGCGGTCGCCTTTGGCACGCAGACGTTCTTCGAACTCTTTTTTACTCCACGCCTTGTTGCTGCTCATGCAAGAATCTCCATGCCGTCATAAGACACTTCAATTCCATTGTCGGCCAGAATGGCGCGTTCGTCGCCATGCTCGTACAAAATCGGGTTGGTGTTGTTGATGTGAATCAGGATTTTGCGCTGGTGCTCGAATTGGCGAAGCTGACTGATCATGCCTGAACCACGCTTGCCTGGTTTGTCGGTTTGCGGCAGGTGGCCCATATCGGCTGCCATTTTTGTTGAGAAACCCTGTGTGACCATTTCGTCTTCGGTCCAGAACGTGCCGTCCACCATCAACACGTCAGCTTGTTGCATGTAGGGCAGAATATCGGGCGTAATTTCTCCGAGGCCCGGCGCATAAAAAACCTTCTTGCCCGTGTTGATGTCTTCGATCAGCAAGCCAATGTTGTCGCCACGGCGTTGCGCATATCGGTTCGGCGAATAGGGCGGCGCTTTGCTGATCAATGGAATTGATTTGATCTTGATGCTGTCCATCGGGCTGATGGTGAGGGGGTCGTCGCATTCGGTACACAAAGGTGTCCATTTCACGCCGCAATAAAATCCCAAAGTGGGTACCAAGGGCAAACCATTGGTGAGGTCTTCCCACACTGCGGGCGTGGTGTAAAGGCGCATGGGTGTTTTGCCTTCACGCATCATCAACAGGCCAGTGGTGTGGTCAATTTGCGCGTCCATCAAAATGACGGCAGAAATACCGGTGTCGCGTGGTCCTCTATTGGGTTGTAACTCTGGGGTATTTTTGATTTGCGCAAGAATATCGGGCGACGCGTTCACGAGAATCCAGTTAGCCGACCCGTCCGATATGGCAATCGACGACTGGGTGCGCGCAGTGTATCCAGGCGCTCTGGCCCTGACAGCTTGGCAGTTGTTGCAGTTACAGTTCCATTGTGGGAACCCTCCGCCTGCTGCGGAACCCAGAACTTTGATTTTCATAGTTGCTTTTTTTCAGGGGTAAAAAAAGCCCCGCCAGCCGAAAGGCTATCCGGGGCTGTGCGAACCGTCAAATTAACGGTTGGCAATGTACATGGTGATTTCGAAACCGAAACGCATGTCAACAAACGATGGTGTAGTCCACTGCATGAAATATCCTCCTTATGCTTTTTAAAATGCACCACATCCCGAAGGGATTTGGTGAAGAACCAGGCTTGCGCCATGTTGTTCGTCCTCGATTATTTAAATAGCAATTCCTGTGCCTTGCACAGGTATTTGTCGGAAATTTTATGATGTGGAAAATAAGGGTGTTCTGGGTGTTGCAGATTGAAACAAAAAGCAAAAAGGCGCGAGCCTTATGAGCTCGCGCCTTAGGGTAATCGTTAACGGAGGGTGGTTAACGATTTAGAAGAACAGAATTGCACCGATTGCGATTGTGTCGGATTCAGCGTCCTGTGTGGGGCCGCCCAACTGGTACTTCACGGTGTTGGTGATGTATTCACCAGCAATCGTCAGGCTAGGCGTAAGGTTGTGATAAACACCAAGCGTCAACTGCTCACTTTCATCCAGAATGCGAGTTGCCGTTGCACGATCGTTTGCAGTGGCGTCCAGGCTGGAGACACCGTAATTCACGCCGAACTTGGTATCACCTACCTTGTAAGTTGCTTGAACCAGATAACCTTGAGACTCTCGTTCTTGTGCCAGTGCGTCGCTTCCGCCGAAACCAATCAAGGCAGTTCCAAGTCCGTCACCAGTGAAGTAGTTCGCGGTCAAGCCCAGTGAACCAAAGTTCAATGTGCCACCCACTTCAAAGCCGCTAATATCGGCTACGGGAGCATTGGTGTTTGTTTGCTCATTGCCCTGGCTGATGAAAGCACCCCACAACTTGCCCATATCACCCAAGCTGTATGTGGCCAAGCCTTGGAAGCCCAGTTCACGGTCGCCAGTTACTGATGCATTGCGAGCGACTGGCTGGAAGGCACCAGCGCTGACGCTCAAATTGCCAATGGCCGGTGTGGTGTAAGTGATTTGGGGTTGAAATTGGGTGTAAACATAACCGGAGCCGATCGAGCCCAAAGTGGTATTCAAAGCACCGTTAAATGCTGAGCCGCCACCCACTGCAAGCAAGGACATGTCGTTCAAGATTGCATTTTGACCAAACAAGCCGATATCGCGACCTGCTTTTACGGTACCCATGGTGGCATTGCCCACCGAGAAATAAACGCGACGCTGATCGCCCACAATTTGGCCGCGACCGCCGCCTGCATCGCTCAGGTTGCCAGATCCCAATGCACTGGAAGTTCCGCCATCGGTGGATGTGCCAGGGTCAATCGAAATCACAGCTTTCAGGTCGTAACCCTTCTGTGTGGTTGAGGCGGAGAAAATGATGAAGCCAGGCAGCAAGCCGTTTTGAATGTTTTGCTTGTCCACGCCGTTGGTTGCATCAATGCCGCAAGGGTGCAGTGCTGTGCCGTTTCCGGTGAAAATGCCTGCACCGTCGCCCACGTTGTCGCAACTGGTGCTGGTGTAGTAAGCATTCACAGAACCAGAAATATCCATTTCCCATTCACCGGCCTTAAAGCCGATCGCGTGTGCCGAAGTCCCCATTGCTGCCAAGATGGAAGCTGCTACTAATTTTTTGCTGATCATAAGATCAACCCTCCAGTTTTAGTTTTTAAAGGTTGTTGCTTGTTTGTCTTCTAAAGCTCGCCAGCACACCGCAGAGTAGAACTGGCTTGAAGGGACTAGGGCAAAAGACATGCCAGTATTTAAGTTGTTGATTTTATTGAATTAAATAAAAATGTAGGGCTTTTGATGACAGGGTGAAGCAGTGCAGTTGCTTTGCGTCAGGCGGTGCGCTTTGAAACAGAATTGTGTGCGGCTGGAGCAAGTGAATGACAGTTTTGTGACAACTGTTCAGTTGGTTTGTGCCAAAAAACCACCCTGCAGTGGGGTGGTTTTTTAAAGGCAAAGAGTTGTTTGTTAAACGCGATTTTTTACTTTGAATTCAAGCGCCGGTAAATTGTGTTTCTGGAAATACCCAGCATTCTTGCTGCTGCGCTGACATTGCCTCTACAGGTTTCCAGCGCATCTTGAATGGCACGTGATTCAAGGTCGTCCAGATTGATTGGATTTTCAACTTGAGCCCTTGCGGTGGCCTGTCGTGAACCCAGATAACCTTGCGCCCGTGCATCGTAGGCACGGGTGTCATAACTTTCTTCCTTGAAGCGTGGTGACTGCGCAAGCGCGTTGATATTTTCCTCCCGGCTGGCGGGTTTTGGGCTGTGTGTCCAGCTGTCGAACCGACCTTCCCTGAACTTACTGAATGTTTGGTCGAGGTTATTGCCTTTGCGAGCAACGGCCGGCCGGTGGTGAACCTGCACCTCAAATGTGCTTGGTTTGTTTCTGCCCGGTAACGCTGGCGAATTGTTGTGAACCGGTGTTGCGATTTTTGTTTGTACTGAAAAATTACTGCGCACGCTGAACTGTGGGCGTGTATTTACCGCTGGTGTTGTTGCGCGGGGGTGTTGTTGGCGCTCTTCTGTTTCAACGGGTTCTTGAGGCGCTGGCTTTGCGGTGTTGTCCAGTCGCAATGCACGCCATTCGTCGAGAAAGTCATCGGGCAGGTGGTCCCACTCAATGGTCTCTGCTTCATCCGTCATTACGCTGGCGGTGCGCAAAATATTGGTCAGCTGGCGAATATTGCCCGGCCATGCGTGAGTGGTGAATGCTTTCATCACCTCGCTAGACACCCGAATGCGCGGGTTGTGCGATTCATTTTCAAGAATGCGCTGAATGATTTTTTGTAAGTCAGTGCGCTCGCGCAAGGCGGGGAGGCGAACGACCAGGCCGTGAAGCCGGTAGTACAAGTCTTCGCGGAACTGTCCTGCGGCGATTTGATCGCGCAAGTTACGGTGCGTTGCGCAAATCACCTGTAGATTCACTGGAATGCTTTTTTGGCTGCCCAGTGGCGTCACTACCCTTTCTTGCAATACCCGCAGCAATCTTGCTTGCAGTGAAATCGGCATGTCGCCGATTTCGTCGAGAAACAGAGTGCCGCCGTTGGCTTGTAGAATTCGACCTTGCGAACCCTTCTTTTTTGCGCCAGTGAATGCACCGTCTTCGTATCCAAACAACTCGGATTCAATCAGCGTTTCTGGGATGGATGCGCAATTCACTGCCACAAAAGGCTTGTCGTGTCTTGGCGAATCGTTGTGTATGGCCTGCGCAAGAATCTCCTTGCCCGTGCCAGTTTCACCCAGAATCAAAATGGGAATGTCCTTGTCGATCACCTTGCCCACTTTCTCGATGATCTTTGCCACTTGTGGGTCGCCTGTGTTCAGGTACTTCAGGCTGGAGAGGTGATGGCTTTTTTGACAATGTGCATTTGCTTTCTGGGGGGCTGGTGCATGGTTTTGAACCACGGCCGCTTCAGAGTTGTTTTTCACCAAACCCACAGAGTCAAAAATTTTGCCGCGGCCTACACTGCCCAAGCTTGCACGTGCGGTAACCTGGTTGCCATTGTGCAAACACAGAATGAGTGGAATGGGGTTGCAGGTTCGGTAGTGGTCGATCAAGGCCGACAAAGGCATGCCAAAAAGAGAACTGAAGGTGTGGCTTTTTAGTGCATTGGCGGACATGCCAAACTGCACCATGGCCGCTCGGTTGGCAGCCAGAAATTTACCCGCTGGCGAAAACGCTGCTGCGCCTTCCACCACAGAACCGAGGAATTCGCCACGCTGGTGAAACTGAACAATGATCGCGTCTTGAAACGAGCTGTTGAACAAATGGTTTTCAATCATTTGTGCGGACATGCGCACCAGGCCCATGGTGTGGCGGTGGTAGCTGCGGTAGTCGCCGGTGACATCTAGCACACCGATGGCTACACCGTTTGGGTCGAAAATGGGCGCCGCTGAACAGGTCAGAAACCGGTTAACATCCAAAAAGTGGTCTTGCCCGTGAACCACGGTGGGCAATTCCTCGATCAGCGCCGTGCCAATCGCATTGGTGCCCTTGTGTTCTTCACTCCAGGTAACTCCAGGAGCAAGGGCGACTTTCTGTGCTTTGACCAAAAAGTCGTCATCGCCGAGCGATTCAATAATGGTTCCGCTGGCATCGGTCAGCAGCACCATGCTGTGTGTATTGACCACCTGCTCGTACAGGGTTTCCATGAAGGGCAGGGCACACGACTTCAACCGGTTGTTTTTCTCGATTAACTCTTTCAGTGCGCTGCTGGGCGGCGGGGCCATGTCTACCTTGGAAGTGGTGTCCAAGCCTGCTGCTGTGGAGCGCTGGTGTGCGCGTCGGATAAATTCCAGGTGTCCCTCTGTACCTGGGTCGATCAGTTCGATCACTTGGGCGTTGGATGCGAGGCTGCCGCCATCCCGCTCGGATAAGAATGCCATCCATGTCTCCTGCTTCTTGTGGTGCTGCGTTTTATAAGTATGGTTTTGGGTGCAACTTGAAGCGCTGAATGTTTTTACTTGTATTGATATTTCAGCTGCTATGTTGCCCAATGCAAGCACTGTGCCAACTCAATTCAATATGTTTCAGAATGAAACACATTTTGATAAAAAGTAGCACAGATCAGGAAGCCGCACCATAGAGTTCGCGATTTGTCACAATTGGTAAAACTAATTCACAAATCCAAATGAATAGGGTGGCATGGGGATTGCAGTAGCTACCCTGTGTCGAATCATTCTTAGAAATACAGGAGTTGTGATGTTAGTTCGTAAAGCCCTTGTGGCAACCTTTTTTTCAATTGCTGCTTCAGTGGCAATGGCTCACGGTGATGTAACCCCGCAGGTTGTGGATGTGTCCACGCTCAAGCCATTGGGCGATGACATGCTGGAAACCAATCCCTACACCGGCGACAAGGAAGCAATTCGCGTGGGTAGCTCTGCATACAACCAGAACTGTGCGCGCTGTCATGGTCTTGAGGCAGTCAGTGGAGGCATTTCTCCCGACCTTCGCAAAATGAACACCGAATGCGATTCCTTCGCGGGCAAAAAAGCCAAAGAACAATGCAAGGTGGAAATTGATACCTATTACCGCAACTCGGTGCTGGGTGGCAAGGTGCGTGGTGACCGCGTCTACATGCCTGCGTTTGCGGGTATTTTGAGTCAGGAAGCCATTTGGGCCATCAAGGCGTATGTTGAAACCCGGAAGTACGAATAACTCGACATATGGTCATGTGGGGCGGGTCCGTTGTTTGAAACAACAGGCCCCTCCTGTCTGTTTCAGTATCCATTCAAAATAAAAAGTGCATCCAAGGCACGGCTTTCAGGAGACCTTATGAAGAATTCGTTCAATCCAATGTGTAAATTACCTTTGATCAAATGGTTTGGTGCTGTTGCGCTGGGCTTTTCCTTTCAGCTTGGCGCTGCCGCACAAGAGTTAAGTGACTGGGCCAAGGTGCAGGCCTCTGGCGTATTGACTGTGGCGGTGTACAACTACCTGGCACCTTATTCACATGAAGGCAAAGGCATTGACGTGGACATTGCCAAAGCCTTGGCGGCCAAGCTGGGTTTGGGCTTGCGGGTGCGCGCTTTTACTGAGGATGAAGAGTTCTCGGACGACATTCGAAACATGGTGACGCGTGGCCATTACCTGGCAGGTGCGCCCGCCGATATTTTGATGCATGCACCCGTTGATGCTTACATTATGCAAAAGGAGGACCAGGCCCTGTTCTTTTCTCCTTACACCCGCGACGATATTTTCGTGGCACGTAATATCAAGAAACTGCCAACATTGGACAGCCTGAAACCGTTCTCGGAAGCAGGCAACAAAATTGGCGCTGAAGCAGCAGCCCTCCCCAGCATCATGTTGGCTGGCGCCGATGGTGCCGCGTATGCCAACAATCTGGTGAACTTCAAGACGCCCAAAGAAGCGGTTGATGCCATGGTGAATGGTGAACTGGTGGCAGTCATGGCCACGCGTGCCGAGTTGGAGTGGGCGCTGCACCAGCACCCGGATAAAAAAGCAGATTATTTTGTGGCCAAAGTGCCGCACAATGCACTGCCACCCAAAGGTTGGGCTGTGGGCATGGCCACCAAGAAAAGCAACAAAGAGTTGGCTGAAAAACTGACAGTGGCCATGAATGAGTTGAAGGAAAGTGGTGAGCTGGAAAAGATTTTTTCCAATTATGGTGTGAAGTACATGAGACCTTGATTTGACCTGAATTCATTCTGGTTTATGTGTACTTAAAGCCCTGCGATTGCGCAGGGCTTTTTTGTTGCAACAAGTGTTCCATTTTGAAACGGCTGTGTTGCATCGGGAAAACCCCATGTGCAAAAACTCGGAAAAGTGTTGCCGAGAGCCGCTGAAATTTTCTTTTCAAGTTGGCAGGCTTATTGCATAAGAAGGCATGTATGTAGTGCCCAAAACAAATAACCAAAGAAGCGAGGAACAACGGGATGCAAAAATCTCTTCACATCACGCCTGACAAATGCACGGGCTGCCTTCAGTGTGAAATGGCGTGTAGCTATGAGAATTATCAGGTGTTCAACACCTCACTGTCACGAATCAAGGTATTCGACTTCCATCACACCGGCAAGAAAGTGCCTTACACCTGCACCCAGTGCGATGAGGCTTGGTGTTTGCATGCCTGCCCGGTTGAAGCCATCACCATGGACAAAACCAATGGCGTGAAAGTGGTGTCAGAAGACACCTGCGTGGGTTGCAAAGTGTGCACAATCGCCTGCCCGTTTGGCACGGTGAACTATGTTCAGGAAACCGGCAAGGTTCAAAAGTGCGACCTGTGCGGCGGCGACCCCGCCTGTGCAACTGCCTGCCCAACCGGCGCAATCACTTTTGTGGATTCCAACTGGACTGGTTTGGACAAAATGAAGCAGTGGGCCGAGAAGCTGAGCAACCAGGCTCACGCGTAACTCGTTGACCATTGAATAGAACAGAGAGAAGGGAGTAATACAAATGGCATGGACCGGTAAAGTACTGCGCGTGAACCTGACAGCAGGCACCTGCACCAGCGAAGACTTGAGAATGGATTGGGCGAAAAGCTACCTTGGCCAGCGTGGTTTGGCCACCAAGTACTTTGTGGAAGAAGTGAATGCGAAAGTGGATCCACTTTCGCCCGAAAACAAGATTATTTATGCAACAGGCCCGCTGACAGGCACCATGGCCTCCACTGGCGGCCGCTATTCAGTGATCACCAAGGGCCCGCTGACTGGCGCAATTGCCTGCTCAAATTCAGGTGGCTATTTTGGCAATGAATTGAAGAGTGCTGGTTGGGACATGGTAATCATGGAGGGCAAATCGCCCAAGCCTGTGTACCTGCTGATCGAAAACGAAAGTGCAAAACTGATGGATGCTTCTGATCTGTGGGGCAAGAGCGTGTGGGACACCGAGCCTGCCATTAAAACCAAGCACCAGGACCCGCTGATGCGCGTGTGCTCAATCGGCAAGGCCGGTGAGAACCAGGTGCTGTATGCAGCCATTGTGAACGACTTGCACCGCGCGGCTGGCCGTTCAGGCGTTGGCGCTGTGATGGGTTCCAAGAACGTGAAAGCAATCGCAGTGCGTGGCACCAAGGGCGTTGGCAATATTTCCAACCCCAAGGAGTTCATGAAGGTGACTTACGAGAAGAAAAAAATTCTCGCCGAGAACGCCGTGACCGGTACTGGCCTGCCCACCTATGGCACGCAGGTCTTGATGAACGTGATCAACGAGATGGGTGCCATGCCCACCAACAATCACCGCGATGTTATTTTTGATGGCGCCAAAGACATTTCTGGCGAGAAAATGCACGAGCCCCGCAAAACAGATGGCAAGGCCAACCTGGTCACCAACCAGGCCTGTTTTGGTTGCACCATTGCTTGCGGACGCATTTCCAAAATTGACGAAACCCACTTCACCGTAGAAAACAAGCCGCAGTACCATGGTGCATCTGGCGGTTTGGAATACGAAGCAGCCTGGGCTTTGGGTTCATCGAACGGTGTGAACGATCTGGAAGCACTCACGTATGTGAACTTCCTGTGCAACGAGCATGGCATTGATCCGATTTCTTTGGGCGCCACTGTTTCAGCCGTGATGGAATTGTATGAAATGGGCGTGTTGACTGAAGCACAACTGGGCTGCAAGGCGCCATTTGGTTCCGCGCAAGCATTGGTGAAGCTCAGTGAAGACACCTGCAATGGCGAAGGTTTTGGCATTGAAATTGGCCAGGGCTCCAAGCGCTTGACGGCCAAGTATGGCCACCCCGAATTGTCGATGAGCGTAAAGGGTCAGGAATTCCCGGCCTACGACTCTCGCGGTATTCAGGGTATGGGTTTGGCGTATGCCACTTCCAACCGCGGTGCCTGCCACTTGCGTGGTTACACCGTGGCATCGGAAGTGCTGGGTATTCCGGTGAAAACCGACCCCTTGGTGACCGATGGAAAGCCAGCTTTGGTGAAAGCATTCCAGGATGCAACAGCCGTGTTCGACTCAGCCGGTATTTGCGTGTTCACCAGCTTTGCCTGGACGCTGGCTGATGTGCAACCACAGGTTGCTGCTGCCTGTGGCGATGAGTTCGACATGACGAATCTGGAAACCATGGGTGAACGTATCTGGAACATGGAACGCCAGTTCAACCTGGAAGCCGGTTTCACCAAGGCTGACGACGACCTGCCTGCACGTTTGAAGAAAGACGCAGCGAAAGTGGGTCCTGCCAAAGGCCTGGTCAACGGCATCGACAAAATGCTGCCTGAGTACTTCGAGCTGCGTGGCTGGGACACCGAGGGTCGCCCAACTTCAGCAACACTGGAGCGCTTGGGGCTATGACTGTAACCACTCCAACACGGCACGTTATCTTGGGTAACGGGCCTGCGGGGGTGGTCGCTGCCGAGCAAATTCGCAAGCAGCGGCCACGCGATTCAATCGTGATGGTGGGTGCCGAACCGGAACCCCCATACTCCCGCATGGCTATTCCATACCTGCTGATTGGCAAGGTGGGTGAAAAGGGCACTTACCTTCGCAAAGACCCCGACCATTTCAAGAAGCAGAATATTCAAGAAATTCGCGCACGCGCCACCAGGCTGGACACGGCAGGCAAGAAAGTTCACCTGGACAATGGCGATGTGCTTGAATACGACAAGCTGCTGATTGCCACTGGTGCGCGGCCAATTTCACCCCCCATTCCCGGTGTGAATTTACCAGGCGTACACCCTTGTTGGACACTGGAAAATGCACGGCAAATTATCGAGCTGGCCAAGCCCGGCTCGCGCGTGTTGCAAATGGGTGCGGGTTTTATCGGCTGCATTATCATGGAAGCACTGGCCTTGCGCGGCGTGAAGTTGACTGTGGTTGAAATGGGCAATCGCATGGTGCCCCGCATGATGACTGAAGGTGCGGGTTCCATGATTCGCGACTGGTGTATCAAGAAAGGCGTGAATGTGCATTGTTCAACGAAAGTTGAAGCCATTGAAGTGGGTAGCCAGGCTCAACAGCAAAGTCTGATTGAGAAAATTGGCTCTGCGATTGGTTTCGGCACGGCAGTGGCTGCGAAAGACGGTGCACCTTTGCGTGCAAAACTTTCAAACGGTGAAGTGCTGGAAGTGGACCTGGTGATTTCTGCCACTGGTGTGAAACCCAACCTTGACTTTCTAGAAGGCAGTGGCTTGCAGGTGGATCAGGGCTTGCTGGTGGACGATCACATGCAAACCAATATTGCCGATGTGTACGCCGCTGGCGATGTAGCACAGGTTCGCGATTTCTCAACCGGTGAGAAAACCGTGAACATGATTCAACCGGCTGCGGCTGATGATGCACGCATTGCCGCCCAAAACATGATGGGGCAGGGCACACAAACACAAGGCAGTTTGGCGATGAACGTGCTGGATACTTTGGGTTTGATCGCTGCCTCGTTTGGGCAGTGGTGGGGTGCAGAGGGTGGGCAAAGCGTCGAGTTGCAAAACAAGGACGAATTTTCCTACATGCGTTTGGAATTTCTTGGCGATGTACTGATTGGTGCAACCAGTTTGGGGCTAACGAACCATGTTGGCGTCATGCGGGGTCTGATTCAGGGCAAAATCCACTTGGGCGAATGGAAAGACCATTTGCTCGAAGATCCAACCCGATTAATGGAAGCCTATCTGGCTTGCGCTCAGTCACAAAGTACATGGAAATTACCCTCAAGCTCTTTGCAACACTGACCGACTATTTGCCAACGAACCGCGTGGACAACGCGGTTCGCTTGCAGATAAAAGAGGGCAGCACCGTGCAACAAATCATTGACCAGTTTCATCTTCCGGAGAAGCTTACACACTTGGTACTTGTGAATGGTGTGTATGTGGATCCAGCCGATCGAGCCAGCAAAGTATTAACACCCGACGATGTGTTGGCCATTTGGCCTCCCATTGCGGGCGGTTAGTTTCGCATGGCCATTTTCAACACCGACAAAGCGCTGGATATGTCGTGCACCGAGCGCGAGTTGCGTCGCTGGGTACACATGATTGCTGAACTTTTTCCGATGATTTCAGAGCAGGCGGACTATGCGGATTTTGAAGTGCAGGGTGGTACTGCGCGCATTGCCTGGAAAGAAATGCCAGACCGCGTGATTGCTTTGGTGCGTTTAAAACGCATGGAAGTAACACTGGCGTTTTCTGATGGTGTGCCTGCCGATGCGAGGGCGCATTTCTCGAAGCAGTTTCAGATGCATACACTGCGGGGTGGAGGCTGACGGGAGAGGCTGGTACTTGGTACTTGGTGATGCTTGGGTGCAGTACCGATTGGCCTAAGCAATGCTTCTGATTCCGGCTTGATGCTTCTGGCTTGGGGCATGCGAAACGCTTAAGCGTCTTCGCATCGACCTTTCAGGTCGCCCCGCGCTGCGAAGCCGCCGGGAAGCCTTGCAAAGCCGGCTAGCCGGTTCTGCACCCAAGCCTCACCTGGCCACACCGCACACTAAACAATCGGCTATCTGCTCGCTTGGATGGTGAACAACTCAACGCCTCGATCTTCGAACTTCGCAAAATCAATGCACTTGCTTGTTTCGCGAGTCACCGAATCCAGCGCGCAAAGCCTCCAGTTGTCGGGCGTCAATTCTGAATTGGCCAGTGAGATGGCAGGTACAGTCAACGGCGATTCAGGTGCCCAGCGATACCAGCCGTTCTCAAGCACTGCATTGGGTGCCGGTCGATTCCTGCACCACTGCCTTTGACAAATGTTTCTTTCAATACCAGTTGTTCATCTTTCAGCTGCCAGTGTTCAACCCACTCGGTTTTTTCCACCGAGTGAGTCCAGCTCAGGGAAAACAGCAAACCTGCAAGGCAGGCCGCTGATTTCCCGGCGATGAATACACACAGGCTCATGCAGGCTGCAGCTTGCCTTTCACTGCGCGCACGTTGCGCCAAGCCAGGTAGCCAAACACCACAGACAGGGCAAAGCCGATTTCATCGGTGATGGGCAAGGCTGCAATAAGCGTGAACGATGCAACCATCGCCAGCACTCGCATCCACACTGGTAACTTCGCGCCCAAATAACCAATGACTGCCGCGCCCCACAGGCTGATCGCCAGCACTGTTTTAATCACGATGTAGATAACAGCAGGAATATAGCCAATTTCACTTGCAAGAGGGCCACCATCCTGAAGCATCAATGAGGGGGTGTAAACCGCCATAAAAGGAATGACAAAACCTGCTGCAGCAATTTTCACCGCCTCCATGGAAATGGTCAGTCCGCGCTCTTTGGCGATCGGTGCGGCTGCAAAACAGGCCAATGCCACAGGGGGGGTCAGGTCGGCCAGAATGCCGAAATAGAACACGAACATGTGGCTGACAATCAAAGGTACACCCAGCTGTTCAAGCGCTGGGCCTGCAATGCTGGAGGTAATGATGTAATTGGGAATGGTCGGAATGCCCATGCCCAACACGATGCAGGTGATCATGGTCAGTATCAGCGAGAGGAACAGGCTGTTCTCGCCTACGCTGACCACAAACTGACCGAATGTATTGGCTGCACCAGTCAGTGTCATGGTGCCGATGATAATACCCACCATGGCGCATGCCACACCCACAGGCAGAGCCGATTTTGCACCATCGGCCAGTGAATCACGGCAAGCAGCCAGGGTTTCCCGACCACCTTTTTTCAGAGCGTTCACAGCGATCAACGCAATGATTGCCCCCGCGATTACCCAAATGCCGAATTGCAGGAAAGCAGCACACACCACACCCAATCCAATCCAGAACAACACCCGAATTACGGTGTTTGGCAAGCCAATTGCGATGGATGCGCCGAGAATAAGTACCACGGTAAAGGCAAGGCCTACAGTACCGGCAAACAAGGGCGTGTAGCCACCCACCAACAACCACACCAGTGCCACCAGGGGAATGACGAGGTACCACTGTTCTTTCACGGCTTTTAAAG
Organism: Limnobacter sp. SAORIC-690; assembly: GCF_002954425.1. Taxonomy (NCBI): domain Bacteria; kingdom Pseudomonadati; phylum Pseudomonadota; class Betaproteobacteria; order Burkholderiales; family Burkholderiaceae; genus Limnobacter; species Limnobacter sp. SAORIC-690. The sequence continues at coordinate 1,937,322 of NZ_MQVZ01000001.1, forward strand.
GGGAAGGCAAGTCTTTTTTATCCAAGCCTTTCAAGCCATGTTTGCCGGCTTCCAGGTGCACCATCCAGAAGGCACCAAAGAAATACAGAATGGCCGGAATGATCGCTGCCTTCACAATTTCGGAATACGCCACACCCAGCGTTTCGGCCATGATGAAAGCCACTGCGCCCATGACCGGTGGCATCAACTGACCACCCATGGAGGCGGTGGATTCAACCCCGCCAGCGAAAGCGGCTCGGTAGCCGAATTTTTTCATCAAGGGAATTGTGAATTGACCAGTTGTAACCACGTTGGCCACGCCTGAACCTGAAATGGTACCCATGAGTGCCGAGGACACCACAGCCACTTTGGCAGCACCGCCCTGTGCGTGGCCCACCAGGCCCAGCGCGAAGTCGGTGAACAGCTTGATCATGCCAGCTTTTTCGAGAAATGCACCGAACAAAATGAACAGGAAAATATACGATGCCGACACATAGGTCGGGATGCCATAAATACCCTCTGTGCCGTAGGCCATGTGTTCGATCACTTGGTGGAAGTCGTATCCCCGGTGGTCAAATGGCGCCGGCAGGTATTGGCCGAACAGGCAATAGGCGAAAAATGTGCCGCAAATAATCGGCAGGGCAGGGCCCATTAAAAGCCAGGTGGCCACAAACACAGTGGCAATGGCGATCACACCCAGGTAAATGTCCAATTCGGTGGGGTCGCCAGCGCGAATTAGCAAGGGTTCGTATTCTACCCATTGGTAGCCCGCTACTCCGAGCGCGGCCAAGGCCAGCACCCAGGCAATCGCCTTCAATGCGGCATGCTTCTTCATGGCGATAAGCGGGAAGGTGAGCAGCAGTAAAAAGCCCACGTGGCACGCCCGTTGAACCTGACTGGGTAAATCAAACAAGTGTGCAGCTGTTGCAATCTGAAATGTCGAGAATAAAACAGCAATCCAGAAGAGCAGGCGGCCCTCAAATGAACGCGTGAACCCGGCGGATGTTGGGTCGTGAAAGCCAGAGTTGGCTTCTGTGGCTACGGCTGAATCGGGAGTATTGGACATAGACGAAAAGCCTGAACGGGCCCACAAGGTAACTGAGGTTGAAAGCCACACCCCGGCGGGGTGTGGCAGGTGCTACTTGCTAATTGCTTCGCAGGTTTGCCTGCTTACTTGATCAAACCTTTTTCGCGGTAAAACTTTTCTGCACCGGGGTGCAGTGGTACTGGCATGCCTTGCAAGGCATTTTCAAACTTGATGGCTTCAGCCGCTTTGTGGGCAGAGCGCAGAGCAGCCAGGTTTTCCCACAGAAGTTTGGTCATTTGATAGGCAGTTTCGTCAGACACTTCGGAGTGCGTAATCAGGAAGTTCACGATCGCCGCAGTAGGAACGTCTTTGGTTTGACCCTGATAAGTGCCTGCCGGAATGGTGCCGGGTACGTAAGGCGCGCCCAGCTTTTTAACCACCTCGGGAGGCACAGCAACCATGCTCACTTCCATAGAGGCAGACAAGTCTTTCAGTGAGGCTACCCCCAAGCCTGCCGATTGCAAAGTGGCGTCCAGTTGACGGTTTTTCATCAGTTCAACTGATTCTGCATAGGGCAGATACTCGGTTTTGCCGAGGTCTTTGTAGCTCATGCCAGCAGCACCCAAAATGGCACGGGCATTCAATTCAGTGCCCGATTTGGCGGCACCCACTGACAGACCTTTGCCCTTTAGTTGGTCCAGAGAAGTAATGCCAGACGATTTGGATGCCACAATTTGTACGTAGTTGGGGTAAATGGCAGCAATGCCACGCAGTTTGTTCAGGGGGGCTTTGAAGCCTGCATCTGCATCGCCTTCCCAGGCCAGCTTTACGGAGTCGCCCAACGAAATACCCAGTTCACCGCGACCTTGTTGCAGCAGGTTCAGGTTTTCAACAGATGCTTTGGTGGCTTGAACCTGGGTGCGTGCACCTTTGATGTTGTCGCCATACACTTTGGACAAGGCAACGCCGATCGGGTAGTAAATACCAGACGTACCGCCGGTCAGAATGTTGATGAATTCGGCTTTGGCGGGTGTGGCAGCGAGTGCCAAGCCTGTAATGGCCGCTGCCAGAATGGCCGTTTTTGCTTTGCGTAGCATCATGCGTAATTCCTCCTGAGAAAGTGTTGTCGTATTTTGGTTGTGGGTTGAATATCCCCGAGAACGCAACAGGTTGCAAGGCAAAGCAGCCGATTTTTAGGCAAAATACGGGAAAATACGAATGAGGAAAACGTGAGTATCTTTACTTGCCAAAACCGGGTGGTTTTCTTCCAAAACCCTGGCTCCAGGCCCAGAAAGCCAATTCGAAGTCTGTTTGTACACCCAGCTTTTGACGAATTTGTGACAGGTTGTTGCTCACGGTTTTGCCGCTGATTCCCAAGCTGACTCCCACCTGTTCAATGGTGTACCCTTCGACCAGCAGCCTTACCACATCCACTTCTCTGGGGGTCAATCCGCAGGTCAGTGTGGTCGCCGGTTCTTGCGTTGCATGGGTGTGCTGTTGCAGGTTCTTCTGGGCGTGCTGTGGCCCGGTGCTGTTGAACATGCCTTGGCTTTGAACGTCACCGGATACAAATGTTTGTTCGCCCAGTGCCATTCGAATGCCTTGAATCAACTCTTCGGGTTCGCTGGACTTGGTCACGTAGGCCCGCGCACCCTGTTCCAGTGCCTTGGCGGCCACAACCGGGCTGTCGTGCATGGAAAGCACCACCAAAGCCAGTTTGGGCCATTTCAAACGCACCCGTTTAATCAGTTCCAGCCCGCTTTGCCCCGGCATGCTGATGTCCAGTACCAATGCATCGCAGGCATGCGTTTTCAGCAAGGCGAAGGCCTGGTCTGCATTGCCTGCCTCGCCGACAACGATCAGGTCGGTTTCAGAGTCAATAAAGCGTTTGTAACCCGCGCGAACTGCCGCGTGGTCATCAACCAGAATTATTCTGGATTCAAGGGGCATGATTTACCTCCACAACCGGAATATGGCATCGCAGCATGAACCGGTCTTCTTCTATGGCCCAGACCACATGGCCTTGCAGGATGGCCATTCTTTCGCGAATACCGGTTAGGCCCAAAGAGGGATTGACGGCAGCAGACGAGGCAACACCATCGTTTTCCACAATCAAGATGAATTCGTGGGCCTGCTCATCGAAACCAGCCAATACTTTCAACTTTTTGGTATTGGCATGTCGGGCCGCATTGGTAAGCGCTTCCTGCAAGGTGCGATAAACGGCAATGGGCGCCTCTTTCGGAAGGGCAGGGGTGTTGGGTGCCCAGGCAAAGTCAACGTACCAGCATGGCGCTTGGCCCAGTTGTCCAGCAGGTCCAGCGCCGCATCGCGAAGTGAAACTTCAAGCAACAGGTGTGGTTTCAGTTCGCGCAGCGAACTGCGCAGCCAGCCCATCATTTCCTGAGCCTGGTCGTGCACGGCCTTTGCGGCCTCTTGTGTATTTGCCTGTGTACTTTTCACCAGAAAAGCAGAGTTCACCGAAATGGAAGTCAGCGATTGTCCAAAGTAGTCGTGCAAATCCTGTGCAATCGTCTGGCGTTCACGTTCTTGCAGGTCCACCACACGGTTTAGCAGCGCGCGGCTTTTCTTTTGCTCGGTGTTCAGGGTTTGAATCAGCTGTGAAACGCTGTCGTGAATTCGTTTGAACTCCTCGATCCTGAATTCTTCAGTGTTTTCCAAGGTGGGAGCTGGTCTTGTTGGGTCGCGCTCCGATTCTTCATAATCGCGCAGCCATTGAACCAGTTGCTGCAAAGGTTTATTCAAGGCGGGCCGAAGGGAATACCACACCACCACGCCGCTGCCCGCTGCCATCAGCAGCAACATGGTGCTGATTAAATAGAGTTCTCGTCGGGTTTCCCGGCGTTCCTGCTCGGCTTTTCGTTCGGCAAGCTGTTGGCGCAGGCGTTGTAGTTCCAGATTGCCCAGGGGTTCGGCATTCGAAAGCCCGCGGTGCAAGTCATCAACCAACTCAGAGGCGGCCGCATACTCGGTTTGCACGTCCAGCCGGCCCATGGTGAACACGACCAACACGCAGCATGCAGCCCAAAGGCCAAGCCAGGTGAGCAATCGTCTAACCAGCAACTCGCTTAAACGCATGGGTTGAATTGTTTGTTTGAATAGCCACAATGTGCACCAGAAACGGCTTGCATAGAAGAGGTGAAATCCTTTTCGGGAAAACTTCCCTGTCGAAATCTGGCAATATTATGAAATATAGACAAGACAAGTCGCGCGGTTGCCTGGCCAATCTCCATGGCGCGCAGAGCAGGCCAATCGCGGGACTTCACAATTACAAATCCAAATCAAAGGGCTGTGTATGTTTGCGCGTCAGCATTCGCATTGGTGCACCCGTGTTGTTGCACTTTCTGTTTCATCATTCCTCGTCCCGGTGTACGCCCAGCAGCTGGAAGAAATCGAAGTGATTTCTACGACGCCCCTGCCTGGTGCTGTGATATCTGTTGATCAAGCACCTTTCAGTGTTAAAAAAATAGACTCTCTGGAGCAAAATTCGAGCAGGGAGTCGATCAGCCGCAGTCTGTTTCGCGGCATCAGCGGTGTTCAGGTGACCGACAACCAGGGCAATCCGTATCAGTCTGACGTGACCTATCGCGGTTTTTCGGTAACACCCCTGTTGGGGACACCGCCCGGCTTGTCGGTGTATGTGGACGGCGTGCGCCAGAATGAAACCTTTGGCGATGTGGTGCGGTTTGATGCCATACCCCAGTCGGCTTTGAAAGAAGTTGCTGTGCTACCGGGCACCATGCCGCAATTCGGTTTGAATTCGCTGGGCGGAGCCATTGTGATGCAAACCAAAAGTGGCCGCGATTTTCAGGGCACACAAGTGGATGCTGAACTGGGCGATTTCGGGCGAACCCGTTTCGGTATTCAGAAAGGTTGGGTCGATGAACCCACTCAACGCGATTTTTATGTGAACTTTAATTCATTTAACGAAGATGGGTGGCGGGTGCTGTCACCGAGTTCTGTCATTCAGTTGTTTGGCAAAATGGGCATTGTTTCCGGTGACACTCAGACCAATTTCAGCTTGGCGCTTTATGAGTCTGACCTGAACGGAAATGGCGTAGTGCCCCGCAGTTTTTACGAACAGAATCGTGCCCAGTCGTACACCTATTTTGACAACACTCAAAACACCGGTGGGCAGTTTGCGGTGGACTTCACGCGCTACTTGCAAAGCGGAGCTGAACTGACAGCGAACGCCTATTACCGCAGCTCCAAATCCACCACATTCAACGGCGATGGCAATGAGAACGAAGACTACCGCTTCGGCGTGGCTGAGTTCGAACCTGACCGTGCAGAAGTGGAAGGCAACCTGGGCCCGGGCACTTATAACGTGACTTGCAGCGCACCGGCTTCTACCGCTTACGCGCCGGGAACGGTGACTTTTGATGAAAACGACCCTGCTGCCATGGAACCTGACAGTGCCGATTGCCCCGGAGCAAACAACCGAGGTGTGTTGAATCAGGATGTGGTGGGATTGGGCTTGCAGTATGCCTTGGCACCATTCGGTGCGCACAAGGTGTTGTTGGGCACCCAGCTTGAATTCGGGAAATCGGATTTCAGGCGCAGCTATGCCTTAGGTGTGTTCAACAATGACCGCACGGTGCGTGAATTGTACGCACCGATTGAGCAAGTGAATGTGGAGGCGAACAACCGCCAATTTGGCGTGTATGCCCAAGACGTGTGGACTTTGAATGACAAAACCACGGTTTTATTGGGTGGCCGCTACAACCACGCCTCGGTGAAAACCACAGATCGTTTAAGCCCGGTTTTGATCAATGAGGAAGGCGAGGCCAGCCCGGGCTTGAACAACGATTACACCTACCAACGTTTTAATCCGTCTGTGGGGATTGCCTATCAAACGGCTGCGCGCAGCACCTGGTATGCCAGTGCGGGCACCAGCAACCGGGTGCCCACACCGGTTGAACTGGCTTGTTCTGACCCGGAATTTCCATGCTTGTTACCGAATGCAATGGCTGCCGACCCGTTTCTTGAGCAAGTGATCACCACCACGGTCGAGGGTGGCTATCGAACCCGTTGGGCTGGCGGTAACAACCAGTATGGTTTCTCTTTCAATATATTTCAGGCCAATAACAAAAACGACATTTTGTTCGTCACCGATGGTGCGGGTTCTGGCGGTTTTTTTCAGAACTACGGAAAAACCCGCAGACAGGGTGTTGAACTGGATTTTGACTGGGAAACACCCGTGTGGAATTTCGGTGCCAGCTACCAGTACCTGGATGCGACGTTTCAAAGTGCAGCCCGACTGGCCAGCGAAGGGAACAGCAGTGCGGTGGATTTGAACGGTGACCCGGCCGTAGAAGGTGGTTTCATTCAAGTGCAACCGGGCAACAAAATTCCCGGCCTGGCCGAACACAATGTGAAATTATCATTGGGTTACAAGGCCAGCGATGCGACCACGCTGTTTGTTGACATGCAGGCGCAAAGCGAGCAGTACGCGCGTGGCAATGAAAACAACCAGCACCAGGCGGGTATCGTGAATATTCCGGGCGATGGACCAGTTGAGTTTAAGGACAATGGTCGTATTCCTGGTTTTGCCGTGTTCAATCTGGGTGTGAACCATGCCTTGAATAAAAACCTCACCTTGATTGCACGTTTAAACAATCTGTTTGACCGTGAATATTTCAATGGTGCTTTGTTGGGCGGCAATATTTTTGATCGCAACGGTGCCTTGGTGGACGATGAAGGTGACATTACTTATGAATCTTTTCTGGCGCCAGGTACCCCCCGAAATGCGTGGATGGGGGTCAGTCTGAAGTTCTAGCATTTTGAGGCAAGGCCTGAATCGGCTATCCTTTTGGGGTTGTGTTGATTCAGGCTTTGTTTTCACATGTCTTTGAACGTTCGAAATCTTGTCCCTGCTGTTTTTTTGTCTCTAGTGGCGCATCTGGCTCAGGCCCAGTCAGGCGATTGCTGGCAGCAGCACCGTGCTACCGTCTATGAGTGGACTTGTGCTGGTCAAAGCCTGCCCGCAGAAGGGCAGGATTTTGCACTGTCGATTGTGGTGGTTGATTCGCCCAAAGCCTTGATGGTGATTGATTCCGGCGCAACTGCCGCCGTGGGCGAAAGTGCGGCCGCTGCAATTCGTTCCAAATTCGGTACCAAGCCGGTGTGGGTTTTGAATACGCAACCCAAGCCTGAACATGTGTTGGGCAATGTCGGTTTTCGGGCTGCTTTTGCCAGCACACTTGCTCCGGGCGAGAATTTTTCAAGCCGTATTGTGGCTGGCAAACGCACCGCTGATTTGATGCGCGAGCGTTGCCCTACCTGCATTGACAACTTTTCCGAAAGAATGGGAAGCGATTCTGTAAAAGGCACGGAGTCCCTGGTTCCGGGCCGTATTTTACGAACCAAGACAGGTCACCTGGGTTTGCTGCACAACGATTGGGTGCCCTGGAAATTTCGCTTCTACAACGATCTGGAAACCGAAGAGGCGTTGGTGTTGCGCAATCAGGAACTGAAATTGTGGTGGGTAGGCTCGGCTGTTCAAAACAGGGACATTCCCGATTTGTACGATGGCAATGTGGTGGAGCGAATCAATTTTTTGGGTCGCTTGAAGGCGCGAATGGCGGCAGATGACACAGTATTGACTTCATTTGGCGTTTTGGGCCGCGACTGGATAGAACGTAACCTGAACTACTTTGTGCGTGTTCAACAAGCAGTATTGTATGGGCTTGAGGATGGTGTCAGTGAGGTGGAGCTGATTGAGCAGATTAGTGCGCAAATTGGTGAGTTTAAAAACATTGTTTATGTTCAAACCGACCCCAACGTGAATGCCAAAGCACTTGAAACACACCAGTTGAACATTCAACGCATTTTCCGCCAAACAGAGCCATTTGCTTTTTAGAGCCTCTGCTGGAATGTAGCTTGCTAGTAGTCTTTTGAACTGTTGCAAACTGGGACAGGCAAATAACAACACAGGGACTACTTGCATTGACTACCAACAAAACACACACCCTGTTTTTACTGTGGGTGTTGCTGATCAGCCTTACTGGCTTTGGCCTGTATATGACTTGGCACAAAGGCCTTTTTCAATGGATTATCCTGACTGACAACACCCGTATTTGTGTGGTGATCGTGCTGGCATTTGTTGTGGGCAGTGCCCTTGCAGGCTGGCGAAGCATTTATTTGAGTAGGCAGACCCAGTATTTTGAGCAAATTCGTGGTGGTTTCTCCGACTTCAAACTGGGTCAATCCATTTGTCACGATTACCTCACTCATCCCCTGGCACATCCTAGCGAAGGTCAATTGATGGCTGAGGTGATGGCGGAACGCGCGCGCGGTACGCACCAAGTGGGTTGGTTTGTCACGGGGCTTATGATCAAGCTGGGTTTGTTGGGTACCGTGGTTGGTTTCATCATGATGCTCAGTAGCCTGGAAGGTTTGGAGCAGCTTGATATTTCGGACATCAAGACTTTGATGCAGCAAATGACCCAGGGCATGGGTGTGGCCATGAACACCACCTTGGTGGGTTTGATTGGCAGCATTTTGTTGGGTGTACAGTTTTTGATGCTGGATCGCCACGCCGACAAACTGATAGCAGCCACTGTGGACTATGCACACCGAAACGTGAAAGCGAGCTGAGCAGCATGCCGCTTTTCAATCACAAGCCAGACTTTGAGCTGGACCCGTTCACCGACCTGATTTTCAACGCCTTGTTGATTTTCACTTTTCTGTTTCTGATGGCCTTGTTGCTGCTGAACCCGCCTGCCAAAAGCGGAATTATTGATCCCAAGGCCGAGTTTTTGGTGACGGTAAGCTGGCCAGACAACGACCCCAACGACATTGATGTGTGGGCCGCCGGACCCGCTGGAGCGCAGGTGTGGTTTATGCGCCCCCAAGACGGCTTGTTGCACCTGGACCGGGACGACCGCGGCCTGGCCAACGACACGCAGGAGATTGAAGGGCAGGTGTTTGTGAACCCCCTGAACCAGGAGGTGTTGACCATTCGGGGTCGTCCTCCCGGGGAGTACGTGGTCAACCTGCACTACTACAAAACCGAAAACAAATTGCCAGTGCCAGTGAATGTTTATGTTGCAGAAGTAAACCCGAAATTGAAAGTGTTGCATTACTCCACAGTCAACCTGCAGCAAGAGGGCGATGAAGCCACTGCGGTTCGGTTCACGATTGATGCAAATGGCACGGTGAGCAACATCAATCAACTTGAAAAATCTTTGGTGAAGGCAGACGGAAAATGAATGAAGTGTTGGTGGGTTTGGGCATAGCCTATATTTTTCTGGCGGCGCTGTTGCTGTTGGCCCTGGTGTATGGCCGAATGAACTGGACAATCAAGCTGGTTCTGATTGTGGTGTCAGTGGGCTTTTATTGGGTCAGTTACATCAACTGGCAAAATGCACAGGGTTGGCCCAGTCAGGCTGATCTGCCCAAGCGGTTTTTGTTTTACGCGGTGGTGGTGGAAGAACCCGACAAAACAGAAGGCATCAAGGGACGCCTGTTTGTGTGGGCCAGCGACCTGGCCAATGACAGGCCTTCAGACACACCGCGCGCCTATGTGTTGCCGTACGACAAAGAGTTGCATGTAAAGCTGGATGCTGCACAGCGCCAGATGCGCAATGGCAATTTGCAAATAGGGGAAGTGGGTGGCGAATTGTTCGACCCACAGGCCACGCGTGACAACACGCGAATTGCAGACAAGAAAATTGATCTGGAATTCACGGATTTGCCCGATCCCCAGCTGCCGGAGAAGTAAGCCATGTTGAAAATTTTGAGTGTGGCCGTTTTAGCGCTGGGTCTGGCTGGCTGTTCCAAAGTGGGTGGGGGTGAATACTTTCCGCTGGATGAAGGCTTGCAGTGGCACTACAAACTCGATTTTGTGATGCCCGACGGCAAGAACAAAAAAGACTTGATGATTCGCAGCATGGGGCCGTCCAGTTTTAAAACTGAGGAAGACGAAATCCAGGGCATGGTGCGTCGAACCTCGGATGGTACGGACTACCTGGTTCAGGAACGGGAAGACGGCTTTTACCGTGTCGGGAAACGTGTCATTGTTCAAACCAAGCCGCAGGCTGATAAAGCACCACGTCTGATACTGCCCAAAGGCCGAAACCTGCGGGTGGGTTACACCTGGACGATGGACACCAGCCCATATGTAGCGCACTGGATGCCACCCTTCATTGAGGCGAACGCCAGTATCAAGCCATTTGACATGGTGTATGAAATCGCATCGCTGGATGACACCGTGGAAACGCCTGCGGGTGTGTTCCAGAAATGTGTGCGCGTGGACGGCATGGGCAAAATGGTGTTTTATGCCGACGCCAGTGCGGGTTATCAGGAAATTCTGATTAACCACAGTGAATGGTATGCGCCCGGTGTGGGGCTGGTGAAACTGGAGCGCGATGAGCCTTTGGACACCAGCATCATGAAAGGGGGCAAAGTGACCATGGTGCTCAGCAGTTTCATGGATTAAGTGTTACTTGTTGAACAACCCTTCAAGCACCTGGTCGCAAAAGCGTTTGCGTTTGTCACCGTTGCCCGTGACAGTGCAATGTTCAATCAAGACCTGGTCACCTACAAGGCTATGCGATTCTACGCGATCGGCATAAAGAAGAATTTCTTCGGTGTCTAGGCTGAATTTGGAATCCAGATCCATCTGGTTTAAATCGGGTCTGCGCCAGTGCACAGTGAACAGTGGCTGGTTCTGAAACACTTCGCCTTTCTGGTTCTGAAGTTCCGTCACCGCTTGTACCGACAGCATGGGGTGGCTGTTGAACTCTTGCGGGTAGTGGCGTTTCATTTCCCGCATGATGTTGTAAGCGTCGGTTGCGAACAGGGTCACAATTCGATTGCGCGTGACAAAAGTCAGTTGCTCAGTATTCAATCCACGAATTTCCACAATATTGCCGTTGGCCATTTTGTCCATGGAATCGGGTGGGGGCGGGCTGCAGGCCGCAATCAGGGCCGCACAGGCCAGCAGTGTGGCGTGTTTGACATGGCGCAACGTGGGGCGCATTCGTGGTCTCCAGTGTCGTGTTGTTGTGCCAGCAGTATAGGGGGTAAATGTTGTCACCGGGCTTACACCGCGCGCTTACTTTCGGCAAAGCTTGTTCAAGGCCAACTCGAGTTCAGCAGGTTTGGGTGGTTTGGCCATGATCATGTCCACCTGGGGTACTTCTTCCTGACTCAGTGACATCTGTTTGCCCCAGCCAGTCAGCATTAACACGGGTGTTGTCGGGCTCAGCGACTTGATCATCTCGGCCAGCTCTTTTCCGTCCATTTCCGGCATGCCCAAATCGGTGATGACCGCGTCGAATGCATTGCCTTTGCGTGCTGCTTCATTGAACAACTGCGCTGCCAGTGCGCCGCTGCCTGCTGCGTGAACTTGATGTCCGCTCATTTCAAGAATGGCTGACATGGCTGCCAATACATTGGAGTCGTCGTCAACAAGCAGCAAATTGAAAGGGCCGGTGGTGTCTGGACCGTTTTCTGTGCTGGTGGTTTGAAACACGGCGGGTTCGCTGGCTGTGCGCACTGGAAAAAACAAATCCACAATGGTGCCTTTGTTGGGTTCACTGTGTATTTCCATGAAGCCGTTGGCACGTTGCACAATGCCATACACCATGGACAAACCCAAGCCCGTGCCGCGTTCGCCTTTGGTTGTGAAAAATGGCTCAAAGCAACGTGCCTGCTGTTCTTTGGTCATCCCGATTCCATTGTCTTGCAGGCGGATGACTACTTGTTGTTCACCGTCTTTTTCCCTGAATTCGGTTTTCATTTGAATGTTGCCGCCTTTGGGCAGGGCGTCGACTGCATTCAAAATGAGGTTGGTCAGTATTTCGCGCAACTCAGTTTCCGACATCGCCAGTTTGGGCAAAGGGTTGCTTAACTCATGTGCAATGCCGATGGTGATACCATTTCGAAGCGCCATGTCGCCCCAGCGGGGTCTTGTCAGTTCAATCGCTTCCAGGCACATGTCATTGGCATCGCAAATATTGGCTGGTTCAAGTTCATTTCTTGATCGGGCGAAGCGCCCCATGCGGTCTACAGTGTTGCTTACATCATCTATCGCGGTTTGAACAATACGCAGTTGTTTGTAACCTTTCTCGCTGAGGTTTTTCTCGTTGTCCAGCAACGATTCCAGATAGAGTGTTGCGGGAGAAATTGCATTGTTGATGTCGTGTGCAATACCGCTGGCCATGCCCGCCAGTGCGTGAAGCCTTTCTTGTTGCAGCACCATGTTTTGTGTCGATTGCAGTTCCCGGTAGGCTTCCTGAAGTTCATTCAGCAATTCCACCTGCGACAATGCCACCGCTACATGTTCGCTTAACTGGTCAACGAACTCGATTTCTTCACTCGAGAATGCGTCAATTTCCGTGCGGGAAATCACAAGAATTCCAAGCACCTCATCGCCTTTCATCAAGGGGTTGATAATCAGGCTAAACAGGCCACCCAAGGAGTTCATTGCTGCGCCAATGGGCCCGCGTGTGCTGCCCATGTTTGCGTTGTGTACACGCTTGCCTTGAAGTGCCACCTCGAGGTGGACACCATAACCCTTGACCTGAGCGCCTACAAAAAGGCCTAGCTTGTCGGCCAGAGCCTGGCTGCGTTTACCAACAGAACGAACTGTCAATGTATTGTTTGTACCGTGGTAGGTGGCCATCAGGCTGAAGTCAGAAGGCAGGCGTTCTTCAACATGATTCACAACCACGTTGTAGATGGAATCCAGGCTTTGGCGGTGACTGATGGCCCTTGTGATCTGATTGAGCAATTGCATGCGCGCCAGCTGCGCTTGACTTTCGCGTTTGGATTGAACCAGCCCGTTCATATTCTGCTCAAGAATATTCTGTCGAAGTTTTTGCTCGGTGATGTCACGCTGAATACCAATCCAGTGGGTGCATTTGCCCAGTGAGTCGATCATGGGAACAATCTCGACATCCACCCACATTTTCTCGCCACCCTTTGTGTATGTGATCAATTCTTCCCGCACGGCTTCCTGGCGGGACAGTGCGTCACGAATTCTGGTTTTTGCATCAGGCTGCGTTTCCTCACCTTCAAGTGCAGTTGGGGTTTGCCCATAAATTTCTTCGCGGGTGTAGCCAGTGCGTTCGAGAAATGCCTTGTTCACGTACTGAATTTTCATTCCCCCTGATTCCAGGGGCTCTGCATCGGTGACCAGCACCATGTCATTTAGCCGCTCAAGACAGGTTTGCAACAGTCGCAGGCTTTCCATGGTCTTGGCTTTTTCAATGCCATTGATCAGGTTGTCCAGCGCCATAGACCGATTGCGGGACACGGTGTCGAGCAGGTGAACCATTTCATCACTAAAGAAATAGCTTTCGTCGCCCATGTACACGAGGCCGGAGTGCAAGCGCCCGTTCAGGTGCAGGGGAATAATCGCCATTGATTCAAAGCCGCGCGCAAGTGCTTCCTCCAGCCAGTGTTTGGCCATGGGTTCATTGCGCAAATCATCGACCACATACACCTGACCAGTACGTAACTTTTGCAGCAGGGGTGAGTCGGGTCTTATCGCGAGCCTGGACATGATGGTTGCGACAAAGTCTGTGTCTCGGCCGCCTTTTGCGGCAACTTTAAACTCGAGTGTTTCACGTTTGAAATCAACCACCCACACCAGTGGGATTTTTGCCAAGCGGGGTGCAGCTTCGCAAATTTCTTCGTACATGGCCTGTGCGCTGTCGAATGCAGAAAGCCGTTGATTGATGTGGTTTTGTGCCAGCAAGGCGCCATTGATCCTTTCCATCATCACGTCTTTTTTTCGCTGCTCAGTGATGTCTTGAATACAGCCGTGAATTCTGGCGGGTTTGTTGTCCGCATCTTTCATGACTTCACCGGCGATTCGCGCCCAAATTCGCCGGTTTTTGAAGGTGTTCATTTGAACCACAATGTCGAATGGCAGGCCTTTGTTTTTGGCGTTTTCAATGGCCTGCGCAATTACATGTTTATAGTGCCCTACGTAAAGTCCCATGCCCTGTTCAAGCGTGGGTATCTGCTCGGAATCGTGATCAAGCAGTTGAAAGATTTCTTCGGACCAATACACCGCATCATTGTTGATGATGTCAATTGCCCAGCCACCCAATTTGCCAATTTGTCCACCCAGGCGTTGAAGCGTCATGTTGAACTTCAGTGCCTCCAGCGCATGCTGTTGTTCCAGTAGTTCATCGGGGGTTCTTGTGGTTGTGGTGTTCGTCTCTGAAGAAGGTGATGGAGTGCTGCTTGCGCGGCGTGGCAAACAGATCGTGAACACGGCACCCTCACCGGGGTTGCTGTGCGCTTGAATTACACCGCGGTGTCGCTCAATAATTTTTTTTACATTGGCCAAGCCCATGCCGTGACCCTGATAGTCGTGCTGATTGTGCAGGCGTTGAAAAGGCTTGAATAAATTCGGGGCAAGTTCCGGGTCGAAACCAACTCCGTTGTCTGTCACGGTGATTGTTACGTTCTCATCCGCTTCAAAAACGTCAACCTGAATTTCCGGATGGGTTTTTTTGCTGCTGAACTTCAATGCATTTGAAAACAGGTTAAGAAAAACCTGTTCAAGCAAGGCTTCATCGCCTTGAATTACGGGCAGGGGTTTTACTCGCCAGTTGGGTCGTGGCCCATCGCTTTCGAGCTCAGACAGTATTCTTGCACGCGACACCAAATCGGCAAGATTGACCGGGTTGAAATTCAGTTCGGAATCGCCAAGGCGCGCGAAAGCGAGCAGATCGGAGACCAGTTTGCTGCCCCGGTCGCTGCTTTCCTTGATGCGTTGAATGTGCAGCCACTCTTGTTGTGTAAAGTTGGCACTGGACCGGCTGCTCAATCCGGTTGCATGCCCCTGGATCAAGTGCATGACCGAGTTCAAGTCGTGTGCAACCCGGGCTGCAAAGCTATCAAGGTCTGCATTCAATTCAGTCAAACGCTGGTTCGCGGTGGTGAATTTTTCCAGCAGGGTTGCGTTTTGCCGCCGCAAGCGCCGATTCTCCAGCGCACGCCGAATGACCGGGGAAATTTCAGCGAATTTGAAGGGCTTGAGGATATAGTCCAGCACGCCCATCTGCATGGCCTCGACCGCAGTTTCCATGCTGCCGTGGCCAGTCATTAAAATTGCACTCAGGTCTGGAGAAATTTTCAGTGCTTCCCGAATCAGTTCGGTACCGCTGAGACAAGGCAGACGCAAGTCGGTCAGAAGCAGATCGCAGGCTTGTTCCCGCAATGCATTCAGTGCGTCTTTGGCGTTTGAGAAGCCCGTGACTTCATACCCTTCCTCTGCCAAAAGGGTACTTATGGCCTCTCTTTGTAGGGCTTCATCGTCAACCACATACAGGCGTGCCGACAGGTTCATGGTGGCTCCTGCACTATTTCTCTAGCTTGGTTCATGGTATCGAATTTATTGATATTTAACGATAGCCATTTTGGAGCCCCTCAGCTTTGAAGTTCCCTTTCCACATAATGCCCAGCCATATCGGCCAGACCCCTGGCGAGGTCATCGAAAGTAAAGCCTGGGTTGGGGTGGTTCAAGTACCGAATCATGGTGGCGATGCCACTGTTGATGAAAATGTAAGTCATAGTTTGAAGATTGTTCAGCCGCAAAATTTCCGGGTGCTTGATGGCATGCTGGATAAACAGGTCGGCCAGTGCCCGGTATATGGGGCCGAAAGGCACATGCTTTTCCATCAAGGCCGATTCTCGGGCGCAACGCAGGTACAGTTCATCGTCTTTTTTCAGGAATTCAGCGGTCTGGGCAATCAATTCATACACTGCATCGCGCAGTGAAAGCCGAACAACGTTTGTTGTGGCCCCCTGAATTACCCCAACCAGCTCTTTGGAAAAGCGCTCGCCCATGGCGCTGAAAATCGCCTCCTTGTTTTCGAAATATTCATAAATCGAGCCAACACCTACACCGGCATATTCTGCAATTTGTCGCGTGGTTGCGCCTTCTGCGCCATGTTTGGCCAGTGCAATGAAGGCACCTTGAACAATGGTTTCCACCGTGTTTTGGGAGCGAATTTGTTTGGGTTTTCTGGTCATGAATAAATCCGAATTGAATCCGAACAAACGTTCGTTTTAATATGACATTGTTCAATGTCACGGTCGCGCTGTCAAGCGCAATAGGATTTACACATGTTCGGGAAAAAAATTACCAAGGGTGCGAATGCAGTGGTCACCGGCGCTGGCAGTGGTATCGGCCGTGCCTTCGCGCTTGAAATAGTTCGCAGGGGGGGTCGCGTGGTGTGCGCCGACATTAGCCTGGAACGCGCACAGGAGACCGTGGAAATGATCATGGACCAGGTGGCAGGCAAACTGAAGAACCCTGACCTGGTGTTCGTGCCGCAAGCCTGGGCGGTGAAATGCGACGTCAGCAAACTAAAAGATGTTGAAGCTCTGGCCTTGCAAGCCGAGGAAATTTTTGGTGGAACCGAGGACAACACCGCCATTGATTTGGTCGTGAATAACGCAGGTGTTGGCGCTGGTGGCAAACCGATTGGTGAAACCACGATTGAGGACTGGAAGTGGACCATCGGGGTCAACCTGTGGGGTGTTATTCACGGTTGCCACGTATTTGCGCCACGTTTGCGTAAAAAGGGTGCTGTAAAAAAGTGCGGCATCATCAACGTAGCGTCCACGGCCAGCTTTGCTGCTGCACCGCTGATGAGCGCATACAACGTCACCAAAGCAGGTGCTTTGGCATTGACTGAAACGCTTGCGTCCGAGATGGCTGGCACTGGCGTGAATGTGACCGCACTGTGCCCCACCTTTGTGAAAACCAATATTACGAAAGATGGCCGGATTGATGCCGCGTCGAACCAATTGGCCAACAAGCTGATGGAGTGGACCGGCGTGTCTGCCGACGGCGTGGTGAAAGAAACATTGAATGCATTGGACAAGGGGCAGCTGTATGTGTTGCCCCAGCTGGATGCCCGCATGATTTGGCGCATGAAGCGCTTGATGCCCCGCAGTTACACGCGCGGTGCTGGTTTATTGGCCCGTGTGGCCGCAAAAGCTTTTTAAGGAGTACACAAAATGCCTCAACTCGATCTGGGAAAAACACTGCGCCGCATCAAGGAGAATCAATGGGCTTTGGCCGACATTGATTGGGATGCGCCTGGCCGCGAGATGATCACTGAAGAACAGTGGCCCAAACTGAAGGCCTTCATGGCCGACCTGACCTGGATTGAACACATTGGTGCGCGCGGCTTTGCGGCCATGGCCAAAAAAGCCCCGAACGATACTTTGAAAGAAATTTACACCTGGTTTCATGCAGAAGAACAGCGCCATGCCAATGCCGAGCTGGCCTTGATGCAGCGTTGGGGCATGCTTGAAGAAGGTGAAATTCCCGAGCCGAATATCAACCTTCGCTTGACCATTGAATGGCTGGACAAGTACAGCGACGACATGCCCTTGAGCGTTTTGGGCAGTGTAATTCCCATGCTGGAAGTGACGCTGGATGGCGCACTGTGCAAGTTCCTGCTGGATGAGGTGAAAGACCCTGTTTGTCATGAAGTGTTCAAGAAGATTAATGCCGATGAGGCCCGTCATTTGGGTGTGGATTTCCATGTGCTTGAAATGATGGGTCATGGCCCAATGTACCGCCTGGCTTTGGAATCAATAGCCACGGCCATCAACCCCAAACTGCTGTTGGGTGTTGCAGTGTATTTCCCTTTGCTGAATCGCATGCGCGACAACATTGTGACCATGGGTTTGAAGGAAGAAAAACTGTACGAGGCCATGGCCAAGTTTGAAAAATACGGTGGTGAAACGCCTGAGGGCCGACGCAACCCCTGGTATCAGGTGATGCGCCTGCATGGCAAATGGGTGATTGATCGCAAGAACCGTTTTTACCATGTACCCGTGGATGCAGCCGTGAAGGCCTCCAATTACATCCCGAAAAGCTGGTTGCCCGAAGTACCAAGCTGGGTGAACAAACTGACTTGGCATACCACGGCTTGAACAATGCGAGAAACCACAATGACGATTGAAATTAGAAAGCCTGCGAAGGCACTGAAAGGCACCACTGCTGCGCGTACTACCGTGCACCGCAGTTCAAGCAAAAGTGCCGCTGCAAAAAGCGGCGAGCACGTGTACGACACCTTGATTATTGGTGCTGGTTTCGCAGGTTTGGGCACTGCGATCAAACTTCGCGAAGCGGGTGTACACAATGTGGCCATTCTGGAGCGAGCCGCTGAGGTGGGCGGCACTTGGCGCGACAACCAATACCCCGGAGCAGCCTGTGACATTCCGTCGAATCTGTACAGCTTTTCCTTTGCGCCGAACCCCAACTGGTCTCGCAGCTATTCCGGCAGCCAGGAAATTCTGGCTTATGTGCACAGCCTGGTGAATGATTTTGGTTTGGAGAAACTGATTCAATATCAGCAAAATGTAACTCGAGTCGAGCTGGACGATGCGCAAGGGCTGTGGATGATTCACACTGACGGCGGTCGAGTGTGGAAAGGCAAAACCGTGATCATGGCCAGCGGTCCTTTGGCCAATGCCAGTTTCCCAAAAATTCGGGGCATTGAGAACTTCAAGGGCAAGAAAATTCACAGCGCGCAATGGGATCATGATTACGACTTCACCGGCAAGCGTGTGGCGGTGGTTGGCACCGGTGCCAGCGCCATTCAAATCATTCCCGAGCTGGTGAAGAAAGTCGACAAGCTGAAAGTATTTCAGCGTACGCCAGCCTGGGTCATGCCTCGGCCCGATTTCTCAACCTCTGAGTTGAGTAAAAAACTGTTCGCAAAATTGCCCTTTACGCAAAAAGCAATTCGCGAAGCGTTGTACTGGACTCATGAAAGTATGGCCCTGGCCGTGATCTGGAGCTCGCCGGTGACACGCCTTGGCGAACGTTTGGGGCAGGCCTTTTTGAAATCACAAGTGCCTGACCCCTGGATGCGCAGGCAATTGAAACCCGATTACAAATTGGGTTGCAAGCGTATTTTGGTGAGTAACGATTACTACCCGGCCTTGCAAAAAGAAAATTGCGAACTGATTACCTGGCCGATTGCCAATATTGTGGAGCAGGGCATTCGCACTTCGGAAGGCATTGAACACCGCGTGGATTGCATTGTGTTTGCCACTGGTTTTGATGTGCCGAAAAGTGGCACACCTTATCCAATACTGGGTGTGGGTGGTCGCGAATTGGCCAAGGAATGGCAGCGCGGTGCGCAGGCTTACAAAAGCATCAATGTGAGCGGCTATCCCAACCTGTACATCATGTTTGGACCCAACAGTGGCCCTGGTCACAATTCGGCACTGGTGTACATGGAGCAGCAAATCGCTTACGCGGTGAAAGGCATTCGCACCATTCTGGATTCCAACTTGAAAATGCTGGATGTAAAGCCTGATGTGCAGGCCAAACACAATGCCAACATACAAAAGCGCCTGGCAAAAACCAACTGGAACTCCGGTTGCAAAAGCTGGTACCTGACCGAGGATGGTTTCAACGCCACCATGTTCCCCGGTTTTGCTACGCAATATGCAGCGCAAATGTCAAAGTTTGATGTGAAGGCCTACAGGCAGGTGAAAGCAGACGTAACAGCGTGAGGCTTGTTAATTAAGGTAGTGGGAGTAGTGCCGCCCCCAGTGACTCGTGACGGTCCTGGGGGCTTTTAATTCAATCCTTACGATTTGGTGAACCAGAACTCGTTGATCAAACCGATGATCAGCGCCACAATCACAATGACATCAGCCTTGATGACTCGTGCAATCAATGGGTTGTAGTCGCCCACTTGCCACGCCACTGCAATAAAGCCAACGGTGCTCACCAGGCCAAAGCACATGGCCAGCAGGCGCAAATCGGCTTTGAACATGGCCACCACGAACAACACACCCAGCAAACCGAACAACAAGGCGCGGTGTTGCATGGCGATCAATAAATTGGGATCGGCTATGCCTACTCCGTACAGCTTCTCGAGCGATGTTTTACCCATGATTCCGCTGAGGGGTAAAAAATGGATGAAGGCCGCGATGGCCAATGCAATGTTGCTGATCCAGTTCATGGTGTTTCCCTTGTTGAGCCTCGAGTATGAGATAAGATTAGCCGTCCAATCAATGACCTCTCAGATCAATAATGTCCACACCTGCTTCTGAAATTGCCGATCTAGATCAACCTCCCGCATCGGTCAGCCTGATGCAGGCTTTCTGGTTCTGGTTAAAGCTGGGTTTCATCAGTTTTGGCGGGCCAGCCGGGCAAATCGCCATCATGCATGAGGAACTGGTTGAACGTCGCCGCTGGATTTCCGAGAAGCGTTTTCTTCATGCCCTGAATTACTGCATGTTGTTACCTGGCCCGGAGGCTCAACAGTTGGCCACTTACCTTGGGTGGTTAATGCACCGCACCTGGGGGGGAATAG
Organism: Limnobacter sp. SAORIC-690; assembly: GCF_002954425.1. NCBI lineage: Bacteria > Pseudomonadati > Pseudomonadota > Betaproteobacteria > Burkholderiales > Burkholderiaceae > Limnobacter > Limnobacter sp. SAORIC-690. The sequence continues at coordinate 1,957,668 of NZ_MQVZ01000001.1, forward strand.
TGGCAGGTGCACTGTTTGTTCTTCCCTCCCTGTTTATTTTGGTGCTGCTTTCCTGGGTTTACATCGCATTTGGCGATGTGCCTATTGTTGCCGGTATTTTCTATGGCATTAAGCCCGCGGTGACCGCGATTGTGTTGCACGCAGCACACCGTATTGGCTCCCGTGCCCTGAAAAACAACTGGATGTGGGCAATTGCGGCAGCGTCGTTTGTGGCGATTTTTGCCATGAACGTACCCTTTCCCATCATTGTGGCCACAGCGGCAATCATCGGCCTTGTGGGCGGAAAATTGTTCCCCGCCAAGTTCAACGGCAGCGCTGGGCATGCCGGTGCGCAAAAATCGTATGGCGCTGCTTTAATTGACGACAACACCCCGACACCCGAGCATGCCCGTTTCAGCAAAGTTCATTTGGCCAAAGTGCTTGTAACCGGTGCACTGCTGTGGCTGGTGCCCATGGGTTTGCTGACTGCAAGCCTGGGTTGGCAAAACACCTTCACGCAAATGGGCTGGTTTTTCACCAAGGCGGCTTTGCTGACCTTTGGTGGGGCTTACGCCGTGTTGCCTTATGTGTACCAGGGTGCGGTAGGTCATTATGGCTGGTTGACACCCACGCAAATGATTGACGGCTTGGCCTTGGGTGAAACGACCCCCGGCCCGCTGATCATGGTGGTGGCATTTGTGGGTTTTGTGGGTGCCTATGTGCAAGCCGCATTTGGGCCTGAGCATGCATTTGTGGCCGGCGCGTTAGCCGCAGCGCTGGTGACCTGGTTTACTTTTCTGCCTTCTTTCCTGTTCATCTTGGCGGGTGGCCACTTGGTTGAAAGTACCCACGATGATTTGAAATTCACAGCGCCGTTGGTGGCCATCACCGCGGCAGTGGTTGGTGTGGTGGTGAACCTTTCAGTGTTTTTTGCCTATCACGTGTGGTGGCCCAGTGGTTTTTCTGGCCAGTTTGACTGGATTGCCGCCTCAATTTCGGCGCTGACCCTGATCGCTTTGTTTGGATTCAAGCGATCGATTATGCAGGTACTCGGCGCAGCCGCCCTGATGGGTGCCTGTTTGAGTTTGTTTGGCTTGCTTTGACCACAAGGCCATGGCTGGCAGCGGAGCGCTTTTTGACAGGCATTCTTCTTTTGAGTAATTTTTTTGACCCACTTTGATTGTTTCATTGTCACCTAAGGTTTCAGCAAGCTTCAACCAGTAAATCTTGGTGTTTGGGCTGAGATTGGCCGCTGCCTGGTAGTAATCAAGCCTGCCTAGGGCTTGCCCGTTGGGGGTCGCAATTACAGAATCTTGCGGCATTGCTTCTGCGATGCTGTAACAACTCAATGCCAACTGATGTGAACTGCTTCCAACAGATTTGAAGCCACAATGTTCTGCAAGCAATGATGAGCCAAGTATTGCGGCTATGGTTTGTGGCAAATTTTTGAATTGCTTGCTGCTCGAGGGAAGGCTTTCCGAACCTTTGTTTTTTATCTCGGTGAGTTGTTGGGTAAGCAAAGAGTTGACTGATTGCATAATATGGGCTCTTGAGTGAAGTAAATGCGAATAGTGCAGCTACGTAACACCGCTTAAAACAAGAGTTCCTACAGAACGGAGACGAAGTTTGATAACCAAAGAAATGATGAATGACTTCATCAACACGCAATTTCCACAGAGCAAAATCACGGTTGAACATGTAGATGGCGACTCCGCTACCATTCGTCACAAAATTACGGTGGCTGAGTTGCGCCCCGGTGGCACCGTGGCTGGCCCCGTCATGTTTTTGGTGGCCGACTGCGCCTTGTATGTGGGCATACTGGGGCGAATTGGCATTGTGCCTTTGGCGGTGACCACGAATATGAACATCAATTTTTTGAGGAAACCTTCTGCAGATCGTGACATCATCGGCGTGTGCAAATTGATCAAAGTGGGCAAAACGCTGGCAATTGGCGAGGTGAGTGTGTACTCCGAAGGCTTGCCTGAACCCGTTGCACATGCTGTGGGCACCTATGCCATTCCGCCCAAGAAAGACTGACTTGCCTAATTCAAAGGAGCAACACCATGAGCAACACCATTCGCGTACTGGGTATTTCGGGAAGTCTTCGTGCAAAGTCGAGCAACACGGGTTTGCTGCGCGCCGCCGCCGGGCAGTTGCCTGAGGGCATGGAAATGCAGTTCGCCAATTTAATTGATTTGCCGTTTTTCAATGCCGACCTTGCTGAAAGGCCGGCCGCTGTTCAGGCTTTTTTTGAACAATTGAAACAGGCCGATGCATTGATGTTGGCCTGCCCTGAATACAACTATTCGATTGCACCTGCCTTGAAAAATGCCATCGACTGGGCCTCGCGTTATCCGGACAATGCCTTGCTGGCTGGTAAACCCGTGGCCATTTGCGGCGCGGGTGGCGGCATGGGCACCTCACGCGCCCAATACCATTTGCGGCAAGTGTGTGTGTATCTGGATTTACATCCTTTGAACAAGCCTGAAGTATTTGCCAATGCATTTGCAGGTGGTTTTGATGCCGATGGCAATGTGACGGACGAGAAAATCAAGTCCAACCTGGCCGCCCAGTTGCTGGCCTTGAAAGCTTGGGGCCTTCGCCTGAAAGGGTAGGGGTGAAAATTTTTTTACATCAGCCCTAAAGAATCATTTTTTCCAAGCGTTAATGAATCATGAGCAGCGCACGACAGTGCATGACACTGAAGGCGACTGACTCTTAACTCAATAAATTGCTTGGAGAATTAAAA
>NZ_MQVZ01000001.1:1960694-2032606 GCF_002954425.1 Limnobacter sp. SAORIC-690
TGGCGCCATGGGCAAGATCAGCGACAACCTGCAGCGTATGCGTGAGTTGGCTGTTCAAGCCAAAAACGGCACCTTGAACCCCACCGACCGCGTGAACCTGAACCGTGAGTACACGGAGCTGGCCAACGAAGTGGACCGCATTACAACTGGCAGCACCTTCAACGGCAACAACCTGTTTGATGCCGCCAACCAAACATTAAGCTTCCAGGTGGGCACCGGCAACGCCGTTTCCGACACCCTGGAGCTAAACCTGACCGACGATGGCTTGAGCACGGGCAACGACCTGACCACCATCATGACCAACGGTGCAGCCGACATCCAAACCAACCTGGGCGACATCATTGATGTGGCCAATGCCACCACCGCGATCGACACGCTGGATGCATCAATTGACGCCATCACCGGTATTCGTGCCGTGGTAGGTGCGGGCCAAAGCCGACTGGAACAGGTGGCTGCCTTTGCCGATGTGTCCAGCACCAACCTGCAGGCCGCCCGTGGACGAATCATGGATGCTGACTTTGCCAAGGAAACGGCCAACCTGACCCGCTCGCAGATTCTGCAGCAGGCCGGCACCGCCATGCTCGCCCAGGCCAACCAGTTGCCCAACAACGTGCTGAGCCTGTTGCAGTAAGCCCTGAATTGACCAAGCACTGGCTGATCTGACTAGCATCGGATTAGCTGGTTTCGGCAGGGGACATTCCCGGATTCGGACCATTCGTCCTCTGCCTTTTTTCTCCCTGCTGGTGTTACTACCAATGACATCACGCGCATTTTGGCATTAAACTGCATTTATTCCGTAAAAAATGCATATAAATGCAAGATTTCTCGCAAGCCTTTGTTCAAGCCTTCACCCTGATTGGGCGAGCTGACCCCACTTTAATCGACATTATTGCATTGTCGCTTCAGGTCACGTTTACGGCCGTTTCCATCGCCTGCTTGCTGGGTTTTCCGATCGGTGCCGCTTTGGCAATTGGTCGGTTTCCGGGGCGAATGGTCTTGGTGGTTTTTCTGAATTCCCTTATGGGTTTGCCGCCCGTGGTGGTGGGCTTGGTGATTTATCTGTTTTTGTCTGCGGCCGGCCCTTTGGGCTTTCTTCAATTGCTGTACACCCCAACAGCCATGGTGATTGCGCAAGTGGTGCTGGTAACGCCAATCGTGGCGGCGCTGGCCCGGCAAGTCATTGAAGACCTGTATGGCGAATACGATGAAATGCTGCGCGCCATGAATGCCAGCCGCGTGCAAACCATTTGTACCTTGATTGTGGATGCGCGCTATTCGCTGTTGACCAGTGCCCTGGCAGGTTTGGGCCGTGCCCTGGCAGAGGTGGGCGCCGTGATTATTGTGGGCGGTAACATCGCCAATGTAACGCGGGTGATGACCACCACGATTGCACTGGAAACCTCCAAAGGAGAGCTCGCGCTGGCGCTGGGCCTGGGGATTATTTTGATCGCACTTTCGATTCTGATTAATGCAGGCCTCTTCTTGCTGAAAAACAGCGCGCAAAAGAGGGCCTATGCTTAAGATGAATAGCGATCTTGCTTTGCTGGCCCCGGCAAAACCGTTGTCAGCGCACTTGCCAATTCAGTTTGAAGGCGTTCACCTTTCATTTGGCAAACACAGTATTTTCAGCGATTTGAATCTGAGCATTGACGGGACAGGAATCACTGCGATCATGGGCCCCAACGGTGCAGGAAAAAGTCTGATTTTGCGATTGCTTGCAGACTTGATCAAGCCTAACAAAGGCTGCATACATTTCAATGGCTTGAATCAAGTACCCAACGAACAAATTGGATTTGTATTTCAACGCCCGGTGCTGCTGCGGCGTAGTGTGCAAGACAACCTGTTGCACGCACTTGCGATTGCTGGTGTGGCTCGAGGTCAACGGCCATTCCATGCTGATGCCTTGCTTGAGTTGGGGGGGATGCAACACTTGGCCAAGTCCCCCGCAAGGAAGCTCTCGGGCGGTGAACAGCAACGCCTCACCCTGTTGCGTGCTCTGGCGGCAAAGCCAGGATTGCTGGTTCTGGATGAGCCCAGCGCCAGCCTGGATCCCCAAGCCACAGCCTTGATTGAAAACATTGTTTTACGTGCCAGCCAGTGCGGCGTGAAAGTGATTGTGGTGACACATGATCAAGGCCAAGCCTCACGGCTTGCTGATGAGGTGATCTTTGTACACAAGGGCAGGGTTCATGCCATTCAAGCCACGGATGAATTTTTGAAAACCCCCGCCAGCCGAGAGGCGAAAGCTTACCTTGCCGGTGAACTGCTGATTTAAAACGAGGAGATAACATGACAAAAAGAATTCGATTGCTTGCCGCATTGTTGGCTACAGGCCTGTTTGTGCAAGCACAGGCTGCTGACAAGTTCATTGTGGTTCAATCCACCACATCCACCCAGAATTCGGGGCTGTTTGATCACCTGTTGCCTGTATTCAAAGCGGATACTGGCATTGAGGTTCGCGTTGTGGCGGTGGGCACCGGTCAGGCTTTGAAGAACGCGCAAAACTGCGACGGCGATGTGGTGCTGGTGCATGCCAAGGCTGCCGAAGAAAAGTTTGTGGCGGACGGTTTTGGTGTGAAGCGCTTTGACGTGATGTACAACGACTTTGTGGTGGTTGGCCCCGGCAATGACCCAGCAGGTGTGGCGGGCAGTAAGGAGGTGGTTAAGTCGTTCAAAACCATTGCTGACAAAAAGGCTTTGTTTGCCTCGCGTGGGGACGACAGCGGCACCCACAAGAAAGAACAGGAATTGTGGAAGGCGGCCAATGTGGATGTGAAAGCAGCCAGTGGCAAGTGGTACCGCGAGACTGGCTCAGGCATGGGGGCCACATTGAACACGGGTGTGGGCATGGGGGCGTATGTGTTGGCCGATCGTGCAAGTTGGATTGCATTTGGCAACAAAGGAAACTTCAAAATTGCGGTGGAAGGTGACCCTAGTTTGTTCAATCAATACGGGGTGATCGCAGTGAACCCAGCCAAGTGCCCCAATGTGAAAAGTGAGTTGGGCGATGCATTCGTGAACTGGTTGGTCTCCGCAAAGGGGCAGGCCACGATTGCCGGGTTTCAGCAAAACGGGCAGTCTTTGTTTTTTCCGAATGCTGGCAAATAACGCACCTCAGTAAACCTCAAGAGTTCCACACCACGGTGCCCAGTGCCGTGGTGTTGTAGCCTTCAAATTGTTGTGCTTTTTGCTTGAATGCACCGCTTTTGGTGAACTGAATGAGTGTTTGAAAAGGTGGTTCAAACCACGCTTTGCGGCACACCATCAAATCAAAATTTTCCTGTAGTGTGGGCACAAAGCCAAGGCCAAATTGCAGGGCCAGTGCTTGCAAACCGGGCGCCGCATCGGCTTTTCCACTGGCCACTGCAGCAATGGTGTCGTTTTCGGTTCGGCAGTTTTCCGAGATATTCAACGCGGCCAAATCAAGGCCGTGAGTGTGCAGCAGGTGCTCGAACAAAATCATGCCGCCTGCACCAGCCTGGCGTGTGGCAATTTTCAACGCAGGCAAATCAGCCACGCTGCTAATTTTCTTCGGATTGCCTTGCGGCACAATCAAACCCTGTTGCCGCTTGGCCCAATGCACCAATACCACATTGCTCGTTGCGAATCGGGCCTGCACGGCATGTGTATTCCAGGCGACTGTGTTGGAGGTGGTATTGACACCAAGTATGTGCAAGCCAGTGGCCACCGCACCCTTGTTTTCAAACACATCAAGCCCGCTCAAGCTGCCATCAAATTGCATGGCCAGCCCGCAACCCGATTCACGAATGGCCCATTCCAGAAGCGGGTCGTGGCTGCCTGCCACTACATTCAATCGCACATTGTTTTTGCTGACCGACAGAAATTCGCCCGTGCGTATCCAGTGCAAAAGCTCGGCTTTGGGAAACAGCAATTTGCCAGTGGCCTTCACGCAGGGAATTTCTTGAGCACTCACCAGGTCGTACAGCTTTCGCTCTTTGATGCGCAACAGTTCAGCCACTTCCTTGGTGGTTAAAAACTCGGTAGTGTCTGAACCTGAACTCATGTGGCGCGGGTTTCTTCCAGTTTCGTCAAATCAATTTCATCAGGCTCAAGGCCTGGGCTTGTGCCCATCAAGCGCCGAATATCATCGATCATCAGATACAGGCAAGGCACCAGCAACAGTGTAATGGCTGTGGCAAACAAAATACCGTAGCCCAGTGAAATGGCCATCGGGATCATGAATTTTGCCTGGCGTGAGGTTTCGAAAATCATGGGCGCCAGGCCGCCAAATGTCGAAATGGTGGTCAACATGATGGGCCGGAAACGCCGCACGCCTGAAGTACAAATGGCCTCGTATGGCGTCATGCCTTCGCGCACTTTTTCGTTGGCGTGGTCTACCATCACCAGTGAATCATTCACCACCACGCCGGCCAGCGCGAGAATACCCATCATGGACACGATACTGATGCTGTAGCCCATCAGCAAATGGCCCACAATCGCTCCGAAAATTCCGAACGGAATCGCCAACATGACGACAAACGGTTGCAGGTAGCTTTTGAATGGGATTGCCAGAAGCACATAAATGATCAACAAGGCCACCAGAAAACCTTTGCCCAAACCACCCAGGGCTTCCGAAAAATCTTGCTGGCGGCCGGCAAAGCTGTAGCTTAAGCCCGGGTAGTCGGCCATCAACTTCGGCATGAGATCTTGCACGGTGGCATTTTGCACCTGTTGTGCCTGGTTGCGCGGGTTCACATTGGCGGTTACCGAAATGGTTCGCCGCCCATCCCTTCGCGTGATGTTGGCAACCGCACGCGTATCGTCAAATTCCACCAGTGAATGCAGGGGTACCAGTGTTCCTTGTGGTGTGCGAATCAAGAGGTCTCGCACATCGGTTTGAGCTGAACGTTCTTTTTCAGGGCGCATCACCAGCACCTTGACTTCGTTGCGGCCACGTTGCTGGCGCAGCGCTTCAGAACCAAAAAATGCGGCGCGAACCTGTCGACCAATGTCGTTGGAACTCAGCCCCAAGCGGCGCGCTTCCTCTTTCAAAGTAAAGCTGAACTGTTCCTTGCCGTTCTGAAAGCCATCATCAATTTCGGACACCATGGGGTAGTTGGCCAGTTCACGCGCCAGTGCTTCGCTGGCCTGGCGCAGGGTGTCTACATTGCGGTGGCTAAGCTGCACCGTGAAAGCAGGTCCACTGCCGGGGCCGCCCGAGTCGGCCGCGAAGCGAATGGTTTCGACACCGGGAATATTGTCAACGTCGAGACGCCACTGGTCGGTAAATTCAGCGGTGGGTACTGGACGCACATCGGGCGGGGTCAGGTACGTTCGTACCGTAATATTGTTTTCATTCACGCTGGCGTAAATGCCGGTGCTTTGTTGTTCACCACCCGTGGCTTCTACGGTTTTCAGGGCGCTTTCAACAATGCGGTCGCGCACCAGGTTCACTTGTTCATTGGTGCTGCCCAGTGGCAATTGCGCCCGCACTTCAGATTGGTCTGCCTCCACTTGCGGAAACAGCTCGAAGCCCATGCGACCACTGACTGGCCAGCTGATCACCAGTACCATCAGGGCAATGCCTACACCCATGGACAGGTAACGGTATTCCACACACTTTTGAACAATCGGGGTATAGCGGCGTTCAATAAACTGGCTGAATCCTTTGGAGAATTTTTGTTGCCAGTTGTGAAATTTTCCTGTGCCTTCTTTGCTGTGCGCCAAGTGGGCTGGCAAAATGAAGATCGCTTCCATTAGCGACACCACAAACACCGTGCACACCACCAGCGGAATTACACCCCATATTTTTCCCAGAAAGCCTGGTACAAACAGCAAGGGTGCAAAGGCTGCAATATTGGTGAGGATACTGAAGGTGACTGGCATGGCCACATCGCGTGCGCCTTGAATAGAGGCGTCCAACATGCTCATGCCTTGTTGCCGGTATTCGTAAATATTTTCGCCCGCAACAATCGCGTCGTCCACCACAATGCCCAGCGCAATAATGAAGGCGAACATCGAGATCATGTTAAAGGTGACGCCGAACAGGGGCAGTATCAACATGGCACCGAGAAACGCGGTGGGAATTCCCATGCTGATCCAGAAGGCCAGCTTCCAGTCCAGGAAAATGGTGAGCAACACCATCACCAGTATCAAACCCATCACGGCATTTTTAGCCAGCAATTCCTGTCGCTGTTTGTAGGTGTCGGAACGATCGCTGACCACCGAAATTTCGATGCCCTCGGGCATCAAGGGGCGAATCCGTTCAAGTGCCTCCTGGGTGGCCTCCGAAATTCCGATTGGAGTTTGTTCACCGATGCGTGATACTGAAATTTCAATCGATGGTTTGCCATTGAAGGTGGCGTATTTGTCGATGTCCTGAAAGCCATCTCGCACGGTGGCAATGTCACCCAGTTTCAAGGGGGTACCGCTGACTGGCGACACGATCGGCAGCGCTGCAAACTCATTGGCGAAATCACGCCGCTCGGAAACACGCAACAGTATTTCGCCGCTTTGGGTTGAAATACTTCCGCCGGATACTTCAATCACATTGGCCCGAATATTGTCGGCAATGCCCTGCAGCGTTAAGCCATAGGCGTTTAGCCGGGCTTCTGGTACTTCAACGTGAATTTCCTGTTCGCGTGTTTCAGTCAAATCAACTTGTGTGATACCAGGGTTTTGCAGCAAGCCGTCGCGTACTTCTTCAGCCAGATTGCGCAGCGACAATTCATCGGTATCGCCGTGCACCACCAGTGTAACCACCCCACGTTTACGCGCAGTCAGCGACACATTCGGTACTTCGGCATCACCGGGGAAGGTGGTGATTCGATCGACCTCTTGCTTGATCCTGTCGTAAACAGCCTGCGCATCTTCCGATTCATCGATTTCAATGACCACACTGGCTGCGCCTTCATTGGCTGTGGAATTGACTTCAACGATCCCTTCAATGCTTGAAATGGCTTCTTCAATGGCCAACACTATGCCTTGTTCAACATCTTCGGGACTTGCGCCCGGGTAGGCCACAGACACCGTGACCAAATCCAGCTCGAATTCGGGGAACACTTCTTTGGTCATGTTCATGAATCCGAACACACCACCAATCAGGCACACCCACATCAGGATGTTGGCGGCCACGGTATTTTTGGTCATCCAGGCCAGTGGGCCTGAGCGGTCTACCCGGCGTCGGCTTGCAGCATTCATGGTTTGACCGCCGCAGGTGTCTCGTTCGTCCGAATGGCCATGCGGTTCACCGGTGACCCCAGGTTGGAAGTCACAATATTCTCGCCATTGTTCAAGCCACGATCAATCAACACATACTCGGCGGAACGGAAGGCGATATTGACGGGGCGAATATCAAGTTCACCGCCATCGTTGACCCACACGGTGTTGTCATGCACGGAGGAGGGCGCAAGTTTGAACACATTTTTCAGTTCAATACCATCAAAGCGAACTTTCACATACTGGGCCAGCAACAGTGGCTGCAGGTTCTTGTCGTTGCTCTTGTTTTGACTGCGGGGCACTTCGACCAATACTTGCGCTTGCCGTCCGTTGTCTTGCACGCTGGTTTGCAGGTTCAGCACCGTACCCTTGTGGCAACCGTCCTCTCGGCTGCTTGCATCGCTGACACACACGGTTGAGCCCGCCTGTTTGTCTTCAGGGAACTTGATCCATTTCAAATCAGCTTGCGGCACGGCCACACTGATCCAGTAGGCCTCGCTGCTGGCCAACACGCCAAGTGCGGTGGAGGCGCTGACTTGCGCGCCCACACTTGCTTCACGACTCACCACCACACCGTCGAAAGGTGCCCGCAAAATGGTACGCTCCAGGTTCACCTTGGCGCGCTCAACACCGGCCTGCGCAGACTGCACAGTGGCCTTGGCAGCTTCCAGTTGTGGTTTGCGCAAAATCAGCGCACGTTCACGTTCATCCACATTCAAACCCAATAATTCGAAGTCGGATTGCGCCACAACCTGGTTACCCAGCTCGGAGGTGAGCGTGGATTGTGCTTGTGCAAGTGCGGCTTGCGCCGTTTGTAATTCAATTCGGTAGTCGGTGTTGTCCAGCTGTACCAACACATCGCCCTTTTTGAAGGATGCACCCGGTACAAACTTCGGACCAATGCTTTGAACAGTGCCGCTCACCCGTGCCTGCAAAGTAATTTGTTGTTCGGGTTCAACCACGCCATAGCCCAGCAAGCTGACTGTGTAGTCTCCGGCTTTCACGGCTTCGGTGGTTACCAACCGTGCAACTTTTTCCGGCGGTTTGCGGCTGGCAGTGGGTGCCGTGGCCACCAGCAATTCAGACCCAACAACACCTATGGCAACGACCCCAACGGCCAGGCCAATTTGTACCCACTTGCGCTTGAAAAAAGATTGATCGCTCATGACTGCTCTGCTGCTGTAGATTGGGGAATGCTGCCGGACAGCGCCCTGTAAAGGGCAATCCGAAAGCCCACCAGTTGTTGTTGTGCGTTCACCAGGTTGCGCCTTAACTGGCTGGTGCTTTGTTGTGCATCCAGAATTGCCAGGTAGTCGACCGTGCCGTTGCGATAGCCTGCGAACAGCCGCTTCAAACTGAGTTCAGCCAGTTCGAGTTGCCTCTGAAAACTGTCCACGGCCTCGCGTTGCCGGGTTTCCTGAATCAGTGCATTGTCTACATCGGCCAGTGCATTGATTGCAGCGTCCTGGTATTGCGCCACGGCTTGGTCAAGCAATGCGCGTTGGCGTTCAACTTCCGCGGAGCGTGCGCCCCCGTCGAAAAGTGGTGCGACCAGATTGACGCTCAAATTGCGCACCCAGTTGTCAAACAGCAAATCGGAGTCCGGGGTTTGATCACTAAAGCTTGCGCGTAAACTGAGTTGCGGAAAGCGGTTGGCGATGGCGGCAGCCACACTGCGGTCGGTGGCCAGCACCTGCGACCAAGCCTGTTGCACATCGGGGCGTCGATTCAATAATTCAGCAGGAAAACCTGTTGCAGGCAAAGGGGGGAGAGCGGGTAGGCTCTCACGATTCAGGCTGATTTTGTTGGGGGGTTGGCCTACCAACAGCGCCAGGCTGTTGAGCAAGACATCGCGATTGGACAGGGCTTGAGCCAGGTTACCTTGGGCCGATTCAACCAGTTGTCTTTGTTGGAAAACGTCAGAGGCCACCGCACCGCCCTGACGGAATCGCAATTCAACCAATTTTAAATTGGTCTGAAAACTTTCCAGTTCCGTCTCGAACAGCCGCACGGTTTGGTCAGCCGCCACCCATTGGGACCAAGTGGTGGCAAGTTGACCCGCTATACTGATGCGGGCTGCATCCAGTTCATAGCGCGTCGCTTGAAGCTGCAATTCAGAGGCCTTGGCCGAGTTGCGAACCCGCGACCACAGATCAATTTCATAGCTTGCTACAAAAGAGGCCGAGGTAAACAACCCGCGATTGTTGGTCGCCTGCCCTTGTATGCTGGTGCCTTTCACAGTGTTTTCCTGTCGGCCTGCATTCAAGGTGAGCGAAGGGAAAAAACTGGCTTGTGCTGCGTCCAGGCTGGCTTGAGCCGCACGCAACCGGGCTTCAGTGGCCTCAAGGCTCAGGTTGTCGGCCTGTGCCTGCTGCATCAGTGTGTTGAGTTGTTCGCTTGCAAAACCCTTCCACCAGTCAGCTGGGGCCTGCACTGCATCCGGGCTGACCAAGGGTTTGAACGTTGCATTTTCAAACCGGCTGTCAATTTCTGGTTTTCTGGACTCAACAGTGGCGCAGGCCCCCAGCGACAGAGCCAAGGCAAGGGACAGCAGGGGTTTGAGGTGGTGCTTCATGGTGTCGTTTTTCTTGTTGAGTGCCCATCAGACCACAGTCTTGGGCTGTTTGTTCAGCTGTTAACTGATCTTTACAAAATTGAACCGAAAATCACCATGCCCCTGCTTTCCTTATTTCGAGGCCAGTTGCCGCAAGGCGTACACATACCCTTGCCAGCCCAGCCCGCAAATGACACCTTCAGCCAAGTCTGAAAAATAGCTGTTGTGTCGAAAGCTCTCGCGTTTGTAGATGTTGGACAGGTGCACTTCAATAAACGGAATGGCCACGCCGGCCAGTGCGTCGCGCAGCGCGACGCTGGTGTGGGTATAACCGGCCGGGTTGATCACAATGCCTGAGACATCTTCGGTTTTTGCCTTGTGAATACGGTCAATCAATGCACCCTCATGGTTGCTTTGAAAGGTCATCAACTCGAAACCATCGGTGAAGGCAATGTTCCTCAAGGCTTTTTCAATGTCAGCCAGGGTCATGTGTCCATAGATGCCGGGCTCGCGCGTGCCCAACAGGTTCAGGTTGGGACCGTTGATCAGCAGCAGTTTTTTCAAGTTTCTTCTCCGGTGCGGGTGTGTTTGAAAAAATAGTAACAAGCAATGCGGCGGGCTAGGGGGATTCGTCTACACTGCGGACACGTTCGCGCACAAAATAACGACAATTTCGAATAATTACAGGACAGAGGCAAGCCATGAACACCAACATCGACGCAATTTTCAACTTACTGGCAGGCACAGCACGCGGCTGGCGCGGCACCGGCATCACTGCCCGAGCCCGAAAAACGCCCGAAAAGCCATTGAAACTGTACGACATCGAAATCAGTCCGTTTTGCCGGTTGGTGCGGGAAGCGCTTTGCGAAATGGACCTGGACGTGATGATTTTGCCTTGCCCCGCAGGTGGCAAGCGTTTTCGCGACGAGGCTCGCCAATTGTTGCCCGGCACCAAGTTTCCAATGCTGGTGGATGACAACACCGGCGTGGTCATGAATGAATCAGCCGACATCATCGATTACCTGGCCAAAACCTACGAGAGCAAATTGAAAAGCCAGCAGGGCTTTGGACGCAAAGTGGCGGTGGGGACTTCGGCTTTGGCCAGCACCTTCCAGTACCGGATCGGCGGGTTTCAGGGCATGAAAGCCCGACCATCAAAAGCACCTGCTGAACCCTTGGTGCTTTACAGCTTTGAGAGTAGCCCATACTCCAAGCCTGTACGCGCGCGTTTGTGCGAACTGGAAATTCCATATCTGCTGAAGAACACGCCCAAGGGCGCCATGACGGACATGGGCCCGCCGGTTTTCCGCGACAAGCTGTTTAAGGCGCCACAAGGCACCACGCGCAACCGGGCTTGGTTGTCGGAGAACACTGGCAAGGTGCAGGTGCCTTATTTGATCGATCCGAACACGGGTGTGGCGATGTACGAGTCCAACGACATTTTGCGGTATCTGGACAAGACATACGGCGCTTGAACAGTTTGTTGCGCTGGCGAGAGTATGCTTGCAGTCGCTACGCTATCTCAGGTGCATACCCTCTCTCGCCAGAAAACCTGATTTTCCCTTTTTGATATTCACCCTGACTCACCTCGCTCGGCAAAAGGGCGGGCCGAGTCTCGGTGCCGGCCCTTGGCCGACCGTGGCGGGTGAATTCAAACGGGCAGGTTTTCTTGATCGGCGTTGCGAGGGCATTGCAACCTGAGCTAGCTTCGCAAATAGGCAGGTGACTTGCAGCGCGCACAAGCGTGGCGTAAAGCAAGGTTTGGGTGCTTCACCGCCTTGCCGGCTTTGCAAGGCTTCCCGGCGGCCTCGCAGCGCGGGGCGACTCCGAAAGGAGTCGATGCGAAGACGCTTACGCGTTTCGCATGCCCCAAGCCAGAGGCATCAAGCCGGATCTGAAGCCTTGCTTAGGCAAGGTGATGTGGGCACCCACACCGAAGCTTGGCCGCGCATGGGCCAGGGCATGCAGCGTTCAGGTCTTCCGAACCACCACGCTGCCAATTGAATAACCCGCGCCGAACGAGCAGATCACGCCCACATCGCCGCTGCCCAAATCATCTTTGTGGCGGTGAAACGCGATCACAGAACCCGCCGAGGCGGTATTGGCGAATTCATCAAGAATGACAGGTGCTTTGTCGGCCGTGAATTCACTGCTGCCCAGCAGTTTTTTGGCAATCAACTGGTTCATGGCCAGGTTGGCCTGGTGCAGCCAATAGCGGCGCACATCAGTGGCCGAACTCAAACCCAGACTTTGCAAATGGGTGCTCATGTGCTCGGCAGCCATGGGGCAGACTTCCTTGAACACTTTGCGGCCTTCCTGAATGAACAGCTTGTCACGCGCATTCGGATTAGCGTCTTCCGAGCGGTTCAGAAAACCAAAGTTGTTGCGAATGTTGTTCGAGAATTTGGTGGCCAATTTGGTGCCCAGTACTTCCCAACTGCCCGGTTTGGCATCCTCAAGGCGCTGCACGATTACAGCGGTGCACACATCACCAAAAATAAAGTGACAATCGCGGTCAAGCCAGGCCTGGTGGCCCGAGGTAATTTCCGGGTTCACCATCAACACCGCGCGGGCGGTGCCGCTGCGCACGGCGTTCACCGCCTGCTCAATCCCGAAGGTGGCAGAAGAACAGGCCACATTCATGTCGTAGCCGAAACCTTCAATGCCCAAGGCTTCCTGAATTTCAATGGCCATGGCCGGGTAGGCGCGTTGCATGTTTGATGCTGAGCAAATCACGGCGTCAATGTCTGCAGCAACAAGCCCTGCATCTTCCATGGCTTTGCGGCCTGCGTCCACGGCAATTTCCGCCATCATGGACAGCTCAGAATTCGGGCGTTCCTTGAAGTAGGGGTGAAGGCGGTCCGGGTTCAGAATGCCTTCCTTTTCCATCACGTAGCGCTGCTTGATGCCCGAAGCGCTTTCGATAAACGCTGAATTGGAAGGCTGCAGTGGTTCAAGTTCGCCGCTGGCAATCTCGGAAGCGTGTTCGGCATTGAACTTCGCCACATAGGCATTGAATGACTCCACCAATTCATCGTTGGTGATGGTTTGGCTGGGCACGAAAAGCCCCGTGCCGCTGATGGCTACCTTGATCATTGCGCTCGTCCTGGGTGGATGATGGTGTGTTCTGTCTCTTGCGCAATGATAAAGGCAAAGGCGTTAAATTTTAAGACGCCAAGCGCATTTGTTCTACCGATAAACCCTGATCCGCTGGCTCAGCCCTGCGGCCAATGCCTTCGTAAATCAGGCCATAATCCGCCAGCAGTGCGGGGTCATACAGGTTTCTACCGTCGAAAACCGCCTTTTGGCGAAGCGTGCGGCTCAACATTAAAAAGTCTGGGCTCTTGAACATGCGCCACTCGGTACACACTATCAGGGCATCCGCATTGAACAGGGTTTCTTCCTGGGTTTTTGCAATTTCGAATTCGCCCAGCAAGGGGCCGTCTTGCCGGAATGCGGCCAGGTCTTCTTCCATGGCGCGGCGAGCAGTTTCATTGGCCACCGGGTCAAAGGCCTGAACTTTGGCACCACGCAGCACCAGTTCGGCCGCGATGGTGCGGCTGCTGGCCTCGCGCATATCATCGGTTTCCGGCTTGAAGGCCAGCCCCCACATGGCAAAAGTCATGTTGCTGAGGTCTTCACCGAAGCGCTGAATGATTTTTTCAACCAGCACACGTTTTTGACGCTGGTTGCTGTGGTTCACCGCTCGAAGTATGGACAGGTTCTCGCCCGCTTCTTCGCCGGTCTGGATTAGTGCGCGGACATCCTTGGGGAAGCACGAGCCTCCGTAGCCGCAGCCTGCGTACAGAAAAGAGAAGCCAATGCGGGGATCCGAGCCGATGCCTGCGCGCACCTGTTCAATGTCAGCTCCAATTTTTTCAGCGAGGTTGGCCAGTTCGTTCATGAAGCTGATGCGGGTGGCCAGCATGGCGTTGGCGGCGTATTTGGTCAATTCAGCAGAACGAACATCCATGCACATCAGGCGCTCGTGGTGGCGCTGGAAGGGTGCATACAGCGACTTCATCATGCGCAAGGCGCGTTGCTGCGGGGGTGCTGTCGGTGCCCAGCACAATGCGGTCCGGGCGCAGAAAATCGTCAATCGCTGCACCTTCTTTCAAGAATTCAGGATTCGACACCACGGTGAAGGCGTGCAGGGTATTGCGTTGCACCAGCACGCGACGCACTTCATCGGCCACGCGCTCGCCAGTGCCCACAGGCACAGTCGATTTGTTGATGATCACCTTAAAGCCATTCATGTGCGTGGCGATTTGCTGGGCCACTTTGAGCACATGGCGCAGGTCAGCGCTGCCGTCTTCGCGGGGCGGCGTGCCCACACAAATGAAAATCAGCTCGGCATGGTTCACCGCGTCTTCAATTCGGGTGGTGAAATCCAGGCGTTGCTCGCGAATATTGCGTTCCAGCAGTTCATCCAGACCGGGTTCGTAAATCGGACTTTGGCCGTTTTTGAGTTGGGCAATTTTGGCTTCGTCAATGTCGCAACACAGAATTTTGTTGCCCACTTCGGCCAAACAGGCGGCTGTAACCAAGCCCACATACCCACTACCAATAATTGAAACGCGCATGTGCTTTGCTTTGATGAGTGATCAATGCGAGCAGTGTGTTGCGGCAGTGTTGCCAGCGTTTGACAGATTTAAGACTGGATTGTGACAGCGAGGGGAGAGGAATTGCGAGGAAATCGAGATTGTGGCGAGGGCGGCAGGGTTGCTTGCTGTGCTTTAAAGCAAAAACCCTTGCCGCGTCATCACCAAACTCATTATTGCAAAGTCAGTTTGTTGTCCTGACCGAAGCGGCGCATTTGGTGAACCACCGCCAAGGCAAGCTGACCTACAACCAGGCAACCAGCGGCCAGCAAATTCGGGCCTTCAAGGTTGGTGCCGTTGAGGTACTGAACACCAGCGTTGATTGTGAAGCCGGTGGTCAACATTGCCATGAACAACATGCCAGGAGTGCGAACTACGGAGTCGATAAAGTTTTTCATTTTGGTATCCCTTTTACTTTGGATGCGAAATCAGGGCTTTCGCTTTAACCCTGCAAACTGTGTTGTGTTTGCATGGTTAGTATTGTGTACAGTTGTGCACTTAAAATCAATAACTAAAGTTAGAGTTGTATTTCTATATTCTTAAGTTACTGATTTAAAATGTATAAATTAATTAACTTGTGTGTACGGTTTGTTGCTTTTTTCGAAACGTAATGCCCAAACCGATTCGCCAAGGTCTGGGTAGTTCAAAACAAATCCCCTGAAAAGCAGCGGTGTTTGTTCAATGTGCCCGGGAACCGGCCAGTTGAACAACACCTCAACCTTTCTGTTCTTGTAAAGGGGGTGCAGTACTTCCTGTTCAAACTCAACCAACACGTTGGGCGCCAGCAAATCGGTAATTTTCTGTCCAGTCAGGGTTGATTTCACATTCATTCCCTGCAATAACAACAGGGCTGCCGGGTTGGCCAGTTTTATCCGGCGTGATTCATCCAGTGTAATTACGCCATCGGGTGCGTGTGCGATCAGCTCTTCCAGTGAGTGCATGTCTTTCCAGAGCATGCGCGCTTCAGTCTCATCGCGGAATGACTTGCTGAAACCAATCAACTTTTTATCCCGGCTGTAGATCGGGGACAAATTCATACGCAGGTGAATTCGCTGCGCAGAATCATTCGTTCGCAGGGTTTGAATGTTTTTCAGTGTCTCCCCCTGCGCTGCGCGTTGGTGGAGTCGTTTTTCGGAGGAGCGTAGTTCTTCCGGCACTGTCAGGTTTTGTTCTTGATCGTACAGAACACTGGCCCGGTCCAGTCCGAATAACTCCTCTGCAGCGCGGTTCCACACCAGAATTCTTCCAAGAGAGTCCTCGGCAATCAGGGCTTCGGATGAGTTGTTTACCATGTGTTGATGCAAGGTCAGGGTGTCGTGAGTATCCATGGCCTTTTTCAGTTTGAATGCAGCAAAAACACTGAGTGAAATACCGAGCAAAATCCAGGCTAGGTAAACTGGATTGTGTCCGCTGCTTTTTGCCGGATTTACAGGCCAGTACTCCAGCCGCCAGCTGCGGTTGCCCAGTTGTACATCTCGCGTTACTGCTGTGTGTGGAAACAGGGAGACATTTTTTGGTTCAACATTGTCGAAAAAAAGCATCGGCTTGTCGGCTTCTTCGAGTACGAAAATTCGCACTTGTAAATCGGGCTCCTGTGCCATCCAGGGTTTCAGAAAGCGGTCGATTGAAATTGGAAAAGACACCCAACCCAGCAATTCCTTGTAGCGCACACCAAGATCACTCGATGGTATGGGCTTGTTGAACACTGGCATCAGCATCGTGAACCCCATACGCCCAACATCGGCGTTCTGAATCATGGTGATGGGCTTTGATACGGCCAGTCCGGCTCTTGAAAAGGCACTGAGGCAGTTTTCTCGACGAATGTTTTCGGAGCCCAAATCGAGACCCTGTGCCGAGTAGTTTTCCTTGGCTGGTTCAATGTACTGCATCACGAAACGGTCTTGCGAAGAGGGGCTGATAAAACGGATCTGAAAATCTTGCAGTCCTTTTGCCTGCATTTCCCGAAGAAATGCGGGCTCCTCTTTGAGGGGTACTTTCCGGGCAAATCCCAGACCAAGTGCGCCTGGAAAGTTTTGCTTTAGTTTCAGGCCAGTGACGTAGTCGCTAAATCGCGATGGCGTCAATTCTTCCTGGCCAAAGGCGGTGATGAATGTGGCGGTGTTCAAAAGGCTCAGCTTGTATTCATTCACGGTTCGCTGAAGTTCGTCCGTTCGCCTGTCCAGCAAGTGTTCAAAAGCAATACGCTGGTTTTCAAGGGCATTGTTTTGCAGGGTAATGCCGATTGCAGTGCTAAGGCCTGCGCCGAGCACACACACCACAACCGCGTAAACCCAGTTCCCGGAAAATTGTTTCATGTTTTGCATCTCAATGTGATCGGCCTGATTCTTTCAATCGGGCGTGAATGTCGTCGATCAACATGTCCGGATCAAATGGCTTGGTGATGAAATTGGTGAAACCAATGTTGAGGCATTCGTTTCTCATACTGCTGCTGACATGGCCTGAAACCGCATAGACCAGCAACCCTTGCAGTTCCTCATGCCGGCGGATCAGTCGTGTTGCTTCCAGGCCGTCCATGACCGGCATTTGCAGATCCATCAGCACAGCATCAAAATGTGCGTTTCCGCTGGTGAGCAAAGCCAGGGCGTCAGCCCCGTTGTAAACGCAGGTCACCGCAACACCCCGATTCTCCAGCAGTTTCTTGAAAACCTTGGCATTCAAGGCGTTGTCCTCGGCCAACAGCAGGCGCAGTGGTGTCGCACCTGTTTGCTCAGGAAAAGACGTTTGTTCTTCCCTCTCATTTTCATAGACACGGCTCAAACGTTTTCGTGTCAACGGTTTCATCAACTGGCGAATATTGTGTTTCTGGGCGATCGCTGGCAAATCTTTGCCAAGCCACACGATGTGTTGGGCCAAATGTTGTTGTCTGTCCAGAAACTGGCTTAGCCAGTTCATTTTGTCTGCACCCAGCGGCTCGGGGATGTCCAGCAATACGCGGGCATTGTCGTGTATGGGCAAAACTTTTTCGCTGGTGATGTCGCGGTGGAGAAAACGGACTTGCCAGTCTGGTTCAAGTGTTGTCGCAAGTTGCGGGTCCAAAGCCATGTCCCCCACGTGAAGCAACATCCGGTTGGCTGCATGGTTCTCAGAATCTGTTTGGTCTTGCTTCAGCTCTCCGTGTGCAAGTGGCAAGCGAAACTCAAATTGGGTGCCAAGATTGGGTTTGCTGCGAACCTGTATGGTTCCTCCCATCACCTCGATAATTTGTCGGCAGATTGCAAGGCCTAGCCCGGCGCCGTTGTAGCGCTTTTGAAGTGATGAATCAACTTGGTAAAACGCATCAAATATCCGTTCAATGTCGCTTTGAGGAATGCCCACACCTGTGTCGGATACTTCGACAACAAGTTGGTCCCGTTCCCGGCTTTCTGTCACAACCTGGAATCGTACCGTGACACTGCCAAACATCGTGAACTTGAATGCATTGGAAATCAGGTTCTGCACCACCTGTTCAATTCGGCCTCTGTCACCCAGGTAACTGGTTCGGCTGGACGGTGGTTCGAGAAGAATCGGCTCTACACCTGGTTTCTGAAGCCATTGCTGTTGCAGCATGTTTGCCGTGTTGTCGATCAGGGTGGCCAGCTGAAAATTGCTGTCGTTGAGTCGAAAGTATCCCTGCCGAATTTTGGACAGATCCAGAAGGTCATTCACAATCACATTGACTGCTTCACTGGATTGTTTAATGGCCTTGCCCAAGTCTTGCACTTCGGTGGAGTACGTTGGCGCATCCAGCATCATTGCAATGCTGTTGATCGAGGTCAGCGGAGTCCGTATTTCATGCGACACATTGGCAATCAGTCTGTCTTTTAATTCATTGGCCGATTTTGCCGATTCATAGGCAGCCTGCATGGCTTTGCGTGAGCGGTATTCGTGCAAGGACATCCAGACCACAATGGCCATGGTGATCACTGCAAGCAGAACAAGAAACGGGTGAATGCCAACCGTGGGGCTCCACCCTTGTTTTGGCGCCACCTCAATGGACCATTCGCCATACGGAAAAAAAACAGTCGATGAGATAGGGTCGATTAATTGGGAATCGGGGTTGCCGTGGATGGGTACCCAGTTGGCATGCATGGGGCTTTTTTGTTGAATACGTACAATCAGCCCCTGTTGTTCCAGTGGCTCAATTACCTTTTGTTTGACGTATTCAAAATCGATTAATACTGCGGCAAAACCCATCAAGTCGCGATTGCTGTCGGGGTTGCGTTGGCGGTAAACAGGGTATCGAAGAATCAGTGCATGACCACCTTGAACCAGTTCGCGCGGTCCTTCCATGATGGTTTTGCCTGTTAATGCGGCCTCTTCAAGATACGGCGCGGTCAGTGGGGCTTTGTAAAGATTCAGGCCAATTGCACTTTGGTTCAAAGCAGGGTTGGTCAGGAATGTAAGAATTCCTTTCGGTGCGTATTGCAGACTGCGAATGGCCGGGTTTTCGACTGACAACAGCGAGGAAAACTGCTCGAAACTGGCTTGATTTAACTCTGGGGTTTGCCGCACAAACACTTCGATTGAATGCAGATTGGCGCTGGCTTTGCCCACAATCTTGTCGAGCTTGTTGGCGTGGTGGTCCAGCGAGTAGCGCACCTCTGCTTTGACGCGTTGAGCCTCACTTTGCTGTTGGATGGAATTGAACAGCACCAGACTCAACACGCAAGCGCTGAGAGCCACACCAATTAGCCAAGGCAACAACCCAAGTGAGGATTGCTTGTTGCTACAGTTGGCAAATGTTTTGTTTGAGGACATGGTGGGCAAGGCTCATTACTTTGCGCTCAGAGTAGTCTTGCCAATCAGTCGATCATCTGCTGATTACAGTGGTTTAATCGCCTCGTTTACAATTGTTATAGATCTTGGGTCTCAGGCCGCGAAATAGGCCTTCATTCGATCCGCATAACCCAGTTCATCTGCTTTGGTCCTGGCCAGGTTGCGATAGGCTTTGTTCACCTTGTCGGTGAGCTTGGCCATTCGAACTTGTGCTTTGTCGTCCATTTCGGCGGTAATCAAACCGACTTCAACCAACAGGTTTTCATCTGAAAACGCAGCGGCAATCAGTTCAATCAATTTTTCGTCGTTCAGCATGTTGGCCAGCTTGGCAATGCGGTCCTTGCGTTGTGCATAAAACGAAATGTGCAGGTTGGCAGCCGGGTCTTTGATCACTTCCATGATCTCGATGGCTTTCTTCTCAGGAATGTAATCCGTAAAACCGCCCAGTACATGAAAGTCACCATGCTCGACCAGTTTGGCAGCAACTTTCTTCAATTGCTCAACCGGCAGATCCGAGAGCATATCCACTGCCCGCTCAGGAATCTGCTCGCGTGCCACTTCAGCCATGAAGTCGGCATCAAACAGTTTGCACAGGCTGATCGCCTTGCTCATGGGCGTGAAGTACGACATATTCGCAGTGATGGCAGGGCCAAACACCTTGGTACACAGTGTGGCACTGATGGAGTCGGGTGCCAGTTTGCCTGCACCTGCAATCCGCTCGAATACCGGGCCGAACTTGTTCAACAGGCTGTTCTGGAAATTGGTTCGCAATTTTTGTAAAGCCAAAGCATCCAGTTTGTCCAGGTAGGCCAGTTCATCGGCAGATTTGTGCAGTGCTTGTGCCAAACGGCGTAGTTCAGTGTTTCTGTCCATGATTTACAGTCCCAGAATTTTCTTAACGGTGCCACGCAACAGGCGGGGAATGTGCTCCAGCGCGTTGTCCATGCTTTGCTTCAGGAATGCGTCGTGGGCTTGGTGTGCAGCGGCCAGGTCGGCGGCCAGTTTCTTTTGACTGGCGGTACTGAGCTGCTCCAGCTCGGGCATGGGCTCACCTAGTGCGTCGATCAATGCGGGGTCCAGTTTGGGCATGCAAGTCTCCAGTTTTATTAAGTTTTGATGAATGATATGTTGAAAATTCGAATTCGACAGTTTTTCTTTCCCGTTTAGAGCATGGTGTCAAATTCAAGTCGGGGGCATATCGCATACACTTTGAACACTCACCTCACACTGATTGTTGATTCATGGCGCGCCTTCAACTGGACTTCCCGGATGAAAACTTTGTTTTCAGCACAACCTTGACGGTTCGAATCACGGACATCAATGCGGGTAACCACCTTGCCAACGATTCCATGATTTCCATGATCTCGGAGGCACGTGCGCGCTTCTTGTTTCAGATGGGGGTGCCTGAACTGTCCGAGGACAAAACCGGCATCATTGTGACCGACCTGGCCACCATGTACAGAAGCGAAGCGCATGCAAGGGATCAGCTTTTGTTTGAGGTGGGGTTGATGGATTTCAACAAATACGGTTGCGATATTGTTTTTAGAATCACACGCCCTGCGGATGGTCGATTAATTGCATTGGCCAAGTCGGGTTTTGTATTTTTCAATTACAACCTGAGCAAAGTCGTGCCAATGCCAAGCCAGGTGTTGACTACTTTTGAGCAAGCCTTGGCAAATCAACAGAATCGAAAAAACCAAAAAGAGAATAATCAGTGAACAGCTACATACCCTTGAAAACCCACGAATCGCACTACCTGGACTTGCGCGGTCTGCGCACCCACCTGCATTGCTGGGGCCCGGAAGATGCGCCTTTGCTGGTGATGGTTCACGGCTGGATGGATGTGGGAGCAAGCTACCAGTTTGTTGTGGATGCATTGAAACAGGAATACCGTGTTGTCGCTCCGGACTGGCGGGGGTTTGGTTTGAGTGATTGGCCGGTAGCCGACGGCTCGCCCGGCATTCGCTCTTACTGGTTTCCGGATTATCTGGCCGATCTGGACGCTTTGCTGGATCACCTCTCGCCCACAAAGCCAGTGAACCTTGTCGGGCATAGCATGGGTGGAAACATTGCCATGATGTATGCAGGTGTTCGACCACAGCGCATTCGCAGTGTGGTGAATCTGGAAGGTTTTGGCATGCTCGATTCACCGCCTGAAAAAGCACCCAAGCGCTATTCCAATTGGCTCGATGAAATTAAAACACCCAAAGAACTGCGCACTTACAGCAGCCTGGAGGCAGTGGCCAGGCGTTTGCAGAAAACCAACCACCGGCTGAGCGACGAGAAGGCCATGTATTTGGCGCAGTTCTGGAGCCGGGTGGGGAATGACGGTTACAGCTTGCTGGGCGATGCTGCGCACAAAATCATGAATCCAATTGGTTACAGGTTGGCAGAGGCGCAAGCCTGTTGGAGCAATATTGCAGCGCCGGTGTTGCATGTCGAAGCCAAACAGACCGAGGCAGGCATGTGGTTGAGCCGCGCCGGTGAGCCCGTTGATTTTGATGCGTTCCGTACCCGGTTCAACTGCGTGCCCAACTGGAGGCATGTGGTCGTTGACCATGCTGGACACATGGTTCATCACGATCAGCCTGAAGTGCTCGCCGGCTTGATCGAGTCGCACATTGCCCAAAGTACGAACGCAGGATAAAAAAAGCCGACTTCGTGAGAAGCCGGCTTAACCTTTCTCGCTTGCGGAGAAGAGGAGACATGAGGTTGAACACTGTTACAGCGCTCAATGTGAACATTCTCGCGCTTAGGTTTAGGAACGACAAGCAGTTTTGTAGGTAATTTATACTAGACAAAACCATGAACTTTCACGGTTTTGTCACATACACAGGCTTTCTACATGCCCCACATTACGATTGAATACAGTGACAACTTGCACAGTCTGGATGAGTCCTGGGTGCTGCTCCAAGTGAATAAAGCCTTGATGGGGCTCGGTATTTTCATGGATGCCGACATCAAGACCCGAATTCACGGTTTGCGTTCTTACCGCATGGGTGTGGCTGCGGCTGAAAGCGGTGACCATGCTTTTGTTGCAGCCACGGTCGAGTTACTCAGTGGTCGAGAATTCACCGTGCAGGAACACTTGGGGCAGGTGTTGCTCAAGGTACTTGAAAGAACATGCCTTCAAACAGACGGCCCACAAACCCAAATCAGTGTGCATGTGCGTGAAATGCAGTCCGAGTTGTATTTCAAATCGGTCAGCAAGCGCAGCTGATCGCCCTGGCGAATCAGGCACCCAACAATTGATGCGGGTTTTGCCCCTGCATTTTTCGTTTCAACAGTTCAATCAGTCTTGGTTCATCCAGCAAAGCCATGTGGCCCGTGCGGTCAATCACGTGATTTGCCGCACCTTCCAAATGGGCAAATCGGTGATGCAAAATCAGTGCATCCGGAATCGCGATTACGCTGCTCATTTTTTGCCGGTGAGCGTCGTCTTCCACGTTCAACTGGTTCAGAAAGTCGCTGTTGGGTAGCATGTCCACCGCACAGTCGCCCACACCCAGATGAGCCATACGGGTGCCATTGTTGGGCGAGGCCAGTGTGAACAGGTGTTGCACCTGGGTGTGGCTGTGCCAACGGGTGCTCATGGCTTTGCGCACGATCAGCCCACCCATGGAATGCCCCAGCAGGTAGGTATTGGCCCCTTCGCATTCGGCTTGTTCCAGAACTGTGTCCATGTAGTGCCCAAAATCTCGAGCCATCTCGTGTACCGAGGCCAGTACGTAGCGCGGCTGATACAAGGCCACACGCACGCCGCTCCAAAGCAGTTCCTCATACAGGGTGGCAAAACAGCCTGGTTTTTCCATATAGCCCGGCACCATGAACACGATGGGCAGTTGACGA
The DNA here is from genome assembly GCF_002954425.1 of Limnobacter sp. SAORIC-690. Taxonomy (NCBI): domain Bacteria; kingdom Pseudomonadati; phylum Pseudomonadota; class Betaproteobacteria; order Burkholderiales; family Burkholderiaceae; genus Limnobacter; species Limnobacter sp. SAORIC-690. Next base: position 1,983,654 of record NZ_MQVZ01000001.1, read on the forward strand.
TTGTGGAAGTTTGGGCTGAATTCCGGCACGAATTGCGCTACGCGTTGGCGAAACAGAAAGCTTAAGCCAAACAGGTAACCTTCGCGGGCGGCGAGTTTGGCGACTTCGGCCACGCCCAATTTGGAGTGGCTGGATACAGGTGTTTGAGCGGCCATTGGTTGTCCCCTTTTGAAATGCTTAAGGTGTGCTGGCTCGTTTTATTTAAATTACGCTTGTATGCGCATTCACTACAATTGAATTAACGGCAGAAAAGCATCGCAATTGAGCACTTGTTGCAGAAATGTTGAATGCAATAAACATACCGCCCTGTCCCTTGTATCAACTTAGTCCACTCAGACTACAGACGGCTGTTTGTTGGGCGTGGTATAGATTTGTCATGAAAAAAACAAGATGAGGTGAGCAATGAGTGGGAGATTGTTGTCGGCGGTGCTGATACTTCTTGGCGCCAGTGGGTGTGCCACCCTGAGCAAGGAAGAATGCCTGGTGGCCAATTGGCGCGAGATTGGTTTTACTGATGCATCGCAAGGTTATACCCAGGCCCGGGTGGCAGAACACCGTGCGGCCTGTGCCGAGGCCAAGGTAACGGTGAACCTGGAGGAGTACAACAAGGGTTTCGAGCAGGGCTTGAAGAACTATTGCACGGTGAACACGGGTTTTGATCTGGGTTCCAAGGGGGCGGCTTACCCGGACCAGTGCAATGAGAAAACTTATCCAAGGGTTCGTGTGGGTTACAAGGAGGGCCAGGCTGTTTACAACGTGCAGCGGGAGCGCAACGAGGTGGAGCGCCAGCTACAGGACAAGCGCGAGCAATCCAAGGCCCTGACGGAGCAAATTACACAGAACCGGAGCAGGGCAGACAACAAGGCTTTGTCGTCCAGTGAGCGAAGCAAGGCGGAAAAAACTGTTTCGGCGCTTCAGCGCACTGCGGCAGATTTGTTTCGGGAAACCGGGGAACTGGAACAGAAAGCCCGCAGTCTGGATACCAAAATCAACCAGATGCGGGCCAGTTTTCAGCAGCGCTAGTTTATTGCGCTGTTACTTTTAAACCAGTGTGTCTGCCCAAATATTCTGGGCCCAATTCCAGGCATAAGTACCTTCCAGTTCATTGGGGGCTGCGGACACACCGCCTGAGCCTTCCACGGTCAGGAAGGTTTTCTTCTCGGCGTTGTACACATGCACGCTGGCCACATGAATCACGTTGCTGGTGGTCACGTAGCTGTAGCAGGTGTTGTTGGTCAACGGAGTGGCATTGGGTTCCCAACCACTCATTTGCGCCACAATGGCCGCCGCAACCACTTTGGCCTGGCTGTTGGCCATGTGGCCACTTTTGGGCATCAGGGGCGCGCCTTGTACCGAGTCGCCGATCACATGCACATTGGGCGCAACAGTGGATTCGAATGTCATGTAGTTGACCTCGGCCCAACGGTTGTTCAGGTTGGCAATGCCTGAATCGACTGCCAGTTTGCCTGCGCGCTGGTCGGGCAAAATGTTTAGTACATCGCCTTTGATGGGTTCTTCAAATTCGAAACGCACTGTTTTTGTTGCGCCATCCACGCCGGTGACCTTCATGTTGGGGCGATATTCCAGTATGCCTTTGTACTCGCTTTCCCACACGCCCTTGAACAACTTGCCTTTCGAGGTTACGTCGGCATTCGCATCCAGCAGCAGCACTTTGGATTTTGGTTTGTACTGTTTGAAGTAGTTGGCCACCATGCTGGCGCGCTCATAAGGGCCGGGTGGGCAGCGGTAGGGGGCCAGCGGCACATTTAAAATATAGGTGCCGCCATCGGGCATGGCTTCAAGTTGCTTGCGCAAACCCACGGTTTCAGGGCCGGCTTTCCAGGCTTGCAAAATTTGGCCGCTGGCGTTGGCTGCTGCAAGGCCCTCAATTTTGTCCAGTTGCAAATCAATGCCCGGTGATAACACCAGTTTGTCGTAGGGCAGGGTTTTGCCGTTTTTCAGTTTTACAGTGCGTTTTTCAACGTCAATGGCAGTGACATAATCCTTCACCATTTTCACGCCGTGGTTGCGGGTAAGGCCAGTGTAGGGGGTGCTGATTTCGTTGATCTTCCGAATACCGCCCACCACCAGATTACTCATCGGGCAGGAAACGAAAGTTGAATTGGGTTCAACCAAGGTGACATCGAGCTGGTTGCCGGAAAGCATGCGAAGGTATTTTGCCGCCGTGGCACCACCGTAACCGCCACCAATCACCACCACTTTGCCTTTGGCGCTTTTTGCTGTGGCTGACAGGGGCATGCCGCCCAACAAGGCCGTGGCCAATGCGCTGGTTTGTAAAAATTGTCGTCTTTGCATGGTGCGCTCCTTAGTCTTTTTTGCCGAGGTAGTTGGCGATGATGTCGATTTGCTCGTCGGTGTAACCTTTGGCAAGTTGATGCATCACGGTGGCGGGGCGCTGCCCGGTTTTAAACCAGATCATGTTGGTTTTAATGTATTCAACACTCAGGTTGGCAAGACCGGTCACGGCGCTTCCTTCAACACCTTGGCCGTTGGTGCCGTGGCAGTTCGCACATGTCGCGGCCAGGCTGGCGGCTTGCAGTTTTTTCTCGGGTGTCAATTCACTGGCGATGGCACCAGTGCCCAACAGCAGGCCGCTGCCTGCCAGCGTGGCTGCCATCAGCAGCCTTTTGGCGCGTTGTTGTAAGTCAGTCATTGCTGTCCCTCCAATTCTTATATGAGTGAATGCTTTTGTAGGTAGTGTGGATCGAATATGAATCATCACGCATGCAGTGTCAATTAGCCGACACAAGGCGCAATCCACTTTGATTCTAGCGTGGTAACAGGTACAGGCAAGCAGTTTTTTCTCATATGCATATAACAAGATCGAGGTTGGACGTGGCTCACTCCAAACGTGCACTGCAAGCAGTACTCCTTTCCCTGTCCACTTTGGTGCTTGGCGCTTGTCTGTCGTCAGGCGGGGACGACCCCACAAATACCGCTGGCGGTGGTTCGGTCATTAACCCGGCGGAATCCACTGGCCGGGTATTTTTGATTCAGCCAGGCCCCAATGCCACGGAAGAAATGGTCAAGGCCATGGTGCAGCTCAAGCCCAAAGACATTCTGAGGTTTGATTGCGGCTTTTTTGATTTGAAAACCGGCATTCAGATTACAACCACTGAGGATGTGATTATTGAGGGCTGCGGCATGGATGAAACCTTCCTGTCGTTTCGTGAAAGCACTTCGCAAGAGGGTTTTCTGGCCTCGAATGTGCGCGGCATTACCGTGCGCAACCTGACGATTGGCGACTCTCCTGGGGACGCGTTCAAAATGAAGGGCGTGAACCACGGTACGTTGAAGAAAGTGCGTGCCATTTGGAGTAGCGGCCGCAAGCTGCCTGAAGAACGCCCCATTACTGCTGCCAACTTTCGCGATGAAATCAAAGTGGCCTGTACCGACCCCGCACGCCACAACCCAGCCAACCCCAACCCCTTGGAAACTGACAACACCTCTCCCGACTACACGGTGAGCACGGCTTCAGGGCGTTATGGCATTTACCCCGTTGAAAGCCGCAATATTCTGGTCGAGGAAACTGAAAGTATTGGCGCATCCGATGCCGGTATTTATGTGGGCCAAACCAATATTGCGAAAATTCGCAAAAGCCGCGCTGCATTCAATGTGTTCGGATTCGAGATTGAGAACGTTCAGGACGGCGAATATTCCGAAAACCTGGCTGAGTGCAATTCCGGTGGTTTCCTGGTGTACGACCTGGACAACCTGACCCAATATGGCTCGCGCTCAAGGGTGTACAACAATATTTCCCGCAACAACAACACTTACAACTTTGCGGTGCCAGGTTCGATTGTGGCCAACGTGCCGCGCGGTTCAGGCCTGATTACCCTGGCTTACGACAAGATCGATATTTACGACAACGTATTCGAGAACAACGGCACCGCCGGCATTATTTTGACCAGTTACGATCTGCTGGGCGAGAATGGCGACCGCCGCATGGATGTGTATTCCGAAGCAGTGAACATTTTCGACAACACCTTCAAGAACAACGGCAATGATTTGCCGCAGCCCGATTTCGCCAGCATTATTGCCACGCAAGGCGGGCAGATCAGCAGTGCCTTTCCGCTGGTGGTGGGTTTGAAAAATGCGCTGGGCGGTGGTGGTTATCGTGGCGCACACATTGTGTGGGATGGCTACACCGACACCTTGAACCGCAGCTGTGACCTACCCAAAGACCGCAACGGCAACCCTGTGGCTGTGGATGCCGATGGCAAGCCAATTCAGGGCAACCAAAACCCCAATCCAAGCTGCCGTTACAACAAATACAAGTTTGAATCGAATGGGCAGCGCAAGGTACCCGCCTGGTGGTTCAGCTGTATCAACCCCAACAACAATTTTGGATCAGACAGCCTGGCCTTTGCAAACTTTCACGGCACCCGTGGTCTGGATGCAGTCATTGACCTGAATACCAATGACCCCACGGCCAACTTGTCGCTGGAATACATTCAATCCATTGCCACAGGCATTCCCTTGTTGCCCAGTGAGTTTGATATCAGTAAACACGATTGCATGGCGCGCTTTGGCGCCGACCTGCCGCGTTTGCCCGACTTTGAATTCGAGCCTTTCGTACCCAGCGGGCAGTTTGCACCGGAGCCCGCTGCCGAGGCTGTGAAAGCGCTTTGTGAAGTGCCCCTGAAAGCAGGTGTGGTGAACCAGGCGGCTGCACAAGTCAACTGTCCTGATTTGGCTCAGTACAACCTGTTTGCCGATGACCAGAACCCGGCCAGCAAACCGAACGGGCAGGGCATGCCGTATGTGTTGAACAGCAAGCTGTTTAGCGATTACTCCATCAAGCATCGGGTGATATTCATTCCGGAGGGCAAGCAGGCCCGCTTCCTGGAGGACGAGGCCAGTCGCGTGAATTCCACCATTGAGTTCCCGGTGGGGACCATCATTGCCAAAACTTTCTCATTTGTAGATCAGCCGCGTGCCAAAGAGACGCCTTATGAAACACGTTTGCTGATCAAGCGCCAACGCACCGATGGGCAGAACTACTGGGAAGCGCTGGAGTACATTTGGCAAGATGCGGGCAACGGCAAGCGCAAAGCCGTATTGACGCAGTTTGGCGGCACTGCCTCGGCCAATTGGGATTATGTGGATGTGGACTCGGGCAAGCGCCAGGTGGGCAGCACCAACGCGTACTTGTTCCCCAACGCCAGTCAGTGTGCCATTTGCCACAGCAACAACGATGTTGATCCCGGTTCCGCACCCATCGGTCCCAAGCCGCGCAATTTGAACCGCGCCTATGTGAACGAGTCGCCCTTGTTCACCGGGCAGGCGCAGCATCCGGTCAATGGCAAAAACCAGTTGAAGTTCATGTGTGACACGGGATTGATGAATGGTTGCCCAAGCAGCTTTGAGCTGGACCAGCGTCAAGTGGCCACCAACGTGAACCACATTCCAAAATTCAACAAGCCTGGCGACTCTGGCTTGCCTGCCAATTCCAAAGGGGACATCGAGGCGCGGGCAAGGGCCTACCTGGAAGTGAACTGTGCGCACTGCCACAACGTCAACGGGCAGGCCTCCAACACCGGCTTCTATGTGGATGTGTTCCGCGCCGTGGACAGTACCTATGGCATTTGTAAAAAGCCCACTGCCAGTGGATCGGAAGGGCGGGGAACCCGCACTTACGATATTCACCCGGCCATGTCCAGTGACTCGATTGTGCCCTATCGCATGGGCCCCGAGGCGGTGGAGCTGGCTGCCAAGATGCCGCCCTTGGCGCGCAGTGTGGTGCATGATGAGGCAGTGGCTTTGATCAATCAGTGGATCGATCAAGTCATCGATTCAAGTTATGAAAACGCCGATGCCTGCCAAGAGGGCAACACGTCCGGCGGTGGTTTGCCCTTGATTGGAGGTCTGCCCCTGTTACCATAAGGGGATGGAATTTCTCAAAAACCCCACTGCATTGTTCTTGTTCAAGCTGGCCATCACTTTCGGGTTGATGGCCAGTGGCTTCTTCGTGAACAGGGCCTTGTCCTGGTCGCTTCGCAAGCTTCATCCTTACCACCCCGAAAAAGCCCGCTCCCAACTGGTGTTCTTGAAGAACCTGGTGCGCATGGCCGTATTTTTTCTGCTCATTTCGGTGTGGGCCTCGCAAATCACCGGTGCTTTTCTCAGTGTGGTGGCCATTGCAGGTGCCTTGATCATCACCGGCAAGGAGGTGGTCCTCAGTTTGCTGGGCTATGTGAACATTTCGCTGTCCAAGCCATTTCGAATTGGCGACTACATTGAAATAGGCACACAAAATGGCCGGGTAATCGACATTGATTTGCTCAGCACCAAGCTGTTTGAAATTGGTATGTCTGGCAAATACACCGGGCGACGGCTTGCGGTGCCCAATGCGATGGTGCTCACCCAAACCATCAAACATTTGTCCATGCTGGGCAAGTTCAGTCTGTACACCATTGAAATCATTTTGCCTTTCAAGGCCGACACTGCCAGGGCCGAGCAAGTTGCCTTGCAGGTGGCCAACACGGTTTCAGCCAGTTGGGTGGAAGAGGCCGATCAGTATTTCGACCGCATCGAGGTCTCGGAATTTGTTGATTTGCCCAGCGCAAAACCCGAGGTGTTTTGGCAGGCCTACAATGAACTTGCACACAAAATGATTATTCGCCTGGCTTGCCCGCTTGAAAAGCGTGGCGATGCGGAGCAGGCAATTTACAAGGGCTTTTGGCGGGAGTTTGGTCCTGTTTAGGTGCTTGTTTTGATTCGGGAACCTCTTGCCGTGGTGGTTGGTCTATTGGGCAAGACAATGAAATACAACGAAGGGACATTCATGACAAAGTTCGCAGTTCAACCCCGATGCCTTCGGCTTGCCATGCTCGCCATCGCAGCACTGCTGGGCACCTCTGCCTTTGCGCATGGCAATGACGGGCATTCGCACGACCAGGCCAAGACCGATAGCAGACACAACGATGCCGCGCACGTGCACGGCCTTGGCGAGATGGAAATTGTGCAGGATGGCAACGGCCTGTTTATCAGCTTGTATTCACCGCTTGAAAATGTGTTGGGCTTGGAGCGTGCACCCAAAACCGATGCGGAAAAGGTGAAGGCGCGCCGGGTCGTTTCCTTGCTGAAAGCCAATGGTCTGTTTGCCTTTTCACCTGAGGCGCAGTGCAAGCGTACGGGCTACAAGTTGTACTCTGAAATTCTGAATCCACACTCCCATGGCCCTGGCGATGATCATCAGCATCACGATGACGCCAATGGGCATTCCGACTTTCGCGCATCCTATGAATTCGAATGTGAGCAACCCGCCAAACTGAAGGTGATCGATGTGCGTGTGTTTCGCCAGTTTTCCGGTTTCGAAAAAATTGAAGTGCAGGCCTTGTTTCCGAAAGGCCAGATTGGTGCAAGCCTTACTCCCAAGCAGAGTACATTGGTGGTGCAATGACCTTGGCAGTACTTCGCTGCAACAACCTTGCATTCAAATACGCCAACAGCGGGTTTGAATTAAAAATCCCTGAGTTTTCCATGCAAGCCGGGGACACAGTTTTTCTGGAGGGCGACAGTGGCAGTGGTAAAAGCACCTTGCTGAATTTGATGGCTGGCGTGTTGTTGCCTCAAAGCGGCCATGTCAGCTTGATGGGCCAAAATTTAAGCACTTTGTCGGCCAGCCAATGCGATTCACTTCGGGTAGATCACATTGGTTTTCTGTTTCAGCAATTCAACTTGTTGAGTTATTTGAGTGTGTTGGACAACGTGACTTTGCCGTGCAAGTTCTCAAAGCGCCGCAAACAAAATGCCTTGATGCAAGCGGGCACCGTGCAGCAATCGGCTGAAAGTTTGCTGAACGCGCTTGGAATGGGCAAATACCTGAATCAATCCGTGTCCACCCTGTCGGTTGGTCAGCAACAGCGTGTGGCAGCTGCCAGGGCCTTGATCGGTCAGCCCGATTTGATTATCGCCGACGAACCCACCTCCGCACTGGATGCCGGCCACCAAGCGCAGTTCGTTCAATTGTTGCTGGCACAGGCCGCTGAACAAAACACGGCTGTGTTGTTGGTCAGTCACGATCCCGGTTTGGCGCAGCACTGCGCAAAACGCCAGCACATCGGGCAGTGGCAAGCATGATCCAAACACTTTTTCTATTGGCCGGTCGAAGCGCCTGGAGCCGCAAAGGCAGCCTTTTGTTGCTGTTGCTCAGTGTGATCACGTCCACTTGTCTGTTATTGGGCATCGATTTGGCCCGCCAAAGCGCCAAAGCCAGTTTTTCAAATGCAGTGGCAGGCACAGATTTGATTGTTGGGGCGCAAACAAGCCCGGTTTCGCTTTTGTTGTACAGCGTGTTTCGAATTGGCCAAGCCACGCGCAATGTGCCTTACGCCGAGTTCGAACGTCTGGAGCAAGACCCCCGTGTGAAGTCTGCTTTGCCGATTGCACTGGGTGATTCTTACCAAGGCTTTGCGGTGGTGGGCACCAAGGCCGTTTATTTTGATCAGTTTTTGTACGGCGCACGGCAAAACCTGCAATTTGCACAGGGCCGGGCCTTTGAAAACTACAGCGTAGGCAAGCCTGCAGGTGTTTTGTTTGAAGCTGTGCTGGGCGCAGAAGTAGCCAAGCGCTTAAAGCACAAGGTAGGTGACAGGATTGCACTAAGCCATGGCATGCAAATTCAGCAGACTGAGCCGAGTCATGCGGACAAACCTTTTACTGTGGTGGGTGTGTTGCAACCCACGGGCACCCCGGTGGATCAAAGCGTGCACATTAGCTTGGCGGGTATCGAAGCCATTCACGTGGATTGGGCGGCAGGTGTTCCTGTGCCCGGTGCCGAAATTCCTGCTGAATACGTGACCAAGTTTAATTTGCAGCCCAAGTCGGTTACCGCTGTGCTGCTTGGCTTGAACAACCGGGCGGGTGTTTTTCGCATGCAGCGTGAACTTGAAAGCAGGCCCAATGTGGCGCTCAGCGCTATTTTGCCCGGTGTGGCCTTAAGTACCTTGTGGCAAACCGTGGGTGTGGTTGAGCGGGTGTTGTTGTTTGTGGCTGCATTGGTGGCGGTGGTGAGTGCTTTGGGCCTGACCAGTGTAATGTTGGTAACCTTGGGGCAACGCAGGCGAGAAATGGCTGTGTTGCGTTCAACGGGTGCCGGGCCCCGCACGGTGTTTGGTTTGTTGTTTCTTGAAAGTGCCCTGGTGATGTGGGTGGGGGTTGCGTTGGGCTCATTGGTACTTGCGCTGGGCGGTGCTGCACTTGCCCCCTGGGTTCAGGCACAATTTGGTTTACAACTGGTGGGGCTACAGGAACTGGGCGCGGGTTTGCTGGCGGTGCTTGCTTTTGCGGCGTTCGGCAGCTTGCTGGGTTTGGTGCCCGCATTTCAGGCCTATCGAAACCAGTTGCAAGACGGATTAAACCCCAAAACAAATTGATTCGAAATCAAGTTATTCGCAGGTGTGTTTTTCATGAAAATTGGCAAAGTAATTGTGATGGTTGTAGCGGTGGTGGTACTAACTGCACTGGGCTACGGCCTTGCTTCCTGGTTTCTGGGCAAACCCGCTCAAAACGCGGAAGGCGCTACCCAACTGGAGCAAACGCTGGCCCAACTTTCAAGCGATACAGCTGCGACCGATGGGGAGTACGCTGTGGGCGACCGGCTCACTGGCAATGCCGACAAAGGCAGCAAGAAGGCCACTGTATTTGACCCTGCGTTTCCCGAATTGCAGTGGGACAATTTGATGCCCGCCGATTGGGACCCAATGGCAGCATTTCGCGGTATGAATATCGCTGAGCTGCAGGACAACGATCCGAAAGCTCAAGAGGCCCTTGAGAAAATGCGCAAGGCCTGGAACGATGCCCCCGTAAACTCCGCCTACACGGGCAAAAAAGTGCGCATTCCTGGTTTTGCAATCCCGATTGAGCAAAGCGAGAAGGGTGTGGACGAGCTTTTGCTGGTGCCGTATTTCGGCGCCTGCATTCACACGCCGCCGCCGCCCGCCAACCAGATCATTCATGTCAAACTGAGTGAACCCCAGCCTGCAGTGGGCGCCATGCAAGCCTACTGGGTGTGGGGCGAGCTGACTGCAAGCAAGTTCAGTAGTGAATTGGGCGACGCAGCCTATTTGCTGACCGCCACCGGCATACAGCCTTACGAAGACTGAATAAGCGCCTGAATTAGTAAAAACCCCTCTATTTTTATCGTTGACAGCAGGGCATCATGCCCATACCTTTACATCACTCGATGTTACAGTTGATAAAACAAACAAACGTTTGATCTAAACCGGAGGTTTTGATTCATGGGCAATGTAAGCACTGGCACGGAGTTCGCCGGAATGCACCATCTTGAGCTTGCATTTCTGGACGATGTGGCACCCAAGTACTTGAGCCTGGCCCGCCCGCCTCATGGCCTGAAAATTCGGCAATGGAAAAACCGCAGCGCGGTGCCCCTGATCAACAAACTGCATGCAGGTCTTTCTGGTCTTAAGCGCCAGCAGGCCACTGTGCTCGATCACAAACTAGTGTGGCTGGAAGGCGGTAACCCAGAGGGTTCACCCGTGGTTCTGCTGCACGGTTTTGCGTCCAACAAGGAAAACTGGTTGTCGCTGGTGCCTTTCCTCTTGAAGCAGCACCGGTTGTTTGTGCTGGATTTGCCGGGCTGGGGTGAAAGCCAGTTCAATGCAAACGTGCCCTATGGGCTGGATGACCAAGTGGCCCGTGTTGCTGCCTGGATTGAAAACCATGTGCCTGGCAAAGCCCATGTGGTGGGTAACTCCGTGGGTGGCTTGGTGTCGGCTTTGCTGGCAGGCCGGCATGCGAATTTAGTTCGAACCTTGTGTTTGATGAACCCGGCGGGCGGCAAGGGCACTGACCACACCCGCTTTGAAGCGGGCTTGAAAGAGGGCCGCAACCCGATGATTGTTGAGAGCCTGGCCGGCGCGCATACGCTGATGAGCCTGGCCATACACAACCGGGCCATTGCCCTTGCTTTGGCCCCTGTCATGGCGCAAGACCTGATCAACCGTCGACATGTGAACCGGCACCTTTTTCATCAAATGTTTGTGAATGCGCCCAACCCCAATGGCCCAGGCATGTCGGCCACACAGGCACCTACCCTGATCATGTGGGGCAAAGAAGACCGACTTGTACATTACACCGGCGCTTACACCTATCAAGCCATTATTCCCCATGCGGATGTGTTACTTTTTGACGGCGTGGGCCACTTGCCCATGGTTGAAATTCCGATCCGCACGGCCAAGGCCCTGCAGGAGTTTTGGATGGCCTGATCTTGAGAGGGGATTTGAAGCATGAACATTCGTAAAGCTTGCATCATGCTGGGTTTGCTCGGTTTGTTGACAGCATGCGGTAACAACCTGGATGGTGTTTACAAAGACGACCTGGGGTTGCAAAAGTATGAGTTTCAAGGCAACGGCACAGTGTATGTGTCTACCATGGGTGTAACCCGCGAAGCTGCCTATGAAGTTGAAGACAAAAAAGTGAAAATCACCAGCGATGGTGAAACCACCATTTATGACCTCAACGATGACGGCACCATTAAAGGGCCACTTGGCATGACTTTAAGGCCCACCGAAGCCCAATAAAATTTTCTTCAAATTGCCTCAAAACCCGCTCCTGCAGCGGGTTTTTTACATTTGTTCACACAGTTCACCTTTTGTTGCATTCCCCCAAGTGCATTAACCCAATATTGGCCCCCTTTTCCATTTCTTTTCTCCCTATTGGTCTCATGGGTATCGGCGCAAACTTTCCTTAAGCGTGAAATATTCAAGTTCACTGCGTTTAACAAAGTGGTCCATCGGAGGACTTTATGCGCAGCACCCCAATCGAATTTCTGCACATTCTCCACCACTGGGTAGCCAATGCTTACCTCATCGTTCATGGCGCTTTTTGCAATGGCTGGTATGAAGCGTTCGAGCATTCACCAGCCCCCATTGAACCCGCAGTGTGCCCAATCAAACAACTGATAGGAATGTCTGTTCATGAAAAAACACAATAAGAACACACTGCAAGCATGGGTCTCCGTGCCCACGGTTTTGATTGCAGCATCGGTCGGAATTCTGGTGTTGGGTGCGTTCGTTCAGGGCAGTATGTGGCCGCTGGCCTTCGGTAGTGCAGCATTGCTGCTGTGTGCACTGGCCATTCATGAAATGAGCAAGAAGCGGCAGCTTGTTTTGCAGGCAGAAATAGAGGCCTTGTCCTCTACCGTGAATGAGTTGAGTAAAACAGATACGGAAAAGGTTGAACTGATCCAGTTGGCTGATACTTGGGTGCCCACCCTGAACAGCCAGTTGAGCACTGCCAATTCTCAGATGGAAATGGGCATTGTGAACCTGGCAGAGGCCTTCTCTGAAATTCACAGTAAATTGAATGACACCGTCAGCGTGGCTGCTGGTGCTGCGCATGTGTTGGGCAATACCTCCGGTGGCGGAAACGGCTTGGCCGATCATGTGGCGCAAAGCCTTAATGGCATGCTGAGCAGCATTCGAAATTCATTCGATGAGAAGGCCACCATCATGCAAGAGGTAAAAGGTTTTATTTCCTCGACAGAAGAGTTGGCCAAGATGGCGGCTTCTGTAGAAAACCTTGCCGCGCGCACCAACCTGCTGGCGCTGAATGCAGCCATTGAGGCCGCCCGTGCAGGCGAAGACGGTCGGGGTTTTTCGATTGTGGCAGATGAGGTGCGCAAGCTCTCGATGTTGTCGGCTGAAACAGGTGTGAAAATTCGCGAGCGGGTGCAATTGATTGCATCGGCAGCGAAAAAAGCGGGTGATGGCGCTGCACGCATGGAAAGCAGTGATGAAAAGGTACTTAGCCAAGCCAGCGAAACCTTGAGTGGTGTAGTTGAGCAATTCGAGCAAGTCACCGTACCCCTGCACCAAGCCAGTGAGCAGATCATTGCCAACACCAATCAGGTTTCCTCCAGTTTGAACAATGCGGTGGTGCATTTTCAGTTTCAAGACCGTGTGTCTCAGATTCTGGGGCATGTGCAAGACAGCCTGAGCCAAATGAAAGGCCAGTTGAACACAGGCCTTGAGACCTTGAACGTGGCTGCACTGATGCATGAACTGGAGCGCAAATACACCATGGCTGAAGAACGCGTGAACCACAGCGGCAAAGGCAGCACCAACGCAGCCACCAAGCCTGGTGGCAGCAGCGACGAACTGACCTTTTTCTAAACACCCAAGAACGAGAACCTGTATGAGCAAAACCGTATTGATTGTGGACGACTCCACCTCCCTGCGCCAAGTGGTATCGATGACCTTGAAAAGTCAGGGCTTTGATGTGGTGGAAGGTTGCGATGGGAAGGACGCATTGACCAAGCTGGATGGCCGAAAAATCAGTCTGATTGTGAGTGACCTGAACATGCCCAACATGGATGGACTCACCTTTGTACGCGAAGTAAAAAAAATGGCGGCTTACAAGTTTGTACCCATCATCATGCTGACCACAGAATCGGACGACAAATTAAAAAGTGAAGGGCAGGCGGCGGGCCTGAAAGCCTGGATGGTAAAGCCTTTCAAGCCAGAACAAATGATTGCCGCAGTGAACAAATTGGTGGCTTGAGGCCACAGGGAGGATGCACATGCACAGCGAACTGATTATGCAAGAAGACCTTGGGCACGAGATGGAAAACAGCATTGCAACCTGCAAGCACACGCAGGTGGCTTTGGACACCTTGACCATTGCTGATTGTGCTGGCCTGGTTGAGGTGATTCGCCAGTCTTTGAATCAGGGAATTTCTGTGGTGCTTGATTTGAGCAATTGCCAGGAAGTGGACACGGCAGGCATGCAAATGTTGGTGACCATTCAAAACGACCCCGCGGTGAACTTGCGCGTGCACTGGACCAAGCCGTCCGAGGTTGTGGCTATGAAAGCCGAACGACTGGGCGTGCAGTCCTGGATCAACGCTGGTTTTTTGGAGAACTAAGGCATGGCCTTTGAATTGGATCTGGATGCTTCGCGCGGTATATTTTTTACCGAAGCACGGCAACTGCTGGCTGAAGTAGAAAGCTATGTACTGCAGCTGGAGCAAAACCCCAACGACACCGAAGTACTGAACGCCGCTTTTCGCGCAGCGCACACCATCAAAGGCAGTGCAGGGGTGTTTGGTTTGTTGGTGATTACGCATTTTGTACACGACCTTGAAACCGTGCTGGACCGCGTGCGCAATTCAGAAATCGGGTTTGACGCGAACATGAGCACCCTGGTGCTGGAATGCCGCGACCACATTTCAGAATTGGTCGACTGTATTGAAGCTGGTGGCGATGCTGAACAGGTCAGCCCCGACATGGCTGCTGCACAGGCTGGCTTGACTGCCCGTTTAAAAGCCTACTTGTTGCACGAAGAACATCCTTCGAGTAGTAAGCCAGTGAAAATTGTTGAGACCGATGGCAGTCGACAAACCTGGCATGTATCGGTTCGCCTTGGGCGCAGCACCTTGTGCGACGGCTTCGACCCGGCCCCCATTTTTTCATACATGGAAACCTATGGTGAGTTGCAAGCCGTGGTGCCCGTGCTGGACGCACTGCCCAGCTTCGCTGATCTGGATGCGGAGTCGTGTTACCTGGGGTTCGAGCTGCGCTTTGTCACCGACAAAGGCCAGGCTGGTATTGAAGATGCATTTGAGTTTCTGACTGAAGAAAGCAAGGTCAGAATTCTGGCCCACAACTGCACACCTGAGCAGTGGGACGCGTTGGCCAATGCGCTGCCCGAAGGCGCAGGGCGTGCTGCTGAACTGTTGCAGGAAGCAGGCTTTCCGAGGCCACAAGAAGAGCTATTGCCTGAAGTGATCGAGGCCACCGGCAATGCGGTTGCGACAGCTTCAGGAAAGTCCAGGCCAACAGGCAAAGCCACACCCTCCAGTTCATTCATTCGTGTGCCTTCCGACAAGCTGGATGCACTGATCAACCTGGTGGGAGAGCTGGTGATTGCCAATGCGGGCACAGTGGAGCAAGCCAAGCACTTGAACCACACCGCCATGCTGGAATCGACCAGTGCAGTGGCTGGTTTGATTGAAGAAATTCGCGACGGTGCACTGGGCTTGCGCATGGTGCAAATTGGCGAGACCTTTCAGCGTTTTCAACGCGTGGTGCGAGACACTGCGATGGGATTGGGCAAGCAAATTCAGCTTGAAATTTCAGGTGAAGACACCGAGCTGGACAAGTCAGTGGTTGAAAAAATTGGTGATCCCCTGATGCACCTGGTGCGCAATGCACTGGACCACGGTCTTGAAACGCCAGAAGAACGTGTAGCCGCCGGCAAGCCCGCAACGGGCAGGCTTCAACTGAATGCTTACCACGACAGTGGGCACATTGTGATTGAAGTGAATGATGATGGCCGAGGCCTGGCACGCGAGAAAATTTTGAACAAGGCCATTGAGAAGGGCATTGTGACGGCCGATCAAACCCTGAGCGACGCAGAAGTCAACATGCTTATTTTTGCTCCTGGTTTTTCCACGGCCGACAAGGTCACCGACATTTCAGGGCGCGGCGTCGGCATGGATGTGGTGAAACGAAACATTGAAGCGTTGCGTGGCTCTGTGCAGGTGCGTTCACGCACCGGGCAGGGCTGCACATTCGAAATTCGTTTGCCGCTGACGTTGGCCATTATTGATGGCTTCATGATTGGCGTGGGCGGTTCGGTGTATGTCATTCCGCTGTCCTATGTGCGAGAGTGCCTTGAGCTGCCGGTTGATGCCTTGGGCACCGACGATCGCATGGACATTCACTACGACCTTCGCGGGGAGTTTTTGCCCGCAGTGCGTTTGCGCAAGGTGTTTCATCCGAACGCCAAGCGGCCCAAGCGCGAGAACATCATTGTGGTCAGCTTTGGCGGCATGAAGGCCGGCATTGTGGCCGATCAACTTCACGGCGAATCACAAACAGTGATTAAACCGCTGGGCAATTTGTTTGAACAGAACCGGGCAATCAGCGGGGCCACCATCATGGGCAACGGCGATGTGGCCTTGATTATTGATGTACCAAAATTGATTACAGAAGTGAGCAGTATTTCAGCAAGCCTTGAGCAGGCCAACGCGTAATTTTACAAAGGAAGACGAACATGGGTGCATTTGATTTTTTAAAGAGCGGTCAGTTGGCGACAGTTGCTGATAGCCTTGAAGTGGAAATTTCCGGCTTGAAAACAAGCCTTGAGAAGCCTTTGCAGGCTTTGCCCACCAAAGACCTGAGCGGTGATGTGTTGTCGGTGGTGACCAAGATCAACGAGATGATTGCCAGCGTGAATGAGCGCGCCCGCAAAGTGGAAGAAACGGCGGTACGCAGTGTTCACCAGTTGTGGAAAAAAGAAACCTTGAAAGGTGCGGCAGATGAGTTGCCCGCAGCCATTCGCGATGCCATGAAAAAGCTTGAAGCGGAAACCATGTTCGCTCAACGCCAGGTACAGGCACTGGAAAGCGTGGCCACGAATGTGATGATTGCCGACGCTGACTACAATATTGTGTATGTGAACAACTCACTGTCGAAAATGTTGGTGGAAGCCGAAACCGATATCAAGAAAGACTTGCCGCAATTTGATGCCCGCAAAATTCTGGGCGCCAACATTGACAGCTTCCACAAAGTACCTAGCCACCAGCGCGGTATGTTGGCGCGTCTGCGCGACTCCTACAGCACCAACCTGACCATTGGTGAGCGTCATTTCAACTTGCTGGTAACCCCAGTATTTGATGCTTCAGGTACGCGCGTGGGCACCGTGGTGGAATGGAAGGACCGCACTGCTGAAGTGGCCATGGCCAAACGTGAAGAAGAACGTGCTGAGCTGGAGCGCAAAACAGCGCTGGAAAACCTGGCCATTCGCATAGCGCTAGATTCGGTGACCACCAACGTGATGATTGCCAACAATCAAGGCCACATCACTTACCTGAATAATTCATTGAACACCATGATGACGCGCAATGAGGACATGATTCGCAAGAGCCTGCCCAATTTCAACGTACGCAAGCTGATTGGCGCGAACATTGATATTTTCCACAAGAACCCGGCTCACCAGCGTGGCATGTTGGCTGCTTTGAACTCGCCCTTGAAAACCGGTATCAAAGTGGGTGAACTTAGCTTCCGCTTGATCGCATCTCCCGTGATCAACGAAGAGGGCGAGCGTTTGGGTACGGTGGTGGAGTGGAGCGACCGCACCGCTGAAGTAGCCATCGAGAATGAAATTTCCGGTATTGTTGGCCGCGCCTCCGATGGTGATTTCAGCGATCGAATTCGTGAAGACGACAAGGAAGGTTTCCTGAAAACCCTGGCCCAAAACGTGAACGGCCTGTTGACTACTACATCCGTGGGCCTGGAAGACGTGGGCCGTGTGCTGAAGCTGCTGGCCAGTGGCAACATGACCCAGAAAATTACAGCCGATTACAAAGGCTTGTTTGGCGAAGTGAAGGACGATGTGAATACCACCATCGATCGTTTGAGCGATGTGATTCAGGAAGTGCGTGGCAATGCCGATTCACTGACCAACGCAGCACGCGAGATTTCAAAAACCTCACAAAGCCTGTCACAAGGTGCCAGCAGCCAGGCTGCCGGTGTCGAAGAAGTATCAGCCAGCATTGAAGAAATGGCGGGCTCAATCAAACAAAACAGCGAGAACAGCCGCGTGACAGACCAAATTGCGACCAAGGCTGCTGAAGAGGCCAAAGAGGGTGGCCGTGCTGTGACGGAGACCGTGAATGCCATGAAAGCAATTGCTGACAAAATTGGTATCGTCGATGACATCGCTTATCAAACCAACTTGCTGGCTCTGAACGCGGCGATTGAAGCGGCTCGCGCTGGTGAGCACGGCAAAGGTTTTGCGGTGGTTGCTGCGGAAGTGCGCAAGCTGGCTGAACGCAGCCAGGTGGCCGCGCAGGAAATTGGCGACCTGGCCACCAGCAGTGTGAAGCAGGCTGAACGTGCAGGTAGCCTGTTGCAGGAAATGGTGCCAGCGATTAATCGTACATCCGACCTTGTGCAGGAAATTACTGCCGCGTCGAATGAGCAAACCAACGGTGTGGCGCAAATTAACCAGGCCATGATGAGCTTGAATCAGCAAACCCAGCAGAATGCAGCGGCTTCTGAAGAGCTGGCTGCAACCGCGGAGGAAATGAGCGGTCAGGCCAGTATGTTGAACACAGCCATGAGTTTCTTTGACACTGGCACTGGCCGATCAGCTGCACGAGGTTCAAGCCATGCTGAGCGCAAACCAGCGCCCGGCAAGGCCAGCAGCCAAGGTGGTGCAAATGGTTTCGATAGTTTCGACGACTTTTAATAGGGGTTCTCACCATGAGCAATGTCAATGAGCAATTGGCCAAGGCCATGGAGAGTGACAGCGCCAGCCACCAGTACCTGACTTTTCAGGTGCATGGACAAAAGCTGGCGGTGGAAATTCTCCGGATCAAAGAGATCATCGAATTTGGACGAATTACCGTGGTGCCCATGATGCAGCAATGCATTAGTGGCGTGATCAACCTGCGCGGTTCTGTGGTGCCCGTGGTGGATTTGAGTGCCCGGTTTGGGCAAGGCAAAACCACCATCAATCGCCGCACCTGCATTGTGATTCTTGAATCGCAAATGGCCGACGAAACACAAGTGGTCGGTTTCATGGTGGATGCAGTGAATGCCGTGGTTGATATTGGGGCCGAGTTTATTGCGCCGCCGCCGCAGTTTGGTGCGGGTGTAAAAACTGACTTCTTGCGCGGTATTGGCAAGGTGGACGACGAGTTCGTGCTGGTGTTGAATGTTGAGCGCCTGCTGGATTTCGACATTCCCACCGACCTGGAAGAAGCTGCCGCCGCCGCAGTGGCTTAAGCAACTTCTTGGAACCGGAAGGTATTGATGCGTCACTGAGATCATGAGCTGACACACCCACTGGGGGATGTTCCCCCGGTGGGGCACCATGAGATATCTCAACCGCATGCTAAAACTAAAATACGTCCTCGATATTTCAGACAGCGCCTCTCGTGCCCGGCAGAGAATGGCTTTTGCCGGGCTTTCTTTTCTCATGGTGTTCTTTTTCGCCCCTGGTGGTGCCATCGTTGGCAACAGTGCGCGCATGGCTTTCATGATTGCCTTGGGCATTTATTTTCACTTGGCCTTGGTGCAATCCTGGCTGATTTCCAACCGTGAGCCACATTGGGAAAAAATCGAGTTGCCCAGTTACTGCTTGGATCTGCCCATGATCGGTTGGGGCCTGGTTGTCGCTGCAGAATTTCTGGCACCCGTGTCCCCTTTGATCGCGGTGGTGGCTCTGATTCGGGGTATTCGTTATGGCCCCTGCATGTTGGCTTGCCACATCGGCTTGGGTATAGCGATTGTGTTGGGCTTGGCTTGGTTGGTGCCGTACTGGCAGGCTCACCTTGAGTTGGTGTATGCCAATTTGTTTTTGTTGCTGGTGCTGCCCATTCAGTTTTATGGCGTCAGTGTAAAAATTCAGGCCAGCTCGAAATCGCTGCGACAGGAAAACCTGACCGACCCTTTAACCCGCAGTTTGAATCGCAAGGCACTCGAGGCTGCCGTGTGGCGCATGCTCAATGCCAAAGAACCCTTTGTGTTGTCTTTTCTGGATCTCGACAATTTCAAGATGGTCAACGACACTCTCGGCCATGCCACGGGTGACAAGCTGCTCAAGCGCGTCAGCACCAAGCTGTCGGTTCGGTTGCGAGCGGAGGACAAGGTGTATCGCCTCTCCGGTGATGAATTCGTGGTGTTGAGTTTGGGCAATAGTCGCCTGGATATGGCGGAGAATCTTGGGCAGCGCATTCGGGCAGCCATTTCAGAGGCCATTCAATACACCTGCCCCGATTTACCTGTTTCGGCAAGCGTGGGAGTGCTACAGGTTTCTACATTTGAGGAGCGTAGCCTTGAAACACTTTTGGCACATGCTGACCAGTTGATGTACCAAGCCAAAAAATCCGGGAAAAACCAGGTGTTGGTTCAAACGCTGTAAGTCGGGCTAATCAGCCTTTTGTGGGGCAATAGGTACTGCTCGGTCTTTGCGGGCTGGCAGGGGTTTGAAGTTCTGGGGCTTGGTGTACATAGGTGCATTCGGCGATTTCACCGTAGTTGGAATCGCGCGTGGCCAAGGCTTTGCTGATTTGTATTGAAACAAAGACCACCATGAATGCTGCAATGGCAAACCACAACACTTTTCTGTTGCGTCTAAAAAATGCGCCTAAATCAAACATGAAAGCCAGTCAAACCCAGAAAGTGTGAATTGTTGTAAATTGGAAACAATTATTAAAAATATTAAACAATAAGTCAATTCTTATTTGACAGCTTTTTTCGGTTTATTTTGCCGGCTTGTCAATCTCGCCCACGTCAAGAATTGGCGAGGCATCCATGGTTTCTGCGCCTAATAAGATGGTTACCCGGCCCAGCACTGAGGCGATCAAATGTTGCTCCCAGCTTTGTAGTTGCTCAAAGCGATCTGCGAAGCGGGCTTGCAGGCTGGATGGCGCGTCATTTACCTCGTGTTTGCCCTTGTCGGTCAACACCACTTCAAGCCTGCGCTTGTCAACCGCGCTGCGAATTTTCTCGATCAAGCCCCGGCTTTCCAGTTTTTGAAGAATCACTGTAGATGTCACGGGGGAAAGGCTGAGCGACTTGGCCAGCTCGCCCGGGGAAATACCGGGATTGTCGGCCACCGATTGCAAAGTCAACAATTCAGAGGTGGCCATGTCAGCTTTTTTGGCCAATTCTCGGGCACTGGATTCTGTGGCACGAATAATGCGGCGAAGCGAAATAAGTGATTCTTGTAATGTGCTGTCCATGCTCGCTAACCCGGTGATTTAATTCATTTTGATGAATTGTAGTGATTAACCGGCCTGGTGAGTTGGAATTTCCTACGCTTAGAGCATTCTCACCAAATTTAACAATTTCAGCGATGTCAGAGGGGTGTTCAAGATGGTTTGCATTTATTCATAAAGTAAACTATTATTAAATTGTTCTTTCATAAAAACTCTTTATTGCCTTGTTTTTCAATGATGAGCTTTTACGAAAGGATGAGAAGTAGTTTATTCATTAATAATAAATGGGCCTGCCAATAACAGGGCCATCTCATCCAAATGTCTGACGATGATGTCGTTTTGCGACATCCCGTGCTCGAAGATGGCACTGCCGTATTCGACCTTGTGGATGCTTGCAAGCCACTCGATCTGAATTCCCATTATTTGTACCTGCTGCAATGCAGTCACTTTGCGCCTACTTGCGCAGTCGCAACCCTGAACAGCGAGGTGGTTGCCTGGGTTTCCGGCTACATTCCGCCCAAACAAGCCGACACGTTTTTTGTGTGGCAAGTCGCAGTTGGGGAAAAGGCTCGGGGGCTGGGCGTGGGCAAGAGACTCATCAACTGGGTGGTGGCCCAGCAAAGCGGCATTGCAAAAATTCACACGTCCATTACGCCCGACAACGCGGCGTCCTGGGGGCTTTTCAAATCACTGGCCCGCGACTGGGGCAGTAATTTGTCTTCACGAGACTGGTTTGAAGAACAGTCTCACTTTGGCGGTCGACACAACACCGAAGTATTGGTGGAAATCACCTTGCCAACATCGCCACTGGCGACATTCCTACAAACTCAAGGAGTACAACAATGAGTGACTCAAGCAAGTCAATCGACTTTCAAACCCTGAGCAAAATTCGCACATTCCAGAAAAATGAGTCGGAAGCACGCAGCTATTGCCGCAGCTTTCCAACCCTGTTTGTGCGCGCCAAGGGCAGCACCATGACCGACATGCATGGTCAGGATTATCTCGATTTCCTGTCTGGGGCAGGCTCGTTGAACTACGGGCACAACGATCCAGAGATGAAATCGGCATTGCTTGACTACATCGCAGACGATGGCATTGGCCATAGCCTGGACATGCACAGCGCCGCCAAGGCCAAGTTTATTGATGCGTTCAACCGCCATATTTTGAAGCCGCGTGGCATGCAATATCGCATTCAGTTTACGGGCCCCACTGGTACCAACTCGGTTGAAGCGGCCATCAAACTGGCTCGCAAAATTACCGGGCGCAAGCAAATTATTGCGTTCACCAACGGCTTTCATGGCGTAACTCAAGGTGCGTTGGCATGTACCGCGAACAGCCATCACCGCAGCCCATCGGCTTCTACACTGTGTGGCGTTGACCGTTACCCTTATGACGGTTACATGGGTGAAGATGTGGACACCACCGAGTACCTTGAAAAAATGCTGACCGACAAGTCGAGTGGCCAAGATGCGCCTGCCGCCGTGATTGTGGAAGGCGTGCAAGGTGAGGGTGGTTTGAACCCGGCTTCCATGAAGTGGCTGAAGAACCTGGCCAAGGTGACCCGCAAGGCCGGTGCCATGTTGATTCTTGACGAAATTCAGGCCGGTGTTGGCCGTGCAGGTTCGTTCTTCAGCTTTGAGGAAGCCGGCATTGAGCCCGACCTGATTTGCCTGTCCAAATCACTGTCTGGTATGGGCCTGCCCATGGCGGTCACCCTGATTCGTCCCGACCTCGATTTCTGGAAGCCAGGTGAGCACAACGGCACCTTCCGAGGCAACAACCATGCATTCATTACTGCCGCAGCTGCCCTTGAAAAGTATTGGGCCAACCCGGCATTTGAGCGCGGTATTGCACAACGTGCCGAGGTGGTGAACCAAAGCCTGAACCGTATTTTGAAAGCCAATGACAATATCACCGTGCAGGTGAAAGGTCGCGGCATGATGCAGGGTATCGAAATGCAGAATGGCGCGCTGGCCGAGGAAGTGGTGGCGGAGTGTTTCAAGCACCACATGATTATTGAGACCTGCGGCAACGATGGCCAGGTGGTGAAAGTATTCGCTGCCCTGAACATTGAAATGGAAGACCTCAAGAAAGGTTTGACCATTTTGGAAAAGGCTGTGGCCGCAATCAGCGCCAAGGCCGAAAAAGAAGCCAACAGCAAAAAGGTGAAAGCATGATTGTTCGAAAACTCAGCGAAGTTCAGGGCACGGAAAAGCATATTCATTCCAAAGGTTGGGACAGTGTTCGCATGCTGTTGCGCGATGACAAGATGGGCTTTTCCTTTCACATCACCACCATTCACGCCAAGGCCGAATTGCACATGCACTACAAGAACCACTTGGAGAGTGTGTACTGCGTGAGTGGCAAAGGCGAAATTGAAAGCAAGATTGATGGCAAGGTGTACCCGATTGAGGCGGGCACCATGTACGCCTTGAACCTGCACGACCCGCATATTCTGCGTGCCTTCGACGAGCCCATGATCATGGCCTGCGTGTTCAACCCCCCAGTGACTGGTGCGGAAGTACACGATGAAACCGGCGCATACCCTGCGTTGGCCGAATAAAACCACAGGAGGCAAAACACAATGATTGTTTCAGCCGTAAGAGACCCATACCCCACACGTGACAAATCGGAGGGCGCCTTGATTCGACGCGCCGAACCCGTGGTGTACAGCGAGTGGACAGAAGACTCACCCCTGACCAAGGAACAGATGGCCCAGTTCGAGCGCGATGGCTATTTGGTGTTGACCGATGTGTTTTCTGCTCATGAACTCAACGAGTTGCGTGCCGCCGCGGAGAGGGCTAGTAAAAACTGTGCGCAAACCCATGCTGGCCAATTAATCAAGGAGGCCGATGGCGAGCAGTTGCGCACCCTGTTTGGCGTGCACGGTATGGAAGGTTTGCTGAAAGAAACCGCGAGCAACCCGCGCATGCTGGAAGTGGTTCAGTTTTTGTTAAACGACTCGGTTTACATTCACCAGTCGCGTCTGAACTTCAAAAGCCCGCATTATGGCAGTGGCTTTGAGTGGCACAGCGATTTTGAAACCTGGCACGCCGAGGATGGCATGCCTGGCATGCGCGCCATTAGCGCAACTGTGCTGCTGACTGACGAAATTTCTGCCGATGGCTCCTTGAAGTTCATGCCACGCAGTCACAAAACTTTTGTGGCCTGCCCAGGCGAAACACCCGACTCCACCGGTTACCGTGAGGCATTCAAGAAGCAGGCTGTGGGCAAGCCGCCAGCGCTGTTTCTGGACTTGCTGGAAGAAAGCGGCGGCGTGCAGGAGGTGGTTGCACCAGCAGGCTCGGTGTTGTTGTTTGATTGCAATGTGATGCACGGCGCAGGCAAGAACACCAGCGACCACCTGCGTGCCAATTTGTTCTATGTGTACAACGCAGTCAGCAATGTGCTGAATTCCCCGTATGCGGCAGATACGCCTCGACCAGAATTTCTGGCAGCGCGAACCATTGAGCCATTGAGTTTGCAGGTGCCCGCTTAATTTGGGCGCAAGCTTCTTCATCTGCCTGGCCCTGGTTCTGCTGATCGGACTTAGTTCTGCTCGGCAGGCCAAGGCAAGTGCAGCCGACTACTTTGTGGCCAGCCGTAGCGTGCCACCCTGGTTGGTCGGTCTGTCGGCGGTGGCCACCAACAATTCAGGCTATATGTTCATCGGCCTGATTGGTTACACCTACACCGCAGGAATCCAGTCTGTTTGGCTGATGCTGGGTTGGATTGTGGGCGACCTGATTGCCTCAAAAACTGCGCATGAACGCATGCGGGATGAGGCGGATCGCATTCACGCCAATGGCATCATCGGCCTGCTGTCACAATGGGGTGGAACCAACAACCGCAGTTGGCAAGTGCTGGCTGCATTGTTCAGTATGGTTTTTCTGGCGACCTATGCCGCAGCGCAAATTGCAGCGGGTGGCAAGGCGCTGGAAGGCATGCTCGACATTCCCATGGCAATCGGTATGAGCATGGTTGCAGTGGTTGTAATCGCCTACAGCATTGCGGGTGGGATGCGTGCGTCTATTTGGACGGATGCGGCGCAATCGCTGTTGATGATTGTTTCGATCGTCGTGCTGTTGGTGGCCGCAGTTGCCCATTTGGGCGGTATGCAGGCTGTGTTTCAGCAGGCGGGTGCTATTGATGGCTTTATGAACCCGACACCCACCGGGCTTGATATTCCCGGTTATGCCGGGGCAATGGCCTTTGTGGTGGGCTGGATGTTTGCCGGTGCAGCGGCGCTTGGGCAGCCGCACATTGTCAGCCGGTATTTGGCCTTGCAAAATACCCGGCAAATGAACCAGGTGCGCTGGTGGTATTACAGCTATTACCTGCTGTTTTACTGCTTTGCAACTGCGGTGGGTTTGCTTAGCCGCTTGTATTTTGGCGAGAGTACAGGTTTTGATCCTGAGATGGCCCTGCCCAATATGGCGCGCGACTTGTTGCCCCCCTGGTTGGCCGGGCTGATGCTTGCGGGTATTTTTGCTGCAACCATGTCTACGGCCGATTCGCTGGTGCTGTCGTGTTCGTCTGCAATCACTCAAGACTTGCCCAGAAAACCTTCGGAGAATCGTTGGTTTTTGAAGGCTGCCACCGCGATGACCACTGTTTTTGCCCTCGGTATTGGCCTGTGGAGCGAGCAAAGTGTATTTTCTTTGGTGGTGTGGGCTTGGGGTACATTGGGCGCGGTGTTTGTACCTATTCTGATTTGGCAGGTACTCGGTGCAAAATTAAACTCGTTGGCGATGTTGTGCATGTCAAGTACCGGCGTAATGGCTACAGTGGCTTGGAAGTTTTATGGCTTTCCGAATACCGTCTACGAGGGCGCGGTGGGTATGTTCAGCGCCTTTGTTTTGGGTGCAATTTTCACAATAAGTAGTATCCGCAGCAGGTTTCACCCCTAGCTACCCCGATTGGGGGGATAGGTGTATCACCCCAAGTTGTTAAATTGTGTGAACGCCTTGCAAGTTCTTGTCGGGTGTCACTATTCAATAAATAAATCAGCAACAAGCTGCATACATCGAATCAGGGGCGGTGCATTTCATGAATTGGTTGGTGGAGGACTTTGCATTCGCAGCAGCTGCAATCTCAGAGGCCCATCTTTCCGGATTGGCCTTTGGTTTTTTCGCGTCCCTGCTGGCCATGACCGTGGGCGTGGAAGTTCGAATCAAAAACCCGCCCCTGATTGCCAATAGCCACTACCTGATTCGACGAGGGGTACTCATTACCCTTTATGTGATTTCCATGTTTTTTGCCTCGGCGTTTGTGGGTTTAACCTTGCCTTCCGCCAAAGACGCCCTGTTCAGTATTTCGGGAACCGTACTCACCTTTGCAGTGTGTATTGCGGTGTTTCTGTATGTGGACTATCTGGTGCAGTCAGCCAAGGGTGCAGCCAAGTTGTTCATGTTGCTCTTTACCTCGCTGGGCATTCTGATTCAGTTTCTCATTCACATGGCATTTATTTTTATTCCAAACAACCATCAAATACTGGATGTGCGTTGGCCAGGTTTGGTGGCGATGTATGTGGTGCTGTTTGTGTGCATGGGCTTGCTAAGCCGTTTTGCCCACGAAACCTCGGTGGGCAAATCAAAGCCATTGCGAAGCCGGATGATCTACATTTTCGGCATTGTGGGTTTGAACCAGATGATTGCACTGAGCCTGATTGGCTTTGTGCATGTGGGTGCCGGTTCTGATCACAGCGCCTGGTATGGGCTTTGGACAGGCTGGGCAGGCTTTGAGATATTCATCAGTTTTTTTGCCTTGCTGATGATTTCGGTGTTGATGTGTTACGTCTATGTGTTGATCGACAAATCAGTTCAGGTATTGCGCGCAGACAACCAGAAACTGCGGGTCATGAAGCAGGATGCATTGGATCAAGTAGCCAATGCATCCGAGAAACTTGAACTGGAACGAACCCGGATTGAGCAGTTGGAGAAATCAATCGAGACTGTTCAGCAAGACCATGAAATGTCGGTTGACAGTTTGGTGGCTGCGGTGGCTACGCTTGAAGATGGTGTTTTTGAATGGGATATTGAACAGGAAACCGTGGTGTTCAGTTCAACCTGGCGGCGTCTGTTTGGTTTTGACGGGCAGGCACAAGCGCCAATCTCGGCCACTGCCTGGAGAGCGGGTATCTTGAGCGAAGACATCAGGGGTCTGGATTCAGCCCTCCAGGCCTGTCTCACCGCGAACCTGCCCAGTGCGGTGGTGCAAGTGCGTTATTCAACCGCTTATGGTTCTTTGCTAAAGCTTGAAATTCACCTGGTGGCAGTGAAAAATGCCTATGGATTGCCCAGCAAAGCCGTGGGCATCATTCATGATAGAACTGAGGAAATGGATCTGGAACTTTCCATTCGCGAGGAGTTGAATGAAGAGTCCTTGTTGTCCTCCCGGAAATCCCAGTTTGTGTCGTATCTCTCGCATGAAATTCGAACACCAATGACCGTGATTGGATCGGCCAAGGCCTTGCTGGAAAGTTCCTTGCAAAAGGAGCCAGTGAATATGGAGTCGGCTTTGCATTACATCGATCAAATTGGTGGAGCGTTGCGCTCGCTGCGAGCGCTGGTGGATGAAACGCTGATGTTCATGGGCGCCAATTTCACACGCAAGCATTTGAATATCGCGCCGCTGGATGTGCGAAAGGTTTTTTGCCAGTTTTCCTCCTTTGAGCAGCGCCGTAGGCATGGTCAACACTGGCTGGAATATGAACTGCACCCCAGCCTGGATCAATATGAGTTTTATTCCGATGAGTATGTGTTCACGCAGGCCATGCGTCAAATGTTGTCGTTTGCAGAAACCAAAGAGTCGCATGCAGGCAAGTTGACCATCAAAATGCCTGCTGAGAATACCTTGAATTTGTGTATTGAACTGCTGGAGTGGCCAGCCTGGATGGTCAAGGCAGGGCAGCTTGAGCCAGCGCATGACGAAGAAACTGTAGTGCCCTTCAAAGGGGAATGTTTGCCATTCACCTTGCTGTTGACCAAGCGGGTCATCCGGTTGATCAACGGACGTATCATGATTAAAAACCGGCGCAGTCGTCACTGGTTGTGTGTTGATTTGCCGTCGCTCAGGGAGGAAGCATGCCGCGCGTCATGATTGTAGAAGATGACTTGACGATACTCAGTAACCTCTCGCAGTTGCTGCAGTTGAGTGGGCTGGATGTGATGGAGGCCCATGATGGGCAGGAAGCATTGCGCTTGCTGCTGGAGTGCCGTGTTCACGATGCCGGTTTGCCCAAAATGATTGTGAGCGATTTGATGATGCCCAATATGGATGGCTTTGATTTGTTGCGCGCCGTGCGTGGCGATGCGCTCTTTAAAACGTTGCCCTTTGTATTGTTGAGTGCGCGCAGCGATGCCAGTGATTTACAACAGGCGTTTGCCTTGGGCGCCAATGATTACCTGATTAAACCGTTTGAAGTGGAACAGTTGATGGATGTGATTCGCTACCATCTCTCGCACACTGCAGGCCGCAAAAACGAACCCCTAGCAGGCAAAGACTGTACGGTGGACACTGATTTTTTCCTGGAGTGATCAACCGGTATTCAAGACGGAAATACTCAAGAGCCGTCCTATCGCGCCGTCGATTCCAGCGATGAAATAGGGCAGACTGACCCACAGAATCCACAGACCCACACCAATCGTGATCGAAAAGCCGATCGACATCACGTTCAGTTGTGGCGCTGCACGCGCCAGAATACCCAGCACAATATTGCTGATCAACACAGCCGCCATGACCGGCAATGAAATTTGAAGGGCAAGCATGAACATGATGCTGCCGGCCAAGGCAATGCTTTGGCTGTTGACCACAGACAGGTTTGCGCTGATCGGGATCAACTCAAAGCTTTGAACCACTGCGGCGATCACCAGCAGGTGACCGTCGATGACCAAAAATGTGAGCATGGCCAGTACACCCAGAAAACTGCCAATAAGTGGCGTTTGTGTACCGCGTGCGGGGTCGATGAACTGTGCAAAGGCCAAACCCATTTGCAGACCGAGCAGGTCGCCTGCCATTTCGAATGCGGCAAATACCAGTCGCATGGAAAAGCCCATGGCCACACCGATGAGTATTTGTTGAATCAGAACCGGAATGGCTTGCGCCGAACTGAGCACTGGGGGGGCTGGTAACAGGGGCATCATGAGAATGGCAATGAGTGCGGCAAGCCCCACACGTGTGCGGCGTTGCACGGTGCGGTTGTCGAACACGGGCGCTGTGGCCAGCATGGCCAGAATACGGATGAAGGGCCACAAGAACGAGGCGATCCAGATTTCAAGTTGTTCGCCGTTGATGGGGACCATGCTTAGCCGATCACGGTCGGAATACTCATGATCAAACGCTGGGTGTAGTCCACCAGCGTGGCCAGCATCCAGGGGCCGAGCAACAGCAGGGTGGCAAAAATACCCAGAATTTTCGGAATGAATGACAAGGTCATTTCATTGATCTGCGTGGCGGCCTGCAAAATACTGACCAGCAAACCCACCACCAGCGCCACCACCAACAGCGGGCCCGATACCATCAGCATCACTTCCAGTGCAGACTGGCCCAAGTTCAATACAGTTTGGCTGTTCATGTTTGTACGCTCAATTCAGTTCAGTTTAGGTCTCAAAGCTGGCCACCAGCGAGCCAACCAGCAGTGTCCATCCATCGACCAGTACAAACAACATGATCTTGAATGGCAAGGAGATCAGCATGGGCGACAGCATCATCATACCCATGGACATCAGCACGCTGGCCACAATCAGGTCGATGACCAGAAATGGCAGAAATATCATGAAGCCGATCTGAAAAGCGGTTTTCAGTTCACTGGTGACAAAAGCCGGAATGAGCACACGCAAGGGCACGTCTTCGGGATTCTCGACATTTTCCACTTTGCCCAGGCGCATGAAGAGTGCCAGATCGGGTTCACGGGTTTGTTTCAGCATGAAGTCTTTCATGGGCACGCTGGCCCTCTCGGTCATTTCCTGAAACTCGATTTCATTGTTGGAAAACGGCAGGTAGGCGTTTTCATACACGCGATCAAACACCGGCGCCATGATGAAAAAGGTGAGGAACATGCTCAAGCCGATGATGACCTGGTTGGGCGGTGAGTTTTGCGTGCCCAGCGCCATGCGCAACAGCGACATCACAATCACGATGCGGGTGAAGCCCGTCATCATCAAAAGCAAGGCAGGCAAAAAACTGAGGAAGGTAAAAAACAGCAGCGTTTGAATGGGGACGCTGTAGTTGGTGGTGCCGTTGGCACCCGGCGTGGCCGTAACACCGGGCAGCACTTGCTGGGCTTGCGCTTCGGGCAAGGCCAGAAGAAGCAGCATGAGCAACAGGCTTGATGCGGTCAGCTTGCCGGCAGGGGAACGCAGGGGATTCATGATGATTTCACCTTACCTGCCTTGACGCGCTCCAGCATTTTTGCAAAGTTCACGGCGGGGTTTTGTACTTCGTCCAGCGCAATGCTGCCCGCAGGCATGCTGTGCAGGGTGTTGATGCTGTTGCTTGTCATGCCGAGTACCAGCCAGGTGTCACCGATTTCAACCAGTACTATTTTTTCACGTGGCCCCAGTGCCGAGGTGGCCAGTACCTTGTAAAAGCCGCCGCGGCGTTGCTGGTTGCCAATGCCCATGCGTTTGAGCAACCACACCAAGGCGAGCAGCAGGCCCACCACAAACAGCAAGCCCAGTGTGGTTTGCAGCAGGTGGCCTGCCATTGGGTTGTCGGCAGCGTTCGCCGCTGCGGGCGCGGCTGTTTCCTGCGCGCGCACTGCGCCATGAATCAACCATGCCCCTGACAAGAACAAAAGGCGCAGGCCTTTTGAAAAAGGGTTGCGCCTTGTGATCAATTTTCCCACCGTATTCATGTTTTTTTGTTGTAGTTGCATGCCTTTGTACTGCAAAGGGGTATCAACGGTTGAGCTTTCTCAGACGCTCGGAGGGCGTGATGATGTCGGTCAATCGAATACCAAATTTGTCATTGACAACCACCACTTCGCCTTGAGCGATGAGGTAGCCGTTCACCAGCACATCCATGGGTTCGCCGGCCAGACCGTCCAGTTCAATGACAGAGCCTTGCGCCAGTTGCAGGATGTGCTTTATCGGTATCTTCGTCCGACCCAGCTCAACAGTCAACTGAACCGGGATGTCGAGGATCATGTCGATGTCGTTCTGGGTGCCCGAAGCCACACTTCCGGCAAAGGGCTGGAACAGGCCAGAGGCTGGTTTGGCGTCGCTGGCCTGTGCAAACAGGTTGTCGGTGTCGCTGGTGCTGGTGGCCGTGGTGCTGGCTTGTTCGGCCAGGGCTGCTGCCCAGTCATCGGCTGCGTCGGTTACGGTATCTACTTGCTGTTCAGACATGGTGTTTTCCTTATCTTGATCGCTATTCGTGTGTTTTTTCGGCCTGCTTGGCTTCCTTGCTCAGCAAGGCCTCCAGATTCAGCGCGTCGGCATGGGAGTCATTGCTCACAGCCAGAACTTCTTCAACTTTCAGTGCATACTGGCCACCGCTGGTGCCGTAGCTGCAATTGAACACGGGCACATTGTCCACGCGTGCTTCAATTACTTTGTCAATTTCAATCGGAATGACATCGCCAATGCGCAGTTCCATGATGTCGGCCACGGTCAGCTGTGTGCTCGCCAGGCTGGCCACCAAATCCACTTCTGCCATTTGCACCTGCTTTTTCAGCATGGTGACCCAACGTTTGTCGGGTTCGGCTTGGTCACCCTGCATGCTGGAGTACAGCAAATCGCGAATGGGTTCCATGGTGGAGTAGGGGATACAAATATGAAGTGAACCACCACCGGCACCCAGTTCAATCGAGAACGAGGTGGTTACTACAATTTCAGATGGGGTTGCGATGTTGGCAAATTGGGTGTGCATTTCCGAGCGCAGGTATTCCGGTTTCAAGGGAAACACCGGTGCCCAGGCTTTCACAAATTCTTCCCGAATCACTTCAAGCATGCGGGCAATAATGCGCTGCTCGGTTTGAGTGAAATCACGCCCCTCAACTCGGGTGTGAAAACGCCCGTCGCCACCGAACAAATTGTCGATGACTGCAAACACCAGGCTGGGGTCAAAAATGAACAGTGCATTGCCGCGTAGGGGCTTCATGGCCATGATGTTCAGGTTGGTGGGTACCACCAGATTGCGAATGAATTCGTTGTACTTCAATACTTTGACTGGGCCTACGGAAATTTCCGGGCTTCTGCGCATGAAGTTGAACAAGCCAATGCGGATTAAACGCGCAAAACGCTCATTGATAATTTCAAGCGTGGGCATGCGGCCACGAACAATGCGTTCTTGTGTGGCCAGGTTGTAAGGGCGAACGCCTTCAGCGGATTCAGACGCGTCTTTCGTTTCTTCTTCGCCGTTCACACCCCTGAGCAGGGCATCGACTTCGTCTTGTGAAAGAAATTCTCCGGGCATGGTGCAGCGCGTCCTGTTACTGAATCACAAAGCTGGAAAAATGCACGTCGCGAATGCCGCGCGTGGGGTCTTTCGGATCGCCTTTGATGGTGACGCGAGCCAGGTCCACCAGTTCATCCATCAGCTGTTGTTTGCCTTCAATCGAAGTGAGATTGCCCACGTTCTTGCCCGACAGTACCAACAAGATACGGCTGCGAATCACGGGTGTGAAGTTTTTGATTTCTTCAGCTTGCGCCGGACCGCTGACCTCGTAGGTAATGCCAATTTGCAGGTAACGGGTGGTGTCTGGTTCAGCCAGGTTGACAACAAACTGGTCCATGACTACGAATGTGGGTGGGCCCAATGGAGTTTCGACCTTTTCCTCTGCGGTGCCTTCACCACCTTGGCCACCCAGCAGAAAAAAAGCTGCTGCGCCGCCTGCGGCCAGAACGGTCAATACGATTGCAAGAATCAGGATCAGTTTTTTCTTGGATCCTTTTTCGGGCGCTGCTGCTTCTGGGGCTACTGCAGCGGGTGCCGGGGCGACTCTGGCCATGCTTGACTCCGTAAGTTCAATTGCTGTTGTGTGTCACTTTCAAGCTCTATTGTGTCTGAAAGGTTTCCGAGCAAACCCCCGAAAAGCCGTGTTGTTTGGACCCAATTCCTTCGTCAGGATTGCTTGATCAGGCAAACAGATCGAGCTTGCCTTCCGGTTTTCTGGCTGTTGCAGTATTCGTGGGTGCGCCTGATTCCGCTTGGGAATTGTCACCACCACCCGCATGTTGTCCACTGCCTTGGCCCTGGTTCCGGTTCTGATCAAACTGGGTTTGACTGTTGTTGGGCTGACCTTGCTGGTTGGATGGGTTGCCGTGTTGAATCTGCACCTGGTTCAGTTGCAGGCCATTCTGGGCCAACACTTCTTTCAAGCCACCCAAGGCCTGGGTCAACAGGTTGGCTGAAGCTTCATCCTGGGTGCGAATCACGAGTTGAACCTGTTGGCCTTTCTGCACCAGACGCATGTTCATGGGACCAAAACTTTCGGGATTCACGCGAATGTCGACGGTGGATAAATTCTTGCCGATCGCCCATTGCACGGTTTGTCCCAGTTCTTTGGCAAAGCCGGGTTGATTGACCGGTGTTTTGATCAGGGTTTGTTGCGCACTGCCTGCTGTGCCAGTCAGGCCGTTGGTGCCTGCGGCAATGCCAGTGGCCGTGCCAGCGGATTGCAGGTTACCGGCAGCCAGAATTTTCTGGCCAACTTTCAAACTTTCTTCTCCAAAACCCTCACCCATGGCCTGTGCCTGTTGAGCGATTTGCTGCGTTATTTGTGGGGCCAATTGCTGGTTCAATTGCTGGTTCAGTTGCACCTGTACGGCATTGCCCACATTGCCAGGACCATTGCCTTGGGCAGTATCAGCACGCATTTGAACCGTGCTGTTGGCAATTGTGGCGTCAGCTTTCAACTGGGCGGTGGTTTTAAGGTCAGGCCGTGCTTTGTCTGCACCAGCCAGTTCATTGCCGGTAGTTTGTTCTGGTTTTGTTGGATTAATCACCTGCGCCACGGGCTCGCCATCGGCGGCACTGTTCAATGCCAACTCAGTGGTGGTGGGTATTGTATCCAGCGCCGCACCGCTGTTTGCCGGGTTTGTGGTGTTGCCAGGCAATGCCACTTTCGCGGTCTGTTCTGTATTGTTGTCTGCGTTTTGTTCTGGTGTTTGCTGCGCGCCACGAGCATTTGCCTGGCTGTTCTCGCTGCTTGTTGATGCGTTGGCTGAATCAGTGGGTGCCGTGTTGTCAGGTGCAACAGCCTGTTTTGCAGCTTCGGTATCTTTGGTATCTTTAATCACTTCGTTTGCAGCAACTGGTGTGGCTTGCTGCACCGGTGCAGTTTGCATCCAGTTGCGCTGCGCCCAAACAGCCGCTTGGGCTGCCTGGGCGGCCTCGGCGTTGGCCGTGCTTTCGTTGTTCTTTTTGGGTTTGCTCTGTTGGTACAAACTTTCCCGCAATTGGCTTTCAATGCTGTTGAGCTGGGCTGTAGGTGCCGATTGGCCCAATGCTGAACTGAACAGCTCAGTAAAATTCAATTGAGACTCTTGCTGACCTTGCTTGGGCTTGTTGCCCACCGCAGGGGTTTGCACTTTGTTGACATTGTTCATGGCTTGGGTACTCGTGTTCATGAGGGCTCCCCAGCGGTGTGAACCCGGTAAATGCGTGCGGCAAATTCATCGTTCATTTTTTGGTCGCGCTTGTTTTCAAGTTTGGCCTGTTTGAGTTTTTCACGTTCCACCAAGGCTTCAAATTTGCGCTGCTCGGCCAGTGCCTCTTGCCATTGCGTGCGCTGGTGGGCCAGCGTGGTGTTCAGAAATTCAATTTCGCGGCTTTGTTGTTCGATCGCTTGGGCAATTTTGCCGACAAAGGCCAACTGGTTGCGCAGTTGTTGCCCTGTCATGCCGGTGCTTGCCTTGTTGTGCATGCCGCCCTCGCATTCGTCGCGGTAGGTTTGCAGCATGTTCAATTTGTCCTGGCCTTGAACCAGTTTTTGCTGGGTGCTGGCCATGCCTCTAGCCAGGTTGTCGGCCTTTTCGCTGGCCTGTTCAATCAGGATTTGCAGCACATTGCTCATGGGCATCCAAGCAGTTTAGTGTTTGTCGTTTTTAAATTCGTTCGGAAATAGCGATTGAAGGCCTGCGAGCGCTTCATCGAAACTTGCACTCTCTAACATTGACTGTTGCAGCAGGTTTTCAATCTTTGGATAAAGGGCCAAAGAATGGTCCAATTGTGGATCTGCCCCCGGAGAGTAAGCGCCCACGGTGATCAGGTCACGGTTGCGCTGCACCTTTGAGAAAGCGGCCTTCAAGCCACGGGCTGCATTCAGGTGGCCTGCAGGCACAATGTTGTGCATGGCCCGTGAAATGGATTGTTCAATGTCAATGGCAGGGTAGTGACCGCTTTCAGCCAGTTGTCGAGAAAGCACAATGTGGCCATCCAGAATGGCGCGAGCCGAATCAGCGATGGGGTCTTGCTGGTCATCGCCTTCAGTAAGTACGGTATAAAACGCAGTAATTGAACCGCCCCCTTTTCGGCCATTGCCAGCCCGTTCAACGAGCGTGGGCAGTTTGGCAAACACGCTGGGCGGGTAGCCTTTGGTGGCAGGGGGTTCGCCAATGGCCAGGGCGATTTCACGTTGTGCCATGGCATAGCGGGTCAGCGAATCCATGATCATCAGCACGTTGTGCCCCTGGTCACGAAAATGCTCGGCCACCACTTGGGTGTAGGCTGCGCCTTGCATGCGAAGCAGGGGGCTGACGTCGGCGGGGGCAGCAATCACCACGCTGCGTTTCAGGCCTTCTTCACCCAGAATCTGCTCAATGAATTCTTTCACTTCGCGGCCACGTTCGCCGATCAGGCCAACCACCACACGGTCGGCTTTGGTGTAGCGGGCCATCATGCCCAGCAACACGGATTTACCCACACCGGAGCCGGCCATTAAGCCGATTCGTTGGCCGCGGCCCACGGTGAGCAATGCATTGATTGCACGCA
Source organism: Limnobacter sp. SAORIC-690 (assembly GCF_002954425.1). Classification (NCBI taxonomy): domain Bacteria; kingdom Pseudomonadati; phylum Pseudomonadota; class Betaproteobacteria; order Burkholderiales; family Burkholderiaceae; genus Limnobacter; species Limnobacter sp. SAORIC-690. Next base: position 2,019,310 of record NZ_MQVZ01000001.1, read on the forward strand.
CACCCACATCCAGTGGTTCGGTAATGGGTTCGCGTTCAAGCGGGTTGATAGGGCGTGCCGCCAAGGGACTGCGTTTTTCGAATTTCAGTTCACCCAGGGTGTCCAGTGGGCGGCCATTGCTGTCTACTACTCGGCCCAGCAGGCTGTCGCCCACGGGCAAGTGTTTGGTTTTGTCCTCGGGCCTGCGCCAGGGGTGGGCTTTCACACCCAGCTTGGGTGCGATGGGTGGGGGCTCTTGTGCAATCACTTTTGCGCCGGGGGTCATGCCGTGCACATCGGTGGCGGGCATCAAAAACAGCTTGTCGCCATTAAAGCCCACCACTTCGGCTTCCAAAGGTGGAGCTCCTTTTTGCACCACAGTGCACACACTGCCCACCGGCAGTTTCAAGCCCACGGCTTCCATCACCAAACCGGCCACGCGGGTCAGTTTGCCCGTGGCCACTTGGGGCTGGCTGTGTTCAACCAGAAATTTGCATTCGTCAATCCAATCCAGCAGGTCAGCCATTTACTCGGTGTCCTCTGGGCTTAATGGGTTACTGCGGCCCAGGGCTTCAATGGCCCGCAGCCAGCGGGTTTGAAGTGTTGCGTCCACTTCGCCCTCCGGGTGCTGTAGCAAAAAACCACCTTGCAGTTGTTTCGGGTCTTCGATCATGCGCAGATTCCCCAGCATTTGCTGATCGCCAAACTGGGCTTCAAGCACGCGAATGGTGTTGGGGTGTGCACGCAGGGTGACCGCTTTGCTGTGCAACTGCATGCTTTCCAAAACCTGTTTCAACAATTCGGCGGCCTGTTCAGGATGAAGGGCAAGGGTGTCGCCAATCACTTTTTTGCTGACCAACACAGCCAGGTCAAGCAGTTTTTCTGACAACTCGCTTTTAAAGCGTTCGAATTCCGCTTCCATGGTGCTGGCAGCTTGCACCAACACCACACGTTCGTTGTGTGCGGCATTCCAGCCCGCTTCATAGCCCAGCTGCTGGCCACGTTCCTCAGCCTGTTTCAGGGTGTCTTTTTCAAGTTCTTCCAGCTGTTTCTCGCGCCGGGCAAGTGCCTGCTCCCATTCTTTCAAACGCAGTTCCTCTGCGGTGGGGGCAGGTGGTGGGGTGCTGCTTTCCGTTTGATGCCGATTGATTTCCGCCATCATTCGGTCGACCGGGTTTTCATAGCGCGAACCAATCAGCTCAACCGACCAGTTCGGCAATTCCGCGGCATCCAGTCCGCGAATAATGCGGTTAGATGAACGCATCTTCACCGCCTCCACCCAGCACTACTTCGCCGGCATCGGCCAGTTTTCTGGCTACTTTCAGTACATCCTTCTGCGCCGCTTCCACTTCGGACAGGCGAACCGGACCACGACTTTCCAGATCGTCGCGCAGGGCTTCTGCCGCGCGGCTTGACATGTTTTTGAACACCTTTTCGCGAATCGCTTCGTCCGCACCTTTCAGCGCGATGACCAGCAGATCGGTTTGTACATCGCGCAAAATGCTCTGCATGCCGCGGTCGTCGATGTCGAGCAGGTTGTCAAAGGTGAACATTTCATCCTGAATACGCTGGCTGAGTTCGTTGTCGTATTCGCGAATGGTGTCCAGCACGTTTTTCTCTGAAGTGGTACCCACGAAGTTCAAGATTTCAGCAGCAGCACGCACTCCACCCAGGGTGGTTTTCTTCAGTTTGTCGCCACCGGCCAGCACTTTGGACAGCACATCATTCAATTCAAGCAAGGCATTCGGTTGAATGCCATCAATCGTGGCTATTCGCAGCACCACGTCGCTGCGAAGGCGCTCTACAAAAAGGTTTAGAATTGCTGCGGCAAAGTCGCGTTCCAGGTGAACCAGAATGGTGGCAATAATTTGCGGGTGTTCATTTTTAATCAATTCAGCCACAGTGCCCGGGTCCATCCACTTCAGGCCTTCAATGCCAGAGGTGTCGCTGCCCTGCAAAATACGGTCCAGCAGAAAACCAGCCTTGTCTTCACCCAGTGCACGTGTCAGCACACTTCGAATGTAGGCATCTGAATCAAGGCCCAAAGCACTTTGGCTTTGCGCAATTTGAACCACTTCGCCTGCAATTTCTTCGATGCGGTCGATGGGCACGTCTTTGGTTTTCGACATTTGTTGACCCAGCTTTTGGACTTCTTTGGGGCCTAGGTATTTGAATACTTCTGCGGCCTCTTCTTCGCCCAAGCTAAGCATCAGGATTGCGCCTTTTTGAATGCCAAGTTCGCTTTCTGCCATGGTGTTGATTCCTCGTGGTGCTTTGTCAGGCAGGCCTTAGCCGTTCTGTGTTTCGCCGTTGACCCAGTTTTTTACGATGCTCGCCACAATCTGTGGGTGTTCTTTGGCCAATTGGCGCAGTTTTTCCATTTTTTCCTGGCGATTCATGCCGGGCAGGGTGCCTTCGCGTTGAAGTTGCTCAAGCAACTCTGCGTCGTTGTCGCCGCCCACCTGGTTGGCCAGAAGTGGCATGCGTTGTCCAGGCAACAATTCTGGCCCTTCGTCGAACAAATCAACTTCAGCCGGTTTCATCATGGGGCGCAGTACACCGAACACCAAAATGGCCGCGATCAGTGCAATCCCAATTGGCATGCCCAATGATTTCGCCAGGTCCATGGTTTCCTGCTGTGCCCACATGGGGATGGTTTCTTCTTCCACCTTGGTGAAAGCCTGGTTCACCACATTGACCGCGTCACCGCGTTGTTCGTCAAAGCCAATGGCCTGCTTCACCAGGCTGTCCAGTTGGGTAATTTCCTCGGGTGTCAGTGGCACTTGGCGTGTTTCGCCTTTGGGGTCGGTGATTGTTTTGTAGTTCACCACCACGGCGGCGGACAGGCGTTCAATTTTCCCGACTTGCGATTTGGTGTATTGCACCGATTTGTCCACTTCGTAATTCACGGTGGAGTCTTTGCGGGTGCTGCTGTTGGTTTGTGTGGGTGTATTGTTGCCACCGTTTGCGCCGTTGGCCAAGGCCTGTTGCGGGTTTTGGCCAATGTTGGCCGCTGCCTCTCCCGGTGGAGTGTTGGCCATGACGCCTGGTACGCCTTGCGGGTTGGCATTGCTGCTGCCGTCGTTGGACTCGCTGATTTGTTGGCTTCGAATGGTGGCTTGTGTTGCATCACCATTGGGTTTGTAAATTTCATCGGTGCGCTCAGACGTGGAGTAATCCATGTTGGCGGTTACGGTGGCACGGACGTTTTCGCTGCCGAACACGGGGCTGAGAATATCAACAATGCGGCTGGTCAGGCTTTGTTCAATCTGGTTGGTGTAGGCCAGCTGCGTGGGGTTCAGGCCGCTTTCCAGTTGTGTCTTGCCTGTGAGCAGGCGACCAGATTGGTCAACAATGCTGACGTCTTCCGGGTTCATGCCGGGCAGGCTGGAGGCCACCAAATGCACGATGCCGTTGATTTGGGGCTCCGACAGTGTGCGGCTACCAAACAGGTTCAGCACAATGGATGCGCTGGGCGTTTGCTTTTCACGGATAAAAATGGATGGCTTGGGAATGGCCAAATGCACGCGAGCGCTTTGCACCGCTGAAATGGATTGAATGGAGCGAACCAGCTCACCTTCCAGTGCACGCTGATAATTCACTTGTTCCTGAAATTGGGTAATGCCCAGCTTCTGGTTGTCCATGGCTTCAAAGCCGCTCACACTGCCTTTGGGCAGGCCTTGGCTGGCAAGGGCCAGCCGTGTGTCGTACACCTTCTCCGAGGGCACTAGAATCGCGGTGCCAGCGGTATTGAATTCATAAGGCACTTTCATCTGGGTCAGTGCTTCAACAATGGCTCCACCGTCCTGGTCGTTCAGGCCGCTGAACAGCACGCGGTAACTGGTCTGGTTGGCCCACATCAGCAGAGAGGCGACCACCGCGATCAGCAATGGCACGCCGATCAGGATACCCATTTTGTTTTTCTGGGGCAGTTTTGCGAAACGTTGCTGCATATTGGTGATCGGGTTGTTGCCAACCGGGCCGATCACTTCGGGGCTGCTAAGAACTTCTGCCATGGAATACCTGCATGTGGGTTGAATATTGTTCTACCCATGCATTGTGCGTGCTGGGGTGCGCAAGCAATTCAATAAAAAGGGGGCCTTAACGGCACCTATTTCAAAAACTTGAGGGTGGTGTTTAAAAAATAAGGGGGGTTTTACCCCTTGTTTGTGGCAATGGCTTGCCCCGCTTGCCTGTACAAAGAGAGGGTATAAACAAAAATTCCGCGTTGGAGTGTTTCATGATCGACAAAATGGGGGCCGTGAGTGGCCTGTTAAGCAGTGCGGTAACGGATGCCATCAAAAGCCCGTCGCTGACCAGCAAGCCACAGGCACTTGACCAGGCCTCGTTTGCCGATGCGATTGCCAAGGCTTTGGAAAGCGCGAGCCTGTCGGCTGACAAGGCTGCTGACCTGGGCAAGCGTTTGCAGATGGATGACCCCACTGCCTCGGTTGAAGAAACCGTGATCGCCATGAATACTTCGTCGCTGCAATTTACAGCGGTGGTTCAGGCCCGAAACAAAATTCTTCAGGCCTACAACGACATCATGAACATGCCTGTGTAATGTTTTGAAGTCGTTCTGAATTCCAGACAGGCTGTGGCACAATCCAGTTCATTGACCCCATTGAAGAACTGGAGCCCAGCCCATGATTGCACCTTTCCCGATTGCCCGAGACAACCGAGCCGAAACCGCAACCGACCTCTTTATGTTGCCTCAGTTGGCCAATCGGCATGGCTTGATTACTGGTGCAACCGGCACGGGCAAAACAGTTACTTTGCAGGTATTGGCCGAAGCGTTTTCACGAATTGGCACGCCAGTGTTCATGGCCGATGTGAAAGGCGACTTGACCGGCATTTCCCAGCCCGGAAAAACTTCTCCGAAATTTGAAGAGCGTCTGAAAATGACTGGCATTCCTGTGCCGGAATTTGCAGGCAGCCCGGTGACTTTGTGGGATGTGTTTGGTGAACAAGGCCACCCGGTGCGTGCCACCATCTCCGATATGGGGCCTTTGTTGTTGGGCCGTTTGCTGGGTTTGAACGACACGCAAGAAGGCGTGTTGAACCTGGTGTTTAAAATTGCGGACGACAACGGCATGCTGTTGCTGGATTTGAAAGACCTGCGCGCCATGTTGCAGTACGTGGGTGAAAACGCCAAGCAGTTCACCACCGAGTACGGCAATATTTCCTCGGCCTCTGTGGGCGCAATACAGCGTGGTTTGTTGGCGCTGGAGGGGCAGGGGGCCGACAAGTTTTTCGGTGAGCCCATGTTGAACATGGATGACCTGATGCAAACCGATTCCAATGGGCGCGGCATCATCAACATTCTGGCGGCCAACCAGCTGATGAATTCGCCGAAGTTGTATGCCACCTTCCTGTTGTGGTTGTTGTCTGAGCTGTTTGAGAATCTTCCTGAAGTAGGCGATGTCGAGAAACCAAAAATGGTGTTTTTCTTCGATGAAGCGCACTTGCTGTTTACTGATGCACCCAAACCCCTGATTGAAAAAGTCGAGTTGGTGGTTCGCCTGATTCGTTCCAAAGGTGTGGGTGTTTATTTCGTGACCCAGAATCCGCTGGACGTTCCCGATTCCGTGTTGGGCCAACTGGGCAATCGTGTTCAGCATGCCTTGCGAGCCTTTACCCCGCGAGATCAAAAAGCGGTGAAAGTGGCGGCTGAAACCATGCGTCCGAATGCGGGTTTGGATATTGAAGCGGCCATTACCGAACTGGGTGTTGGTGAGGCCTTGGTCAGTTTTCTTGATCCTAAAGGCACGCCAAGCCCCACGTGTCGTGCGTGGGTGTATCCACCTGCCAGCAAGTTTGGCCCGGCCAGCCCTGAGCAATGCAAGGAATTGATTGCGAATTCGTTGGTGGCGGGGGTTTACGAAAAAACTGTAGATCGTGAATCGGCTTTCGAAATGTTGAAGGCGCGCACCGAGCAGGCAATGGCAGCGCAGGATGCCGCGGAGACACCCGCTGCAAAGGGCACTCAAACTGCTGAGGAAAAAAGCACTTTGAGTGGCTTGGGTGACATGTTGTTTGGCACCAGCGGGGCAGGTGGGCGCAAACGCCAAAGTGTTGCAGAAACCATGGCAAAAAGCGCGGCACGCAGCATCGGCTCACAGGTGGGTCGCGAGCTGATGCGTGGCATTTTGGGTTCTCTGCTGGGTGGCAGCAAGCGCCGCTGACCAACAGAACTTAGTCGATCGAATGCAGGTTGGCGCGTTGCCTGCGTTCGGTTGCCAGCAAAAAGCGTTGCAAGCGGCGCTCGGAACCCCGTTCCAGTGTTTTCATCTCGCAACCAAGCTGAACCATTTCAGGGTGGTCTGCCATCGGCTTGATGTTTCGCACCACCAACTCGACCAACATGCTGCCCTCGCCGTCGGGAAGGGTTAGGCGAACGTCTGGAATGATCTCGCCGGCCTGATGATGACTGGGCGGTGTTTGCAAAGACAAGCCGCAACCTGCCAGGCTGATGTCGATCAGGCTGATTGGGCCATTCACCGCTGGAATTTCGAGTTTGACTTGCGCATTCAATTCTTCATCGGCCATGACCCGGAAGTAATTGCGCCGTTGCAGACGAACAATCGTTTTGGGAATGGCAATGCGCAAGGCGTCGGCCCCTTGATACTGGCTTTGCAAAATACCCACGCCTGCAAACTGCACTTTAACGCCATCTGGAAAGCTCACCATGACGTAGGCTGTTGAGGCATTGCAATTGCCGCTCAAGGCTTTTTCATAGGGTGTGCCCAGCCACATCAGGCCAGTTGTCCAGTCAATGTTCAGTACTTCGGTGACAAACTGGGTGTGATCAGATTGCAGATAAACATAAAGCTCATGCTCATCTTCATTGATGGTGGTGAGGAGTTTGCGCAAGGTGGGTACTGCACTCAAACTGAATTCCTCGAGCAGCTTTTGATCGCGTTCAGGCGCGATACTGGTGTTGTGACTCATGACTTTCCCTCTGTACTGAATTCTTTGTTTTCTATTTGATACACCCAAGCCAACAATTCCGCAATTGCCTGGTACAGCCCAGGTGGAATTTGTTGGTCCAGATCGACATTCATCAGCAACGAGACCAGCTCGCGGCTTTCATGAACAAATACGCCAGATTCTTTGGCTTTCTGGATAATTTGTTCTGCAATCAAACCCTGGCCTTTGGCCACAACCTTCGGTGCGCCAGAGTGTTCAAGGTAAGCCAGTGCCACGGCTTGTTGGGGGCTCAGTTTATTCGCCAATTTCAAACCCCGTGGGTACCATAAACTGGCCGTGAACCAGCTTCAATCCTTTGTCATCCATGGCTTGCCGAAAGGTTTGCCAATGGGGGTCGATGGCCTGTTTGCTGCGTGCTGGCCCGGTAATTTGTACATCACACTGTGAACCTAACATGCGCACTCGGACATTCAGTTCACCCAAATGAGCCATGTCCAGTTTCAGGCGTGCAACCCAGGGGCGGGCAGCTTCTTCACTGTTCTGCTCTTCGTGGTCGCTGGCTTCTTGCGTGTCGGGTTCAATGTCAATTTGAACCGGGTGCCCCAACAGGCCACTGAGCGCCAATGAAATCCGATTGTTGTCCAGCGCGGCCAGTTGTGCGGTAACTAGCTTGACTGATTGGTCAACTGCCGCCGGGTTCAGACCTTTTTCCGAAATCACTTGGTCTTGCCCAAACCGGGCTTGAGGTTCTTTCGCAATTTGATCGGTACTGCGTTGTCCGTTGGCCCACTGTTGCAGGTGCGATTCATAAAACAAACCGCTGTTTTCAACAGCTGCGCTCACCTGCCGCGCCAACACACCTGCAAGGCCGTTGTTCAGGTTGTTCAATGTGTTAACGCCTTGTGTTTGTTGCGCTTGGGTTTGAGGTGTGGTTTGCGCCACGGCGCGCGCACTGGGCGTTGTATTGTCGGGGTCAGCCAGCAAGACGCCGGGCAGGTTGGTTTGTGTTTGAAACTGAGTGCTCAATTGTTTGAGGCTGGTCATCACCGAAGTGGAAACTTGTGTGGGTGCCCCTTGTCCCAAGCGCTCAAGAAGCCCAATCAGCCGTGCGGTGCCTGAAAGCCGGTCTACAAAACTGGGCGAATCCTGCGCCTCGCCATCGTCAATACTGACAGGAAGCGTGGTGAGCAAGTTGCGGGCATCGGCGATTTTTTTACCGCCGCTGGCACCACCTGCGGACAAGTCATCGCCTTTGCCGGACAGGGCAAAGGCGACTGTGACCATTTCGCCTGCCGTGAGCTGTCGCCCAGGGGGCAATTTAACCTGAATATTCTGGCCCGCAAACTCAAGTTCTGCCTCGTTGCCAGGCCCGCCTTTCACTACTCGCACCAAGGCTGTTTGCCCGGCAAGCTGTTGGGCCTGTGGCAGCGGGAGTTGGCGGGTCAGTATGGCAACAACGGGCGCAATTTCGCCTTTGCCGGAGGAAACCCTGTCGCCCGGATTGGATTGAAGTACGGAGTTGACGTTGGGTGGAGCTGATTTAACCGGGGTTAATGTCATGTCTCACACCCGTTGCTTTAGCGCAATGGCTTAGTTGGACCCATAAGAGTTGCTGAGTTTCTGCGAGTTGTTGGCTGCGCGAAGAAATTCTTCCAACTGCTTAAGGCGGGGTTCAGTGATGTCGCGAATGGCAGCGTCATCAGCCAAAATCTTTTTCAGATAGCCAATGTGCTGGCTGCGTTCCTTTTCATTCAATTCGGTTTGTTGCGCTTCCTTGATGGCCTGAAGCTCGTGGATCAACTTTGAGCACTGTTCTTCAGCAGCACACAACTCATCCCAATTGCCGGCCTTGGCCGAATCAAGCATCACCTGGCTTTGATTCGCTATGGCGGCGTACAGCTTCATGATTGCACCGTTGTTGTCTGTCGCGAAGATCATGGTCGAGAGCGGTCCTAAGTCGTTGTTATGATTTGGTGGCGGTCTGGCCGATTTCCAGCCAGGCAGTACGCAGGTCATCGAGCAAGGCGATGCAGGTGTCCATGCGTTCCGGACTGTTTTGGGCGTTGGCCAAAATCAGTTCTTTGCCAATGTAGTCGTACAAGGAAAGCAGTTGCTGGGCGAGGGCTCCACCAGCGTTCACGTCGAGCGATGCGGTCAATCCATCTTTGATGATGCGCAGCGCCTTGTCCACCGACTTGGTTTTCATCTCGATGTTTTGCATTTCCAGGTAAATTTTGGCCTTGCGAATGGCCTCAATGGCCCCTTCGTAAAGCATCACAATGAGGCCATGGGGTGAGGCACTGTTGATGCCCGTTTCCAGTCCTACTTGTGCGTATGCTTTTGCGCCGTACATCATGGTGCGTTCACTTGGTGATTTGTCTTAAACAAATAGTAGGGCTTGCGCCCCCTGTTTGATCCGACTAAAAACAGGGGTTTTAGGGCACAGTTCCGCGCTTACCGCTATTTGGCCAAGGCGGCCAGTTGCTGGCTCAGATAAGAACTGGTCTGTTGCATGCTGGCCAGCATCGTGTCCAAGGCTGTAAATTGCGCCCGGTAACGCTTTTCAACCTGTTCCAGGCGCAGGTTGATCCGGTCCTCTTGGTCGTCCAGACGAGACTTTCTGCTGTTCAGACCCTCAGTTCGAGAGGCCAGAGCACCGCCTTCCGCAGACAAAGTATCAATCCAGTCGCTTAGCCGCTCACCAAGACCTTTGCTGAATGTGATGGTACCCAAATTGCCACTTGCACCCTGAGCCACAGAGAACTGCAAACCTTCACTGGCATCTCCCGTGGCACCTCTCAGCAAATTGCCAACGCCTGTGCCGGCAACGCCGTTAACTGTGCCTGCAACGGTGTTGCTGCCGTCGTAAGCTGTGCTGATGTTGATCGCATAGGTGCCTTCCAGCGTTTTCGTGTTGGCCCCAACGTATTTGATCCGTGCATCTGTGGTGGTCGCTGTGTTGGTAAATACTTTTTCAAGAATGGAAGGATCGGCAGCAACAGCGGTGTCCAGTTTTGTTTTGTCCAGCGACAGCACACCGTCTTTGTCAAAATTCAAGCCAATGTCGCTCAAGCCGATCCCATACTGTGCCACTTGTTCGCGCAGAATATTCCGCATGCTGCGTTCAAGAGCTGAGGGGGTGGTTTCTTTCGACAGGGTGGCGTCTTTCTGCTGTTGGTCTTTCAAGTTGCCGCGAATCTTGTTGTAGGCAGCAACGAAGCCGTCCAACGTCGTCTTCAGGGCCGTGTCATCCAGCCCAACTTCCAGATTCACTGCCGTGGTGGTCACCGCTTTCAGGTTCAGGGTGAGGCCCTGAACTGCATCGGTCACCGTGTTGCTGGCCTTGCTGACAGCAAGGTTATTGATGGTGAAGTTGGCATTTTGGGCCACTTGAAGCGAGCTGGCGTTTTTACCAGCCCCCACCGCTGCAGTGGGGTCAAAAGCCAGTCTGGACAGCCCAGCAGTGTCGGTGTTGTTGCCATCGGCGTCGGCCACTTCCAGTTTGAAACCATTCACGGCACCCGTGTCTTTGCTGGTCAATACCAAACGGGAGCCGTTGCCGTCGTTGATGATGGATGCGTTAACACCCGCGTTGGAATCATTGATGGCTTGCCGAATTCCCTCTAGCGTCTGCTGTCCGGTACCAATATTGATGGTTACCGGGGTTTTGTCTGCATTGTTGGTGAATGTGTTGGTGCCAGAATCGTAGCTGCCCAGCGTGATTGTCAGGCTGCCTGTGCCCACGTTGGTGTCGGCCGTGGCCACGCTCGGTGCAGCAACACTTTGGGCTTTGGCCAGTTGACTCACTTGTATGCTGTAGGTGCCTTTTGCTGCTGTGGGGCTGGCTGTCGCCCCCACCTGTTTGTCGTCGCTGGAGGTGACTTTCAGCGGATTCAGGTTACTCAAATTACTGAGTTTGTCAGCCGCAGATTTCAGGTCTGCAAATGAATTCTTGATGATGCCGTAAATTGAAATCTTGGTATTGATCGCCGTGCGTTCCTGACTCACTTTGGTCAAGGGGATTCGCTCGGCGGCCATCAAAGAGCTGATGATGCCCTCAATGTCCAGTCCTGAGCCAATTCCTGCAGATGACATTCCTACCATGATTTATTCCCCTTGTTGCGTTCTAGACTTCGCGAGACATGAGAACGCCTTGCATTTTCTCAATCGCTTTTGCGATCTTCAGCATTTCCACCGATGGAATCTGTTTCAGTACTTCCTGCGTTTCCCTGTCAACGATCTGGACAATCGGCTTGCCGTTGTCGCTGTCGACCAAAAACTTCAGGTTGGATTGATTACTCGTGAGTGCGGCGTTTGCTTTCTGAACCACTTCAAGCACTTCGCTCACGCTCAACTCGGCCCGTTCTCCCATGGGTGATTGGACTCCCATGTTTTGAGCCGGTTTAGTGTTCGTTGCGTCCTGCGGTTTCTGCAGGCCAGTTGCATAATCAGCCATGTTTGAAATGTTCATTTTCGCCACCTTTGCGAATTCTAAGCGGGCAAGACAAGACCCTATGACTTGATTAACGGCAGGTTTAGGGGTTTTCTTTAACGTTAAAAAGCCCGGTGAGCTTCATTCACCGGGCTTTTGGTTTGATTCGAACCTGCTTTTGGCAAATTCTTGTCAGAGATCAGACTAAGTCTGAGTTAACGCAGCAAGCTCAACACGTTGTTGGGCAGCTGGTTGGCCTGGGCCAACATGGCGGTGCCAGCCTGTTGCAGAATCTGCGAACGGGTCAGGTTTGCAGTTTCTTTGGCGAAGTCCGCATCCATGATTCGTCCACGGGCAGAGCTGAGGTTGGCGCTGGTGGTTTCAAGCGAAGAAACCACTTGATCCAGTCGGCTCAAACCAGCACCAGTTGTGGCGCGCAGGTTGGTGATGTCGTTGATTGCAGTGTCAATTTCGGTGATTGCAGTTGTTGCGTTGGCCACTGTGTCTACACCACCAAACGCGGTCACGATTGCGGCCTGTGTTGCGCCGCCCAGGGTGGTTTGCAAGTCATTACCAGCAGCCGTGCCCGTGTCGGTCAGGTTAACGCCCAGTGTGTCAGACGCCACGTTGCCAGAACCAATTTGCAGGTTCACGGTTTTGTTGGCAGCTGCGAACACGTTATTGCCGTTGAATGTGGTGCCTGTTGCAACACGGCCCACTTCGTTGGCCAGTTCTGTGAATTCACGGTTCAGGTTGGCGCGGTCGGTGTCGTTCAATGTGCCGTTTTTGGCCTGAACACCCAATTCACGCATACGCTGCAGGTTGTCACCGATTTTGCCCAGTGCACCGTCAGCCACTTGCAACAGTGAAACGCCGTCGTTGGCGTTGCGGGCGGCCACGTCAAAACCGCGAATTTGGGCGGTCATGCGTTCTGCAATGGCCAGGCCTGCGGCGTCGTCTTTGGCGCTGTTAACACGCAAGCCAGAAGACAGGCGAGCGATTGAAGTTTCAAGGGAGCTGGCAGATCGGCTCAGATTATTCTGTGCGCCCAGCGAAGGTGAGTTTGTATTAATGCCTAACATTTAGGACCTCCTAGCGGTTTAAATTGACAGCACCTTTGTGAAGGGTTATGTCGCTTTGGGTTGAGTAACCCTTGTTCAGTTTCTTTTACTGACAATTCGTTTAACGGAGGTTTCGGATCAAACTTAAGCGAATTGGTTAAATAATTTATATTGTTTTTAATGGAGATGAAAATGAAAAAAGATTATCCATCCCAAAGGAAGGATAATCTTCTAATTACAGAGCTGAGCTGTTTTTTTATTTCATCACTGCAACAGGCTCAGTACGTTGTTGGGCAACTGGTTGGCCTGAGCGAGCATGGCGGTACCGGCCTGCTGCAGAATCTGCGAGCGGGTCAGGTTGGCCGTTTCCTTGGCAAAGTCAGCATCCATGATTCGTCCACGGGCGGCTTGCAGGTTGGTGCTGGACACATCGGCAAAGGCAGCCACCTGTTCCAGTCGGCTTTGGCCCGCACCTACCACGGCACGAATACCGGTGATGGCATCAATTGACGCATCCAGCGTGTCGATCGCGGTGGTGGCATTGGCCACATCAATGATGTCGCCCAGGTTGGTTTGAATGTCAGCTGCACCGTTGGTCATGATGGTGGTCAGGTCATTGCCCGTGCTCAAGCCATCGTCGGTCAGGTTTAACTCCAGGGTGTCGGAAACGGCGTTGCCGGTGCCCACCTGGAAGCTTAATGTTTGGTTGGCGGCATCAAACAGGTTGTTGCCGTTGAAGGTGCTGCCAGTTGTAATGCGGTCCACTTCGTTGGCCAGCTCCGTGTACTCACGGTTCAGGTTCACACGGTCGGTGGGGTTCAAGGTGCCGTTTTTGGCTTGAACAGCCAACTCACGCATACGCTGCAGGTTGTCGCTGATCTTGCCCATGGCGCCG
>NZ_MQVZ01000001.1:2032764-2046424 GCF_002954425.1 Limnobacter sp. SAORIC-690
TGATAATTCTCCAAGCAATTTGTTGATTCAAGCTGGCTGCGTCATCTTGTGCGCCGCCTTATGATTCATTAACGCTTGGAAAAACAAGAACTTTAGAAAAAAATGCAAAAAAATTCACTTTCTCAAGAGAATTTTTCAGAACCCTAAAGTTTTAATTTTTGTTGCCGTAATTCGCACCCTCTCGAAACTTCCCCTGATTATCCAGTGCGAATTGCCAAGTGCACTTTCAAACCAGGGGTCGCTCGGAGTAAACCTTACATTAACGCAGCAAGCTCAACACGTTGTTGGGTAGCTGGTTGGCCTGGGCCAACATGGCGGTGCCAGCCTGTTGCAGAATCTGCGAACGGGTTAGGTTTGCAGTTTCTTTGGCGAAGTCCGCATCCATGATTCGTCCACGGGCAGAGCTGAGGTTGGCGCTGGTGGTTTCAAGCGAAGAAACCACTTGATCCAGTCGGCTTAAGCTGGCACCGGTTGTGGCACGCAGGTTGGTGATGTCGTTGATTGCAGTGTCAATTTCGGTGATTGCAGTTGTTGCGTTGGCTACTGTGTCTACACCACCAAACGCGGTCACGATTGCGGCCTGTGTTGCACCACCCAGGGTGGTTTGCAAGTCGTTACCAGCGGCAGCGCCAGTGTCAGTCAAGTTCACGGCCAATGTGTCGGAAGCCACGTTGCCAGAACCAATTTGCAGGTTCACGGTTTTGTTGGCAGCGGCGAAAATGTTGTTGCCGTTGAATGTGGTGCCTGTTGCAACACGGCCCACTTCGTTGGCCAGTTCTGTGAATTCACGGTTCAGGTTGGCGCGGTCGGTGTCGTTCAATGTGCCGTTTTTGGCCTGAACACCCAATTCACGCATACGCTGCAGGTTGTCACCGATTTTGCCCAGTGCACCGTCAGCCACTTGCAACAGTGAAACGCCATCGTTGGCGTTGCGGGCAGCCACGTCGAAACCGCGAATTTGGGCGGTCATGCGTTCTGCAATGGCCAGGCCTGCGGCGTCGTCTTTGGCGCTGTTAACACGCAAGCCAGAAGACAGGCGAGCGATTGAAGTTTCAAGGGAACCAGCAGACTTGCTGAGGTTCATTTGTGCGCCAAGGGAAGGGGCGTTTGTATTAATTCCTAGCATGGTTATTACTCCGAAAAGATCTAGACAAATTAATCAGAAGTGATTTTCTTCTGCATCGTCTCGGTAAATCATTCACCGATGATTATATATCGTCTTTCTGGATTTAATATTTAGGATTTTTTTTTAAATTATTTTTTTAATTCAGGTGAGTTGTAAATAGAAAATAGTAGATTATCTTTTTCTCGTTTATTAAGAAAAAGATAATCCACTATGGTTATGTATGGGCGTGAGAAAAAGGAGGGGTGGGTGATGCCCACCCCCTCTAAAACAACCGGCTATCAGGAATCAGATGAGCAGGCTGCTGCTTGGTCTACACGCATTACATCAGGTACTGCATCAATTACTCATCAATAAATTATTTCAATCCTTCATCACTGCAACAGGCTCAGTACGTTGTTGGGCAACTGGTTGGCCTGAGCGAGCATGGCGGTGCCGGCCTGCTGCAGGATCTGCGAGCGGGTCAGTGCGGCCGTTTCCTTGGCGAAGTCCGCATCCATGATGCGCCCACGGGCGGCCTGCAGGTTGGTGCTGGACACATCGGCAAAGGCCGCTACCTGCTCCAGTCGGCTTTGGCCCGCGCCCACTACCGCACGAATACCGGTGATGGCGTCAATCGAGGCATCCAGCGTGGTGATCGCGGTGGTGGCGTTGGCCACGGTGTCCACACCACCCAGGTTGGTTGGAATGTCGGCTGCGGCACCGGTCATGATGGTGGTCAGGTCGTTGCCTGTGGCCAATCCATCGTCGGTCAGGTTCAGCGCCAGGGTGTCGGAAACGGCGTTGCCGGTGCCCACCTGGAAGCTTAGTGTTTGGTTGGCGGCATCAAACAGGTTGTTGCCGTTGAAGGTGCTGCCGGTCACAATGCGGTCCACTTCGTTGGCCAGCTCCGTGTACTCACGGTTCAGGTTCACACGGTCAGTGTCGTTCAGTGTGCCGTTCTTGGCTTGAACAGCCAACTCACGCATACGCTGCAGGTTGTCGCTGATCTTGCCCATGGCGCCATCGGCCACTTGCAACAGTGAAATGCCGTCGTTGGCGTTGCGGCCAGCCACATCAAAGCCGCGGATTTGCGCTTGCATGCGCTCGGCGATGGCCAGGCCTGCTGCGTCGTCTTTGGCGCTGTTCACACGAAGACCGGAGGACAGGCGGGCAATGGCGTTGTTCAAACCGATACCAGAGCCAGAGAGGTTTTTCTGGGCGGTCAGTGAGGCTACGTTGGTGTTGATTCCTAGCATGATAATTCTCCAAGCAATTTCGTTGATTCAAGTTGGCTGCGTCATCTGGTGCGCTGCCTTATGCCCTGTTATCGATGCCTGGAAATAAAACTTGAGGCCTTCATTCGCAAATAAAAAATATTGTTTTTGCTCCCTCAAGTTCACCGAATCAGTGTCGTAATGAGGCGATTTTTCCTGAAAAAGAATGCCGCTGCCTCCTCAAGTTTTCTTTAAAGGTGTCCGTTATCTTCAGCAGGCACTTAACAATTAGGGCCCCTGCCGCTAGGGGCAGCACGAAGTGGGGGTCAATCGAATGGGGGATCCCCCCAAACTGTGATTCTTCCATCGGGCCTATTGAGCGACAGTGTGTCCATGTAAGGCAGTTCCCTACACGTCGAATTCCAGCTCGGTGACTCAATGTTTGGACGTTGGATGATTCAGGTAATTGGGCGAGAGGCCGAAGATACGTATGAGGGAAGTGTCGCTGCGATTAACAAAGCAGCGCAAATTGAGGATGCAGTACAACAGAGATTGAATTGGAGGATGTTCAAATGAAAAGTACCCGTCTACTAGATGAAATTCGCGAAACCAACCTGTCTTATTTGTTGCTGGCTCAGCAACTGATTCGCGAAGACCGCGCCGAAGCAACCTTCCGTTTGGGCATTTCCGACGAAGTGGCCGAGTTGATCGACCAACTGACCACCGCGCAAGTGCTGCGTATTGCCTCAAGCAACATGCTGATGTGCCGTTTCCGTTTCGACGACGAAGTGGTTTGGAATTTGCTGACCAGTCACACCAAAGACCGCAGTGTTTCCGGCATGCATGCCGCAATCATCATGTCTGGCAAGGCAGTGAACGCTGCTGCTTAATCAAAGACTCGGTAACTATTCAGGATGTAACAACAACAACTCAGGCATCCAACATTGACATCAGACAGGGGTCAAAAAAATCATGGCTAAAGTTAAATCAATCATCGACGAAGCAGCACAAATTCAATTGGCCACGCAGCTGATTCGCCTGGATGCGCGCTTGCAGGTTCTCGAGTCTGAAACACAGTTGTCTCGTGAACGTTTGTTGAAGCTGTACAAAGAACTCAAACACAAGTCGCCCCCCAAAGGCATGCTGCCTTTTTCAACCGACTGGTTCATGACCTGGCAGCCCAATATTCACTCTTCCCTGTTTATCAATATCTATCAAACGCTCATCAAGAGCACAGACATTGAAGACATTGAAGCCATCATCAAAGCCTACAGAATGTACCTGGAGCAAATTACCCAGTTGGGTTTGCCCGAAGTGCTGTCGCTGACTCGCGCATGGCGCTTGGTGAAGTTTTTTGATGCCGGCATGTTGACCACCACCGAGTGCAAAGACTGCGAAGGCCGTTTTGTGGTGCACACGTATGAATTGGTGAACGATTATGTGTGCGGCCTGTGCCACATGCCTTCTCGCGCCGGTAAAACGCGACAGTCGGCAGCAGACCGTTTCTTCAACGAAGAAGCAAGTATCGAAGCTTAAGTATTCAGTTTGCAAAGCCCAGGGAGAAGGGCTTTTCGTTTACCCCCGCTGCACCAAAAGGTCCGGTTGCATCCTCCCACCCTCTGTCTCTTCCGGGTCTGCAGTGGGGGTTTCTCACTCCCGAATGACCAGCCAATGTTGCTGGTCATTTTTATTAAACCCCCCTCAAAAATGGCTATCACCAAGGATTGTGAAATCCTGGCCATGCCTTGAAATCACCCAGAAAAGCCACTTTATTCGGACAAAAGATTTTACAAATTCTGCCGACAATACCTATACAGAAAAACCATTCATCGACAGAGAACTTCAACCCATGTTAGTAGCAATCGGATTCGTGATCGTGATTTTCTCCGTGTTGGGCGGTTTCGCCTTCATGGGGGGGCACCTGGTAACGCTGTGGCAGCCTGTTGAAATTTTGATCATTGGCGGTGGTGCCTTGGGTGCATTCATTGTCAGTAACACGCCAAGCATTTTGAAAGCGACAGGCAAGGCTTTGGGTGGTGCATTCAAACCCAGCGCAATCACCAAGGCTTTTTATATGTCTTTGATGGCCTTGATGTACGAAATCCTGACCAAGGTGCGCAAAGAAGGTTTGATGTCGATTGAGGGCGATGTGGAAGAACCTGAGCAAAGCCCCTTGTTTCAGAAGTATCCCGAGGTATTGGCCGATCATCACATTGTTGAATTCCTGACCGATTACCTTCGCTTGATGGTCAGTGGCAACCTGAACCCCATGGAAATTGAAAACCTGATGGATGGCGAGCTTGAAACCCACCACCAGGAAGCACACACCCCCCAATCTGCCGTTCAGCAAATGGCCGACGGTTTGCCGGCATTCGGTATCGTGGCTGCGGTGATGGGTGTGGTACACGTGATGGGCTCAGTGGGGCAAGTCAGTAACGCCGAACTGGGCGTGATGATTGCCGCTGCCCTGGTGGGTACTTTTCTGGGCATTTTGCTGGCCTACGGTTTTGTGGGCCCTTTGGCCAGCATTATCAACCACAAAATTTCAGAGTCATCCAAGCCATTCGAGTGTGTGAAAACCACTTTGCTGGCAAGCCTGAATGGTTACTCACCCGCACTGGCTGTTGAGTTTGGCCGAAAGGTTCTTTATTCCACAGAGCGTCCAACTTTCATTGAGTTGGAAGAGCACGTGAAGAGCACCAAAGGCAAATAAAGGCAAACAAGCATCATGGCGAAGTCTGACGAAGAACGTCCAATCATCGTAGTCAAGAAGATCAAGAAAGGTGGCCATGGTCACCATGGCGGCGCCTGGAAAATTGCGTACGCCGACTTCGTGACTGCCATGATGGCTTTTTTTCTATTGATGTGGCTGTTGGGTTCTACCTCGGAAGGTGACCTGAAAGGCATCTCTGATTACTTCAACTCACCATTGAAGGTGGCACTGGTTGGGGGTCCCGGATCCGGTACCGCAACGAGTGTAATAGACGCAGGTGGTACTGATTTGTCGCGCTCCGTGGGGCAAATCAAAAGCGGAAGTACCGACAAGGCCACCAACAGCAGTACCTCCGATGCCACGGCAGAGGCGCTCGAGCGGGCAGAGTCCAAGCGCTTGCTTGAATTAAAGGGGGAAATAGAGGGCCTAATCGACGCATCAGATTTGATGAAACAGTTTAAAAATCAAATCATGCTGGACATTACGCCTGAAGGTTTACGAATTCAAATTGTGGATGAGCGAAATCGCCCCATGTTTGATTCTGGCAGTGCTGTGTTGAAAGGTTACATGAAAGACATTTTGCGTAATTTAACCAAGTTGTTAAACCAGGTGCCCAACAAGCTGACCTTGTCAGGCCACACCGATGCAACGCCTTATGCGGCTGGCAATAAGGGGTACAGCAACTGGGAATTGTCGGCAGACCGGGCCAACGCCAGTCGTCGGGAAATGTACACGGCAGGAATGCCAGACCAGAAAATATTGCGGGTGGTGGGTTTGGCCTCCTCGGTGTCGCTGGATGAAAAAGACCCCTACGCCGCAGTGAACCGAAGAATTGCGATTGTGGTGATGAACAAACGCGCAGAAGAAGCAGTGCGGGCGCTGGCCAATCTGGATGACGGACAAGACCCAGGCTTGATTGAGCTGCCACCCGTACCCAAAGTTGAAGGCTTGCCGTTTCCAAAAAACGGGTCAAGTACGAATTGAAAGAAACAGACTATTTGTCAGGAGCAACATGATGCAAAACGATTATCGCTTGATGAACATGATTGACGAGAAGGCAAGACTTGCAGGCTCCAACAAAATGGAGTTGCTGCTTTTCTCGTTGGGTTCCACCGAGGTGTTCGGTATTAACGTGTTCAAGGTCCGCGAAGTGTGTGAAACCTTGCCCATCACGCGAACCCCCAACATGCCTGCTGGCGTGGAAGGCATCATTTCATTGCGCGGCAGTATTTTGCCGGTGATTGACTTGGCACAGTGCCTGCGCATGGGCAATGGTGAAGCGCGCACCAAGCTGATCATCACCGAGTTTTCTTCACACACCCAGGCCTTCCTGGTGCAAGACGTAGACCGCATTGTGCGCGTGGACTGGGAGCAGGTGAAATCGCCCCAAAGCATTGGTCAGTCGCAAAGTGCAATGATCACTGCCCTGACAGAACTGCCCGATGGCAAGCTGGTGTCCATTCTGGATGTTGAGCAAATTCTGGGTGAAGTAATTGGTGAGGGCGATGTGCCCAATATGGACAGCATGCGACCCGACCATCCATACCCCGTGTTCTTTGCAGACGATTCGAACATGGCTCGCAAGAAAATTACTGAGGTGCTGGAGAAGCTTCACCTGCCTTACCAAAGCGCCATCAACGGTCGTGAGGCTTGGGAGAAACTGCGCAACATTGCCAGTCGTGCCGAGCAGGAAAACAAAGACATTCGGGATGTTGTATCTCTCATCCTGGTGGATGCAGAAATGCCTGAAATGGACGGCTATGTGTTGACACGTCACATCAAGGAAGACGTTCGCTTCAAGGGCATTCCTGTGGTGATGCATTCCTCACTGTCCTCAGTTGCAAACAAGAAGTTGGGTCAGCAAGTTGGTGTGGACGCCTATGTGGGCAAGTTCCATCCTGAGGAGTTGGCGCAGATGGTTACCTCAATGCTTCAGCCAGCGTAAGGAGCAAGCATGAACCCCGAAGATTTAAGAATCCTGATTGTTGACGACTTCTCGACCATGCGTCGAATTGTTCGCAACCTGCTCAAGGAAATTGGCTACAACAACGCCGACGAAGCGGAAGACGGTGCCGTAGCCTTGGCTAAACTGAAAGCCGGCAATTTCAACTTTGTTGTCAGTGATTTGAACATGCCCAATATGAACGGCTTTGAGTTGCTGCAAAACATTCGTGCCGATGCCGAACTCAAGCATTTGCCCGTGTTGTTGGTGACCGCAGAAGCCAAGAAAGAGGACATCGTGACCGCAGCCCAAATGGGTGCGAACGGTTACATCGTCAAGCCTTTTACCAAGGCAACACTTGAAGAAAAGCTGGGCAAGATTGTCGCGAAGATGTCTGTCTAATTACAAAGAATCAGAAATGGAGAGGTCGCAACGATGAGCCCAGATAATCTGAAAAGTGGTGACAACGACGATTTGGAAGCGTTGTTTGATGAAATCGCAGAGCAACGTGTTTGGGATGATGCACCTGCTGCCGTCCCGCAGGCATCGTCTTCTGACGCACCCGCCGCTCAAGCAGCAATGAATTCCAGCCCGGCCGATGAAGAGCCGCATGATGTATTTCGCCGAGTAGGTTCCCTCACTCGCAAACTGCACGATGCTTTGCGTGAACTAGGGTACGACAAGAGTGTTGAGCATGCGGTGAACGCCTTGCCTGATGCACGCGCTCGCTTGAACTACATTGCTGACCTGACAGGCAAAGCCGCCGAGAAAGTGCTGGCTGCGGTGGAGGCCTCTCAAAAACTGAATGACGATGTTTCAGCCCGTGCCGCAGAACTCGACAGGCAATGGGATCGCCTCTACAACAACGAGATGAGTCTTGAAGAGTTTAAGTCGCACGCCCGTGAAAATCGCGAATTCATGAAGGAAATCAGCCAGTGCAGCGGGCAATTGGGGGGGCACCTCACCGACATCATGATGGCGCAAGATTTCCATGACCTCACAGGTCAGGTGGTCAACCGCATCGGCAACATGGCGCAGGGTCTTGAAGAGCAACTGGTTCAGCTGTTGCTCGACACCACGCCACCCGATCAGCGTAAGCAGGTTGAAGAAACATTCCTCAATGGTCCGGCCATCAATGCAGCAGGTCGTGCCGATGTGTGCAGCAATCAAAGCCAGGTCGATGACCTGCTGGAAAGCCTAGGCTTCTAACAACACAAACAACCGGGCTGACGTGGGAGAATACAAATGAGCGCATTCAGTGATGTCGAACTGCTACAGGACTTCTTGACCGAAGCAGGCGACTTGTTGGAGGACGTGGACAGCAAGCTGGTCGAACTGGAGCAAAGCCCGGAAGATGCCGATTTGTTGGCCACTGTTTTCCGCGGTTTTCACACCATCAAGGGTGGCGCCGGTTTTCTGGAAGCAACACACCTGGTAGAGCTATGCCACAAAACAGAAAATCTGTTTGACTTGTTGCGCTCCAAGAAGCTTGTCCTGGATGCTGAAATGATGGACTCCATCATGGCCGCCACCGGGGAAGTACACCGCATGTTTGGTGAAATGCGCAACGGGCACCAGCCAGGCGCAGCGCCTCAGGAATTGCTGGAAGCACTCGACGCAGCCATCGAAGGCCGCACCGTGGCCCCCGCCGCTGCGCCGGTTGTTCAAGCAGTTGTGGCAGACCCCCCGCCAAGTCGAGCCAAAACATTGAATGAGCTTGCGCAAATTTCAGAGGATGATCTGGATTGGGCCGGTTTGTACGAAGCCGTGGTCGGTGTACCACCCCGAGAGCTTGAACAGGCTGCACTAAGCACAGGCATGGCCACTGAGGCAATTGCAAGGCAGGCCGCTGCCGCAGTTCGCCCCAAGGCGCCACCACCCAAAACAAAAGCAGCTCAGCCTGCAGCAGCCGTACAAAAAGAAAATACCATTCGTGTGGACACCGCGCGTTTTGATCAAATCCTGAACCTCAGCGGTGAAATCGGTTTGACCAAAAACCGCTTGAACTGCCTTTTCCAGGCTTTTGCATCCGGTGCCAGCAATGAAGAATTGATCAAGTCGCTTGACACGGTAGTTGGCCAACTTGATATGCTGGTTTCCGATTTGCAATCGGCTGTGATGAAGGCCCGTATGCAGCCAGTGGGCCGCGTATTCCAGAAATACAGTCGCTTGGCCCGTGATGTTTCTCGTCAGTTGGGCAAAGACGTTGAATTGGTGATTGAAGGTGCGGAAACCGAGGTGGACAAATCCATTCTCGAAGAGTTGAATGACCCCTTGATCCACTTGGTGCGCAATGCGGTGGACCATGGTATTGAAACCATTGCAGATCGCACAGCCTGCGGCAAAAATCCCAAAGGTATTGTCAATCTTTCCGCTCGTCAGACTGGTGATCACATCGTGATCGAAATTCAGGACGATGGCCGTGGAATGCGCCCGGAAATCATTCGCGAGAAAGCTGTTGAAAAAGGTTTGATTTCCGCCGAGGAAGCAGGGCAGTTGAGCGTGCAGGAAAGCCTGCAACTGATTTTCCTGCCAGGTTTTTCAACCAAAGATCAAATTTCGGATATTTCCGGCCGCGGTGTTGGCATGGATGTGGTGAAAACCAATATTCAGCGCCTGAATGGTCGCATTGAAATTCAATCCGAGCCAGGCCATGGTTCTACCATCACGATTTTGCTGCCACTGACCTTGGCTATTTTGCCCGTGTTGATGTTGAAGCTTGAAGAGCAAATTTATTCCCTGCCTTTGTCCTGTGTTCGGGAGATCATTCCGATCGAAGAAGACAAGGTGCAATACGTGGGTGGCAAGCCCACCATGGTGGTGCGCGGTGAGGTGATTCCATTGCTTGACCTGGCCACTTTAATTGGTCGCGAAAGTGCACCGACTCCGAAGGTGGGTGTGCTCACAATCAGCGGCAACAAGGCCTGCATTTTGGCGGTTGATTCGCTGGTGGGCCAGGACGAAGTCATGATCAAGCCGTTGGATGGGGTAAAACCCAAGGGTGTGGCTGGTGCCACCTTGTCAGGTGAAGGCTTGCTGGTGCTGGTACTTGAACTTCGCGAGTTGATTGAAGGAAAGCTGTAAGTAGAACTAAGGTGTTTTTCAGGGTTTTATAACCCGTATGGTTAACTCCATTTGCTTCGATAATTGAATCATCGGCACAAGATGCCAATGACATTCACACACACCTGACGAAACAAGTCAGGGGCAAGGAGTTGACCTGATGAATTCACTGTACCGCTCGATTGAAAAAAGTTTTTTTTACACACTCAGTCGAAAACTGTTTGGCAATGTGGCCGGTATTGCAGCTGTTGTATTGATCGGTTACCTGGTCATTTACAGCTGGGCGATGGGCAAGCTGGCCCCCGAACAAATGAGCGACTTTCGTCTCATTCTCAGTATTTCCCTTGGGTTTACCTTGCTTGCCTGCGCTGGTGCTTTTGTATACCTGCGCCACTTAATCGTGCGCCCCGTACGTTTGCTCAGCGAGCGCATGGATCAACTGGCCAACGGCGAGGGTGATTTGTCAGTGAACCTGCCTACGGTAACTGAAGACGAACTGCGTGGCCTTGCAGAAAACTACAATGCCTTCATGGTGCGCCTGCGTGACCTGATTCACGAAATTCGCCGAATGACTGCGCAGGTTTCCATGGAATCGGTGCGTGTTTCCGGCAGTTTGAAAGACGCCAGCCGCACTGCTGACAAACAAGGCAACATCACTTCCGAAATTTTCCAAGCGGCAGACCAGGCATCAAGCGCCATGGAGAATGTAGCCAATAGCGCAAACTACCTGTCGCGTGCCACCGAAGAACATCTTGAAACGGTGAATTCCTCCTACCGTGAACTGCTCACTGTGGCCGACGAAATGAACGCAGCCTCGGGCAGTTTGAACAGTTTTGGGCACACCGTTGAGAAACTGGCCGAAACGGGCAAAGGCATTGAAAACATCGTCAAGCTGATCAATGACATTTCAGATCAAACCAATTTGCTGGCCTTGAACGCCGCTATTGAGGCTGCTCGCGCTGGCGAACAGGGGCGAGGATTTGCGGTGGTTGCCGATGAAGTGCGTGGCCTGGCCGAGCGTGTGAAGTCAGCCACTGGTGAAATTCGGGGCAATATTTCGTCCATGCTTCGCTTGGTGGGCGACACTCAACAGGAAACACGCGAAATCAATCAAAGCATTCTGAAAGGGCAGCAAACGGTGAGCACCTCATCGGCCAAATTCTCTGGCATGGTCCACAGTTTTGAGGAAATGAGCACCCAGATCAACGACGTGACCCAGCAAGTTCAATCGGTCAAGCAGATCAATATGGAAGTGTCTGGCAAGGCTTCTGAAATTCGCGAAACTGCCCAGTCGGTAATCAATCAAACCAGCGAGTCCGAGAAATCAAGTTCAGAACTTGCGGCAGCCACAGATCGAATCAAAGAGCTGGTAGCCCGATTCAAAATTGGCAAGGGTGCCTACGAGCAAATCATCGAGCAAGCCATATTGGCACGCGAGCAATGCAAGAATGTATTGATCGAGGCCCTGGACAATGGCCATGATATTTTTGATGAAGCTTACAAAGCGGTGCCCAATTCCAATCCGCAAAAATACAGCACCCGCTACGACAAAGCTGTGGAGCGTCCGCTGCAAAATGCCTACGATCAGTTGGTGGCCAATGTGCCCGGCTCGGTGTTCTCCTTGTGCGTGGATAGAAAAGGTTATGCCCCAACGCACAACAGCAAGTATTCACGCCCCTTGACCGGCGACCTGAAAAAAGACTTGGTGGAAAGCCGAGACAAACGCATGTTCAGCGACCCGGTGGGTTTGCGTGCAGCACAAAACCTGTCGCCCTGGTTGTTGCAAACTTATCGGCGTGACACCGGTGAAGTGTTGAATGACTTGTCACTGCCCATCGAAATCAACGGACGCCATTGGGGTGGCCTCAGACTGGGCTTCAGCCCCGAGTTGTTAATCAAGGATTAAGTACTTGAAACTTCAAAAAACGGATAGGGGTCCGTTTCTCACCGCGCTCAGGCGCGTTTTTTTTTGCCCAGTCATTCAAGAGCGTTTCGCATTGGTTCAATACAGCAATCAGTCTGGCAGTGCTGCTCTCGAAGTGCGCAATACTTTTCACACCGGATTGTCTGCAGGTAACCTCGAGTTCCTCGGCCAATTTTCGGCAGTCTTCAAAACCAATCGCGGCACTTGCACCTTTCACATTGTGGGCTGCATCACCCAGCGCATTGAGATCCTGTTTGTCGCAGGCAGATTGTAACTTTCCAATGTAGTTCGGACATTCTTTGACAAAGACGGAGATCAACATGGCCAGCAAACCTTTGTCGTTGTCGATTCGCTCCAGAGCTTCGGTGGGGTTGTAATGCATGGATTTGAATGTGAATACAGAAGAATCCCATGTTACCTCTTCAAATCGGGGTTTTGAATTGCATGTATCCTTTTCATAATAAGAACATTCCAACACCGCAGGTGCTGCTTTGGCAGAAGAAACCGATCAGGAAAAAGACTTACCCGCGTCGGAACAGAAGATCCGTAAAGCGCGAGAAGAAGGCAACCTTCCCCGTTCCAGAGAGCTGGGCGGAGGCGTGGTGCTGCTCGCTGGTGTTGGCTTGCTTTACACCATGGGGGGCGAACTGGTCAGCCAAAGTGAAAAGCTGATGCGCCAGGGTTTGGTGCTAGACCGCGCGCAGGCTTTTGACACCAAACACATGGGTTTGAAATGGGTGTCCATGTTGCAGGAAAGCCTGTTCATTCTCATTCCCCTTTTTCTTGTGGTGGTGGTGGCTGCGATTGTTTCCAACATTGCAGTGGGTGGTTTTAACTGGTCCACCAAACCGCTTGAGCCCAAGCTTTCAAAACTGAACCCGATCAAGGGTTTGAAAAACATATTCTCGGTCAACGGTTTGGCCGAGCTTGTCAAAGCCATTTTGAAAACAGTGGTGTTGGGCGGTGTGGGCTATCTGCTGTTGATGCAGGATTTGGGTGAGTTCACCCAGCTGTCAGCCATGCCTCTTGAGCATGGCATGGCTGAAACTGCGCGAATTACCATCAAGGACGCGCTCATTCTTGCGATTGCATTTCTGTTGATTGTGTCGATTGATGTGCCTTATCAGTTGTGGCGCTACTACAAAGGTTTGCGCATGAACCTGGAAGAACTCAAGCGAGAATCGAAAGAGTCGGAAGGCGACCCCCACCTGAAAGGCAAGATCAAAAGCATGCAGCGCGAAGCAGCACGCCGCCGCATGATGGCTTCGGTGCCCAATGCCGATGTGATTGTGACCAACCCGACCCACTACTCCGTTGCCTTGAAATACGACAAGGATGGCAAAGGTGCCCCGCGTGTGGTGGCCAAAGGCATTGGCCCGCTGGCCTTGAAAATTCGGGAAGTGGCCAGGGACAACAAGGTTCCTTTGGTTGAGGCGCCTCCATTGGCTCGTGCCTTGTATTCCAATGTGGAGCTTGAACAGGAAATTCCAGGTGCTTTGTACACGGCAGTGGCCAAATTGCTGGCCTATGTTTATGCACTTGCGGAAGGCAAGGCCCACATGGTGGAAGTGCCTGGAGAGACTGATATTCCGAAAGGCATGGATCCGGGGCCGGCAGCTTGAGGACCACCGCTGCTGTTTATTGCTCAACTCGGCTTGGGTTGTTTGTGTCGCACAGGGCTGGTGACTTGGGAGCTGAA
>NZ_MQVZ01000001.1:2046449-2065926 GCF_002954425.1 Limnobacter sp. SAORIC-690
AAGGCGCGATCGTTAGTCTCGGCGCGCCAAGCCGGCAAGTTTTCTGACTGGTCATCGTGCGACCCATTGCAAGTTCAGCTCCCAATTCAACGGACCAACGCCTCTGCGCCACCGACCAACTGGCGGCTGCGTTCAAAGCCTAATTGGCACTGGTGAATCTCTTCCACCACGCAACTCGCGGCTGGCTTCACAGCCCAATCGGCGGCGGTGTTTCGATCGCCTCGCCTTCAAGAAAACCTGCCCTTGCGTGCCGAGCAGGGCCGGTGTTGCCCGGCATGGGCGACAGAGAACGGACCCGACCCGCAGTTTAGGAGGGCCGTTCTCAGGCATCGCAAGGCTCAGCAAGGGATCAACAAGTTTTCTGGCGAGAGAGCGAAATCCAAGCCGATTGAGCTACCAAGAAAGCTGCAAGAGATCGGAACCCAAGCCGATCGGGCAGTTAACGCACCGCGAGAGATCGGAACCCAATCCACAATAAGACGGTAATTCGCCTTCAATTCCTCCGTTGAGAAAACCTAAAGTTTTCCATAATTGAACCGTTAACAACTTGATGGGCGGAATTGTGGCCTCCACCGCATTCTCTTTGGACTTCATTAAATCAGGCCTGGCCGGCGACAAGGTGAAAACCCTCGGCGCGCCAATCTTCATCATCCTGATCCTGGTCATGATGATTTTGCCTGTACCGCCTTTCGCGCTCGATCTGTTTTTCACCTTCAACATTGCAATCAGCCTCATGGTGCTGGTTGCCGCTTTGTACACCACCCGTCCGCTCGACTTTGCTGCATTCCCCACCATTCTGCTGGTAACCACCCTGTTGCGCTTGAGCCTGAACGTCGCCTCAACCCGCGTGGTGCTTATGCATGGTCACGAAGGCCCCGATGCCGCGGGCAAAGTGATTGAAGCTTTTGGTCACTTCTTGGTCGGCGGCAACCTTGCAGTTGGTATTGTGGTGTTCGTCATTTTGATGTTGATCAACTTTGTCGTAATCACCAAAGGTGCCGGCCGAATTGCTGAAGTGTCTGCGCGTTTCACATTGGATGCCATGCCCGGCAAGCAAATGGCAATTGATGCGGATTTGAATGCTGGCTTGATCGCTGAAGACGAAGCCCGCAAGCGGCGTGCAGAAGTCAGTCAGGAAGCGGAGTTCTTTGGTTCCATGGACGGTGCCAGCAAGTTTGTGCGTGGCGATGCCATGGCCGGCATCATGATTCTGATCATCAACATCATTGGCGGTTTCGCGGTGGGTGTGATGCAGCACGACATGACCTTTGCCGATGCTGGCACGGCTTACGTGCTGCTGGCCATTGGTGATGGTCTGGTGGCGCAAGTACCCGCACTGGTCATTTCGATTGCCGCAGGTTTGGTGGTGGCACGCGTGGGGCAGGGGCAAGACATCGGCACCCAGCTGGCCAGCCAATTGCTGAAATCTCCACAGGCCGTGGGCATTACCGCTGGCATCATGGCCTTGTTGGGCATTATTCCGGGTATGCCCACACTGGTGTTCCTGTTGCTTGCAGGAGGTTTTGGATATTTGTCTTATCACCTTTCCCAGAAAGGCAACATACAGAAAGTGGTGGCCACCACTGACGACCAGGCCAAAATCAAGGCCGCCACCACCGAAGCACAAGAAGCCACTTGGGACGACCTGGTGCCCATCGACACCATTGCGCTTGAAGTGGGTTACCGACTGATCGCCTTGGTGGACAACAAGCAAGACGGCGATTTGCTCAAACGCATCAAGGCCATTCGCAAAAAATTTGCACAGGAAATCGGTTTCCTGCCACCTGCCGTGCATTTGCGCGACAACCTGGAACTGCGCCCCTCGGTGTACCGTATTTTGCTCAAAGGCGTGTGCATGGGCGAAGGTGAAGTGTTCCCGAACCAACACCTGGCCATCAACCCTGGTCGCGTCACCATGCAGTTGCCAGGCCCGCAAACCACCGACCCGGCATTCGGTTTGCCTGCTGTGTGGATTTCAGATGATCAAAAAGAGAAAGCGAATGCAGCGGGTTACACCGTTGTGGATGCTTCCACTGTGGTGGCCACGCACCTCTCACATATCTTGCAAACATCAGCAGCCCAATTGCTGGGCCGAACCGAAACCCAACAGCTACTGGACCACTGTGCGAAAAGTTCTCCGAAAGTGGTGGAAGACCTGACTCCCAAGTTGCTGGATGTTGCCGTGATTCAGAAA
The DNA here is from genome assembly GCF_002954425.1 of Limnobacter sp. SAORIC-690. Taxonomy (NCBI): domain Bacteria; kingdom Pseudomonadati; phylum Pseudomonadota; class Betaproteobacteria; order Burkholderiales; family Burkholderiaceae; genus Limnobacter; species Limnobacter sp. SAORIC-690. The sequence continues at coordinate 2,048,644 of NZ_MQVZ01000001.1, forward strand.
GTGCTTCAAAACCTGCTGGAAGAAAGCGTTCACATTCGCGACTTGCGCACCATTTTTGAAACCTTGCTCGAGAACGGCGTTCGCACCAAAAACCCGCTTGAACTGACAGCCGCAGTGCGCATTGCCTTGGGCCGTGCCATTGTGCAGGCTCTGGCTGGTACCACCGAAGACCTGAATGTGCTGGTCATGGAACCCAAGCTGGAACAAATGATCACCCATGCGCACACCGCGGCAGGGCAAGACCAGGTGGGCATTGACCCCAACCTAGCAGAAAACCTGGCCCGCCAAACTGCCGATGCGGCAGGTCGCCAAGAACAGCTGGGCCAAAGCCCCGTGCTGCTGGTGCCCGATGCACTGCGCTTGTCCATGGCGCGATTGTTAAAGCGCGCAGCACCCAATCTTCGGGTGTTGTCGCACAGTGAAATTCCTGAAAACCGTACTATCCGCGTTGCGCAAGTCGTAGGAGCGAAAGCATGAAGCTGAAAAAATTCACAGCCCCCACCACAAGAGAGGCCTTGCAAAAGCTGCGTGCTGAACTGGGTGAAGACGCCATCATTTTGTCCACCAAGCAAACTGCTGCAGGCACTGAAGTACTGGCCGCATCCTCGCAAGACCTGGACACTGTGACAGAGAAACCAGCAGCCCAGTCGGCGCCGCTGTCGTGGACCAAGGCTGAGCGCACACAATTGGCCGCTCAGGACGCAACACGTCAGCCTACACCTGCGGAGAAAATTGCGCAGCAGGTGGCCGCGCAGCGTGACGTGCTGATCAACCGCGCGCCCGCTGTGCATCAAATACCGCAAACCCTGCCTGAACATGACATGATTTCGGAGGTGGCCAAGCGCCGTTCACAAGCGGCCAGCGATTCCATGGCCAGCGAGCAAACTGCAGTGCTGGAAGAAATCAAGCAAATGCGCCAGTTGTTGAAAGACCAAATGGCCATGATCACCTGGCGCGATGCCTTGGAGAAAAATCCCCAGCGCGGCGAGTTGTGGAACCAGCTCACCCAATCCGGATTCTCCCCCCTGTTTGCACGCACAGTGGTTGAAAAACTTCCTGCGGATCTTTCCGACAGCCAGGTGCAAGACTGGGTGATGAATGTCATCAAGAAAAACCTGAATGTGGTTCCGGCCGACAAAGACATTGTTGAAACCGGCGGCACATTCGCCCTGGTCGGCCCCACCGGTGTGGGCAAAACCACCACCACCGCCAAACTGGCCGCGCGTTGCGTGGTGAAGTATGGTGCCGACTCGCTGGGCTTGATCACCACCGACAGCTACAGAATTGGCGCGCAAGATCAGCTGCGCATTTACGGCAAAATTCTGGGCGTGCAGGTGTACACCGCACAAACCCATGCCGACCTGGCCCAGTTGCGCAATACCATGCAACGCAAGCGACTTATTTTGATTGACACTGTGGGCATGGGGCAACGCGATTCGCGCGTGGCCGAGCAAACCAAAATTCTGACCGACAGCCATGTAAAGCGCGTGTTGCTGCTCAATGCCACCAGCCAGCCAGAAACGCTGGATGACGTGGTGCGCCATTACAAAAGCACGGGCCTGAATGGTGCCATTCTCTCCAAACTGGATGAAGCCATCAAAATTGGCGGAGTGCTTGATGTGGTCATGCGCCACAAATTGGCCTTGCACTACATTGCCACCGGCCAGCGCGTGCCTGAAGATCTTTTCCCGGCCGACCCACGTGTGTTGGTGCACCGCGCCATGCGCGCGCGCAGCAGCCAGGCTTTTCAGGCCTCGAGCGAGGAATTGAAATGGAAAATGGCCCAAGTCTCTGCGACTGGAATCTAAAGTTTCATGGTCTACTGAATCCTATGGATCAAGCCAAAACACTTCGACACTTGTTGGGCCGCAAGGCCGCCACCATTCACCCGATTCTTGGTGACATGGGGAGCGATTACGCAGCCTGCCTGGCCCGTTTTGTGTTGGAGCAGCAGGCACGTTCTGAACGCTCAACCGTGTTGTTTGACGGGTCCGCCGCAGGCCTTCCTCAACTGTTGCCTGCGCATGCCCGCACCGATCTGATCGAATTTTTCAATGGCAAGCTGAATCTGGAAGACCAGGTCATCGAGCTTGCTGAATCCCAATACCTGGTGGTGGCCCGAATCGGTCTTGAAGCCCTGGCCAAAAAGCCGGCTCAATCCCTGGCCCTGCTGGGCAAGCTTCACCGCATGCCGGTCAGCTGTGACCGCTTTTATGCCACCTTGCCTTACGAGGCAGTGGAACTGGCCAAGGCATTTTCCCCGCAAGACGACTGGTACTGGGTGGTGCAACCCACCGCCCGATCCGTTACCCGCGCCTTTCAGGCCATTCGTTCTTCAAAAGGGGTAGACGAAAATATTCACCATCGTGTTATTGTTGCGGGTGTAAGAAGCACAGATGAAGCCGATCACGTGTTCGCAAATTTGCTGGAAAGCACTTCGAGCTTTCTGGTCAATCCCCTGCAGTATGCGGGGCATTTGCCAGCCTTGCCCTCGGGCAAAGCCTTGAACCAGGTCGGTCGGGAGATGATTGCGGCAGGTCGGAGAATCGCAAAGGCCATTTGCTCTTTCGACGAACACGCACTGGCGTAATAACAAGACAGGAAGCACAGACTCCATGTACACAGCCCAGGGCACTTTAGACAAATCAAAGCAGGTGGACCAGTACATCCCTCTGGTTCGCAGGTTGGCGCATCACCTCATTGCCAAGTTGCCCGCATCGGTGCAAATCGATGATCTGATTCAAGCCGGCCTGATCGGCCTGATGGACGCCATTACCCGCTTTGAAGAAGGGCAGGGCGCCCAGTTTGAAACCTATGCCAGCCAGCGAATTCGTGGCTCCATGCTCGATGAACTGCGCTCAGCCGACTGGATGCCGCGCGGCGTTCGCCAGGCACAACGAAAAATTGAAACCGCAACCCTGAAAGCCGAGCAAAAACTGGGGCGCTCCGCCACTGAAAAAGAGATTGCTGAAGTCTTGGGCGTGAGTCTGGACGAATACCAGGAAATGTTGTTTGATTCGCGCGGTGCATCGCTGGTGTTTTACGACGACTATGCAGACGACGGCGATGGTGAAGGCTATCTGGATCGTCAGATAGGTGGCGACGAAGAGGCCAATCCGCTTGAAATGCTGGGTGATCAACGTTTTCGGGAAAACCTGATCCAGGCCATTGAAGACCTGCCCGAGCGTGAAAAAATGCTCATGGGACTGTATTATGAGCAAGAGTTAAACTTCCGTGAAATCGCCGCTGTCCTTGGCGTGACTGAATCCCGGGTGTGTCAGTTGCACACACAGGCGGTGAGTCGCCTCAAAGCCAAGCTTCGCGAACACTAAGCACACATGGCTGATCCCAAAGCCCAGGGAAAACCGAAAACTTTTGAGCAATCCCGCACCAGGGTCAATCGTTCCCTGATTTTGGTGATTCTCACCGGCATTGGTCCGCTGGCCTTGACCGCTTTTTACATGGCAGCCACCACCTCCGATCCCGCCAACTGGAATTTAACTGTACTTTTCACCTTGGTGCTTGGCGTGTTGGGTGCGTGGTTCATGGGCAACAAGCTCATGTCTGGCCTGCTTGAAATCATCCGCTCGTCCATCCAGTCTGAAAGCCAGTTGCGCCGCCTCGTGGAACTCTCGGGCGATTGGTACTGGCACCAGGATTCGGCCCACACCATTGTGCGAATCATCTACCGCGGCAAAGATCAAAACAGCAACGCCAAAAGCGGGTTCAAATTGCCTTTTGATGGTTTGGCCCGGTGGGACGTCGAAGGCTTGAAGTGTATTGACCCGCGCTACAACTGGGACACTTTCAAAGAGCTACTGGACAGTCACCAACCCTTTGATCGGGTTTGCTTTGAGTACTGGCCCCAAAACTCTGAGCGTATTATTTTTGAATCCACTGGCCGGCCTTTGTACAACGCCAACGGCGATTTTGTAGGCTACATGGGCGTGTCCTCCGATCGCACGCAGAAACGCCTGAATGAACAGTTGCTTTCCCTGCAACGTTCGCTGTTGCAAGGTGTGTTGCTTTCTGCACCCATTCCCGAGTTGGCGGCATCGTATGCGCGTGGTTTGAAAAACTGCCTCACCGTGCATGCCGAAGTGGTACTGGGTTTTCGCGACAAATCCGAGCACAACCACTGGCGTGTGCGGGGTACCAACCCCAACCTTCGCATGCCACTTGAAAAAGGGCAGGCATTTTGGGACAAGGCCGAGCAACTCTGTGAGCCCCTGGAAGGCCACGACCAGCATGGTTTGGTCTGGATCGCCAAAATGAAACCCGAGCATTATTTTGAAGACAATTGGGCAAGCGAACTTGGCATTACTGCGGTGTGGTTTGCACTGCGCAAAGCCGTTGAGCCCAATCAGCCCGAGTACTGGATCATGGTGGCCCAGCAAGGTGTCAACAACACAGGTCATGATGACGTGTTGCGCGTTTTAACCGCCATTCGCCTGCTTGGTTTGTGTGTAGAGCGTCGGGTTTTTGAAGACGATTTGCAGGGCTTGAACGGCACGCTCGAGCAGCGCATCAACGACCGCACTGCCGAGCTTACTCGCAGCAACTCCGAACTCGAGGCCTTCACCTACACGGTGTCGCATGATTTGCGTGCGCCCCTTCGCGCCATTGATGGTTTTTCCAGCATTCTGAAGGAAGACTTCGCCGACAGCCTGCCGGAAGATGCCCGCGGCCTGCTCGATCGAATCAGCAACAACGCACGTCAAATGGGCGGTCTTATTGACGGCTTGCTCGACTTTTCGCGTTTGCTGCGCACCGATGTTGCGCGCGTCAAAGTAGACCAGCAACAGCTGCTGGATCAAATTCTGGATCAACTCGACGCCCGGCGCAAAAACGTGGTGGAGTTGTGCGAGCTTCCACCCGTGTATGCCGACCCCGTGTTGTTGAAACAGGTGTGGATGAATCTGATCGACAACGCCCTGAAGTTCAGCAGCAAAGCGGCGCAGCCAAAGGTCACCATTGACTGTGAAAAAACAGGTCGTTTTTACAGTTTTAGTGTGCAAGACAACGGCGCTGGTTTTGACATGAAGTACGCCGACAAACTGTTCAACGTGTTTGAGCGTTTGCACCACAAAAAAGATTTCGATGGCACCGGGGTAGGCCTAGCCATTGTGAAACGAATCATTGAACGTCACGGCGGCGAAATCAGCGCCAAGGGTGAGTTGGGCCAGGGGGCCTGCTTCACATTCACCTTGCCTGAGCACGCCGACCTGAACGACTAGAAGGATATTTGCCATGGCTGATGTAGTACTGGTTGATGACAATTCCAACGACGCTGATCTTGCATTGCGCGTGGTACGCAAAACCTCTTCAAGCTCCACAACCGTGCTGCTTGAAGACGGTGAGCGAGCCATTGAGTACTTCAAACAGCTGATGGAAGATCACCCCAAAGACAGTGCAGCCTTGAATTTGCCGAAGCTTGTGCTGCTCGACCTGAAACTGCCCAAGCTGGATGGCCTGGAAGTGTTGAAGTTTCTGCGTTCACACGATGTGTTTAAAACCATGCCCATCGTGGTGCTTTCTTCATCGCGCGAAATCAGCGATGTGAAACGTTCATATGAATTGGGAGTGAACAGCTTTGCGGTCAAACCAGTGCAATTCGATCAGTACCTGACCCGAATTTCTGCACTGGTGTCGTATTGGTTAACGATCAACGAATTACCGCGCGGGGCATAGCGCCACCGGTCAGGGCTGACTGGCTCATGCCGCCTTTGGGGCCGTAGGTGTCGCTGGCGGTTGGCTTTTGTTCAGCCACCGCAGCCGCAGTCAAAATCGAAATTCTTTCCTGTAGCCCAGCCAGTTGCTCAGTCACCAGCTCCCCGTTTGTTTTGTTCAAACGCTGTGCGTGGGCCAGGGTGGTGCGCAGTGTGGAGTAAGTGCCCAATAGGCGGGGTTCGTGTGCAGCAAGCACATCGACCCAGAGCGCGATACCGTCCATATTGGGCTGAAAGCCCTCGGCCTTGGCCAATTGAACGTTGTTCAGGTAACGCTTTTCAAGCTCCAGCATCATGGCTTCCTTGCGAAGGGCCAGGCTGTTCAGTTCAGTGGTTTGCAGTTTTACAAGGCACGCCTGTTCTTCAAGCAAGATATCAACCAGCGCCATGGCCATGTCACATTCATAAGCCAGGTTGCGGTATAAATTTTTTGCTGCGTCAGCGTGCGACATAATCTTCAATCCTCGGTTACTTTTGACCAAGCAACTCGCGAGCACTTTCAATCACCTTGGCTGCAACCGCTTCGGCATTGACCTTGAACTCGCCTTTGCTAATGGCCTCTTTGATCTCGGCCACTTTCTCGGCATTGAACGGAGCACCTGCAGCGCTCAGCTCACTGGATTGTCCGGAAAGCTTGGCTACAGCACCTTCCGAACTGGTTTTCTCTGTGGAACCAACCGATGCTGACTTGCTGCCACCTTGTGGCTTGGTCAGTTTGTCAATCGGGTTGCTTCCCGGGTTTATTCTGTTAATACTCATGATGTCCTCCGCGTTGGGCAGAGCCTAAGTGGGTTTCGTATGTTTTCTTAACGGCTCGATTCCACCTAACTTTAACGAATTCTCGAAAGAATTCCTACTTTTTGAGGATCCCCCCTACAAACTAACCTCAACCAGTAGTGCATCTCGCGCCACACCGTGAAGTATCTTGCCCTGCGAGGTTTTGATTTTTACCACCTCGCCCAGCTCGGCTTCACCCATGGCCACCGCAGTGCCACCAATTGCAAAGCCGGGGCCTTTCATCATCACCTTCACCGTGTCGCCGTTTTTCACCAAGGCCTGACCGCGCAAATGGTCATGTTTCAACAGGGTACCTGGCCACAATTGGCGGGCTGCTGTTTTGTTGTTTAAATGTGCAAGCTCGCTGACCCAGCCATGGCTCAGCTGGCTTAAATCCATGGTTCGAAATTCAACATCATTCAGACCCAGCGTTTGGCCCGATTGAACAGTTCCTTTCACCACCAGCACTGGCGCCCACACTTTCACGTCTACGCCCACAAAAAAGGGAGCTGTGTCTGAGCCCACACATTGCACGCGCACATAAGTACGCCCCCACATTTTGTTGCCTGCCGAATTGGCAAACAGTGCAGCGGGGCATTGCAGGCTACCGATTCGTTCATCGGCTTTTACAAACTTCACATCCACGCTTGCGCCAGGTGGCAGCAGGGCGGGGTCCACCAGTTCACTTAGCTGGGCTTCAGTCACCCAGCGAGAACTGTCGGCCTGTGCTGCGGTGGCCTGAGTAAGCCCCAAGCCAAAAAGCACTTGAAATGCGATGTTAAAAAAAGTGTGAAATTTCATTCAAGTTTTGGGCGTTGCCGCCGTAAATGTCACTGTAAGAAACAATTCCTGCCTCGATGACAACATCCTAGGCGGGAGCTTGCTGCACCCTAAGCAGAAAAAGAGCGCCCTTTCCCCCCTTTCTCTCCACTTTGATTTGACAGCATCAATTCAATAATCCATCCATCCGTCCGTGTATGAAGGATTAAAAGATGTTGGACAAACTCACTGATGCAATGCAGTTTTCTGCCGAGGCCCTGAAACTCAGAGCACGTCGGCAAGAGGTATTGACCTCCAACATTTCCAACGTAGACACCCCCAATTACAAAGCAGTCGATTTCGATTTTCAAAGCGCACTGAAAGCAGCCACGGGCGAGAAAGGATCCATGACCGCTCCGGTCAATCCGGGCCTGGGCAATGGTGCCGGCGCTTTGGCAGTCACCCACCAGGGCCACATCACCGGCAAAGGGAATGCGGGCATGAGCACGGCCGAGATGTTGCAATTTCGTCGTGGCAACAACGCCGCCATTGATGGCAACTCGGTTGACATTGACCGCGAGCGCGCCGCCTTTGCAGAAAACACAGTGAAATACGAAGCCGCCTTGCGTGCCATCAACGGAAGAATTTCTTCCTTGAAGCAGGCCATGGGCTCGGGTAACCAATAAGGCTTAGGGGAACAATATGTCGCTATTCAATTCTTTCAAACTGGCCGGTGGCGCGATGCAAGCGCAAACCACACGCCTGAACACAGTGGCGAGCAACCTCGCCAACGTCGACACGGCAGCTGGCGATCCCAATTCTGTTTACCAGGCCCGCAAGGTGGTGTTCGAAGCCGTGCTTCAAAAAGCAGCGCCTGGCAAGGCCTCGCTGGCTGAGAACGTGCAGGTGAAAGACATTGTGGAAGACCAGTCTGAGGCCAAAAAAATGTTCGACCCCAAGCACCCCATGGCCGACGAAGACGGGTATGTGTACATGCCCAACGTGAATGCCGTGGAAGAAATGGTCGACATGCTGGCCGCCTCGCGCAGCTACCAAACCAACGCAGAAGTAATGAATACAGCCAAACAGTTGATGTTGAAAACCTTGAACATGGGCAACCAGTAAGGAGCAATGAAAAATGACGATTGACGTAACTTCCGCACTGGGCAACAACAGCGGCACCACAGCAGCAAAAAAGAAAGCCGATGAAAACAGCCCTGAGGCGATTCAGGAACGTTTCATGTCCCTGCTGGTGGCCCAATTGAAAAACCAGGATCCACTGGCCCCCATGGACAACGCTCAGGTGACCAGCCAAATGGCGCAATTGAATACTGTCACCGGCATCAACACACTGAACGCCACCATGGAAGGTGTGGCGGCTTCGATCAACGCCAACCAAACCGTGCAAGCCACCAGCATGCTGGGCCGCGCGGTGCTGACTGAAGGCAACGACCTGAAACTGGTGGATGGCAAGGCCGTGGGATCCATGGAATTGAACCAGAGCGCCGACATTTTGCGCGTGAATGTACTGGACGCAGGTGCGAATGTAGTGCGCACCATCGAACTGGGTCCGCAATCCAAAGGCACGCACGAGTTTGAGTGGGACGGCAAAAGCAACGACGGCAGCACCTTGCCCGCGGGCAACTACAAATTTGAGATTGAAGCAAAAGCAGCAGGCAAGGACGCCAGCGTCACACCACTGACCCTGTCCGTGGTTCAGGGCGTGCGCAACGCAGGCGCGGAAGGCACCAAACTTTTAACCAGCAATGGCAGCGAAATTACATTCGCCGACATCAAGCAGGTTTTCTAATTTAAAGATTTTTCCAAGGAGTCAAGCATGGCTTTTTCAGCAGGTGGTAGTTTCCAGCAGGGTTTGAGTGGTCTGAACGCAGCGCAGCGCGGTTTGGAAGTCATTGCAAACAACGTGTCCAACGCCAGTGTGGTCGGCTTTAAAGGATCAGAGGCAGAGTTCTCCGATGTGTTCGCCCGCGCGTTCAACGGCGCACGTTCCACCAACGGCATCGGCTTGGGTACCAGCCTTGCAGCGGTTACGCAAAACTTCAAGCAGGGCAATATCAATGTGACCGGTAACCCTTTGGACCTGGCCATCAGTGGCACCGGTTTCTTCAAGGTGCAGGCTGGCAATGGTGACAATATTTACACCCGCAACGGTCAATTCACTTTGAACAATGAAGGCGTCATCGTGAACTCCCGTGGCGACAAACTGCAAGGCTTCCCCGTGGATGCAGCCACTGGCCGCCCCTCCGATGTTGCCCAGGATATTCTGGTGCCACGCGGCAGCATTCCGCCTGCTGCCACCCGTTCCGCCAACCTTGACCTGAACCTGGATGCACGTGCCACGGCAATAGATCCTGCATTGGCTTTCGATCCTGCAAATTTGAACACTTTCAACAATTCAACGTCGATGACGGTGTATGACGAATTGGGTGGCGCACACATCATGGCCATTTACATGCGCAAAGAAGCCTCGAATGATTGGTCGGTGTTTGCAACGGTCGACGGTACTCAGGTCGACGTTGGCACCGCGCCCGTGGCTGTAACCACTGCACCTGCGCAATCGACTTCAGCCAACCTTCAATACGGCGTAGACGGTTTGTTGACCACGCCCAACAGCGGAAATCTGACAGTTGACATGTCACGTTTCGTGACCGCAAGTGGTGTGCCTTTCTCTTCGACTGGCACAGCCCCAAACCAATACACGTTCGACATGAGCAACACCACCCAGTATGGCAGCTCGTTTGTGGTTCAAAACCTGGGGCAGGATGGTTATGAATCCTCACCTTTTGCAGGTTTTGATGTGGGTGCTGACGGCATGTTGACCATCAGCTACGCCAACGGCCAGTTGGTGAACCACGCACAAATCGGTTTGTATCGTTTTCCGAATCCGGAAGGCTTGCAGCCAGTTGGGTCGAATGGCTGGTTGGCCACCAACTCCTCGGGACCTGAATTGGTTTCGCTGAGCGAAGACACCGCATTCGGCATTATCCAGTCGGGTGCGCTGGAAGAATCGAACATTGATTTGACGGCTGAACTGGTCGCCATGATTTCCGCACAGCGCGTGTATCAGGCCAACTCACAGACCATTAAAACGCAAGATTCAATTTTCCAGACCATTACCAACCTTCGTTAATGTGAACTGAAGCGGGATCGCAAGAATGGACAAACTGATTTTCCTGGCAGCCCAAGCCGCCAAAGGCACAATGTCTCGCCAAGAGAACATTGCCAACAACCTGGCCAACGTGAACACGCCCGGGTTTCGGCAACAACTCATGGCGTTTCAAAGCGCGCCCGTGACAGGCGAGGGCAGTGGTTCCAGAAGCTTTGCGGTGGAGACCAGCATTGGCTTTGACACCACGCCAGGACAAATTCAGTCCACGGGTCGAGAAATGGACGTGGCCATTCAAGGCGAGGGCTGGTTTGCAGTCAACGACGCGAAAGGTAACGAAGCGTACACCCGCAACGGTTCCTTCCAACTCGATGGGCAGGGTAATTTGGTGACCCAGGAAGGTTATGCGGTCATCGGCAGCAACGGCCCCATCAATGTACCACCCGATCACCGACTGTCCTTTGAAGGCGATGGTTCAGTGTCTGCCATTCCCATCAGTGGCGACACCAATGTGGTTCAACTGGGCCGCCTGAAACTGGTGAATATTCCGCAAGAGCAAATCAACCGGGGCGACGATGGTTTGTTTCGCGCCGCCAATGGTGACCCCGCCGAAGCTGATTTGAATGTGCGTGTGGCTGGCGGATTTATCGAATCAAGCAACGTGAATGCGGTGGACATGATGGTGCAAATGATCACCGCTGCCCGTCAGTATGAAACCCAAATGAAAATGATCAGCACGGCCAAAGAAAACGGCCAGGCCGCCAACAGCCTGTTTGGCATGAACTAAGGAGAAAACCATCATGATGCGTTCTTTGTGGATTGCAAAAACAGGCCTGGATGCCCAGCAAACCCAGCTGGATGTGATTTCCAACAACCTGGCCAATACCGCCACGAATGGATTTAAACGTTCGCGTGCCGTGTTCGAAGATTTGCTGTATCAAACACTTCGACAGCCCGGTGCACAAACCACCGAGCAAACCAAGGTACCTTCCGGCCTGCAGATTGGTACCGGTGTAAAGCCTGTTTCTACCGTGCGAAATTTTGCGCAGGGCAATCTGCAGCAAACCGGCAATACTCTGGATGTGGCCATTAATGGTCAGGGCTTTTTTCAGGTTCAAATGCCCGATGGCACCACCAGCTACACCCGCGACGGCAGCATTCAGATTGATGCCAACGGTACGCTGGTCACTTCCAACGGGTACCCAATTCTTGGCCCGGTCACCATTCCACAAGGTGTCCAGGAAATCTCGATTTCTCAAGATGGTGTTGTTTCCGCAGTGGTGCAGGGCCAGGTTCAACCGCAGGAGCTTGGTCAAATTCAGTTGGCCAGTTTTGTAAACCCGGCCGGCTTGTTTAGCATGGGTCAGAACCTTTACTCTGAAACGGCAGCTTCTGGCGCTCCTACTCAGGCTGTAGCAGGCACCAATGGCGTTGGCTTCATTTCCCAGGGCTTTGTGGAAACATCGAACGTGAACGTGGTGGAAGAGCTGGTGGGTTTGATTCAGGCCCAGCGTGCGTATGAAATCAACTCCAAGGCAATCTCCACATCAGACCAGATGTTACAGCGCTTATCTCAGCTTTGATTCTTGAAACATTGGGCACACTGAATGTGTTCTGATGGAGTGTATGGCATGAAAAGATTGGTACTAATCGGTTTAACGGCAGCGTTCTCGATAACTTTAGGGGCTTGTTCAACTTTCGCACCGAAAGTAGACATGCCTGCTCAAACTACCGTGCCACAGCCTGTTCAGCAGCCAGCACAACTGGCCATGGCCGCACCCACGGGCAGCTTGTACAGCCCGGCCACTTACCGGCCCTTGTTTGAAGACCAGCGCGCCCGCTTTTTGGGTGACACGCTGACCATTCAAATCATCGAACAAATCAATGCCGCTCAAACCAATTCCATGAATGCGTCTCGCAGTGACTCGGCCAGCATTGATGTGCCGCTTATTCAGGGCTTTTTTGGAAGCCGTGATTTGAAGGCCATCAGTGGCAGCGCCAGCAGCGACAAAGACTTCTCGGGTCAAGGCGAAAGCAAGGCCGCCAATACCCTGACAGGCTCCATCACGGTCACGGTTGCCAGCGTATTGCCCAATGGCAATCTGCAGGTGGTGGGCGAAAAACAGATTGGCACCAACCGCGAAGTGGAGTATTTGAAATTCAGTGGTGTGGTAAACCCCATCACCATTTTGCCCGGCAATGTGGTGCCCAGCACCAAGGTGGCCGATGCCCGCATTGAATACCGCGGAAAAGGAGCTTTGGACTCTGCCACAGCCATGGGCTGGCTAAGCCGCTTTTTCCTGACTGTATTGCCTTTCTGAACTGGACCACACCATGAAACGCATTTCCTTCCCGGAACTGAAAGACCGAATCATCAAAGCCGCCGTGTTGGCACTGACCGCCGCTGCGGTCATGGCATTTGGTACGCAGGCAGACGCACAAACCCGAATTCGTGACTTGGTCACCGTTTCAGGCGTGCGCGCCAACCCAGTGTACGGCTACGGTATCGTAATCGGCCTGGATGGCACTGGCGATCAAACCACGCAAACGCCGTTTACCAGTCAAAGCATTGTGTCCATGCTGCAGCAATCTGGCATTACCTTGCCCCCAGGCGCCAATTTGCAGCTGAAAAATGTGGCCTCGGTCATGGTCACTGCCAATTTGCCCGCTTTTGCTCAGCCTGGCCAAGCGATCGATGTGACTGTCTCGTCAATCGGCAATGCAAAAAGCCTGCGTGGTGGCATGTTGCTGATGACCCCCTTGAAAGGTGCTGATGGCCAGGTGTACGCCTTGGCCCAAGGCCAACTGATTGTGGGTGGTGCAGGTGCCTCTGCGGGGGGCTCCAAAACCGTGATCAATCATTTGTCAGCAGGTCGCATTCCAGCAGGTGCCTTGGTTGAACGTGAAGTGGCTTCGCCCTTCCTGCTGGGTGAAACCTTGCAGCTGGAATTGACGACAACCGATTTTTCCAACGCCATTCGCGTGGCTGAAGCGATCAACAACAACATGGGCCCGAATGTGGCCCAAGCGCTGGATGGCCGCACCATCAAGGTTCGTGCACCTTCCAACCCCAACGACCGCGTGGCGTTTTTGTCGCGCATTCAGGAACTGAGCATCAACAAAGCCATGGGCAGCGCCAAAGTGATTGTGAATGCGCGCACGGGTTCTGTCGTGATGAACCAGGCGGTGATGTTGGAAAACTGCGCTGTCGCGCACGGCAACCTCACCGTAAAAATCTCGTCCACACCGGTGATCTCGCAGCCAGCACCGTTTGGTCAAGGTGAAACTGTGGTCACCGAGGTGGCGGATATTCAAATATCCGAGGCCGGTGGCGAGCTGATTGAAATCAAGGGCGCTGCGCAATTGTCGGATGTGGTCAAAGCGCTGAACGCCTTGGGTGCAACCCCCAGCGACCTGATCTCCATCTTGCAGGCCATGCAAACCGCAGGCAGTCTGAAAGCTGAACTTGAGGTGATCTAAATGACGCCATTGTCGAACAACCCGGTAGACACCCAACAAATGCTGTCGATGGACTCCCGCAGCCTGGAGGGTTTGAAGCGTGGCGCACGCGCAGAGCGTGGCAGCGAGGAATTCAATGCGGCAATCGACAAAGTGGCTGTTCAGTTCGAGTCTATATTTTTACAAATGGCTTTGAAGAGTATGCGGGATGCCACGCCTGAGGGTGGCTTGTTCACCGATTCCAGCACCAAAACTTACCAAGGCATGTACGACCAGGAACTGGTGCAAAAATTGTCCGGCAAGGGTTTGGGGTTGGCTGGCGAAATTGCAAGGCAGCTTAAGGCGGGTGCCGGCGTGGGTGGTGAGCAAATCATTTTCCCGCCGGGACAGGTTAAAAAAGACTTCCCCTCAACTTTCCCGAAAACCGACCGTTAAGTCGTTCAAGACACCAAAGGATCCTGAATTATGTCGAACTCGATCTACGGAATTGCGCTCAGCGGCCTGAATGCGGCCCGGGCAGGGCTATCTACCACCTCGAACAACATTGCGAACAGCAACACCGTTGGTTTTAATCGCCAGCAGGTGATCCAACAGTCGCGCCCCTCAACAGGCAGCGACATTGGCTACATTGGGCAAGGTGTCGATATTGCGTCAGTACAAAGGGTGTATTCCGATTTCATCAATTCGCAGGAACAGAAAGCCACCTCAGACGCAGCTTTCTACAATGCCAAGGCCCAGCAAATTGCACGCGTAGACGCGATGATCGCGGATGATGCATCTGGCTTGTCGAGCGCATTGAGTATTTTCTTTGGTGCGGCGCAGACACTGTCGACTAACCCGGCCGATCTGGCTGCCCGCCAAAACTATTTGTCGTCTGCCGAAACCCTGAGTTCACGTTTCAACGGTTTGAACACGGTCATGGACGAATTGCGTAGTGCCACCAACTTGAAGGTGCGCGATGCTGTTGAGCAACTGAACAACGCGACATCGCAGATCGCCTCTTTGAATAATCAGATCGTGACAGCGCTGAATCAAACCTCAAATGGCGGTCCGCCCAATGATTTGATGGATCGCAGGGACAAATTGATTTTGCAATTGTCCGAGCAGGTGCAAACCACCCGTGTGGACATGGCGGATGGTTCGACCAACCTGTTTTTGGCGAATGGCCAGTCATTGGTTATTGGTACTACCCAGTTCAAAGTACAAACTCAGGTGGATCCTCAAGACCCACAAAACCTGCTGGTGGGTATGACCACCAATGTGAATGGCCAAGATCGCTTGTTGGCATTCGATTCAAGCAGTTTGGGCAATGGTGCCTTGGCTGGTTTTTTAAGTTTCCGGGAAGATGAGCTGACCGAATACCAAAACACCATTGGCCTGTTGGCTGCGCGAATTGGCCAGGCGGTCAACAATATTCAAACTGCGGGCGTGGATTTGGATGGTAATCCAGGCGCTGCCTTATTCAGTTTCGGTAGCAGCGGCAGTTTTGTGGACGACATTTCCCGCGTGGTTCCCAATGTGAACAACAGCACGGTGAACCCCACGCAGGTTACCTTGCGTGGCCTGGATTTGTCCAAGCTTGGCCCTGCAGAATACGAAGTTCAAATTGTGGGTAGCCAGCCCCGTTATCGCGAAGTGGGCTCGGACGGTCCGTTTGTTCCCGCCAACCTGGTGACCGATCCTGGTGGTGACTACTATGAAATT
The DNA here is from genome assembly GCF_002954425.1 of Limnobacter sp. SAORIC-690. Classification (NCBI taxonomy): domain Bacteria; kingdom Pseudomonadati; phylum Pseudomonadota; class Betaproteobacteria; order Burkholderiales; family Burkholderiaceae; genus Limnobacter; species Limnobacter sp. SAORIC-690. The sequence goes on from NZ_MQVZ01000001.1 coordinate 2,064,199, forward strand.
CGCGACCCCGCAGGTGCACCCTTGCTCAGCTTCCAGTTGAACAATGCCACGCCGCAGGAAGGTGATCGCTTCGTGTTGATGCCAGTGCGCGAAGCAGCATTGAATATGCGTACAGCGCTTGACCGTCCATCGGAAGTTGCAGCCTCGTCGGCCGTGAATCCCAGTATCGGTAACAACGAAAATATTTTGAAAGTCGCTGCGTTGCAGACGGCACGCACCCTGTCTCAGTCCAATAACTCAGCGGGTGTTTCCATCTCAGATGGTTTTAACCAACTGGTCAGCCGCGTGGGCAACAAAACACGTGAATTTAATTTGGCCGCAGAATCGCGCGAAACTGTGTTGAATCAGATTGCCGATTCACGCGATGCATTGCAGGGCGTGAACATGGACGAAGAGGCCGCCAACCTGATCAAGTTTCAGCAGGCTTACCAGGCATCAGGACGCGTTATTTCGTTGTCCAAAGAATTGTTTGACCAAATCCTCAGTATGTTCTGATCGGGTTTCAAGGAAAAATTATGGCAATCGGCAGAATCAGCACCAACCAGTACTTCAAGCTCAGCACAGACCGCATGAGCAAACAGCAAACTGAACTGGTGAAAATACAGGGGCAGCTGGCAACCGGGCAGCGCGTGTTGAAACCATCTGATGACCCCTTGGCCATGTCGGTGGCCTTGGGTGCGAAGGCGGGTGTTAAAACCATTGACAGCTACCAAAGCAATATCACGTACGTGAACAACCAGCTGGGTCAAATGGATGTAGCCTTGCAGTCCGCTTCCGACATCATGGTGTCCATCAAGGAAGCATTTCTGCAGGCTGGTAACGCCGCGCTGAGCCCAGCCGACCGTGAAATTATTGCGCAAGACATTGAAGGACGTATGGAAGAGTTGCGTGGTATTGCCAACCGCACCGATGCCAATGGCTACTTCATGTTCTCGGGTACATTCCAGGATCAAGAGCCATTCCAGACTCCCAGTGGCGCAATCACTGGTACTTTCCTTGAAACCACCACTGCTGCGGCTGGTGAGGCTGTGGTTGGCCGTGAAATTCAAGTGGCCAGCGGTCGTTTTGTGAACCTGAGCATTACCGGGCAAGATGCATTTGTTGACCCGAATACCAACGAAGACGCATTCGCCATTCTTCGGGATGCGGTGGCTTTGTTGCGTAATCCTGCCTATCCCAATGGTCAGGAGGGCGCCACACCGCAAGACACCTATTTGAAAGCATTCAACAACAAGGGTGCGCAGCTCGACGATATTTTTGATCAGGTTCAAATTTCCCGCACCAAGGTGGGTGTTCGTTTGCGTGAAGTTGAAACGCTGCAGCAAATCAACCAATCGGCTCAATTAGAGCTTGAGCGCGTTGCTGGCGAGGCGGTGGGACTGGATTATGCCAAGGCCATCAGTGAGTTGTCGCAGGGCCAATTGCAGCTTCAGGCTGCGCAACAGAGCTTTGCGAGCACCTCGCAACTTACCTTGTTCAACTTTATTGGTTGAACTTGAAGGGACGCAGCTGCGGTTTCCTGCTGGTTTCTTGCCTATTCGGCGTGGGGTGTTTCTTCCGTGCGGGATCGGTGACTGGGAGCCAAACTTGAAGGGTCACCGCTGCCCGAAAACTTGGCATTTCGGCTTGTTGTCTTGAGCCTGCACTAAGCAAGCGCGATCGTTAGTCTCTGCGCGCCAAGCCGGCAAGTTTTCTGACTGGTCATCGTGCGACCCATTGCAAGTTCAG
>NZ_MQVZ01000001.1:2066488-2252454 GCF_002954425.1 Limnobacter sp. SAORIC-690
GTGGGCGATCAAGAACGACAAGAGATCGGAACCCAAGCCAATTGGGCGATTAAGAAAGCTGCGAGAGAGTTGAACCCAAGCCGATGATCAGGCAGTTAACGAACGGCCGAGCAAGCTTAGATCAGCCCGTTCTCCAACGCATAGCGCGTGAGTTCACCATTGGTTTTCATGCGCATTTTTTCAAGAATCCGCGCCCGGTAAACGCTTACAGTCTTCGGGCTCAGCGACAGCTCATCCGCAATTTCGCTCAGCTTCTTGCCTGCAGCAATCATGCGAATGGTTTGAAATTCACGGTCACTGAGCGAGGCGTGCAGTGGTTTTTCAGAGTCCTCAGTCAAGTGGCTGGCCAGAGATTCTGCCAATTCAGGAGTGATGTACTTGCGGCCCGCTGCAATGACCTGGATGGCATCCACCAGTTTTTCAGGGGCGGTATTCTTGGTCAGGTAGCCGGAAGCGCCGGCCTTCAAACAGCGCACTGCATACTGGTCTTCAGGGTGCATCGACAACATCAGGATTTTCAGGGCAGGGTATTTGTCCTTCAGGATCTTGACAATATCCACACCGTTTTTACCCGGCATTGAAATGTCCAGTATTGCCAAATCAACCGTGTTGGAAGTCATGGCTTTCATGATTTCCGAATATTCGCCCGCTTGGGCTACCACCTGTACAAAGCCTGTGTCATCCAGCAACTGCTTCAGGCTTCCCCGAAGCAATGCATGGTCATCTGCCAGCAGCACCTTAATCATTTCCCGCCTCACCTGTCTGAATGCTTCTTGGTATCGAAACCATGACCGTTGTCCCGGATCCCAAGGATCCGCTGACATCGACCCAACCCTCAAAGGCTGCAACCCGTTCTTGCATGCCACGAAGGCCGAACGATGTTTCTTTCAATTTATCAGTATTCTCGATTCCTCGACCATTGTCACGAATCTCCAGTGTTAATTCACTTTCTGTTACAAACAGTTCCACGTCAACCCGTGTGGCCTGTGCATGTTTCACAATGTTGGTCAGGGCCTCTTGCAAGATCCTGAACAACGCTGTGCTTTGTTCGCTGTCCAGGTCCAGTTCTTCAACATTGCACTGGAACGTGCCCTCAATCTGGGTGCGCTTCTGGAAGTCATTCATCTGCCACTCCAGGGCAGGAATCAAGCCGTAGTCCAGAATTCCGGGGCGCAAATCCTTGGCGATCCGCTGGCTGCTCGCCAGCAAATGTTCAATCAGTTCCAGCATGTCATCGAGTTTTTCTTGCGATGCAACATCCAGAGTCATGTTCTTGTTCAGCCAGGCCACGTCTGCTTTTAACTTGGTGAGCGATCCGCCCATGTCATCGTGAATTTCACGGGCAATTGCGCCGCGTTCCTGTTCCCGTCTTTTCTCAAACTCGGTGGTTACAAGGCGCAACTCGGTCTGTGCATTCAGCAAGCGTTCTTCGGCCTGTTTGCGATCCGAGATGTCGAGCAACACGCCATCCCACACAAACATGCTGCCCCGAGGTTTGGCTACTGCGTTCATGTAGACCCAACGCGATTCGCGTTTGCCGTAATTCTTGATTCGACCTTCCCAACTCACCGGCACGCCAGGTTTGGGCGGGTCCATCAAAAGCTCAAAAAGGGTTGCGGCATCGTCGGGTTCAAACTGCTCGAAGAAATAATGTGGATTTTCGAGAAACAACCTCGGCGGCACACCAAACAGACGCACCACACCTTCGCTCACAAAAGGTACGGTGGGGCGGGGCATTGAAGGGCCCGATTGCATTTGAAAAATTATGCCTGGAATATTCTCTGCGATGGCTGCAAACCGACGCTCAGACTCCCGCTGCGCCAGTTCAGCTGCGGCCAGGCTTCGCCGTTCATTTGCAGCCCGCAAGGAACGCTCGATGGCTGGCACCAGACGCGCCATTTTGTCTTTCATCAAATAATCGTCGGCACCCGCACGCATGGCCTCGACTGCGACATGTTCACCAATGCTGCCTGACACAATAATGAAAGGAATGTCCAGCCCCGAATCGCGCACCACACGCAGGGCCTCCTCAGAGCCGAAGCCAGGCAGGTTGTGATCCGAAATCACCACCTGCCACTCCTCGTGTTCCAGGCATTTTCGCAAATCTTCGATGCGGTCTACCCGCGTCGCTGTGTACTTCAATCCACCTTGTTTAAGGCGGTAGCACATCAGCTCAAAGTCCGAATCATTGTCCTCTACCACCAGTACTTTCAATCCACCATCTGAAAAGTTACTGATGTCCAGCAATGAAGGGGGTAGTCCTTTGGAATCACTCATTGTCTGTTCGCTTGTTGTTGGTTTTTATTGTTGTGTGCAGGATCAAAGCGAGAGATAACGCCCTTTCAAGGTTTTAATCCTTGCATTATTTTGTTCATCTTATCGGAACATATCAGGGTATAGAACTCATTCGCGTCGGGGCACCTCCCAAATTGTGTTAACCCCGCGACAAAGGCCCTGATGAACCGACCCCCAGTGAAATTTGAATTCTCCAAAGCCCAATACGCCAACGATGCTGTAGCCGGTGCAAAACAGGCCGCCGCAGCGGTCAATCGCAGTTTGTTAAGCGATGACAATGCCGACCGTGAATTCGAGTTCAATGACAAGGACTTTGCCCGGGTACGCGAGCTCATCCTGAAAATTGCGGGAATTTCACTGGCACCCAGCAAACAAAGCATGGTGTACAGCCGATTGGCCCGTCGCTTGCGCGCCTGTAACCACAACCGTTTTTCCACCTATCTGGATGCGCTGGAGTCCAATGCAAGCAACCCGGAATGGGAGCACTTCACCAATTCGCTGACCACCAACCTCACATCCTTTTACCGTGAGGCACATCATTTCGACATTCTGAAAAAACAGTTGCAATCGCTTTCACGCAATGCGCGAATTGAGTTGTGGTGCAGCGCAGCGTCAACCGGTGAAGAGCCCTACACCATGCGATTACCGCCATGGAAGCCTTCAATAGCATGAATCCGCCCGTGCGTATTCTGGCCACCGACATTGATACCAAGGTGTTGGACCATGCCAAAAAAGGCGTGTACCGCATGGACCAGGTCGACAAAATTCCCGATGAAATCCTGCGCAAGTATTTTTTGAAGGGGAAAGGCGAAAGCGAAGGCTTGATCCGTGTACGCCCCGAGGTGCAAGCATTGTTGACATTCCGAAAGCTGAACCTGATGGACAATGTCTGGTCCCTGCGACCCGGCTTTGATGCCATTTTCTGTCGGAATGTCATGATCTATTTTGAGAAAGATGTGCAGTTGCAAATCCTCAAGCGGTTTGCTCCTCTGATGAATCCAAATGGCTTGTTGTACGCAGGTCACTCTGAGAATTTTGCCATGGCGCGAGACTATTTCACCCTGCGTGGTAAAACCGTATACACCGTCAACACCGACAAGGCTGCGAAAACCGGCACTGGTGGTGAAGGTCAGCCGCGGCAGGTCACTGCATGAGCACAGGGCTTCTCACCTCGTCTGCTGCTGCGCACTGCGCAACGTTGCCAGTGAAGAAAATCATCATGCCCGGCGATTATTTTGTATCGTGGGCACCTGCTGAAATTTCCACCTTGCTTGGCTCGTGTGTGTCCGCATGTGTGTGGGACAGCCATCGAAAAATTGGGGGGCTGAATCACTTTATGTTGCCCGATTCGCCCTCTGAGGCCCGCAGCCTTGGCGACAAAACCAAGTCCTTGCGTTATGGCCTCTATGCCATGGAATGCTTGATCAACGACTTGCTGACCATGGGCGCGAGGCGAGAACACCTCAGCGCCAAAGTGTTTGGCGGTGCCAATATTACTGGTGCCTTGAATACCCAGCACGTGGGTCGCAGAAATGCAGAATTCGTGATCGATTTTTTGCAGAAAGACAAAATCAAAGTGGTGGCATCCGATTTGGGTGGGCCACACAGCCGTCGCATTCGTTTCAATACCCAAACCAGTTCTGTGCGTGTTGAGCGAGTGGCCAGTGCCAATTCAGCCGCCTTGCAACAGGAAAAGCGCTACAGCGAAAAGATTAACAAAGACCCCGTCAATGGCGACATTGTGTTTTTCTAAGGGCCCATGAGATGAACAAAATCAAAGTGTTGGTGGTGGATGATTCGGCCTTGATTCGAAACCTGATGAGCAAGATCATCAATTCACAGCGCGACATGGAAACCGTGGCCACAGCACCCGATCCATTCATTGCCAGAGATCAAATCAAGAAATTCAATCCCGATGTGATTACACTGGATATAGAAATGCCCAAAATGGATGGCATTGAGTTTCTGGAAAAAATCATGCGTTTGCGGCCCACGCCGGTGTTGATGGTGTCTACATTGACTGAACGTGGAACCGACGTAACCTTTCGCGCCCTTGAACTTGGAGCAGTTGATTTCGTGACTAAACCGAAACTGGACATCAGCCAAGGCATGATCGACTATGCCAACGAAATTACCGACAAAATTCGTGCTGCGTATGCCGCCCGTTTTCGTCTAAACCGTCTGCCACCGAAACCTGCTGCGCAAGCGCCCACGGCGCAAACTGACCCGGTCACTGGCATGGTGGTACCGGCAGAAGTGGCCAAGCCCGCGCCCGCCAACAATGCATTGGGCAATCGCTTTGCAGCCACCGAGAAGCTTGTGTTGATTGGCTCATCGACAGGTGGCACCGAAGCCATTCGAGTCATTCTTGAACAGTTGCCCAAAGACAGCCCTGCGATTCTGATTACCCAACATATGCCTGCCGGTTTTACAAAAAGCTTTGCAGATCGCTTAAACCAGGTGTGCAATATCACTGTAAAAGAAGCTGTGCACGGTGAGCGCGTATTGCCAGGCCATGCCTACATTGCGCCCGGTGACAAACATCTGTTGTTGGGGCGAAGTGGTGCCAACTACATTTGTCAGCTTTCGGATTCTGAGCCGGTCAACCGTCATCGCCCGTCGGTGGAAGTGCTGTTCAAGTCAGGCCAGGAAGTCTCGCCACGCAATATCGTGGGCATCATGCTCACAGGCATGGGCAAAGACGGTGCACAGGCCATGGCTGACATGAAAAAAGCGGGTTCCTACAATATTTGCCAGGACGAGGCCAGCTCCGTGGTATTCGGCATGCCGCGCGAAGCAATCGCCCTGGGTGCCGCCGATGAGGTGGTGTCACTGAACATGATCGCCAAGCGTCTGCTTGATTACCTCTCGAAAATCGGCGGACGTTCAGCCGTTCGCATCTAACTCACTGAAGCCCGGTCTTGTTGAGCCAGTTTTTCAGGCTCTCCAGGTCCATAGGACGCGAAAACCAATAGCCTTGAAGCCTGTCGCATCCCATCTGGATCAGGCTCTCGCGCTGCTCTGCAGTTTCAATCCCCTCAGCATGCACAATCAGGCCCAATGCATGCGCAAGGTCAATGACAGCTTTCACAATCATGTGGCTGTTTTTGTCCTCGAGCAAATCCATCACAAAGCTTTTGTCGATTTTCAGGACATCCACGGGCAGTTGGCGCAAGTAGTTCAGCGAGGCATAGCCAGTACCAAAATCATCCATCGCAATTTGCGAGCCTTGTGCTTTCAGTTTGTTCAGTGCGTCCACCGTGCGGGCCATGTCATCAATCGCTGCAGATTCAGTGACTTCAAACTCAATCCATTTCGGGTCAAGCCCCGCATTTCGAATGGTTTGCTGAGCCTTGGCCGGAAACTCCGGATTCAACAACTGACCAGCCGAGCAATTGACCGCGCACCACAGCATGTGCCCTTGCTGGTGCAGCTCCAGCACTTTTTTGCTGCTCGATTCAATCACCCAGTCACCCAGTGCATCAATCAAGCCCGAATCTTCGGCAACGCCAATAAACTCGCTGGGCATGATCCGGCCCAGTTCTGGGTGGGTCCACCTTACCAGGGCCTCAAGACCACAAATGCGGCCCGTTTTAAGGTCTTCAATGGGCTGAAAGTCAAGCACCAGCTCGTTGCTTTCAATGCCTTTGGCCAAGCCCAGTTCAATCGTTTTTCGGCGTTTGGCGAGATCATGAATTTCCGCATCCAGAACATTCAACAATTCCAAGCCGCGCGACTCGATCACATGCGCCACTGACTGTGCATGTGTGACCAACTCGGCTGCGTGTTGGCCATGCACACCTGGGCGCGCCAACCCCAGGCGCATATTGGGGCGTACCGCAATGTTGTCCACTGTGAATACACGGTTCAGGTTGGCTTCAAACTCGCACAGAGTGTCAGCAATCAAGGTTTGGTCTGCACTCCAGTCCAGCTTGTTGGTCAGCACCACCAGCACATTGTCAGACCAGCGACAAATAATGTCCTGTTTGAATGTGTCCCGAATTCTCTCTACAATTTTTTCCAGCATGTTGCGCCGAATGCGCGGGTCCACTTCCGGGCGGCGTGCTTGGTTCCTCGACACGTTCACGCTGAGCAGGCACAGGTCGTTGTCCTCGCCAGAATTTGTGCTTAGGCCCGACAAGGTTTTCACCAAACCCTGGCGGTTTAAAAAACCAGTGGCTGAATCAAAATACACCGCCCGCCTGTGGGCTTGCTCAAGCAGCAGTTTTTCACGGCGAAGCCGGTGTGTGTGTATTTCCCGGCGTACCGCAGGAATCAGGCGCTCGGGTTTGGACTTCTCCACATAATCGCGCACACCTTCGTGCATGGCCTGCACGCCCAAAGCGTCGTTGGCCAGTCCTGAGAGCAGAATCATGGGTGTTTCGGGTCGCAGGGTCTGAACCATTTCAATGGCCCTCTCGTGCGTCAGTTGCGGCATGGAATAGTCGCAAATCACCAAATCAGGTTCGATGTCGTCCAGCGTTGTTCGGAGCGTTTCCTCGCTGTGGGCGTGCCGGACAATTGCTGTGTGCCAGGTTTTGGTCAGCTGCCGCTTGATCAATAGAAAATCGTCGTCGCTGTCGTCGACAACAATGATTCTGGGCGCTTCCTGTTCTATCGTCATTGAAGGTTTTATGATGGTGTTATTGGCAAAGAAACGACCGCTTTCCTGTATCCTGCACACTTCTGCAGAGGCTGTCTAGTCGGGCAATTCACGAGAAAAGACATGAGCAAGGCTTTCACGAAAGAAAACGATTCAGAATTCGAGGACGATGGCCCCGACGCGGCCCCAGCCTTACCTCAAGGCTTGAAAAATTACATCACACCCAAAGGCTACCGCCGCTTGCGCGACGAACTCACCCACCTTGTGAAAACCGAGAGGCCCGAGGTTGTGTCTGTGGTGTCTTGGGCAGCGTCCAATGGGGATCGCTCTGAAAATGGAGATTACCTGTACGGCAAAAAACGCCTGCGCGAAATTGATCGGCGCATTCGTTTTCTCACCAAGCGCACTGAAATTGCCGAGGTGGTAGATCCCGCTACGCAGCAAGAGCTTGAAAGCATTTTCTTCGGCGCTACAGTCACCTATATCAATTCAAAAGGTGAGGAACTGACCGTGAAAATAGTGGGGGTTGACGAAGTGGATACCGCCAAAGGGCACATCAGCTGGATTTCTCCGGTGGCCCGTGCTTTGTTGAAAGCAAAGGAGGGCGATGTTGTGCAATTGATGACACCGGCAGGGCGCGATGAGCTTGAAATTGTCGAAGTGCGGTATGTGATTGATTGACCCAGTGCGGGTGCATTTTGATCTGAACTTGAAGAGTCAGCGCTGGGGGTTTTTAGCCAACTCGGAGTGGGTGATTTCTGATCTGAACTTGAAGGGTCAACGCTGCTTTTAAAGCCCAATCGGCGGCGGTGTTTCGATCGCCTCGCCTTCAAGAAAACCTGCCCTTGCGTGCCGAGCAGGGCCGGTGTTGCCCAGCATGGGCGACAGAGAACGAACCCGACCCGTTTTTTAGGAGGGTCGTTCTCAGGCATCGCAAGGCTCAGCAAGGGATCAACAGGTTTTCTGGCGAGAGAGCGAAATCCAAGCCGAGTGGGCTACCAAGAAAGCGGCGAGAGATCGGAACCCAAGCCGATTAGTGTGTCGCCGTGTCTGCCACGGGCAAACGCACTTTCGCAAAAGCCCGGCCCTTCACACGGGTCACACGCTCCACGTATTCAAGCCTGCGCAAGGCCATCAAAATGCGCGCCAAGTGCACACGGTCAGTCACCTGAATGGTGAAATGCAACAGTTTGCGGTAAGCCGTTTCATCACTCATCGTCAGGTTGGTAATGTTGGCTCCGGCATCTGACAAAGTGGCCGCAATCGTGGCCAGTGCGCCTTTCTCGTTCACCGCCTGCAAATCTACATTCACATCGAAGGGGCGGGTAATTTCAGGCGACCATTGAACATCGGTCCAGCGCTCAGGTTCTTTGCGAATCTGCTTGCGGGCTGTTTCGCATTCGTCGGTGTGAATGATCAAGCCTGAGCCCTTGCGCACGTAGCCAATAATATTGTCGCCAGGAATTGGCAAGCAGCAGGGCGCGCGTTGAACCGACATGCCTTCACCACCGTGAATCATGATAGGCGCACGGGCTTCACCCACGTTGCCTGAAGGTGCATCCACCCTCGCATCAGCACGGCCCATGGCGATCAGTACACGGCGCGCCACAACTGGCGCCACACGGCGGCCTGCGCCAATGTCGGCCAGCAATTCGTCTCGGGTGCTCACTTGCGAGTCTTTTTGTAAACGGTCCCACACCTCGTTGGTGAGATGCTCAAGCTTGATCTGGTCGGCTTCAAGCGCCTGTTCCAGCAATCTGCTGCCCAAGCGCACGGTTTCCTCAAGATTCATGGACTTCAAATAGTGCCGAATCTCGGAGCGTGCCTTTCCTGAGCGCACAAAACCAAGCCAAACCGGATTGGGGCGGCTGTGGGGTGCAGTAATAATTTCAACCACATCGCCACTTTTCAAAATGGTACGTAATGGCTCAATCACTTGATTCACGCGTGCAGCCACGCAATGGTTGCCCACATCGGTGTGCACTGCGTAGGCAAAGTCGACCACGGTTGCGCCACGGGGCAGGCTCATGATCTTGCCGTTCGGCGTGAACACGTACACGGCATCCGGGAACAGGTCTACCTTGATGTGTTCCAAAAACTCGGCTGAATCGCCGGTTTGGTTTTGAATGTCAAGCAGGCTTTGCAGCAGGCGGTGGGTTTGCGTTTGAATGGTGTTCAGCGCTTCGCCTTCGCCTTTGTACAGCCAATGCGATGCCACGCCTTTTTCGGCCACCTGGTGCATTTCTTCAGTGCGAATTTGAAACTCGACTGGCGTGCCGTACGGACCCAGCAAGGTGGTGTGCAGGCTTTGGTAACCGTTCAGTTTTGGAATGGCAATGTAATCTTTGAACTTGCCTGGAACTGGTTTGAACAGTTGGTGCAGCATACCCATGGCCATGTAACAACCGGGCATGTCTTTCACCACCACCCGGAAACCATACACATCCAGCACTTGGGAAAAGCTCAGGCGCTTCTCGATCATTTTGCGATAAATGCCGTACAGCGCCTTTTCACGGCCATACACCTGACAATCAATGTTGGCGTCGCTCAGGCATTTTTCAACCGCTTCCAAAATTTTGCCGACCACTTCACGGCGGTTGCCTCGTGCTGCCAACACTGCTTTTTTCAGCACTTCATAACGCATGGGGTAAGCATGCTGAAAGCTGAGTTCTTGCAGTTCGCGGAAAATTTCGTTCAAGCCCAGTCGGTGGGCAATGGGGGCGTAAATTTCGAGGGTTTCAAGTGCAATGCGGCGTTTTTTGGCGGGGCTCATAATGTCGAGCGTTCGCATATTGTGCAAACGGTCGGCCAACTTCACCAAAATAACCCGCAGGTCTCGGGCCATGGCCAGCAGCATTTTTCGGAAGTTTTCAGCCTGGGCTTCTTCCCGGGAAGAAAACTCCATTTTGTCGAGCTTCGAAAGCCCGTCGACCAAATCGGCCACCGAGCCACCAAAGCGCTCGATCAAATCTTCTTTGGTGGTGCCCGAGTCCTCCATCACATCGTGAAGCAGGGCGGCTTGAATGGCCTGGCTGTCCAGGCGCCAGCTGGCGCAGAGTTCAGCACCGCGATGGGGTGGGTTACGTAGGGTTCACCCGTGGCGCGAAACTGCCCCAGGTGCGCAACGTCAGAAAACTTGTAAGCCTCGCGAACGCGCCGAATCTCAGCCTCGGGCAGATAAGTCGAGGCTAGTCCGATAAGCTGTGCGATAGAGACCACATCGGGTCGGTTTGGCTCAGGTTGAAGTTCTCTGGCTTGCATTGCCCCCCGCATTTTGTACCACTGTTACAACTAAAACTACGATCTTCTATTGTGCAGTCTTACTTCTGGTCCGGCAAGACGATATTGACTTCCAACATCTCCATATTGCCTTGTTTTTGAAGGTTAAACTTCACGTCTTGTTGATCAATCTTGACGTATTTGGCAATGACTTGCATCAATTCGTCCCGCATTTGGGGCAAAAAGTCGGGACCGTCCTGGTCAACACGCTCGCGCGCAATGATCAAAGACAGTCGTTCTTTTGCAACATTGGCCGATTTTTTCTTTTCGCCAAACAGCATGCTCAGTAGTGACATGGCCTTAACCTCCAAACAAGCGCTTCAGCAGGCTTGGCTTTTCATAGTCTACGAATCGCAAGGGTTTGGTTTCACCCAAAAAGCGTGAAATGCAGTCTTGGTAGGCCAGTGCAGCGTCATTTTCCTCTGCGTGAATCACTGGCATGCCCTGGTTTGAGGCCTGCAATACAGTTTCACTTTCAGGAATTACGCCCAGCAAAGGCACGCGAAGCAGGTCGCTACATCGGTGTAGCTCAACATTTCGCCGTCAGCGGCGCGCTTGGCCGAGTAACGCGTAATCAGCAGGTGTTCTTTTACCGGCTCACCGCCTTCTTTGGCGCGTTTGCTCTTGGCTTGCAGAATGCCAATGATCCGGTCGGAATCGCGAACCGAGGACACTTCCGGGTTAGTTACCACAATTGCTTCATCGGCAAAGGTCAAGGCCATCACGGCGCCACGTTCAATGCCAGCCGGGCTGTCGCACACAATGTACTCGAACCCCATTTCGATTAGGTCCTTGATCACTTTCTCCACGCCTTCTTCGGTCAAAGCGTCTTTGTCGCGTGTTTGCGAGGCGGGAAGGATGGACAGCATGGGGCAATGTTTGTCTTTGATCAAAGTTTGTTGCAGACTCGCTTCGCCATTGATCACGTTGACCAGGTCATAAACCACCCGGCGCTCGCAACCCATGATCAGGTCCAGGTTTCGCAAACCCACGTCAAAGTCGATCACCACTGTTTTAAAACCACGCAAGGCCAAGCCTGCGGAAAAACTTGCGCTGGTGGTAGTTTTACCAACGCCACCCTTACCGGATGTAACAACAATGACTCGACTCACAAATGGTCTCCTAGCGGATGTTGATGGCCTTGAGTCGCAATACTGCCGGCTCAGTGCCATGGTCAAGATGAATTAATGTAGGTTTGGAACGGTTCTCTTCGGGAAAGCCGCCCTCGAATGTTAAATAGTAACCAGCCACGGCCACCAGTTCCGCTTCGAAACAAGTGGAGATGATTCTGGCTTGGGTATCGCCCGCTGCGCCGGCCAAAGCGCGGCCACGTAGTACTCCGTAAACGTGCACATTGCCATCGGCGATGACTTCAGCACCGGCTGACACCTGCCCCATCACGATCAGGTCTGCCCCCTGGGCATAAATTTTCTGGCCGCTGCGTACCGATTGGTCGATCACCATGGTTCGGCGGGGGGTGTCGAAACTGGGCACAGCCGGGTGGCTGACCGTTGTGGAATCGGACTCATCCGCCGTTTGTGTCTCGGTGATTGCTGCTTCAGGTGTTTCAGGCGGTGGTGCTGATTTCAATTCCGCTTCGGGTTCAGCCTGATCAGCTTCTGCAGTTTCGAAACGAACCCCCAATTCTTCTGCCTGGGTTTCAAGGGCCTCACTTTGGCCACGTACTTCAACCAACAGCACACCAGCAGCCTTCAGCATTTCCGCGTAGGCTTTCAATTCAACGCCATGTTCGTTAAGTTCAGTATTGTTCCAGCCAGAAAAGTCGAGTACAGCAGGCTCGGCGGAATACACACTGGGCGTTGGGCCCAAGCGCTTCTTCAATGCCTCAATACTTTCTTGCAGCGGAGCGGGGCGCAAGGCGAATGTCACTGCCTTGATTTTGGCAAATTTGATGTCCAGCAACGCTGAGGAAGGTTTGTTCAAGGTAATGGAGGTCCGGGAATTCTGAGTTTTCAGTCAATTTTACGAACAAAGCCCGAGCCGTGTGCCGGTCTCGGGCTTTTTGAGATGCGCATTTGCCCGATGTTAGATGGGCACGCGTTTCAGCATTTCAATACCAATTTCCCCAGCTGCTATTTCACGCAGTGCGGTCACGGTGGGCTTGTCTTTGTCAGATTTGACTTTGGGTGTGTGGCCTTGGGCCAGCATGCGGGCGCGGTAAGTGGCGCACAGGGCCATGTCGAAACGGTTAGGGATCTTTTTCAAGCAATCTTCAACGGTGATGCGGGCCATCTGGTGTCCTTACAGTCCAATACTTTTGAGTTGCGCCCCGTGGCGCGCCATTTGCTGATTGAAACGGCAACGGGATGCGAAGACGATCGATTTCAGCTCCAAAAGAGCCTGTGTGAAATCATCGTTAAGGATAACATAATCAAAGCGTCTCGCCTGCTCGATCTCGAGTTGTGCAGCACCCATTCTCTTAAAAATTACCTCTTCACTGTCTGTGCCACGCCCACGCAGTCTTTTTTCGAGTTCTTCGATGCTTGGCGGAAGAATGAAGATCGACACGACATTTTCTACCTTGCGCACCACTTGCTCGGCGCCTTGCCAGTCAATTTCCAGAAGTACGTCGCGGTCAATTGCCATTTGCCCTTCCACCCATGAACGCGATGTGCCGTAGTAGTTGCCGTGCACATGGGCCCATTCCAGAAAGCCGTCTTGGTCTCGGATGGCTTCGAATTCGGGCTGGGAGATGAAATGATAGTCTTTGCCATCAACCTCGCCAGGGCGCGCCTTTCGAGTGGTATTGGAGATGGAAAGACCAATTCCCTGAACCTCGGCCAAAAGCGCTTTCACCAGCGAGGATTTGCCAGCGCCTGAAGGGGCGCTGACAATAAAGAGGCTGCCAGAATACTGTGGCGTGTGCTGGGGTTGGGCCAAGGCGGTCATGAAGCGCTCGAACAAGGATCAATAAGCCGTGATTCTATGGGATTTCCTGTGGACTCGCCATGCCGCATGTTTATTCAGAGTGCTTGGAATGCTCTGTCAGAACAAACCACGGTTTTGTGGAGGTTTCATCGCCGAAGCCACTGCCTTTGTTTACTTGATAACTTGAAATGGGCGCGGCGATTAATTCCCGTTCATTGGGCAGTAGGGCATTCGACACGGACACATCTTTGGCCAGCTCAGTTTCAATCACGCAGCTGACCGTACCAAAAAGGCTCGAAACCATGGCGGCGGATGGCTCGTCGCGCTTGCGCATGCTCAAGAAATAGTCGGGAACGAAAGGTTTACCCGTTTTTGCCGCGTCCAGCATCGCCAGAAACATCGGAGAGTTGCGATTCAGGTTGTGTTGGGCCTGGGCTGATTGCACAGGCAGGGCATTCAAAAAGCTGATCAATATCAGGCTGCGCTCTCGCAGATCCGAGTGCTGCTGTGGTGCGCCCTTGAACTCCCCACGCAAAAATTCGTTCATGCATTGCGAGTATCCATCCGTTGCAATGTAATCCCGAAGCACGCACCGTTCTGCTGCGGTAACCGGCAGGGGCTGTGGCCCCTGCTTATTGACATTGGGCATGGTTTGAGGTGCTGACAGCACTTCAATCCTTTCCTGAAGGGACAGCTCGTTTTCGAACTTGTATCGCTCACCCACTTTGACTTTTGGAATTTCCCCCTGGCTGGAATTGCCGATTTCCAGGCGGCCGCTTTTGATCAGGTCCATATCAGCCAGTTTTTCCTGACCAACCCGGTATTGAGCGAGATCGTCGCGTTGCATCCGCAGTGTGGGGTGGCACAACAAGGCTTGTGCCGCTCGCTGCTGCCCTTTGGCGACCAAAAGCAGACCGGCAAGGCGCGGGTCTGTGGCTGCGTGGGGTAACACGTGCTTCAGTAGTTGATTGAGAAAAGAGATAGGCGTGGTCATTGGGCAAGGTCTCGAACAAACGAAAGTTCGATTGGGTGCCCAAGTATTCGGATTGGTTCAGTTCAATTGCAAATGCCGAAGTTTATTCGATGTTCTGGACCTGCTCGCGAAACTGCTCCACCAACACTTTCAAATCAATGCTGGCCTGGGTTTGCGCAATCGCGTGTGCTTTGCTGCCCAAAGTGTTGGCCTCGCGGTTCAATTCCTGGGTTACAAAATCCAGCCGTTTGCCAATCACCCCGCCTTTTTTCAGAATACGGCGAACCTCAGTGAAGTGCGTTTGGAGTCGCTCAACTTCCTCTTTCACATCAATGCGTACGCTGTGCAGGGCCACCTCGTGTTTGATGCGTTCTTCAAGGTCTTCCACGGTCAAGTGGCTTGCTTTGTCCGAAATGATTTTGTCGAAGGCCTCGGTCATGCGTTCCCGAATCTTGCCCTCATAGTGGGCCAAAAACTGGGGCAACATCGGCAGCAGGCTGTTGACAATCGCTTCCATGCCATCCACTTTCTCCAACAGCACTGCCGCCAGGCCTGCACCCTCACGTTCGCGGCTTTGCTTCAAGGCATCAATGGCCTGCTCGCACAAGGCTGAAATGGTCTCTTGCAGTTCTTCGCCGCTCAGGCTGTTGTCTTCGACCACACCAGGCCAATTCAGCACCTCGGTAATGCGAAAGCCGTTGGCCTTGGGCAAGGCGCTTTGAATGCTGGCCTCAAGTGCAGCCAATTGTTTGACTTGTTCCAGATCAACCTTCGGAATCCGTTTTTCACCCTCTGCACGTCCCCAGGAAATCCGGCATTCCACCTTCCCACGGCTCAGCGCATTCATCAGTTTTTCGCGGATCAGTGGTTCCACCATGCGCAGGTCATCGGCCATGCGGAAGTTCAGGTCCAGAAAACGGGAATTCACGCTGCGCAACTCCATGCTCAGGGTGCCAGCACGGGTCGTGCTTTGTGTATTGGCAAAGCCTGTCATGCTGTGTACTGCGGCGGTGTTTTTGCTGTCCTTGCTCATTTGCGGCCTGTGCGTGTGTGTCGGTGGTGCATGGATTGTAAACTCTGGGCTGGTGCTTGTTTTATTCGGGGGTGTTTTTGTCGGGTCGAATCATTGCCCATTTGGACATGGACGCCTTCTACGCCAATGCCGAATTGGTGCGCAACCCGGCTTTGCGGGGTTTGCCCGTGGCTGTTGGGGGGCGCCGAGGCATGCAGCCGCTGCCCGGGCAGCAATTCCCGACCTTGGCACAGTACCAGGCAGGGGTGTGTTAACCACCGCCAACTACGAAGCCCGTGCACTGGGTTTGCATTCGGCCATGCCCACCATGAAAGCAGCAAAACTGGCGCCTCACGCGGTGTTGTTGCCCGCCGATTTCGACTGGTACAAAACCCTGTCAAGGCAGTTCAAGACCGCCGTGCGGGAATTGGCACCCAACGTTGAAGATCGCGGTATCGATGAAATCTACATTGATTTGACCGGGGAAACCGGGGGGGATTATGAGGCAGCCATTGAACTGGCGCGCCGATTAAAGGCTGCAGTAACCCAGGCCACTGGCGGCATGACCTGTTCAGTGGGTCTGTCCGAGAACAAGTTGACCTCCAAGATCTGCTCCGACTTGCAAAAACCAAACGGTCTAAGCGTGGTGCGCCCCGACCAGTTTCAGGAAATGATCTGGCCGCTTCCGGTGGGCAAAATCAACGGTGTGGGGCCCAAAGCTCAGGAAAAGCTGAAAGCCATGGGTGTTAACAGCATTGCCGAGCTGGCTGCTCAACCCGTCGATTTGCTTCAGATGCGTTTCGGCGAAAGTTATGGGCTTTGGATGCATGAAAGCGCCCATGGTATTGACCGGCGGGAAGTCACTTTGTTTTCGGAACCGAAAAGCATCAGCCGTGAAACCACGTTCGAGAACGACATGCATGTGCGCAGGCAACGCGACAACTTGACGCAGGTACTTGAGCACCTTGCAGACAAGCTTTCTCAAGACTTGGCCCGAAAGCAGCGGTTGGCAAAAACGATTGGCGTGAAAGTGCGTTTCGCGGATTTCAAATCCCTGACCCGCGATGTCACCACTGGATTGACCGTCCGCACAGCGGATGAGGTTTTGCAAGCCGCTCGAGCTTGCCTGAAGAAAATTCCGTTTGAAGACAAAGGAGCCAGATCAACCATCCGCCTGTTGGGAATCAAAGCCAGCCATCTGATTACCCCTGCGGAGGATGCGCTTGAAAAGGCTGCCGAGGAAAGCAGGCGAACCAAAGGGCAAGCCCAGTTGTTTCTCGACCTTGAAGATGCGCCATAATGCGTGCACTACGAAAGAACACGCACTGGAGAATTTGAATGAATGCCACCACAGCCCGCCCTGACGGGCGAAGCCCCCACACCTTGCGCAATATCAGCCTGGAGCGCAATTACACCAAGCATGCCGAGGGTTCTGTCATGGTGCGTTTCGGCGACACTCATGTGTTGTGCACCTGCAGCGTTGAAGACAAAGTGCCAGGTTTTTTGAAGGGTCAGAATCAGGGTTGGTTGACTGCTGAGTACGGCATGCTGCCCCGTTCTACCCATTCCCGCATGGATCGTGAGGCGGCCAAGGGCAAGCAAAGTGGCCGCACGCAGGAAATTCAGCGCCTGATTGGCCGTGCCTTGCGCGCAGCAGTCGACTTAAACAAGCTGGGTGAACGCACCCTGAAAATTGATTGCGATGTAATCCAGGCCGATGGCGGCACACGCACGGCATCAATCACGGGCGCCATGGTCGCCGTGGCCGATGCAATTGGCAAACTGGTGGCCAGCGGTGCTTTGACTGAAAACCCGATCAAGCAGTTCGTAGCGGCCGTGTCGGTGGGTGTGGTCAATGGCCAGGTGGTGCTTGATTTGAATTACGACGAAGACTCCACCTGCGAAACCGACCTGAATGTGGTGATGACCGAGAAAGGTGGCTTTGTAGAAGTGCAGGGCACCGCCGAGGGCGATGCCTTTAGCCGGGACGAATTGAATGGCATGCTGGACTCGGCCGCAGCCGGTATTGCTGAGCTGGTTCGCCTGCAGAAAGCGGCTTTACAGGCATAAAAACTAAGTTGGATTACAAAGCGATGGCAGCGAACAGCGAATGGGTATTGGCCAGTGGCAACAAGGGCAAACTGCGGGAATTTCAGGACCTGTTTGCCCCTTGGGGCGTGAATTGGGTTGCACAAGGTGAACTGGGTGTGCCCGATGCCGAGGAGCCCTTTCATACCTTTGTTGAGAATGCCCTCACCAAGGCGCGCCATGCCAGCCGCCTTACAGGCCGCCCCGCGCTGGCCGATGACTCGGGCTTGTGCGTGCCAGCCATTGGGGGGGCACCGGGCGTGTTGTCGGCCCGCTATGCCACCTTGTTTGGTCAAGAAAAAAGCGATGCCAATAACAACGCCTGCTTGATTGAAAAGCTCCAGGGTGTTGAAGACCGCCGCGCGTATTTTGTGTGCGCCATGGTGTGGGTGGCCCATGCCGATGACCCCACACCCACCATTGCTCAAAAAATGTGGTGGGGTGAGGTAATCGATACGCCGCAAGGTGAGCACGGTTTTGGTTACGACCCTCACTTCTGGCTACCCGAACACCAGTGCACCGCGGCGCAAATGCCCAAAGAATTGAAAAACCAATTCAGTCACCGGGCGCTGGCCACCCAAGCCCTGTTGCAGGAATTTCAGCAGCGCCTGGGTTTGAAAAAGGCGGTTGCATAAGTGAAGCAGGGCGAGGACAAATCAGGCAAGCCGGGATTCATGGCTTCAACCACGGCTGGCAACCTGGTGGGCCGTGTCTTCATGCCCAGCGAACTTCGATTTGCTGCCATGCCGCCGCTAGCGCTTTACATTCACCTGCCTTGGTGTGTGCGCAAATGCCCTTATTGCGATTTCAACAGTCACTTGGCGCCGGAAAGCAAGCTGCGTGAAGTGGGTGTACCGCTGGTGTCCGACATACAGCGCGTCGACATGAATCCATCAAGCGCTGGTGAGCAGGGTTTCGCAGAGTCGCTGCCCATGGACTTGCAACGCCGTTACCTCAACGCCCTTGTAGCCGACCTGGATCAGCAGTTGCCCAAAATCTGGGGCCGAAAGTTGTACTCCATTTTCATTGGCGGTGGCACACCTTCCTTGTTTGCGCCCGAGTTGATTGATGAATTGTTGGGTGCAGTGCGTGCACGTTTGGGCATGCCACAAAGTGGCGAAATCACCATGGAAGCCAACCCTGGTACTTTTGAACAAGCGCGATTTGAAGGCTTTCGAGAGGCGGGCATCAACCGCTTGTCGATCGGTGTGCAGAGTTTCTCCGATTCTCACTTGAAGGCCTTGGGCCGGGTGCACAACAGCGGGCAGGCCGTGGCCGCAGTGCGCAGTGCCGTGGCCTTGTTCGATGAAGTGAACATTGATCTGATGTATGCCTTGCCCCATCAAAACGTGGAGCAGGCACTGGCCGATGTGGCGCAGGCTGTGGCGCTGAACAGCACGCACTTAAGCCTGTACCAGTTGACCCTGGAGCCCAACACGCTGTTTGCCGCAAAACCGCCGCCTCTGCCCGATGACGACACCTTGATCGACATTGAAGAGGCTGTTCACAAGGCTGCGAAGGAGGCAGGCTTTGAGCAATACGAAATTTCGGCCTTTGCCAAACCCGGGCATCGCTGCCAGCACAACCTGAATTATTGGGGGTTTGGCGACTACTTAGGGCTGGGTGCCGGGGCGCACGCAAAAATAAGTTACCCCAACCGCATTGAACGGGAAATCCGCCACCGCAACCCCATGGCTTACATGGAAGAAATGGAGGGCGCGGCGCAACCACTGGAGGTGCGCACCCTGGCTGTGAGGGAGTTGCCATTCGAGTTCATGCTCAATGCCTTGCGCTTGATCGACGGTGTACCCGAAAGCTGGTTCGTGGAGCGTTGTGGCAGGCCACTGAGCGATTTGCAAAAGCCTTTGAAACAGGCATTAAGCAAAGGTTTGATCGAAACTCAACCTGGCCTGTTCAAGCCCACTGAATTGGGCTTTCGTTTTCTGAATGACCTTCAGGAAATGTTCCTGGCCAGTTAAGCGCTTTTAATCCGGTTCAGTTCAAGTGGCGCGTTTCGGGCCGCTCGATAATGCTGGGCACACTCTTGAAATGCAAACCCCAATCAGCCTGCCCACAGGTTTTGATCAACAAGTCAGCAAAGCCGTGTTGCAGCTGTTCGGCCATTCGCATCTCGAACCCTTTGCCACTGCCTGCAACCAATTTCAACACCAGATCGGTGTTGTGCGCCTCGCCACTGGGGCGCAGCTCAATCTGAGTGATCAGAAGGGGGTCGGCACCCAGTGGCGTGGTGGTGTTTTTGTCTTGAAACGGGCTTTTGAAATCAGCGGAGTACAGCGACACTTCGCGGCTCATTTCGAGCAGCGCTTTGCGGCCCGCCTCGTTTAGCGGCCTGTCGCTGGCCAGCAGCTTCTGCATCATTTCATCCAGGCTGGGTATCAACATGCGCACCATGCGGCGCGTTAGCCATACCCGTACCTCCTGATTTTCAGCCGAATTGATTCGCATCAATATGCGGTCATGCTCGGGCGCGTAAGCTACTTGGAGTTGTTTGATTTGCATGTTGGCGTGTTTGAAAAATAGTGCATGTCATTTGTGTTGGCGCTATCTTGAAAACAACACGCTCGCCCACACATACCGTTCATGGGTATTGTGACTCAAAATTGTTAAGAAGGGTTTGCACACATGCGTTTAGATCGACTCACCACCAAGTTTCAGGAAGCTTTGGCCGACGCCCAAAGCCTGGCTGTGGGAAAAGACAACCCCACCGTTGAACCTGCACACGTCTTGTTGGCCATGCTCAAGCAGGGCGAGGGGTCTGTTCGCGGGGTGATCAGCAAGGCTGGCGGTAACCCGCAGGTATTGATCAAGGGCGTTGAAGCCGAGGTGAACAACCTGCCTCAAGTGGCTAACAACGCCGGTCAAATCCAGATAGGCAGCAAACTGCAGGCTGCTTTGAACCTGACCGACAAAGAGGCGCAAAAGCGCGGTGATCAGTTCATTGCCAGTGAACTGTTTTTGCTGGCTTGCCTGCAAGACAGCACCGGATTGGCCAAGGTGATGAAAGAGGCGGGCTTGAATGCACAATCGCTGAACACCGCAATTGAACAGGTGCGCGGCGGTGCGGCCGTGGACAGTGCAGACGGTGAAAGCCAGCGCGAGGCCTTGAAAAAATACACCATTGATCTAACCGAGCGGGCTCGCATGGGCAAGCTGGATCCCGTGATTGGTCGCGATGATGAAATTCGCCGCGCCATTCAGATTTTGCAGCGCAGAACCAAGAACAACCCTGTATTAATTGGTGAACCTGGCGTGGGTAAAACCGCCATTGTGGAAGGTTTGGCACAGCGCATTGTGAACGGCGAAGTACCCGATACCTTGAAAAACAAGCGTGTGCTGGTATTGGACATGGCCTTGTTGCTGGCTGGTGCCAAGTACCGTGGCGAATTTGAAGAACGCCTCAAAGCTGTACTTAAAGACGTGGCCGCTGATGAAGGCCAGACCATTGTGTTTATTGATGAAATTCACACCATGGTGGGTGCCGGCAAAGCCGAGGGCGCGATTGATGCTGGAAATATGTTGAAGCCTGCGTTGGCCCGTGGTGAGTTGCATTGTATCGGCGCGACCACGCTGGACGAATACCGCAAATACATCGAAAAAGACGCGGCGCTTGAACGCCGTTTCCAAAAAGTGCTGGTGGGAGAACCCAGTGTAGAAAGCACCATCGCCATTCTGCGTGGACTGCAAGAACGCTATGAATTGCACCATGGTGTGGACATTACCGACCCCGCCATTGTTGCGGCTGCGGAGCTTAGCCACCGGTACATTACCGATCGCTTCCTGCCCGACAAAGCCATTGACTTGATTGACGAGGCTGCAGCGCGAATCAAGATGGAAATTGATTCCAAGCCTGAGGAAATGGACAAGCTCGATCGCCGGATCATTCAGCTGAAAATTGAACGAGAAGCTGTGAAGCGCGAGCAAGACGACGCTTCTAAAAAGCGCCTCGCCCTGATCGAAGAGGAAATTGTTCGTCTTGAGCGTGAGTATGCAGACCTCGACGAAATCTGGAAAAGTGAAAAAGCAGCAGTGCAGGGCAGTGCGGCCATCAAGGAAGAAATTGATCACATTCGCGCCGAAATTGAGCAACTCAAGCGCAAGGGCGATTGGCAAAAAGTGTCTGAACTTCAGTATGGCAAATTGCCCGATCTGGAGAAAAAGCTGAACGACGTGAAAGACAACGAGGGCGGAGAAAAGAAGCCGAACAGGCTGTTGCGCACGCAAGTTGGCACCGAAGAAATTGCAGAGGTGGTTAGCCGCGCAACCGGCATTCCAGTGAGCAAAATGCTGCAAGGTGAGCGCGACAAATTGTTGCAAATGGAAGCAGCCTTGCACATGCGAGTGGTGGGGCAAGACGAAGCCGTCACCTTGGTATCCGACGCTATTCGCCGTTCACGGGCTGGGCTTTCGGACCCCAACAAGCCCTTGGGTTCGTTCCTGTTTCTGGGCCCCACCGGTGTGGGTAAAACAGAGCTGTGCAAGGCACTGGCCGGTTTCCTGTTTGATTCGGAGGACCATCTGATTCGCATCGACATGAGTGAGTTCATGGAGAAGCACACTGTGAGCCGGCTCGTGGGTGCGCCTCCGGGGTATGTGGGCTATGACGAAGGCGGTTACTTGACCGAGGCTGTGCGCCGCAAACCCTACAGCGTGATTTTGCTGGATGAGGTTGAAAAGGCCCACCCCGATGTGTTCAACGTGCTGTTGCAAGTGCTGGATGATGGGCGTTTGACTGATGGGCAGGGCCGCACTGTGGACTTTAAAAACACAGTCATTGTGATGACATCCAACCTGGGTTCGCATGAAATTCAGCGCCTTGCCGGACAAGATGGTGAAGTGATCAAGGCTGCTGTGATGGAAGAAGTGAAGCAACACTTCCGCCCGGAATTCATCAACCGTGTGGATGAGCTGGTGGTGTTCCATGCTTTGGACAATGCACACATCGCCAATATTGCCCGCATTCAGTTGCAGCGTTTGCAGCAGCGCCTGGCCAGCCGCGACATGCGCCTGGAGGTGAGCGATGCAGCCTTGGCCGAAGTGGTGAAAGCTGGCTTTGATCCGCTGTACGGTGCTCGACCCTTAAAGCGTGCCATTCAGCAGATCATCGAAAACCCGGTTTCAAAAATGATTCTGGAAGGCCGGTTTGGGCCAAACGATGTGGTGCCAGTTGATTTCAAGGAAGGTGCATTTACCTTTGAGCGGGTGGTTCACTGAGTGCAGCTATTTGAAATCGCATCGTTGTGCTCATCGAAGCCGCTAAACTCCGCGCCTGAAAAGCCTTGCCTAAGTCACTTACTCGCGACGATCAAGACCCGCCCGCCGTTCCCCGTTTGGAATGGATTAGACGCGAAGCGGCTCCGCAAGACGCGCTAGAGTTTGCGGCATCCATTCCGAACGGGATCAGAACGGCCACCGCCGCAATATTCACGTTGGGCGGGGCTGTCGAGAGAAGTGACTGGGGCAAGGCTTCTCCAGCGCGAATATTGGTTTTTGCGTTGACCAGTGAACGTTACACAGGCCTCGCAATGCCCACGTATCAATGCGCCGCAGCGTACATCGCTTCACCAGCCGCGACCGGGTTGCCTGTCTTGTTGAAGGTTTCAAGCCATATCCCATAGTTATGAACAGTGGGGTCTTGCCAGGGGTGAAATCCTGGTTTGAAGTAGTTCAACAATTTGGGCAGCAGGCTGCTGTACAGCCCTTTGGGACCCAACAGCCACACCAGGCCTTTCGAATACATTTTGAACCGGGTCCAGCCCTTGAAACCATCGGTGCCCAAAATGATCCAGGTGAATACCAGCGTGTGTAAGGTGAAGTTGAACATGGCGTGGGCCATGGCCAGGCTTCGCTTGAAGTAACCTACTTTGGCCACTTTCTGCATGACATCAAATGCCACGGCCTTGTGTTCCATTTCTTCCACGGCATGCCAGGCCAGCATGGCGCGAACCCGATGATCTGCGCCGGCCATCACTTCCTTGCGGGCAAAAAACATCTCGGCCATCATGGCTGTGAAATGCTCCAGCGCTGCGGTCATGGCCAGGTTGTATTCAGGCGAAAGCACCTGCAAACGGCGGTTCATGATCTTCGTAATCACATGCAACATTTTGTCCACTGGCACACCTTGCTCTTTCAGGCGCTTGTTGTAGTCGGTGTGCACTTTGCCGTGTTGACCTTCCTGAAAGGAAAAGTCTTTCACTGCTTTCAGCAACTCAGGGTCGGTAATTTTGTCTTTGAAATTCCGCACGCTCGAGATGAAATAGCGCTCGCCGTCCGGAAAACTCATTTGAACACCATCAATCACGCGGGTTTTGAATGCGTCGCCAGCCATCCAATAGCGAGGGATGTCTTTGTCAGTGATTCCAAAATCCAGATCTTTCCGGACCACGATGTCTTCTTTGAACGATGTTGTTGTCATGACTGCCTCCTGCTGCATTGTGTGAATAAAGATTACCGAATCACCACAACACACGATATGATTTGAAATGACAAAAAAGGAAGAATTCGCGACAGATTTAATCTGATCACGCCACAGGAGGTTTGGTGGAAACCATCAATTTTCAAATGCTTGCAAGCCTGGCCAATGCTGCAAGGCGCTGCGACATTGACTTGAACAGTGTGATGCAGGAGCTGAAACTGGAAATTGACATGAGCGGGGACCCACGTCGGCGCATGTCTTTGTCGTGCTTCAGTTCCTTGTTCTCCGCGGTTGAGGCACGCAAGCCCAGCCAACACTTTCCGCTGGTGTTTGGTGATTCTTTCAACTTCGATGGCTTGCCCGAGTTGGCCACTTTTGTGACCAGCGCTTCAACCCCGCAAGAGGCCATGCGTGTGCTGGACTGGTCGCCCAAGCTGTTGCACCCCAATTTGCACTTCATCACACTTGACCTGGGAGATGAGGCCGCACTGGAGATCAAGGTACCCGATCCGGAAGGTGTGAACGAAGACCTGCCCGGATTTGTTGAAGCTGCCATGTCGGCCGTCTTGAAGTTTATTCATCTTCTCAGCCCCGGTTCACACTTGATCAAGCGCATCGAATTTCGCCACGCGCCGTTGACCCAAGAGTCGGCTTATCTGAATGTGCTCAAAACCACGGTGCTGTTTGAGCAGGGCAACAACCGTTTGGTGGTGGATTCTTCCGCACTGGATTTGCCTTTGCCGGGCGGCATTCCTTCCGCACACCACAAGGCGCAGGCTGTAATTTTGAACCGCTTGTTGCCGGATGTTGAGGAGCAAACCCTTGAAAAACAAATCAAGCGCCTTTTGAAGTCGCGCTTGAGTATGCTAAGTGAACCAATACAGACGATAGCCGAGGTGCTGCACATTCACCCCCGTACCTTGCAGCGAAGGCTGAAAAGCGAAGGTAAATCGTATGCTGAAATTCTGGGGGCCGTTCGCCATGAACTGGCCTGCGAGATGTTGAAAGGCTCGGTGCTTGACATTGAAACCATCGCTGCAAACCTTGGCTATTCTGATCGCCGCAGCTTTACCAGCGCATTTTTAAAATGGCAGGGTATGTCCCCAAGGGAATTCAGAAATCAGCACTGAAACCGGATGGTCATGTTCCATGCCTGAATTTCATGCTTAAATTTTGGCTTTGAATTGATTTACTAAATTGTCGGAGAGCTTTATGACACCTACCACGGACCTATGCGATGCCAACGAAGACAAAATTGCCGCAGGCACTTTGCGTGTTGTTGAGCCGATGTTTCAAAGTTGGGGCTTGAAAAGCAGTTTTATGGGGCAAGCCCACACTTTGAAGGTGTTTGAAGACAATTCCTTGGTGCGAAGTGCCCTTGAAAAAGACGGGCAAGGCAAGGTGCTGGTGGTTGATGGCGGTGGCAGCATGCGTTGCGCCCTGGTGGGCGGAAATTTGGGACAGTTGGCCGAGAAAAACAACTGGGCGGGTATTGTGGTTTACGGCTGCGTGCGCGACACCCTCGAGTTGGATGAATGCGATGTGGGAATTCGTGCACTGGCCGCGCACCCCATGAAAAGCCAGAAGCGAGGCATTGGGCATGAGAACATTGAAGTGGCGCTGAGCTTCACCACTGTGCGCCCCGGCAATTGGGTGTATGCGGATGAGGACGGTGTTTTGATTTCAGAAACAGCCTTGAGCTGATTGTTTCAGGACAGGTCTCCGGTCGAAAAATTCGGTGGCCTTGTTTCATCGGTTTGAATCAACGAAGTTCGACTTATCCGAATGGCACCAGTGCCAGAAACGATTGATATTTCATCGTAGCCTTTTTTCATGATGGGCAGCGTGCCATAAGTTTTTACCAGTGAGTCAACGATTTCATTGGTGCTTTTGTCCACGCCGGCCGTCACGCACAAGAATTTGCTGGGATTGGGGATCAGTTGATAAATTCGATCAACTGATTCTTTAATCTTGTGCAATTGATCCGGTTGTATGTGAGCCACCAAGGCCTTGCCATCGGACTCGCGCCACAAGGCCAGGCCCACGCAAAGCGCGCACCCCGTAGTTCCAATCCGAACCGAAAGGTTGTGGTTCGCGGTATATGAGATCAAGCCATATTGGTTCTGACCAACCATGTGGGATGGAAGCGAGCGAGTCATGTGGATGTCCGTTGCTTGTTTTTTTTGAGTGGTTCGGCAAGGCCAAAATGTTCACACGAACCATTTTTAGTAGGTTGCGCCGCATGATTTAGAGTGGATACTCTTTTTCATTTAGAGAAAAAGTATTTCATATCGTGATTAATTTAACGTAAGTAATTGATTTTAAACAATACGAAAAAAAAGTCTTGTATAAGATATAACTCTTGTTGCTCTGCGAAATGATCTGTAAGATACGGCTCATCACCTGATCGACACCACTTGCCCAAGTGATACCCGCGAAGCTGCACACGCAGGGCACCGCAAGTAGGCCATCAAGCGAACCGTTTTCTTTTTTCTCTATTGCCTTCTGAGGACATCACTATGAAATCTTTTGACCAACAGGTTCAAGAACTCAACAAAGACTGGGAAACCAACCCACGCTGGAAGCTGGTAAAGCGCGGCTACAAGGCCGAAGACGTGGTACGTCTGCGTGGTTCAGTTCAGCCAGAGTACACACTGGCCAAGCGCGGCGCTGAAAAGCTGTGGGAAAAAGTGAACGGTGGCGCCAAGAAGGGCTACGTAAACGCTTTCGGCGCAATCACTGCTGGTCAGGCCATGCAGCAAGCCAAAGCTGGTTTGGAAGCTGTTTACCTGTCAGGCTGGCAAGTTGCTGCCGACGGCAACAGCTCCGAAACAATGTACCCCGACCAGTCACTGTACGCCTATGACTCAGTGCCAAAAATGGTTCGTCGTATCAACAACACATTCCAGCGCGCTGACGAAATTCAGTGGAAGAACATTTGCGACGGCAAGATGAAGGCCGAAGACGCAATCGATTACTTCCTGCCCATCGTTGCCGACGGTGAAGCTGGTTTCGGTGGTGTTTTGAACGCCTACGAACTGATGAAGAACATGATCGCCTCTGGCGCCGCCGGTGTTCACTTCGAAGACCAATTGGCTGCTGTAAAGAAGTGTGGTCACATGGGTGGCAAGGTGCTGGTTCCAACCGCTGAAGCCATTCAAAAGTTGATCGCTGCACGTTTGGCTGCCGACGTAATGGGTGTTCCATCCATCGTTCTGGCCCGTACCGACGCTGAAGCCGCCAACCTGCTGACTTCTGATTTCGATGAGAACGACAAGCCATTCCTGACTGGTGAGCGCACTGCCGAAGGTTTCTACCGTGTGAAGAACGGTCTGGAACAAGCCATTTCCCGCGGTATCGCCTACGCACCTTATGCTGACCTGGTATGGTGTGAAACAGGTACACCTGACATCGGTTTTGCCCGTGAATTCGCGCAGGCCGTTCTGGAAAAGAACCCAGGCAAGCTGTTGAGCTACAACTGCTCACCCTCTTTCAACTGGAAGAAAAACCTGAACGACAGCCAGATCGCTTCCTTCCAGGAAGAACTGAGCGCACTGGGCTACAAGTACCAGTTCATCACTTTGGCTGGTATCCACGTCAACTGGTACAACACATTCCAGTTTGCCCACGCATACGCTCGTGGCGAAGGCATGAAGCACTATGTGAACATGGTTCAAGAACCTGAGTTCGCAGCACGTGAAAAAGGTTATACTTTTGTATCTCACCAGCAGGAAGTGGGCGCAGGTTACTTCGACGATGTAACTACTGTGATCCAGGGTGGCGCTTCTTCAGTAACAGCCTTGACAGGTTCTACAGAAGAAGAACAGTTCCACTGATCCGCTGGTTGAACTGAATTTGTCGGCAATCTTGGCAGTCTCCCACCCTAGGAGGGGTGGATAGATTGACCGACGGAGGGGGAGAGGAGACAAGCTCAAAAAATCAATTCAAGAGTATTTTTCCCCTTGCTGAGCCTTTACAAAAGGCTCAACAGCGAGTGCTGAAGCCCGGTAAGAAACTTGCCGGGCTTTTTATTTGAATGTACTGATTGCATGCACAAGCACATTCGATACGGATTGAAGTTGCTGTGCTACCCGGGTGTTGTTTTGTGCAGCTTGGGTGTTTTCTTCGGTCATTCTCGCCACTTTCTCCACACTTTGGCTAATCTGTATACTCACCTGCGACTGTTCCCTCATGGACACGGCGATGGTTGAAATTGCGTCTGAAACCCGTTCAGAATGGTTTTTGATGTCCAGGATAGTCATGTTCACTTGATTGGCCTGGCTCAAGCCAGCCTGAACCAGTTTCACAGAATTACCCATACTGCCGACCGCACCTTGAGTCATGCGTTGAATGTCATAGATCATGTCCGAGATCCGATGCGTTGCGGTCTTGGTTTGTTCTGCAAGTTTTCGAACCTCGTCCGCAACCACTGCGAATCCACGGCCCTGGTCCCCTGCTCTGGCAGCTTCAATGGCCGCATTCAAGGCCAGCAGGTTCGTGTGTTCAGCTATTTCAGTGATGGTTGAAATGATTTCTGAAATATCATTCGAACGTGCCTCGAGTGTTTGTACTGTCAATGCGCTTTCATCAACCGAGTGGGCGATTCGTTCAATTCCACCCACGACCATTTTCAAAGTGGCAATGCCATTTTCAGCAGCATTTCTGGCAGTGTGTGCCGTGTCGCTGGCCTGAGAAGTATTCTCCGAGATGTGCGAAATGCTGACGGTGAGTTCTTCAACTGCCGCAGCCATGGTCGAAGTGGCCTCGGCTTGTTCGTCACTGGACTTGGCCATGGCCTGCGACAGGCGAGACACCTGATTTGAGTTGTCATCCAGTTCCTGTGCTGATTGGCGAATGCCGTTGATCAATACCCGAAGATTATTCTGGGCTTTGGATATCTCCTGCAACAGTGTGTCGATTTCATCTTTGCCTTGAGTTTGAACGGTGCGCCCAAGCTGGCCGTTTGCCAATTCCCGAATATGCTGGTTTGCTCTGGCGAGTTTGGTTCTAAGCAATTTCCCAAGGCGAAGCATGATCATGACACCCGCGAGCAAGGACAAGACAACCACTGAACCTACCGCCCACAGAGAACTGGTGTAGGTTTGAACAGACTGGGCAGTTCGATTCTCAAGCATGGTTTTTTCGGCAGATTCAACCTGATCCAGCAAGGCCTGCATTTTATCCATGATGGGCTTGCCAGACATGGCTGCAAAAATGTCCAGAAAATCAGCCTGATCAAGTTCACCCTTGTCCAGGCTTTGACGCAGTTTGATGGTTTCATCGATCGAAAAAGTCAGCCATGGCGAATAGAGGGTTTGCAATTCCTCAACCCAGACGAATGATTCTGGCAGTTCATTTTTGCGTTTTGACAGATAAGCAAGTTCTTCCTGATAGCGTTTTTTGCCAAATTGGTATGTCGACAAATAGGAGTCATCGCCAGTCAGCAAGTATCCCCGTTGGCCCGATTCAATGAATACCAGACTCTCACGAATGGTGCTGACATGTTGCAGTGTTTTGAAACTGTCGGTGTTGTTCAGCCCACTGACTTGAATGCGTTGCATGTTCCACAAGCCCAAGCCCCCTCCAATGGCGACGCAAGCGATCAACAAGGCGAAGCCCAATACTATTTTTGACTGTATGGTTTGAAGCATCGAAATTCCTGAATGACAAAGATTGAAATTTTGTCAATTATCAGCAGTTCGGTTGACTTTCAAAACCTTGAAATGCGGGGTGCTTCTGAACCCCGCAATTCAAGTAAATTCACGAATTTGAAACAAAAATCAATTAGGCGTTTGAAGGCTCTGGCCGGGTTTTGATGAGGTCGTGAACGATGGCATCGCTCAATGTGTCTTCCCAGCGGTACACATGTACATCGGGCAGGGCGCCCAGCATTTGTTTTTCCTCTTTCGAGTACGCCTGCACAAAAATCTGAATTGCCGGGTTCAGCATTTTGGCATTTTCGATCATCTGGCTCAGCCCCGGGGTATCGCCAGTGGCAATAACAAGGCTATTTGCGTTGGTGGTGTGCGCTTGAACCAAGGTCACTGGGTCTGCATATTCGCCAGACACGGCAGCCTGTCCATTCTTTCTCAGTTTGGCCACCACCTCGCGGCTGGTATCAACAATCACCATGGGTACATTTTTTTTCTTCAGCGATTTGGCAATTCGTTTGCTCAACTCGGTGTGCCCCACCAACACCACGTGTTTACCAAGGTACTTGCCATCGGTTTGCTCAGGTAGCTCTTCCATGCTGTGGCTGCGTGCATTCAAATTGCGAACCCATTGATAACGCCTGACCATGCTGTCGTTCAATTTGGGAATCAGGGAAAACACAACCGGGTTCAGGGCAATCGACAAAATTGCGCCGGAAACGACCAGGCTTTGTACCTGTAAGTCCACCAGACCCAGATACAAACCCAACCCAATCAAAATGAATGAGAACTCACCAATTTGTGCAAGGCTGGCCGCAATAACCAAAGCGCTCTTGAGGGGGTACTTGAACAGCAGGACCAGTGCGCCAGCAGCCAGCGATTTGCCCAGCACGATAATGGCCACCACAGCGAGTACGCGCAGCGGGTACTCAACAATGACATCGAATTGAAACAGCATACCCACTGACACAAAAAACAGCACAGCGAATGCGTCTCGCAATGGCAGGGATTCCTCGGCAGCGCGGTGGCTCAGTTCAGATTCCCGCATCACCATGCCGGCGAAGAAGGCGCCGAGTGCAAAAGACACATCGAACAGCCCTGCGGCAACGAAAGCCAAGCTGATGGCCAGTGCAATCACTGAGAGTGTGAACAATTCGCGAGATCCTGTTTTCGCAATGTGCCAAAGCATCCAGGGAATAACACGCTTGCCCACCACCAGCATCAAACCCACGAAAAGCGCCACCTTCACCAAGGTGAAACCGATGTCGAAGACCAGATTGGTTTCCGGGTCCAGGGTTCCGCCTTTCAACAAACCTGCCAGTGGCGGAAGCAAAACCAGAATCAGTACCATGGCCAGGTCTTCAACCACCAGCCAACCCACTGCAATTTGACCGTTTGCACTGGTCAGCATGCCGCGGGCTTCCAGTGCTTTCAGCAACACCACCGTGCTGGCCACTGACAAGGCAAGACCAAACACAAGGCTTTGACCCATGGGCCAATCCCAGAAATGGGCTACACCCATGCCGAGCAGTGTTGCGGCTGCCATTTGAACAATGGCACCGGGCACTGCAATTTTTTTTACTGCTAGTAAATCGTTGAGCGAAAAGTGCATGCCCACACCGAACATCAGCAGCATCACGCCAACCTCGGCCAATTGATTGGTTAGCGCGGGGTCCGCTACAAAGCCAGGGGTGGCTGGGCCAATCAGGAATCCGGCAACCAGGTAGCCCAGCAAGGCGGGAGCTTTCAGTTTTTCTGCAATGAAACCGAAAATGAGCGCAAGGCCGAAGCCGAATGCCAATGTGGCAATCAGGGAAACGTCATGGGGCATGATGGGGCAGTCCTAATGGTATTGTTCTAATGATAGCAAGTGCGTATGGAACGCACCCGCTTCATAGACAAGGACTTGCCCCCAAAGTTGCGTACAAAACGCGACTTATTCTGTTTTGAATACCTTGACCGCACTCATCATGGATTGCGACACGCCAGACAAGTGTGCCGCCACCTGTGTATTCTGCTGCGCGGCGGCCGTGTTTTCTTCCGTCATCTGTGCCACACGTTCTACGTTGCGGCTGATTTCGATACTGACATTGGATTGTTCTTTCATCGAAACAGCAATCGCGGCAATCGCCTCAGAAACCCGATCCGAGTCAGACTTGATTTTCTGGATGGTGGTATTCACCACATCAGCTTGACCAATTCCTTCTTGCACCAGTTGTACCGAGGTATCCATTGACTTCACTGCACCCTGCGTGATGTTTTGAATTTCAAATACCATACTGGAAATTCGGTCGGTGGATCCCTTGGTTTGCTCGGCCAGTTTGCGTACCTCATCAGCCACCACAGCAAAGCCACGTCCCTGTTCACCTGCACGTGCGGCCTCAATGGCCGCATTCAAGGCAAGCAAGTTGGTGCGGTCAGCAATCTCGGTGATCGTGGATACGATTTCTGAAATGTCTGCCGATTGTTTCTCCAGTGTTTGAACTGCCCGCGCGCTGGTTTGAACAGATTGTGCAATTCGCTGAATGCCGGCAACCACTTCACCCAAAGTCACCATGCCGTTGTCGGCCGAGTCGCGTGCCGCGTTGGCAGTGAAGGTTGCGTCGTTTGAATTCTCGGAAATTTGAGAAATACTGACGGTCAATTCTTCAACCGCTGCTGCCATGGACGAGGTGGCATCCGCTTGTTCCACACCCGCATTGGCCATGGTTGTTGAAGATTCTTGAACTTGTGTTGCGCTGCTGCTGAGCTCAAGTGCAGATTGGCGAATGCCGTCAATCAACTTTTTCAAGTTGCTCTGTGCAATCGCCAAGGCGGCCAGCAGTTGGTCCACTTCATCTTTGTTCTGGTGGTGAATCGGGCTGCTCAGTTCACCATTGGCCAGGGCATTGATGTGTTTGCCAGCAGTACCCAATTTGTTTTGCAGCAGCTTGACCAAAGTGATGGTGGCAAAAACGCCCACGATCAAGCTTGCAATCAGCGCCGCTGCCACTGACCACAGGGCTGTTTGATAAGTGGTCTCTGCTGCTTGTGTGCGTACCTTCAGCAAATTCAATTCTTCTTGTTCAATTTGTCCGATCAGCTCTCGCATTTTGTCCATGATGGGTTTGCCCGACAAGGAGATGAATCGGTTCATGAATTCGGTCTGGTCGATCTCTTGATTGTTCAACGATTTGCGCAGCGCAATTGTTTTCTCGATGGAAAACTTCAGCCAGTTTGAATACATTTCCTTCAGGCTGTTGAATCGTTCGGTTTGTGCAGTGTTGTCTGAAGTGAGTTTGATCGCAGCGGCGAAGTGGGTCTCAATTTCCTTGATGCCCTCAGTGTAGGGCTCCAGATAAGTGGGATATCCCGTTACCAGGAAGCCACGTTGACCGGTTTCGATGTTGGTCATGTTTTCCCGAATCAGGGCGACCTCTCGCAACACCTCATGGGTATGTTCGTTGGCCTGAGCCCCATCCATGATTTTCTTGGCGTTAATCAACCCGAGCGCACCTGTCAGCAGGCCCAGGGCAATCACTAGAGCGAAGCCAAATCCCAGTTTGGCACGTATGGTATTGAACATGGCACTTCCTTTGTGGTGGTTTGCTTGTTGTAGTTCAGCAAGTATCACCAATGTTCACAAAGTGAAGTATCTCTAGTTTTGGGGGATTCCCCTTTTGAGTGTTTTGATATTAAAGCGATTTTGTGGATTGTTGCCCTTGAATATCCAGCAGTATCCGAATCAGGGTCTCTTTCTTGAATGGTTTGATGACGTGCTCGCACATGCCCGCATTCAGAATGTCCATTCGATCCTGTTCGCTGGCTGATGCAGTCACAGCAACAATGGGTGGTGCCGCATTGCCCAGTTCTTCAAGAATCCTGGCAGTGGCTTCATAGCCGTCCATTTCCGGCATTTGCAGGTCCATCAACACCATGTCGTACCGTTCAGAAACGCACGCTTGCACGGCCTCCTTGCCGTTTTCCGCCAGGTGTACCTGCGCACCCCATTTTTTCAACATCTCCGAGGCCACCATGCGGTTCAGTTTGTGGTCATCCACCACCAGTACACGCTTGTTCAACATCGGTGGAACTGCTGGTCCAGTGTCAGCAGGTGCTGTCAGCGTTTGCAATTTCAATGCCTGCTGGTCTTCAGCCCTGATCTTGAATTCCGGCTCAACGCAATTGACCGTGAAATGGAAAGTTGTACCCACACCGGGCGTGCTCTCCACCCAAATTTGACCACCCATCAGTTCTACCAGATTCTTGCAGATCGACAGGCCCAGTCCAGCCCCGCCGTAGCGGCGCGATGAACTGTCATCCACCTGGCTGAAAGGCTGGAACAGCGCTTCACATTGCTCCTTGTTCATGCCAATGCCGCTGTCTTTCACACTGAATTGAAGTTGCTTGCCATCGGCTACGCTTTGTACCTGCAAATGAATACGCCCTTTCTCTGTGAATTTCAGAGCATTGGACAACAGGTTGTTCAGAATTTGTGCCAAGCGAAGGCGATCGCCTTTCAGGCTGACTGGGCAGTTTGCATCTTTGGTGCAGTACAACTGAATCGCTTTTTCTTCTGCACGGTAAGCAAATAAATCGGTGGCCTTGCTAAGGACCTGGTCCAGCAGAAAACGATTGTGGCTCAGTTCCAGCTTATTGGCTTCAACCCTTGAAATATCCAGAATATCGTTCAACACGTTCAGCAATACATCGGCTGCCGAGCCGATTTTGCTGAGGTAGTCGCGTTGTTTGGCCTGCAGGTCGGTGTCTTCCAGCAATTGCAGCAAGCCCATGATCGCATTCATGGGCGTGCGAATTTCATGACTCATATTGGCCAAAAATGCACCTTTGGCCTTGCTTGCTGCTTCAGCTTGTTGGGTGCGCTCGGTCAACACATGGTTAATTCGTTCAAGTTCACGTTGTTGCGCCTTGAAGTCGGTAATGTTGGTTGAAATCGAGAAAAAGCCTTCAACTTTGCCGTACAGTACATCCGGAATCAAATGCACCAACATGTCGGCATAGCCGCCAGAGGGCAGTGGTTTTCTGCGTTCGAAACGCTGCTTTTCGCCTTTCAGTACGCCCAGCACATAGTGGTGGTCATGAATAAACAGTTCTTCACCCAGCACCTTGCGCATGTGTTGTCCACGCATTTTGTCTGCTGGAATGCTCGACCATTTTTCATGGTTGCGGTTGGCAAAATGGCAACGCAAGTCAGTGCTCCAGTACGACACCAATCCCGGTAAGCATTCAGACAGGGTTCGCAGAAAATGTTCCCGCTCAATCAGGGTTGCCTCATTGCGCTTGCGCTCGGATATGTCCTGGATTTGGGAAATAAAGTAGATCACCCGGCCTTTGTCATTGCGTACAGCCGACACCGAAAGATGCACCCACACCACATGTCCTTCCTTGTGTATGTAGCGTTTTTCAAGTTGGTAGTTGTGGCGGCGTCCCTTCAGTACATCGCGTACCAGGTGGGTGTGTTGCATGGTGTCTTGCGGGTGGGTAATCGCATCAAAACTAAAGCCCAGCAACTCCTCTTCGCTGTATCCCAGAATTTCCGACAATG
The DNA here is from genome assembly GCF_002954425.1 of Limnobacter sp. SAORIC-690. Taxonomy (NCBI): domain Bacteria; kingdom Pseudomonadati; phylum Pseudomonadota; class Betaproteobacteria; order Burkholderiales; family Burkholderiaceae; genus Limnobacter; species Limnobacter sp. SAORIC-690. The sequence goes on from NZ_MQVZ01000001.1 coordinate 2,101,257, forward strand.
CCTTGTTGACTTGCAGGAATTGACCTTTGAAGTCCAGCATTGCCATGCCAATTGCTGCCCATTCAAACGAGGAACGGAATCGGGCTTCTGCCTCGCGCAAGGCATCTTCAAATTGGCGTTGTACAGTCACATCCACATTCACCCCAATCATTCTGAAAGGAATTCCTTTGGCGTTTCTATGGGTTTTTGCACGGGCTTGTATGTGGCGAATACGCCCGTCACTTGCCCGGCGAATGTTGAAGTTGAATTGAAAGGTGTCCTGGTTCTTCGAGGCCTCGAGCAACACCGTGCCCAGTTTATTGACATCCTCTGGAAGCACGTAACTCAGCCACTCTTTGTAGGACACCAGTTCCTGTTCATCTTTCACGCCGTAAATTTTGCGCATGGCGCTGTCCCAGCGAATGAACTTGTCCTGAATGTTGTATTCCCAAACTCCAATACCTGCACTCTCGGTGGCCAATTGAAAGCGTTCGTCGTTGAATTGCTGGTCAGCCTTGGCTTTTTCTTTCGCCAAAACCTGTTGAACCTGATAGGTCATGCTGGCCTTCACCATCAGCACTGCCAGTATGCAAAAGGCCAGGTAACCCAGAAAAAGGCCAATGGTTTGTTCTCGCCACTGAGCTTTCATGGGCGCCGCATCGGCCCAGGTGATCAGGTACAGGGGAATGGGCGTATTTAACTGGTCGGAATTTGCCAGTGACAGGCTTGCGAAATAATGGTCTTTGAACAAGCCATGTTCAATTAAATTGCTTGCAGCCTGCGTTTGATCTGCTGGTGTCTGGCGGGACTCGAAATAAGGCAGTCGCTTGCCCACAATTTTCATTAACTCGGGCTGAACCAGCAACACAGTCCCGTCTTTGAACGCCAGTCCACTGTGTACATGTTCACTCAGTTGTAGCGACGCAATCTTACGCTCAAGGTATCGGGCATTAAATCGACCTTGAATCACGCCGAGCATCTCGCCTTGGCTGTCTTTGACCTGATAGTTGACTACCAGAACCAGCTGCCTGCTGTCATTGAAGGTATGTGAGAAAGAGACCAGTCTCTCGTTGTGCAGCAGCCGTGCGTTCGGGGTGAAATCGGCTTTGGTGTTGATCAGGTCGCGGTCTACCCCGGTTTGCCCCAGAATATTGCCGACTGAATCCCGGGCGACAATCGTCTCCATGGCGGGCAGTGCGCTTTTCAGCAATTCCAGTCGCTTGTGAATGTTGACGCTGTTGTTGACTTCAATGTTGTCTGACAGCTGGAGGGTTGCTTCATCAAATGACCGCACAATCGCGCTGAACTCGTCGTGCAAAATATCGTGAAGCAATCGAAGCTGGGTTTGGGTATTTTGTTCAGCCGAATCATTGATACGGCGCAGGTCAGCAGCAGCCATTGCAAGCAAGGCAAGGCCGAGCACGCAGAGCATGGCTCCGGCGAGAATCCATTGATATCGGATTTTGCTTGTAGTCACCTGATACAACCTGTGGCAAGTGGAAAAAGTAGAGCTGATTGTTCGGGGCATAGCACCCCACAGCTATTTTGTTACACCTGCCTGCGCATCAATTTGTGGATTAAAGGGGCCTTTTCGCGGTTTATTGCACTCAAGTTTCAGGTATTCCAGTAAGAGTCAATGCTGTAGCGGTGCTTGAGAAAATCGATCCACAAGCGCACGCGCAAGGGCAGGTGCTTCCTTTGGGGGAACACCGCGTAAATTGCATTGGGTGGCGCAATAAAATCGTCCAGCACGGTTACCAACTTGCCACTGCGCAGGTGTTGTTGTACTTCCCAGCGGCTGCGCCAGGCCAGGCCCGCATCGTTCAAGGCCCAATCGAGAATGGACGAACCGTCATTGCATGCAAGGCTGCCGCTCACCCTGATTGGAGTGGCTTCACCCTGAATGGTAAACAGCCAGCCACTCGGGGCGCCCGAGCTCACCAGGTTCAGGCAGTTGTGATTGGCCAGGTCACTTGGATGCTGCGGCCTGCCGTGCCGTTGAAGGTAGGTGGGCGTAGCAACCACCAGCCGCTGGTTGTCAGCCAGTTTCACACCCACCAGGCTGGAGTCGGGCAGCACCCCAATTCTTACAGCGCAGTCCATGTTTTCATTTAACAAATCAACAACCCGGTCTGACAGATCCAGTGACACGGTTACTTCAGGGTGCTCACGTACGAAGTCATGCACCAGGGGTGCCACATGCTGCCTACCGAATCCGCCTGGTGCAGACACGCGAAGGTGCCCGCTGGCCTTGATGCCTCCCAGGCTGACACTGGCCTCGGCGTTGGAAAGGTCGTTCAATATTCGCTGACAGTCCTCGAGAAACGCCGAGCCTTCATAGGTCAGGTTCAAGGTCCGGGTTGTGCGAAGCAAGAGCTTGACCCCCAGTCGCTCTTCCAGCGCATCCAGGCGCCTGCTAATGACGGCTGGTGCCACACCTTCTTCTCTGGCAGCAGCAGAAAGGCTGCCTTTGGTCGCCACCGCAGCAAAGGTCGTGATTTGTTTAAAGTGGTCCATGCTTTTGCTTAAAAAGTAAAAATGTCTTCAATTAATTGGAAGAGTATCGTGGTTTTATTCAATAAACTGAAGATTACTCAATCTGTAGGGCGAGGTGTAAGGAATGGCGACTCCAAAATTGGTTCTTTTTGATGCCTATGGCACCTTGTTCGATGTGTATTCTGTGTCAAGCACTGCCGAGCAGATTTTCCCCGGGCACGGCTCGGCCCTCTCGGTGTTGTGGCGTGATAAACAAATTGAATACACCCGCCTGCGCGCCATGGCGGGGCGCTACAAGCCTTTTTGGGACATCACTATTGATGCCTTGCGTTATGCCTGCGAGGCACTCAAGCTCGATTTGACGGAGGAGCGGCAACGTCGGCTGCTGAATGTGTACTCAAGCCTGGCTGCGTACCCTGAAAACAGGGCAGTGTTGCAGGCATTGAAAAGCCGCGGCATCAAAACTGCGATTCTGTCCAATGGCAATACGGAAATGTTGAATGTGGCCGTGCGTGGTGCCAACTTTCAGGGCTTGCTGGATGCGGTGTTGTCAGTCGATGCACTGCAAACTTTCAAAATTCACAGTGCTGTGTATCAAATGGGTTTGAATCACTTCGGCGCAAAGGCCTCGGAAACCTTGTTCGTTTCCAGCAATTGTTGGGATGCGTGCGGAGCCACCTGGTTTGGTCTTCCAACGCTGTGGGTGAATCGCGCCGGTTTGCCTTTGGAAAGGCTGGACGTGGAACCCATGGCCACCGGTCGTAATTTGAATGATGTTTTATCCCTCGTGTGAGGGAGTGGAAGCTCTGGTTTTTGCCAGCTGACTTGATTCGTGTCACCTTAATAAAAAAACACTGTCAGTCCTTGTCTTGAATTCAAGCAAAGGAAGTCGAAATGGCTGGTCCTCCACCATTGGTTTTAACCCATACACACGCAGTTGCGCCTGTTGAAATAAAATTCTCACCCGCGACAGACAATTTCTCTTTGCCAAATTGCCGGGCTCACACCATTCGCAAGGCGAATTACAAATCGCTGGGCAATGGGCAACTGGTTCGCACAGGCTGGCAATCCAGGCTAAGGGCCTGGGTTGAGGGTAACAATGCAGACCAGCGCTATCACCGGGCGGCTTATGAAAGCAGCCAGCGAGTGTCGGCTGCACTTTTCTCGGAACATTACAAATGCACACTTGAGGGTAAACCGGCGAATGTCTCAAACAGCCCTTTGGTCAAGGCGCGTTTTTACAGGCAAGACAATTTACGGTTTAATCCGCAACTGCGTGACCCAAGGTTTGGTTTGTCCAAACAGGATCAACGCGCAGTCAAGCTTTCCAGATGGGCACATTACGCCAATGGGGTTACCGAGCTGGGTGCAGCACCCACCGGGCTGTTGCTCAAGGTCAGCAAAATATTGTTTACGCCAAAGCGCGATGACAAATCATTTACAAGCCAATTGCGTGTTCTTGCGGTATTGCCCGTGGTCGCGGGTATTGTTGCGCTCTTCTCCCGGGGGGTATTCATTGAGGGCATGCACAGGGTTTTCAATAATGTGAAACAGGCTTTGCAAACCGACATGCGCGCGCTGGCTTGTAGCTTCAGTGCCATATCCGCGGTGTCTGCTTTGGTATCGCTGGCCTTGGGGGCAGGCAGTTGCATGGTCGGTTCCAAATCGAAGTTGAGTAGTGCGATAACAAACCTGATTCAGTTCAACAAGGACAAGCACCTTCACCGAATTTATCTGTTGCTCAACGACGTGAACAACAAACCCGGTGCGGTTGCTGTGCTTTCAAGGGCTTTGCGGCAAAAAATTGGGCAGAACCATCGCACGGCCGAGGGAACTCCAATTCTTCTGGATCGTTTGTTGAACGTTGTTCATGGCAGACAAAATGAAGTGCAAATCAAGCAGGCCATTGAAAAGACGATTGGGTCTTATCTGACAGAATTTAGCCCCTCGGGCAGCACGCAAGGCCGTTTTCTGGATCCCAAGTCTGACAAAGCCGAACTGTTGGCCCGTGAGAACCATTTTCTCGCTTTGACCAATCTGATTGAGCATTCTGCCATTCATGCTGATCCACATGACAATTTCAAGGACATGCGCCATCACATTGAAAGTGGGGCAGAAAGTTTTCGAAAACTTGTTTTGAAGGGGACTGGTAATTTGCTCAACGTGCTTGCTTGTGCACGGAAAGACACACAGGATTCAGGCTCTGTGTTGAAGCACCCAGCGACAGGACTGCGTTACAGCGCAGAGAACATGCTGAACAATGCGCACCAGTATGGGCCTTTAACCCGTGGCTTGGCCAGGTTCTCAGAGGGCTTGCGGGTTTTTAACCACGGTGTGTTGTTGTCTCTTAACTACCAACTGACTCGCCCAATCGCCAAGCTGGCGGGATACATCACCGAGGCTGCGCTGAAACGGCCCAACTCCCGTGTAACCAGCTTTAGCATTGGCAGGGCAATCGCCAGTTCGATCTGGGCCGCTGTCGATGCGTTCTTGATACTTTCTCTCGCAGCTGGCAATGGAGTGGCCTTCGGCGGGCCCGAGGCAGGAACCAAATTGAAGTTTCCGCTAAACATACCGCTTGGGTCTTTCAGCTTGGGAATTTCCATTATCAGCACGGCTGCACAAATGCTGGTGGTGGCTATACCTGCCGCTATTTTGATGGGTGCTGCAAAAGGCGCTTGCTATATCGAAGGGTGGAATGGCAATGTGGCACGGCCCCTTGAATTGGCTGGAGGCAAGAGAAAAGCCGTGCAGTGGGCATAAAAAAAGCCGCCCTGGGGCGGCTTTTTCACGTAGGCGCGAGTATTACAGCGCTGTTACGTTTTCAGCTTGTGGGCCTTTCTGACCTTGAGTCACAGTGAAAGACACTTTCTGGCCTTCAGCCAAGGTTTTGAAGCCGTTGCCCTGAATGGCGCTGAAGTGTACGAACACGTCAGGACCGTTTTCACGGGAAATGAAGCCAAAGCCTTTGGATTCGTTGAAAAATTTAACTTGACCGGTTACGGTATCAGACATAGCAATATCCTGGATTTCTGAATTGAACAAAATAGCTAAAAAACTGGGTGAAATTCGAGAAACAGAACTATTGCTTAAGCGGTTTGCCTGAATTGAACTGACCTGAAGTAGCGCCAAATTTTTTTTGCTGAAGTCAGTTTAGGCTTTTCCTCAGGCTTGTCAAGCAACATTTTCAGTTCAGTCACCTTTTCTTCATATTTCTTTTATAGCTCTGTCACATGCAGTCCGTACATTTCGTGTCATCGAAATGACAAATGGACCCTTGGATGGAAGCGATCAAGCACGATGTCACCAAGCAAGATGCCTTGAGAAATGCCTTGTACCTAAGTACGCCCGCGCGTGCACAGGCCCCTTCGTTGGAGGTTTGTCTGGCCAAAACAGCTGCTGAGGTGCTGGAAGCCCAAAAACTACGTTTCAATATTTTTTCTGAAGAATATGGTGCAGATCTGGGTAGTAACGGGATTGATCATGATGTGTTTGATGCCTACTGTGATCACCTTCTTGTAAGAAACAGCCAAACCGGCGAGGTGGTGGGTACCTACCGCATTCTCGCGCCAGAAAATGCGGCGCGCTTGAAGTGCTGGTACTCTGAAACCGAGTTTTTCATGAATCGCATTGAACGGCTTCGCAAAACAACGGTGGAAGTAGGCCGCTCTTGCGTACACCCCGATTACCGCAATGGCGCGGCCATCATGTTGTTGTGGAGCGGTATTGCGCAATACATGAAACTGGGTGGTTACAAACACCTGATTGGTTGCGCCAGTGTAAGCCTGCGGGACGGTGGCCACCAGGCTGCCAGCCTGTTCAAGCAGCTTGAGCCACACCTGGCCGAAGCCAGTTGCCAGGTATTCCCCAAGAACCGCTTGCCAGTGGAACGCTTGCGTTGCGATGTGGAAATTGAACCACCACCCTTGGTGAAGGGTTACTTGCGCCTTGGCGCAGTGGTGTGTGGCGAGCCAGCCTGGGATCCCGATTTCAACACCGCTGATTTCATGATGTTGTTGTCGATTGACCGCATGAGCCCACGTTACGCCAGGCACTTCGGCTTCATCTAGGCGGGCTTGAAGGGCCCGGCCTCAGCGCCGGGTCAGTAATTCAAGTTGCAGCCCGATTCGCTGCCACTGTTCAACCTCGGTTTCAAGGCTGTATTGCGTCAAGGGGTGGGTGATCAGCCAGTTTTTCGGCACGCTCATTTGAATGCCTTGTTCAAGCAGTTTCACCTTGAGCTCTGGCAAAGCCTCGACTTCCCGGCGGCGCAAAAAAAGCGCGGCAAGGCGCAAGCACATGGGCGCAGCCCAATGTACAGCGGTATTGGCAATGTCGCTGACCTTGCCCAGTTTCCCGTTGTGGGCCAATACCCAAGTGGATAGCAGCTGTTGTTCCCGTTTTGAAAACCCGGGCATGTCCGCATTGCTGAGAATGTATGCCGCATGTTTGTGGTGGCCGTTGTGACCAATCGACAAGCCAATTTCATGCAACATGGCTGCCCAATGCAGCATGGGCAGTTGTTCTTTTAACTCGGGCAGTTGCTTCATCAGTTGCTTGAACAACAACTCGGCAAGTACTTTGACTTTGCCGGCATGTTTGCTGTCAATTTTGTAGCGGTGAAGAAACTGGGCCACTGTAATTTCGCGCATGTCTTCGTTGTGCTGGCGGCCCAACATGTCATAGAGCAAACCTTGGCGCAGCGCGCCGTCAGTCACATCCATGTGCTCGATTTCAAGTTCTTCAAATACTGCACTCATCACAGCCAGGCCGCCAGGCATCATGGGCAGGCGATCCACTTTCAATCCCTCAAGGGTGATGTTGTCGAGGTGGCCTGCGGCTGAAACATGTTCGCGAATCAGGTGCAAACCCTCCGCAGACATGCCATGTTGCGTAAATCCGTTGGATACACATATTTCAGCCAAAGCCCTTGCCGTGCCTGAAGAACCAATAGCGTGGGTCCAGCCCATGTCCAGCATCTGGCGGCGCAGCACAGCCACTTCCTTGCGGGCTGCCATCACCGCGTTTTTCATGGCGCGGGGGCTGATACTGCCGTCAGCGAAGTACTGTTGTGCCGTGCTGACACAGCCAATGTACAAACTCTCCATGGCCTCGGGTTCGTAGTCTTCACCGATGATGAATTCTGTAGAGCCACCACCGATGTCGACCACCAGGCGTTTGCCCTGACCGATTGGCAACTGATGGGCCACGCCGCAGTACACCAAGCGGGCTTCTTCCACGCCTGAAATGACATCAATCGGGAAGCCCAGGGCCGCCTCGGCCTTGCCGATAAATTCCACAGCATTGCGAGCCACGCGTACCGCGTTGGTGGCCACCGCGCGTACCTCTCCGGGTTTGAAAGAGCGCAGGCGTTCTCCAAAGCGGCTCAGTGCACCCAGGGCGCGTTCTTGGGAAGCATCGTCCAGGTACTTTTGGGCGTTCAGGCCCGCACCCAAGCGGACGGGTTCGCGCAGGGTGTCGATGATGTAAATTTGAGATTGACCGTTGAGTTCTTCTACGCGTGCAACAATCATGCGAAAGCTGCTTGAACCCATGTCTACGGCTGCAATCAACTGGCGTTGCTTGGACATTGTTTGTTCTGTGTTTCAGGTCAGGCGCTAGGATGCCACAAATGCAGCACACTGGCTTTGTTTGTGGTCATTTGACCACTTTCAAATGTTTGTCACAATTTTGAAATAACATTTGAAGAGTTTCACTTATACATGGAGTATTGTTTGAAAGTTGCCGCTGTCTCTGATGTAGCACCGAACAAAGAACTGTATTTAAATCGCGAGTTGGGTGTTTTGGCGTTTAACCGCCGGGTTTTGGCCATGGCAGAAGACCAAAGCGTGCCTTTGCTGGAGCGTTTGAAGTACTTGTGTATTGTGTCCAGCAACATGGATGAATTTTTTGAGATTCGGGTGTCGGGTTTGCAAGAGCAGATTCGTCAAAACCCTGAGTTCATGGACAAGGATGGCCTCAGCGCACTTGAAACCCTGCACAAGGTATCCACTGTCTCGCAAGAAATCGTAGAACAGCAGTACCGTTTGCTCAATGAATCGGTGTTACCAGCCATGCGGGACGAGGGCATTGCCCTGATGACCCTGGCCACCTGGAATGAAGAGCAGGCCCATTGGGCCCGCCAGTATTTCAGGCACGAAGTATTGCCGGTGTTGACGCCCATCGGGCTTGACCCAGCTCATCCGTTTCCGCGAGTGCTGAACAAATCCCTGAACTTTGCCGTTGAATTGACGGGTCATGACGCATTCGGGCGCGCATCGAATGTGGCGATTGTGCAGGCACCCAGGGCTTTGCCACGTCTGGTTCGAATGCCATCAAACCTGTCTGGTTACCAGCATGGTTTTGTGATGTTGACCTCAATTTTGCAAGCCTTTATTCCAGAACTGTTCCCGGGCATGGAGGTGCATGGTGTGTATCAGTTCCGTGTCACCCGAAACAGCGACTTGTATGTGGACGAAGAAGAAATCACCAACTTGCGTGTGGCTTTGCAGGGTGAATTGTCGCAACGACACTTTGGGGATGCGGTACGTCTGGAAGTCAGCGACCAAACCTCGCCCGACATGACTGCCCGCTTGTTGAAAGAGTTTGGACTGCCCGAACAGGCCCTCTACAGGGTCAACGGCCCCGTGAATCTTGTTCGGCTGATGCAGTTGCCCGATTGGGTGGATCGTCCCGATTTGAAATTTACGCCATTTGCTCCAGGTCGACCCGACGCGCTGGTGAAGCAGCCCGATATATTCAAGGCGATTCAAAAAGGTGATGTGCTGTTGCACCACCCCTATCAAAGTTTCAGCCCAGTGCTGGAATTCATCAAAAAAGCAGCGACCGACTCCGATGTGGTCGCGATCAAGCAAACCATTTACCGCACCGGCACTGAATCGGTACTGATGGACAGCCTGTTGGCTGCCGCGCGCAGTGGGAAGGAAGTGACAGTGGTGTTAGAGCTGATGGCCCGTTTCGATGAAGAAGCCAACATCAACTGGGCCTCGAAGCTGGAGCGCGTGGGTGCACACGTTGTGTATGGCGTGGTTGGCCAGAAAACACACGCGAAAATGTTGATGGTGGTTCGCCGTGAAAAAACTGAAACAGGCAAGGTGATGCTGCGCCGTTATGTCCATTTGGGTACAGGCAATTACCACCCAAAAACGGCACGTTTGTACACCGACTTCGGCTTGTTTTCCTGCGATGAATCGCTGGGCCACGACGTGCACGAGGTGTTCAATCACCTGACGGGTTTGGGCCGTGCCCGCAAACTGAACAAAATATGGAATTCACCATTCAACCTGCACAGCAATGTGGTGATTGCAGTGCGCAAAGAAGCCGAACTGGCCAAGGCCGGCAAAAAGAGCAGAATCATGGCACGCATGAATGCCTTGCTGGAGCCGCACCTGATCAATGAACTGTACGCCGCATCACAGGCTGGGGTGAAAATTGATCTGATTGTTCGGGGAGTTTGTGCGCTGCGCCCAGGCGTACCGGGCTTGAGCGACAACATTACCGTGCGTTCAGTGGTTGGCCGTTTGCTGGAGCACAGCCGCGTATTTTACTTCAGCAACGATGGTGAAGAAGAGGTGTACATTTCCAGCGCGGACTGGATGGACCGAAACTTCTTCCGGCGCGTGGAGCTGGCCGTGCCAGTGACCGACAAAAAATTGAAGAAACGGGTAATTGATGAGGGTTTGAAGGCTTTACTGGCGGACAACATTTTGGCGTGGACCATGGACTCCAATGGCAATTATGTCCGCCGAAAGCCGACAGGCGCACGTCGAATGAATTCACAGAATTATTTGTTGAGTACACTTGCGGCCAGTTTTGTGGAGCAGAGCGAACCTGTTTCAAGCAATCCTGTTTGATTGATTAAATTAAATGGAACTACGCTAAAACAAAAAGTTACCGAGGAGTCCTTTTTACCTTGTTAAAGGACATCCAAATGACCGCAGTTTCAAGCGTGAATATATCTTCTCAATCGTCTGTTGACGCCCGTAGTCATACGGCTCAAAGTCGATCGGCTCGTTCTCCGAGTCTGTTGCATTTGGTCAAAGCCGCGGGTGTTTTAGCGCTCGCTTTGTCTGGTGGCGCGCAGGCCGCTGGTGTTCGGAGTTTCCCGAATGACCGGCGTTTGCTGCAATCGGCTGACCAGCCAACCGTACCGGAGCCTTACGATTACGACTCGATTTGTAAGTCAGGCATTCTGGATTCCTATGCAGAGGGTTTGAATTATGAGGATTGCATCACACAGGAAAAGGCGTCGATTGATTCAATTGAGAAAACAAAGCCTTTGGCAACACTCAAAAAGTGTTATCAAGTCAGTGGTTACCTCGCGGCGGCATTGACGGGAGTTGGTTTGCTTTCATCCATGACATGCAGCAATGCGGGGACGATAGTCGGCAGTGTTAGCGGTTCACTGGGCATTACGGCATTAATTCCAACTGCCGTTTGCGGCGGTATGTATGCTCATATTGACGGTCGTTTGAAACAATTCAGGGAAGTCGCTGAGAAATGTTGTCGTTTTTTCCCGAAAAAGGCGGACATCAAAGCAATGCAACCAGCACCCGCACCCAAGCAAGGTTTGCCTTCTCCTGAGGGTAATAAGCCCTGATGATTTATCGGATTGGCATTGTGGGTACTAACGCCGCCGTACTTCAAACACCCCGTTGATTTCCAGCAGGTGAGTCAGTGCCCCACGCAACTGCTCACCGCTGCTTACCTCGGCGGTGAATTGCATTTTGGCAATGCCGCGTTGGGTTTCAGTTTGTACGCCAATCACGTTGATTTTGTCTTTTGAAAATACTTCTGTGATGTCGCGCAACAAACCCTGCCTGTCGTTCGCGGTTACTGCAATGTCCACGGGGTAGTGCAAACCCGAGGACTCTCCCCAAGTGGTTTCAATCAGCCGTTCGGGTTGGCGGCGCATCACCTCGGCCAGGTTGGAACAACCCAGCCGGTGAATAGACACACCTTTGCCGCGGGTAACAAAACCAATAATCGGATCGGGTGGGGCAGGGCGGCAGCATCGCGCCAGGTTGGTCATTAGTGTGCTGACACCCACCACCAGCACGCCCGATTCCTTGCCTGCGGAGTTACCAGAAGAGCCCGGTTTGCGTTTGTTGAGTATTTCAACCTGTTCTTCCTCGGACAAAGGTCCGGCGGGTTGCAGGTCGGCGCGCAATGCGTTTTCAATGGCGCGTGGCCGTATTTCTTCACGGGCCAGCGCGACGTACAAATCGTCGGGTTTTTCGTAACCCAGCTTTTGGGCCAATAGCTCGAGGTTTTGTGCGGTCTGCCCGATGCGTTGCAGTTCACGTTCAGCAATCGCACGGCCGCGTTCAAGTGTTTCCTTGCGTTCTTGCTGGGCGAACCACTGCTTTACCTTTTGACGAGCGCGGTGGCTGATCAGGTACTTTTGCGTGGGGTTCAGCCAGTCGCGCGAGGGACCGGTGGCTGCATCGCCGCGAGCACTCACAATTTCAACCGTTTGGCCATTGTCCAGGGGCGTGTTCAGTTGCACCATTTGCCCGTTGACCTTGGCACCGCGGCAACGATGGCCCAATTCGGTGTGCACGTGGTAGGCGAAATCCAGTGGCGTGCTGCCAGTGGGCAATTCAACCACTTTGGCTTGCGGTGTGAATACATACACGCGATCGTTCAGCGCGCTGGTTTTCATTTCCTGCGCCCAGTCGCTGGCTTCACCCATGGTGTCGGTGACGTCTTTTTGCCAGGCCAACAGTTGTCGCAACAAGGCAATGCGCTCTTCAAACTGGCCCTCTGCCCGGCTTTCGCCGGTGTAGCCGTCCTTGCCCGATTCTTTGTAGCGCCAGTGCGCCGCCACACCATATTCAGCAAACTGGTGCATGGCTTCTGTGCGAATTTGCACTTCCAGCGTTTTGCCTGTTTCGTCCTGTACCACGGTGTGCAAGCTTTGATAGCCATTGGGCTTGGGCTTGCTGATGTAGTCGTCGAATTCTTCAGGTATGGGTGTCCACAAATTGTGAACAATCCCCAATGCGGTGTAGCAGTCATCGACTGTGTCTACAATCACACGGCATGCGCGCACGTCGTACAGCTTGTCGAAGCTAATGCCTTTACCGCGCATCTTGTTCCAGATGCTGTAAATGTGTTTTGGACGCCCGCTGATTTCACAATGAATACCAGCCAGCAACAAATTTTCCTTGATGCTGGCCATGGCCGATTCAATGAACGCTTCACGTTCGACGCGCTTTTCATCCAGCATCTTGGCCACGTTTTTGTACGTGTTGGGTTGCAAGATGCGGAACGACAAATCTTCGAGTTCCCACTTCAACTGCCACAGGCCCAAGCGGTTGGCCAGGGGGGCGTAGAGATCGAGGGTTTCCTGCGCATGCGACACCGCATAAGGCCACAGAGGGCCTTTCTCGTTTTTGATGTCCTCGTGGCTGGTGAAGTGCCTCAAGGTTTGGAGTCGGGAACACAAACGGATCATGATGACGCGAATGTCGGTGGACATGGCCAGCAACATTTTGCGCAAGGTTTCAATTTGGTCGGCCCACCGCAGGGTTTCAATGGTGGTGCGCGTGGCGCTGGGCCCTACCATGGATCGCATTTTGAAAAGCTTGCGCAGGCTGGCCAGCATGCGGCCCACCTCATCACCAAACTTTTTCTCCATTTGGCTTTCAAGGTGTTTGTCAAAAAACACCAGTGGCCCCAAGGCACCTGCAATGCGGGTGTTGGCATCGGCACGCAACTCCGCCAACAGGTCGGCCACAGCCAACATGTGTTGAATAGCGGGTTCTTGGGTGTCCAGAATATGGTCAGCCGCGTGAAGCCTTGCGTAATTCAGTGCTTCTTCGACTCGGGCCGCGTCAAATTTGTTCAACAACACCAGGGCTGGCGCAGAAGCGCTGCCTTTTTTCTCGGAGCCCAGTGTTGATGAAACTGAAACCATGTGTATTTGGGTGGATTCGTTAAGACCAGTTTAAAACAAAAAATCGCGAACAATATTAATTTGCTCGTTCTGCATGAAAGTAGGGGCATGACCAACGCCGTGCACCTCGATAACGCGTGGCTTGGGACCACGTTGACTCATTTCCGCCACGGTCTGTTTTGACAGAAGATCAGAATGTTCTCCGCGCACCACCAATGTGTCGGCCTTGATGGCGTCAAATGCAGCCCACAGGGCTGTTTCATGCAGCAAGGTGGTGGATTCTGACAGGTTTTGAAACGCCTGGCCGATCGCTGGGTCATAGTGGGGTTGCCAATGTCCGTTTTTTTCGACCAGTACCGAGTCGCACAATTCATTCCATTGCGATTCAGTGTGGGGACCAAAGGGTTGCGATATGGTGCGAATGTATTGCCTTGCCTCTTGAAGTGTTTGAAATTCAACGGGTTTCCCCACGTAGTCGCCAATGCGCTGCAGCGCGCTAAAGCTCAGGCTCGGGCCGACATCGTTCAGTATCAGTTTTCGAATCGGATTATTGGGCAAACTTGCGTAAGCCATGCCGATCAGGCCGCCCATGGAAGTGCCAAACCAATCCAGCGTGCCGGCATTCAAGCGGGCGACCAGGGCCACGCAGCGCTTACGTAGGTGGGCACGCCGTACAGGGCAGCATCGGGCAGCCAATCGGATGCTCCCCGACCTGGCATGTCGGCAGCCACCACGCGCAGGTCTTTTCCAAGGTCCTGGGCCATTGTTTCAAAATCAGCACTGCTGCGGGTTAGGCCATGAACACACAACAACACATGTGGGTTGTCGGGATCGCCCCATTCGCGGTAGGCTAATTTGTGTAAACCATGTGGACTTAACCATTGCACCGTGTGCAAGCGCGCTGTCAGCATTGTTCAATACCCTCCATTAAATTGTTTTAATCAGTATTTCAGAGTTTCATTATCGAAAGAGGTTCATCCGTGGATTTTAAGAACATGAATGCGTTGGTCACCGGCTCAACCAGTGGTATCGGTTTGGGCATCGCCCAGCGTTTGGCGGCCAAGGGTGTGAATGTGATGTTGAATGGTTTTGGCACACCAGAGCAAATTGAAGCGGCCAAACAAAGCGTTGCTGCGTACGGTGTGAAGGTGGGTTACCACGGTGCCGATTTGACCAAAGTGGCCGAAGTAGAGGACCTGGTCAAAAGCACTGAGCAGTTGTTTGGCCAAGTGGATGTGCTGGTGAACAATGCAGGAATTCAGCATGTGTCCCCGGTTGAAAGTTTTGATCCTGCCAAATGGGATGCGGTAATCGCCATCAATCTGAGTGCGGCATTTCACACCACTCGCTTGGTGTTGCCGGGAATGCAGGCACGCAACTGGGGGCGAATTGTGAATATTGCGTCTGCCCATGGTTTGGTGGCCTCGGCCAACAAGTCGGCCTATGTCGCTGCCAAGCACGGTATCGTGGGGCTGACCAAGGTAGTCGCTTTGGAGAATGCAAAAACAGGCATTACCTGTAACGCGGTGTGCCCAGGCTGGGTGCTAACACCATTGGTGCAGGCACAGGTGGATGCACGTGCGGTGCGGGAAGGTGTCTCTGTTGAAGAAGCGAAAGTAGGTTTGTTGAGTGAAAAACAACCTTCGCAAGAGTTTGTAACGCCAGAGCAGTTGGGTGGTTTGGTGGTGTTTTTGTGTTCCGATGATGCGCAGGAAGTGCGGGGCGTGGCGTGGAACATGGACGGCGGGTGGGTGGCGCAGTAAGCGTCGCCACTGCGGTTATTTGCTGAACTCGGCGTGGGTTGCTTGTGCCGTACTGGGCCAGTGACTATGGGGCTAAACCTTAAGGGGGCGTGCTGGGGTTTTTGGCCAACTCTGCGTGGGTTGCTCGTGTCGCACAGAAAACTGCTTGATCCCTTGTTGAATGGATTCTTGCTCACCTCGCTCGGCAAAAGGGCGGGCCGAGTCTCGGTGTCGGCTTGTAGCCGACCGCTGCGAATCCACTCAAACGGGGCGGTTTTCTTGAAGTGCGCCCCAAGCAATCCCACTGCCGAGTTGGCTCAAACCCGCAGAGTGCGCCCATCTGCAAGTTCAGCGCCTCGCCACCTCCGAGCGACTCACGGCTGGTTTCATCGTCCAATCGGCACTGGCGAATCTCCCTCACCACGCAACTCACGGCTGATTTCATCGCCCAATCGGCGGCGGTGTTTCGATCGCCTCGCCTTCAAGAAAACCTGCCCGTTTGAATTCACCCGCCACGGTCGGCCATGGGCCGGCGCCGAGACTCGGCCCGCCCTTTTGCCGAGCGAGGTGAGTCAGGGTGAATATCAAAAAGGGAAATACAGGTTTTCTGGCGAGAGATCGGAACCCAGCCGAATGGGCGGTTAATAAGCTCCAAGAGATCGAAACCCAAGCCGATTGAGCCACCAAGAATGCTCCGAGAGATCGGAACCCAAGCCAATCTGGCTATAAAACCAGCTGGCGATCTAACCAACCCGTTCAATGGTTACTTGGACGTCAAGGGTCTCTTGCCCACCCCCGGTGCGAATGCCACGAATTGGAGAGGCACCTGTGAAGTCTTTGGCCACTGCCAGGCGGCAGTGATTGCCCTGCACCAACGATTTGTGCGTTGCATCCACCCCCAGCCACTGCTGGCGGTTTTCATCGAACACTTCGACCCAGGCGTGGCTGTCGTGCTGCTCCACATTGGGATTGAAAAAGTAGCCGCTCACGTATCGCGCAGGAATGCCATGTGCTCGCAGGCACGCCAGCATCACATGAGAATGGTCCTGGCAAACACCTTGTCCATTTTCAAACGCCTGCATCGCCGAATCAGCCACGGTGGTGCTGCCTTTGGTGTACACAACACGGTCCGCCACTGCATGGGCCAGAGTCAATATCCTGTGGGTAAAAGGAATGTGTTTGTCCGTCACAAAACTCGCGAATTCACGCATTTCATCACTGAAACGCGTAAGCGGCGTAGTGGGGGTGTACACCAATGGATTGAGCGACAATGGCTGCAGGGGCACGTAACCATCATCGAGTGGATCAATTTCTACATGGCCATAGGACTGCACCGTCAGTTCCCTGTGCTGCTGGTTCACCGAGAATGTTTGCACCGAGTTTCCATGATGGTCGCAGGCACTGTGATGTTTTGCAGGTGTTCTTATTTTCCAGTCAATAATACGTTGTTTGTCGTCTTGCTGCGGGGTAAGGCGCACGTGCTGAATGCTGTACAGCACGGGCCAGGTGTAACGGTAGGTGGTGTGGTGTTGAATGCGCAGTTTCATGCCTCAAGTGGTACCAGGAAATCTTTGCTGATCCGGTTGCCCAAATCATTGACGCGTTCAAGAAAGTTGGTCAGGTAGGCATGCAAACCCATTTGCAGAATGTCGTCGATTTGGCTGTACAAAAGCTCAGCGCGAAGCTTGCCTGCCCGACGCTCTGTGTTGGCCGAGTAATCGTTCCGAATCATTTCCAGGTTGGCACACACTTCATTCAATGAAGCCAACAGAGAGCGAGGCATGTCGTCGCGCAGGATCAGCAATTCAGCAACGCGGTCGGGCGTGATTACATCCCGGTATACCTTTCGGTAAGTTTCAAAAGCAGACACCGAGCGCAAAATGGCGGCCCAGTGGTAATAATCGGCATGTGGGTCAGCAGTGCTCAAATTGGCCAAGGGGCTAAAAGGCATGCTGTGAAACTTCACATCCAACAATCGTGCGGTGTTGTCTGCACGTTCCAGAAACGTACCCAGGCGAATGAACCGGAATGCATCGTCTTTCAACATGGTGCCAATGGTGACACCACGGGACAAATGACTGCGAAATTTCACCCACTCAAAGAACTCAGAGGGGTCGCGTTCAACCGTGCCGTCAGCCAATACTTTCTTTAGTTCAAGCCATGTGGTGTTGTTGGTTTCCCAAACTTCGGTGGTCAACGCACCACGCACGGCACGTGCATTCTCGCGGGCACCTTGAAGGCAGCAGTAAATGCTGGAGGGGTTGTTGGGGTCTTTTACCATAAAGTCGATCACGGCCTCTGCGCTGACCTCATCGTGTTTTTTTGCAAATGCTTCGGTCAGTTCACAAATCGACAGCATGGCTCGCCAGCCTTGTTCTGCATTCTCAGGATCTTGCGGAAGCAGGGCGGTTTGCACATTCACATCAAGCATGCGGGCGGTGTTCTCGGCGCGTTCAATGTAACGGGCCATCCAGAACAAATGGTCAGCAGTTCTACTCAGCATGGTGTTTGCTCCTTATCGTTCCAGTACCCAGGTGTCTTTGGTGCCGCCGCCCTGGCTGCTATTCACCACAAGCGATCCTTCTCGCAGTGCCACCCGGCTTAGTCCACCAGGGATCAGGCTGACTTTGCTGCCCGACAATACAAAGGGCCGAAGATCAATGTGGCGGGGGGCCAAGCCCTGTTCTACAAAAGTTGGGCAGGTTGACAAGGCCAAAGTGGGTTGGGCAATGAATTTTGCAGGGTCTGCAATCAGCTTCTGACGAAAGTCTTCAATTTGTGCTTTGGTAGATGCCGGGCCCACCAACATGCCGTAGCCGCCTGCGCCGTGCACTTCTTTCACAACCAACTCGGGTAGTTTGGCCAATACTTCTTTCAACTGATCTGGTTTTCGGCATTGCCAGGTAGGTACGTTTTGAATAATGGGTTCTTCGCTCAAATAAAAACGAATCATGTCGGGCACATAGGGGTAAATCGATTTGTCGTCGGCCACACCGGTACCAATTGCATTGGCAAGGGTCACATTGCCCGCCCGGTAAACAGAAAGCAGACCAGGCACGCCAAGTTGTGAATCTTCGCGGAATGCCAGTGGGTCAAGAAAATCGTCATCCAGCCTGCGGTAAATAACATCAACACGTTTGGGACCTTGTGTGGTGCGCATGTAAAGCACTTCTTCATCCACAAACATGTCTTTGCCTTCCACCAGTTCAATGCCCATTTGTTGAGCCAGAAATGCATGTTCGAAATAGGCCGAGTTGTACATGCCCGGTGTCAGTAACACCACGGTGGGGTCGCTGCTGTTTTGGGGTGAAACCGAACGCAGGTTTTCAAGCAGATTGTCGGGATAATGTTCAACCGGGGCCACGCGATTGCGTGCAAACAGTTCCGGAAACAGGCGCATCATCATTTTCCGGTTTTCAAGCATGTAGCTTACGCCTGACGGCACACGCAGATTGTCCTCGAGCACATAGAACTCGCCTTCCCCAGCGCGCACGACATCCACACCAGCGATGTGGGCATAGATGTCGCCGGCCACTTTCACACCCTGCATTTCAGGGCGATACTGCTCGTTGTTGAAAATCTGCTCAGGCGGAATAAGCCCAGTGCCCAGAATTTTTTGTTCGTTGTAGATGTCTTTCAAAAACATGTTCAAGGCTTGAACACGCTGGCGCAAACCTGCTTCAAGTGTTTTCCATTCAGACGCTTTAATTACCCGCGGCACAATATCGAATGGAATTAACCTTTCGGTACCAGATTCTTCGCCGTACACGGCAAAGGTAATTCCCACCCTTCTGAAAATAAGGTCGGCTTCCGCACGCTTGTTCTGCAATTTTTCAGAGGATTGCATCTCAAGCCAACGCGAAAAGTCCTGATAATGCGGGCGAACTTCACCGCTTGGCGTGTACATTTCGTCGAAGGGTGTTGATGACATAAGTTGATTATTCCTGTTCTGTGTAGTCTTGAAGTAACAAGAAGCATGCCAAGCGCATGCAGGCTGATTGTGTCGCGCACAGCCATAAAGTTAACAGTCTTAACGACCTTTTGCACCGCTTTCGTGCATGTGCCAGTAACGCTGACGTAGCGCGTGTGCATTGTCCACTTCGGGTTGGAAGTCCAGGTGCTTAAACCTCCATTTCACTGCACCATTTTGGGCGGTATTCGACCATTGGACGCCCATGGCTTCGTATCGTTCAATCACGGCCTTGTGCGGGTGACCAAACTGGTTCTCCCAGCCTGCTTGTATCAGTGCATATTCAGGCCGCACGGCTTGAAGAAAGGGCATGGTGGACGAGGTTTTGGAGCCATGATGCGGCACAATCAGAACACGTGATTTCAAGGCATTTGCACCGTGTTGGGTTAGCAATGCCATTTCTGAAATCGCTTCAATGTCGCCGGTCAGCAGCACACTGTGATTCGCATTGCTGACTTTTAACACGCAACTTTGATTGTTCTTGGCCAATAATTTTTGGTGTGAATGTGCGGGCGTATCAAGCCCGATTGGTGTGAATGTGACGCCATCCCAGGTCCATGGCTTGAGCATGTGGCATTGCGCTGTGTCGCTTTTCAGGGTTTGCGCGAGCAGGTTTAAGCTGTGTTGTTTGTTGATCGAGGACGCGAACTGTACGGGCGGTGCTTTTTGTAGCAGCAGGGGCGCGCCGCCTGAATGGTCTGCATCATCATGCGACAGCATGAACATGTCGGCCCGCCGATAACCATGCGCTGCCATCCAGGGCAGCACTACACGCCGGGCCGAATCAGCGCGCGCGTTGAACGCAGGGCCTGCATCGTAAATCAGCAGATGGTTTTGGGTTTGAATGCTGATGGCCGTACCTTGACCGACGTCCATCAAGGTCATCCAGAAATCATGGTGTTCGGGCCTTGGCGGTGGAAGTAGAAGCAGGGCAATCAGCGTGATTCCTGTCCACCTTGGAATCAGCCCCGCCGGCAGAATCAAAATCAAGCAACCCAAGCCCACCAAGCCATTGACCCACCATGGCTGGTTGTGTATCGGCAAAGTGGCCCAACTCAATTCATTGAAGAACACAAGCCACTCGCGTTGCAGCGAAAGACTGTTGCCCGCAAGCCAAAGCAACACGGGCTGCTGTGTAAGCCCACCGAGCAGAGCCAGTGGCGTGCTCACGAAACTCATCCATGGAATGGACAGGGCATTGGCCAAGGGGCTGATCAGCGACTGCTGGTTAAACAGCAGCGCGCAGGGCAGTACCAATCCGATGGTCACCGTGTATTGGGCTTTCACTGCGTTGGCGATGAATTCATGCTTCGGTTTGATGAAGTGGTAGTGTCCCTGTGTCACGAAAATAAGGACTGCCACGGCACCGAAAGAGAGAATGAAGCCCGCATCCAGCACAGCCCAGTTGTCAAAGGCAAGGGTTAAAAACAAGGCGAGAAAAAAGGTGTCCCAACTGCTTTGCATGCCACCACGTACTTGCCCAACAAACAACGCAAACAACATGAATACCGTGCGTTGGGCTGGCACTCCCCAGCCTGCAACCAAGCCGTACAACACTGCAAACAGCAATCCAAATGCGCTACCTGCCAAAGGGGCCGGTACGCGAAGGCACAACCGGGTTGATCGACGCCAAAGCGCGCCAAACAGTTTGCCTGCAAGCATGGCGAACAGGGTAATGTGCAAACCGGAAATGGCAACCAAATGTGCAATGCCAGTGGCGCTGAACATTTCCCGATCCTCTGGGCTGATCAGGCCTTGATCACCCACCACCATGGCTAGCACCAAGGCTTGCTCAGGGTGGCTTTGTAAAGCAGTGACGATCGTGCTTGCAATCTGTAGGCGTGCCCGTTCTATCCAGACCAGCGGGTTCAATGTGGTTTGTTCAGGCAGTTGTTCAAGCTTGCTTTTGAATTGAGCTGTGCCCGCAATTCGGTTGGCAAACCAGTGGCGATGAACATCAAAACCTTCCAGTTGCAAAGGCGCCTTGGGCGATTTGATGCGAACGGTTGCCCGAAAATACTCGCCTGGCTGAAGCGCTCGATACGTAGATACCGTTTCGACAAAAGTTTGCAAGCGTGCACCCGTGGCTAGGCATTTGGTCGCAACCGCATGGTCTCGCGGCGTGTGTTCGATCAACCAGGTTTGTGCGTTGTTGTCGCGAAACGCTTTTTCAAGAAGCCGAAATTCAGATTGAATGGTTTGCTTGTTGCAGGCCAGGGGCACTTG
Organism: Limnobacter sp. SAORIC-690; assembly: GCF_002954425.1. Lineage (NCBI taxonomy): Bacteria > Pseudomonadati > Pseudomonadota > Betaproteobacteria > Burkholderiales > Burkholderiaceae > Limnobacter > Limnobacter sp. SAORIC-690. The sequence continues at coordinate 2,122,591 of NZ_MQVZ01000001.1, forward strand.
CGCTTGTTGATGTGCGGCGGCCTGAATGCCCGTACAAAGCTGTGCCATTGCAAAACCCAGAATGAACCAGCCTAGTTTTTCAGTGGCTTGCCGACTGACTCCGCCCCGAATACCCAACAACAGGAAAACTGCCGACCAAGCGAATAAAATGACGCTTTTTTCGCCGAAAGTGTCAAAGGCCATGCTCCAAATCCATGGCAGCGTGGCTTGGCTGTGAAACAGCAAAAGGCTAAGCAGGTAGGCTGTGGTGAACAGCGGCAGGGAAGGCACAACTTGAATTTGGTGTGGACGCAGTTTTGCAAGCGTGCACCAATGCGCGTACGTTCACCAATGATGAACACGACCGGGTGATGCCTTTGGTTAGCCTTGAAGGGCTAGGGCGGGCAAAACCCGCTGCGCGTTCAGTTGGGTTTGCACAGAAAGCGCTTGCAGGCTTAAGCCGCGCAGTTCTGCGATTGCTTGGGCAATTCTTGGTAAGTGTTCAGGCGCGTTGCGTTGTTTGTTAATCCATTCCGGCGCAATGTCCGGTCCATCAGTTTCAAGCACCATGGCACTCTCGGGCAGCTCGGCCGCCAATCTGCGCAATTGAAGCGCTCGAGTAAAAGTGCTCGCACCACCAAATCCAAGACACATGTTCAAGTTCAGAAAATGATCCGCTTGCTGAAAGCTGCCGTTGAATGCGTGGGCAATGCCGCTGCGTGGTTTGTAAATCCGAAGGCCTTTTAAAACGGGGTCTTGCGCTTTGCGAACATGCATCACTACCGGCACATCGAAATCACGGGCCAATTTGAGTTGCGCATGAAAAAATTGAACCTGTTTGTCCCAATTCAAGCCAGGTACAAAGCCATCAAGTCCTATCTCTCCCAAACCCGCGAATTTTGGATCGTCGATCGAGGCCTGAATTTTTTGTTTTAAAGTCAGCAGGTCTTCTTCTTTGGCTTTGTCCACAAACATGGGGTGTATACCCAGGCAATACACAGCGCCCGGGATGCTATGAGCCAGACTTTTTACCTCATCAAAATTGAAAGCGCCTACGGCGGGCAATACAAAGCGGGTAACATGCAATTCACGCGCACGTTGAACCACCGCAACGCGATCGCTGTCGTATTCAGAAGCATCAAGATGAAGGTGCGTGTCGGTCCACATACTTTAAAGTTTGCCATGTTTCGTCGAAAAATTCGTAAGTACCTTCCCACTGTCGACCACTTCGAGCGTTTGCCTTGGGCTCGGCCGTTCAAGCGCTTCCTGGGGCATCCCAATATTTGGGCACTGAACAGGAAAAGCGTAGCGGGCGGGGTAGCTGCGGGTTTGTTCTGTGGGCTTATTCCTGGGCCATTTCAAATTTTTGGTTCTCTCATTTGGGTGTTGGTTGCCAAAGTCAATATGCCGGTGGCCTTCGCAACCACTTTGTACACCAACCCAATCACGATTGTGCCGCTGTATTTGATTGCAGTTGCTTACGGGCAATTTTTGTTGGGGGAAATTGGCGAGGCCAACATGCAGCCCTTGCCGCAATGGAATTGGTCTGCCTGGGGTGACTCCACCCACGCCATGCTGGACTGGATGCTGTCCATGGGGCCATCACTCGCTGTTGGTTTGCCCGCGTTGATGGTGACCTTGTCTGTATTGGGTTACTTCAGCGTGCGTTTGGCCTGGAATATTGGTGTGCGAATTGCAGTCGTGCGCAGGCGCAAACGTCGGCCTGCTGTTGAGCACTGAAAGCAGAACTTACTCTGCTTTGAGCTCACCTTTTTCAAGCCTCAACACCTTGCTGCATTTGCGCGCCAGTTCCATGGAATGTGTCACGATGATCAAGGCTGATTTGTTGGCAGCCTTGCTGTGAATCAGGCTTTCAAACACTTGGTCAGCTGTGTCCTGGTCCAAATTGCCCGTGGGCTCGTCGGCTAAAATGGCTTTCGGATTGGTCACCATGGCACGCGCAATCGCCACGCGTTGGCGTTCTCCGCCAGACAATTCCGCAGGGCGGTGGTTCAGCCGGTGCTCAAGCCCGAACTGCTTCAACAGCACCGCACTTTTTTCACGGGCTACCTGTTTGTTTTCACCGCCAATTCGAAGGGCCATGGCCACATTGTCCAGCGCATGAAATTCTGGCAGCAAGTGGTGAAACTGGTAAATAAAGCCCAGGGTTTTGTTGCGTTCAATGCCCAGTTTGCGAACGGACCATGGCTCGATGGCCTGACCTGCCCACAACACAGAGCCGCTGTCGGCTTTTTCCAGACCACCCAGCACATGCAGCAAGGTACTTTTGCCCGCGCCAGAGGCGCCCACAATGGCCACGGTTTCGCCAGCCTGTACTTGAAAGTTCAGGTTTTTGATCACTTGCGTGGCTTGGTCATTCGCTGTGATTCCCTTGAATGCCTTGCTCAGGTTTTTGGTTTCCAGAACAACATTACTCATAACGCAGGGCCTCCGCTGGTTCGGCACGCGAAGCACGCCAGCTTGGGTAAATGGTGCTGAGCACGCTTAGCACCAGGGCCACAGTCACAATGGTGACCACATCGCTTGCGCGAGGGTCGGAGGGCAGCTGGCTGATGAAGTAGATTGATTTTGGCAAAAACTCAACGCTGAGCGCCCGTTCAATGGAGGGCACAATCGTGCCCAAATTAATGGCAAGCAACCAGCCGGCAGTTACGCCCAAAAAGGTACCTATCCAGCCAACCAGTGCGCCTTGCAACATGAAAATTCGCTGAATGGCAAATGGGCTTGCACCCAGGGTGCGCAGAATGGCGATCTCTCCGCGCTTGTCTTTCACGGTCATTACCAGCATGGACACCAGGTTAAATGCGGCCACCGCAATAATCAGGGTCAGAATAATGAACATCATGCGTTTTTCGGTTTGTACCGCAGCAAACCAGGTGCGGTTTTGCACTGACCAGTCACGAACCCACACGCTGGGTGGTAACTGGCTTTCAATGTCTCTGGCCACAAACGGGGCTGCATCCATGTCGTTTAACTTCACACGAATACCGGTTGGGCCAAGGCTGCGGTAAAAGCGGGCTGCGTCGTCAATGTTCATCAGCACCAGGCCACTGTCGTATTCATAGTGGCCAGTGCTCACCAAGGCTGTTATCTCGAAGGCCTTCAAGCGGGGAATCATGCCAGCTGGGGTCATTTGGCCTGAAGGGGCAATCAGCGTAATGCGGTCGCCCACGCTTACACCAATCTGTTTGGCCAACTCGATGCCTAGTACCACACGAAATTCGCCAGCTTGCAGGTTACTCAGGCTACCCGAAATGACTTCTTTGAAATCAGATACTTCCTGTTCTTGGGCGGGGTCAATACCGCGAACGATGGCTGGGCGCAGCAGGTCTCCATGCGCCAGCATGCTTTCGCCAGCCACATAGGGAGCGGCGCCGATTACTTTTGGGTTGGCAGCCTTGATTGCACCCACCAGCGCTTCTGGGTTCTCAAAGCCTTCTTGGGGAGCCAATACCTCGATGTGTGCAATCACCGACAACATGCGGTCGCGGACTTCTTTTTGAAAGCCATTCATCACCGACAACACCACGATAAGCGCCGCTACGCCAAGCCCAATGCCGGCCATGGACAATCCAGAGATAAAGGAAATGAACTTGTCACGGCTTCTGTGACCGCCACCGCGCACATAGCGCAGTGCAATTTCAACATCAAAGGGTAAACTAATCACAAATTGTCCCGAATTGTTCAAATGCGCTGTTGAAGTTTCAAAGCGCTCTCATTGTAGTGTGAATAAAACCGTGTCCAAACCTAGCAATGCGCCTTTGTGGGTGTTCGTTCCCAACATTCTGGTGCCCGAAATGGCGCTGCAACGCCTGTCCGCCCATGCCCAGAGCCAGTCTTTTACAGGCTTGCCAGCCGGTTTGCTGCAAACCATGGCCAGAAATGCTGCACCGAAATACCAAAACGCCGATGGGCTGGATCGCATCGAAGCCTGGTTGATGCGCTACTTGGATTCACAAGCGCAAGCAAAGTTCGACCAGTACCCGGCCTGGGCCATGCTGCAAATGCCGCAGGTTGATAGTGGCCTCGCGGCTGTAACCCCTTTCACCCGGTTTTGGGGGACAGTGGGTTGTCTGGAAATTGAACGCGATGGTGTGCGTTTTACACCGCCCGAGGTATTGCAGCTCGGCCAAACTGACCTCGACGCCTTCTGGCAAGTGGTGCTGCCCCTGTTGCAACTACACGGTTGGGCACTGAACACGCCAGCGGGTTTTCACAGTTTATTGAGTAACCCGACGCCGGTGCCCATGGAACAGGCGTCGCCGTGGTCGGTGCAGGGGATTCGCCTGACCGATTACCTGCCCATGAACCAGGAATGCAGCGACTGGCGGCGCATGTGGCTGAATATGCAGGTGGAGTTGCACAACGCCGAATTCAACAAGGCCCGCGAAGCCAAGGGATTGAAGCCCCTGAATGCGCTGTGGTTTTGGGGGGGAGGTGAGGCCTGGCAAACTGATGTGGCCGTGCCGCGTGTGAAATCGGTGTCAGAAGGTGGCGTGTTTGATGCGGTGAAAATGACCGACAGCGCAGACGAGGCTGTGAACCGATTTGTGTTCTGGACCCAGTTGTTGGGTTCTTTGCAAAAGAGCTCGGTACAAACCGAAGCGAGCGAGTCTGGGGCAAAGCCCGACAACATTTATTGCGTGAACTTTCAGGGTTGGGGCGGCAATATTGGCGTGTTCAAACTGCTGGAAAGCGAGGTGTTGCAACCCATGCGCTTGGCTGGCTTGGCTTTTAACTGGGTGCTGTTGGGCAACCATGGCTGGAAAACTTTAAGAAGCAACTGGATGAACCGATTCAAGTTTTGGCAAAACAAGCCTGACTGGGCTGTGCTGGGAGAACCTGAAATGCAGGAGGGGCCCACTGAGGAAGACCTGCAAGCTGCGTGGCAACAAGGCCAGCGCGACCAAGACAGCATTCAGGCCGAATGGGAGGGGCGGTGATGAATACCACTACCGTTGAGCACCGGGTTCGTACCCCTCGCCCGCAAGTTGAAGCGGTGCTTCGCAGCCAGGGCATGCACCCCTTGATGGCGCGCCTGATGGCAGCGCGGGGTGTGGATTCTCAAGCGGAAGCTGAAACCAGGCTCGCTGATTTGATTCCACCTTCGCAGCTCAAGGGCATTGACCAAGCCGCAGAAATTCTTGCAGACGCACTGGAGGCCGGTGCCCGCATTGTTGTGGTGGGCGATTACGATTGCGACGGCGCCACAGCCACCGCAGTGGGCGTGCGCGGCTTGCGCATGCTTCTGCAAAGCCTGGGCGCAGATGAAGAAGCTGCCAAATACCACATTGATTTTTTGGTGCCCAATCGCTTTGAATACGGTTATGGGCTAAGCCCTGAAATCGTTCAATTGGCTGCGCAGCAGTTTGAACCTGATTTGCTGGTGACCGTGGACAACGGCATTGCCAGCGTGGAAGGTGTGAACGAAGCCAATGAGCTGGGTATCGGTGTAATCGTGACCGACCACCATTTGCCTGGCGACCAATTGCCGCAAGCGCTCGCCATTGTGAACCCCAACCAGCCCGGTTGTGAGTTTCCAAGCAAATCAATCGCTGGCGTGGGCGTGATGTTTTATGTGTTGCTGGCCACCCGTGCTGTTTTGCGCGAGCGTGGCGTGTTTGATGCCGCCAGTCAGCCCCGAATTGACGCACTGCTTGATTTGGTGGCCCTGGGCACTGTGGCTGACGTGGTGAAACTGGACGCAAACAACCGCCGCTTGGTGGCGCATGGTTTGCAGCGCATTCGCGCAGGCCGCGCTCAGCCCGGTATGCTGGCTTTGTTCCATGAAGCCAGCCGCGACCCGCGCAAAGCCACCGCAGCCGACATGGGTTTCGCATTGGGCCCCCGCCTAAATGCTGCAGGCCGGCTGGCCGACATGGCCATTGGCATTCGAACCCTGCTGGCCGACGACGCGGGCGAGGCCAGTGCACTGGCCGCCCAGCTGGGCAAAATGAATGAAGAACGCAAGCGCATTGAAGCCGACATGAAACGCGATGCGCTGGAAGACATTGAAAAATTCATTAGCCAGGATGAACCCGCCGCAGGCATTGTGGTGGCGCACAGCACTTGGCACCAAGGCGTCATTGGCATTCTGGCTTCTCGCATCAAAGAACGCCTTTATCGCCCCACTATCGCATTGGCACCGGGTGATGACGGCTTCTGGAAAGGCAGTGGCCGTTCAGTGCAAGGCGTGCACTTGCGCGATGTGCTTGATTTGGTGAGCAAACGCCTGCCCGAAGGCAGCATGCCCAAGTTTGGTGGGCATGCCATGGCAGCTGGCTTAACACTTGCAGAAGGCGCAATCGACCAATTCAAAATTGAATTCGCCAGGGCCATTCTGGATTTAAGCGACCCCAGTGTGCTTACCCAGGTGGTTGAAACCGATGGTTCAATTCCTGCAGATTACATTGCAGCCAGCGCAGCCGATTTGCTGGAAACTCAGGTGTGGGGGCAAGGCTTCCCGGCACCCCTGTTTTGTGATGAGTTTGAGGTGCTTGAACACCGTTTGCTGAAAAACGCACACAGTAAGTTCACTTTACGCCGCGACGGCAAAACCTTTGTGGCCCTGCGCTGGCGCGCCGTAGAGGCACTACCGGCCAAAGTGAAACTGGCTTACCGGTTTGAACGGGACACCTTCACAGGCGGTGATGCGGTGCAAATCATTGTGGAACACGTGTTGTAGGGCAGCTTGCGTTACAATATCGGGTTACGCACATTGAATTTGTTAGAGAAACATGGAAGCCGAACGCCTGAATGCCATCATCAACGCCCTGACTGACCTCGCCGACCGCGCAGGCCAGTTGCGGAGGTATCTTTGACGTCGACCGCAAGGCCGAGCGACTCACAGTAGTTGACGCCGAACTGGAAGACCCCAACGTTTGGAACGACCCCAAACATGCGCAAGAATTGGGCAAAGAAAAAAAGATGCTGGACGGCGTGGTGGTGACCATGAACACCGTGCAAGCCAACATTAGCGACGCGCAAGAGCTTGTCGAAATGGCGCAAGCCGAAAGCGACTTTGATACGCTGGAAGCCATTGAAAGCGATGTGGCCGAATACGAAAAGATCATCGCCGATCTGGAATTCCGTCGTATGTTCAGCAACCCTGCAGACCCATCCAACTGTTTTATCGACATCACCGCTGGTGCGGGCGGCACCGAAGCCCAAGACTGGGCGAGTATTTTGCTGCGTCAGTACCTGCGCTATTGCGAACGCAAAGGCTTCAAAGTTGAGGTGATGGAACAATCCGACGGCGATGTGGCAGGTATCAAATCAGCCACCGTCAAAGTGGAGGGTGAATATGCTTTCGGCTATTTGCGCACCGAAACTGGTGTGCATCGCCTGGTTCGAAAATCACCATTCGATTCCTCCGGCGGTCGCCACACTTCTTTTGCGTCGCTTTTCGTGTATCCCGAAGTGGATGATTCTTTCGAAATCGAGATCAACCCGGCCGATGTTCGCACCGACACCTACCGCGCCAGCGGAGCAGGTGGTCAGCACATTAACAAAACCGATTCCGCGGTTCGCTTGACCCACATTCCTACCGGCATTGTGGTGCAGTGTCAGAACGACCGTTCCCAGCACCGCAACCGCGATGAAGCCTGGGGCATGTTGAAAGCCAAATTGTACGAGTTCGAGATGCGCAAGCGCATGGCCGAGCAACAGGCTTTGGAAGACACCAAAACCGATGTGGGCTGGGGTCATCAAATTCGCAGCTACGTGCTAGACAACAGCCGCATCAAAGACCTGCGCACCGGTGTGGAAATTTCCAACACCCAGCGTGTACTGGACGGCGACCTCGACCCATTCATTGAAGCCAGCTTGAAGCAAGGTATCTAAACCATGAACGACAAAATACAAGCCGCTGGTGACGAACAGCCAGTTGACGAAAATCAGATTATTGCCGAACGCCGCGGCAAGCTGGCCAAACTGCGCGAGAAGGGCCAACCTTTCCCCAACAGCTTCAAACCTGAACACCGCGCTGCCGATTTGCATGCCCACTATGGTTTGCTCGACAAAGAAACACTCGATCCGCAGGGCATTGAAGTATCTGTGTCTGGTCGCATGATGTTAAAGCGCGTGATGGGCAAGGCCAGTTTTGCAACAGTGCAAGACGGCACTGGCCGCATTCAGTTTTACATCAACAACGAAGGCGTGGGCGAAGACGTTCACGGCGAATTCAAGCACTGGGATTTGGGCGACATCATTGCTGCCAAAGGCAAGCTGTTCAAAACCAACAAAGGTGAGTTGAGCGTGCATTGCACGGAAATCCACTTGTTGGCCAAAAGCCTGCGCCCTTTGCCTGACAAATTCCACGGCTTGGCTGATCAGGAAATCAAGTACCGTCAGCGCTACGTGGATTTGATCGTGTCCGAGCAAACACGCGACACCTTTGTTGCGCGCTCAAGAGCCATGTCATCGGTTCGCAATTTCATGGCCGACCACGGTTTTCTGGAAGTGGAAACGCCCATGTTGCACCCCATTCCTGGTGGCGCATCGGCCAAGCCTTTCATTACCCACCACAATGCACTGGACATGGAAATGTACTTGCGCATTGCGCCCGAACTGTATTTGAAGCGCCTGATTGTGGGCGGTTTCGAGCGTGTGTTCGAGATCAATCGCAATTTCCGCAATGAGGGTGTCAGCCCACGCCACAACCCTGAATTCACGATGATGGAATTCTATGCGGCGTACTGGAACTACCGCGACTTGATGGACTTCACCGAGCAGGTGATTCAACACGCCGCCACCACTGCGACCGGCAGTGCGAGGTTGACTTACCAAGGCCGCGAACTGGACTTGTCCAAGCCGTTTGCACGCCTGACGATTGTTGAGGCGATTCAGAAATACTTCCCGGAATATAGTACGGAAGACTTGCAGAACATTGACTACCTGAAAAAGGCCTTGGCCAAGAAGGGTGTGCATGTGGACAAAGAGCCTGCGCTGAAAAACGCGGGCATCGGTGCATTGCAGTTGGCCTTGTTTGAAGAAACGTCTGAAAGCCTGTTGTGGGAACCCACCTTCATCGTGGACTACCCGGTTGAAGTGTCGCCCTTGGCGCGTGCCTCGGATGCCAATTCACAAATTACCGAACGGTTTGAATTGTTCATCACTGGCCGTGAAATTGCCAACGGTTTTTCTGAGTTGAACGATCCAGAAGACCAAGCCGACCGGTTCAAAAAGCAGGTTGAGGCCAAAGAAGCGGGCGATGATGAAGCCATGTTCTTTGATGCTGACTTCATTCGTGCGCTTGAATATGGCATGCCACCCACTGGTGGTTGCGGCATTGGTATCGACCGTTTGATGATGCTGATTACCGATAGCCCCAATATTCGCGATGTGATTTTGTTTCCGCATCTAAGGCGCGAAGATTAATCAAGTTTGACTCACCGTGCATGCGTGTTTACAGCACCGTGCGCGGTTTGTATTCGACGCATGTGTTAGTTCTCCCAACGTGTAAGCTCACCGCACGTATCCCACCATCCCGCCTTGGCGGGCTTTCATCCCTTCTTGATTGCTGGCTCGGTTCATGCGAAACGCAAAAGCGTGTTCGCATCGATTGCTTGCGCAATCGCCCCTCGCTGCCCATCAAGCCGGAAGCCCACCTGAAATCGGCGGAACGGCGCGACACATGCAGCGAACCTTTGTCTGGTGACACACAACTGAGCATTTAATTTGCTTACTGTGGTCATGCCATTACACTGAGCATCCAGAATATTTCCCGGCTCACTATGCGTCGTTCAGCCTTTTTTGTGTTCGTTGCTTCCCTTCCGATTGTTTCTGCATGTTCCGCGTTTGATCAACGACTATCAACTCAACTGTTTATGCATTCGAGAACAACATGCGAGTTGACATTCAAATCTCATGAAGTGCTAATCATCGAGAATTTTTGCGACACTGATCAGAGACCAATCTTAATCAAGACGGCTGATCACGAAATCAGGTCTGACTGGATCGATGAACGGACTAGCCGCTTTCTCTTTCAGGAAGGTTGCGCCAGTTCAGATGAATGTTTCTATGAGCTGAGTACAAACGAAGTCGGGGTGCGTGGCCGCTTCTCATATCGAATCAATATGACAGAAGGTGAATACAGCTTCGAAGTCGATAAGTCTGGACAGTCGAAGGTGTTTAAGCAGTCATCCAAGGATATTCCGTCTTGAAAGGATTATCACAGACTTTTTTAAGTCTCTGCGCATGTCGCTTCATCTCGCCGATTTCAGGTGGGCTGCCCGCTTGATGCACAGCGAGGGGCGATTGCGCTAGCAATCGATGCGAACACGCTTTTGCGTTTCGCATGAACCGAGTCAGCAATCAAGAAGGGATTCAAGCCCGCCAAGGCGGGATGAAGCAACAAGCGCAGAGGCCATCAAGAAACCGACGGGATGAAGCAACAGGCGCAGAGGCAATCAAGAAGCTGGCGATGTCTAAAAAACCGTCACCGCCACCTTCAAGGTATGTTCCCCGCCACCATGCACCACACCCCGCATCGGCGGCACATCCGCGTAGTCTCGCCCAACTGCCACAGTCACATACCGGGTATCCGGCAACTGGTTGTTGGTCGGATCGAAGTCTACCCACCCTACATCAGGACCACACCACAGTGAAACCCAGGCGTGGCTGGCATCAGCACCCAACAGCTTGGGTTGCCCTGGCGGTGGTTCGGTCAGCATGTAGCCGCTTACATAGCGGGCTGAAAGCCCCAGCGAGCGAAGCACGCCCAACATGACATGCGCGAAGTCCTGGCAAACGCCCTCGCGGCTTTGCATGACCTCCTCAACCGTGGTCTGGATGGTGGTGGAACCACTCTGGTAGCTGAATTCCCGAAAAATACGCTGCATCAAGGCCTGCCCGGCGTGCACCACCTGGCGCCCGGGCCAGAAATCGAGACTGCCATAATCGCGCAGCGAATCGAGCAAAGGCACATGCTTGGATTCAAACCTGAACTGGTAATCGTCAGAAATTGCCTGGCCAGCTTGGTAGCGCAGCTGGTCCACCAACTCATTCCAGCTTGGACTGATCAAATCGTCAATTGGCCCTGTGTGTAAAAAGCTGCTCACCTCGACTTCGCTTTCGCTGTGCACTTCGAGGTGATCGTGTGGGTAATTCATCTCGAAGTGATGAACGACATTGCCGAATGCATCGGTGTTGCTTTGTACGGTCGACGGGTTGGGGCGAATTTTCAGCGTGTGCGAAATCAGCTTTTGACCCTTGCGCAAAGGCCCGGCTTCCATGCCTTCGCCTTCTTGCGGCTGCAAAATACAAATTTGCTGCGAGCATTCCGCAGGTTGTTGATAGTCGTAGTCGGTAACATGGGTCACCTTTCTTCTTTCCGAGAAGGGCATTGATTTATCTTCCCTGAATGACCTGGTCGGGCAACTCTGCCAGTCTGAAATATTGGGCACCCACAAGGTCTGAAACTTTGTAGGCCGTGTCGAGTAATTCTTGCAGCCAAACGCGCAATTTGCGCCCGGTATCGGCCGGGAAGGGCGGTTGCAGTCCCTCCAGGCTCAGGCCGTCCGGCATGTCGCCATTGCGGTACACGCTATTGAACAGTTGTCGAATCTGGCTGGTGTCGCCGGGCAAGCGGTCAATCACAATGTCCAGCTTATACAGAATTCGGCGAATGGCATAGGGCGCATCTTCGTCAAAGATCAATAAGTCGAGTGTGGGCAACCATTCAAAGCGGTGTTGATAGCGCGACCTGTAGGTGATGGTGCTGTCGGCCAAGGCGATGGCCAAAGCCAGGCCGTGTTCGCCCGCGCGCCCAGGCATGCTGGTCAGTGACAGCAAACAATCGCAGGCACCGCACAAACGTTCAAGTTGACGGCCCAGTTGCAAAAAGCGCCAACCGTTGTCGCGAGTCATGTGGTCACTTTGCTCGCCGTGCATGGCCAGCAAATACAACTGAACCTGCTCCAGCGAAGCGGTGGGCAAGCTGCGTTGAAAACGTACCCAGTCCGGCTCGATCAGCACTTTGGCGCAATCGTTCAGCAATCGCCAATGGCCGCTGCTCAAGCGCTCCCTCAATTGCCCAGCAACATTGGCAAGACCGTTCAATTGTCCCGCAAGCCCAACGGCAGGTGGCGCATCGATTCCGGTTTTGTACCAGAGCCGTTCAAGAATATTGGCCTCAAGTTCATCCTGGTTCAGAGGTTCAGCCGGGTCAAACTCGGTACTCAATCCTTGTTTGCCGCACAATTCATGCAACAAACCCAAGGTCGTGGTGTCCAGGTATTCTTCTTCGTTCAGCAACAATTGCGCGCGCATTAACAGGCGCAATGAAAAACTGGCCCGCTCGGTGTAACGCCCAAGCCAAAACAAATGCTCCGCAGCCCGACTGGACACTGGCCTGCGCAACGCCTGCAAATCTTTGGCTTGCAGTTTTTCTTTCAGGTTGGTGGTGCGTTCGACAGGTTCGCCGCTGCGCACCCAAGTGTCCAGGCTGGTGCCGCCTTTTTGCATGCTCACAATGCCGTGTTGGTCACCGGCCACGCGGGTCAGCCCACCCGGCATCACGGTGTAGTTGCCCTGTCCATCGGTCACGGCAAACAGGCGCAGCATCATGGCGCGTTCTTCAATACCGCCAGCACCGGTCCAGATCGGTACGCGCGAAAGCGGTATCAATTCCTGAAGGGTGTATTGCGAGGGTCGCTGACTGATTTTGGATAACCAGGCCCGCTGTTCTATTTCATCCAGCTCCGAGCCCATGATGGATTCCATGGTGCGTCCTCGGCGGTTTGGTCCAGTGGATTTAATCACCAGGTTGTTCAGCCGTTCGCTGGCCTGCGCCCATGCAGGTGATTCGCCGCACCACCAGCTGGGCACGCTGGGCAACAGCAAATCTTCTTGAAGGTAGTGTTGGCCTAGCCCCGGCATAAAGCCGTGTATGGCCGGGCTTTCCAACCAGCCTGCGCCGGGCATATTGGCCATGACAACACCACCGGTGCGAATAGCCTGCAAGAGGCCGGGCACGCCCAGTTGGGAATCCTCGCGCAGCTCAAGCGGGTCGAGCCATTGGTCATCCGTTCTGCGAATCAATCCATCGATGGGCTCAAGTCCATTCACGGTTTTTAGAAACACATTGTTGTTGCGCACGGTCAGGTCGCTGCCTTCAACCAGCGAAATACCCAGATAACGCGCCAGGTAGGTATGCTCAAAATAAGTTTCGTTGTACGGGCCAGGGGTCAGCAGGGCAATGCGTGCATTTTCACCCTTGGGCGAAAGCCTGCGGATACCATCGATGTAGTCGCGGTAAAAACCGGCCAAATGCTGAATGTGCATTTCTCGAAAGCCGCGTGTAAAACTGCGCGAAATACTCAGACGGTTCTCAAGTGCATACCCAAGCCCGGAAGGGGCCTGCATGCGATGGGTGATCACCCACCATTTGCCATCCGGGCTGCGGCCGAGATCGAACGCCACCATGTGCAGCCACACCTTGTTAGGTGGTTCCGTGCCTTGCATTTGCGGCAAGTAGCCTGAATGCCCAAAGACCAGATCTGCAGGGAGCAGACCTTTGGAAAGTAATTCGCGCTTGCCATACACGTCGGCCATCATCGCATTCAACAGGCGCGCACGTTGGGCAATCCCGGTTTGCAGCACCGCCCAATCAGCCTGGTCAATGATGAAAGGCAGCAAGTCGAGCGACCAAGGGCGCGAGGTGCCCTGTGCGTGGTCGGCGTACACATTGTAGGTAATGCCGTTGTCGCGAATTTGCTTGGCCAGGGCATTGAGCTTGCTGTCCAGGTGATCGCTAAGCCCGGTGGTGGGCAATCGGCTGACGAAATCTGCCCATGCTGGGCGCAGAACACCTTTGACCGCCAGCTCGCTGTAGTACGCGCTGGTGCCTTGAAGGATGCTCTGCTGCCAGGGCACCTCGACATTTGCTAGGGTGGTGTTCGGGTTCGCGCTCAAAGCGGTCACTGCCTAAAGTTCGGTGCCCTATTGTAAATGCCTAACACCATCTTAGGTCTAGTGTGATGGGGAACTCGGGTCTTCCGCTTGGGCTTTTTACACTAACCTTGCCATGGGTATGGCCCATGCGGAAGAAGCGGGTTAGGCGTCGGCTTTCTGCTTCGAAGGCATTCACCGGGAATAGGTCATAATTGCGCCCGCCCGGGTGGGCTACATGGTACTGGCAACCACCCAGGCTGCGGCCATTCCATGTGTCGATCAAGTCGAACACCAAGGGGGTGTGTACGCCAATAGTGGGGTGCAGGGCGTTGGGTGGTTGCCAGGCCCGGTAGCGCACGCCAGCCACGTATTCGCCCTCGGTGCCCGTGCTGTGCAGGGGTACTTTTACACCATTGCAGGTCAGGGTGTAGCGTTCATCGACAAAGTTTTTTACTTTCACTTCCAGGCGTTCAAGTGACGAATCGACATACCGCACAGTGCCACCGGGCGCGCCTTCCTCGCCCAATACGTGCCAGGGCTCCAGGGCGCTGAATAACTCCACCTCAACACCACGGCTGGAAAAGTCGCCCATCTTCGGAAAACGGAACGCAAAGTGCGGTGCAAACCAGTCCATCTGGAACGGGAAACCGGCAGCATTCAGATCGGCCACGACATCTGCGATGTCGTTTTTGACGAAGGTGGAGAGCATGAACTGGTCGTGCAGGCGTGTGCCCCATTTCACGAGCCTTGCCGTGTAAGGTGTTTTCCAGAATTTGGCAATCAGGGTGCGCAGCAGCAGTTGCTGCGCTAGGCTCATTTGAGCATTCGGTGGCATCTCGAATGCACGCAACTCAAGCAGGCCCAGGCGTCCTGTGGAGGTGTCGGGGCTGTACAGCTTGTCAATACAAAATTCGCTGCGGTGGGTGTTACCTGTCGAATCGATCAAAATGTTGCGCAAAAGGCGGTCGATAATCCACGGTGGCGGGTTGCCTCCGTGTTTCTGCATTTGTTTTTCAAGCTCGGTCAAGGCCAGTTCAAGTTCATGCACTTGGTCGCTGCGTGCTTCGTCTACGCGCGGGGCCTGGCTGGTAGGGCCAATAAACAGGCCTGAGAACAAATAGGATAAGCCTGGGTGGTTGTGCCAGTAACGCAGCAGGCTGCCCAGCAAATCAGGGCGGCGCAAAAAAGGGCTATGTTCTGGGGTTTCACCGCCCATCACGAAATGGTTGCCTCCACCCGTGCCGCTGTGCCTGCCATCCAGCATGAATTTTTCGGTAGAAAGGCCAATTAGTCGCGCTTCTTCATACAAATTCGTGGTCAGGTGCAATAGCTCACCCCAGTTTTTGCTAGGTTGAACATTCACCTCCAGCACGCCTGGATCGGGTGTAACTTGCAACATGGTCATCCGCTTGTCACGCGGGGGAGGGTAACCCTCCAGCACCACAGGCTGACTCATCGCCTCGGCGGTATCTTCAATTCTGGCTACCAGTTCAAGATAATCGTCGAGTACCTCGAGTGGGGGCATGAACACATACAAATGTCCGTTGCGTGCCTGCACACACATGGCGGTACGCACAATGTGCGTGGCCGATTCTTTCATTACAGGGGCCTTGTCATCGGTCACACTGGCTGCACTTGCTTTGGCACTGGGCTTTTGCAGGGCCACGCGTGAAGGAGCAGGGGGTGCGAACGGGTCGGCAGGAATGGTGTATGGATAGTCCTTTTTAGCCACCCAGGGTTGTGAATCCAGCGGCAGGCGATAGCCCATGGGCGAATCGCCCGGAATCAGGTACATACGTTCGTCTCGCAAAAACCACTGCCCTGTGCGCCATTGGCCTTTGGTTGATTGAATGGGCAGGCAATAGCCCACTTCCTCGGTCAGCCCTTGGGTAAACACCTTGTTCAGGCGCTTGCGCTCAAGTGGGTCGTCCAGCCTTGAATCGAATGGGTCCACATTCACGGGCAGTTTGCGCTCTCGCCACATGTAATACCAAGCGTCTTCGAAACCAGGCATCACGTAGCGCGGGTGTAGCCCCAAGCGGCCGCACAACCCTTCCATAAACTGTTTGGCGGTGGCGTTGTTTGCTTTTCCATCCGCTTGTTCATGGCTGAGCAGTTTCGGGTTTTTCCAGATTGGCTCACCGCTTTTCAGCCAGTACAGCGAAAGTGCCCAACGCGGCAACTGCTCGCCGGGGTACCACTTGCCTTGACCAAAGTGATATAGGCCGCCCTTGCCATAATATTTGGCGAGCCTATTCAGCATCTTGATGCCGTATTCGCGTTTGGTGGGCCCCAGTGCATCAATGTTCCACTCAGCAGCACCCCGGTCTGTGTTGGCCACAAAAGTGGGTTCGCCACCCATGGTCAGGCGTACATCCAGTGCGTCAAGTGCTTTGTCCACTTCAAAGCCCAGTGCTTCAATGCCCGTCCATTGCTCATCAGAATAAGGTTTGCTGGTGCGCGGCGATTCATACACGCGCTGCACGCTCATTTCATGTTCAAACTCAACTTCGCATTCATCCAGCGTTCCGGTGATGGGTGCTGCGCTGCTGGGTTCAGGTGTGCAGGCCAATGGGATGTGGCCTTCTCCAGCCAGTAAACCGGAAGTGGGGTCCAAGCCTATCCAGCCGGCACCAGGCAAATACACCTCGCACCAAGCATGCAGGTCGGTGAAATCTTTTTCGGGGCCATCGGGGCCGTCGATGGCTTTGACGTCGCTGGTCAGTTGAATCAGGTAGCCCGAGGCAAACCTGGCCGCCATGCCCAGTCTGCGGAAAATTTGTACCATCAGCCACGCAGTGTCGCGGCAGGAACCAGACCCGCTGTTCAGCGTTTCATCGGGTGTTTGCACCCCCGGCTCCATGCGGATCAGGTACTTGATCCGCTTGGCCAAATCCTGGTTCAGAGCCACCAGAAAATCGATGGTTTTAACCCGGCTCAAGTTCATCTCGGCCATGTAGGCGTTAAAAGCCTTTCCTGTGTGGCAGGGCACTAGATAGGGTGCAAGTTCCTGGTCTAGCGATGCATCGTATTTGAAGGGGAAAAACTCAGCCGCTTCTTCGAGGAAAAAATCGAAGGGATTCAACACTGACATTTCAGCCACAAGGTCCACCGCGATTTCCAGCATCTCGGTGCGCTCGGGAAATATCAAGCGCCCCATGTAATTGCTTTGCGGGTCTTGTTGCCAGTTGATGAAGTGGGTTTGCGGCAACACCTTCATGCTGAAGGAGAGAATGCGCGTGCGGCAGTGCGGGGCCGGGCGTAAACGCACCACTTGGGGGCCCAGGTTGATCAGGCGATCGTAGCGGTAGCGTGTAATATGGCGCAGAGCAACGTGAATAGACACTGTGTAATCCCAAAAATGAAGCCGAACAAACAAAACCCGTTTACAGCATGGAGAGAAGCATGAACCATGCCGAAGAAATCTGGAAAACTTTGGTGCGCGCCACGGTGGACAAAAAACACCCTTGGCGTGTTGTGGGTTTCAGCACGGCAGGCCCGAAAGGCCCCCAAGTGCGCTCGGTCATCTTGAGGGCCGTCAACACTGACAATCATCAACTGGTTTTTTACACCGATCGCCGAAGCCAGAAAATGGCTGATATCGCCCACGATTCACGTGTGGCGCTTTTGTTTTGGAACCCACGCAGCAACACCCAGCTTCGAGTATGTGGCATTGCAGCGCCGCAGACCAGTGAATTGATTGTGAACAGTCTTTGGGCACGTATCCCCGAATATGCCCGAAAAGACTACGCAACCCTGAGCGCCCCCGGTGACGCACTTACTGGGGGAGATCTGGTTTACGACCTTGATACAGCGCGCGCCAACTTTGTGGTGTTGAATGTGAAAGTATTGAGTCTTGAACTGCTGGAATTGAAACGGGAGGGGCATGTCAGGTTTCGTTGCGATCTTGACGAAACCGGACGCTGGATTCATCAAAACATGATTCCCTGAGGGTATCCTGAACTTTGGATTTTTTTGAGCAGTCAGCAAAGTGAGGTTTTAGCCATGAGCGACACGAAATATACACCACCCAAGGTTTGGGTGTGGGACAAGGAAAGCGGCGGCAAGTTTGCGAATATCAATCGCCCGATTGCCCGTGCCACGCACAACAAAGAATTGCCAGTTGGCGAGCATCCCTTGCAGCTTTATTCACTGGCCACGCCCAATGGCGTGAAGGTCACTGTGATGCTGGAAGAATTGCTGGCTCTTGGCCACACAGGCGCTGAATACGACGCCTGGTTGATCAATATTTCCAACGGCGACCAGTTCAGCAGTGGCTTCGTGGAAGTGAACCCCAACAGTAAAATTCCTGCGCTGCTGGACCGCAGCACCAAACCCGCCACGCGAGTATTTGAGTCGGGCTCCATTCTTTTGTACCTCGCCGAGAAGTTCAAGGCATTCTTGCCCACCGACCCAGCCAAACGGACAGAAACCTTGTCGTGGTTGTTCTGGCAAATGGGCAGTGCGCCCATGCTGGGTGGTGGTTTTGGCCACTTTTACGCCTATGCACCCGAGAAGTATGAGTACCCGATCAACCGCTATGCGATGGAAGTGAAACGACAACTGGATGTGCTGGATCGTCAGCTGGCCGACCACGAGTACATTTCTGGCAGCGAATACACGATTGCGGACATGGCGATTTGGCCTTGGTACGGTGCATTGGTCACCAACAAGGTGTACGAGGCGGCCGAGTTTCTGGAGGCCCACACTTATACCAATGTGCTGCGCTGGACCCATGAAATTGCCAAACGGCCAGCGGTTATTCGCGGGCGAATGGTGAATCGCGCCTGGGGTGAGCCCAATGAGCAGGTGCTTGAGCGGCACAGTGCCAGCGATTTCGACGGCAAAGCCATTTAACGGCCGCCAGCTGGGGCACAATGTGCCCTTTCTTTGATTGGCAGTGGAGTTTTATTGTGTACAAACTTGCGTTTGCATTGGTAGTGGCTGGTTTGGCGGGTTGCGCGTCAACCCATGATTTGTCCAAAGGCAGCAACATGCTGGGCGGTGGTTACAAGCAAGAAGAAATGGGTCCAGGCCTGTTTTATATTTACGCTCGCTCAAACCACGCCCCTTGGACCAATCTTGAAGCCGCCCGAACAACTTGGCGTACCGGAGCGGAGCGGGCTTGCGCGTCTGCTGAATACGATGAACTCGCCATTGAAGAAAACGAGAAAGACACCGGCCTGCAAAACAGCAGTGGCGTGCGTTACCTGGTCACTGAGCGAACCGGGTATGCCAAATGCGATTCATCGACGTTAAGCAGCGCAGAGATCAATCAAATTATCGGAAAGGACTCCGCAGTTCGATAATCACCGGGGAGAGTGAATGCGTTTGTTCAGCGCAGTTTTCGTTGTGTGCTTCATGTTGGTAAGCACCGTGCATGGCGCATCCACACCCGTGGTGCATGAACGACAGGACTGGAAAACATTTTTCGATCAGCACGATGCTGTGGGCACGCTCGTCGTGTTGGACCAACGTAGCGCCAATCCAGTTTTTCAGGTCTATAACCCGAAGCGTGCCAGCACCCCTTACCTGCCAGCCTCCACTTACAAAATTCCTCATGCCTTGTTTGCACTGGAACACGGTGTGGTGAAAGACGAGTTTCAGGTTTTTAAGTGGGATGGAAAGAAGCGCGATTTCGACGTGTGGAATTCTGATCACAATTTGCGCTCGTCCATGCGGGGCTCTGTGGTGTGGGTGTATCAGTGGATGGCGCAACAAATTGGTGAACAAGCCGCCAAAACCTATCTTGAAAAAGCAGGCTACGGCAACGCAGACCCCAGTGGTGGAAAAGACGGTTACTGGCTGGATGGCAACATACGAATTACTGCGTTTGAGCAAATCAGTTTTCTACAAAAACTGTATGCGAACAGCTTGCCTTTCAGAATAGAACACCAGCGCCTCGTGAAAGACATCATCGTTGTCGAGGCTGGACGAGACTGGATACTGCGTGCAAAAACAGGCTGGGAGGGCAGCTTTGGCTGGTGGGTCGGTTACGTTGAATGGCCAAGCGGACCGGTGTTTTTCGCCTTGAATATCGACACACCCAACCGTATAGGCGACCTCCCAAAGCGAGAAGCGATTACCCGGGGCGTGTTACAGTCCATGAACGCGCTGCCCCCGGCGTCGAAATGATCTCTTAGCGTGATCGCACTGGAGCGGAAAAATGGCAATCAAAGCAATGACCGCCGTTTTTTTCTGCTTGCCCTGTTGCAAGGCTGTGCCTTGCCCCCATTGAACGATCGAACACAGTCAACTGCACTTGCCCCTGAGCAGGCCCGCGTCACAACACTTGGAAAAGCCTTGTCAGGGCGCTTGGCACAAAACAGGGCTAAGGCTGGCATTTACCCCATGCAAGACCCCAAACAGGCTTTTGCAAGCCGGGTTGCGTTGGCACGCACAGCAGAACAAACTATCGATATTCAGTCGTACTTGTGGCACAACGACACCACGGGCACCTTGATGTTAAATGAACTGTTCTCTGCTGCAGAACGTGGCGTTCGGGTTCGATTGCTGCTGGATGACAACGGTATCACTGGCCTGGACAATCAATTGAACCGCCTGGACCGACATCCGAATATTGAGTTGCGTCTGTTTAATCCGTTTGTCATTCGCAATCCAAAATGGCTGGGCTACATCACCGACTTCTCGCGTGTAAACCGCCGCATGCACAACAAGGCTTTCACCGTGGACAATATGGTGACCATTTCTGGTGGGCGCAATATCGGGGATGAATACTTTGGCGCAAGCCAAGCTCAGTTATTCACTGACCTTGACGTGCTGTGTGTTGGTGCAGTGGTTGATGCGGTGTCTCGTGACTTTGATGCCTACTGGACAAGCGATTCGGCCTATCCGGCCAGCAAAATTTTGCTTCCTTCGGAGCCGGCCGTGCTTGATGAGCTTGACCGTGAACAACTCACTGTAGAGCAAGAAGAGCGCGCTGCCGTGTACCTAAAACAGGTTCGAGAATCTGTGTTTGTACAAGATTTTTTGCGCGGCAAGTTACCGTTGCAGTGGACCCAGGTACGCATGGTTAGCGATGACCCTGCCAAGGGACTTGATGAAGCCAGTCGCGAAGATTACCTGGTCAGTGAGTTGCGCGATTTCATTGCAGAGCCTAGGTTCAGCCTGAGTGTGGTGTCGCCTTACTTTGTGCCCACAGAACGGGGCGTTGCGTTCTTTTCACGTTTGGCCAAAGCGGGTGTGAATGTGCAAATTTTGACGAATTCGCTGGAGGCGACCGACGTGGCTGCGGTGCACTCGGGCTATGCGAAAACACGCGTGGAGTTACTGAAAGCTGGCGTTAAATTATTTGAATTGAAAAGTAGTTCAGGGGTGCAAAAAACTGGAACCAGGCGGAATCTGATGTTGGGCACTTCAGGTTCAAGCCTGCACACCAAAACTTTTTCAGTCGATAGTTCGCGGGTGTTTGTGGGTTCGTTCAACTTTGACCCACGGTCCGTGAACCTGAATACCGAAATGGGTTTCCTGATTCAAAGTGAAAGTCTGGCCACTCAAATTGATTTGGCGTTTCAGGCCCTGCCAGTGATGGCCTACGAGGTTCGTCTGGATGAAAACGATGCCTTGGTGTGGATTGAACGGCAGGGCGGAAAAGAGATTGTTCACAACCTGGAGCCCAAGGCCACTTTGTGGCGAAAGGCGGTTGTTTTCTTTTATTCCCTGCTTCCGATCAATGACCTGTTGTAATCAGTCCTGTTCTTCAATCCAGGTCATCTGGATTGCTTCCAGAATTTTCTCATTCGATTTTTCTGGATCATCGTTGAAGCCTGGCAGGGCGCATACCCACTTGTGCAAATCCGTGAAGCGAATGTACTGCGGGTCAACATCAGGATGAGCGTCAATCAGCTCCAGCGCAATGTCCAGCGTGTCGGTCCATTTCATGTTGCTGCCTCCTTGATCAGTGATTCTCACGTGCGTGGTTGATCGTGTACTTCGGCAATTCAACCACCAGGTCTTTGTCAGCCACTTTCACCTGGCAAGACAAACGGCTTTGAGGTGTCAGGCCCCAGGCCATGTCCAGCAAATCATCTTCGTCATCATCGCTTTCGTTCAGGCTGTTGAAGCCCTCCTTGATCACCACATGGCAGGTGGTGCAGGCACAGCTCATTTCGCAGGCATGTTCCAGTGCAATGTCGTTTTTCAGAATGGCTTCGCAAAGCTGTGCGCCCACTGGCACTTCAAATGTTTTGCCTTCCGGGCACAAACTTTCATGGGGCAAAATTTTAATAATCGGCATTTCTCAATCTCTCGTGTTCTGTTGTGTTGCGTTTATTTCGCAGCGCCACCCAGGGTGGTGCTCACAGTGTCAATGGTTTTACCTGTCAATGCTTTGCGTATACCAGCGTCCATGCGGCGCGCTGCAAAGTCCTCTGTCAGATGGCTCAAGTCTTCAATGCCCTTTTCAATGGCGCGTAAATCGTCTGTTTGCGCCAATTCACGCAATGCATTCACACTGGCGTTGATCGTTTCAAGCTCGCTGGCGTCAAGCAGTTCACTGTCTTTGCCAATCGCAGCTTCAACCGATTCCACCAAGCGCATGGCCTCAACTTGTTGCTCGCGAAGCTGACGTGCATTCATGTCGGCTTCGGCAAATTCAAAGCTGTTTTTCAGCATGCCCGCGATTTGATCGTCGTCCAACCCGTAGGAAGGCTTCACTGTGATGTTGGCTGAAACACCTGAACCGGTTTCCATGGCATTCACAGCCAGCAAGCCGTCGGCATCCACCTGGAAGGTGACGCGAATGCGCGCAGCACCGGCCACCATGGGTGGAATACCCCGCAATTCGAACCTTGCAAGTGAACGATTTTCAGACACAAGCTCGCGTTCGCCCTGAACCACGTGAATGGCCATGGCGGTTTGACCGTCTTTGAAGGTGGTGAATTCTTGCGCACGCGCCACAGGAATGGTGCTGTTGCGGTTGATCACGCGCTCGGTTAAACCACCCATGGTTTCAAGGCCAAGGCTTAAGGGTATTACGTCAAGCAACAGCAGCTCATCGTCGCTGCGGTTGCCCGCCAAGGTGTCTGCTTGAATGGCAGCACCAATGGCCACCACCTCATCCGGGTTCAAATTCACCAGCGGGTCTTTGCCAAAAAATGCTTTCACTGCTTTGCGAATGACTGGCATACGGGTAGAACCGCCCACCATGACCACACCGTCAATTTCCTCGGTACTTAAGCCGGCATCTCGCAGGGTTTTGCGTGCGGCTTGAATGGTGCGTTTCACCAAGGGCTCAACAATGGTTTCAAACTGTTCCGCAGTCACTGTTTCCGCGATGGTTTCGCCGCTTTTGAATTCAACGCTGAGAAATGCGGTGTGCTCGTGGGAAATTTGTTCCTTCACTCGGCGGCAAGCCATCACCAGGCGCGAACGTTGTTGTGGGTTCAGTTCCTGAAACCCGTGCGTGGCAATAAAGTGATCAGCCATTGCGCGATCGAAATCGTCGCCACCCAAGGCAGAATCGCCACCCGTGGCCAGCACCTCAAATACACCACCTTGCAATCGCAAAATGGATACATCAAATGTGCCGCCACCCAAATCGAATACCACAAATTGCCCTTGCGCTTTTTGATCAAGGCCATAAGCCACAGCGGCGGCGGTGGGTTCGTTGATAAGGCGCAAAACGTTCAAGCCGGCCAGTTGAGCAGCGTCTTTGGTGGCCTGGCGTTGGGCGTCGTCAAAGTAAGCGGGCACAGTTATCACAGCGCCCACCAGCTCACCACCCAAGGTGGCCTCTGCACGTTTGCGCAAGTTGCGCAGAATATCGGCAGACACTTCAACCGGGCTCTTGGTGCCGTAATCAGTTTCAATTTCAACCATGCCGCCTGAATCTTTGACACGGTAGGGCAGGTTCAAGCCTTCCACGTCCTTGAAGCCGCGACCCATTAGGCGTTTGACGGAGAACACCGTGTTGAACGGGTCGGTGTCGGCACAGGCCAAAGCATCTTCGCCCATGTTTTTTACGCCGGTTTCGCCGTAGCGAACCACGCTGGGCAAAATAACGCGGCCAGAAGAATCGGGTAAACATTCGGCACTGCCGCTTCGCACGCTGGCCACCAGCGAGTGCGTGGTGCCCAGGTCGATGCCCACAGCAAGCCTGTGCTCGTGGGGCGCAGTCGACATGCCGGGTTCGGCAATTTGTAACAAAGCCATTAGCTGGCGTCCTCCTGTTGCTCCAATTTCTTGGTCAACTCAATCATGAATTTGTCGATAAACAGCAAGGCCTGCGCGGTGGCGTTGGCCGCCTGCGCATTCTTCTCGCTGTCAATTTGCTGCGCAATCAGTGCAAGGCAACGTTTCTTTTCTGCAGCCACTTCATCCAGCAAGTCTTCAAGTGCCTCAACGCTGTCAATTTCTTCCAGTGCTTCACGCCACTCCATTTGCTGCATCAGCAGGGCGGGTGGCAAGTTGCTTTGCTGCCCACGCGGGTTTTCACCGTTTAGCTCACACCAGTAAATGGCGCGTTCCATGGGGTTTTGAAGGCGCTTGTAGGCCTCGTTAACCCGCGTGGCCCACTGCACCGCCAGCCGCTTTTCTTGAGCGCTGGAATTTGCAAAACGGTCGGGGTGAGTTTGACTTTGCAGGCGCAAGTACGAAGCAGAAAGGGCTGCGCTGTCCAGTGCAAACTGGCAGGGCAACCCAAAAATTTCAAAGTCGTTGTCGCTAAGCTTGATTGCTGACTTATTTGCCGAATTAGCCATTACACTGTGAAGCTTTCACCACAGCCGCAGCGCGCCTTTTCGTTGGGGTTGTTGAATTTGAAACCCTCATTCAGACCTTCGCGTGCGAAGTCCAGTTCAATTCCCTCAAGGTAGGGCATGCTTTTCGGGTCCACAAACAGTTTTACACCATGGGCCTCGAACACATTGTCCTCAACGGCCACAACATCGACAAACTCAAGTTTGTAAGCCATGCCGGAACAGCCGGTGGTGCGCACACCAATACGCAAGCCAATTCCCTTTCCGCGTTTGGTCAGGAACTTGCTGATGTGGTCGGCGGCGCGCTCAGTCAATGTAATCGCCATGGTGTTCAATTCCTTTTCAACAACTTTTCAACGATCAAGCATGCTTCTTTTTGTAATCTTCAACTGCTGCCTTGATGGCGTCTTCAGCCAGAATGGAGCAGTGAATTTTTACAGGTGGCAATGCCAGTTCTTCAGCGATTGCAGTGTTCTTGATTTCCAAAGCCTGGTCCAGGGTTTTGCCCTTGACCCATTCGGTCACCAGTGACGAAGAAGCAATGGCTGAACCGCAGCCATAGGTTTTAAACTTCGCATCGGTGATCACACCGTCTTCACCCACCTTGATTTGCAGCTTCATTACGTCGCCGCAAGCAGGTGCACCCACCATGCCTGTGCCCACTTCGTCGTCGCCCTTTTCGAACGAACCCACGTTGCGGGGGTTTTCATAGTGGTCCAAAACTTTTTCGCTGTATGCCATGGTACTTCTCCTCAATCTTTAAATATTTCAGTGCTCTGCCCATTGAACGGTGCTCAAATCGACGCCGTCCAGGTGCATTTCCCACAGGGGCGACAATTCGCGCAACTTCGCCACTTTGGTTTTCATCAGTTCGATGGTGAAATCAATATCTGCTTCGGTAGTGAAACGGCCAATCGAGAAACGAATGGAGCTGTGCGCCAATTCGTCGCTGCGACCCAGGGCGCGCAACACATAAGAAGGCTCCAGCGATGCCGATGTACAGGCTGAACCGGAGGACACCGCAATGTCTTTCACGGCCATGATCAACGATTCGCCTTCCACAAAATTGAAGCTCACGTTCAGGTTGTGTGGAATACGTTTTTCCAGGTCGCCATTCACATAAATTTCGTCAATCGCTTTCAGGCCGTTCAGCAAGCGGTCACGCAGTGCTTTCATGCGGGGCAGTTCGCTGGCCATTTCTTCTTTGGCAATTCGGAAAGCTTCGCCCATGCCCACAATTTGATGGGTGGCCAAGGTGCCGGAACGCATGCCGCGCTCGTGGCCGCCACCGTGAATTTGTGCGTCGATTCGAATGCGGGGTTTGCGACGCACATACAATGCACCGATGCCTTTGGGGCCGTATGTTTTGTGGGCGCAGAAGCTCATCAAATCGACTTTCAGCTTTTGCAGGTCAATTTCAACTTTGCCTGTGGCTTGTGCGGCATCCACGTGGAAAATAATGCCTTTCTCGCGGCACAATTCGCCAATTGCAGGAATGTCTTGAATCACGCCAATTTCGTTGTTCACGAACATCACTGAAATCAGTACTGTATCGGGGCGAATGGCGGCTTTCAAAGCATCCATGTCCAACAACCCATTTTCCTGAACGTCCATGTAGGTGGCTTCAAAGCCGTGGCGTTCCAGGTCGCGGAAGGTGTCCAGCACGGCCTTGTGTTCAGTTTTTACAGTAATAATGTGCTTGCCTTTGGTTTCGCCGTAAAACAGCGCCGCACCTTTGATGGCCAGGTTGTTCGATTCGGTTGCGCCAGAGGTCCACACGATTTCGCGCGGGTCAGCATTCACCAAAGCGGCAACATCTTCACGGGCTTTTTCAACTGCTTCCTCGGCGGTCCAGCCATAGGCATGGCTGCGAGATGCCGGGTTGCCAAAGCTTTCACGCAGGAAAGGGATCATGGCGTCGGCTACGCGCGGGTCCACCGGAGTGGTGGCGCTGTAATCGAGGTAAATCGGCATCTTCATAATGTGTGTGCTCCAATCAACTGCTGTTTAATGTGTGTGCTGTGCGGCCGTGGCATTAGATGCTGTTGGCCTTTCACGAAACTGAATGGTTCGTTCCGCGTCTTTCTGTTTGTGCTTTTCAACCAGGCATTGCAAGGTTACTGAGCCCAGGTATTCCAGCATTTTCGTATTCAGGCTGCTCCAAAGGTCATGCGTCATGCACTGGCCTTCGTCTGTGCAGTTTTCCTTGCCGCCGCATTGTGTGGCGTCCAGCGGTTCGTCCACGGCCAAGATGACATCGGCAACGCTGACTTCCTTCAAGGCGCGCGCGATATGATAACCGCCACCGGGCCCGCGAACGCTTTCAACCAACTCGTGGCGACGTAACTTGGAGAACAATTGCTCCAAGTACGACAGGGAAATGTTCTGGCGCTGGCTGATGCCGGCGAGCGAAACCGGCCCCGTGTCTTGCTGCAAGGCAAGATCAATCATGGCTGTGACGGCAAATCTGCCTTTCGTGGTCAATCGCATGGCATCCCTTTTTAATTCCTACTATTTTGGTCAAGTATAGCAAAGTTGACTGTTTTACTCAAGTATTCGTGGGGTTGTTTGGTCTAGGGGAAACCTTGATCTGACAAAGAAAAACCGCCAGCCAAGGCCAGCGGTTTTTGACTTCAGCGCCCGCCCATGGCGGGTTGTGCCGGTTTATGCGGCAGCGAACTGAAACACGCGCTTGCGCAACACTTCCAACAAGCCTGTGCAACTGTCTTCGATGTAGTTCAGTACGGTGTCGAAACCATCGGGGCCGCCATAGTAGGGGTCGGGCACGGTGGCTTCATCGTGTTCCGTGGCGTAGCGCATCATCAACTGGATTTTGTGCGCGTACTGGCGTGGGCACTGCTGTTGCAGCAGGCTCATGTTGTCCCAGTCCATTGCCAAAATCATGTCGCTGTCGCGGAAGTCGTCCGCAGTGACCTGGCGTGAAATCAGGCCGGAAATGTCGTAACCACGCTTGGCAGCAGCAGCCACCGCGCGGGGATCGGGCGTTTTGTCCAAATGGTAGGCATGCGTGCCGGCTGACTCAACAGAAATTTCATGGTCAAGACCCGCTTCGCTTACCATCTGCCTGAAAACGCCTTCCGCTGTTGGTGAGCGGCAGATGTTTCCCATGCACACAAACAAAACTTTGCTTTTCATATTGGCTTCCTATTGTCCTGAACCCATTAAAGTAAAACTCTTAAAACCTGTGTGGCGCGCTGCCTAACCTTGTCAGGCGCTGCGCTTGGCATCTAGCGATGTCACATTCGAATCGCCCTTGCTGCCAAACAACTGTTCTTTCAACAAACCCAGCTGGTCGCGGGCCTGGGCGGCTTTCTCAAACTCCAGGTTCTTCGCGTGATCCAGCATGAGTTTCTCAAGCCGTTTAATTTCTTTTGCCAACTGCTTCTCGCCCAGCGGTGCAACCTCCATGGCCTTGTCGGCCTTGCGTTGCCTTGAAGCATTTGGATCGAATACGCCGTCAATTAGTTCCTTGATCTGCTTGTTCACGCCCCGCGGTGTAATGCCGTTCGCCGTATTGAACTCAATTTGCTTGTTTCTGCGGCGGGTGGTTTCGCCGATCGCCAATTCCATGGAATTAGTAACCCGGTCTGCATACAGAATGGCTTTGCCGTTTAAGTTTCGGGCGGCCCGGCCAATCGTTTGAATCAAACTGCGTTCACTGCGCAAAAAGCCTTCTTTGTCGGCATCCAGTATTGCAACTAGGGACACTTCCGGAATATCCAAGCCCTCGCGCAACAAATTAATTCCAACCAGCACGTCAAATTCACCCAAACGCAGGTCGCGGATAATCTCTACACGCTCTACAGTGTCAATGTCAGAGTGCAAGTAGCGCACGCGCACGCCATTGTCGCTGAGGTAATCAGTGAGGTCTTCGGCCATGCGCTTGGTCAACGTTGTGACCAATACTCGATCGCCAGCGCGAGTTCGTTCGTGGATCTCGCTGAGCAGGTCATCGACCTGGGTGGTGGCAGGGCGCACCTCTATCACAGGGTCTATCAGCCCTGTGGGGCGCACCACTTGTTCAACCACTTGGCCAGAATGCTCTTTCTCGTAATTCGAGGGCGTGGCTGAAACAAACACTGTTTGCCGCATTTTGGACTCGAATTCTTCGAAACGCAAGGGGCGGTTGTCCATGGCAGATGGTAGACGAAAGCCGAAGTTAACCAAAGTTTCCTTGCGGGAGCGGTCGCCACGGTACATTCCGCCCAGTTGGCCAATGGTGACGTGGCTTTCATCAATAATCATCAGCCCATCCTTGGGCAGGTAATCAATCAGCGTGGGGGGCGGTTCGCCTGGCGCAGCGCCCGACATGTGTCGGCTGTAGTTCTCGATGCCCTTGCAAAAACCGAGTTCGGCCAGCATTTCAAGGTCGAACCGGGTTCGCTGCTCCAGGCGCTGGGCTTCGACCAATTTCCCGGTTTTTACAAAGAAATCCAGCTGTTCGCGCAATTCTTCCTTGATGGTTTCAATGGCACGCAGCACCGTGGCGCGGGGCGTTACATAGTGGCTGCTGGGGTAAATGGTGAAACGGGGCAGCTTCTGGCGAATTTTGCCGGTGAGTGGGTCAAACAACTGAATGCCATCAATTTCATCGTCGAACAGGTCGATGCGAACCGCCAGTTCCGAGTGTTCGGCTGGGTATACGTCGATCGTGTCGCCTCGAACACGGAAGGTGCCGCGCGTGAAGTCCAGATCGTTGCGCTTGTATTGCATGGCGATCAAGCGCTTCAGGATATCCCGCTGGCTGAGTTTGTCGCCGTGACGAATGCTCAAAATCATGGCGTGGTAGTCGGATGGATCGCCAATACCGTAAATGCAGCTTACGGTGCCCACAATAATGGTGTCGCGGCGTTCCAGCAGGCTTTTTGTGGCCGAAAGCCGCATTTGTTCAATGTGCTCATTGATCGAGCTGTCTTTTTCGATGAACAGGTCGCGGCTGGGTACGTACGCCTCAGGTTGGTAGTAGTCGTAATAGCTGACGAAGTATTCCACCGCATTTTTCGGGAAGAATTCGCGCATTTCGGCATACAACTGGGCAGCCAGTGTTTTGTTGGGGGCCAGCACCAGAGCAGGGCGCCCAGTTTGGGCGATTACATTGGCCATGGTGAAGGTTTTGCCTGAACCCGTTACACCCAGCAGGGTTTGGAATACTTCACCGTCGTTAACGCCTTCCACCAGTTTTTCAATCGCGGTCGGTTGGTCGCCAGCCGGGGAATAGGGCTGGTAAAGCTCGAACGGACTGTTGGGGTAACTGATAAATCCAGGGGCCATGTTAAACTGCAAGTCTTGATGCGAGGCAACCACAAAGCACACAGGTTTTAGCCAATGATTAACCCAACGGGTTGAACCTTCTGGCCAATCCCGTAGAATTACGGAGTTGCATCATTGGGCTGATGGCTGCAGAAATTTCGCAGCATTTTGTGATAAGCCAATCCTGCATTATCGTCGGAAACTAGTTTTATTTCCAGACTTGACTTTTTCTTTTTTCACTCCCAGACAACGGAATCATGCTTTCAAATCGCGCACTTACGATCAAACCTTCCCCTACACTTGCCGTGACAGCCAAGGCGGCCCAACTGAAAGCCGAGGGTAAAGACATTATCGGCTTGGGCGCTGGTGAACCCGACTTCGACACGCCTGACCATATTAAAGAAGCTGCCAAGAAAGCAATTGATGCGGGCTTCACCAAATACACCAACGTGGGCGGTACGCCCGGCCTGAAAAACGCCGTAATCGCCAAATTGAAGCGCGACAATGGCTTGGAATACAAGGCCAACGAAGTGGTAGTTGGCGTGGGTGGCAAGCAGTGTATTTTCAACATGATTCTGGCTACCATTAACGATGGTGACGAAGTGGTGATTCCCGCTCCGTACTGGGTCAGCTATGCAGACATCGTAGAAATCGCCGGTGGCGTGCCCAAACTGGTGTTTGCCGGCATTGAGCAAGGCTTCAAGATTACTCCAGCGCAACTGGAAGCCGCCATTACACCAAAAACCAAAATGTTCATGATCAACAGCCCCAGCAACCCCACTGGTGCGGTTTATACCAAGGCTGAGCTGGCCGCGCTGGGCGAAGTACTTTTGAAGCACCCCAATATTCTGGTGGCCACTGATGACATGTACGAGCACATCAACCTGACCGGTACGCCGTTCGTGAACATTGTGAACGCATGCCCAGCGTTGAAAGACCGCAGCATCGTATTGAACGGTGTTTCCAAGGCTTACAGCATGACTGGTTGGCGAATCGGTTTTGCCGCAGGGCCAGCCAAACTGATCGATGTAATGACCAACCTGCAAAGCCAGTCGACTTCAAACCCCACTTCAATTTCTCAAGTGGCTGCTGAAACTGCTTTGAACGGTGACCAGGATTGCTTGAAGCCCATGGTGGCTGCATTCCGTGAGCGCAATGAATTTGTGACCAAGGCTTTGAACGCAGTACCCACCATTCAGTGTTTGAAAGCGGAAGGTGCTTTCTATGCGTTTGTGGATGCGCGAAAGGCGATTGAAAAGTTGGCGGCTGCTGGAAAGATCAAGGCGGCAAACGACCTGGAACTGACCGCGTACCTGCTGGAAGCTGGTGTGGCTGTGGTGCCTGGTTCGGCCTTTGGTGCTGAAGGGTACTTCCGCATTTCATTTGCAACCAGCATGAGCAACCTGGAAAAAGCTTGCGATCGTATTGCGAAAGCGCTGGGCTAAGGGTCAGAAAGGGTCAGTTTGATTAAGGATTAAGCAAGCAAGAAGGTTTTTGTCATTGATTTGCCTTAATTGGGCGCTAAGTGGCCAAATAGGGTTGCGCAAAAATTTTTCGCTGCTATAATCTCGGCTCTTTCCCCGATAGCTCAGTCGGTAGAGCGACGGACTGTTAATCCGCAGGTCCCTGGTTCGAGTCCAGGTCGGGGAGCCAAATACAGAAAGGGTTTCGAGAAATCGAAGCCCTTTTTCTTTTCCCGCAAAAAACGCACTTTCCCGCAAAACGAGTCTGTAAGCCAAACTTTGAAGTAAGTATAGTCACTCGCGAGGCTTTCTGTCTTTATCAATGGAATGTTTTTTAATCATGATGACACCTCGCGATTATTCACTCGAGTGAATAAGTTCGCTTAGGTTTTTCAACAACAGAATCGCCCCGTTTTCTCTGGCCACTTTTGATCCTAGCGAAAATTTCGAGCTCCCTTTTTCTCAACAACTTAGTTGTACAAGCTGCCGCAACTTAAGCTCGAGCGTTAGAAGTTCGGCCAGAGCGGACCATCAAGATATGGCTCTCAGATTCTGTCATTTGCCATGACCTACCGATGTGGCCCCTACTTCATTGGCAAGGTTAGACTTAATGCGGACACCTGAGCCTTTAGTTTGAATGTAGTCGTGGTTCACAAAGCGGTCGTTCGCCGTGTATGTGCTTCTGAGACCCATTCCAAGGTGGATCTAATATCTAGTTTTGGCCGGGACACCAACCGCCCCCAAGTCTACTTTCGTCAATGGAGAATCGGCTGTTCCATCAGCCATTGCATAAAGGCGAGCGGCAAAGAGTAGCATCGTGCGAAATGCAACAGCACATCTCATTCGGTGACACCCTAAAATCGGATATATTAGAAGTCGATAGGGTCCAGCATTGGGGCCCGCCCGGTCTGAGAGTCAGAACACCGCAATTGCGAGGAACGGCATGACAGCGCTATATCAACTTGCCCTGCTTGGCACCCCGACCGCAGCTCAAATTTCCGAACTTGAAGACGTCGTCGGAAAGGCTGTCGACATTTTCAACTTGCGGTTGGGGCATGAGATTGGATGGGAGGTTTGCCCCGATGAATTCAATCCAGAACAACAGAGATCGTCTGCGGCGGCATTTTTCGGAGGTCATGAACCTCCTCTTGCGAATGTGGCAAGGCTGCTGGCACGGGGCATCCCGCTCATTCCAGTCGCCTCTGACGTTAATAGAGTTGGTGCAGAAATCCCCGCCTTGCTGCAACCGCTCAACTGCTTGGCATACACCGCTGGCGGGGCGCAACGTGTCGCAACTGCTTTGCTGGAATGTGCAGGGCTCCTTCCTCGACAGCGCCGGGTGTTCGTAAGCTATCGGCGGGGCGAGGCTAGGGAAGCTGCCTTGCAGTTGTTCGATGCGCTGTCTGCTAGGCTATTCGATGTTTTTCTTGATACACATGGCATTCCACCTGCTGAAGATTTTCAGACCATGCTATGGCATCGACTTTGTGACTCAGATGTCTTGCTGATGCTCGACACGCCAGGATACTTTGAAAGCCGTTGGACAAGTGCTGAATTCGGCCGCGCTTTGTCAAAAGGCATAAGCGTCTTGCAGGTAGGGTGGCCGGATACAACGCCTTCTGCGCGTACGGCGACGGCCAGTCGGGCAGAACTGCTACCCGAAGAAGTTGATCCGTCGACCGGACGCATCGCAGACGGTGCGGTAGATCGCATCTGTCTGCAGTTGGAGGAAGTTCGCAGCCAGAGCCATGCGGTGCGCTCTGTCAATCTCGTGAGCAATTTGCGCAACGCTATTCAAACAATCGGCGGCCAAGTTCTCGGAGTGGGCGCCAACAGAGCAGTCTATGTCCAACTGCCGGATGGACGGAATATAGTTGTTTATCCAACGGTCGGAGTTCCCACGTCAACTACGTTGCACGATGCGTCTACGAATTCACCGGAACAATCCGTTGCCGTTGTCTACGATCACGTAGGCCTGCATCCCAGGTGGCTGAGCCATCTAGACTGGCTGGGTCAGCATATTCACGCCGCCAAGTGGGTTAAAGCCAGCGAGGCGGGTTGGCAATTCGCGGACTGGGCGGCGTAGCCATGAGCGCAATATTCCTCTCGGCCAGCGTACCACTTGTTGGACGTGGCACTTACCACGAAACGGCCAATCCATTTCTTATCCAATGTGCGGTGAGAGAACTGGTCATAGCAGTCATTCGTCAGCACAAGATTATATGGGGTGGTCATCCTGCGATTACCCCGATGATCTGGAGCATATGTGAAGACTTAGGTGTCGATTACTCACAGTCTGTCGTCTTATATCAGAGCAAGTTCTTTGCAGATGCGTTCCCTGAAGAGAACAAGCATTTCCAGAATGTCGTTCTCACTGACGCTGTTCCCAATGACAGAGCGGCGAGCTTGCTTGTCATGCGTGAAAAGATGCTCTCGCGTGCAGACCTCAGCGCTGCTGTGTTTATTGGTGGAATGGAAGGGGTAGAAACCGAGCATGCGCTTTTCAGGCGATTCCATCCAGCCGCCAAGGTGCTCCCGGTGTCCTCGCCGGGAGGAGCGGCGCTGAATCTAGCCAAGGATCATGGCTATTTCACCGGTGAAGCGCTCGTAGATGTGGACTTCGCTCAGCTTTTCCATACGCATCTGGCGGTTCCCTTGACTGGCAAACCGAGTTAGTTCATTTCTCGTCACTGGCCTCTAGAACATTAACCGAGGATTGTTCATGCCACGGAAAGTCTTCTACAGCTTTCACTATCAGCGCGATAGTTGGCGCGCCTCCAAGATACGCAACATTGGCGTTGTGGAGGGCAACCCGTTAGCGACCGATAACAAATGGGAAGAGGTGAAGCGAGGCGGTGACGCCGCGATCAAGCGCTGGATCGACGAACAATTGCAAGGGCGAACCTGCACCATTGTTTTGATTGGCGCGGAAACGGCAAATCGCCCCTGGATTCGATATGAGATCGAGCAATCATGGAACAGCGGAAAGGGGCTCTTGGGGATACGTATCCACAAACTGCTGGACAACAACCAGCAAGCATCGGTGGCCGGGGCGAATCCATTTGATTCATTTACCTTGAATGACGGTAGAAAGCTATCGGCCGTCGCGCGCGTCTACGATCCTCCAGGAACTAGCAGTAGTGCGGTCTATTCCTCTATCAGCGACAACTTGTCGAGCTGGATCGAAGCGGCTATCGCCGCGCGCTAGAAGTCAGAGCACTTCGTCAAACAACGATCCGGTACTCATGGGGTACCCATACAGTTCCGAGATTTGCGACTGAAATTGTGTCTGTCCACCGTAGCTGGGGTGCCTCACGCAAATCACCGGCACAGCATCTGTGATGCGATGAACTGCAGCAGCAGCATCGTTGCCTATGGCAACGATACGAGAGGGCTTCAGCAAGACAATGAGTTGCTGGAGCAATTCTTCGCCGGCTCGCCTTTCTTGCGCGTTGTGCTGCCGGTTAGTAAACGGATCTCCGGATTCATGCGGGTGAAGGGGAAAGACGTTCCAGAGGAAGATGCGAGCATCAATGTGTTCCAGCATGCCCCATATGACCGCTGCAGTTCGCTCGGCTATAGCGCGTCCTATAGTAGGCCGCTCTGCGATCAGATCGAGATTCCATCGCTTGGCGTGCTGGCCCATGTGAACGTCATCAGTCAGGGCTACCATGCAATGCTTGATAGCGATAAGAGGTGGTATTTAGGGTCTTTGGCTGGGCTCCTTAAGAAGTGGTATGCCCTTGGCCACCAGGGCGTTGCTGGCAGCGCGATAGCGGCGTTGCGAGAACTTAGACTCAAAGGCAACCAAAAAGGTGTGGCAGTTTCCACAATGGATCCTCATGATGGGCCATTCACCGATATTGAGTTGGAATCCATTCAGGTGGCGTTGAATCGTGCCTACGCTGCCGGCGCACTGTCCACAGACGACTATCTCCTATCCTGGTTGTTCATGCTACTTGGGCAACGGCCTGCGCAATACGCCTTGCTGAAACTGTCGGACTTCACTGTCTTGGAGGTTGGCGATGGCTCGCTTACTTATTGTTTGAACGTGCCACGCGTTAAGCAACGCAAGCCAGCTAGGCTCGAATTCCGAGAGCGGCTGATTACACCGCAGATTGGCAAGCTTCTTCATGACTATGCGAACGAGGTTAGAGCGGCTCTAGAAGGAAAGTTGGGCGACGTTAACCAAGCGCCGCTCTTTCCTGGCCGTAAAACCGGGGATCAGCCAGTTGGTATGGAATACCATAGGACCGGACAAGAGGTTGCCAACCAGTTGGTAAGGGCATTGGGCAAACTCAAGGTTTACTCCGAGCGTACCGGAAATCACATTCATATTACCGCGACCCGCTTCCGACGAACCCTCGGAACCAGGGCAGCAGTAGAGGGCCACGGCGAGCTCATCATCGCAGAATTGCTTGACCACACGGACACTCAAAACGTTGGTGTGTATGTGCAAGCGACTCCTGAAATCATCAAACGTATCGATCGGGCGGTGGCGATGGCGCTGGCACCTATGGCTCAAGCATTCGCGGGTGTCATTATCCCAGATGAGTCCAAAGCGCTTCGAAATGGGGATCCGTCTAGCAGGGTCTTCGACCCTCGAATAGAGTCAACCTGTAAGCCGATGGGTAGTTGCGGCAGTCATGGATATTGCGGTTTCTCGGCACCCATAGCTTGTTACACATGTCAGAGTTTCCAGGCGTGGGCGGATGGGCCACACGAAGCGGTGCTGGGCTATCTGTTGGCCGAGCGCGAACGTAAGATGGTCGTAGCTGATGAGCGTATTGCCTCGATAAACGACCGAACCATCCTGGCCGTCGCTGAGGTTGTTCGACAATGCCAGGCAAAGCACGATGTAGCAACGGAGGATGGCCATGAGCGCTGAATTGGTCCTCTTCGTCCCCAAGGCAGAAAAAGGTGCTCAAGAGAACCTTAAGCAGTTCATTGGGCTTTGCCGTAATGAGCTGACAGCCTATGGCCGAGATTTGGATTTCGATGTCGACGAGTGGGATATCTCTGCCCATGTACAACTCAAGGGCATGGGAAATAAGCGTACGAGACTGCGTTTCTACACTCAGCCCTCCCTAACGCTGCCGACCCCGGAGGCAATGGTGGAGCCTTTTAGGTCGTTCGCCAAGGCATACATCCGATATACCTACGCGTTGCGTCCAGTCAAAAGCCAAAACTTCGTCCTTAGTGCGCTTCGAATGGTTCATGAGGCTCTGGTGGAGTCCGGAAAGGATAGTCCGGTTCACCTTGATGCTACTCTTTTGAATCGTGCTGCACAGATGGCGGGCGAATGTTTCGAGGGTAGCGCTTTTGGTACTGGAAACCAGATTGAGCGAATTGCGTCTTTCTTAGAAAGGCACCGCCTTATCATGATTCCATCCAATAACTGGCAGAATCCTATAAAACGACAACGGGATAGGGGCAGAGTCGGTAAGCAATTTGATGAGGAGCGCGCCGCAAAGTTGCCCTCGGAAGCGGCGCTAGAAGCGCTTCCGAAAGTCTTCCGGCTTGCAGATGAAACTCCCTACGTGCTGGTGTCATCTATTGCTGCAATCCTGTGCGCTGCTCCTGACCGAATTAATGAGGTCCTCCTTTTGCCCGTTGACTGTGAGGTACGGCAAAAGCAATCGGATGGATCGGAGGCCTATGGTCTTCGGTGGTGGCCTGCTAAGGGCGCTGACCCAATGGTGAAATGGATCGTTCCGTCCATGGTCGATGTGGTGGTAGACGCGATTGCGAAGGTACGCAAACGCACAGATCACGCTCGTAATGTAGCGCGATGGTACGAAGAAAATCCGAGTCGAGTTTATTTATCGACCGAGTTTGAATACTTGAGAGGGCAAGAGTACCTTAAGAACATTGAAGTCGGACGGGTTCTCTTCGGAAAGGACGTGGACCGGAGCATCATAAATTTGTGGTACCGGAACAAAAACATACAGACAGCCACTATTGGCGGGGTACGGTGCTATCGCTTCGTTGATATTGAGCGCAATGTACTATCCATGCTCCCATTGCACGCTCCTTGGCTAAACAAGGATCTCGGTCTGAAGTATAGCGATGCACTCTTCACTGTATGTAGAAATGACCTAGCGGCGGATAAGGCTACTTGGCCTGGGGTTGTTGCGACGGTAAGCATCAACCAGGTGAACAACAGGCTGGGCCCGAAAACAGGCAGTCACCATGAAACCATCTTTAGTCGTTACGGATTTACAGAGCCTGACGGTAGCCCGATCAAGGTTACGACACACCAGTTCCGGCACTATCTAAATACACTGGCACAAGCGGGGGGGTTGAGCCAGCTCGATGTTGCCAAATGGTCCGGACGGAAGGACATTCGCCAAAATGCGACGTATGACCATGTGTCCGCTGATGAGCTAGTATTAAAGATTCGTGGTGCATTAGGGGATGACAGCCAGATGTTTGGCCCGTTGGCCAATCTTCCCAAGCGCATCGTAATTCACCGAGATGAATTCGCTCGCCTTAAAGTTCCGACTGCTCATACTACCGAATTCGGTGTGTGTATCCATGATTACACGATGGCTCCCTGCCAGCTACATGCTGACTGCCTCAATTGTTCTGAGCAGGTCTGCGTAAAAGGCGATGAGGTTCGGTCAGCCAGGATTCGGGATGAGCTGGTGACTGCTAGAGAGAATCTAGAGGCAGCCAAGCAGGCTCATGCTGACGGTTACTTTGGAGCTAGTCGCTGGGTGGACCATCACGAGCTGACGGTAAAAAGGCTGGCTCAATTGTGTGCCCTTCTTGATGACACCAGTATTCCTCATGGTGCGGTCATCCAACTGTCAAACCTTCCTGTCCCGTCAAGAATCGAGCAAGCCAAAGTAGCTCGGGCCGCTTTAACGCACCGGCCGGAGCCGTCTGCTGATGCGAGTATATCGACTGAAACCATGCGCCGCCTGATGCTCGCGATGGAGGAAAATGGTGGCTAAGAACCGACCGAAAGCTCGAGCACGTAACTTGGGAGGCGAAGATATAGAAGCCATAGTTAGCATTCTGGATGGCTGGGATGGGAAGCTTACTTGGGAATTACTCATCGATGTCGTCGAGCAGCGACTTAGCGCCCGGTACACAAGACAGGCTCTAAATCAACGCGTCCGAATCAAACAAGCCTTCCAGCTAACAAAGGACCGCGTGGCCGGGCTCCCACATGCTAGGCGCAAAGGAGTCTTTGGCCTGGGAGCTACGGAAGCACAGGCGCTTTTAGAGCGTCTTGAGCGTATTGAGGCCGCAAACACCCGGCTTAAGGTCGAGAACGAAAGATTGTTGGAGCAGTTTGTTGTGTGGGCCTACAACGCTAGCAACCGGGGCCTGGATGCCCGGTTGCTGAGCCAACCGCTGCCAAGAGTTCACCGAGATCAAACTAAACTCGGAGCTGTCCAAAAGGCTGCCAAGTTGTAGTTGACCTTACTGCGAGATTACGAGTTATTAATAAGCTTGTATGGGGCGATGCGGGCGTCGGCCTATGGGCCGTGCACAATACCAGCTCAATACCGTCTAATCTGTACCTCCGCAACTGTGCCGTTAAGCATAAAGCTGCCATCCGGAAGACTTATGCTTTAGATCCCGATCGGCGACATGATGCTTTATCGGGATGAGAAGCTAGACTTCAAAGGTTTTGTCCTCAAAATTTCAAGAGCCAGTCGTTTGACTGGCTTTTTTGTTTGTTGTCCTAGCCCATATCTATCACTCCGCCGTAGCCGAAGCTGCCGTGGCAAGAATCGGCGTGGCGACGCGACAGCCCGAACTTCGGCGCCCAGGGTCGGCGGCGGCGTTACAAGCCGAGCTCCACAAGCCAATTCAGTGCGGACGGCTCAAAAGTATGTCGACGAAAGCAGCGATGGACGGATGCTTCAGCATGCCATTCCGAAACACGATGTAGATCTCCTTCCGGGGCGGATCGCCCTCAAAGGGAACCGTTGAAAACAAGACAAGTCGGGACTCGTTCGCGACGGACGCTTTCATCACGACTGATATCCCCAGTCCTGCCTGCACAGCGCTTTTTACAGCGGCGGTACTGCCCAGTTGCAAGGAAACCCCCAGCGTATTTGCCCGTGTACCAAGATACCGCCGAAGGACCCGTCCGGTGCCCGAGCCCGCCTCGCCTCCGATCAAGACTTGGTTTTCAAGCTGGTTCGGCCCAACACTCCGCATGCCCGCCCACGGATGCCCCAGCGGTACGATGAGTACCAGCTCTTCTCGTCGCCACAGCTTGGCACCGAATCCCGGGCGCTCGTCCCATCTTTCGACGACAGCGATGTCCACGTCGTAATTCTCTATGGTCCGCGCTATCGCCTCGTTTCTATCGATGACCACCTTGACCGAAAATGGCGTTCGCTCTTTAAACTTTTTTATATATGGCTGAAGCAAGTATATGCCCGTGTTAGAACTCGCCCCAATCGTGATTTCATCTTTCTTTTCAAATAGAG
The DNA here is from genome assembly GCF_002954425.1 of Limnobacter sp. SAORIC-690. Classification (NCBI taxonomy): domain Bacteria; kingdom Pseudomonadati; phylum Pseudomonadota; class Betaproteobacteria; order Burkholderiales; family Burkholderiaceae; genus Limnobacter; species Limnobacter sp. SAORIC-690. The sequence goes on from NZ_MQVZ01000001.1 coordinate 2,162,392, forward strand.
TTCCGGCTTTACACGCCAGGTTGACAAGCTGTTGCGCATACGGCAAAAAAGTTTCACCCTCGGCTGTCAAACTGCAACCGGCATTGCTTCGCACGATTACTTCCGTCTTAAGCGACTCTTCAAGCTGCTTGATATGCTGCGTCACCGTCGACTGCGAAATGTCGAGTTGTTTTGCGGCGTCGCGGAAGCCTCCGGCTGCGACTACGGCCAGAAAACTCTCAACGTGATCGAGATTGATCACTCAGTCATCTCCCCGCTCCAACATGGTTGACCGCTCCGCGTGGAATGCGCCCTTGCAACGCTTCGAGGATACTGAGGGCGGCTTCACGCTCGATTTCCATCCGTACCGATTTGACCGCCGAACCCAGGTGAGGCGTAAAGAATGTGGGTAAAGCAGGATCAAGCAATTCGTCAGGAATAGAATGCGGCCTGTCGGGACGCGCCCATTCCTCCATCTCGAAGACGTCTGCGGCGTAACCGCCCAGATGCCCCGTCCGAAGCGCATGCACCACGGCCCGCTCATCTACGATGGAGCCGCGACAGGCATTGACGAGGTACGCACCGGGCTTCATGCGGTCTAATGCCCGAGCATTTATGGTGTGGTGGGTATCTGACGACATCGGCAGCATGGGAATGATGAAATCGCTTGTCGCCAATAGCTGGTCCAGCGATGTTCTGCTTGCATTCCACGCCCTTTCCGACTCTTGCGGCAAAGGCTGCGGATCCGTGTACTGAATTTGCATATCGAAGGCGGCCAGCCGCTTTGCGACCGCCCGCCCGACCGCTCCCATCCCAATGATGCCGGCGGTTTTACCCGTCAAACCTGTGCCATAAAACCGCGGGGTCCAACCATTGAACTGGCGTGATCGAATGTAATTATCACCTTGCAGCATATTCCGTGTGATGCTCAGCAACAGGCCAATCGTTAGTTCAGCTGTGGGAATCGTAAGCAAATCAGGAACAATCGTAAACCAAATCCCATGGCGGGTACATGCCTCGACATCAAAGTTGTCATATCCTTTAAGCGCGGCGCCGATGACCTTCAGATTGGGGCACGCGGATAGGAAATCCGCATCTATGCTATCCGGCATAAACACCATCATCGCGTCCGCATCATTGGTGCGCAACAGTACCTCTTCCCGCGACATGGTTGAATCGGACTGATTGGAAATTACTTCAGCGGCGGTCTCAAGGAGGGCCAGCGTGTCGGGGTGGATTCGATGCGTTGTTACGATTCTTGGTTTCATGGGACCTCTGAGGAACGAACTACGCGACATGCCGCTGCAACGGCTCGTCTCTGTCGCTGTGTACGGCACGCTGCTGATAAATGGATCGTATCTTTTGCATCATGCCTTGATCATTCGGTTGGTTAGCCATATTCAAACTGATTCGCCCATCCCGCAATCCCACGACTCGATCAGACACTTCAAGTGCCAGGTCTACCTGGTGCAAGCTGCACAGGACCGCGACATTAAGATCTGTAGCCGCGGCTTTCAGCGTTTGCAGAACCGAGCGCGCCGTCAGCGGATCGAGGCTGGAGACGGGTTCGTCCGCAATAATAATCTTGGGCTTCTGCGCCAAGGCTCGCGCTATCGCAATACGCTGTTGCTGACCGCCTGACAGCAGTTGCGTAGGCGTGTTTGCATAATCGAGCATGCCGACCCGGTCCAGACATTCGAACGCGAGCACTTTGTCAGCCCGGCTGAAGCTTTTCAATGTGACGCGCCAAATGGGCATCTCTGCCAGACGCGCACCCAATACATTCTCGAGTGCTGAGAACCTTTTCACCAGGTGCAGTTGTTGGAACACGAACCCGATCTGGCCACGTACTGCCCGCAGACGCGCCGGAGACAGTTCATGTATGGATTCTCCGAGCGCCACGATAGAACCGGAGTCAATCGGCTCAAGGCCAGTGAGACATCGGAAAAGCGTCGACTTCCCTGCCCCGCTTGTGCCGAGCAAGGCAACCATTGAGCCGTGACGTACTTCGAAGTCAATCGATTCCAGGACAACTTTATTGCCGTATGACTTACCGACATTCTTTAACTGCAACGCTACATCTTTCATTGCGAACCTCCCTTCCAGTAATACGTGAAGCAATCAGTTATTCGCAGGGAGAGTTTCGAATCCCTCGCGTTTTGTGTCCAATATCAAGTACCTGAGCCGGTCACTGATGAAATCGATTGCCGACACCATCAGCAATACAACCGCCAGTACCGTAATCATCTTGTTGAATTCCAACAAGTCCACAGTATCTTTCAGGGTCTGCCCAATTCCACCTGCGCCTACGATGCCCAGTACTGTGGACGTTCTGACACTGAATTCCCAAATGTATAGAACGCTCGCGATCAGGTGCGGCATAACATCCGGGATCAGACCGTAGCGGATAATCTTTGCCCTGCTGGCACCGGTCAAGGCGAGCGCATCCAACGGCCCTTGGTCAACGGGCTCGATGGCTTCAGCAAACATTTTGCCGATTGCCCCTACCATGTGGAAAGTAATGGCCAGTACGCCGGAGAACGGACCGAAGCCCACTGCTGCTACAAATACAAGTGCATAGACAAATGTCTCCGTGCCGCGGCTGGCGTTCAGGATGGCGCGGGATACCCGATAGGTCCACTTGTTCGGACAGGTATTACGCGCAGCCATGAGTGCCAGCGGAAATGCAATGATTGTGGCGAATATCGTGCCAATCGTCGCCATGGCGAGCGTCTCGCCAGCCCCTTTTAGAATGACGTCCAGGTCGCTCAGGTCGGGTGGAAACATCTGCACGACGAATGACCATAGTCTCGGTAAACCGGCGCCTAGCTTCTGGAATTCTATCTGACACACGTACCAGGCCACTGCCAGCAAACTGAGTACTACGACCGACGTTGCAAAATGCCGCTTTCTCCTGGCTACGTCCCTCTTGACATTAGCCAGCATGACTTCTTCGATTCGCTGATTCATTGGTTCATCCTCTGTGGTATTGCGATGCGCGCCCGTATGTTCGTGCAGCGGAGACAAGGAGCTGGCGTGCGTCAGTCCACCTTGTCGTCCGCTGCCCTCATCCAAGAACGGACCCCTCGTGCTTTACAGTTTTCCCAGGATGCGGCCGGCGTCTTCGATTACCTTGTAATCGCTGTGCTTTGCCTTCACGAAGCCGTTATAGCCCGAGCCCATCAGCGACTGTGCTTTCTCTTCGGACAAGGACGTCAGTATTTCCGTGATGCGCGCTTTCAGAGCAGGATCAAAATCCTTCGGCACGGATATCGCGTCGTTCGGCAGCTTGCTGGATTCCCACACGATCTTGGACTTCGAAGGATCGATTTGACCCGCTTCGATCATCCCGTTCCGGCCCCGATCCATATCGGATCCGAGGTCGATCAGTCCGTGCTGAATCTGTGATTCGTTCTGGCCAAACGTGGCACCTTCACGATATTCAAAATAGCTCGCAGGGTCGATGCCGATGCTCTTGAAGTACGCCATCGGGATGAGCCAGCCAGAAGTGTTGCCCTGATCACTGAGTGACAGCTTCAAACCCTTCGCGTCCTCGGGCCATTTTTTGATCGGCAGATCGGCGCGACCGACAATGAGGGCTTTGTAGAACGGCTCCCCGCGGTACTTGACCGTTGCAAGCACTTCGGTGCCGGCCTTTTTATTCGACAAGACATAGCCCCAGGGTCCGAGCCAGCCCACATCGACATGGCCATTTGTCATTGCCACAGATATTGCCGCCCAGCTTTCCGGGGAGACGATTTCATAGGTCGCGCCGAGCTGGTCGGCGAGATACTTGAATATCGGCTCAAACTCTTTGATGGTCTGGCTAGGCGTTGGACGCACCGGCGCAATTGCAAAACGCAGGTGAAGTTTCCCATTGACAACCTCAGCTGCCTGCGCGGGTGTGCACACTATGATTGTGGCGATAAAGGCAAGAATGGCGCGCGTTAACGCCTTCTTGAATTTCGAAAACAGAGTAAAAACTTGCATTATGACCTCAGTGAGTTAAAGACTTCAGTAGTACTTTTGAGTCAAAGCTCGTTGACTTTCAAAGATGCGATCACCGTACATCGACAACGGATACGGGATAGTCAAAGGGAGTTCCACCATGCGCGGGAATACGGTGGATCGGCCAGAGACCATGAGGCTTTCATAATCCCCATAGTTGCCACAGCCCAGAAGTGGCCAAGCATCAGCCGCGGCATAGCCGATGAGCAGAAAACGCCGCCTGATCGTTGAGTGGTTTGGGCCTGAACCATGAAGGGTCCGGACGTGATGCAACGTGACAGTTCCTACGGGTCCCGTTAGTAACTCCCCTTCTGTCGGGTCGAGCGCTTCGTCCCAGTTGGAGCGAGAGATCGCGTGGCAAAACTTGCCCGTCTCGACGTTCCGGTGGTCGTACACTTTTCCTTTGTGGGAGCCTGGCAAGCATGCCATCGCGCCATTCTTCTCACTTGTCTCGTCGAGGAAAATTCCGAGAGTAAGAAAATCATCGTTTGTGTGGGGATAGAATGCCCAGTCCTGATGCCACTGGACTGGCGCGCCTGATGGCGGCTTGAAGTTGATTTTGCTATTGTGCAAACGGATGTTTTCGCCCAGGAAATGCCGAAGCAAATCGACGACTTTTTCCGACCTGACCAAAGAATCTATTGCATCGAAATAAAGGTGAGGATTCTCGACGCGACGCAGTAGCTTCGTCGTCTCGCCATTCTTCTTTTCGAACTGGTAAGTCTCATTGTCCGAAGCTACGCCAATAGCTCCCAATTCAATTTGCTTGACGTCTTCAAGAATCTTCGCTACTTCCTCCGCGGAGAAAAAGCTTTCAATCTTCGTATATCCCTTGTCGAGATATTCGCGTTGCTGCTCTGCAAACATGGTGATGCTCCTAGGTCTTCCAACGAATAATCGGGAGGGCAAACTGCGGCTCCTTCCGGCATGTTTGATTCGACTATGCAATCAATAAGTTACTTTGATCTACAGATCGATCATGAAAGGATGGTAGATCGTCGGTATGACATAGGCATGACAGCGGGACGCGGAATGCAACACAGAAGGATGGTCGCAGCGCCTGGTAAGCGCCGCCCGTGTCGCTTTCTGCCTACGTCACAATAGGCCTTTGCACGGTAATATCTGCAGTTCACCCCGCAAATGGCAGTGAACAACCCGCTGCCACCAAACTGGAGAGAGCCGCTATGCAACTCACCGTCGAGACGAACGTACGAGCCCCGATTGAACGGGTGTGGGAGGCGTACACCACACCCGACGAGATAATTCGCTGGAATGCGGCCTCAGATGACTGGCACACCACCAGGGCCATTGTGGAGGAGTGCATGCTGTGCCATCAGTGGCGGTCGCTCAGAGGACGGCGCCGAGTATGTGACAGAGGCCATCCTTTACTTGGAGGACTCCAATCCGCATGACAATCGAGCCGTTCGAGTGACTATTGAAGGACAGAGAGTAGGGTATCTGTCGCGACAGAATGCGCGCCTTTATCGAAAGCAATTAAAACAATTGGGCCATGCGCAGATCGTCTGTAAGTGTGATGCAATGATAGTCGGCGGGTGGCACCGTTCACCTGCGGATGCGGGGCACTTCGGTGTCAAGCTTGATCTGCCAGTTGTATAGTTCCTGCCTGTCCATTCAAGCCCATACGCTTCACGGGTTCGTGGAGGACTGTAAACAACCTCGTTGGTCGGTCGGCATTTGTTTACATGAACCTTTTCTCAGTGCTCTCCCTATTGAGAAAATCCCCATCGTTGCTGGCGAAATTTAGAAGTTTACAAACTTAGGTATGCATAACCCTTTTGAAGCCCATGATCGTCCTTGTGGATATGGCTGATAAATACATTTCTCTTGTCTGCCAAACTTTACCCCCCCCCAACATTTCTCATGCTTTTAAAGCTTAACCGAATTAGTCGCCGATGTGCTGAGTGCTACCGTTTGGCTTACGCAGCATTAGAGTTTATTCCTGCAATGACCGATTTATTGGGGGTGTATGCTTTGGTTTATATCACGGTGAATATTATATGGGATCGAATGGAAGCTCCCGCTGCGACGCTGACGCTCGCACAGTTCAATTGACTGTCAGAAATGGGTTGACGATAGTTGTTTTTTGGGAATATTTGAAACTCCGCTTCGGCCGAAAATCAGCCAAATCGAATGTCGTGCATTTCTACTTGCACGTATTGGGCAGATAAAAAATGCAAAGGGAAAGCGGAGCGATTCAGGTATTTATATTCAGTTTTAGAAGTTCTTCTACACGGGTCCCATAACATTCGGATCGTGAATCAAGGCATTCTTACACCAATAATCCAGACTCACTTTTCGATCCTCGGAGGTTGTCACTGAGGGATCCCATGGCTCCTTTTTAGCAAGCGTACCCACCCACGCGGTGATGAAATGAAAATGTTTTGGATTAACTCGCTTAAGAATGACCGTTACAATGCTGGTAAGCTCCCTTGGAGTGGTGTTCTCGACAACATGGCTAGGACCGTGGCGGCCCATTCTATGAGCAAAGGTCATCTGTTCCGTTGGTAATGTCAATTCAGTAGGAACCCTATTCTGGAATCCTACTGCCTTGCCCATTTCTACCTCTATTTCCAAAAACGGTTTGTTTTGAACATCAAGCTTGAGAAGAACTTGCGGGAGCATGCCAGCAAGTTCTGGATGGGCTTGTAAATGCTCAGCTCGTCTTTCGGTAACTTCAATTTTCGTCCCACATGATTTTTGTATTGTGAAGCTTGAGAATTTCGATTGCATAAGATATTTTCCAAATAGTTAATAGCGTCGGCATTTTCATACTCTTCAATTCTTAAATCTATTTTGGACGAAGGTTGCGCGGTGTTAGCGCCTTCAACTGCCTTGTTGACTTGTCCTGTGCGTCTACGCCGGTGAGCTGGCTATTCTGCGGCTTGATACTTCGCCAAGAGCCATCAGGATAAAACGAGATGCTTTTTATGTCAGTATCCTGATGAGCGAATGCAAGAAGTAAAAAATCTACAGTTCATAGTCAGAGTTGGAGCCAGAGTTGAAGGTTGTTGCCGGTAACACCTACATACATCGAGAAGCGGTAGAAGGCCTTGATACAACAATCGCCGCACCTTTAAAAGCGGCCCTGAGGGTAGCCCGTGAAATCTGCTGTTGATGGCTGCAAAGTAGCCTGTTCCATTTTTTATGCAATTACATAGGGCCAATCGGATCTTAGCTGCCTCCAGAGAGAGCTTTTTGGAGGTGACCTGCCCGGGAATTTCCTACCACTGAGAACTTAACTTTCTGGTCTCGGTTGGAAAATTTTTTTAATCAATAAGTTAGCTATTTATGGAAGGGTCACTTGATTTTTTAAGTTTTCCATAAAACTGTATTTAATCAGTTACTTGTTTAGTGATGAACTCAACATCGGATTCTGTTTTGATCCACCCTTCAAAAGGGGATGTTTTTAAGCTGCTTCCATCGGAGCTTGTGCCACCGCCGATTGTTGTATAGGCGGTGAAGTTTTGATCCGTTTGCCATGGTTGTGAATGCAAAAAGCCCCGGCTTTTGACCAGGGCTTTAGGTGTATCAGGTGAGCAGTGATAGCAATCGACACTGCATAATTAAAATGAATATCAATCTATTTGAAATCAAATTTCAATAATTTGAATCTAAAAATCTTTTCTGATATTAATTTATCAATCAAATGGAAAGTCCATTCCATAATTTTTTGGTTCTGGCCACCATTTCGTTCCGCACTGGTTGTGGCAATACGTACCGCGGAATGTTGTGTGCTTTCATCTCGTCGATCAACACGCCATACCAATCAATTCCCAGGGCCGCCATGGCATCAGCACGATTAATTTGACCGGCACCAAAATTTCTAAGAACATCAATGCGCTGTTCTTCTGTTAGCTCGTTGCTCATTTTGTTCTCCGATTTGGATTAATTCGGTGCCGTTCATCTTATAGCGGCCAACTCGGCCGCGTCGGTTTTTTTCAATGGCCATGTTGCCTTTTTCTGAAAGGTCAACAATGACGTCGAAATATTCCACTAGTTGTCTGAAGTGAAAATTTTTGATGTCATTAACAACAAAGACCGGGCGGTCTTCATCTAACGCTCGCATTTTGAGCGTACGAATTTCCTGCAAAGATTCCACCTTTGTTACAACTATTGCCTTTCGTGCAACTCCTTTGATTCGCTTACCAATTGCACTGTTCATCGCGTCCTTTCCCTTGAATTGGTAGATGAAGCCATACTCTATGCCACCGCCAAATGCATGATCTAGGCCGTGATGACCAATGCTGATTCGGCTGCGCAATTCTTTAGCGGTGGATTTCTTTACTAGGTTTTTTATTGATTCAAACATGATATTTCCTTTAATTTAAAATTGAGTTAATTCGTTGATGTACTGCACTTTGTAGGTCGATGAAAGTCTGCCTTGGCACTCGCACTATGGCAAAAGTAGCGCCTTCATCGCGCGTTTCTTGAAAACTTACTTGCCTTGTTCTCAATCGCCTCGGGCTGCCAGTTACCGCGATCCATAAAGCTTTGAGTATTTCCATGAAACGTGGTGTATGCAGTTCCCATTCTTCCGTTTCGGACCTTAAGCACAAGCACTTCACAAAGCTCAGGATCACTAAAGTCCTGGTCATAGACCACAGGGCGATGCAGGCCTAGAACAATGTCGGAGTCCTGCTCAATCGAGCCGGAGGACCTAAGCTGAGCCGCGGTGGGACGCTTGTCGCCCATGGCTTCAGCCTGGCGATTGAATTGACACAAAAGAATGATCGTGCAATCCATCTCTTTGGCTTGGTTCTTGAGGTACCGAGTGATCTTTGTAACCCTCTGCAATTCGGTCTCGTGGTCGTTGTCGTTGTCTGTCTCGATCAGAGTCAAATAATCGATCACGATCATGCTTGGCTTCGCTTTCACGCTCATACGCTTCGCTTCTCTGATGATTGAATGAACGGTCATTCTTGGCGTGTCGTCGATGTACATGCCTGTTAGTTTATTTTCGGCCAGTTCAATCGCAGCTGAGTAACGGTCCTCAAACCGCTCGTCTGCCTTAAGCGGGTTTTGTATGTCATACAGTGAAATCTGGCCTGTTGCTGCAACTATCCGGTCCCCCAGTTCCGTGCTTGGCATTTCTAAGCTGAAAATGAAAACGTTCCGACCCTGCTTAGCGCATTGCATGGCAAAGTGCTGGGCCATCACTGATTTCCCCATTGCTGGTCTACCGGCCAGAGCCACTAGTTTTCCGGGCCTAAATCCTCCGCCGCCAATCATGTCGTCTAAAGTTTCGATTCCGGTCGATATGGTTTTTTCAAGCCCCTGCTTTCTGAGATGCATCAAATCGACCTGATCATTTAGAACTTCTTGAATTGTCCTCAAGCCTCGGCCCTGGACGTTGCCTGCAAGCAACGCGGACATTTTCTCGATGAACCCTGGGAGATGTTCAGCGACGCTAAAAGCGGGCGATAGCGCGTCCTCCATGAGCTGGTTAACTACTGCTTTCATCTGTTCTTTAGCAGCCCTGCCAATGACCGTTTTGGCGTGCACAGCAAGCAAGTCAGTCTTAAGCATGTTGCCGTTTATAAATACATCGTGAACTTCGGCAGACATGTCCTGCTTAGCAAGCTTGCTAACTTCGTCTGCAAGCAACAGCGTATCGAAAATGTTCACCTGGTCATCCAGTTTTATGCACGCTTCAAAAAGCTGACTGGTTACCTTCCCGGAAAAATGCTGAGGTCTCAGACCTGCCGCTATGCAAGTCTGCATGTGTGCCTTGTCTGCGCAAAACATGTTGATCAGGTTCTTTTCGAGCTGAAGACCATTTTTTACAGTAGCGCCTGTGTTTGTTTCTGCGATTTCGTAGCTCATATCAGTTCATCCCATGTATTGCTTGTTGGTTTTTGCCGGCGGTGGTCAAAACAACACTTCCATCGGCTTTTTTGAAGTACAGACCGTTCCAGTTCTTTTGCAGTGAATTGCAAAAGTGTTGCAGCCAGTCCGCGTACTTTTTGTTTTTGGCGTTCTGGTCATTCAGGTACTTGTCTTTGAAGGCATGCCAGTCAAGCAAAACAAGCTCATCTGGCAAGCCCATCTTTTCTGCTCTTACCCAAACGTAGTGCGTCTCTGGAAGTGGGTATGCGCCTGTCTCATCACAGTGCTCCAGATACTGGGCAAGCGTCATTAATCCGCCTGCCGTTTTCTTGGCCTTAGGATTTTTTGCATGTCGTTGTTTTTTTTCTTCTATTACTGAAGACGAGGGGGAGGGTGAAGCGCCAGCTTCTTCTTTATTGTTCATTGAGATTAAATGATTGTTAGAAGCCGGATTCCGACTCACTGTGGAGCCGTATTCCGACCCATTAAAAGTCGGATTCCGACCCATTGACTGTAAATTTTGATGAGCCGGATTCCGACCCATTAACTTTTCCTGAGTTTTTTTCTTGTTCTCTACTGCGCAACTTTTCTTTTTTTCTTGAATTGCTCGAAAGGCTTCGTCGAGCAAAGTCTCCCTATCCTTGCTGGCGGGCTTATCAACAAGTAATGATTTAAGCTCGGCAGATTCGAGCGGATGCACCTTGTAGACGTTGCTCTTATTGAACCTGGCCTTGATGGTGATGTGCCCATCTCTTTCAAGGGATTTCAGCGCTGATTTGACGGCGGTCAACCCAACACCCATCTCTGCAGAAAGTGTGTAAAGTGACGGCCAGCATTCGAAGTCGTGATTCGCGGCATTAGCCAACATATACAAAAGATACTTGGCATTGCCCACGGCGGTGGAAATTCTTGTCTTCGCGGATACTGTGAAGCTCATTTCGAACCCCCAACGAAAACATGCACTTGCGCAACAAGTAACTGTTGCTTTTTAATTAATAAACGGGTATTCTTTGTCATATCGATGTCATCCCTAAATGACGTTTTGATAAATTCACAAAGCTTGTTCCACCAAGCGAAGTGAGACCAAAAGGATCCTGTCGGGGTCCTTTTTGTTTTCTTAACTACAAAAAAATTAGTGCACCAAAACCGATCCTTGAAAGATTGGCTGCTCTGGTAACCCTGAAATCATGACCCCCGCCAAAACAAGCTGACGAACACGGTCACTCGTGATTTTTATGCACACATCAATAATTTCAACTTTCTTCTCATTCACCTCCGTTTTAGAGATTTGTTGCAACTTGTTAATGGCCTTGCCAAGCTCGGCGTAGGCCCCCATAAATCCCATTGAGTTAATTTCGCGATCAAAAACAAACCCTCGTATTATTTGCTGGGCGCATCGTTTGATCACCTGACCCGAAACCTGATCGGCCTTTAAAACCTGATCGGCCAGCCCTTGGTCTATTTCCTCAATTTCGGCAAACCTTAAAATCATCGTAACCATCCCAATTTTTTTTTGGGCCAAAAACCCTGTTTTTTCCATGTATTTTTTGTTGCTTTAAATTTCAAGCGTTTTTCTTGCTGCGACCAGGGCGTTGCTTTAAGATTTCAATCGGAATCCCGGTGTATTCAGCCACGTGTTCCACCAAGTTTTTTGGAATGCCTTGAACTACCCAGTTTTGAACGCCCTGAGGCGTGTAACCAAATTTTTGGCCTGCCTTGGTTTGGCCACCCAAAACGCGGATGGCAATTTGTGGGCCGCTTAAGCCTTCAAAACATTGATCTTTGATTTCCATTTGTACCCCCGTTGTTGACTATTTAAATATAATTCAAATTTAAAGCAATATCAAGAAATTTTGTGAATAGTAATTTCAATACAGTTGACTTTTAAATCAAAATATTGTAGGATTGACACCAATGAATGAAAACTTTGAAGCGGCAATAAGCCACATCCTGCACAAAAAAATTCGGGGGTAATCGCTCGCGAATGGCCGATGCGCTTGGGTTTAGTCCGCAACAAGTCAGCCAGTGGTCAGCGGGGAAAACGAGACCGAGCGTGGATAGCTGTAAGCAAATCGCGGATTACTTAGGCATGTCTTTTGAGGAAATAAGGGATGGCTCGCAGTTCCTGGTGGCTGAAAAAAGCCTGGAACAACGTGTAAGTGAAATTGAGTCAAAACTGGCCAGCATGAATTTACCGGCCGGAAACGACGACGACATTGCGCATATTGTTCAAGTTTTGCAAACAGGTTCGCCCGAATTTAGGCGGGCAGCAAGAAAGATGATCGACTCCCTGGCTGGGAGTTTTTGAAAAAAAGGGGTACATCATGGCTTGTTCAAAATTCAACCGCGAAGACGCCACTGACATTGGTTTCGACCTTATGTATTACAAAAAAACCATAATGACCCGTACTACGTTTGAAGCAATTTGCTCGGTTGAAAACTTGGCTGAACAACTACTTCAGCACGCCCAGCTCGCCCAGGCCGGGCTGATGGAACACTTCGTCCGCTAAATAAACCCCACCGCCAACGAATTTATTAGCCCCTCGCTTAGGGGCTCAGGCCCCTTTTTGCTTGGAGTTTTAAATGTCCAATTTTGAAGAGAAAAATGGGCCATTGAGTTGGTATCGGGTACACGGTGGTATGACTTACATGGCATGGCACCAAATTTACAAAATGCACCATTCCGGCGACTTTTCCTTAATCGTGCCCGAAAAATTGGCCAAGCAATTGCAAATTGTGGAGCAGTTTGCCGATGTAAAAAAGAAGCGGGACCCGCTTGTCGAGGAACTGAATAAAGCGGGACTGCCTGTAAAAGATGAAGAGCCCGAAGATGGAGAGGAAAAGTTTGATCACGATGAGACCCCACCCGAGTTTCGGATGCCCGAATGTCATTTGCTTGAAAAGCTTCTAGGTCGCGAAACTGACACCATGCACGAAGAGCAAACTGATTTTTTCAAAAAGATCAAGTCGCTTTCGAACTGTGCGGGTAAGCAAAAATCGATTTATAAAAATCAATACGATCCGCGCTTTGCTCTTTTGGAGGAAATCCTGATTGAAAGCCACCCAGCGATGACTGAGGTGATCGACTTTCTGTGCAGCGAGCTTATTTTGTCTGCTCGACAGGAACGCCCATCGCCACGCCCCATCTTGATGGTTGGTCAACCAGGCATTGGCAAAACCCATTTTGCGAGATCAATTGCAAATGTAACGGGGGCGCCTTTTATTAATTTTTCTTGCGCCACCGCCGACGCGCCATGGGCCTTGACGGGTTCCAATTCTACTTGGAACAAAGGTAAGCCATCTAGTTTCATTTTTGAAATCGCCCGCACAAATGCGCACGCTGGCGTATTTTTCTGCGACGAAGCGAACGAAGGAAATCAAGACAATCGCCATTACCCAATCGAGCCAGTTTTGCTTGAGTTGCTTGATTTGGACCAGTCATCCAGATTCAAAGATCTCTATTTTGAGCATGAAATGGATTTAAGCGGCTGGATCAAAATCCTTGCTTGCAACTCCACCGCCGGCATTGATAGCGCAATTCTCGATCGCTGTGAAGTCATTCAGGTGTCTAGGCCCACCGCCGAACAGCAGCTCAAGATTATTCAAATGATGGCCGCCAAGCTGCCGGTAGCGTTCGAAGAAAAGGCTATGGAGGCCTTGAATGTTTCAACACGGTCCCTTCGCCAGATCAATGCAGATCTTCGTAGGTTGGCCGCACGCGCCCTTCGTAACGCCTGCGAAGAGGTCAATTTGATTGATGTGAAGCGCCTAGGTTTGAAGTCCGAATTTCGGTCATAAAAAATATAGTTGCCTAAAACCCCTGTTTTTTTCCACAGGTTTAATTTTTAAAGCTACTTTATTTTCATGTGTATCAAAAATGAGGCCTAGATGTTTTTGTCAGAAGAAGAAATGGTTGAGCTAAGTGGCATTGCAGTTGGCAGAAGCGGCCTAACCAAACATCAATTGCAGTGTGCATTTTTGCGCAATGCTGGCATTCCCTTTATTCAGAATGCTCGGGGCAGGCCAATCGTCGCCCGTTCATATTTCGAGTCTTCTAAGCTGGTGCCACCGCCGGCCGCTTCTAAGTCCACCTGGCAACCAGGGGTAATGTAATGGGCCGCACTGCGTACAAGAATAACAACTTGCCGCCCAGGCTGAGAAAGCGGACTAGAAATGGAACGGACTACTATGCCTATGACTTGGGGGGCAAGCCTAGAAAAGAAGTGGCCTTGGGCACCAATTTCTTGGCGGCGGTGGAAAGGTGGGCGCAACTTGAAAAGGAACATAGCGGCCTTTTGGTAATTAAGGAGGGGCCTACGTTCATTGACCTTGTGCACCGTTACGTAAAAGATGTGTTGCCTACCAAGGCACCACGCACGCGACAGGACAACTTGAAGGAAATTGAGAATCTGAAAAAGTTTTTTGGTAAGCCACCGGCGCCCTTGGATCAAATTAGACCGCTTCATGTCAGACAGTATTTGGACCAGAGGACAAAAGATGGCAAAGGCCACGTGCGTGCTAATCGCGAAAAGGCATTGTTTTCGCATATGTTCAACTTCGCCCGAAGCGTTGGCATGACGGACGCTGAGAACCCAGTAAAGGGGATCAAGGGTTACTCAGAGACAGGGCGCGCAACTGTTTACGTTGAAGACGATGCATTTGAGGCGGTGTTAAAAGAAGCTGACCAGCCCACCAGGTTTGCAATGAAGTTGGCTTACCTCACTGGCCAGCGCCCAGGTGACGTGCTTTCGGCCACCGCCGGGGACATTCGAGATGGCTTTCTTCATTTTGAGCAGTCAAAAACCGGCAAAAAGCTGAGGATCGAAATTGTTGGTGAGCTCAAGGTGTTAGTCGAAGAGATTCAGGCCTACCGGCGGGTCAAAAACGTGATCCACCAGTATTTGCTCGTCACTGAAACAGGCAGTAAGCTGACTGAGGGCGCACTGAAAGGGCGCTTCACCAAGGCCAGGGCTGCCGCTGGGGTGGATATTAAAGGGTTCCAGTTTAGGGATTTGCGGGCTAAGGCGGCGACCGATACCACCGAAGCCACTGGGGATATTAGGCAAGCCCAAAGGCAACTTGGCCATGCCGCATTGAGCATGACCGAACATTACACTAGGCAGCGTCGTGGTGATGCAGTCAAGCCCACCAAGTAACATCAAGAGGTCTTACATGATGGTAGAAGCGATCAAGGTGATTGAAAACACGCACACTGGTTTGGCGGTGGTCGGTGGCTCACATGTTGAGCTAGTCTCCTTTTTTGATTATCTGGCTGCCAGCAATGAAGTACAAAACATTGGGGCGGGGCTTGGGGTCGATGGCGACCAACTACGGGCTCTATTTGCAGAATCAGCTCGCTTGTTGACTCTAGTAAGACCTCTTCATATTTTGAAAAAGGCCGCTTGATCAATAAATCCCACAGTGGGATTTTTTAGAAAACTTAGTCATGAACATCGATCCAGATCTTCCACCTGACGCCTTTGAGATCATGAAGGAACGGCTGCTACACCATTCCTACATGTGCCCATTCTGCTCAAGCCTAGACCTCTCCCGGACACTAAGTGGAATTCAGGATTCAAAGGGCGAGGAGGGTATGCGGGCTACAATTTTGGTGTTCTGTAGAAGCTGTGAGGGCACTTGGTCCCATGTGATGGCCCACCTGGGGATCACCCAAGTGGGCGTGGGTTGCGAGCTCATTGATTAAAGTTGCTTGCGGTATAAAACGATGGCTGCCATTTGGTGGCATGCTGGATTAAAAACAAAATCATCATCCCCGAACTTCGTCAGCCCATGCAGCTCATACTGGCGACCATCTCGCAAGTCAGCAAGCTCATCAAAGGATTCGGCCTCTATAACTTCTAGCAAGTCTACTGCCGCAGCTTCAACTAGTCCTCTTTTTGTATCTTTCAAGCCCACGCCAAAAATGAAGTCCCTATCAATTTCGGTGAGGGTCCTTTTGGCCCAATCAAACGCAATTGCGTTCGAAATTTCCCAGGCAAACAGACAATTAAAATCGTCTTCATCATATCTAATTGGACTTTCGGGAACGCCAAGGCCTTTTGCTTCGCCAACAGCTTGCTTCAGTAATGCGATGTTGGCCAGCTTAGATTTGTCCATTGAGCCTGTTCCTTAAAAAGTCACCTGCACCGCCAGTCAGTGGGCTCGGCTCAGGCTTTTTTGTCATCGCTGCTACCTTGACCTGAACCTCTTCTGGAAGCCCCTTGAGGCTGGCTTCCGTTGCAAAACTGGGTCTGTTTTTATTTGCAACCTTTGGCTCCATGCTTTTGGGCTTGACCTCTTCGTGCTTTTGCCCACTCGAAGCCTTCTCGCCCCGTGGCATGCGCTCCCTTTTGTCGATGGTGACGCCGAATAATGCCTTGTCAATGTCTGTCCGCAACCAAGCAAGGAACTCTTGGCTTGCTTCAACATTCGGCATGTGCTCGCGTACGAACTCGCCCACTTTTTGAGTTTTTCTTGTCTCTTCGATACGTGCTTTTTTAATTAAGAGAATTTGTTTGCGTTCAATTTCAGCAAGTCGTTGTTGTGCTGTTCGCATTTTTTTCCTTCTTTAGTTATGGCTTTGAGCACTAAATTTAGAACACAGTGCTTTTGAGGTAAACGAATTACTAGGTTAAAAAAGCAGTGAGATTTATTCTTGAGAACAAGTTGAAGAACGCAACCATGCAAAACATGCAGTGATCTGTTGTTCTGAAATATTTCTTGATCTGAACGTACGCGACCACACCAATTTGCTCTTGTTTCAGATACGCAAACTACCTTTTGGAGTATTAACGTGAAGAACTTTAAGTGCCAAATAAATGTTGTTTCAAGGTCTGACGGGGCTTCGATTGTGCAGCGCTCAGCCTATCGAGCAGGTCAAAAAATCACCGATGCGGAAACAGGGAAGACTTACGATTATTCGCATCGAAAAGATGTTTGCTTCAGTTACATAACGGCCCCAAAGAATTCCCCGGGTTGGGCTTTGTACCCAGAAAAAGTGTGGAACGCAGCAGCCAAGGCAGACACGCGAAAAAATAGCCGCTTGGCCCGTGAGCTTATGATTTCTTTGCCCGCAGAATTTACATATGAAGAACGTGCTCTATTGGTTGCGGAAATTGCGCACTACCTGGTTAAGCAATACAAGGTGGTTGTTCAAGCGGACATTCATGAGCCAAAGATTTTTTCGGCGGAGGAGCTTTTCAAACTCAAAGGGCAGCACGCAGTACCCATGCAAAGTGCACCCGGATTTTTTCATAACGAGAACTGGCACACCCACATTCTATTCAGCACGCGCGAAATGACCCCCATTGGGTTTGGTAAAAAAACTCGCGTGCTGGATGATGGGAAAACTGGTCGCGTTGAAATTGAAAAGATTCGCCAGGCGGTGGCTGACATGATCAATGCGAAGGCGAGGGAGGCAGGAATCGACCTATTTATGCATTCGAAGTCGGCAAGGCGTCGTGGGTCACCTGAAATTCCAACGATCCCACTGGGGCAAAAGGGTCATTGGGCGGCTAAGCGCGGCCTACCACATACAACCGCCGAATTGAATCAGAGAATTGCTAAGCACAATCGTACTTTGACCGAAGCCGACTTCGACGAATTTCTTAAGCAGCCAGGTTTCACAAAACCAAGCCTAGGAATGAGCATGTAACCAGCCGGCTTGTTTCGCGCAGGTGAGCCACTCTTGGCGGCGCTTCTGGGCAAGATGTTGCACACGTGGTTATTGGCCCCACCAAAACCCTGGCCAAGCTGGCCAACCATATGGCCAAGACAATGCCGCAGTTCAACGGCGTGTTCGACCTGCATGAAATTCCACGACCCGAGCGCGTGAAACTGATGGCAGAGATTGATGTAGGTGAAGTGTGGGGAGTAGAAGCACGAGTAATTATTGAAGACTGGAGGCAGCATTACAATGCGGTCAGACCGCACTCCAGTTTGAACTACCTGACCTGACCCCGAATGAGTTCGTGGCAGGATTGCAAAACGATTTATCAACTGAGACCATAAAGTTAAGTTCTCAGTGGTAGGAAATTCCCGGGCAGGTCACCGCTGTACAAAATCAAGGCGCTGCACCCGGTGATGTGGGTGGTCGAGCGAACCATTTCAACTCCAGCCACACATTGGGCGCACCATGCCTTGACCAACAAGGATGGCATTGGCAATTACACAGGCAATTTCGGCAACATGCTGTTTTTGTGGGATGTGATATTTGGTACGGCGCACATCACCCGCAAATACCCGGAACACATCGGCTTGATGGACGACCGCATTCACGGCCAGGAACATTGGGCTCAGCAAATGTTTTATCCGGTGCTGCATTCCAGGCGTGAAGATTCTGCCTTGCGGTTTGGCGGCACCATTTACGACGAAAACAAACAGTAGCCAGTGGTGTTGTTGATCAGGCATTCAAATAACTGATCACCATTTCAATCAGTTCAAGTGTCAGTTCCTCATCGGTGATGAATGGATTGGGCTCGCTGATCGCACGGATCATGGTGAACACGATTGAGTTGGCTATGACAAAACTGCGAATGTGAAGCCGTTCAGGATTGTTCGACAGTGGATTTTTCAGCAGGTACATCCGCATGAAGTCAAGCAGCGTGTCTTGAAGCAGGCGCACTACGTTGTGTGTGGGCAGCTTGTACCAGTTGCGCACCAGTTCAATCGCAAGGCCATCGTCAGCCCTCAAGAAGGCCATGCCAAACCGCACCGAGCGGTCCACCATTTGACGAAGGTCGGTGGTTTTTTCCAGTACAAGAGCATTCAAGCCTTGTTGAAGATTGAGCGTGACATCCTCCAGCAATGCTTCAACCAGATCCTCGCGCGAATCGAAATACTGATACAGCGACCCCACGCTGACACCGGCCTGTTCGGCCACATGGTGTGTGGTGAATTTGTCCATGCCATGTTCACGAATGGCCTGCGCCGTAGCCTGAACAAGGCGTGCCACCAGTTCTTTGGATCGCTGTTGCTGCGGAATTTTGCGCATGGGTGTCAGAACTTTCCGATATAGAAGTCCCGCTGAATTTCATCTGCCCGAGCCGGGTTGTTGGCGTACTTCGCAAAATCGGAAACACCGGTTTCACGCAGCACTTCTTCATCAAGCCACGACACCTTCGAAGAAAAACGACTGCGCTGGTTGATCAACTCAAAAGCGGCATCTGCCATGATCTCTGGCTTGCGAGAAACGCTCAGACCTTCTTCGCCGCTGAACATGCCCACCGCAGCTGTAGCAATCAAGGTGGCAGGCCACAATGTTTTGACTGCAATTCCTTTGGCTTTCACTTCTTGCTGGAAACCCATGCTGAGCAGGGTCGTGGCGTACTTGGTGGTGGTGTAGGGAATGAACGCACCCAGCCAGCCTTCATCCAGGTTCAAGGGCGGGCACAGATTCAGCACACTGCCTTTGCTCGTTTGAAGGTGTGGCAGGCATTCACGCATGGTGATCAGGGGCGCGCGGGTATTCAATGCGTGCATCAAGTCGAATTTTTTCGTATCGGTGATGCCCAATTGCGTAATGCCAAGAAAGCCGGCGTTGTTCACCAGCAAATCAATGCCACCAAAGTGTTGCACAGTGTCCTGAATGGCACGCTTGGTTTGCTCTTCATCGCGCACATCGGTTGCTATCGGCAGGGCTTTGCCACCGGCTTCAATCACTTCCTGCGCCACGGAATGAATGGTACCAGGCAGTTTCGGGTTGGGTTGGTCTGACTTTGCGGCAATAGTAATGTTGGCGCCTTCGCGAGCCAGCCGCAGAATGATTTCCCGGCCAATGCCACGGCTGCCGCCGGTGATGAACACAGTTTTATTCGTCCAGCTTCCCATATTGCCCCGCAAGGTTTAATTCAAACGAGCGTTCAGTTTAATACGACTTATTGTTCGTATTCAATTCGCGTTGACAGAAACTGGGGTGTTGGGCTGATCGGCTTGCCGCTGTTGAAGTTCTGCAACGGCAATTTCTTGCGCTTTTCGGCCATGCCTTATTAACCGTGCCCATTGCCCGGGAATGGTTCGCCCCAGTGCATGATGCGCAACACGGGCAGGCACAGCCAGCAGCGCAATGAAGGGACCGAAAGGCGCGCGTAGCCCCAGTTTGTGAAACATGCGTGGCCCCAGCAAATACCAGGATGAACTCAAATGCTTTTGATGTGCATAGTGTTTGCGAAGTGTTTGAAGGCTTGCGTAGTTGCGGCTTAAAGGCTCACCAGCCAAAGCACTGGCCAAACGGTGCGTGGATTCATCAGGTGGTGAATGGGTGAATAGAAACTGGCGAAGTTTCACCAGTGCCTGCTGTTCTGTGTCCACGAGCCATTCTTCCCTCACACCCATTTGCCAGCCGATCAGTTTCCACAGTTGCATCACTGCTCTTGAATTGTGCGGTGTAACCACAATGCCCATTTTACGAAGGCCCAGCAGCATGACTGCACTAAAGCCCAGATAGGTGGCTGCCATGTCCACCTGATTGATGGGCAGGCCCCATTGCCTGGAATCCCACTGGGGGCTGTTTCTTAACTGGTGGCGAACCAAGGCATGCATCCAACGCACCCGCAATGTGGCCAAGGCGCCAGGCCCGCCCGCGCAGTTGGCGTTTGGATTGACCACCTTTAGCCACCACTGAGCGGTGCTCGCCAGCCTGGGGGCCGCACCTTTTTCAAGTTCGCCCGTGAGAATTAGGGTTTTGTTGAAGGCCACCATCAGGTAGCCGCCCATCAGCGCCATGTCGCGCAACACATCGGTGGCAGCCCGCCCAGTGCTATGAATGAATTGCACGCCATCTTCGATCAAATTCCTATCTACCCAAGTTGGGTTTGTGCAGGTCGATTTCAATAGGGTTTGCAGCGCGTCGCTGCCTTGAAATTCAGATGGCTTGGGCGAATGTAGAGCTTGGTGAAATTCTCGCCAATCTGGTTTTTCGGAAGATTGTTCAATGCGAGATTCAATGTAACGATCCATGACTGGGTCGCCGTCAAAAAGGCCGTGGTGCAGTTTTGCGTATTCTTCGGGAGTGGGAGCAAATGGCCTGCCCAGCAGTTGGCGAATGGGCCATGGCGTCTTGATCTGCGTGAGCTGGAATGGTCGAAGCCTTGTGGGGGCAGGATAATCAATCGTCTTCATGGAGCAAAAACACGCAGTGTGAATACCCCAGACTAATGCGAATTTTTAATCGCATTCAAGTCGCATTTTGAAACCAGTGCCTGTCCATGGCGATCATGTCGAATTCGTAGCGATAAAACACGTAGTCCTGTGCAAACAAGTCTCGCTCCAGTGACTGTAGTTCGTCTGCATTCAGGTTCACGATTTCAAGGTTGATGATGGTGGGTCTGAATTTCGAGAAATCGAGTTGTTTGAATACGGTGTAGTCGTAGCCTTCGGTATCGATCTGAAAAACATCAACACTGGGCAGGGCATTGCGCTCAATCAAGGCCATTAAGGGCATGCACTGCACCTCTTCCACAGTGACATATTGTTGATAGTCCTTCAGCTTGGTGTCACTGAAGGTGGACATGCCCTTGAGCCAGTCTGGCAGCTTGTGCTTCACTATCACTTCGGGTGCAATTCGATGCAGACTTTTGGTTTCCACTTGTTCTGTAATTGCAACGTTTTCAAACACGAGGCCGGTACAGCCTTGGTAATTGTTGCGTGTGCGCTCCAGCATGTCGGGCAGGGGTTCAACCAACACGCCGTGCCAGCCGAAATTACGAATGAACGGGTGAATGGGGTCGTAGCTGACGCCGTCCATGGCCCCAACTTGCAAAAACTGCACTGGTTTTTTTGTTGGCTAATTGTCAGGAATGCATCGTTGGGGTTGGAGTAGGGTAGTTGTTCGTGTCTCTGTTGAAGTTCACGTTTGTAATCCGCATACGCACCCGCTGCATGTTTTTGGTTGGTGACTACCCAGGTCAATGCGTGCTCGCCGTGATTCACATCCATTAACTGATCGGGTGCTGTGCTTGCAAAGCGGATGCCCCATTGGTGTTTGTGCGCTTCGTGGTGGCATGCTGACAGGGCAATTTGATCGAGAAACCAAAGTGATTTTCCCTTTCGCAAATTGTCTTCGATGAATGCCACCACCTGGGCGATGTAACGCTTCGCGGCCGGTGTGTTGTTCAAGTACATCATGCCAGCGGCCACATGCTCCCAGAACGGTGCAGCTTTGGGCTGGCAAACAATCACATCGCTGTTGCTGGCCAATTCACACATGGTCTCATTCCAGGGTTTGCGCCACAGGGCATCGGCATCCAGCAAAATGACTGGCGCGTTGAAGTGCGAAAGCAAAGCCTTGCTGGCTGCAAATCGCCGGGTTGCAAATTCAACCACCTTGGTCGGTGATTTCAAATCGATTGCTTCCTGCGCTGCAGTGATTTCAAGTTGCGGATATTTCGCAGCCAGATCGCGTACGTATTTAACAACACTGGCATTGGGGGTGTACAGGTGAAAGTGAACCAGCACATTGGCCTGGTTGTGTTCAAGCACCGAGTACACCAAAGCCAGGGCGTGTTCATAAAAATATTTGTCGTCACAGGCGATCAGCAGCGTGGGTTTGTTGCGGTGGTCACTGCCGGGTGCAATCAGCCATTGGTAAGGAAATTCGGCATTCTCACCGGGGTGATTATTCACAAGGCTTGCGAAGTCCACCGGTTCATCAGGCAGCGCGCCCAGCCTGTACATGCAGGCCATACTCATCAGCTTGATCAGTGAATTGCTTTGATGGGCACCGGAATCGACCAGCTTCAGCAGGTAGGGCAATGCCTCTTCATAGCGTTCCTCCATGGTGTACACCATGGCCACAATTTGTTGAAGGTGCGGTGAAGTGTCGACTACTTTTTCATTTTTACGAACCAAGGCCATGGCTTCATCAATTTCACCAATGCGGTACAAAATTTGAATGGCGTTGATCAGGTATTTCACATTGGGCACTTTTTGCAGTACGCGCATGAGCCCGTCTCGGATTCCTTTTTTGTAGGCTGCGGGCATCGGGGTTTGAATGCCGTTGCGGTGTTTGTCCATGGACAAATGCGACTGCGCAATCAGCATGATGATTTGCCGCAGTGCCTGGTCCTTGACCGCAGGCAGACCTGATTGCACGCCCTGCAGCACCTCAGCGCAATAGACCGGATCGCAGGAGTTGGTATCGATCAACGAGATCAATGTGTCTTTGGGAATTTTCCCGAATTCATCGAAAAAGTAGGTTTTCACCAGACTGTCGCGGTAGTACTGGTGCATGTCCTGGGTGCGTTTGAATTCGGTCACGTGCTGGGCTCCTGGCCTGTAACTTGAGTTTTGTTAACCGCAAGAATAAGCCGAGCTTAGCGCCAGTGAAAACCGGAGGAAAGGGGGAATGCTGCTTCAGTGCATTAGTTCAGAAGTTGGGTCGTGATACGCCGCGCGATGGGGGCAAGCAAATAAATGGCGGGCACCGCAGCGAGGTAACCAATCAGGTATGTTTTTCCCCAAGTGGCCAGAAAGTTACCGCCGAAGCCGAAATTGCTGGCGGTGGTGACGAAAGTAACGATACCCACCATGAGAAAACCCATGATGAGTGCAAAGACTAGTTGGAACAATTTTCCGGGTTGGGCTTGGGGTAAGGCGTTCATGTTGTATTGTGGTGGTGCTCGAATTTGGGCATTTTAGCGACAATTGCTGGTAGTAACCCTCAGGGTAAACACTCTCACTTTTGTTGTCAGATTGGTCTTTTTGAGAAAGGGTGGTCTTCATGGTATTTCGGGTGGCCCCGGAAAATCGAACTGCGGCGGTGTTTAACGTCGGGCGGCATGTGTTGGTGGATGCCTCAGGTGCGGGGCAGGGGCGCTATTGCATGGCAGCTGTGTGCATGGAGAATGGCGAGGTAGTGGATTTATACAGTGCGCCCTGTCAGGCATTCAGTTCGGTGCTGGCTGAGCTGGAGGCCATTGAATGGGCCGCTATGCTTTGGCCCAATGCCATGGTGTGGAACGATTGCATACCCGCGATTGAAGCAATTTTAAGTCAACAACCTGCGTTGGCGGGGCAATTGTATTGGCCCACACCCCGCATGCGAAAGCCCTTTCACGACATGGTGCATAGCCTGTCGGTCAGGGCTCGGAGTGTGGCGATTCCAGTCCAATGGAACTATGCTTTAACAACGCCTGGGTCGGCTCGCTCAATGATCGATTTCACATTCACGCCTTTGGGCAAAGCGCCATAGTTGTGGTGGCCTTGGGCCGCTAGGCGACTTGCGCAAAATGCTTCGCTCACAGCGGTGGGTGCATGGCGCACCAACAGCGATGCTTCAAAGGCCAAAGCCATTTGGTCCACCATGGTTCGGGCGCTGTATTGAAGGCCATGCATATCGGTCGGGTTTAACTGCATAAATTGTTGGTTCAATCCATCCAGGTATTGGTCAAGAATAGAATTGCCTCCCCGTGCTTTGTTCAATTCTGCATTGAAGGCCATGAGCACCGCCGGGGTTTTGCCAATGGCGCGAAGTACATCCAGGCATTGCACGTTGCCGCTGCCTTCCCAGATCGGGTTGATTACACTTTCGCGGAACAGGCGCGGGTAAATCGAATTCTCCATTACGCCACTGCCACCGATGCATTCCATGATTTCATAGCTGTGTTGTGGGGCGCGTTTACAAATCCAGTATTTGCCCACAGCGGTGGCCAGGCGGGCCAGGTGTGCTTCATGCTCGTCGCTGTCTTTTTTGTCCAGTGCTCGGGCCATGCGCATGGAAAAAGCCATGGCACCTTCGTATTCCAGTTGCAAATCGGCCAGTACGTTTTGCATCAACGGTTGATCAATCAGCTTGGCGCCAAACGCCGCGCGTTGTTTGCAATGGTGAATGGCATTGGCCAGGCCCGCACGCATGAGGCCCGCCGATGCACCCATGCAATCAAAACGGGTCAGGCTGACCATCTCGATAATGGTGGGTACACCACGGCCTTCATCACCAATTAGCCAACCTTGGGCACCGCGAAATTCCACTTCGCTGGAGGCATTGGACTTGTTGCCCATTTTGTCTTTCAAGCGAATGACGTTCAAAGCGTTTTTCGTGCCATCAGGTAACCAGCGCGGCACTGCGAAGCAAGAGACACCGGCAGCGGTTTGCGCAAGAATCAAAAACACATCGCACATGGGGGCAGACAAAAACCATTTGTGCCCCACCAGTGAATACATTTGCCCGGCACCTGGCTGGTTCACAGGAGTGGCCATTGTACTGTTGGCCCGCACATCCGAGCCGCCTTGTTTTTCGGTCATGCCCATGCCCACAGTAATGGACTGTTTTTCATCGATGGGCACATTGCGGGGGTCATAGCCGCGATTCAATATTTTCGATTCGAAAATGGCAGCCACTTCAGGCTGTAAGCGAAAGCTTGGGATGGAGGCAAAAGTCATCGTGACGGGGCAACCGTGCCCGGCCTCCACCTGGCTTTGCATGAATGCCTTGGCACCGCGCACCACATGTGCGCCCTCGCGTGGGTGGGTCCATGGCTGGCTGTGCAGTCCTTCTTCAAGGGCTGATTTCATGAGCTCATGGTAGGCACCGTGGTAGCGCACGGAATCGACCCGATTGCCAAAGCGGTCGTGGGTGTCTAGCTCAGGGGTGTATTTGTTGGCCAGGAAACCCAGCTCCAGGTATTCCGGTTTGCCACACTTTTCGCCAAAAGCAGCAATTTCAGACACGCCCCAGGCGCCACCCTCGCGCTTCACACCTTCGAGCAAAGCAGCATCAGTGGTAAACAGGTTGTAGCTGTGCAATTCGTTGGCAACATTCTGTACCTGGTGGGTCTCGCCCACGATTGGGCTGGCTTGCAATTCTTTGGCGGTTTTCATGGCATTTATCCCTGTCGTTTTTGATGTATTTCTCAATAATTACTTAATTTAATCGGAAATGCAAATACTTGTAATTAATGAAATGGGATTACACCCATTCAGTGCTGGTTTTTTGTACAGCGCTATGGTAGAACGAAGGTGTGCTCACCACGGAGAAACACCATGGCAACAACGCATCAAGTTGAAATTGATCTGAACACCCTTGTGATGCTGGTCAATGAAGTTGCCAAGGAGGACCCGCTTGATTATGGGGACCTGGCTGTGGATGAAATGGCGCTGCGACATTCTTGCTGCTTGGGGGCTTTGAACATTCTTCAAAATGCAGCCATGTTTAAGGCTGAAGACCTGATCTATGTGCTGCTCAGCTCCATGGCGAAACTCATTGAGGAAAACGTGTTGTTGCATGCGCAGAACGTAGAGCGTGGCGAGCAAATTCGAAGTGAACTGGTGGTTCAAATACTGGACCGTGCCAAAAAAGGGCACTAAAACCCCAGCCTGATAAAGCACTCAAGTTTCAGCCCAGGCTGCCGTTATCGAAATGACAGATACGGAGAAAAACAATGGATGTGTCCCCCGCCGCCGTGGTGAATGCCACGGTTCAGATGCAGCAAGCGCAATCAATTCAACAGGGCCAAATTGCAGTGTTCAAGAAAACCATGGACATTGCTGAGTCGTCTGTGGCGCAACTGATCCAGTCGATTCCCCAGCCACCCGCACTGGCCACCAGTGGTAATTTGGGTACGAAATTGAACGTGTACGCCTGAACATCAGGCGATACGTGGCTTTGGTCAGGCTTTGGTGGCCAGCATCAAGAAGCTTTGTTTTGCCGCTTGCTCAAGTTGCCTGCGGCTAAGGCTCGGGTCGTTGTCCTGGGCCAATTGTGAAACCAGCCCATGTATTTGAACAACGATCATTGCGGCCCTCAACTTGTATTCTGCCTTGCTGATTTTTGGCTCCAGGCCATAAATTAGTTTGAAAATCTCTTTTCTCTCCCTGGCGTACACGGCCTCGACCAAACGTGCTGCAAAAGGCAAGCGGTTCGACAAGGCGTAGATTTCTGCCAGCACACCAAAGGTTTCAGGCCGGCGAATTTCAATCAGAATCAAATCAATGATTGTTTTAAATCGCTCAAGCTGGCTTTTATCGCTCATCGCATTCATCACTTGCGCAACCGCGGCCTGATAGTTGTCCATCACATAGATCAGCAAGGCCTCAACCAGCGCTTCCTTGTTGGTGTAGTAGTGCTGAACGGTGCTTAGCGAAATGCCCAGCTGGGTAGCTACGCCTCGCATACTTAAGCCCGCATAGCCCTCGCTGGCCAGTATGGTCTGTGCGGTGCGCAAAATCTCTTGCGAGCGAATGTGACCTTTGTCGGTGGTGGCGTGTGTATTCATGTGCGTACTTTAACTCAAAAATTGCCCCCAATATTGACCTGATTGTTGACAAACAGGTCACGTGACCTATAATCACTTTACGATATTCGGTCATGTGACCTATAACTTTGAGAGTGTGAAGAGACAAATGAGATACCCCAAGCCCAGCTGGATGAATTCCGACCTCGAACTTTATCGTTCCAACATCCGCCGTTTCGTTGAAACCGAGATCAAGCCCAATCAGCACAAATGGGCCAAACAACAGCATGTGGATCGCGAACTGTGGTTAAAAGCTGGTGAGATGGGTTTGTTGTCCGCAGATATTCCTGAAGAATACGGTGGTGCTGGTGGTGATTTCACGCACATGGCCGTGTTGTTTGAAGAATTGGCCTACAGCGGCGACCGTTCATTCGGTGTGCATGTGCATGCAATTGCAGCCCAGTACATTTTGAATCATGGCACTGAGGAACAGAAACAATACTTCCTGCCCAAGATGGCAAGCGGCGAAATGATTGGCGCGATTGCGATGAGCGAACCAGGTGCCGGTTCAGATTTGCAGGGCATTCGCACTAGCGCGGTGAAAGAGGGCAATCACTATGTAGTGAATGGTTCCAAAATTTTCATTTCCAATGGTTATCTGGCCGACGTGATTATTCTGGTTACCAAAACTGACCCAAGCGCAGGCGCCAAAGGCACCACGTTGATGTTGCTAGAGACCAAGAAAGCTGAAGGTTTCAAAGTAGGTCGAATTCTTGAAAAACTCGGCCAGAAAGGGCAAGACACCTGCGAATTGTTTTTTGACAATGTACGCATTCCAACCCAAAACGTATTGGGCGCTGAGGGAATGGGATTCATGCAGTTGATGGTTGAGTTGCCCTACGAGCGCTTGATGCTGGGTGTGGGTGCCATGGCTGCGATTGAAATGGCCATTGAAATTACCCTGGAATACACGAAAGAACGTAAAGCTTTTGGCAAATCCATTTTCGAGTTCCAGAATACCCGTTTCAAAATGGCTGAACTGAAATCTCAAGCTGTCGTGGCTCGGGCCTTTATTGACAACTCCATTGAAAAGTTGGTGGCGGGTAAGCTGGACGCGGCAACTGCATCGATTGCCAAATTGCATTTGAGTGAGCTTGAATGCAAGGTGATCGATGAATGCCTTCAGTTCTTCGGTGGCTACGGTTACATGATGGAGTACCCGATTGCGCAGATGTACGCGGATGCCCGTGTTCAGCGCATCTATGGCGGTTCCAGCGAAATCATGAAAGAAATCATCGCGCGTTCGCTGTAAGCTGTTTTGACTTAAAAAAGCCCGTCGATTGACGGGCTTTTTTATTGACGTGATGTTGATCAATACTTGAATGATTATTGTGTTAAACATAATTAACAAAGTTTAGTAACAATCTTCGAATCTGAATATCCCGTTTCTGTGTATGACTTGCATCCGAAAACTTACAGGTATACACACCATGATCGATCAAGTTCCAGTTGCGAAAATTCAAACCCCGAATGCGACCCCAACCATTACCCGCAATGGCCAGGTTGTGGCTGATGCGGAGTTGTTTCAGTGGGGCGATGAAATTTCAAACACTTCGGCCACTCCCATGGAAATCCGCATTCCTGCGCGTGGACCTGGACAAGGCGATACTTTACTGGTGCTGCAGCCTGGCGCGGCAGCGCGTCTGGAGGAGATTGGCTCAGACGTAGCAGGCGCGGCTTCGCGTACCAAAGTGGTGGCGCTGACTGAGGGTGTTGAACTTTACGACATTGATGACGATGTCTCATCTGCCATTCTCGAACAGGGCACAGGCGAGATGTCAGGCCTGGTTGGTGCTGGTTTGTTGGCTGGTGGTTTGGGCGGAGGCGCAGCCGCTGGCCTGGGCGCAGTGGCTGCAGGTGCATTTTTGCTGGGCAACGACGATGACAATGGTGGCGCTGGCCAAAGTGGCAGCGGTGCTGGTGGTTTGGCCGGTGGTGTCGAATCAATAGGTGATGGCCTTGAGGAAACGCCCTTGGCACCTGTGGCGGGGGCCACAGATGCAGTCTCGGACGGCTTGGTATGGTTGGCGGTGCAATTGGTGGAGTTTCGGATCAAGATCCAACCGGTTTGACTGATGTGCTTGCAGGCGTTGTAGGCGACCCCAGCAGTGGCGATGGTTCCGATGCTGGTGGGTTGGTTGGTGCTGTGAATTCAATTTCGACTGGGCTGGACAGTGGCACTGAAAACACGCCCTTGGCACCATTGGTTGATCCCCTGACAGAAACCTTGGGTTCGGACTCTGGCGCTGTGGATGGCGTTGCGCAAGGTTTGGCCGATGTGGGTAACACCCTGGCTGGCGATGACAGCCCATTGGCGCCGGTCACATCAGAAATCCTTGCCCCGATCGTGGGCACGAGCGACGACACAAGTGACACCAATGGTATTCCCGGTACCCTGAATGAAGTAAGCGAAGGGCTGACCGACCTGACTGCTGAAGACGCCGCGCTTGCCCCTCTGGATCCGGTCACGAGTGCCGTGGGAGACGGAGTCAATACCTTGGCCGATGGCGTTGAAACACTGGGTGGCGCTGTGACCGATGCCTCCGCCCAAGACCCCACTGGCTTGATTGGCACGGTGGGAGAGGTATTGGGTGGCGATAGCGCCAGTTCTGGCGATTCGGGCGCAGGTACGGCACTGCCCACAGATGCATTGCCACTGGATATGCTGACCGGTGCCCTGCCAATTTCAACTGACGGCGGAGGACTGGGGCCGCTGGATTCATTAACTGGTGCCTTGCCTGTTTAAGCTTTACCTCGAGGTCCGACTTCAAATCCCCCGACCAAAACAGTTGGGGGAGAGTTTAAGAAAATAGACCATCCCGTAAACAATAGTCACGTTGGTTACGCGTCATTGTTAAACCCCCATTATTTCCGTTCAGAATACTGTGAGTAATTTGTCAGCAAACGGAGTGTTTGGTGAAGGTCATACTTTTTTATGGCAGCGACTACGGCACTTTCCAGGGTGCAAGGGCATTTACCGTGGTTTTTGGGATCACGCCCGGTTTCTGACAGATTCAGGTGTTTTTGATCACCATCAAAATTGCGACCACAACACACATCGCACCGAATGCCTTTTTCAACTGGGCACTTGGCATCTTGTTTGAAATCAACCGGCCACCCAACATGCCACTGAGCGCGGCAGCAGCAAAAGTAATGCCCACTTCATAGTTGAATGCACCGGCGTTTGCGCTGTTCAGCACTCCGAATGTCGACACAATTGCGATCACTGCCAAGGAGGTCACGGTGACTGACTGTACGCTCAGGTTGGTAAAACGCTGCAGGGCAGGCACCAACACAAAGCCGCCACCCACGCCCAGTAGGCCTGACAAAAAGCCGGCCACTGCGCCCGAGAAAACCAGTGCGCGAGCGCATGGCCATGTCCAGATAAACCGCCCGGTCTCCGGGCTGCGGATACAGGGGCATTTGCTTTTTTCGGAATCAGGCGGCGCATCTATCACATTCATTTCAGAATTGGCAGCACCACGAAACGCATTGAATGCAACCCAAAGCAACACTATCGCGAAGGCCAGCCCCAATGCCTGTGTGTCGACTTGTTGGGCCACCCAAAAACCCACAGGCGAGAGAAGCAAGCCCACAAAACCCATCAGGGCCGCTGCTTTGTAGCGAACCTCACCCGCACGTAAACCCAGCGCTGCACCCAGCGTGGCGGCAAGGCCCACGGCTAGCAGGCCAATTGGTGATACTTCTTGCACAGGCAGGCCCGTGGTAAAAACCAGCAAAGGCACAGCCAGCACGCCTCCGCCAGCACCGGTCAGCGCCATAACCAATCCCACCAACAGCCCCAAGGCCAGGGTGCCAATCATAGAAATGCCTTTTTCAAGAATTTTCCCGAATAGTTCCGAAAGTTAATCATTTTGCCTTGTTGGTCTTATTCGCCGCATCGCAGGCGACAAAAACAGATGATGTGTTTATTATATGTGTTATTGCGCATATATAAATTATTGGGGTTGAAAGATGATTTTCAAGCAGCTTTTCGAGCCTGTTTCCAGCACTTACACTTACCTTGTAGGGTGTGAGCAAACCGGGCAGGCCATATTAATTGACCCAGTAGTTTCTGTGATGGACCGAGACCTTGCCATCTTGAATGAGCTCGGTTTAAAACTGGCCTATACCTTGGATACCCACATTCATGCAGATCACATCACCGCTGCGCTCGAATTGAAACGAAAGGTAGGTAGCAAAATTGCAGCGCCTGCCTTTGATCGGCTGCCATGCACTGACCACGCGATAGAGGAGGGGAAACCATTTGTTGTGGGCACTGTGCGAATTGATCCCCTGCATACACCTGGTCATACGGATGGTCACTTTTCCTATCACCTTGGGGAACGGGTATTTACTGGTGATGCTTTGCTGATTGATGGTTGCGGCAGAACTGATTTTCAGAACGGGGACGCCCCCACATTGTACAAAAGTGTCAAAGAGAAACTGTTTCGCTTGCCTGAAGATACTTTGGTGTATCCCGGCCACGATTATCAAAATCGACGTGTTTCTTCGATAGGGCAAGAGAAAAACCGAAATCCTCGCCTGAGTGAGCAAAAAACTCTTCAGGAGTTTATCGAGATCATGCGTAATCTGAATTTGCCTTATCCCAAATTTATTGATTATGCGGTGCCAGGCAATCGTCTATGTGGGGTTTGTCCAAGCCATTTGCCTGAAGAGCTTGAAAAATATTGTCAACAGATTACAGAAAGTAAACAGGGTTGATTCAATGATTGAGTTGTTCCGTGCCTGGTGTTTTTGATGTGAATTACCTTGTATGCTCTTGCTTTGCACTTTTGCTTTTCACATCGAATGTTATTGAACCACGAATCCAGTCAACTTGTTCTAATCGATTATCAAGAAAAACTGATGCCGGCCATTCACCAGGCCGATGAAGTTTATAAAAATGCCCTGATATTGGCTACCTTGGCCAAAAAGCTGCGTGTACCCGTGTTTGGTACCGAGCACATGCCCGACAAAATTGGCCCTTTTGTGCCTGCCCTTGGAACATTGTGCAAAGCCACCATGCGTAAAACCCACTTCAGCGCTTGCCCGGAAGGTTTGCTTGATTTGTTAACCAGCAAGGCGCCCGCGGGCAATGCGCGCAGCTTGCCCAAGCATTTGCAAAAGAATAATCAGGAATCAGAGCGACCCAGTATTGTGATTGCGGGGGTCGAGGCACATGTGTGTTTGCTTCAAACCGCGCTCGACTTATTGAACGAAGAAATGGAAGTGTGGGTAGTCACAGATGCTTGTGGCTCGAGAACCGATCGAAATCGTGATGCAGCCTTTGATCGTTTGGCTGGTAATGGTGCCGAATTGGTGACCACCGAAATGGTGGTATTTGAATGGTTGGAAAGTGCAGAAAACGAGCACTTTAAGTTTGCACTTGACCTTATTAAGTAATCAATTTAATTTCGCATTTGTGATTAATAATAATCTTAATTACAATTGGGCTTGTTAATAATTTTTTTTAAAAAGTAAAAATGAAAAAACTAAACTTATCTGCTTTAAGTGCTTCTGAACTTCAGCAATTGAAATCAGACATTGAAAAAGAATTGAATGACCGCAGTTCAAAATTGCAAGCCATTGAAGAAGTCAAGAAGCTGGCTGCTTCAAAAGGTTTGAAACTTGAGGAGTTGTTTGCCGAACTGGGTGGATCCAAACCCAAAGGCAAGCGTGAATTGGGCCCAGCGCCTGTGCGCTTCCGTCACCCCCAAGATTCTTCACTCACCTGGTCTGGTCGCGGCAAGCGCCCGAACTGGATGAAGGAAGCCATGGCTAAAGGCATGTCCGAAGACCAAATGCGTGTCTAACATTGTTTTTGAGAATATGAAAAAAGCCGCTGGTGGTCACCGGCGGCTTTTTTATTGAGTGCTGCTTGGCTTAATTGATTACTTCCCCAACCCGCGTGCCAAGTCTTTCTTCAAGTCGGCAACATCTTCCAGCCCAATCGCCAAACGAATAAGGCCTTGCTTGATGCCCGCGGCTTCGCGTGCTTCCGCGCTCAGGCGTCCGTGGGTCGTGGTACCGGGGTGCGTAATGGTGGTTCGCGTATCACCCAGGTTCGCAGTAATTGACATCAGCTGGCTGCTGTCAATTACATGCCAAGCCTTGGCGCGTGCTTCGTCTTCGTTCGCTGCTTTCACTTCAAACGACACAATGGCACCGCCAGTTTTCTGCTGCTTCATGGCCAGTGCATGTTGCGGGTGGCTTTCCAGACCGGGGTAGTAAACCTTGCTCACCGCAGGGTGTGCCTCAAGCCAGCTTGCAATATCAAGTGCCGCAGCAGACTGTGCCAGCATGCGAATGTTCAGCGTTTCAAGACCTTTGAACAGCACCCAGGCATTGAATGCAGACAGCGTAGG
This sequence comes from Limnobacter sp. SAORIC-690, assembly GCF_002954425.1. Taxonomy (NCBI): domain Bacteria; kingdom Pseudomonadati; phylum Pseudomonadota; class Betaproteobacteria; order Burkholderiales; family Burkholderiaceae; genus Limnobacter; species Limnobacter sp. SAORIC-690. The sequence continues at coordinate 2,195,822 of NZ_MQVZ01000001.1, forward strand.
GCCCGCTGTGCGCAGCACGGGAAGAATTTTGTCTTTCAGCAAGTCTTTTGGTCCGCAAATGGCGCCGCCTAGCACTCGGCCTTGGCCATCCAGGTACTTCGTGGCGGAGTGAATGATGATTTCCGTGCCAAAATCGACCGGCTTTTGCAAAGCGGGTGTGCAAAAGCAATTGTCCACCACGTTGTAAATGCCGTGTTTTTTGGCCAGATCGCTCAGCGCGCGCATGTCCAGGATTTCGGTCAGCGGGTTGGATGGCGTTTCGCTGTAAAACAGCTTGGTGTTGGGCTTGATCGCCTTTTCCCAGGCTTCCATGCTGGTACCGTCTACGAATGTGGTTTCAATCCCGAAACGGGAAAGGATGTTCACAAACAACTGCACGGTTGCGCCAAACAAAGCCTTGGAAGCAACAATATGGTCGCCCGCATTCAACAAGCCCATGCAGGCTGTAGTAATGGCGGCCATGCCGCTAGACGTGGCCAGGCAATACTCGGTGTCTTCCAGCACAGCCAGGCGTTGCTCAAACATTTGCACACTGGGGTTGGTAAAGCGCGCGTACACATTGCCTTCTTCGGTGCCAGCAAAGCGGGCTGCGGCTTGCGCTGCATTGTCGAACACAAAGCTGGAGGTTAAAAACATCGCCTCGGAATGTTCGCCAAACTCAGTGCGGTGGCTGCCTGCTCGAATGGCCTGCGTGGCGGTGGCCCAGTCGGCCGGGTTTGCCTTGGGTTTGTTGTTGCTCATGATTGCAGTCCTTGCGCAATTCGAGTTTGTACAGTGTGCTTGCCCAATAAATTCATGACTTTGTCAATTGAAGGCGTTTGCGTAATGCCAGTCAACATCAAGCGCAGCGGCATTGCAAGCTTCGGCATTTTCAGGCCATGGTTTTTAATCGTGGCTTTCACCAAACCATTCAGTGCTTCCACATTCCATTCCACGGTGTTCAAGCCTTCGTTGAAGTCGGCCAGTGCTGCGCGCACGCCTGCTTCTTCCAGCATGGGTTTCAATTCCTCGATATTTACACTGGGCACCTTGTAGAACAGTGCTGCTTCGTCGCGCAATTGCACCAAGGTGGAAGCGCGCTCCAGCACCACATCCAGCACATCGACCAGTTTGGGGCCTTCAGCTGTATTCACACTGTCTTTCTCAAGGCGGGTTTGCAAATCAGAAAGCAACATCGCCTTGGGGGCTTGCTTCATGTAATGGGCATTCACCCATTTCAGTTTTTCTGGGTCAAATTGGGCGGCCGATTTGGACAGGTTGGTCGAGTCGAACCACTCCACCAATTGTTCACGGCTGAACAGTTCATCATCGCCGTGGCTCCAGCCCAAGCGAGCCAGGTAATTGATCATGGCATCGGGCAAAAATCCTTCCTCGTGATACTGCACCACACTCACCGCACCGTGGCGCTTGGAAAGCTTTTCGCCATCTGGTCCCAGAATCATGGGGATATGGCCATACACAGGTTGCTCACCACCCAGCGCCTTCAAAATATTGATTTGGCGCGGGGTGTTGTTGATGTGATCGTCGCCGCGAATCACATGGGTAATTTTCATTTCCCAGTCGTCGACCACCACGCAGAAGTTGTACGTGGGCGTACCATCCTGACGGGCGATAATCAGGTCGTCCATTTCTTCGTTGTTGATTGAAATGGGGCCTTTCACCAAGTCGTCCCAGCTTACCGCGCCGGTCAAGGGGTTCTTGAAACGCACAACCGGTTTCACATCGGCAGGCGGGGCAGGCAACTCCTTGCCTGCTTCTGGGCGCCATGTACCGTCATAACGAATGCGTTGGCCATTTTCCCGTTGCTTTTCACGCATTTGATTCAATTCTTCTTGCGTACAGTAGCAAAGGTAGGCATCGCCTTTTTCAAGCAGTTTGTCGATCATGGCACGGTAGCGGTCCATGCGCTGCATTTGAAAAAACGGGCCTTCGTCGTAATCCAGATTCAGCCAGGCCATGCCATCCATGATGGCCTGAACGGCTTCGGGAGTAGATCGCTCAACATCGGTGTCTTCCACACGAAGAATGAACTGCCCCTTGTGATGGCGGGCAAAAGCCCAACTGTACAAGGCGGTTCTGGCGCCACCCAAATGCAAATAACCTGTTGGGCTAGGGGCAAAACGGGTGCGAACTGTTTGATTTTGGCGATCTGTTGACATGGATTAGTGACTTTTTTTCAAAGAACTCATATTATAAGTTCAAGTAAATTCTTAGGTTGCGGCAATAGGTTATGGCAATGCACAATTTCGACCGGCGTTCATTCATCAAAGCAGTAAGTACTTTGGCTGTTATTGGCTCGGTAGAACCCTTTTTGAACCGTGGCGTATTGGCCGCTGGTTCGGATCTGGTGCCGCCGCCCGATTTGTTCGATCCGGGACTGGTTGACCTGACCTTTTGGTTGCAACCGCGCACCCTTGAAATGGTACGCCCACAATCGGGCGAGCGCTTGAACATTACCTACTGGAAAGACGGACATCTTAACCCAATCGCCTATGAACAGATTTGTGGATTGCTTCGAGACGTGCAGGCAAATCAGATTTTCCGCATGGACACTCAAATTATCGACACGCTGTGGGCCGCGCAGGCTTTTGTGCGTCGCTACGGCTTTGTGGCGCCAGTTGAAATTACCTCCGGTTATCGCAGCCCCAAAACAAATGCCCGTCTAATCGAGAAAGGTCTGCCTGCAGCCCGCAATTCCCTGCATTTGAAAGGTCAGGCCGTAGATTTTCGACTGCCCGGCTTGCACCCCAAGGTGTTGGGTGAACTGGTTGAGGGATTCCGTGCTGGTGGCGTCGGCTTCTATTTCCGAGTTGGTGCAAAAGGTGGCTGGATTCACGCTGACACTGGTCCGGAGCGTGTTTGGCGTGGTTAAATAAAGCCATCTAAAAACAACAGTGCGAGGGTGGTTTTTTGGTAGTTTTCGGTCGCATTACAGGCAGTTTCGCAGTGGCGGTGGCTTTGTCCCTCTCGCTTAATGCATGTGGCAAGGCGCCCAACAATCCGTATGTTGAAACCTCGCAAGACAAAAAGCTAAACACCCTTTACACCGCCTTCACGGCTCGCCCCAAGCATCTGGACCCCGCGCAGTCTTATACATCGGATGAAGCGGAATTCACTTACCAAATTTACGAACCACTGTTTCAGTACCACTACTTGAAACGGCCGTATCAGCTTGAGCCATTGGCTGCAGTCGAAATGCCCATGCCGGTGTATCTGGACGAGACAGGCAATGTTTTGCCTGACGATGCACCGCTGAATGCAGTTAAAACCAGTGTGTACACGATTAAGTTAAAACCTGGCATTCAATATCAACCGCATCCCGCCTTTGCGAAAGATGCCCAGGGCAATCTTCTGTATCACCGGTTGGGCGATGAAGCCCGCAAGTACAGCAGCCCCTTGCAGTTTGAGCAGCAGGGCACGCGCGAGTTAACTGCGCACGATTATGTGTACGAAATCAAGCGCCTTGCCAGTTCCCGAATCGTGTCTCCAATTCTGGGGCACATGGGCGATTACGTGGTTGGCCTGGGCGAATTGTCGAAAACCTTGCAAGAACACGACAAAGCGCTGAAAGAGAAAATCCAGAAAGAAACCGGCAGTGCCTTTCCACCCGCCACCGCTGATCTGCCCTGGCTTGATTTGCGCCAATTCGATTTGCCCGGTGCCAAGCGCTGGATGACCACACGCTCGAAATTCGGGTGAACGGCAAATACCCCCAGTTTATTTACTGGCTGGCCATGCCGTTTTTTGCACCCATCCCTTGGGAAGCAGATGCTTTTTACAGTCAAAAAGGATTCATAGAAAACAACCTGGTACTGGATTGGTGGCCCGTGGGCACTGGCGCGTACATGCTGACCGAAAACGACCCGAATTCCCGAATGGTGTTGTCGCGCAATCCGAATCACCGTGGTGAGCCGTATCCAAGCGAGGGCGAGCCGGGTGACGAGGCCAAAGGTCTGCTGGCCGATGCCGGCAAGACCATGCCTTTTATTGATCGTGTGGTGTTCACGCGCGAGAAAGAGGGCATACCATATTGGAACAAGTTTTTGCAAGGCTACTACGACACCTCGGGTGTCAGTGCCGATACATTCGATCAGGCAATTCGCGCCAGTGCCGACGGCGATGCCGCCTTGACGCCGGAAATGGCCGAGAAAGGCATTCGGCTGGAAACTTCATTGGCCACCAGCATGTTCTATTTGGGTTTCAATTGGCTAGACCCGGTGGTGGGGCCAGGCAATTCTGCCGAAGAAGCGCGCCGTGCCAAGTTGCTGCGCCAAGCCATTGCAATTGCAATGGACTGGGAGGAATTCTCGCAAATTTTTACCAATGGTCGAGCAGTGCCAGCCCACGGCCCGGTGCCGCCTGGCTTGTTTGGCTACGAGGAGGGTGAGGCTGGCTACAACACGCAGGTGTACAACTTGGTGGATGGCAAGCCGGTACGCAAGCCAGTTGAAGACGCCTTGGCCTTGTTGAAACAAGCAGGTTATGACAATGGAATTGATCCAAAAACAGGGCAACCCTTAACCTTGGCGCTCGATACAACTGGTGGGGGTCCAGGCGACAAAGCCCGCTTCGATTGGTACCGCAAGCAGTTCTCCAAGCTGAATATTCAATTGGATATTCGCGCCACCGACTGGAACCGTTTTCAGGAAAAAATCCGCAAGGGCAATGCTCAAATTTTCTTCCTGGGGTGGAATGCCGATTACCCCGATCCCGAAAACTTTTTGTTCCTGCTCTACGGCCCCAACAGCCGCGCCAAAACTGCAGGGGAGAATGCCTCGAACTATTCCAACGCGCAATATGACGCCATGTTCGAGCGCATGAAAACCATGCCCAACAATGAAGAGCGTGCCGCGATTATTTCGCAGATGACCGACCTGGTTCAAGACGATGTGCCCTGGTTGTTTGCATTCGTGCCGCAACAGTTTGGATTGATTCACGAATGGTACGGCAACGTGAAACCCAATGATCTGGCCCGCAACAACATCAAATACAAAACCATCGATACCGCCAAACGCGATGCGGCCCGAAAGGAATGGAACCAGCCTGAATGGTGGCCTATTCCAGTGTTGTTGCTTGCACTGGTCCTGTTCATTTGGCCCGCCTGGGCCGCCTGGAAGCGCCGTGAACAAGCCATGGGTATTCGCGAAGACTTGGCTGCGACTGTGCAAAACCTCACGGGGGGCAAGCGCTGATGGGTAACTATTTGCTGCGCCGTGTGCTGTATGGCCTGCTGGTATTGTTGGGCGTGAACCTGATCACCTTTGTGCTGTTTTTTCAAGTGAACAGCCCCGATGACATGGCCCGTTTGGCTTTGGGTGGCAAGCGGGTTGCGCAAGAATCGGTTGATCAATGGAAGCGTGAAAAAGGGTACGACTTGCCTTTGCTGATCAACAGCGAAGCGCAAGGCACAGACACACTGACCGAGACCATTTTCTTCCAGAAGTCGGTGCCCATGTTTGTGGGCGAATTTGGCAGTTCCGACGATGGCCGTAATATTGCCAATGAAATTGTGAAACGTGCGGGGCCCAGTCTCGCCCTGGCCGTGCCCGTGTTTGTGCTGGGTCTCTTTCTGAATATTGTGCTGTCGCTGTTGCTGACCTTTTTCCGTGGTACTTACCTTGATTTAACCGGTGTAGTGCTGTGCGTGTTGGCCATGTCGATTTCTGGTTTGTTTTACATTATTGGCGGGCAGTACCTGTTTTCTAAAACATTGGCGCTGGTTCCAATCTCAGGCTACGACTCGGGCGCGGATGCTTGGCGCTTTTTGATTCTGCCGGTCATTATTGGCGTGGTCAGTGGTTTGGGTGGCGGTACTCGCTGGTACCGCACCATTTTCCTTGAAGAAATCAACAAAGACTATGTTCGCACAGCGCGTGCCAAGGGTTTGTCTGAAGTACAGGTGCTCGGCCGCCATGTGTTGCGCAATGGTCTTATTCCAATTCTGACAGGTTCAGTCACAGTCATTCCCCTGTTGTTCATGGGCTCGCTGATTTCTGAATCCTTCTTTGGTATCCCAGGCTTGGGCAGCTACACCATCGAGGCCATTCAGTCGCAAGATTTTGCAATTGTGCGCGCCATGGTATTCATTGGTTCGGTGCTTTATTTGGTGGGTTTGATTTTGACTGACATTGCTTACACCATCGCGGACCCTCGGGTTCGATTGGCATAAGGGGAGCAGGTCGATGATGCCCACTCTACTACTCACTGATGCGCTCATCTGGCTGCTGGTATTTGGCGTGCTTGCGTATGCCCGCAGCGTTGTTAAAAATCCGCTTTCACGTGCCTCGTGGGGCTTGGTGTTCCAATCGAAAATTGCCAGTGCCAGTTTGGTGGTTCTGTTGTTGGCGGTGCTCATCACCCTGCTTGACAGTGTTCATCTGCGCTTGAATGCGGAACAGCAAAGCCGTTACGCCAGCCCCATTATTTCTGTGCTCGATGTGGCCTTGGGCCCCTTGGCCTACCAGCGCGAGAAATCGTATTCAGCACCACTGGCCACTCGTTCCTTGAGCAAGGAAACCATGGAGGTAGACGGCAAACCCGTGCGTGATTACGCCCGTTTGCAGTTTGGCGGTGCGCATTTAATTGATGAAAGCATGAAGGAGCAAGACCTGCTCAAGCGTGCTTATCAAGGCGCCTTGGGTGGTGCGGTTCTTTGGGCATTTTTCCTGGCAGCCTTGTGGATCATTCGCAGGGCCATCGCGCAGGGTGCGCAGCAAAACAGCATTACCGTATTCACTGGCAGTGGTGCTTATCAAGCCGTGGTGTGGACCTTGTTTGTACTCTGTATTGCGGGTGGCGTGGTGTGGAAGTGGGCCGAGGCTTACCATGTGCTGGGTACCGACAAAGTGGGCGTGGATGTGTTTTACATCGCGTTGAAAGGCCTGCGTACTGCCATGCTGATTGGTTTGCTGACCACCTTGCTGACCCTGCCTGTGGGCATTGCCTTGGGCTTGGCTGCGGGTTATTTCCGTGGTTGGGTCGATGATGTCATTCAGTACATCTACACCACACTGAATTCAATTCCCTCGGTGTTGTTGATTGCTGCCACAGTGCTGATGTTGCAAGTGGCACTGGATGCCAACCCGGATGCCTTCGCGTCGTCGATTGAGAAAGCCGACCTGCGCCTGTTTTTCCTGTGTGCCATTTTGGGTTTGACCAGCTGGACCGGCCTTGCCAGATTGATTCGCGGCGAAGTGTTGAAAATGCGCGAGCAAGATTACATTCTGGCTGCGCGCGCCAGTGGCGTTTCCAGCGCAAAAATTCTGTTCTCGCATTTGCTGCCCAATTTGATGCACCTTATTTTGATTGCCATGGTGATGGATTTTTCAGGTCTGGTGTTGGCCGAGGCAGTGCTCAGTTATGTCGGCGTGGGTGTAGACCCCAGCACATTCAGTTACGGCACCATGATTAATGCAGCACGACTTGAGCTAAGCCGGGAACCGATTGTGTGGTGGAGCCTGGTGGCTGCATTTGTATTCATGTTGCTGCTGGTGCTATCAGCCAACCTGTTTGCCGACGCCGTGCGCGATGCGTTTGATCCGCGCGCGCGCCAGTTAAAACAATCTTTGGTAAGGGTGTAAGCGTATGAGTTTGCTCAACATCCACGGACTTACCACCCGCTTGGCCAGTGAGGCTGGTTGGGTGCATGCGCTCGACGATATTTCACTGGCCATTGAAAAGGGCCAAACTTTTGCCTTGGTGGGTGAATCGGGTTGTGGCAAGTCAATGACCGCGCTCAGCATTGCCCGCCTGCTGCCAGACAGTGGCGCAATTGTTGCCGGGCAAGTGAGGTTAAACGAGAGTAGTGCAGATGCAAATTCAAACAGCACCGATGTGTTGCGTATCAGCGAAACTGCTATGCGTACCTTGCGTGGCAAACGAATTGCCATGATTTTTCAGGAACCGGGCACAAGCTTGAACCCAGTGATGACGGTGGGCGACCAGTTGACCGAAATTATTTGTTTGCACACTGGGGCCAACAAGGCACAGGCATTGAAAGAGGCCCAAGAGTGGCTGGGCCGGGTGGGTATTCCCGAGCCCAAAAAGCGTTTGCAGCAGTACCCATTCGAAATGTCGGGTGGGCAGAAACAGCGAGTCATGATTGCCATGGCCCTGAGTGTAAAGCCTGACTTGCTGATTGCGGACGAACCCACCACTGCACTGGATGTGTCCATTCAGGCGCAAGTACTTGATTTATTGAAAACCCTGCAGCGCGAGCAGGGCATGGCCATGCTGCTGATTACGCATGACCTGGCGATTGTGAAGCAAATGGCAGACACGGTGGGGCTAATGTATGCTGGCCAACTGGTTGAGAAAGCCAGCACCGAAGAGTTTTTTGCTGCACCACGCCACCCTTATGCGCATGCACTGGTGAAGTCCTTGCCCAGTCAGGCCCAGCGCGGCAAGGCTTTGTATGCGCTTGAAGGGCGTGTTCCATCGCTGGTGAATCCCAAACCTGGTTGCCGGTTTGCGGCCCGTTGCCTGCACGCGCAAGAAAATTGCAGCCAAAGCACACCACAATTGCTTGCGGCCACACAAACCCATACCGTGCGTTGTTTTTACCATGCCGATTTGTCGTTCATAAAGCCTGGCGCAGGTGGTGTGAACTCGGTGGGCGGCAGTTTTTCAGGCGCAACTTCAAAGGTGGTGTTGCAAACGGTGTCTTTGTCGGTGGCTTATCCCGAAAAAGGTGGTTTGCTGCGTAAGCATTTCAAGCCAGTGCTGAACAAGCTCGACATCACTTTGTTGCAAGGCCGCACTGTGGCTTTGGTGGGCGAATCGGGTTCAGGTAAAACCACGGCAGCCCGCGCCCTGCTGGGACTGTTGGGCAGCAATGCGAAAGTAGACGGCGATGTGCTGATGGATAGCAGACCGCTTCGCCAATGGGCAGAGCGTGGGCCGAACGGCTGGCGTTCAAAAATTCAATTTGTATTCCAGGATCCCTTCGCTTCGCTCAATCCACGCCATCGAATTGCTGAAATTCTAGAAGAGCCATTGCTGAGTTTGCGCCCCGATCTGGATGCGACTGCCCGCAAGGCTCGTGTGCTGAAAGTGATTGACCAAGTCAGCATGCCCGAAGAAGCCCTTGCTCGTTTTCCGCATGAATTTTCGGGTGGTCAGCGCCAGCGTATTGCGATTGCCCGTGCATTGGTTTCAGAGCCCAAAATATTGATTTGCGATGAACCCACTTCAGCGCTGGACGTGTCGGTCCAGGCTCAAATCTTGAACTTGCTGAAACGCCTGCAAACAGAAACCGGCGTGGCCATGTTGTTCATTACTCATAACCTGGCCGTCGTGCAGTATCTGGCCGATGAGGTGGTCGTATTAAGGCATGGGGATGTAGTCGAGCGTGGTTCGGCCGAGCAGTTATTTGCCAACCCCCAACATGCGTACACCCGTCAATTGATTGATGCGGCCCCGGTGTTGTAACTCGTCAGGATTCCCAGTTGCCGGGCTTTGGGGCGTGTGGAATGTTCAACTTCATGCCAGGTTTGATGAGTTTTTTCTTGCTCAGGCCGTTGAGTCTTTGTAAGGATTTCACACTCACATCAAAGCGTTGGGCTATTTCTCCCAAGGTATCCCCTTTTTGTACCGTGTAACTGCGTTGGGGGTTTGAAGGTTTGTACTGTTTCAGGCTGGCCTGAATTTTTGCACTGTATTCAACTGGCACCAGCAGGGTATTGCTGTGGGCAGCATACAAAACTGGTTGATTCAAACCAGGATTCAGTTTACGAATCAGTTCCAGTTCAACGCCCGCCAGGCGGGCAATCTCCCGAAGGTCAACATCGGCGCTGCGTTTGATTTCAGCAAAGTAAGGTTTGTTTGGAAACTTGGGTAAAGTCAGGCCAAAACGTTCCGGGCTTTGAATCAGGTTCTTCAAAGCTTGTAGTTTTGGTATGTAATGTTTCGTTTCAAGGGGCAACTCAAGGTTGTCCAGTGTGGGTTCAAGCCCTGCTTCCTGTGCTTTTTTAACGGCCCTGAGTACCGAACCTTCGCCCCAGTTGTAAGAAAGCAAAGCCAGGTGCCAATCGCCATGCATGTCGTAAAGATAGGTCAGGTAGTCCAGTGCAGCGCGGGTGGAGGCGACCAGGTCCCGTCGTTCATCAACCCATTTGTTTTGTTTCAGGTCAAATTGACGTCCCGTGCTGGGAATAAACTGCCACAAACCCTCAGCGGCTGAAGGTGAGCGTGCATGCGGGTTGAACTGGCTTTCGATAAATGGCAGCAAGGCCAGCTCAGACGGCATGCCACGTTTTGCACATTCCTGTGCGATGAAGTAAATGTAGGGTTCGGAACGCTGCAACATGTTGTTCACCATGCGCTTGTTTTTCAGCAAGGCGCGTTCGCGAACTTGCACTGCCTGCGTTTCCAGGTCAGGCACCGAAAAGCCCTTTCGTATATCAGCCCACACATCACCAGCTTCTTCGGCAAAGTCCAGCGTAATCAGGTCGTAGGGCCCGGACATTTTTAGCTCGAGGCCCGGGTTGGGTGCCACCAGGCCGAACAGCTGTACTTCTTCGTTTTCCGCGTTTAGTGCAATGTCGGCCTGTTGCGCATTGGCCCAGGTGGGGCCGGGTCCAATGGCGATGCCCGCCAAAATGGCCACTTTGGCAAATTGCTTGATTCCATTTTTAAATGAATCGAATTTCAAAGGGCAGGTGTGCCGGGCAGGGCAAAGAGCGAAACGAAAATGCATCCTATGTTGAACTTTTGTGTAGGTCAATCGAGAGTTGACCCATGCCCCAGCCCGAGTGATACCTCTTGAATTATTTCAAATGAGAGTTTTTGTAAAAAACTGTTAACTGGTTATCGCAATCAGAAATTGTCTTTTGCTGTGCGTATTTGTTTGAATTCAATGGGATTTGTAGCATTGATGAACAAATTGCTGAGCCGCTCAACACCCAGCGTTGTCGGAATAGTGCTTAAGCCTTGCTCCCGAATTCTTCGGACTTCAATTTCTCGTGCTTCAATATTTTTGGAGTCGGGTGAATAGGCCCTGGCGAATCGCAGATTCGATTCGGTGTACTCGTGCGCGCAGAATACACGGGTGTTTGCCGGGAATTGATTGAGTTTTTGAAGGGATTCAAACATTTGTTCAGCGCTGCCTTCAAACAGACGCCCACAACCGCCCGAGAACAAGGTGTCACCTGGAAACATCCACACCTCTTCACTGTTCATGGTGTCTTTCAACTCAATCACATACGCCAGGTGGTCTACCGTGTGGCCCGGAACTTCAAATACCCGAGCGATCAGGCAATGCACATCCACCGTGTCACCTTCGCGTACGGGGCGGTTGATCTGTGCAATCCGTCCACTGGCCGGGCCGTACACGGGCAAGTCTTTTGCGGCTTTGCTCAGGAGCGCATCAATTCCCCCTATGTGGTCCATGTGGTGATGGGTGACCAAAATACCGCTAAGATGGTAACCACGAGAATCCAGAAAATCTTGAACTGACTTGCTGCAACCCGGGTCTACCACCATGCAAGCCTTGCTGGGTTCATGAACAATCGCCCACAGGTAGTTGTCCTGAAAGGCCGGGATGCCATAGACCGACCAATTCGACACTTGAGAAGACTTGAATGATTCCATCTGAACCCCTGAACGACTTGAGTACACAACAAGCACAAATGTTAGCACTCGATGCCTGGTTGAACACGCCAGCGGGCCGGTACTTCACAAGTCGTGAACAGGCGTGGATTGATTCTGTGGTGCCCGACCTGTTTGGTTTCCGGGCCGTGCAATTGGGTACTCGGCTAGTGGATGGTCTGAAAGAAAGCCGTATTCCCCACAAGGCCTACGTGCAGCAGGGCTTGGTGGCCAGCAAACCCGATGGGGTGGAAATGATCACGCCCGATTGCTTTGCCGAGTTTGAAGAGTTGCCTTTCGAGAGCCAGTCGCTGGACATGATTGTGTTGCCCCATGTGCTTGAATTCTCTGCGGATCCGCACCAGCTGTTGCGGGAGGTTGAGCGCGTGTTGATGCCCGAGGGCAGGGTAGTCATCACCGGTTTCAACCCGATGTCGCTGTGGGGCCTTCGCCATGCGGCCTTGAAACGCTGGGCACCGGTTTGGCCCGATGGGTGCGAGCCGATTCATTTAAGCCGCCTGAAGGACTGGTTGAAACTGTTGTCCTGTGAACCCGAGTTTGGCCGTTTTGGTTGCTACCGTTTTCCGTCGTTTACTGACAAGGGTTTGAGCCGAATGGGTTTCATGGAACATGCAGGTGACCGCTGGTGGCCGGTGTGTGGCGCTGTCTATTTTGTATGTGCAGTCAAAAGGGTGCGTGGCATGCGTTTGATTGGCCCGGCTTTTAAAGACAAAAAAGTATCAGCACGCCAACTAAAACCTGTTGCCAATAAGGCGCTGAATAAAACACCTACAATAGGCGACCGTGGATAAGGCCAACAGGATTGAATTGTGACTGAACAAAGAATTGCCAGCGTCGTGATGTATGCCGACGGGGCTTGCAAGGGCAACCCGGGGCCAGGCGGGTGGGGTGTGTATTTGCAATCGGGTGAGCATGCCAAAGAATTGTGTGGTGGGGAATTGAACACCACCAACAACCGCATGGAATTGACTGCTGTTATTGAAGGATTGAATGCTTTAAAGAAGCGTTGCAGTATCGACGTGTACACCGATTCGCAGTATGTGCGTAAAGGTGTACTGGAGTGGATGCCAAAGTGGAAGATGAACGGGTGGAAAACCTCGGACAAAAAGCCGGTGAAAAACGCCGACTTGTGGCAAATACTCGATGAGGCCAGTGTTCGTCATTTGGTACGCTGGCACTGGGTGAAGGGCCATTCTGGCAACCCCGGCAACGAGAAGGCTGATGCCTTGGCAAACCTTGGCGTAGAAAAGGCGATGAAACAATGAGATATGTAGTACTGGATACAGAAACAACCGGCCTGGAAGTTAGACAGGGCCACCGCATCATCGAAATTGGGTGTATTGAAGTGAATGGTCGGCAGGTGACTGACCACCATTTTCACCAATACATCAACCCCGAGCGTGAGGTTGATGAGGGTGCATTCCAGGTGCACGGTATTTCTGATGAAATGCTGGCCGACAAGCCGAAATTCAAGCAAATCGCCAAAGATTTTCTTGATTTTGTGCAGGGCAGTACCCTGATCATTCACAACGCATCATTCGACATCGGTTTTCTGGATGGTGAGCTTGAACGCCTGGGCTTGGGCAAGATGGCCGACTATGTGGACGGCGTAATCGATTCACTGGGGATGGCGCGTGAAATGTTTCCGGGCAAACGCAACAACCTGGATGCGTTGTGTGACCGCCTTGGGGTGAATAACGCACACCGCCAGTTGCACGGGGCGTTGCTGGACTCGCAAATTCTGGCTGAAGTCTATTTGGCGATGACCCGTGGACAAGACAGCCTGGTGATTGATCTGAATGCGCATCATGAGGATGATGGTGTTGAACGCATCAAACTGGGCGCCTTGGATCTGCCAGAACCTGAGCCCAGTGAGGAAGAGTTGGCCTTGCATGAGGCTTATCTGGCAGATATCGAGAAAGCGGCGAAAGCCCCTAGCGTATGGAGCAAAATCAGCCAGCCAGCTGACCAACAAGCAGTTTAAGGAGGTTTGCCATGAAAAAGGCAATTGCATGGGGTGTGGGCATTTTGGTGGGCGTGCCAGTGGTATTGGCGGCTACCGCAGCAATCTTGGTGAACACAATTGACCAGCAGGCCTTGCTGAACAAAGCCAGTGCGGTTGTTAAAGAAAAGCAGCAACGCGATTTGGCGTTCACCGGTCCCGTGCAGCTCAAGTGGTTCCCTTCCATTGGCGCCGATTTGAACGGCGTCACTCTTTCTGAATTCCAAAGCAATGATCAATTCTTGAAGGCTGACAAGGTCAGTATTTCACTGGCTTTATTGCCGCTGTTAAGTTCAGAGGTGGTAGTAGACGCGGTACAAGCAAGCGGTGTCACTGTGAATGTCGTTAAAAATGCCGATGGCAAGTTCAACTTCGATGATTTGAGCAATCCTGAAACAAGCGATCAGCTTGAGCAAGAAATGGAAGATGCCCCAGCAGAGGGTGGACAGGCCGTGAATTTTTCAGTGGACTCGATTGCGCTTGAAAATCTGAATGTGACATATGCTGACAAGCAGACCGGGTTAGAGGCCTCGCTGAACAACTTCGCCCTGCAAAGCGGTCGCATTGAGCAGGGGGTGCCCACAGACCTTGCATTGAAGGGCAATGTGAAGGCCAACAAGCCACAGGCGGATTTGAACATCGACCTGAACACCCGTCTTGAGTTTGGTTTGGGTGAAAATCTGTATGCGAATTTTGAAAACCTGAAGTTTGCCGTGTTGGGCCAACTGGATCAGCAGCAAGCCGATGTGAATGTGCAGGCCAGTACCCTGAATGTGAACCCGAATACCTTGGAGGTTAAAGCGCAGTCGCTGGATGCCAAGGCCAAAGGCCAACTTCCCAACGTGGGGGCATTCGACGTTAGCCTAAGCTCGCCTTCACTGGAACTCAGTGACACTGTGGCGCGTGGTGAGGCATTTAACTTCAAGGCTGACCTGAAGCAGCCCACGCGCAGTATCAATGCCACTCTCGATTTAACCGGTTTGCAGGGCAACTTGAAGCAGGCGGTGTCTGCAGCCTTGAACACCACCGTGAACATGGTGGAAGGCGAACGCACTGTGAATTTGAAGCTAGCCAGCCCCATGAGCCTGAACATGAAAAGCCAGTTGATTGAGTTGGCAGCCTTGACGGGTCAACTGGATGTGAAAGACCCGGCATTACCAAAAAAACAGGCCAGCATGCCTTTGGCAGGCCGTTTGGCGGTGAACAACACAGAAAAAACTGCCGAGCTGGATTTGAACTCGAAGTTTGAGGCCACCAGTTTTGATTTGAAAGCAGCCGTGAAGAATTTCGCCAAACCGGCGATTACAGCTGTATTAAATGCGGACAAGCTGGACATTGATGCGTTGTTGCCACCCAAGAAAAACGCCAATACCGAGACCGCAGCAAGCTCGGGTGAAAAATCCAAAGACACACCTGTTGATTTGAGCCCGCTGCGCAATCTGAATCTGGACATCACCGCCAACATAGGTGAATTGAAAGTGTCGAATATTCAGGCCCAGCAATTGAAAACAAAGGCTGTGGCGCGAGGGGGCAAACTGACCATTTCGCCGCTGGATGCAAAGCTTTACGGTGGTTCAACCACGGGTGTAATTACCGCGGATGCGAATACTCAAACGGTGACCGTGAACCAGAACATGACTGGTGTTCAAGTTCAACCTGTAATCAAGGCGCTGCTTGACAAAGACATGGTCGAGGGCAAGGGCAATGTGGGCATCAACATTCGCACCACGGGCAACACGGTAAACCAGATGAAAGCTGCCCTGGATGGAAAGGTTTCGGTGAGTCTTCAGGATGGCGCGATCAAAGGCATTAATCTGGCCGAGAAATTCAGAAATGCAAAATCCTTGCTGACGACTGGCAGCAACGCCACCCAAAAAACCGACACCACTCAGAAAACAGATTTCAGTTCATTGGCCGTCAGTTTTGACATTGCCAATGGGGTGGCTACCTCGAATGACTTGAATGTGATGGCCCCCTTGTTTCGAATTGGTGGCGCAGGGCAGGTGAATTTGATCAGCAATTCCCTTGACTACCTGGCCAAGGCCTCGGTGGTGGCCACAAGCACAGGGCAGGGCGGTAAAACGCTTGATTCTGGTTTGAACGGGGTAACGGTGCCCGTTCGCCTGTATGGCCCATTCACTGGCGTTCAGTGGGAACTTCAGTTCAAAGAACTGGCCAAAGAAGCGGCCAAAGCCAAATTGCAGCCAAAAATTGATGAGAAAAAAGAAGAGTTGAAAGGCAAGGCCGAGGAAAAGGTGAGGGACGCCCTGAAAGGTTTCCTGAATCGCTGAGTTTCAACAAGTGGCAACAATCTCAGGGGCCCCATGGGGGTAGGTGCTTTGTGAGGCAATAGTTTGCTACCATCAAGGCAAATTATTCTTACAACGGTGTCCCTGTGTCCGAACCCGCTGGCTTGCCGGTTATTGAGCTGAGTTATGCCATTGAGCTTTTGTCCAAAAAGCTCGAAATTCAGTCCACTGAAGCTGAGCAGTTAATTCGACTTGCAAAACTGGTTCGTTTACCCCGTGGCGACACTTTGTTTGAGCAAGGTCAGCCCAGTCATCATTTTTATCTCTTGTTGCAAGGTCAGTTGAAAGGGCAGCGTTTTCGCCCAGACGGCTTTCAAGACCTGGCCCTTTCTTTTTTCCCCGGCGAAATGATAGGCGAGCTTGGTTTTTTCGACCAAGCGCCACGTACAGTCAGCATTTCTGCCCGCCGAGACAGTGTTCTGCTTGAAATTGATCAAACCGCCCTGGAGCAGTTTGGTGAGTTCAGTCGCTCGGTGTATCACCACCTGATCCGAATGCTTGTTTCCCGTTTCAAGCGTGAACTTGGCTACAGCGGCCCCTTGAAGCAACACCAGTTCATTTTGTTTCAGTCTTTTGTACGCCCCGAGGGTTTTGGCATGCAGGCCGTTGAAGGATTTCAGTCTGCCATGGCACGGCATTGTGAGTTGCGACGCTGGAAACAGCTTGGTGACGTAAGCCCGCCGAGTTCTGTCAGTGCCAAAGACTGGGTGGTTGAAATGATTGAGACACAACCCCTGGAGGTTTTGGACGATCGCCTGATTGAAGAGCTTGATTGCATGGTGGTGATGCTGTGTGCAAGCACCTTGAATGATTCGCGCAGTTGCGACTTGTTGAAAGGCCAGTTGAAAAGCGCCGACGACGACTTGCCGGTGTGGTTTGTACTGGTGCACGAAGCGGCCTGGGTTGAGCAGTCGGTTGTACAGCGCATACGCGCCAATTTTGGCAGCGGGTTCAAGCTGTTGCATGTTCGGCGTGGCCACCATTCCGACAACGCACGCGCTGCGCGGCACATTCTGGGGCTCACCTTGGGCCTGGTGCTGGGCGGTGGCGGTGCCCGCGGATTCGCCCATGCCGGTTTCTTTCAGGCACTTGAGGAGGCTGGCGTGGTCGTGGACTCGGTTGGGGGAACCTCAATGGGCGCGTTGGTGGGTGCGCTTATTTCCTCGGGGCGCTCGGCCGCCGATGTGAACAAGGCCCTTGCCATCAGTTTCAAGAAAGGTTTGCCATTCAAACTGACCGACTACTGGATACCCAAACATGGCTTTGTGAAAAGCAAGGCAGTTGACGAGGTGTATCAAAAAGCATTTGGTGATTCGTTAATTGAAGACCAGCCGATTCCGTTTTTCGCCATCAGTTGCAATTTGACCACGGGCAACCAGTTCTTGTTTGAACAAGGCCCGTTGTGGAAGGCGGTGCGCGCCAGTACTTCCATCCCGGTATTTTTTGAGCCATTCATGGCGGGCAGGCACGTGATGGTGGATGGCGCACTGGTCAACAATGTGCCTGTCGATTGCATGCGCACTCGCGGCGCACGAAAAATTCTCACCGTGGACGTGGGCCTTGAGGAAGACATCACCGCGCACATGGTAGACGACAGCAGTGTGCAAATGCCCACCATGATGAAGTCGCTGATGCGTGTCATTGAATTGGGCGGTATTGAGAAATCACGACAGGCCAAAGTCATCAGTGACCTGTATGTTCAGCCTTCCATTGAAAAAATCGGATTGATGGAGTTTGAGCGCAGAGAAGAGATCGTTGCCTTGGGTTACGAGGCTGGGCGTAAAGCAATTCCGGATATACTGGCTTTGCTTCACAAAACTACATAACAACGCAGTCGTCATTCTTACGAGGCTTTGATGCAAAAACACTCTACGGTAGAGGTGTTGGGTTGCAGCGGCAGTATCGGTATTCCCGGACAAGGAACAACAAGCTTCCTGATCGACAGTGATATTTTGATCGATGCGGGCACAGGCCTGTGCGAGCTCGATTTTGCCCGTCTCGAGCAAATTGAGCATGTATTCATTACCCATTCCCACCTGGACCACATTTGTGGTTTGCCTTTTTTAATCGACACGGTGGGCGTGGGCCGCAAAAGTCCCTTGCGTGTGTATGCCACCCTCCCCACAATCAGGGCCTTGCAGCAACATATTTTCAATGAGGAAATATGGCCTGATTTCTCGAAAATTCCCACAGCAGAGAACCCGGTTCTGGAGTATGTTGAGATACAGCCTGAAGAAGAACTGGTGTTTGGTGAGCGCAGAATTTCCACCGTAGAGGTGGATCATACGGTCCCGGCCGTGGGTGTTTTTTTGATTACGCCCACCGGGGGGTGGTGCTTCTCCGGAGATACGCACCAAACAGACCGGTTATTCACCCTTATCAACTACGCAAAAAAGGTAGATTATTTCTTTATTGAGGCTGCTTTTCCTGACAAGGAGAAATGGCTTGCAGATTTGGCCAAGCATTTGTGCCCGAGTTTGTTGTTTGGTGAGCTTCAAAAATTAAACGCAGCATGTGAAATCTGGATTAGCCATCTGAAACCCAGAGAGCACGACGAGATTCAAAAAGAGTTACAGCAGTATCCGGGAAGCCAGCCGCTGCGCATTCTATCGGCCGGAATGATTTTTAACATTTAACGGTTACACCACAATTCTATGAAATTCAAACTTTCCGCAGTCGCCTGTGCAGTGGTGCTGTTGGTTAATTCGCATTTGCAGTTTGCACATGCGCAAACCCCGCCTGAGAGCACACCGGGTTCCCAGTCCAGCAACGACGAATACCAGGAGCCCAGTTTCACAGTGTCGGGTTTTGAGGTGTTGGGCCCCGAACTGGTGCCTCGTGATCAGGTTATGGCTGTGCTTGGTGGCTTTTCAGGCCGTGAAATCACCTTTTCCGACTTGCGAACGGCCACAGCCGCTGTTGAGCAATTGCACGCCGAGGCGGGTTATGAAGTGGTTCGCGTGCTGATTCCTGAACAGGAAATCAAGCCTGGCGAACGGCTTAAGTTACAAATTGTTGATGCGCGGCTGGATGTGATTACTGTGGCGGGTAACGACTATTTCACCGCGGAGTCGATTCAGGAAAGCCTTGTGGTATTGCAACCCGGTGCCTTGATCAACACCGTTGACATGGACAAAAACCTGCGCCTGATTAATGACAACCCAGCGAAAATTGTACGCGTACGCCTGGAGCCCAGCGACAAGCCGGGTTTGGTGGACGCGAAAGTGCAAGTGTCCGATCAAAAGCCCTTGGCTGCATATTTGACGCTAGACAACTCGGGTACCAATGCCACGGGTGACTTCCGCATGGGTCTTGCCCTGCAACACAACAATGCTTTTAACAGAGGCCACATGGCCTCGTTTCAATACGTGACCTCGCCGGGGAGGTGGTCGGATGTTGAAGTATTCGGCCTGAACTACAAAGTGCCGTTTTACAGCCTCAGTTCCATGCTTGAACTGGCTTACAGCGATTCGAATGTGAATGCAGGCAACTTGAGCGTGGGGGCCAGTTCTGTATCGGTGGCTGGTGCCGGTACCACTGCCGCAATTCGTTGGGTGAAGTTGCTGGACCGCTTGGCCGGGTTCGACGCACGGCTTACCTTTTCTCACGAAATCAAGGAATTTGTGAGTCAGGTTCAACTGAACGGTTTTGGTCCCAGCCTGGTGCCAGAACTGGAAAGCAGGCCGGTGGGGGTGTCTTATTCACTCTCCGAGGCACTTGATTCGCGGCAGCGTACTTTTCAAATTGGGTACTTCAAAAATTACGTCACGGGTGGCAACAATTCGACCGCCCAGTACCGCATGACAAACCCGGCCGCCGAGGCCAATTTCGATGTGATTCGAGCCAATGCCAGTTGGTCCGAACAAGTGATGCCCGGCTGGCGCCTGACTGCACAGCTGGATGCACAACACACCGATTACTCACTGATTCCCGGCGAGCAATTTGGCGCAGGGGGTGTTTATTCGGTGCGTGGCTTTGAGGAACGGGTTATTTCCGCAGACCGTGGAACCCGACAATCACTTGAACTGATGGGCCCGAACGTCAGCAAAAGTTTCGGCACCTTGTTTGAGCGTTTGCAGTTTGTTGGTTTTGTGGATGCTGCGCAGTTGAAGTTCAACAACCCCGTGTTCGGTTCGCCAGTTGAGCCGCATTTGATGTCTTACGGTGTGGGTGCGCGTTTTGCTTTTTCTCCCAAACACCAGTTTCGGGTTGACCTGGCCAAGGTTGTGTCAGGTGTGCCTATTCAACCGCATGGTGACGTGATGTTGCACGTCACATTTGCCACTTCCCTGTAAGGAAAGACACCATGAAATCCAATCGTCTTTCAACCCGTAGCTCAGTTCGCAGTTCAGGCACCCAGTTTCAGCGAAAAGCGGTGGCTTTGGGTGTGGCCATGGCCATTGCCAGTTCAGCTTACGCCAACCCCACCGGAATGTCGGTGGTCGCAGGGCAGGCCACCGCGCAAACCATTGGTAACTTGATGCAAATTACCAATACGCCAGGTGCCATTTTGAATTGGCAACAGTTCAATATTGATGTTGGGCAAACCACGCAGTTTATTCAACAAAATGCGGCCAGCCAGGTGTTTAACCGAGTTACCGGTGGCGATGTGTCCCAAATTCTTGGCACCCTGCAAAGCAACGGGCAAGTGTTTTTGATCAACCCGGCGGGTGTGTTTTTTGGTCAGGGCGCTGTGGTGGATACTGCGGGCTTTTTGGCCAGTACCCTGGCTGCGTCGGATACGGATTTGCTGAACGGGCACTTGCGTTTCAACGATTCAACTGGCACAGCTGGCAACATCGTCAACCAGGGCTCACTGACCACGCACTCGGGTGGCTCTATTGTTCTGTTGGCACCCAGTATTGAAAACAGCGGCATTATTCATGCAGACGGAGAGGTGCTTTTGGCTGCTGGTCACAGTGTGACGATTGTGGACATGAGGCACCCTACTATTGGCTTGACCGTTGCCGCCAAAGAGGGCGACAAGGCTGTGAACCTGGGTCAAATTATCAGCAAAAATGCATCCCTGTTTTCGCATTTGGTGAAAAACAGTGGTGTGGTTGAGGCCACAGGCGCACGGCTGGGCGAGGGCGGTGTTATTCGGTTTATTGCGCAAGGTGATGTATTGGCAGGCGGGCAGGTTCTTGCCGAAAGTGCACAGGGCCAAGGTGGTGAAATTGACATCACAGGCGAACGCGTGGCGGTGCTGAGTGATGCCCGCATTTCTGCGGATGGCGCCACAGGCGGCGGTACAGTGCATGTGGGCGGTGGCTGGAAAGGGGAGGATGAAACTCTTGCTAACGCCCAGCAAACAGTGGTGCAGGCCAATACCCAAATTTCTGCGAACGCCACAGCCAACGGCAACGGTGGTGAGGTGGTGGTGTGGGCCGACGGGCACACGGCCGTTGATTCTGAAGTGCAAGCCAAGGGTGGCGCACTGGGCGGCAATGGTGGTCGCGTAGAAACCTCGGGCAAACAAAGCCTGGCTGTGAATGTGGCTGCGAACACCTCGGCTGCCAAGGGTGAGGCTGGGCAGTGGTTGATCGACCCGGCTAACCTGACGATTGTGGATCAAATTCCACAAGGTGGTTTCAACCTTGAAAACAGCTCACAGAGCCCGTTCTTTTCTACGGACGATATTTCTTCAACCTTCTCGCCGACTGAGTCATTTCTCTTGAACAGTACCGTGGTGGATGGTTTGGAGAATAACGGTTTCGTACAAATTTACACCACTGGCACGCAACCAGGCGACGGTAATTTGACCATTGCGGCTCCTGTCCTGATTGACCAGAACAACTCTCAGTCGACCGGTATCAATCCAGAACTATTTCTGGAAGCGAAAGGCGAAATCAACATTGACGCCGCTGTGGGCTTGATGCCCGGGCAGCAAGTGTTTGATGGGTTCGATTTGTTCCTGAGTTATGACATTGCCAAACCGGTGTATGTCGATGCTCCGCTGTACCTGGGCAACAGCGGCAATTTGATTTTGTCGCCATACGATACTGGTACGGCTTTGCCCACCAACACAATGGGCCAGTTGCCACTCGACGGCGTGAATTTGCTGTCGGGAATGAATACTGGCTCAAGTGGCCCGTTGTCACTTAATCGAATCACCGTCACCGGTGCGGTGGCCACAGATCCCGTGACCCAGCAAAGCTACATTGTCAGTCCCGAAAAAACAGTGAAACTCAACGTGCTGGGTGCAAACCTTCAGGTGAATCAATTAAGCCTGTTTGGAAGTGAAACAACCCCTGTCACCGATATTCGCGTTGGCGTAGACAATTTTGAGTTGCCAGCACCCATTCAAGGGAATTTGCAGTACAACTTTCTGGACGCGAATAGCTTGACCGTAGAGGCAGGCAGTACTGTGTCAACCTTCACGCTATTTGATCCGGAGTTGTCATTTGATCTGAATCCCAATACCAATTTGAACCGATTGATCTCTAGCGGTACGGTCAATTTCAACGGTGGCTTCAACGACATTGTCGAGATTGATACCAACGCCGGTACTTTGAATTTCTCAAACAGCGCCGGCAGCAGCAGTTCTCCTTTTGGCTTCTACCAAATTGGCGATATTGATGCAGGCACGGGTAGCACCATTAACCTGGTGGGCTCCAGTTTGTACTATCAGAAAGCGATCCTCAACGGCACATTCAACATGATGTCCAACGAGTTTGGCTCATCCTCTTTCCTGAGTGCGATTGATACTGATTTAAACGGAAGTTTCAACATTGGCGCTGGTTTTAACAACGCCAGTTTCCAGGCCCTTGGTATGGGTGCCACTTCCCGAATTACCCTGTCGACTGGCTCTTTTCTTGAACTGGGACGTGCGTTTAACTCCTCCTCTTCAGAGGTGAGTGTTACCCCGATGGTTCCAGCCAAGCAACCTGGTGCGTATATCTCAACAACGCAAGGGCAATTCGTTGCTCAACAGGGTGCGCGCATTGTCATGAACGGGGCGGCCACAGACGACATTATTCACTCCATGCCACCTTTGGAAACTGCCAGTTTTTCAAACTCTCCCTCGGGTGGGGCAATTGTTGACATCACCGGGCTGGATGGGCGTCTGGAGGCACCGGTGACCATTGAAGTCAATGGTTTCCTGAACTCCATACAAACCAGCACAGAGAACTTTGACCTCAACTCTGAAGTCAGCATGTCAACCCCCATCAACACCATGGTGATTCAGTCTGCAAACATTCAAGTCAATGCCGGAGGCGACGGACGCTCTCTCAGAATTGGTGAGGTTCAGTTCTCACAATCGTTGAACACCGATTTTGAACCTGTTGTTGATCTGGACTTCAACGGCTCGCTCACCGTGAACAGTGGCCGTGTGCGCCTTGAGGGCAAGAACGTGTCCACCGTAGACGGTACCCTGAATGTAAATGGTGCAAATTCCACTCTGGTTTTGTCTGGCAATTTCACTTCTGCAGATTTGTACGATGTAAACCGCAGCAATGGTGGTCGCCTTGCAGCCGAGGGCGTTTGGGATAACAGTCTGGTGAACGCCGGCAACGCTGCAACTTCAGCGCCGCTGAGCAAAGGGAATATTCTGGTTGGCGATGATTTGGTGGTAACCGGTGGTTTACTGACCAGTGCGGGCACAGCCAATTCAATCAATATTGCGCCAGACAGTTTTCTGGAGCTGCGCAACACCGAGGTAAGCACAACGATCAACGTATCGCCAACCGGTGTGGTGTTGCTGGCCAGTCAGGATGGAAATGGTGCCCCTGTAACGTCTGCTGTGTTGAATGGTGCCACAATCAATATGGGCGGTGATGCTTTCCTGATTGTGGAAACTGATGCTGCGGGTGTGGCCAATTTGAATGGCACAGCAACAATCAGTTCAGGAACGCAAGGCAACCTGATTATCGCGGGCCGACGAGCTTATGACCCAATGGCTGCAGGCTCCATTCCAGATTCAATGACCTTGAATGTGGGCAGTGGTATTCGTTTGAACGTGACCGGCAATACCCCCAGTTTGCCCCCGGCTTTGCAGTTGTTTTATGGTGCTTCAACGCCCCCATCGCGCCCCGTGTTCCTGGTGGGCCAACTTACACCTGAAGCGGTGGCTTTGGCCGAATATGAAGATTTTGATGGATTCTCTACGCCAATCACTACCGTGTTGAGCGGGTTTGCGAACCCTTCCTTCGTGATTGATGGCACCCCCGATTCATCGGCGGTCAATGGCTTGACCTGTTCGGTGTCTGATTTCTGTGTGAAGTTTGACGTAACCCAAAGCCTGACCTACTCCGGCATGGTCATGACAACTTTGGGCGCACCCAACCCCACCTTGGCCAACAGTGGTGTAGCGTTTGCAGCGGGCGCCGATTTAAGTGGATTGCGGTTTGCATTTCAAACACCCGACGAGATCACATTCATGCAAGGTTTGAACCTGGTGACTGTGGCCGACTTGGTTGGCGGCAGACGCTTGGTGAATGCCCCGGGTTCCACAGTGCGATTTGGCAACAACATGGCCAATGAAACCATTTCGAACAATCTGGAAAACAACGGTGTATTGGAGTTGCAGGGCAATTACACCCTTAGTGGTCTGCTGACCGGCACGGGTATGTTGAACAACAGTGGTGTACTGAACCTTGGTAACGCCAGTGGAAGTGTTGTTCAAAATTCGATCGTTAACAGTGGCACGATCAATAACACCGGTACTTACACTTTCTCTAATATGGTTTCAGGTACTGGTTTGTTCTCAAACGCGGGCACTTTGAACTTGACTGGTTCTGGCTTATTTGGAAATAACTTTGTGAATGGCGGCACTGGCACATTGAACTTCTCTGGCGGATCCGCACAAGACATTTATTTTGGTGGTTCCTTTCAAAATGCCGCGAATGTATTTTTTAATGGCGGATTATTCACGTTCGATACTGGTTACAGTCAATCCGCCGGTAACCTCACCGTTCAGCCAGGTACACAGTTGGTCGGCAACGTGAACATCAATGGCGGTGCCTTGCGTGGTTTTGCAAATATCACTGGTAATTTGAATGCACAGGGTGGTCGAATTGTCCCGGGCGCATCGCCAGGCTTGATGACCGTGAGTGGTGACTTGAACCTGGATGCAAACAGCATTATTGACATCGAGATTTTGAGTGACGGTGGTGTACAGGGTACTGATTTCGATTGCATCGTGGTACAGGGCAACGCCAACCTGGCGGGCCAATTGAATTTGATTGATATTTCAGGCGGTACGCTGGTTGCAGGCAGTCAGTATGCTTTCCTCGAGGCCAACACCATCAATGGAACCTTCGGTGGAATTTCCAGCTCACCTGCCAGTTCTGCGTACACATTCTCTTCACCCGTAATTGCGAACACCACGAATGGTCAGCAGTTGCCCATTCAGCAAATGAGCACCTCGACCGTGGCTGTAAGTTCACCGCCTCCGGTCTCGCCCCAGCCCACCTCGCCAACAAGTCCAACTTCGTTGACTCAAAGCACAGGCACGGATAGCACCTCGGTTGGACAAAACCTGAATCAGGCTTTCACGCCAACGTCCACCTCAACTGGCACTACCGAGCCAAGCTCGGGTACTACATCGACAAGCAGCACGCAGCAAACCCAACAGGAAGAGGAGGCTGTCGAGGTGGCCAATCAAAGCACTGCGGGTACAACCATTTCACAGCAGTCCAATGACATTGAGTTGAAGACCACACAAAGTGATCCTCAGCGGGCTTCGGCGGTGTGCAAATGAGGATCAATAACATGCAGAAACTATTGGCCTTGGGTTTTCTCGCTTTGAGCCTTGTTGGCTCCAATGCGGCGTTGGCTCAAAACATTCAACCGAAAGACCTTGCTGCGCCGGCAGGGGCACAATCGGCCAGCCAGCCCGGCAAGGCGGTTGTGGGTACTATCAAAGTAGTCACTGGCTTGGTTAATTTGCAAACTGCGGAAGGCAAAAACAAATTTGCCGGCGCTGGTACCAAGTTGAATGTGGGCGATGTCATCAACACCCAGGCAAAAAGCACCACAGTACTGGAGTTTGTGGACACCACGCAGGTGGCCTTGCGACCAAACACACGCTTTGTAGTTGAGAACTATGAATATCAACCCGAGCAACCCATAGCCGACAAAGCCGAATTCAAACTCGTTAAAGGGGGGTTGCGCACACTCACTGGGTTGATTGGCAAACGTGGCAGTGCAGACGCTTTTTCAATGAAAAGCGAAACAGCCACCATTGGCATTCGGGGAACTGACTTCACGGCCCGAATTTGCAAAGGCAATGAGTGTACTCGGCTGGCCAAGGGCGAGTCTGACAAAGCCACAGCCACAAATACCTCCACTGCCGATGTGGCGGGGCGTATTTCCCAACTGACTGGCGAATTATTTGCCGTGTCGGTTGAAGGCAAGCGACGCGCTTTGCAAAAAGGATCAGCTGTATTTGCGGGGGAAACCATCGATGTGTCGGAAGGTGGGTTTGCCGTGGTCAGCATGGCTGACTCCACACGCCTCACTCTGCCAGGTGGCAGCTCCATGCAAGTGGCTGCCTATCGATACGCGCCAGCCTCACCACAAACCTCAGTGGCCTCGTTCAAGTTGCTCAAAGGGGCGGTGCGTGCGGTAACCGGCGCCATTGCCAAAGCCGAACCCAACAACGTGAAGTTTTTTACTGAAACTGCAACGGTGGGTATTCGAGGCACAGCAATTGATATCTCATGTACATCAGTGAATGGTGGCTTAGTGGTGTGCTCGGGCGGAGCCAACCTGACGGTTGAGCTTCGTGACGGGCAAATTATTGTCACTTCGGGCAATTTAAATTCAGTGATCAATGCAGGGCAATCGGCGGTGATTCCTGCGGGCAACGTGAATATTCAAGTCATCAATTCATTGGCCAATGTGCTGGGCAATGTGCCCAATGCTGGCCCACTACCTGAAACCACGCCTGCAAACTTTGAAACCCTATCGTCTACGCCGGTTCAGTCATTGACGCAGGGTGGTGGTTCTTCAGATGAGGGTTCGCAATTGTTTGTTGCAGTGAACGACGGCACCATCGTGATTACCAATTCCAATCAGGCTCCGCTTGAAGTCAATCGGGGTGAGGGTGCCTTTGTACAAACATTGAGTAACCTGCCTCCGCAATTGCTGACTGCACCGCCCGATGTCATTGTTCAAGACATCACCTTGTCTGCCCCGCCATTCTCGGCACCGCAGTGTGCGCCTTGATGGTAGTTGATGCATGAGCAAATTGATCAAGTCTTGGCGAAAAATTGCGGGCAAAGCATTTCGCATCGGTGTGGGTTTTTCGTTCACGGCAGTGGCTTTGCTGCATGTGTTGGGCTTCGCCCCCAGCGAAGTGGTGAAACGTCTTGATTACTTGGTTTATGATGTGCGGCTGAGGGCTGAAGCACAACTGCCCGAGCTTGATCCGCGCATTGTGATTGTCGATATTGACGAACAAAGCCTGAGCGAAGTGGGGCGTTGGCCATGGTCTCGAGATGTGGTGGCCAAGCTGGTTGTGGAGCTAACCGATCGGTTGGGTGCTGCTGCGGTTGGTTTCGACATTGTATTTGCCGAGCCTCAGCAAAGTGATGCGCTTCTGGCATTGGACACCATCATCGAAAACAAGCCTGCTCTGGGTAGTCAGCTTCAGGAGTTGCGAACCGGAATTAAAGCGCAGTTCGATCGAGATGCACAGTTGGCCCAGGTTCTGGCCGACCGGCCAGTGGTGTTGGGGTATTACCTGAATCAGGATCCAACAGCGTTGTCTGGCGCGCTTCCGCCAGCGTTGTTCAAAAGAAGCCAGTTGGGTGAGTTGGCCCTGGACAGTACAAGCTGGCAGGGCTATGGCGGCAATATACCCGTGTTGCAGAAAAATGCGGAGGGCGGCTATTTCAATCCGATTGTGGATGAGGACGGCACCGTTCGCTCCATTCCGCTGCTTGCTCAATTCAATGATGCTTATTACCAAAGTTTTGCTTTGGGCACACTGCGGCGGGCCTTGGGTAATCCGCAGGTGATACCTGTGTTTCCTGAAGGTGTTCCCGATGACTATGGTGCAGTGGAGTTGATTGCACTGAGGTCTCCTGAAGTTGAGTTGGACATTCCAGTTGAACGTGGCTTGTTGACCCGTGTTCATTTCCGGGCCAAGGGTGGTCCGAATGCTGGCGGCTATCGCTATGTGTCAGCGGCCGATGTACTTGCGGGCGTATTGAAGCCAGAAGACATTGAAGGTCGAATTGTATTGGTCGGTACTACAGCGCCTGGCTTGCTCGATTTGCGAAGCACACCCGTGAACCCGGCCTACCCGGGGGTAGAAGTGCATGCCAATGTGATCAGTGGCATGCTCGACAGCATTTACAAACTTCGACCGGAGTATTCGCAGGGTTTGTTGTTCATTACGGTGTTGGCAGTGGGTTTCGTGCTGAGTGTGATGATGCCGATTCTTAGTGCCACCTGGTCGCTATTGGTTGCGCTAGCAGTGTTGGTGGCCAGCGTGGCGATCAATTCCGTGCTGTATTTTCAGGCAGGCCTGGTATTGCCGGTGGCGGTGGTGTTGTTGCTGGTGCTGGCCATATTCATGTTCGATGTGGCCTATGGATATTTGGCGGAATCGCGCAGCAAGCGGCAAATGGTGGATTTGTTCGGAGAGTATGTAGCGCCGGAATTGGTCTCTGAAATGGCGGCGGACCCCAAGCGCTATTCCATGGAAGGTGAAAGCCGCGAACTCACCGTGTTGTTTTCGGATGTTCGAGGTTTCACAACGATTTCAGAATCGCTCAAGCCCAATGAATTGCGCGAGTACATCAATGAATACCTCACGGTGATGTCCGAGATTATTCGCTCCCACCGTGGCACGCTGGACAAATACATTGGTGATGCCATCATGGCCTTTTGGGGGGCACCCATTGCAGATGCTGAGCATGCTGAATTGGCCACCAAAGCGGCCATTGCCATGCAGGAAGAAGCTGTGCGTTTGAATGAACGGCTCCTGGCGCGTAATTGGCCCACGCTGGCCATTGGTGTGGGTGTGAACACCGGGCAAATGCGGGTGGGCGACATGGGCTCAAAAATTCGTCGCGCTTACACCGTGATGGGCGATGCTGTGAACTTGGGTTCGCGACTGGAAGGCATTACCAAAACTTATGGCGTGGGCGTAATTGTTGGACCACAAACCAAAGCGGCTGTGCCCGGCATGGTGTTTCAAGAACTGGATGCGGTGAAGGTGAAGGGCAAGAACGAGCCTGTTTCAATTTATGCACCCGTGGGCGAGCACGCCACTTTGCCTGAAGCAAGCTTGAGTCAGTTGGAACAATGGGATGAGTTTTTGGCCGCGTTTCGTGCCCAGAAATGGCAGTTGGCGCGTGAACTATTGGCTGGATTGCAGGGCAGTGTGGTTACGAATCCTACTTTGCATGCCCTCTACGAAAACCGTATTGAGTACTTTGAGTTGAATTCCCCACCTGAAAACTGGGATGGCGTAACCCAGTTCGACACGAAGTAAAACGAACCGATTTAACCCAACTTGGTTGGCTTAGATCAGTTCGTTTTGCTGGTTCAAATACACCTCGGGTGAAATACGGAATGCCGCGCCCGTTGGGCAGGCACGAACGCAAGCCGGGCCGCCATCTTTGCCGTGGCACAAGTCACACTTGTAGGCTTTCTTGATAGAGTTGGCGTCGTACTTCACCGGGCGTTCACCCAGAGGGCCGCCCGCGCCGAACAGCAGCCAAGACAGCAAACCGGTTTTTCTGGGAGGCGGTTTAACGCGCAATTCAATCGCGTTGTAAGGGCAGTTTTTGGCACAGTTACCGCAACCAATGCAGGTATCTGCAATCATGACTTCACCTTTTTCATTGCGGCGAATGGCATCCGGTGGGCAGTCTTTCATGCAATGCGGCTGTTCACAATGTCGGCAAGAATGCGCCAGATGAATATTCTGAAAGGTGGGTCCAGCGTCGCGATCCAGGCGGGGTATTCCATCGTGCGTTTCTGCGCAGGCACGTTCACAATTGTCACAGTGCACGCACAGGTTCTCATCAATAACCAGGGCGTTGGTAGCATCGCCCAAACCTTGTTTCATCAAAAAGTGAATCAAATCGCTTTCACGTTTTGCAGTGCTTTCCCGGAAAATGGCGTCGTGAACGCGTTTGCCAATTTTGGCCTGAAGAGCCTTTTTCCAATTGCTGTTTTTGCTCAACACATCGATGACCGCATCGGCTTGAATCAATAACACCTCAGTCAATACTGTGGCTGTGCATGTGGTCTGTCGATCTGTTCCATCCACCAGGTCTATTTCCCCGACATAGCTGCCTGCGGACACATAGGAAAGTACCGAGTCTTGGTCATCAATCAATTTGGACACTGCAACAGATCCGCGTCGAATCAAATGCAAGCCGTCGGTTTTATCGCCTTCACTGAACAGTTTTTCACCCCGCACGTAGCGGGTCACACTGATGCCTGACGCAATCAGTTGCTCGATTTCCTGCGGCTCCAGCTGCGGTGCAAGGTGCGTGGACAGAGCGCGACGCACGAATGTTTCATCGATTGTTCTGCGCACCGCATCCACCGAAGCAATCAACTTCAGCATGGCCTTGCGGGGCGTTTCGATCAATACGCAGTTTTCACCTGCATAAACCGTCGCTGTGCGGCGTCGCCCGGAGATCAGGCCCATCTCGCCAAAATAATTGCCTTTGTCGAGGTTAAGAATAAATGGCTTGCCTTCCTTGTTCACCAATTCAATGCCAACACCACCCCGCACGATGGCAAAGAAAGTGCTGGTGTAGTCACCTTTGTGGAAAATGACTGAACCTTTCTTGGGTTGGTGAAGCGTTGATTCCAACATGAATTCGCGCAGTTGAAGGCGAGTCATCTGGTTGAACAGTGGAACATTTTCCAGAATCATGTCCAGCACGGCCGAGACAGAAACATCACCGAGGGGTTTGAACTTCTCAGCCAACAGCGGCTCGTCAGCGGGTACCACCGGCAAGCCCATGATGGAATCCACCACCTCATGGCCTTGGTTCATCGCTTGCTTGATTAGAGGGTATCCACCCAGCGCACCGACAATGAACAGGCCGGGCACGTTGGATTCATAAGTTTCGCTAAGCGCAGGCACTGCGTTGGGATCGCTGTTGGGGAATGTCACCCCGAAACTTTCTACCAGACCACGGGGCGGTGTCGCCCCCAAACGGGCAATAATTCG
Organism: Limnobacter sp. SAORIC-690; assembly: GCF_002954425.1. Classification (NCBI taxonomy): domain Bacteria; kingdom Pseudomonadati; phylum Pseudomonadota; class Betaproteobacteria; order Burkholderiales; family Burkholderiaceae; genus Limnobacter; species Limnobacter sp. SAORIC-690. Next base: position 2,226,891 of record NZ_MQVZ01000001.1, read on the forward strand.
GTGCACAGGCATCGCCTGCTCACCCTCGGGGCCTTTGTAACGGTAGTTGAGTGTGGGCTCTCCCTCTTTGGCCTCGGGTATCTCCTCGACTGCACTTGTGCTGGTGTTGTAGAAGATACGCAAATCTTCATTTCTGTCTGCCGCAAGAATCTGGTTCAGGTTGCCTTCTTTGCAACGTGCAAATTCATCTTTACGGTTGATCAGCACCACCTTGTTGTTTTTCATCAAAGCCAAGGCGTTTTCAATGGCGGCATCACCCGCACCAATCACAATAATTGTTTCATTGTTGAATTCGTCAGGATCAGCCAGGGTGTATTGAACATTGGGGAGATCGTCACCCGCGGTTCCAATCTTCCGGATATTGCCCTGTAAACCAATCCCTAAAATCACTGTGCGGGCGGTGGTTGTGGTTCCGTCCTCGCAGGTCAACTCAAACGGCCCGGCGCCATCATTGAGTTTGCTGATCTTGCTGACGGTTTTCTTGTATTGAATATTGATTTTTTGATTAAGCAGCTGAGAATCCCAGGTGCCAAGAATGCTTTCCCGCTTTCCGGCTTCAAATGACATGCCACTGCGAAGTGGCAGAAAGCCGGGCTCAGCCATCACATGCTTGCCTTTTTGGTACTTGTAAATTGTGTCCGATGCATGGTTTTCTGATTCGAACAGCACGTACTTGCAACCCAGTTGCTGTGCGCGCGCCGCCGCAGACAAACCTGCCGGACCAGAGCCTACGATGGCGATATCCAGTTCAGCTGGCACATCGGCAAACATGGGTTTGAGATTGTCTTGCATGGTTTATGCTCCCACTGCGGCTTTCAGGGCCAGCAGTTCGGATTGAAATGCTTCGCGGTCGTAGGCCTCATCATTGCTGAGTAATTTCAGCAAACGGTTCATTTTTGAATTCACGGTTTGCGCAATGCGCGAATTGCCTTTTCGGGCCAGGCCATTGGCCACGCTGCTGATCGACATGTAGGCTTGTTCCGCACCGGCGAAATCGGCGTATTGGTTATTGGCTGCCATATTCACCAGGTCTTTCAGGATTTTCTCCAACACTTGCTCATTGAATGGAACCGTGGCCACCACTTTTCGCACGGTGTTCAGTTGCGCATGAAGTACGTTTGCGGCGCGTTCAACTTCAACGAAGTTGGCGGCCGGTGAGGTGCTTGCAATGTGCAACTGGTTCACCAGTTTGGCAATGTCACTGCTGTGTTGCGGTGCGGCTGCGCGAACAATGGCCTGAACCATGATGAGGCTGGAGTTGTTGATGCGTGCTTGCCCTGGGCTGCGCGCCAGGTCTTTGGACCAGTCTTTCTTGCTCATGGGTGAGTGGCAGGCGTGGCAGTCGAACATCATAAGTTCGGGCATGATGCCTTGGCGATTTCTCTTGGTGTCCGCGATCAATTCCAGCAAATTGGCGCTGCTTGCAAATTGCCCCATCGCCCAGATTTTACCGGCATCGTAAGCGCCTTTGCGCTTGACCCAATCCTCATCGATTCTGTAATGCGGTGGTTCAAGGGCCATGAAAGTTTCCACTTCAATCGAAATACGCGGATGCCCCGCACCCATGATTTGATGGGTAATCGGGCGGCTCGAATCGCCCACATGGCAACTGGTGCACAGTTTGGCGGCAGCGTAGGGGTCGCTGGTGGGGTATAGGCCATTTTCAATATTCTTTGCATGGCTTGCCTTGGGTTCTACGTGGGTTTTAATCCACTTTTCGGCAGGGCCGTGGCAGGCTTCGCAGTTCACGCCATCGCTTTTGTCAAAGCGCGGCCCCTGTTTACTGGCCGGCACATTGTGGCTGTGGCAATCCAGGCAAACTTTGGCTTCATGGGCTGGTTGGGCAAGCCCCATGTTTTTTGCAATGCGTTGCGATTGTGCATTCTTTAACACGGCATAGGCCTGGGTGTGTGGGTCTTCGCGCAGCCAGGTGGTGTATTCATTTTGCAAAACAGGAGTTGCTGTGCGTTCAGCAATGCTGCCATGGCAGGTGCTGCTGGCACAGTTTACTGTGCCCACCGATTGATGGGGCGATTGGTGCGGCATGGTTTGGGCCATGCCAGCTGTAGGCGCAGCCAGCAACACGCTTGTGCCTAGCGCAAGCAACAGGCAATTGAAGCATCGGTTCAAGGCATTTGCTTTCATGGCTTAATCCTTTCTGAAAGCCACTGAATTGACTTTGGGCTTGGGCAGGTAGTTTTCTTTTTCAACCTTGTCGGTCACAGTCCACAAGCGGCCATCGGGGCGAAGGTAAAACGCCTCCATTTCCTTGCGGGTGAACGGGCGTGATCCAATGCGACCAAACACGGCAATTTGCCCGCCTGTTTCATCCACAGCGCGGTCACGGTCTAAACCTTTTGACACCGACAATGCAGGGCTTGGTGTTTTGCGCCATGCAATCAGTTCAGGCATGGGCGCAGGCGAGAAGCCATAGAATTTCGGCTGCGTGTCAGGCGATGTCAGTTGCAAAACTTTCAAACCATTGACACCGTCAGCCACATAGGCAAACAGGGATGCATTGGTGGAGCCCACCACCACATCATGCGCGTCATTCAGTTGCCCGTCTGCAGTAAATTGTTGGTACACCGCGGGCTTGCGCGGACGTTCAATGTCGACAATCACCAAGCCTTCTTTTTTCGCAGCCACATACGCATAGGTGCGTGCCAAATAAACCGTTGTGCATCTGCCATGGGTACCACGGCACCGGTGTGTTCGGGCTTCTCAGGGTGGGTAATGTCGATCACCTCCAAGCCTTTGGCTGTGGTGGCGAACAGGTAGCGGAATTGCACCGCTGTGGCACGAGCATCCTGCAAGGGCAGCGTAGTGATGTGTCGCGGCTTCAAGGGATTATTGATATCAACAAACACCAGCCCCTTGGGTGTGGTGATGTAAGCGTAGTGCCCGCCCAAGGTAATGTGGCTTGCACCGTTCAACACCCCGTTTTCGTTCCAGGTTACCGCGCGCTCGAAAAAGTTGTTGCGAGGCTCGCCGTCTGCCAGCGTGTTCACATTCACTGCAATCAGGCCTTCTTCGCTGTCGGTGATGAAGGCATAGTTGTAGATGGGGTGGAATGGCTGTTCCATATTGGTAATGCGCATCAGGTCGCCCTGGTTTTTCTCGGGGTTGATGGGCTGGTTGGTGGGTAGGGCCATGCAAGTCGCATTTTTGGAGGCCACATGAGTGTCGTGGCCAAGCGGGCTGAACGGTGCGGTGATCACGCGTTGCCCATAGCCTTTGTTGGCCACACTGGCTGCGTCATAGGCGCGGAAACCGCCTTTTCCTTCTGCCACAAACACATACTCGCCGCGCAATTGAATGCAACTGGCCGCGCCTTTGGTGGTGTGGTCCATCAACGCGGGCACCACGGTATCAGCCAGTTCTCGATTGCGATTCAAGTGGTTTTGATAATAGTCCGGGTAGCGTATTTGTGCAGGTAGCTGCCCAACACAGCCTGGGGTTCATCCCATTCAGTCACGGTCACCGCCGCAATGTGCTCCGTGCCGCCCAGCCATGCATTGAACCCGATGAAGTTCACAAAGTTTGTGCCTTGTAACAACAGCTGCGCCATGATGGCGTTGTTGTCATCCTCGCGTGACAGATGGCAATCGCTACAGGTTTTTGTTTCCTCTTTGCGCTCGGTGTGAGGGTAGTGTGGTGCAAAGGCCTGCGAAGAAAAACCGCTCGCAGCAATGGGTGGTTGCTGAATGTAAATCCGTTCGCGATTGGCGTTCATCGATGAAAGAATCAAGGCCGAACTTGAGCGAATCGGTGCAATCCGATTGCCTTTTACCGGGCCATGCACGCCCAGCTGGAACATGTCGTCGCGCGCCACTTGTGGGTTGTAGGTGGCGTAGTTTCGGGTTTCCCCGCCTTCATAGTGCAAGCGCTCGGTTTTCCAGTTGGCTTGAATGGGCAAGTGGCAACCCGCACAGCTGGTGGTCCAGCTCAAGTGGCAGGTAAAGCAAGTCATCTTGTCGTTGTCGTGCGCCAGCTCTTTTACGCCTGGTCCCCATTTCCCGTCTTGGCCTTCTGCACCTGCACCCATCAGTTTGGCGCGTGCGGCTTTGGCATTGTACTCAGGGTGTGCCGGGTTCATATTGTCTTTCACCAGGCTCATTTCCCATTCTTTGTTGGGGTCCAGTGCCGCTCGTTGGTACAGCTTGCCATCGCGCCACTCAAAGCGCTTGCGGCCGTCCTGGGTTCGCAATTGGGTTAAGTCGCTGCCGCCAGGTGGCGCAGCAGGCCCGCTGGTGCGCAGGGTGGGGTATTTGGTGGCGGTGCCATGGCAATCGGCACAATCTACTTCAACTGCAGCAGCCACTTCGCCATAAATGTGACCATTGCCGTGCATGTCTTGCGCAAAGTGACAATCAACGCAGTGCATGCCCACGTCGAGGTGAATTGAACTCAGGTGAACGGCCTTGTCGAATTTTTTGGGATCATCGTCGGCAACCACATTGCCCTGCGCATCCAGCAAAGCACCTTTGCGGTTGCGCTTGAAAACTGCACGGAAGTTCCAGCCGTGCCCGTGGTAATCGGCAAATTGCGTGTCTTTCAGTTTGCTGTTGAGTGTAGAAACATTCTTCAAAAACTCAGGGTCGCTCCACTTGCCACGTACAGCGGCTTCTTCGGGGTTGCGATCCAGAATTTCACGCATTTCAGAATCGGTGGGGTAACGTTGCTTTTCCGGCCACATGTGCGGCGCGTCGCTTTCGTAGTCCCACATGATGTAGCCGTAATAGCTGTTCACAAACACGTTGGGCTGGTGCATGTGGCACACCATGCACTGCGAGCTTGGAATGGCGCGTGTGAATTCATGCTTCACCGGGTGACCACTTTCGTTTTTTGCAATGGTCGGGTCAATGGTTTGCGTGGTCCCATCATGACCAAACTTGGCGTAGGGCCCTGCATGCTTTGGGTCACGGTCGTTGGTGTAAATGGTGTGGCAGCCCGTACAACCCGATGAACGGTAGTCACCTGGTTGCTCATTGGTGCCCAGGAACCAAAGATGCGGATCGTTCAAGCGGGTCTTGGTCACGTTGATCAAGGGCACGGCAATACGCTGGCCGGTGCCAGGGCCCCGGTTGGATTGCTTGATGTCGGGTCGCCCCGGTTCGTCCAGTCGCTGAATTTGGCCCAACACGTTGGGCAGGCCCACTTCAGGAAAGATGCTGTTGATCACTTTGCCGCCACGTTCGAACACGCGGAATATGTCCCCAGGGGGCGTGGTTTCCCAAGCGGGCAAGGGCGCCAGTTCATTCAGAATACCCTTGTGAACAAACAGCTCATTGTTGGCCTCCACCGGGTTTTTCAGCAAACCGGGTTTTCCGTCTTGCGTGTAGGCCTCGCCCAGAATGTAGCGTTTGTAAGGCAAAATTCCATTGTTGTACGAGGCTCCACCCCACAGCATGGCCGATGTACTCATCAAGCTGCGTTCTTGGGCCTGAATGACTGGCAAGTGGCAGGCACCGCAGGCTTCGCGTGCTACTCGCAAGTCACCGGGGTTGACGAAGCGGATGTAGGCGGGGTGCTCTTTGTTCAGCTTGGCGTACGAACGCTTTGGGTTGGCCGACGAAGGGTAGTTCCAGAACTTCTCGTTTCGTGGCGCAATGTGGGCTTTGTCCAGTGCGGCCCGATATTCAGGTGCAAAGCCCTTTTCACGCGCTGCGCGGGTGTGGTCATAGGCCAGCGTGCCTTGCTTTTGCTCTTTGCCATCCCATTTCACGGTGGCATCACCACCATGGCAATCGGTGCAGCCCAACACCACACCGGGGTTGGCGTGCATGGTGTGTTCATCTGTCTGTGTGTGGCAGCTCATGCAGCCTTCGGTTTTAGCAAAGGCTTCCCGTGCAGTTTGCCGTTCAGGCGCATGGGGTGCCATGGTGTAGCTTTTTTCAGGCAACTTTTCACTGGCGGCATGGGCCACTTGGTCGATCCCCAGAGTGGAAACAGCTGCCACCGCGAAACCCAATGCAAGCAGCCAGCCCTTCCAGCGATCATTGCTGGCGGGCTTTGTGGGAGGAGCAATGGCGTTATTCAAATTCATCAACAAACAACCTGCCTTAAAAACTCAAAATCACGTTGAACAAAAACGAGTAAGGGTCTTTGTCTTCCGGGAACAATTCTTTGTAGCCCTTGCCCGGTAACAGTTTGGCAAACGACCCATTCACCACAATGTTTTGCGAGAAGAAGGGGCGGTACTGAAAACCCACCGACGCATCAATACCCAAATCCGTGGATGGTGGGCGTTGCTGGCGCAAGGTGCCCAACACATTGGTGTTGTCGAATTCAAGCTTGTTGACGTTGGCCACCAAACGAAGCTCGGGCAATACATCAATATCGGCACCAATACCCAGCAGCAACAGGCCTGGGTTGATGAAATTCGATTGCCCCTGTTCTTTGCTTGAACGCAAGGAGGGCAACACACCGTTTCGGCCCGACAAAGCCACACCACCACCGCCAATTAAAGGAATATTCTGACGGATGAAAAAGCTGGTGTCGGCCCCTGCAAACTGGGGGTTCTCGAATATGGCATCGAAGCCCTCGGCTTTTCCATCAAAAGGATCTTCGTCGCCCGACGCATACAGGAAGCTGCCACGCAAACGGAACCAGTCAAAGTCGCGCGACAATTCTGTGGCGTGAAAGAATGCATCAATGTCTTGCTCGCGCTGGGCAAGCGGGTGCCTGTCTGTTTTACCCGTGGCGTAGTAGGTTGAAGTGGTAATGTTCATGCGGCCGTAGTGGCCATCACCGCTGAAACCAAAATAGTCCACATGGTAGCCAAACGGCTTTTGATCGCCCAGCGAGGAGGGCCGAGCGAGAAATCCGTTCGCGTCGAAGTAACGTTCACCGTCTTCATCGTTGCGGTTGTGAATGTAGGACACCTGACTGGTGAAACCCAAAAACGGGAAGTCTTGCCGGTACAGGTTGGCCACGAAAAAATCATCGTCGCGCAGGTCTTGCCGAATATCATTCAGACCACTGTTGGTGTCTTTTTCAACCCGCTTGAAATAGCCGATGTTGTACTGGTAAATGTTGTTGTTGCGGTTGCCAAACAGGCGAATGCCCATGGGCAGGTCTTGGAACAGAAAGCCCCGGAAGTCGCTGATGAATGGCTGAATACCCACGCGCAAGCTGTCGAAATCGTAGCGATCTGACACGTTGCGAAGGTGCACGTCGACAAATGCTTCCTGAATACCCACAAACCCTTCACGGCGAACATCGCCGGAAGAAGAGGCAATTTTCAGCAAGCGGTCTTCATTGACGCGCACATCGGTGTAGTTGAACACCGGTGTTAAACGGAACTCATAGTCGGGTGGTTTGAAAGTAGTGTTGCCTTTGGTCAACGACAAACTCACGATCAAGTTGTGGGCAAAAATCGATTGCTCACCATCACCGAAAATATTGGCCTGCCCACCAGTGGTGGATGTGGCTGGCGGTACAGGCACCGGGAAGTTGCGTTGCTCGTACAGCGTGTCGGCAATAATACCCAAGTTAAAAAACCAGTCGGGGCCCAGTGTGTTCTGCAACACGGGCAGGTCGCCCTTGATCACGTTCTGGTTGTAGGGGTCGAACAGGGGAAACTTGAAACCCAGCGATTGCATAATTCGCCAGCGATCAGGCACTGCCACTGTTTCGCGTGGCAGGTTGGGCAAAGGTGGGGGCACCTGGCTCGGGTCGATCACGGGTATGGCAATGTCACGCGGCACAATGGGTGTGTCTCGGCCAGGAATGGCGCGCTGTACCTGCGATGTTTGTGGAATTGTGTTGGGGACTATGCCCGGTGTGGCAGTGCTTGAAGGGCGTATGCCAGTGCCTGCTTTGTCTTGCAGCACATCGGCTGAAAATGCGCGGGGCGCAAATACGCCCAGCGATTGTTCACCGTACTGGCCGGTGCCTTGTTGCACCCAGCCGTCGGTGCTGCCCAGGAAGCCACCCAAGAGGCTGTCCTGAATACGAACCCTGTACCAGCCGTCTTTCTCTTCATAGGCATCGACCAACTGACCTTTGAAAAACTCGCCAATCGCGCGAGATTCCTTGTTGGGTTTTGTGTACACCACGCTTCGGTTGTCAAACACTTGCAGCAACACCAGCGGGCGTTCGGCGTTTTCAAGTTCCGCAACTTCCGGAATGCCCGCCACTTTCCGGGTAACTTTCTCAACGGTTTGTGTCACCTGGGCAACAAGGTTGGGTTTTGTTTCGCTGCGAATATCCGCCCGAATTTGTGCAATTGCGGGCACGGGCAGCAAGCCAGCCAAAATCAGCCCGATGGCCAGTGGTTTCAAACGCATGATGTTGTTGTTTTTCTTCATGGTGCTGGGCATACGTTTTGTTCACTGCTGTTGTTGAACGGAGTTTGCGGGCACTGCACATACTTCAAAAATTCGCCTGAATTGGACAATTCATTGGCAGTCAGCAAGGTGGAGGGGAATGGGCGCATGGTACTGCCCACCGCGGTTGCACCGTTGATCACGCCCAGATAGCCAATCATGTCGTCCTGGTCCACGCCGTCACCGGACACACCAATTGCACCTACCAATGTGTCGCCTTTGTAAATCGGGAAACCTCCCGGGAAAATCTGCATACCATTGGCGAAACGGCCTTGTCGACCTGCGGGAATATTCACGTCGTCAACACAGGTGAGTGCGGCAGGGGGTGAGAACTGATTTGCTGCGCGCGTGGTCGCTGTCAGCGTACCCAATACCTTGTTGGTCACAATGTTCAATTGAAAGCCAACGTTGAAGGGGCTCCATTGAGAGATTGGTGATGAAAGTGGGCCTGTTGGCGTACCCACCTCGCCGTCTGGAAAATAAGGGCGGTGCACGTTGCCGATTGCGCGCGCCGAAAATGCCTTGCTGCCATTCAGGGAACTGGCCTGCCCGGTAAAAAACGTGTCCATTGCATTGGCAAATGCGGCATGGTTACCCGCATCAATTGCAGTAAAGTCAGTCAATGCCTCTGCTGAACTGAATGAAAGTGCCGAGCGCGCTTTTTGTACCGATACATCGGTACCAAATATCGGTGCGTCTGACGAGCGAACCAAGCCTAGAATATCTCCGTCAAGATCAACCACAGACACCGTGACTTCCGCTGGTGAACCCAAAGGATTTCTGATTTGCGCACGAGCGCGGTTCGCAGTCTTCATCCCCTCGACCAGAATATTCTGCACCTCGGCTTGCGTCAGGTTCGCTCCGGCAGTCGGCGGAAAGCGCACCGAGGTGTTGTCAGCGGGGTTGGTAATCAGGGTAAATGTGTTCAGGCCATTGAAGGCTGGGGCGGTGGTCGGTACGTAACCGGATTGACTGGTGCCATAAGATGTTCCAGCAATGACACCCGCAGCTGTTTTGTAGCCTGTAACTGCCACGAAGTTTCCATTTCCAGCCAGCGCCGCGGCGCCAGCCACTGCGGGTGTGGTGTTGGAAAACTGAAAAGTTTGGCCGTTTGCAGTAATACGATTTGCACGAATTTGAGCGGGCGCACGGAAAGCCTCTGGCAGTGCAGCAAATGCGATTTCTTCCTCAAGATCAACTTCATTGGTGAGGATGTCACGGTCCAGCCCGTACACGCCTTGGGTACCCGCATCGGTCGATGCAATCACGCCGATACCACCCACCACCCGGCCTTCCTGATAGATCGGAAAGCCACCAGGATCTGCTGACAAACCAAGCGGTGAGCGTTTTGGACCAATAGTCGCATTTTGTGAAAGCCACACATTCAGATCAGAGCAGGGAAGTTGGCTGAACTGCACGCCGTACAGTGGGCCGCTGGGCTGGCCTGTTTCTCCTGGTTGAAAAAATTCCTGAACAATTTGGCTGGCTGTGCGGGTGCTGAATGCGTTCCCGGTTGAAGACAGGTAGGCTCCGGTAATTGCTTTGGCAATGGCCGCCAATTCGCTGGGTACAGGTGTGAATCCGTCCAGGCCCCTGCCATTGGCACCACTCAGTCCACTTGTGATAATTACAGATGGGCTGGAGTTGGTCATGCGATAAACGGCCAACACATTGCCCACACGGTCGGTGACTGCGATGGTTGATTGCACACCTCGGGAAATCGACGCCTGTACCGCGCGGGCCACAATGTCGTTGACCTCCGGGATGGACAAGCTTTGCGTGCCCAAAGGCTCAACATTGAAATTGGGTTCAGACGAGCTTCCACCGCCGCCCCCGCCACCACATGACACCAAGATCAATGGCGTTGCAAGGCAAACTGCCACTCCCATGGCAATCCGTTTTAATTGTGCTGCTGTGCCTTTTACGGCATATGTGCCGGTTACTGCATCTGTGCGTTTGCGCATCGACTTCTAACTCGCTCATCTTTGTTTTTCAATGGACTTGCTTGCCTGCAAGTCCCCAGTTCACTGCTGGTCTGTCTACTCAAGTTACTGCGTCGAATGGCGATTACTTCGCTGCCACTTCTTTGTTGTGTATATGGTATTCGTGGCACACGCCACAGTTGGACTGAACTTTGTTTAACACGGGTTTGCTGCCTGCATGGCAAGTTTGGCATCCCTCAATGGCTGGCATCAGCACATCGCTGGCTTCCTCTGATTTGCTTGCTTTGTGGCAACTTTCACAACTTTCAAATTCGTGTGCTTTGTGGTCGAACTTAGCCAAGGGCATCCACGAATGGGCAGGATTGATCTCTGCAATCTTGTACTGCGGCATTCTGGATCCGGAAGTCTTGGTGTTACCCAAGCCATCCACCGCCTTTACCTCGTGGCACACGGAGCAGGCCGTATTTTCAAACAGCTCCACTGTCGCAAATGCTGCTTGTGCACGGGGGTTTCCGCTCAAGGTTCGCAAGTTGGAGCGATTCGGGTCTTTCTCACCCGGACGCGCGCGCAACACCGCACGCTGTGCATTCACTTTGTTGCGTTCTTCGGGGTGCAAAGCCAAATAACTGTAGAACTCTTCGACCGTGCTGAGCACCGCATCGACAGGGCCGTGGGGAACTTGCCGATCGGGCAGGGCAGGCTCAAAACTCAGCTTGTGGCATTCCTGGCAGTGGCTTTCCATATTGAGCGTTTTAAACCCGGTAGCAGTGTCTGCTGGCTCGTGGCAGTTGGCACATTCCATCACCACTTTCTTGCTTGGGCTGTCGATGCCTTTTGGGTCAAGGTGAACGTCGTGCGGAAACTTCAGGTTGGTTTTTTCAACAATCGGTGTGTTGGCCGCCATGCGGATACGCCGCAAATCACTGGGCTCAGGGCCGGTGGCCACTGTAATTCGAAATGCCGGGTGTTTGTCGCCTGCGAAGTCATTGACAGCAAGGGTTTCAGTTTTTGGTGCCACAGTTTTAATGTCGGTATGGCAAGCCGCACAGTCGGCACCTACAAAATGTTTGTTCTGTTCTGCGAGGCTTTCGCGCCCTTTGTGGTCTCGGTGACAGCTTGCGCAACGGCCTTCTTCGAATGACGTGTCGGGCAGTGTTTGCTCGGTTACATGTAAGCCCATATTGCCGTGGCATACCAGGCAGCTTTTATCTTTGACACGCGAGAAGTTGCCGGCGTGGCAAGCCTGGCAATCGCCTTCAAGATTGGCGTGGGCAGAGGCCAATGGTCCCGGGTTCCAGATTGAATCCAGGGCCAGTGCTGTCGTATTGCGCGTGTTTGAAACCGGGGTACTTTGAAGGCTGGGGTGTGCATTCACCGGCAGTTTTTCGGCACGCACTGTTTGTGGTTTTTCATCCGGGCTCGTGGGCTCAACACCAAAAAGCCCGGGTACCTGCATGGCCAGCAAAGGCAACACAAGAAACGCGAAAAGAATGGGTACAAAAAGCAACCAGGAAAGTGGGCGTTTCAGCCCCAGGGGCTTTTGCAAGGCCTGTTGCTCACGTTGAAGCGGGCTTTTTTCTTGTTCGGCCATGTTCGCTTACCAGTAAATAAAAACAGACAACACATGCGCCATCAACGCAGCCAGCAAACCAAACGACAAAGGCACATGGATGGATAGCCACAGCTCAAGCCAATATCGCAAGTGGTAATAACGGCGCAATTGTTTCAAGGCGCGCAGTCGCTGCACCTGGTTTCTGTATATGTCGGAGAGACTGTCAACCCGTGTCATTTCCTGTTGCAGGTCATTGACTGCTTTCTCGGTGGCGCAGTCTTTTACGACACCTTTGCGCTGGCTTTTGCGATTGGGATAAATATTTTGTTTGTGTGAAGCAGCGATGACTCGCCCAATCAAGCCGCTTGCATTTTTAATCTGCTTTTGTGCTTCGCGGTCGAGCGCTTGAATTTGTTCCACAATTTGTTCAGGACTTTGGCGATTCAGTGCGTTTGACATTTCTGCGGGATACCGCAAATAAAAGCTGAGCCCCCACACGCCGGTGCCAATGGTCGCCATCGTTAGCACATAAGCCAATGAATGCACATTCCAGCCAATCTGGAAACCTGTGTGCAATGTGGCAACTATCGACAAGGCCAGTCCCAAATAAATATGCGCAGATACCCAACCCCGCAAGTTGCCTGCTTCGTTGGCATACTGGCGCTTGCGTACACCAAACCACATCAGCCAAAGAATGAGTAGGGCACCAATCGTTCCCAAGGTATAGCCCAACCAGGTTCCGCCATTGGCATTGATTCTGGGTTGGTCGAAAAGGTAGGCAAACGATGAAATGAGCGTCAGCAGCAAGGCCCATTTCAGGAAAACAAATCGTTTGTAGTTGAACAGGTTGTCCTGAATCATGTGTTCAGCGCCTAGGCGAATAGTCAGAGGTAATGCTGCTCAGGGTTTACGCTAATTTCTGTATAGCCGTTAATGTTACGTGATCATTGGTGATGTTAGTATCCCTACTTCATGTCTGGGGGTTAACAATTGAGTCTTGGTGTGGCCTTTGTGGGATTTATCTTCCTGTTTTTTCTAGTATTTTGCCTATATTTTGCGTGGAATGGATTTTTTTTCTCCGATGATCAAAAAACCACGAATGGGGTAGGGTCTCTGGAGGATAGCCCTGAGTGGCGTGCTTTTTTGAACCGACGCCAGGAAATTGAAACCGACCCAACACTCGACTCTGCGAGCAAACAGGTTTTGATTGACAACTGGCTGACCATGGCCAGCGAGAGCAAGCCACACATGGCCACGGCTGGCGTTTCCCCAACGCGTCTGATCTGGGCCAGGCCCGCGGCCATGCCTTGGCTGATTGCAGGCAGCCTGGGATTCGCGGTTCTGTTCACCTATTTGATTGGTGCGATGCACCCCGGCGCATTGAAATGGCCTGAAGCGAATTCTGTAGATGCGCTTGCACCAAGTGTTGATCAAGCCGTTGCCGCTTCAGCCGGGCATCCCGGTGACGGTGCCAATTTGCAGGACAGGCTGGCGGGCTTGCAGGCAAGGCTTGCAGCGCAGCCAGACGATTTGCGCGGGTGGGTGCTGCTGGCGCGCACGCATGCCTCCATGTCCAATTACCTTGAAAGTGCCAATGCCTTGAAAAAGGCGCTGGAACTCACGCCAGGGCATCCAGATATTCTCGCAGATTTGGCCGACATGACCGCCATGGCACAGGGCCGCCAACTGGCTGGTGAACCAGAAACTTACATCGCAGCTGCACTACAAAGTGATCCTCGCCATGAAAAGGCCCTTGCACTGGCAGCCAGTGCTGCCGAGCAAGCAGGTGATCAAGACAAAGCGCAGGTGTACTGGCAACTGCTTAGCCAGGTTCAGCAAGCGAGCTTGAAACAATCGAATCCGGCACCCGAGGACATTCTCACCACAGTTAACGTAACTGTTCCTAAAGCAGCATTAAAAAGCCTGAAGGAATCATCGGCACTGTTTGTATTCTTAAAGGCGCAGCCCGGCCCTGGCATGCCACTGGCTGTGGTTCGTGTGCCTGCATCTCAGCTGGCTGCGGGTGAGCAGGCCGTGCGAATTGGGCCTGGGGACTTTATTCAGGAAGGTGGTGTTGGCAATTTGCCCGATACCGTGCACATTCAAGCGCGCTTGTCGATTCAAGGCATGGCCCAAACAGGTGCAGGAGATATCGAGTCAGCGTGGCAAACGCTTCCTCGCAATCGGCTCGCTTCGGGTGTTGATTTAAGTTTGCCGGAAGCCCCGGCGAATTGACGATGCATATTTCACTCTCGGCCACTTGCCTGCAAGTTAAAACGCCGTCTCTGGAAGCGGCTGGTGTGGTGTTGTCAGGCCCAATCGGATTTGAATTAAAACCGGGCGAAATCAATGTAATTCGCGGTGGAAATGGTGTTGGAAAATCAACCCTGTTGAGATTGATGAGCAATTCATTGCCGGGCCAGTGTGTTTTGTTCAAACCTGAGTTTGGCCTGCGTGATGAATTGTTGGTCCACACACACCTGCAAATTGTATTGAGTCATCTTCGTACCAATGCCCATAGCGTTGAATCTTTGCTTGAAAGGGTAGGGCTTGCGAACTGGCAATACGAGCGAATCGGCACCCTTTCATCCGGGCAGCGTGCACGTTTGGGTTTGTGCAGCCTGTTGGCGGGGCAATTCAAAGTGTGGTTGCTCGATGAGCCCTTGAATGCGCTGGATCACGAAGGTATTGCAACATTGGCCGGGGCAGTGGCCACGCATTTTGATCAGGGTGGCATTGTGTTCATGGCCACTCACGTGGACGCATCGGTGTTAACGCAGCACCTGGCTGGTGTACCCGTGAAAGAGGGCAGGCTGGAACAGGGCAAGTTGCTTGGCGGTTTTGTAGCAGATGCCCACCTGGAGGATTCCCGCGTAGATGATTCCCCTGCACGGGAGGCTGGGCATGCTGCAAAAGTGAATTTTCCCGCTTTGCTTAAACGCGACTGGGCGGTGACTTTGGGCAATCCACAAGCACTGCTGTGGGGCGCTTTGTTTCACTGGATGGTGCTGAGTTTTTTTGGAATTGGACTCGGAAAGCCAAGTGCCGAGTTTGCACAAGTGGCCGTGTGGGTCAGTTTGTTGCTCGCTTTGATGCTAGGGGCCAAAGACTGGTTTGCAGAGGATTACCGCACTGGGTGGCTTGGCTTTGTGGCGGGCCTTAATCCCGACAACATGGCTTTGTATTGGTTGGTACGGGTCGTTTTTCTGGCGTGTTGCCAAATACTGGTGCTGGTACCCGTCACTGGCCTGGTGGCGTTGCAACTGGGTCTGCACGCCACGCAGACCTTTGACTTGGCCTTGGCGTTGAGCGTGAGCATTTGGACTGTGGCGCCGCTGTTGGGCTTGATCGCGCTATTGGTGATGTTGACCCGTGGCGGTGCGGTTCTCGTTTACTTGTTGGCTTTGCCGCTGTTGGTCCCCGTTCTTGTTTTTGGGCTTGAGGCCAGTCAGGCCAATGGCTTGGGTCGCAGTGCAATTGCGCCGCTTGCTGTGCTTGCGAGTTTGGGAATGTTGGGTTGTTTGCTGGGGCCATTCGTGGCCAAGCGCCTTGTTGGTTTAATACAGGAATGACGATGTTTGCACAGTTGGCTTCACCCCCCAAGTTCCATGCCCTGGCCAGTTGGCTGTGGGTGTGGCTACTCGCAGCGGGTATGCTGCTGCTGGGGTTTGGTTTGTACACGGGTTTGTTTCTGGCACCTGTTGATGTTCAGCAAGGCGAAGTGTATAGAGCCATTTATGTGCATGTGCCCGCCGCCTGGATGTCGATGTTCCTGTACTTGGTGGCCTGTGGCTATGCGGGTTTGAATTGGGTGTATCGCAGCGATGTATCAGCAGTCATGATGCGTGCGCTGCTGCCCACCGGTGCCTGGATGACTGTGTTGGCCCTGCTTACCGGTGCGCTGTGGGGCAAGCCCACTTGGGGCACCTACTGGGTGTGGGATGCAAGAATGACCTCGGAGCTTTTACTGCTGTTTATCTACTTGGGCCTCATTGCCTTGGGCCAACTGACCACCAACCCGGCCAAGGCCGATCGTGTTTTGGCTGTTGGGTTGTTGATTGGCGCAGTGAATATTCCCTTGATTTACCTCTCGGTGGTTTTCTGGAATACGCTTCATCAGGGTTACAGCGTGTCGATGAGTGGCAGTCGAATTCACCCCGACATTGCAATGGGCATGTGGCTCAGCGTGTTGGGGTTCTGGTTGATTTGTGCCAGCACGGTGTTGAACCGTGCGCGGCGTTTGTTGGTACAAAGGCGTTGGTTGTAAAGGGCAGAAGGCAAAACAATGATTCTTGATGCATGGCAAACAATTTGGGCTTGCGTGGGTTTAAGCCTCTTGATTCTGGTTGTGGATGGTCTGCTGGCTGGCCGTGCGGGCCCCAGCAAAACCGATTTGGTTCGTCAAAAAAAGCGAGACAATCGAATGGTCGGGCTTGGGAAAGGAGCAAACAATGAGTAATGCGCGCGCGCATCGCGCGGCCTGGCTGGCGGCCATTGTTGTGGTGGCTTTGGGTTTTGGTATTGCCTTGGTTAAAGTGTTTAACGAGAACCTGGTTTTTTTCTACACCCCCACTCAAATACTGGGTGGCGAAGTGCCCACAGGTGAAAAAACCTATCGCCTGGGTGGCATGGTCGAGGTGGGCAGCGTTCAACGCGAAGCCGACTCATTAAAAGTTCGTTTCGTGGTCAGCGACCTGAACAACAAAGTGCCGGTCGAGTTCAATGGCATAGTTCCCGATTTATTCAAGGAAGGCACAGGCGTTGTTGCAGATGGCCAATGGGACGGCACCACATTCAAAGCCTCTGAGGTGTTGGCCAAACACGATGAAGACTACATGCCGCCCGGAGTTGAGCAGTGATCGCGTTGATATCCCAGTTCAGTTTGGCCTTGGCCACCGTGTTGGCCTTGTTTGGCGCAGTCGCTGGTTTTGCCGCAGTGCGCGGGGTATATAGCCATGCGCCAGCAGTCCCTTTGTTGAACTCGATTCAACGCAATGTGCTGCTGGTCTCTGGGCTCGTCGGTATTGCCTTTGTTGGTTTGGTCTATTCCTTTGTGATCAGCGACTTTTCAGTTCGCAACGTGGCTGAAAATTCCAACCTGGCGTTGCCGGTTTTTTACAAGGTGGCCGCAAGTTGGGGTTCTCATGAAGGCTCCTTTTTGCTTTGGGTGCTCATGTTTGCAGGCTGGACCCAAGCTGTGGCCTGGGCCAAATTCGAGGTGTCGGCTTGTTTCAAAGTGCGCGTACTGGCCACCTTGCAATTGGTGCTGGTGGGTTTTCTGCTTTATTTATTAATTGCCAGCAATCCCTTTGAATACCTGTACCCCACACCCGTGGACGGGCGAGACCTGAACCCGCTGCTGCAAGACATCGGCATGATCATTCATCCGCCCCTGTTGTACATGGGTTATGTGGGCTTCGCAGTGACCTTTGCCTTCGCAGTGGCTGGTTTGCTGGAGGGCCGATTCGACATGACCTGGGCGCGCTGGAGTCGCCCCTGGACCAATGTGGCGTGGGCGTTTCTGACCATGGGTATCGCCTTGGGAAGCTGGTGGGCTTACCGGGAACTGGGTTGGGGTGGTTGGTGGTGTTTGGGACCCGGTCGAAAATGCATCTTTGATGCCTTGGCTGGCGGGTACCGCGCTTATTCACTCACTTGCGGTTTCAGAAAAACGCGGTGCCCTGAAAAGCTGGACCTTGCTTCTGGCACTCACCACCTTTGCCTTGTCTCTGCTGGGTACATTCCTGGTTCGCTCGGGTGTGCTTACCTCGGTGCATGCTTTCGCAACAGACCCTGAACGTGGCGTGTTCATTCTCGCCTTGTTGTTTATTGTGGTGGGCGCTTCCTACATTCTGTATGCGCTTAAAACAGGTGAAGTGGGGCAGGGTGGCAATTTCAAGGCCACCGGGCGGGAATCGCTGTTGCTGTCCAACAATGTGCTCATGAGCGCTGCCTTGGTGGCCGTGATGTTGGGTACTCTTTACCCCTTGGTGGTCGAGGTGATCGGCGGGCGGAAAATGTCAGTGGGGCAGCCTTATTTTGAAGCCATGTTTGCGCCCATTCTATTGCCCGCGGTGTTGCTCATGGCCTTGGGCCCCGATTCGCGCTGGCGCGAAACCTCGTTGGCGCAATACATCAAGCCCGGGGCAGTAGCGCTTGCTGTTGCCGCGCTAGTGTTGTTGGGAGCAGCGCTGTTCAATGGTTATTTCAGCCTGTTGTGGGCTGTGGGTGTGGTGTGTGCAGTGTTCATGGCGGTGGCCACGCTGGCTCATGCTGCGGTGGCCACGCGCAAAGCAGGGGCAAGCATTCCTGAAAGTGGTTTGCTGTATCGCATTCGCCGTTTGTCTCTTTCGTATTGGGGCATGGTGCTTGCGCATTTGGGAGTGGCCGTGTTTGTGGTGGGCGTCAGTTGGGTAAAAACTTTCGAGACTGAAACCGATGCCGTGCTAAAGCCAGGAGAAACTTCGGAAATAGGCCCATGGCGAGTTACTTTCATTGGAGTTGATTCGGTGCAAAGGCAAAACCATGTGGCTGCTCTGGGCGTGTTCGAGTTAACCCGTGGCGACGGCACGGTGATCCACTTGCTGGAACCTGAGAAACGTCGCTATCAAAGTTCAGAACAAATCATGACTGAGGCAGCCATTCACAGTGATTGGTTCTCCGACGTGTACATCGGCCTTGGCGATGCAGTTCAAAGCAGCGCAAACTCCGGGGCGTGGGGCGTGCGCCTGTATTACAAGCCATTGATCAACCTGATTTGGTGGGGTTGTGCCTTGATGGCACTGGGTGGTTTGCTTACCGTGTTTGATCGCCGTTACCGGCCCAGAAAGAATGCGGTGGCGGCATGATCAAGAAACGCTTGCGCCTGTATTTGCCAATTTTGGTCTTGTTGTTTTTGGGTGTGTTTTTGCTCCGTGGTTTGTGGCTTGACCCCAAGAAATTACCCTCCGCATTGATTGGTAAGCCCGCGCCTGCGGTAGTGCTTCCCGTGCTCATCTTTAACGGGCCAGAGGCTGATGCAGTACAAATTGCCGACATTCAAACACTGCAAAGTATTGATGCACTGAAAGGCCAGCCTTGGGTACTGAATGTGTTCGCATCGTGGTGCCAGGCTTGCTTGGTGGAGCACCCGCATTTCATTGCGCTGGCAAAACAGAAAAAAATCAAACTGGTGGGGTTGGCTTACAAAGACGACCTGGCCAACACCCGCCGTTGGCTGGCGCAATATGGCAATCCTTATGATTTGATCCTGATTGACCAGCAAGGGCAGTACGGAATTGAGTTGGGTGTGTATGGCGTGCCCGAAACTTTTTTAATGAGCGCCAACAACACCATTATTCACAAGCAGGTAGGGCCAATACCTGCCGACTATTTCGACAGCATGGCACTGCCCGCAATAGAGGCTTCCCGATGAATGTGAATGACCTGAATGCAGCAGAGAAAGAACAGTACAAAGAAGTGGCCAGCGAGTTGCGTTGCTTGGTGTGCCAGAACCAGTCGCTGGCTGATTCTCATGCTTCCTTGGCAGTCGATTTGAAAGACAAAATTGCCGAGCAAATTCGTGCTGGCAAAACCAACGAAGAAATTAAAAGCTACATGCAAGATCGCTATGGCGAGTTTGTGATCTACAAGCCCGCTTACAGCATGGAAAATGCGGTGTTGTGGTTGGGGCCATTTGTGGTGTTGCTTATTGCCGTGGTGCTGGCGCGCAAGGTGGGGAAGAGCAAAGCCAGCGCACCTACCGCTGAAGCAAGCGCACAATGGGCAGAAAACTTGTACACCAAAACTAAAAACAAAAAAGACAGCTGATTGATGCTGCGGTTACAGAACCAGTAGCTGCTCGTTAATTTTTTTTGCCTGCTCAGGCGGTACCCCCGCCAGCGATGCGAATTCAGGCCAACGTTTAATGGCTTGGCGAACTTCTCGAATAACTTTGGGTGCGGAACCTATTGCAAAGCGCTCCGCCTCTTCCAGCAAATCAAGCTCAGTGAAATTCTTGAATTTTCCATGCACCGACATCAAATGTTGGTGAGTCCATTCACCCTCAGGGTTGTGTGCAAAGGTAATGTCGTAGGCTGGTGCCAGTTCCCAGCTTGATCCTTCCTTTAGCAAAAACGAAAAGTTCTTGGTGTGATCGTCGCAGTTCCTTCCCATCACATTGAATACCATGCGTCGAAACGCTTCTTCTTTTTGTTCATAAGGAAGTTGCAGTTTCACAATGCAGTCGAATAATTGAGCATAAGCATTCGTGCCTTTCTTTTTATAGTCCAGGTGGTTGAATGCGCACAGCGTTTGTATGTGATGACGCACATTGTTTGCAGCCCGGTCAAAACGGCGTGTCATAAAGTGCGCACGGCCGTTTTCCTCTAGTAATCGACATTCTGACATGGAAATTTTCGCCGCCCTGGCCATCAAATAATAGGCGTATTCAATTCGACCATAGCCTCCTGATGCGCCCAGTTCGTTGTCTTTGCCAATGCCGTCGAATTTTAGTAGCCAGTGTTCGAACCCTGGCGGTGTATCCACTTGTCCGGAACGAATTTCTTGCGTCTCGCGGTTCCATGCAACAACCGCTTTGGCACGGGCCCCACCAGCGGAGGTACCCACATCAATAATGCTGCGCAAGGCTGCATTTGTGTATTCATCTTCATCGTCGTCAAACTGACCAGTAACCGCTTTTCTGGCCTGTTCTACCAAGCTACCCAATTCAATTGAGGTGGCCACTCGCTTCGAAGGCCCACGGCTTGGTTTGAATGTGAGAGCACCCATGGCGCGGTTACTCATGTAGGCCAGGCGATCGAGTGCAGTAATGTCACTTTTAGACAAACCCCGCTCGGCCATGTAACGGTCAATCAATGCATTGCCAAAATCATCGGGCAGGGCATCGGCCAGCATGGCCGGTAACCGTTTGTAAGTTTCAACTGGCAGATCTGTGAACAAATATGGGTCGCCGTTGTTCAAAGGCATTTGTAGTGGGGCAGGTTCAATGCCGGTTTTTAGAAAGGCGGGTGCGTAGGCGAAGGCGTAATAGCCGTACACAGGGTCTCGCGCTACCGCACCCACTTGTTTTCCCCAAAGAAAAACCTCAACACGGTCCACGGGTTGATAGGCCGTGCTTTTTGTGCGTGCGATTTTCTTTTTGTTATTCATGACTTGCTCGGTTTGCGCCTTGCGCGCTGACGGGGTGCTGCTTTGGCCACCATGGTCATGGGGTTGATGGTTGCAACTGGTGCAATTGTGTCGAACCAGCTTTCCCGCCCCAAGGCGCGAACAACTTTTACCAGTGTTTGCAATGATGAACCTTCCCCGTTTTCCAAGCTTTGCAGCGCACGGGTACTTACACCGGCTTGTTCAGCCAGTGTGCGTTGGTCGGTGTTTCGGCTCAGGCGAAGCTGTTTCAGGTTTGCGCCCAAAGTGGTTTCCAGTTCCGCAAGCGTTTTTTGAGGCAATTTATGTTGTTCCTAAAATGTGTTTTTGCACGTTTTTAATTAATATTTTTTATTCTATACGCGTTATTTAGCGTATTGTAATAATTTAAATATTTCAAGTAAAGTTATGTTTTAAATCGCGTATAAACGCGTATTAGAGCCACTTTGTATTGTTAAACGCGTATTTCTGCGTAATAAAATTATTAAATTTTACTGGACTTGCCTAGGGCAGTTTTGCATGTTTACCCCGCAAATGCAGGGTGGCGCATGTTGCCTTGTTGCGTACAACAAGGCTGGGCGGCCCTTTGGCAATTGCTTACTTCCCAAGCAATAGGGTGCACGGATCAACGTGCTTGCTGTTGCATACTGATCCATTTACATTTTGAAGTTGTTGAAATTGCATTTCGAGCGCGTTTCTTGGCTTTGGTACCGGCCTGCGGTAGCCATGGTGGATTTTAGATTTCGGATTTTGAGTTTTGGTTATACTGTTTATTTGTACAGTTTATTCCTCAATCGCTATGCCGTAAAAAGGCCCCACTCAATTGAGGGGCTCTCAGGGGTGATGTTCGGATAAATGGATATCGCCGTTATTGTTCGATAAAACTAGTTATGCGTAGCAAACCATAAGCCACACGGACATCAGGTAGAAATATGTTTCATTTATTGGTTTCTTATCAGGGCTGGCCTGAATCTGGCGGAACATTGTCAAGGAGTAGGGTTTACATCCGAGAAGGCGATCCTATTGGCAGTAGGTTTTATACGAATGGTCAACTTGATGTTGTTAAGCTGAAAGAACATCCAGCACTCTTGGTGACTGAAACAGGTGGTAATGGACCACAATTCGCAAAGGTTGCATACATCACAAGCGTTGTTTTAGGCCCCTCTGATGCATCCATTCAATACGTAACAGATAATGGCATTTTCCCAATCTCTAACACTGAACTAGAAGGCCATCCTGTGGAATTGGGGTTGGGGCGGTTTGGCTTATCACATACATGCTGGAGGGTATGTGACGTTGATTTGTTTAAGCTCTTATTACAAAACCAACAAAAAAGGGCTGTTAGCCCTAAGGTATTTTCGTTAGAAGCGGCTTTTGCTCAGGATGAAAATCTTGTTTCGATAATGATGCCGTTTAGTGCTGAATTTAATCCTATATATACAACTCTTCAGCAGGCTACGACTGCTATCGGCTTCTCGTGTGTCAGAGCTGATGATATATGGGAGCACCATACAATAATCCAAGATATTGTAAATATCATAGCTAGAGCCAAAGTTGTGGTTTGTGACTGTTCGGGTAAAAACCCGAATGTTTTCTATGAGGCAGGAATAGCTCATGCAATAGGCAAGGAGGTTATTCTGATTACACAATCAGAACATGATATACCTTTTGATCTTCGCCACTTGCGTTATATCCGTTACCTGCCAAATGGAGAAGGCCTAGGCGATCTTTCTGTGTCATTACAGGCAAAGCTGCGCTCAATTAGAGGCTGGTAAAAATGCATAACCATTCCGTCGAGAGGGACCGCCCACAAGCTGCGCTTGTGGGTTCCCTTCGCGGCTTTGCCGCTACGGCGGCCCCTCACGTCAAACGTTAGAGCGCATAGAACCCTTATATGAGACCGAAAGCATGAAAGACGTGATTGAGGCAGTTAGCTCTAGGATCAAGACACCATACTTTGGTTATACAGTTCTCGCATTTTTTGCATTCAATTGGCGCGGTATTTTCTTGCTGGCAGCAACAAATGGCACGCCTCAAGATCGACTGGCCGCTTTTGACTCCATAACTAGTCATTACACGCTCGTTCTGTGGCCGCTGCTCGCCGGAGCGCTAGTTGCCGCCTCCGCGTATTGGGTTCAGTACATTTTCACGCTCGTATCTAGGAAGCCCTCCGGACTTGTTGATAACTTATATCTCGAGGCGGAGCACAAGAAAACCATCCGGCAAACTGAGCTTGAGCAGTCACGTTCAGACCTCTTTGCTGTAAAAGAGAAAGAGCTCATTGAACGGGCAAAGCGAGATGAGGAAGTTGCAGGTATTGAAGATGATGCCGCGAAAGAAAAGTTAGCGTCCCAGCTCGAAAGTCTACGACGTGAGCGCGATCAGCTTTCGGCTCAGTTGAAAGACCGTACATCTGTGGGCAAACCCTCTACATACAACCTTTCGAGTGAGGCAGTTGAAATATTGAAAGCAGCCTCCGAGAACAAGAATGGATCCATCCGCAAGCCTCAAACCTTGGGAGGTCGCTTCGTTCTAGCGGGTAGCAAATCATTTGGCGGGGAAGGCTCCCGGGAATATGCAAAATACGAAGCAGCTCTTGAAGAATTGGTAGGCCATGGGCTCGCAAAGGCAACTGGGTCTAAAGGCGAGATGTTTGATTTGACGCACAAGGGATGGCAAGTCGCAGATGTGCTCTAACAAATCATTGCAGCGGACGTTTGACCCGCCACCCATTTTGCTTTCGCAAAAACATACATCACTTCAAACGCCGCTGAATTCAAGCGTTAGGCCTTCTTAGGAAAATCTGATGACTGCAGAAGAAAAAAAGCAATGCTTTATCATCATGCCAATCTCCGACGCGGAAGGATATCCGACTGGTCACTTCAAGCATGTGTATGAGAACATCATCTATCCATCATGCGAGATGGCTGGATATCAAGCGATTCGAGCGGATGAGGTCAAAGCGACCAATCTCATTCATCTCGACATTCTTAAGAGGCTGATCGACACGCCCATTGCCATTTGTGATTTAAGTAGTCGTAATCCAAACGTACTCTTTGAGCTAGGTATTCGGCAAGCATTTGATCGACCCGTTGTTCTAATTCAAGAAGCCGGCACCCCAAAGATATTTGACATTGCACCTCTTCGCTATCTTGAGTACTCCAAGGATATGAAGTACCACGACGTGCTACGCATTCAAAAGGAACTCAAGGAGGCCATAGAAGCAACTGCTTTGGCCGGGAGTGATGCGAATAGTGTGAACTCAATAGTTAAGTTACTGGCACTTAACAGTCCAGCTAAAATTCCAGACTTAAAAGGCGCGAAAGAAGGCCTTGCTATTGAAGTTATGCATGCAGAGATGCGAGAACTACGCAAGATGATGGAAATGTCAATGTTTGAGCGAAATCGATCGCCTCGCCGGGGCGCGATTACCGCAATTGAGTTCGAGAGAATTTCAAACACGCTAGAAAAAATCCAGGCCACCAAACGTCTGCCATTGCCAGAGAGAATGGAGCAACTTCAAATACTTCTTCGTGAAGCTGAAGAGGCAACGATGAGGTGTGAAGAGAAGTCCGATCACATGCATTTCCGGCATCTAATGGAAAGAATCCACAGGGCCATCGGCGAATGCGTCTGAATACAGCCTAAATGTGAAATTCCGAGCTTATACCCGACTGTAGCGCAGGCTCCCAAATTCAGTGCAATGCCTCAAAATGAGCAGTAGCAAAAATGGCCTAACTAGTTGTTCAATAGGACGTCAACCCGCTTCGCGGCTTGTCGCCTGTTAGCGAGGGCGTTAGCCACAATGGAGAATACATGCTGAATCAAAAAATTATTACGTTTCTTGTTGGTACTTTAATCACCTCGTTAGCAATAGCAGCATCCGAGATTCCAGTTCCACGCAGTGTTGCAGGTGACAAAGGGAAGTATTACCTTCTTGAAAGGAAAAAAAGTGGGGGTGTTGTACGCGCTTTGCATAAGCGCGTTGGCGTTGACAGCGTTGGCTATACGCTCACGGAGACCAATTGCAAAACTATGAAAATGCGAGAGTTGGGTTACAGCGAAAATTCGCCATCATCCATCAAGGAGAATCCAACGAAGTGGTTTGAGTTAGTTCCAGGCTCAAGCAAAAGTGACCTTGCAAATTTTATTTGTCGATAGCGTATGGCTAACCTGTCATTCAAGAGGGACGCCTAACGGCGCCCCTCAATTCAAACGTTAGCCATCATGAAAATGCTTGTCGACGCAATTTCCGTTCTGCTGCTTGTAGCGCTTCTCGTCTTCATCCTATGGGAGGGATGGCAGCGCCGTGGTACCAAGCCGCTGGTTCTGAGTCGGGCGGAGCTAGAGCGTGGGTTTGTTCCCGGGGCGTCGGCTTACGAGTCTGCTCTATTTGTTGCCGCCGGCGCCGTATTGGTGGCTTCTTTAAGCTTTTTTGTGTATCCACCTCACCCACCGTTTGCGGGGCGTGGCGCTTTGATCGGGGCTGCGCTATTCGGCTGGTTCGGTCCGTTGGGTATTCCGGTTTGCACTCTGCTGCTTGCCGCAGCGTTGTTTGGTCTTGCCCTAACGCGCCGTCGCAGTCGGGAGGT
>NZ_MQVZ01000001.1:2255023-2259908 GCF_002954425.1 Limnobacter sp. SAORIC-690
ACCGAATCACACCCAAAATGAAGTTGGCCATGGCGGCCTAAGCTCTACTTTCGAAACCCGTTAAAAATGGGGGGATTACCGGGAGACCATGCGGCGTGATGGCTAACCCTTCAATCGGGAGGACGTCACCCGGCAAGCCCGATGACACCTCTCATTTCAAACGTTAGGTGGCTGATGGAAGCACCGTGGTGGTCGCTCGCTGTTTCTCTCACTGCCCTCGGCGTGAGCATCTTCACCTTTTGGTGGACAAACGTTCGTGAGGCTCTGGCCCTGCACTTGGTACCGCTCGCGCGTATAGGCAACTTCGACGGCCCGGTCTTCGCGTTATGCAATGGGGGGAAGAGGGACCTCCTCGTAACCCAATTGCTTGTGTACTTTGAAACGGGCTCACGAGGCTCGCGCTACTACCCGGCCGTCTCTATTCAGGGCGGAGCGGAAGGACAGGCGGATTTCATCGCCGGAGGGAAGACGGTGGAATTCCGCGCTTCATTCCTTGAACCGTTTGGCGCAAACTTCGCTCAAGGCGGAGTAAAGGGCGATCCGTGGCCAGAGCTGTACTCACACTACATCGGTATCGAAGTGGAATGGGTTAGTCCCGGTGGGCAGGTGCGAATGGCCCGAGTCCTTCATTCCCGCCTTGGCTTTGCCGCCGATGGGAAGATTCGAGGCAAGGCGCCCTTGAGCAAAGACCAAGTCGCCTACAACCTTTATGAAGCAGCCACCTAACCCTTCCTTCGAGGGGACGTCACAAAGGCCGCTTCGCGTCCTTTGCGCCGCCACTCATGTCAAACGTTAGGCCTCACATGGACCGCACCGTCATCCGATCCGGCGTGCAGCAAGGACGCATCTTTGTGTGGGGAGCGTTGGGCTTTGCTTGCTTCTGGATTGCTCTGGCGGTCAATGCTTTGTCCAGCGGGGTCCCAGTAGGTCGTACGCTGTTCACTCGCCTTGTGCTTGTTCCAGTATTCGAGGCGGGCGGCGCAACTGCTGTTGCCGCCATCTTCATTGGATTCGCGTTGTGCTGCGTCGTAGTCGCCCGGTTTGTCTGGCGCCGTGCGCCTAGGGTCCCTGCAGATAGGTGGTGGCGATGGTGAGGTCAAACAGCTTCTTCGACTCGAGCGCAAACCCGCTTCCGTGCGCTTCGCGCACACGCCTCGTCTGCGCCGGTCAAGTTGGACGTTAGCCATCAAGAATACTTGCACAGCGTAAACATTATGTTTATGATTGGCGTATGATTCAAACATTCGCCAACACTGAAACCGAAGGCTTTTTCGTTACAGGTAAATCTCGTCGTTTACCTTCGGAAATCCTCAAACGTGCGGCTATGCGTCTCAATCAGTTGCATGCCGCTACAGAGTTAAAAGATTTACGTTTGCCGCCATCCAATCACCTGGAGGCTCTTTCAGGTAATCGCGTTGGTCAATGGAGCATACGTATAAACCAACAGTGGCGTGTCTGTTTTACATTTGAAAACGGTGACGCATTTAATGTCGAAATAGTGGATTACCACTAGGAGGAATAACATGATCCGCAATGGTTTAACACCCATCCATCCCGGCGAGTATCTCGCTGAAATCCTTGAGGAGCTTCATATTTCTCAAGCATTGTTTGCTCGCACCATTGGTGTGTCGCCCATGCGCATTTCCCATGTCGTTAAAGGCAAGCGCCCCGTTACGGCTGAATTGGCATTGCTGTTTGCAAAAGCTTTTGATCAAACTCCACAGTATTGGCTCAATTTGCAAGCCAGCTATGATTTAAAAACCGCTGAGAAAAGTATCGCCAACCGTCTCTTCTCCATTCATAGTTTGGCCCATGTGTAATGGCTAACCCCTCATTCCACCGGGCTGGCCGAAAAGCGCGGCCAGCCGCTGAATTCAAACGTTAGCCTTATGAATTCTCCTTCCTTTCAACGTACCCACGCCCAGGCCCTGTTGAAGTCTGGAGAGCTCGAGCAGGCGGTCGCATGCATGACTCGGTATGCTTTAAGTGGTGACGTTGAGGCGATGATTTTGCTCGCCAACTATGAGTTCGATCAAGGAACCCGGGAACGAAGTGATGGTTGGATTAAACAAGCCGAGCAATCCCTGCACCCTGAGGATCATGATGCAAAGGTCGAACTCCTCTCCGCCTACCAAATGGGCCTCGGATCAGAAGACCATGAAGTCCGAGACCGAAGAGCTCTTGAATTGCTCGGTGAGCTCGCTGAGTCAGGTAATCTCGTTGCCGCTCACTCATTGATGTCTCACTATCTCTATGGACTCAACGGGGCGGAGGTATCTCGTGAAAAGTTTGCGTATTGGGCGCGTGTGGCTGATTCACTGGGCTCAGATGGGGCGACCCTTGCACTTAAAAATATTGAGCGTTGGCCAAATGTGGGTCTTTAATTTCAGCAATGTGGCTAACCCTTCCGTCAACCGGACCTGTCTGCGGCAGTCCGGTTACCTTCAACGTTAGGCTTCATGAAGTTCCATTGCCTTATGCATAGCTTTAGAAAGCATCGTTTCGATTGCCTTCTTATCGCACTGACGTTCGCATGCGTCATCGTCATGTTCATCGCAAGTAGCGATCCAGTCCTGCCCTCGATTAGGGGGACAGCTGCACACGGCCTACTGAAGCAGTTTCAAACAGGCAATCAGATCGCCTTCGATTTGTCCGTTGGCCTTCTTGCTGGCGTCTTCATGTACTACTTGGTAGTCCGTGTACCTGAGCAAACTAAGCGTCGAAGACTTCGCACGAACCTTGTAGAGACGTACAGATCCTTCAAGAAAGACAGCATCGCTGTCTACTTGGGTTGCTTCATGCCTTCCTATCCAGCAGAACTGCCAGAGACCCTCTCAAAGCAAGCCGAGTTTCGGAAGTTCTTTAGTGAGCCGCACGTCCCCGACCAAGACAGGTGGCACGCAGTCGCCAACGGTCTTAACGAATATCGCCTCAAGAGTCTCGTGGTAGAGCTTGAGATTCTCATGCAGGAGATTCACTTCACGCTGAGCGCTATCGATGTCCAGGATCACAGAGCATTTCAGTTTCTCAAGCATCTTTCCAAGATCATCTACCGCAGCAAAAACTGGACTACTGAGTACGACGATGTCAAGTCAATGATGGGATTCCTTTGGTCACTGCACACCGGTTGGAGCTGGGCTGATGGCTATGCCGAATCTGATCCCATCGCAGAAATGATCGCCGCGATATGAAGCCTAACCCTTCCATTGAGAGGGACGTCCAAGGGCTGTCGCCCTTGGCCGCCCCTCATGTCAAATGTTATAACTCAGGAAAGTGATGAGCAGTTTCTCGAAGCTAGATGATAATATTTTTCTTTTATCTGTATTGAAAGATGGAGAGGAGGCATTTTCTGAAGTTAAAATCGATAGGCTAGCCATAGAGATTCCTGAGGATATTGAGTTAACTGAATATCAGTATTATGTCCAGAAAGTTGGATTTTACCTGGTACATACAATTTCTTGGTGTAAACAACTTGATTTGGCAATCGATCTTCTATCGAACTTTGATTATTCGAAGAAAAATGCATCTAGGGCAGACCATCTAATCTACAACATTGAAAACTACCTAATCAGAATCAAGTCAGTGCATGACAGGATTCTTCAGCTTGTAAATGCCGTATTTCACTTGTGTATTAACGAAGCAAATGTTAATCACGGAGTTATTGTTAGCAACTACAAAGTTCAGCACCGCCCCGAAATACATAAGTCAATGAAAAGTATTAGCAAGTACCTTAATGATCACGAGCAAATCAGGCATACCCTCATTCATCGGCATTCATTGATAGATAAGAATCTCAAGAAAATTGAAATTTTTTACCTGAATAACTTTGAGCACATTGACGATGAAGAGAAGGTAAAAGCCTACAAGTATGTGCGGTCCGACCATTTGAAAAGATATATTGCCGATAAGAAGAAAGAATTCAACCTCATAAACAGCTCACTTTTCAAGCTCATTGATGAGTTGTTCATCTTACTCAAGCCTGAATATGAAAGGCAGAAGAAGATTGTTGGGTGAAAGTTATATCAAGGCGCTGCTGTCGGACTAGTTTTCCGCTGCGCTACAAACTTGCCGCAGAGCGGCGCGTTAGGCGTTGAAACATGAAGCTAAATTGGAAGGTCTACTGTGTCCTCGCTACTGTTTTTGCTGCGTCAATGGGTACGTTTTTCCTAATCCCAGACGGACGTGAACTATTAGGCGCTTTTGTCGCAGCCCCCGGTGTAATTGCCCTCTTGGGAGTCCTCCTACAACTCTTGAGGGACGAAGCGGACTACGAAAAACGTCTCGAGATACAGCGCAAAGAGTTTCAGTTCTCGTTAGGTGCAGCATCGCACATGGCCAACGCAGCCTTCGATCGACACGTAGAGTTTTGTGAGAAGTACATGAAAGCGCTACACGACACAGTCCAGACGCTTTGGCGCGAGGGCGACACGCCAGCGGCCTTGGATCATGCAAATAACCTTTATGCCTTGCGCCAAGATTACGCCACCTGGCTTACCGATCGCATTAATGATGATCTCGGGGAATTTGAGTCTGCGCTTCGGAAACTCGGCGCCGACGCACACTTCATCAGGTCAACTTCCGGGCGGGAGGGCTACTCAGAGCAACGCGCCGTTCGGATTGAAAGCAACTTCGAGCTGTTTGACAGGATTCTAGGTATATCGAAGAAAGATATTCTAGAGAAGTCGCTGGTAGAGGCGCTGAAGGCCAAAGTACGAACGATATTGGGCGTGGAGGAACTAACCAAACTCCGAGACCACTTAATAAAACAGGCCAGCAATGCTATCAACGCCTAACAATGCGCTCAAATCGCTCAAATCGCTCAAATCGCTCAAATCGCTCAAATCGCTCAAATCGCTCAAATCGCTCAAATCGCTCAAATCGCTCA
>NZ_MQVZ01000001.1:2259933-2410616 GCF_002954425.1 Limnobacter sp. SAORIC-690
CAATGCGCTCAAATCGCTCAAATCGCTCAAATCGCTCAAATCGCTCAAATCGCTCAAATCGCTCAAATCGCTCAAATCGCTCAAATCGCTCAAATCGCTCAAATCGCTCAAATCGCTCAAATCGCTCAAATCGCTCACTTCGTTCGCTAGGACCGGCTAAAGCCGGCCCCTTAGCTTAATCGTTAGAGCGTATGACAAATTCAAACGCAATCGTTGCGGCATGGATTGATGTTTTGGCTTCTCGGCCAGAAATTCCATTTGCTGCAAAGCTCAAAGTACATTTCGCATGTGCGGAAATAACCAGGCTTTGTGACTGTGGCTGTAACTCTTTCGAGTGCTCCGTTAAGGAGGCTTGTGGATTGGAACCTCTTTGCTCCTCGGGGCAGTCTGGCTCTTTCTTCGAAGCAGCTTTTTCTGCAGGCTTGGAAGAACCGATTGACGTCGTATTCTTCGTTGATGGACAAGGATGTCTATCCGGTATCGACATTCACTATGGCCTTTCCAACTTTGGTCCTATGCCAAGTGGTGTTGTTTTGGATAAGCTGCTTTACACCATACCGGAGGCCGGCGTTGCGCTCTAACCTTTCGGTCAAGCGGGACTGCGGAACCGGCGTAGCTTCTCAGGGCAGTCGCTTTTGCGCCGCAGCCCCTTACCTCCAACGTTTCCTCAACACTAAGCACAATCACCCCCCACCAATAAAAAACCGAACCCGGTTCACCCAAAGTTCGGTTTTTTACATCAACCCAAAAACTCTCACTTCAAAGGCTTGTAACGCACTCGCTTCGGCCGCGCACCTTCTTCACCCAGTCGCTTGATTTTGTCAGCTTCGTATTCCTGGAAGTTGCCATCAAAAAACACCCACTGCGAATCACCTTCACAGGAAAGAATGTGGGTGGCAATACGGTCCAGGAACCAACGGTCGTGAGATGTCACCAGCACAGTGCCCGCAAATTCCAGCAGCGCGTCTTCCAGCGAGCGCAGTGTTTCCACGTCCAGGTCGTTGGATGGTTCGTCCAGCAGCAACACGTTGCCGCCGGAAATCAGGGTTTTGGCCAAATGCAAGCGACCACGCTCACCACCGGACAAATTGCCAATCAGCTTTTGCTGGTCGCCACCCTTGAAGTTGAAGCGACCCAAGTAAGCGCGTGAAGGCATTTCGAACTTGCCCACGGTCAGAATGTCGGCACCATCGGCCACGCCATCGAACACTGTTTTGTCGTTGGGCAGTGAATCGCGGGCCTGGTCCACAACAGCCATGCGCACAGTTGAGCCAACTTTGATTGAACCACTGGTGGGCTCTTCTTTGCCCGCAATCATTTTGAACAGGGTTGATTTACCCGCACCGTTGGGGCCGATTACACCCACAATTGCACCAGGTGGAATCTTGAAGCTGAGGTTGTCAATCAGCAAGCGGTCGCCGAAGGCTTTGCTTACATTTTCAAACTCGATCACCTCATTGCCCAAGCGCTCGGCCACGGGAATAAAAATTTCCTGTGTCTCGTTGCGCTTCTGGTATTCGTGGCTAGACAATTCTTCAAAGCGTGCAATACGCGCTTTGGATTTCGCCTGTCGTCCTTTGGGGTTTTGGCGAACCCATTCCAGTTCTTTTTTCAAGGCTTTCTGGCGTGCGCTTTCGCTGCTTTCTTCCTGCTTTAAGCGATCTTGTTTCTGGTCCAGCCAGGAACTGTAATTGCCTTTCCATGGAATGCCAGATCCGCGGTCCAGTTCCAAAATCCATTCGGCGGCATTGTCCAAAAAGTAGCGGTCGTGGGTTACGGCCACCACAGTACCTGGAAACTTGTGCAGGAACTGCTCAAGCCAGTGCACCGATTCAGCATCCAGGTGGTTGGTAGGCTCATCGAGCAGCAACATGTCGGGTTTGCTCATCAACAGGCGGCACAATGCCACACGGCGTTTCTCACCACCGGAAAGCGTGGCCACACTGGCTTCCCAAGGTGGAAGGCGCAGTGAATCAGCTGCAATTTCCATCAGGTGTTCAGCGTCGTTGCCCGCAGCTGCAATCACTGCTTCCCACTTGGCTTGTTCTTCAGCCAGTTTGTCAAAGTCCGCTTCAGGGTCGGCGTAGGCGGCGTAAATTTCCTCCAGCTTTTGCTGGGCCATGCCCAGTTCACCCAAACCTTCTTCAACGGCCTGGCGCACCGTGTGCTCGGGGTTCAGTTCGGGTTCCTGGCTCAAATACCCAATATTCAAATTGGGCATGGGCACTGCTTCGCCTTCAATGTCTTTGTCCACACCAGCCATAATTTTCAGCAGGGTGGATTTGCCGGAGCCGTTCAAGCCCAGCACACCAATTTTCGCGCCGGGGAAAAAACTCAGCGAAATGTTTTTCAAAATCTGGCGCTTGGGGGGAACAATTTTCCCCACGCGGTTCATGCTGTAGACGTACTGGGCCATTCGGTTTCCAATTCAATAGGTTTAACGTTGCCGCAATTTTAAATCATCGCAGGCAGTTGGGGGGTTAAAGCTTGGCGTTCTTTGCTGGCCTCACCCAGCAATGCCATGCCCAGCAGTGCACCGTCCTTGTTTTTGAACAATGCTTTCACACCGTTCTCGTCGGCTGTTATTTCCCATTCACCAACATGTTCAGGCAGGGGTGGGTTAACTACCGCAGGGCAATCGGGCGTTTTAATGCTCACCGGCATTGCAGGGAATTTGATTTCAGTGGGTTTGCCAGCCAGTGTTTGCGCCATGGCGCGCGCAGCTTGCATCACGGGCATAATGTACGGCAGCACAAACTTGCCCAGGTATTCGGCGCAATCACCCAAGGCATAAATGTTTTTGTTGCTGGTCTGTCCAAGGTTGTTCACCACGATGCCGCGCGCCACTGTAATGCCCGCATTTTCGGCCAGTGCAGTGCGTGGCTTCAAACCGACGGCAGACAACACCAAATCAGCTTGGGTTGTTTCGCCAGTGGAATCAGTCAGTGTGTAGCCAGCCCCGCTCTTCACAATGCTGTTTACAGTACGCCCCAGTTTCCAGCTCACACCTTTCTCGGCCAGTTTGTTTTGCATGAAGGTACTGGCTTGTTCAGGCAGCAGGCGGGCCAAGGGCCGGTCAGCCAAGTCAAACACCGTGGTGTGGATATCCGCCTTCAGCAAATCGTTGGCAAATTCGCAACCGATCAAGCCTGCACCCAACACGGCCACTTCTTTCTTGCCATCCAGCAGTTTTCGAAATTCTGCATAATCATTCAAGTCATTCACGCTGATTACGTCGCTTGCGCCATCGCCTTCAATCGGAAGTTTGATGGTGTCGGCACCCAGAGCCAATACCAAGTTGTCGTAGCTGAACTCGCCTGCGCTGCTTGTCAGTCTGCGCGATTCAGCATCCACCGCGCTCACGGTGGCGTTGGGCACCAGTTCAACTTTCTGTTGTTCGGCAAATTTTGCAGCAGGTGTCATCACCAGGCTCTCGGCTGTTTTGCCACTGGCCAGCGCATTGCTCAACATGGGCTTGGAGTAGAAGTCACCGCTGTCTGCGGTGATCAGCCGAATCTCCGCCTCAGGGTCGGCTTTGCGAAGTTCTCGAACCAAGGTCCAGGCGGCCACGCCGCTGCCAATGATGGTGGTGTTCATAGTGTTAATCCTGTGTGTTGCACGTGAGTTTCAATAGTCAATTTCTATAATTGAAGCTTATTAATCACGAATCGCTATCGTAAACGTTGAGTATTGGCATTGTAAGCGGAATCCAAATGTATACGGCTGTTTACCAAACAGAGTGGCATTGGTTAAGATGCGCGTAGACATTCGATTTTCAGGCCATATTCTCAGGTAGGCTTGCTACATTCCTTTATTATCAAACGACTTCTACACAATACACATCAAAGGGAGACAACTTTGAGTACATTTGATCGCATCGGCACTTCTCGTTTTATCAAAACCGCGGCCTTGGCTTTGTCAGTGACTGTTTTGGCCGCTTGCGGATCAATCACAGGCATCAAAGACATTCCCGAGTACCTCGATTCTGATTTCGAGCATGTGGGTCCGCGTGATTTCATCACCAATATCGATCTGGCCCGCATCAAGCTGGGCATGTCGCCGCTTCAGGTCCAAAACCGATTGGGCATGCCCATGTTGAGCGCGAAAGATCAAGACGATCGTTGGGACTATGTGTTGAAAAAAGGTCAGGGAGCCAGCGAAGAATTTGTGCCCTATGCCGTTTACTTCAAAGATCAAAAAGTGGTGCGTTTGGCGCCATTGACGCCACCGCCCGCACCTGTGGCTGAAGCTCCTGCCGAGGCGCCGGTAGTTGATGCGTCTGCTGTTGCCGCACCAGAAGCCAGCGCTGGCGAGGTGATGGCCCCAGAACCCAGTTTGGCTGTTGGCGCTGATGTGGGCGATGCGGCTGCCATTAACGACATGTTGAGCAACTGGGCTGCTGCTTGGTCGTCTAAAGATGCAAACGGGTATCTCGGTTTTTATGCCAGCACTTTTGAGCATGGAAAGAAATCTCGCGCCGCTTGGGAAGGTCAGCGTCGCGCACGCTTGTCTGACAAAGAAACAATTTCTGTCAGCGTGTCCGATGTGCAAATTGACGTACAGTCCGAGGCCTTGGCCACTGTCAAGTTCAAGCAAGACTATTCATCAAATCGTTACAACGACTCAGGCATTAAAGTTTTGACTCTGTCCAAAGCCAGTGGCACCTGGAAAATTCAACGCGAAGAGTTTCAGAAGTAATTATTGAACCAAAGAAAAACCCCTTGCTGCATTAAGCAGTAAGGGGTTTATTTATTGAATCTGCTAGAAAAAGTTACTGTTCGAAAATCTGGATTTTTCCGCAACCATCCAAACGTTCGACCAAATCGCTGCCCATCAGCTTCGATGGTGTGTAGGCACCGCCAGCAACATTCTTTTCCATCAAGATGAAGCTGGCCACTGCCAGCGATCCCATCACGGTCAAAGAATATCCATTGGCAGTTTTTACCCGAGCAACCACCTTTTTACCTTCGGCATTCGTGGCCTCGCCCCACACATACGCAGGCATTTTGGCGCGTTGTTCTTCGTTGGGACCTTCTACTTTCGCAGCCTGTTTTTTCAGAATTCCCTGAACCAGAGACATGCCCAGAATAGGGCGGGCCAGGTTTGCAGCACGCATCATCCGCACCGATTTCGGTGAGGAAGGAATGTATACCTCAATATTGCGAATGCCGGTGCTGTGGAATGCAGTAGACACGTCGCCCCAGGGAATCGTGACCGCAAACTTGGTGCCGTTGCCAAAATTGATTTCGCGAGTGCTGTAGCCCAAGCCCACTGCCTTGATTTCACCCTCTTCACGAATGCGGCCGCCCAGCTTCATGGCCTCGACGGTGGTTTTCGCAGTGCCTGCTGACAATCCACTGCGGGAATCAAAACCAAGCGCCAGGTGTGTGGCATCAGGCAACAACTCGTGCAGACGGGCAGCCACGCAATCGGTTGGAATCACATCGAAGCCAACACCCGGACACAGCACAATTTTTTGTTTGCGTGCCTTGCCGCTCAGTGACTGGGCAAGCTCGAACACTGAAATTTCACCGGTAATGTCGAGGTAGTGGGTTTTGGTTTGCAGACAAGCCATCATCATCGGCTCGGCTGTTTCTGAAAAGGGGCCTGCGCAATGCAAAACCAGGTCAACTTCATTCAATCCTTCAAGCACTGCGGCCTCATCACTCAACGAGAAGACACGACTTGGCAAGCTTAGTTTGTTGGCCAAGGCGGTCACTGCCGCTTCATTGCGGCCAGCCAGAATGGGGCGCATGCCGCGTTTGGCCGCTTCACGCGCAATCATTTCACCGGTGTAACCATTGGCACCGTAAATCATCCAGGGCATTGCGTCTCCTAAAGCGCTTTGGAGCCCTTAATCGGGCTCCCTTGTTGTTTTGTTCAAGATTCCAGTTTGGCTTTCACGCGGTCGAGAAACGTTCCAACCTGCGCGTCGAACTCAGATTTCACGATACCCTCCGCAATCCCCTTCATCAGGCGGGGCACCGGCATTTCGAACTCGCCGGTTGAGCGGAACGAGATTGTACATGCCTTGGGGCTGTCTTCCTTAATCACCCAACCGCCAGCCACAGTGGCATTGCCTTCGCCCGGAACGGGGTTCCAGTCAATCTTCGATTTGCCATCGTTGCTGTACTTCACCGCGTACTTCACCTGATGGGAAATACCTGCCGCGCCAATCTTGGCCATTTCCCAACGCCACACTGCATCGCCCAGGTCAACAATTTTGTCCAGCTTGGGAAACAGGGCCACGGTGTCGGCAACATCAGCCAACTGGTCAAATGCTTTCTTGGCACTGCAGGCCACTTTGAACGACTTTTCGATTTTCACATTCACGTTAACTGCCATATGTCCCTCGCTTTTTATTGTGGATGTTGTACTGCATGGGGTGAAGTGTATCGGTTAATTGGCGCGCTTGTTAGCCCGATGAGGCAACTGGGTGGCGCTTGATTGGGGGCTTGTGAAATCTCGTGAAATACCGGGTTCAACTAAAAACAGCCGTGTTGCGCCGCACTTAATCATTGCTTCCTTTAAATCGTTGTGTGCATTGCTTCTTGCCTGTTTTGTTGTGAATACATGTTGCGGTGCAATGTAAATCATTGGATTTTTTCGAACGGAGGCTCTAGAAAAGTCGCTGTTTTTTGGTGCAATGAGGTTGACAGTTGTTCACTGAAAGCGCATGTTACGCCTAAGTAACTTAGAAGTAACTTTGATGACATTCAAGGGGTATAAACATGTCAAATTCACTTTTTGCCGTTTTCTCAGCAGTTGTGCTGATCGGCCTCGTCTACAGCGGTGCAAACCTGCTGACCTTCACCGCTGCCATTGGCGCATCCGCTTTGGGCTTCTATGCTCTGGGTGGCTTGGGTGAGTTGGGTCTCATTGTGTTTGCCGCAATTTACCTGCCGATCGCCGTAGTTCTCAACGTGCCGAGCCTGCGCCGTGGTGTGTTGACAGCGCCAATTTTCAAGGCCTTCAGCAAGGCCCTGCCAGCCATGAGCCCGACGGAAAAGGACGCCCTCGAGGCTGGCGACACCTGGTGGGAAGCCGAAATGTTCGGTGGTAAGCCAGACTGGTCCAAGCTGATGAACGTGAAGTACACCGAGCTCACCGCAGATGAGAAGTCTTATCTCGACAACGAGACTGAAGAGCTTTGCAAAATGCTCGACGACTGGAAGATCACTTTCGAGCTGAAAGACCTGCCGCAAGAAGTGTGGGATTTCATGGGCAAGAAGAAATTCTTCGCCATGTTGATCGCCAAAGAACACGGCGGTTTGGGTTTCTCTCCCTACGCACAAAGCTGCGTGGTCGCGAAAATTGCAACCCGTTCATTGACAGCATCTGTCACCGTGATGGTTCCCAACTCCTTGGGCCCAGGCGAGTTGATCATGCACTATGGCACGCAAGAACAGAAAGACTACTGGCTGCCGCGCTTGGTAGACGGTCGTGAAATTCCATGTTTTGGCCTGACCGGCCCTGAAGTGGGTTCGGATGCCTCTGCGATTCCTGACACTGGCGTGGTTGTGAAGCGCGTGGTGAACGGGAAAGAAGAATTGGGCATCGTACTGAACTTCAGCAAGCGCTATATCACCTTGGCACCTGTGGCCACTGTGGTTGGTTTGGCATTCAAGCTGAAAGATCCAGAAGGTTTGTTGGGCGACAAAAACAAGGTCGACTACGGTATTACCTGCGCCTTGCTGCCGGCCAATACACCCAACGTTCAAATTGGCCGCCGCCACTTCCCTGGCGCGGTGTTCATGAACGGCCCCATCATCGGTAACGACGTTTACATTCCGCTGACTTCCATCATTGGTGGCCGTGAAATGGCCGGCAAGGGTTGGAGAATGCTGGTTGAATGTTTGTCAGCAGGCCGTGGTATTTCATTGCCAGCCCTGTCGGCAGCTTCAGGCTGGGGCATGTACCTGGCCACTGGCGCCTACGCCCGAATTCGTCGCCAGTTCAAGATGCCGATTGGTCGTTTTGAAGGCGTTCAGGAAGCAACCGGCAAAATCGGTGGTCTCACTTACAAACTGGAAGCCTCACGCGTGTTGACAGCAACAGCTTGTGCCGAATGTGCACCATCTGTGGTCACCGCCATGATGAAGTACCACATGACCGAAATGATGCGTGAAATTATTCTGCGCTCTATGGACGTTCATGGTGGTCGTACGGTAATTCTTGGCCCACGCAACTACCTGGGTCAGGCTTACCAAGCCATGCCAGTTGCCATTACCGTTGAAGGCGCGAACATCATGACGCGTAACCTGATCGTATTTGGTCAGGGTGCAATCCGTTGTCATCCTTGGGTGCTGAAAGAAATGCAGGCAGCCCAAAACCCCAACAAAGAAGAGGGTCTGCGTGATTTCGACACCGCTTTCTTTGGTCACTTGGGTCACATTTTCAACCGTGCCATGCGTGCTCTGGTGTTGGGCCTGACCGGCAACCGTTTGGCGAAAAGCCCCGTGAGCGGCCCAATGGCTGATTATGCAAAAGCCATTGAGCGCCGTTCTGCTGCCCTGGCATTCACAGCCGACGTGGCCATGGGTGTATTGGGTGGTGAACTGAAGCGCCGCGAGCGTTTGTCGGCCCGTTTGGGTGACGTGCTCAGCCATCTGTACATGGCCACAGCCGTGCTGAAGTACTTTGAAACCAATGGTCGTTTGGCGGATGAATTGCCCCACGCACAATGGGCGATTGAAGATTCATTGTTCGAAATCGACAAGGCTTTCACCGAGTTCAACCGCAACTTCCCCAACAAGGCTGTTGGCAAACTGCTGAACTTCGTGGCCTACCCATTGGGCATGGGCAAAACCAAAGGCCCAAGCGACAAGGTGAACGCCGAAGTGGCAGAACTCCTGATGACTCGCAATGCTTTCGCAAATCGCCTGCTCGACAAAGTGTTTGTGGGTGAAGGTTTGTCCGACCCAACTGGCCGCATTCTGGAAGCAGCCGACAAACTGTTGTCGATCGAACCTGGTTACAGCAACTTCCTGAAAGCAGTGTCTTCAGGCAAGGTTGTCGGAGAAGGTCTGGAAGCCCAGTTGAAAGACGCTGTGGCCAAAAACCTGATCAGCCCCGATTTGGCCCAAGGCATTCGCGAGTACGAACCAATTCGTTTCGATGCGATCCTAACCGACGACTTCAGCAAAGACTACTTACGCACCAATGGTCAAATTCCCGACGAGATCATTGAAGCCAAGCCAGTCACGGAGTACAAGGCAGCTGCTTGATTTTAAAGGGCAAGTTTTTCGGCAACATTTTGTTGTAGCGAAAACATCGAAAGGCCTCGCGAAAGCGGGGCCTTTTTTGTTACTCGTTCAGAATTTTTTGCGCTATGCTGAATGCATGGCAATTGAATTGATTCGTGACAATCGTTTTGGTGCATTCTTCTGGACGCAGTTTCTCGGCGCGTTCAACGACAACCTTTTGAAATTCGCGGTTACGCTTGCAGTCACTTACAACGATGCGCTTCGCGGCAGCTTTTCCCCTGGTTTGCTCATCAATCTGATTGCGGCACTGTTCATCCTCCCCTTCGTTATTTTCTCCGCCACCAGCGGGCAACTTGCCGACAAATTCGACAAAACCAAAGTGATGCGATTGGCCAAGTGGCTTGAGCCCCCGATTGTATTGATCACCGCCGCTGGCTTTTTGTTGAATTCCGTTGAACTGCTCATACTTGGCGTATTTTTGCTGGGCACGCAATCCGCATTTTTTGGCCCTGCAAAATATGCCTATTTGCCTGAACAACTCAAGTCGAGCGAGCTGGTCATGGGCAATGCCTTGGTCGAGTCTGCAACCTTCATGGCCATTTTGCTGGGCACAATTGCCGCCGGTAGTTTGATGAGTCAGGAGGCCGGTGATGTCGCTGTCTACATCGTGTGCGGATTTGGTTTTCTGGTGGCCCTGTTGGGCGTATACCAAGCGCAGCGCATGCCTTTGACGCCATCGCATTCACCTGATTTGAAGGTGAATTGGAACTTGTTCACGGAAACGTGGCGCAATGTCAGTTTCGCAACCAATTTGCCCAAAGTATGGCCCGCCTTGTTGGGAATTTCCTGGCTGTGGTTTGTGGGGGCAACCTATTTAACCCAGTTCCCGCTCTTGTCGAAAACCCTGCTCAATGCCAGCTCGGGTGTGGCCACTGTTCTGCTTTTCGCGTTTACCGTTGGGTTGGGTATTGGCGCATTTTTGTGCGAAAAATGGTCGCGAAAGCGCATCGAAATGGGTTTGGTATTGTGGGGCTTGGTCGTGATGATTCTGGCCGGGGTATTGCTGCATGGTGTGTTGGTGGCCTATCAAACCAATCCGGATCAACAAACTGTGGTCGAATTTTTTAGCCAACTGAACAACCTGGCCGTGCTCGGACTTTTTGTACTGATTAGTGTTGGCGTGGGTTTGTACAGCGTTCCCCTGTACGCCACCATGCAAGCTTTTGCGCCCAGGGAAAGCCGCTCGCGGGTGGTGTCGGCCAACAACATCATCAATTCTTTTTTCATGGTGGTTTCCGCCGGGTTCGCCATCGCTATTTTGCTGGCCATGAAAGGCGAGGTGCTCTGGGTGTTCACCGCAGTCACTGCCATCAATGTGGTGGTTTTGGGCCTGTGGTTGTTCAAGCAGCCTTATGTGGCGCTGCGTGCTCAACTGCTGTTGAAGGTGCCAGGCAAACAGTTGCCACGTATTGAAAACATGGATCATCTGGGCGATTCGGGTGGCAACCTTATTGTGTTCCCAACTTTGCTTCATGAGAATTATTTGCAGCGTATGGCGGGTTTGCCCATCGAAATGACAGTGGTGCTTTCCGGGCGGTTAAAACAATCCAGGTTTGTGAATCGTTTGCGCAAACACGGCTTCGTACTCGAGTTCAGCAAACTCTCTGAAATTGATACTCAAAAGGAATTAATCAAGGCGATCGCGTCACATATTCAACAGGGCAGGTCGATCGCCATCGACAAACCCATGTTTGAACTGCTGCGCAAACAGTACCGACTTGATGACATGCCCGGCGTGTTGGCCAAAAAGGGCGTGGTCATGAATGTGCTGGAGTTTATGGAAGAGCAGGTACAACAAAAAGTTCAAAAAAGTGCAATTTCTCAAACAGTCTGGCGTCTAAACAAAAGAGAGGCTCTAACCGCTTCAGGGGTTTGATACCCCACTAGATAGGGAGATAGTGGTAACAGCAAAGTTAACTAGAAAGTGTTGCAAGCACCAAAACAGCACAAAAATGTAAACAAACAAGCTGGCCTGTTTTTTGCAACTTTTTCGAGAGATGAAAGTGAATGCTTTGGGCGCGAAATAGGTTCACGGCCGAAGCAAAAGGCAAAGAAGCGTTGTGCAGGAGGACATCATGAACACAGAGCTTGAACCGCGTGATTTGAATTCCAGCGATTCTGACATTTTCGGTCAGTTTCAGTCTCGTTTTGCAGCTTTGCAGCAAACCGAGATGAGCCTCGAAGAATACCTCGACCTGTGCAAAGCCGACCCCCTCACATACGCCAGCGCGGCTGAGCGCATGCTTCATGCCATTGGCGAACCCGAAGTCATCAACACCCGGCACGATCCCCGTTTGTCTCGTATTTTCGCCAACCGGGTGGTGCGCCGTTATCCGTCGTTCAAAGAGTTCTACGGCATGGAGGAGGTGATTGAAAACATCGTCGCCTATTTCCGCCATGCCGCCCAGGGTCTTGAAGAGCGCAAGCAGGTGCTTTACCTGCTAGGCCCTGTGGGCAGTGCCAAGTCTTCACTGGCCGAACGTTTGAAAGCCTTGATGGAGCAGCAACCCATCTACGCCTTGAAAGGCTCGCCAATTAACGAATCCCCATTGGGTTTGTTCGACCCGACCCAGTTTGGTGCCTCGCTTGAAGACAAATACGGCATTCCTCGCCGTTACTTGACCGGAATTGCCAGCCCTTGGGCCACCAAGCGCCTGGCTGAATTTGGCGGTGATCTGCGCAAATTCCGGGTGGTTCGTTTAATGCCTTCCACCTTGAATCAAATTGCGATCGCCAAAACTGAACCTGGCGACGAAAACAATCAGGATATTTCAGCACTGGTGGGCAAGGTCGACATTCGCATGCTGAACCAGTTCAGCCAGGACGATCCCGATGCCTACAGCTTCAGTGGTGGCCTGTGCCTGGCCAACCAGGGTTTGCTTGAATTCGTGGAAATGTTCAAGGCACCTATCAAAATGCTGCACCCCTTGCTTACAGCCACGCAAGAACGCAACTTCAAGGGCACGGAAGGTTTCGGTTCGATTCCTTTTGACGGCATTATTTTGGCCCACAGCAACGAGTCGGAATGGCAACAGTTCCGCAACAACAAAACCAATGAAGCGTTTCTGGACCGGGTATACATCGTAAAGGTGCCCTACTGCCTGCGCGTGTCCGAAGAGGTGAAAATCTACGAGAAGCTGCTCGAGCATTCTTCGCTGAACAAAGCACCATGCGCGCCCGGAACCCTGAACATGATGGCGCAGTTCAGCGTGCTGACGCGCTTGAAAGAACCTGCAAACAGCAATCTGTTTAGCAAAATGCGTGTGTACGACGGTGAAAACCTGAAAGACGTTGACCCGCATGCCAAGCCGATACAGGAGTACCGCGACCAATCCGGGCCCGATGAAGGCATGAACGGTTCTTCCACCCGCTGGGCTTACAAAGTGTTGTCCAAAGTGTTCAACTTCGACCACCATGAAGTGGCAGCCAACCCAGTGCATTTGTTGTACGTGCTTGAGCAACAGGTGATTAAAGACAACTTGCCCGAGGAGCAAACCCGCAAGTACCTTGATTTCATCAAGAGCTACCTGACTCCCAAGTACGCTGAATTCGTGGCCAAGGAAATCCAAACGGCT
This sequence comes from Limnobacter sp. SAORIC-690, assembly GCF_002954425.1. Lineage (NCBI taxonomy): Bacteria > Pseudomonadati > Pseudomonadota > Betaproteobacteria > Burkholderiales > Burkholderiaceae > Limnobacter > Limnobacter sp. SAORIC-690. The sequence continues at coordinate 2,272,775 of NZ_MQVZ01000001.1, forward strand.
TACCTGGAAAGCTACAGCGAGTATGGACAAAACCTGTTCGAGCGTTACATACAGTTTGCCGACAAGTGGATTCAGAACGAGGAGTTCCGCGACCCGGCCACTGGGCAAATTTTTGATCGCGACTCGCTGAACGATGAATTGGTTCGCATTGAAAAGCCTGCGGGTATTGCCAACCCCAAAGACTTCCGAAACGAAGTCGTGAATTTTGTGTTGCGGGCTCAGGCCAGCAATTCCGGCACCATGCCAGCGTGGACCAGTTACGAGAAATTACGCGAAGTGATTGAGCGCAGCATGTTCTCGAAAACCGAAGACCTGCTGCCTGTCATTTCTTTCGACCACAAAGGCTCGAAAGAAAGCCAGGAAAAGCACGAGAACTTTGTGGATCGCATGGTGGCCAAGGGCTACACCGAAAAACAGGTTCGTTTGTTGGTGGAATGGCATTTGCGCGTGAAAAAGGCGTCTTGATCACGCAAAACGCATAGGGAGTTTGCCATGGGCGATTCAACCATTATTGATCGCAGGCTCAACGGCAAAAACAGAAGCTTGCCCAACCGCGAGCGCTTTATTCGGCGTTACAAAACGCAATTGAAAAAAGCGGTCGCGGATGTGGCTGGTGAGTCGTCAATTTCTGATGTCAGCGGCGATGGGCGCGTGAAAGTGCGAATTCCCACCCGCGAAGTATCCGAGCCGACCTTCATTTTTGGCCAGGGTGGCGATGTAGAGCATGTGGTTCCTGGTAACCGCGATTTCGTACCTGGCGACCGCATTCCACGACCCAGCGGCGGTGGCGAAGGGCAGGGTGGCGGCAAACCAGGCAAAGGCGAGGGAGAGGACGGATTCACCTTTGTGTTGTCGCGCGAAGAGTTCCTGAACCTGTATTTTGACGATCTTGAGTTGCCAGAACTCCTGAAGCGGGAAATTTCATCGGTTAAGCGCATGAAAAGCCGAAATGCGGGTTACTCCCGCACGGGTGCACCCACTTCGCTTTCCGTGCTTCGGACCATGAAGGCCTCGCTCATGCGTCGCGTCGCGCTCGAGCCCAGGGGCGATGATGAGGACGATGACGAAGACGAGAAAGGCCAGCTTGATCTTCTCGAGGATGTGAAGAAGAAGCCCTATGTGCCTTTTCTTGACGAGGTCGACCTGCGCTATCGCAATCGCGTAACCTACCCCGAGCCCTCCACCAACGCAGTGATTTTCTGCCTGATGGACGTTTCTGCTTCAATGGATGAGGCCAAGAAAGACCTGGCCAAACGGTTTTACACACTGCTTTACCTGTTCCTCACTCGCAAGTACGAGGAAGTGAAGCTGGTTTTCATTCGTCACACCGATGAAGCGGAGGAGGTCAGCGAGGAAGACTTCTTCTATGGCAAAAAAAGTGGTGGCACGGAAATCATGCCCGCCATGGAATTGATGCACCACATCATCGAGACCCGCTATCCAGGCAGCGCTTGGAATGTTTACGTGGCGCAAGCCTCGGATGGCGATGCAACCTCGCGTGATGCGCGGGCCAGCGCGGAGTATCTCTCTTCCAAAATCATGCCGCATGTGCGCTACTACGCTTACGTGGAAACCATGCCCACACCCATGTTCGGCATGGCTCGCGCGTCTGATTTGTGGGAAAGTTTTGAACGGCTGGAAGACAGTTTTGCAGGGCACTTTGCCATGCGCAAGCTGTTCAACCGCCGCGACATTTACCCCGTTTTTCGTGGCTTGTTTGAAAAGAAAGAAGTCGCCTTTGGGCGTTAGGAGTAGCAACAATGGCCCAGCAACTTGACCTGGCCGGCAATGAGTGGACATTTGATCTGCTGCGTGACATTGACACGCAGCTTCACGACATTGCAGCCAACAAATACAAACTCGACACCTTTCCCAATCAAATTGAAGTGATCAGTGCCGAGCAAATGCTGGATGCGTATTCCAGCGGTGCCATGCCCGTGATGTATCCACACTGGAGCTACGGCAAATCCTTTTCGGTTAACGAGCATTTGTACGAAACCGGGCAGCAAAACCTTGCCTACGAGGTGGTGATCAATTCCAACCCCTGCATTTCTTACCTCATGGAAGAGAACACCATGACCATGCAGACGCTGGTGATCGCTCACGCCTGTTACGGACACAATTCCTTTTTTAAGGGCAACTACCTGTTTCGGCAGTGGACCCAGGCCGATGCAATCATCGATTACCTGGTGTTCGCCAAGAAGTACGTCATGGAGTGCGAAGAAAAGTATGGTATCGATGCAGTTGAGGAAGTGCTTGACGCTGCGCATGCCATACAGCATTTTGGGGTCGATCGTTACAAACGACGTTTTGAATCCGAAGCATCACTGAAAGTGAAGCGCGATGACCTGGCCGAGGAAAAGCGCCGTCAGTACGATGAAATAATGGCCAAGGTGTCGCCAGTCGAGGCGGCTCAAATTGAGCGCCGGCAAGACAACTACCCCCGTGAGCCCGTCGAAAACATTTTGTACTTTGTCGAGAAAGAAGCGCCCAAACTGCGCGACTGGGAACGCGAACTGGTACGCATTGTTCGCAAAATGTCCCAGTACTTTTATCCGCAGGGTCAAACCAAGGTGATGAACGAAGGTTGGGCCAGCTTTTGGCATTACACCTTGCTCAATACCCTGTACGACGAGAAACTTGTGTCCGATGGATTCATGCTCGAATTCCTGACGTCTCACACCAATGTGGTTTTTCAGCCCGATTCGCGCGACGGACGCTTTAGGGCCTTGAACCCCTACGCCCTCGGTTTTGCCATTTTCAGCGATATTCGTCGCATGTGTGAAAAGCCCACAGAAGAGGACAAACGCTGGTTTCCTGAAATTGCGGGTAGTGGCAATTGGTTGAAAGCTGTTGATTTTGCCATGCGCAATTTCAAGGATGAATCATTCATCCGCCAGTTTTTGTCCCCCAAGGTCATTCGAGACTTCCGTTTGTTTGCAATCGCAGATCACAAAACTGAAAGCGAACTGTTTATCGATGCCATTCACAACGACGAGGGTTACAAGCGAATCCGCACCCTGTTGGCAAATCAGTACTCCCGGGAAAGCATGGTGCCCGATATTCAAGTGACTTCCTATGCCCGCATGACAGATCGATCCCTTACACTTACGCACATGAGCCGTCGTGGAAGGCCACTGAATGCGGATGAAGCCGAGAAAACACTTGCTCAGGTTGAGCGTTTGTGGGGTTTCCCGGTGCACCTGGAAACATCGGATGCGCATTGAAACTCACGTCCGGCAGCAGGCCAAACTAGACCTGTCCGGCTCGGTTGCCCCTTTTGAGTTGAAATTGCCTGACATGCCTGCTTCGGTGTGGGCCAGCCCCGACTTGTTGCGCTCTCGTTTCCATCTTGAAGCCGCCCGTTTTTTCGAGTGCGAATCTGTGTTGGCGGTAACCGGCATAGAAAGCGGTATCTCGGCGCTGGCACGTTTGTTTCAAACCTGGTACGGGTCAATGCGGGTGGTGCTGGCCGAGCCCAGTTTTGATCAATGGGACAAACGCTTTCGCCGGGCCAACCATGTTGTACTCGATTGGCCTGTGGATCTTGTGCTTGAAGGGGATATTCCCGAGTGCGATGTGGTGGTGCTGGGGCGCCCGGTCAACCCTACCTGCCAGATGATAAGCATCCAGCAAATCAAGCCCCTGGCCCGAAAACTTCGGGAGCAGGGCGGCTGGCTTATTCTTGATGAAGCCTATCTGGACTGGACTGGTGAGGAGTCCTATGCGTCCTTCATCGAAGCCGAGCCGGCCATTGTGCTTCGCTCAGTGGCGCCTTTCTCAGGCTTGGCTGGGGCAAACCTGGCATTTGTGTGCGGCCCCAAGGCTGTGTGTACAGCATTGCTCAACGAGGTGGGTACACAAGCCGTTTCTTCGCCGCAATGGTGGTTGGCATTGCAATATTTTGCAGCAGAAGACTGGAGGGCCGAGCAGCTGATTCGCCTGGATGCGGTGTGTACTAGGCTCGAATCGATCTGGCGAGTTCGATTGGGCGAGCACATTCAAATTCACAAAGGCGGTTACTTCATCAGTTTTGCCCATCCTAACAATGAGCAATGGGCTGCCGACCTGGAACATGTGGGAATTCTGGTGCGTGCCTATCCGACTGAAGACAGCATTTTGCGATGCGGTGCACCGAAATCCGAGGCAGATTGGACCCGCCTTGAAAATGCGGTGAAGTCGCTCAGCGATTAGTCGTGACGCATCACTTCTTCAATGCCTCGTTCCCGTGGTTTGGTTGAAACCAGCAGGGTTTTCGCCAGGCGGTCTTGAGGAAACTGCCCGTTTTTGTCAAAAAACGAATAAACGAAGGCAATGCCTGTCAAATTGAAAAACCAGCACAGCACATATCTCAGTATGGCTTGTGCCAGCCCAACACGCTCTCCGTTTTCCTTCACCAGTCGAATGTGCCAGGTTTTCATGGCAAGGGTTTGGCCACCATGGCGCCAAAACCACACAAAATACAGCCCCAGTACGGCGAAAAACCACCACTGGCGTGCCTCTCGAAGGTATAAAGCATGTCTGCTTTGAGTGAGTGTGTCGAAAAAGTAGCCAGCAATGAATAAAACGCCAAAAAGCAGCATGCTTTCATACAACATGCTTGCAAACCGGCGTTTTCTGCTGGGGCTGATAAGCCCGTTGTCGAGTAGTCGTTCCATTTTGCTATTTTATCGCTGGCGCGCTAGCCAAATGGATGCGGGTTTTAATTCAGTGAAGGTTTGTTGCTTTTTCCCTTGAATTCATCGCGCTGTTTCGGATCCAGGCTTTGATAGCTGTTCCAGCTTGAATTTCGCTCGCCCTGGCGCTTCTCTTTCAGGGCCTTGTAGTTTTCACGGGCCGCCGCTTTTTCCCGCGGGCTTAGTTCGCTCCAGGTACTCACCCGTTCACGCATGATTGCCTGGCGCTCAGCGGGCTCACTTTCATACTTCCTGCCAACCTTTAACCAGCGTTCCTGTTGGGCATTGGTCATGGAATTCCAGTCATTTTTCAGTGGTGCAAGCAGCTCCTGCTGTTTGGCAGACAGCTCAGACCAGTCCGTTGCAGCCAGCGCATCCGTGCTCTGAACGCAAAGCACCAGAACCAAGCCCAAGGTCATCAATCCGGAATAGAGTCTAGTCATCATCATGCCCCTGAATCCTTAAATGCTAGATCGACGTGGTGAAGTCGGCGGGTAATGAATCCATCCATTGTTCAATTCCGTCTTCCGCTGGAATTGCATTGTTCTTTTGCAACTCAGTGGCGTAATTGATAAAGCCTGGATCCAGATAAGCATCGGGTGGAAGGTCGTCCGACAAAATCGCGGCGTCGAGATCTGCAGTTTCAGAAATGCGAGCGTCGTAGTTCTCCAGACCAAATTGAGCCACCCCGAAAACCGCACCTGCAATGAACAAGGCACTCACCGCCATGGACAAGGCGGGGCGATTGAACCATTCTGAGAACTGTTGGAATAAATCGGCAATCTTGCCAGCATTTGGCTGTCTGGACTTGGCATGCTGCCCGTGTTTCTCGGCATGAAGTTGCACCGATTTGGAGATGGCCAGCTTAAGGCGATCTTGAATGTGGGGCGGAACTTGACCTGCCGACTCATCAAGTAGCCTTTTTACTACATTTGCGGTTAGCCGATCTTCATTCATTCCCGAAACCCCTGTTGCTTCAATACCTGTGCCAATGCCTTTGTCGCTCTGGAGCAGTGCGTTTTAACACTGCCCTCAGAACACCCCATGATCTCTGCCGTCTCTGCCAAGTCCATCTCTTCCCAATAACGCAAGATGAATGCCTGACGTTGACGCTCTGGCAAATTTGCGATGGCTTCTTCGATGGCCGCCATGTTCTGTGATTGTTCAATCTCGTCCTGGGCACTCGCATTCTGGGATTCATCCTGTGCGAGAAGGTTCTCGAGCACATCGTAATCTTCTTCATCTTTCTTCTGAAAGCTTGAAAACAGCGTTGTCCAGGTGTTTCTAACCTTCTGGCGGCGATGATGGTCCAGAATCGTGTTCTGCAAAATGCGGGTAAACAGCATTGGCAGTTCTTCTTTGGGTTTGTCGCCGTATTTGTCAGAAAGCTTCATCATGCTTTCCTGCACCAGGTCCATGGCGCTTTCTTCATTCTTTACGGCAAAAAATGCCTGGCGATAAGCCCGGTGCGACACCTCTTTCAAAAAATCCTCTAATTCTCGCGTGCTGGCCATAAATGTGTGTGTCGAGGTGGTGTCAGAGGGTTTGGGGGTCGAGGCGAGAATGATTCGCAATATTTAACAATACGGCATGATATCAAAGCCACAAGCTTTTTTCTTGACCCACAGCGGGCTTCGCACTAAGATCTCGTTCTACCTGTTTTTGTCTCTAGTTAATCAGCATACCCTTGTTGTTTTAGCGAAAGACGCGCTAGGGCGCTGAACTTGTGGTTCAGAAGCCCATGGCCAACCTGCCCGACATAATCGGGTTGTGATCGCCAGCGCTTTGCGACATGTCCACACCCACAAGGTTGTTCATTTTCAAAAAGCCTGTGCCCCACGGCAATGCGATCCAGGACGGCATCCGACCAATGTCCCGTGGATTTTGTCAGGATTTTTTAAAATGGAATATACCGGCGCGGAAATCGTTGTCAAATGTCTGGAAGAAGAAGGCGTCAAGCACGTTTTCGGTTACCCAGGCGGAGCAGTACTCTACATCTACGATGCCATCTTCAAACAAGACGGTTTCGAACACATTCTGGTACGTCATGAACAAGCTGCCGTGCATGCAGCCGATGCCTACTCGCGTTCAAGCGACAAGGTGGGTGTTTGTCTCGTTACATCAGGCCCAGGCCTGACCAATGCTGTTACAGGCATTGCAACTGCCTACATGGATTCAATTCCCATGGTGATTTTGTCTGGTCAGGTGCCCACGCACGCGATCGGTCAAGATGCATTCCAGGAATGCGATACCGTGGGTATTACACGCCCCTGCGTCAAGCACAACTTCCTTGTAAAGGATGTGAAAGACCTGGCACGTGTCATGAAAGAAGCGTTTTACATTGCCCGCACAGGCCGTCCAGGCCCTGTGCTGGTTGATATCCCCAAAGACATCACCATTCACAAAACCACGTTTGATTACTCCGAGCCAGTCAAAATGCGCTCGTACAACCCGGTGGTCAAGGGTCACCAGGGGCAAATCAAAAAAGCCGTGCAAATGATTCTGGAAGCCGAGCGCCCCATGATCTATTCCGGCGGTGGTGTTATTTTGGGTGATGCCTCTGCTGAACTGACTCGTTTGGTAGAGTGGGTTGGTGCGCCAACAACCAATACCTTGATGGGTTTGGGCGCATTCAAAGCCAGCGACAAAAAGTTTGTAGGTATGCCCGGCATGCACGGCACCTATGAGGCCAACCTGGCCATGCAAAATTGCGACGTACTGATCGCCGTTGGCGCCCGTTTTGACGATCGCGTGATCGGTAATCCCAAAGATTTTGCATCCATTCCACGCAAAATCATTCACATTGATATCGACCCGTCTTCCATTTCCAAGCGCGTGAAAGTGGATGTGCCCATTGTTGGCAACATCAAAGACGTGCTGGTTGATTTGATTCAGTTGCTGGAAGAAAGCGGCAAGCGAGTAGACCAGGGCAAACTGCAAGGCTGGTGGGAACAGGTTGAGAAATGGCGTGGCCGCAAATGCTTGGACTACGCCAAATCCGATGAACTCATCAAACCCCAGTTTGTGGTTGAAAAGTTGTGGGAAGTGACCAACGGCGATGCCTTTGTTACATCCGACGTTGGCCAGCATCAAATGTGGGCTGCCCAGTACTATCGTTTCGACAAACCGCGTCGCTGGATCAACTCCGGTGGTTTGGGCACCATGGGTGTGGGCTTGCCCTACGCCATGGGTGTTCAAATGGCCAACCCCGATGCGCAGGTGGCTTGTATTACAGGTGAAGCATCCATCCAGATGAACATTCAGGAATTGTCCACCTGCTTTCAGTACCATTTCACGCCGAAAATCGTGAACCTGAACAACCGCTATCTGGGCATGGTTCGCCAGTGGCAACAGCTGGATTATGGCTCACGCTATTCTGAAAGCTACATGGATGCACTGCCAGATTTCGTCAAGTTGGTTGAAGCGTATGGCCACATTGGCATGCAAATCACCAAGCCGTCAGATGTAGAACCGGCATTGCGCGAGGCCTTTGGCAAGTACAAAGACCGTTTGGTGTTCATGGACTTCATCACGGACCGCACTGAAAACGTGTGGCCCATGGTCAAGGCTGGCAAGGGCTTGTCCGAAATGCTGCTGGGTTCGGAAGAACTGTAAAAAGGAGATGGCAAATATGAGACACATTATTTCCGTTCTCCTCGAGAACGAACCGGGTGCGTTGTCCCGCGTGGTGGGCTTGTTTTCTGCCCGTGGCTACAACATTGAAACATTGACTGTGGCCCCCACCGAAGACGAAACACTGTCGCGTATGACCATTGTGACAGTGGGATCCGATGACATTATCGAACAGATCACCAAACACCTTAACCGCTTGATTGAAGTGGTGAAAGTGGTTGATCTAAGTGATGGTGCGCATATTGAACGCGAGCTGATGCTGGTAAAATTGCGCGCAGTGGGCAAAGAGCGTGAAGAGCTGAAGCGTACCGCGGATATCTTCCGTGGCCGCATCATTGATGTCACCGAGAAAAGCTACACCATCGAGTTGACCGGTAACAAATCCAAGCTGGATGCCTTCCTGGAATCGATCGATCGCACTGCCATTCTCGAAACTGTCCGCACGGGCAGCTCCGGTATTGGCCGCGGCGAACGCATTCTTCGCGTCTGAACGGTGGGCCCAGCCCAGGCAAACGAATCTGGTAACTGGGCCTTGAAGATGAATTTAAATACCTGAATCAAAAGGAAAATGACATGAAAGTTTATTACGACAAAGACGCGGATCTGTCCCTGATCCAGAAAAAGAAAGTATCCATTATTGGTTACGGTTCACAAGGCCATGCCCACGCGCAAAACCTGCGCGATTCAGGCGTTGAAGTGGTTGTTGGCCTGCGCAAGGGCGGTGCCTCCTGGTCCAAAGCCGAAGGCGCGGGCTTGAAAGTGAAAGAAGTGGCCGACGCCGTGAAAGAAGCGGATGTGGTCATGATTCTGTTGCCTGACGAAAACATTCCCGATGTGTACAACAAAGAAGTAGCCCCCAACATCAAGGCTGGTGCTGCTTTGGCATTTGCCCACGGTTTCAACGTGCATTACAACCAGGTTGTACCACGTGCAGATATCGACGTCATCATGATCGCCCCCAAAGGCCCAGGTCACACAGTACGTTCTGAGTACCTGAAAGGTGGTGGTGTACCCTCACTGATCGCAATTTACCAAGACACAACCGGCAACGCGCATGACATTGCTTTGGCCTATGCTGCAGCGAATGGCGGTACAAAAGGTGGCGTGATCGAGACCAACTTCCGCGAAGAAACAGAAACCGATTTGTTCGGTGAACAAGCCGTGTTGTGCGGCGGTGCGGTTGAGTTGGTAAAAGCTGGTTTCGAAACTTTGGTTGAAGCAGGTTATGCGCCTGAAATGGCTTACTTCGAATGCCTGCACGAGCTGAAGCTGATTGTTGACCTGATGTACGAAGGCGGCATCGCCAACATGAATTATTCCATTTCCAACAACGCGGAATATGGTGAGTATGTAACAGGCCAACGTGTAATCGCAGACCAGGCTCGCGCAGCCATGAAGGAATGTCTGGCCAATATCCAGAACGGTGAATATGCCAAGCGTTTCATTCTGGAAGGCAAAACCAACTATCCAGAAATGACAGCGCGTCGCCGTTTGAACGCACAGCACCCCATTGAAATTGTGGGTGCCCAGCTGCGCGCAATGATGCCTTGGATCAGCAAGAACAAGTTGGTTGATCAGTCCAAGAACTAATCGACCGATTGATTGCTGTGCCAGAAACCCGCGGTGCGAAAGTGTCGCGGGTTTTTTTGTTATTCATCAAGTGCCCACCCATTTCGACAAGCCTTTGATTTCATCAATAGTTTGTGGCGTCACACCCATTAGTTTGTTGTAGTAGGGCAGTTGGGATTTGCTGCCAGCCACACCAGTATTGAGTGCCTGTATTTCACGATCACCACCCGCAAAAAACAGTTTCTGAAAATTTTCCTGGGCGATTCCCTGGCGCTTTGCATTGATTTCACGCAATAGTCCACCAGTTGCGTTCAAATGCGCGTACAAGTCGCGAATTTCAACGTGAAGTTGCCCCGTCCTGTCTTTGCCGCTTTTGCAATTGAAGGCTGGGGTAGCGCCAATTTCATTGCTCAGCGCCAAAAGACGTGTGGGCAATTTATAAGGTTCATTGCCAACCTCGTGGTGCAAGTCTTTGAGCATAATTTCCCGCACCTGGTTTACCAATTCTTTGATCAGGCTTATTTTTTCAGTCAGTACCTTGCGTTTGCTGATTTGTGCAGGGCTCGCTCCGTCCGTGTTGGCCAGTTCGGCATTCAACTTTCGCAGTTGGTCTCCCGCAAGGCCACCGATTGGTTTGTTTTTTTCAATGGAGCCAATCAGGTGTTTGACTGATTTTTTGTTGATTGAGTCTGCTGTTCGCCAAATACCGATCAATCTCCCCATTTTGCTCAGCGACAAATGATTCACTGGTGTGCAAAAAGTGAAGATACTTGGTTTAACTTTCAGCTCTTTCTCGTGGCCTCGTCCATCGGCAATTCGGATCCGCATTTCTTGCCCATTGGCTCTGGCAAATGCACGCTGTTGCTGCTCAATCATCTCTTTTTCTTTGCCAGCGGCAGTCAACAGATTCACTGAAACAATCTTGATTTCAATGGCTTCTTCTGTGTTCATATTGCGGGCATCCAATTCATTCCGCTTCAAGTGATCCAGCAAGCTTGCGTGAATAAATTCTTTGACGCGTGCATCATTCGCAGCATTTCGCTGATCAGGCATTTTGATGCCATACGCATCATGCACGGCATGCCTTAGCCCGGAGAACACATAGCCAGTGTCAGTGTCTGAAATTGGATATGGTCTGAATTTGGTTCTCCACAAGTTCACTGCATGGCGTGCTTCTTGAATTGCGTAGCTGCAAACCCCGTTGATGCCATCCCGTCGATAACTCTCCGTCAGCGCGCTGTCCAGGTTTTTTGCGGGAGTCATGGTTGTCAAAAATTTCAAATTCTTGAATTTGCTTTGCGGCTCAGTAAAACGCAGATCATGCAACACAGAAATGTTGTTCCAGTCTTTCGACTGAAGTACATCGATGTATCGCTCAAAAATCTGTTTGTCCAAGGCATCAATACTCATGTTTTTTGTTCGAAATCCAAGGCTGCGGAACCTTCCGTGGATTACTGAGGCCAAGGCCGTACGTACGTGAACATGCCGGGTCGACTCCGGGATGCCACTGCCCCAAGTGCCCGCGTGAACCAGCGCCGTTTGCTCTCGTTTGAATTGCCGGAAAACATCAGTTATCTTGCTCCGCTTGTGTTTTCCGCCAATGCCTTGCTTGATGCTGGTGTTGTCAAAGCTGATATTCTGCGATTGCTTCTCGCGAAGGGCGCTGGCCGCCCTGTCAATTAGCGAGGAGAATTCTTCAAGCGAAATGTTGGCATCAGGTTTTGAATTGTGTTTGAGTATTTCGTTGACCACTTCAAGCGCGGCTTGGTAGTGAAGTAGTTTGAAACCTATCGCATCGGCAGTGGATACCGATTCGCCGGATGAGCTTCGCTCGAGCTCGTCTATGTAGCTGGTGTCGCTACAGGCGCTAAAATAATCAGCTTCGTTCTCGTTGTTCTCGGTGATTTCATCCTTCTTGTGTGTGTTGCGCACTGCCGCAGGCGCATTTCTCGATTGGGCTGTTAACAATTTCAAACTTTGTGCCATCGATCCAGGAAAGCCCGAAAGCAATAACTTCACCAATTGAACAAGCGGGCTGAAAATGCGAAGCAAAGCGCTTCCAAACACGCCATGGTTTACTTGGTTGACGGTTTGTTCGCTCGGCGAAATCGTGTGGCTTCGGGGAGGTGTGTGGATTGAATTGTGGGGGGGCATACTTGATGAGCAATTTGCGGTTGTGTGGGGGGCTGATGATAGGTGGTTGGGCGCGAACCAAAGTTCAATAGTCAAGATACCTGCCCTGTACCCGAATTTCGAAGGTGGTCTTGTTTGAAGGGGTTGTAGGGGGCTCATTCTGATTCTTATTGGTCAATTCGCACAAAACTTACCGCACTTGGTCGTTTTGGCTTATAAAATCGGGTTCATAACCATTCTCAACAAAGAGCCATGAACTATCCACATCCCATCATTGCCCGCGAGGGTTGGCCTTTCCTGGCAATCGTCGCGATCCTGGCGCTTGCACTCCAGTCGTTTGGCCTCACATTCCTGTCGGTCCTTGCCTGGATTCTGTTCATTTTTGTATTGCAGTTTTTCCGTGATCCCCCCCGTTACATTCCTGCCCAGAAGAACGCGGTAGTGTCACCAGCCGACGGTCGCATCGTGGCCGTAGAGCGTGTGGAAGACCCTTATGCCCAGCGTGAAGCCCTGAAGATTTCCGTATTCATGAATGTGTTCAATGTGCACTCCAATCGAATTCCGATCGGCGGTGAGATCAAATCAGTGGATTATTTCCCTGGATTGTTTGTGAATGCAGATCTGGACAAGGCCAGCACCCAAAACGAGCGCAATGCCATTGTTATTCACACTGAAAGCGGGGCAACAGTCACTGCTGTGCAGGTGGCTGGTTTGATCGCCCGCCGAATTCTCTGTTACGTCAAACCAAGCGAGACCGTGGAAAAGGGACAGCGCTATGGTTTCATTCGCTTCGGTTCCCGCGTGGATGTGTATTTGCCCACCGATTCCGTACCCAAAGTCGCCATCGGTGACAAGGTGTCTGCGTCCTCAACAGTGTTGGCCGAGTTGGTGTCCTGATCATGCGATTCAAGCGCAATAAAAACCGGTTTGGTGCTCCAAGGGCTTTTTCGAGTGGTGCGGCCCGTCCGGCTGGAAAACCCCACAAGGGCGTGTATTTGCTACCGAACCTGTTTACTACAGCGGCCTTGTTTTGCGGTTTTTATGGCATTGTGATGGCCATGAGTCAGCAGTTCACCACTGCTGCAGTGGCCATTTTTGCCGCCTTGGTGCTCGACAGCCTGGATGGTCGTGTTGCCCGAATGACCAATACCCAGAGCGCATTCGGTGCCGAGTACGACAGTTTGGCGGACATGGTGTCCTTTGGCGCGGCACCCGCGCTCATTATTTACGAATGGTCACTCAGCGGAATGGGCAAGCTGGGCTGGGTTGCCGCTTTCGTTTACCTGGCTGGTGCGGCTTTGCGCCTGGCACGATTCAATACCAATGCAGCCGTGGTGGACAAAGCCTGGTTTCAGGGCTTGCCTAGCCCTGCTGCGGCCGCTTTGGTGACCGGGTTTGTGTGGGTGATGGACGACGCCAAAATGGCTGGAGCCGAGCTGGATTGGCTGGCTTGGGGTATTACCTTCTACGCCGGGATCACCATGGTGTCCAATGTTCCGTTCTTCAGCGGCAAAGATTTCCATTTCCGCCGCAGTGTTCCCTTCCTTGTGCTCGCCTTGATCCCATTGGTATTTGCTTTGGTTTCTCAAGATCCCCCCAAGGTGTTGTTCGGCGTTTTTGTACTGTATGGGCTTTCCGGTTATGTGGTGTATGTGGTGCGGAAAGTAAAAGGGCAGGGGCTCAAGGGGCTGGACATCGAAAGGGACGAACATTTTTAAGTCGGGTTCCCTGCAATACCGCTGCCAGCCTGCATTGTTGTATCCTTAGAGCATAATCAGGAGAACAGCATGTCAGACCGCCTCATCATATTCGATACCACCCTGCGCGACGGCGAACAAAGCCCTGGCGCATCCATGACTCGCGAAGAAAAAATCCGCATCGCCAAGCAGTTGGAAAAACTGAAGGTTGATGTGATAGAGGCCGGTTTCGCCGCCTCCAGCAATGGCGATTTCGAAGCCATCAAATCCATTGCATCGGTCATCAAAGACTCCACCGTGTGTTCTTTGGCCCGTGCAAACGACAAAGACATTACGCGGGCAGGTGACGCGCTGGCACCCGCCGAGCGCCGCCGCATTCACACCTTCATTGCCACGTCGCCCCTGCACATGGAGGTGAAGCTGCGAATGACGCCCGACCAGGTTCTGGAGCAGGCCGTGAAAGCAGTGAAGCTGGCCTTGCAATACACCGATGATGTCGAGTTTTCTGCTGAAGACGGCTACCGCTCTGAATTGCCTTTCCTTGCCAAGGTTTGTGAGGCGGTCATCAAGGCCGGCGCCAAAACAATCAATATTCCCGACACCGTGGGGTATGCCGTGCCCTCCTTGTATGGAGAGTTCATGCGCGACTTGCGCACCTTGACGCCCAACAGCGACAAGGCGGTGTGGTCCGTTCACTGTCACAACGATTTGGGTATGGCGGTGGCCAACTCCCTGGCGGGCGTGGCCATTGGTGGTGCGCGGCAGGTGGAGTGCACCATCAACGGACTGGGCGAACGCGCAGGCAACTGTTCGCTCGAGGAAATTGTGATGGCGGTTAAAACCCGTCGAGATTTCTTCGATCTGGATGTCGGTATTGATACCACTCAAATTGTGTCGGCCAGCCGCCTGGTCAGCAACATTACGGGCTTTGTGGTTCAGCCCAACAAAGCCATTGTGGGGGCGAATGCCTTTGCCCATGCATCTGGTATTCACCAAGATGGTGTGCTGAAAGCGCGTCAAACCTATGAAATCATGACAGCCGAGGATGTGGGGTGGTCTGCCAATAAAATCGTGTTGGGCAAGCTGTCGGGTCGCAATGCCTTCAAGCAGCGCCTAGAAGCCTTGGGTATTGAAATGGAAAGCGAGCAGGCGTTGAACGACACTTTCCAGCGCTTCAAGGACCTTGCCGACCGCAAAGCTGAAATTTTTGATGAAGATATTCATGCCCTGGTTTCCGGTGACGGCGCAGGTGGAGAGTCCGAGCACTACCGTTATGTGTCTCTGGTTCAGCATTCTGAGACGGGTGAGCGCCCCAAAGCGCGTGTTGTGTTCTCAATCGATGGCCGTGAAGTGGTCTCTGAAAGTCAGGGCAACGGGCCTGTGGACGCCACGGTAAAAGCCATTGAGGCCGAAGTGCAAAGCGGTGCTGAATTGTTGCTTTTCTCGGTCAACGGCATTACCTCGGGTACCACTGAATCGCAGGGCGAGGTTACGATGCGGCTGCAAAAGGGTGGGCGAATCGTCAATGGCGTGGGTGCAGATCCCGACATTGTGGTTGCCTCAGCCAAGGCTTATCTGTCTGCTTTGAATAAATTGCAGTCAAAACACGAAAAGTTGAATCCACAGGTTTGATTTTCAGCAGTTTTCCCCTACAATAACGGGTTCAGGTGACCGCCTTTTAATTAATTTGAATTAGGGGTGGTCTTTTTACACGGAACTGCGGTTGCTATTGTGGCTGCAAGTTCACGCAAGTGGAGTAATAAAGATGTCAGAAATCAATAAAGCGGCAATTCTTGCCGAATATCAACGCGCCAAGGGCGACACAGGTTCTCCCGAGGTTCAAGTGGCATTGTTGACAGCCCGAATCAACTCGTTGACCGATCACTTCAAGGCCAACGCCAAAGACCATCACTCACGCCGCGGTTTGCTGCGCATGGTGTCTCGTCGTCGTAAGCTGCTTGATTACCTCAAGCGCAAAAACGCAGATGCCTACCGCAACCTGATCAGCAGCTTGGGTCTACGCAAGTAATTGGTCGCTGCTACAAGCCGTTGATTTGACTCAAATGCCTGCAACCCCGGTTGTGGGCATTTGTGTTTTAAAACTGACGGGCTCTCGCATCCGGGTATTGGCCCGGCGAGATTACTAAAAGGAAAAGACAAAGTGTTTGAAATTCATAAAGAAACGTTCCAGTACGGTCAACACACAGTGACCCTGGAAACCGGTGAAATTGCCCGTCAAGCGGGTGGCTCTGTAATCGTTACTGTAGACGACACCGTTGTATTGGCCACCGTCGTGGCAGCCAAGTCGGCGAAGCCTGGGCAAGATTTTTTCCCATTGACTGTTGATTACGTTGAAAAATTCTATGCTGCCGGCCGTATCCCCGGTGGTTTCTTCAAGCGTGAAGGCAAGGGTACTGAGCAAGAAACCCTGAATGCACGCTTGATCGATCGTCCATTGCGCCCTCTGTTCCCTGAAGGCTTCTTCAATGAAGTGCAGGTAACTCTGACTGTCATGTCGATTAACCCCGAAGTGAATCCAGACATTCCCGCCATGTTGGGTGCGTCTGCTGCGCTGTCCATCGCCGGCATTCCTTTCAATGGCCCTGTGGGCGGTGCTCGTGTGGGTTATATCAATGACCAGTACGTGCTGAACCCCACGGCCACACAGTTGAAAGACAGCAAAATGGACCTGATCGTTGCGGGTACCGAAGCTGCGGTGCTGATGGTTGAGTCTGAAGCTCACGAGTTGTCCGAAGAAATCATGCTGGGCGGCATCATGTTCGGTCACGAACAAATGCAAGCCGCAATCAATGCCATTCACGCGCTGACTGCCAAAGCTGGCAAGCCTGAATGGGACTGGAAAGCTGCACCTGCCAACGAGCCTTTGGTTGCGGCCATTACCGAGTTGGCCGGCGAAAAGCTTGCTGCTGCCTACAAAATGACTGAAAAGCAGGCACGTAGCCAGCGCTTGAAGGAAATTTCAGCGGAAGTAGCCGCTGAATTGCCTTCCAAGTTGACTGAGGAGCAGCGTGCAGCAATCACCAATGCGGATATTGGCGATGTCATGTTTGGTCTCGAAGCCAAAATTGTTCGTGGCCAAATTTTGAATGGTGAACCACGTATCGATGGCCGCGACACACGCACCGTGCGCCCCATTACTGTTCGCACTGGGGTATTGCCACGTGCACACGGTTCCGCTTTGTTCACACGTGGCGAAACACAGGCTTTGGTAGTTACCACCTTGGGTACCGGCCGTGACGAACAAATGATTGATGCGGTTGCCGGTGAATATCGCGACCGCTTCATGTTCCATTACAACATGCCCCCGTACGCCACTGGCGAATGTGGTCGCATGGGTGCACCAAAGCGTCGTGAAATCGGTCATGGTCGCTTGGCACGCCGCGCGGTTGAAATGATGTTGCCCGCGCCTGAAGATTTCCAATACACCATGCGCGTGGTGTCAGAAATCACTGAATCCAATGGTTCAAGCTCTATGGCGTCTGTGTGCGGTGGTGCATTGTCTTTGATGGACGCAGGTGTTCCCTTGAAACAGCTGGTGGCCGGTATTGCCATGGGCCTGATCAAGGAAGACAACAAGTTTGCGGTACTCACAGACATTCTGGGTGATGAAGATCACCTGGGCGACATGGACTTCAAGGTTGCCGGTACTGAGAATGGTGTGACTGCACTGCAGATGGACATCAAGATTCAGGGCATCACCAAAGAGATCATGCAGGTTGCGCTGGCGCAGGCCCGTGAAGGCCGCATGCACATTCTGGGTATCATGAAAGAGGCCACAGGTGGCAGCGTAGGCGAATTGTCTGCCTACGCCCCTCGCATGATCACCATGAAGATCAACCCTGAAAAGATCCGTGACGTGATTGGCAAAGGTGGTGCAACCATTCGTGGCATTACCGAGCAAACCGGTGCAAGCATCGACATCAAGGAAGACGGTTCTATTACCATCGCCTCGGTTGATGGTGATGCTGGTGAGCGTGCCAAAAAGCTGATTGAAGACATCACGGCTGAGGTTGAAGTTGGCGCTGTGTATGAAGGCACTGTGTTGAAGTTGCTCGATTTCGGTGCAATTGTTAGCGTGTTGCCAGGCAAAGATGGTTTGTTGCACATCTCCCAAATCGCCAACGAGCGCGTGAACACGGTTGGTGATTTCTTGAAAGAAGGCCAGGTTGTGAAGGTTAAGGTGTTGGAGGCCGATGAAAAAGGTCGCTTGCGCTTGTCCATGAAAGCCTTGCTGACTCCTGAAGCGCCTGCTGAGCAAGCATCTGAAGGCTCAAGCGAAGGTTGATGAGTACAGCGCTTTTACAACAACTGCCCGTTAGCATGAGGGCAGTGGGTGTGAAAGCCCCCGGTGGCGTAGATCAGCTTGAGTTGATCGAGCTACCGGTGCCGTCACCCAAGCCAGGTGAGGTGCTTATTCAGGTTAAGGCCGCCGGGGTAAATCGCCCCGATGTTCTTCAACGCCTGGGTTTGTACCCGCCGCCCCCTGATGCCAATCCTAACCTTGGGTTGGAAGTGTCTGGCGTGGTTGTGGCCGTGGGTGCAGGTGTCTCTGAAAGCATGTTGGGTAGCCCCGTCATGGCTTTGTGCAATGGTGGGGGTTACGCGGAATATGCATGCGCGCCTGCAGGGCAATGCATGCACATACCGGAAGGTTTAAGTTTCACCGAGGCGGCCAGCCTGCCCGAGGTGTACATGACCGTTTGGCAAAACCTGTTCATGAAGGGTGGTGCCAAGGCGGGTCAAACTGTATTGATTCATGGGGGCAGCAGTGGCATTGGCACGGCTGCCGTCCAGCTTTGCAAGAAACACGGGTTGCGAACCCTTGTTACTGTTGGTAGCCAGGAGAAAGCCGATTTTTGCCTGGGTTTGGGGGCTGAGAAAGCCTACCTGTACAAAACCCAAGACTGGGAACAGTTGGTATTGCAGGATACGCAACAGCAGGGTGTCGATTTGATTCTCGACATGGTTGCGGGCGAATACCTGAATAAAGATTTAGGCTGCGCAAAACCCCAAGGAATGGTGATAGTAATTGCCCTTTTGGGTGGGCGTTTTGCAAATATTGATGCGGCAAAGTTGATGACCAAGCAAGTGGTGTTGACTGGCACTACCTTGCGCCCGCGTTCTGCTGAGTTCAAGGCAGATTTGGCGCGACAGGTTGAAAGTGAATTGAGAGAAGGTTTTTCCTCTGGAGTACTGAAATCGCTGGTTCAAGCCACTTTCGCACTTGATGACGTTGCCCAGGCGCACCTGTTGATGGAGTCGGGCAACTCCTTGGGAAAAATTGTGCTCTGCATTGAGAATCAAGGAAGGGAATCAGGACAAACATGAGCGAGACAAACAAACAAAATTCAAGAAAGAAGTTGGTGGCTGGTAACTGGAAGATGAATGGCAGCTTCGATTCGAACGAGGCGCTTGTTCTGGGCTTTCTGCCCGAAGTTGATGATCAGGTTGATGTATCCGTATTTTGTCCTTTTCCTTATCTGTCGCAGGTCGGCAAGCTATTGGAAGATCAACGTGTGACTTTCGGTGCGCAAGACGTGTCGGCAAAGCCAGGTGGTGCTTACACTGGTGAGGTCTCAGTGGACATGCTCAAAGAGTTTGGCGTGAAGCAGGTGCTGGTGGGACACTCCGAGCGCCGCCAATACCACGCTGAAAGCAGTGTGGCAGTGGCCGAGAAGGCGGTTGCAGCCATTCAGGGCGGTATTACGCCAATTGTTTGTGTGGGTGAAACGCTTGCAGAACGAGAAGCGGGGAAGGTTGAGGCAGTGATTGCCTCTCAGCTGGACCCGGTTGTTGAGCGTTGTTCAAAGTTTGTTGAAAGCGGCACCTGGAACCTGGTGATTGCCTACGAACCCGTTTGGGCAATTGGCACTGGCGTCACCGCCAGTCCCGAACAGGCGCAAGAGGTGCATGCCATGATTCGAGCCCGATTAAATGCCATGTTGGGGCCGGAAGTGGCTCAGAACACCCGAATTTTGTACGGCGGAAGTGTGAAGCCGGGCAATGCAAGCGAGATTTTTGCAAAAGTTGACATTGATGGTGGCCTAATTGGTGGTGCCGCTTTGTCTTCTGATGATTTCTCTGGAATAATACGCGCCGCGAGAGGTTAAATAATTTATGAGCATTTTCAATACATTCTTGGTGGTCATGCAGATCATCTCTGCAATCGCCGTAATCGTTCTTGTTTTGCTGCAGCACGGCAAGGGCGCAGACATGGGCGCAGCCTTCGGCAGCGGCTCATCCGGCAGCCTGTTTGGTGCAACCGGATCGGCGAATTTCTTGAGCCGGGCCACAGGCTTTTGTGCTACAATCTTTCTGCTTTGCACACTGGGTTTGGCCTTTTATTCTAGGGCCGGCGTCGAAGCAGAATCCGGTGGTGTGATGGAGGCCATTCAGGCTTCTCCAGCAGAGGGAACGGCAACCCCTGCGGAGACCAAGCCGGCTGAGCCAAAAACGCCCGTGCAGGACATTCCAAAGTAATTCGTTGCGAAGCAATGTATTGCAGCAACAATATGCCGACGTGGTGGAATTGGTAGACACGCTATCTTGAGGGGGTAGTGGCCACAGGCTGTACGAGTTCGAGTCTCGTCGTCGGCACCAAGGTTTAAATCAAAGCCGGTCTTGTAAATAACGACCGGCTTTTTTTCGGGCTAATCGAAGGCCATTAGGGTTTACACGGGAGTCACAGTGAATTTAGAGTCTTATTTTCCAGTGTTTTTGTTCATCCTTGTGGGGATCGGTGTAGGCGGTGGTGCCATGCTGGTCGGTCGAGTTCTCGCCCCCCACCGCCCTGACGGGCAAAAACTTTCCCCATACGAGTGCGGTTTTGAAGCCTTCGAAGATGCACGCATGCAATTCGATGTGCGCTATTACCTCGTTGCCATTCTTTTTATTCTGTTCGATCTCGAAATCGCCTTTCTCTTCCCCTGGGCTGTGGCCTATCGGGAAATTGGTCCAGTCGGTTTCTGGGCCATGATGATTTTTCTGGGTGTTCTGGTGGTGGGCTTCATTTATGAATGGACCCGCGGTGCGCTGGACTGGGAATAAGTTGTCGAATAAGCGGGCTATTTACGGGCAATTGATCGCCCCACTTTCGTGAAGGTAGTAAGCAAATGGGTATTGACGGAGTTTTAAACGAAGGTTTTATCACCACCACGGCTGACAAGTTGATCAACTGGGGTCGCACAGGTTCGCTTTGGCCGATGACATTTGGTTTGGCGTGTTGTGCTGTTGAAATGATGCATGCGGGTGCCAGTCGCTACGACTTGGACCGTTTCGGCATTATTTTCCGCCCCAGTCCGCGCCAATCCGATCTCATGATTGTTGCAGGCACGCTGTGCAACAAAATGGCACCGGCTTTGCGCAAGGTATACGACCAAATGGCCGAGCCGCGCTGGGTCCTATCCATGGGCTCTTGTGCCAATGGTGGTGGTTACTATCACTATTCGTATTCGGTGGTTCGGGGTTGTGATCGCATCGTACCCGTTGATGTGTACGTGCCTGGCTGCCCACCCACAGCGGAAGCGCTCATGTACGGTCTGCTCCAGTTGCAGAACAAGATCAAAACAACTTCCACCATTGCGCGATAAGGGGTTCTATTCATGACACAGAACCAAACTTTGAGCCTGGAAAAGTTAAGCGCCGACCTTACCGCCGCGCTCGGTGATCGTATTGTTGAATGCAAAGTGGCCTTCGGTGAAGTGAACCTGACGGTGAAAGCAGATTCCTATTTTGAATCGTGCACGATACTTCGCGACCATGAGAACCTGCAGTTTGAACAGCTGATCGACCTGTGTGGCCTTGACCGCAGTGAGTATGGCAATGAATTGAACGAATCCCAGCGCTTCTGGGTGGTGTGTCAGTTGTTGTCAGTGTCCAAAAACATGCGTGTGCGTCTGAAGGTGTGCTGTCCTGACGACGATCTGCCCACTGTTGCCTCGGTAATCGACGTTTGGTCTTCTGCCAACTGGTATGAGCGCGAGGCGTTCGATTTGTACGGCATTGTGTTCGAGGGGCACCCCGACTTGCGTCGCATTTTGACCGACTATGGTTTTGTGGGCCATCCGTTCCGCAAAGACTTCCCCTTGTCTGGTCATGTTGAAATGCGATACGACCCAGAGTTGGGCCGTGTCGTGTACCAACCCGTCACCATTGAGCCGCGTGAAATTACACCCCGCATCATTCGCGAACCTCAATATGGTGGAGCGAAATAATCATGGCTGAAATTAAAAACTACACCCTGAACTTTGGTCCCCAGCACCCCGCCGCACACGGTGTGTTGCGTTTGGTGCTTGAACTGGATGGTGAAGTGGTGCAACGTGCCGACCCACACATCGGTTTGCTGCACCGTGGCACTGAGAAACTGGCTGAGCACAAAACATTCATTCAATCGCTGCCGTACATGGACCGCCTTGATTACGTGTCCATGATGTGCAACGAGCATGCTTACTGCATGGCCATTGAAAAGCTCTTGAACATCGAAGTACCTGTTCGCGCGCAATACATTCGCGTGATGTTCGACGAAATCACCCGCATTCTGAACCACCTGCTGTGGCTGGGTGCTCACGGTCTTGATGTGGGTGCGATGGCGGTGTTTCTGTACGCCTTCCGTGAACGTGAGGATTTAATGGACTGCTACGAGGCAGTGTCAGGTGCACGTTTGCACGCCGCATATTTCCGCCCCGGTGGCGTGTATCGGGACCTTCCGGACCGCATGCCCCAGTACAAACCTTCCAAGGTTCGTTCAGCTAAAAAAGTGGATGCACTAAACAAGAATCGTCAAGGTTCGTTGCTTGATTTTCTGGATGACTTCACCCAGCGTTTCCCGAAGTACGTAGATGAATACGAAACCCTGCTGACGGATAACCGAATCTGGAAGCAGCGTTTGGTCGGCGTGGGTGTAGTTTCACCTGAACGCGCTTTATCCATGGGCTTTACCGGCCCCATGTTGAGAGGCTCTGGTATTGCCTGGGACTTGCGCAAGAAGCAACCTTACGAAGTATATGACCGTCTGGATTTCGACATACCTGTGGGCAAGAACGGCGATTGCTACGACCGCTATTTGGTGCGCGTTGAAGAAATGCGCCAGTCGAACAAAATTATCAAGCAGTGTATCGACTGGTTGCGTGTCAACCCTGGCCCCGTAATGAGCGACAACCACAAAGTAACGCCGCCCAAGCGTGTGGACATGAAGACCAACATGGAAGAACTGATCCACCACTTCAAGTTGTTCACCGAAGGTATGCACGTGCCAGAGGGTGAATCCTATGCAGCGGTTGAGCACCCCAAGGGTGAGTTTGGTATTTACTTGGTCGCAGATGGCGCAAACAAGCCCTATCGCTTGAAAATTCGCGCGCCGGGCTTTGCACACCTGCAAGGATTGGACGAAATGTCTCGTGGTCACATGCTGGCTGACGTGGTAACCATCATCGGTACCCAAGACATCGTGTTCGGTGAAATTGATCGCTAAGGATTGAATTGAATCATGAAGTTGAGCGAAAACGCCTATCGTTTGATAGACAAAGAACTGACCAAATACCCGGCTGACCAAAAAATTTCGGCTGTCATGGCGGGCTTGCGCATTGCCCAGGTGGAACTTGGCTGGTTGCCTACCGATGCAATCGAGGCAGTTGCCGAATACCTGGAAATTCCACCGATTGCTGCGTATGAAGTGGCCACGTTCTACAACATGTACGACACCAAAAAAGTGGGCAAGTCGAAGATTGTTGTGTGTACGAACTTGCCATGTGCATTGTCCGGCGGTACCGACGCGGCTGAATACTTGAAGAAAAAACTGGGTATTGATTACAACGAGACCACCAAAGACGGCCTGTTCACCCTGAAAGAAGGTGAGTGCATGGGCGCTTGCGGCGATTCCCCAGTGATGTTGGTGAACAACCACCGCATGTGCAGTTTTATGAGCAACGAGAAAATCGATGCGCTGGTAGAGGAGTTGAAGTCATGACTTGTTTGCACGGACGACACATTAACCCGGTAATTTTGGCTGGTCTCGATGGCAGCAACTGGGACCTGAAAGGTTACGAAGCACGTGGTGGTTACAAGGCGCTGCGCAAAATCCTGACAGAAGGAATTTCTCAAGAAGACGTCATTGCAGAAGTGAAGATGTCTGCGTTGCGCGGTCGTGGAGGCGCAGGTTTTCCAACCGGCCTGAAATGGAGCTTCATGCCCCGCCAGTTTCCAGGGCAAAAGTATTTGGCCTGTAACTCGGATGAGGGCGAGCCTGGCACATTTAAAGACCGCGACATTTTGCGTTACAACCCGCACTCAGTCATCGAAGGCATGGCGATCGCCGCCTACGCCATGGGCATTTCCGTGGGTTACAACTACATTCACGGCGAGATCTGGGAAACCTACGAACGCTTTGAAGAAGCACTGGAACAGGCTCGCGCTGCAGGCTACCTGGGCGATAACATCATGGGCTCGAAGTTTAGCTTCCAGCTGCATGCACACCAAGGTTATGGCGCTTATATTTGCGGTGAAGAAACCGCGCTGATTGAGTCTATCGAAGGTAAAAAGGGTCAGCCCCGTTTCAAGCCACCGTTTCCGGCTTCCTACGGCATTTACGGCAAGCCCACCACCATTAACAACACAGAAACATTCGCTGCGGTGCCATTCATTATTCAGAACGGTGGCGACTGGTTTCTCGAGCTGGGTAAGCCTAACAACGGTGGTACGAAGATTTTCTCGATCTCCGGCGATGTTGAAAAGCCCGGCAACTACGAAATTCCTCTGGGAACACCCTTTGCAACCTTGCTTGAAATGGCTGGTGGCATGAAGGGTGGCCGCAAGATCAAGGCTGTGATTCCGGGTGGTTCATCCATGCCCGTGTTGCCAGGTGACGTGATGATGGCCACCGACATGGACTACGACTCCATCGCAAAAGCGGGCTCTATGTTGGGTTCAGGTGCGGTCATCGTGATGGACGAAACACGCTGCATGGTGAAAAGCCTGTTGCGCCTTTCTTATTTTTATTACGAAGAAAGCTGTGGCCAATGTACGCCTTGCCGTGAAGGCACAGGTTGGTTGTACCGAATCATCAACCGCATTGAACACGGAGAAGGTCGCCCTGAAGACCTGGACATGTTGAACTCGATTGCCGACAACATTCAGGGTCGCACCATTTGTGCGTTGGGCGATGCTGCTGCCATGCCAGTTCGTGCTTTCCTGAAACATTTCCATGAAGAATTTGAGCATCACATCACACACAAGTCGTGCATTGTGCCGGCTTACGTTTGATTCCCTGCGGGTAGATACAAATGGTTGAACTAGAGATTGATGGTGTAAAAGTTGAAGTGGCCGAGGGCAGCATGCTCATGGACGCTGCTGAGAAGGCAGGCAGCTATGTGCCTCACTTTTGCTATCACAAAAAATTGTCGATTGCGGCCAACTGCCGCATGTGTCTGGTCGATGTAGAAAAAGCGCCCAAGCCTTTGCCCGCTTGCGCCACGCCTGTGTCGCCCGGCATGATTGTTCGCACCAAAAGCGAAAAAGCCGTGAACGCCCAAAAAAGCGTCATGGAATTTTTGCTGATTAATCACCCGCTTGATTGCCCGATTTGCGACCAAGGTGGCGAGTGTCAGTTGCAGGACATCGCAGTGGGTTACGGTGGCGTGTCTTCACGCTATCAGGAAGAAAAGCGCGTTGTATTTTACAAAGACATCGGCCCGCTGGTTTCCGCGCAGGAAATGAGCCGTTGCATTCACTGTACACGTTGCGTGCGTTTTGGCCAGGAAGTGGCAGGCGTCATGGAACTGGGCATGGCCAATCGCGGTGAACATTCAGAAATTCTGAGCTTTGTGGGCAATTCTGTGGATTCAGAATTGTCGGGCAACATGATTGATCTGTGTCCCGTGGGCGCACTCACATCCAAGCCTTTCCGTTACAACGCCCGCACTTGGGAAATGGCGCGTCGCAAGTCAGTTGCCGCCCATGACAGTCTGGGTTCTAACGTGGTGGTTCAGGTCAAAGCCGACAAAGTCATGCGCATTGTTCCGCAAGAAAATGACAGTGTGAACGAGTGCTGGATTTCGGACCGTGACCGTTTTAGTTACGAAGGCTTGCTGGCAACTGATCGTCTGACTGAACCGATGATCAAGAAGAACGGTCAGTGGGTAACAACCGACTGGCAAACCGCGCTGAATGTGGCGTTTGAAGGTTTGAAGAAAGCCCGCCGGGAATCGACGGACCTGAACAGCATTGCGATGTTGGTTTCACCGAACAGCAGCTTCGAGGAAATGGCCTTGGCCAAAGCCTTGATGACAGGCCTTGGTTCAACAAGCATTGATGCAGGCTTGCGGCACAGTGCAAACTTGAACCTGGTCGGTGCCAAGCCTTGGTTGGGTACCTCAATTCAACAGTTGGCGGATGCGGAATCCATCGTTGTAGTGGGTGCTGACCCCCGCAATGATCAGCCTTTGCTGACCCAGCGTATTCGCCAAGCTGCAAAGCAGGGCGCCCGTGTGGTGCTGGTGAATGCAGGTGGATTGGATCCATTGATGCCAAAAGCCGTGTGGCTGAAGGCTGCTCCTTCCAAGTGGGCTGACACTTTGGGGCACGATGCTGTGCCCAACGCACTAAGCGCGCCTGAAGGTGGCAAGTTTGTGTTGATCGGCCAACAGGTGTTGATGAGCCCATTTGCAGGCCAAGTGTTGGCCAAGGCGGTCGAGTTGGCCAAATCAACAGGTGCCACATTGGGCTTCCTGGGCGATGGTGCCAATTGGGTCGGGTCTTTCGTGGCAGGCATTCAAGCCAGCGCCCATGGTGGCAAAAACGCCCAAACCATGCTGGATGGCAAGGCCAAAGCAGCCATTGTTTTTGGTGCTGAACCAGACTTGGACAGCGTGCAGGGACAGAAGATTGTGCGCGGTCTGATCGATGCGGAATTTGTGGTACAAGCCAGTGCGTTTGTGGGCAATGCCAAGCAGTATGCGGATGTGTTGTTGCCCATTGCGCCCAGCACTGAAACCTCGGGCACTTTCATCAACATCGCAGGCACTGCTCAAACATTCAAAGCGGCGGTTCGCCCTCTGGGTGAAACACGCCCAGGCTGGAAGGTGTTGCGAGTGTTGGGCAATTTGCTGGGCCTGGAAGGTTTTGAGTTCAACAGTTCTGAAGAAGTATTGAAAGCATTCTTGCCTGCCAATCTTGCTGCTTCGCTGAGCAATACGATTCCTGAACAAACGGTGGCCGGAGTGGCTCTAAGTGGAAACCTTGAATTGGCTGCTTTTGCGCCAATTTACGACACCGATGCATTGGTTCGTCGTGCCGACTCGCTGCGCAAAACCAAGGCCGCCAAACCGGCACTTGCACAAATCAGTGCGCAAACAGCCGGGTTATTGGGTGTCAAGTCTGGTGACAAAATTCAATTGACAGACTCTGAGGGCGGCACGTTGCGGGCTGCGGTTCTAGTGAATAAAACAATTGCTGACAACACAGTGTTGGTGCCAATGGGGCGTGTGGATTCGCAAAGCCTGCGCACCGTGTTTGGGGGTGTTACGGTCGAGGCAGTGGTGGCCAGCGAGGTGCAGGCATGAGTTCACCCATCGACATGATCACGACCTTTGGTTCTGATTTACTCGGACCAGCCTGGGTGCCCGTTTGGACTCTGATCAAGATCTTGACAATCACCTTGCCGTTGTTGGGTTGCGTCGCTTATCTGACCTATTGGGAACGCAAAATGATTGGCCGCATGCACATTCGCATGGGTCCAAGTTATGTGGGCCCAATGGGTTTGCTTCAGCCGATCGCCGACGCGGTCAAGATGATGTTCAAGGAAATCATCGTGCCGATGAACGCCAACAAAGGCTTGTTCATCATCGCGCCGATCATGACCATCATGCCGGCCTTGGCGGCATGGGCAGTCATCCCGTTTGGGCCAGAAACCGTTTTGGCCAATGTGAATGCTGGTTTGCTTTACCTCATGGCCATTACATCGCTTGAGGTGTATGGCGTGATCATTGCAGGCTGGGCATCCAACTCCAAGTACGCCTTCCTGGCCGCCATGCGTGCTTCTGCGCAAATGGTGTCCTATGAATTGGCGATTGGTTTTGTGCTGGTCACTGTATTGCTGGTGGCGGGCAGCCTGAACATGACTGACATTGTGATGACTCAAACCACCGGTCAGTTCGCCGATATGGGCTTGAACTTCCTGTCCTGGAACTGGTTGCCTTTGTTGCCCTTGTTGGTGATCTACATGATCTCTGCGGTGGCTGAAACCAACCGCCACCCCTTTGACGTGGTTGAAGGGGAATCCGAAATTGTGGCGGGTCACATGGTGGAATATTCCGGCATGACCTTTGCCATTTTCTTCCTGGCCGAATACGCCAACATGATTTTGCTGTCCTGTTTGGCTGCGATCATGTTCTTCGGTGGTTGGGACGCGCCAGTCGCATTCCTGAGTTTCATTCCAGGCTGGATCTGGCTGGGTATTAAAACCTTCTTGCTGGTGTCGATGTTCATCTGGTTCCGTGCATCATTCCCGCGTTACCGCTACGACCAGATCATGCGTCTGGGCTGGAAGGTGTTCATTCCGTTGACACTGGTTTGGCTGGTGGTGGTTGCTGCCTGGATGCAGACTCCCTGGAACATCTGGAATTAATTGAGAGCGAACCATGTTTCAAGTTGTTAAAGAATTTTTGAACAGTCTGTTGCTGCGCGAGATGCTGAAAGGCATGGCGCTCACCATGGGTTATATGTTCACTCAACCCATCACGGTGCTTTACCCGATGGAGAAAACACCGATGTCGCCACGTTTTCGTGGATTGCACGCCTTGCGTCGCTATGAAAATGGCGAAGAGCGCTGTATTGCATGCAAATTGTGTGAGGCAGTATGCCCGGCCATGGCAATTACGATTGAATCGGAACAGCGCGAAGACGGCACACGCCGGACCAGCCGTTACGACATTGATTTGACCAAGTGTATTTTTTGCGGTTTCTGTGAAGAATCGTGCCCGGTGGATTCAATTGTAGAAACACATATTCACGAATATCACGGTGAGAAGCGCGGTGATTTGTATTTCACCAAAGAAATGCTGCTGGCTGTGGGCGATCGTTATGAGGCTGAAATTGCAGCCAACCGCGAAGCCGATGCGGCCTACCGTTAACTCGATACAAAACTTAGAAGACTAAATGCAATGGATGCAATAACCGGTTTCTTTTATGTGTTCGCCGCCATTTTGGTATTTGCAGCGGTGCGCGTAATCACCGCCAGCAATGCTGTACATGCAGCTTTGTACCTGGTCCTTTCGTTTTTCTCTGCATCTGCCCTGTGGATGTTGCTGGAAGCCGAGTTCCTGGCCATTTCACTGGTGCTGGTTTATGTAGGTGCGGTGATGGTGCTGTTCCTGTTCGTGGTCATGATGGTCGATGTGAACATGGACAAGGTACGTGCTGGCTTCTGGAAAAACCTGCCGGTGGCTGCCATCGTCGGCTCGCTGATCGCTTTCCAAATGTCAGTAGTATTGCTGCGTGGCTTTTGGGACCCCAATCTGGAAACTCCAGAACAGGCTGCCAACAACACTCAAGCCTTGGGTAAGTTGCTGTACACCGAGTATTTGTATCCGTTTGAAGTGGCTGCCTTGATTTTGTTGGTGGCGATGGTTGCGGCGATCGCGCTGACCTTGCGCAAGCGCAAGGACACAAAAGGCCAGGTGCCTTCAGACCAGGTTCGCGTGAAGTCAACTGACCGCGTGAAGCTTGTGAGCATGCCTGCTGATCTTGACCGCAAACAAACCAAAAGCGACACCACTGACGGTCGCCAAGCCTAACCGGGAATAGACAACAATGATTTCACTTTCTCATTACCTCGTGCTGGGCGCGATTTTGTTCTCGATCAGCGTGATTGGCATTTTCCTGAACCGCAAAAACCTGATCGTGATTCTGATGGCCATTGAACTGATGCTTCTGGCCGTGAACATGAACTTCGTTGCGTTTTCTCACTTCTTGGGCGATTTGTCCGGGCAGTTGTTCGTTTTCTTTATTCTCACAGTGGCCGCCGCCGAGTCCGCAATTGGTTTGGCAATTCTGGTGGTCCTTTTCCGCAACATGAATTCAATCAACGTCGAAGATCTCGACCAGCTAAAGGGGTAAGCGCGAATGAATCCCTTGTATTTGATCGTTCCGTTTGCTCCGCTGGTCGGCGCCATTCTTGCCGGTTTCTTCGGCAAGCAAATTGGCCGTGCTGGTGCGCACACAGCAACCATTGCTGGCGTTGCTATTTCCCTGATTGCTTCCATTCTGGTGTTCATGGACGTGATGGAGGGCAATACCTTCAACGGCACCCTCTATGAATGGGCTGTTGTGGGCACTTTGGTGTTTGAAGTCGGTTTCCTGATTGATACCCTGACAGCCACGATGATGTTGGTGGTGACCAGTGTGTCACTCATGGTGCATATCTATACGATTGGCTATATGGAGGAAGACGAAGGTTATCAGCGCTTCTTCTCTTATATTTCGCTGTTCACCTTCTCCATGTTGATGCTTGTGATGAGCAACAACTTCCTGCAGTTGTTCTTTGGCTGGGAAGCGGTGGGTCTTGTTTCATACCTGCTGATTGGTTTTTGGTACACCAAGCCAACAGCCATTTACGCCAACCTGAAAGCGTTTCTCGTAAACCGAGTGGGCGACTTCGGTTTTATTCTCGGGATTGGCTTGATTATGGCTTCCGCGGGTTCCATGAACTACGCCGAGGTGTTTGCGCAAGCAGATAACCTTGCTGGCCAAACCATGCCAGGCACTGACTGGCCTTTACTGGCCGTAGCCTGTATCTGCCTGTTTATCGGTGCCATGGGCAAGTCAGCCCAATTCCCGCTGCATGTGTGGCTGCCCGATTCAATGGAAGGCCCCACACCGATCTCCGCCTTGATTCACGCAGCCACCATGGTGACCGCAGGTATTTTCATGGTCAGCCGGATGTCACCGTTATTTGAACTCAGCGACATCGCCTTGAACTTTGTGTTGGTGATAGGTTCAATCACTGCGCTGTTCATGGGCTTTCTGGGCATCATTCAAAACGACATCAAACGAGTGGTTGCGTATTCAACGCTATCGCAGTTGGGTTATATGACAGTGGCCCTGGGTGTGTCCGCTTACCCCGTCGCCATTTTCCATCTAATGACGCACGCTTTCTTCAAGGCCTTGTTGTTCCTGGGCGCGGGTTCCGTGATTATCGGCATGCACCACGATCAGGACATTCGCCACATGGGCGGGCTTTGGAAGTACATGCCAATTACATGGCTCACTTCCTTGTTGGGGTCGCTTGCTTTGATTGGTACGCCGTTCTTCTCAGGTTTTTACTCGAAAGACAGCATTATCGAGGCAGTGCACTTCAGTACCCTGCCAGCGGCCGACTTTGCTTATTTCGCAGTGGTGGCTGGTGTGTTCATCACTGCGTTCTACAGCTTCCGCATGTATTTCCTGGTGTTCCATGGCAAAGAGCGTTTCCATGACGTTCAGCACCATGACGACCACGGTGATGATCATCATGCCCATCACGGACCAGTACAGCCGCACGAATCACGCTGGGTGGTTACCTTGCCCTTGATCTTGCTGGCAATTCCCTCGGTCATCATTGGTTATATTGCGGTTGAGCCCATGTTGCATGGCACCTTTTTTGAGGGTGTGATCACGATTAATCCAGAACACGGTGCAATGGCAGGCCTCAGCAGTATTTTCCATGGTGCCGCGGCCATGGGTGTTCATTCTTTGCAAACGGCGCCATTCTGGCTCGCCTTGGGCGGTGTGGTTGCCGCAGCAGTTTGCTACCTGTGGGTACCAGCGATTCCGGCAGCGTTCATGAAGGCTTTGAAGCCAGTGCACACTTTGCTGGACAACAAGTACTACATGGACAAGTTCAACGAAGTGGTGTTTGCCGGTGGGGCCCGTGGCCTGGGCGAGGCGCTTTGGAAGTTTGGTGACCGCATGTTGATCGATGGTTTATTGGTCAATGGCAGTGCCAAACTGGTAGGTTTGATCTCGGGTGTGGTTCGATTCGCGCAAAGTGGTTTTATTTACCACTATGCGTTCGCGATGATTCTTGGCGTGTTGGCCATGATCATCACTTTCATCACACTCAAATAACAAAGGCGGAACCTCGGTTCTTACGATTGGAAAATATCAATGTCTAACAATATTCCTTATCTAAGTTTGGCGATCTGGCTGCCAATTGCCTTTGGTGTTTTGATCATGGCCTTGGGCAATGACAAAAACGCAGGTGCCGTGCGGGGTGCCTCCCTGATTGCAGCGCTAATTAGTTTTCTGGTTACCTTGCCTTTGTACTTCGGTTTTGACACCAGCACCGCCCAATTGCAGTTTGTCGAGAACTTGCCCTGGATTGAAGCCTTCGGCGCTTCGTATGGTCTGGGCGTTGATGGTTTGTCGGTGTGGTTTGTCATATTGACAGCACTCATCACCATCTTTGTGGTGGTGGCAGCTTGGGAAGTAATCACCGAGAAAGTTGCGCAGTACATGGCCGCTTTCCTGATTTTGTCGGGCTTGATGGTGGGTGTTTTTGCTGCCACCGATGGTTTGCTGTTTTATGTATTCTTTGAAGCAACGCTGATCCCGATGTACATCATCGTGGGTGTGTGGGGGGGTCCTAACCGAATTTATGCGGCCTTCAAGTTCTTCTTGTACACCCTGCTGGGTTCTTTGCTCACCTTGGTTGCGATCATTTATCTGCAATTCCAGTCAGGCACGTTCGAAATTGCGGCATGGCATAAATTGCCCTTGGGCATGACTGAGCAAACACTGATTTTCCTGGCTTTCCTCATGGCGTTTGCCGTGAAGGTGCCTATGTGGCCAGTTCACACTTGGTTGCCAGATGCGCACGTTGAAGCGCCCACGGGTGGTTCCGTGGTACTGGCTGCAATCATGTTGAAGCTGGGTGCTTACGGCTTCCTGCGTTTCAGTATGCCGATTGCCCCAGATGCAAGCCATGAACTGGCCGGCTTCATGATTACTTTGTCGCTGATCGCAGTGGTGTATATCGGTGTGGTTGCCTTGGTTCAGAAAGACATGAAAAAGCTGGTGGCTTATTCATCCATCGCACACATGGGCTTTGTCACCTTGGGTTTCTTCATGTTTCAGGACCTGGCAGTGCAGGGCGCCATCATCCAGATGATTTCTCACGGTTTTGTCTCGGGCGCCATGTTCCTGTGTATTGGTGTACTTTACGACCGCGTTCACAGCCGTGAAATTTCTGCATATGGTGGCGTTGTGAACACCATGCCCAAATTTGCAGCGTTTTTCCTGTTGTTTGCAATGGCCAACTCGGGTCTTCCAGCCACCAGTGGTTTTGTGGGCGAGTTCATGGTGATTCTGGGTGCAGTGAAGTACAACTTCTGGATTGGTTTACTGGCTGCGACCACCCTTATTTTTGGTGCGGCTTATTCGTTGTGGATGTACAAGCGCGTGGTGTTTGGTGAGGTAGCCAACGACAACGTGAAAGAATTGACCGATGTGAACACCCGTGAATTCTTGATGCTGGGTGCATTGGCAATTCTGGTCATGGCCATGGGCCTGTACCCCAAACCTTTTACTGATGTGTTGCAGGTGTCTGTTGATGCTCTGTTGCAACATGTGGCTCAGTCCAAGCTTTAATTGAGGAATGTTCGTGGATCAGATGAATCTCTCACTCGCTATTCCTGAAATTGCCCTGGCACTTTTCGCCTGCGCGTTTCTGATTGCCGACAGCGTGACCAAGGGCCGCATTTTGCCAATGCTGCACAATATTGTGGTGTTGTTCTGTATCGGTCTTGGTGCGTATTGTTTGTCGCAGGTACCTACGGCAGGTACCGAGCTGGCTTTCTCCAATATGTACATTGCTGACAGCATGGCGTTGGTGTTGAAAGGCTTTTCTGCCCTGGCCATTGCATTCACCCTGATAGTGGGTGCGAGCTATGCCAAAGACCGTGACATGTTCAAAGGAGAGCTGCACGCCTTGGTGTTGTTTGCCTTGCTTGGCCAGATGATCATGATTTCTGCCAACAACCTGTTGTTGGTGTACCTGGGTGTCGAACTGTTGTCGCTTAGCCTGTATGCCGCCGTGGCCATGCAGCGAGACAATGTACGCGCTACCGAAGCGGCGATGAAGTATTTTGTTCTTGGCGCCTTGGCTTCAGGTTTCCTGTTGTATGGCATGTCGATGATTTACGGCGCCACAGGGTCGTTGAATCACGCTGATATCGCATTTGCTGCAACCGCAGCTGTGTCGGGCCAAAAATCAATTGTTTTTGTATTTGGTATCGTGTTTCTGGTGGCTGGCCTCGCCTTCAAGCTGGGTGTGGTTCCTTTCCACATGTGGGTACCTGATGTGTATCAGGGTTCGCCTTCCATCTCGACCTTGCTGATCAGTGGCGCACCCAAACTGGCTGCATTTGCCATGTTGATGCGCCTGCTGGTGGATGGTCTTTTCGTGATGGCATTTGACTGGCAAAACATGTTGATGGTTTTGGCAATTGCCTCGCTGGCCATAGGCAACCTCACCGCGATTGCACAAACCAGCTTGAAACGCATGTTGGCGTATTCAACCATTGCGCAAATGGGCTTCATGTTGCTGGGTTTCCTCTCCGGCGTCAGTGGTCAAGGCGCCGGGCAAGACACTGGCAATGCTGCCCAGGCTTATTCCTCGGCCATGTTCTACAGCATTACCTATGTGCTGACCACCCTCGGTACCTTTGGCGTGATTATGGTGATGTCGCGCAAAGGTTTCGAGGTTGAAAATATCAGTGATCTGAAAGGGTTGAACAAGCGTGCACCATGGTTGGCCTTGATTATGTTGTTGCTGATGTTCTCGCTGGCGGGTATTCCACCCATGGTGGGTTTTGCTGCCAAGTTGGCAGTTTTGAAAGCCTTGTTGGCCACTGGTCAGGTTTGGTTGACTGTCTATGCAGTGATGTTCAGCCTGGTGGGTGCTTTCTATTACATTCGTATTGTGAAAACGATGTATTTTGAAGTCCCTGCTGATGAAACTGAAATTGTGATGGGTAATGATGCACGCGCCGTGTTGGGTTTGAACGGCTTGGCTGTGATCGCGCTGGGCTTGCTGCCTGCGCCTCTAATGGCTTATTGCATGACTGCAATTCAGCAAACACTGGCTGGTTAATTAATAAATTCGGCTTTTTTGAGTATTCACGGGAGGTAGGTTTTGACGCAAACGATCGGGCATTGGTTGTTGTTTGGCTTGGCCTTGCTGTTTGCGAACCTGCCTTTTGTAAGCAACCGCATTATGGGTGTTTTGCCTGTGGCCAAAAAGGGCGGTTGGACCCGGGTGATTGAGGTAATCGCAGGCTACTTCATTGTTGGCCTGATCGGTTTCGCAATTGAAGGAAGCTTGAGCCAGGTAACTCCCCAGCGCTGGGAATTTTATGCCTTAACAGCTTGCCTGTTTCTTGTGTTTGCTTTTCCAGGGTTTGTGTACCGTTTCCTGTGGCGATCGCCGAAAGGTTAGGTTCGCATTCCGCCGTCTTTTTTGTCTGTACTCCCACTGCACCTGTCTTGCGTTGAAAGTAAACGTCCTTTCAAGGAAACCCTGTTATGAAACGTTTGCTGATCGGCGTAATTGCACCCGCCTTATTCGTACTTGCAGCGTGCACAAATTCGCCGGAAGTTACCACTCGAAAATTGCAGTTTCTTGCCAAAACTGATTGTGAGTTGGTTTACAAGTCGGCGGGTGCTCAGGTGATCGAGAACTTCTGTGAAACAGAATGGAAACCGGTCACGATTCACATTGCGGACCAGAAATATTCTGTGGACTGGATTGATGAGGAAACCAGTCGCAGGTTGTTTGAGCAAGGGTGTGGGCAAACAGCAGCTTGTTACTACGAGCTGACGCTGGATGGTGTAACAGTCAATGGCAAATTTGCCTACGTGACCGATTTGCTCAAAGGGGAATACACCTTCGAGATTGACGCGAATGAAAATTTTGAACTATTGAATGCAACCACAACCGATTTGGCATCTTGATTGCTTTGTCGCTGACAAAAACGCCGACCTGAAGGTCGGCGTTTTTGTTTCAATTACATATTGGGGTAGTTGGGGCCGCCACCACCTTCCGGTGTTACCCACACAATGTTTTGTGTGGGATCTTTGATGTCGCAGGTTTTGCAGTGTACGCAGTTTTGCGCGTTAATCTGCAATTGGTCTTTGCCATCTTCTTTTTTCACATACTCGTACACACCGGCTGGGCAATAGCGCTGTTCCGGACCAGCATAGGTGGTCAGGTTTGTCGCCACCGGCACATCTGCATTTTTCAATGTCAGGTGTGCAGGCTGGTTTTCTTCGTGGTTTGTGTTGGAAATGAACACGGAGCTCAAACGATCAAACGTGATTTTCCCGTCAGGTTTCGGGTAGTTGATCGGCTGAAACTCAGAGGCAGGACGCAGGCATTCATGGTCTGCGTGCTTGTGATGCAGTGTCCAGGGTACCTTGCCCTTAAACAGCTTTTGCTCGATACCCACCATCATGGTGCCGGTGTACAAACCTTTGCTCATCCACTGTTTGAAGTTGCGCGCGCGGTACAGTTCATCAAACAGCCAAGAGTCGTGGAAGGCCTTTGGATAGGCTTCCAGCTCGTCGCCAGCGCGGTCTTGTGCCAGGGCGTCTGCGATCGCATCGGCGCAAAGCATGCCGCTCTTGATCGCGGCGTGAGAACCTTTGATTCGCGAGGCATTCAAAAAGCCAGCATCACAACCCACAAGCGCGCCGCCTGGAAATACCAGTTTTGGAAGACTCATCAGGCCGCCTGCCGCAATGGCGCGTGCGCCGTAGGAGATGCGCTTCCCACCTTCAAAGTACTTGCGAATTTCAGGGTGTGTTTTGTAGCGCTGAAATTCTTCAAATGGAGACAGGTAGGGATTTTCGTAGGCCAGGCCCACCACAAAACCCACTGCAACCTGGTTATTTTCCAGGTGGTAAAGGAATGAACCACCGTAGGTGCTTGAATCGAGAGGCCAGCCACCGGAGTGAATCACCAAACCAGGCTTGTGCTTGGCTGGATCGATTTCCCACAGTTCTTTTAAGCCGATACCATACACCTGTGGATCACGGCCTTCGTTCAGATTAAATTTTTCAATGACGCGTTTGCCCAAATGGCCGCGTACACCTTCAGCAAACACGGTGTATTTGGCATGCAGTTCCATGCCGGGTTGGTAAGCGTGGGTGTGTTCCCCGTCTTTGCCAATGCCCATGTCGCCGGTTTGCACGCCTTTTACGGCACCTTTGTCATCGTACAGAATTTCCGCACCTGCAAACCCAGGAAATACTTCTACGCCCAAAGCCTCCGCCTGTTCGCCAAGCCAGCGCACAACGTTGGCCAGACTGATTACATAATTACCATGGTTCTGGAAACATTCAGGCAACAGTGCGTTGGGTACTTTCTTGGCAGACGTTTCAGTGAGGAATAAAAACTGGTCTTCGGTAACCTCTGTGTTCAGCGGCGCGCCTCGTTCTTTCCAGTCGGGAAAAAGTTCGGTGATTGCGCGTGGGTCCATGACCGCGCCTGACAAAATATGGGCGCCAACCTCAGAGCCTTTCTCCAAAACGCACACATTGATTTCCTGGCCTTTTTCTGCGGCCACTTGTTTCAGGCGAATGGCTGTTGACAGGCCAGCAGGGCCTCCGCCAACTACCACTACGTCGTATTCCATCATGTCTCTTTCGACAGCCGACATTGGGTGCGTCTCCTTAAAATTTGTCGCGGGTGCTACAGCTAGATGCAGCTTTGATTTTAAGCCGAAAGCTTATTGCATATCGGGAAAAAATAGTTGACTTTGATCTCTAGTCTGAGAAACTTGATTTTGTGCGTTGCAGCAAGAAGTTTGTAAGCGCTTAAACGTTAAACTAACGGCACAAATTCAAAGCATGAGGAATAAAAATGGGGATGAATAAAGTATCAGCCAGTGCCACAGAGGCTTTGGCGGACAAGATCAAAGACGGGATGACGCTTGCTGTGGGTGGTTTTGGCCTCTGTGGCATTCCAGAGGCGCTGATTGACGCGGTTCGTGCATCTGGTGCAAAAAACCTCACGGTGATCTCAAACAACGCGGGTGTGGACGGTTTCGGTTTGGGGCGTCTGCTGGAAACCAGGCAGGTTCGCAAAATGATTTCGTCGTATGTTGGCGAGAACAAGGAATTTGAGCGCCAGTACCTCAGTGGTGAACTGGAACTGGAATTCACGCCGCAGGGCACTTTGGCCGAAAAGCTGCGCGCTGGTGGTGCTGGTATTCCCGCGTTCTTCACCAAAACTGGTTTTGGAACCGTGATTGCCGAGGGTAAGGAAACCCGAGTGATCAATGGGGAAAACTATGTGTTGGAACACAGTCTGAAGGCGGATATTTCATTGGTAAAAGCGTGGAAGGCAGACACTTCGGGCAACCTTGTTTATCGCCTTACCGCGCGCAATTTCAACCCTGAATGTGCTGCAGCTTCAAAATTCACTGTGGTTGAGGTTGAGGAAATTGTGGAGGTGGGCGCGCTCGATCCCAACTTTATTCATACCCCCGGTATTTACGTGCAGCGTGTGGTGTTGAATGCCAATCCTGAAAAGCGGATTGAGAAACGTACCCTGGCGACCACAGCACAATAAGGAGAACAACACATGGCATGGAATCACGATGAAATGGCAGCACGCGCAGCGCGTGAATTGCAAGACGGTTTTTATGTAAATTTGGGTATTGGATTGCCCACTCTGGTCAGTAACCACATTCCTGACGGCATGGATGTGATGCTGCAAAGTGAAAACGGATTGTTGGGTATTGGCCCATTCCCGACCGAGGCGCAGGTGGATGCGGATTTGATCAATGCGGGCAAGCAAACCGTGACTACACTGGATGGGTCGGCATTCTTTTCCAGCTCGGAGTCTTTCGCAATGATTCGCGGCGGGCACATTAACTTGGCCATTTTGGGTGCCATGCAGGTGAGCCAAAAGGGCGACTTGGCCAACTGGATGATTCCTGGCAAGTTGGTGAAAGGCATGGGTGGTGCCATGGATTTGGTGGCTGGTGTTTCCCGTGTTGTGGTGCTGATGGAGCATGTGGCCCGCAAGAAAGACGGCACCACCGACCTTAAAATTCTGCCGGAATGCACCTTGCCGTTAACAGGCAAAGGTGTGGTCAATCGCATTATCACTGACCTTGCCGTGATGGATGTGGGCTTGGAAGGCCTCCAGGTGCTTGAGATTGCACCGGGCGTGTCTAGAGAAGAACTCCAAGAAAAAACAGGGTGCGAACTGAAGTTTAGTTAAGATCACTGGCATGGACCAAGCGCGCTCAGGTTATAATTCTGCTTTCAAACAGCGCACAATTCGCTCAATTGTGCGCCCTACTGAGCGCCGAACAGAGCGCCGCCTGGCACTATGACCAAATATGTATTCGTTACCGGCGGGGTTGTCTCGTCCCTTGGCAAAGGTATTGCCGCAGCATCTTTGGCCGCGATTCTTGAAAGTCGCGGTCTGAAAGTCACCATGCTCAAACTGGACCCGTACATCAACGTGGACCCCGGCACCATGAGCCCATTCCAGCACGGCGAGGTGTTTGTCACCGAAGACGGCGCCGAAACTGATCTGGACCTGGGGCACTACGAGCGCTTCATTTCCACGAAAATGAAGAAGTCAAACAACTTCACCACCGGCCAGATTTATGAATCTGTGCTGCGCAAAGAGCGTCGCGGAGAATACCTTGGCAAAACCGTTCAGGTGATTCCCCACATTACCAATGAAATTCAAGCTTTTATTGAGAAAGGTGCGCGCGCAGCCTGGGGCGGTGAAACCGATGTGGCCATTGTTGAAATTGGCGGCACCGTAGGTGACATTGAGTCTTTGCCATTCCTTGAAGCTGTTCGCCAGATGAGCCTGCGCCTGGGCCGCAACAGTGCGTGTTTTGTGCACCTCACATTGGTGCCATTTATTGCTTCTGCCGGTGAACTGAAAACCAAGCCTACCCAACACAGTGTACAAAAACTCAGGGAAATCGGTATTTATCCCGATGCCTTGCTGTGTCGCGCCGATCGCCGTATTCCCGATGACGAGCGCGCCAAGATTTCCATGTTCTCGAATGTGCAACTGGAAGCTGTTATTTCCGTTTGGGACGCTGACACCATTTACAAAATTCCAGCCATGCTTGAAGCCCAAAAGCTTGATGACATTGTGCTGGAAAAGCTGAACATTGAAGCGCCTCGCGCAGATTTGTCGAAGTGGGCTGAAATTGTACATGCGCAGGAAAATCCCGAGCAAAACATCACCATTGGCATGGTGGGCAAGTACGTCGATTTGACCGAGTCGTATAAATCCCTGATCGAAGCCTTGAATCATGCTGGCTTGCACACACGAACCAAGGTGAACATCAATTACATCGACTCCGAGGAAATTGAAGCCCACGGTACTGAAAGTTTGAAGAAGCTGGATGCCATTTTGGTGCCCGGTGGTTTTGGCAAGCGCGGCACGGAAGGCAAAATCAAGGCGATTCAATATGCCCGAGAAAACAAGGTGCCTTACTTGGGCATTTGTTTGGGCATGCAGTTGGCCGTGATTGAATTTGCGCGACATTGCGCGGGGTTGCCCAAAGCCAACTCGACCGAATTTGACAGCCTGGCCGATACGCCAGTGGTGGCCCTGATCACCGAGTGGAAAGACAGCACAGGTAAAGTCGAGCTTCGATCCGAC
This sequence comes from Limnobacter sp. SAORIC-690, assembly GCF_002954425.1. Lineage (NCBI taxonomy): Bacteria > Pseudomonadati > Pseudomonadota > Betaproteobacteria > Burkholderiales > Burkholderiaceae > Limnobacter > Limnobacter sp. SAORIC-690. The sequence goes on from NZ_MQVZ01000001.1 coordinate 2,313,178, forward strand.
CAAAGCGATTTGGGCGGCACCATGCGCCTGGGCTCGCAGCGCTGCCCGATCAAGCCCGGCACTTTGGCTGAATCCATCTATGGTCCCGAGGTGAATGAGCGCCATCGTCACCGTTATGAGGTGAACAATAACTATGTGCCTCAACTTGAAGAGGCCGGCCTGCGTATTTCTGCCCGTACGCCGACTGAAAATTTGCCGGAAATCATGGAATTGCCAGATCACCCTTGGTTTTTCGGCGTGCAGTTTCACCCCGAATTCACCAGCACCCCACGAGACAGCCACCCCTTGTTTTTGGCCTACGTGAAGGCTGCTTTGGCCCACAAATTGGCCAAAGCGTTATAAGCTGGACCCAACAGGAGGACACCTGATGAAACTATGCAATTTTGAAGTGGGTTTGGACAAACCATTTTTCCTGATCGCTGGCCCATGCGTGATTGAAAGTGAACAAATGGCCATGGACACGGCAGGCCAGCTCAAGGAAATCTGCGAGTCGCTGGGTGTGCCTTTTATTTACAAAAGCTCGTACGACAAAGCCAACCGCAGTTCGGGCAAAAGTTTCCGCGGTCTGGGCATGGACAAAGGGCTTGATATTCTGGCCAATGTAAAAAAAACCCTGAACGTCAACATTCTGACCGATGTACACGCGATTGAAGAAATCACGGCAGTGGCCAGCGTGGTGGATGTGTTGCAAACCCCTGCGTTTTTGTGTCGTCAAACTGACTTCATTGAGGCTGTGGCCACCTGTGGCAAGCCAGTGAACATCAAGAAAGGCCAGTTTCTGGCTCCCGGCGACATGGTCAACGTGGTGGACAAAGCCCGAACTGCCGCCATTGAAGCCGGCGGTGATGGCAAGAACATCATGGTGTGTGAGCGCGGTGTAAGCTTTGGTTACAACAACCTGGTTTCCGACATGCGTAGCTTGGCCATCATGCGCAACACAGGTTGTCCAGTGGTGTTTGATGCCACGCACAGTGTGCAGTTGCCGGGCGGGCAGGGTACGGCCAGTGGTGGTCAGCGTGAATTTGTGCCCGTGTTGGCGCGCGCCGCTGTTGCAGTGGGCGTGGCAGGTTTGTTTATGGAAAGTCACCCTGACCCCGCCAAAGCGATGTCAGATGGCCCCAACGCCTGGCCCTTACCTCGCATGAAAGCCTTGTTGGCCACCTTGCAGGAACTGGACCGTTTGGTGAAGTCTGGCCCATTGGCCGAAACAGACCTGATGAAATAAACAGGCCGAGTATTCAAAACAGAATTTAATCCATCCAAGAGGAAACTATGAGCGCAATTGTTGACGTGATTGGTCGTGAGGTTATTGATTCTCGCGGCAATCCCACCGTGGAATGTGACGTGTTGCTGGAAAGTGGTGCCATGGGTCGTGCTGCCGTGCCCTCTGGTGCGTCCACAGGTACTCGCGAAGCCGTTGAACTGCGTGACGGTGACAAGTCCCGTTATTTGGGCAAAGGCGTGTTGCGCGCGGTTGAAAACATCAACACCGAGATTTCCGAAGCAATTTTGGGTCTGGATGCGCAAGAGCAGGTGTTTCTGGATCAAAACCTGATTGACCTGGACGGTACAGAGAACAAGAGCCGCCTGGGTGCCAACGCCACTTTGGCTGTTTCCATGGCCGTGGCCCGTGCTGCAGCTGAAGAGACTGGTTTGCCCTTGTACCGTTACTTCGGTGGTATGGGTGGCATGAGCCTGCCAGTGCCCATGATGAACGTAATCAATGGTGGTGCACACGCCAACAACAACCTCGATTTGCAAGAGTTCATGATTTTGCCGGTGGGGGCGCCTTCTTTCCGCGAGGCTATTCGCTACGGTGCTGAAGTGTTCCACGCACTGAAGAAAATTATTCACGACAAAGGCATGTCAACCGCTGTGGGCGATGAAGGCGGTTTTGCGCCTTCTGTAGCCAACCATGAAGCTGCCATTCAAATGATTATTCAGGCGATTGAAACCGCTGGTTTTGAGCCTGGCACGCAGGTGGCTTTGGGTCTGGATTGTGCAGCCTCTGAGTTTTACAAAGGTGGCAAGTACAAGCTGGCCGGTGAGGGCATGGAGCTGAGTTCACAGGAATTCGCACACCTGCTGGAGAGCTGGTGCAACAAGTACCCCATTATTTCGATCGAAGACGGCATGGCCGAAGACGATTGGGACGGTTGGGCTTATTTGTCAAAAACCATGGGCCGCAAGGTGCAGTTGGTGGGGGATGACCTGTTCGTAACCAACACCAAGATTTTGGCCGAAGGCATCGAAAAGAAAATCGCCAACTCCATTCTGATCAAGATCAATCAAATCGGTACTTTGACTGAAACCTTTGCTGCCATTGAGATGGCCAAGCGTGCTCGCTACACAGCGGTTATTTCTCACCGTTCAGGCGAAACAGAAGACAGCACCATTGCCGATATTGCGGTGGGTACCAATGCCATGCAGATCAAGACAGGTTCAATGAGCCGTTCAGACCGCATTGCCAAGTACAACCAGCTGTTGCGCATTGAAGAGGATTTGGGTGACATTGCTTACTACCCCGGCCGTTCAGCCTTCTACAACCTGGATTAATCGGTATTAATCGAAGGTGGCCCCGCAGTGCGGGGCCTTCTTGTATATGAACCCCAGGCTGATTTCACTTGTCCTTTTTGCCTTGCTGATTTTGCTTCAATACCCACTGTGGTTTGGCAAAGGCGGGATGCTGCGCGTCAGCGACCTTGAAGATCAGCTTGAACAGCAAAAGCAGGTGAATGACGCGCTGCGTTTGCGCAATCAACAACTCGAGGGTGATGTGCGCAGTTTGAGCGAGGGCGTTGAGGCGATTGAGGAGCGCGCCAGAAATGACTTTGGCATGATCAAGAAAGACGAGGTGTTTATTCAGTTGATTGAGCCGCGCAGCCAGCCAGCCGCCACACCACCAGGTGCCGCGGCAGAACCCTCGAATTAGTGCAAGGTGGGAGGCTGGGGTTCTTGTGGACCTTCGTGGTGAGAACTTTCGGTAAATAGCGCGTTGCAATCGGCTCGAGTGAATGAGTAATTTGCATTGCAGAAGTCACACTGAATTTCTACAGTCGGGTTTTCGGACAAAGCATCATCCAGTTCGGCCTGTCCCAAAGAAAGCAACATTTTTCCAACTTTGTCGCGTGAACAGGTGCATTCAAAATGTGCCTGGCGTTCTGCCAGTCCATCCGGGTCTTCTTCCCAAAAAAGACGCTTGGCCAATTCATCGGTTTCGGTGGCCAGGTGTTCCTCGGTTTGCAGCGTATTGATCAAGGCCTTCAATCGATCCCAGCCGTCAGCATCGAATTCTTTGCTTGAAACAACACCGCCATGTTGTGGCATTTGCTGAAGCATGACGCCCGCAGCTGTGGTGGCGTCGGAGTTCAGAACAAGGCGGGTTTCCAGTTGCTCGCTGCTGTGCATGTACGCTTCAAGCGAATCAGCCACAGAGGTACCTGCAAGCGGCACAATGCCTTGGTAGGGGGCCTGACCCGGCAGGCGATTGCGTGGGTCCAGAATAATTGCACATATGCCCTTGCCTGTGGCATTGACCAGGTCTTTGAAACTGGCATTCTCGGGAATTTGTGTACCTTCAACCAATTTCACGGTGGCGCGCAAACCCAAACGGCTATTGCACTCCGCCACCAGCAAACGAATGGGTCCGTCGCCCTGAATTTGAATAATCAGCGAGCCTTCAAACTTCAAGGAGGCTGACAACATGGTGCTTGCCGCAACCAGTTCACCCAGTACTTTTTGAACCGGCCTTGGGTAGTCATTGTTGTTGACCACTTGTTGCCAGGCTTTGGACAAATGTACCAAGTGCGCTCGGCAACTGGATTGATCAAAGATCAGGGTGCGTAGTGTGTCGGTCATGGTTACAAATTGAGGCAAAAAATTAGTTGTCTATTCGTTCAAGCGTTTCTTTGAACAGCTTGGCTTTTTGCAGGTAGAAGGCAGCGCCAATCAGGCGTGCCACTTCATCGTCGTTCAGGGTTCGGATCACTTTTCCGGGCGAACCAACCACCAGCGAGCGGTCGGGAATTTCTTTGCCTTCGGTGATCAGGGCACCGGCGCCGATGATACAGTTTTTTCCAATCTTTGCGCCGTTCAGCACCACTGAACGAATGCCAATCAAACTGCCTTCGCCTATGGTGCAGCCGTGCAGACAGGCCTGGTGCCCCACGGTGACATTTCTTCCGACCACCATGGGATAGCCAATGTCGGTGTGTAACACGGCGCCTTCCTGTACATTGCTGCCTTCCATAATGTGGATCAATTCGTTGTCGCCGCGAATGGCCGCGAAATCCCAAACCGACGTGTTTTCATCAAGTTGCACTTTGCCAATGATGCTGGCCATTTCGGCCACATAGGCGCTGGCGTGCACGGTGGGGGCTTCGCCATTGATTTTGTACTTGGCCACAATTGTCTCCTGTGTCGGGGTGTTGCCATGGTGTCTTTGCCTTAAAATAACATGCATCGAACCCTTGTGCAGTGTGGTTATGGGCAGTGAACTGGAACAAACTTTGAGACAAGCCGCCTTGCAGGCTTTGGCGTGTAAAAACTCCGTGGAAAAAGTGCGTCTGGTCTTGGCGATTGATGAAAGCCTGCCAATCGGCGGTGAAGCGGAGTTTTCACCTGGTGTGGGCCGCCCCGACAAACCGGAGTTGGTACACCCGGCACGCGTGCCCACACGCAAAGTCAGCCAGCCTGTGGGGCGGGGCATGCTTTTGCACTCGCTGGCGCACATTGAGTTCAATGCAATCAACTTGGCGCTAGACCTGCTGGTTCGTTTTTCCTCCATGCCCGACCAGTTTTATCTGGATTGGTTGAAAGTGGCCAAAGAGGAGGCCTACCACCACACTTTGTTGTGCAACAGAATGATGTCATACGCTTTGAATTATGGGGATTACCCCGCGCATGACGGTTTGTGGCAAATGGCAGAAAAAACCAAACACAGCTTGCTGGCCCGGCTTGCCTTGGTGCCGAGGCTTTTGGAGGCACGCGGACTGGACGTGTCACCGGCCATACGCGAGAAACTGGCCGCGGCCGGGGACATGGATAGTGCCGAGGTACTAGACATCATTTTGCGTGATGAAATTGGGCATGTGGCCATTGGCAACCGCTGGTTCAATGAAGTGTGCAACAATGAACAACGCGACCCAATTGAGGCTTTTGAGCATTGCCTGCGGGAGTACACCGCTCCGCAGCCACGTTCACCCTTCAATTTCAAGGCTCGCGCCCAGGCAGGTTTTTCTGAAGAGGAATTGGCCTGGTTAATGCAAGTTGAATTGGAGCAATCCGCCCAATAAGCGGATTGCAAAAGTATGAGTACAGCAGCATCCCCTTTCGCCAAAGAACTTGATTGGAATGATCCGCATTTGATTAATGCGGATTTGCATTGCCACTCCACCGTGTCGGACGGCACCCTGACGCCCGAAGAACTGGCTGCGCGCGCCGCCGCCAACGGAGTGCAAATTTGGTCTTTGACCGATCATGATGAAGTGGGTGGTTTGGCGCGAGCAGCAAAAGCAGCAGCTGAACACAACATGATTTTTGTACCTGGTGTGGAAATTTCGGTGACCTGGTCCGCGGTAACCTTGCACATTGTGGGTTTGAATGTGCAGTACGAGAATTCGCCGCTTGAGAAGGGTTTGGCCAGCGTGCGCAACGGGCGAACCGAACGAGCCATAGAAATGTCGCGGCAACTCGAAAAGGTGGGCATCGAAGATGTGTATGAAGGTGCCTTGAAGTATGTGGGCAACCCCAACCTGATTAGCCGAACCCACTTTGCCCGTTGTTTGGTTGAGCGCAAGGTGTGTACCGATATTCGCGAAGTGTTTGAGCGTTTTCTAACCCCGGGCAAACCAGGTTACGTGCCCCATGAATGGGCCAGCTTGAAGCAGGCGGTCGACTGGATTCTGGAGTCAAACGGCTTGCCTGTCATTGCGCACCCGGGGCGTTACGATTTGAATCCCATGCAGATGGATGAACTGGTTGAGCAGTTTGTCAAAATGGGTGGTGTTGGAATTGAGGTGGTCACGGGCAGCCACACCACCGACCAATACGCCACCTATGCGCGGAAATCTGTTCGATCTGGCTTGAAGGCATCGCGCGGATCAGATTTTCACGGCCCCACTGAATCCAGGGTTAATTTGGGTGAATTGCCCCGGTTGCCCGACGGCTGCGTGCCAATCTGGGATAATTGGGGCAAGTTGTTCAGCTAACAGGATACCCATTGGCGCAGTTATTCAACGTACATCCTCAAAACCCACAATCGCGTTTGTGCAAGCAGGCGGCAGACCTGATCAACTCGGGTGGAATTGCTGCAATTCCCACCGACAGCTGCTATGCGCTTGTTTGCCACCTGGATGATAAAAACGCGGTCGAGCGCCTGCGCAGGTTGAAAGGTATTTCAGAGAAGCAGCATTTGGCCTTGTTGTGCAAGGATTTAAGCGAGCTGGGCAGTTACGCCAAGGTAAACAATGTTCAATACCGTTTGCTGAAGTCAGTGTTTCCCGGTCCTTATACATTTATTCTTGAAGCGACCAAAGAAGTGCCCAAGCGTGTGTCGCATCCCTCGAAAAAATCAATCGGTTTGCGCGTTCCCGCACATGCGGTGGTGCAAGGCTTGCTGGAGCACATTGAGGGTGCGCTGATTGCCACAACGCTGCAGTTACCGGGCATGGAAGAGCCTGCGCGCAGCGGTTGGGAGGCCCAGGAAGCCGTGGGCAACGATGTAGATTTAATTGTGGACGACGGCGAGTACTGCGGCGCGTTTCCGACCACCGTGATTGACTGGACCGGCGAAGAACCTGTGGTTGTGCGAATTGGCGCTGGGCCTCTGACTGGTCCGCTTGAACCTGTGAATGTTGAAGAACAGGAAGAACTGTGATGGATTCAAGCATTATTCAAACGATTGCGGTGTACGCCTTGCCCGTGTTGTTTGCCATTACCCTGCACGAGGCAGCACACGGTTATGTTGCCCGAATGTATGGCGACAACACCGCCATGTACGCAGGCCGAATTACCTTGAACCCGATCAAGCACATTGACCCGGTTGGAACCATTCTGGTGCCGATTGCAATTCTGGTGTCCTCAAGCCTGATGGGTATTGGTGCCTTTCTGTTTGGCTGGGCCAAACCTGTTCCGGTGAATTTTGGCAACCTGCGCAATCCGAAAAAAGACATTCGTTTTGTAGCCTTTGCCGGGCCTGGCGCGAATTTTGTGATGGCCTTGTTGTGGGCACTTAGCCTGAAACTGCAGTTTGTCACCGGGCTGAACGAGCCCTTTTTTGCCGAAATGGCCAAAGCTGGCATTGTGGTGAACCTGGTTTTGGCTGCTTTGAACCTTCTGCCAATTTTGCCGCTGGATGGTGGCCGAATTCTGTTCAGCTTCCTGCCCAGTTCTGCAGCCTACAGTTTCAGCCGCACCGAGCCCTATGGCATGATCGTGCTCATTGCACTCCTGATGTTGGGTATCTTGCCCATGTTCATCCAGCCCATTGTTAGTGCCGGGTTGAGTGTGCTAACCCTTTTGTTTAATTTCTAAGTCACCATGTTTGCTGAACGCGTATTGTCGGGCATGCGCCCAACCGGTTTGTTGCACCTTGGCCATTACCACGGTGTGTTGAAAAACTGGGTGAAACTTCAAAACGAATTTCCCTGTCTGTTTTTTGTGGCCGATTGGCATGCGCTGACCACGCATTATGAAACCCCGGAAGTCATTAAGGAAAATGTGTGGGACATGGTGGTTGACTGGCTGGCTGCGGGTGTTGACCCCGAGAAAGCCACCTTGTTTGTTCAGTCCAAGGTGCCTGAGCATGCTGAGCTGCATTTGCTGCTGTCGATGAATACGCCTTTAAGCTGGCTTGAGCGCGTGCCCACCTACAAAGACCAACAGGAAAAACTCAGCGACAAAGACCTGGGCACCTATGGCTTTTTGGGCTACCCCTTGTTGCAGTCGGCTGACATTCTGATTTACCGTGCCACACAAGTACCGGTGGGTGAAGACCAGGTGCCCCACATCGAGCTGACCCGCGAAATTGCGCGGCGCTTCAATCATTTTTACAGCAAGGAAAAACTGCTGGATGCGAAGGGAGCTGAAATTGGCCGCAAGCCGATTTTGCTGGAACCCAAAGCCTTGCTGACCGAGGCCAGCAAGATGCCAGGGTTGGATGGCATGAAAATGTCCAAGAGCTACCAAAACACGCTGGCCTTGCGGGAAACACCCGAGAACATTTCCCAGAAAGTACGCAAAATGCCAACGGACCCGGCCCGCGTGCGCCGCACCGACCCGGGTGATCCTGCTAAATGCCCTGTTTGGCAATTGCACGAGGTGTATTCAGACGCCAGCACCAAGCAGTGGGTGCAGGAAGGTTGCAAATCGGCGGGCATTGGCTGTATTCAGTGCAAAGAGCCAATTATTCAGGCAGTAACCGACGAGTTGGCGCCTATGCGCGAACGTGCAGCCATGTACACCGAAAACCCGACATTGGTGCGAAAAATCATCAGCGAAGGCTGTGAGCGCGCACGTGCGATGGCCAACGACACGATGCAGGATGTGCGCAAGCACATGGGGCTGGATTATTCCTGACATGGCTACTGATCACGCCAATCCAGCCATGGCGCCTTCGCCATGGGTTCGTCAGTGTGTTGAAAGCCTGCAAGGTTCGGTTGCGGTCAAGCCGGGTTTAAGGGCGCTTGACCTTGCTTGCGGTGGTGGGCGGCACGCACTTTATTTGGCCAGTCTTGGTTATGTTGTACATGCAGTAGACAAAAATACACCTGACACGGTCTGGCCGGCGAATGTGCAGTTTCAGGCCATGGACCTGGAACAGGCTGACTGGCCATTGGCGGGGCAGCAATACGACTTGATCGTGGTGACCAACTATTTGCATCGCCCCCATTTCGAGAACCTTTTGGGCAACCTGAAGTCTCAGAATGCAGTGCTGGTTTACGAAACCTTTATGGATGGCAATGCGCAGTTTGGTTCGCCACGGAGCCCGGATTTTCTGCTTCAACCCAACGAACTGCTGTCCCGTATGTCTTTATTGAACATACTGCGTTTTGAACAGGGGCTTCGAAGCATGCCAAGCCCTGCAATGATTCAACGGGCCATGGGCATTACAGGCACTTGGTCTGAGATACAATCTGGAACAATAACACTCACTCAAAGGGACTAAATGATCACTGGCAGCATTGTCGCGATTGTTTCGCCGATGTTTGAAGACGGGTCGCTGGACTATGACAGTTACCGTCAGCTCATTGATTGGCATATTGAACAAGGTACCGACTCGATTGTAGCGGTAGGAACCACTGGGGAATCACCCACAGTGGACGTGGAAGAGCACGGCGAACTGATTCGTGTGGCGGTTGAGCAGGCGGCGGGCCGCATACCCATTATTGCAGGCACTGGTGGCAATTCAACCACCGAGGCCATTGAACTGACCGAGTTTGCGCGCAAGGTGGGTGCTGCTGCTAGTCTGCAAGTGGTGCCGTACTACAATAAACCAACTCAGGAAGGCATTTACCTGCACATGCGCAAGGTTGCCGAGGCTGTTGATTTGCCGGTGATTCTATACAACGTACCTGGCCGCACGGTGGCTGATATGGCACATTCCACAGTGGTGCGCTTGAGTCAGGTAGATGGCATTGTGGGTATCAAGGAAGCCACAGGCAACCTTGAGCGCGGGGCTTGGTTGATTCGCGACACATCAGCTGATTTCGCTGTGTACAGTGGTGATGACCCCACCGCAGTGAACTTGATGTTGATGGGCGGAAAAGGCAATATTTCCGTGACCGCCAACGTGGCCCCAAAGTTGATGCACGAACTTTGTGCTGCGGCCATCGCGGGCGATGCGAAAACCGCGCATGCCCTGAATTTGAGCTTGCTGGATTTGCACCAGGCCATGTTTGTACAGGCCAATCCAATTCCCGTGAAGTACGCATTGAGCAAAATGGGCAAAATGGCACCCGGTGTGCGCTTGCCTTTGACCCGACTGGAATCCAATTTTCACCAAACCGTGGACGCCGCCTTGCGTGCGCACCGGTTGATCGACTAAAGACGACTTAAGGCTGTGAAACACATGGAATTGAACAAGATGACCCCTTTCAAGCTGTTGCTGATCGCAGCGGCCGTATCCACTGCCGCAGGCTGCGCCTCTTACAAAGAGGCTGTGGAAGGACAGAAAACGGCTTACCGCACTGCCGAAAAGCGCGAGCAGGGCCTTGAGGTGCCGCCAGATCTGACTGCGCAGTCTGCCGATGAGCAATTCCTGATTCCCGGCGAGTCCGGTTCCGGTTCGGTGTCTGCTTCGTCGTTTTACAGTGGTGGTGGTACTCGCCCAGCGGGTGCTCGCCCACAAGCGCAGGCTGAGCCGGTTTTGGTTTCGTCCGATGATGTAAAAATCAAACGCGTGGGCAACTTGCGCTCTCTGGAAGTGAAAATGCCACCCGAGCAACTGTGGCCAAAATTGCGCGAATTCTGGAAAGACACCGGGTTTGAACTGGCCGTGGATGATCCAAAAATTGGCTTGATGGAAACCAATTGGGCTGAAAACCGCGCCAATATTCCTTTGGATGGCATTCGCAAAGTGATTGGCACGGTGTTTGATGGTATTTACTCCAGCAACACCCGCGACCGCTACCGTACCCGTGTGGAGCCGATTCAAGGTGGTGTTGAAATTTTCGTGACTCACCGTGGCATGGAAGAAAACTACACTGATCAGGCCCAGTCCAACTTGGTGTGGATGAATCGCCCTTCTGATCCCGAACTTGAAGCTGAAATGCTGAATCGCTTGATGGCGAAGCTGACTGGTGACGAGAAGGCTGCTGCCGCAGCGGGGCGCCCGGTGGGGCAAGAGCTCATTTCGGTTCAGAAAAAGCCCGAGGGTACAGCCATTGTTTTGGCTGAAGACTTTCCCTTGGCCTGGCGCCGTGTGGGCTTCGGGCTGGACCGCGCTGGTTTTATTGTCGAAGACCGTGACCGTTCCAACGGTGTGTATTACGTGAAGTACATTCCCGATTCCGCTTCTGCAGAAGGCGAAAAGAAGGGTTTCTTCGGGAAAATCTTTGGCGGTGCTTCGAATGACAAATCCTTGAAAGCGGATCAACGCTTCCAGGTTGTTGTTGCGCCTGAGGGAGACAAGTCCACGTCGGTCAAGTTTACTTCCGAGCGCGGTGCAGCTGTGGACGCCGCAATTTCCGAAGAAGCGGCAACCAAGCTGGCCGGAAAACTCCGGTAATTGGTGTGCGTTTTGCGAGTTTGGGCAGTGGCAGTGAAGGCAACAGTTGGCTGTTTGAATGCAGGCTAACTGACACACCGACGCGCTTGATGGTGGATTGCGGTTTTGCTGTGAAGGAAACCGTTGGCCGCCTGGAGCGAGTTGGGCTCACTCCGCAAGATGTCGATGCAATTGTGGTCACTCACGAGCATGGGGATCACATAGGCGGTGTATTCAAATTCAGCCGAAAGTTTGGTACACCTGTGTACTTGACGCATGGCACCTGGCGCGCGGCCTTACGGTCCAAACTAAGCGATGAAGACTACCTGCAGTCAGGCAAGGTGGTGTTAATCGAGAGCCATGCAGCATTTAACGTCAAGAACCTGACTTTGCATCCCTTTCCCGTGCCCCATGACGCTGCTGAACCCATTCAAATGTTGATTGAATCAAGGTCGGGCTTCGTCACTGGCATTCTGACCGATTGTGGCAGTGCTACGCCGCATTTGATCAGCATGTTGAACAAGGCTCATGCCTTGATTCTCGAATCCAACCACTGCCCCGAGATGCTGTCCAATTCGCCTTATCCACCCAGCCTGAAAAAAAGGGTAGGAGGCGATTATGGTCACCTCAGCAATCAGGTGGCTTGCGATATTCTTCGGAAACTCGATTCTGGAAACTTGCAGTTTGTGGTGGCAGCACATTTAAGCCAAACCACGAATTGTCCCAAGGTGGTTCAACAAATGTGGGCGGAGGTATTGACCCCGCGCGGAATCGCGTTTGACATCGCCTGCCAAACCGAGGGTTTTGCCTGGATCAGCCTTGATTCGCAGCAAGTGGCCGCTTGATTTTTAGGTGATCCAATAAAAAAGCCCCAGATTTTCATCTGGGGCTTTTTAGCTTCAATCGCTTTTACAAGCGAATTGAATTTACTTCTTTTCTTCTTCAGCTGGAGCTGCTGCTGGCTCAGTAGCGGCTGGCTCAGTAGCTGCTGGCTCAGTGGCTGCTGGTTCTGCGGCCATTGGCTCAGCGGCAGGAGCTTGTTCAGTTACAGCAGGAGCTGCTGGTTCAACTGGAGCTGCTTCTTCTTTCTTGCCACAAGCGGCCAATGCTACTGCAAACAAAGATGCGATCAAAATTGAGTTTTTCATGTTTATTCCTTTTGGGGTCACGAACTAGACGCCGATTCAAGCGTCTTTTTTAGAGCAAATAGGCTCACAAGAGAACCCAGAATCACCCATTTTCCTGCTGGGTGTTCAAGCACTCAAGCGGAAAACTCTGCAAATTCTATCGAATAGCCTGTCAAATTCAAGTCATTGTTTCGACCTTATTTTCGAAGCAAAATTCTATTGACTTTGCTGAGTCGTTTCAAATTCTAAATGAAATTAATCACATTAGGGTTTCTACCCAACCGGCTTTTGCAAAACCAATTAAAAAATACTGAAATTCAGGATTTTTTAAAGCTTCTGCAGCGTCGATTGGCTCCATTTCACGCTGGTTTGCGAGCATTTGCAGCTGTTTAACGGTAAGGGCACTGGTCGGGTTGACAGCATCGCCATTGATGTAAAAATCGGTGTCTTTGAACAACATTTTAGTTTTCATGCTTAATGCAATGCCGCGCTCTCCAAGAACACTAATTATTTCGTGTATTTCCTGATCTTCGGTGTTGTTTACAAAATACACATGTGGCTTGGGTTCTGTGAGCAAAATCCCCATGCTGCGCTGGATTTGAGGCGATTTCGCTGAAAATTGCCGAATCAAATTAAATCCAAAATTCAGCAAATCGTCAGGAATTTCTGCAGGGTTTTTCTGTAACCCTCGGGCGGGGTCAGAAAACAGTGTTTGAGTCATGCCTGGATCTTGATCAATTTGATCGGCCATGTCGCGCAATATGCCACTGAGAACCTCGGCCTGCGTGGGCGCCCTGAAGCCAATGCTCAGGGTTGAGCAGGTTCCCTCTGCGATGCCGTCGTGCCCATAGTTCGGGGGCAGGTAAAGCATGTCACCAGGCTCGAGAACAAACTCCTCGGTGGGCTCAAAGTTTTTGAGAATTTTCAGGGGCATGCCTTCTTCAAGTTCTTTGTTCGGCAAGGGGCCAATTTTCCAGCGCCGTTTGCCGTGCATTTGAAGCAGAAAGACATCGTAGGAGTCGTAGTGTGGACCCACGCCCCCGCCATCGCTGGCCAGGCTTAGCATCACGTCGTCCAGGCGTGCATCGGGAATAAAGCGGAACAATTGCAGCAGGTCATAAGCTTCGGGCAAGTGGTGGTCAATGCCCTGGATCAGCACGGTCCATGCTTTTTTCTTCATCGAGGGCAGCGCATCAAACGGGCCGTGTTCAAGTGTCCAGCCTGCTTTGCTGTGTTGTATCAATCGGCTTTCGATGTCTTCATCGGATGCCATCTCGGCGATGGTGTCGAAATCGCACAGTGGTTCGAAATTCGGAAATACCTGACGAAACAAAAATGGCTTGATGTGCCAATGCTCGGTCATGAATTGTTCCACAGGGAGGTTTGCGATGTGGGTGAGGGGTTTGATCATCTGAAGGGGGCTTTATTTGGGTGATTTATCGATTACGGGTATCATAGGCCACCTTAAAAGACTGCCCACTGTTCGGGCGCTGATTTCTGGAGTTATGTACGATGATTGTTGAGCACGGCACGGTGGTTACCCTTGATTTTGAGCTGCGTGATGCGCAGGGTGAACTGATTCAGGAACACGGTGGCGAGCCGATCATTTACCTGCATGGCAGTGATAATGAGGTGTTTCCGAAGCTGCAAGAGGCAGTTGAAGGCAAGGCCATTGGCGATGAGGTGTTCGTTCAACTCGAGCCTGAGGATGCCTTCGGAGATTTTGACCCCGAATTGATGCGGGTAGAAGATGCGGACAGTTTTGCTGAAGACCTTGAAATCGGTATGCAACTGGAGGAGGTTCCTGTTGAAGATGAAAACGAGCCTGACCTGCAAGCTGACGAGGAAAACACTGGTTTTGGTCGGGTTTGGACTGTGACTGACATTGCCGAAGGCAAAGTGGTGCTGGATGGCAACCACCCGTTCGCGGGCATGGCCTTGCGCTATCACCTGAAGGTGCTGGATATTCGTGCCGCCAATGAGGAAGAAAAAGCGCAGGGTGCTGCTGCGCAATCGCTGTTCAGCATTGCCCCCAACCCTGATGCACGCAAACTGAATTAACCGTTTGGCCTCAGTTCGGGCTTTATTTCGGGCTAATTGTCAGCAGTGGGGCTTGGCAGCGAAACGCTGCTGGCCTCAAATGGCATTGCACTGCCTTGTTTTACCTTCACCTGCACCCAGGCATTCATGAAGGGGTGTCCCCAGCCCTCGACCCTATAAAACAGTGCATCTGAGCTGGGTGTGCCACCGAATTGTTCGAGGCTGGGTTTGTCCCATTTAAACCGGTGTGTGTCGCCATGCGCCAGCAGTACTGGCCGCCGCGTGGTATCGATGTATTTCACCAGCCTTGTCATGAAAGCAGCGTAGCCATTCCGGGATGGGTTGGTGCTGGTACCACCTGAACCATCAATTGGATTGCCCTGAATGGCGATTACGGTCTCCGTAGGGCGTGTACTGTCATGTTCAAACAATGCTTCAGCTTCGCTTAGCCATGCGTCAATCGCTTGATCTCGGGCTTTCAACAATTGCTTTGCTTTTTTTGTACTGGTTTTTCTGGATTTCGGGTTGAGCAGATCGTTGTTACTGCCCGGAATATTCAAACTCACAAAGAGGGTACTGCCTTGTGTCCACATCAGGTGTTCAGGGTAGGGTGGACTGGTTTGTTGCCGAACGGAAAAGTTTTTTTTGCCCAGTGAGCGGGGCTGTGAAAATGCCTGCTGGCGCAAGAAATTCAGGCGTTCCTGGCTGTCGAAATTACCGTTGGATGGCCTGTGGCAATCGGTCCATTCGTTGTCGCCGGGCACATATACCAGGGGCTTCCCGCTTCGCTGCAGTTGCGCAAGGCGACGGTTGATTAATTCATCGGCACAAGGCTCATTGCCACCTTTGATGTCGCCAATATGCAAAATCCAGTGAATATCATGTTCATTCCCAATGTGTTGAATCAGGTTGTCGGTGGCGGGCTCGAAGAAATTGTTGTAAGGCTGATCGCCGATCAGTGCAAAGCTGAAGGTGCTGTGCTTTGGGCTGGCTTGGGCAGCCGCAACGAAAGTGACCAAGGCGGCCGCACAGGCTTTGGTGGCTGCGCGGCGCAAATTCATGTTTGCAGGCCTTTTAGCTGAAAGATTAACTGCAATGCTTCGCGCGGGCTGAGTTCGTCGGGATCAATCTCGTTGAGTTTTTCGAGAATCAGGTTCACGTGCTGCGCGCTGGCTGGCTGTTCAACCGCATCCTGACTTGGCAGGTCGAACAGATCCACCTGGGCGTTCATGGCGCGTTTTTCAGCCTCAAGCTGATCAAGTCGTTTTTGTGCATTTTTCACCACCAAGGCGGGCAAGCCCGCAAGCTTGGCCACTTGCAGGCCATAACTTTGGCTGGCAGGGCCAGCTTCTATGCGATGCAAAAACACCAGTTTGCCCTGGTGTTCGGTGGCAGACAAATGCACATTGAACACACTGTCCAATTCATGGCCCAGTGCTGTAATTTCAAAATAGTGTGTGGCAAACAGTGTTAAACATTTGTTGGTGTTGGCCAAGCGTTTTGCGATTTCCCAGGCGAGGGACAAACCATCGAAAGTTGAGGTTCCCCGTCCAATTTCATCCATGATGACAAGGCTGTGGGGTGTCGCTTGGCGAACGATTGTGGCGGCTTCTGTCATTTCCACCATGAAGGTGGAACGGCCACCGGCCAGGTCATCGGATGCACCAATGCGCGTAAAAATTCGATCGAGTACGCCAATTTGTGCACTGGCTGCCGGCACGAAACTACCCATGTGCGCCAGCAATGCGATGAGCGCGGTTTGTCGCATGTAGGTGCTTTTGCCACCCATGTTGGGGCCGGTAATCAGTGCCATGTGTTTGCCGGGGCGCAAGGTGCAATCATTCGGGGTGAATTGCTCCACTTGTACTTCCAGCACTGGGTGGCGCCCTTGCTGAATGTTCAGCAGGGCATGCGGCACCATTTGCGGGCGCACCCAATTTGCCTCGAAAGCCACAATGGCCAATGCCGCCAAGGCATCAAGTTCAGACAATTCACGCGCGCAGCGCTGCAAAAATGGGGTGAACTGACCCAGCCACACCATCAGGTTTTCATAAATGACCTTTTCAAGGTTCAGGGCCTTGTCTTTCGCGGAGAGCGCTTTTTCCTCGAAGGCTTTCAGTTCTTCGGTAATGTAGCGCTCGGCATTTTTCATTGTTTGCCGGCGAATATAGTGTGCGGGCACTTTGTCGGCCTGCGCACTGCTGACCTCGATGTAAAAACCATGCACCCGGTTGAATTCGACTTTCAGATTGGCGATGCCGGTGGCCTCACGTTCCTGTTTTTCCAGTTCAATTAAAAACTGCCCGCTGCCGGTTTGAATGTTTCGCAATTCGTCCAGCTCAGTGTGGTAACCATCGGCAATCACGCCGCCGTCACGTATCAGTACTGGTGGGTTTTCGGCCAAGGCTTGCATCAATTCAGCCAGCAGTTCGGGTGGTGCCTGAAAGGCCTGCTGTGCTGTTTCAAATGCGCTGTCGCCAAAGTGGGCAATGAGTTGTTCCACTTGGGGCAGCGCTTGAAGGCTTTCCCGCAGGGCCAGCAAATCCCGAGGCTTTGCCGTTTGCATGGCCACGCGACTGCTGATGCGCTCAATATCGGCCATTGCACGCAATGTTTTAACCAGATTGAAGCAGACAGGTTCTGGCGCCTGGCCCAAGGTGGCAAGCAGGTGCTGTATTTTGTTTTGTCGTGCTTCAATGGTGGCCAGGTTGCGCAAAGGTTCCAATAGCCATTGGCGCAAGCGCCTGGCACCCATGCCGCTACCGGTGCGGTTAATGCGCGAGAACAGGGTGGGTGCGGGCTCGCCGCGCAATGTTTCTGTCAATTCCAGGTTGCGGCGTGCGGCCTCATCCAGCACCAGAAAGTCTTGCTCGTGTTCAACTTGAATATCGGACACGTGCTTGAAGTTTTCAATGCTAAGGTGCGTTTCCTTTGCATATTGCAACGCGGCGCCCATGGCGGGCACGGCCAGTTTGGCGTTGTGCAATTCGAGGCTTGCCAGGTTGGCGGCTTGCAGCACGGATTGCAAATGCGTTTGGGCGAAGCCTGCATCGAAGTGCCAAGCTGGGCGCTCGATGCAGCCGGTTATTTGGCTGTGTTGTGCCCATGTGCGGTTGTTTACAAGCACTTCGGCTGCGTTGAACCGGCTTAGGTGTGCTGCCAGTGCGCCTGAATCGCATTCCAGCAAACGAATTGAACCCGCAGAAAGTGCCAGACAAGCCACCCCCCAGTACTTGCCGTCCTCAGAGAACAGGCTGAGCAGGGTCTTGTTTTCCTGGTCAGGCAGCAAAGTGGATTCGGTCAGTGTGCCTGGTGTAACTACCCGCGCCACTTTGCGTTCCATGGGGCCCTTGGTCAGGCCAGGCGTTCCCACCTGCTCGCAAATGGCCACTGAATGGCCCAGCGCCACCAGTTTGGCAAGGTATTGATCTGCGGCATGAAAAGGCACCCCCGCCATCGGAATGGGTTGACCAGCTGATTGGCCTCGGTGGGTCAGGGTAATTCTGAGAAGCTGTGCGGCCAGTTGGGCATCGTCGAAAAACAGCTCGTAAAAATCGCCCATGCGATAAAAGAGCAGCTTGTCGGGGTACTCGGATTTCAGCGTGAGGTACTGCTGCATCATCGGCGTGTGGCTTTCAAACGCCTGTGATGCAGCCTGGTTATTTGTACTCGCTTGTTTGCTCAACTGGGTCCCTGTTGTTTTATTTGAAGCTAAGCAGGTATTGGAGGGCTTTTGGGTTGCCGGCAACCGCGTCACCTGTGCTCATGAAGGTGTCATTGCCTTGGGGGTCGGTGATCAAGCCGCCTGCCTCGGAAACAAGCAAAACGCCTGTTGCCAAATCCCAGGGCTTCAAGCCAAAACACATGTAACCATCCAGGCGACCACAGGCCACATAAGCCAAATCGAGAACGGCTGAACCGGATTTTCGAATGCCTGCCGTGCTTTCAGTCAGTGCCAGCATTTTGCGTTTTACGCCCAGCGAGCCCTCATTCTGACCGCTTGGGAATGCAAAACCAACCAGAAATTCATTGGGTTTGCTGCGTTTTGAAACCCGGATTCGACGGTTGTTCAAGAACGCACCTTCGCCTTTGGACGCGGTGAACAGGTCGTTGGTGGCCGGGTTGTAAACAACTGCCTGTTGAACATGGCCATTGACACGCAGCGCGATTGAAATGGCGTAGTGTGGGTAGCCGTGAATGAAGTTGGCAGTGCCATCGATCGGGTCGATGACCCACTCGTAGTCGGATTTGCCAGAGGCACCGCTTTCCTCGGCTAGAATGGCGTGATCGGGAAAGGCTTGCTTGAGCACATCAATAATGGCGCTTTCAGCAGCTTGATCGGTTTCAGTGACGAAATCGTTGGGCCCTTTGACACCGATTTTTACCTGATCGAGGTCAAGCTCCGCTCGGTTGATGATTTTTCCCGCAGCGCGAGCGGCTTTCACCGCCACGTTCAACATCGGATGCATGGCCTTTCCTTTCAATTTGAATACGTTTAACCCAACATTATAAATGACCGCAGCCAATTCCCTCGAATCCATTTCAATAGTTCTCGTAAAAACAAGCCATCCGGGCAATGTTGGTTCGGTGGCACGCGCCATGAAAACCATGGGTTTAAGTGATTTGCGCCTGGTTGAGCCGAAAACCAAAGAAATTTGCAGTGCTGAAGAGGCGATTTCACTGGCCAGCGGTGCGAGCGATGTGCTTGAACAGGCCCGTGTTTACGACTCCTTGCCCGATGCCTTGGCTGATCGAAGCGTGGCATTTGCTTTGTCTGCACGTTTGCGCGATTTGGGCCCAAGTTTGCAAAGCCCGCAGGAGGCAGCAAAAGAGGCTTTGTGTTTGACGGAAAGCGGCATCGGTGCAGCTTTTGTGTTTGGTGCCGAGCGCACGGGTTTAAGCAACGATGAACTGCTGGTGTGCAATCGGCAGGTGACGATTGCCGCCAACCCGGTTTACAGCTCGCTGAACTTGTCACAAGCCGTGCAAATTGTGGCCTATGCCTTGCGCACGGAATGGGCGACTGGTGAATTGGCCGTGGCTGCCGAAGGCTCCCTTGCTGACAGTGTGAGGCAGGGTGGCAAGCTGGCCACTGTGAAGGCGGTGGCGGATTTACAGGCCCATTGGCTGCAAGCCATGGAGGCGGTTGATTTTATCAATCCCGACAAGCCGAAAAAGGTGGTGCAGCGTTTGGCCAGAATGTTGGCCAAAACGCCTTTGGAGCAAGAAGAAGTGGACATGCTTCGAGGCTTTTTTTCTGATGTGATACGGGTGGTGGACAATCGCCTTTATCCGCATGAATTTGAGCGCAAGAAGCCTTGATACAGCCGTGATACACTGCGGCGACCAGCGTTTGACGCATCAATAACAATTGATTCAGGGTTTTCCGCGCATGTGGATTCGACTACAAGAAGACATTGACACGATTTTGAGAAAAGACCCGGCAGCCCGAGGGCGTCTGGAGGTTTTTCTGTGCTATCCCGGTTTGCATGCGCTGATTTGGCATCGCCTGGCTCACAGGGCATGGGCAGCGGGTTTAATCACGCCGGCGCGTTTTTTGTCGCATTTGGGGCGTTTTTTCACAGGCATTGAAATTCATCCCGGTGCAATCATTGGCAGACGTGTCTTCATTGACCATGGTATGGGCGTGGTGATCGGCGAAACGGCCGAGATTCATGACGATGTGACCATTTACCAAGGCGTTACCTTGGGTGGTACTTCATTGGCCAAGGGCAAGCGACACCCCACGCTTGAAAAGGGCGTGGTAGTTGGGGCTGGTGCACAGGTTTTGGGGCCATTCACAGTGGGTGAGGGTGCCAAGATAGGATCAAATGCTGTGGTAACCAAGCCAGTGCCCGCGGGTGCCACGGCGGTAGGCAACCCTGCGCGCATGATTTTGAAAGCTGAAGAACGCGCACCGGGTGAGGAATTGACAGGCGCGGCAAAAACCAAAGAAGAGTTTTTGGCCTATGGTGTGTCCAAGAATGGCGATGATCCGCTGATTAAGGCCATGCATGGTTTGATTGATCAGGCCATTGCCCAGCAGCAACGCATTGAACAGCTTGAAAAACAGCTGAGCAAGGGGAAAGCGCAGCCAGATTGCGGAGACTCTGTGGACTGTGAAGAATTGAAAGCCCTGAACAAACTGGTGGACAACTAGCCACCTAGTTGAACAGGGTCAGACTGAATTCCCCGCTGCTTTGTAGCTTCAAGAAACCGCCCTTTGGGCGGTTTTTTTCTGGTTCATCAAAATCCCAGTCCGGCAACACAATGCGCTGGCCTTTTTGCAGCTGCCCTTGGGTTGATTCGGGGGTGGTGGGGGCTGGGCTGTTCAACGTGTGGTGTATGGCACAGCGGTGTGTGTGCCCATGCAAAATCACATCGCTTTTGCCGATGTAATAGCCATCGGGCCATTTGCCTTTGAATGATTCAGCCACAGCTTGCAGGTTGGCGTCCATGATGCTCATGGCGCTGTTGGCTTTGTGTATTTTGCTTTCGCTGCGAATGGCTTTGGCCATTTCAATGCGTTGCTGCAGGGGCAGTGCCAGAAAGTTTTTTTGCCATTTCTCATCCCGGCTTTGAAGCCTGAATTTTTGGTAGGCCTTGTCGTCAGTGCAAAGTTGATCGCCGTGCGTAATCAGCACCACCTGGTGGTTGACCAGCAAAAATTCTGGATCTGGCAGAATTTCAAACCCAGCAGCTTCGGCAAATTGGTCACTGAGCAGGAAGTCGCGGTTGCCATGCATGAAATACAGCGTGGCGCCGGCAGATTTTGCACTTTGAACCGCTTGGGCAACTCGCTCGCTGGTGCTGTCGCTGTGGTCGTCTCCGTACCAGACTTCGAACAGGTCACCGAGCAGAAAGATGAGGGTATTGTCCTGGGCTACACTGGCCAACCAGTTTTCGAAGGCTTCCAGTGTTTTGGGCGTGTCTTCAGAAAGATGCAGGTCGGAGGCAAAGAATGCAGCACCTTGTTGCGGAATTTCAATCAACTTGTTACCTGATTAAAAGTCATCAAAAAAGCCCTTGAGAGAAGGGCTTTTTGACTGGGGCCGACTTAGAGTATTTCAACACCCTGAATCACCACGTCTTCCAGTGGCACGTCTTGGTGAAAGCCTTTCGAGCCGGTTTTTACGCCCACAATTTTGTCTACAACTTCTTTGCCTTCAGTGACTTTGCCGAATACGCAGTAACCCCAGCCTTGTGGTGTTGGGCTTTTGAAGTTCAGGAATTCATTGTTCTCTACGTTGATGAAAAACTGGGCAGTGGCCGAATGTGGATCGTTGGTACGAGCCATGGCAAGGGTGTATTTCTCGTTTTTCAAGCCGTTGTCAGCCTCGTTTTTTACGGGGTCTTTGGTGGGCTTTTGTTTCATGCCTGGCTCGAAACCACCGCCTTGAACCATGAAGCCGCTGATGACACGGTGAAAAATTGTGTTGGTGTAAAAGCCGCTTTTCGCGTATTCCAGAAAGTTCGCCACAGTGGCGGGTGCTTTTTCAGCGTCCAGGGCGATCGTAATGTCGCCAAAATTTGTTTTTAGTTTAACCATGGTTCGTTTTTTCGCTTTTGCAAACGCAGAGGAGATTGAAGAATTACCGATGCTAACAGTTATCGCCGAGAACATCGACCACTTGAGAAAAACACGTTTGCCTTGAGTCACAGACTTGTTCCTTACAGTTTGAAAGTGTCTTCTTGAACAATTTGCCAACGGGTACCCACTTTCATCCAGTATTGCTGTTTGCGGATTTCGCCCGACAATTTGTCCTCTTGCCTAAAGGACACCAGCATCATGTCTTTGTCGCTGGGGTATCGCATGACAGTGAGGTCATCGATGGAAATTTTCCCGAATGACTTGTTGCTGATTTGCTGGTTTTTTTGCCACTCGATGAGACCTTGTCCGTCAATTTTGACGTCGCTTGCGTAATGATAAATTCCTTTCGAGAAGCCTTTTTCAAGATCTTTCTTCCAGGTGTCCACCATTCGCAGGGCCGCTTTGCGGTGGCTCTGCCACACATCAATTGGCACGAAGTCTAGCCTTTCGCTGATCACGACCTGCGTGCTGCCGATGTCAACAAATTTTTTCAAGGCAAGCAAATCCTGATTGGCCAGTACCACACAGCCATCGCTGGCCTTGGGGGGGCGGCTTACGTAATGCTTTGGCATGCCATGCAACCAAATGCCATAGCCTGTTTTTCCGAGGCGCTTGTCCCAAGCGTTCGGGTAGTCGATAGGCAGGGCGATGGGGCCGTAGAAGTCAGTCAGTTTTTCTTTGGGCAGCAGTTCAGTGATGGTGTACACGCCAATGGGTGTGCGCTTGTCACCCTCACGTACTTTCACTGCGCCCATTTTGCCTTGGGATACGTAAAAGTCAGTAACGAGGCGGGGTTGCGGAAATGCATTTTCATACAGGAACAGTCGTGAACGCGTGGTGTCTACCAAAATCACATAACGCTGATCGTCGTTCAATTCAACCAGCTCAGCAGGTAGCAGGTCCCGTTGCGGGCGGTCTTTCACCGCCTTGAAGCGCGCAATTGCTTCTTCGCGCAATTCTGTCAGTTCTTCCTGTTTGCCTTTGGGCACATCAGGCATGTCCCCAATTTTGGTCAGGGGGCGCCCCGCTTTCAGCGACAGAATATCGCCCTTGAGCATGTGACCCAGGTAAAAATTGGGGAATTCACTCAACAAGCGGTCGGTCAATTCAAGCGCTTTGTTCAGTTCATGATTACTCAGCGCCAGATAAATTTCTTCGACTGCTGTATCGATTACCGGTTGGTAGCTGGCTGACTCAAACAACTTGCTGGCCAGCGAACCCTTTTTGGGTTCGGGGCTGCTGTAGGCCGCAAGGTCGAATGATTCCTCGGAGCCAGATTTCACAAAAGTGGGGGCCGCCGTGAATGCCCAAAACATCAGGGGGGCGACCAAGCGCAACCCTTTGGACATTCCACGAAGCCTGCTTCTAGACCACATTTAGCCGCCCACCCTCTCGCTGGTGATTTTCCAGGTGCCGCCTTCCTGTTTCATAGTCAGTGTTTTGGTGGACACATTGTTCAGGCGGTTGGAAAAATAGCTTTGCTTGAATTTCACCACGGCTTCATTGCCAGTGATGGTAATCAACGGGTTTTCAACCACCACGCGAATGGTTTCTTTGCCAACAATGCGTTGTTCGCGCATTTTTTCCCAGTTGGTACGGTTCATTTTGCCTGGTGTTTCAAAGTCTTGGCTGTAGGCACCTAGGTAACCGGCCATGTCTTGATCAGTCCATGCTTTGGCCCAAGCTTCAACGGCCGCCAGTACCTGGCTGTCCATACCGATGGTATTGGGTTTTGGTTCAGCAGGTTTGCTGGCTGTAATGGCAGGCTCTGCCGGGGCTGGTTTGCTGGGTGCCACCTCAACTGCGGGAGGCGTAGCAGCAACCACCGGCGGGGTGGGCACTGCCGCGGGTGCGGTTTTGGCGGGTGCTGGCTTGCTAGCTGGTGCGGCTGCTGGTGCTGCCGCCACAGCCACCGTTTCGGGCTTGCCGGCAATCAGGTTGCGTACCAGCGACAATTTGGTTTGCGCGGTTGAATTGCGCCCGTCCAGTTGAAGTGCTTTGTCGTAGGACTGGCTGGCCAGCTTGGCGTACACATCGCCCAGGTTTTCATGGGCGGTGGCATAGCTGGGGTGAGTGCGAATGGCCATTTCAAGCGACTCGCGGGCTTTTTCATATTCTCCGCGCCCCGCGTACAACACGGCCAGGTTGTTGTAGGGTTCAGGCAGCTCGGGAAAATCCTCGGTCAGCTTGGTGAACACGGTAATGGCTTCTGCGGTTTTGTTGCGTTCAGTCAGAATCAGGCCCTTCAGGAAGCGCATTTGAGCGTCGTTCGGGCGGTTGGCCAGGTATGCGTCTGCACGTGCCTGTGCCTGTTCAAATTGACCGCTTTGAATAAGTTTTGAAACTTCATCTGATTCGTCGGCATGGCCGGGTGCTCCGGCAAACGCCAAGCCCATGAGGGCAATCAGCAAAGCATATTTGCTTTTCTTGTATTTGCCACTGATTGACGACGTGATTGTTTTTTTAGCCTGCATTCGGTTGCGCCTTTGCGGGGTTACCCGTTTCATCTGATTGGTAGGGAAAAACTCGATCATGCGTAATGATATACTCGACCGCTATTGTAGCAAGCCCCAGAGCGGGTTGGCTTCTGAGCTGGGTTTCCTGAGGGTTCCAGTGTCAGATTGTACCGTTTTGGCAAGCTGGGTCCGCTTTTTTTCTGAGTCCAATGAAATCGTCTCTTCAAATTTACAATTCAATTCTAAGGAAAAAGCAGGCTTTTTCACCGCTTGATCCACAGAACGTTCGAATGTACGTGTGTGGCATGACAGTCTATGACTTCTGCCACTTGGGCCATGCCCGTGTCATGGTGGTTTTCGATCTGTTGAAGCGCTGGCTGCGTGCCTCCGGCTACCCGGTCACCTATGTACGCAATATCACCGACATTGATGACAAAATTATTCGCCGCGCTGTTGAGAACGGTGAAAGCATTCGTTCGTTGACGGATCGCTTCATTGCGGCCATGCATGAGGACGCGGATGCCTTGGGTATTGAACGCCCCGACCACGAGCCCCGTGCCACGGAGTACGTTGCAGAAATGCAGGACATGATCCACACCCTGATGAATAAAAGACTCGCGTACCGGGATGATTCCGGTGATGTGAACTTTTCGGTGCGTGCTTTTCCTGAATACGGCCGGCTATCGGGTAAAAGTCTGGATGAATTGCGGGCTGGTGAACGTGTGGGGGTTTCAGGCAGCAAGAACGACCCGCTGGACTTTGTTCTGTGGAAAAGCGCAAAGGCCGATGAGCCCGCAGATGCCAAATGGGATTCTGATTTCGGTGTTGGTCGCCCGGGTTGGCACATTGAGTGCTCAGCCATGAGTTGCAAGTTGTTGGGTAATACGTTTGATATTCATGGCGGCGGTGCTGACTTGCAGTTTCCGCATCATGAAAACGAAATTGCCCAAAGCGTGGGCGCCACTGGCGAGGGTTTTGCCCAGTATTGGATGCACAACGGTTTTGTGCGCGTTGAAACCAACGGCCAATCCGAGAAAATGTCGAAATCGCTGAACAATTTCTTCACGATTCGGGACATTTTGAAGGTATACGATGCTGAAGTAGTGCGCTTCTTTATTTTGCGCGCGCAGTATCGCAGTCAGTTAACCTATTCAGAAGGGCATGTGCAAGACGCGAAAGCTGCCCTGGGTCGCCTGTACACCGCAGTAGGCGACGTTCAGGTAGCGGATTCGATTGATTGGATGCTGGAATTTGAAGCCCGTTTCGCTGAGGCGATGAATGATGACATGAACACACCGATTGCCGTGTCTGTGTTGTTTGAAATGGCCAATGAGGTGAACCGCACTGCCGACCTGGCTTTGGCTGCACGTCTGAAAGCTTTGGCACAGGTACTGGGTTTGTTGGGACGTACAGCCGAGGCTTTCCAGAAAGCCGAGGTGGGCGACCAGGCGGGTGCCTTGGACGAGGCTGAAATACAAGCTTTGATTGATGCCCGAACCCAGGCCAAGGCCGACCGGGATTTCTCAAAAGCGGATGCCATACGCCGGCAGTTGCTCGACATGGGCGTGGTATTGGAAGACAAACGGGGCGGGGCAACCGAATGGCGGCGAGCCTGAGGTTGAATCTAGATCCCCACGCGCCTGATTATTGGCAGGCGGCGTGTGAGGCCTTGGCTTTGCAAAGCCCGGTGTGGGCTGAATTGGTGGCTCGACATTCGGACCGGGCCTTGCGTTCGCGTGGCGCGCCTTATGAAACCATGCTGCGCTCGCTGGTGGGCCAACAAATTTCGGTCAAAGCAGCAGATGCGGTGTGGGCTCGAGTGGTCGAGGCGCTGAATGGGCAAATCAATAGCAGCGTATTGCTCGCTCTAAGTGATGACACTTTGAAGGCCACAGGCCTTTCACGCCAGAAAATAGCCTACGCACGTGCCTTGAGCGAATTTGAGCAGCAGGGACGTCTTGAGCTGACACTGCTGGATGGCATGGACGATGAGGCCTGCACGCGCCACCTGTGTGAAATCAAGGGAGTAGGGCGCTGGACGGCCCAAATGTTTTTGATGTTTTGTTTGCGCAGGCCCGATGTTTGGCCTGTGGATGACATTGGTGTGCAGCGCGGTATCTCGCGCCAATTTTTCGAAGGTGAACCCATCGGACCGAAAGAAGCACTACAATTCGGGGAAAAATTAAAACCTTGGCGGACAGTGGCAGCGTGGTATTTGTGGCGCAGCCTCGATCCAGCCGTGGTGGACTATTAAGAGAACCTCATGAAGCAAACATTTCTGGATTTTGAAGCACCCATTGCCGAGTTAAAAGGCAAAATCGAGGAGCTGCGCCTGGTTCAAGACGGCTCAGCTGTTGATTTGTCAGAAGAAATTCGCCGCCTGGAAGGCAAAAGCGATGTGCTGACCAAAGAGTTGTACAGCAAACTGACCCCTTGGCAGGTATCGCAGGTGGCGCGTCACCCCCAGCGCCCCTACACCCTGGATTACATTGCCCACGCATTCACAGACTTTCACGAGTTGCATGGCGACAGGCATTTTGCAGACGACCCTTCGATTGTAGGTGGCTTGGCCCGCCTTGATGGTGAAAGTGTCATGGTGATTGGTCACCAAAAAGGCCGTGATGTGAAAGAGCGTACTTTGCGTAACTTCGGCATGCCGCGCCCGGAGGGCTATCGCAAAGCGCTTCGCTTGATGAAAACCGCTGAGAAATTCGGTATTCCCATCGTAACCCTGGTGGATACCCCGGGGGCATACCCTGGTATTGATGCCGAGGAGCGTGGGCAGTCTGAGGCCATTGGCCGCAATTTGATTGAAATGGCACAAATTCAGGTGCCCATTGTGAGTGCAATTATTGGTGAGGGCGGTTCAGGTGGCGCTTTGGCGTTGGCTGTGGCTGACCACGTCATCATGATGGAAAATGCCACTTACTCTGTAATTTCCCCTGAAGGATGTGCGTCCATTTTGTGGCGCAGCGCTGAAAGGGCATCGGATGCTGCCGAGGCCTTGGGTATTACCGCCAAACGCCTGCGTGATCTCGGGCTGATTCAGGAAATCGTGAAGGAAAGCTTTGGTGGAGCGCACCGCGACCATGCGCAAACGGCCAGCAACTTGAAAACCGCAATCAAGGCTGCTTTGAATATGCTGGTCACTTACAAGCCCAAAACCTTGTTGGATGCTCGCCATGACCGGCTGATGAGTTACGGCCACTTCAAGGTGAGCAAATAATTGAAACAGTCGCTTGAAGCCTTTCTAAGCGACTTCAAGCGCCAAGCCCCGCTGCCAGCCAGTTTTGTCGTGGCTTATTCAGGCGGGGTCGATTCCACCGTGTTGCTTCATGCATTGCATGCAATGGGTTTGCCACTGCACGCGGTTCACGTGAATCATCAAATCCAGCCACAGGCCAATGCCTGGGAAGAGCACTGTAAAAATCAGTGCGAACACTGGGGTGTGCCTTTTACTGCGTTGCGGGTTGATGTGGAACCCGGCGATTTGGGCCTTGAAGGCCAGGCCCGCGTGGTGCGATACCGTGCCATTTTTAGCTGGATGAAGGCCAATCAACACACTGTGTTGCTGTGCGCCCACCACCGGGACGATCAACTGGAAACTGTACTGCTGCAATTGCTGCGCGGTTCGGGCCTGAGAGGAGTGGGTGGGATGCGCGCTGTGGGCCCTGTGGGTGTGGATCGCCATCTGCATCCTGACTTGCTGTTGGGTCGCCCTTTGCTCGATTGCAGCAAAGCCAGCCTGCTGGAGTACGCACATGTAAATCGCCTGCCGCACATCGAAGACCCCAGCAACAATGACACTACACTGCGCCGCAACTGGGTACGCCACGAACTCTTGCCCAACCTGGAAGAACACTTTCCCCAAAGCCCGAAGGCTTTGTTGCAACTGGCTGAATTTTTTCGGGCACACTATTCGGAAGAAGATTCAAACACGCAAGCCAACGCGCCCCAGGTGGTTTGCGCAGCCGGCCGTTTGCAACTGATTCAGTGGCGAGCACTGGACGACACAGCCCAGCTCAATACACTTCGACACTGGTTGCTGGGCCATGGCGTGCGTTGTGGCAAACTGAAATTGATTGAGCTGGCTCGCCAATTGCGCGTTACTAAAGGTGGAATTCGCGAGGTAAAAAAAGGCTGGCAGGTGAAAGTAAGCCGACAACAGGCCCATTTGCTGCACACTGAACCAGAGGACAAAGCGATTGAACCACGATGAATTGAGCAACAATGAATTGAACAAGAGCATTGGCAACATTGACCCGGAGACGGTGGCCCGCTGGCTCGAAAGCAGCGGCAACTACAAGGTGCTGCGCCGCATTCAAATGCGTGACACTTTTGGTGGGCAAATTAACTGCCCAGTTAAGGTGCTGGTGGTCGACACTGAAACCACCGGTCTTGATTTTGCAACATGCGAAGTGATTGAAGTGGGTGCGGTGCTGATTGAGGTGGACCAGGACACCGGGGCAATAGGTGCGGTGTTGGGTACTTATGGTGGGCTTGAAGAACCCAAGGTGCCCATTACACCCGAGAATTCAGCCATTCACGGTATTACCAACGACATGGTCAAGGGTCAGCGGTTCGATGAAGCTGCTTTGAAGACCCTGTGCGATGAGGCCGCTTTGTTCGTGGCGCACAACGCAGCATTTGACAAGCCTTTTATGCTTCGCCGTTTTCCGTGGCTTGAAAAATCGATCTGGGCCTGCACGTTTCGGGAACTGCCATGGACCCAGGAAAATTATTCAGGACGCAAACTGGAATATTTGTTGTCGGATTGCGGTTACTTCCACGGCGCCCACCGTGCAGTGGAGGATTGTAATGCACTGGTCCATGTGTTGGCTCAACCCTTGAAAACATCCCAGCGCATGCCGTTTCAGGTGTTGTTTGACAGTGCCAATGAATCGATTTATCAAATTGCTGCGTTGAAAGCACCATTTGAGAAAAAAGATTTTTTAAAGTCCAAGGGTTTTCGCTGGAATGCGGATGACCGCGTTTGGGAATTCGAGGCAGTGGGTTTTTCAGAAGGCAAAGAAGTTATCGAATGGCTGCGGGAGCAGGTGTACTGCACCACCGGAAAAATCATGCTGGGCTTTCGCATTCAGGCTGGGGTTGATCGTTACTCCGGCACT
Source organism: Limnobacter sp. SAORIC-690 (assembly GCF_002954425.1). NCBI lineage: Bacteria > Pseudomonadati > Pseudomonadota > Betaproteobacteria > Burkholderiales > Burkholderiaceae > Limnobacter > Limnobacter sp. SAORIC-690. The sequence goes on from NZ_MQVZ01000001.1 coordinate 2,342,727, forward strand.
GCGCTGAAGCAACAGTTCAAAGAGGTATAAGGCGTGCCCGCCAAGGTTTATCCTTCCGACACCAGTGAGCTTGCGCTAGATGGCGCACAAGCCCGTGAACGGGACGTGTTGTTGCAATTGCAAGCGCAGTTGCCAGACAACTACACCATTTATCACGGTATTCACTGGTCAAGAATTGAGCATGGGCTGACCGTCACAGGGCGAATCCAATTTCTGGTGCTGGGCCCCAGTGGTATTGTTTATAGCATCTTGATGAAAACCGGTTTGATGAAAGTGGACCAAGGCCGGGTGGTGAAGCAATTGGGTGAACAGCGTCAGGATGTATTCAACGCACTGGCTGAACAAAGTGCTTTGCTGAACCAGAAGTTCAGGTTGCAACACCAAGGTCACTTGCGGGTAGAGCCCATTTTTTATTGCCCCGATTTCACCGTACCCGACCCCGGCGGACTTACCGTGAATGCCGAGCGGGTGGTGGATGCCCGTCACAAAGATGAATTGGCCGCCCTGATTCAAACCATCGACATTACTGCTGACCTGTTCAGCAGCCACAGCAATCCCAAAGCCATTCACTCATTTTTGTGCAATGAACTTAACCTGGTTCCGGAGGTGGGGGCCTTGTCACAAGCCGCGGAAACTTTGGTAACGCGTCTGTCTCACGGCCTGGAGCAATGGGTTTCAAGGCTAAACTTCGAGCCTTTTCGCTTGCGTATTACGGGTACTGCTGGCAGTGGAAAGTCGCAGCTGGCTTTCAGCGAACTGCAGCGCAACCATGGTTTAAGAGCCCGAACCTTGTATGTGTGTTACAACCGGCCGCTTTCCTCACACATGGCGCAGCAGGTTCGTGAAGCAGGTTTGATGGGCGCGGTGGTTTTTAATTTTCATGCATTGTGCGACCGCATGCTCCGCGATGCAGGTCTTGACGTGGACTACGCTTCGCCCGGGGTTTTTGGTCGCCTGGCCGAGCAAGTTCTGGCCACACCTCTGGACAAACGGTGGGTGTTCGACTCAATTGTGGTGGATGAAGGCCAGGATTTTGATCAAAGTTGGCTGCCGGTGCTTCAGCGTTGCGCACATTCGGGCACCCGGTGGCTGTGGCTGGAAGATCCGATTCAAAACCTGTACGCCAAGCCAGCAGTCAGCCTGCCCGGTTGGGTCAGCTTGCACACGCCCATGAATTATCGAAATCCGAAACGCGTAGTGCAGGCATTGCAGTTGGTTCAACGTGAATTCAACTTTGAATCGCCTTTGCCGCTGGACATTGAAGCGGCTTGCCCCCTGGAAGGTTTGCCCTTGGAGTTTTTCGAGTATGACAATGAAGAGTCGTTGTTGAGTCAAACCGCCAAGGCAATTACTGCCTGTCTGCGGCAAGGTTTCACGCGCGACAAAATTGCGGTGCTTAGCATGCGGGGGCACGAGAAATCAAAGATATTGGCGCAAGCCAGCCTTGGGCCGCACAGCCTGAGGCACTTTACTGGCCGATATGATGACAACGGCAGCCAGGTATTCACCGAGGGTAATGTGCATGCAGAGTCGGTTTATCGCTTTAAAGGGCAGGCAGCACAAGCTGTTGTGGTAACCGAGTTGGCTTTTTCGGAGTTCAACGAAGCTGATTTTCGAAAGCTGTTTGTGGCCATGACACGGGCCAAATTGCTGTTGGTGCTGGTGGGGCATTCGGATACCCTTCAGCGTTTGCGAAGGGCAGTATTTGCTTGAGATTACTGCTGAATTTGCCAGGCACCTTTGCTGGGCGAGCACACCTCACCCCGGAACTTTGTTTTTTCGCCGTTCACAATGGTGACGCCCAGGTAAGTGCGGCAAGTGTCCGATTTGGCCCCCGGCGACAAATACACACCGACGCCATTCACCGGGTTTAGCCAGCGCACGGCTTGCCCAGAGGGCACCAGCTCCATGGTGTGCCCGAAACAATGGGAATCCACTGCGAACGCATCAACCAACTGGGTTTCCGTGAAAATTGTTTTGAACGCATCGGTGGATTCAACATAGGCCATTTGTTCGGTCAAGGTGCCTTTCAGTGCCTCGCTTTGAACCAGTTTGGCATCGCATTGCCCACGAAGCACACCGAAGTCGCTGTTCCAGCCTTTGCCCGTGTAGCCAATGAAATTTTTGGCATGGGCCACATGAAACGGAAGCGTTATCACAAGCGCAAGCAGGCAAAGAACAGTTTTAGAGCGTACTTTGGCTATGGGCATGGAAGAATACTTAACAGGGCAGCCTGATGACATTGATAAAAACGGTGTGTACGCGAATTTCGTTGACCCAAAGAGTGTATCTTTTTCTTTATAAAAAAACACGAGACAGCACCCGGAGGCCGCACAAAATGACAGTTCAGGGCAAAACAGTATCTGCAATTGACATTGCTAAGGGCGCCTTGGGTTTTCTGCCAGACATGCCGCACATTCTCCCTTCGCTGGCCAGTTTGGCATTTCTCAGGCCGCATTCACGCCGTTCGCTCGGTTTGCTGTTTCAGGAAACAGCGCGCAAACATGCAAAATCGACATTCCTGAAAAGCGATCAACAGTGTTGGACCTACGGGCAAGCCAATTCCGTTTGCAATCAAATGGCACGCGGTTTGCTCTCCATGGGCGTTAAGGCTGGTGACACGGTGGGCTTGTTGTCAGCCAATCGGCCTGAAACTTTACTTGCGGTGATTGCCTGCGCCAAGTTGGGTGCTGTTGCTGCGCTGCTGAATATCAATCAGCAAGGTGCGGTGCAGGCGCATAGTTTGAAGTTGGTGAAACCACGAGTGATTCTGGCGTGTGACCGTGGTCTGGATATTCTCAAGCAGTTGGAATCAGAGAACAGCGTTTTACTCAAAGGCATTGAATTGTTGTCTTTGCAAACCGGCAGCACCCATTTAAGAGTGAGCGATTTTCGCAGTGCCTGGTGCACGCAGCCTGACCACAACCTGGCGCAAACAGCGCAGATTGTGGCCAGCTCGCCCTGTTTCTATATTTTTACCTCAGGCACAACCGGTTTGCCCAAGGCCTCTGTAATGAGCCATTACCGTTGGTTGCAAGCGGCCTCGGGCATGAGCACCGCAGTGCGTTTGACGGCTTCTGACGTGTTTTACTGCTGCTTGCCGCTGTATCACAACAACGCACTCACGGTGTCACTGGGGGTGGTGTTGGCTTGTGGCGCTTGTTTCGCACTGGATGAAAAATTCAGTGCCAGTCAATTCTGGAAGCGTATTTCACATTACAAGGCGACGGCGTTTTGCTATATCGGAGAATTGCTGCGATACCTGTTGAATCAAGTACCCCATATGGACGATCAGAACCATGAGATCCGCTTGATTCTAGGCAATGGCCTGCGCCCTGAAATATGGGATGACTTTGAAAACCGGTTTGGTATTCATCAAATTTTCGAGTTTTATGGGGCAAGCGAGTCTAACCTGGGATTCATGAATGCCTTTGGCCTTAAAGAGACTGTTGGCTTTTGCCCCATGCCCTTTGAGGTTATTGCCTGTGATGCCGATTCCGAACAGGTGGTGCGAAACTCACGTGGGTTTTGTGAAACCGTAAGCCGTGGTGAAGTGGGTTTGTTGATCAGCGAAGTGACCGAGTTACGGCCCTTCGATGGCTATACCGACCCGAGAGCCAATGAAGGCAAGTTGCTGCGCAATGTATTCAAGCGTGGTGACTGTTGGTTCAACTCGGGCGATTTGGTGCGCAGGCAGGGGTGGCAACACATTCAGTTTGTGGACCGGTTGGGCGACACATTTCGCTGGAAGGGCGAGAATGTTGCAACCTCGGAAGTGGAGGGCGTGTTGGCCAAACTGCCATTTCTTGAACATGCAGTGGTTTATGGCGTGAAGCTGGATGGGTTCGACGGCCGTGCCGGCATGGCCGCTGTTGCTGTAAAACCCGGTGCCAAGCTGGACTTGAAAGCGCTGGCTGCGCATGTAAGCAGCCAATTACCTGCTTACGCAGTGCCGCAGTATGTGCGTGTGCTTCAAACTGTAGAAACCACCGGCACGTTCAAATACCAAAAAGTACAGCTAAAGAAAGAGGGCATTGATCAAAACCTGGTGAATGATCCTTTGTACAGTTTCAATGCAGCAACCCGGAGTTACACCGCTTTAGTTTGAGGCAGTTTGTAGCGATTGGCCTTGAACCAGCTTGACGATCAAATCGAGTGTTTCGGTGTCATAGAGCATGCCGCTGTGCGACACCCTTTTGCCTGGAAGCAGATCTTGAATGTAGATGTTTTGCACGCCAGGTTCTTTCACAAACTGGTTTTCAACTGGCACCACCACCTTGTCGTTTTTTGTGACCAAAACACTGTATTGCACATTGGGCATGGCGATTGGGCCTGTTTTTAGCTCGCGCAACAAGGCGGAGCGCGGGTGCTGGTCTGCACAAGCCAGGCAATATTCGACGTTGTCGCGGTTGGGGGTTTTTGCAATGGAGGTTCCGTTGACACTGGGGGCCAAAGCCACAAAGCGGTCGACGTGGGCAGCGCCTTGCAACATTTTCAGGTAGTAAAAGCCTATGAGACCGCCCTGAGAGTGGCCCACCAGGGTCACCTTGTCTCCACCTGTGGTTGTTTTCACAAACTTTACAAAATCGGCAATTCGTTGTGCCGATTCATCCACCGGGCCTACCCCTTTGAACCAGTCGCTGGGCTCGGCTGCGCCATAATCGATTGAGTATACGCACAGGTTTTGATTGGCCAGTGCCGGGCCCAAGGCACCAAATGAATACATGCTGGAAGAAAAGGTGCCGTGAATCAACACAACCGGGTTTTGATTGTTGGCGGGGCGGCATGCCCAGTTGTTCACCCCGTCTGGCATGGTTTGGCCACCAAGCACTTGGCTTAAAAATGAGCTGGTCCAGTTTGATTTCGCCTGGAACTGGCCTGTTGAACCCGCTGTATTCGTGGTGCTGCAAGCAGCAAGAGAAATTATGGCGAATGCGGCAAGCAGCAGGCGACTTGTGAACAGTGTGGTCATGGTGCGGTGTCCTGGGGTTAGCTCGACTTGGTATTTATGACCAGAATCGCAGCAAAGGGTTCTGTAGGGCACCAACAAACAAATAGAGCGTGCCTCCAATTTCTGCAAACACCAGCGCCACCATGAATACGGCCAAACCTGCGCGGGGCATGGCGTGTTTTCCCAGTTTGTGAGGTTGCCGTAACTGATTGTCGGGTCCGTTCAGCGCTGCCTGTATCAAATAACCCGCTACAGCCAAGGCAAAAAATACAATCACGATTGCCGCCGCAAACAAGTTGTAGTTTGGGTTGAACATGCTGAAATGTGCCAACACGGCCAGGGTGATACAGGCAAAACCGTAGAGCAGGCTGGCTCTGTGGGCGATGTCTACATATGGATGCGCTAAACCTTGTTCACTGCGCCACATCTGCAAAAACTTCCACAATCCGCTGAAAAGACCAACGAGCAAAAATACTCCTGCGGAAACAATTGCAAAGGCGCTGGCAGAACTGACGGTCATTGTGGTTACCTCTTGGGGGTAGTCGAATGAGGTGGCCCCCTTTGTGGGAAAGACTCACCTGTGTTTTTGCACTTAAATAGAGGCATCAACACACATGTGCATTATGCACCGGGAGTATTACCATGGACGATTTCGCAAACAAGAGCTTTGACGTGACCATGCTGGGCGAGTTGGAGGCCAAAAGAGAGTGGTTTGTTGGCGTTCTGGGCGCCAGTGTGTGCTACGGCCTGATTTTGTGGTTGCTGTAAAGTTTTATTGATATTTCATCAGGCCCATAAAAAACCCTCGAATTCTCGAGGGTTTTTTATTTACTCAAAGCTCAGCTCAAGCTGGGCCATGTCCTTTCAGACTGAAGCCTTCGGGGCCGCTGCAGCACGCTTGGCGCGTGGGGCAGCAGCTTTCTTGGCGGCAGGCTTCTTGGCAGCTTTTTTCGCGCCAGCTTCACCTTTTACGCCAATTTTTTCGAACAACTGGGCAGCAATTTGCTCAGCTTGTTCAATGGCGGGCTTCAGTGTTTCGTTTTTTTTGGCTTGTTCCAAAGCGCTTACACCCATGGTGATCGCGTTTTCGGTCAAAGACTCGGCTTGTGACAAAGCCAAGGCTGCATAAGAGAAGCCTTTGTCGATCACAACTGGCAGTTGCTGTTCGAACAGCTCAACACCCTTCTGTGTGTAAACCTGGCTCACGCCAACTACTTTTTCCAAGCCTTGCTTGATCTCTGTACGTGCGTTAACAACCACAGGCTTGTCGGCCAAAGGCAGCTTTTCAGCAGCGGTGAATGCGTTGCCCAAACCTTGTGACAGCAGGCCGAATTGTGCTTGTACCAGGCTGTTCAGGGCCTTGGCAGCGGCTTGGTGCTGGTTCTTCAGTTCGGTGTTGGTTTTGGTCAGCAATTCAGCTGTTTTTTCGAAAGCGTACATCGTGAGATCTCCTTGGGGTAGCGGGTAGTCAAATTTCGTGACACTTCGCACTATAGGGAAATCGATTACGCAATGAAAGGGTTTGAACCTGAGGCTCTACACTAAAAAAGGGTGTAGAAGCCTCAAGGCACTGCGTTTTTAATCCATTCCCTTGGCCTGAACCATGGGTTCCGGTGCCGGTTTTCCTTTAAAGAACTTATTAAGAACAATTGCTACAACAGCCAGTACTGCGCCACCAATGTCGGTGTACAAACCGCCCTCAATCATGCAGAGCGCGGCGATCAGCAAAATACCGCGTACTACCCAATTTGAATGTGCTCCCCAGAACCAGCCCTGAATTGCGGCGGCCAGGAAAAACACACCAATACAGGCTGTAACAAAGGCACGCAAAATGACGAACCACTCGCCTTCCATCAGCAAGGCTGCGTTGTAAAAAAACATAAACGGCACAATAAATGCAGTCAGACCAATTTTGAAGGAAGTAAACGAAGTCGCCATTGGGTTCGCACCGGAAATACCTGCAGCAGCATACGAGGCCAGGGCGACTGGCGGCGTAATGGCCGAGATGACAGCAAAGTAAAACACAAAGAAGTGAGCCACCAAGGGCTGAATGCCCAGCTCGATCAGGCCTGGTGCAACAACCGATGCAGCCACTGCATAGGCGGCTGTGGTTGGCATGCCCATACCCAGCAGAATTGCAATGCACATTGCAAAGAACAAGGCGACCAATTGCGAATTTTCGGCAATGTCCAATAGGATGGAGGAGAATCGCGCGCCTACGCCAGTCAAGGCAATCACCCCCACGATGATGCCAGCACAGGCACACACCGTGATGATTTGAATGGACATAACCCCTGCCAAGTCGAAGGCCTTGAATATGCTTTTGGGTCCCATTTTGAATGGCGACAGCCAGCTAACCACAGCCGCCGCTGCGGTGGCCAAGGTGCCTGCACGAATCACCGAGTAACCCATGAACAGAGCGACAATCAGAATAATGATAGGAATGAACAGGTAGACCTGCTTCACCATTTTCGAGAATTGCGGCAGTTCATCGGAGCGCATACCACGCATGCCGAGTTTTGCTGCCTCGAAGTCGACCATCAAATAGGTAGACAGAAAATACAGCACGGCAGGAATGACTGCAGCGATTGCAATTTCCGAGTAAGGGATTCCTGTAATTTCCGCCATGATGAACGCGCCTGCTCCCATGATGGGAGGCATGATTTGCCCGCCCGTGGATGCAGCGGCTTCAATGGCGCCGGCTGTTTTTCCGTTGTAACCCACTTTTTTCATCAAGGGTATGGTCAAGGATCCTGTGGCAACCACATTGCCTGCGCTGGTGCCATTGATCATGCCCATCAAGCCTGAGGCGAAAACAGCCACTTTCGCAGGGCCGCCGCGCGCACGGCCTGCGGCCGCGAATGCGAAGTTCACAAAGTAATCGCCTACTTTGGAGCCTGAAGAAAAGCGGCGAAAACGATGAACAAAATAATGTAGGTAGAGGACACCGCAGTGGTGGCACCCAGCACGCCCGCATCGGTGTAGATGTACGAGAAAAAGCGGCTGAAATCGAAGCCGTCGTGCGTCAAAAAGCCGGGCAGGTAAGGGCCAACAAATGAATACACCACGAATATTACCGAGATGATGACCAAGGCGCTGCCGGCCACGCGGCGTGTAAGCTCGAGAATAAGTGCCAAACCTACCATGGCTGCCCACGCGTTGCCGGGTGAGGCGAAAGGTGTTCCGGCTCGCATGCGCAATGCCGTTCCATCGAGGTGAACCATGAGGTAGGCGGTGCTGGCGATCACGGTCAGTACCAGAGTGCCATCAAGCCAATTGAACTTTGAGCCTTCCGGGCGAAAAAACCAGCTGGCAACAATCGCGCTCAAGGTAGCCACGGCCAATGGAATACCAAACTGGTTGACTTCCATTTCCGGGGTAATCATCTCACCTGCGGCGATGATCTGCTGCATGTCGTATACCGTGTAAAGGGCATAGATCGCTGGCAAGGCCAGTATTGCTGCAAGTGCCTTGATCAGGCTTTGATTACCGCGCTGGGGTTGGTCAACATTGGCAGATGAGTAGGCGATGAAGCCGATGATCAGTGCGCCAGCCACGTGAAGAATGCGAAAGGCCCAGGTTTCCACCGGGGCTACATTCAACGAGAAAACATGCCAAAAGGCGTAGCCTGCGGACAGGATTGAAACGAGCAAAGCCGCTCGCTGGGTGAATGTTCGCTGGTTGTTCGCGGGGGGTTCGTCGTCGACGCCTTGGGCGATGAGACGATCTTCTGCGTCAGTGCTGGATGCGCTAGAGGGAGTGGACATGATGGGACCGATTCAAGAATAGTAAGACTGGTTGCGCGAGCGCGCCGGGTGTTCAATGCAATACCCGGCGCTCACTGGATCAAATGGATTGATCGATGTTTACTTCAGTTTCAGGTTCGCTGGAATTGTGAAACCTTTTTCCTCGTAGTACTTGGCGGCACCGGGGTGGAAAGGGATGAAGGTATTTTTATCCCAGTTTTCCGCCAGGGTTGTGCGTGCACCTTTGTGAATGGTCAACATTTTTTCATTGTTGTCCAGCACGGCCTTGGTGGCCTCGTACACAAAGCTTTCAGGCAAGTCGCAGTTGGCAATCGCGTAGTTCCACATGGACACAGCACGTGCGTCCTGGGTCAACGTCTTGTAGGTGTTGGCCTTGATGGGGAACGCAGACACTGGGTAGGTGTCCATGATCTTCTTTTGCTCAGCTTCCGTAAATTCAAGAATGTTGATCTTGGTTTGTACTTCAAGCTGGGTTACTGCTGGAATGGGCACACCAGCGGCGAAGGCGACTACGTCGATCAAGCCATCCTGCAGCTGACCGCCCAAATCGCTCCAGCCACCATTTCGGCGTTCAAATTTAACGCCCAGTGTTTCAAGCATTTTGGGAAAGTAGGTGTCGGAAGTGGAGCCTGCCGGGCCGAAACCGATTTTTGAGCCAGGCGGAATGTCTTTGATCGATTTGATGCCACTGGAGGACAGCACGGTGACTGAGAATGGAGTTTGATACATAGGGAACATGGCGCACACCTTGTTCATTTTCAGGCCGGGAGCCAAGGGGCTTTTTCCGTCCAAAGCCTCGCGAGCGGGACCCATGGTGGTCATGCCAAATGCCAGCTTGCCGGTGTGAACCAAAGCAAGGTTCTGCGTAGGACCGCCCGTCACTTCAGCCCCACCTGTGATGCCTACGGTGTCTGCGACCAGATTTGCCCAGCCGGCGCCGTAAGCATAATAAGTTCCGCCTTGTGAGGCCGTGCCTACCGTAAAGCTTTTGGGCCACTTGGATTTGTCGGCGTGAGCTGCACCCATGGCCATTGCGGCCAGGCTGATTGCAACGGCGGATTTTGCCAGAATTGCTTTCATTGGTATCCCCTATGATTTGATGTAACTGTGCCCATTGGGTTTGGGCTTTGTGGTTGTTATCGTTCCTTATTTGAACGAGTCGAGTGTGCAAAAACACCGTTGTAATGTCTTATTTATAATTAAAATGAGCAATACGTGATGTCCGCAACAGGGTTTGTATTCAATTATTAATTTATAAATTAATATGAAAATGAAAGAAGATGAATTTAACCCCTTGGGCGTGTAAAATCACGGCTTTTGCGCCAAAGGGCTGCTGTGTCCATTGAATCTGAAGTCAAGCGTCGTCGAACGTTTGCAATTATTTCCCACCCCGATGCGGGCAAAACTACACTGACTGAAAAGTTATTGCTGTTTGCGGGTGCCATTCAAATTGCGGGTAGCGTGAAGGCGCGCAAGGCGAGTCGCCACGCCACGTCGGACTGGATGGAAATTGAAAAGCAGCGTGGTATTTCCGTGGCCAGCTCGGTGATGCAGATGGAGTATCGCGATCAGGTGATCAACCTGCTCGACACCCCAGGTCACCAGGATTTTTCCGAAGACACCTACAGAGTGCTTACTGCGGTGGATGCAGCCTTGATGGTGATTGACGCCGCCAATGGTGTTGAGCCACAAACTTTGCGTTTGATTGAAGTGTGCCGTGCGCGAAACACGCCAATCATTACCTTCGTCAACAAGATGGACCGCGAGGTGCGTGATCCACTTGAATTGATGGACGAGATTGAAAGTACGCTTGGCATTCCCTGTGTGCCGTTTGCCTGGCCTGTGGGGCAGGGCAAGCTGTTTCACGGTATTTTCGACATTCGCAAGAACCACATGCGTGTGTTTACCCCGGGTGCAGATCGCCGTCGCGAGGATGATGAGGTGATTGACGGCGACAATCGCGAATTGCTGCGGAGCAGGTTTGGTGCCGAGTTCCAGCAAGCTGAGCAGGAAATTGATCTGGTTACCACAGCTGCGCCCAGCTTTGATGCCGCTGAGTTTCTGGCAGGCAAGCAAACTCCCATGTTTTTCGGTTCAGCGGTGAACAACTTTGGTGTGCAGGAAGTGCTGGATGCATTGGTGGATGTAGCGCCTCATCCAGGGCCGCGCAAAGCGATCGAGCGTGAGGTGGCACCCACTGAAAGCAAGTTCAGTGGTGTGGTGTTCAAGATTCAGGCAAACATGGACCCCTCCCACCGCGACCGCATTGCCTTTGTGCGGGTGCTCTCTGGTCGCTTTGAGCATGGTATGAAGTTCAAGGTGCTGCGCACCGGCAAAGATTTTCGCCCCACCAGTGTGGTGACTTTTCTTTCTCAGCGTCGAGATCGGGTTGACGAAGCCTACGCCGGCGACATTATTGGATTAACTACTCACGGCGGTTTGCAGCTGGGTGACTCGCTCAGTGAAGGGGAAGGCTTGCAATTTACGGGGTTGCCGTTTTTTGCACCAGAATTGTTTGCCTCCGTTGAATTGAAAGACCCCATGCGCAGCAAGCAACTGCAAAAAGGGCTGATGGAATTAGGCCAGGAGGGCGCCATCCAGGTGTTCAAGCCATTGCTGGGTTCAGAAATGTTGTTGGGTGCCATTGGGCAGCTTCAATTTGAAGTGGTGCAGGCGCGTTTGAAGGGCGAATACGGAGTCGAGGTGCGTTTGGCGCCAAGCCGTTACAGTTGCGCCCGTTGGGTGACCAGTAAAAACACCAACGACTTGCGGCGGTTTATGGATGCCAATGTGGGTCGCATGGTGACTGATGCTGCTGATACCCATGCTTTTTTGGCAACATCGAGGTTCGATCTGGATGTAATGCAGAAGCGATGGGAAACCATCGAGTTTCACCCCATGCGTGAACACGCCGGGCTTTTGCTGGCCAATCACTGAGCCCCCCACCCCCGTTTGAAAACGGGGGTACAATCGTGTCAATATAAAAAACACATCGGTCATGCTATGAGTGAACTGGATTCCCTGCTGGAACAAGTGTCTGGCTATTTTGCGGTGCTTTCTGAGCCCACCCGGCTTAAGATAATTCATGCATTGTGCAACGGCGAGAAGTCTGTAAACGACATCGTGGAAGAGGTGGATTCCACCCAATCGAATATTTCACGCCACCTGAATTTGATGTACCGTGCTGGTGTTTTACAGCGCCGCAAAGAGGGTACTTTGGTGTTGTATCAAGTGAAAGAACCCACGGTGGTGGAGCTTTGCCGCACAGTGTGCGTGCACGTGGCGGCCAAGCTGGATTCTGTGCCAGTTGATTCAAGCAGCTGCCTGATTTTTTCAAACAACCATAAAAAAACCGGCCTTTACGGCCGGTTTTTATGTCCAGACAGTTTTTGGTTTACTTCAACGACTCGATGAGGTCGATGTAATTTTGCATGGCCTGGTCATTGCTTGTGCCCTCAAGGCCTTTCCATGCATCGTATTTTGCACGACCAACAATGTCTGTGAATCCTGGGCGTTTGCCGGTGTTATCGCCTTCCGTGGATTGTTTGAAGAGGGCGTAAATTTTCAACAGGGTTTGATTGTCAGGGCGGGCGGGCAGTGATTTTGATTCCGCAACAGCCTTTTCAAAACGGGCTTTCAAGTCGCTCATAAGTTCTCCTAAGTCTTGTTATGTGTTTTCTTCAGTAATAAAAGATTGGGCCAGGCTTTCAAACAGCTCTTTGGCATTGCCTTGCAAATAGGGCGCCAGCAAACACATTACCTGATACACGCCATTGGCCAGTGCAGCACTCATCGTTGCTTCATCGTTGAAGTGGCGTGGGTCGCGCACATATTCAAATGACAGCCAGTAAGTGGCAACTACCACCATGTTGGTGGCCAGTGCATTGATTTGCGCTTGCGAGGCCATCATGTCGCCAGATTCGACCAGGCCCTGGCACAGGCGGCGTGCAACATCCACTTTGTGTTTCAGGATGCGTTTGAAATGAATTTCCAGGGTACGGTTGCGCGACAGCAAATCGTTCAAATCGCGGTACAAAAAGCGATAGCGCCAAATCAGTTCGAACGACACCTGAAGATACAGCCAGGCATCTTCGATGTTGGCTTGGCGGTTACCGGGCACGTCGAGCAGACCATCAATTTCTTTTTCGAAACTGGCAAAAATGCTGTTGACGATGTCATCTTTGTTGCGGAAGTGATAGTACAGGTTACCGGGGCTGATGTTCATTTCATCGGCGATCACGGTGGTCGTAATATTCGGCTCCCCGAATTCATTGAAAAGCCTTAACGACAAATCAAGAATTCGTTCTCTTGTTCTTCTTGGAGGCTTGCGTTCCATGTTCTGGTCGTCTCCTGTCTGGCCAAAGTCCTGATCAAGCTTAAGACTTCATGCAGCAAGTCTGTTATTGGTGTTTTGAATATGATTAGTCTACGTTGTTTTGTCGAGTATTTGGGGCTTCGCTGCCATTGTTACCAGTGAGTAATGGCGTCATTAGGCAGCATTTCTGGTTTTTGCGATCCGTAGGTAGCGATCAAGCTCATTCAGCGAGTCTTCAAGCTGGTCAAATTTGGACACCATTGATCCTGCACGGGCTGCTTTCTTGCTGATCTTGTTGCTCAAATGCAGTGTTGGGTCTTTTAAAACTTCCAGGTTCAGCTCCAGCCCATGCCGCGAAAACCGTTCAGCCAAATCGTAACGGCGTGCCCACAGTTCTTCGCGGGTGCGTTGGTAAGCGTGTTCACACAAGCGGCGTCGGCTGGCATAGCTGAAGGGGTTGGTGAAGAAAAATTCGCCGTCGCCATGTTGGGGTTCAAACAACACAATATCGGCATTGGGATACAGGTGCCCATAACGTTCCATGCCAATGTCCATACGAGAATGGATGATTGATCTGAATGTTTGTGACAACACAAGGGGCAAGCCGCCCTCGTATAACCGTGACCCCGGCTGGAAAGCTTTGCCTTTGGCGCGACGGCGGTGGTTTTTGGGGTTCAGCCTGTCGTCGTAGGGTACCAGCGGGTTCAGGCAAATCAACAGTTCCACGCCTTCTTTCAACGCAGTGGAGGCATGTAGGGTTTTTTTCAGCGCGCCGTCCACGTAATGCCGGTTGGCAATGCGCGTGGGAGGGAACAGGCCGGGCAGCGAGGCAGAGGCCTGAACCGCTTTGGAGATTGGCACGTCATCAAACCCGGGCATGCCGAAAGGAATGGAATCACCGGAATCCAGATCAGTGGCCACCAGAATGAGGCGGTTGCGAAGGCTGCGAAAATCGTTGGTGCCACCACCTTTGGCAATCAGGTCCGCCATCCATTCATGCAATTCATCGCCATTGAACAAGCCTGTGGGAATGGCTGCGCCTAAACGTTCAATGCAACTGACCCAGGTGGCGTCATCGCGCAAAAAGTAATCGGATACAGCGGTGCCCAGTAAACCGGGCACCTTTCGCAGGCGCATCCAGTATTCTTTCCAGGCCGGGCGCAACAAAATGGAAGGGTCGAAGGCAAACTCTTCGGGTTCGCCTTCAATGAATAGCTTGTAAATTTGATGGGGTGTTAAATCGTGCGCCAAACCTGTGGCAACTATGCCCCCGGCGGAAACACCGACATAAACACTCATGTCGTTCAGGTCGAGTCCGTCAATTGCCTCGGAAAGTGCAACCAGTGCACCAATTTCATAAATGGCGCCCAAGGGGCCGCCACCAGCCAAGGCCAACCCGATTTTCGGGCCAGGGTTGTGTTTGTTCATGCGGGTTGTGAGCTCCGGCCCCAAAGAGTGTTCGACAAGACCGACGTTGGCCTTGTCGACAAAGGATTCAATTACTCAGCAGACTTTTTGGTGCGCGCGGTGGTGCGCTTGGCGGCGGGCGCCTTGGTGTCCACTTTCTTGCCGGTCAATTCAGCAATGGCGGCGGACAATTGATCGATTCTTTCTGACAGTTGTTGAACGTCCTTGTTGGTAGGAACGCCCAAACGACCCAGTGCGCGAGCCACGCGCTCTTCAAAAACCTGCTCCAGTTTGTCCCAGTGCTGGGTTGCCTTGCTGGACACTGAGCCAGCCAGCTTGCTGACTTTGCCTGTCACTTCAACCACTTTTTGATCTGCAAATTTCACGGTTCGCTCCTGAATTTCATGGCCTTCCTTGACCAGGTTTTCCAAAACACGGTTGCTTTCTTCCTGCGCTTTGGTAATGGCGCCCACGCCAGCTGTCCACAATTGTTGCGCGCTGTCTACTGCACCTTTGATGGGCTTTTTCTTACCGGCCATGTTGTCTCTCCTTGTGATGGCGAAATGGCCCATTGGGGCCGCTGCCTTTTTTGTTTATTGTAGTAGTTTATCGATGCCACACTAGAGAAGGCACACTAAACCCTACCTCGTGTTTTCCCGTAAGCACGGTGCTGACAAAACACCGTCAGAGCCCGCATGGAGTTTGAGAATTTCGGGCGGGCAGTTATAGTAAGCCTTCCAAAGACGTATCTTCCATAAAAAAACCCCGCGCGGAGAAGACATACATGAATTATTTTGTGACCGGAGCCACTGGCTTCATCGGTAAACGATTGGTGAAGCGCTTGATTGAGCAAAAGCGCAAAGGCACCATTTACTTCCTGATTCGTGAATCAAGCTTAGACAAAGTACCCGAACTTCAAAAGTATTGGGGTGCGAAAAAAGGGCAGTGTGTTCCGGTGGTTGGCGACTTGACCAAACCCAAGTTGGGATTGAAAGCCACCGAGATTAAAGAGCTGAACAAAAATATTGCCCATTTTTTTCACCTGGCAGCCATTTACGATTTGGCCGCTGATGCGGAAAGCCAGCAGGAAACCAACATCAAAGGCACCGAGAACGCAGTGGATCTGGCCAATGCAATTGGCGCGGGCTGCTTTCAGTTAACTTCGTCAATCGCGGCCGCTGGATTGTATGAGGGTGTGTTCCGCGAAGACATGTTCGAAGAAGCAGAGAATCTGGATCACCCGTATTTCCGCACCAAACACGATTCCGAAGAAATTGTGCGCAAGAAAGTAAAAGGCGCTTGGCGGGTGTATCGCCCAGGTTTTGTGGTGGGTGATTCCAAAACCGGCGAGATGGACAAGATTGACGGGCCGTATTACCTGTTCAAGTTGATCCAGAAAATGCGCAAATTGCTGCCCTCTTGGGTGCCCACTATTGGCATCGAAGGTGGTCGCATCAACATTGTACCTGTGGATTTTGTGGTGAATGCCATGGACCACATCGCGCATCAGCCGGATCTGGATGGCAAAGCCTTCCATTTGGTTGACCCCAGCCCCAACCGAATTGGTGACGTGCTGAACATATTTGCACGTGCAGCCCACGCACCTAAAATGGAAATGCGAATCAATGCAGCCATGTTCGGTTTTGTACCCGGTGCCGTGAAAAAGGGTTTGATGAGCTTGACCCCTGTTCGCCGCATTCGCAACGCTTTGTTAAAAGACCTGGCCCTGCCTGAGGAGGTTTTTGGTTACATCAACTGGCCAACCCGTTACGATTGCCGCCAAACTTTGGCAGCACTGGATGGCAGTGGCATTGAATGCCCGAGACTAGAGGACTACGCATGGGCCATTTGGGATTACTGGGAGCGTCACCTGGATCCCGATTTGTTCATCGACCGCAGCTTGACTGGTCAGGTCAAGGACAAGGTGGTGCTCATCACCGGTGGTTCATCCGGCATTGGTTTGGCTGCCGCGCAAAAATTTGCAGCTGCCGGTGCGATTACCGTGATTTGCGGCCGCGATGAAGAAAAGCTGGCAGAGGCCAAGGCCTTGATCAATTCCGAAGGCAACACCCTGCACACCTACTCCGTCGACATCGCCGATATGCAGGATTGCGACCGATTTGTTGCGCAATTGCTGGCCGATTTCGGTCACGTCGATATTTTGGTAAACAACGCAGGCCGTTCAATTCGCCGTGGTATTGAAAACAGCTTTGACCGCTTCCATGATCTGGAGCGCACCATGCAGTTGAACTATTTCGGTGCTTTGCGTGTTACTTATGGTTTGTTGCCAAAAATGATGGAGCGGCGCAAAGGCCATGTGGTGAATATTTCTTCAATTGGCGTGTTGACCAACGCGCCGCGCTTTTCAGCCTATGTGGCCTCCAAAGGCGCATTGGATGCATGGACGCGTTGCGCAGCATCCGAGTTCGCGGACTTGAACATCACTTTCACCACCATCAATATGCCGCTGGTGCGCACACCCATGATTGCGCCCACCAAGTTGTACAACAACGTACCCACGCTAAGCCCCGAGCAGGCTGCCGATTTGATTGCGCAAGCAGTGATTCACAAGCCGGTTCGTATTGCGACGCGCTTGGGTGTGTTGGGGCAGGTGATGCATGCACTGATCCCCAAGCCGGCTCAAATTTTGATGAATACGTCTTTCCGCATGTTCCCGGATTCGGAATCGGCGGCCAAAGGCAAGAAGGGCGGCGGTCCATCTGCAGAACAGGTTGCGTTCTCAACCCTGATGCAAGGTATCCACTTCTAAGTATTCGGGTCAGGCCCGGTTTTCCGCCAACGGGTAGGCCTGTGCATCTTCTGCAAGCCAGTTGAGAATCAGGTCTTCCGTGGTGGAGTCATTCACCAAAGCCACGTGCCCGCAACCGGGCACAGCGGTGTTTTTTCCAAACTCCAGCTTGCTTGACGCCGGTGGGCACACAATGTTGTCCTGCGGACTCCAGAGGGACCAAATTTTGGTTTGAAATTCCCTGTCGGTTGGGTGCTCGCGAAGGGTTTTCAAGAAGAAGCTTCCCCAAGCCATTTGTTTCACATTTTTGCCAATACCCAAGGTAGACAAAGCCGTACCGTAGTGTGGGCTGCCAATGGTGATCATGCCGGCAATTCTGTGATGCCCGTATTCCGTGGCATGGTAGCGTACTGCCACACCGCCCATGCTGTGCGCAATAATTTTCACTTGAGGCGCACCTGTAGCCACAAGCAATTCGTCGATTGCTTCATGAATCGCATCGGAATAACTGCGAATTGAACCAATGGCCGGTTCAAGAGTAATTGCATGGGTGCTTACATCGGCGCGATCAAGCAGGGCGCGTGTACCTGCCCACACAGCGGAATTGCACAAATACCCGTGCACCAACAACACGGGCAGTGGCTTTTTCTTGCGCCAGGCTTTGCCAGCCAATTGAATGCCGTCCGGCTTGGGTGCCCAGGGTTGAAGCAGCGTGATTAACTTGAGCGACGCAAGGCTTTCTGCCAACACTGCTTTAACCCAACGTGCCAGGCTGAGACGGTGAAATCCTTCTCCCTCGGTGCTGTGGAAGTGCAGCCCTTTGTCACGCACTTGCGGAATTTGGCGAACACTGTAGGAAAGGGCAAAACCCGAAATGTTAAAGCCGATGTGTGCTGCAAACAGCAGGCCTGCCACCAGGCTGATTGCCACAACGGCCGCATCGTCGGCTCGAACACCAAACCAATGATGAAGTGCCCAATACAGGCCGAACATGACTGAAATGTATCCAATCCAGTACAGCCTGTTCAGGTGGCGAATCATGGTGCTTAAGCCAGCGCTGTGGCGGCTTGGCCAGTCAGCTCAGCCACCAATTGCTGGCTCAGTTTGTTGGTCAAACCGTAAATGGACAGTTGAGGGTTTGCACCAATGCTGGTGGGGAACAACGAACCATCGTGAATCGACAAATTCTCGATTTGCCAATGGCGTCCGTCAGGGCGTACAACACCCAGCTTTTCTTCGCCTGCCATGGCACAACCACCCATCACGTGGGCGGAAACTACTTTCATACTCAGTGGTTTCATGTCGAGTTCATTGATCTGCTTCAAAGCTTCATCAATGTTGTTGGCCGGTTTGGAGTACTCGTGCACAGGCAGAGTGCTCAGCGCGCCGGCAGCGTGTTGAAGCTCGGCCATGGCTACCAAGGCTCTGCGTGCAGCATCCCAAATTGCCGGGGTTAGCTTGTAGTCCAGCACCGGGCTGCCGTCGCTGTTCAAGCGCACTTGCCCGCCCACACTGCCGGAATTGAAACCATCGCGCAGCAAAGCCAGTTGCATGTGCGTTTTCGAGAAGTTGCGCATCACGTCTGAATGCTTTTTCGCAAAACCAGGCAGGGTTGATGCAAAAATGACTGGGTGCAGGGGTGGTGCCTCCAGCTTGAAGCCTACCGGGCCATCAATCGGGTCCGTGTGCAAATAATGGTCGCTGTAAATGGTTTGGGGAGCGCCTGCATCGGCGCGCACTTCCTGTTCCATTCTTGCGGCTGAAATGACAACGGGATGCAAAAAGGTGCGTTCGCCCAAACGGTCGTGCGGATCAGTCGCGTTCGAGCGCAACAACACTGCGGGGCTGTTGATCGATCCACCAGCCAGCACAAAATGTTTGGCTGTGACTTCCACCTCCTTGCCAGAAGGCAGCACGCCATCGGGATTCATGACCTGGCAGCGTAGGGTTCTAATGCGGCCCTGGGAAATTTTGAAGGAATGCGCGCGCAGGGAAGCGACCAGTTCCGCACCATGATCAAGCGCAGTTGGAATGGTTGAAACCAGCATGGATTGCTTGGCGTTGGTGGGGCAACCCATGCCGCAGTAGCCCAAGTTCCAGCAGTCTTTCACATTGCGCCGAATGGCACCCCAGGAAATTCCTTTGGCTTCAGCGCCACGGCGCAGAATATCGTTGTTTTCATTGGGTGGTACTTGCCAGTCCGCGATGTTCAAGCGCCGCTCGGCCTGTTCAAACCACGTGGCCATGTTTTCCACGGTCATGTCTTTCAGGGCAAACTGGTTTTGCCAGAATGCCAATGTGTCTGCCGGTGTTCTGAAGCTGGAGGTCCAGTTCACCGTGGTCGACCCACCCACTGTGCGTCCCTGCAAAATATTGATGGCCTTGTCGGCCGTTTTGCGGCCAGCGCTTTCTTGGTATAGCGTGGGGTAGGCCACCGACTCCAGCATTTTGAAGTCTTTCGAAGTCTTTAGCGGACCCTCTTCAATCAACAACACCTTCAAGCCAGCTTTGGCGCAAATTTCTGCGGTAATGCCACCACCCGCACCGGTGCCAATAATCACCACATCCGCGCTCATCTGCTTGGGCATTTCGCGCTTGTGTGCCTCATAGGCTTTCCAGCCATTCGCGATGCCGGCTGCGAACAGGTCGGGCACTAATCCACTGGATAAGGTACCCATAGGTTTCATTTCTTGTTCAGTCATTGGTGAATGTGAAGGTCAGAGAACTTGGAAAGGTGGGCCCGGGTAGCCCATGTCGGTCCACTGGCTGGGCAGTCCATACCAGCCTGCCATCATCAGGTCGTGAAGGGCATGGTAGCCGGGTTGGAGTGCCGGAATGGGGTGGTCGCGGAACGAAACCAGGAAGGCTTGCACCTGCGCCGGTGATGCTTGCTCCCAACTGCTGCCCAAATCGGCAATCAGCCTTCTTCCCACCGGATTTTCAAGAATGTTCAGCAGTTGGCCCAGTTCGGCTTGCGCACTGGGTGCCAAGGTTCTACTGGCATCCACGAACGCATTGACAGCAGATTCAATGGACTGCGTTCTGCCCGTGGTGGGCAGTGCAGGATCCAGCAAACCCTCAGCAATGGCCTTAAGCATGGGTATGTGCTGTTGCTGGACCACAGGCTGACCGGCGACAACTTCCACTTTGGCAAAGTGCTTGCCCAGCCAACTCAGGCCGCCGGCCAACAGCAAACCGGCAGCACCGAACTTAAAAAATTGACGTCTGTTCATGAAGCTTCTGTTTATACCTTGCGGGTCAGCAGTTTGGTCATGAAGGCAAACATTTTGTTGTCATAGGGTGGCGACAACATTTCCATGACGTGGAAACGGCTTTGTTTGAAAATCGGCTTCAGTTTGGTCATGGTGTCAAAACCGAATTTGCCGTGGTAGTGGCCCATACCCGAGTCGCCCACGCCGCCAAATGGCAGGTTTTCCTGTGCAATATGGAACAAGGTTTCATTCAGGCAAACACCACCAGCAATGGTTTGTTTCATGACCATGTCCTGGGTTTTTGATTCATCGTCAAACAAATACAAAGCCAGCGGGCGAGGGCGGTCGTTGATGTAATCCAGGGCTTCATCCAGGCGTTTGTATGTGATTACGGGCAGCACCGGACCAAAAATCTCTTCCCGCATCAGCATGGAGTCTGGCTTGGCGTTGAACACCAGGGTCATTGGAATTTTACGGCCCGGGCTGTCGGCAGTTTTCATGAGTGTCACCACGCGCGCACCTTGTTCCGCGGCTTCGTCAATTAAGCGTTGTAAGCGGGTGGCATGGCGGTCAGAAACAATGCCGGTGAAGTCTTTGGACAAAATTCCGTCCGGGAAGCGGCGATCAATAATTGCCTTGGCGTGTGAAATCAATTGCTCTTCACAGCCTTCCGGAACCATCAAGTAGTCGGGGGCAATACAGGTTTGCCCGGCATTAATCGACTTGCCGGACAATGTACGCGCAATTGCATTTTCAAACCGGCCGGGGTTGGCCACGGTGGGCGCGGTGATGATTACAGGGCTTTTGCCGCCCAGTTCAAGTGTCACCGGCACCAGGTTTTCACTGGCGGCCTTCATCACCATTTTGCCGACTGGGGTAGACCCAGTGAACAGCAGGTGGTCGAACGGCAGGCGAGAAAACTCGGCAGCAACCTCAGGGCCACCGTTGATCACCTGTACCACCTCGCGGCCCAGTGCTTTGGCTAGCAATTCATCGAGCAGGGCACTGAAGCGGGGGGTGTATTCGCTCATCTTGATGAATACACGGTTGCCCGCCGCAAGCGCAGCAATCATGGGGCCGATGGATAAAAACAAGGGATAATTCCAGGGCACGATCACACCCACCACGCCCAAAGGTTGTGGCATGAGGCTGGTGCTGGCAGGTTTGAACCAAATGCTGGCGCCTTCATTGCGAGGCTTCATCCAGCTTTTACCGTGTTTGATGGCGTGGCGAATGCCTTCCAGTGAGGGAAATACTTCTGCTAACAAGGTGTCATTTTTTGAGCGATAACCGAAATCTTCCGAAATGGCCTCTGCGATTCTCAACTTGTTGTCGTAAATCATGTCGCTCAACGCCATCAGCCAGGCTTTGCGCTGGCTCCACTCCGGGTAGGGGTTGATGCGGTAAGCTTGCTTCAAGGACTCCAAAGTTGCTTTTAGTTCTGCTGCTGTCAATTCTTGGCCGTGTGCTTTGGATGGGGCATTCATTGTTGTCTCACTCTCCGGTTTAACATTAACGGATGTAAACATAAATTTTGACTATTTTCCATGTCTGATTTGTGCTGCTGTGCAGCAAACGATGTGGGGCTTCACCATTCAACTGCAATTGAATCGCCATGATTGACATTCACAGTTCACCCCTTGAATTACAAAAAGCCATCACAGCCCTTCGCGTGGGTGAGGGGCGTTCAGTCGAGTTTATGCGTTTAAAGAAAGAGATAAAAATATTTCAAAACAGTAGGTTGGAATGTACTTATAAGGATCTGCTTGAAGACCAGGGCATGCGCGCAGCTTGTCGCTTTTTCCTGGATCAACTGTACTGCACGCACGATGTCAGCACCCGTGACCACCAAGTTGAAAGGGTGTTGCCCAAGCTGGAAAAGTTGCTGCCCGGCGGTGCCGTGGATACGGTGAGAAAAGTGATTTACATGGATTATTTGGCTGAGCTGATGGATGATGAAATAACCTTGTTTATCAATGAAAAAGAGTTTTATTCTGATAATTTACTTAAAGAAAAATCTTACATTGAAGCTTTTAGAAAACAAGGGCAATTCGATTTGCGAGAGCGTCAAATTTTGTTGGTTCGCGAGGTGGGTGAATCCTTGCGCAAGTTGATGCGCCTGCCTTTTTTACGGCCATTGATGAAGATGACACGTGGTGCAGCGCAAAAGGCGAATTTAGAGGATTTCCACGATTTTCTAAGTCAAGGCCTGGATGCTTTCGCTTCGCTAGAAAAGCCAACCCTGTTTTTTCAGTTGATTCAAGAACGTGAAATGTCCATCCTTGAAGGGATTCGACAAGGTACCTTGTCGAAATTTCCTTGACCGCACCCACGGTGCAGGTACACATCGCAATCGTAGTGCATTAGAATCCAAGCTCTTTGATATTCCGGTATTGTTTTCCATCAATACAAAACAGTTGCGAAGCACGGCAGTGCGCACAAAAAGGAGACATTTGTGACAGATAAAGCCTGGATTCAGAGCTACCCGCCGGGCGTACCCACGTCGGTTGATTTGGATCAGTACCCCTCTATTCGGGATATTTTTGAGGACGCAAGTCGCAAGTTCGCCGACAAAACCGCATTCAGCAACATGGGTACGGCGCTGACCTACGAGCGCCTGGATTCACTAACCCGCGATTTTGGTGCCTACCTTCAAAGCCTGCCTGGCATGAAAAAAGGCGACCGTGTCGCCTTCATGATGCCCAATCTGCTGCAATACCCTGTTGCCATGTTGGGTGCAATCCGCGCTGGTTTCGTCGCCGTGAACGTGAATCCGTTGTACACCCCCACCGAGCTTGAACATCAACTGCGGGACTCAGGCGCTAAAGTGATTGTGGTGTTTGAGAACGTAGCTCACACGCTGGAAAAGGTAATCAAAAATACGCCTGTCGAGCACATTGTGCTGGCTTCCATGGGTGAAATGCACGGTTTCTTCAAGCGTGTTTTGCTGAATTTTGTGGTGCGCTATGTGAAGAAGCTGGTGCCAGCATTCAATATTGCAGGGACTATTACTTTCAAGAAGGCCTTGGCCCAGGGGCGCAACAATGAGCTGCGCAAGGTGAACATCACCCACGACGACCTGGCCTTTTTGCAATACACAGGTGGCACCACCGGCGTAGCCAAGGGTGCCATGCTGACCCATGGCAATATTGTGGCCAACCTGCAGCAAGCATCGGCCTGGTTGAACCAGGACATTGAAGAGGGCAAGGAAATTGCCATCACGGCGCTGCCGATGTATCACATCTTCTGCCTGACTGCGAACATTCTGGTCTTCATCAAGGTGGGCGGGCATTGCCTGTTGATTACTGATCCCCGAAACATGAAAGCCTTCGTAAAAACGCTGGCTGCGGTGCCGTTTACGGCGTTGACGGGGGTAAACACCTTATTCAATGGTTTGTTGAATACGCCAGGCTTTGAGCAAGTGGATTTTTCCCATGTGAAGCTGGTGTTGGGCGGTGGTGCCGCCATTGAGCCTGCGGTGGCTGATCGCTGGAAGAAAGTGACAGGTACGCGTTTATCGGAGGCTTATGGTTTAACCGAGGCCTCGCCCGCAGTGTGTATTAATCCCCTGCACGAGGAGTACAACGGATCGATTGGTTTACCCGTACCGTCCACTGACGTGACAATTCGTGACGATGACTTTAATGAATTGCCGGTGGGCCAGGAAGGCGAATTGTGCTTGAAAGGCCCGCAGGTGATGCGCGGTTACTGGAACAAGCCACGTGAAACCGCTGAAATTCTGACCCAAGACGGTTGGCTGAAAACCGGCGATATCGCCTACATGGACGAAAACGGCTACTTCTATATCACCGATCGCAAGAAAGACATGATTCTCGTGTCCGGTTTTAACGTGTACCCCAAAGAAATTGAAGCTGTGGCCACGCTATTGAATGGTATTTTTGAAGCGGCTGCCGTGGGCGTGCCTGACAGCAAAACCGGCGAGGCGGTAAAGCTGTTTGTGGTTAAAAAAGACCCCGATTTAACAGCCGAGCAGGTAATTGAACATTGCCGCAAACACATGACTGCCTACAAAATTCCACGCCATGTGGAATTCATGAAGGAATTGCCCAAGAGTCCGGTGGGCAAAGTGCTTCGCCGGGAGCTTCGCGACATGGAAAAGAAGCGTTTGCAAGAGCAAACTGCCTGATTTTCCGTGTTTTAGGCAGGTGGCAGCGCTAGGCCGTTGCCTGTTTCTTGAAAACCCACTATAATTTCGGGCTACCTGCTGCTGCACCACGGGGGTGCGGCGGCTTTTCCAATTGTGGAAAATCCATAGGAGTTTATCAATGCGTCACTATGAAATTGCTTTCATCGTGCATCCCGACCAAAGCGAGCAAGTGCCTGCCATGGTTGAGAAGTATCGTGGAACCATCGAAGCCAACGGCGGCAAAGTACACCGCCACGAAGATTGGGGCCGTCGCCAATTGGCTTACCCAATCCAGAAACTGGCCAAAGCACACTATGTGTTGTTGAACATTGAATGCAGCCAGGAAGTTCTTGAAGAACTGGAAACTGCGTTTAAATTCAACGATGCCGTACTGCGTCACTTGACTGTGAAGATGAAAAAAGCTGAAACCGCGCCTTCTCCAATGATGAAGGAAGTTCAGCGTGAGCAAGAGCGTAAGGCCGCTTCTGCCACTGCGTCTTCAAACGACGACAGTTCCGATTCAGACGAGGGTGACGACGAGTAAATCGTCTTAGCACAACACTGAATCAATGAATCAGGAGGAAGCAGCGGAAAATTCAGACAAGTTTGGGGAAGAAGGAAAGGCTGGCATTAACCAGTTCACCTTGACCGCCACATTGGTTGCAAAATCAATATTGCGATACACCCCGGCAGGTTTGCCCATTTGCGAATTCGAGCTTGAGCACGACAGTGAGCAGCTTGAAGCCAGCAAGCCAAGAATGGTGAAGTGCACAGTTTCGGCGGTAGCGCTGGGTGTGGCAGCCAACCAAGTCAGTGGTCTTGAAGTGGGAAGCCTGAAAAACTGGACCGGATTCATAGCGCTTCGTTCGCACAAATCAAAAAGTCTTCGATTCCATGTTTGCGCAGTGCGCGAATGTTGAAGACTTGAAATAGTTGGAGAATATTATGGCTTTTGGTCGTAAAAATGATCGCAAGGGACGTCGTCCACAACAGAACCCCTTGTTCAAGCGCAAGAAGTTTTGCCGCTTCACAGTGGGCAAGGTAGAGCAAATCGATTACAAAGACATCGACACGCTCAAGGATTTCATCAGCGAAAACGGCAAGATCATGCCCGCTCGTATCACTGGTACCAAGGCGAATTATCAGCGCCAGTTGGACACAGCGATCAAGCGCGCACGTTTCCTGGCTTTGCTGCCTTACACCGACAACCACTAAGCAGTACGGGAGAACACCATGCAAGTAATTCTTCTTGAAAAAATGCCCAACTTGGGTCAACTGGGTGACGTGGTTCGCGTAAAAGACGGCTACGCACGTAACTTCTTGATTCCTTATGGCAAAGCCAAGCGCGCCACAGAATCAGCAATCGCCGAATTCCAGGCTCGCCGTGCCGAACTGGAAAAAGCTGCTGCTGAAAAGCTGGCCGCCGCCCAGGCCCTGGGTGCCAAGTTGAGCGAAACCACTGTCCAGCTGAGCGAAAAAGCCGCTGTGGATGGTCGTTTGTTTGGTTCGGTAACCAATCACGACATCGCTGCCGCACTGAATGCCTCTGGCCTGAAAGTTGAAAAAGCACAAGTACGCATGCCCAACGGCGCGCTGAAAATTGCTGGCGAGCACACTGTGACTGTTGCCCTGCACCCTGACGTGGTTGTAGACGTGAAAGTTGTGGTGGCTGGCGAAGCAGCTTAATCAAAGCGCTTCAGCCATACCCGGTTTTAAGGCGAATTAGAGCCTAGGGTTTAACCACATTCGGTTATACTTTTCGGTCTGCCTGAACCCACAAAAAAGGTCACCTCAGGGTGGCCTTTTTCTATTGCGAAACTATGTCCGAAAATCGACTTACAGAACAAGAAATGACGGGCCTGCGCGTTCCGCCTCACTCGCTCGAATCGGAGCAATCGGTGGTGGGCGGCTTGCTGCTGGACAACCAAGCCTGGGACAAAATTGGCGATGTGATTCGAGCCGAAGATTTTTACCGCTACGATCACCGGGTTATTTTTGAGCACATTGCCAAGCTGATTGACGGCTCCAAGCCGGCTGATGTCATTACTGTGTATGAATCGCTGCAGTCTTCGGGCAAGGCTGAAGATGTGGGTGGTTTGGCTTACTTGAACACCCTGGCCACCAACACGCCCTCGGCCGCCAACATTCGCCGCTATGCAGAAATTGTGCGCGACCGCGCCGTGCTGCGCAGGCTGATTACGATCAGCGATGACATTGCGACCACCGCGCTGAACCCGCAAGGCAAAGACACCAAAACCATTCTCGACGAAGCGGAAAGCAAGATTTTCAAGATTGCTGAAGACGGCGCGCGCGGCGCGGGTGGTTTTCAAGAATTGCAGCCGGTGCTGAGCAAAGTGGTTGAGCGAATCGATGAGCTTTATCACCGCGACAGCACCAGCGACATCACCGGCATTTCGACCGGTTTCGTAGATTTGGATGGCAAAACATCGGGCCTGCAGCCCGGTGACTTGATTATTGTTGCCGGAAGACCCTCAATGGGCAAAGCGCAGCCACTTGATGCCTTGGTTAAAACGCCAAGCGGCTGGGTAACTATGGGCGAGTTGCGCGTGGGCGATGCTTTGGCATCTATGGATGGAAAGTCATCCCTGGTCACGGGGGTATTTCCCCAAGGCGAAAAGCAGATTTATAAAGTGGTATTTTCAGACGGTCGCAGTGCCGAGTGCTGTGATGAACATTTGTGGCGTGTGATGTACCGCGACTGGGCCGAGCCCCGCGTGATTAGCACCAAGCGCCTGACGGAAATGCTGGGCTGTGTTCGTTACAAAAACCGCTTGTGGATCGACACTGTGACTGGTGATTTCGGTCACAACGATGTGTTGCCAATTGACCCCTGGGTACTGGGTGCCCTGCTGGGCGATGGCACTTTGGCCTTCAGCCACAGCAGTGTGATGTTTTCCACCAAGTCGGAAGAGTTGGTGCACAGAATGAATGCATTACTTGGACATGACATGGAATTGGTTCATGCACAGGCCTACGACTATCGGGTGGTGTGGAAAGGCAGAATGCTTGCCAATGGTGCTCGCACCAGTCAGCCTAGTTACTTCCGCCAAGCTCTGAACGATCTGGGTGTGCTGGGTTGTGTCAGCCACAATAAATTTATTCCTGAACATTATCTGAAAGCCAATAAGGCGGCGCGGTTGGCCTTGTTACAGGGCCTGTTGGATACCGATGGCTGGATAGAATCCTGGGGTTCGATTCGATTTGCCACGGTAAGCGAGCAACTGGCCAATGATGTGGCCTACCTTGCACGTTCACTGGGTGGGTTTTGTTCAATTGCAACCAAAAATACGCATTACACCAGCAAGGGCGAACACAAAGAAGGGCGTTTGGCTTATGTGTTGAACATGAGCTTTGCCGATGGGCAGCAGGTGTTTACGCTTGAAGAAAAGAAGGCGCGACTGCGCACCGACTGGCAGCGCACACGCCGAATCACTTTTCAAAGCATTGAGCCTGTGCGCATGGCGCAAGCGCAGTGTATTTCTGTAAGTCACCCCACGCGTACATACATCACCAACGATTTTGTGGTGACGCACAATACTGCATTCAGCTTGAACATTGGCGAACACGTGGCTGTGGAAGAGGGTCATGCAGTGGCTGTGTTCTCCATGGAAATGGGCGCCACCCAATTGGCGATGCGTTTGCTGGGCTCCGTGGGGCGTTTGGATCAACACCGCCTAAGAACCGGGCGACTGACTGATGAAGACTGGCCACGATTGACCTACGCAGTCGAGAAGATGCAGAATGCACAGCTGTTTATTGATGAAACGCCCGCCTTGTCTTCGATGGAAGTGCGCGCGCGTTGCCGGCGCTTGGCACGCCAGTGTGGCCAGCTTGGGTTGGTCATCATCGATTACTTGCAGTTGATGGGCTCTTCGTCTCCGGGTGAAAACCGTGCCACTGAAATTTCAGAAATTTCACGTTCATTGAAAGGTTTGGCAAAAGAATTGAACTGCCCGGTGATCGCGCTTTCGCAGCTGAACCGCTCGCTGGAACAGCGGCCAAACAAACGCCCGGTGATGAGTGACCTGCGAGAATCGGGCGCCATTGAGCAGGATGCCGACGTGATTTTGTTCATTTACCGCGATGAGGTTTACAACCCCGATTCACCCGACAAAGGAACTGCTGAAATTATCATCGGCAAGCAGCGTAATGGCCCAATTGGCACGGTGCGCGTAACTTTCCTGGGCATGTACACCAAGTTTGAGAATTACGCTGGAATGCAGCCGGAAGGGGAGTGAGTCGGGTTCCGCGCTGAGTCGGGTTTGTTGTGGTTACAAACGGTATTGCTCAAGTCACACAGGCTCGAAGGTGTGTTTGTAACTCCCGGCTGAACATGTTTAGACTGCTCTTTTTTCGATTTGGGACTTTTTGATGAAATACGCCCATGAAATAAGACGACCAGAAGTACCAGCTTGCGCGAAATCTGTGATCAGCCTTCACTTTGATGGAAAAATTTTCAAAATACAAACTGCTACTGGGGTGCTGAAAACTTACCCCGCGGTGTCTGGCAAGCCCGTTGACAGCAAGTTTGATTACTCTGTAGAAAGGCAAAAGGTTTCCAATCAAGGACCCATTCCTGAAGGGAGTTACTGGATTAGCCCTGCTGACATTTGGGAGAATAACGCGATTAAAAGTTTGCTTGTATCCTCGCGATCCGCATGGGGTGATTACCGAATCACGATTCGCGTTAGTCCCGGGACCCAAACCCATGCGCGAGGCGGTTTTTTTATTCACGGAGGCGATATTCCGGGTAGCGCAGGCTGTATTGATTTGACCTCTTCAATGAATCAATTCATCAAAGATTTGAAAAGCTTGTTAGGTAAGTCGGTAAATTGTCATGTCCCATTAACAGTGGAATACTCCGATGCGGAATAAAAATTTCTTCGCAATCGTCTGCTGTTTTTTGCCGCTTTGTGCTCATGCAGAGGTACTTGATAAATTGCCCCAAATTCAAGATATGTGGCTGTATGCCGCCTTGGGTTTTTTGTTTGCTGGTGTGGCTTTGCGTATTCACTGGGCGCTATTCGTGCTGGCCTTGGTTTACCCCGCATTGTGGTTTGTTAGCATGTTGATGGAGGTGCATTCATTTGATCTCGGCCCCGCAATTGTTGCGGAAGCAGGGCAGTCTTATTCAATAAACGCCCATGCCGCAGCAATTGTTTGGTTGCTTGGGGTAGTGGGGTTGGTGGTGTGGAAAAGAAGGGGCAAACTTTTCAGAACTTCAATGAGTGCTTAATGCGTAATACATGGGTGCGCTACGTCCTCTTCCAGAATATGACAAGGGCTTATGGTTTCATCCAAGTGATATAGGCTTGCAAGAGACCGACCGCTATCAACACGAAAGTAAACCACTTGAGTGCACACTGTTGCGAGAGCACGTCTAGATGACGACGTTCTTCCTCTTCATACTGTGAGAGTGTTTGCAGTGCGGTGGGAGCAAGTGTATAGACCGTTCCTGTAGCTGCTAGGTCTCCAGATGCAACAAGCGAGTCAAGAAGAAGTCGGCAGTGATTTAACATCCTGTTTTTGTCCGGATGAAAGAAGATACGATTTGAGTAAATACTGGCCGCCACTGTAATACTTGAGACTTCGCGACGAGGGGTTTCTAGAGAAGCCTCGTATACGTGACGCAGAATGGCGATGCGATCCATACGTACGAGATGCTGTCGATTGAATTGAAACTGCTCGAGTCTGTCTCTCAGGACTGTAATGTACGGCAACCTCAGCCATTGGTGGACGACGAACTTAACTGGACTATGGTATTTGAATTCGTACGGACCAAGGAAGTGCGTACCCTCGAATTCTACCTTTCGCAGTGCCTGCGGCAGAAGAGTCGCTTCAGCGTCGTACCTATCCTTGTTTAACCAGCTGCCTGCCACCATCTCATCGTTCCGGGATTCAATGAGCATAGACCATCCTTCATCGCTATTTGATAGAGTCACTACGTAACAGTCAATAGTAGCTGCACGAGGTAGAGTGCGAGGAATACGAGTTGGGGCAGGGCGGCGTAGTGCAAGTCGCAGTGCCTCTTGAAGAAAAATAGCTTTCAATGTGCTGTTCATGGTGATTAGTGGTCCCAACGCGATACCGCTGCAAGTCCATCACGATTTGCTTTTTTAGCCTGCATCATCGCAGCAAGCTCGTGAGGGTGGGCCCGGATGCAATGGCCAGTGTGAAGACATGCTTTGCTAGGTCACTGACCTGGTCTGAAGCGGCTTGCTTGAGCCCCTTCTTTGTAATTGCGCTAATGGACGAGATGAGCGACTCTCTTTTTTCCAAAGACGTTGGCACTGAGTCAAGAATTGCCAGACCTTTCATAGTCAATCGGACCTGACTAAATTCTCGGCGGTTCATGCTTTTGAATCCGATATGGAGAAAGCCCTCCGTCTCAAGAAAGTTAACCGCTTCGCTCGTGATTGCCAAGGAGTTAAAGGTTCGCTCATCATCTGCGTTATCTGGTATCACTGACATCATTATTGATTCAAAGTCTAGGTCGGCGGGAACCGGAAAGCTTTTGTATAGCTCTGCGAAGAGCGCCAACGCAAATCGGTTGAACAAGTCGATGTTCGTATGTGCCATGGGTGTGTCTCCATGTTTGGGTTAACGTCACTTAAACTTCGTATCTGAATACTAATTGATTATGGAATATCCAGTCTCCGCTCGTACCCAACACCAAGGGCACTGAATCATTTCCACTTCGCAGGGTTATGCCGTATATCCAAAAAGTTTAAGTAATGAAATGTATTTCAGTCTGATTCCGTTTGGTCAAATAGCTAGGGCAAAATCACCCGCTAGTACAAGGCACTTGCGCAGCTCGCATTGACATCATTCCGCCTTCAAGAAAGCCTGCCCGTTTGAAGTTCACACGCCGCGTTCGGCTGCAAGCCGACACCGAGATTCGGCCATCTTTTTTGCCGAACTCGGTGAGCCAGTGTGAATTTCAAAAAGGGGGGATTCAGGCTTTCAGGCGGAGGAGGGCATGCGACTTCGTAAGTGCCCATCAATCTATCAAAGGTTATCGGACGCAAAATCAGCCAGCCTCGAACGCTCACCACGTTGCAGCGTAATGTGCCCAGCATGTGGCCAGCCCTTGAATCGATCCACCACATACGTCAGGCCTGAAGAGCCTTCAGTCAAGTAAGGCGTATCAATTTGCGCCAGGTTACCCAAACAGATTACCTTGGTACCGGGACCGGCACGTGTGATCAGGGTTTTCATTTGCTTGGGCGACAGGTTTTGCGCTTCATCAATAATCAAAAACTTGTTGATGAAGGTGCGGCCCCGCATGAAGTTCATTGATTTGATGCGGATCTTGGTGCGTATCAAGTCGGTTGTTGCTGAGCGGCCCCAATCGCCACTGCTGGGGTCGGGTTTGTTCAGCACTTCCAGGTTGTCTTCAAAAGCGCCCATCCAGGGGGCCATTTTTTCCTCTTCCGTACCTGGCAAAAAGCCGATGTCTTCACCCACTGGCACGGTGGCGCGGGTCACGATAATTTCAGAGTATTGCTTGCTTTCAAGTACTTGCGACAAACCTGCAGCCAAGGCCAGCAGAGTTTTGCCTGTACCGGCCTGTCCCAACAGTGTCACAAAGTCGCATTCCGGGTTCATGAGCAAGTTCAGTGCGAAGTTTTGTTCGCGGTTTCGCGCGGTAATGCCCCATACGCTGTTTTTGTTGTGGCTAAAGTCGCGCAGTGTTTTCAGTACAGCACTTCTGCCGCTTACTTCAAGTACCTGGGCGATCAATGGAATTCCAGTTTCGCAGTAGACGAACTGGTTCACCATCATGTCTTTTACGGCGGGGCCGCTAATGCGGTAGAAGGTGCTCCCACCTTGTTGCCAGCTTTCAATGCCTTTGCTGTTCTTTTCCCAGAAATCTGCGGGCAGTTCCATGATGCCCGAATACAGCAGATCACGGTCTTCCAGCACCTGATCGTTGAAGTAATCCTCGGCCAGCAAGCCCAAGGCGCGGGCCTTGATGCGCATGTTGATGTCTTTCGAGACCAATGCAACTTCGCGATCAGGGTGTTGTTTACTCAGTGCAAACACCACACCCAGAATCTGGTTGTCGGCTTTGCCCACGGGCAAGGTTTTCGGCAGTTCAGCAGCCAACTCGGTGGTTTGTACCAACAAACGTCCAAGGGCGTCCACATTGCCCAGCCGGTCCAGTGCCACACCTTTTTCGATGTCCTCGATGTTCTCCATCAAGGCATCCAGCGAACGGCTTACTTGCCGTGCATGGCGGGCCACTTCAGACATGCCTTTTTTGTGGTTGTCCAGTTCTTCCAGCGTAATCAACGGCAAAAATACATCGTGTTCTTCAAAGCGAAACAGCGAAGTGGGGTCGTGCATCAACACGTTGGTGTCTAGCACAAAAATTTTCTTGCCGGTGTGGGTAACCTGTCGCCTGGTTTTGGCAATGGGCGTGGCCACTGGTTTGCGTGCTTTGCCTGAAGCTGCGGCTGGAACATTTCGGGTGCGGTTTGTCGCGGGTGCTTTGGCGGTGACAGTGTTGTCGGCGGCCAAGGTCAGCGGTGCTTTGCCGGTCGTAGTGGTGGTGTCAGACGCATCAGTTTTTTTGGCCGGCTTCTTGGGTCTGGGTGCCGTGATTGGTGGGATTTCGTTCAGTGTAGTTGCTGGTTTGCTGGGTTCTTTTGGCAGAGGCATTGTCAACGATCTGAAGTAGGAAGCTCATAAATCGCGCGGGGTCGTCACGCCCGCGCCCGTGAGGATATTAGTCCCCGATTGTGCGTACAAAGTCAAGCACCGCTTGCGCATGGCCCGGCACCTTCAAGCCGCGCCACTCCTGCACAAGAATGCCTTTCTTGTTGATTACAAAGGTACTTCTTTCCACGCCACGTACTTGTTTTCCGTACATGTTTTTCATTTTCATCACGTCGAAAATTGTGCACACCTTCTCGTCGGGATCTGAAATCAATTCAAACGGCATTTCCAGTTTGGCTTTGAAATTTTCATGCGACTTCAGGGAATCGCGTGAAACGCCAAAAACAAGGCAGTTGGCTTTCAGAAACTCGGGGTGTAGATCGCGAAAGTTTTCGCCCTCGGTGGTGCAGCCTGGCGTGCTGTCTTTGGGGTAAAAATAAATGATCAGGTTTTTGCCAGTGTGGGCTGACAGGGTAAAATTGCCGCCGCCAGTACAAGCTGCTGAAAAATCAGGCACTTTGCTGTTGACTTCAAGTGACACGGTACTGCTCCCTGAGGTGTGGTGGTTTTGCTGCCGGTGTGCGTGTTTGATTCAGTATAACCACAGCTTTTGACAGCAAAATGCAGGAAGTGTCAGGAACGCGCCAAAAGCGCCACACCCAGTACGATCACCCCGATCGCCACCCAGCGCTGCAGGCTCACAGGTTCATTGAGGAAGTATTGCGCCGCAAAGGCATTGATCACATAACCTATTGCCAGCATGGGGTAGGCCAGTGTTACATCGACCCGTGAAAGCGCCATTAGCCAAATGAGCAGTGAAAATCCGTAGCAAAACAGCCCCAGAATCATTGGCCACTGCAAAAACAAGGCGGACATGGCACCCAGGCTAAGCGCACTGGATGCCTCGATGACGCCCACTTTGTTGGTGGCCATTTTTAACAGCAGCTGGGCCAGCGCATTCAAAATTACGCCCGAGAGCACTAAAATGGCAGCATAGGTGGTCATAGTAAAATCGCGGCAATTACATGCCGGCCTTCACCGATCAAAATGTTGTAAGTGCGGCAGGCAGCCTGGCTGTCCATGTACTCCACCGGGCAGCGTTTGTTGGCGAAAAACTTGCGAATGTCCATGCCGGGAAAAACCTGTTTGGCGCCCGTGCCAATCAGCAGCACTTCCATGCTATCGGGGCACTGGCCATATAGCCACTCGCAGTGGGCCAATTGCAGTGGGCCCGAACCCGCGTTTTCCCAGATTCTGGGGGTGAAATCAGTGCCAAACACCACGCTTTCAGTTTGAAGCCTGCCGCTGATCACGACACCTTCTTCGTCATACCGCTGAACGACGAATTGATTGTCGAGCGATTCAGGTTGAAATTTCATTCGAAAGATGCTCCAGGATGGGGCCAAACCCTAGCAGGCATTGGCCTAAACGGTTAAATTATAAGACTTTGCGCAAGCAAAAGAATAAGCACATTAATAACCCACACAACAATCCACACACAGGTCGACATGAAACCCATTCTCAAATCTGCCAAGCTGGCCAATGTTTGCTACGACATCCGCGGACCGGTGATGCAGCGAGCGCGCCAGCTGGAAGAGGAAGGGCACCGCATCCTGAAGCTGAACATCGGCAATTTGGCACCTTTTGGCTTTGAAGCACCCGATGAGGTTCGGCAAGATGTGATCATGAATCTGGGCGATGCCTCGGGCTACAGCGACAGCAAGGGCTTGTTTGCAGCGCGCAAAGCCATCATGCATTACACCCAGCAAAAGAAAATCAAGGGTGTAACGCTCGACGACATCATTGTGGGCAACGGTGTATCCGAGCTGATCGTGATGAGCATGCAGGGCTTACTGAACAACGGCGATGAAGTACTGGTGCCCGCGCCCGATTACCCTTTGTGGACAGCTGCCGTGAGTATTTCCGGCGGTACGCCACGCCATTACCTGTGCGATGAGCAAAGCGATTGGTACCCCGACACCAAGCACCTGCGCAGCCTGATCAATGAAAAAACCAAGGCCATGGTGATCATCAATCCCAACAACCCCACGGGCGCTTTGTACCCCGAGGAAGTGTTGCAGGAACTGGTGCAAATCGCTCGCGAGCATCAATTGATTATTTTCGCGGATGAGATTTACGACAAGATGCTGTATGACGGCGCGGAGCACACCTCGATTGCATCGCTGGCCGACGACGTGCTCTTCATTACCATGAACGGCTTGTCTAAAAACTACCGCGCATGTGGTTACAGGGCAGGTTGGATGGTCATTTCTGGCGACAAGCGCCATGCCACCGATTACATCGACGGTTTGGGCATCATGGCCTCCATGCGCCTGTGTGCCAACGTTCCTGGTCAATATGCCATTCAGACTTCGCTGGGTGGTTATCAAAGCATCGACGATTTGGTCGGGCCCGGCGGGCGCCTTACCCGTCAGCGTGACCTCGCTTACGATCTGATGACTTCCATTCCAGGCGTCACTTGTGTGAAGCCCAAAGCGGCGCTTTATCTGTTTCCTCGCCTGGACCCCAAAATTTATCCCATCAAGAATGACCAGCGCTTTGTGCTGGAGTTACTGGAGGCTGAAAAGGTACTTGTGGTGCAGGGCACAGGCTTTAATTGGATCAATCCGGATCATTTCCGGGTGGTTTTCCTACCCAACACCGATGATTTGACAGACGCAGTTGGTAGAATTACACGCTTCCTGGAAAGTTATCGAAAACAACACCTTGGCTGATTTAAAAATGAACAAACCTCTTCGAGTGGCCCTGCTGGGTTTGGGTACTGTCGGTTCTGGCACATTCAATGTGTTGAACACCAATGCGAGCGAAATTGAACGCCGTGTGGGTTTTCCCATTCAGATCAAAGTCATCGTCGACCTGAACACGGAAAAAGCGCGCGAACTGGCTGGTCCCGGCGTTGAGGTGTTGGGTGATGCATTCGAGGCAGTCAAGCGCGACGACATCGACGTGGTGGTTGAATTGATCGGTGGTTACACCATTGCCAAGCAACTGGTGCTGGCTGCGATCAATGCGGGCAAGCATGTGGTCACGGCCAACAAGGCTTTGCTGGCTGTGCATGGTGATGAAATTTTTGCTGCGGCTGAAGCCAAGAATGTGATGGTGGCTTTTGAAGCGGCAGTGGCTGGTGGCATTCCTGTGATCAAGGCCATCAAGGAAGGGCTGGCCGCCAACAAGATTGAATATGTAGCGGGCATCATCAACGGCACCTGCAATTTCATTTTGTCAGAAATGCGTGACAAAGGCCTGCCCTTTGCCGATGTCTTGGCCCAAGCCCAGGCATTCGGCTACGCCGAAGCCGACCCCACATTTGACATTGAGGGTGTGGATGCAGCCCACAAAATCAGCCTGCTGAGCTCGCTGGCTTTTGGCGTCCCTGTTCAGTTCGAGAAAGCCTACATTGAAGGCATTACCAAGCTGACTAAGGAAGACATCCAGTTTGCAGAGCAATTGGGCTACCGCGTCAAGCTCTTGGGCATTGCCAAGCGCACGGATCAAGGCATTGAGTTGCGCGTTCACCCCACGCTTATTCCTGGCAAGCGCTTGATCGCCAATGTGGAAGGTGTCATGAATGCAGTGTTGGTGAAAGCCAATGCTGTAGGCCCAACCCTGTACTACGGCGCTGGCGCTGGCAGTTTGCCCACAGCCTCGGCTGTGGTGGCCGACCTTATCGAAATTGCGCGCGCAAGCCAGGCTCCTTTGGCCAGCCGCGTGCCCGTGTTGGCTTTCCAGAAAGAAGGCATTCAAAACCTGGATGTGTTGCCTATGGAGAAGGTGGTGACTGCCTTCTACTTGCGCTTGGCGGTAGACGACAAACCAGGTGTGCTGGCCGAGGTCACTCGCTTGCTGGCCGACAACCAAATTTCAATTGAAGCCATGATTCAGCGCCAGGCCACCAGCGAAAAAGAAACCGCTGAAATTGTGTTGCTGACCCACCGCTGTGTGGAAGGTGATGTGAACAAGGCCATCGCAAAAATTGAGGC
The DNA here is from genome assembly GCF_002954425.1 of Limnobacter sp. SAORIC-690. NCBI lineage: Bacteria > Pseudomonadati > Pseudomonadota > Betaproteobacteria > Burkholderiales > Burkholderiaceae > Limnobacter > Limnobacter sp. SAORIC-690. The sequence continues at coordinate 2,379,958 of NZ_MQVZ01000001.1, forward strand.
CTTGGACAGCGTGCATGGCCCCTTGACCCGAATTCGCGTAGAGGACTTGAGCTGAAATGAAATACTTCAGCAGCCGTGGGGGCATGGATCCCCAAGATTTCTCTGAAATTTTGCTGGAAGGTTTGGCACCCGATGGTGGTTTGGCCGTGCCTGAGTTTTATCCGCAAGTGGCTTTGCACGTGCTGGAAAGCTGGAAACACCTCAGCTACGGTGAACTGGCATTTGAGGTATTAAAGCCTTATGCCACCGACATTCCAGAAGCCGACCTGAAAGCGCTGACCACCAAAACCTACACCAAGGCCGTGTACGGCACCGAAGAAATTACGCCGGTGCGCGAACTGTTCGATGGCATGAAGGTGTTGGAGCTTTCAAACGGCCCCACGCTGGCTTTTAAAGACATGGCCATGCAGTTGCTGGGAAACCTGTTTGAATACCAGTTGGCTCGCACCAACCGCGAATTGAACATTCTCGGTGCCACCAGCGGCGACACGGGTTCGGCGGCCGAATACGCTATGCGCGGCAAGAAAGGCGTGCGGGTGTTCATGTTGAGCCCGGCTGGCAAAATGAGCGCATTTCAGCGCGCCCAAATGTACAGCCTGCAAGACCCGAACATTTTCAACATTGCCATTGAAGGTTTGTTCGATGATTGCCAGGACATTGTGAAGGCGGTGAGCGAAGACCTTGAATACAAGGCACGCCAGAAAATTGGCACGGTGAATTCCATCAATTGGGGTCGCATTTCTGCTCAGGTGGTGTATTACTTCAATGCTTACCTGCGCACCGCCGAGAAGATAGGCGACCCGGTCAGCTTCGCAGTGCCGTCCGGTAACTTTGGCAACGTGCTGGCCGGTCACATTGCCCGGCAAATGGGCCTGCCCATTCGCAAGTTGATCGTAGCCACCAATGAAAACAATGTGTTGGACGAGTTTTTCAAAACTGGTGTGTACCGCCCCCGCAAATCGGCGGAAACCTACATCACCTCCAGCCCGTCGATGGACATTTCGAAGGCCTCGAACTTTGAACGATTTGTATACGATTTGTTGGGTCGTGATCCCAAGGCCTTGAAAGCTTTGTGGCAAGACTTGGCTGCGAATGGTCAATTCGATCTTTCCGAAGATCCACGTTTCAAGCGGGTTGAAGAAGACTTTGGTTTTCAGTCTGGTTCATCGAATCACCAAAACCGCCTGGACACCATCAAGGAAGTTTTCGCCCGCACGGGTACCTTGATTGACACCCACACGGCCGATGCCGTGAAAGTGGCCCGCGATCTTGTGGAGCCTGGCGTACCTATGGTCATTCTTGAAACCGCCCTGGCGGTGAAGTTTGCGGAAACCATTGAAGAAGCCACTGGCCAAACACCGCCAGTGCCCGCGCAGTTCCAGGGCATTGAAAAGTTGCCTCAGCGGGTTGTTGAAATGCCCATATCCGTTGAACAGGTCAAAACGTTCATTGCCGAGAATACCGGGCTGTAAGCCCACCAAAAGCACATTTCAAACAATCGTTTGCCTGCAAGTAATAGGGTTTACCTAACTTGCAGGTCCAAACGGAATCATGAACAATGGCAAGGTTAAGTAACACCCCGTGAAGCCACTGTTTTGACCTCTCACTCCAACACTGTCGACCTCCCCAAAGTTGCCGCAGGCCAAGGCATAGATGCCCAGCCGAGAAAGGGTTTGTCTGCGCTGGCGGTGGATGATGAGCCCGGCATGCGCCATTTTCTGGAAAAGGCGCTCGAAACCCGTTTTGCCCGTGTAGACACCGCAGGTTCTGTTGAAATGGCCCAAGCCCTGTTCGATGGCCATGACTACAGCACCGTGGTGCTGGATGTGAGCCTGCCTGGTAAAAGTGGCCTGCAATGGTTGAACGAATTGCGCCAGGGGGGCTACGAGGGCGATGTGATTTTAATCACCGGCTATGCCGACATGGACACCGCCATTGGCGCGCTGCGCGCGGGTGCGCAAGATTTCCTGCAAAAACCGTTTCGAATCGACCAGCTTTGGTACGCGCTTGATCGCGCCGCGGATCAAAACCGTTTGAAACGTGAAAACTTTGTGCTGAAACGCGCGGTTTCAAACTTGCAGCAGAATGAACAGGTGATGGTGGGTGAAAGCCCGATTGTGCGCCAACTCCGAAAGCTGGTGGCCAAAGTGGCTCCCACCGATTCCACTGTGTTGCTCACGGGTGAGTCTGGCTCGGGCAAAGAAGTATTGGCCCGAACGCTGCATGGCATGAGCCTGCGCAGTGAGCGGCCGTTTGTGCCAATCAACTGTGGCGCCATCTCTCCAGAATTGATTGAAAGCGAGTTGTTTGGTCATGCCAAGGGCGCTTTCACGGGTGCCAATGAATCCCATCAGGGCTTGTTCTATTACGCGCAGGGCGGCACCCTGTTTCTTGATGAAATTGGCGAATTGCCGCTCAGCATGCAAACCAAATTGCTTCGCGTGCTCGAAGACCGGCGAATTCGCCCGGTGGGCAGCACCAAGGAAGTGGACGTGGACGTTCGTATTGTGGCTGCGACCAACGTAAACCTGGATGTGGAAGTGAAGCGAGGGCGGTTTCGGCAAGACTTGTACTACCGCTTGCAGGTGATGCCGATTGAAATGCCACCGTTGCGCAGCCGCCCCGAGGACATTGAGCTTCTGGCCAATTACTTCATCAAGGTGTTTGCCAAAAAGCTGCGTATTGAACCCCTGAAAATAAGCCCGGACATGCTGGCCCGCCTTCAAGCCTACGAATGGCCAGGCAATGTGCGGGAGCTACGCAACTTCATCGAACGTTCATTGATTCTGGGTTATTTCCCCAAAGAAGATTTGCCTTTGAATCTGGATCTGGATGAACGCGAGCACACTGCTGAAGACCCCCAGAATGAGTCGCTTGAGCAGGTCGAAAAGGCGCACATTCTTCGCGTATTGAACGCCTGCAGTGGCAATAAATCCGAGGCAGCGCGCCGCTTGGGTGTGTCCCGAAAAACACTTGAACGAAAGTGCATGGCGTGGAGCCAAGAATAGGTCAGCGGCCATTTCCGCCACGCGGGCATTTTTGGCCCAGCCACTGGACTGTTAAAACCAAACTGGTTGTTACAGCCTGCATCCCTTTGCTGGTGCTCGTTCCAATTGTGGCAATGCTGGTGTGGTCAGCGGGGCAGGCCGCTTACACAAAAATCCTGATTTCGAAAGTTCGCAGTGATCTGGTACTTGCCCAGCAAGAATTCACCGATGTGCAGGAAAGCAAATCACTGGCTTTGAAATCCTGGTCTGAGAGCGCCTATCTTCGGAATTTGCTGAACCAGCGGGGCGGCAAGCTGAACAACAAAGACCTTCAGGCGCAGGCTGAGCGACTCGGTTTTGCGTACCTGCGTTTGATCAGTCCAACCGGCATGGTGGTGAATTCGTTTCCCCCACGCTTGCCATACATGCTTGACTCCGAGGTACAAAAGTCGGTGAAGTTTCGCGAGTCTGGCAGCTACACCGTGTTGCTCTCGAACAAAGAGCTGATGGATATTTCTCCCGATCTCGCCTCGCGCGCCATACAGGCCATCATTCCCACCTCCAATGCAAGCCCCTCACCCAAAAGCACTGAAGACCGTGGCTTGGTTGTTCAGGTGCTGCAACCTGTTTTCAACAATGGAAACATGTTGGGGTACCTGGAAGGCGGCTTGCTCTTGAACGGTAACCTGGGTTTGGTGGATGAAATCAACAACCTGATTTATTCGCCCAACACCTTGCTGGAAGGCTCAATTGGCACCACCACCATTTTCCTGGAAGATGTGCGAGTGGCGACCACGGTTCGTCGAGACGGAGAGTCGCGTGCGCTGGGCACCCGTGTGTCCGATGTGGTTCGGCAGAGTGTCTTGGGTCGAGGTGAGGTGTGGCTGGAACGCGCATTCGTAGTGAACGACTGGTATGTGGCAGCTTATGCACCACTGCTTAGCCCGGAGGGTGCACGAATCGGCATGTTTTATGTGGGCTTTCTGGAAGCGCCTTATGCCAATATAAAAACCCAGCTGCTGATTTTGTTTTTGTTGGCGGTGGGTGCAGCCATGGTATTGGGCGCGATGATGGTGGTGCGTTTGACATCCGGAATTTTTTACCCCCTTCGCCGCATGAATTACATCATGAGCCTGCAGGAACGTGGCGATACTGCGGCGCGTGTGGGAGATCTTCGCCGTGAAGACGAATTTGCTGACCTGGCCAATCACTTTGATGCGCTGCTTGATCAACTGGATGCACGGCGCAGCGAACTGCTCGGCTTGAATGAGCAACTGGATGAGCGTGTGCGACAGCGAACTGCCGACCTGCAGGCTGCGAATCAAAAACTTCATCAAGCAGTGGAGCAGTTGCTGGCCTCAGAGAAGCTAGCGGCTCTGGGGCAGTTAACTGCGGGTATCGCACATGAGTTCAATAATCCGTTGGCAATCATGATGGGGCATCTGGATTTGATTCGCATTACCCTGAATGATCCGGAAAGCCTGAAAACTGTGCGTTTGCTGGATGAGCAAGTACACCGCATGCGCAACATTGTGCAAAAGCTGCTGCAGTTTTGCAGGCCCGATGAATACGCTTCCTACACCGAAGAAATCAATGTCAATGAAATCATTCAGGACAGTATTCTGTTTGTTCGAAATGAAATTGACATGGCTCGTGCGCAACTGAAGTTTGATTTTTCTGCACAACAAACGGTTCAATTCAGTAAAACTGAATTGCAGCAGGTCATGGTGAATTTGTTGATCAATGCAACCCACGCTCTGGAAGGACAGTTCGATGCGCAATTTGCAGCATTGAACGAAGGCCCCACCATTTTAATAAAAACTGCCGATGTTCGCCTAAGTGACGGACAGCCAGCTGTGCAAATTCTCGTGCAAAACAACGGCGAAGCAATTCCCCCCGATCGTTTGCAGCTTATTTTCAAAATGTTCTACACCAGCAAGCAGGCAGGTCGGGGAACCGGGCTGGGTTTGCCCGTGTCTCGCATGTTGGTGCAACGTTATGGTGGCGATTTGTGGGCCACCAGCCCGGTACTGCCAGAAGTTGAGCCACAATTCGGTGCATGTTTTGAAATTGTATTGCGTTGCAAGGCACGCCCATCCGCGGATATTTTGAAAGAAACAGGTCAGCAACTGCTGTTGATCGAAAAGAAACTGTCAGAAGGAAACTGAAGTGCCCAAGGTGTTTGGCTTTGCCGGATTTTCCGGCGTGGGTAAAACCACATTGATTGAACAGCTCTTGCCCATTCTGATTGGTGAAGGAGTTCGGGTGTCTGTCATCAAACATGCGCATCATGATTTTGACATTGACCGGCCGGGCAAAGACTCCTACAGACATCGCGAGGCAGGTGCCTACGAAGTACTGATTACCGCCAACAAACGTTGGGTGTTGATGCACGAGTTGCGCGACGAAGCGGAGCCCACACTCGAGGATCAACTGGAAAAATTGTCGCCCTGTGACTTGGTCATTGTTGAGGGATTCAAGCGGGCGGATATTCCCAAAATTGAAATTTGGCGCGAGGCCAATGGCAAGCCCATGTTGTATCCTCAAGACCCGAATATTATTGCTGTGGCCTGCGACACCGAAATTGAGTGCCGCGGTTTGCCCATTCTTCCCTTGAATGACCCAGCTTCGATTGCGCAATTCATCTTGAAACGGTTTGTGAATGATTGATTTGAATGACTTGCTTGAGCAGGTGTGGCCCATGGCCACCCAGCAGGCAATACCGACTGAATCTGTCAGTTTGAACGCTGCCCTTGGACGGGTGTTGGCACAGGATGTTCTTTCCAATTTGAATGTGCCGCAACACGACAATAGCGGCATGGATGGTTACGCGGTTCGTTGCGCTGATATTCAACCATCCCGGCTTTTTCGGGTTTCCCAACGCGTGCCCGCAGGTGTCTCTCCCCAACCCTTGCAGCCTGGCACTGTGGCGCGAATCTTTACCGGTGCACCCATTCCTCCCGGCGCGGATTCCGTGGTGATGCAGGAAGACGTGGTGGTGAATGACGATGGCAGCGTTACCTTCAGCGGTTTGCCACAATCAGGGCAATGGATACGGCGCGCAGGTGAAGACATTGCAAGTGGACAGGTGGTGCTGTCCCAAGGCACACGACTCGATGCCATTCATGTGGGCTTGCTTGCCTCCATTGGTGTACCTACCGTGTCTGTCAACAGGCGCTTGAAAGTAGGTGTAATGGTTACTGGCAGCGAGCTTCAAAGCCCGGGTCAGGCTTTACAGCCCGGTCAAATCTACAATTCCAACGAGTATGTGTGGTGCGGTCTTCTTGAGGCCATGCACGCCGATGTGCGCTCGGTAGGTATCGTGCCTGACAACTTCGAGGCCACTTGCGCTGCACTTGAATCGCTGGCCGATTGTGATGCCGTGATTAGCTCGGGCGGTGTGTCGGTGGGTGAGGAAGACCATGTGAAACCTGCGATCGAAAAAGTGGGTCAACTGCGGTCATGGAAAGTGGCCATGAAGCCGGGCAAGCCGATTGCATTTGGCCACATCAATCGACAAGATGGCGGGCAAAGTTGGTTTTTTGGCTTGCCAGGCAACCCTGTTTCCAGTGCAGTGGCTTTTCAACTGATCGTGAAGCCTTTTTTGAGTTTGCTGGAAGGGCAAGGCCACGCGGAGGTGGATTGGCGCCTGCGCGTACGAAAAGTGCAGGCTGCGTTTTCCTGGTCTGCCCCAGACACCCGCCGTGAGGAATTTTTGCGAGCAGAGGTACAATCGGACGAAGCCTCTTTGTTTGAAAACCAGAGTTCAGGTGTTTTGACCTCCCTGGCCCGGTCGAGTGGTTTGATCAGGCTTGCCAAGGGGCAGGTGGTACACCCGGGTGACTGGGTGGATTACGTGTCGTATCAGGATTTGATGAAATGAAAGTAAAAGTGCGGTTTTTCGCCAGTTTGAAAGAACAGTTTGGGCAGGATAGCCTCGAGGTAAACTCGGCATTTTCGCCAGCAACTGTGGGTGGTTTGCGCGCTTATTTGTGTGCTGAGTACCCTGGTTTTGCCAAAGCTGTTTCAGAAGTCGGGCGTTTGCGTGCGGCGGTGAACCAAGACATGGCCGACGACGAAACCCCGGTGGGCGAGCAGGCTGAGGTTGCCTTTTTTCCGCCTGTGACAGGGGGTTGAAATGAAACGCTCCAAGGTGTTGGTTCAAGAAAATGACTTTGACGTGACTGAGGAAATTCGGTGCTTCGCCAGGGTTTGCCCGAAATTGGTGCAGTGGCCACTTTTATTGGCACTGTGCGCGACATCAATGACAACAGCACCGTAAGAGCCATGACACTGGAACATTATCCGGGCATGACTGAGAAAGCACTTGAGAATATTCTGAAGGTTGCAGACGAGCGGTTCGAAATCACCTCTGCCATGATTATTCACCGCGTGGGCCCTTTGTATCCGGAAGACCAAATCGTGTTTGCTGCCGCCACCAGCGAGCACCGTCAGCAGGCGTTTCTTGCTTGTGAATTCATCATGGATTACTTGAAAACCGAGGCTCCTTTCTGGAAAAAAGAAGACACACCCGAAGGCGCGCGCTGGGTGTCTGCCCGTGACAGTGACGACACTGCCAAAGAGCGTTGGGAACAAACGCAGTGAATGCGCTCAGTGCACTGGCTGTGTTTGTTGGGGCCGGCCTGGGTGGGGTGGGGCGGTATGGGCTTGGTATTTTGTTGGCCCAACCCGCCTGGTTGCCCTTTGCTGTAGGTACGCTTGCCGTGAATTTGATAGGTGGCTTTTTGGCTGGAGCACTGTTTGCAACCGTGGGGTCCGCTTGGCTGAAGTCCAACCCCTTGGGATTGTTTCTCATGACAGGCGTGTTGGGTGGCCTTACCACCTTCTCGGCTTTCACCGCCGAAGGCGCTAATCTGTTATTGGACAAGCCTTTGCTAGCCATGGGTCACGCCCTCGTTCATGTGCTGGGGTGTTTGGCTGCATTTTACTTGGCAGGAAAGTTGTTTGGTCTTTTCGGCCAATAAAACCGGTTCTTACGCGGCTTAATGTTGTTCCCAAGGCAGCCCGTGAAAACGCCAGCCATTGATGCTTGAGCGCTGGTGAAGGTCATTCTTGTCACCTTCAAATCCTTCCAGCACATTGATTGCATGCTCAAAGCCATGCTTGGCCGCCAAAGTCGCCGCGTGGTGTGATCTGGCCCCGCTTCGGCAGATGAAAAGCACGGGTTGGTGTTTTTCAACCCGTGCCTCAATTTGGGCAATGAAATCGGTATTGCGTATTCCGTCGGGATAATTGTTCCACTCGACGTGAAAAGACCGGTCTTCTGAAAAACTCACTTGTCCAACCCAGTCCAGCTCGGCATCGGTTCGCACATCGATCAACACAGCGTTTTCATTGGTATTCAGCAGCTCCCAAGCCTCTTTTGGGGTTAGCGCACCCAAATAGCCCAGCCCTTTTTCAGAGGCGTATTGTTTGGCCAGTTCGATTAACTGTTCTGAAGTGGATGCCATGAACGCGTAGACACGAGTAATTTATTGATGAGTATATTGTAATACAAGCATTCGATCGATTAGGCTAAATACTTATTTGCACTACTACGGTGCATTACGCACAAATATGGTGCAAAAGTGGAAAGGTGATTCAAAGGAACTCGCCTGAAACCTTGATCTGAGGTTACTCACTTCTTGGTATGGTCTTTGCTTTATCCCTCCACGTTGAAGATTGAATTCACGCTGAGCGTCATATATAGCGGCATCGAACGTGCTATTGTTTCGCTTAAATTGAAGAGTTCAAATCAGAATTTTTTTAGATCATTATTCCACCTCACGTACCAGGAGATTTTCAATGGCGACCGCCCAAGATGTAATGAAGATGGTTGCGGAAAATGAAGTGAAGTTCATTGACTTCCGCTTCACCGACACCAAAGGCAAAGAACAGCACGTGTCTGTGCCAGTTAAGATGTTTGACGACGACAAGTTCGAGTCTGGCCACGCATTTGATGGCTCTTCCATCGCCGGCTGGAAAGGCATTGAAGCCTCTGACATGTTGTTGATGCCCGATCCTGATACAGCTCGCATGGATCCTTTCCGTGAAGAGCCCACCCTGATTTTGACTTGCGACGTAATCGAGCCAACTGACGGCAAGGGTTACGACCGCGATCCACGTTCCATCGCACGTCGCGCCGAAGCCTACTTGAAGTCCTCTGGCCTGGGCGACACTGCCTACTTCGGTCCAGAACCCGAATTTTTCATTTTCGACAGCATCACCTGGGGTGATGAAATGTCGGGCTGTTTCTTCAAGATCAAGTCTGAAGAAGCTTCATGGTCTACCGGTATTGACTACGAACACGGTAACCTGGGCCACCGTCCCACTGTGAAAGGTGGCTACTTCCCCGTGTCACCAACCGACTCTTTCCAGGACATTCGTTCTGAAATGTGTCTGTTGCTGGAACAGCAAGGCGTGCCCGTTGAAGTGCACCACCACGAAGTGGCTGGCGCAGGTCAAAACGAAATCGGTACCATGTTCTCCACGCTGACCAAGCGTGCTGACTGGACACAAATTCTGAAGTACACCGTGTGGAACGTGGCTGCCAGCTATGGCAAAACAGCCACATTCATGCCCAAGCCAATGTGGGGCGACAACGGTTCTGGCATGCACGTTCACCAATCAGTCTGGAAAGACGGTGTGAACCTGTTTGCTGGCAATGGCTATGCAGGCCTGTCTGATTTCGCCCTGTACTACATCGGCGGTATCATCAAGCACGCTCGTGCCTTGAACGCGATCACCAACCCATCCACCAACTCCTACAAGCGTTTGGTGCCTGGTTACGAAGCACCGGTGAAGTTGGCTTACTCTGCCAAGAACCGTTCCGCTTCTATCCGCATTCCACACGTGGCCAATCCAAAAGGCCGCCGTATTGAAGCGCGTTTCCCAGATCCCATGGCCAACCCTTACCTGGCATTCTCTGCCTTGTTGATGGCTGGTCTGGACGGTGTTCAGAACAAGATTCACCCAGGTGAAGCAGCAACCAAGAACCTGTATGACTTGCCTCCAGAAGAGGACGCATTGGTACCAACCGTGTGCCACAGCCTGGAACAGGCTTTGGAAGCTCTGCAAGCTGACAACGAGTTCTTGACTCGCGGTGGCGTGTTCAGCAAGGAAATGATTGATGCATACATCGAACTGAAGATGGAAGAAGTCCAGCGCATGCGCATGACTCCACACCCCATCGAATACGACATGTACTACGGCCTGTAATTCCGACCGTACGCATTAATCGAATGTGAAAGTGGCCCTGTACTGATCAAGTGCAGGGCCATTTTTCATTTTCAGTTATTTGTAAAGAACCTAACCCGTCTGGTATCAGCACTCGCCTTCAATGGGGAGGGGCTACTGCAGGGGATCAAGTATCATGAAAGTCGTCCGGAATTTTGTAGAGATGCAATCATGGTGAAGTCGAGCGTAATTCAATATTCACTGATCGTCCTGGTGTCGGGGCTTGTTGCCGCTCCCAAGGTACAAGCCTTGGGAACCGAGATGTTTGTGTGCACAGGTACAGACGGTGTTCGAACCTATCAAAATTCCGATGGTGGCAACGGCTGTGTGCCTTTGAATCTGAACCCTATTACCGTAGTGCCGGCCCCGCGTTCAGCCTCGAAAAGTGGTGGGATTTCCGAGCCAGCTTCGGGGGGGAACTCAGGTCGACGTGCCACGGCGGCTTATGACAATCGCTCGGCTGCTGACTTCAATGCCAAGGACGATCGCATGAAAATTCTGCAGGAAGAATTGCGCATTGAAGAAAGCAAGTTGAAGTCTTTGCAAGACGAATACAAAAATGGGCAGCCTGATCGTTTGGGCAATGAAAAAAATTATCAAAAATATTTGGACAGGGTTTCGCGACTTGAGCAAGAAATCATGGTGACCAATGACAATATTGAAATACTTAAAACTGAATTGATTCGGCTGTCAAAATAGCGTTTTTGAATTCAGCCGCATCGCCATGAGGATGAAGTGAAAAAAGAACGGTTTCAAGGTCTGGAGTTGTTGGCCACAGCGGTGGTGGTAAGTAATCCAGAAGGTGTAGTGCTATACGCCAACTTGTCTGCAGAAACATTGCTGGAAGTATCCAGGCGCAGCCTGGACGGGCAGGCACTGGCAGCTTTGTTCGTCGAGGCCAGTGCATTTCGGGAGTTTCTCAACAAATCCCACGCCGATCCCTTCGGCGTGAAGCGGCAGGTATTCGAGTTGATTCGACCCAGCGGCACTTCTGAGCATGTTCACGTTACGCTGTCTTGTCCCGATGGTGCCAACGGAGTAACCATCATTGAATTGCGTGAAATTGAGCAGCAGTTGAAAGTAGACCGTGAGGCCCGGATGATGGACCAGTCTTTGGCCAACAAAGAACTGATCCGCAATTTGGCGCATGAAATCAAAAATCCTCTGGGAGGTATTCGTGGCGCAGCCCAGTTGCTTGAAATTGAACTGCCTTCGCCTGAACTGAAAGAATACACACAGGTGGTGATCAAGGAGTCGGATCGTCTGCAAACCTTGGTTGATCGCCTGCTTGCTCCGCACCGTAAACCCCACATTGTGTCCATGATGAATATTCATGAAGTGTGCGAGCGTGTGCGTTCGGTGATTTTGGCTGAGCACCCCAAGGGCTTGAAATTCATTCGAGACTACGACATTTCGATCCCCGAGTTCTTGGGCGATCTGGAGCAGCTCATTCAGGCAATCCTGAATATAGTGCGCAATGCTGCACAAGCTTTGGCACCTCAAATCGCCGAAGGCACTGCGCAAATAACGCTATGCACCAGAGTGGTGCGTAGGGTAACCTTAAACCGCAAGCAACACAGGCTGGCATTAGACTTGCAAGTGATCGACAACGGACCCGGCATACCTGCTGAGATCATGGAAAGAATTTTTTTCCCGCTGGTTTCTGGGCGTGAGGGTGGCAGTGGTTTGGGCTTAACGCTGGCCCAAACTTTCGTGCAACAACACGAAGGCATTATTGAATGCAGCTCCACACCGGGAAGAACACTTTTCAAAGTCACATTGCCGCTGCAGTTTGATCACGCTACCAGCTGAGCGGTTTTAAGGAACCACAATTAATGCGTCCAATTTGGGTTGTTGATGATGACCACTCCATTCGTTGGGTCTTGCAAAAAGCAATTTCCCGCGAAGGTATTCCTTGCGAAATTTTTTCTTCAGCCGCCGAAGTATTAGAACGACTTGAAACCGAAGTACCCCAAGTACTGGTCTCGGACATACGCATGCCGGGGCAAAGCGGACTCACGTTGTTGTCCAAGGTGCGAGAGCTTCAGCCCGATTTGCCCGTCATTATCATGACGGCTTACTCCGACCTCGACAGCGCGGTGTCTGCTTTCCAGGGGGGCGCGTTCGAGTACCTGCCCAAACCCTTCGACATTGAGAAAGCGGTTGAGTTGATTTTGCGCGCAGTGCGTGAATCTCAAACCGAAGAATTTGTTGAAGAAGCCGATTCCAGTGCGCCAGAAATTCTGGGCCAAGCGCCTGCCATGCAAGAAGTTTTTCGCGCGATTGGCCGTTTGTCCCAGTCCAATGTCACGGTACTGATCACCGGCGAGAGCGGGGCCGGCAAAGAGCTAGTCGCCCGTGCCCTGCACCGCCATAGTCCGCGCGCTTCAAAACCTTTTATCGCACTGAATACGGCAGCCATTCCCAAAGACCTGCTTGAATCCGAGTTGTTTGGCCACGAGCGCGGTTCTTTCACGGGTGCGCAAGCTCAACGACAAGGCCGGTTTGAGCAGGCCGAGGGTGGAACCCTGTTTCTCGATGAAATTGGTGACATGCCTGCCGAATTACAAACCCGCCTGTTGAGGGTTTTATCCGACGGGCATTTTTACCGTGTTGGCGGGCAACAGCCCATCAAGGCCAATGTGCGGGTAATCGCTGCTACGCACCAAAATCTGGATGAACGCGTCAAGCTTGGCATGTTCAGGGAAGACTTGTATCACCGTTTGAACGTGATTCGTCTTCGCTTGCCACCACTGCGGGAACGTCAGGAAGACATTCCCATTCTTGCCAAGCATTTTTTGAATGTGTCTGCCCGGGAATTGGGTACCGAAACCAAGCGTCTGTCGGATTCAGCCATTCGAATCATCAGTGAATTTCCATTCCCAGGCAATGTGCGCCAGCTGGAAAACGTGTGCCGCTGGATCACCGTAATGGCACCTGCCCAACTGGTTGAGGCACGTGACTTACCCCCAGAGCTGAAGGCATTCCAGAATGGTGGTACCAATGCACTGGAGAAAATGGCGGGGAATTCCCCAAGCCCCAATCTTTGGCTTGCCGAAAGTGGCTCGGTATTGCCTGCAACAGGTACACCGGCTTTGCAGACCAGTTCGGGCATGTCCGCTGGCAAGTATCCAGTAGATACGGCTTCAACCGATGCTTTCTCCAATCCGCCCGTACCGGCAGGCAGCGCCAGCTGGCTGGAGCTGCTTTTTATTGAGGCCGAGAAAGCCCTGGAAAGCGGACAGCCTGATGTAATGGACGCATTGACCGCACAGTTTGAAACCACCATGATTCAAGCGGCTTTGAAAGCCACCCATGGCAAACGGATTGAGGCAGCCCAGCGTTTGGGAATAGGGCGCAACACCATTACCCGGAAAATTCAGGACCTGAATATTGATGTCAAAGACATTGATTGAAAGTGTTTGAAGCGCCCCAAAAAAAGCCTCTGCATGCAGAGGCTTTTTTGTTGTACCCGGCGGGGTGAATTACATGTTCTTGACCTGAAACTTCTTCAGAATATTGGACAGGTCAGTGGCTACTCCCTTCAGGCCTGACACTGCATTGGACGCACGGCGAGCCATGTCCAAATTGCCTTCCGAAAGTTGGGCAACCACTTCAACCTGGTGACCAATACTTTCCGAGGCCTGGTTTTGCTCAAGCAGCGCCGCGTGAATGTTTTCAACCGAATGGGCCACAGCCGAGGAATCGGCTGTGATCTGGTTCATGGCCTGGCCTGCGCGGTCTACAAGCTCAACACCTTTTTTCACGCTTTCTACAGCCATGTCCATGTTGTTAACGGCCACGCCAGAGCTGTTTTGAATGGCCTCAATCATGCCGTGAATGTCATCGGTCGACTTGCGAGTGCGCTCTGCCAGCTTGCGCACTTCATCGGCCACCACCGAGAAACCACGACCCTGTTCACCCGCGCGTGCAGCTTCAATGGCTGCATTCAAGGCCAGAAGGTTGGTTTGTTCAGCTATGCCTTTGATAATCAGAGCGATTTCAGAAATTTCCCGGGATTGTTCGCCGAGTTGTTGAATCACATCGGCTGTGCCTTGCACATTCTGTGAAATTTTATGCATTTGTTGAGTGGCGGAATTAATCGCACCCAAACCATCGTCTGCCAACTGGCGTGCCTTGTTGCTTACATCTTTGGCTTCAGTGGCCGATTCGCCAACGCTAGAAATTGACGAAGACATTTCCTCAACCGCAGCCGCCATGCCTGAAGCCGCATCGCTACCAGAAGCGGCGCCTTTGCTAAGCTCTTCACTGGTTTGAACCAGGTCCTCAGAGGCCTCTTGAACTTGGTCGGTGCTGCGTTTTACGGCACCCAAGGCCTGTTCCATGCTTTCGGCCATGCGGTTCATGCTGCGGGCCAACAGGCTGATTTCGTTTTTGGTGGCCACGCTGCCGTTGGTCACTTCATCGCTGGCACGTGCAGTCATATCACCGTTGCCCAGTTTCAAAGCCAAAGCGGTCAGTACCTTGGTTGAGCTGGTCAAACGGCTTGTGACCCAGTAGAGGGCAAGCGCGATGATGGCAGAGGCAATCAGACCCATGATCACCATCATGCCCGACATGGCGTAAATGGTGCTGAACATCTCGGAGGTAAGCGCAGGTGCGACAATGGCTGCACCGCCCCACTGGGGTACTTTCGTGAATGCTACAAACTCGGTGCGGTTTTCGCCTGATTTCGGGTCGTTCCAGCTAATTTGGGTAATGCCGCTGTCTTCTTTTGTAATTTTGTCGAGCAGGCCTTGTAAATCAGATTCTTTGGCAGCAAGTTCCTTGAACTCATCACCCTTGAATTGTGAGTGAATCATCACTTTGCCTGCATTGGCACCCGTGGTGTACAGCACGTAGGGAATGCCGGTTTCACCAATGCGCGTGCTCAACACCGCGTTTTGTACATCAGCAAACAGGTTGGTCATGTCAAAACCAATGTACAGCACCAAATCGTGTTGACCATTTGTACTTTTAATTGGCAAGTACTTCGACATGTAGCGCTTACCGAATAATAGCGCTTCACCCACGTAGGTTTCGCCTTTAATTATTTTGGCGTAGCTGGGGTGGCTTCGGTCCAGCTTGGTGCCCACGGCACGGTCACCATTTTCTTTTTTCAGGCTGGTTGAAATTCTCAGGTAGTCGTCACCCGTGCGAACAAACACGGTTGCTATGCCGCCTGTCATTTTTGTGAAGTTATCCACCACATCGTAGTTGCCGGTAATGAAGGTGGAGTCCAGGGTTACCATGGGCCCGTCAATTTCAGGCGTAATCGAAATCTGCTGTTCAGGGTCAACTATCAACTCGCCGTTGAACTCAATCTCAAACAATTCTGCCAATTGGGTTACAGAACTTTCTGACAGCTTGTAGGCAATGTCCATGGTTTGTCGCAAACCCTCGGCCTGGGTAGATACGGCGCGTTCGGTTCGGGCTGTGGCTGCATTGAAGGTGTACGCGGCCGTAATGCCGACCAAGCTCAATACAATCAGTGCCACCAAAGCGGCGCTGGTAAAGCTGATCTGTTTGGAAAGGGGCAGAGTCTTTAGGTTCATGGTGCGAAGCGATTGGGAAGGTTATGAACAGCTTCGATCATCGCATCGCCTACCCCTTGCTAATTGCCTAATTAGAGGGGTAAATCGCCTGTTTTACCAAGGTGTTCCCCCTTTTGAAGGGGGGTGAGTAGTGGCTATCTTGAGAGGGTTGCCACGGCAGGGGCATGGTCCGAGGGTTTTTCCCATTTGCGCGGTGCGCGGTCAATCACACTGGCAGTGCAATGTTCGGCCAAAGGTTTTGACAGCAAAACATGGTCGATTCGCAAGCCCTTGTTCTTTTGAAAACCCAACATGCGGTAATCCCACCAGGAAAAGGTTTTCTCGGCCTGCTCAAACAGCCGGAAGCTATCAACCAGACCCAAGCCCAGCAGTGTATTGAAGCGAGTGCGCTCATCATCCGAGCACAGCACTTGGCCCGCCCAAGCCTTGGGGTCATGCACATCACGGTCGTCGGGGGCGATGTTGTAATCACCTACCAAGGCCAGTTTTGGGTATTTGGCCAACCAGGTCTCACAGTCTTTCAGCAAGGCATCAAGCCAGGCTTTCTTGTACTCAAACTTGTCCGAGCCCACCTCCGAGCCGTTCACCACATAAGCGCTAATGAAACGCAGATCTCCGAACGAAGCGGCAATTACGCGCTTTTGCTCATCAGGGAAGCTGGGCAGGTTAACCTGCACATCTACCGGTTCGGGCATGGTGGCTTTCTTGTACAGAATGGCCACACCGTTGTAGGTTTTCTGGCCAGCAAATACCGCACCGTACCCGGCAGCTTCTAGTTCAGTCACGGGAAAATTGTCGTCGGTCAGTTTCAACTCTTGCAGGCCCAGCAAATCGACAGGGTTGGTCTCAAGCCATTGCAACATATGTGGAAGGCGCACCTTGAGCGAGTTCACGTTCCAGGTGGCCAGTTGAATGCTTGCTGCTGCTTGATCTGTCATTACGCTGCCTGCCTGTTGTCGACCATGCCCGTGTGGCGAAGCAGGGCGTCGATGCTGGGCTCTCGGCCACGGAAGGCCTTGAACGATTCAGCCGCAGGGCGGCTGCCGCCCACCGACAAAATCTCTTCCAGAAACTTTTTGCCGGTTTCCGGGCTGACTACACCGTTTTCTTCGAACATGGCAAAAGCATCGGCCGACAAGACTTCAGCCCATTTGTAGCTGTAGTAACCCGCTGCATAACCACCCGCGAAAATATGGCTGAACGAATTGGGGAAGCGGTTGTAGGCTGGCGGGACCAGCACTGCCACTTCTTTGCGTACTTGGGCCAGCAGTTCAAGAATATTTGCGTCGCTGTGCGGGTCAAATTCGGTGTGCACAAGCATGTCAAACAGCGAGAACTCGATTTGACGCAGTGTCTGCAAACCGCTCTGGAAATTCTTTGCGGCTACCATTTTGTCAAACAGGGCCTTGGGCATGGGTTCGCCTGTGGTTTCATGTGCGGTGAGCGATTCAACCACACTCCATTCCCAGGCAAAGTTTTCCATGAATTGAGACGGCAATTCCACCGCATCCCATTCCACGCCGTTGATGCCGGCTACGTCCAGTTCATCCACGCGAGTCAGCATGTGGTGAATGCCGTGCCCGAACTCATGGAACAGGGTTTGTACATCATCGTGTGACAACTGCGCAGCTTTACCTGCTGCCGGTTTGGTGTAGTTACAGGTGAGGTAGGCCACAGGTGTTTGAATGCCTTGCTCGGTGCGCTTGCGGCCGCGTGCGTCGTCCATCCACGCACCTGAGCGTTTGCTGGCTCTTGCGTAGGGATCGAGGTAGAAATGCGCAATGGCTTTGCCTTCTTTTTGTACTTCAAAGAAGCGCACATCCGGGTGCCAGGTGTCGGCTTGGGCTTTCACTATTTGCACACTGAACAATTTTTCTGTCAGCTTGAACAGACCCTCCAGCACGCGGTCCTCCTGAAAGTACTGGCGTACTTCCAGATCACTGAAGGCGTATTTTTTTTCTTTCAGCTTTTCGGAGGCATAGCTCATGTCCCAGCTTTGAAGATCGTCCATTCCCAACTCGGCTTTTGCATATGCTTTGATTTCTTCCAGATCACGCAGCGCGAATGGCTTGGCTTTCATCGCCAGTTCCCGCAGAAAATTGACCACTTCGTCGGGTGTGTTGGCCATTTTCGGGACCAAGCTCAGTTCACCAAAATTCTTGTAACCCAGCATTTGGGCTTCCTCAAGGCGAAGTTGCAGCAGTTCGCGAATCAGGGCTGTATTGTCCAGTTCGGCCGGGCCAAATTCGGAGGCTCGTTTGGCATAGGCTTCATAAAGTGTTTCACGCAATTCACGCTTCTCGGCGTACTGCAACACTGGAAAATAAGAGGGAAATTGCAAAGTAAATTTGTAGCCTTCCTTGCCTTCCGATTTTGCAAGTTCCTCGGCCGCTTGCACCGCATATTCAGGAATGCCTGCCAAATCAGCTTTGTCGGTCACGATCAATTCAAAGGCATTGGTGGCGTCCAGCACATTCTCGGAAAACTTGGCCGTTATGGCGGCCTGACGGTCTTGAATTTCCGCGTAACGTGGCTTTTGGTCAGCTGGCAATTCAGCGCCACCCAACTTGAAACCACGGATTGAATTGGCCAATACCTTCAGGCGTGCCGGCGTGAATTGTTTGGCGGCATCGCTTTGCTCAACGGCCTTGTAAATTGCATAAAGGCGCTCGTCTTGCCCAACCATGGTCCAGAACTCGGTGGTTTTGGGCAGGCAAGCGTTGTAGGCTGCGCGCAGCGCTTCGGTGTCCGCCACAGAATGCAAATGCCCAACCACGCCCCACGCTCGGCTCAGTTGTTCGCAGGCGATGTCGAGCGGTAACAGGGTTTCTTCCCAAGTGGCGTGTTCAGGTGCAGTGCTGGCTGTCACTTCCAGCTGTTTTTTTGCCGCAGCAAGCAGCGTGTCAATGGCGGGTTCCACGTGCTCGGTTTTGATGTCCGAAAAACGGGGCAGTCCGGAAAAGTCGAGTAGGGGATTGTTCGTGTCCATTTTCATGCTCATGGTCTTGGGGTCCTGCTAAAAAATTCTGAAAGGCTGCGCTTATATGCTACGTTCTACCGCTTCAATCGTGTTTTGCAACAGCATGGTGATGGTCATGGGGCCTACACCACCGGGCACTGGCGTAATCCAGCCGGCCACTTCTTTGGCCGAATCAAGATCAACATCGCCGCACAGCTTGCCATCGGGCAGGCGGTTAATGCCCACATCAATGACCACTGCACCGGGTTTGATCATGTCGCCGGTAATCATATTGGGGCGACCCACCGCAACTACAAGTACATCTGCGCGTTGGCAATGGGACTTCAGATCTTTAGTTTTGCTGTTGCACAAGGTTACTGTAGCGCCTTGCTGCAGCAACAACATCGCCTGTGGCTTACCCACAATGTTGCTGGCACCAATTACAACTGCCTCTGCGCCTCGCAATTCGATGCCTGTCAACTCAAGCATTTTCATGACACCGTAGGGCGTGCAGGGGCGAAACAGTGGTTTGCCGGTCATCAACAAACCAGCATTGCTGATGTGAAAGCCATCGACGTCTTTCTCTGCACTGATGGATTCAATGACCAGGTGGGAGTCCAGGTGTTTTGGCAAGGGCAATTGCACCAAAATGCCGTGAATGGTGGGGTCATCATTCAGTTGTTCAACCAAACCGACCAGTGCGTCCTGGCTGGTGTTCTCGGGCATGCGGTGCATCACCGATTTAAAGCCGGCTTTTTCACAGGCTGACACCTTGTTGCGCACGTAAACCTGCGATGCCGGGTCTTCGCCCACGAGCACCACCGCCAAGCCGGGCTGGTGGCCCAGGGCTGTCAATTCAGCAGCACGTTTGGCAATTGTTTCTCGAATGGAGGCGGCCAGTTCGGTTCCGCTGATGATTTGTGCAGACATGATTAAATGAGTTCGAAAATTTGAAATGGTTCAATTGAACAAGGCCCAGCAGCAGGTTTCTGGCGGGCCTTGTTGGTGGTGTTCAGGG
The DNA here is from genome assembly GCF_002954425.1 of Limnobacter sp. SAORIC-690. NCBI lineage: Bacteria > Pseudomonadati > Pseudomonadota > Betaproteobacteria > Burkholderiales > Burkholderiaceae > Limnobacter > Limnobacter sp. SAORIC-690. The sequence goes on from NZ_MQVZ01000001.1 coordinate 2,399,713, forward strand.
TTGTGCCAGTTCCGGTGATTTGCGCAAGGCGATTTTCAGCAAATCAGCCACGGTGGTCACTTGCAGCTTGTCCATGATGTTGGCGCGGTGCGCTTCCACAGTTTTAATGCTGATGTTCAGGTCGTCTGCAATTTGCTTGTTCAGGCGACCCGACACGATTCTCTCCAGTACCTGCAATTCACGTGTGGTCAGTTTCGAGTAAAGTTTGTTGATTTGTTCATCAAGCTTGGCGGTTTGGGCAAGCTCGTGGGCCAGGCGCATGTGCTGGTGAATCAGGTCTTTGATCTTGCCTTCATCAAACGGTTTTTCCAGAAAATCAACCGCACCGTTTTTCATGGTTTCCACTGCCAGTGTTACATCGCCATGGCCGGTGATGAAAACGATGGGAATGGGAATGCCGCGTTCATTCAGTGTTTTTTGCACTTCAAGGCCTGAAAGCTTGGGCATGCGAATGTCCAGCAGCAACACACAGGGCTGTGGCCACACCAATTGCTCAAGAAACAACTCGGGGTCTGCATAGGTTTTCACCTGATAGCCCTCGGTTTCGATAAGCCATTGGAGCGAGTCGCGTACCGCCTCGTCGTCGTCCACGATGAACACGGTTTCTTGCATTTCGGTGGGGCGTGGCTGAGTGTGGAGCATTGGCTTTATTCCATAACAGGTGGATTGATGTGCGCAAGCACCGAGTCTTCGGCCAGTGGCAGCGTGAACTTGAAAACACTGCCCTGACCTTGCGCGGGTTCTACCCACAATTGGCCTTGATGATACTCAATAATAGTACGACAGATGTTCAAGCCCATGCCCATTCCATCGGATTTGGTGGTGAAAAACGATTCAAACAGCCGTTGGCGAATTTCTTCGGGCACCCCTACGCCGTGATCTCGAACCTCAACCAAGGCAAACTGGGCCGACTGACCCACCTGAATCTCGATTAACTTTTGCTCCGGTGGCAGATGGCCCATGGCCTCCAGGCCGTTCTTGATCAGGTTCATCAATACTTGCTCGATCAGCACCGGGTCAGCCACTACGGACATCAGTGCATCGGGCAGGTTCATCTCAATCCGGGCCGATTGGTGTTTGGCCTCCAGGCGGGAAAAGCTGATGGCATCCTCAATAATTTTACCGATAGGGCAGGGTCCGCGTTTGGGTTCCTGTTGTTTCACGAATTCCCGAATTCGGCGAATCACATCACCAGCACGCTGGGCCTGTACATTTACCTTTTCAAGCACGGGCAGCAGGTCCTCGGGGCTGACCTTGCCCGCTTTCAGCCGGGTCACGCTGCCCATGTTGTAATTTGAAATGGCGGCCAGCGGCTGGTTGATTTCATGGGCCAGCGAAGAGGCCAGTTCGCCAAGGGTGATCAAACGAGACGTAAATTGCAGTTTTTCCTGTTGCTGACGCGACATGTCTTCCGCTTCCTTGCGTGAGGAAATATCGGTGGCCACCTGCATTACCACGGTTGCACCATCTACCCATGAAATGGATCGTCGCCGAACTTCGTACCAGCGCTGCGACACTGGATTAAGCCACTCGAATGGCTCATACAGATTGACCCGGTTGCGGCGGTTTTTTGACATGCGCGGCGGCGTGGCCTTGCCAAACCACTCCCTGTGTAGCCTGTTCACGAAAATATATTCATCGGGTCCGGCTTCCGGGCCCTGAACGCACACAGCTGCATCAAGTTCTTCAAGAATACGAACAAAGCGCCGGTGGGCAGCGGCCAGTTCGTCACGAATTCGGCGTGGCTCGGTGATGTCGGTCATCGAGGTCATCCAGCCGCTTTGCTGCCCATCGCTGTCAACCAGTGGCGACACATACATGCGTGCGTCAAACACGCTGCCGTCGCGTCTGCGCACTTGCACCTCGATGCCTTTTTGTGGCGCATTGCCTGACAGAATCAAATCCAGGTTGGTCTGCTGTTCTTCGTAGGACCTGTCAGGCCAATATGGAAATGGAGGAGCCATGCCCACCAGCTCCGATTCCTTGTAGCCGGTCATCCTGCAAAAGGCCGGGTTCACATAGGTGATACGGCCTTGCATGTCGATGGCCCGCATGCCGGTAACCACCGAGTTTTCCATGGCCCGTCGAAACTTGGTTTCCGCCAGCAATCGTTTCTCAGCCTGGCTGCGAAGTTTCGCATGCCGAAACAGCAGGATAAAACTCCATACAATTACGAGTGAAAGCCCAAACACCGCCCAGGCCAGCATGTTGGAAAACAACTCGGTGTTGGTTTTGTATAGCACAGCTCGCAGTTTCAGCCCATGGCCAGGCGGGTCTAGCGGAACCTCATGGCTCAACTTTGCATTGTCGATTGACCTGCTCACGTTGGAGGCAACAGGATTGCCGCCACCGTCTACGATGCTGACCAAATAAAGCTGCACGAATGAGTTAGGTACCGCATCGTTCAGCAACGCACCCAAAGGAATGGTCGCCGCCACCGTGCCAATGAAATCTCCCCGGCTGAAAATAGGGCTGTGAACTTCAATGAACACCTTGCCGGAAGGATCCAGAAATGGCCTTGAGAACACAGGCAATCTGGTTTCCCTGGCCGTGTTGAATGCCCAATAACTTTCGGCATCTTCAATGGTTTGGTAAAGGGGGTGGAGTACTTCGGATGAGCGCAAACTGGGCAATGCCAAGTTGGTCACCCGTCTTTCCTCGTCAATGATCAGCACGCTGCTGACCTCTTGAAACTCATTTAACAGCGCCTGGGCGGAGAAACGAAAACCTTCAACATCACTGCTGTTTTGCTCAAACCCTCGAGCGATCTGGTTCAGTCGTTCCTGTGAGGCCAATAAACGGGTACGAATGGTTTGACGGGCCAGTTCCACATCACGAATGACGCGCAGTTGCGTTTGATTCTGATCCTCGGAATGCAGAGTGTAGAAAAAGGCGCCCATGGCGAGCAAAAACAGGATGATGCCCACCAGCGGGGTGGCCCAAACCAAAGGGCTTGTACGGGGTTGATCGCTGAGGCGCACGGTCGAATAGGTCTCGAATCCTGATAATGACTGAAGTGTACAAAACAAGCGGGCAAGTGGGTGGACTGGATTCAGGTGGATTCGGGAAAATCCTTAGATATTCCACAATATGAAAACTCAAATCATAATTTGAAACTTTATGAATTAGGTGTGATACTCTAATATCAACAGGAAATACAGCCACAAGCTCGTACTTCTGCAAAAGAACCCAGAGACCCAAGGAGGAAGCAATGTCAGCGCAACTCAATTTCCCCGGATCGGACGATCCCGATTTCCAAGAAACCCAAGAATGGCTAGATGCCTTGGAGGCCGTGCTTGAACGTGAAGGCCCCGAGCGTGCGCATTACTTGCTTGAACAACTGATTGCCAAAGCGCGCCTGAGTGGCGCGTTTATTCCGTTTTCGGCCAACACCGAATATGTGAACACCATCCCTGTGCACCTTGAAACCCGCTGCCCGGGCAATATGGAATACGAAGAACGTCTTCGCTCCTGGATGCGCTGGAATGCCATGGCCATGGTGGTGCGCGCCAACAAGAAAAGCCCGCCCGATGGCGGTGACCTGGGTGGTCACATTGCGTCATTCGCGTCTCTTGCCACCATGCTGGGTGTGGGTTTCAACCACTTCTGGCATGCTGAAGATGAAAACCACGGTGGCGACCTGTTGTACCTTCAGGGTCATGTATCACCTGGTATTTACGCACGCGCTTTCCTTGAGGGGCGTTTGACTGAAGACCAATTGAATAACTTCCGTCAGGAAGTGGATGGCAAAGGCCTTTCCAGTTACCCGCACCCCAAGTTGATGCCTGATTTCTGGCAGTTCCCGACAGTGTCCATGGGCCTTGGCCCCTTGATGGGTATTTATCAGGCCCGTTTCCTGAAGTACCTGCATGCCCGCGGCATTTGCGACACGTCCAAGCGCAAAGTCTGGGTGTTCTGTGGCGACGGTGAAATGGACGAACCCGAATCACTGGGTGCGATCGGCATGGCCGCGCGTGAAAAGCTGGACAACCTGGTGTTCGTGGTGAACTGTAACCTTCAGCGCCTGGATGGCCCGGTACGCGGCAACGGCAAGATTATTCAGGAACTGGAAGGTGAGTTCCGCGGTTCAGGCTGGAACGTGTTGAAGGTGATCTGGGGCGGCTACTGGGACGAATTGTTGGCCCGCGACAAAGACGGCCTGATGCGCAAAGTGATGCTGGAAATGGTCGATGGTGAATACCAGAACTGCAAGGCCAACGATGGTGCTTACGTGCGCAAGAACTTCTTTGGCAAGCACCCCAAGTTGCTGGAAATGGTTGCCCGCATGACTGACGAAGACATCTGGCGCTTGAACCGTGGTGGCCACGACCCGCACAAAGTACATGCCGCATACGATGCCGCCATGAAACACGAGGGGCAGCCGACCGTAATCTTGGCGAAAACCGTAAAAGGTTTTGGTATGGGCAAAGTGGGTCAGGGCAAGAACACCACCCACCAGCAGAAGAAACTGGATATTCAGTCGATCAAGGAATTCCGCGATCGTTTCAATATTCCAGTGTCCGACGACATTATTGAAGATGTGCCTTTCTACAAGCCCGCCGACGACGCGCCGGAAATCAAATACCTGCATGAGCGTCGTCAAGCCTTGGGTGGTTACTTGCCCAAGCGCCGCCGGGAGGCTGATGAAAAGCTGAAAGTGCCTGGCCTGGATGCATTCGAAGCTGTGCTGGAACCCACCAAGGAAGGCCGTGAAATTTCAACCACACAAGCATTTGTGCGTGTGTTGACCGCATTGGTGCGTGACAAGGAAATCGGCCAGCGCATTGTGCCGATTGTTCCTGATGAAGCCCGCACATTTGGTATGGAAGGCATGTTCCGCCAGTTGGGTATTTATTCTTCACAGGGCCAGTTGTACGAGCCTGTCGACAAAGACCAGGTGATGTACTACCGCGAAGACAAGGCTGGCCAAATTCTGGAAGAGGGCATTAACGAAGCAGGCGCATTCAGTTCCTGGATTGCAGCGGCCACATCGTATTCCACGAACAACCGCGTGATGATTCCTTTCTACATTTACTACTCCATGTTTGGCTTCCAGCGTGTGGGCGATTTGGCCTGGGCAGCGGGCGATATGCAGGCGCGTGGTTTCTTGCTGGGTGGCACTGCCGGCCGCACGACACTGAACGGCGAGGGTTTGCAGCACGAAGATGGTCACAGCCACATTTTGTCTTCGACCATTCCAAACTGTGTCAGCTATGACCCCACCTTTGCCCATGAGCTGGCCGTGATCATTCAGCACGGCTTGAAGCGCATGGTTGAAGACCAGGAAAACGTGTTCTATTACCTCACCGTGATGAACGAGAACTACGCACAGCCTGGCCTGAAAAAGGGTACCGAAGAGGGCATTCTGAAAGGCATGTATGTTTGCCGCGAGTCTACCCTGAAGAAGGCTGGCAAGAAGCGTGTTCAACTGCTGGGCTCGGGCACCATTTTGCGTGAATCGCTGGAAGCGGCAGAATTGCTTGAAAAAGACTGGGGTGTTGCTGCTGATGTTTGGTCAGTCACCAGCTTCACTGAGCTGCGCCGTGAAGGTCTGGATGTAGAACGTGAAAACATGCTGCATCCCGAGCAGAAGTCCAAGCAAAGTTATGTTGAAAAAATGTTGGCCAAAACTGAAGGACCGATTGTGGCCTCAACCGACTACATGAAGTTGTTTGCAGACCAGATTCGCCCATTCATGCCCAAGGGCCGTGAGTACAAAGTTCTGGGCACCGATGGTTTTGGTCGTTCCGATTTCCGCTCCAAGTTGCGTGAGCATTTTGAGGTGAACCGTCATTTCGTCACCGTTGCAGCACTGAAGGCCTTGGCCGATCAGGGTGACATCCCACTGAGCACCGTGGGTGAAGCAATCAAGAAATACGGCATCAACCCCAACAAGCCCAACCCAGCCTACGCATAAAAAGGACGATAGTCATGACAATCGAAATCAAAGTACCCGACATCGGCGATTTTGACGGGGTGGAAATTATTGAAGTGCTGGTCAAGGCAGGCGACACCGTGGCGGCGGAGCAATCCATCATCACCGTTGAATCTGACAAAGCCAGTATGGAAATTCCATGCCCCCAAGCCGGCGTGGTGAAAGAAATGAAAGTAAAAATTGGTGACAAGGTGAAAGAGGGTACCTTGATGCTGATTCTGGAACCAGCTTCAGGCGGGGCAGCCACTTCGACGCTGAAGGCAGAAGAAGCACCCAAAGCCGAAGAACCCAAGAATGAAGCACCCAAGCCGGCTGCAGTTGCACCTGTGGTCAGTTCTGCACCTGCGCCGGTGATGGCTTCGGCACCAGCCACTTCTGAGCCACACAGCCCAACCGCAACCTCAGTGAACGCGCCGCACGCAAGTCCGTCAGTTCGGAAATTTGCACGGGAATTGGGTGTGAACTTGACCGCTGTGCAAGGCACCGGTCCGAAAGGGCGAATCACGCCCGACGATGTCCGTAACTTCGTGAAGGCGGCTGTTGCCGGAGTGGGTTCTGCCTCCGCTGGCGCAGCAAAAGGCGGCAGTGGTGTGGGCCTCGATTTGTTGCCCTGGCCAAAAGTGGATTTCACCAAGTTCGGTGAAATTGAAGAGCAGGAACTTTCACGCATCAAGAAGTTGTCTGGTCCGAACCTGCACCGCAACTGGGTCATGATTCCGCACGTGACGCAGTTTGATGAGGCTGACATCACTGATCTGGAGCAATTCCGCAAAGACACCAATGCTGCACTGGCCAAGCAAGGCGTTAAGCTGACCATGTTGGCTTTCGTGATGAAGGCTTGTGTTGCAGTTCTGAAAAAGTACCCGGCCTTCAATGCGTCGCTGAGTGAAGCTGGCGACAAATTGATTGTGAAGAAATACTGGAATATTGGTTTTGCTGCCGACACGCCAAACGGTTTGGTGGTACCGGTTATCAAGGGTGTGGATCAAAAAGGCTTTGCACAGATTGCCAATGAGCTCGGTGAATTGTCTGCCCAAGCCCGCGACGGCAAGCTGAAAGGCGCTGATATGCAGGGTGCCACATTCACTATTTCTTCATTGGGTGGTGTGGGTGGAACCATGTTCACGCCGATTATTAATGCGCCTGAGGTGGCTATTTTGGGCTTGTCCAAATCGGCCATGAAACCGGTCTGGAATGGCAAGGAATTTGAGCCCCGCCTGATGTTGCCTCTTAGCCTGAGTTACGACCACCGCGTAATTGATGGCGCCATGGCTGCCCGGTTCACCACAGAGCTTGCCGGCGTCTTGGCCGACATGCGCAAAGTGCTGTTGTAAGGGGATGAACATATGAAACTGATCGTTCCTGATATCGGTGATTTTGATTCCGTAGAAATTATTGAAGTGTTGGTCAAAGTGGGCGACAAAGTGAGCAAGGAGCAGTCTTTGATCACGGTGGAGTCCGACAAGGCCAGCATGGAAATTCCCGCATCCGATGATGGCGTTGTGACCAAGCTTTTGGTGAAGGTTGGCGACAAGGTCTCGAAGGGCAGCGAGATTTGTGAAATCAGTGGTGCCGGTGCGGCTGCAGCAGCTCCGGCTGCTGAGTCAAAACCAGCAGTTGCGGCGGCGCCCCAACCGGCTGCTGCACCCGTACCAAGCGCACCAGTTGCAACTGCAGGCCCAGCCAGCAGTTACAGTGGTCAGATTGACCACACTTGCGATGTGCTGGTGTTGGGTGCGGGCCCCGGTGGTTATTCCGCAGCCTTCCGAAGTGCCGACCTTGGCATGAATACCATTCTGGTTGAAAGGTATAGCACCCTGGGGGGGGTGTGTTTGAACGTGGGTTGTATTCCTTCCAAAGCACTCTTGCACACCGCGCAAGTGCTGGAGGAGGCACAGCACATGGGCGAGCACGGCATTGCATTTGCCAGGCCTGAAATTGATCTTGATAAATTACGCGCACACAAAGCCAGCGTGGTTGGCAAGCTCACTGGTGGTTTGGCTGGCATGGCCAAAGGCCGCAAGGTCAAAACCGTACAAGGCGTGGGCAGCTTTCTAAGTGCCAATCACCTTGAGGTGGCATTGGCCGATGGCAGCAAGCAAGTGATTCAGTTCAACAAGGCAATTATTGCCGCAGGTTCACAACCGGTGCATTTGCCTTTTATTCCTGAAGACCCTCGCATTGTGGATTCGACTGGTGCGCTTGAATTGCCCTTTGTTCCCAAGCGCATGCTGATCATTGGCGGAGGCATCATTGGTCTTGAAATGGCCACGGTGTACTCGGCCTTGGGTGCCCGTTTGGATGTGGTTGAAATGCTGGATGGCTTGATGCAAGGGGCCGATCGCGATTTGGTGAAAGTCTGGCAAAAGCGCAATGCGCCACGGTTTGACAACATTATGTTGAAAACCAAAACCGTGGGCGTAGAGGCCACGAAAAAGGGCATTCTGGTGACATTCGAAGGCGAACAGGCCCCGAAAGAGCCCCAGCTTTATGACATGGTGTTGGTTTCGGTGGGCCGTACACCCAACGGCAAGAAAATTGGCGCCGAGAAAGCGGGTGTTGCGGTCACCGAACGCGGCTTCATCCCAGTGGACAAGCAAATGCGGACCAACGTGTCCAATATTTTCGCGATCGGCGATGTGGTGGGGCAACCCATGTTGGCGCACAAGGCTGTGCATGAAGCCCATGTTGCTGCCGAGGCCGCTGCGGATGAAAAAGCGTTTTTCGATGCACGGGTTATTCCAAGTGTGGCCTACACGCACCCCGAGGTGGCTTGGGTTGGTCTTACTGAGGACCAAGCCAAAGACCAGGGCATTAAAGTGGGCAAGGCAGTATTCCCATGGGCGGCCTCTGGCCGTGCAATCGCCAACAACGCCGACGATGGCTTCACCAAACTGTTGTTTGATGAAGAAACCAAGCGTGTAGTGGGCGGCGGCATTGTGGGCATGAATGCCGGTGATTTGATCGGTGAAGTGTGCCTTGCCGTTGAAATGGGTGCCGACGCTGTTGACATTGGTAAAACCATTCACCCACACCCCACCCTGTGTGAAAGCGTGGGCATGGCTGCTGAAGTTTACAAAGGCGTGTGTACCGATTTGCCCGCCCAGAAAAAGAAGTAATTATTACGACTTTGCCGTAAAGCCCGGAAAAACCAACTGCTTGCAGTTGGTTTTTTCCATTTGCGAGTCACTTCTACCTTTAAAATACGGGTTAGATCTAGCCTCAATCAATACCACTCAGGAATATCAAACCCCTCATGGATGCTTTAACCCTAAAAAAAATGGTGGCCAAGGCCGCGCTTGAATATGTCCAGCCGGGCACCGTGCTCGGCGTGGGTACTGGTTCAACGGTGGATTGTTTTATTGATGCTTTGGCTGAGTCAGGTATTCAACTCAAAGGCGCAGTGTCTTCTTCGGTACGGTCTGAGAAAAAGCTGCGTGAAATTGGAGTGCCAATTGTTGACATGAACGATGTGGAAAGCCTGTCAGTCTACGTGGATGGCGCCGATGAGGTAGACCCAGCCAATTGTTTGATCAAAGGTGGTGGTGGTGCCAACACCCGCGAAAAAATTGTGGCTGATATTTCAGACAAGTTTGTGTGTATCGCTGACCAATCAAAACTGGTGCAAGTGTTGGGGGCTTTTCCTCTGCCGGTTGAAGTGTTGCCCATGGCACGCAATGCAATCGCACGAAAGCTAACCGCACTGGGTGGGCAGGTGAAGCTGCGCGAGGGTTTTGTCACGGACAACGGCAATGTGATTCTGGACGTGGCTGGTTTGAAAATTACCGACCCGGTTGCCATGGAAAAAGAGATTAACCATTGGCCAGGCGTTGTTACAAATGGGCTTTTTGCGATTCGAAATGCTGATGTAGTGTTAATCGCAACAGCAGATGGTATAAAAACCCTTTAATCCTCCTTACAGGCAGGACTAAGACCTGAATAATTGTGCAGAACATGGCAGAATAAAGTGAATATGTGGCATGGTTTGACAAATTCTTGTCATGTGCATGTGCCACATTGCATTGTTACAACAATTATCCGGGTAAGGAAGACAAATGACTGAACACACCTCCAAACAGTACGACGCCGAACTGGAGTCGCTGCGCACTCGCGTTCTACAGATGGGCGGCCTGGTGGAGAATCAGATCGTGTCAGCCATCGAAGGTTTGGGCGCGGCCGATACCCAAATTTTCAAGGACGTCATTCGTCGTGAGAAAGAAGTCAACGACATCGAGCTTGAAATCGACGAACTGTGCAATCACATCCTGGCCCGTCGCCAGCCTGCTGCGGTTGATCTGCGCTCGGTAATTGTGGCGATCAAAATGATTCGCGACCTGGAGCGAATCGGTGACGAAGCTGAAAAAGTGGCTCGTATGGGCATGATGATCGCAGATGCGGGCAAGCATTTTGTGCCCAAAGTCGATTTGCATCGCATTGCCAGCAACGCCATCGCCATGCTGCGCAAGGTTTTGGATTCTTATGCACGCGTTAACGCGGTTTCTGCGGCAGAAGTGGTCAAGGCCGATATCGAGGTGGATGATGAATTCAAGGCGATTTTGCGCCAGCTGATCACCTTCATGATGGAAGACCCACGTACCATTTCCCGCTCCATCGAAATTTTGTTCATCGCCAAAGCAATTGAGCGCATTGGTGATCACTCCAAGAACATGTCTGAACACGTGGTTTATATGGTAAAAGGCCGTGACGTTCGCCATCAGGGACCAGAAGTTGTGGCTCAGGAAGCTTCAGACAATTAATTGAGAGTTAATTGGCAAACGGCTTGAACTTGAGAAAGCAAGTGGCCCGCTTCACCAAATGTGTAGCGGGCTTTTTGTTGGGCAGCCGTTTTGCTTAAGGCTGATGTTTTCCCAAGAAAATCCACGCGACTGTAATTTTTGCAATGGTGCAGGTGCACAAGGCTGCGATCGTGTAGAAAAACACACAGGCCATGGTATTGAATTGCTCCGGT
>NZ_MQVZ01000001.1:2411711-2588274 GCF_002954425.1 Limnobacter sp. SAORIC-690
TCCAGCATGATCCCGGCGAAGTACATCAGCAGGGTTAATGCGATCCAGCGGCGTAAATAAGCCAGCAAGTGGTGTCGGTTGGCTTTGTTGTGAGCGATTGCCGCAGATCGTTGATACAACTCTTTCACGCTGGCATCGCGAAACAGCCAGTGAAAGAAAAAGTAGCGAAACAGCACGCTGTCTTGGAAGCTGGTCATGCTGAAAACTCCGGTTGACGGTTTCAGTATGCAACGGCTGGCGCAAGAAAAAAGCCCCTGTGTTCAGGGGCTTTTTGATGTGCTGTGAGTCGTGTGTTTGACTGGTTGCCGCTTAGTTGCTGGGCGGCACATAACCGGCAGCTTGTTCGGCACCATCACCAAAGAAGTGCTTTTCCATTTGTTCCATCAGGTACTTGCGGGCGCGAGCATCCGCCAGGCTAAGGCGGTTTTCGTTCACCAACATGGTTTGGTGTTTCAACCAGTCTTGCCAGGCTTGTTTGGACACATTCTCAAAAATTTTCTTGCCCAACTCACCGGGTGCGGGAGGAAAATCCAAGCCTTCTGCCTCTTTACCCAATTTAATGCAGTTCACTGTGCGTGCCATTGTTTACTCCTTTTAACCCCTTGTCGGGATCAATTCTCGGGTTTAATTCTTCGCGGATTAATTGTCTACTTTTGCGTATTTTACAAAATCAAAGCCCCACGCGCGTTCCGGGGTGGCTGTATTGGTAATCCGTTCAACTTCCCTGAACAGCTGGCGATCCCATTGGGGAAAGCTGGCATCGCCTTCAAAGCTTTGATGTATCTCGGTCAGTATCAGTTCATCAACCAGGTTTTGGTCCAGGGCCTGCTGATACAAATTACTCCCACCAATCAAAAATACTTGTTCAAAATTTGAAAGCCAATTCAGTGCATTGGGCAAGTTCGTGGCTGTTGCAATTTGAGTGGCACCGCCCTCGGGTAGCGCTGCGGGGTATGCAATCACGCTGCGTGGCGTGCCGTCTTTGGCAGGTGCGGGTGCCCAGTGTACATTGCCCGACAACACCACATTCAGGCGCCCAGGCAGTGGGCGGTTGATGGATTCATAGGTTTTTCGGCCCATCAGCACCGGGCAGCCCAAAGTAGTCTGCTTAAAGAAAGCAAGGTCTTCTGGCAAGTGCCAAGGCAGGCTGTTGTTGATGCCAATAATGCCGTTTTTGGCCACTGCGGCCACAATGGATACTTTCATGCCTTATACCGCCACTGGCGCTTTGATGTGCGGGTGGCAAGTGTAATTCAGAATTTCGAAATCTTCGAACTTGTAATCGAAAATGCTTTCAGGTTTGCGTTTGATTTGCAGTGTAGGCAGCGGGTGCGGCTTGCGGCTTAGTTGCTCGGCCACCTGTTCCATGTGGTTGCTGTACAAATGGCAATCGCCACCTGTCCACACAAAGTCACCAACCTCAAGGTCGCATTGTTGCGCAACCATGTGGGTGAGCAGGGCATAGCTGGCAATGTTGAAAGGTACACCGAGGAAAATATCGGCACTGCGCTGGTACAGTTGGCAACTCAGTTTGCCGTCTGCCACATAAAACTGAAACAGCGCATGGCAGGGTGGCAGCTTCATGTTGTTGATTTCAGCCACGTTCCAGGCGCTCACAATGTGGCGGCGAGAATCGGGGTTGTTCTTGATTTGCTGCATCAACTGGGAAATTTGGTCAATGTGGCGGCCGTCGGCCGTGGGCCAGCTTCGCCACTGCACGCCATACACCGGGCCCAGGTTGCCATTCTCATCGGCCCACTCGTCCCAAATGCTGACGCCGTTTTCCTTCAGGTAACGAATGTTGCTGTCGCCCATCAAAAACCACAACAACTCGTGAATGATGGAACGGGTGTGCAGCTTCTTCGTGGTCACCATGGGGAAACCGTCTTGCAGATTAAAGCGCATTTGGTAACCAAACACGGAACGAGTGCCCGTGCCGGTGCGGTCCATTTTGTCGGTGCCGTGGTCCAGCACGTACTGCATCAAGTCAAGGTACTGTTGCATGTTGATTTCGCTGCAAATCCGGGGGGTCGTTAGTCTGTCAAGTTTACCTTGTTGGAAAGCCCAAACGTTGCGAACCCGGAAAATTCAAGCCATCACTTTCTGTGCATGCTCATTGATGAACTGAAGCGATGCCAACTTGGCATACAAACCTTGCCGCGCCATCAAATCCTTGTGGGTACCCATCTCCACAATTTTGCCTTCATTCATCACCACAATTCGGTCAGCAGCCATTACGGTAGCCAGGCGGTGGGCAATAATCAGGGTAGTTCGACCGTGTCGGCTTTTCTCGATTGCTTGCTGCACCAGTTGCTCGCTTTCTGCATCCAGGCTGGCGGTGGCTTCATCCAGCAAAAGCAAACCAGCGTCTCGCAGCACGGCGCGTGCAATAGACACCCGTTGGCGTTCCCCGCCACTCAGGCGCACCCCTTTTTCGCCCACATTGGTATTCAAACCCTCGGGCATTCGGCGCACAAAATTGGTGGCCGCTGCGTCGGCCAGTGCCTTGTCAACTTCCTCGGCGGTGGCGTTGGGTTTGCTGTACCTTACGTTGTCTTGCAGGCTGCCTGAGAAAATAACCGCTTCTTGAGCCACATAGGCGCAATTGGCTCGCCATTGCTCCAGGTGCAGGCTTTCCAGTGCCTTGCCTTCAATTAAAATCTGCCCCTGGTTTACGTCGTACCAGCGCAGCAGCAGGCTGAAAAGCGTCGATTTTCCTGCACCCGAGGGGCCAACCACGGCAAGGGTTTCGCCGCGCTGAATACTCAAGTTGAAATCTTGAAGAATGAATTTTTCCGGCGCTGATGGATAGGCAAAATCAACATGACTGAATTCGATCAAAAAGCCACCCTGTTTCGCGGGTGGGGGAAGGCCATGTTTGTGAATGGTCGTGTCGAGATTGAGCAGCTCAACCAGGCGCTCGGCCGCACCTGCTGCACGCTGAAATTCACCGAGTACCTCCGATAACGCAGCGAAACCGGCGCCCACAAAGGCCGCGTACATCACAAACTGGGCCAGTTCACCCGCGCTCATTTCGCCGCTGGCCACTGCCTTTGCGCCCATCCACAACACCACCACCAGGCCTGCGAACGCAAGGCCGATCGCAACAAACAACAAAGCGGAACGGTTCACGGTGCGCCTGCGCGCGGTTTGGTAAGTTTGCTCACTGGAGGTGGTGAATTTTGAAGCCTCGGTGTGCTCCTGATTGAAGGCTTGTACGGTGGTAATCTGGTTCAAAACCTCTTGTGCAATCGCGCTGCTGTCGGCCAGTTTGTCTTGGCTGGCCCGCGACAATTTGCGAACCCTGCGTGCCAATATCACCACCGGCACCATCACCACAACAACCAACAACAGCACAGCACCTGAAAGCAAGGGGCTTGTGAGCAGCAGCATCACCAAGCCGCCCAGTGTGGTCAGGCTGTTGCGCAAAAAGAATGACAGGCTGCTGCCAATCAGGGTTTGAATCAGCGTGGTGTCAGCGGTCAAGCGAGACAAAACTTCACCAACCTTTAAGGTTTCAAAAAACTCGGGGCGTTGCACCAGCAAGTGGCTGTAGACACGGTTGCGAAGATCGGCGGAAATTCGTTCGCCCAGTGTGGTTACCAAGTAAAACCGCACCGCACTGGCCATGGCCAGCACAAACACCAGCACCAGCAGGTATCCAAATGCACTGTTCAAACCCTCGGGGTTTTCACCCGCCAGAAAACCACTGTCGATCAGCCAGCGAAACATGACTGGCATGGTCAAGGACATGGCCGAGCCCAGCAGAAGGGCACCCAGGGCAGCAAACGCCCAGGCCTTGTGGGGGCTGACCAAGGAGGCCAGGGTTGACCCCAGCGTTTGAAGTTTGTTGGTGTTGCTCATGCGGTGAGTGGTAAGTGGCTCAAAGTTGCATGGGGCGATCATACCCTGTCATTTCAAGGTAGCCGCGCCCCCAGGGTGAAGCATTGGCGCTTTTCACGTGTATGGCGCCTTCCCAATACAGGGTGCCAGTGCTGGCGCGCGCGTCAAGTTCCTGATCATCAAACAAGGGGTGAAGTTCAAAGCGTTGATCGTCCAGCTTAAGCGTCTGGGACACCGGGTATTCAATGCCGGTTCGGCTTGACTTCCAGCGTTTCAACACCTCGAATTGAACCTGTTTGAAATTGCGCACTGTGCCGTCCGCCAGTCGAAGGGCTGCATGGGTCCACACAGGCGGTTTGGTGGTGTCGCGATCGCGAATTTGGAATGCCATCAAGGCTTCGCCTTGGCTGCCATGCAAACCCACCCAGTCCCAACCTTGGGCGTTCGGGGCCAGCACGGTGCTTGACCATTCATGGTCCATCCAGAAGGTGCCTTGCACTGGCAATGTTTTGTTCTCCACGCGAACTGTGCCGCTGCTGCGCATGTGGGGCAGGGTGATGTAATAACTCGATTGCTCCGCTTTGGGCCCTTTTTGCGAGTAGCCACCCTGGCCTTGCATCCACGGTGTTTGTGTTTGTTCCATGCGCAAGTCGATAGTCAATTGCGGGGTGTTAATTTTGCATTGCCACTGCTCGCCTTGCGCGGTTTGTAATTGCCAGCCTGGCATTTGGACGTTCAACACCTGTTGGTTTGTGCTTTGAATCAAGGCGCCGCCGCTGCCCGCACGCCGAATAATTTGATCGTGCTTCAACTTGCCTGCCGAAGGCATGGCCAAAGCAGCATGGGCGAACAACAATTGTTTGGGTGAAAAGGCGCTGGGGTTAAGCACATTCACATTGGGCGCAGACCGAAAAAATGTAATTTGCACACCCAAAGGTTCGCCCAATTCCGGGCTTTCAAACCAGCCTGTGAAGTACCACCATTCGGTTCGGAACGCTGGATGTGCGCCATGGTCACGGGGTAGGGTGGGCGGTATGTTTACATTGGGTTGGGCATACACCCGCTGCAAGCCTCGCTCGGCCAGCGCAAAGCCCATATGTGCGAATAGTGGCATGCCCAGCCCGGCTTTCAACAAATCCCGCCGCTTCATGCCCAGTCCTCTTTCAATTGCTCGACCAATCGAGTACCCAGTTTGTTGCGAAGGGCCAGCGTCACGGTGGCGCTGCTCATGGCAATCAGCACCAACACCATGGCGCCCAGGTCGCGCCACGGTGTGAACCATTCCATGGTCCAGTGAAAAGATTGCGGGTTCACCACAAAAATTAAAATGGCAGCAAATGCCAAACCAATCATCAAACCCACCAAAGCAGCCAGGGCCGATGCAATCAGGGCTTCACGTGCAATCAGTTTCAAGATCCAGTTTGGGCTGGCCCCCATGGCGCCCAGCAAGGCGAATTCGCGCTTGCGTTGCAGGGCCATGGCCGAAAACGTAGTGCCCACGCCAAACAGGCCGATCACTACGGCCGCAATTTCCAGCAGGTAGGTGACGGCAAAGCTGCGATCGAAAATATCCAGGCTTAATTGTCGAATTTCACCCGGCTCTGCAAAGTCAATTTTTTGCGCAACTGCTGTGCTGCTGGCAGCCTGTTCAATGCGTGCCACCATCTCTTTTACAGTTACATTCTCTTGTGGCCAAACAGCACCTTGTGTGTCTTTGAATTGCACATTAAATTGCTTGAGCAGTTCTGCCTTGGGCAGCACAATTGCGCCGTGTTGGCGGGTGTAGTCGCGCCACACGCCCATCACTGTGGTGGGTACAAGCACGCCTTGGTCCAGTTGCAGTTCAAGTGTGCTACCGGCTTGCAGGCCATACAAATCGGTCATGGGTTCACTGACCCACACGGGCAATGTGCCTGCTTTGGGCTCGTCGATTGTATTGCCGGTCATGGGTAGGCGCTGTGCAGCAGCCTGAACTGAAATGGGCCGGGCAATCAGTTCAACGGCGGGTCTTTTGGGATTGAGCACAATCGATTGTTGTCCCCAAAATTCAACCAGTTCCACGCCCGGCAGTTCAGCCACTTTTTGCTGAAAGGCATCGGGGAACACCGGGATGCTCGAGCTGCTCAGTTTTATATACAAGGGGGCGGGCAATACTTGCGTAAGCCAGTTGTCCAGCGAATGGCGAAAGCTGTAGATCATCACATGCATGGCCACCACCAAAGCAAAACTCGCAACCACGCCCGACAATCCCACAGCTAGTAAATTCGGAGTACTGGCCAAGCGCGATTTTGCGAGATCTGCCATTTGGGCCAGCTGCGCCGGCGGGCGTATAAAGCCGCGCACCACCAAGCCAATCATTGCGATGCCTCCGAACAAACCAAAAGCTACTGCCAGGTAACCACCCACCGGAATATTTCCGTAAGGGGGAATAAACAAGCAGGCAGCGGCTACCCCGCAAAGCAGCAAGCCAACCCAGTGCGCTTTGTTGGCAAACTGCAGGCCCGCCTCTTCGGTGCCTGCACGCAGGCGTTGGTGCAAAGCCATTTGACCAGTTTGCAAGGCAGGCGACAAACCGCCCAGCAAGGTGGCCACTACCCCAAAACCGGCAAAAAGCAAGGTATCCAAAGGGGGCAAAGCCACTGTGCTTTGCGTGGTTTGAAAGTAACCAGCACCCAAGTCAACACCCAGATAACGAACCACGGCCAGGGACAAACCCCAGCCCAAGGCCACGCCCAGCACACCACCCACCACACCGCAACACATTGATTCAAACAACACCTGCATGCGCAGTGCACCTGCCCGCGCACCCAAGGCCGCCAGCAGTGCCCATTGGCGTGAGCGTTGTGCCACTGCCAGCATTTGCGTAGAGAAGGTTAAAAAGCCACCCGTGAGCAATGCAACCATGGCCAGAATCGACAGGTTGGCACGGTAGGCCTGCGAGACACTGGCTCCTCGTGTGCCCTGTTCACTGGGCGTCTCAAGGCGGCCCAACTCTGAAAACTCATCGCCATATTGCCGTTGAAAACTGGCCGGGGTCACGCCCTCCTGAAGTTTTAAATCGATCCGGGAAATCTGCCCCAGCGTGCCCAAGCGCCATTGCACCGCTGCGATATCCGCCACGGCAAGCAGCTGCCCGCTACCGGCTGCGGGTACCGTGCCCGCAGCCTGCCATTCCTGGCTTGAGTTGTTGTGAAGTGTGGTCAGTGTGTTTTGTTCACCGGGTAGTTGTTCTTTCAGAGCCGGGCTTACAAAAACATAAGTGGAGCTCAGCAAAGGGATCTCGCCTTGTTGTGCGGTGTCGTTTGTTTCATCACTGCTTTGCCCAATCAAGTTGGGCGTGACCGCCGCAGCTGTGAACACATCCAACCCTAGCCAGCGCACCGGTTTGTCAAAACCCTGCATGGGTACGACGATATCGATGACTGGCGATGCCACTGCCACCTCGGGCAAGGCGGCAAGTTGTTCAAGAATTCTTTCAGGCAGCAGAGAACTGTGCGGCAACAACTGCAAATCAGCTTGTCCCGAGAACTGCCGCACGCCGTTGTTAAACTGATCAAGCGCCTGCTTGTGAATAAGATGCACGGCAAACCCCAGCCCCACACCCACTGCAATTGAAATGGTAGTAATTAGCCACTTCACCGGTTGATCACGCAAGGCGCCAGCAAACAGTTGCAGCTTTAAAGCCAGGCATGGTGGCAATGCCATGGTTCAGGCCTTGTTGGCTGCATGGGCAGCCAAATTTTCAACCGGGTTTAATTCAGCCGTAGGGTGCTCGGCCAAATGGTGGTCGGCCAAATTCAGGCGATGATTCAAATGGCTGGCAGCTTTTACAGAATGGGTCACCATGACCAAGGCGCAACCCTGCGCTGAACATGCGTCAAGCAACACTTGCAGCACCCGCTCGGCATTGTCTTCGTCCAGGTTACCAGTCGGTTCATCTGCAAGAATCAATGGCGGGTTTAAGGCCAAGGCGCGTGCAATTGCCACGCGCTGTTGTTCTCCACCCGACAATTCGCGCGGGTAGCTTTTGGATTTGTGACTAATTCCCACTTGATCCAGCAGTTGAATGCACCTTGAGTGGTTGGGTTTTTCGCCCGCCAGCAGAAACGGCAATTCAACGTTTTGTTGCGCGTTTAAGTGTGGCATCAGATAGTAGGCTTGAAACACCAAGCCAACATGCCGAAGCCGTCTGGCTGCAATTTGATTGGTGTTCAAGGTGTGAATTGCAGTGCCAGCCCAATACACCTCGCCAGTGTCGGGCCTGTCCAGCCCGGCCATTAAATGAATCAGGGTGGATTTACCTGACCCCGATTCACCGATCACGGCAAGAGACTGCCCCTGTTGCAATTGAAGACTGACGTCGGTGAACAGCTTAACGCCACCGAGGGTTTTTGAAACCCCCGCCACTGCGAGGGTTGTTGAACTTGTTTGCTGTTGGTTCACCCGAATTACCGCCTTGTGGTGAAACGTTTAAGGAATCGATTCCTTATTCTGCCATGCCGCCTACCACTGTGCTGTAGCCTGCATCCACATAGGTAATTTCAGCAGTAATGCCACGAGCCAAATCGGAAAGCATGAATGCGGCAGTGTTACCCACATCGTCAATCGTCACGTTTCGGCGCAGGGGTGCAGCTTCCTCAACGGCGTGCAAAATTTTGCTGAAACCTTTAATGCCTGCCGCAGCCAGGGTCTTGATTGGACCAGCTGAAATACCGTTCACGCGGATACCCTTTGGACCCAGTGATTCAGCCAGGTAGCGAACCGATGCTTCCAGCGATGCCTTGGCCAAGCCCATGGTGTTGTAGTTGGGCACCATGCGAACAGAGCCCAGATAGCTGAGTGTGAGCAAAGCGCCTTCGCGGCCTTGCATCATGGGATAGGCCGCTTTGGCCAGTGCCGGGAAACTGTAGGCTGAAATGTCGTGCGCAATGCGGAATGCTTCGCGCGAAATACCTTCCAGAAAGTCACCTGCAATGGCCTCGCGCGGGGCAAAGCCAATGGCGTGCACCAAACCGTCCAAACCATCCCAGTGCTTGGCCAGTTCAGTGAACAGGTTTTCAATTTGGGTGTCCTCGGCCACATCCAGCGGAAACACCAGCTTGGAGTTGAACTCGGCGGCCATGTCTGTAACACGGTCAATGAAACGCTCGGTTTGGTAAGTGAAGGCCAGTTCAGCACCCTGCGCGTGGCAGGCCTTGGCAATACCATAGGCGATTGAACGGTTTGACAAAAGGCCTGTGATAAGAATTTTTTTACCGGCTAGGAATCCCAATTTGTATTGCTCCTGAGAATGAGTTGTGAGTTTTCACTTAGTGCCTATCATTTAGGGCCTATTATAGGCAATTCACAGGGCAATCGACTTCAGGGGCGGTTAGACAAAGGCTTGGGGTTGGCCGACAGCTTCTTGGGCGCAGTGCTCGTCAACCCGATCGGGGCCAGGTAGCCCTGAAACTGTTCGGCACAATTTTCCCAGGTAAAAGTGCTGGCGTGCTTCAACGGTACATCGCGTTCAATTTTCAATGCGGCCATGGCAGCGGTTTTCAAGTTCCAGTCCAGCACGCCTGCACCGGAATTGCCAACCACGTCCAGCGGCCCGTTCACAGGGAACGCTGCCACGGGGCAGCCGCTGGCCATGGCTTCAAGCAGCACCAGCCCGAAGGTGTCAGTCATGCTGGGAAACACAAACACATCGGCACGTTTGTATAACTCTGAAAGCGCCGCGTGATTCAGCATGCCGAACCATTTGGCCTCTGGGTATTGTTTCTCGAGCGCCTTGCGTGCCGGGCCGTCGCCAGCAATCCATTTTTCGCCCGGCAGTTCAAGGCTCAAAAATGCGTCCAGATTCTTTTCCACGGCCACACGGCCTGCGTACAGAAACACCGGTTTTTCAATGCTACAGGCATTCAAGCGGTGCAGCAGCTCAACCTGTTGGGCATCGTCGGTAGGCAGGTCGCGGGGGCTGTAACTCATATGCTTGCTGGCTGCCGATTGTTCCGGATTGAAGCGTTTCAAGTCAACACCCCGTTGCCACAATACGCAATTGTTCAAGCCACGGCCTTGCAATGTTTTGATGACCGACAAAGTGGGCACCATTACTGCACGGGATGGTTTGTGAAACCAGCGCAGCAGCGCGGCAGTGAAGCGAATCGGAATGCCCGACCTTGCTTTGACATACTCGGGAAACTGGGTGTGGTAGGCCGTTGTAAATGGCAATTCGCGACCATGCGCCAGCAGCCGCATGGCCAAGCCAATGGGCCCTTCGGTCACAATGTGCACAGCCTGGGGTTTGAATCGGTCCAGCTCGTTGCGCAGGCGCGTGAAAGGCCACAAGGCCAGTCGAATTTCAGGGTAGGTTGGGCAGGGAATGGTTTTAAACAAGCCCGGATGAATCACCCGTACCTCGTGGCCCTGTGCGGTCAGTTGTGCCACCACCTGGCTAAGCGTTTGCACCACACCGTTGACTTGCGGTGCCCAGGCGTCGGTTGCAATCAGAATTCGCATGGTGGTTTACTCCGCTACCGTGTGCGCAAGCGCTTTTTGTTTGCGAACCGGCAGGTCACGGTGTGGCCAGTGAACAATGTCCAGTTTTCCGCAGGGATGCTCAACCAGCGCGGTCAGGCTTTCAACCCAATCGCCGTCGTTGCAGTAAAGCAAGCCGTCCACTTCTTTAATCTCGGCTTTGTGAATGTGGCCACATACCACACCGTCGTAGCCACGGTGTTTGGCCTCGTGAATTAGCGCGTGTTCAAACTCAAGAATGAAGTTCACGGCGTTTTTGACTTGCTGTTTCAAAAACTGCGACAGCGACCAATATGGGTAGCCCAGCTTGATTCGAATATTGTTCAACACCCGGTTCAAAGTCAGCGCAAAGTTGTACAGCGTGTCGCCCAGGTAGGCCAGCCACTTGGCATAGCGCACCACCTGGTCAAACTCATCACCGTGCACCACCCACAGGCGTTTGCCGTCTGCGGTCACGTGCACTGCGTTTTCCATAATCGGAATGTCGCCGAAGGTCATGCCAGCAAACTGGCGCGCGGCCTCGTCGTGGTTGCCGGGAATAAACACCACCTGTGTGCCTTGCGCGCCTTGCGCAACACCTTTTGAATGACATCGTTGTGGCTTTGCGGCCAAAACCAGCTTTTGCGCAGCTGCCAGCCATCGATAATGTCGCCCACCAGGTAAAGCGTGTCGCTTTCATTGTGTTTCAAGAAGTGGAGCAAGGCGTCTGCCTGGCAACCGGGTGTACCCAGGTGAATGTCTGAAATCCAGATGGTGCGGTATTTGTTGGACCCCTGCTCATCAGCGGCAGGATCAACTTCAGAAACATGCTGCTGAGCAGTTGGCTCAACGAGTGGTTCGGTGGTCGCTTTCGCAAACAGTTGTTCGGCAAGTTGCTGCTTGAAATTCAACTGGTTCGAGCGCATTTTTAATGTCCATGTTCTTGTCATGGCACCCATTAAACGCGCTCGATTTGACTACCTTGTGACAGTTATATGACTCTTTTTTGACAGAAAAGTCGATGCCCCGGAAGTTTTATGACTAGTTTTATTTCGCTTCCAGGCTTTTGGGCAGCCACCAAGTGAAGCCATACAGCAAGGTTTTTGACACCACCTCCATGGTTGGCAGGTTTTTGCCGCGCAATCGCAAGAAGGCAATCGGCAGTTCCAGCGTGTGTGCTACCAGCAACAACGCGGCCAGAACCAACAGGAAAGGCATCACAAGGCTGATCAACAAATAGGCTGGAACCACAATCCAGAAGCCGTTCATGACTTTGCGCATGGATTCAAACGATTGAGGGTTTACTTTAATGGCCATTTGTTTTCCTTGTGGGTGGGGGCATGCAAAATTGAATATGACAATAGTTCTTGTCAGAAGTCTTGTCAAGCGTGTTTGGACTTGCCCCCGCAGGCGCACTGGTGTATATTTCGCACTCTTCTTTAGGACCGTAGCTCAGCTGGTTAGAGCGCTGCCTTGACATGGCAGAGGTCGCTGGTTCGATTCCAGTCGGTCCTACCAACATTCCCCCTTGTCTTACAGTTTTGTCTGTGTTCGCCAGCGCACCGACTCAGGCTTGCCTTTTGCCTATGGTGGTGGATTAAACCGTCAAAAGGCAAATTGCAATGAAAATTGCTATCGCAAACCTAGCTTTACTGACCGGCGTTCTTGCCGCTTGCGCCACTGCGCCAACTCCACACAGTCGATCCTATGTAGAAGGGCAGGTTGCCGTATCCAATGCAGAAAACATGCCTGTCAATACCTACGGCAATCATGAATTAACCGTGGCCCGCCAGCGGTTGGAGGCCTCAAGAATAGCCTCTCAAAATGGACAGGCAGACTTGGCTGAAATGCTGGCCATCGAATCTATCGTGAGTTCAGACTTGGCCATTGCCAAAACAAAAGTTGGTGTTACTGCGGCAACCAATCGACAACTACAAAACCAAAGCAACGCCATGCAGCAGGAAATGTTGCGTAACAAAAAGGTGTCACCATGAATAAGTTACCCCAATACACCGCACTTAGCGTTTTGATGCTTGGTTTGCTGTCGGCCTGTGCATCAACCATGGTCAGCTCTGATCGTCAGGTTGAATTGCGCAACAAACTCACAACGCTTCAGGCAGACCCAGTTTTGAGCCGTTATGCACCCGAGGCACGTGCGGAAGCTGAGGTCGCAGTCAACAAAGTAGAGCAGCCGCAAATTAGCACGCAAGTAACCTATCACAACGATTTTGTGGCACACCGGAAAATTGAAATTGCAGAAGCCAAGGCACGCGAGGCTTATTTGTTGGAACAGCAGAAAACAATCAGCGGAAACACTGCTGATGCCAGGCTAGCCTCCCGAACCGCAGAGGCTGACGCGGCCAATCGCCGTGCGGCGCAACTTTCGGCTGAACTTGCCGCCTTGAATGCCAAACCATCACCACGCGGCATGGTTATTACTCTCAGTGATGTTTTGTTCGCCAACGGTCAGTCGAATTTGAACGCAGGTGCCGACAGCAATTTGACTAGACTATTTAACTTCATGAGTAACAATCCAGATCGCAAGTTGATGATCGAAGGACACACAGACAGCGTGGGTTCAGAACAAAGCAATCTGCAACTGTCACAGAG
The DNA here is from genome assembly GCF_002954425.1 of Limnobacter sp. SAORIC-690. NCBI lineage: Bacteria > Pseudomonadati > Pseudomonadota > Betaproteobacteria > Burkholderiales > Burkholderiaceae > Limnobacter > Limnobacter sp. SAORIC-690. The sequence continues at coordinate 2,424,663 of NZ_MQVZ01000001.1, forward strand.
TCGCGCACAGTCGGTATTCAGTTACCTGATCAACCGCGGAATTTCTGCAAATCGGCTTGGTATGCAAGGTCTTGGTGAAACTTCGCCAGTATCCAGCAACCAGTCTGCCGCAGGCAGGCAGCAGAACCGCCGTGTTGAAATCACTGTTCTGAATTAAGTCGCAATAAAAAGCCCGCTACAGATTTGAAACTCTGTAGCGGGTTTTTTTACGTCTGAGTTATTTAAGACGCATGTCGTTTTTCACCGATTGAACACCGGTTACTCCACGGGTTACTTCAACAGCCCGGTTCATGTCTGAGCTGGAATTAACAAAGCCGCTTAGTTGCACCACAGCCTTGAATGTTTCCACGTTTATCTCGGCTGATTTCAAGGTAGGTTCATTAAAAATGGCAGCCTTCACCTTGGTGGTGATCACTGAGTCTTCAACATATTCGCTGGCCTGGGTTTGTTGCTGAGGTGTTACACATGCAGCCAGGAAAACGATTGATAGAAGACCAAAGCTTTTTAAAAGTCGTTGATTTGAAAACATAGTTTTAACTCCGATTGGGATGTTACTGTGTATTTAATGGACAGAAAATACCGATTCTTAAACAGTAGTCACTTACCGGATTTTTCACAGTGCGGTGGCGCACACATAAACAAATAGAGGCTTAAGTGAACTTGCGTACAGACATTTCGCTACGTGAGTGATATTCCTTTGCATTCAAGAAGTAAACAAAGGCCTTGTCGATGTCATTGAATGAGTTTGACCACACCTTGAATTTGAACCTGTTGCTCAAGGCCTTGCCCATGGATGTATTGCATCGAATGTTGTCAGGCCTGGAGCTTGTGGATTTGAAAATGGGCCAGGTGCTTTATGAAACATCGCAGCCGATTGGCTCAGTTTTCTTCCCCACTACCGCGGTGGTTTCCATGTTGTGTGTGCTGGAAAATAAAGACTCCGCAGAAATCGCAATTGTGGGTAACGAAGGTATGTTGGGTATTTTTCTGTTCATGAGCCAGCATGCATCGCCAAGTTCCACTGTGGTGCAGGCCACAGGTCAGGCTTATCGACTCGACGCAGATCGATTCAATTCCGAGTTCTATCGCGCAGGTTCACTGTTCAAATTGATACTGCGATACACCCAGGCCTTGATCACACAAATGACTCAAAATGCGGTGTGTAACCGCCACCACACCATTGACCAACAATTGTGTCGCTGGCTGTTGTTGAGCCTTGATCGAGCGCAGGACAATGAATTTGTCATGACCCATGAGCACATCTCAGAGATGTTGGGTGTAAGGCGGGCTGGGGTTACTGTTGCCGCGGGGAAGTTGCAGGCTGCAGGCTTGATTCAGTACCATCGCGGCAAAATTCATGTGCTCAGCAGGCAAGGTCTGGAGGCGCTGGTTTGTGAATGCTATCCGCTGGTTCGGTATGAATTTGAATGTTTGCTGGGCAGCCAGTCCATTCAATGATCACGCTCATTGCAAAAAGGCAGCAACCGCTCAAATTCGGTTTTCACTACCTTGTAGCATTCGCACACGTTTTGTTCCAGTCGAGGTCGGTCAAGCACCTCGATATGGCCACGGCTGTATTGAATCAAACCATCACGTTGAAGTCGCCCTGCAGCCTCGGTCACACCCTCTCTTCGCACGCCCAGCATGCTGGCAATCAAATCCTGGGTCATGTCCAGTGAATTGCCGGGCAAGCGGTCCAGGCTGAGCAATAGCCAGCGGCACAATTGCTGCTCTACCGAGTGGTGGCGATTGCACACCCCGGTCTGGGTCATTTGTGTAATCAGGGCTTGCGTATAACGCAGCAGCAGATTCTGGGTATGCCCGCCAAGCTGGAACTCCTCCAGCAAGTTGTCGGCTTTCAGTCGAAAGGATTGTCCTTTGCAGCGAACAATTGCGCGGCTTGGGGTGGTGTGTCCGCCCATGAAAAGCGCAATTCCCAACATGCCCTCATTGCCCACGACAGCGATTTCAACACTGGATCCGTCTTCCAAAACGTAAAGCAGTGAAATTATTGCGGTGGTCGGGAAATAGGCGTGGCGCATTTGATCGCCCGATTCATACAGTACATCACCCATATTCAGGGTGACAGTTTCAAGTTTCGGTTTGATGCGTTCGAAATCTGAAAGGGGTAGGGCGTTGAGCAGGTGATTAAGCGGTGGGGAATTCATTTTGCCTTCGGTGTGGTGAAGCGCCTGGCCAGACGATATTGAGCAGCATTGAGCACCTCACCCTCAGAGTGTAGTCCTGTCGGCGTTAACTTGTGTGCGCTACCGAACATACCTTCCTGCCGAACTCGAGGATTATTGGATTGCGGGCGGCTAATTGTATCGGTCTGCGAATTATTGGAGAAAACTCATGAGTCATGAGCAAAAAAGCAACAAAATGGACAAAAAGAAGGCTTTGAGCACGCCGAAGGAAAAGAAGGCAGCCAAGAAAGTGAAGAAAGACATCAAGGAAGGCATTCACAAACCCAAAATTGTTTGATTGAACAAGCTTTTGTCAGCAATCAACAGCTTTTTAGTGAACAGGCATCATTCAAAAGGCTAAAATAGAGGGTTGCAAAGAATTTTATATTTAAGCCCATTCAATCGTAAGGGAAGTACCTATGCCAGTAATCCGCCTGCCTGACGGATCCGAACGTGTTTTCGATCACCCTGTGACAGTCGCCCAAGTGGCGGCCAGCATTGGCCCTGGTTTGGCGAAAGCCGCCTTGGCCGGCACAGTGAACGGCACGCTGGTTGACACCTCTTACACCATTGAAAACGACGCCACCCTGTCTATCGTCACTGAAAAAGACGACGAAGGGCTGGACATGATCCGCCATTCCACAGCCCACTTACTTGCCTATGCCGTGAAGGAATTGTTCCCCTCTGCGCAGGTCACCATTGGCCCTGTGATCGAAGACGGGTTTTACTACGACTTTTCCTACGAGCGCCCCTTCACCCCTGAAGATCTGGAAGCGATCGAGAAAAAAATGACCGAGTTGGCCAGGCTCGATGAAGTAGTTACTCGCGAAGAATGGGTGCGCGATGATGCCGTGCAGTTTTTCAAAGACCAGGGCGAACACTACAAGGCCGAAATTATTGCCAGCATTCCAAGCAATGAAAACATTTCTCTGTACCGCGAAGGCAAGTTCATTGACCTGTGCCGTGGTCCACACGTGCCCAACACCGGCAAACTGAAACACTTCAAGCTCATGAAAGTGGCTGGTGCCTACTGGCGCGGCAATTCCAACAATGAAATGTTGCAGCGTATTTATGGCACAGCCTGGACCAAGAAAGAGGACCTGGCCGCTTACCTGCACCGCCTTGAAGAAGCTGAAAAGCGCGACCACCGCAAACTGGGCAAACAGCTGGACTTGTTCCACATGCAAGATGAAGCCCCCGGCCTGGTGTTTTGGCACCCCAAGGGTTGGGCTTTGTGGCAGCAGGTTGAGCAGTACATGCGCAAGGTGTACGTAGATGGTGGTTACCAGGAAATTCGTTGCCCTCAAATTTTGGACCGCAAGTTGTGGGAAAAATCTGGTCACTGGGACAACTACAAAGAGAACATGTTCACGACTGAATCGGAAAAGCGCGACTATGCGTTAAAGCCGATGAACTGTCCTGGTCACATTGAGGTGTTCAAGAGCGATTTGCGTTCTTACCGCGACCTGCCCATGCGTTATGGTGAATTTGGTGCGTGCCACCGAAATGAAAGCTCGGGTGCCTTGCACGGCATTATGCGTGTGCGCGGTTTCACGCAAGACGACGGCCATATTTTCTGCACTGAAGATCAAGTGCAAGAAGAGGTCACCCGCTTTAACCAGGTGGCCATGCAGGTATATGCCGACTTCGGTTTCAATGAAATCAATGTGAAGCTGGCCCTGCGCCCAGAGGCTCGCTTGGGCACCGATGAAACCTGGGACAAAGCCGAAGATTCCCTTCGCGCGGCCTTGAAAGCCTGCGGTGTTCAGTGGACCGAGCTGCCAGGCGAAGGCGCATTTTATGGCCCCAAAATTGAATACCACATGAAAGACTCGATTGGTCGTTCATGGCAGTGCGGCACCATTCAGGTGGACTTCCAGTTGCCCGGCCGCCTGGGCGCTGAGTATGTGGCCGAAGACAACAGCCGCCGCGTACCTGTCATGCTTCACCGCGCCATTGTGGGCTCTATGGAAAGATTCATCGGCATTTTGATTGAAAACCATGCAGGTGCCATGCCCTTGTGGCTGTCGCCCGTGCAAGTGGTGGTGGCCACCATCACCGAGGCGCACAATGAATACGCCCACAATGTGGTGCAAATGTTGAAAAAACAAGGCATTAGAGTGGAGGCGGATTTGCGTAATGAAAAGATCAATCGTAAAATCCGTGAGCACACGATGCAGAAAACCCCGTATATCGCTGTAATCGGCGATGCGGAACGTGATGCAAACCAAGTTGCCGTGCGCTTGCGCGGCAATGAAAACCTGGGCTCATTGCCTGTTGACCAATTCGTTCAGCGCCTGCTGGGTGAAATCAACAGCCGGGTCTGATTTTATTTAACCAGAAGAAAGAGGCTAGACATCGTAGCAGAAAAGAAAAATCGCATTAACGAGGAAATCCGTATCCCCGAAGTGCGCCTCATTGGAATTGAGGGTGAGCAGTTAGGCATCGTTAAAACACCAGACGCCCTGCGTATGGCTGAAGAAGGCGGTGTGGATTTGGTGGAAATTGCGCCTCAGGCAGTGCCCCCGGTGGCCAAGCTGATGGATTACGGCAAGTTCCGCTACCAAGAGCAAAAGAAAGCCGCGGAAGCCAAGTCCAAGCAAAAACAAGTTCAAATCAAGGAAATCAAGTTCCGCCCGGGAACAGACGACGGCGATTACAACGTGAAGTTGCGTAATTTGACCCGTTTTCTGGAAGACGGCGACAAGTGCAAGGTTACCTTGCGCTTTCGCGGACGCGAAATGGCTCACCAGGACATTGGGGCCCGCCTTTTGGAGCGTGTTCGCACCGATCTCGATGAGATCGGCGTTGTCGAGCAAATGCCCAAGATGGAAGGTCGCCAAATGGTCATGATGATTGCTCCTCGAAAGAAGTAAGCACTGAAGGCCTGAAGTTTTCCAAAAGTATTGCCCAGAACAGCAAACCCGCGTTATAATCGCGGGCTTGCTGCATTGTGCGTAAAACCACAAAGCAACAAATTGCCCACCAGGTCAGAAAAGTGCTTCGTCGAAGCCACCTGCAAGCATGTACAGGAGCACCAAGATGCCCAAGATGAAGACCAAAAAGAGCGCCGCAAAGCGTTTCTTGGTCCGTTCAAGCGGATCGATCAAGCGTGGCCACGCCTTTAAGCGCCACATCCTCACCAAGAAAACGACCAAAAGCAAGCGTCAACTGCGCGGCATGGAAACGATTCACAAATCAGACATCGGTCGCGTGCGCGACATGATGCCTTACGCATAACCGGGAGGAGTGACAAATGCCTAGAGTAAAACGTGGTGTAACGGCTCGCGCCCGTCACAAAAAAGTAATCGCCCAAGCCAAAGGCTTCCGCGGTCGTCGTAACAATGTATTCCGCGTTGCCAAGCAAGCGGTAATGCGTGCTGGTCAGTACGCATACCGTGACCGTCGCAACAAGAAGCGCGTATTCCGCGCCCTGTGGATCACCCGAATCAACGCCGCAGTGCGTGAACACGGCATGACCTACAGCGTGTTTATCAATGGCTTGAAGAAAGCTGCCATTGGCCTTGACCGCAAGGTATTGGCTGACCTGGCAGTGACCGACAAAGCAGCGTTTGCTGCCATCGTGGGTCAAGTGCGCGCAGCGCAGGCTTAATTCACCAGCCAAGTCAAATATTTGTCACAAGTGTAGCCCCTGAGGTTTTTCACTTAAGTTGGCGAAAAGACTAAACAAAACGGAGCTCTCGGGCTCCGTTTTTGTTTTCAGGCGGTACAATTCAGGGCTGTACTCAAAGCCGTTCCAATCTCAAAAAGAATCGACCCAATACCCATGGATGCTTCGCTTTTAGCCATTCTTACCGAGGCCGAACAGGCCATGTCCTCGGCAACCGACCCAGCCAGTCTTGAAAACATCAAGGCCCAGTTTTTGGGCAAGCAAGGCAAAGTCACCGAGCTGCTCAAAGGCATGGCTGCGCTGTCGCCCGAAGAAAAGAAAACCCTTGGCGCGGAAATCAATCAATTGAAACAGCAGGTTGAAGCTGTGTTGAATGCCAAGCGCCAGGCGCTGGCCGATTCCGCCATGCAAGCCAAGTTGCATGCGCAGGCAATCGATGTCACCAAGCCAGGCCGTATGCGTGGAACTGGCGGTTTGCACCCAGCCATGCGCACACTTGAACGCATTGAAGAAATTTTTACCACCATTGGTTTTGATTTGGCCGATGGTCCTGAAATTGAAACCGACTTTCACAACTTCACTGCATTGAACACGCCCGAGAATCACCCCGCGCGTTCCATGCACGACACCTTCTATGTAGAAGGCACTGGCGGTAACCTGCTGCGTACGCACACTTCGCCCATGCAGGTGCGTTACATGCAAACCAACAAACCGCCCATTCGCATTATTGCGCCGGGCCGTGTGTATCGCGTGGACAGCGATGCCACCCACTCGCCCATGTTTCACCAGGTTGAAGGTTTGTGGATTGACCAGGGTGTCAGCTTTGCTGATTTGAAAGCGGTGTTCATGGATTTCCTGAAAACCTTTTTCGAAACCGACGACATCACCATTCGGTTTCGCCCTTCGTTCTTCCCGTTCACGGAACCCTCTGCGGAAATTGACATGGCGTTTACCAGCGGCCCCAACAAGGGCAAGTGGCTGGAAATTGCTGGTTGCGGGCAAGTGCACCCCAATGTATTGCGCCACGTGGGCATCGACCCTGAAACCTACACCGGATTCGCGTTTGGTGTGGGCCCCGATCGCTTGACCATGCTGCGTTACGGCATTAACGATTTGCGCCTGTTCTACGAAAACGACATTCGTTTTCTGCAGCAATTCAATTAAGTTTAATTCGGTTTAAACAAGCCAGTTTTGGATATTAAAAGATGCAATTCACAGAATCCTGGTTGAAGTCACTCGTCAACACACCATTGAACACCCAAGAGTTGGGCGACAAGCTCACCATGGCGGGTTTGGAAGTGGAAGAACTGGAACCGCTCGCCCCGGAATTTTCGGGTGTGGTGGTGGGTTTGGTTCTTAAAAAAGACAAGCACCCCGATGCGGATCGCTTAAGTGTGTGCCAAGTACAAGTGGCTGAAGGCGATGTGCGTCAAATTGTGTGCGGAGCCCCCAATGTGGCCGAAGGGCTGAAGGTGCCATGCGCTTTGCCCGGCGCGGAATTGCCAGGTGGTTTTAAAATTAAACCCACCAAAATGCGCGGCGTTGAAAGCGGTGGCATGTTGTGCTCTGGCAAAGAGTTGGGTGTACCGAGTGATGTAGATGGCCTGCATATTTTGAGCGAAGAATTCCCCGTGGGCGGCAATGTGCGTGAACTGCTCGGCCTGAACGAGATGAAGTTCACCCTGAAAATGACGCCCAACCGTGCGGATTGCTTGAGTGTTTGGGGCGTAGCCCGTGAAGTGGCGGCACTGACCGGTGCAACTTTGAATGCACCTTCATTTGTGCCCGTGGCCGCCACCATCAACGATACGTTGAAAGTTACTGTGGAAAACACCGAACTTTGCGGCCGCTTTGCCGGGCGTGTTATTCGCGGTGTGAACAACCATGCAAAAACGCCTCAGTGGATGGTTGATCGCCTGGAAGGCGCAGGCCAGCGCAGCTTGAACGCATTGGTGGATATTTCCAACTACGTGATGCTTGAACTGGGCCGCCCCAGCCATGTGTTCGACCTGGACAAAGTGCAGGGCGATCTCACCGTGCGTTGGGCACGCGAAGGCGAAAAGCTGAAGCTGCTGAACGAGATGGAAGTGGCCTTGAAGCCGCACATGGGCGTGATTTGCGATGCCAATGGCCCGGAAGCGCTGGCTGGCATTATGGGTGGTGACCACACTGCGGTGAATGAAGGCACTACCAATATCTTTGTTGAAGCTGCGTTTTGGCACCCCGACGCCATTGTGGGCCGTGCACGTGAATTCAATTTCTCGTCGGATGCCTCACACCGCTTCGAACGTGGCGTGGACTTCCAAACCATTCCAGAACATATTGAACGTATCACAGCCTTGATTCTGGAAATTTGCGGTGGCCAGGCTGGCACTGTTGTGGACCAGGAGTTGAACCTGCCCGCGCGCAAGCCTGTAACCTTGCGCCACGCACGTGCGGAAATGGTCATTGGCATGCCATTTACCGTTGAACAAGTAAAAGACGTGTTCACCAAGCTAGGCTTTGAATTCACCGCGGAGGGGCAGGGCGCTGAAACGCGTTATGTGGTCAACCCGCCGAGCTACCGTTTCGACATCAACATCGAAGAAGACCTGATCGAGGAAGTGATTCGTGTGGTGGGCTACGACAGTCTGCCTTTGCGCGCACCCATGGGCAAACTGAAAATGTTGCCTGCCGCTGAAGGCAAAATTGGCCGCCATGCCATTCGCCGTCAAGTGGCTGCGCTGGGTTACCAGGAAGTAGTTAGCTACAGCTTCACGCCCGAACAGTGGGAAGCCGATTTCAACGCCAACACCAACCCGGTTCGTTTGTTAAACCCGATTGCCAGCCACCTTAGCGTAATGCGCTCTACCTTGATTGGCAGCCTGACTGGTGTATTGAAACACAATCTGGGTCACCGTGTAGACCGCCTGCGTGTGTTTGAAGTGGCCCGCGTTTTCGAGAAAGACGACAAGGTGCAAGACGGTGCACAAACTGTAGCTGGCTTCAAACAAACCTGGAAAGTGGGTGGTTTGGCGTATGGCTTGGCTGACCAATTGCAATGGGCTGCCGGCAACAATCGCGCACTCGACTTTTTTGATGTGAAAGGCGATGTAGAACAACTGCTGCACGGTCGCAAGGTGGATTTCGAGGTGTTTGAAGTTGCAAACCCGCACCCAGCTTTACACCCAGGCCGTAGCGCCCGTGTGCTGGTGAACAAACAGCCCATTGGTTTTGTTGGTGAACTGCACCCCAGGTTGGCTCAGGAATACGATTTGCCACAGGCACCGATTGTGTTCGAATTGTTGCTGGATGGCTTGAATACGTGCAAATTGCCAGCTTTCAAAGAAGTTTCGAAGCAGCCAGTTGTGGTTCGAGACCTGGCATTTGTGGTAGAGCAAAATATTGCTGCTGCGCAACTTAAAAAAGCATTCACGGAAGTGAAAGATGACAACCTTGCTTGGCTGAAATCGGTTATCCTTTTCGATGAATTCGTACCGAAAGAAGAAGGTAAGGGCCTGAATCTAAATGAGAAAAGTTTGGCGTTCAGACTGACTCTCCAGGCCAGCGACCGCAGCCTGACTGACGCAGACATCGAGCCTTTGTTGAAAAAAATGATTGACCAGGCAGGCCAGCGTTGTGCGGCCCGCTTGCGATAAATATTGATAAATAGGTAGAACTCACTGTGGATCAATTTGTGTTGAACGACGACCGAAGCAACGAAACTACTGCCCGCACGGACCGCATGGACCTGATTGAAGATGGTCTGGCCTCGGGCTCCCTGACCAAGGCTGAATTGGCTGAAATGTTGTTTGATAGCCTGGGCCTGAACAAACGCGAAGCCAAAGACTTCGTGGATGCGTTTTTCGATGAAATTCGAACCACGCTTGAAGGCGGCGACTCTGTGAAATTGTCGGGTTTTGGCAATTTCCAGCTGCGTGACAAACCCCAACGCCCCGGTAGAAACCCAAAAACTGGCGAAGAGATTCCCATTGCGGCGCGTAGAGTGGTAACCTTTCATCCCAGCCAGAAACTTAAAGCTTTGGTTGAATAATTTTCACTAAATTATTTAAGTACAAGCCAATTACTCAATGCAAAAAACCGTAAACGCAGACGGAGCGCCACCCACAGCCAGCTTGCCGCCCATTCCGGCCAAGCGCTACTTCACCATTGGTGAGGTCAGCGAGCTGTGCGGCGTAAAAACCCACGTGCTTCGTTATTGGGAGCAAGAATTCACGCAATTGAAGTCGATTACCCGACGTGGCAATCGTCGTTACTACCAGCACCACGAAGTGCTGTTCATTCGCAGATTCGTGAACTGCTGTACGAACACGGCTTCACCATCAACGGTGCACGCAACCGTTTGGATCAGGAAAAAAATGGCCCGGCAGGCGACGCGCCGCTGCCCATTTTGATCGATCGGGAAGTTTTGAAAGAACAATTGCTAAATTTGCGCGAAGCCCTGAAAGCCTGAGCGTTTCATGTATAATCCAGCCTTCTCGGAATGTAGCGCAGCCTGGTAGCGCACTTGCATGGGGTGCAAGGGGTCGGAGGTTCGAATCCTCTCATTCCGACCAAAATTAAAGAAAGCCTGGGTTTAACAGCCCGGGCTTTTTTGTTTTTGAGTCGCCTTAATTCACTTGCTTGAATTGTTCGGCTCGTTCAATATTGCCCAGCAGCAGGTCCATCAACACCTTCTCGGGCAAATCCACATGCAAAAAGAAGCCTCACAAATTCAACAAGAGGTTCAGCACCTGTTTTCCCCCAATCCTTTGCCCAAGCCTTTGGCCGATCCCCTCAATTTGCTTCGCCCTGTTGTTGCATTTTTAATTGCAATTCAACTGCTCCTAGGGATTGGTTTGCTTGTTTTCGGCTTGGCGCAAGGCACAGTAGAGTTGTTGATTCAAGCGGGTGTACTTTTTGTAGCGCCCGCCTTTTTGGTCGTTGTGTACGCTTTGGCGTTGCCGAAGCAAACCACAAATATTTTCTATCTGCGAAGTTTCAAGAAAGATGCAAGCAGCTACAGAATTCGAGAACTACTCGAGGTGGTTTTGGGGCGCGGATACAGGCTTTCTGGAATTCGTGACCCGAGAAAGCGCGTACCGCATTTTCTAAAACCACTTTTTCTTGTACCCATGATGTTGGCCTATGCGGGTTCAAAATATTTGAACCTGGAGGCCAAAGAGGACTGGAAGGCAAGGCTGTGGCGATCTCTTGCAGATGCCAAGGGAGTGGTACTCGACCTTCGTGACCTTACCGAGTTTGTGATCGAGGAAATTGAATTGGTGTTGGTGAGCATGCAGCCAGATCGAATTTTATTCATCGTTCAAAACGAGCATGAGTTTGCACAGCTTAAAAACCGCCTGGCCAACAAGGGAGTGGCTGTTGCACCGCTCAGTCATGTGGTGGTTTGGGATGAAGCAATACCGGGTAATGAGGAACAATTTGCCTCTCGGTGTCAAACATACTGCCAACAACTACCTGGCCATGTTGCAGGTTTGGCGGTATCGGCTGCCCCGCTGATTCAAGCTTTTGTAAAAAGTACCCATGCCTTGAGGCTTGAGACAGCAAGTGCCTGGGCACAATACGCTGTGGGCATTGCCATGTTGTTTGCACTGTCGTCTGTGTCTGGTGAAACAGATCGGCTTGGTGAATGGCCTTGGTTGGGTTTTGTACTTGGAACACTGGTGGTGTTGCAGTTGGCCCTTTTGCTAAATCACTTTGTTGGTGTGGTTAAAAAAATGCGCATGGCCCGCCGTTTCAACCCAGCGTACAAGCTTCACCTTCGGGCTGATTTGATGAAAGGCTTGGGGCTTGGGCTTCTGCTGATTGTGATGGCAGCAGGTTTGGTGTTTGCGGGGATTCGCCATATTTACACTGGCTATTTGGACAGGGCAGAGCAAGTTCGGTTTGAAACAAGCTATCGAACACTTGAATTGATCACAATGGATGCATTTTTGAGTGGTGGCCCAGCCATTGTTGATGCACAAACCCTTCTAGAGGCACTGGGGCCTTCCTCGGCCAGTCCATTCAAACTGAATGGTGCAAATTTGGACATGGTGAATTCACCCGGCAGCATTTGGGTGGCGGTACCTCAAACTGAAACTGAAAAAGCGACACTGGGTTTTAGTTGGGCCGGGATGGAAATTGCACCGCGCTGCACACCTGAAACCTTGAGCAAACTGGAACAGGAATTTGAAGCAGATTCATGGGTTTATGAAAACTGCTTGATGAATGGCCATTAGGATTTAGGAATTGTGGACTTTTTTACACCTCATTTTCTGTTGTTCAGGGAACTGCTTTAATTTTGCTAAAAATTCAACGTGTTCTTTTGAGACGAGTGCCCAAATTGGCTGACTGGTCTTTCGGTTTCACGGGGCTTGTCTGGTGTTGGGTTAATCAGGATTTTCTTCCCAACTATAGCTCCCCTGTTGATAAGTCAACACGCCTCCGGCGGCTTCGGTAGTCAACTGCACGCCATAGTCGCCATTTGGCAGTTCAATGTTTTGCCAAAGGCCTTGGCCTTCGCGCTGTTGCTGAAAAATTAAAATACCAGAATCACCAGTAGGCCCCTTGTTGCTAAGTAAATGGCCTGTACCCAGTTTTTGATTCGTTGAGCACTCAGCAACTAGCAATGCGCGTTGGCTATCGTTAAGGACTTGTACAGGCCAATAGAATGCCTGTATATCGCAATTGTGTTGTTGACAGGCTTGCAAGGCATTTCTAACCAGCACTGCGTACACACAGCGTTCTGCGGAGTCGCCGACCTTTCTGCCGATGAACAATTGTGTGGGCTGCACATTGCTCAATATTGAAATTGATGTGTCGGTTTTGTTTGACGACTTCTGGCAAGCGGCCAATGTAAATACAGCGCAAGCAAGGCCAATTTTTCCAATTCGCTGCCCTGCCTCTACTACGGAACCAGTCTTCGGAATTCCATCGTGTGATATTTCACCATAGCGCACCACTCCAAGTGCCCCATGGTCAATTGTGACTTGAAAAGTACCCAAATAGAAATCGCGCGACTCCACTACCCGGCCTGCTGTTATTGCCAGCACGGGAGAACCTAATGGTGCGTATAAATCGCAACCAGCGTGTGTGCGTCCGCTGCCCGTTTTGCGCCAAAGCTTCGTGGCGTTTGCTTGTAAGAGTAGGTTGAGATCCACTCTGGAACAGGCCAGAATTTATTCATCGTTTAGTTTTAGTAAAAAAATTGAGCGTAGAGGCGTTATCGAGAGATGTCAAAAATGAGTATGGCTGTGAGGAGGGGAGCGCATGCTGGGTAGTCCATCGGTGCAGCTTGCAAAACTTAACACTATTTCGTTAAACCACCTTTACGATCACCCACATTAAAAATCCCACCACGCCAACTCCCACCAGCCCGGTAACAATCCCTGCAATAATTGCCAGGCCGTCTCGCGCCATTAGGCCAAGGCCAATCAAAATGAGTGCAATAGCGGGTGTGCCGTTGCCGCCGGGTATTGGCAGGAAAATGATGAATCCCATCAGGGCGATGAAGGGCACCAGCCAGCCGCGGTGGGTGGGGCTGCTCAGCGATCCTAGTCGTGGGGCGCAAATGCGGTCGGCTTTGGTATATATCCAGCCCAGAATTTTGATGAGCCGCGTTGCGGATGCTTTGGACAATTTTACGCGGCATACTCTTTCAGGCAGGCCGTGGCCACTGTCGTTGATCCACATCATGTGGGCAACAGACCATATTCCAAACGAGAACAAAAAGCCGGAAAAGGGAATTGGCAGCAGGGTGAGTACGGCCAGAAAAAGCAGCAGTGCGCCGTGGGCAGACTCGCCATGCATGTCGGCAAGAAAGCGAACAGAAACCTGGTCTTCGTGGGGGTGTTCAACGGCCAGTTTAAGGCGCAGCAGTAAATCATTCATGCTGTGAGTATACCGCTGCGGCATTGCACCGCTTATCGATAGCCTCCATCGGCCATGACAACTTGCCCCATCAAGTAGGGCATGGTGAGCAAGTGCAGTGCACATTGCGCCATTTCATCGGGTTCGGCCCAGCGCTTCATCCAGATTTTTGAAGATTCTTTTTCGCGCACATCGGGGGGCAGGGTGGCGTTCAAGTCGGTGTTGATCCAGCCGGGGGCCAGGCCGTTGATACAAATTTGGTCTTCGGATAATTTTTCCGCGGCCACGCGCACAAACAAATTGTTGGCGGCCTTGGAGGCATCGTAATGGGCAGAAACAGGGTCCCAACTGTTGATGCCGTTGGTGGATGTAACCAATACAATACGCCCCCGAAAGTCGCCATGCAGCAGGTTGTGTTTCATTTGCAGTGCTGCGTATTTGGTGACCAAAAAGCTGCCAGTGGCATTGGTGTTTTGAACCTGGTCCCATTCGGCCTGGGTTTGGTCAAAAAATTCAGTGTTGGGTGATATGCCCGCGCTGTGGATCAAATGATCAAGGGCAATGCCCTCGCGTGCAATGGCTTCAAAAAATGCAGCAACCGATGTTTCTTGCCCTACTTCACAAGGAAATGCTTTGGCCTGAATCTTGGGGTTGACTTGCTGAATTTGCAGCAAGGCGGCTTGCGTTTTTTCAGGTTTTCGGCTGGCAGATATGATGACGTTTCCGCCTGATTTTGCAACTTCGAGTGCACAGGTGAGGCCAATACCGCTGGCGCCGCCGGTGATCACTGTCCAGGTATTGGAAAAATCAAAATGCGCTGCAGCCATGGTGTGCCTCCAGATGTTGTTGGACTTTTAGTGTGGCACAGCGCTTCATTTTTGATGAGACCTAATTGAGGGTAAGTTTAGGTCTAGTTCTACACGTAACCTTTGACGCCCAGTTTGTGGCAAGTTTACGGTGCCTGCGCCGATTGATTCACTGCCATACTTTTTCAAATGCGGAACAAACCCTTTCTGAGAAGAATTCGCTTATTCAATTGCAGCAGCGATTAGAATCGGGTGATGATCGTTACATGGCGTCACATTGAAGCTCTGCTGCTATTGGACCAATTGAATTCATGAAATCAACCACTTTGTTGTCCAGTACTTTGGGCCTCGCCTTGTGGGCCGTCCTGATGTTCGTGCTGGCCTACCCCCACGACTGGGTCACGCTTGCCAACGCGCCTGTGGTGCTTATTCTGGTCTCATCGATTTATTCCCTGTTGTTGCCCTTGTCACTTTCACTTGCGCTTAGCGCGCTTGCTGTGCTTATGTTCAACTACCAAATGGTGCCACCCGTGCACACTTTTCATGTTGACCTTCACGAGCATGGCATTTTGCTGATCACGATGATGGGTGTGTCGTGGTTGATTACCTATTTATTGCGTCGGCAAAAGCAAATTGCGGCGCTTGAACGGCAGCAGGCGCAGCGCACTTGGCAGTTAATGCAGTGGAGCGAAAAACTGCGCGAGCTTGATAATCCGCAACAACTGCTTTCCGATTTGCAGCGGTTGTTGTTGGGTCTGGCTGAGGGCTCTACCCAAGTGTTGGTGGGGTTTACTTCTTCTGAGCTTGAATCGCTGAACGCCACGCAAATTAAAGCCTTTGATGCTTGCTTGCAAGAGAACAAAGCATTGGGAAAAAGCACTGGGCGATATGACAATTTGGAAGACTTGTACCTGCCCATGCGTGGAAAATCGAAAGCGTACGGAGTGTGCGTGTGTGTCGGCGGTGATATTGATTTTAACGAGGCTTTGTGGGTTCGTGATGCGCAGGCATTGCTGGATCAGATGGGCCTGGCCTGCGATCGGCGAGACAATGCGCTGCGTGCCCAAAGTGCACGAGAATCGGCACAAACACAGAAAACCCGCAGCCTGTTTTTAACATCGATTGCGCACGATCAGCGAACGCCGCTGGCCAGCATCATGACTTCCGCTTCGGCGATTCTTGAGCAGACAGATCGCTTGAGCAAAGACGAGATTCGGCATTACGCCGAGTTGATACAAGAGGAAACCCAGCAGGTTGCGCGCCTGACCGACAACACACTGACCTTGGCACGGTTAAGTGGTGAACAAGTACAGGTGCCTATGCAACTGGAATCGGTGGAAGACATGGTGGCGGCTGTGCTGCAACGCCTTAGAAAACGAAAAACCATGTATTTACCCACTGTGAAAGTTGCTTCGGGCTTGCCGCTGCTGAATTGCAACATGGTGCTGGTGGAGCAGGTGTTGGATAATTTGATCGACAATGCAATCAAACATTCGGGGGCACCTGGTTCAGTTGAACTGAATGTTTTGCAACAGCAAGGTGGGGTGGTGTTTCAGGTGTCTGATCGTGGTGTAGGCATGCAAGGCCAGCACAAATTGCAGGGTGATGAATCCCGGGGCATGGGCATTGGCCTACAGCTATGCCATGCCGTGGCGCAAGTTCACGCAGGGTGTTTGAGTTTTTCTACACCTGCAATTGCAGGACAAGGTGTGTTGGCCATATTCACATTGCCCTTGGCTGAGGCACAGGAACAAGGCGCATGAGCATTCGTATTTTGTTGATTGAAGACGACCGGGAGCTGGGCAAGGCCCTGCGCAACAGCTTGAGCACAGAAGGGCATTCAGTGGTCACAGCAGCCAGTTTGTCAGAAGCCAAGGCCTTGTTGGCGAATCAGCCTGCAGGGCAGGCGTTTGATTTGTATTTACTCGATTTGGGTTTGCCCGATGGCGATGGGAAAAGTTTTCTGGAGCTGGCCCGCAGGGCAGGCAGTGCACCTGTGATTGTGATTTCGGCGCGCCCGCACGAGGAGAGCAAAATTGAGTTGCTTGACGCAGGGGCCGATGATTATCTGGTGAAGCCATTCAGCGTGGGGGAGTTGTTGGCTCGCATTCGTGTCGCCTTGCGCCACCGAGGTAATTTGGCGCAGCCAGCCACTCTGCTGTATCAGCGTGATGGTTTGAATGTTGATTTGCTGAAGCGTGAAATTACCTTGCATGGTGCTGAAATTAAGTTAACGCCCACTGAGTATGAACTGCTGGCGCGCCTGGTGCGAAGTGCTGGGCAGGCGGTAAGCCACCGGCAATTGCTGGCTGATGTGTGGGGCCCCGAGTACCTGGAGTACACACAATACACCCGTCTGTATGTAGGCCAGCTGCGTGCGAAAATCGAGAAAAACCCGGCAGACCCACACTTTATTTTGACGGAAACTGGTGTGGGTTACCGCATGTTGGCAGGCACCTAGGTTCCCTCCCGGGTTTCCTTATAACTTCCTTATATGTTGCAGCGCATGATGCAGGCTGTTTACACAGTGTAAGTGCGTTACAACCATGAACAAACCAGAATCAACAGATAAAACCAAGGCCGGCCTGGCTGCACTCACCTTGGGTGCGATTGGCGTGGTGTACGGCGACATCGGCACCAGCCCCCTCTACACAGTCAAAGAAGTATTTGGTGAAAACAGCGGGGTACCCCTGAATCCCGAGAACCTGACGGGTGCTATTTCCGTGATTTTCTGGGCATTGATGTTGGTGGTCACCTTGAAGTATGTGATCCTGATTTTGAAGGCCGACAACAATGGCGAGGGTGGTGGCCTGGCGCTGACCGCATTGGCCTCGGAAGCGGTTCGAAAAAACCCGAAACTGAAAACTGTGTTGCTGTTGATTGGTGTGTTTGGTGCCACTTTGTTTTACGGTGACAGTGTCATTACCCCTGCCATTTCAGTGTTGGGTGCCATGGAAGGGCTTACGTTGATCACACCCACCTTAACGCCCTACATTATTCCGCTCAGTGTGTTGATCCTGATTGGCCTTTTTGCTGTGCAGCGTTACGGAACCTCCGTGGTGGGGCGCTTCTTCGGACCGATTATTGTGCTGTGGTTTGCCACTTTGGGCGCAGTAGGTGTGGTCAATATTGCGAGTGCACCTGAAATTCTGCATGCCCTGAATCCTGTACACGGCATTCAATTCATTCTGGATCGGGGTTGGGGTTTGTTTGCCGCATTTGGCGCAATTGTGTTGGCTTTGACTGGTGCAGAGGCGCTGTACGCTGACATGGGCCATTTTGGTAAAAAACCGATTCGCCTGGCCTGGACGTTTTTGGTGTTTCCTTGTTTGGCCTTGAATTATTTGGGGCAGGGCGCGTTGCTGATTGCCGACCCGGGCGCCATTGAAAATCCGTTCTACCGTTCTTTCCCCGATGCCTGGGTAATCCCCGTGCTTTGCCTGGCCACCATGGCCGCCATTATTGCATCACAGGCTGTTATCTCAGGTGCTTATTCCATGAGCAAGCAAGCCATTCAACTGGGCTTTTTGCCGCGCATGAAAATTCAATACACATCGGCGAAAGAGTCAGGCCAAATTTACATGCCTGCTGTGAACTGGCTGTTGTTGGCAGGTGTGTTATTGGCGGTGTTGATGTTCAAAACTTCGTCTAACCTGGCGGGTGCGTATGGCATTGCAGTCACCTTGACCATGTTGATCACCACCACGCTGACCTATTTTGTGATTCGCCACAGCTGGGGTTTGCCAGCCTGGTTGTCAGTGGGAGCAACCATTTTCTTTGTTTTGATCGACATACTGCTGGTGGTCAGCTGCGCTTTCAAGTTATTCGATGGTGGCTGGTTCCCCATTGTGTTGGGCTTGGCTTTGTTTGTGGTGATGTCTACCTGGTGGCGAGGCCGTAAATTGCTGATGAAAAGTATTCAGAAAGACGGCATTGATTTGGACGATTTTTTGCCCACGCTAAATGTGGATCAAATTAACCGCGCTTACCGCACTGCGGTATACCCGGTGGCTGACCCTGACAAAGTACCCATGGCTCTTCTTCACAACTTGAAACACAACCAGGTGCTGCATGCATCGAACGTGATATTGACGGTGGTGTTTGAAAGTGTGCCCTGGGTTGGCAATTTGAACCGGGTTGAAGTGAAATCGCTAAGCCGTGGTTTCTGGCAAGTGACTGTGCGCTATGGCTTCATGAATACGCCCGATATTCCCAAGGCGCTTGAGTTGACTGATGAAGTGGGCCTCAAAATTTCGTTGTTTGAAACCACTTACTTTCTAAGCCGCGAGACTGTTGTCCCCACGCGAGGTTCGGGCATGGCCAAGTGGCGCGAGCAATTGTTTGCAACAATGAGCCGCAATGCGGGTGGCGTGGTGGATTTCTTCAGGTTGCCTTCAAACGCGGTGGTAGAGCTAGGGACAAGGGTTCAAATTTGATGCAACGGTGCTGCTGCTCCCAATCGACAGTTTTTCAGAAATGTCGATTGGGTCAGTGGGCAACTATGTCTATGCAGCTGGCATTGCGCGCGCGATAGGTGGGTTCACTCGCACCGTAAATGGCATGGTGATCTCATACACTACACCACCTTGGCCAAATGAAACTGTTTCGCCGTTTCGAAGCGCGCGTTGATTGGACACATAAAGCCGGCGTCCATCTGGTGAGAACGCCGGGCCTGTTACCTCGGTTCCACCTGCATCCCCTGGCAAGCGAAGCAGTGGAATGGTGCTGCGGTCAGGCAGAAGTACCATGGCGCGCATGTCGCCTCCGTCCTCCACCACAATCATTTCGCCGTCGAGTGTCATCGACAGATTATCTACACCCATCATCTTGGGTTCAGCCGGGTCTGCGGGCGAGCCGATTGGTCCGTCAGTGGGATCGTAAATGCTTTCAATGGTGCCGTTGGCCACGTCGATGGCCCACACATTGCTATCCACTTTGGTTGAGAAGTATATAAATCCATTGACGAACCACACACCTTCATTGCCTGCGAAAATTGTGGATTCCGGCAGGTAAACATCTGCCTGCGGTCGTCCGTCGTCAATCGCATCCAGCCAAACAATCGGTGTCGGTCCTTGGCGTGCGGCGTCGATGCCTGCAGGCACAGACAGTACCTGTAGTTTGCCGCGTGTCAGGTCAGGGCGGCCGTTGCTGGGCCATTCGTTTTCAGTGTAAACATTTCGATAAAAGCGGTCCTCGCCAGTGATGTCTTCGGTGTGATAAATCGCTCGGCGCTCTACATCAAAAGCCACTTGCTCATGCGCTTTGCGGCCGAATCTGTCCAGGCGGATGGGTTCACCGCCGTCACGAAGTGGGCTGCATTCGAACATATAGCCATCGAGAATTTCCTCACCATTAATCCAGGTACCCCAGGGGGTAGCAGCGCCAGAGCAGTTGGTGGAGGTGTTGCGTTGCACTGGGTAGGCGTCCATTAAATTGCCACTTTGATCAAACCGCAGTGCACTGGCACCCCCGGCAAACGGCAGCAGCAAAGGTATGCCGCCTGGCAGCAATGTATTCACCAAACCGCTTATGGCGTTGGTGATCGGGCTGAGTGCCATCAGCGAATCGCGGCTGGCCAGTCGGCGAATTGCCGATAGCTCTGCAGGTATTTGACCAAATGCTGTTGTGGCGTCTCGGGCTTCGGAATTTGATACATAAATCCAGCCACCATCTTCAGTTGCAAACACGGCACCACCATCGGGGTCTGAATGCCAACGGAAATCGGGCTGGGAGGGTAAAGGGGGCTCGTTAAAAACGGCAACCACCCGAGATGTGAAACCAGCGGGTAATTGAATGCCGTTGGCATCGGGTGGCAGCAGGGGGCCCATGGATGCAAACGGGCTAGTTCGGGGGGCACCCGATCCACTCGGAGCTACGCCTGAGGAGCTCGTACCTGAAGATCCTCCGCCGCAAGCTGTTAGCCATTGTGCGGCAGAAATACTGCCTGCTGTCAGCAGCATGTTTCTAAGAAACACCCGCCGCGATAAGCCCTGCCGCTCGATTGCCCTGAGTTCATTGTGAATACCAGCCATTACCAACTCCGTTTACTTCTGATGCTACAAGTTAGTAATACTCGCTCGAGCAGTGAAAGGATTCAGTGGGCACACCCTAAGTAACAAGTCATGAACCTGTCACAATGGGGTCTGTGGGGTGGATGCTTTATAATTGAGAGCACACATACTGAATATCTACTCAAGCAGCTCACCAACTGAAAGCCGCAGGCTATGTTTCAAAACTCGAATACAACGGTGGCCATAGTGGGTGGCGGCCCTGCAGGCCTGATGGCCGCAGAAGTGCTTAGCAATGCGGGCGTGCAAGTGGATGTGTTTGATGCAATGCCATCGTTTGGCCGCAAGTTTTTGCTTGCCGGTATTGGTGGTTTGAACATTACCCACAGCGAAGACTATGCAAAGTTTTGCACCCGCTATGCGGACAGGCTTCCCCATTTACAAACCACACTTGATTTACTGCCGCCCGAGCGATTGTGCGAATGGGTGCATGAACTGGGCATTGAAACATTTGTGGGTACTTCTGGCAGGGTGTTTCCTAAAGAAATGAAAGCAGCGCCTTTGTTGCGTGCCTGGCTGCACCGCTTGAGAGGCAAGGGCGTGCGCATGCATGTTCGCCACAGGTGGCAAGGCTGGAATGAGAAGGGGCAATTGCAGTTTTCAACACCAAATGGTTTTGTTGAACATTTACCCAGGGCCACAGTGCTTGCCTTGGGTGGAGCCAGTTGGCCCAAGTTGGGTTCTGATGGGGCCTGGGTGCCTTGGCTGCGCAATTCAGGGGTTGAAGTTGCTGAGCTTGAAAGTGCAAATTGCGGCTTTGAGGTGAGCTGGAGTGATTACCTGCGCGAAAAATTTGCAGGCGCACCGTTGAAGTCGGTCGCATTGAAATTTACCAGCCTGCAGGGCCAGGTAATTGAGCGACAGGGTGAAATGGTGATTGGTCAGCATGGTGTAGAAGGCAGCCTTGTTTACACCTTCAGTCGGGAAATTCGCCAACGCTTGAATGCGCAGGGCGATGCAACTTTTGCGCTCGATTTATTGCCTGGGCGCAGCCTTGACCGTGTTCGAGCAGAATTGGCGGGGTGGGCACGCAGCAGTCAGTCAATGTCCAGCTATTTCAAAAATAAACTGGGTATTGCCGGTGTGAAGTTGGCTTTGCTGCATGAAGTACTTGGCAAAGACGAGTTCAAGAATTTGGAAAAACTGGTTTCAACCATCAAGGCACTGCCGATCACCGTTCACGCAGTGCGGCCAATTGATGAAGCCATTAGCACGGCAGGCGGTGTGCGCTTCGAAAGCATGAACAACAATTACATGCTGACCAACAAGCCCGGTACTTTTGTCGCAGGTGAAATGCTGGACTGGGAGGCACCCACAGGTGGTTATTTGCTCACCGCCTGTTTTGCAACAGGAATGGCTGCCGGGCAAGGCGTGTTGCGCTGGTTGAATGAATCAACTACGGATTGATGAAAGTTATCATGTTCTGCCAGCTGAGGCTTTCGGCTTTCTCGTATTTCAGCCCAAGGTCTTCCGCTTCTTTTTGAACCTGCGCCACGCTCATGGTGTGCAATGGTTTGATAGGCACATCCGGGTCAAAGGCGCGGTATTCCACAAACACGATTTTTCCGCCTTTTTTAACAGCTTTCATCAGTGATTGAAGCGTTTCACGTGGGTACTCAAGCTCGTGATACACATCCACCATAATCGCCACATCCAGAATTCGGTCGGGCAGGTTCAGGTTTTTCTCGCTGGACTGCCGAATTTGCATTCGGCCTTTGGGCAAACCCTCTGCCTTCTTTTGCAGCATTTTGATCATTTGCGGTTGAATATCCACAACCCACGCTACACCGTTGGGGCCAATTTTCTCAGCCATCATTTGCGCAATGTGCCCGGTACCAGCGCCAATGTCGCCCACCACCATGCCGGGTTTTAAATTCAATTTTTGGATCAGTAAATCAGTGCGCTCTTCTTGAAGGCGCTGCGGCCGCTCAAGCCAAGGCGCGCCTTGCCAACCCATCACCTTCGAAATTTGGCGTTCGCAATAGGATTTGCCGATGCCATCGGGGTGGGGATTGGGTATGGTGGCGTAGGCGCAGGTAGCCCAGCTTGACGGGCCAAGCAGCAAGCCTGTGAGGAGAATAAATACCCGGAGACTGGAGTTGGTGTGTTTCATTCCCAAATTGCAACATGATTTTCCGTTCTTGAAAAGAGTTCGTCGTGTCGGTGCCATATAACGGCCAGACTTGGGCAATAATCGAAAGGTCTATTACTGCTACAGCAAAGCGCGCCATGATTGTTCGACCCCGCCCCCGTGCGTATCAACTTCTATTCATTCTTCGTGGCTCCGTGGTTCGTCACATTGCCTGGAAAGTGGTGGCCATTGCATTGTTGTCATGCCTTGTGGTGTGGTGGTCCCATGGAGAACCCATAGAGTTTTTGAACGCTGGCCTGGGTACCTTTTCCATTTTGGGTTTGGCTTTATCCGTGTTTTTAGGTTTCAGAAACAATGCCTGCTACGATCGTTGGTGGGAGGCACGCAAGCATTGGGGCGATTTGATCGTGCATTCCCGAAATTTGGCCCGGGAGCTTGCAGCACTGTTTCCAAATGTGGCCCAGCGCGAAGTTTTGGTCAGTTTGTTGATTGGATTTTCCCATGCTTTGGCCGCCCGTCTTCGTGATCAAGATGAAGCACAGGCGGCTTCGAAATGGCTGAATGAATCTGACAAAACGTCGATCCAGATGTCCCGCAATGTGCCCAATGGAGTTCTGCAGTTATTTGATGCACGCTTGGCGGGCTTGTACCGTCAAGGTTTGATTTCTGACATCGTGTATCAAATACTGAGCCAGAAGGTGAGTGCGCTGGCCGCTGTGCAGGGGGCGTGCGAACGCATAAAAACTACGCCAACACCCTTTGCATATTCCCTGTTGTTAAGGCGTACCGCATGGTTGTTCTGTTTGCTGCTTCCTTTTTCACTGGCACCCAGCCTAAATTTTTTGACCCCCTTGATTGTGGCCACCATTGCATACACCTTTTTTGGTCTTGATTACCTGGGCGATGAATTGGAGGAACCGTTTGGACTGCTCGACAACGACTTGCCTTTGAATGCACTGGTTCGTGTCATTGAAGTGGACTTGCTGGAAAGCCTGAACAAAAAGGATTTGCCTCCCAATTTAACTCCGGTGAATTATCTGCTGCAGTAACTGTGTGGATCGCTTGGCAGGTCTATGATTAAAACGAAAAGCAATTTGGAGACAACAAACAATGAACAACTTCAACGGCAAAACCGCCGTGATCACCGGGGCGGCCAGCGGTATTGGTTTTGCATTGGCCAAACACGCCGCTGCACAAGGCATGAGCCTGGTGTTGGCCGATATCGATGAGGCTGCACTTCAAGCCGCAGCAGAACAACTGAGTCTTCCCGCTGATCGTGTACTGGCTTTGCGTACCGATGTGCGTCATGCGGCAGAAATCAAGGCATTGGCTGATGCGGCTTATGGCAAATTCAACCGGGTTCATTTGTTGTTCAACAATGCAGGTGTTGCTTTGGCTCGCACCACGTGGGAACACACCGTGGCCGATTGGGAATGGATTTTGCAGGTGAATTTGTGGAGTGTTGTTCACGGTATTTCGGAGTTCCTGCCCCGTATGCAGCTCAAGGTAGCCCGGCGCACATTGTGAATACGGCATCGGTTGCGGGCCTTGTGTCCAACCCGGGCATGGCGGCCTACAACGTCAGCAAGCATGGCGTGGTCACATTGAGCGAAACCTTGAGTCTTGAGCTGCAAATGACCCAATCGCCCATCGGCGTTTCTTTGTTGTGCCCGGCTTGGGTGCCCACTGGTATTGGAAATTCTGAACGCAACCGGCCCAGTGATGTGGCACAAACCAAGCCGATTGAAGGTTTGACGGCGCAGTTGAACAAACGCATTGGCAAAGCCATTGCTAGCGGGCAATTGACTGCCGATGACATGGCAGTAGAAACGTTCAATGCGATTTCTGAAAAGCGCTTCTATGTGATTCCGCACAGCTACATGTTCCCGGTGATTGAAACCCGGATGAAAGAAATTCTGAATCAGCAAAACCCGACGCTGCCCAAATAAAAAAGTAAAGAGGAGACAAAACAATGAAAGCATTGATGTGCAACAGCCTGGGTTTGCCCAACACCTTGGTGTTCCAGGAAACAGCCGACCCGCAGCCGGGGCCTGGCCAAGTGGTGGTGGACATGAAAGCAGCCGGTGTCAATTTTCCGGATGCGCTGATTATTCAGGGCAAGTACCAGTTCAAACCTGCGTTGCCGTTTGCGCCAGGCGCTGAATTGGCAGGTGTGGTGGCTGCGCTCGGTGAGGGCGTAAAGAATGTGAAAGTGGGTGATCGCGTGATAGCCATGTGTACTCATGGTGCCTTCGCCGAGAAGGTGCTGGTGCAGGCCAAGCAGATCATTCCCATGCCGCCCGCAATCAGTTTCGAAACGGCTGCATCCTTCACTCTGGCCTATGGTACTTCCTACCATGCACTGAAGGGCCGCGCCCAATTGAAAGAGGGCGAAACCCTGTTGGTGTTGGGTGCTGCGGGTGGTGTAGGCCTGGCGGCGATTCAAATTGCCAAAGCCTTGGGTGCCAAAGTGATTGCTGCGGTATCCAGTGCTGAAAAACTGGCCATTTGCAAAGAAAACGGTGCAGATGATTTAATCAATTACAGCACTGAGGATTTGCGCGAACGTGTGAAAGAACTCACTGCCGGGAAAGGCCCAAATGTAATTTTTGATCCTGTGGGTGGCAAGTTTGCCGAGCCTGCATTTCGAAGCATCGGCTGGAATGGACGCTACCTGGTGATTGGTTTTGCAGACGGTGAAATTCCAAGCATTCCACTGAATTTGCCTTTGCTGAAAGGGGCGTCAATTGTGGGTGTGTTTTGGGGCGAGTTTGTGAATCGGCAGTTGTTTGATTTTATTAAAGACCTTGGCGAGATGTTTGCCCTGATTGAACAAGGCAAACTGAAACCGCTGGTGTCCAAAGTGTATTCACTTGAACAGGGCGCTCTGGCCCTGCAAGATTTACTGGATCGGAAAGTGGTGGGCAAAGTTGTAATTACGATTTAAGCAAACCCTGGGCGGCCAAAGTATCGTCAATCAACTCCAGCCGCAGTAGAGGGTTGTCCAATGCCAGCAATTGCAGCTTGGTGGGTTTGTCCAAGGGCAACAGTTCGCACCAGCGATTGGCCACCCAGCCGCAGTCCATCAGCTTGTATGGTTTGCGAAATGGTAACTGTTCCTCAGCAATTTCATTTTCATCGATCGAGTTGATCAACCGTGCCAGGGCATTTGCACTGCCTTGGAGGTAGTCTGGGATTTCCACGACTGGGTCGGAGGGCAGCGTTTGAATCTCACCCATCCACAAACCGTTTTTCTCTTGCGAGGCGTTGAGCAACTTGAAGCGCTGGCTGCCCACTGTTGAAATTTCTATCAGCGTGGGAGTCACAAACTCGTGTTTTTCAATGTTGACCAGTGTGCCAATCTTGGCCAGTTGAATTTTCTCGTCGGGGCGGCGCACCTCATTGCCGTCCAGCAGGCTGACCACACCAAATGGTGTGTTGTCGCGCAGGCATTTTTTCATCAAGTCGAGATAACGAACCTCGAAAATTTGAAGATTTAAAACACCTTGTGGGAACAACACCGTGGTGAGCGGAAACAGTGGCATGGCCGCTTGTGACATGATCAAATTCCTTGGCTGATACTTCTACAACAAACCAAGCATATCAACCCATGGCTTGTATTGCCATCTCGGCACTCAATGCAAGCAAAGTAATTCCCATCAGCAGGCGCTGTGCCAAGAGCCACGCGGGTTTTCGGGCCAGGAAATTGGCCATGCTGCCCGAGAATATCGCCATGCATGCATTGACGCCTGCAAACATCGCGGTGAGTAAACCACCGTAAAACAGCGATTGTTGCAAAACCTCGCCTTGTTTTTCGTCGATGAACTGAGGCAGTAAGGTCAGGAAAATCAGCGCCAGTTTGGGGTTAAGCAGGCTGGTTGTGGCCCCCATGGCAAACAATTTACCAGCATGTTCGCGCGGTAACTGTTCACGAATTTCAAGCGGGGAGCGCCCCCCGGGGCGAATCGCATTCCAGCCCAGCCAAGCCATGTACACCGCACCACAAGCACTCAGAATCCGGGCGGCGTGTTGTTGTGTTTGAAAAAATGCGGTGATTCCGAATGCTGCACCAAACATGTAAAACAGATAACCCACCACAACGCCGCCCAGAGAAGTCAGCCCGGCGCGTCGCCCTTGCGTAATAGAGCGCGAGATCACATAGATCATGTTGGGGCCTGGCGTAATGGACAGCAAACCGCCCACCACCAGAAAGGCATACAGCGAACTCAAGTCTTGCACTTCAAATAGTCCTATTTGGATAACTGGCGAGGTGGATTATTCAATGCTGGATAAATTTCGTAAAACGAATTAAATTGAACTAATTAATCAGAAAAACTGATGAAATGAAAAAACTGGATTTGGATGTATTGAGCATGCTGGTGGCGGTGGCGGATTCAGGCAGCTTTGCTGCGGGCGCAGCATTGGTGCATCGTTCGCCGTCGGCGGTCAGCATGCAAATCAAGGGGCTTGAAGGCCTGCTGGGCAAGGCCTTGTTTTTGCGGGATACACGCAATCTGGAGTTGACCGCGGAGGGCCACACCTTGCTCGGCTATGCCCGACAAATGCTCGCCTTGCGCGATGAAGCCTTTGCAGAATTAACCCGGCCAGCTGTGACTGGGCGTGTCAGTATCGGTGTACCTGATGATTATGCGTCGTCTTTGCTCCCCCCTGTGCTGCGCAAGTTTTCTGCCACCTATCCCCGTGTGGAAATACAAGTGGTTGGGCGACCCAGTCCGCACATTGCAAAAATGGTCAAAGACAATGAAGTGGATCTGGCTGTAATTACACGCACCAGGGGTTGCCCCGGTGTTTTGTTGCGCATGGAGCCCCTGGTGTGGGCAGGGTCCACAAGCAACAGAAACATATGGAAAGAACGTCCCTTGCCGATTGCGGTGTTTGGTGAAGGCAGCACTGCGCGTGCCCATGCGCTTAAAGCATTGCAGCAAGCAAAAATTCCTTATCGCATGTCGTATGAAAGCCCGGCAGTACAAGGCTTGGTCAGCATGGTGGATGCGGGCCTAGCAATCGCACCGCTGGCGCAGTGTGGCATGCCAGCCCACTTGGTTCGATTGGGTGCACTCGAGGGTTTGCCACCTTTGCAGCCTGTGGAGGTGGTGTTGTCACGGAGCCTGAAATCAAAACGCCCGCCTTGTGACTATTTTGCAGAATTGCTGGTTCAAGAGCTCAGCAACTGAGTGGGCAAATCAGAACTTGCGTGCATTATTCAGGTGTTGCAACTTAAACTAAACCTACTCTAACTACACGGAACCTTGCTCATGAAAATTCACCACATGAATTGCGGCACCATGTGCCCGATTTGCAAACGTTTGATCAATGGCAGTGGTGGTTTTTTTGAAAGGGCGAATATGGTGTGCCATTGTTTGCTGGTGGAGAGTGAGCAGGGGCTGATTTTGGTGGACACGGGCGTAGGCACAGGTGATGTGCTGGAGCCCAACCGACGCTTGGGTGCTGGCTTTGTAGCCATGTTGGCGCCGCAACTGAAAATGGAAGAAACGGCAATCGAACAGGTGAAGGGTTTGGGGTTCAATGCCAGCGATGTCAAACACATTGTGCCCACGCATCTCGACCTGGACCATGCCGGTGGTTTAAGCGATTTTCCAGAGGCCAAAGTACATGTGTTTGAGCCCGAGCATCGCCATGCGATCAAGCCGAGCCTTCGTGATTCCCTGCGTTTCAGAAAAGCGCAGTTCGAGCATGGGCCCAAGTGGGTTATTCATTCAAAGCCTGCGGAAACCTGGTTTGGCTTTCAAGCCATTCGCCCCATCGCCGGGATAGAGCTGTTGATGGTGCCCTTGATTGGCCACACGCGCGGCCATGTTGGCGTGGCGGTCAAGAACGGCAACAAGTGGCTTTTACATTGTGGCGATGCTTACTTTCACCGAAGTGAGGTGGCCTTGAAGCACGAAGACCCCATGCCCGCAGGCGTCGCATTCTTTGAAAAACTGGTGCAAACGTTACCGGCAGAGCGGGTGGCCACACAGGCACGTTTGCGTGAGCTGGTCAAAAGCAGTGGCGATGAAGTTGAGCTGTTTTGCGCGCATGACCCCGTGGAGTATGCGCGCTACAGTTGAACGGGATTAACTTTTTGCTTTTCGTGCTGCAGCCAATTGCGCTTGCAGCGCATCGATGCGCTGGTGGTTGTCCTCGGAACCAATGTAACTTCTGAACAACCATTCCTGCGTGCGCATGGACATGTCCAAATCCTGGTTCAACACCACATTGGACAGTCGTTTCGTTTCAGCCAGACAGGCGCGGTCGTATTGCGCCATTTCACGCGCAATTTGCGCAACGGAGCTAAGCAATTCGCCTTCTGGAAACACCTTGCTGACATAGCCCATGCGCTCGGCTTCTGCCGCATCGTAAATACGACCTGTTAGCGCCACTTCCTTGGCACGTCCCATGCCAATGATGCGCCACAGCGGATCCATGATGGGGGTCAGTGACAGCACAATTTCGCGTTGTCCAAACTTGGCACGAGTTGAGGCATAGCGGATGTCGCACATCATGGTCAAATCAAAGCCGCCAGCAATTGCTGCACCACCCACGGCGCATATTACGGGCTGCTCACAAAACAGGATGGCGCGGTAGGCGCGGTGAAACAAAGCGGTGTAAGCCTCGTTGCTAACCTTCTCCAGCTTGCGAATTTCATTCAAATCAAAGCCTGCTGAAAAGTAGCGCTCACCCCCGGTGAACACAATCACATTCACATCCTGGCGCATACCCAGCGCATTGAACATGTGGGTCACTTCCTCCAGTACATCGGGGGCCAGTGCATTGCCTTTGTCTGGGCGGTTGATGGTGACTGTGGCCACGCGTTCGGCCACATCCAGCGTCAAATATTCAAAATTCATTTGTTTTGTTCCGGTTATTTTTATTTCCAGGCGCCATTCGTCACTTTAACCACATAGAAGCCTTGGTAGCCGTCGGTGTACCAGATTTCCTTGCGTTCCGGCACGAATGCCGGACTGGACATGGCCCAGTTGCTGGCTGGTGCGGGCAACGTTAGCACACGCGGTTTCACTGGCGCATTGAAGTAAGCCACTTCGACAGGGTTGGCAGGGTCTCGAATGTCGAAAATCCGCAAGCCTGACAAAATCATGCTGCATGCCACGATGGTGGGGTTCACGCGCGTAGGCATGTTGCAGTAGTGCCCAGCGTACCCGCCTGTGGGGTTCTGTGCGCCGGGGTCACTGGCAATTTCTTCGCGATTGGCGATGTTGTGCACATCGAGTCGCAAGTTCGAAATCACCTTGGGTTTTGATTCATCTGAAATGTCAATAATTCGCGCAGCACCTACATTGGGACCGTTTGCACCCACAGGCAAGGGTCCGTTGTTGCCACCGGAATACTCATCCACCTCCATCACATATTGCTTGCCGTTTCGAGTAAACGGGATGGCGTTTTGTGGAATGGTTACAGTGTCCCAAGTCAGTCGTGAAACTTCACGCACCTGCGGATTGGGCTTGCGGGCCTGAATTTCCGAAATATCCAGAATCAGCATGCCGGCCGGGTCGCCGATGCTGGCGACATAAGCGCGGTTGCCGTCAGGGCTGATCGACAATCCATGTGATGAATATTGCCCGGCCCACAATGGGCGCGGCAGGCTGGGATTGGAAATGTCGAGCGCCACCAGTGTGGAGGTGGAGGGTGAACCCGAGAAGAATGTTTTTCCATCGGGTGAAATACCGCTTTCATGGCCAAACAAACCCAAAGGCGTGGACGATTTCAACACGGGGTTGCGACAGTCTTCTGACACATCGTAAATATCCACAATGCCTGGGCCAAATGCGGGGTTACCCAACACGGCTGCCAACACACCACCTTCCTGGCTGACCACCAGCGATTCATGCGGCGACAGCATGGCAGGCGTAACAAGGCGGGCAGTACGCACAGGCCTGGTGGGGTCGCTCATGTCGAACACATTCACGCCCAGTTCCATGTCTAGAATATTGGTGGGGAACAGCAAGGTGCTGTCGGCAAATGCACAGTCGCGGCCTGCTTTGTCACGGTAGCGTTCCACCTTGAAGCCGCCCACAGTACCTATCACTCGTTCGGGCGCGAAAGAGCCTACCATTTGTGTGTTGCACGAAAAACCGGCAGCAGCCAGACCGGCATCGTGATCAGCTTGTGAAACGCGACCCTGCATGCCTGTTTCAGGCTTTGCGCCCGGACCACATTGACCTTGCGGGGTGGCAGTTACATTCAAACCATCTACCACTTGGTTTGGGTTTGTTCGCCCGCCGCTTGTTGAACTGCTGCTGTCTGAACCACCCAGACAACCTGCTACCAGTGTAGGTAACAACAAGGCAGCCAGTACCACTTGTGTCGGTTTTTTCAACATGATGGGGAATGTCTCCAGTTCAGGATTTTTTGAGTTGTTGTAATTTCAATTGGATCCAGCCAATTTCCATGCCTTGGTCGCGAATCATGGCGCTGGCCAGGGCTTTGACCAGGCTTGTTTCACCGTTGCGGTTTGCAAACCAGGCCATGGGAATTGCGGCGCGGTGGTGGGCCAGCATCAGCTCCAAAAACAAAACTTCTTTCTCAATGCCACTGGCGTTTTTGAGTTGTTCAAGTTGTTCGGGTGTGGCCACACCGGCCATGGCACCGCCATCGGCCTTGCATTGGGCCTGATAAAGCTGATCGTCCAGGTGGCGCACGTTGGTGGCATTTTCAACCCAGGCCATGGGTGGGCCATCCACCATCACGGGTTCGTTCCAGGCTGTTAGCCAGCCTTCCATTACACCCATTTCACGGGTTTGTTTCATGATGATGGATTGCGCCAAAGCCTGAATTTCAGGTGAAGCGGCACCGCGCATCATCATCGACATTTGAATGGCCTGCGCGTGGTGCAGCAGCATGCTTCTTGCGAATCCCGAGTCGATCGGGTTGACTGTGTTGGCCGATTTTTCCGAGAGTTTGTAAGCGTAAAAACCAAAGGCCGCCAGTACAATGGCGGCGCACAATACAAACAGGGCGCGTTTGCGCCTTGAGGCCTGAAAGGGGTGGTGCATGTCTCGCGGATATTATTGGATGTATATGCTATTTATACTTCCAAAAATCCCTTTTGGATGCAGGACTTAGCTGGTTTATTCCTGGTCTAAAATCCCTGCGCGAGCTCGTGGGTAATCATCGCAGCGCTCGCATTTTTGCATTCACTGGCATTTTGCCCGGCCCACAGGGGCGAAAAGTCGCCTGATCCCATGCTTTCTGCCTTGGCCCGCAGTGGCGCAATACCGGGTGTGGCCAATGGAAATTCGGGTGGGAATTCAGACAGGGCACCCAGTTCACGCATCACCCGGTTCACAATGCCGCGTGCAGGCCTGCCACTGAACAGGTTGGTCAATGCCGTGTGGCGTGCAGCCTCACTTTGCAATGCTTTTCTGTGAATGGCGCTGGTGCTGCATTCCGGTGCCAGCAGGTAGGCGGTACCCACTTGCACTGCACCTGCACCCAAAGCCATGGCTGCGGTTACGCCCTTTGAACTGGCAATTCCTCCAGCGGCTATCACGGGTACATTTACAGCTTTGACGATTTGCGGCAACAGCGCAAATGTGCCCATTTGCAGGTTTAAATCATGGTTCAGAAAGTGCCCGCGGTGTCCGCCAGCTTCCAAACCTTGGGCGATGATGAAGTCGCAACCTTGGGCTTGAAGCCAAAGTGCCTCGTCCACCGTGGTCGCGGACGAAATAATTTGTGCACCCATGGCTTTCACGCGCTTCAGCAATTCAGGTTTGGGCAAACCAAAATGAAAGCTGACGTAGGGCGGCTTGAATTCCTCGAGCAGTTCAGCTGATTCCGCATTGAACGGTGTTCGGCCCTGGCCACTTGGAAACTCTTCAATGTTCAAGCCCATTTCACTGTAATAAGGTGCCAGTGCGTTTTTCCATTTCAGGTTGCGCGCCGCGTCTATTTCCGGTGGAGTATGGGCAAAAAAATTAACGTTGTAAGGCCTCTTGGTGCCTTCCTGGATGGCCAGTAATTCGGTGCGAAGTTGGCTGGCAGTGAGCATGGCGCAGGGCAGGGAGCCCAAGCCGCCGGCATTGCTGACCGCAATGCACAGCGCACTGGTTTGCACACCCGCCATGGGCGCCTGCACAAGCGGGTATTGCGTGTTGAAAATCATATTACTTTCAGCTTTAGTCTTTCAGTTCAAGTGCACGGTTCAGGCTAAGCGCAGCCAGTGAGCCCACAGCGCCTGAAAGCAGGTAAAGGCTGACGTATTCCAAACCGAAATGCGCGGCCAAACCCAAGGCCACCACTGGCGCAAAACCCGCGCCCACCAGCCAGGCCAAATCGGAGGTAAGCGCAGCACCCATGTAGCGGTACTTGGCCTTGAAGTTGGCAGTTACTGCACCAGCAGCCTGGCCATAAGACAAACCCAGCAGAACGAAGCCGATCAGGATAAATGCCGTTTGCCCGTTGTCGCCACCGCCCATCATGTGGGGCACGAAGAAGCTGAACAAAGCAATCAAAATTGCCAGGAAGCCCAGGGTGTTCCTGCGACCCAGTTTGTCGGCGATCACGCCACTGAGTACCACAGCACCGGCAGCCAACACCGCGCCTGCAATTTGAATCACCAGGAATTCAGAAATGGAGCGCTCGGAGTGCAGGGCAATCCAGGACAGCGGGAACACGGTAACCACATGGAACAGCGCGTAACTGGCCAATGCAGCCAAAGCACCCACCAAAATATTGTGGCCTTGCGAGCCACAATTTCAGTGACTTTCACGGGTTGTAGTTCGCGCTCTTCGAGCAAGCGTGCGTATTCACTG
This sequence comes from Limnobacter sp. SAORIC-690, assembly GCF_002954425.1. NCBI lineage: Bacteria > Pseudomonadati > Pseudomonadota > Betaproteobacteria > Burkholderiales > Burkholderiaceae > Limnobacter > Limnobacter sp. SAORIC-690. The sequence continues at coordinate 2,458,096 of NZ_MQVZ01000001.1, forward strand.
GTGGCCACCAAGCGCAGGCGTGCAAACAGGGCTACCACGTTGATGGCAAATGCCACGTAAAAGGGGTAGCGCCAGCCCCAGTCCAGGAAGTCGGCTGTCGATAACGCAGACAACAGATAGGCAAACAAACCAGCCGCGATGATGAAGCCGATGGGTGCTCCCAGTTGGCCCAACATGGCGTACCAGCCACGTTTGTTTTCAGGGGCATTCAAGGCCAAGAGTGAAGGCAAACCATCCCATGAACCGCCAAACGCGAGGCCTTGGCCAATTCGAAGCACGGCCAGTAACACAATGGCAGCAGCGCCCAGCGAAGCATAGCTGGGCAAGAAAGCAATACCCGCCGTGGAAATGCCCAGCATGAACAGGGCCACGGTCAATTTGGTTTCTCGCCCGAATTTTTGTTGCACCATCATCAAGGCCACAGTGCCCAAAGGGCGGGCGACGAAGGCAAAAGAGAAAATCAAGAAAGAGTAGAGCGTGCCGGTGAGCGGATCTTCAAACGGGAAAAACACCGCAGGAAATACCAACACCGAGGCAATCGCGTACACAAAAAAGTCGAAATATTCAGAAGCCCGTCCTATCACCACACCAATGGCAATTTCGCCAGGTGTGACGTTGCTGTTGCTGCCATGGTGGCCCGGTGTGACGCCTTGTTCCGCGTGAATTGTACTTGTGCCGGACATTTGAAGTTCTCCTCGAATCTTTGCTTGCGACAATATTATTTTTATTTTCAATGGGTTGAAAGTGGAATTTGCCGACTGGGACAATATGTCCAATGCCCAGCGCCACCCCATGTCAGTAAATTAGCATGAAATCATTTCCTAACTGTGCTGGGTATTATGTTCAAGCCACTGAAACGTAGTCTTTTGTTGCTGGTGCCGCTTTTCCTGCTTGCAGGTTGTAACACCATTGTGATGAACCCCAAGGGGGATATCGCATCGCAACAGGCCGATTTGATCGTGCTTTCCACAGTGTTGATGCTGATCATCATTGTGCCGGTTATTTTCCTCACTTGCTTTTTTGCATGGAAGTATCGCAAGGCCAACTCGCAAGCTGAGTACGATCCTGAATGGGACCACTCCACCAAGCTGGAGCTGGTTATTTGGGGCGCGCCTTTGCTGATCATCATTATTCTGGGCTTGGTCACTTGGGTAAGTACCCACAAACTCGACCCCTATCGCCCATTGGATCGGATTGACGCGAGCACACCGCTGCCAGCCGACCACAAACCACTGGTGGTTCAAGTGACATCGCTGGACTGGAAGTGGTTGTTCATTTACCCCGAGCAAGGAATTGCGACCGTGAATGAGCTGGTAACCCCAGTGAATGTGCCCGTGCGCTTCAAGATTACTTCCAGCACCGTCATGAATTCGTTCTACATTCCTGCGCTGGCCGGTCAAATTTACTCCATGCCTGGCATGGAAACTACTTTGAATGCGGTGATCAACGAGCAAGGCGAGTGGGAAGGTTTTTCGGCCAATTACAGTGGTGCCGGTTTTTCACACATGCGCTTCAAATACCGCGGCGTTAGTCAGGATGAGTTCGACAATTGGGTAGCGCGCAACAAATCGTATGGCAAAGAGCTGGACCGTGCAGCCTACCTTGAACTCGAGAAGCCCACCACCAAGCACCCCGTGGAGTACTACGGCAAGGTGGAGCAAAACCTGTTTCACGCCATTGTGAACCGTTGCGTAGTCGAAGGCACGGTGTGTATGGACACACAAATGATGGCGGATTCCATGCGCAATCGCACCAATTTGTCAGCCGACGAACTGGCAATCCTGATCAATGAAGCCATGTGCACCATTGCACCCAACGCGGACGCGCTTCCACTCATTACTTCATCCAAGAAGAACGGCTATGACTCAGTATCCAATTGAAACAAGCCCGATTTTCGGGCGGCTTACACTCAATGCCATTCCTTACTATGACCCAATTATCATGGGTACGCTGGCGGTAACCATTCTGATTGGTATCACCTTGCTGGCCTTGATTCACAAGAATCGTTTGTGGGGTACGTTGTGGAACGACTGGTTCACCAGCATTGACCACAAAAAAATCGGCATCATGTACATGATTTTGGGTTTGGTCATGATGTTGCGTGGCTTTGCAGACGCCATTATGATGCGTGCCCAACAAGCCATTGCCTTCAACGGCAATGAAGCTTTTTGCCACCGCATCACTACGATCAAATTTTCACGGCCCACGGCGTGATCATGATTTTCTTTGTGGCCATGCCTTTGATCACGGGCCTGATGAACTACCTGATCCCCTTGCAAATTGGTGCACGCGATGTTGCGTTCCCGTTCCTGAACAACTTCAGTTTCTGGATGACGGCCATGGGTGCGGCGCTGATCATGGCATCCCTGTTCGTGGGCGAGTTCGCAATGACCGGCTGGTTGGCCTACCCACCTTTGTCTGGAATTTTCCAGAGTCCGTATGTGGGGGTTGACTATTACATCTGGGCCCTACAAATCGCGGGGGTTGGTACCTTGCTGTCGGGTGTTAACCTGATCGTGACCATCGTGAAAATGCGTGCCCCTGGCATGAGCCTGATGAAAATGCCGATTTTCACCTGGACATCGCTGTGTGCCAACGTGTTGATTGTTGCTGCCTTCCCTGTATTGACTGCCGTATTGGGCATGTTGACCATGGACCGTTATTTGGGCACCAACTTCTTCACGAACGACCTGGGCGGCAACTCCATGATGTACGTGAACCTGATCTGGATTTGGGGCCACCCCGAGGTTTACATTCTGATTCTGCCGCTGTTTGGCGTGTTCTCTGAAGTGGTGTCCACTTTCAGCCGCAAGCGCCTGTTTGGTTATAGCTCCATGGTGTACGCCACGGTCGTAATTACCATTCTTTCCTACCTGGTGTGGTTGCACCACTTCTTCACCATGGGCAGCGGCGCCAGTGTTAACGCCTTCTTCGGCATTACCACCATGATTATTTCCATCCCGACGGGTGCGAAAATATTCAACTGGCTGTTCACCATGTACAAAGGAAAAATCAGTTTCGAGTTGCCCATGATGTGGACCATTGCGTTCATGATTACTTTCGTAATCGGTGGCATGACAGGTGTGTTGCTGGCTGTACCGCCCGCTGATTTTGTGCTGCACAACAGCCTGTTCCTGATTGCTCACTTCCACAATGTGATTATTGGTGGCGTGTTGTTTGGCCTGTTCGCAGCCATCAACTTCTGGGCACCCAAAGCGCTGGGCGTAAAGCTCAATGAATTCTGGGGCAAGGTGTCCTTCTGGTTCTGGGTCATTGGTTTCTACTTCGCCTTCATGCCACTGTATGTGTTGGGCCTCATGGGTGTTACACGTCGCATGAGCCAGTTTGAAGATCCGTCCCTGCAAATCTGGTTCCAGATTGCAGCCCTGGGTGCAGCCATGATTGCAGTGGGTATCGCCGCCATGATCATGCAGTTCTATGCCACATACCGTGATCGCGCCAAGTTGCGCGACACCACCGGTGACCCCTGGGGTGGTCGTACGCTGGAGTGGGCAACTTCAAGCCCGCCCGCAGAGTACAACTTTGCGTTTACTCCCGTGGTGTACGACACCGATGCGTGGGCTGACATGAAAAAGAATGGCTACAAGCGCCCAACAAATGGTTTTGTTGATATTCACATGCCCAAGAACACCGCTGCAGGCTTCATTATTTCTGCAATCAGTGCGGTCATTGGTTTTGCCCTGATCTGGCACATTTGGTGGCTGGCCGCAGGTGGTTCAGTGGCCTTGTTGGTGGCTGTGATTGCACACACATTCAATTACAAACGCGACTTCTATATCAGGGCCGACGAAGTGGCCCGCACGGAAGACGCGCGCACGAAACTGGAGCAAGCCCATGTCTGATTTAGTGATGAATTCAGCGATGAATGCAGCCGGGACTGCATCGGCTGATCCAAGTTCACGTTATTACGTGAAAGATCACCACCCGAAAAACGGTTCCTCGCTGGGTTTCTGGATTTACCTGATGAGCGACTGCCTTATTTTCGCTTGTCTGTTTGCAACCTACGCGGTCATTGGTCGCAACTACGCCGGTGGCCCCACTGGTGCAGAAATTTTCGATCTGAATTTGGTGGCCCTGAACACAGCGTTTTTGTTGCTCAGTTCAATCACCTACGGCGTGGCCATGGTGGGCATGCAAAACCGCAATTTGAAGAAAACCATCCAGTGGCTGGCCATTACGGGTGTGCTTGGTCTGGCGTTTCTGGCTGTTGAAATCTACGAATTTTGGCATTTCATCAGCATTGGTGCCACACCGCAAACCAGTGGTTTCCTGACCGCCTTCTTTGCACTGGTGGGTACCCATGGTTTGCACGTGTTCTTCGGCATCATCTGGCTGGTGGTGTTGTTGTTCCAATTGAACAAGCACGGTCTTATTGTTGAAAACCGCCGCCGCGTGATGTGTCTTTCCATGTTCTGGCACTTCCTCGACGTGATCTGGATCGGTGTGTTTACCTTCGTTTATTTGATGGGAGTATTGCCATGAGCGCACATCCACACAACTCCAACGACCATCACGATCATCACGATGATGAAGATGAAGTGCATGTCAGCATGCGCGATTACACCATCGGCTTCGTGCTTGCTGTCATTTTGACGGTGATTCCGTTCGCCTTGGTCATGGGCGGGGTATTTGAAAGTTCAACCACCACGGCTTTGGTGATTCTGGCGCTGGGTGCTGTTCAAATGGTGGTGCACATGGTTTACTTCCTGCACATGAACAGCAAATCGGAAGGTGGCTGGACCATGCTGGCCTTGATGTTCACCCTGATTATTGTGGTGATCACGCTGGTGGGTTCAATTTGGGTGATGTACCACTTGAACACCAATATGATGCCGGGCATGAATCACGAGGCCATTGAGTCGATTCAACAGTTGAAGTGAAGGAGTGTGGTGCGGGATGAATGATGTGTCAAAGCCCCATTCAGTGCATGCATCCAGTTCAATCAAAAGGCTGCTGGGCTTTGCCCTAGCGGCCTTTTTTTTCACCGTATTCCTTTCGCTCGGCACCTGGCAGGTTTTCAGGCTTGACTACAAACTCGACCTGATTGAGCGGGTTGAAAACCGGGTGCATGCTCCGCCTGTTGATGCACCGAGAGCAGTTGAATGGCCGGCCGTAAACCGCGATACCCATGAATATTTGAACGTGAAACTGCAAGGCGCCTTGCTGCCCCAGTACACCACTCGTGTGCAGGCCACCACCGCATTGGGGGCTGGGCACTGGTTACTCACGCCCCTGCGCCAGGCCAACGGCGAGATTGTGTGGATTAATCGGGGGTACATTCCGGTGAATGAAGCCGACCCCATGACAGTTGATAATACCCAGGGTCAGTTCGAAGTGCGCGGCTTGCTAAGACTCAGCGAAACGGGTGGCGCATTTTTGCGAGAGAACGACCCGGCCGGCAATCGCTGGTACTCACGTGACATTGACGCGCTTTCAAAGCATCACAATTTGAAGTCTGTTGCCCCATACTTCATTGATGCGGGCACGCCACGCAACCTTGGAGAAGAAATTACGGGATTTACCCCCAAAACTTATCCAGTGGATGGATTAACCGTCATCAAGTTTCACAACAGCCATTTGGTGTACGCCTTCACTTGGTATGCTTTGGCCTTGATGGTGGCGGGTATCACCGTGTGGCTGAATCGCAAGCAAGCTACTCAGGCCTAAGCCCGCTTTTTCAGGTTCCCCAGCAGGATTCGTATTTCAATGGCCATTAATTCCGACATTGTTTCCATTCGCCAAGGCGCCAGCGCATTTGATGAAACAAACGTATTGAATGAAACCGGCCACAAAAACATGTTGCATTTGATTCACCTGCGCTGGCTGGCTGTGGGTGGTCAAATCGCCACTATCTTGGTCGCCACCTGGGGCTTTGGCATACAGTTGCCCCTGTTTAACATGTTGGCCGTGATGGTGTGCCTGATCGCGTTCAATATTGGCAGCCATCTTCGCTGGCACGAGGAACGCGTGGTCAGCAATCGCGAATTGTTTTTGGCCATGCTGGTGGATATCGCCAGCCTGACAGCACAGCTTTATTTCACCGGCGGTATTAACAATCCCTTTGTATTTCTGTTTTTGTTGCAGGTTATTTTAAGTGCGGTGTTGTTGCGCGCAGAGTCGACCTGGCTGGTGGTGGCCATTACCACGCTGTGTCTGGCTTTTTTGTCGATTGTTAACAAGCCACTGGTGTGGCCGCTGAACAGCACTTACAAACTTGCCGATTTGTATGCCACAGGCCTGGTCATTTGCTTCGTACTGAACGCGGCTTTGTTGGTTATTTTCATTACACGAATTGGGCGCAACTTGCGCGCTGGTGACGCCGCTTTGGCCAGCCTGCGGCAGCGCGCCGCGGAGGAAGAGCACATTGTGCGAATGGGCCTGTTGGCCAGTGGTGCCGCACATGAACTGGGTACGCCCTTGGCCACCATGTCTGTGGTGTTGGGCGACTGGAAACGCATGCCCCAATTTTCAAAAGACCCGGCCATGCTGGAAGAAATCGAGGAAATTGAAGGGCAACTGCTTCGTTGTAAAAGCATTGTCAGTGGCATTTTATTGTCGGCAGGCGAAACGCGTGGGGAGTCTTCTTCAAAAACCAGCCTGAACGAGTTTTTCGAAAGCCTGGTGGAAGAGTGGGAAAGCAGCCGCCCAGCCCAGTACTTTGAATACACCAACAGCATTGACGAAGAATTCACCGTTGCGTTTGATTCAACTGTGAAGCAAATGGTGTTCAATGTACTGGACAACGCACTGGAAGTGTCACCGAACTGGTTGCGATTTGAAGTGTCCAAGAATCAGGAACAATTGTTTTTAGCCGTCGCCGATCAAGGCCCGGGTTTCAGGGCCGACATTCTTGAACAGGTGGGCACGCCCTACAATTCGAGCAAGGGTCGCCCGGGTGGTGGTCTTGGTTTGTTTCTGGTCATGAATGTGGCGCGCACATTGGGCGGCACACTCACGGTGAACAATCGCAAAGAGGGCGGTGCAGAAGTGGTGATTGCCTTGCCGTTAAATGCCATGATTTTGCAGGAGAACAAATCGCCATGAGCCAAGGTAGCAGTATGGAAAGGCTTTTGTTGCTGGTTGAAGACGACGAGGCATTTGCCCGCGTGTTAAAGCGTTCATTTGAGCGGCGTGATTACAAAGTGCTTCACGCCAGCAGCCAGGAAGAAATGCAAGCGGTACTTTTGAAGCAAACGCCAACCCATGCAGTGGTCGATTTAAAGCTAAGCGGCAATTCTTCAGGCCTGAATTGCGTTCAGGCCCTGCATGCACACAACCCAGCCATGTTGATCGTGGTGTTAACTGGCTTTGCGAGTATTAACACCGCAGTTGAGGCTATTAAACTGGGGGCCTGCCAGTACTTGGCCAAACCCTCGAACACCGACGACATCGAAGCAGCTTTCGGCCATGTGGCGGGTAGCGAACCCGTTGAACTCACCAACCGGACCACTTCGATCAAAAACTTGGAATGGGAACGAATCCACGAGGTCCTGGTGGAAACCGATTTCAATATTTCGGAAACGGCGCGCCGGCTGGGCATGCACCGACGCACGCTGGCCCGCAAACTCGAAAAGCGCCGTGTGAAATAAGCGGCACTGATGGCCGCTGGGGTCAGTTCAATTCTTCTTCACTGGGCAGCACAGGCAGGGCGATTACTTCAATGCCCTCATCACGCAGCTCTTCAAATTCCTCGGGGCTGGCCTGTCCGCGAATGGCGCGAATGGGGGCTTCTTCATAATGAATTTTGCGAGCCTCTTCCGCAAAGCGGTCACCCACGTCTTCCGAGTGATTAATCAAGGCCTGAATGGCCTGGCGGGCCATGACAAAGGCAGTGGCCACATCTACTGAGTTGGGCTTTTGCGCTGCGGGTGCGGCTGGCACATCGGCGCTTTTCGCCTCCCCACCTTTGGACCCAACAGGTGCCTTTCCGCCAATGTTGATCCTGGAGGGCACTTTGCGAATGGCAGATGTGCCACACTCGGGGCAGGTCAGCAGTTTTTGTTCGCGTTGGTCATCAAAATCCTCGTTGGATCGAAACCAGCCTTCGAAGCGGTGGGAGTATTCACACTCCAGGTCGTAAATAATAATTGCCACAATGTTTGAATCTGTCTCTGAATTTGGTTATTTTACAGTGGAATGGTTTGCCTACCGCTGAATTCGAATCTCTTCTAGAATTCGATCAACAACAATCAAGGCCCAAAGAGGTTTGTATGTCCCGAAAAAAGTCACTTGAACCGCATTTGCGAGGCATCGTTGACTTGGTATCTGCCACGCTTGACGAAGGCACGCGTCAGGTTGAGGGTGTGCATCGCCGAATTGCAGACATTCCGTTTTCAGTGTTGAAGAAGATTCGTCCAATTGCGCCAATTTCATCGGCTGTGCACATGGTGGAGAAGAAAATTACCCACTCAGCCTACGACACGGTGCGCCTTGTGGCCAAGGTGGGTGCACAGGCTGTACACAATGTGTTGCCCACAGACCCCAGCAGCCAGGGCATCTCCAAACCCGACTACAAAATCGACCACGACAGCCTGAGAAAGCGGAAAACTGAGCAAAAGGCCGGGCAAAAGACTAAGAAGAAACCCTAGCGTCAAACTGCTTGCACAAGTGAAGTTTAGAGCGTAAATTCTAGATATGAGCATATGCGCATATAAATATTAAGTACGAGGCGCAATGTGGCAACAATGATCATATCCAGGAGACATTTGTGTCGTTTGACATTCCTTCAGGCACTCCGTTGGGCCAAATTCGACGAGCCCCGGAAAATTTTGTCAGTCGCGGTGACATTGCTTTCGTCAACCGTGCCAGCGACACAGACCGCCGTGGTTTTTTCAAGAAAGCATTTGCCGCAGCGGTGGCCAGCAGTGCAGCAGGTGCTATGGTGGCCACGCCCCGGTTTGCCATGGCAGCGCAGGGCGACCCGGCCATTCTGAATTTGCCTGAACACAGCAAAGGGTTGGGGCAACCCGTGGCCACCATGCCTTATGGCATGCCTTCGCAATACGAGAAGAATCTGCAACGTCGTGAGTCCCCGGGCCTGACCCGTGTGGGTGGCTCCTCTGTTTCATTTTGCCCCTTGCAGGGCTTGTTCGGAATCATTACGCCATCAGGGCTTCATTTTGAGCGTCACCACCAAGGTTGGTGGGACATCGACCCCACCCAGCACCGCTTGATGATCAACGGCTTGGTGAAAAGGCAAATGGTGTTCACGGTGGATGAACTCATGCGCATGGAATCGGTTTCCCGGGTTCATTTCATTGAGTGCGGCGCCAATTCGGGTATGGAATGGGCCAATGTTGCGGTGCCCACCGTTCAGTACACGCACGGCATGTTGAGTTGTTCGGAATTTACAGGTGTGCCGCTGATCAAGGTGCTGGAATACTGTGGTGTGGATCTGAAGAAGGGACGCTTCATTTTGGCCGAAGGTGCCGATGGTTCCTCCATGACCCGCACCATTCCCATGGAGTTGGTTGAAAGTGGTGAAGTGTTGCTGGCCTATGGCCAAAATGGAGAAATGCTGCGCCCCGAAAACGGCTACCCCCTGCGTTTGGTCGTACCGGGCGTGCAAGGCGTAAGCTGGGTGAAGTACTTGCGGCGAATCGAAGTGGGTGACAAACCCTACGCGACCAAAGACGAGGCCATTCACTATGTTGACTTGATGCCAGATGGCACGCATCGCCAGTACACCTCGATCCAGGAATGCAAATCGGTAATCACCACGCCTTCCGGTGGTCAACAGTTACTCGGCCCTGGTTTTTACAACATCACGGGGCTGGCCTGGAGTGGCCGGGGAAAAATTACAGCGGTTGATGTTTCAACTGACGGCGGGAAAAGCTGGAAAACAGCCAAATTGCAAGGCCCGGTTCATGACAAATCGCTGACCCGTTTCAACCTGCCTTGGGTGTGGGACGGCAAAGGTGAGGTTTTGTTGCAAAGCAGGGCAGTGGACAGCACTGGTTACGTGCAGCCCAGCTACCGAACTCTTCGCGAAAAACGCGATGACAAAAGCATTTACCACAACAACGCAATTCAAAGTTGGCGCGTGGATGCCGCTGGTGAAGTGCACAACGTGCATGTGGGGTGAAAATGAACAAAATGGAGAACAGGACCAAATTAGTCGGCTTGCTCAGCCATGCTGCGGTGGCTGTGTTGCTGTGTTCGCTGCTTTGGAAAACAGGAGCTGCCCAGGCGTTTGACGGTTTGGGGCGTGTGGCCACTCCCGATGAAGTCAAAGCCTGGGACATTGATGTCCGTCCTGATTTTGTCGGTTTGCCCAAAGGCAGCGGCAGTGTGGCCAAGGGCATGGAAGTGTGGGATGCGCAATGCGCCTCTTGCCACGGCGTGTTTGGCGAAAGCAATGAAATCTTTACACCAATTGTGGGTGGTACCACAGCGGAAGATATTAAAAAGGGTCGTGTGCAATCATTGAAAGATGGTTCGGCCCCACAGCGAACCACCTTGATGAAAGTCCCAACCTTGTCCACCTTGTGGGATTACATCAATCGCGCAATGCCATGGACTGCGCCGAAAAGCCTGAGCACTGAGGAAGTGTATGCGGTGACAGCCTATATTTTGAATATGGGTGGTGTGGTGGGCGACGACTTTGTGCTGAGCGACCAAAACATGACGCAAACCCAAGCCAAATTGCCGAATCGACATGGCATGCAAACCAACCATGGCATGTGGTTGCCCTCGGGTAAACCCGATGTGAAAGAGCCGCGTTGCATGTCAAACTGCAAACCTGACGCGAAAGTCATTTCTTTTTTGCCCGATTACGCACGTGATGCACATGGCAATCTACAGGACCAGAACCGTTTGGTGGGACCTGTTCGGGGTGTGTCGACTTTGTCACCGGCCCACAACAAATCCGCAGTGAACAATGAAGTGACGGGGCGGGTCCAAGAGAAGTGATTCACGAAATTTTTAGGAGGAATTAGTCAATGAACCAAAACAGACGCACCGTGCTGAAGGCCTCTTCAGGCCTGACAGTGCTGGGCTTGGCAGTTGCTGCCGGATTGATCAAACCAAACGAGGTATTTGCAGCGGCCGGTTATCCCGAGAAAGCATTCGGTGCAAAGTCGTTGGACGAGCTGATGAAAGCACTGGGTGCAGGTATGCCCACTGAGAGTAAAGACATCACAGTGATTGCACCTGATATCGCCGAAAACGGTGCGGTGGTGCCAGTGGGTGCCGACAGCAAGCTGAAAAACACCACAGAAGTGGCTTTGCTGGTGGCCAACAATCCCTCCATGCTGTCCGCCCAGTTCATGATTCCTGCTGGCACCGATGCCAAGGTGAATACACGCGTAAAAATGGGTAAGTCAAGCGATGTGTATGCGCTCGTGAAGGCCGATGGCAAGTATTACTTTGCCAAGAAAGAGGTCAAGGTGACCCTCGGTGGTTGTGGCGGTTAATTAAAAAATTCAGGAGAAAAACATGGGTGATCCAATGAAAATTCGCGCCAAAGCCAGTGGCGACGAAGTGGAAGTGAAAGTGTTGATGGCGCATGAAATGGAAACCGGCCAGCGCAAGGCCTCTGATGGCAGCCTTGTGCCCGCATGGTTTATTCAAAACATCACGGCCAAGTGCAATGACAAAGTGGTTTTGATGGCCAATTGGGGCCCAGCGGTGTCCAAGAATCCCTTCCTGTCCTTTTCTTTCAAAGGCGGCAAAGTGGGTGATACAGTCGAAATCACATGGACTGACAACAAGGGTGATTCCCGAACTGACAAAACCAAAGTGGCGTAATCTCCAATTAATTCATAACCATAAAAAGGGGTGTGAGATGAGGCAAACAGCAAAAACAGCGGCCAAGCTAGCCGTTGTGGCCTTTGTGGGCGCCGGAGCAATGGCTTCCTTCACCATGAGTGCGTACGCTCAAAAAACCACCGAGCAAGGTATTCAGGAATACCGCGACATGCTGGCCGATGGCAATCCGGCAGAGTTGGTTGAACTGCGCGGCGAAGACCTTTGGAGCAAGCCGCAAGGCCCTAAAAATGCATCACTTGAGCAATGTGATATGGGTGCAGGGCCTGGCAAGTTAGAGGGTGTTGCCGCCACAATGCCACGTTTTTTCGGTGATGCGGGCAAAGTGATGGATGTTGAAACTCGCCTGGTGCATTGCATGGTGACTTTGCAAGGTCGCGATGTTGCAGAGGTTACCAAGAAGCCATACTCGGGCGCAGGTGAAAAGCCCACTGAGCTCGAGTCGCTGGTGGCGTATATCTACGCGCAATCGCGTGGTGCTGCCATCAAGGTTCCTCAAGGCCATCCCGAGGAGAAGGCATCGCGCGCCCGTGGCGAGAAAATTTTCTTCTACCGTGCCGGCCCCTACGATTTTTCATGTGCAAGTTGCCACGCAAGCGATGACCAGCGCATTCGCCTGCAAGGCTTACCGAACCTGACCAAACCCGAACCTGCACAAGCCGCATTCGCCGCCTGGCCGGCCTACCGGGTGTCGCAGGGCGCGGTTCGTTCCATGCAATGGCGCATGTACGATTGTTTCCGTCAGCAACGTTTCCCCGAGTTGAAGTATGGCTCGCAAGCGTCGATTGACCTGATTACCTTCCTGGGTGTGAAAGCCGAGGGCGGTACCATGCAGGCCACTTCGCTTAAGCGCTAACAACAAGGAGAACAAACATGCTTCGTACAATCAAATATTCAACTGGGCTGTTACTGGTCGCTATGTTGGCAGCGTGCGCAAATACAGACAGCCAATCTGTCGTGGCCGAGCCAAGCAATGAAGAGATCCACCAGCTCATGTTGTCATCGTTCAAGGAGAAGGGCATCGCAAAACTTGAACGCGTGAACCAAACCGAGCTTCAAAAAGCGTGCTCTTTGGCGGAGACAGCACCTGGCGGTTTGCCTGATGCGAAACGCACCGAGCTGCAAAATGCGGCATTGGCTGCGGTGAAGTATCCCGCTGATGGAAAATACCTGGGCGACTGGAAAGCAGGCGAAAAAATTGCTCAAACCGGTGTGGGTTTCCAGTTTTCGGATAAGGAAGGCACTGCTGCGGGCGGCAACTGTTACGCCTGTCATCAACTGGCACCACAAGAATTGTCGTATGGCAACATTGGTCCTTCCCTATACCAGTACGGCAAGCTGCGCGACAATTCTGAAGAAATCATGAAGTACACCTGGGCCAAAATCTGGAACTCGCATGCCTACAACGCATGTTCCAACATGCCACGTTTTGGGGCCGAGGGCATTTTGACTGAAACCCAGTTGAAAGATGTGATGGCCCTGTTGATGGCACCAGAATCACCGGTCAACAAGTAAATACCTATGCAGATGAATCGACGCGAATTCATGGGCATGTTGGCGGCCGCCTCGGCTGCTGGCATGGCGATCAACTCACCCCATGTGCTGGCTGGTGGTCATGGTGAAAAACTGTACGACCTGAAACCTTTTGGCAATGCCAGCCTGCTTCACATGACCGATTGCCATGCCCAACTGGTGCCGATTTATTTTCGAGAGCCCAATGTGAATTTGGGCGTGGCTGCCGCATTTGGAAAAGCACCCCATTTGGTGGGCGAATCGCTGCTGAAAGCCTTCAACATCAAACCCGGTTCAGCACAGGCACATGCATTCACCTATCTGAATTTTGAAGAGGCTGCGAAGCACTACGGCAAGGTGGGCGGATTCGCGCATTTGTCAACTTTGGTCAAAATGATGAAGTCCAACCGGCCCGGTGCGCTGTTGCTTGATGGCGGCGACACTTGGCAAGGCTCGGCCACCAGCTTGTGGACCAATGCGCAAGACATGGTCGATGCTGCAAAAATGTTGGGCGTGGATGTGATGACTTTGCACTGGGAATGCACTTACGGTTCAGATCGAATTCTTGAAGTGGCTGAAAAGGATTTCAAAGGCAAAATCGACATCATTGCGCAGAACATCAAAACCGCCGATTTTGGCGACCCCGTGTTTCCCAGCCATGTCATGAAAACAATCAATGGTTGCAAGGTTGCAATCATTGGCCAAGCGTTTCCTTACAGCCCAATTGCCAATCCGCGTTACTTTGTGAAGGATTGGTCTTATGGCATCCAGGAAGAAAGCATGCAGGAGGTTGTGAACGAAGTACGTGCGAAAGGCGCGCAGGCGGTGGTGCTGCTTTCACACAACGGCATGGATGTTGACCTGAAAATGGCAAGCCGTGTAACCGGCATCGACTTTATTTTGGGTGGCCACACACACGATGGTGTGCCCAATGCAATTCCTGTAAAAAATTCGTCGGGTACCACCTACGTGACCAACGCAGGCAGCAATAGCAAGTTTTTGGGTGTGCTCGACATGGATATTCAAGGTGGCAAGTTGCGGGATTTCAAATACCGCTTGTTGCCCGTGTTTTCGAATATGTTGCCAGCCGATCCCGACATGGATGTCTTTGTGCGCAATGTGCGCAAACCTTACATCGAAAAGCTGAGCGAGCCCTTGGCCGTGAGTGAGGGTTTGCTTTACCGCCGCGGCAACTTCAATGGCAGTTGGGATCAATTGATTATTGATGCCTTGATGGAGGTGAAGGGAGCCGAGATCGCGTTTTCTCCGGGGTTCCGCTGGGGCACTTCTTTGCTGCCGGGTCAAACCATCACGCGCGAACACCTGATGGATCAAACCGCAATTACTTATCCCAACACGACGCTCACGCAGATGACAGGCGAGTTTATCAAAACAGTGCTTGAGGATGTGTGTGACAACCTGTTCAACCCCGACCCGTATTATCAGCAGGGCGGTGATATGGTGCGTGTAGGTGGTTTGACCTACACCTGCAACCCCAATGGCAAAGCTGGACGGCGTATTTCAGACATGCGCTTGAACGGCAAACCCATTGAGGCCTCGAAAACTTACAAGGTGGCGGGTTGGGCCCCGGTGGCCGAAGAAGCCCGTAACAACGGTGAACCGCCCATTTGGGATGTGGTAGAAACTTACCTGAAAGAGCGGAAAACAGTGGCCACCAAAGTGCCTTACACACCCAAGCTGATCGGAATGAACGACAACCCAGGGTTTGTGGTCTAAGTTGCATGAAAGCAATTTGGCTGTTTGTGTTGTTTGCCTGGTTTTCACCCGCGTTTGGCGCGGGTGGAGGCTCTCTTTCTTTTCCGTCGAATCTTCAGCACGGGCAGGCGCCCGCGGTCGTAGTTTTGTTTTCTTTGCCCGATTGTGCCTACTGCGAGAAAGTCAGACAACAATCGCTTCGCCACATTCACACCGATCCCGACTACAAGGGCAGGGTGTTTGTTTACGAAATTGATTTTTCCGATAGCAAACGCAGTTTTATCTGGTTTGACGGCAACAGCTATACCGGTAAATCTCTGGCTGGCCCGTTAAATGTGAAGTTTTCACCCACAGTCATGGTGTTCAGTGCCAAAGGTACTGAGCTGGAAAGCCCTTGTTGGGCGCCGGTTTGCCAGAGTTTTATGGCGCTTATCTGGATGAATTGATCAAGTCCGCCTGGGCCCTGTAGTTCACCGTTTTTTCAGTCGCTGGCGGTGCCTTGATTGCCTTTGAAATCCGATATTGCTGCCCGAATTCTGTCCAGCATGGCCTTGGAAGGTTTGTGCTTGGTAATTTGGCTGGCCAGTTCATACCCTTTGGTGTCCATGTTTACCGCAAAACACAATTCCAGCAAGCTGGTCAAAGTCTCAGGTTCCAGCGTGGGAAGGACGTCCGAGTTATTCTCGAAAAATGTGACCAGTTTGTCGCTGGCTTTCACACCGCGCCCATCAGCAATGTCTTTTTGAATGGCCATCATGGCACGTGCCAGGTCGAGCTCGGTTGAGTTCACAGTGCTGCGCATTTTGGCAGTCAGCTTTTCCGCCTCTTCATGGCGGCCCTCTTTCACATAAATTTTGGACAGCTGAAGGTAATCATGGATCTGTGACAGTGAAGTGTTTCTTGAGCGATCGATGACTTTCGTCAGGTAGTTCTTTGATCGTGTATTGTCGCCAATCCGAACAGCCAGGTCGGCCAGCTTGCGCAAGCGGGTTGTCGATGACAGTGATTTCGCACCCATTTTCTCGAGAATGTCCAATGCATCGGCAGGGCGGTTTTGTTCCCAAAGCACGTCAGCAAACAGGTCGCTTGCTGCCAGGTATTCCGGGTTTGTTTTCACCACTTCACTGAGCAGTTCATTGGCCTCTTCAAACTGTTTTTTCTCAAGATTCACCCTGGCCAGCAACAACTGCATCCAGGGCTTGGGGGCTTTCTCAAGTTTGGCGAGCAATTCCTGCTCGGTTTTCTCATACTGTGCAGACCTGTAGAACGACTCGACACGCATGCGTTCAAGTTCATTCAGGTACTGGGGAAACCGGGATTCCAGATCTTCGCAAATGCCCGGTACTTCCTGAAAGCGTTCCTCGAACATTGAACGGTAGGCTTCAGCCAGGCGAATTTTTCTGTTGAATATTCGAACCACGCGATCTGACAGAGTGGATGCAGTAAACGGTTTAATCAGGTAATCATCAGGCTCAAACTCAGCAACTGCAACAACGTTGCCGTAACTTCTCTCGCCAGTCACCATCATGAATGCGGTAGACCACGCCAGCTTCTTGTTCACCCGCAGGTCTTCCAACAATTGTTGACCGTTGCGGTCCCCCTCCAGTTGGTATTCGCACACAATCAAGGCGAATTCCCGTGAACCCAAATGCTGTTCAACCTCGGATACTGAGCTGGCGAAAATAACTGACTTCGCCCCCAATTGGGAAAGTTGGTCCTGAAGGGCACGGCGAGTGGCCAGCGCAGAATCGACAACCAGTGCGGTTTTGCCCTTCAGTGGCGTCATGTCCTTCACGGCTTGCTTCATCCGGTCGGGTTTGCTTGAGTGTTCATTGGCCGCCGTGTCGGGGTTGTCTGCCGGTAGGTCAATCTGCATCATGAATTTCAAGAGGGCAACATGGAGATTCTTCATTCTCCGCGCTTTTTAACAATTTATTGCTTTCAATTACGGGGTGTTTTGGCATCATTCTTCGGGTTTGGTGGGGCAAATAGAATGACGCTTCTATTAACAACTGTTTACTTTCCCTTGGATGGGTGAATTTTTCATGGTTTAATATCGTGCGCAAACCTTGTTACTCAAAGGTCAAATCCAAATATTGACCAGACAAGGTATAAAAGAAAAATCAACGGAGACATCAATGATCAAAGCTGGCGTATGGCGTGTACTGGCCATTTCGGGAGTGGTTGCATTTGCGGCAGGTTGCGCAAGCGTTGAGCGGGGTGCCACAAACCTCGCGATTAACCTGATTGAACGCCGAATTATTCCTCCTCAGCTTGAAATCGACGATGTCGACATGGCCTGTCGTTTTGCCACAGGCAACTTTCCTCTAATCTCGGGTGGTACCCGCGCGTTTGGTGGTGACCCCCAACTGCTTGAATCCCTGCTGCTGGTTTCCTCTGCCGCTTGTTCCGAACAGCGTGCCGTCGAGGCCGAACTGCGCTATTTGCGTGCTTCCAAACAGAACAATATTGAAGAAGCTCAAGACGCACGAATCGCCCAGAAACGTTTGCTTGAAATTACAGCTCGTCGCCAGTTGCGTGCGTTTGAGGCCATGCGCAACAAGCTTGAAGACAAATACAACTTTGAATATGGCGAGGGCTGCCCTGAATTCGAACGTGATTTCGATGAACTGGCCTACCTGCTGGGCACTGTGGCTGGCTTGCAAGCTGTGGTAAATGACATCGCGTCTCAGCAAATGGTAGGTGTACCCACCGACATCGCACCCAAATCCGAACGTGCGCTCACTTGCATTTCAAACGCCAAATGGTGGGGTGCTCCCAACGCAGCACGTGCTGTCGTGTGGAGTATTTTGCCAGGCGCCTCTGAAGGCAAAGATGTGTGGGGTACATTCCGCCTGTCCATGCTGATCGGCGAACGCCAAGGTGTGCGCCTTTCTCACGTCATGTACGGTTTGTCTTCGCTGGCGGTGGGCGACACCACCCGTTTCCGCGACGCCACCAAACGTTTTGCCAATGTCAAAGATTTCAAACCGAGCGAACAATACGCATTGGTTGAAGGTATTTCCGTTGCTGTGATGACCAACCTTTCTGACCGTTACTGGACAGAAAATGTGGGCACTCGCACCCCAGTGGGCAGCATGGGAAAGTATTGGGATGAAGAAGCCGCGATGCCTGCTGGCATGAACGTGGACGACTTGTTGAACTAAGTTTTTGCTCACAGCAAGCCTTGACAGCACTCTAGCAGCTGGTGCAAGGCGCAGAAACACAATTTTGGGAGACCAGACAATGACATTTAAAATGAAAGCAATCACAGCAGGCTTCGGCTTGGCCTTGATGGCATCTGCATCACCGGCCTTGGCCAAACAGAAAGTTTGTGTGTTCGACATTCTCGGCGCGGGCGGAGATGTATTTAACCTGAGCAAAGATTACGTTCTTGCAGCCAAGGGTTTCGGTGCTGATTTGGAACTGGAAGCGTTTACTGACGAAAAGATTGCCTCAGAAAACTTCAAGACCGGTCAGTGCGACATGCTGGTGGCTACCTCGTTCCGCACACGTGCCTACAACTCAGTCGCTGGTTCAATCGACGCACTTGGCGCTGCCTCTGTGGTTAAGGATGGCAAAGTTGACATGCCCCTGAGCTACGAAGTGGTGAAGCGCACTATCCAATTGTTTGCTACTGAAAAAGCTGATGCGCTGATGACGCAAGGTAACTACCAAGTGGCTGGCATTATTCCGTTTGGTGCTGCTTACCTGTATGTGAAAAGCCGGGACATCAACTCGGTGGAAAAACTGGCGGGCAAGAAAATCGCGTCATTTGACTACGACTCGGCCCAAAAGGAAATGATTTCGAAAGTAGGAGCTTCACCCGTGTCTGCTGACATTTCCAATTTTGGTGCCAAGTTCAACAACGGGTCCGTTGACATCATCGCTGCACCTGCCGCGGCTTACAAACCGCTGGAGTTGTACAAAGGTTTGGGTAGTGCTGGTGCGATTGTTCGTTTCCCGGTTGCCGTGTTGACCTATCAGGTGATCGTCAATAAGTCCAAGTTCCCGGAAGGTTTTGCCCAGAAGTCTCGCGAATATTGGTTCAAGAAGTTCTCGGCTGGCATGCAAATCATCACCAACGCAGAGAAGGGTATTCCGAATAGCGCTTGGATGGATATTCCAGCAGCTGACTCTGTGAAATACACCATCCTGTTGCGCGAATCTCGTGTGGCATTGGCAAAAAGTGGTTCCTATGATCCCAAAGCGCTAAACATAATGAAGCAGATTCGCTGCAGCGTAAACCGAGCAGATTCTGAGTGCGCAACAAAAACTGAGCTGTAATCATGAAGGTGGGCCCTATCTGCCCACCTTTGCCTTAGGCTGTAAAGGGGCTTGCCGTTGCCCCTTTTTTATTATCTTAAATAGCTAATTAGATCAGTCAATCAATCGATTGACGCTGATAAGGATCCGTTATGCAGAGTTCCGCCGGCAAAAAATGGTTCGGTCGCACGCCATCCGAATGGCTGTCCAGCCTCCCGATTTTCTCACTGTTGTTGCTTACCCTGATTATTGGTACCGGCGAGATGGTGCACGGCCAGCTTTTGCGGCTGGGTGAGCGCATGTTCGGTGATCCCGAAAACCAGGTGCAGTATTTCCTGTTACGTGCCGATCCCTCTGCACCCACTTGTGAAGCCAACCCTGACATTGATGCACTGGTGGCCAAACAGGTTGCCGATGCGGAAAGCGCACCCAAATCGGATCTTGATTTGTTGTTTGGTGATGTAGCCATTGATCCAAATGAAATTCGTGCTTCTCTGGAAGCCGCCCGAGATCAGTGTCGGGAGCGGTTCGCTGTTTACGAGCGGGTGAGCAAAGCGATTACCCCTGAAGTGGAAGTATTCCGTGAGATTGAAACTGGCTTTTTTGGCATTTTCAAGTTTGGTACGGAAAACCGCCCATTAATTCTGTTGATCATGGTTGCAATTGCGGCCATCTCGACCACCAAGCATTTTCACCACATTAGCCTGCGTCCACCGCGCACCAAGAAAGACTTTCAGGTCTATTCATTGGCGATGTTGGGTGCCAACTTGCTGATGACGATTTCGGCCAGTTACTACCTGAAACTTCAATACGATTCGGGTGTGGCGGTTGAAAATCCGCTGATCAGCATTATTGCGATTGCCCTGTTCGCAGCACTGTCCTTCATCAGTTTGAAAGACGTGCTGAAGATCCCGGCGCAGGCCGAGGAGGGCGGAAGTTACGGCATGGGTCTGTTGAGTATCCCGTTGTATGCGTTCATGGCCTTGAATGCCGGTATCAACTTCTTCATGGACGATTACGTCGCAGGTTTGGCAATTTATTTTGGTCAAATCACCGAATTGTCGAGCATTTTCCTGAACCTGGCGTTGTACTTGTGGGCTGGTATGTTGCTCAAGCAAACCCGCGTGGTTTCCCTGTTCATGGACATTCTGCGTCCGTGGAAGTTACCGCCAGAAGTCTTCACCTACATTGTGTTGCTGGCTGCTGCGGTACCCACCGCCTACACGGGTGCTTCAGGTGTGTTCGTGATTGCCGCCGGTGCAATCGTGTACCGTGAGGTACTGGCTGTAGGCGCACGCCGCCACTTCGCACTGGCTGCCACCGCCATGTCAGGTTCACTGGGTGTGGTACTTCGCCCTTGTTTGCTGATTGTGGTCATTGCCGCGCTGAACAAGGAAGTCACCACCAGCGAACTGTATGGGTGGGGTCTGTTTGTGTTCATTCTGACCTCGACCATTTTCATGATCATCGCGTTGCTGAAGGCTGAAGGGCGTGTGACTGAACGTGCAAAAGCCAAAGAGGCCTTGCCGCAGTCGCTGCGTGCTTTGGTACCTGTGTCGCCTTACATTCTGATCATGTTGTTGGTGGTTTATGGTTATGAGTACCTGCTGGACACCAAGCTTGACGAATTTACCGCCCCGGTGATGTTGCCTGTGATCATGTTGTTCGTGATCATTTTCGACAAACTGCGTGGTGGTCCGACCAAAGTGGGTGGCGACACTCCGGCAGAGAAGAAAAAGAATCAAGGGCTGGAAATGGCGGTGCGTAGCGCCACCACAGAGACGATTGGCCACATCGGTGCGCTGATCATGTTGATGGCCTTGTCGATCAGCGTAGGTGGCATGATTGAACGTTCTGGCTTGATGAGCGTTGTGCCCGCTGAAATGGGCAGCATCTGGATGGCGCTGACCATCTTCATGTTCATGATGGTGTTTATCGGCATGGTGATGGATCCGTTTGGTGCGGTGATTCTTGTGTCGGCCACTGTGGCGCCAATTGCGTACAGCAATGGCATTCACCCGGTTCACTTCTGGATGATCGTGATCACTGCGTTCGAATTGGGTTACTTGTCCCCGCCAGTTGCGCTGAACCAGTTGCTCGCCAGGCAGGTGGTGGGTGAAGCTGAAATGGACAAGGCTGCTGAGGAAACAAAGCACAAACCGTTCTACTATCGATATGAACGTTGGTTACTGCCGGTTTACACCTTGTTTATTGGCTTGTTGATTGTGACTTACGGTGGTCAGACGTTGATTAACAATTCCGACAACCTGAAGCCAGTCAGCCATTTCTTGGGTCTCGACCAACTTCGCCCCGCCGTTCTTGATCAATCGCCTACACCGGCAGTAGAACCAGCACCGGCTGCTGAACCTGTTGCAGATCCGGCAGCCATGGACTCAGCAGCAGATGCCATGCTTGATCCGGCTGCGCCCGCAGCAGACGACTTGCTGGGGGGGGAAACAGCTGCTGCACCCGCAGCACCTGTTGCAGTACCGGCAGGCCCAAGTCCTGCACAGCTTCAGGTTGAGGTAACCGAGGTAGTCAGCAATTGGGCCGCAGCTTGGAGTGCACGCGATGTGGAGGCTACCTCAGCTTTTACTCGGCCAACTTCGAGTTGCCTGGCGCGCAAAGCCGGGCACAATGGGAAAGCCAGCGCCGCGCCCGAATCGCAAGCAAGTCAAGTATTGAGGTCGATATCAGCAACCTGAATGTTCAAATCAATGGCGAAGAAGCCACTGCCGAGTTTGACCAGGCCTACAAAGCCGACAAGTACTCGGACAATGTTCGCAAAACATTGCGTTTGAAGAAAGAAGACGGTCGCTGGAAAATTGTGACCGAGCAAGCCAGCTGAATAAACCAGCGTGTGAATGAAAAAGCCCCTGACAAGTCAGGGGCTTTTTTATGCCTGGTCTCGCGGACAGGAATCGAACCTGTATCTAAGCCTTAGGAGGGCCTCGTACTATCCATTGTACTACCGCGAGATGAGCGCATTTTACACCGCAACTGGAGTCAGCCTGTACGCAAGCCCGTGCTGATTTAGAGATTTTGCTTCGCCCAGCCCTGCAAATTTAGAAAAAATCCAACACCAGTTGGGAGTTAATCAATAAATACGCCATGAAATCAACCGTTTGAAATTTGCATGGTCCTGGCATGCACACTGCACAACGCTTGTTACCACACACAAGCAAACAGAGGCAGGTCATGGAAAAAACCGCAAACGTTCAGCAGTTCGAAATCACCGTTTCAGGTATTGACGAAAACACACCAACACCGCTGACAGCTGCACAACTTTGCACGCTTGAGGCCTTGTTGAAGTCGCAGCAATCGCGTTTAACCCACTTTGTGCGCAAACACCTGCGCCGTGAGGATTATGTGGATGACCTTATTCAGCAAACCCACCTGGCTGCATTTCGCAACTGGGCGAGTTTTCGTGGAGAGTCCAAACCAGAAACCTGGTTGTTTGGCATTGCACTGAATCTGGTGAAAAACTTTCGCTACCGCGATACCAGTTTTCGCTTTCAAGCCGATGATTTTGATGAGCAGGTCAGCCTGATTCCTGCCGATTCCATGTGCGAGCCTGAAGAATCCCTGATGCGCCAGGAGCGCATGGAAACCCTGAAGTCCGCAATTGATCACCTTCCGGGCAAAATGCAAACAGTGGTTCAGCTGGTGTTGCTTGAGGGGTTTACCTATCAGGATGCTGCACTTGAACTGGACTTGCCCATTGGTACAGTTCGCTCCCGTCTGTCACGCGCGCGGGACATGTTGCGGGTGGAGGTGATGGGGCAGTCAGAATCACAATATTGACTAATCCCAAGGGGTGATCCAATGCTGGCACGCAGCCCTCACAATGAACTTTATTCATTTCATTGTGCCGTGGCTGCAAATGACCGAGTTAACCCTTTGCATTGAATCCCCCGAACTCAAAAGCAGGTTGCGTGCTGCAGCCTTGTTGATGCAGGCCAGTGTTCACGAACTGTCACTGATCGACCTGCTGGGCAAACGCAGTTTGCCCGCGCATTGGCTGCTGGTTGATCAGGGCCTGGAGCAGCTTGGGGATTTAATTGAGCACTTCAAAGCCCAGGGTAGAAAGCCTGAAACACAGATCATTCGTTTTATCGAGAAACCCTGGCAAGAGTACGTCTACCATGACATTCCCATTTTTGCCTCAATTGTGCACCCAGCCAATCCTTTGGCTGCAGTTCATGTACTTGAAAAGCTGATACGAACCAAACCGTTTCGTTCTGGTAAAAAGCCATTGCCCAACAGCAACCTGGGGCCCTACCGTGATGAGTTTGTCCGTTCCCAACCCATGCGCCATGCGGTATCCCAACTGCAGCGCTTAAAACAGCTACCCATCGACACCGTGTTGCTTGGGCCTACGGGTGCTGGCAAAGATACCGCTGCGCGTTGGCTGCACGCGCACTCTGGCGTGAAAGGCGAGTTTGTGCATGTCAATTGCGCTGCCTTGCCAGAGCAGCTTTTTGAAGCCGAGGTGTTTGGCGTGATGGCAGGTGCTTTCACCGGGGCGCAAAAAGACAGGCCAGGAAAATTGGAGCTTGCGCACAATGGCACCCTGTACCTGGATGAAATAGACAGCCTGCCTTTGTCATGTCAAGCCAAGTTACTGAATGCCCTGCAATATCGCGGCGCAATCCGGCTGGGTGGGCATGTGTTCTACAACTCGGTTTTTCGGGTCATCGCTTCGACAAAAACCAAACTTGAAACCTTGGTGGAACAGAACAGATTTCGGGAAGACCTTCACTTCAGGCTCAGTGTGTCGCAGGTTCGAATTCCTGCCTTGGCAGAGCGACTCGAGGACATCATTCCCCTGTACTGTCATTTCTTGAACGATGTGGCCGCGCAGTTCAAGCTGGAAGTTCCCAAGCTGGACCTTGAAGATACGGACGAGTTGTTGAGCCGACCATGGCCTGGCAATGTGCGCGAGTTACACGCATTTGCACAACGGCATGTGATGGGGCTGGGCGAACCTTGCACGGTGCCTGGCAGCGAAGCACCTGCCGGTTTGAAGCAGCGTTTGCTGGCTTTCGAAAAAGCCGTTCTGATTCAAACATTGCATGCACACCGCGGGTGCGCACGCCTGGCCAGTGAAAGCCTTGGTATTCCCTTGCATTCCCTTTACTACCGCATGAAACGTTTCGATTTGCTCGAAAAAACCGGGAACCATTCCGATGACAAAGCCACTCAATGTTCATGAAACGACGTTTATCGGCCTCGTGCCTGTAATTATCACCAATGATCAAACCAAACACTTCGCCAATACAGTCTGCGTCTTCACAAGCAAGCAGTGCAGCCAACCCAACTGGTTCTGCTGCGCGCACCACCTTCAAAGCCATTCTCTCTGAACTCAAAGCTCGCCCGATGAAACCTCTTTCTCTGCAGCGCTTCCCGGGCCTTTCTACACCCCGTACGCTCGCACAACAAGTTCACAGCGACACCGCTGGTGTTGTCTAGGCATTCACAAATCCCATGTTGCAAAGCCCTCCCGGAAACTGGTTTTTGATTAACGAGCAACTTGTTGAAGGTTTGGGGCAGGCTGAATTGTTGCAGTCGTGGTCGTGTCCCTCCGAGTTTCAGGCCACCCTGGTGTTAAACAGTTATGAAAGTAACTGCTTGCGAGATTGGCTGTCGCAGCGTTGGCTTGCTAAGTCTCTGGAGCAAACCTGTATTTTTGAGCTTGAATATTCCAAGCTGCATGTTTCAAGGTTGATGTTGGCCAACAATGTGCTGGATGCAAAAGAGAAATTCGAGTTATGGCTTCAAGCTGTTTTATCCGACCGGGCCAAGGCTGCACAAAGCCGAGGCTGATCGCCCTAGGTTGAGCCTTTGTGCTGAAAGTAGGTTTGTTTGTAGGCAAACGCCACATGAACAAAGCCTTGAAATTGCGACATGATTATGTCTTTGCTTTCACTCACAATTTCAACACACAGGCGCAAGCAGTTGTCGTGGTTTGAAATTGCGGTTGACACACCTTCGGGCATGTCGTTTTTCAATTCACCAAACAGGGCCAAGGCCAGTTTAATTTGGTTTTCCTGAACCTGTAACGATTTCCCCAAGCTGAAAATTCTTGCGCTTACCCTGCAATCTGCGCCGCCAAGGTGTTGCAGCTCAATCGTGAAGTTCTTTTCAAAATCAATTCGATAGCCATCTTCACCAGCACATTGCTCGGTGTCGCTGAGAGTCATTCCCAGTGATTCCAGAATTTTGTTGAGTGCCCCATATCGGGTTGCCAAATTTGCGTTCATCAGTCCATATACAGGTCGTAGATTGATTTCAATTGGGCGCGCGACCTTGAAATTCGCGAACGCACCGTGCCAATTGGAATACCCAGAATGTCAGCCGCTTCCTGGTAAGAATTGCCATGCTGAACCACCAAAACCAGGGTTTCACGCAGATCGTTGGGCAGATTACCAATCGCCGATTCCAGTTTGATGCTGAATTCGTTTTTCATGCAATGCTGCATGGGGTCAGACCCCTCCGCTTGTTCCAGTTCAAGGTCTTCATCCGAAGTGAAATGAAATTTGTACTGTGGAGAGCGGCGCGCGGTGTTCCGAATAATGTTCAGTGCAATGCCAAACAGCCAGGTCGCTCTCTTTGCATCACCTCGAAAGCTGTCCCAGCAGCAGTAAGCCTCAATCAAGGTTTGCTGGAATACATCCTCGACCGCGTTTTCATCACGAAAATGTTTGATGATGAAGTTGCGCAACCGCTTTTCCTGCTTGGCAACCAACAATTCAAACTCCGAGCGAGTTGTTTCCAGATTCGCCCTTGAGCACCTTTGAATCGCGGTGATCTTTAACTTGGGGGCAATCGGTTTCATGTCGAGCCTCTCTACTTGAAACGGAAGTGGAATCATGGTCGGCCTTGGCGAGTTGTTTAAATAACGCCACAGCGTATCAAGGCTGCAAAAAGTCCGAACGAGGTGTCACCATGGATAGGGGGTGGGGTGACATGCTGCTTTATTAGCCTTGAAAGTTGTGCTAACCACGCGGAACAAATTTCCTATCTTGGTCATGAGTGCTGGCACAGCCGCAGATGGTTCCAGTCCTGCCCGAAATGAATCCAAATTATTGGTATCATCAAGCGGTCATTGAACTATCAGGTTGTCATGAGCCAGTACCAAGAATCGTCCATCCGTGTCCTTAAAGGGCTAGAGCCAGTCAAGCAGCGCCCCGGCATGTACACCCGCACCGATTGCCCCTTGCATATTATTCAAGAGGTGATCGACAACGCAGCCGACGAGGCCTTGGGGGGGTTCGGTACGCGCATCACGGTGACCATTCACACCGATGGCAGTGTCTCGGTGCAGGATGAAGGGCGGGGCATTCCGATTGGTCTTCACCCCGAAGAAAAGGTGCCGGTTATTGAGCTGGTGTTTACCCGCCTGCATGCCGGCGGCAAATTCAACAAGGCCGATGGTGGCGCTTATCGCTTCTCTGGCGGCCTGCACGGTGTGGGTGTGTCAGTAACCAACGCCCTTTCAACCCGGCTTGAGGTGAGTGCGGTACGCGACAAGCAGGTGGGCACACTGGTGTTCAGCGGTGGCGATGTAATCGAACCCCTGAAAGTACGCCCGCAAACTAGCAGCGATCCGAAAAAGGGCACCACCGTGCGTGTGTGGCCCGACCCCCAGTACTTTGATTCCGCTGTATTGCCCTTGAACGAAATGGACCGCCTGTTGCGCAGCAAGGCTGTGTTGTTGAAAGGTGTCGAGGTGGTGTTGGTTTCTGAGAAAACCGGTGAAGCCAAGCGCTGGAAATTCGATGACGGACTACGTGGTTTTTTAAAGGAAGAGTTGCTCGACCGTGAACTGGTGGCTCCCATGTTCAGCGGCGACCTGAGCGTTGATGTACTTCGCGATGAAGGTTTTGCAGAAGGCGAGGGTGCAGCTTGGGCCCTGGCTTTTGTGGCGGAGGGTGCACCCGTGCGTGAAAGCTATGTGAACCTGATTCCGACTTCTGCTGGTGGTACACATGAATCGGGTTTGCGCGAAGCAGTGTTTCAGGCCATCAAGGCATTTTGTGAAATGCATTCGCTGATGCCCAAGGGCATCAAGTTGATGCCTGATGACATCTTTTCCAAGGCGAATTTCGTGTTGTCAGCCAAAGTACTCGACCCGCAGTTTCAGGGACAAATCAAGGAGCGCCTGAACAGCCGCGATGCAGTGCGTTTGGTGTCTTCATTGGTAAAGCCTGCATTTGAATTGTGGCTGAACCAGCATGTGGAAGACGGTAAAAAGATTGCTGAGCTGGCCATCAAACAGGCTCAGGCACGTTCCCGTGCAGCACAGAAAGTCGAGAAACGGAAAAGCTCATCGGTTGCTATTTTGCCGGGCAAATTGACCGATTGCGAAAGCACTGACATCACCCTCAACGAAGTGTTTCTGGTCGAGGGCGATTCTGCGGGTGGGTCGGCCAAGATGGGCCGTGACAAAGAATTTCAGGCTGTGTTGCCATTGCGCGGAAAGGTGCTTAATGCCTGGGAAACTGACAAAGACCGCCTGTTTGCCAATCAGGAAATTCACGACATTGCCGTGGCCATTGGTGTAGACCCGCACGGCGTGAATGACAATCCCGATTTAAGCGGTTTGCGTTACGGCAAAATCTGCATTCTTTCTGATGCGGACGTGGATGGCTCGCACATTCAAGTGTTGTTGTTGACCTTGTTCTACAAGCATTTCCCTGCGCTGATTCGCAGCCAGAATTTGTATGTCGCCCGCCCGCCGTTGTTCCGTGTGGATGTGCCTGCACAGGGTAAAAAGCCCGCGCGCAAACTGTATTGTCTGGACGAAGCCGAGTTATACGCGGTGCAGGACAAACTGGGCAAGGAAGGTGTGAAGGAAGCGAACATCAAGATTTCCCGCTTCAAAGGCTTGGGTGAAATGAATGCCGAGCAGTTGTGGGAAACCACCCTGAACCCGGATACACGTCGCTTGTTGCCGGTCACGCTGGGTAGCATGGATGTGAATGAAACCAACGCCATGATGCACATGCTGATGGGCCGCACGGAAAGCGGTGCGCGCCGCACCTGGCTGGAAGACAAGGGCAATTTGGTGGAAGTGGATATTTAATCGCTCGAGCCAGTAATCAGCACTTTATATTTACTTGAAATCACGTGAAGGCGTTTGAAGGTCAGAAAGCAGGTGGGTGTAATCCACCAGCCTGCGCGCCACCAAATTGCACACCTCACCTTCGCGCTGCCAAATACCAAACACTCCCATGATTTGCGCATTGCGCAACACCTGTCGCTGTTCCTCGGCCAGGCTGTTCCACACAATCACATTCACGTTTCCAGTTTCATCTTCAAGATTCAAGAACACTGTGCCATGCGCTGTCGCCGGGCGCTGTCGGTGGGTCACAATGCCGCAGGCGCGGGCCAGCCTGCCGTTGGGGTAAGTGCGCAATTCTTCAACCTGCCTTATTTTGTACGGTGCCAGTTGCTTGCGCAAAAATGAAATAGGGTGGTGTTCCAGGCTTGAACCTGTGGCGCGGTAATCGGCCAGCATGTCTTCCAGTTCACCGGCTTTGGGCAATTCAAGCGGTGTTTCATTGCTGCGGGTGTTGGTCAGCAGGTCTGTGTGGTTTGCGCCGTGCCGAACGCCCCTTGTTTCAGTTGCTGCGGTTTGCCACACGGCCTGGCGGCGGTGCCCTGCCAGTTGCTCAAGCGCATTTGCATCGGCCAGTGCAAGCAGGTCGCCGCGGTCAAGCCGGGCGCGCTTGGTCAAGTCTTCTACACTTTCAAACAGCCCTTGTTCGCGGGTTTGAACAATGCGCACAGCAGCGTCATGTTTCAAGCCATTGACCCGGTTTAAACCCAGACGAACGGGCCACGCCTTACCTGTGCAGCTTTCCAGTCGGGTTTCAAGGGCACTGCACTGCACATCCACGGGCCGTACTGTCACGCCATGTCGTTGTGCATCTTGAATCAGCTGTGACGGCGCATAGAAACCCATGGGCTGCGCGTTGAGCAAGCCACATAAAAATGCATCCGGGTGGTGGCATTTCAGCCAGGACGATGCATACACCAACAAGGCGAAACTGGCGGCATGGCTTTCCGGAAAACCATATTCGCCAAAGCCTTCCATTTGTTTGAAAATACTTTCTGCAAACTCACGGGTGTAACCACGCTCCAACATGCCGTTCACCACGCGCTCGTAAAAATGGTGCAGGCCGCCTTTGCGTTTCCAGGCGGCCATTCCGCGACGCAATGCATCGGCCTCGCCCGGTGTAAAGCCAGCAGCCAGAATTGCAACCTGCATCACCTGTTCCTGAAAAATAGGAACACCTTG
This sequence comes from Limnobacter sp. SAORIC-690, assembly GCF_002954425.1. NCBI lineage: Bacteria > Pseudomonadati > Pseudomonadota > Betaproteobacteria > Burkholderiales > Burkholderiaceae > Limnobacter > Limnobacter sp. SAORIC-690. Next base: position 2,487,683 of record NZ_MQVZ01000001.1, read on the forward strand.
GGTGCGGCCCAGTGCCTCTTTCAAGGCCTCCGAAGGATAGTTCACTGCTTCCAGGCCCTGCCTGCGTTTTAAAAACGGGTGCACCATGCCGCCTTGAATGGGGCCAGGCCGCACAATGGCTACCTGAATCACCAGGTCGTAGTACTCACGGGGTTGCAGACGGGGAAGCATGCCCATTTGCGCACGGCTTTCAATTTGAAACACACCCACGGTGTCGGCCTTGCACATCATGTCGTATGCCGTGCTGTCTTCGGGTGGTATGGCTTGCAGGGTTCTGGGGGCACCGGGTTTTTTGTGCAATTCGTCCAGCGTCATTCGAATGGCGCTCAACATGCCAAGCGCCAGTACGTCTACCTTCATCAAGCCCATGGCGTCCAGGTCGTCTTTGTCCCACTGAATGACGCTGCGCTCTGGCATCGAAGCATTTTCCACTGGCACCAGTTCAGTCAGGCTGTCGCGCGCAATCACAAACCCGCCTGTGTGTTGCGACAAGTGCCGTGGAAACCCCAGCAGTTCCTCGGCCAAATGCACGCAATGCTGCACAGTGCTTTGGCGAACATCAATGCCTGCCTGCACCATGTGGTCCACGCTCATGCTACGGCTGTAACCGCCATCTTGCGACTTGGCCAAATCTTCAATCAAATCTGTACCCAACCCCAAGGCTTTTCCCACATCCCGCAATGCTGAGCGGGGCCTGTAAACCACCACGCTGGCGGCCAGTGCGGCCCGGTCGCGACCATACTTCTTGTAAATGTATTGAATCACTTCTTCGCGGCGCGTGTGTTCAAAGTCCACGTCAATGTCGGGTGGCTCGTTGCGTTCCCGGCTGATAAAACGCTCGAACAGCACGGCCATTTTGTCGGGGTTGACTTCGGTAATGTGCAGGCAATAACACACCACGGAATTGGCAGCAGACCCACGGCCCTGGCACAAAATATTGCGGGAACGCGCAAAACGGACAATGTCGTAAACCGTTAAAAAGTAGGCCTCAAATTTCAGTTCCTCAATCAGCTGTAATTCATGTTCAATGTGTTTCCTGACTTTGGCGGGCACTTTGCCGCTGTAGCGTTGGGCTGCGCCTTCTTCTACAAGTTGGCGCAAGTATTGTGTGGGTTCCAGGCCTTCAGGACTAATTTCACGCGGGTATTGGTAGCGCAATTCATCCAGCGAAAAAACACACTGTGCCGCCAGTGTTGCAGTTTGCTTAAGTAAGTTGTGCGGGTAAGTTTTGGCAAGCACTTGCAAGGGCTGCAAGCAACGTTGCGCATTTGTTTCCAGAAATGGTTTTGCGTCGTTTAGCTTGCAGTTCAGTCGAATGGCAGTTAGCACATCATGCAAGTTCTTGCGTTCGCCAGAATGCATCACGGGCAAGTTGCTGGCCATGAGTTCAACCCGGTGCAGGTGGGCCAGGGCTTGTAAGTGCAGCAGCCAGGCCTTGTCGAACCCACGGTGCTGCAAATTACACACCAAGTGCATGCGGCCAGCAAAACGCTTGGCACACCAGCTTAAGAGGGCCGGAAAATTGTCTTTGTTGCGTTCGTCGGGCACCAGCAGCAATTGAAGTCCGGGTGGAATATCAGCAAGGTCGTCACGGGTGAAGAGGTAGTCGCCTTTGGCTGCACGGCCACGGGCCTGGGTAATCAGCCTGCACAAGTGGGTGTAGCCGGTTTTGTTTTTCACTATCAAGGCAATGCGCTGGCCGGTAAATGCACTGTTGTTTGCGAACACAAACTGGGCGCCTACCAACAGTTGAATACCACATTCCTTGGCGGCCTGATGTGCACGAACAATGCCCGCCAGCGAACATTCATCCGTGATGCCAATGGCGCTGTAACCCAGCAATTTGGCCTGCTGCACCAGCTCTTCCGGGTGTGACGCACCTTTTAAAAAACTGAAGTTACTCAACGCCAGTGCTTCAGCAAAAGGTGGTGCGGTGTGCAATGGCGCATTCATGTTCAGAGTGCCTTATGCAAAGTAACCATGTAAAAACCAGCGTGCATCTTCTTCAAGCAGGTCTTGATACAGCCACACCAAACTGGAATTGCTGTCGCGTGCGCAGTAGTAATCGCGCTTGCAAGGTTTGGCATCCCACCAGCCAAACTCAACACGTTCAGGGCCGCTAAGCAATTGCCATGGGCCACCCACTTGCCACTGTGGGGCTTTTCCTTGAAGTGGCTTGGGCGTTGGCAACAGCCACAATGGGCGCGGGCTGCTGGCCGCCAATGTTGCATTGTTCAATTCAGGGGCATGTTGGTTTTCAATTTTCTTAAAGGCAGTGTTCGCAGGTTTTTGCAGCGGGGTGTGTTGCAACACAATGCTGCATTCGGGCCTTGGGTCACTTTCTGTGGCTGCAAATAATACGGTTTGTTCGCCCAAGCGCGCGCGAAGAACATCGCAGGTGTTATTCCAGTTACGAGTGCCTTCTGCCGGATCGGGTAAAAAACTGCGATTCACGTTGGGCAGCAATTCACTGTGCATGCATTGCACTCGAAGGTTGCGTATGTCGTCGTCAAATTGCATCCGCCCCAGTTGGTGGTGCAGCAGGCGCTTCCATGTGTCGATGCAATCGGTGGCTTGCGCACTTCTCAGGCGTAAAACCTCTTCACCGTGCGCGTGAACAAAGGCCCAGTGCAATTCACGCGTGCCATGTTTTTGCTGCTTTAGCCAGTTGCACACTGCTTCAAGCAGTGCTTGTGCATGGTGCTCAATCAGATCAAGCCTGTCGCTGTGAAAAGGCAATTCCTTTTCTTGCTCGAATGTATCCGCAGGTTCGTGGGGTGCCGTTGCTATGGCGAGTTTGTTTTGAAGCCCAAAACCAGAATCCAGTTCAGCCAAAGCTTGTGCGCCAAACCGTTTTAAAAATCCATCGCGTGGCAAACGCCACAAATCACCAATGCGGCCAAAACCGCATTGTCGCCAGGTGGTTTGCAGCTTCACATCGCAATCAAGCACTGAAATTGGCAGGGCCAGCAAACTGTTTTCATTGAAATTCAGCATGGCCAGAAAATCGTCTAGATTGCGTGCGGGGGCGCACTTGCCAAGCCACCATGCGCCGGTTGCAGTGTGGTGGTTGGCCAGTTGCAATTCGCCAGAAAATTCCTCGGTACTTTCCCAGAATTGCGAAAGCAAAGCCTGTGCGCCACCAAACAACCTGAAGCTGCTCTGCACTTCAACCAGCCAACCCACATATTCATGATGCTGGTCTTGTCGCCAGCACACCACCGGGCTGTAATGTGCTGCCAATTCAAACAAGGAATTGGCATCAAATTGTGATTTGACTTCGCGTGGGTTGCGGGATTGTTTGTAACTCAGGGCGATCCAGCGCACGAACAAGCTCCTGTGAGTGCGGGGTGTCGGGTAAAGCACCTTGCGGTTTTGGTAAATTGATCAGTATTGCCTGTTCAAGCACAGGCCCCCTGCGTTTGATCAAATGCACTCGCAAGCTATTGCTGCTTTGGGCCGTCAGGCACAAGCGCAGTGAAGCCGGGGAGGGTTGCATTTGTGCCCGAATGGGGCGAAATACAAAACTTAAACCCTGTGAACGAGTGGCCTGGTACTGCAAGCGACGCAACACAGTTGGGTTGCACAGTGTTTTTTCTTCAGGCAGCCACATGAAAAGTGCACCGAAGGAATCGCTTTGCAGCACCTGTTCGATCGCCCAAAGGCGATCTTGGGGTTTGTCGGTTTGAACCAAGTGCATTTGATCCAAGGCCACACCGAACTGCTCAAACGCCGGCGTGAGTGGTAGCAGCGGTGCGCCAATGAGCACCAGTTTTTTTTTTCTCCAGCGACAGTTTGCGCAACACCGGCATTAGAAAGCGAAGCTCGCCAATGCCATGGTGTTTTAACAGCAGTTCAATCAGGTTGCGGGTAGGCCAGCCACCCCCGGGCAATTGTTGATCCAGGGCAGCAAAGCCGCTGGGTATACGCGCACTGGTGTCGTTGGCAAGCTGGTGGGCACGCCACACGCCGGGGTGAATGCTGGCAAGATCAGACGACACAACAACCCCCGACATTGCTTTTTAGTGCAATAACTGCTTTTTAATGCAACTGGCCTTGGCGAATCAAACCAACAGCCAAACCTTCAATTGCGAATGTTTCGGTTCGCAAGTCGACTTCAATGGGAGCGAAATCGCTGTTCTCGGCTTGCAGTTCAACCACATGGCCTTTCTGGAAAAAACGTTTCACGGTGACATCGTCGTTCACGCGTGCAACCACCACCTGGCCCGCTCTGGCGGTACTGGCTTTTTTTACGGCCAGCAAATCGCCATCCATAATGCCGATGTCTTTCATCGACATGCCGCGTACTTTCAGCAAGTAATCGGGCTTGTCTGGAAACAGTGAGGGATCAACAGGAATTTGTTTTTCCACATGTTCTTGGGCAAGAATCGGGCTGCCTGCGGCAACACGACCAATAAGTGGCAATTGCATGAATTGCTCCATTGCACGTTCGGCGGCCTTGCTGGCAGTTTCTTCCAAACCTTCGGCGTATTCACCCAGCAAGCGAATGCCCCGTGACGTACTGGCATCCAGTGCAATGACATTTTTTTTGGCCAGAGCCTGCAAGTGATCTTCTGCTGCATTGGCTGAGCGAAATCCCAGTTGCCGTGCAATTTCGGCGCGAGTGGGTGGCCTGCCAAATTGGGTAATTTGGTCTCGGATTAAATCAAGAATTTCTTGTTGACGAGCAGTTAAACCTTTCATGGCACCAATCTCGAATGGACATGCTGTGATTATATACAGTAAATCAAAACTTGCAAACACATTTGCCTGAATCCAATTGCTGCATGTGACAGGTAATACATTCATCTTCGGGAGAGACAGTCTGGGAGACACGGCCAGAAGCGGAGCGACAAAGTCGCATCCGCGGCCAACCTCAAAAACACCAGTCACTCGCATACCTTGTATTGGGTATTTTTTCCCGACTTCACACCACCCTGTCCCTGAATCACCTGCCAGATCCTGCGATAATAAACCCGTAGTAACAACCAGGTGATTCATGTCCATGCTTGTAGTTCTTTCTCCCGCAAAATCGCTCGATTACGAAACACCCTTGTCCGTTTCAGCCAGTACACAGCCGCAGTTTGTTGAGCAGGCCGCAGCGCTGGTGAATATTCTTCGCCCCATGAGCCCGGCCGATATTTCCGAACTCATGTCGGTCTCTGACAAGTTGGGTGTGCTTAACGCAACGCGTTACAGCGAATGGTCAACCAAGTTCACCAAAAAGAATTCGCGCCCTGCGTTGCTGGCATTCAATGGCGATGTGTACGATGGTTTTGATGCAAAAACCCTGGACGAAGACGGTTTGGCTTTTGCACAAAAGCATGTGCGTATTCTGTCGGGCCTGTATGGCATTTTGCGTCCACTCGATTTGATGCAACCCTATCGCCTTGAAATGGGCACCAAGCTGCCCAACCCTGCCGGCAAAGATCTATACGCCTATTGGAAGCAGACCGTGGCGCCGGCCCTGAACAAGGAACTCGGAAAAAAAGACCCTGTGTTGGTCAATCTGGCTTCAGATGAGTATTTCAAGTCGGTTGATACCAAGGCCTTGAACGCACGCGTGGTTCAACCCGTGTTTCAGGATTACAAAAACGGCCAGTACAAAATTATCAGTTTCTTCGCCAAAAAAGCACGCGGTTTAATGGCCCGTTACATTGTTGACCAACGCATCACAGATGTAGAGCAACTGAAAAAGTTCAAGGTGGCAGGCTACGCATTTGCGCCCAAAGAATCCACCGAGAACACTTGGGTGTTTCGCCGCAAGGAAGCTTGATCTTGACCATTCCGCACATTCTGATCAGCAACGACGATGGTTACAGTGCCCCCGGCATTTTGGCCTTGCATGGCGCTTTGCTTGAACGATTTGGCAACACGGTTCACCTGGAGGTGATGGCACCCGAGCAAGACCGCTCGGGCGTGTCCAATGCCCTCACACTTGACCGGCCGCTTACAGTACGCAAAGCCGCCAACGGATTTCGTTATGTGAATGGCACCCCCACCGATTGCGTGCATGTGGCGGTGACTGGTTTGCTGGAACGTCGTCCGGATCTCGTGGTGTCTGGCATCAACAACGGCGCCAACATGGGCGACGACACCATTTATTCAGGCACTGTGGCAGCCGCCATGGAAGGCTTTCAGTGTGGTTTGCCCGCGATCGCTTTTTCGCTGGCTGGCAAAGGTTATGCGCACCTGGACAGCGCAGCCCGCGTGGCGGCTGAAATTGTTGAGCGCTTCCTGAACAACAAACTTGGTTTGGAACATTGCCTGCTGAATGTGAACATTCCCCCGATTCCTTACGATGACATGCAAGGTTACGAATGCACCCGTTTGGGCAAGCGCCACCATGCCGAACCCGTGATTCCCACCCAGAATCCCAAAGATGAAACCGTTTACTGGATTGGCCCACCCGGCGGTGCCAAAGATGCTGGCCCAGGCACCGATTTTTATGCGGTCAAGCAGGGTAAAATTTCGATCAGTCCTTTGAAAGCTGATTTAACGCACACCGAACAAATGAAGACCCTGGCCGATTGGCTGTAAAACAACAACATGGATCAAAAGCCCCGCTTCAAGCCAGCACCTGCGCTGATTACCCAGTCTGCGCGCAAACTGGACCGCATTCCGGAACGCATTGGCGGCTCTAGCCTCACGTCCGAGCGTGCGCGTGGGCATTTGGTTCAAAAACTGAAAACTCTGGGCATTGTGAATCAGCGTGTGCTCAATGTAATTGGTGCTGTGCCGAGGCATTTGTTTGTGGACGAAGCATTTGCATCGCGAGCCTACGAAGACGCAGCCTTGCCAATTGGCCATCAGCAAACCATTTCACGGCCTTTCACCGTGGCCCGTTTTGCTGAATACGCGCTGGATGGCCGTGCAGAGCTGGACAATGTGCTGGAAGTCGGCGCGGGTTGTGGTTACCAGGCTGCGGTGTTTGCCAACATCGCAAAGCGGGTGGTCAGCATAGAACGCATTGAGGCGTTATACGACAAGGCCCTGCGCAACTTAAAACTTGCCGGCTTTCAGAAAGTCAAAGTAATTCATGGCGATGGTTTGGTGGGGTTGCCCGCACAAGCACCGTTTGATGTCATCATTGTGGCCGCTGCGGGTTTGGAAATACCGCAAGCCTTGCTCAAGCAGTTAAAAATTGGCGGGCGCCTTATAGTGCCCGTGGCTGACCAGAATCAGCAAAATCTGGTCATTGTCGATCGTTTGGCGGTCGACAAATGGCACCGAGAGAAAAAAGACTTGGTAAAATTCGTACCCCTGTTACAAGGAACTCGCATCGTATGAAACGTGGCGCATTAACCATAACCCCATTGCTGGGTTACACACGTGCATTGGCAGTTGGGTTTGCAACACTGACCTTCCTGGCCGCCTGTACAACAACGGGTAACCAGGCCCCGGTGGTCGATCGTTTGCCCTCCCGTTCTACTGACACCGCAGTGGCCACCGACGGTGTTTACACCGTCAAAGCTGGCGATACCCTGTACAGCATTGCGCTTGATTTTGGTCTGGATTGGCGTGAGTTGGCGCGGTCCAACAATTTGAGTGATCCCAGCAAGCTAAGCATTGGTCAAAAGCTGCGTGTGACGGGTGCGCCTGGTGCTGTCGCGGCTGGTGCATCTGGGGCAAGCACTGTTGAAGACACTGGCGTTGAAGTAACCCCGATTACTCCTGCTGGCGGTGCAAAACCGGTCGAGGCCACACCAGCACCGGAAATCAAGCCGCCGGCTCCCGTTGCTGTTACTTTGGGTTTTATTTGGCCGCATCCAGGTGAAATTATTCAAGGGTACAAAGCGGGTGTGAACAAGGGTATTGACCTTGCTGCCAAAGTGGGTGACCCCGTAATTGCCTCTCAGGCGGGGCGTGTCGTGTATTCAGGCAACGCGCTGCGCGGTTATGGCAACTTGATTATCCTGAAACACGACAACAACTTGTTGACCGCCTATGCCCACAACAAAACCTTGTTGGTGAAAGAAGGTGAGCCTGTCACCAAGGGCCAGAAAATTGCGGAAGCAGGGCAGTCCGATTCTGATCGCCCCAAACTGCACTTCGAAGTGCGCAAGCAAGGCAAACCTGTTGACCCGATGGATTACCTCCCGGCCCGTTAATTTTTATTGAATGTAGCCATGGGCCGCAAAAAGAAAAAAGATCGAACACCCGTGGTGTTTCCACAGGTGCAAGTTGCCATTGAATCAATCGACCTGGATGCCAATGGCATTGGCCATGTGGATGGCAAAGTGCACTTCATCGATGGTGCAATCACCGGCGAAACCGTTGTTGCCGAAATTACGCGAGTAAAGCCAAGCTATTCAAAAGGCAGAACACTGCAGGTGCTGAATACGGTTTCCACTCGCACCACGCCCAAGTGCCCGCATTATGGGGTGTGTGGCGGGTGCGCCATGCAGCACATTGAGCCCAATGCCCAGGTGGCCATTAAAAACCGCGCGCTTGAAGACCTGTTGCAGCGAATTGGTCGCCAAACTCCCGAGCAGATGATGCCCCCCATTTATGGTTCATTTTGGGGTTATCGACACCGTGCGCGTTTAAGTACCCGCTTTGTGATCAAGAAAGAGCGGTTCTTTGTCGGGTTTCACGAGAAAGCATCTTCTTACGTGGCGGACATGCAGGAATGCCATGTGTTGCCCAAGCATGTGTCCAACATGATTGTGCCCCTGGGCAATATGCTGGTCACGCTGAGCATTTTCATGCGTATTCCCCAAATTGAACTGGCCGTGGGCGATGGTGTTACCGCAATGGTGTTACGCCACCTGGAACCCTTGAGTGAGTCAGACCTCGATACGATTCGATCCTTTGGCCGAAAGTGGGGCGTTGACTGGTGGCTGCAACCAGGTGGCCCAGCCACTGCACATCGTCTTGAAGCTGACAAGCCAGTGGACCTCATTTATCGCATTCCCAGTTTTGGTATTCGAATGCGATTCAGGCCGACTGATTTCACGCAGGTGAACCACATGATCAACGACGCCATGATTAGCCGTGCGGTGTCATTGCTCGATTTAAAGCCCGAAGACCGCGTGCTTGATCTGTTCTGCGGCTTGGGTAATTTCTCCTTGCCTTTGGCCACGAAAAGCAGTTACGTGAAGGGTTTTGAAGGTTCGCAAGACCTGGTTGACCGAGCCGGCGAGAATGCTAAATTCAACGGCCTGGCCGATAAAACCGAATTTCATGTGCGCAATCTGTTCGAAGTGGAAACACCTGAATGGGAAAGTTGGGGGCAATACGACAAAGTCTTGGTCGATCCTCCGCGCGACGGGGCCTTGGAAATTTGTAAGGCAATTGTAGGTGCGCGTGCAGAGTTTCAGCCCAAGCGCATTGTTTATGTCAGCTGCAACCCGGGCACCTTGGCTCGGGATACGGCGGTACTTTGCAATGTCGGCTCGTACAAGTTGATGAAAGCAGGGGTGGTGAACATGTTCCCCCATACATCGCATGTTGAGTCGATTGCAGTGTTTGAGCGAGTGGAGTACAGCGACTATTCCTGACTCTGGCGAACAGAATTCAGCTGCGCAAATAACAAACGGGGCCGTTGCGGCCCCGTTTTCGTTGGTGCTTTTGCCTCACCAACTCGGCGGTCAGTATAGATACCGACCCACTGAGACTTCATATTGCGCTTCTGCAATTCACTTTGCAACAACTTTCGATGTTGCAAAGTGTCAAAAAAGTGCTTTGAAATCAGTTACTTTCAGGTAACTTAATCCCAGCAGGCGCTTGTTTACTCGCGGCTGCCACCTGTAAATACCATGAGCAGTTGCAGCAAGTTCACGAACAGATTGTACAAACTCAGGTAAATGCTCAATGCGGCGGAAATGTAGTTTGTTTCACCGCCGCGCATGACACGTTGCAGATCGTACAAAATGAACAGCGAGAACAAGCCCACGCAAATGGTGGAAATGGTCAGCGACAGGGCCGGCATTTGCAGGAAGATGTTGGCCACAGAGGCCACAATCACCATAACCAAGCCAATCAGCAGGCCCTTGCCCATGTTGGTGAAATCACGCTTGGTCACCGCAGCATAGCTGGCCAAACCAAAGAAAATACCGGCTGTGCCCAGCGCGGCCATCATGATGATGGAGCCGCCATTGGACAGGCTAAGCGCGATCGACAAAATGCCGGAGAGCATCAAACCCATGAAGAAGGTAAAGCCCAACATGAGCACAACACCAAAGGAATTATTTCGGTTGCGTTGAATGCCCCAGATGAAGCCGAACATGGCGGCCAGCATTACGACAAACGAGAGGATTGGGCTGCCAGCGAACAAACGGAAGAAGCCGAATTGAATGCCCGCAAACGCACCCAGGGCCGTCGGAACCATCGACAGGGCCAACAAGAAGTATGTGTTTCGCAGAACCCGGTTGGTTTCTACGGTAGATACACCACCGGCTGTGCGGCCAAATTGTGCAGTTCTGAATTCAGACATGTTTACTCGCTCCTTTGTAAAACGCGAATTTGTATAGATTTAGAGTAATGGTAATGGCGAAAAGTTTCAATTCAAGACGTGGGTCAGCCCCGTGATTGGGTTTTTTATATAAACCAGCTATAATCGCGGGTTAATTTTCACGCTTTTCTAATCTTTTCGGAGTGGTTACACCATGGCAATCGAGCGCACCCTGTCCATCATCAAGCCTGATGCTGTTGCAAAAAACGTAATTGGTCAAATTTACAGCCGCTTTGAAGCCGCTGGCCTGAAGGTAGTGGCCGCACGCATGGCTCACCTGTCACGCGCTGAAGCTGAAGGCTTTTACGCAGTGCACAAGGCACGTCCTTTCTTCAACGACCTGGTTGAGTTCATGATTTCTGGCCCAGTGATGATTCAAGCCCTGGAAGGCGAGAACGCAATTGCCAAGAACCGCGAATTGATGGGTGCCACAAACCCCAAGGAAGCCGCTGCCGGTACCATTCGCGCCGACTTCGCTGAAAGCATTGACGCCAACGCGGTTCACGGCTCGGATGCCCCTGAAACAGCTGCGAACGAAATTGCTTATTTCTTCCCAGCGTCACAAGTATTTTCACGCTAATCTAGTTCGATTGCGTTGAATTCCGGGGGCGCACATGCGTCCCCGTTTGTTTTGAAAGGACACACCATGAGTGCACAACTCGACAACTTGCTGGACTACTCGGTGCCCGAGCTGATTCAGTGGTGTGGCAATTTGGGTGAAAAACCATTCAGGGCCAAACAACTGGCCAAATGGATACACCAGTCGGGCATGGACAATTTTGATTCCATGACCGACCTTGCGAAATCATTTCGCCAGAATTTGAACAGCCGTGCCTGCATCAAGGCCCCCAGTATCATTTCCGACAACGTATCCAAAGACGGCACACGCAAGTGGCTCTTTGATGTTGGCAATGGCGATGCAGTTGAAACGGTATTCATCCCCGAAGAGCGCCGCGGAACCCTGTGCGTCAGCTCGCAGGCTGGCTGCGCGGTCAATTGCCGTTTTTGCTCTACTGGCAAACAAGGTTTTTCCCGCAACTTAAGTACCGCTGAAATTGTGGCCCAGTTGTGGAAGGCCAATGTGTTGCTGCGCGAAGCTGGCGACCGTGTTTACGCCCAAGAGCGCCCGGTTACGAATGTGGTCATGATGGGCATGGGCGAGCCCCTGCTGAACTACGATGCCTTGGTCCCGGCTTTGCAATTAATGCTGGATGACACGGCTTACGGTCTTTCCCGCCGCAGGGTCACTGTGTCGACATCGGGCGTTGTGCCCTTCATGGACAGGCTTTCGCAAGATTGCCCCGTGGCCTTGGCTGTTTCATTGCATGCCCCCAATGACGCATTGCGCGATCACCTCGTGCCGCTGAACAAAAAGTACCCATTGCGTGAGTTGCTCGATGCCTGCCTGCGTTACCTGAAATTTGCGCCGCGTGATTTCATTACTTTTGAGTATGTCATGCTTGATGGGGTAAATGACAAGCCAGAACATGCCCAGCAATTGCTTGAAATCGCCAAAATCGTGCCTTGTAAATTCAACCTGATCCCGTTTAATCCATTCCCGGAGTCGGGTTTGCTCAAGTCAACCAGCCCTGCAATCAAAACGTTTGTGGATATCCTTGGCGGCGCGGGTGTGGTAACTACAGTTCGCAAAACCCGGGGTGATGACATCGATGCAGCATGCGGTCAACTGGCTGGCGAAGTTCGAGACCGAACCAAGGTCAAGGAAAGGCTTGTAAGTACGGTGTCCCTGGAAGAACTGAGGGGTTCCTCCAAACGCAGGGACTAGGCAAACAGCGTGCATGCTTTGTCATACAATGAAAGCAAGATTGAGTGTGTTGTGGCAGTGATTGCGTATTAATTCAATTATAAAAACGATATTTTCGCCGCCAAACTTGTGGCGCATTCTCAAAAAACTCCTCAACACATTGAATTTTCATAGAAATCGCTTGAACCTACCTGCTTGCTTCGATTATGCTGCAAAGGTGGTGGCGGTAAAGAACTACAATGATTAATCGGGGCCCTTTGCGCCTGCCGACGCTTGGAAAGACCAAATGAATGAAAATCGTGCGATGAGCAAAACTGAATCATCAGATGCCAGTGCAGGTCAAGATGCAAAACCGGAGCCAAGCAATGGCTCCTTCGCTGAAAAGCACCCCAATTTGACTCTGCTTGAATCGGGCCAGAACCCGGGCGAAATTTTACGTGCTGCCCGTGAAAAGGCCGGCTATTCCTTGAGCGACATCAGTGCTCAAACCAAAATCAACGAACGTCAGCTTGAAGCCATTGAAAGTGGTGATGTTGGGCGCCTACCGCCCGAGACCTTTGCCAAGGCTTTCATTAAAAGTTATTGCAAGGCTCTGAAGATGGACCCTGCACCGGTCATCATGTCCTTCGGGTTTTCCGAGGCCAGTGCCCAGGTCAAAGCCGCTCGTTCTGGCCAGACCGAAAGTGGGCGCTCCGAGCCGCTTGAGCCCAAGATGCCCAACAGCTCCAAGCGCTTGTCCACTTTGAATTTTGATCGTAAAACAGGCAAGAAATCGCTGAGCTACGGCATTGTGCTGGCAGCAGTGGTGGTCATGGCCGTGTTTTACATTCCCGTGTTCATGTCGAGTCAAACCACCGAAGTGGGTGATGCAGAGGTGATCGAACCCAACGAGGCGCCTGTGGCCACTGCACCAGGTTCCGAGAGTGCTGTGTCAGCGGATGGTTCTTTGCCTTTGGGCCTGGAAGCCCCAGCTGCGGCCGGTGATACGGCTGTGTTCCCGGCACTTCAGCAACCTGCTGCGCCTGTGGGTGAATCTGCCCCCCCCGCAACCGCAGCACCAAACGCCACCGGTGCGGCCAGCACAACAGCCGCTGCACCTGTTGCTGATGCTGCAGCGCCAGCGGCAGCTCCCCTGGCCTCCAATGTTGAAAGCGTGTTGCGGTTTAACTTTCAAGAGCAGTCCTGGGTGACCGTTCGCGATGCAAATGACAAAGTGTTGATTTCCCAACTCAACGACGGTGGCAGCAATCTGGAAGTGAAGGGTCAAGCGCCCTTTAAGTTGATTGTTGGCAACGCCAAGGCGGTAAGTGTATCCAGCAATGGAAAATCAGTTGATCTGACTTCATCCATTCGTGGAGAAGTGGCTCGAATCACTGTTCAGTAAAATCTGTGCGGGGGCTGTTCCAGCCTCCGCCTTTCAGCAACCTGTCTATCTCGCCAGAAGTTCATCGTGATTCCAAATACCCCCTTGAAGCGACACAAGACCCATCAAGTGGATGTCCGCTGGAAAGAGCATGTTGTGTCCATCGGTGGCGGTGCTCCTGTTTTGGTGCAGTCGATGACCAACACTGACACGGCCGATGCCCTGAACACAGCATTACAAATCAAGGCTCTCTATCTTGCCGGCAGCGAGATGGTTCGAATCACGGTGAACAACGACGCTTCTGCAGAAGCGGTGCCTTACATTCGTGAGCAGCTGGACAAAATGCGAATCCCCGTGCCATTGGTGGGTGATTTTCATTACAACGGACATTTGTTGCTTCAGAAATACCCGGATTGCGCAAAGGCCTTGTCGAAGTACCGCATCAACCCCGGCAATGTCGGTTCATCCCGTTCGCGCGATGACAACTTTGCAGCCATGATTTCAATTGCTGCTGAACACGACAAGCCAGTTCGCATTGGCGTGAACTGGGGCAGCCTGGACCAAAACCTGCTGGCCCGAATGATGGATGAAAACGGCAAGAAAGCCGACCCGCTGCCAGCGCAGCAACTGATGTACCAGGCGCTGATTGAATCTGCGGTCAGTAGTGCACACAAAGCGGTCGAGCTCGGTTTGCCCGCCAATAAAATTGTGTTGTCCTGCAAGGTGAGTCAGGTTCAAGACCTGATTGCGGTGTACCGGGAATTGTCGGGTCGAAGCGAGTTTCCCCTTCATCTTGGCTTGACTGAGGCGGGAATGGGCACGAAAGGTATTGTGGCATCTACTGCTGCCTTGTCTGTGCTCTTGCAAGAAGGCATTGGTGACACCATTCGCGTGTCGCTTACGCCCGAGCCCAATGGTGACCGTTGCAAGGAAGTGCTTGTTGGGCAGGAAATTTTGCAATCGCTGGGCTTGCGTGCCTTCACACCGCAGGTGATTGCTTGCCCTGGGTGCGGCCGAACCACCAGTACTGTGTTTCAGGAACTGGCCGATCAAATTCAAACCTACCTGCGCGATCAAATGCCGATCTGGAAAAACCAGTATGTAGGCGTTGAAGAAATGAAAGTGGCTGTGATGGGCTGCGTGGTGAACGGTCCGGGTGAAAGCAAGCACGCCGACATCGGTATTTCGCTGCCGGGCACCGGTGAGGCTCCTTCTGCACCTGTGTTTTTAGACGGCAAACGCACGGTGACCTTGAAAGGCGAGAACATCGCTCAGGAATTTCAGGCGATTGTGCAGCGTTATGTCGAGCAAAGGTACGCTGGCGGCAACAAGTAGCCCAAGAATAGGCGACAATACCGGGTTGAGAAATTAAGTTGAATGCGTCAATGAGTCATCCTGAGTCGCCGGAACAATCCAAAGCCAAAAAGCAACCCCGACTTCAATCCGTCAAGGGAATGAACGATGTTTTGCCCGTAGAAGGCATTCATTGGGAGAATCTCGAGGTCATGCTTCGTGAGTGGTTGACCTCTTATGGTTACCGCTTGATCAAAACCCCTGTGCTTGAGCCCACATCGCTGTTTCGCCGGGGCATTGGTGAAGTCACCGACATCGTTGAAAAAGAGATGTTTAGTTTTGTGGATCGCTTGAATGGCGACGAACTTACTTTGCGGCCAGAATTCACCGCGGGCATTGCACGCGCCACCATTCAACACAATCTGACTTACGCAGCGCCTCAACGGGTGTATTCCATGGGGCCTGTGTTTCGCCATGAGCGCCCTCAACGCGGGCGTTACAGGCAGTTTCATCAGCTCGATGTTGAAGCGCTGGGTTTTGCCGGCCCTGATATTGATGCGGAGTTGATTGTGATGCTCTCGCGCCTGTGGCGTGAGATGGGGCTTGAAGATGTGCGCCTTGAAATCAACTGCCTGGGTGAAGCACCAGAACGTCTGGCGCACAGGCAGGCGTTGATTACGTATTTTGAAGCGCACGCCGACTTGCTGGATGAAGATGCCAAGCGTCGCCTGCACAGCAACCCTTTGCGGATTCTGGATACGAAAAACCCCACCATGCAAGACATGGTCAATGGCGCACCGCGTTTGTCGGAATTTTTGGGAACGGAATCCCTGGCACATTATCAGGGCGTCAAACGCCTGCTTGACGATGCGGGCGTGCGTTACATTGAAAACCCGCGTCTGGTTCGTGGTCTGGATTACTACAACCTCACTGTGTTCGAATGGATTACTGATGCCTTGGGCACGCAGGGCACTATTTGTGGCGGTGGTCGCTATGATGGCTTGATTGAAATTCTGGGTGGCAAGCCCACGCCAGCCATCGGATTTGCAATTGGCCTGGAACGTTTGCTCGAGTTGTACCTCGAAGTAAATCAGCCCGATGACACGGCTGACCTGGATGTGTATGTGGTACATCAAGGCGAAGGAACGGCTCGCCGCGCTTTTACTTTGGCTGAAGAGTTGCGCGATGCGGGGTTTGCCGTGGTACTGCACGCCGGTGGTGGTGGCTTCAAAAGCCAAATGAAGCGCGCAGATGTCAGCGGTGCTGCCGTGGCGGTTATTCTGGGCGAAAACGAATTAAATGCGGGCACTGCGGCAGTCAAACTGCTGCGTGGTGAAAGCAAGCAGCAGGAATTCAAACAAGAGGGATTGGCCGAAGCCATTTTCGGTCTGCTTTACGGAGAAGGAGAGGAGTCTTGAGTCGATACAGCCTTGAAGAACAAGAACAACTGGCCAGTTTGAAGGCATTCTGGTCCAAATACGGCAGTTTTATCTTGACCGTGTTGATTCTTGTGTTCGGTGCCTTTGCCTTGAACAACGGTTGGAAATGGTGGCAGGCACGCCAGTCTACTGATTCAGTTGTGGTTTATGAACGTTTGGAGGCAGCCACGCGTGAGGGCAATATCGAACTGGTGGGAGAAATCCAGAAGACCCTGTTCGAGGAGCATGCCAGCTCCCCTTACGCACAGCGTGGGGCGTTGATTGCGGCCAAAGCCTTTTTCGATGAAGGCAAGCTGGAAGAAGCGAAAGCATCGTTGAAGTGGGCTTCTGAAAAAGCCAAGCTGGACGAGTATGTGGCAACTGCCCGTTTGATGTTGGCCGGTATTCTGATTGAGCAATCCGAGTTCGATGCAGCCAAATCGGCCTTGAGCGAGAACTACCCAGGCTTTGAAGGCCTGTTTCACGATCGTTTGGGTGACCTGGCCCTGGCGCAGAAAGATGTGGCAACAGCGCGCAAAGAATATGAATTGGCGCTTGGCACCATTCAAGCCGACAGTCCGTGGAAGCAGGTGATTGAGCGAAAAATCAGTGCCTTGCCCAAAGTGGAGGCCAAACAATGAGCGAACCAATGAAGCACGTCATTAAAATTTCATCTCTTGTCGCTGTTTTGGCCTTGTTGGGCGGTTGTGCTGCCATCAGTTCGACCATGAGCAGCCTGAACCCCTTCGGCAGTAGCGCTGTGAAACCTGCTGAATTGCAGCCCTTTACGTCTCAGTTGAAAGTTGCCAACGCCTGGTCCGTGGATGTAGGCGACTCTGAGCAAGGCAGCTTTACACCCGTTTTACTCGACTCTACTGTGTATGCGGCGTCCGAAGAAGGCCAGTTGGTGGCCATCGACAGGGCTACAGGCAAAACAAAATGGAAAGTGAAAGTCGGTGCCAAGCTGAAAGCGGGTGTGGCTGCCACGCTTGACACCATTGCAGTGATCGACGTGAACAACAACCTTGTCGCGTTTGATGCCAATGGCAAACAAAAATGGCAAACCGGCGTGGGCGCAGATGTCAGCAGCGTGCCCGTGGGTGCTGCTGGCACCATTCTGGTACGCGGCATCGACTTCTCGGTGATCGCTTATTCAGCGTCAAATGGTGCACAACGCTGGAAGTATACCCGCCAGCTTCCGCCGCTGACTTTGAGAGTCAATACCCCAGTCGATGTCAACAACGCGCGCGTATATGCTGGTTTTCCAGGTGGTCGGCTGGTGGCGCTTGATCTGAGCGCGGGCACTGTTGTTTGGGAAGGTACTTTGGCAACACCCAGTGGAACCACCGAAATTGAGCGCATCACCGACGTAACCGGGACGCCAATTTATAACTTCCGTGAAGTGTGTGCAGCGGCGTTTCAAGGCAAGGTGGGTTGCCTGGACTCGGTTAGTGCCCGCCCAATCTGGACCACCGATTTTTCTGCACCCAGTGGTGCCTCTGTAGACGACCGTTACATGATTGCCCCCAATGAACTGGGCGATTTGTTTGCGTTTTCCCGCAGTGGCGGCAAGCAGGTCTGGAAAATCGAAAGCTTCCAGCGTCGCCAGCCCACCACGCCGACTGTAATTGGTCGCGCTGTGGCTGTGGGCGACTACGAAGGCTATGTTCATTTCATTGATCGAGACACCGGCAAAACCATTGCGCGAACAAAAGTGGGTTCTACCTCTTTTGCCAGCCAGCCTGTGCCTGCTGACACCGATGCGCTGATCGTGCAATCGCGTGGCGGCAGTGTGGCCCTGATATCTGTCCAGTAAAGTAAAACATGAAACCTGTCATTGCCCTGGTTGGGCGCCCAAACGTGGGCAAGTCCACATTGTTCAATCGCTTGACCCGAACAAGAGACGCCTTGGTGGCCAACCAGCCTGGTCTAACCCGTGATCGCCATTATGGTGTAGGCCGTATTGGCCCCAGAGAATATTTGGTGGTGGACACCGGCGGGCTTGAGCCTGTGGCCAAAGACGGTATTTACGCCGAAATGGCCAAACAAAGCCGACAGGCAATTGTTGAGTCTGACCTGGTTTTGTTTCTTGTGGATGGTCGCCAAGGCGTCACCCCGCACGACCACGTGATTGCCGCAGAGCTGCGCAAGGCCAAGCGAGAAGTAATTCTGGTGGTCAACAAAACCGAGGGCTACACCCACTCGATGGCCGCCGCCGACTTCTTCGAGTTGGGTTTGGGCGAACCAGAGACCATATCTGCCAGCCATGGCGACGGCGTGCGTCAGTTGATGGACATTGCTTGTGAAAAGCTGCCTGTGTTGCCCGAAGATGAAGAGGGCGGAAGGCGCATCAAGGTGGCCATTGCCGGACGTCCCAATGTGGGCAAGTCCACCATGGTAAATACCTTGTTGGGTGAAGAACGCGTGATTGCGTTCGATTTGCCGGGTACCACTCGCGACAGTATTTATATTGATTTCGAGCGCAATGACAAGCCTTATACCTTGATTGACACAGCCGGTTTGCGCAAGCGCGGCAAGGTGTTTGAGTCGGTTGAAAAGTTTTCAGTGATTAAAACCCTGCAAGCCATTGAAGACGCCAATGTGGTGATCTTGATGCTGGATGCCCAGCAGGATATTTCCGATCAAGACGCCTCTATTGCTGGCTTCATTGTTGAAGCGGGGCGTTCACTGGTGTTGGCTGTGAACAAATGGGACAGCCTGGATGATTACCGCAAGGAACGAATCAAGGCTGAAGTAGGGCGCAAGTTGACTTTCCTGAATTACGCCAAGTTTCATTACGTGTCTGCCACAAGGCCTTTTGGAATTGCAGCCATGATGAAATCAGTCGATGAGGCGCACGCCGCGGCTTTCGCCAAGTTGTCAACGCCCAAACTGACGCGCCTGATTCAGGAGTGTGTTGAGCACCAACAACCCCCACGCAAGGGCATATTCAGGCCCAAATTGCGCTACGCGCACCAGGGCGGGCAGAACCCGCCTATTGTGATTGTTCATGGCACTGCGCTGGATGCCATTCCTGACAACTACAAGCGTTACCTGGAAACCCGAATTCGCGAGCGTTTCAAGCTGGATGGAACGCCGCTTCGGGTTGAATTCCGAAGCAACGTGAACCCGTTTGACAAGAAAGATTAACGCGAAAAATTAACGCGAAAATCAGAACGGGATTTTGCGGGTCAGGATGTCCTTGTACATCACCCAGTCACCCATGAAGCTGTAAAGCGGGTACTTGAATGTGGCTGGGCGGTTCTTCTCGAAAAAGAAGTGGCCCACCCACGCAAATGCGTACCCAGTCAGCAAACCATACAGCAGCCAAACAGGCTGGCCGGTGGTAATCAATTTGAACAAACACACCAGTGCCAGTGTTGAGCCTACAAAATGCAGTCTGCGACAAGTCAGGTTGTTGTGTTCAGCCAGGTAAAAAGGATAAAAATCGGCAAAAGTCTGAAATCTGTTTCCGGTTTTTGGCATGCCCATGTCTCCATTTGTTTATTTTTAGTCGTTGTAGTTTACATCCCTTGCCGCTTCAGGCCTGTATCTGCCCAGAAATTTGGACTTGAAAGCTGTGGCATTTCGGGTAGGATGAATAAAACGACCATAAGAATATTTTAGGAGGTTTGTGATGCAAGTTAAAGAAGTCCTGCGTGTAAAGGGCAACACGCTTTTTACTGTCACCCCTGATACTCATTTGTCCGACTGCGTGGTTACCATGGCTGATCATGACGTGGGTTCATTGGTGGTGATGGACAAAGGGGCGCTGGCCGGCATCGTAACCTTCCGCGAAGTGATACGTGTTCTGGCCAAACGGCAAAAAGAGCACCGCACCGGCCCCACGCCGCCTGTGGCTGAAATTGTGGTTCGCGAGGTCATGAACACAGAGCCCACCGTGGCCACCCTGGATATGGAGGTGGATAGCCTTCGCAAACTGATGCTTGAGAATCACCAGCGATATTTGCCCGTGATGGATGGAAACACACTGTGCGGTGTGATTTCGTTTCACGACGTGGCCAAAGCGGTGCTTGAGGAACAAGGGTTTGAGAACAAAATGCTGAAGGGCTACATTCGCGATTGGCCCATGGAAGAAAGCAGCAATTGAGTTGAAAACAAAAGCAGTACAGGTGGTATCAAAGTGAAAAAAAGAGTTGCGATTGTTGGTGCGGGCATGTCGGGTTTGGCCTGCGCACGCGAGTTGGTTCAGCTGGGTCACGAGGTTACTTTGTATGAAAAAAGTCGTGGCCCGGGGGGGCGCATGCCCACGCGCTGGCTAAATCGAGACATTGATCCCCCTTTGGGCTTTGATCACGGTACCCAGTATTTTCAGGCTTCGTCCCCGGCATTTGTTGAGTTGATTGACCAAGCCCAAAAGGTGGGTGCGGTGGCGCCTTGGGCTGGTTCTGTTGTTAATTTGGGCTACGGGCTTTCCTCCCCCCATGTAAGCACGACCACGCGGTGGGTGGGTACGCCTGGAATGGCCAGTTTGGCGCGTTTCATGTCTCGGGGACTCGACATTCGACTGCAATGCCGGGTGGCTGGTATTGTTCGCACTGACGGTGTTTACCAATTAACCCTGCACCTGGCTGATGGCACCGTCAGGGTAGAGTCTGGCTTTGATGCGGTGATCAGTGCTGTGCCGGCCGAGCAGGTGGTGCCGTTGTTCGATGAAGTTCACAAACCCTTGGCGCAATTGGCCGTTGCTGTTGAATCCAGCGTTACTTGGTCTGTCATGCTCACGCCTCGCGAGGCTGTGAAAGTAGATTTCGATGGGGCCTTTGTAGTGGACAGCCCATTGGGCTGGATTTGTCGCGATTCCTCAAAGCCTGGCAGGGCTGTGGGTGACCGTTGGATCTTGCAGGCCACTGCCGATTGGTCTCGACTTCATCAGGACTACGCTGCCGAGGAAGTGGGCAAAATGCTGCTCGATGTGTTTTGCAATGTGACTGGCCAGTTGATCGAAGAGCCTTTGACGGTTACCGCGCATCGCTGGTTGTATTCGTTGCCCAGCAACCCGGTGGGTATGCCTTGTTATTTCAGCGAGGAACACATGTTGGGTGCTTGCGGGGATTGGCTCAATGGTGCGCGGGTAGAAGACGCATTTTTGAGTGGTCACACACTGGGGCATCAGCTGTCGAACGCATTCAGCAGTACTTTGATTCAGTAGCAACTCAGTAGCAACTCAGTAGCAACTCAGTAGCAACTGAGCAGCAAATAAGTTGCAATTGAGAAGTTGCAATTGAGTAAGCTCAACACCCGCGCCGTTCAGGTGCGGGATATTCCGATAAAATAATGTTTTGCCTATTCGAGTGAACACGCATGTCCGGAAGCAGCCTGGGTCGCCTTTTTGTGGTCAGTAATTTTGGGGAAAGCCATGGGCCCGCCATTGGTTGTGTGGTTGATGGCTGCCCACCCGGTTTGCCTTTGACTGAAGCAGATTTGCAGGCCGATTTGGACCGACGCAAGCCAGGCACTTCCCGCCATGTCACTCAGCGTCAGGAAGCAGACCAAGTTGAAATTCTTTCCGGCGTTTTTGAAGGCGTGACAACGGGTGCTCCAATTGGTTTGTTGATTCGCAATCAAGATCAGCGCAGCAAAGACTACGGCAACATCATGGACACGTTTCGCCCCGGTCATGCCGATTACACTTACTGGCACAAATACGGCATTCGTGATTATCGCGGAGGCGGGCGTTCATCGGCCCGCATGACAGCTCCCATGGTGGCTGCGGGTGCTATCGCGAAAAAATGGTTGACCAGCAAGCTGGGTATCGAGATCCGTGGTTGCATGACTCAAATTGGTGAGGTGGATATTCCGTTTTCCACTTGGGACGATGTGCACACCAATCCTTTCTTCGCGCCGAACAATGGAAAAGTTGCCGAGCTCGAGGCCTACATGGACGCCCTGAGAAAGTCGGGCGATTCTTGCGGGGCAGGCTTGCGTGTTCAGGCCACTGGGGTACCGGTGGGTTTGGGTTCGCCTTTGTACGACAAACTGGATGCTGATATTGCCCACGCCATGATGAGCATTAACGCTGTAAAGGGTGTTGAAATTGGTGCCGGTTTCGCTTGTATCGCTCAAAAGGGTTCTGAGCATGGCGATGAAATGACCCCCGAAGGCTTTGGGTCTAATCACGCAGGCGGTATTCTCGGTGGTATTTCAACAGGGCAGAACATCGAAGTTCGTATGGCGATCAAGCCAACGTCCAGCATTCGCTTGCCCAGAAAGTCGATTGACAAAGCGGGCAATCCGATTGATGTTGAAACCTACGGTCGCCACGACCCTTGTGTTGGTATTCGTGCAACGCCAATCGCAGAGGCCATGCTGGCTTTGGTCATTATGGATCACCTGCTGGTGCACCGCGCGCAGTGTGCAGACGTTCAGGTGGACACTCCTCAAATTCCACCTGGCATTTCCAATTATTAAGTCGTCAACCAAAAAGCGGGCAGGCATTTGCAACTGGGCTGGTTAGCGCTTTTTTACGCAGCGTATTTCGCATTTGTCGGCTTGTATTCGCCGTTTTTAGGGCCTTACCTGAAATCGATTGGCCATAGCCTGGATGTGATCGCCCTGGCTTTGGGCATGATGCAGTTGATGCGAATTGTCGGCCCCTTTGCCTGGGGTTGGCTAGCTGACCACACTGGTAACCGGGTTCGCTGGATTCGACTTGGCACCTTTGCGGGTTTTTGTTTTGCAGCTCTTGCGTTCTGGTATCAGCAAACGCCTTCTCACCTCATTGTTCTTGTGTTGTTGTTGAACCTGAGTATTTCAGGTTTGGTGCCCATGTCCGATTCATATGCCATGGAGCGTTGTGCCGGTTGTACTGGCCAATATGGCCAGGTGCGTTTGTATGGCTCACTGGGCTTTGTGTTGGCAGTGCTGGTTTTCGGGGCTGTGGCTGATCGCTTTGGTTTTGCCTCTTATCCGTTTTGGGCTTGCGCCATGTTGCTGCTCGGGTTTGTAGCAGCCTTGAAATTCACGCCCGATTCTCCCCGGGTGACCAGTACGGAAAATTCAATCCTGTTCACCGGCAGTGGCTTCAAGCGCCTGTTGTTGCCGGGTCCCATGCCGCTTTTCTGGTTGGCTGCATTTTTCATGATTTTCGCGCATGGGGTTTTCTACGCTTTTTTCTCGCTTTACCTGCTCGAATTCAATTATTCCGAAATGAGTATTGGTGGCTTGTGGGCATTTGGTGTGATGTGTGAAGTGGTGTTTTTTGCCCTTCAAGCCCGCTTTTTCAAACGCTTTTCCCTGAACACCTGGCTTTGCGTCAGCTTCGCAGCGTGCGCATTCCGGTTTGCCCTGACAGCGGCATTCCCTGAATACGGCTGGCTGATGCTTTTTGCACAGGGTTTGCATGCTTTAACTTTTGCGGCACACCACACTGCCACAATTTCCTGGTTGCGTGAAAACTTGCCAGTCAAGCTGGTGGTTCGTGGCCAAGCCATGTATGCCACCATTGCATATGGGCTCGGTGGGTCTGCAGGTACATTTTTAGGCCGTTTCGCATGGGAGTGGGGCGGGCCTGCCAGTGCATTTGCCATGGCCTCGGTCAGTGGTTTGATTGCCCTGCTTCTAGGTTGGCGCTTTACGATTGCCAGCAAGCAGCCAACTTCGGCACTTTTGTCGGGATAAACTGTCGAATGCAGGTAATTGATGTCAACTTTGCAGCATTGAGCGCCGTTTCTACAGAACGGTTTTACTGACAATTACAGGTGAAAAACAATGGTATTTTCTGGATTGAAGCGACGCACCACATTAACGCTGAGCCTTGCGTTTTCAACTGGTGTGCTGGCCGCGTGTTTAACCACTCAAACCACCTCTGGTGGGGCGGTTGGGGTTGATCGTTCCCAGTTTGTGCTTGTTTCCTCAGCAGAAGTGGATGCCGCAGCAGCCAAAGGTTATGCCGATGTGATCGCCAAGGCGCAAAAGGAAGGCAAACTGAACAGGGATGCCAAGCAGGTGGCCAGGGTG
Source organism: Limnobacter sp. SAORIC-690 (assembly GCF_002954425.1). Taxonomy (NCBI): domain Bacteria; kingdom Pseudomonadati; phylum Pseudomonadota; class Betaproteobacteria; order Burkholderiales; family Burkholderiaceae; genus Limnobacter; species Limnobacter sp. SAORIC-690. The sequence continues at coordinate 2,511,958 of NZ_MQVZ01000001.1, forward strand.
CGTGCCATTGCCAATCGCCTGATTCCCCAAACTGTGGCATTCCGGCCGGATGCGCCACAGTGGAAATGGGAAGTCAATGTGATTGAATCTGACCAACTCAATGCCTGGTGCATGGCGGGCGGAAAAATTGCGTTTTACTCGGCTTTGATTGAAAAACTGGCGCTGACTGATGATGAAATCGCGGCCATCATGGGGCACGAAATTGCCCATGCTTTGCGGGAACACAGTAGGGAACGAATTTCGCAGCAACTTGCCACGAATGTTGGACTGGATCTGGCCTCGGCAGTTTTTGGTTTGTCGCGTGGTGCATCCGATCTTGCGGGTATGGCCGCCAATGTGGCAATTTCACTGCCGTATGGCCGTTCTCATGAAGTGGAGTCAGACCGAATTGGCGTGGAGTTGGCCGCGCGTGCAGGCTACAACCCCCGTGCTGCAATCAGTGTTTGGCAGAAGATGAGCCGGGCTGGTGGTGGTTCACCACCCGAGTTGTTGTCCACGCACCCATCGCCCGAAAACCGGATCCAGGATCTCGAGGTTTATTCAGCCAGGGTGCAACCTTTGTATGAGCAAGCCAAGAAGCGTTAAGCACCGGCGAGCAAGTTGATTTTGAGGCGCAGCCATGCCGGCTGTGCTGCAAGGCCGGGGCTGGCTGTGGCATAATCAGGGGTTATTCTCTACGCAATTTGCTGCTCCGTTCAGCGGAATAAACCCGTTGAATGAGTCAGCCCGAAGCAGGTCCTTGAAAATGGCAAAAACTCTTTACGACAAACTCTGGGAAAGTCATGTGGTGCGCACCGAAGAAGATGGCACCTCACTGATTTACATCGACCGCCATTTGCTGCATGAAGTGACCAGCCCCCAAGCCTTTGAAGGTTTGGAGCTAGCTGGCCGCGACCTGTGGCGCAACAGTGCCAACCTGGCTGTGGTGGACCACAACGTGCCTACCACTGACCGTTCCAAAGGCATCGCCGACCCAACTTCGCGATTGCAGGTTGAAACACTGGACAAAAATGCAAAAGCCCATGGCCTGACCTACTTCGATATCAAAGACCTGCGCCAAGGCATTGTGCATGTGATCGGGCCCGAGCAGGGCGCAACCTTGCCTGGCATGACCGTGGTTTGCGGCGATTCGCACACCAGCACCCATGGCGCCATCGGTGCGCTGGCATTTGGTATTGGTACCTCGGAAGTTGAGCACGTTATGGCCACCCAGTGTTTGCTGATGAAAAAAGCCAAAAACATGCTGGTTCGCGTGGAAGGTACTTTGGGCAAGGGTGTTTCTGCCAAAGACGTGATTTTGGCCATTATTGGCAAAATCGGCACGGCTGGCGGTACCGGGTATGCCATTGAATTTGCAGGCTCCGCAATCCGTGGATTGTCTGTTGAAGGTCGCATGACCATGTGCAACATGGCCATCGAGGGCGGTGCACGTTCTGGCATGGTGGCCGTCGACGAAAAAACAATCGAATACGTGAAAGGACGCCCCTTTAGTCCGAAAGGCGAGATGTGGGATGCCGCTGTGGCCTATTGGAAAACCTTGCATTCAGATGAAGGTGCACATTTCGACCATGTGGTTGAGTTGCGTGCGGAAGACATTGAACCGCAGGTGAGCTGGGGTACTTCACCAGAAATGGTGACTGATGTGCACGGTGTGGTGCCAGACCCCGCTTCGGTGGCCGACCCGGTGAAGCGCCAGGGCTACGAGCGTGCCTTGCAGTACATGGGCTTGAAGCCTTTGCAGAAAATTGAAGACATCAACGTAGATACCGTGTTCATTGGTTCTTGTACCAATTCGCGCATTGAAGATTTGCGCGACGCTGCGGCGGTGGTGAAGGGCAAGAAAAAAGCGGAAACGGTCAAATTGGCCATGGTGGTCCCTGGGTCGGGTTTGGTCAAAGCGCAGGCTGAAAAGGAAGGTTTGGACAAAATATTCCTTGAAGCCGGGTTTGAGTGGCGAGAGCCCGGTTGCTCCATGTGCCTGGCCATGAATGCGGATCGTTTGGGCAGTGGTGAGCGCTGCGCCTCCACCAGCAACCGGAATTTTGAAGGACGTCAAGGTGCGGGCGGCCGTACACACCTTGTCAGCCCGGCCATGGCGGCTGCGGCAGCGATTGCAGGCCATTTCACTGATTCCAGAACCTTTTAAAACAAAGGAGTGTTTGATATGAAGATCGTTTCCGTATTTCTGCTTGCTTTGTCAGCCCTGTCATTGTCCGCTTGCAACACCATTGAAGGCATGGGCAAGGACATCAAGGCGGGCGGCGCTGCCATTGAACGCACCGCAGACGAAAACAAGAAGTAATGTTTACTGGTATTTCTAAGCTGTGCGGGCAAGCGTTTGCTTGCTTGTATGGTTTGAACTCCGGATCAACCGGAATATTCACGGATTAATTATGGACAAATTTGTAACCCACACTGGCATTGCCGTTGCATTGAACCGCGCCAATGTGGACACCGATGCCATCATCCCCAAACAGTTTCTGAAAAGCATCAAGCGCACCGGTTTCGGCGAGCACTTGTTCGATGGTTGGCGTTACCTGGACGAAGGCGAGCCTGGCATGGATTGCACCAAGCGCCCCCTGAATCCTGATTTCGAGCTGAACAAGCCAGAATTCAAAGGCGGCACCGTGTTGGTCGCAGGTCCCAACTTCGGATGTGGGTCCTCCCGTGAGCATGCGCCCTGGGCGCTGCAACAGTATGGTTTCAAGGCGGTTATTTCCAGCAGTTTTGCGGATATCTTCTTCAACAACTGCTTTAAAAACGGTTTCTTACCTATTGTTTTAAAAGAAGAGGGGGTGAAGGAAATATTTGTGTTGATTGATGCCAAGCCTGGCATTGAGATCACAGTCAATCTTGAGCAACAAACCGTGAGCATTGCTGGAAAAAGCTACAACTTCAATGTAGATGCATTCCGCAAGCATTGCCTGATGAACGGCTTTGACGACATTGGCCTGACTTTGCAGCATCGCGATGACATTGTGGCTTTCGAGAAAAACCGCCTGGCCAATCAGCCCTGGCTTGCCAACACCATCTAAATATAAAAAAGCAGAGAACACGAATGACTTTAAAAATTGCCGTAATGCCCGGTGACGGCATTGGCCCGGAGATTACCGCGCAGGCTGTGAAGGTGCTTGAAGCCTTGAAAACCGATGGCTTGAACATCGAGTTTGAACATGCCTTGATTGGTGGCGTGGCCTACCGCGAAAAAGGCGTGCCTTTGCCGGAAGAGACCGTGGCCCTAGCAAAGGCGTCGGATGCGGTGTTGTTTGGTGCGGTGGGTGACTTTTCTCTCGATACGCTCCCGCGCCATTTGCGGCCAGAGCAAGCTATTTTGGGCATTCGCAAAGCCCTTAATCTGTTTGCCAATTTCCGCCCCGCGATGGTCTATGAGGAGTTGGCTGATGCGTCTACCCTACGCCCTGAAGTAGTGGCAGGACTGGACATTCTGATTGTTCGTGAACTGACTGGCGACATTTACTTTGGAACGCCGCGTGGCAACCGCATCGCCGAGGATGGTCCATTTAAAGGCGAGCGCGAGGCATTTGACACTATGCGCTACGCTGAAACCGAAATTCGCCGCATTGCCCATGTGGCCTTTCAGGCAGCACAAAAGCGTGGTGGCAAGCTGTGTTCGGTTGACAAAGCCAACGTGCTGGAAACTACCCAGTTTTGGCGTGACATTGTGACTGAAGTAGGCAAGGAATACAGCGATGTCGAATTAAGCCACATGTACGTTGACAACTGTGCCATGCAGTTGTTGAAAAACCCAAAGCAGTTTGACGTCATCGTGACGGGTAACCTGTTCGGTGATATTTTGTCAGATGAAGCGTCCATGTTGACTGGCTCTATCGGCATGTTGCCATCGGCCTCGCTGAATGAATCCAATTTCGGTTTGTACGAGCCAATTCATGGTTCCGCACCCGACATTGCTGGCAAAGACCTGGCTAACCCCATGGCCACCGTGCTTTCTGCAGCGATGATGCTGCGTTACACCTTTGGCCTTGAAGATTATGCAAACCGCATTGAGAGCGCAGTGAAAACGGTGTTGGCCACTGGCCCGCGTACAGGTGATATATGGCGCGACGGCAAGGCGCGCACCGGAACAGCGGGTATGGGTGATGCAATTGTTGCGGCACTGGCCAAGCAACAATAAGGCGAAATCGCAATTCAAGAATTTAAAAGTACTGGAGTTTTTTTATGTTGAAAGTTGGTTTGGTTGGATGGCGAGGCATGGTGGGTTCCGTGCTGATGCAACGCATGCAGGAAGAGAATGATTTCGCGCATTTCGAGCCGATTTTCTTCTCCACTTCCAATGCGGGTGGCAAGGCGCCAGCTTTCGCTGGCAACGCGGGTCCCTTGCAGGATGCAAACAACATCGACGCTCTGAAGCAAATGGACGTGGTGTTGACTTGCCAGGGCGGTGACTACACCAATGAAGTATTCCCCAAGCTGCGCGAGGCTGGCTGGAATGGTTACTGGATTGATGCGGCCTCAAGCCTGCGCATGAAAGACGACGCCATTATTATTCTTGATCCGGTGAACATGAACGTGATTAAGGATGGCCTGACCAAAGGCATCAAGAATTATGTAGGTGGTAACTGCACCGTGTCGCTGATGCTGATGGCTTTGGGCGGTTTGTTCCAGAACAATCAGGTGGAGTGGATTACTTCCATGACTTACCAGGCTGCTTCTGGCGCTGGTGCGCAAAACATGCGCGAACTGATTTCGCAAATGGGCAGCATTCATGGTTCGGTCAAAGACCTGTTGGCCGATCCCGCATCTGCCATTCTGGAAATTGACCGCAAGGTGGCTCAGCATATTAATTCCGACGCATACCCGACCGATAACTTTGGCGTGCCACTGGGCGGAAGCCTCATTCCCTGGATCGACAAAGACCTGGGCAATGGCCAGTCCAAAGAAGAATGGAAGGGCGGCGCAGAAACCAACAAAATTCTGGGCAAGCCAGCCATGGGTACACCCGGTTGTGTGCCTGTGGATGGATTGTGCGTACGTGTGGGTGCCATGCGTTGTCACTCGCAGGCGTTGACCATCAAGCTGAAGCAAGACATTCCATTGAATGAGATCAATGACATGCTTGCCAAGGCCAATGATTGGGTTAAAGTGGTGCCCAATGAGCGTGATGCATCCATGCGCGATTTGACCCCTGCCGCTGTTACAGGCCGCATGCATGTGCCAGTTGGCCGTTTGCGGAAAATGGCCATGGGTGGCGATTATCTGAGCGCTTTCACCGTGGGCGATCAGCTGTTGTGGGGTGCGGCCGAGCCACTGCGCCGCATGCTGCGTATTTTGATTGAACGCTAAGCTGCATCAATATTGATCCCAAAAAAGCTGCCGAAGGCGGCTTGAACATTCATGGAGTAAACGGGTGAGGCATACCAAAAAGAAGATTCTGCCCTTTGTTTTTGCATCAGGTTTGTTGGCAAGTTCCTTCGCGCAGGCAGCACAGCTCGGTAAGCTTGAAGTGCTGTCGGGTGCAGGCGAGCCTTTTCTGGCGCAAATTCAGGTTGATCTGGTGTTGCCAGAGGAACGCGCTTCCTTGCAGGCCAAGCTGGCTTCCGCAGAGGCTTTCAAAGCTGCCCGCCTGAGCATGGATCCGAACCTGAAGAGTCTTCAGTTTGCAGTACAAGATGGCCCTCAGCCCGGTACGGCGCTTGTCAAAATTACCTCTGCGCAGCCTTTGCCTGCTGGTTTCATCGACACTTTGGTTGAATTGACCTGGGCGGGTGGCCGTGTTGCGCGGGAATATACCCTGACTGTGCCTGTTGGTGTGGCCCAGGCGGCTGAACCCGCAACGAGTCTTCCTGAAATTCGCCCGCCGATGACACCGCCTGCTGTGGCACCCAAGGCAACTGCGCCAAAAGCGCCAGCGGTTTCCGAACCACCTGCAGTCTCCAAAGCTCCAGTGGCTTCAGCGCCCACTGTGCCTGAAGGTACTTTGAATGTTGAGCGTGGCGACACTCTGTCGGAGTTGGCTTTGCAACTGGTCGGAGACGGCGTCACCCTGAACCAGGCCATGGCTGCAATTTACGAGGCCAACAAAGCCTCATTTATTAATGGCAGCGTACACCTGATTCGTGAGGGCGCCCAAATTCAGGTTCCCAATCGTGCGGCGCTGCGAGCCCGCAATGCCAATGAAGCTTTGCTGATTCTTGCTCAAAACGACGATCGCAATGTGTACTCCGCTTACGCTCGCCAAATTGGTTTGCTGACTGTTGACAATCAGCTTGCAGCGGCAGACGCCACCAGTGCCGAGGGCAGCATTACTCCGCAAGATCAAGCGCCCAAGGCCAATGCGGGTGCACCGGCTGACCGATTACAAATTGCACCCGGCTCAGCCCAAGGTGCAAGCAATGCCGATACCAACGCAGAGGAGCTGGTGGCCAAAAACAAGGCACTCGCCGAGGCGAATGAGCGAATTGCTTTGCTCGAGAAGAACGTAAGTGACTTGCAGCGTTTGCTCGACATGCAAAAAGACCTGGGCAGCGAGCCTGCCGCACCTGCAGCTGATGGCCCGGCAGTTGGGACTGATGCCACTACTGAGCCAGCAGCTGTTGAAGTACCCTCGGAAACACTTGCAGAGAATGGTGCCGACGAGCCTGCTGCTGAATCGCCGGTGGCCGACGAGCCCGCCAGCAGCGATGGTGTACAGGCACCAGTGCAGCAAGCAGCAGCAGAAGAGCAGCCTTTTGACTGGTTGCCCTGGATTTTGACAGGTGCAGGTGGTTTGCTTGTGTTGCTTGTGTTGTTGCTGATTGCCCGTGCACGCAAGAACAAAACCAAAAACGAGGAAGATGAGCTCGAGGCCGAGGACGATTCTTCTTTCAGTGAAGTGAATGAATTTGATGAGGCCATTGCGGCAGCCAGTGCAGGAATTGCAGCTGAGCGGGCCAGCAGTCTGAATCAGGCTGAAAATTCTGACTTTGATCTGGATGAAGTACTGAGTGATCGCTTGAAGCAGGCCGAACCTGAAGAGGTGACGCAACTTCACGCAGCCCCCGTGGAAGCGGAAGATAAGCCAGCCGTGGCTGATGACATTCCCGAACTGAATGAAGCTTCTGAGGAAGCACTGCAACACAAAGAATCATTGGACAGCGAGGTCACGCTGGATTTCCCTGAGGAAGAGCCTAACGAATCCAAATCAGGTTCGATTCTTGATGACCTGGATGAAATCGAAAAAGGCACCTTGGCGGCTCAGGAAGAACTGGATGAATTGCGAAAGCAACCTTTGCCTCAGCACGATGTGAATGCGCGAGAAATTGATGCAGCATTTGATGACTTGATTGGCGAAGAAACAGTGGGTGAAAAACAGGCTGAGTTGAAAGACGACACTGACAAATCCAATGTTGATGGGCCGGGTGCCGTTCCTGAAGAGGCCATTGACAAGACGCTTGTTGACCTCGACGTTGACGTGCCCAACCCAAAAGTGGACGATGCCACCTGGCAGGAAGTTGCCACCAAGCTGGACTTGGCGGGCGCTTACGTTGAAATCGGCGATGCAGATGGTGCCAAAGAGTTGTTGAACGAAATCGTGAAAAAAGGCGATGTGGACCAGGTTCGCAAGGCCAAGGCGCTTTTGGCTACGTTGAACTAAATGAACAGAGTGGCCTTGGGCCTTTGTTACGACGGCCATGAGTTTGAAGGTTGGCAAACACAACCACATGGTCGAACTGTCCAGGACCACTTGACCAAGGCCATAGAAGCAATTGCCCAAGAGCCCATTGCTTTAATTTGTGCGGGCCGAACGGACACTGGCGTACATGCCCGCCAACAGGTTGTGCATTTTGATACAGCAGCCGACAGGCCGCTGACGGCCTGGGTCAAAGGCGTTAACAACAGTTTGCCGCCCACCATTTCGGTGCTCGGTGCCAAACAGCTTGATGCAAGTTTTCACGCACGTTTCAGTGCGATATCAAGAACTTATCGTTACTATTTTTACAGTGCTCCTGTTAGGGATCCATTTAAACCGTTTATGACCTGGGTGCATTACCCGCTTGATTTGGCCGCCATGCGCCGTGCAGCGGAATGTTTGTTGGGCACACATGATTTCAGTGCGTTTCGCGCCTCGCAATGCCAGGCAGCAAGCCCTGTGCGTACGCTGTATGCGCTTAATCTGATTGAAGCCGGTGACCATTGCTACTTTGAAATTCATGGCAATGCATTTTTGCACCACATGGTAAGAAACCTGATGGGCAGCCTGATGGAAGTGGGCCAGCACAGGCAAGCCGAAAGCTGGTTAAGGGATGTTTTGGAATCTAGAAACAGAAGCCTGGCGGCAAAAACTTATCCCGCGCAGGGCTTAAGCTTGTGGAATATTGAGTACCCCGAGCAATACGGCATACAGGAATTGTTTTCATGAGAACCCGAATCAAGTTGTGCGGCTTTCAAACCGAAGACACGGTGCGTGCGGCCACTCGGGCCGGGGCTGATGCAGTGGGTTTCGTGTTTTATCCGCCTTCACCGCGTCACATTGAAGTGGCGCAGGCGGGGCAGCTTGCGCGTTGTCTGGGTGTGTGGCAAACCCCGGTTGCCTTGTTTGTCAATCCGCAGGCTGATTTCGTCAATTCTGTCATTTCAGAAATTCCCAATGTGCTGTTGCAGTTTCATGGCGATGAAAGTCCACAGTTTTGCGACAGTTTCAGACGCCCCTACATCAAAGCCATTCGTATGAAGGCTGGTGTTGACTTGCGACAGGAGAGTGTTCGGTTTCATTCTGCGCAGGCGCTTCTTGTCGATTCATGGAGCGAGGCGTATGGTGGAACAGGGCATACTTTTGATTGGTCTTTGCTGCCCAAAGCGGGTGAATTGAAGCAGGCTTTGGTATTATCCGGGGGGTTGGATGCAAGCAATGTGGAACAGGCCATTCATGGCTTGCGACCCTATGGCGTCGATGTGTCCAGCGGGATTGAGTCAGCGCGAGGCGTAAAGAGCGTCGAAAAAATTGAAATGTTCTGCAAAGCGGTCCAGAAAGCCGATGCAGGGCTGTTGTAAGTGAACCCAGATTGAGCAGCATCATGAACAAACCCTATGAATTTCCAGACGCCACCGGTCATTTCGGCCCCTATGGCGGAACTTTTGTGTCTGAAACCCTGGTTCATGCCCTGGAAGAACTGAAAAGTGTCTATGCGCATTATCAAAACGACCCCGAATTTTTGGCAGAGTTTGAAAGTGAACTGAAACATTTTGTGGGTCGCCCCAGTCCCATTTATCACGCCAAGCGGTGGTCTGATTTGGTCGGTGGGGCACAAATTTACTTCAAGCGGGAAGACTTGAACCACACTGGCGCGCACAAAGTAAACAATTGCATCGGGCAAGCCATGTTGGCAAAGCGCATGGGTAAACCCCGTGTAATTGCGGAAACAGGCGCTGGCCAGCACGGCGTGGCTACGGCCACTGTGGCTGCGCGTTACGGGATGAAGTGTGTGGTGTACATGGGTCAGGAAGATGTGGCCCGGCAAGCACAAAACGTATTCCGCATGAAACTGTTGGGTGCTGAAGTTATTCCGGTCACCTCTGGCTCCAGAACCCTCAAAGATGCCCTGAATGAAGCCATGCGCGACTGGGTGACGAACGTGGAAGACACGTTTTACATCATTGGCACCGTCGCGGGCCCACACCCATACCCCATGTTGGTTCGCGACTTCCAAAGCGTAATTGGTCGCGAATGTATTCAGCAAATGCCGACCATGGTGGGCAAGCAGCCAGATTATGTGCTGGCCTGTGTAGGTGGCGGATCAAACGCCATGGGTATTTTCTATCCCTATTTGAACGTGGATGGCGTGAAGCTGGTGGGCGTGGAAGCTGCGGGCGAGGGTATTGAAACTGGCAAGCATGCTGCATCGCTGAGCGCTGGCACGCCGGGCGTGTTGCATGGTAACCGTACCTACCTGTTGCAAAGCGATGATGGTCAGATTATTGAAACCCATTCGGTTTCCGCGGGTCTGGATTATCCCGGCGTTGGCCCCGAGCATGCGTGGCTGAAGGATTCTGGCCGGGCCGAATACGTGGGCATTACGGATGCTGAAGCGCTTGAAGCCTTCCACCAGTGCTGCCGCATTGAGGGCATCATCCCTGCGCTGGAAAGCAGCCATGCCTTGGCCCATGCCGCGAAGCTGGCCAAAACCCTGCCCAAAGACAAAGTGATTCTGGTAAACCTGTCGGGCCGTGGTGACAAAGACATGCACACCGTGGCGCGCCTGAGTGGCGCCGAGTTTTATTGCCACCCCGATTGCAAAACAGGTGCAGAAATGGCCTGCAACAAGAAATAAATTTCTATTAAAACCATGTCAAGAATCAAAGCAGTATTTGCAAAATTGAAAGAAGAGGGTCGCAAGGGCCTGATTCCGTTCGTCACCGGCGGTGACCCCGACCCGGGTCAAACTGTGGCCATGTTGCATGCCTTGGCCAATGCAGGTTCCGATGTCATTGAGTTGGGCGTGCCGTTTTCTGACCCCATGGCCGATGGCCCGGTTATTCAGCGTTCAAGCGAACGTGCGCTTGAAAAGGGAGTGACTTCCCGCAAAATTCTGGATTATGTCGCTGAGTTTCGTCAGACCAACCAACACACTCCAATCGTGCTCATGGGGTATGCCAACCCCATCGAACGCATGGGTGTTGAAAAGTATGTCGCCGAGGCAAAAAAGGCGGGTGTGGATGGTGTATTGGTGGTGGATTACCCGCCCGAGGAGTCACTTGAGTTTTCCAAATACCTGCGTGCCGCTGAACTGGATCCTATATTTTTGCTGGCACCTACCTCTTCCGATGAGCGCATTGAAAAAGTGGCAAAGGCAGCCAGCGGTTATGTGTATTACGTGTCGCTGAAAGGCGTGACTGGTGCGCAAAACCTGAATGCTGCGGAAGTCAGTTCCAAGTTGCCCACCATTCGCAAATTCACTGACGTGCCCGTGGGCGTCGGTTTTGGTATTCGCGATGCCGAGTCGGCATGCCGTGTCGCACAATCCGCAGATGCGGTGGTGATTGGCTCTGCATTGATTCAATTTTTAGAAGCAGGTAGCCCACAAGAGGCCGCCGCTTTGGCGGGCAAGTTTATTGCCCCGATTCGTGCTGCGCTGGATGCGCAATTTGGCACGACACAATAACTTCCAAAAGAAATCCTCAGCAAGGGAAAGTGTATGAGTTGGTTTGACAAAATTATTCCACCGCGCATTTCCTCAAAGACACCCGGCGACGCAGCCAAGAAAAGCGTTCCTGAAGGTATTTGGGCGAAATGCAAGAGCTGTGATGCAGTGCTCTATCAAAATGATTTGGTGAGCAATGCCATGGTTTGCCCCTCGTGCACCTATCACATGCGCATCGGGTCTCGCGAGCGCCTGAATTTGTTGTTCGACAATGATGAGCGCATTGAAATTGGGCAGGAAGTGCTGCCCATGGATACTTTGAAATTCAAAGACAGCAAAAGTTACACTGCACGTTTGAATGAAGCCAAAGAGGCCACTGGTGAAACCGATGCCTTGGTGGTTCAGAAAGGTGTGATGAACGGAATTGAGGTGGTCATTGCCTGCTTTGAATTTGAGTTCATGGGGGGGTCAATGGGCTCTGTTGTGGGCGAACGTTTTTGTCGCGGCGTGCGGGCGGCGCTTGACGCCAATGTTCCGTTTATCAGCATTGCGGCCTCTGGCGGCGCTCGCATGCAGGAAGGCTTGGGTTCGCTGATGCAAATGGCAAAAACCTCGGCCATGCTGGCCAAGTTGAGTCAGGCCAAGCTTCCCTATATTTCTGTGCTGACCGACCCTACGATGGGCGGCGTTTCTGCGAGTTTCGCTTTTCTGGGCGATGTGGTGGTTGCAGAGCCCAAAGCCTTGATTGGTTTTGCCGGCCCACGCGTGATCGAACAAACTGTTCGTCAAACCTTGCCTGAAGGTTTTCAGCGTGCCGAGTTTTTGATGGAAAAGGGTGCGGTGGATTGCATTGTAGATCGCCGTGAAATGAAGAAAACCCTGACCAGCCTTCTGGCGCTGTTGATGAAAAAACAGATTGACCAGCCGGCTTGAAACCGAGCGGCCTGAAAACTAGCAGCCTGAATACTTATGAACCAAGCAGTACCCCAACCAAACCCTTCCAAACCGATGAAGCCAGCCGCCAATGCGGCATTGAATGAGTGGCTGGCTTATCTGGAGTCGATTCACAGCAAACCAATTGATATGGGTCTGGACCGCTTGAAAGTGGTTCAGAAACACATGAGTTTTGCCTTAAATGGCGTGGTGTTTACAGTAGCGGGTACGAATGGCAAGGGGTCAACCTGCGCCATGCTGGAAAGCATTCTGATTCAGGCGGGCTACAAGGTGGGCATGTACACCTCGCCGCATCTGATCCGCTTTACTGAACGCGCCCGCGTCAATGGTGCCGAGGTGGAGGAGCCGGAGCTGATTTCCGCCTTCGAACAGGTGGAACAGGCCCGCATCGCAACGGGTGTTTCCCTGACTTATTTTGAGTTCACCACGCTGGCAGTGGCCTTGGTGTTCTCTCGTCTGGATCTCGATGCCGTTATTCTGGAAGTGGGCTTGGGTGGCCGATTGGACGCGGTCAATATTTTTGACACCGACTGCGCGATTTGCACCAGCGTCGATCTTGATCATCAAGCCTTTCTTGGGCCCGACCGGGAAAGCATTGGCCGCGAGAAGGCGGGTATATTCCGAGCAGGCAAGCCCGCCATTGTAGGCGACCCCAAGCCGCCACAAAGCGTGATCGACCATGCCAATTCAATTGGTGCCGATTTGTGGCTGTTTGCGCGCGACTACAACTACAGTGGCGACAAGCAGCAATGGGCCTACGGCGGGCGTACCATGCGCCGTGCTGCACTCGCATACCCGGCTTTGCGTGGTACCAACCAATTGTTGAATGCCTCAGCAGCGTTGGCTGCGCTGGAATCTGTGCGGGATCGTTTGCCTGTGCCAGCGCAATCGATTCGGCAGGGTTTTCTCTTGGTGGAGTGGCCAGGGCGTTTTCAAGTGCTGCCGGGTCAACCCACGGTGGTTCTGGACGTTGGACACAATCCCCATGCTGCCGCGCACTTGCGTGAAAGCCTCGACAACATGGGTTTTTTTCCATACACCCATTGTATTTTCGGGATGCTGGCAGACAAGGACGCTGTAGAAGTGGTCAAGGCCTTGAAAGACAGGGTAGACCATTGGCACCTGGTACCGCTTGAAGGTGACCGGGGGCGCAGCACCGCCCAGTTGAGGCAGCAGCTTGAACTGGCCGGTGTAGATGCTGGGGCTTTTGACTGGGTTGGCAATTCCCAGGCACTGGCCAAAGGGGGTATTGCAAAGCAGCCCCCAGAAAAAAGCGTGCAGAGCTACGAGAGTGTGGGTCAAGCGTATGCGGTGGTCACTTCTGCGGTGCCACCCAATGATAGAATTCTGGTTTTTGGATCCTTCCTGGTTGTGGCGCAGGCCATGCAAGCCAAAGAAGCGCTTCGAAAACGTCCCGGTTAATTTTTTCAGGAGTGCAGGTGAGTTCAAATTCGCGTTCTACTGCCAGGAACAAAGTCAACAACGATCCGGTTGATGAGTTGAAACGCAGGTCCAGAAGGCGGTTGGTGGGCTCCATTGCGCTTTTTCTGGCAGCCATCATCATCGTTCCCGCTTTGGTTGAAAACGAACCATCCCAAACCAGCAGTGACGTGGAGTTGGTGGTACCTGATCGTCCATCTGCAGAGATTCCAGCGCAGGCTGCCGAGGTTCCCAAGCAAGCAAAGATTGAGGCACCACGGTCGACTCAAGAAAAGGCCGTGGCAATTGCCCCCGTTGCGCCTGCCGTAGAACCGCCCCCTATTGTTTCTGAACCCGCGCCTGAACCTAAGCCAAAGCTTGAGACGAAGCCCGAGAGCAAGCCTGTACCCAAGGTTGAACCCAAGGTTGAACCCAAGGTTGAACCTAAGTCAGAACCAAAAGCCGAACCCAAGGTTGAAGACCCGATTGCGGCATTTGCCAAGGCTGAGGTGTATTGGGTGCAGGTTGCTGCTGTCAGCGACAAGGCTCGCGCAGATGCACTGAGCAAAGAATTGAGTGGCAAGGGTTTCCCGGCGAAGGTGGAGTCCACAAGCACTGGCAATGGCACGGTATACCGGGTCAGGGTGGGGCCAATTTCAGGTCAGACCAAGGCCGATGAAACCAAAGCCAAGTTGGCCGCTGCGGGTTACTCCTCAGGGAGAGTAGTGCAGTGACGATATTTGATTACATCGTTATTGCGGTGGTGGTGCTGTCGGTCATTCTGGGTTTGTTCCGCGGCATGGTCAAAGAAGTGCTGTCGCTGGCCAACTGGGTATTGGCCTTCTGGGTGGCCAATCGTTATGGTGCAGACTTGGCTGTTTACATGGACTGGGCTGAATCGTTGAGCCCGCCCATGAAAGCACTGATTGGTTGTGCTGCTGCGTTTTTTGCAACCATGTTGGTGGGTGCCATTCTGATTTCTCTGTTGGGCAAAATTGTTGCTGCAGCGGGTTTGGGTTTTGCGGACCGTGGCCTGGGTGCCACGTTCGGCTTCGCGCGTGGTTTATTTATTGTGTTGGTGCTGGTTACTGGGGCAGGCTTCACCTCGCTTCCGGAACAGCCATTTTGGCGAAATGCCATGTTGTCCCCTTTGGCCGTGGATGCGATGAGAGAAATCAAACCGCATTTGCCCGAAAGTGTGGCCAAGTGGGTGCGCTACTAGGAGCTTTCAATGTGCGGGATTGTCGGTATTGCCGGTTTTTCTCCTGTTAATCAAATTCTTTACGACAGCTTGCTGTTGTTGCAACACCGTGGCCAGGATGCTGCAGGCATTGCCACGGCACACAGCAATTCGTTTTCCATGTCCAAAGGCAATGGGCTGGTACGCGACGTGTTTCGCACACGCAATATGCGTTCATTGCCCGGCAATATGGGCATTGGCCATGTGCGTTACCCCACAGCTGGTTCGGCCGCCAGTTCAGATGAAGCGCAACCTTTCTATGTCAATGCGCCTTATGGCTTGGTGTTGGCCCACAACGGCAACCTCACGAATAGCGAGCGTTTGAAGGCTGAATTGTTCAAGAATGATCGCCGCCACATCAACACCAATTCAGATTCCGAGGTGTTGCTCAACGTGTTGGCCCACGAGCTGCAATCCAATGCCTCAGGCTATTCGCTTGACCCGGTCACCATTTTCCGCGCGGTGGCGGGTGTGCATGCCCGTGCGCGCGGTGCGTATGCCTGCGTGGCTCAAATTGCAGGCTATGGTTTGTTGGCATTCCGCGATCCGTTTGGCATTCGCCCCTTGGCTTTGGGCAAGGCTGAAACAGAGCAGGGCACCGAGTACATGTTTGCATCAGAATCGGTGGCTTTGGTGGGCATGGGCTTTGAGTTTGTGCGCGACATTGATCCGGGCGAGGCCGTGTTTGTCGATCTCGACGGTAAGCTTCATGCCCAGCAATGTGCGGAGAAATCGTCGCTGAACCCCTGTATTTTCGAGTACGTCTATTTGGCTCGCCCCGACTCCGTGATGGATGGCATTAGCGTGTATGAAGCCCGTGTGAAAATGGGTGAATACCTGGCTGACCAAATTCGCAAGGGCATGCCTGCCGGTGAAATTGATGTGGTTATGCCCATTCCCGACTCCAGCCGCCCGGCTGCGCTGGAACTGGCGAACCAGTTGGGTGTGCCTTACCGCGAGGGTTTTATCAAGAACCGTTACATTGGCCGCACTTTCATCATGCCCGGGCAAGCTGTTCGCAAAAAAAGCGTTCGTCAAAAGCTCAATGCCATTTCTGTTGAATTCAAAGGCAAAACAGTGCTGTTGGTAGACGATTCGATTGTGCGCGGCACCACAAGCCGGGAAATTGTACAAATGGCTCGTGAAGCGGGTGCCAAGAAGGTAATTTTTGCCTCGGCTGCGCCTCCCGTGCGTTTTCCGAACGTGTATGGTATTGACATGCCCACGCGCGATGAGTTGATCGCTTCAGGTCGCACTGACGACGAAATTTGCGCTGAAATTGGCGCAGATGCTCTGTTTTATCAAGACATCGCCGACATGAAGCGTGCTGTGCGTGACTTGAATCCAAAAATTCAAACTTTCGATGCCAGCTGTTTTGATGGTTCGTACATTACCGGTGATGTCACCACTGAATACCTGGATCGCCTGGAATACATGCGCAAGCACCCAGAGGTATTGGAATCGGGTGGCTTGCAAATGAATCTAGGGTATTCGGCGAACCAGTAAGCGGGGGTTCACAATCGCTGACTTTTGACCAAGCGGAATTCATGCTTTTGTCAGTTTTAAGTCAGCGCTTGGGGTAAAATGTTCAACTGATTGATTTAAAAGCGCGAAATGGTTCGCGCTTTTTATTTGTGCAGGGCGATCTGACTATGTCACTGATAGTACATAAATACGGTGGCACCTCCATGGGGTCCACAGAACGTATCAAGAATGTAGCCAAGCGTGTCGCCAAATGGCATCGCGCGGGCTTTCAAATGGTGGTGGTGCCATCGGCCATGTCTGGCGAAACCAACCGTCTAATTGGCTTGGCCAAGGAAATTCAGGCTGAGCCTGATCCCCGAGAACTCGATATGCTGTGTTGCACAGGTGAGCAGGCATCTGTTGCCTTGTTGGCCATGGCTTTGAAGGCTGAAGGCCTGGAAGCAATCAGTTTCTCTGGCTGGCAAGTACCTATAAAAACCGACAGCAGCCACACCAAAGCACGCATTGAGTCGATTGACGACACTCGAGTGAAAGCCGAATTGAATGCTGGCAAGGTGGTGATCATCACCGGTTTCCAGGGCATTGATGAGGCGGGTAACCAAACCACGCTGGGTCGTGGTGGTTCTGATACCTCTGCGGTGGCCATTGCTGCCGCCATGGGTGCGGCTGAGTGCCTTATTTATACCGATGTGGATGGGGTGTACACCACCGACCCTCGCGTGGTGCCCGAGGCACGCCGCATGCGCGTTGTGAGTTTTGAAGAAATGCTGGAAATGGCCTCTTTGGGCTCAAAGGTTCTGCAAATCCGCTCCGTTGAATTTGCAGGCAAGTACCGTGTGCCCACTCGTGTGCTTTCTAGCTTGACCGACCCAATGATGTCGCTGGACGAAGAAAAAGTGTCTGGCACGCTGATTACTTTTGAGGAAGATGAACATATGGAACAGGCTGTTGTTTCCGGTATCGCTTTCAACCGTGATGAAGCAAAAGTGACCATTCGTGGTGTGCCTGACAAGCCCGGTGTGGCCTACCAAATTTTGGGTCAGGTTGCTGAGGCAAATATCGACGTGGACATGATCATCCAGAACCAGGGTTCGGATGGCACCACCGATTTCACTTTCACCGTACACCGCAACGAATTCAACAAAACCATGGATTTGTTGAAAAACAAGATTCAGGGTAGCGTGGGTGCACGTGAAGTGGCGGGCGACACCAACGTGTGCAAGGTATCGATTGTGGGCATCGGCATGCGTTCACATGTGGGCGTGGCCAGCCTGATGTTCAAAACCTTGTCGGAAGAGGGCATCAACATTCAGATGATTTCTACATCTGAAATCAAGGTGTCGGTGTTGATCGACGACAAGTACATGGAATTGGCAGTTCGTGCGCTACACAAGGCCTTCGGTTTGGAAAAAGAGGCGGCTTGAACTGGAGTTTGGGCTGAGTTTTGAGTGATGGGAATGCGGTGCAATTTGCGTGAAAGCGATTTGCGCCAGCATTCAACATTTTGGCCGAAACCGTGTATAATTCGGCCTTCTGGAGACGTGGCCGAGTGGTCGAAGGCACTCCCCTGCTAAGGGAGCATACCCCAAAAGGGTATCGGAAGTTCGAATCTTCTCGTCTCCGCCAGAATGAAAAAGGGATCCCGCGTGGGATCCCTTTTTTTATTCCATCGCCACAAACTGCACTGCCGGGGCGCTGCTGATTTGAATCGAAGACAATGGCGCGTGCACATCGCCATCCAGCTGCCAGGCTGTGGGCGAATCAAATTGAAATTCAATTTTGGCTACGGTACTTCGTTCCACGCCAATGCTACGCGGCATGGCACCGAACCAAATTCTGATCAAATTTAGCACCAGAGGCAGTTTGTTCGGTACACCGGCAATCAGGCACATGTCTTGTTTGGCTTTGTTACCGCCACTGGTAGAAACACGAAACCGCAATGGCAAGCACTGAATACTGAGCGCCAGGCAGGCCTGCCATGCAAACCTTTGTGGTGTGGCATTGTCGCGAGCTTGCTGCCCTTTGACCGTAGAGAACAGGTTTTCTACGAACGGACTGCGTCGAATGATTCCCCACGCTATTTTGGCCAACAGTTTTGTAGCCGCAATTGGACCACTGCCCATGCTGTAGTAAGCATGCATGAAGTTCACGGTGACGCCAAAACCAAACACAAAGCCATATTGTGCACTGGAGGTTTTAATGGGGTAACGCGGCGAGCTGTGCAGGTGCGTGTTGGCCTGGTGCTCAACCAACCAACGCAGGGCTTTGAGAGGTGCTGTTTTTGGGTACACGTCCCAGGCAATCATGTTCATGGTGCCGGCATGCAAGGGGAAAATAGCTGGTATTGCATGGTCTCCCCACACCTTGGCTGCAGCGCCCAGTGCCGCTGAAACAGTGCCGTCGCCTCCAAAGGGGACAATGACCGAGGGTGGGGCGTCTTTGTAGGACAAAAGCGCCTGCTCCAGTTCTGCGGCATTTTGAGTTAATGCCACATGCCCGGCATTGCCCAAGATGCGGTGAATTTCCGCAAGACTGCCACTTGAGTTGCGTGTTTTGAGATACCCGGCTTTGGGGTTTGCAATGACAAGAATCACGGTGATTTTGTTACGTAATGATTTAAGTTGAATTTAACTGATTTCTCCACCCGCAAACCGATGATTAAGCGGGCTTTTTTGTGGTTTGTAGGATGTCACTTACACC
The DNA here is from genome assembly GCF_002954425.1 of Limnobacter sp. SAORIC-690. Lineage (NCBI taxonomy): Bacteria > Pseudomonadati > Pseudomonadota > Betaproteobacteria > Burkholderiales > Burkholderiaceae > Limnobacter > Limnobacter sp. SAORIC-690. Next base: position 2,530,852 of record NZ_MQVZ01000001.1, read on the forward strand.
ATGTTCAGAGAAGGCCGACCTACTTTCTCGCAAATGGCTTTTACAGTAGGCGTCAACCGTTTGTTAACCCGAGGAGTTGACTATGTTGCACTACGCTGTTGTGTTTTTTGTCATTGCATTGGTTGCAGCCCTGTTTGGTTTTGGCGGTATTGCTGCGGGCGCAGTGGAAATTGCCAAGGTCTTGTTTTTCATTTTCATCGTGCTTGCAGTGGTCACGTTCGTTTTTAACTTGATTAAGTCCAAACCTTAGCACCATGCCGTCATCTGTCAAACGTCAAATTCGTCCCTACTGGCTTTTGGCGTTTGGCTGCGTGATGGTGCTTGCCTTGTTGGGTATCACTTATACCCATTCCCGAATGAATGCCGAGGTAGTGGCCCTGTCGGACATCAATCAAAAGCGCATAGATCGTCTGGACCAATTGTGGGTATTGCTGGTGGACGCACAAGCCAGCGCATTGTCTTTTTTGTTGATGCGCAACGATATCTATCTTGAGCCGTACCGCAGCGCTGCGGCGCGGTTGGAGCCACTCATGGCCTCTATGAACTTCGATATTCCGCCAGGCTCGGATGACCATGCCGATTTGCAGGACTTGAAGCGTTTGGTGGATGCGAAGTTTCAGTACCTTGGTGATATGTTGAGCCAGGGCAAGGCACCTGTGGCTGTGTCAGAAGAGCACGGTGAGCTTGGCAAGCAACTGATGGACGAGATTCGGGTTCGCCTTGCGATATTAAAAGCGCGAAGGGAGAAGGCGCATCAGGATCTTGAAAACATGTATTTGGCGCGCGCGGGAAAATTCAGTATGTGGGGTATGCGCTGGGTGCTGCCTCGCTTTTGCTGATCCTAAGCCTGTTTGTGGTGCAACAAAGGCAGGTGGCCTTGCGCGCCAGAATTCAGGAGTTGTTGAAAACGGAAAACAGTCGCCTTGAGGCCAAGGTGCAGGCGCGCACTGTTGAATTAAGCAATTTGGCCACCAACCTGACCACTGCGCAGGAGGCGGAGCGCCAGCACATTGCCCGCGAGTTGCATGATGAAATGGGGTCGGCGTTGACCGCTGCGAAAATGGACGCCAGCTGGTTGCGACGATCGTTGGGTGCACACGTGGACGACAGTATTCAAGAGCGGATGCTGCGTTTGATTGAAAATATTGGAAGCACCATTTCACTGACGCGCCGTTTGGTCGATGACCTTCAGCCCCCTTTGCTCAAGGGTCTCGGTCTTGTTGAAGCGCTTCGCTCATTGGGGCAGCAGTTTGAAATTGACATGCCAGTGGAGATGCATTTTTCTGAGCATTCCGTGAACTTGTCGCCAGAGCAATCGCTGGCTTTGTTTCGTGTGGCGCAGGAATCGTTGACCAATGTCCGGAAATACGCCAAAGCCAGCAAGGTTGAGTTGAGCTTGATTGAACAGCCGGGAATGGTAGTTCTTAGTGTGCGTGACAACGGCATTGGTTTTAACACCGAGAACATCGAGTTACATGGCCATGGCATTGCGGGCATGAAACACCGCGCCCAAATGTTCAATGCACGGCTGGTACTTGCTTCATGCATGGGCCAAGGCACACGCATTGAAGTGCACATGCCTATTTAAACAACCTTGGCTTGCTTAATCAAGCACCAAGCAGTGTTGGTGCGCATAGGTGGCCAGCTCGGCATTGCTGTTCACGCCCAGTTTTTCAAGTAGCCTTGATCGATAAGTACTGATTGTTTTTACGCTCAGGTGCAGTGCCTGTGCAATTGTAGACACACTTTCTCCCCTCACCAGGCGCATGAAAACCTGCATTTCTCGTTCAGACAATTCCTGATGCGCTGGCTTGTCACTTTCGCCAGCCATTTCACGGGCCAATAGTTCAGCTGTGTTGGCGGAAATATAGCGCCGACCCTGCGCCACTGTGTGGATCGCATTGATCAGATCGCTGCGGTCGCAGTCTTTACACAAGTAGCCACTCGCCCCACTACGAATCATGGACAAGGCGTAGCGTTCTTCTGAAAAGCTGCTGATGATCAACACCTGTGTTTCTTCATGGCGTTGTTTGACTGCCCGCAGCAGGTCGATGCCATTTTGATCGGGCAAGGACAGGTCAAGCATCAACACATCACAGTTGTGTTGACGCAGCAGGTTTTGGGCTTCTTCTGCGGTGCCGGCTTCAAACTGAATGGACATGCCCAGTTCTTCATTGAGCATTTCCCGAAATCCTGCACGCACAATTGCATGGTCATCAACAATGGCCAGTCGAATCATTTGAATATTCCTTGTGTTGTTATCAGGTGGGTAGGCCAGACTGGTCCTACAAGCGAATCGTCTTTGTCGGACAGATCAACGTTTGGACACTCCGTAGTATTGAACGCATGAAGCTTGATCAATACATACCTTTGATCTCGATTTCTTGTCAGTAGTCAGTTCAATAACCTTGAAGGAGTACAACCATGAAAAAATTGATCACTCAAACCTTGATCGCCTCTGGTGTTGCGTTGTCTGCGTTGAGCCCTGTGTACGCAGCCGAGCAGGGGAAGGAACCCATGAAAGCAGTGGGACAGTATGTGGATGACGCCACCATTACCACCAAGGTGAAGGCCAAACATGCAGAGGACGAAACCGTGAGCGCCTTGCGTGTGAATGTGGAAACCAAGCAAGGTGTAGTGGTGCTGTCGGGCGAGGCCAGAACTGAAGCAGAGGTGGAGCGTGCCGAGGTGTTGGCCAAGCAGGTGGAAGGTGTGAAAGCCGTTTCCAACAAGATTGAATTGAAGCCCAAGTCATAAGCTCAGATTGAGCCGACTTTAACCCAGTGCCCTGCTGGCCCTCGTGCTGGCGGGGCGTTGCAGGTGTCTGCCCATGAAACAGAATTGTACAAATTCATTGCCTTTGCGTGTGTTGCTGGTGGAAGACTCCATTGAATTGCAGGCGATGCTACAGGCCATGTTGAGCGAAATTCCCAGTGTTGAGGTGATTGCCAGTGTGGAGTCTGAAAACGATGCCTTGGCGGTGATGAGGGATGATCACACCGATTTGGCAATTGTGGACCTGGAATTGCGGTCTGGCACTGGCTTGGGTGTGCTGAAAAACCTGCACGACAGCCTGGATGGGAACAACAGACGAATTGGCGTTGTGGTTTTTTCCAACTATTCAAATTTGATCATTCGACACCGTTGTTTAAGCTTGGGCGCGAAGGCCTTTTTTGACAAGTCGTTTCAAATTGATGAGTTGCTTGAGTTTGTGCAGAAACAAGCCTCGGGCCATGCCAAAGGCTTGTCAGTCTGATTGTTGAATGGCTTTAAATGGCTTGTGCAGGCCCAAAAAACTCAAAATGCTGACGCTCGGCAGGTACGCCCAGCTTGCCCAGCATGTTCTTCACTGCGCCCATAAAGCCAACTGGGCCCAAAAAGTAAACCTGTGCATTGTTGGGCAGGTTTTTCGCAATGGTTTGGGGGTTGAGTAAACCATCCTGATTTTCATAAATGTATTCGGCAGTGATGTTGCTGTGCTGGGTACTTAATTGCTCGGTCAAGTTCTTGAAAGAGTGTTGCGCTGCATTTTTGCAGGCATGAATAAATCGTATCTCGCGTTGGCCTGCGGCTGCTTTCAGCATGGCGATGGCGGGGGTCAGCCCAACACCAGCAGTAATTAGCACCAAGGGGTCTTTGCTGTCATCGAGTACAAACTCACCGCAGGGTGGGCTTAGTTGTACTGTGTCGCCCACGGCCAGGTGCTTGTGCAAATGGTTGGAGACCACGCCGCCTTCTTCACGCTTGACCGAGATTCGATAGTGTTGCCCGTTGGGTGTGTCTGACAGGGAATAGTTGCGCATGACCGTTGTGCCATTCAGGTTCAGGTGCAGGGTGATGTATTGCCCCGGCTTGAAAGCCATGATCTCTTTGCCATCCAAAGGTTTCAGATAAAAAGAAGTGACCAGTTCGCTTTCTTGCTCTTTTTCGGCAATTGTGAAAGCACGTTGCCCCTCCCACCCTCCGGTGGACATGGCTTGTTTGGCATACAGATTTGCTTCGGCGTTGATCAAAATATCGGCGAGCTGGCCATAAGCCGCCGCCCAGGCGTCGATAATTTCGGGTGTGGCCGCGTCGCCCAATACTTCCTTCATCGCTTGCAGCAGGCATTCGCCCACAATCGGGTAGTGTTCGGCCTTGACACCCAGGGCAACATGCTTGTTGACGATGAGGGTAACCGCGTTCATCAACACAGCAGGGTTGTCGATGTGTTTGGCGTAGGCCAGAACTGCATTGGCCAGGGCGCGGGGTTGAGTGCCTTTTTGCTGGTGTGCGGGATTAAAAAAGGTGGCGGTAAGAGGGTATTTACTGAACATCAGTTTGTAGAAGTGCGTGGTCAATGCCTCGCCACCCTGTTCAAGTGCGGGAATGGTTGCCTTGATCCACTGTTTCTGTTCTGTGCTGACTGACATGCTGTGTTTCCTTTCTGTTCGATTGTAAACTGAATCATGATTCTCAGTGACAAACACTATCAAGATGCATGCCAGACCCTTGTATTTTAATAAGTTGTTGAAAATAAAAGGTAATAAGAAATATGATTTTGTTAAATATTTCAAATCATTGTTTAATCAACAGCGATTTGATATTGTGATTAAAACAATGGTTGTTAAATTAACAATTAAGGTATTAAACCGTGGAAATGTCCAGTTTTGTGTTGGCAGTGATTGAAGACCTGGGCGCAGACCTTGATCCATCAACCCGCTATATGCGCTATGTCAATTCCCTGGCTGCAGCATTGCCCGGCAACGCATGTGCCTTGCTGAGAAAGGAAGCTCGGCCTTGAGGCCACTGGCTGTTCGTGGTTTGACTCCCGACAGCCTTGGGCGCCGCTTTGAATTGAATGAGCATCCACGTTTGAATGCGATTGTGACTTACCGGGGGGTGACGCATTTCCCGAACAAGTCCACCTTGCCCGACCCTTATGATGGATTGCTTGAAGGCGTGCACGCCGGGGATTTGAATGTGCACGACTGTATGGGTTGCGCCCTGCATGTGAATGGCAAATTGTGGGGTGCCATTACATTGGACTCATTGAAGGCCGGTGTTTTTGATGTGAAAGTTGAACGCGCCATGGCCATGTTTGCACGTTTGGGCGAGGCGGTTGTGCATGTGGCTGAACTGACTGAAAAAACTGAGCGACATTCGAACTCTTTGTCACTGGGGCAGGGTGAGGGCAATGGTTTGAATGCTCTGGAAGGTGTTCAGCTGTCTCGCCGTGAAATGATCGGGGACAGCATGCCCATTCGTGAACTGAAACATGAAATTTTGACTGTTGCCAACAGTCAACTGGCGGTTCTGATTCACGGAGAAACTGGTGTGGGCAAAGAATTGGTGGCCCAAGCTTTGCACGCCATGTCCAGCCGGGCCAGTTTACCCTTGGTGGTGATTAATTGTGCAGCACTGCCAGATCAATTGATTGAAAGCGAATTGTTTGGCCACGTCAAAGGCGCATTTTCTGGTGCAGAGCGCGATCGCCAAGGCAAGTTTGAATTGGCCGACGGTGGTACTTTGTTTCTGGATGAAGTGGGAGAACTGAGCTCATCGGCGCAGGCCAAGCTGTTGCGGGTTTTACAAAGCGGACAGGTGCAACGCGTGGGCAGTGACAGAGAACATCGGGTGGATGTGCGTATTGTGGCAGCCAGCAATCGCGATTTGTCGGTTGAAGTGAAAGCAGGGCGGTTCAGGGCTGATTTGTATCACCGTTTGTGTGCCTACCCTTTACACATTCCGCCACTTCGCGAACGCGGAGACGATGTGGTGTTGCTGGCTGGCTATTTTCTGGAGCAGAACCGCAGCCGTTTGGGCTTGCGAAACCTTCGCTTGGGGCGGGGGTGCGAGGCTGCCCTGAAGCGCTACAGCTGGCCGGGCAATGTGCGGGAATTGGAACACACTTTGGGGCGAGCCGCATTGAAAGCGCGCCGGGATGAACCAGGCCCCATGGTGACTGTAGAACTAGAGCACTTGGACCTTGTGAGTGAAGCAAGGCACACACATGCCCTGACTGCCCAAGGCCTTGCAACAATTCCGAATGCGGGAATGGTCACCCCGACAGAAGGCATGCCTTACCGGGATGCTGTGGATGCTTTTTCCAGGGCCTTGGTACAGCAGGTGCTGGATAACACGGATGGAAATCGAGCCGCAGCTGCACGGCAGCTTGGGCTTGATTCCGGTAACTTTCACCGCATGCTCAAGCGGCTTGGCCTTTAAGCAGATACCCGTGCGGGCTCGCCTGTGGTGTTTTCCTGCAGGTATTGCAATGCTTCATTGACCTGGTCGATCAAGACCAACACCAAGTGGTCTGGGCCTGTTTCGTCCAGCGCCATTTGAATGGCCTTGAATTCACCGCGTACTTCGACCACGGATGGTTTTTTGTTGCCGGAGGCAAGTGCTATGCCCTGTTGAAGCAGTGCCAGCGTTTCACCATCTGGGCGGCCACGCTGGCAGGCGTCTTCATACAACACGATATGATCAAAAAAGCCACCCACCAAGCGACCTTGTTCGATGATGTCTTGATCGCGGCGGTCGCCCGCGGCGCTGATCACCACCGTACGTTTAACTGCCGGGATGTTTTTAAGCGTGTTGACCAGCGTCGATACTGCATCGGGGTTGTGGCCGTAATCGGCAATGACAGAGCCCCCTTTGTGCTTGAAGAAGTTAAAGCGGCCGGGCACCGTGTCGGGAGTAGACTGAAAGCTCCCGAGCGCGGCACGAATGGTGTTGAATGGCACGTTCAGGCCCAGGGCGGCGGCCACTGCACACATCACGTTTTGCACTTGAAAGGTAAACAAGCCATTGTTGGTTAGCGGTACATCCATCAGGTCAATGGTTTTTTCCATGTCGTCGTAGCTGATGTTGATAACGCGGCCATCGTGAATAATCACAGGGCGACCTTTGGCTTTGTGCGCGGCCACAATCGGGTTGTCTGGGTTGCTGGTGAAAAACAGCACGCGTCCTGGGGTCAGTTTGGCCATGTTGGCGGCATGTCGGTCATCAGCATTCAGCACGGCCAAACCATTGGGGGCTACGTTTTGAACCAGCACGCTTTTCAGCAGCGCAAGGTCTTCAACGCTGTCGATGAAATTCAGGCCCAGGTGGTCGCCCTCGCCAATATTGGTCACAATGCCTACATCGCACATGTCGAAGCCCAAGCCCTCACGCAGCATGCCACCACGTGCGCATTCAAGCACTGCAGCGTCAGCTTCGGGGTGTACCAGAACCTTGTGTGCACTTTTCGGCCCACTGCAATCACCTGTGTCGATCAGGTGTCCATTCACCACCACGCCTTCAGTGCCGGTAAAACCAACGCGCAAATTGTGGTAACGAAGAATTTGCTCAATCAGGCGAACCGTGGTGGTTTTGCCGTTGGTACCTGTAACTGCTACCACTGGAATTCGACCATTCTCATCTTTTTTGAACATCAAGTCGATTACGGCTGCGCCCACATCGCGCCCCTTGCCAATCGATGGCTCCAAGTGCATTCGCAAGCCCGGTGCAGCGTTCAATTCAACAATGCCGCCACCTTGCGATTCAAGTGATTCGTCTACGCGCTCACACACCACGTCGACACCGCAAACCTCAATACCAATTTGCTGTGCGGCCTGAATCACCATTTCTGCCATGGCAGGGTGAACGTTGTCGGTCACATCGGTGGCGCTCCCGCCGGTGCTCAGGTTTGCGTTGTTACGAAGTACAACTCGCACACCTTGTTGAGGCACCGATTCAGCTGTAAAGCCCTGTTTCTTGATTCGTGCAATGGCAATTTCATCCAGGCGAAGTTTGCTCAATGCACTGCCGTGGCCCTCGCCACGCAAGGGGTTGCGATTTTCAATTTCGACCAACTGGGCAATGGTGTGCACGCCGTCGCCAACCACAGAGGGAGGTTCGCGGCGCGCGGCCGCGACCAGTTTGTCGCCCACCACCAGGAAGCGATAATCGTGGCCGGGGATGAACTCCTCGACGATGGGCACGCCACTGCCGTATTTTTTGCAGCGTCAAAGGCAACCCGCAAGTGCTCTTCGTCCACAATATTGACAGTCACGCCTTTGCCTTGATTGCCGTCGCTGGGTTTGATTACAACACCTTTGTTGGTGGCCTTTGTTAGTTCACGAAAGGCTTCCACGGCTTCTTCAAATGTTTTCACCAGTTTGCCGCGGGGTGTGGGAATTCCGGCTGCGGACAAAATGGTTTTAGTCAGGTCTTTGTCCTGGGCTATTTCTTCAGAAATGGCGCAGGTTGTGTCGGTTTCTGCTGCCTGAATTCGGCGCGCTTTTGAACCCCAGCCCAGTTGCACAAGGCTGCCCTGAGTAAGGCGGCGAATGGGAATGCCGCGGCGCAGGGCAGCATTTACTATCGAGCCAGTGCTTGGCCCAAGTTTGCAGTCTTCATAAATTTCTTTCAGGCGTTCAATCGCTGAATTGGCATCGAAATCGTCGCCTGCCAGCGCAGCCAGAATAAGTTGGTGCGCTTCTTCAAATGCCGCACGGGCCAAATCTTCTTCTTCGTACTGCACCACCACCCGGAAATAGCCGGTGGTGATGTTGTCGGCCACATGGGCGAAGGTAACTTGTGACCCTGCATCAACCTGAAAACGCAAAGCTGCGCGGCTTAATATATGCGCCAAAGCAATGTTGCTTTGCTCGAACCCGGTGGCCCGTAGCGAACCGATGCCGGGCAGGGCGCTGCGAACACGCATTTCTATGTTGGCAAAGCGGTCGTAAAGGCGCTCATTTTCCTCGCAAAACACCAAAGCTTCCATGCTGGTGTTTTTGCTCCACAAATTGGGGCCGCGCAGGGCGCGAATGCGTTCAATTTTCATAATTCATCAACCTGTTGAGTGCATCAGCATTGGGTTTAATAGCGCTGCCGAAGATCGGCGCGCAGCAGGTGGTGTGGCACATCCATTGCCCAACCAGCGGCAGCAAGTGCCAGCGTTTTTGTAAGGCTCACTGGGGGCTGTTTCAGCGGAATCGGGCTGCGTTGCTCTGCCTCGGCCCGGCTACCCATGAAGTGAATGCTTTCACCTTGGTACACCACAGCCATGCCTCCGTTTTTCACATGTTCCGCAACAATGGGGTTGTCTGCGGTGCTGCTGATCCAGATCACCTTTCCATCGCACAGGTCTTTCAATGGCAGCAAGCTGACTTCGTCTGCGTTTACAACCGCGTGGCCGCTGCCCAGTACAAGGTCTACAACCGTGCGCATCACATTGAAGTGTTGCTCCTTGGTCAGAATATCCCATTCATCCAAGCCACCCATGTCGCCGAGACTGGTGATGACTGCCAAGCTGGCACGGTCGTAAGGCAGGCCTTCCGACAAAATGGTGCTGGCCTTAACCTGCATCACCAAGGTGTCCAGGTTTTTGTTGATCAGGCAGTTGCGGCCCGATTGCCAGTTCGCTGACGGGGCTTTGTTGATGGTGCGGCCATTCATGAGCAGGCCTTGGTCGCAGGCCAGGCCCACTTTGTGTCCCTGGTCTTCAAGAATTTCTGTGAGTTCAGGGCCAAAACCTTCTATTTCAAGGCCGCCCGAGTAAGAAATGGTAGGAATCCGGCCGTTGGCGTCACCTGGGAACAGCGATTCGATGATCGGTTTGCCCACGTTGCGGGCCTGGCCTTTCGCCGGCTTGATGTGCATAAGCAAGCCGGGTCCAGCATTGACTTCAACCACCGCCAGCGATTGCCCCTTGGGCGATTGGTCAATGTGCTCGCATACCAGGTCGATGCCCGCCACATCCAGGCCCACCACGCGGGCAGCCATACAGCACAAGCGTGCAATTTCGGGGTGAATCAAATCAGTGACGTCTTCGGATGCGTTGCTGTTGCGCTCGATCAACACTTTCACGCCATCGCCTATTACAGAGCTTGCTGTGTATCCCTGACGTTGTACTTCAAGAAATACAGCCGGGTTTTTTTCCACATTGACCGGACGTAAAGGGAAAATTTCAGATTCGCCACGGCGCGGGTCGGTGTTGATTTGCTGATTGCAAAGTTCTTGCAGGGTCGACTTTCCATCGCCCACCACATGAACCAATTCACCACGCGATACGGCAGCCACCTGGTAATTCACGACAAGAACACGGTGTTCGGTTCCGCGAATGAATTTTTCAACAATAACGCCGGTGTAACTTTCTTTGTCCGCAAGTGGCCATGCAGTTTTTACATCTTCTTCTTTGGTCAGCTCAAGTGAAACGCCGCGCCCCCAGTTGCCATCGACTGGCTTCACAACCACGGGCACGCCGATATCCTGTGCAATTTCCCAAGCGTGCTCGGGGCTCTTGGCCATTTCCCCCTCAGGAACGGGTACGCCACATTGCGCCAACAGCTCCTTGCACAGGTCTTTGTCGGCGGCAATGCCTTCGGCAATGGCTGAAGTTTTGGATGTTTCGGCAGTCCAGATTCGCTGCTGCTTGTTGCCGTGGCCCAGTTGAACCAGATTGCCGTCGTTCAGGCGAACAATCGGAATGCGACGCTCGTAAGCTGTATCCAGAATATGTTGTGTGCTGGGCCCCAAGCCATGCATGTCGCAGTGGTGCTTGATCACTTTCAGCTCGGCCTGTAGATCGTACTCCGCACCTTCGATTGCAGCGTGCAGCAAACGCACACCCGCCTCCAGGCAAGCCATGCCCACGACCGGGTCGGGGGTGCGAAACACCATTTTGTACACGCCTTCCTTGCTGGTCATCCGGGCTTTACCAAACCCCACTTCAAGGCCAGCCTGCGTATGCAGTTCAATCACGATGTGTTCGAGCATGTGGGCCGCGTAGGTGCCTTCGCGAACCCGCAAGAGGAATCCTCCCGGTTCACCAATTCCACAGCGATGGTCAACCAAACCGGGTAACAAAGCCGTTAATCGCTCGTAAAATCCTGGCAACAGGTTGGAAGGAAATTGTTCCAGTTCTTGAATATCCACCAACGCTTCAATGCAACTTCGATAGGTCCAGATATTCGGGCCGTCAAGCCACATGGTTCGGAGTATTACAAGGCATTTTTGCGTCATAAGCTGAGTGTCGGCAGGTTTGTTTTCGAGGATTGGATTTTCGATCAATGTTAACTCCGTGTCGCTGGAAATAGTGGTGTAACATCAGCGAATTCGCGAACTGAGGGGGTAATCTCATTGAAAATCGTTGGATTTTCACCGTCTGAAAACGAAGTACAACGCCTTTCAGAGGTTTGGGCCGCAAATTCACCAACCCAAGCGGTGTTTGTGGCTGACATGAATACTCGGCGTGAGTTTTCTCGCAGCCTTGTAGCCTTTAACGCCCATGAATTAATTGTGGTAGACAAGGAATTACAGGTGCCTGTTTTCAAAGCACCTTTCTCAAGTATTGAGAAAATTTCCATGTCCGATCATTCCGGTCTTTCTACGGTCCTGATTCAAGTCGATTCCGGGCAGGTGTTTCGCTTCTATGCAAGCTTCAGTTTGCACCGTGCGCTCGAGGAATTTGTCGAGTTGCTTGAAACCGCCGTGCGCGAATTCGAGCAGGGCACAGCACACACTGCCCAAATTCAGCACCCGGTGCCGCGCTTGCTGGCCGATGAAGAATTGGATGAGGCCGGTTTCGAAGAACCAGTTTCCTCGCGTGCATTGTTGCGCCTGTGGCGCTTTGCTCACCCTTATCGCTGGCGTTTGTTCGCCGGGCTGATTCTGACATTGCTGTCAACTGCCGCAACGCTGGTGGCGCCTTATCTTTCAATGCCGCTGATGGACGAAGTGCTGATTCCATTCCAGAACGGCCAACCCATGAACACTGAACTGGCTACGTTTTATCTCAGTGGTTTGTTGATATCGGCTGTGGTTGCCGCAGGCTTGAGCTGGGCAAGAACCTACCTTTTGGCTTTGGTTTCCGAGCGTATCGGTTCGGATTTGCGTACCACCACATTCAATCATTTGATGAGTTTGTCGCTGGATTATTTCAGCGCGAAACGCACAGGCGATTTGATTGCGCGCGTGAGTGCGGAAACTGACCGAATCAATTTGTTCCTTTCACTGCATGCGCTCGATTTCATCACCGACGTGATCATGATCGTGATGACTGCCATCATTCTCATGAACATAGATTTCGAGCTGGCCTTGCTGACTTTGCTGCCTTTGCCAATCATTGCCTGGATGATTCATCTGGTTCGCGAAAAGTTGCGCACAGGTTTTGAGAAAGTTGACCGCGTTTGGGGTGAGGTTACGAATATTTTGACCGACACCATTCCGGGTATTCGAGTTGTAAAAGCCTTTGCACAAGAACGCAGGGAGTCGGATCGCTTTTTGAAGGCCAACACCCGCAACCTCGAGGTGAATGACCGCATCAACAAAACCTGGTCGCTGTTTGCGCCCACGGTCAGCCTGCTGACTGAGCTGGGTATCTTGGTGATTTGGGCCTCTGGTATTTGGATGATCATGAACAATGACATCACGGTGGGTGTGTTAACGGCTTTCCTCGCCTACATTGGCCGCTTTTACACGCGGCTTGATTCCATGAGCCGAATTGTGTCTGTCACCCAAAAAGCGGCAGCGGGCTCGAAAAGGATTTTCGATATTCTCGATTACAAGTCGTCAGTGCCAGAAGCCGAGAACCCTGTGCACATTGATCAGCTCAAAGGCGAGCTTGAATTGCGCAATGTGTCTTTCCGGTACGGAAGTCGTCAAGTGCTTGATGGTGTGAACTTGAAGGTGAAGCAGGGTGAAATGGTCGGTTTGGTGGGCCACAGTGGTTCTGGCAAGTCAACGTTGGTGAATTTGTTGTGCCGTTTTTACGATGTAAGTGATGGCGAAGTGCTGGCCGATGGCATTGACATTCGTCAGATTGAAATGGCCAGCTACCGCAGAAACATCGGCCTGGTGTTGCAAGAGCCTTATTTGTTCTTCGGTACCATTGCTGAAAACATTGCCTACGGGCGCCCCGATGCCACCCGTGAAGAAATCATCGCGGCAGCGCGGCTTGCGCATGCTCACGAGTTTATTTTACGCCTCCAGCACGGTTATGACTCCCTGGTGGGCGAGCGTGGACAAAGCTTGTCCGGGGGTGAGCGGCAGCGAATTTCGATTGCGCGTGCCTTATTGATCGATCCTAAAATTCTCATTCTTGACGAGGCCACCAGCTCGGTCGATTCGCAAACCGAGAAGGAAATTCAAAAGGCCTTGGACAACCTGGTGCAGGGAAGAACCACTATTGCGATTGCACATCGGCTTTCAACCTTGCGCAAAGCCGACCGCATTGTGGTGATGGACCGTGGCAAGGTGGTGGAAGAAGGCCCGCACGATGAATTGCTGGCGGCGAAATCACACTTCTGGCATTTGCACCAGGCCCAGGAAAAACTGAAGCAGGAGCAAGCCCAATATGACTGACTGGCGATTGCATGAATCAACACAGGGCAAGCTGGCCTTGTACAAAGGCGATGAATTGGTGGCCGACCAGGTGATGCCAGTATTGGCCTTTCCGTTCTCTGCACCTGACGAAAGCATTTCGATTGTGGATGAGTACAGCAAAGAATTGGCCTGGCTGGACCGGCTTGATCAATTGGATGCCGACTCGCAGGCCGTGGTGAAAAACTACCTGGCGGTGCGCGAATTCAGGCCCACAGTGCTTCAAATTACCTCGGTATCCACCTACTCCACACCAAGCATCTGGACCCTGGAAACTGACAAAGGACCCTGCAAGTTTGAGTTGCCCACGGATGAAAGCATTCGACGCTTGGGGGGTAGCCGGCTGGTGCTGACGCATGCCAATGGCATGCAATTCATCATCGAAGACATGTTTGCGCTGGACGCCCGAAGCCGTCAAATTCTTGCCCGCTTCATGGCTTAAAAAAACACCTGTGAGCAATCGCTGACAGGTGTTTAAAGTGTCCTTGTACTACGGACAGGGGAGAGAGACAAAAAACAAGCTACTGCTTGGTACAACGGCACTGCAATTCAATTCTTTAAGCGGTTTCGAGCATGCTTTCTTCATTGAAGAAGCGGGTGGCTGCGTCTTGTTTGGTTTTTCCTGCCCGTGAAGGCATGTTGCACAAACCGCACTCATAGTTACCTACTAGGTCATAGGTGTGCACCACAAAGTTCCCTTCGCAGGTTTTACAGGCCGTGGTGGTCAACATGCCAGCATCAAAAAACTTCACCAGGCGCCATGCGCGGGTTAGGGACAACACTTCGGGCAGGCCCAAGGCAGTGATCTGCTCGCGATAAAGCTTATAGGCCTTGACCAGGCATTCGCCGTCTTCAAGGTCGGTGTGCTTGATGCAAGTGGAGTAAAAATTCATGAACAGCGAACAGTGAATATTGGGTTGCCAGGTCATGAACCAGTCTGTGGAGAAGGGCAGCATGCCCTTGGGTGGCGATTTTTGCTTGATTTCCTTGTACAGGCGAATCAGGCGTTCACGCGACAATTGGGTTTCGCTTTCAAGAACCTGCAAGCGGGCGTCCAGCTTGATCAAGTCAGAAGCAAGTTTGATCTGCACGGCCTCAGCCATCAAAGATTTAATCTTGGACATGTTTGTTCTCCAGCGCACCCGCAGGTGCATGAACCACGGTTGTTTTCTAAGTGCGCTTAAGCTGCAATTTGGGCGCTGCGGCCAGCCATCAAAATGGCAGCATGCATGCCTGAAATTGCGCGTTCTTTTCCGTGGTCGCAGAGGAGTTTCCACACGGCGGGGTCCTCGAACCGAATGCTGCACATGGGCACGTCGTTTGCTGCAATGCGCAAAACCTGTGCGGTGGTCAGTTGGTCCAGCAGGTCGGCTGTGTTTTCATCGATACCCAGGCGAATGATGGCCTCGGCTTTGTCTTCGTTGATGAGTTGTTTGGCCAGAAGCAGGTAAGATAAATTGGCTTCGCGAATTTGTTCCAGTAGTTCATTTGCTTTCATTTTGAACATCCTCCTATTCAAATCAAGCAATCTTTTTCAGAAGGTTTCGACGCTTCCCACAGACATCGATCCCAGTGAATGTATTGTTGATGAACCGCGAAAAAAACTAAGCCATCCAATTGCTGTAAGCGAGATCAGCGAGCAGCCATTGAGCATGTAAGAAGAAACCAGACAACGAGACAGGTGAAACAACAATGAGCAATGCGTTTATGAACTGGCTGTGCCGCAAACTGATCGACTCAAAATGCAAACAAATGGGCTTGATCAAAAGCAGCCTCAATACCGTAGACGGGCGCACCGCGTATTTCAAAGGCGGGCAGGGGCCCGACATGGTGTTGGTGCACGGCTTTGGCGCCAACAAGGAAAACTGGCTGGCACTGGCTCCGCGTCTGATGCGCCATTACACCGTGTGGATTCCAGACCTGATTGGTTTTGGCGAATCTGACCGCCCTAGCAACGCCCGTTTTAATATTGCGGAGCAGGCCGATCGGGTGGTGCGTTGGCTGGATGCGGTGGGCGTTAAGAATTTCCATGTCATGGGCAACTCCATGGGCGGTTATTTGGCAGGTGCTTGGCCGCCAACTTTGAAAACCGGGTTCTTAGCGCTTGTTTGTTAAACCCCGCTGGCGTGAAGGGTGCCGAGCACACCGCCATTGGGCGTGCGTTTGCCGACGAAGGAAAAATTATCCTTGCACCCACCAATTTTGAAGAATACGAGAAGGTGGTCAATCTTTGTTTCAATGGCAAGGCACCGCCCATGCCGGGTTTCATGCGCAAGTATTTTGGTCGCATGTCGATCAAGAACAAGGCACTGCTCGACCGGGTATTCATGGAATTCGTGAACCCGGATGCCAACGTCAGTTTGAACGAGATGGTGGAGAAAACCACTGTGCCGTTGATGGTGGTGTGGGGCGATTCAGACCAGTTGGTTCACCCCAGCGGCCTGGCTGTGTTGAAACAGGCTCAACCCGCGATTGTCGATTTAATGCTTGAAAACACAGGCCACTGCCCCATGGTCGAGCGGGCCTCTCTGGTTTACAAAGCGCACCTGGAATTCATGCCAGCATCTTGAATGGTTGGGCTTGCTCAATTTCAAGGGCAAGCTCAATCAGCCTGAATTCATGCCCCATGGCCGCGGCAAAATGTACCCCGACGGGGATACCTTCAGCCGTGTGGTGCATAGGCAGGCTGATGGCTGGCGCCCCTGCCACGTTTTGAGCAGCTGTGAATGATGCAAAGTTAACCAACCTTTCCCGCGCCTGCTCAAAAGGCAGATCAAGTGCCAGGTAACCTAGTGGCGGTGCGGGCTGGCCCAGTGTGGGGCTCAGCAGCACATCTAGGTCGGCAAATGCCGTGGCGTATTGCGCTTCAAACTGATAAAGCCTGCGCAAAGCGAACGGAAATTTCAGCAGGTTGCGCGTGAAATGTTTGGCCAAACCGTGGGTGAGTGGTTCAAGCTTTCCGGTGTCCATGTGCCGATCAACTGCCAGTTTGCCCAAGTGTGAAATGGATGCGGCCAGCATGCCCCAGTACAGCAAGAAATCGTCAGCAAACTGGGCGCTGATGGGCACCTTGATTTCCTGCACTTCGTGGCCCAACTCTTCGCACAGGGCAGCAGCTTTATGCACCGCTTCCACACAAGCGGTATCCGTTTCATCGCCAGAAATTTTCTGGGTGAACATGCCGATTTTCAGGCGCTTGCGGCCAGGGGTGGTGATGTGGCCCAGTGGTGGCAGTGTCGGGTTTTTGTAATGCTCTTCAGCCAAGGCGAAAAACGCCGCAGTGTCCCGAACGCTACGCGACACAATCCCGTCGCTGACAATATTGATGGGCAGGCTTTTCGCCATTTCATTCATGGCCAAACGCCCGCGGCTGGGTTTCAAACCCACCAGCCCGCAACATGCAGCGGGAATGCGAATTGAGCCACCGCCGTCGTTTGCATGGGCAATTGGAACCACACCCGCTGCCACCAAAGCAGCCGAACCGCCCGAAGAACCCCCTGTGCTGTGCCCAATGTTCCATGGGTTGTGCGCTGGTTCGGCTTTGCTGTACTCGGTGGTGGCGGTAAGCCCGAACTCGGGCAGCTTTGTTTTACCCAGCAGCACCACGCCTGTGTCGATAATCTGCTGTGCCACGGCGCTGGTGTGCTTTCTCGCCGTGTCGGGCATGGCGGCTGAACCGTGCCGAGTGGGTAAGCCTTGCAAATCCAGGTTGTCTTTCAAAAAGCCCGGTATGCCCTGAAACGCCCTGAAGTTGCCTACGTCGTCGTAAAAACGGGCTTGCGCCAATGCCGCTTCCTCTTGAAGGCACGCGGTGGCATGCAGTTCGGGGTTCACCAATTCAAGTCGTTGGTACGCGGCTTGAACCAATGCAGTTGCGCTGGTTTCGCCGCGTTGAAGTTGCCCCGCCAGGGCCACTGCATCGTTATGACCCAAGGCATCGGCATGATTAAACGCATGCACTCGTGTAGGCTTAATTGTCATTGTTGGTGGTCATTGTTGTTGGTCTAAGGCTGGCTGTCTCTGGCTTCAGTCTAAAATGAAAAATCTGCCTGTTTCATTGCTTTTGTTCCACATGGTCCAAAAAAATAAAATACAGCCTTGCCCTTGCGGCAACGGCGTTTATCAAGCCTGCTGCCAACCGTTTCATCTTCACACTGGGTTGGCACCCACGGCCGAAGCGCTCATGCGCTCACGCTACAGCGCCTACGCTTTGGGTTTAAGTGACTATGTGTTGTCAACCTGGCACATCAGCACGCGCCCCAAGCAGCTCGATTTGCAGCAGGAACTTGCACAAGGCAAATGGCTGGGCTTGAATGTGAAAGGGCACTGGCCACTGGGCAACAAAGCCGAAGTAGAGTTTGTGGCTCGTTACAAACCCAACAATGGGCCCGCCAGTCGCCTGCATGAGCGCAGCCGTTTTGTGCAGGAAAACGGGCATTGGTATTACGTAGACGGCGATCTGTTTTGACCTGAAAAAATTGCAAAGAAAGCACTTGAAATTTTCAGGGGTGGTTCATAAATCAGAAATGTGGGAAATGTCTCCAAGAGAGTTTCAGCACATTTTGAATAACTGATTTTTTGCTTCTCAG
Source organism: Limnobacter sp. SAORIC-690 (assembly GCF_002954425.1). Taxonomy (NCBI): domain Bacteria; kingdom Pseudomonadati; phylum Pseudomonadota; class Betaproteobacteria; order Burkholderiales; family Burkholderiaceae; genus Limnobacter; species Limnobacter sp. SAORIC-690. The sequence goes on from NZ_MQVZ01000001.1 coordinate 2,548,794, forward strand.
GAGAATGAATCATGGCAACAATCGACCTTACCCCTTTGTACCGCAGCACCATTGGTTTTGACCGAATGGCCAGCATTCTGGATGCCGCAATGCGTGCAGACACTTCAACTGGTTACCCTCCTTATAACATCGAGGCGCTGGAAGAAAACCGTTACCAAATCAGTGTGGCCGTCGCGGGTTTCGAGGAAAAAGAGCTCGAACTGGAAGTCGAGCGTGGCGTGCTAACCGTGCGTGGCCGCAAAGCGGATGAAGAGGGCAAACAGTACCTGCACAAAGGCATTGCATTTCGCAGTTTTGAGCGCAAATTCAACCTGGCTGACTACGTGCAAGTGGAAGGTGCCAACCTGAAAAATGGCTTGTTGGTGGTCGAGTTGCGCAAGGTAATTCCTGAGCAAATGAAAGCACGTCGAATTCCGATTGGTGAATCGGGTCTTCGAACCATCGAGGCAGGCGAGGCAAATCAGGACAGACAAGCCGCCGCGTAAAAGCCGCCGCCTAAACGTGTGAAGTGATTCGCGCATCGCAAAAAAGCAGCCCTTGGCTGCTTTTTTGTGTTTAAACTGAACCCCTCGCTTCTTGACTCGTCGTGCATCCATGCCCAGGGCTTACTTTGTTTCCGATCGTGCCATTCAGATAGACTGGGCCACAGATAGCTCTGCGACCGAGAATTACATGCCCGCCACGGAATTGGCGGTGTTTCGTCAAGAGTTAATCCAGTCCATTCAAGCTCTGGCTTGGCCAGCTTGTCAGTGCGTGCAGGCGGATCAATCAATTACCGTGTTGTTTGCGAGTCCAATACTTGCCGCCGGGAAACATGAAATATTGCTTGATCAACTCCACCAAATACTTGGCCCATTCGGGAAAGCCACATTGCTTGCAAACACCCCAGGCTGCCACCACCACATTGTTGTGAACTACGGTGGCGTTGCCGGGCAAGACCTTGTCTGGCTGGCCGGGCAAACCGGGCTAAGCCCGACTGAAGTGATTGACCTGCATTGCAGCGCCATTTATACCGTTCAATTTTTGGGCTTTCTGCCCGGCTTTGCTTACCTCACAGGTTTACCCAAACCGCTTCATTTCTCGCGTCGGGAAACGCCGCGCTCACGGGTGCCGGCGGGTACATTGGCCATCGCTGCCCATTACTGCGCGGTGTACCCCTGGGAAAGTCCAGGCGGTTGGCATTTGTTGGGGCATGTTGAGCAGGTGCTTTTTGATCCTGAACGCACCGATCAGCAGGGGCAGTCCCTTTTCAAGGCCGGTGACACGGTTCAATTCATTCGGGCTGATTATGCTTAAGGTGGTCAGGGCTCAAGGGCAAGGCATTGTTAGCGACCTGGGGCGTTGGGGCTACCAGCATGAGGGTGTACCGATCGGGGGCGTGCTGGATACTTTCTCGTTCAGCCTGGCCAACCTTGCCTTGGGCAACCAGGCCAATGCGGCTTGCCTGGAGCTGATGGGTCAATTCGATTTTGTATGTGCCAAGCCATGCCTTGTTTTGTTTGCAAACCGGGGTGCGCATGCCTTGTTAAACAACAAACCAGTGTTGTGCGGTCAGGTTTTGGGTTTGCAGGAGGGTGATGTGTTGCGCACCCAGCCCCCAGGCCTGGGTTTCTGGAATGTGCTTTGTGTGCAAGGTGGTGTGGATGTGCCCGAAATGATGGGTTCCCGCAGTACCTGCCTTGTCGCTGGTTTTGGGGGGCTACAAGGCCGGGCCTTGCAAGTGGGTGATGAACTACATTTTGCCCAGAAATTCACCACCCGCATTCGGCATGGTGTTCGTTTGGCCATGCCCCTGGCCCGCACTGAACATTCAGCCTGCCTGGTGCTTCATGTTTTGCCAGGTCCGGAATTTTTTGAACTCAGCGAAAATTCGCAGCACCTGTTTACCCGTCAACACTTTAGCTTGGGCACCCGAAGCAGTCGAATGGGGTATCGGCTGGAGGCCGTTGAATCTCCTTTGTCACTGAAGCATGTGGTTTCTTTGCGTTCACATGCTGTGCACCCGGGTTTGGTGCAGTTGCCACCTAGCGGGCAGCCGGTTGTGCTGCTGTGTGAAGCCCAGGTTACTGGCGGTTACCCACGTCTTGGCAGTGTATTGTCATGTGATCTCTGGAAATTGTCACAACTTGGGGGTGGGGAAAGCGTAAGCTGGGTATTGGTCAATGAACAGCAGGCGCAGCGTCTACAGGCCAGGCATGAACTAGACCGCAAACGCTACCAGCAGGCCATTGAATACAACAAGGCAACTACCCATGTGGATTAATGCAGATTTGGGCGAAGGTTGTGCCCACGACGAGACCCTGTTCAAGATTGTTGACTGGGCCAATATTGCCAGCGGCGGGCACGCTGGCGATGAACACAGCATTCGCCGGGCTTGCATGCTGGCGCTTGAACATGGCGTGCAGGTGGGCGCCCACCCCAGCTATCCGGACCGAGTCGGGTTCGGGCGTCAAAAGCCCGAAGGCTCAACTGCACAGTTGCTGGGTGAATTGAAACGGCAAATGGATTTTTTCGACAACATCGCCACGAAGTTGGGGTGTTGCCCTGCGCATTTCAAACCCCACGGGCAGTTGTACAACGATGCGGCCTTTCAAGCGGCCGAGGCCGAGCTACTCATCAATCTGGCCCATGCTTTTCCGCACCTGAAGCTGCTGGCTTTGGCCAATAGCCCCTTGGTGGCTTGGGCGCGTTCTGCTGGCATCGAGGTGATCGAAGAGGCCTTCCCGGACAGGGCTTACCTAAGCACCGGCGCGCTGGCACCTCGAAGCCAGCCTGGCGCTGTGCTTCATGATCCGGTTCAGGTCAAGGCACAGGCTGAATTGATTGTTCGGGGCGGGCCATTGCAGTGCCTGGATGGCTCAAGCCGCGTGGTCACGGCGCAAACCCTGTGTGTACACGGCGACAATGCACAGGCTTTGGACAATGCAAAGGCTGTTCGTGCTGCGCTTACCGAACACGATCAAGACACATTCAGTGGTGCAAGCTGATTAGCTGCCGGGTTTTATTTCAGGTGTAGGCAAAGTAATGTGGTCAGACACACCAGCAACCGGCACAAAGCGCACATTCAATGGTGCCAGGCCGTGTTTGGCGCGAGCCTGGTTACAACGCGGGTTCAATTCACCTTGGGCGTCAAATACATCGTATTCGCGGCAGGGTGAGGGGCGGTTTTCGTAAATGGTGCAGCTGACTGACTCGCCAATATTGCCCGACAGTGCAATGCAACGTGGCTTGGTTTGAGAGCTGCCTTTCATGCAGCTGCGGTACAAGTTCATTTGCTCCGTCAGTTCAACCGGCACCACGCCGCCTTCGGCTGCCGTGGTTTCGCCCCAATAGAAGCTGATTCTGAACGTGGAACAACACACGCCGCAGCTTTGGCAAAGGGCTTCAACGCCTGCGCCGTCAACAACAATTGTGGTGGGGTTTGACTGCAATTTAACCTCGGGAAAAAACAGCCATGGGGGAGAGTTGCGCGAATATATTCCTGGCACAGGCGCAAAGCAAGCACTATTTTCAAGTGACGTGGCTTGGAAGAAACAAGCTTTTTGTAAGGTGCAAAGGCTACAATAGGGAAAACCATTATAAAAACCATTTAGCCCAGCAAATGGAGAGACTGTGAATCGACCGAATGCCGCTTCTGTGGCCGATTCGGGGGTTGCTGCCCCTGATTCAGCCCAAACCAGTACCAGCCCCAGCGGGCAAATGCTGGACTACATCAAACAAAGGTTGGTCAAGCACGCGCCGTTCAGTGAAATTCCGCTTCGCGACCTGGACTGCCTGCTTGAAGGCTGCGCTGAAACTTATTTCGCACCCAACGAAGTGATTGTGCGGCCCGAGGACGGCCCACCCCAGTTTCTTTATTATGTTGAAAAGGGCTCTGCCGTGGGCCGCAAAGGCTTGGCCGACCTGTCTTCCACCGGGTTTCAATACGAAGCCGGGGAAATGTTTCCAGTCAACGCATTTCTTGCCAAACGCGCAGTTACAGCTACTTACAGCGCCCGGGAAGACACCTTCTGCCTGATGTTTACCTTCGACAGCGTGCAAGCCCTGGCGCGTAAAAGCCCGGTGTTCTCCGACTATTTAACCCGGCGCACCATGCAGTTTCTGGATTTGTCCAGAAAAGCGATTCAGGTGGCTTACTCCTCTCAAACCCTGGCCGAGCAAACGCTTGAAAAGCCCTTGCGCGATGTATGCCGTCACGAACCTTTTTCTTGCGCACCCACCACTCCCCTGAAGCAGGTGCTGGAAGTGATGCATGAGCACCGGATTGGTTCCATGATCGTGGTGAATGAGGCTATGGTGGTGGAGGGTATTTTGACTCGCCAGGATGTGTTGTCGCGCGTGGCCATGGCCCAAAAGCCCTTGAGCTCGCTGATTTCGGAGGTCATGAACACCCCGGTTCATACCCTGGATGAAAGTTGCACCGCGCAAGATGCAGCCCTGCTGATGTCCAGATTTGGCATTCGCCACGTGCCAGTAACCCGCAACGGGAAATTAAGCGGCATTGTTTCCGAGCGCGATATTTTCGCCATGCAGCGTTTGTCGCTGAAACAGATCAGCAGCAACATTCGCTCAGCGCAAGACGCCGATATGTTGCGAACCTGCGCCAATGACATTCGCAGTTTTGCCAAAAACCTGCTGGGCCAGGGCATTGCTGCCAAGCAACTTACTGAATTGATCAGCCACTTGAACGATGTGCTCACCGAACGCATTCTTGAGGTTGTGGGTAACCGGATGGGCATTGATGCCAACAGTTACTGTTGGTTAAGTTTCGGCTCGGAAGGCCGTTCGGAGCAAACCATTGCCACAGACCAGGACAACGGCTTGCTGTTTATTAGCGATCAGCCTGAAGTGGACCGACCACGTTGGCTGGCTTTTGGCAAAGAGGTGAATCAAACGCTGGACCAGTGCGGCTACCCTTTGTGCAAAGGCAACATCATGGCCAGCAACCCCGAATGTTGCATGACTGCGGGCGAGTGGTTGAACAAGTTTGCGCGATGGATCGATGTAGCCACGCCCGAGAACCTGCTGCGTGTGAACATATTTTTTGATCTTCGCGCGCTGGCAGGCAACAAAGAGCTGGCGCAGCCACTTCGGGACTACATTGTGACCCGCGCCAAGGAGTCTACGATCTTCTTGCGCTTGCTGGCTGAAAACATCATGCGTTTTCGCCCACCCCTGAACTGGCATGGCAGCATAGACACCACTGAAATTGAAGACATTCGCACGCTTGATTTGAAAAAGCAGGGTACAGCGGTATTTGTCGATGCCGCGCGCTTTTTCTCGCTGGTTTTTGGTATTGATGAAGTCAATACCCGCCGCCGGTTCGAGGCTGTGGCCAAGCGTTTAAGCGTAGAGGAACAGCGCCGCGACGCTTGGGTGAGCGCCTTTGAGTTTTTGCAAATGATGCGCCTTCGCATACAGCTTGATGAAGGCGTGGCCGTGCCCAACTTGCCCGATCAGCCCAACGTGGTGAACTACGACGTGCTCGACAACATTGACCGCCGCATATTGAAGGAATGTTTCAGGGTAGGGCGCCGTTTGCAGCAGCGAATCGAGATGGAGCATATGCGTTGAGCACCACGTCGCAGGGACAATTGCTGCCCACGCGAGGATGGGCGAGTTATATCAAGAACCGCCTGGTTCAAACACTCGATTTTTCAAACCCCAACCCAGATCGCTGGGTGGTGTTGGATGTGGAATCGTCCGGTCTGAATCCGAAGAAAGACAGGTTGATTTCCATTGCAGCCACTGCCATTGCGTTTGATGCTCAGCGCCGCCCACGCATATCGCTTACAGACACTTTTGAGGTGGTTATCAAACAGCCCCCTGATATTGTCGATATGATTGAATTTGAAGCCATCGACAAAAACAATATTCTGATACATGGCATTGGCATTGGCGCACAGCAAAAAGGGGTGAAGGCGGAAGTGGCTTTGTCGGAATTCCTGCGTTATGTGGGCAATTCACCATTGATCGCCTTCCACAGTTGGTTTGACGAAATCCTGATCAATAAGGCCATGCGCAAGGTTTTGGGGCGTTCAACGCACCGGCATTGGCTCGATCTGGAGCATTTGGCTGCAGTATTGCACAAGGAAAACCACCAACTTCCTCTTGATGTGTGGATGCAGCGATACGGCATTGAATGTGAACAACGGCATCAGGCGGCAGCCGATGTGTTAGCCACTGCACAGCTGTTGATGAAGCTTTGGCCTATGCTGCAAAAGCGAAAAGCCACCGATTGGAAAGACTTGAAAACCATTGCCAACGGACTTAAAACACTTCCTGGGCGAAACTTGCCGACCTAGGTTTGCAATTGAAGCCTTGTTTTGCGTTATTCTGCCGGGCTGAACATTTGTTTTGAAGTTGGCTTTTTCATGCATGACTTTTCCTCTTACGACCTGATTATTGATGCACGCTCGCCCCGGGAGTTTGAGGAGGATCACATTCCGGGCGCGATCAACATGCCGGTGGTCAACAATGACGAATACGCCGAGGTTGGCACCCTTCACCGCACCGATAAAATGGCAGCCTACAGCATCGGTGTGCGTTATTCGTTGGCCAATATTGCGCGGCACCTTAGCGATGATTTGCCCAAATACCCCAAAGATGCAAAGGTACTGGTGTACTGTTTCCGGGGTGGAAAACGCAGCAAACTGTGGTTTGATGCGCTTGAAACGATTGGCTACGATGTTCGCAAATTAAACGGTGGCTGGAAAGCTTACCGGCGCTGGGTGAATGAACAGCTCGAAATTGTGCCCAAGAAGTTTGATTATCATGTGCTGAGCGGCCCAACCGGCTGCGGCAAAACCCGGCTGCTGTATGCCTTGCGGGAAGCAGGTTGCCAAGTGGTGGATCTGGAGGCAATCGCCCGTCACAGAGGTTCAATCATTGGGGCAGTGCCTGGTACTCCTCAACCCTCGCAAAAGTATTTCGACACTTTGCTGTTGGAAGAACTCGCGAAATGTGATCCCACACGCCCAGTCTGGGTTGAAGCCGAAAGCAAAAAGATCGGCAATGTGCAGATCCCTGCATCCATGCTTGACGCCATGCGCAAAGGAAAAACCATTCGCGTGCATGCCGACATGCAGCAACGTGTCGAGCTATGGAGACAGGATTACAAGCACTTTGAAGAAGATCCGGGAGGCCTGCTCGAGCGTCTGCGTTTTATTCGCAGCCTGGTGGGCGGTAAGGAATTTGAAGAATGGGAGCAACTGGCTGCCGAGCGTAAAATGCCCGAACTGTTTGAGCGGCTGATGCGTAATCATTACGACCCTGCCTATCGCCGCTCAATTTTGCGTGAGTACCCCAATATTGACGAATCACCTTTGATAGAACTGCAGGATTTGTCCCCAGCAGGTTTGCTGGCAGTGGCGAAAAAAATTGGCGTTCAATACGACAGAAAGACTTGACCTGACCAGTTGTACTCAATCGTCAAGCGAGCAACACAGCCAATTTGCTGCGAATGCTCTCAGGTATTGGGGTGGGGGTGTTGTTCGTCTTGTTCACAAACACGTGCACAAAGTAACCCTCAGCGCACAATTCGCCCTTGGCGTTGAACAAACCCAATTCATAGCGCACTGAGCTGTTGCCCAGTTTACCCACCCGCAGGCCGGCCGTAACCGGCTCAGGGTAGGCCAGTGGTTTCAGGTACTTGCACTGGCTTTCCACCACAAAACCCACCACTTCGCCGTTGTGAATGTCCAGTCCGCCTTCTTCAATCAGATAACGGTTCACCACACTGTCGAAGTAGCTGTAATACACCACATTGTTCACGTGGCCGTAAATGTCGTTGTCGTGCCAACGGGTTTGAACAAGCTGATGCAGTGGGTATTGGGCCAAAGTGGTCATGGTTATCAATCGAATGTTCTTAGTAGGCCGCCTGATAAATAGCCAAGGCTTGGGCCTCGTTCACATCACGTGGGTTGTTGCTCAACAGGCGGGTCTGCAGCATGGCTGCGCTGGCCATCAGGGGTAAATCTTTCTCGCCAATACCCACTTCGCGCAAGCCAACCGGCAAACCTGTAGAAGGCGACAATGTGGCGGTGTAATCAATAAAGGCCTGGGCCAGTTGCTCGGTGTTGTCGCCGTGGTGACCCAGCTTCAATACCTGGGCCAGCTCTGCGTACTGCTGCTCGGCTGCGGGCAAGTTAAAGCGCAACACATGCGGCAACACCAATGAATTGCTCAAACCATGCGGCACATGAAAAATGCCGCCAATTGGATAAGCCAATGCATGTACCGCACCCACTGGCGCATTGGCAAAAGCCTGGCCAGCCATGCAAGAGCCCAACATCATCGCCTGGCGCGCCTCGCGGTTGCCTGGTTCTTTGCACACGGTATGCAAGTTGGCAGCCAACAGCCTTAGCGCCTCGCAGGCGAGAAAATCAGCGTAGGGGTTTTTCAGGCGTTTGCTGGTGTAAGCCTCTATCGCATGCACCATGGCATCAATGCCGGTGGCCGCGGTGACATGCTGGGGCAGACTAAGTGTCCAGTCAGCGTCCAGAATGGCCAGGTCGCCATACAACACAGGCGACACCACGCCCATTTTGGTGTCCACACCCGTGGTGACAATTGAAATCGGAGTCACCTCACTGCCTGTGCCAGCCGTGGTGGGCACCAACACCAAAGGCAACCTGTCGCTGGTCACATTGCCTACACCATACATGGTGTTCAGTTCTTGTTTTCCGCGCGCCAACACGGCAATCAGCTTGGCCACATCAAGCGTGGAGCCGCCACCGATGGCCACCACTACATCGGCCTTGAATTCCATGGCGAGCAAAGTGACTCTGTGCACCAAAGCCTCGGGAGGGTCGGGTTCTACATCGTTGCAACTGTGAACTGCATGGCCTGCTGTGGCCAGGTTTTCAACAATGGTTTTGAAGGCTGCGGTGCCCGCGATGAAGGGGTCAACCAGCATGAATACCCTTGCGCTTTTTAGGCCATGCTGAGCCAGCAAGGGAGCCAACATGTCAGCCATTCGAAGCGAGCTTCCGGATTCGCACACAATGCGGTTCACAGTTCTGAATTCAAATGGTGCCATGCGGGTGTCTCCTTGCTGTTCTGTATATTTTAGCCTTTGCGCTTCGGGGTCCATGCCCAAATGGCGCGAACGAAGATGGGTTCTTTGCTTTCGCCATCGGTAATCGTCACCGCTACATCAACTTCACCGCGTTCCTCGGTTTGCATCATCGCGATTTGCTCTTGTGTCAGCATGGCTTCGGCTTTCATATCGCCCACTGCACGTTTGCGGTAATCCACTTCCATGCGCTTGATCACGGGTATTGCGTTGGCCGGCACATTCAAACCCACCAGTGCCCCCGTGGCTGATTCGGCAATCATGATCATGGCTACCGCGTGCACAGTACCAATGTGGTTTTGTACATAAGGGCGGTTTTTGATCACCACGATGGAGTGGTTAGGTTCAATCCATTCAAATTTCAGACCACTGGTTTTGAAGTATTTCACTGCGCGGCCAAACAGCAGGGTAAATGCACGGGTTTTCAAAGGCGTGGGCAGCTTGTCCACTTGCGCATACACTTTTTGCAGCATCGATTTTTGACTCATTTTTTCTTTTGCCTTTAGAGGGTTACAGCCAGTCGGGTGGCTTGATTAATTGCGCGTTTGGCATCCAGTTCTGCAGCCACCGATGAACCACCCACCAAATGCACTGGTATGCCCAATGCTTCAATCGGTTCTACAAGTTCACGCAAGGGATCCTGGCCTGCACACACGATAATGTTGTCGACATTCAAAATTTCTGGGCCATGCGCGCTCATGATGTGCAATCCACGGTCGTCGATCTTCAAGTACTCCACACCTTGCATGAAGTGAACGCGCCGGCTTTTCAAGCTGGCCTTGTGCACCCAGCCCGATGTTTTACCCAGGCGCTTACCCAAGGGTTCGTCCTTGCGCTGGCACAGCCACACCTCACGTGCGGGTTTGGGTGGCTCGGCGTGTACCCCATCAATGCCACCTGCGTTTTTGGGGTCAAAGGTAATACCCCATTCCTTTTTCCAGCTTTCCAAATCCAGGGTTGGAGAAGGGTGGGAAAAGTCGTGCGTCAAGTATTCCGACACATCAAAGCCAATACCGCCAGCGCCAATCACAGCCACTTTCTTGCCTACTTCTTTTTTGTGTAACAGCACATCGATGTAGCTCAACACCTTGGGGTGATCAATGCCTTCGATACCTGGTGTGCGGGGCTTGATGCCGGTGGCCAGTATCACTTCATCGAAACGCTCTTTGGAGATTAGCTCAGCATCCACAGCGGTGTTCAGACGAACATCCACCTTCTTCAACTCCAGCTGGCGTCTGAAGTAGCTAATGGTTTCATGGAATTCTTCTTTGCCTGGAATTTGTTTGGCCATGTTGAACTGACCGCCAATTTCACCCGCTTTGTCGAACAAGGTGACGCTGTGCCCACGGCGAGCCAATTCAGTGGCAGCAGCCAGGCCCGCAGGGCCCGCACCCACCACCGCAATTTTCTTCTTTCGTTCCAGCGGTTTGTCCACAATTTCGGTTTCGTGGCAAGCGCGTGGATTCACCAGGCATGAAGCCCGCTTCAGGCTGAAGGTGTGGTCAAGGCAGGCCTGGTTACAGGCAATGCACACGTTGATTTCGTCGGCGCGGCCTTCTTTGGCCTTGATCGCAAAATCAGGGTCAGCAAGTAGTGGCCGGGCCATCGATACCATGTCGCATGAACCCTCGGCCAACAATTGCTCGGCCACCTCAGGTTTATTGATCCGGTTGGACGCAATCACCGGAATCTTGAGCTCTTTGCGCAGGCGGGCAGTCAGTTCAGCGAAAGCCGCGCGGGGCACGGAAGTGACAATCGTGGGCACACGGGCTTCGTGCCAACCAATGCCAGTGTTGATCATCGTGGCACCAGCCTTTTCGATCTCTTTGGCGATGTAGCTGACTTCATCCCAGGTGTTACCACCCTCGACCAAATCCAGCAGGGAATGGCGGTAAATGATGATGAATTTTTCACCCACGGTTTCGCGAATTCGACGAACAATTTCAACCGACAAACGGGCACGGTTTTCAACCGAGCCACCCCAGCGATCGGTGCGGTGGTTTGTGCGTTTGCAAATGAACTGGTTGAGGAAGTAGCCCTCTGATCCCATCACTTCAACACCGTCGTAACCTGCTTCCTGGGCAATTTTTGCTGAACGTGCAAATGCGGCAATGGTGCGGCGAATGCCGAAGTCGCCAATTTCACGCGGTTTGAACGGGTTGATCGACGATTTTACGTTGGATGCAGAAACGCTCAGCGGATGGTAGGCGTAACGGCCAGCGTGCAGCAACTGCATTACGATTTTGCCATCATGTTTGTGCACGGCTTCGGTCACTTTTTTGTGATGCTTGATTGCACCACTGCTGCTGAGCTTGGATGCGAAAGGGTACAGCCAGCCTTCCAGGTTGGGAGAAAAACCACCGGTCACGATCAAGGCAGTACCGCCCTTGGCGCGCGCCTCAAAGTAGGCGGCAAACTTGTCAAACTCCTTGTACTTGTCCTCAAGGCCAGTGTGCATCGAACCCATCATGATGCGGTTGCGCAGGGTGGTGAAGCCGAGATCAAGCGGAGAATTCAAATGGGGAAATGCGTCAGACACGTTACCGTCTCCTTAAAAATCGGTAGTTTTTTGTAATGTATTTACTTATGTTACTTAAAAGTAATTTTTATTGTTGGAGTCAACGTTCAAAATAGCACGATCGGTCAATTTTTTGCGTGTTTTATTCGTGAAGAAATTACTGCGCCGCAATAAACAGGGGAACCTGTACCCCCACGCTTTGTCCTAAACTGGTGTTTTACCCAGCAAGCGCTTCCCTCATGCAGTCTTTTCAGTACTGGGCACGGCAGTCACGCCGTGCATCGTTCCGCATTTTGTTCGTGGCTTTGGTGTTGGCCGTGGCGGCCATTTCATCTGTGGGCGTGTTCTCAGCCCGAATCGAGGCAGCCTTGGTGCGCGATGCCAGTCAAATGTTGGGCGGTGATTTGGTTATCGAGTCCAAGCGGAACACCGCCAATGCACCATGGCTTTCCATTCTTGACAAACCGGAATACGCAACACTCAAGCAGGCTGAAAGCGTTGTATTTCCAAGCGTTGTGCCCTCGGAGCGGGTCGACTTGCTGGTTTCGTTGAAGGCTGTGAACAACATGTATCCCCTTCGCGGGCAACTCACGGTTCGAAACGCACAGGGTCAAGATGAAAAAGTGTCCAGTGGCCCGCCTCAGGGCGAATTGTGGGTAGACCAAGGCGTGCTGGGTTCGCTGGATGTTCAGTTGGGTGATTCAATTCAAGTGGGCGAAATTACTCGCCCTGTGACCCGGGTTATTTTGGTAGAACCCGACCGTGGCGGTGGCTTTGTGAACTTCGCCCCCCGGGTCATGATGAATACTGCTGACCTCGAAGAATCGCGGTTGTTGGGCCTGGGTTCTCGCGCCACATGGCGGATTTACTTCACTGGCGCTCAGCCGGTGATCAATCAGCTGATTTCCGAATTGACCCCAGTGTTGTCGCCCGTTGAAGAAATTGAAACCCTGGAGAATGGACGTCCTGAAGTCAGCGGTACGCTTGAGCGCGCCAATGATTTCCTGGCCATGGCTGCTTTGATCGGCACCATGGTGGCCTGTGTGGGCATTGCGCTGGTGGCGCACTTGTTTGCCAAAGAACAGGCAAGCGAATTGGCCGTTTTGAAAAGCCTGGGTTACACCCCCAAACGTTTGCTGCGCATGTGGGCTGTTGGCATGGGCATGTTAACTCTGGGCGCTGGCGTGTTGGGTGTGGCCTGGGGTGGGCCGCGCATTGGGGGCTCCTGGCGTTTTTGGCTGAACTGGTAGGAGTAGACCTGCCGCTGGCCGGTTTGCATTACCTGCCCATGGGTATTTTGCTCTCTGCGTTACTGCTGCTGGGTTTTGCGGCAGTGCCCACTTGGTACGCTTTGCGTGCGCCTGCAGTTGCTGTAATTCGGCACCAAACACTGAAAAGTAGCCGGGGGCAACTGGTGCTGTCAGTGCTGTTTGGCGTGTTTACCGCCATCGCGGTGTGCTTGTTGATCGTTAACAATGTGGTGTTGGCCCTGTTGTTGTTTGCTGGTTTTATGGGCACCTCGCTGGTGTTTGCGTTGTTGTTCTGGGGGCTGCTCAAGGCTCTCGCCTATTTGGGCAAAGGCAAAAAAAGCGCAGGCACCAATATCGCGGTTTTTCAAAGCATGTCCAAACGTGCAAGCACCCTGGTGTTGCAGGGCGTAAGCCTTGCCCTGGGGCTGGCCGCACTGTTAATGCTGGCTGTGGTGCAGGGCGATTTGATTGACCGTTGGCAAGAAGCCGTACCGGAAGACGCCCCCAATCGCTTTGTGTTCAACATTCAACCCGATCAGGTTGAAGGTGTTCAACAAACATTGAATACCGCCAGCCTTGGTTCGGTCAATTTGTACCCCATGGTGCGCGGGCGTTTAAGTGCCATCAATGGCGAAGTGATCACCGCGGATACGTTCACTGATGAGCGTGCCCGCAACACCGTAGAACGCGAACTGAATTTGAGTTTTGCGGATACCTTGCCCACGCACAACACCATCGCTGTGGGAAGCTGGTTTGATGAAACGCCCGTCCAAGCCGAAGTGTCCGTGGAAGATGGTGTGGCTGAACGTTTGGGCATAGGCCTGGGCGACAAGCTTACTTTTGACATCGCGGGTACGCCCTTAACAGCCGAAATTACCAGCATTCGCGAGCTGCGCTGGGATTCCATGGAGGTGAATTTCTTCATGGTGTTTCCAACCGAGGTGCTGCAAAGTTTTCCGCAAACCTGGATTACCTCGGTCAGCTTGCAAGATGACAAGGCCATTCCCGTGTCGCGTGAGCTGGTGCGCGATTACCCCAACCTCACTGTGCTGGACACAGAACTGGTGATCACCCAACTCCGTAGAATTTTAGGGCAGGTGGGCCAGGCTGTTCAGTTTGTATTTTTGTTCACTGTGGCTGCGGGTGGTTTGGTGGTGGTGGCCTGCGTAATGACAGGTGCCCGTGTACGTACCCGTGAGGCTGCAATTTACCGGGCCATGGGGGCATCCACTGCTCAGCTGCAACGGGCCGCTTGGCTTGAACTTTCCGTGCTGGGTGCGCTGGCAGGTTTGGTGGCAGCTATTGCTGCGCAAGGCTTGGGTTGGGGCGTGGCGCATTTTGTGTTCGAGTTTGAGTACTTCCTGTCGCCCATGCACATTGTGGCTGGTGTGGTTGCGGGTGCAGTGGTGTCGGTGCTGTTTGGTGCATGGTCAGTGAACAAGGTTTGCCGCGCACCTGTAATGCAAACCTTAAGGCAAGCCACCGCTTAAACCAGTTGCATGCCGGTACAATGTGGGTAGTTGATGTTTTCATCACCCAATCCACATTCAGACCGGCAATTTCATGAGCAACAACGATTCAACCAGTGCCAGCACAAGCGGCGACGCACAACCCAAACCGCCAATTGTTTATTTCGGCAACACGCCGCAAGAGCAGCAAATTGGCGTGCGCAAGCTGGTTGATCTGTTCTACGACGAAATGGATCAAATCCCCGGTTTCGAACGTATTCGCAAACTGCACCCTGTTCACTTGGATCATTCCCGCGAAAAGTTTTACCTGTTCCTGTCAGGCTGGCTGGGTGGTCCTGATTTGTATTCACCGCAGTTTGGTCACCCGCGTTTACGCATGCGCCACATGCCATTTCCGATTTCGAGCGAAGACCGCGATCAATGGCTGCTGTGCATGGTGAACGCCTTGCGTGCTATGCAACTGCCTGAGAAAGTCATCGAGGGGCTGATGCTGTCATTCTTCCGAACCGCAGACTGGATGCGCAACAAACCAGATCCTGAAGGCAGCGCCAAGGGTTTGAATACCATTTCAATCAAGGGCGAATAGGGCATGGAGGCGTTTTTGATTTATGCCGTGTTGGGTTTGCTGGTGTTGGTACTCGCTGGCTTGTTTGTGATGTATCGAAAAATGTCGGCTGACAATTCTGCAGAATTGGCTCAGTTCCAGCTGCAAGTACTCAGCAACTTGGATGAGCTGATGGACGCGCAGGCACAGCAACGTTTTGTGTCGGATGAGCTCAGCAAACAACTGCGCTTGGTCAATCAGGATATTGAATTACGCCAAAGCAAGCAGGCTGAACTGTTGCAGCAAACTTTTGCCCAGGCTCGAACTGAAAGCCAGCAGGCTGCACACGGTTTGCAGCAAGTCATCGTCGGCCAGTTCACGCAAGGAAATCAACTGCAATCCGAAAAGTTGAACCAGTTTTCTGAAACGCTTCATCGCACCAACACCCTGATTCAAGACCAGCTCACGCAAATTCGCTTGTCTGTTGAGCAGAAGCTCAAAGACATGCAGGAAGACAACGCCAGCAAGCTGGAGTTAATGCGCAAAACCGTGGATGAAAAATTGCACGCCACACTCGAAACCCGGCTCGGCGAATCGTTCAAGCAAGTGAGTGAACGCCTTGAGCAGGTCTACAAAGGCTTGGGCGAAATGCAAACGCTGGCGACTGGTGTGGGTGACTTGAAACGCGTGCTGACCAACGTGAAAAGCCGTGGTACCTGGGGTGAGGTGCAGCTGCAGGCCCTGCTTGAGCAAATGCTGACCCCCTCGCAATTTGGCCGCAACATCAAACCAGTGCCTGGTAGCCACAACATTGTTGAATTTGCAGTGCGCTTGCCCGGAAAGGAAGACGACCAACCAGTGTGGTTGCCAATCGACTCCAAATTTCCCAAAGAGCAGTATGAACGTCTTCAGGAATGCTTTGATCGTGCGGATGCAGACGGCGTAGCGGTCGCTTCCAAAGCCCTTGAAATGGCCATTCGTGCAGAAGCAAAAACCATTGCCGAGAAGTACCTTGCCCCGCCTTACACCACCGATTTCGGCATCTTGTTTTTACCCACCGAGGGCCTGTATGCCGAGGTGGTTAAGCGCCCCGGTTTGGTCGACGACCTGCAGCGCCTTCACAGGGTTACAGTGGCCGGTCCAATTACCTTGACCACCTTGCTGAACGCTTTGCAGTTGGGATTTAAAACACTGGCCCTTGAAAAACGTTCCAGTGAAGTTTGGACTGTGCTCAGCGCTGTTAAAACCGAGTTCGGCAAGTTTGGCGACATCCTTGCGAAAACACGCGACACACTTGAACGCGCCGCCAAGAATATTGAACAGGCAGAAACACGTTCACGCGTGATGCAGCGAAAACTGAAAGGGGTCGATGAACTGCCCGAAAAAGATGCGATTGAGTTGCTTGGTTTAAACGATGGCAAGGTGGACCCACTCGATGATGACGACACACCCGCAAATACCTGACCTATTGCCTCGCGTGGCATTCGTGGCCACGGGCGGAACAATCGCCGGTATCCTGACTACGAGCAGCGATACCTGGGCCTATGAGTCTGCCCAACGCAGCGGTGAAAGCCTGGTTATGGGTATTCCGGGCTTGTTGCGCCGGGCCCAATGGCATTTCGAGCAACCATACAGCATCGGCAGTCAGAATCTTGAACTTGGGCACATGCTTCAGCTGCGTGCAGCGTTGATCCGTTTGCTTCAGTCGTCTGAAATCGATGGCATTGTCGTGACGCATGGCACAGACACCATGGAAGACATGTTGTACTTCCTCTATCTGACCCTGCCAGCAGAATGTCTGCTCAAGCCATTGCTGTTTACTGGCGCAATGCTGCCTTCAGACCATGATGCCGCAGACGGGCCAACCAATATTACGGGTGCGCTCGATTTTTTGATTGATTCGCTTGAATCAATAGAACAGTTCGATGGTCGAAAGTCTCCACCATTTGGTTTGCTGATGCAGGGCCTGTTCACTCCTGCACAATGCGTTGTCAAGCAAAGCACCGCAGGTCTGGATGCTTTTGATGGGCCGTATTCGGTGCTCGCCAATGCCGACTGGCAAACCAACTGGGAAGCCCTGAGTCCACCTGAAGACTTGGGCCTGCAAGGTCAGTTCGCAAAGCTGTTTGACAAGCGGGCAAGCCAGCACCCCTTGTTTGAGGCCATGGAAGTGCCAGTTGTTTTCTGTAGTCCGGGCAATGGGCCTTTGCGCCAGCTCGCTGATTTGCTGAACCGCAAGCCAGCGTCAGTCGTTGTTGCTGCGCCCGGGCATGGCAACATTCCTGATGTCTGTGTGCCCGTGCTGCGCCGCTTGTTATTGAATGGGGTTAGTGTGGTGCGCGCAAGTCGAGTGGCTGAAGGTGGCGTAGAGCAGGGTGGTGAATTCGACGCGCTCGACGAATTTCGGGAAGATGCTGCACAAAATGGAAAAACTGGTGTTTTTTCAGAAGCAGGCAGTTTGAGCCTGGCCAAATCTGTTGTGTATGAAAGGCTGCGGGTGTTGGCCCACAGCCTTGCGGTTTAAAGTAATTACTCTGTTGTACCAGCCTCGGCAAGGTTCATGTTTTTCCTGCCAGGTCCAGTCACAGCGCTCATCGGCATGTTCTGTTCCCGAATGATTTGCCACACGCCTTTGTTGTCTTTCCAGGTCAATACTTTTCTTGACCGCTCTTGATAGTTCTTTGCTTTGTAATCTTGTACGAAACTGATTTCATACTCATCCGGATTGTCGAAGCTTGGAATCACCTGCATGTCAGAAATTTCAATGTCGATTTCCTGTGCCTTTGAAATGCGCTCGCGACGATTGCTGACCCAGGCTTCATAGCTGCCGTCTTCCGGCTTGAAACTGGGCGCATAAAATGCGATGTAACTGTTGACGTCTTTGTTTTCCCACGCTTTGGCCCACGCGTTGGTTTTGCTAATCAGGTTTTTCGATACCTCGGCTGGATCTCCCAATGAAGCTGTTTGTTGACCACTTAGACCATCGTCCAGTTGAGCAAGTTGAATTGGCGCGAGAGTGGTGGATGCATCCACCGACTTCAACGCTTCATCAAAGCCAATGTTGGGCAAATCAAAGTCTTCCAGATTGATCAGGCTGGTTGGGCATCCTTCAGCTTCTGCACCGCCTTGGGATTGTTCCTTGTAGAACAGTACATTGCGCTTGGTGGGTTCATCTGCGTTCACCAATTCGTCAACGGCAAACAGCGTGATCAATTGTCCAGTGGCGGCAAGCAGTTTCAGTTTGGAAATACTTAAATCGGCTTCAATGTTGATCAATGCACGTTGCGCCTGAAAGTATTCGTTTTCCGCGCTAAGCAAATCAAGCAGACTGCGACGGCCTACAGCAAATTGTTGTTCGTAGGCGGCGCGCGCTTTGGTAATGGCGGCGGCTTGCTCACGGAAGTAGTTCAGTTTCTTTTGTGAACTGACAACATCAAACAAAGCGGTTTGTGAAGATTGGCGGATTGCACGGCAAACAACGAGTTTGTCGTCCATGCTGCGCAAGCGCCGCTTGATGGCGGAGTTGCGTGCAGCGCTGTCAGATCCACCGCGGTACAGATTAATGGTGGCCAACAAGTCGATTGAAGAAATTTGCCTTTCGTCAAATGTGGACAAGTAGTTGCTATATACATCGGTTTTTGCACGCAGGTCCAAACGTGGGTGAAACCCTTCGCTGGCTGCCGTAATGTCCTGTTTGGCCTCATTGATGGCCGCGTTGGAAGCCATCAACAATGGATGATTATTCAAGGCGAAAACAAGTCGCTCACGATTCTCTACTTCAAAGTTGGCGCTGATTACATATTCACCAGCCTGATTCACCGGCCACACTGTGTCAGTGATTCTTTGATAATTCGCCATGGCTGAAAATGTGTTTGCTTTTTCCGTGGCCAGATTGCCCAAAGCAAGGGTGTAGCGGCTGCGGGCCTGCTCCAGATCTGACTGTCGCGTTACGCCGCTTTTCACTTTTTCCTCGATTCTATTCATCAGGTCCTGATGGTATTTCAGGTTGTTCTCAGCAAGTTTGGTGAGTGCCTGAAAGCGCGATACGTCCAGATGTGAACTGGCCGATTCAAATGCAACCTGGTTGGTCTTGTTCAGATATCGGAAATAACTTTGCATTGCACCGGAATGAGCCGCCAGGTAACGGGCTTGTGACGCAAAGCCGTTGTATAAATTTTGACGGGCCTCGATGCCATAGGAATTTGCGTTGTAGGTGCGTGTGTCAGCATCTTCAATTCGAGTTCGTCCCCGGCCAGCGGAACCGCGTGCGTCGACTGTTGGCAACATGGCGCCGAATACCACGTTGGCTTGTTCCATCTGTGCTTCAAGGGCATGTACATCAGCGTCCAGTGAGGGGCTGTTTTGCAAGCCCTTCATCACGCTTTGTTGCAGCGGATTGGGGGCAGCATTCGCGATTGGCACCGACTGCTCAACGGGTGCGACCGATTGCACTTCTGGAATGGTTTGGGTTTCTTGTGCCCACGCAGCGGTTACGCCGAGGGCGGACAAGGCGAGGATGACCGCATGTGGCAGGACTTTTAGCGTGGTGTGTGGCATGGTGGTTGTGTTCATGTTTGCTCGAATCAATGTGTGTTTCAACTCGCCGCCGCAGGTTCTTCAACTGGGGCGGAGGCCGAACTGTCAAAGCCACTCGAGCCAAAGCTTGAGCTCCAGCCGGTTTTGCTTTGAATGAACTCTTGAACCTCGTTCAGCTTGTCTTGAACAATGTCGTCGGCCCGATCAAAAATTGAATCGTCGGGTTTGTAGGGACTTGATGAGTACTCGTAATCCTTCATGGTGACTTTTTCATCATCAAGGGGGCGCTCGTCGTAGGGATTCTGGTTCAAGATGTCATCGCACCTGTCGCCAGAGTCATGATCATATTTATTGTCTGACTCAACGGTCATGTACACATGTGCAGTGTCGGTCAGGTAACCGTCGTTGCCGATGGAATAAGTGATGACATCTTCACCGCGAAAACCCTCGTTGGGCGTGTAGTGAAGATTTCCATCTTTAATTTCAACAGTGCCGTTTTCTGCATGGGCTTCAGTGATTTCGATGTCACCACAACCCAGTTTGTCGTTGTCGAGTACGTCAATCACCACGGGGTAATTTTTGCTTGTGGTCGCGCAGTCGTCCACCGCGTCCACGGGCTTATCGCATACTTCCTGCTCATCAACGGGGGGGGACTGGGGTGGAGGTGGACACTCGCAGTCTTCGCCTTCATCCACAGGGGGTGGTACGTCCGGTGGGGGTGTTTCGTTTTCTGTGACAGTGGTTGGAGGTGGGTCTTTGTATTCGACCGCAGCAGGACCTTCTTTCTCGACCACGCGAACGGTGTCTTTGCCATTCTCGCCAACTTTTTCATCCATGCTTGGCAAGGGGTCCTGATTCACGCGTTCAACGACATAACCTTCGCTGATTTTGGGCAAATCCTCGGGTACATCGTCGTCTTGAGCACCCACGGTGATGTACTTGCGGATGACATCTTTTTCAGGCGGGGTTCCTGCATCGAATGGAAGAATTTCACCGGTTTTCGGTTTGATCAGCCACTCAGTGGGGCCTTCAAGTGGCCTGACCATTTCTGGCGCTGTAATTTGTCCGTCGGTGAACGGGCCGAGCTGTACCACTACTTCGGTTTGCGGCTTGCGCTTCAGGGCTGGTCGTGGCTTCCTGGCCAATCCTAGCGTACTTGGATCACATTCCTGGGCATTGACAACTGGCTTCTCGCTCATATGTTTCCTCTGGTTCGATTTCATTGATAAGTGATCGAGCCGGGAGTTTGGTTCCAAATCAGCTGTCTGCCAAACAGGTGATTCGGTCAGCGGATGCGAGAGTTAACTCTATGTAGTTATTTGCTTGGTTTGCCCTGGTGTTCAGCGTTCAGTGAAGGTTGCTATAGAGCCGCGCAACACCGGTTTTGTGAGGTATGAAAGCACCGTTCGTTCCTCTGTTTCAATGCTGACATTGGCCACCATGCCGGGCATGAGTCGAACTTTCTCATCCACTTCAAGACGCGGTACCGTGACCTTTACGCTGAAATAAGGGCGTCCGAATTCGTCGACCAAGCTGTCGGCAGAAATGCTTTCAACTGTGCCTTCAAGCGCACCGTACATGGAATAGTCGTAGGCGGTCACGCGCACATTGGCCCGCTGTGCAGGGCGAATGAATGCGATGTCTTTGGGATTGATGCGGGTTTCAAATACCAGTTGTTCGTCAACCGGCACGATTTCGATTACTTCTTTGCCTGCAGGCACCACCGCACCCAAAGTGTTGTACAGCACCCGTTGTACCAGGCCGTCGACAGGCGTTCTCAACGTGGCTTGATTCACACGGTCGCTTAATTCGATCTGGTTTTGCTCCAGGCTGGCCAGCCTGGCTTTCACTTCTGACAATTCGGTGCGTGCTTCATTGATTTGTTTCAGCCGAATTTCTTCTATCTTCTGGCGTGCCTCGCGAATGGCTGAGTAAAGTCGATTTGTTTGCGCGCTCGCGCCCTGAAAGTCTCCTTTTGCTTTCGCCACATCGCGTTCAAGGCGCAATACCTCAACAGGCGAAACTGCACCACTTTTCAATAAGGGGCGCATGCTGCCCAGTTCCTGTTCAGAAATTTCCAGGTTGCGTTTGGCCGCTGTGGCGTTGCCCTGTGCTTCATCCAATTCACGTTGGCGTTGGTCGAGCTGTTGCTCATAGATTTGAGTTTGTGCAGCCCATTCCTGTAATTTGCTTTGTAGAAGTTTTGATTCTTGTAAATACAGGTCAGGATATTGTTTGACGAGCACCTCCGGAATATTCAAAGCAGTATTGTTCAACTGTGCCAATAGCCTTGCTTCCCGAAACTGGAATGACGCATCAATTGCTTCCTTTTCCCGAAGGCTGGAGGAAAATCGAGTGATGTCGATTTGGACCAGTTTGTCACCTGCTTTCACCAGTTGACCTTCACGCACGTAGACTTCGTTGATGACGCCGCCATCCACGGCTTGTATCACTTGCAGGCGCTGCGAGGGTACGACGCGCGCTTCGCCATGCGCTGCCTGCGGTACCGTGGCAATTGCTGACCACGCGAGCAAGGCGAGCAGTGTGAAGGCACATCCACGCACCAGGCGCTCGGTCAACTTTTGTTGCTCTGCCCACAAACGACTTTGATCCAGCGGCGCTTCGGCGGGCATTGGCTGCTGATCGCCTCGCTCAAAAAGCCATGTTTTGAAAGTATTCAAGGCACTTCGATAATTCATGTTTATTCTCCTGCCGTTTTTTCACGCAGCCTTGCGATCGCGTTTGCGGCATGCAACACCTCAGGTTTCGCGCCTTGTGCATGCACCTGTCCGTTGTGCATCAATACCAAGCGTTGGGCACAGGCCAACAGGCCAAGTTTGTGGGTCGTAAAAACCAGTACGGTGTTGTGGTTGAGTTGCTGAAGCGCATGAATCAGTCTGTTTTCCATAAACTGGTCAAGGCAAACGGTGGGTTCGTCCAGCAATATCAAGCGGGGTTCTCCTGCCAAGGCTCGGCACAATGAAACCGCCTGTTTTTGACCTGAAGAAAGATTGTTGCCCTGGCTTTCAATTGGCATGTGCAGTCCATCCGGATGCTGCTCCACCCAGGCTTCATGCCAAGTTGATTGAGCACCTTCCAGCAGGCAGCTGTGTCGATGTGCGGGCGCATGAAACGTATGTTGTCGAGCAAGCTGCCTTTGATCAATACGGGCGGTTGTGTGGCGTAGCCGACCTTGGAACTGAATTCTGAAGGGTGGTAGTGGTCAATCGAAAGGTGATTGACCGCAACATGACCATGGTCGCATTTCAGTTGTTGGGCGAGTAGTTTCAATATTGATGTTTTGCCCGATCCTGTCGGGCCGATAATTGCAAGTCGAGTGCCCACAGGCAAATCGATATTGATATTTCGCACAATGAAATTTGATTCCTGATCGGACTCCCAAACATGGTTTGGCTTCAGTACTCCCGCAGACTTCAATTCGATGTGCTCAATCTTGTCCAGGGCAGATCGGGCTTGAGGGTTTTTCTTATCTTGCCCCAGAAACTGATCCAGTTCCTCGAAGCTGGCTTGTGCGGAATGGGTTTGCACAAGGTGACTTTGAAGTTTCTGAATTGGGGCGAAGCAGCGCATGGTGAGCATCGACACGGCAATCAGTCCGCCCACCGTCATTTGTTTTTCAATAATCAGGTAGACACCCAATGTAATTGTGAATACCCAGCTACTCTGTTGCAGCAAGTGAATTTTCTGATTGATCTGAAACATTTGCTCTCGCACGGCGTTACCGCCCATGCGCGATTTCAATTGCAGCTGGTTCAGTAGTTTTCCATGTGCATGCTGCACGCCGTGCGCTTGTATGCTGTCCAGGCTCGCCAATGAATCAAGCCATTGGCTTTGAGTTTCACGAGCCTGTTTCATTTGAGTTTGTCCAAGACGCGACAAGCGGTAATGTGAGCTTGCTACGACCAATAGCGTCAGACCAATTACAGCGACGGCCACCAACAGAAAGTAGGGGTGAATCAGAGTGATCACCACCAGAAACAAGAGTAGAAATGGCAGATCGATCAAAGCCAGCAAGAACACGCCAGTTACCAGTTCACGTAGGTGTTCGAATGACCGAAGGTGTTGCAAAAGCACCGTGGGCTCGGTTTTGTGAATTGGTACGTTGAGCAATGCTTCGGACAGTTGGCTGGTGCAACGTGTGTCAATCGACGTGGCTGCAATTTCCATCAGGCTGTGTCGGGCATGTTTTAATACATGCTCAAAACCCAGGCACAGGGCCACACCAAATAGCAGAGCGACCATGGACGCATAGGCCTGATTCGGAATGATCCGGTCGTACACTTGCAAGGAAAAAAGAGGGCCCGCCAGAGCAAGTACATTGATCAGTAGCGATGCATAGATAACCGGCTTGAAGCTTCCTTCTTCAAAGCGAAGCGCATTGCGTAGCCAGACACTGTCGCGAAGTTTTTGCCAGAAAGCCAATAGACTGACGGGGTTGTCGCTGTTTTGATTTTTCCTTGAGCCGGGTTTTGATGCATCCAGTTGAACCGCCCATCTCAGGACGAGTGGTTCAGTTGAACAGCGTGCCAGTTCGCCAAGGGAGCCGGTACTTCCGTTGTCCGCCATCGCCAGCGTGCTGGATGGAAGGTGTTTCAGTTCTTGTGGTTTTATGTTGTGAAATACCTGGTAAGGAATGTTGCAGGCATCGAGGTAAGACTGCAAATGGCGCAGTTCCTGTTGAGGTCCAGGATCGGTTAGCGATTCCTGCAATCGCCACTGGCTGGGCAAAAACTCAATTGCGAGTTGTTCCAGCACTTCGCTCAAGGCGTGTTGAAGTGGCTTGATGGGGCGCGGATCTTGCAGCATGAGGAGGGCCAAAATTCAAGAGCGCCCATGGTAGCGTTTGAACCGGACCCTGAAAATCACTCACTTGGTTCACTCCTTCTAATGGGGGTGTAGCCCAAATGATGCGCCCTGCTATATCAGCCCTTCAAATGGCAAGGCAAGCACAGTGTCCCCAGCCTTCAAGTCACCTTGTTCATGTTCAAGCACCAGCAAGCCATCGGACTCCGACATGCTGCGCAAAATACCCGAACCTTGGGCGCCTGTGAGGTGAGCTGTCACCACGCCATCTTTCAGGACAAGCCGCGCGCGTTGGTACTCGGTGCGGCCTGGGCGTTTTCGAACATTCTGCGCAAGTCGGGCTGAGACCATGGGCACTGGCAGGGCGTTGGCGCTGGCCAACTTGAATAAGGCATCACGCACAAATGCGTAGAAAGTGACCATGACTGCTACCGGATTGCCGGGTAAACCGAACAGATAGGCTGAGTCGCCAGTGGCTTTGTTATGCACCTGGCCAAAAGCCATCGGGCGACCGGGTCGCATTGCAATCTTCCAGAAATTCACACTGCCCAGTTTTTCCATGACGTCTTTGGTGAAGTCCGCTTCACCCACTGAAACACCGCCAGAAGTAATGATTACATCTGCTTGTTCCATGCCTTGCAACATGGCTTGTTCGAGCGCTTCAGGAGAATCGTGAACCACACCCATGTCGAGTAATTCGACAAATCGCAAGCGAGTCAGCATGCCGTACAGGGTGTAGCGATTGCTGTCGTAAACGCAACCTTCATCCAGAGGCTGACCCAGAGATCGAAGTTCATCGCCAGTCGAAAAAAATGCAACCCGAAGCTTTCTTCGTACTGCAATCTCGGCAATGCCCAAGGACGCGAGCAAACCCAAATCTGCAGGCCGCAGTACCTTGCCAGCGGGCAGGGCGGGTTTGCCCACAGTCAGGTCTTCACCGGCAAGCCGTCGGTTGTCCCCCGCTTTTACTGCACCCGGCGGGAAGCTGATGGTGTCGTTATTTACTGTGGCATTTTCCTGCACCAGCACGGTGTCGCAAGTTGCTGGCATGACTGCGCCTGTCATGATGCGCACGCATTCACCATTATTGCATGTGCCGGTGTAGGCTTTGCCAGCGTAGGCCGTACCCACCAAGGTCAGCGATGTGATACCAGCTGACTGAATATCAGCGCTGTTGAAAGCATAACCGTCCATCGCAGAATTGTCGTGAGCCGGTACGTTGATTGGCGAAAGGATATCGACTGCAAGTATTTGGTCCAGCGCGTCACGAATGGCGACTGTGCGCGTGCCCAACACAGGTTTGAGCATCGCAAGAATGTGCTGCTTTGCATCGTCAACGGTTTTGAAATCAGATTGCATTCGTTAATTCACTGTGGAGGATTTCTGTTCAAGTTCTTTAAGTTCATCAAGGGTATTGACGTTGTGGAAAGCTGACTCATCGTCAAACTCGACCGCTTCATGCGGGATATTTTCATACCAGGCATCGATTTTTCGGCCACCTTTGCGCAGGAATTCTTCCATGCTGGGCAACAGTTCAGTGCGCATCATGCAGAACACGGGATGATGGCGACCCTTGGTCGAAGCGACAGTCAACATCAGACCCACGTTCTTCTCGAAAGGTGCGCTCAGTTTCGCCACAAGATTCAATGGAAACATCGGTACATCGCAGGGCACGGTCACCAAGAAAGGCACTGTGGCGTAACTAAGGGCTGTCTGCATTCCTGCCAGAGGGCCTGCAAAATCGGGTTGCTGGTCGCAAATTACAGGTATGCCGAATCCTTCGTAGACACCAATGTTTCTGTTGGCGTTCATGGTCATGCTGCCGACCTGCCCATTCAGTCGCATCATGGCATGAAGTGCCAGTGGTGCGTTTTTGTAATTGCGTAATCCTTTGTCAACGCCGCCCATGCGGCGACCCATGCCACCGGCGAGAATTACGCCAGTGATGTCATCCAGTGAAATGCTCATGCCAATTGTGTATCAGTTAAGGTGTTGAATCGATGTGTGCCCGTGTAAAGCAAATAGTGTTTGCCTTGGCAGCGGCCCAGCATGGTTATATTTAATTTTTGAGCTATTTCATAGCCCATTTGTGTGAGGCCCGAGCGAGAGACAAGTACGGGAATACCCATTTGTGCGCACTTGATTACCATCTCGGAGGTTAATCTGCCGGTGGTGTAAAAAATTTTGTCCTCGCCAGTCATTCCATGCAGCCACATTTGACCTGCAATCGCATCGACTGCGTTGTGTCGCCCCACGTCTTCGACAAAAAGCAGAATTTCGCCGCGGTTTTCACCACTGTTGGAACATAGCGCGCAACCGTGCACGGCGCCAGCCTGTTTGTAAATTGATTCGTGTTTGCGAACATGGTCCATCACGCCATACAAAACGTCTTGTGAGAGGCTGTAGGCGTTGCTGAGCTGCACCTTGTCAAGGTCTTCCATCAAGTCGCCAAACACGGTTCCTTGTCCGCAACCCGATGTGGTTGTCTTCTTCTCTAACTTCTGCGCTTTTTCGGTGGTTTCCCAAATGGTTTGACCTGTATTTTTTAATACTGTTGAGGTGACAGCAACGCTCTCTGTTTCCCAGTCCACGTGAATTGCTGCGATTTCCGCAGGGTCGGACACCAGCCGTTGGTTGCGCAACCAACCCAGCGCTAAGGCCTCAGGTTGAGCACCCAAGGTCATGATGGTGAGTAATTCTTTTTTGTCGAAGTAGAGTGTGAGAGGGTGTTCACCAGAAATTTGAACGGGTATTTGCTCGCCACGTTCATTGATAGCCGTAATTTCAACGGTACTCGGTATGCTTGCGTGAGTAGTATGTATGTGTGCTGTCATAACTTGTATCACTGATTCCTCAGCCGCCGATATACGACATTTCAATTCTGTCTTTGGGCTGTGTGGTGTTTTCAGTCCGAATTTCGCTGTATCGGTCGGCCCGAACTGACCACAAATTTCTGATTGCGTGACTCAGTTGCTGTTTAATCGATTCGGGCTGGGTGTTCGAACGAATCAAGGGCTTTAAGTCGTGCCCCTTGCTTGCAAACAGACAGGTATAAAGCTTGCCTTCAGTGGACAAACGGATGCGGGTGCAGTCTTTGCAGAATGCTTGTGTTACCGATGAAATTACACCGATTTCACCTGTGCCATCGCTGTATTTCCAGCGTTCGGCCACTTCACCGGTGTAGTTGGCATCCAGCATTTGCAATTGCGACACCTGTTGGGAAATCATGTTGATGATGCGCGCCGATGGCACTACTTCGTCCATTTTCCAGCCATTGCTGCTGCCAACGTCCATATACTCAATAAACCGAAGGATATGGGGTGTGCCTTTAAAATGTCTGGCCATGGGTAGCACCTGGTCGTCATTCATGCCACCTTTGACAACCATGTTCACTTTGATTGGCCCAAGGCCTGCCTCGTGTGCCGCTTCGATGCCGTCAAGTACTTCGTTGACCGAAAAATCTACATCGTTCATGGCTTTGAAAACGGCGTCGTCGATTGCATCCAAACTTACTGTGACGCGATTTAAACCTGCCTCTTTCAGAATTTTCGATTTTTTGCGAAGCAGTGTGCCATTTGTAGTGAGTGTAATTTCGACTGGTTTTCCGCCCGGTGTGCGCAGGCGTGCCAATTGTTCAATGAGAATCTCGATGTTTTTCCTGAGCAGGGGCTCTCCGCCCGTAAGGCGAATTTTTTCAACCCCAAGTGCTACGAATTCACGGGCAACCTGTTCGATTTCTTCAAAGCTGAGCAAGTCTTTGTGCGGCAAGAACTGGTAGTTTTTGTCGAAAATCGACTTGGGCATGCAGTACACGCAACGAAAGTTGCAGCGATCCGTGACAGAAATACGCAAGTCGTGAAGCCTGCGATTGAAATGATCTTTTGCGGGTACTTCACTGTTTTGCGGCGCGCTGAAATTCAGGGGAATTACGCGCGAATTGTCCTGGACCAGTTGAATAACTCGGTCTGTCATCGTTCAATCCCTCGCCCCATGGGGCAAACTCCTATTGTGATACTTGTGGTGTATCTTCTAATCTGATAACCATGAATTGTGCCCGTACTGACGGGCACCGGCAACTCGCAGAGGTGTTTTTTGAGCTCAAAATTTTTGGTGCTGGGTGAACTGGCTTTCAATGTGAAAATTGGCAGGGTGTCGCAAGCCTCACCTTGGCAGCCATTTCGCTGGCAAGTCATCGAGATGGGGCCAGCGGATGTCCCCATGATGCAAGGAACGGATGAACGGGTTCAAACAATCAATGTCGAGGTGTATCAAGACCAGTTGCAAGGTTATTTCCTGAACCTGGACACAGACACTCCGTTTGTTTTTTTCGGGGTGCGGTACCCGGAAGACAATAGAACGCTGATGCCTTCGATTTATGATGCCACTTTCAGTTACGACGAAGCTGCGCGCTGGATGGACTCCAACGAAGAGGTTCAAACCTTGCCATTGCCCGCGCCAGTGGCCAGTTGGCTGGCGGAACTGGTTCAGGCGAAATACCAGCCTGAGCCCAAACAGCGCAGGCGTCCGCAGTCATTCATAAAACCTGAAGAGCGCAGTTAATTCGATGAGCGAAAATTTTTTAAGTCGTTGGTCCAAGCGGAAGCTTGAGGTTCGAGCCCAGGAGCAACTGGCCGAAGAAGTGACGGTATTGAAGACCGAAGCACCACTATCTGGTGTTGATTCCGGACAAAGTGCCGCGGCGGGTGAATTGAGCTCAACAAAGCCACTGGAGCAGACGGCGGCGACCCAGCCCGAGTTGCCTTTGCCGACGGAAGAAGATCTTCATGCCGTAGAGCAGGGCGGTGATATCAAGGCTTTCATGGTCGACAAAGTGTCGACAGAGTTGAAAAACAAGGCTTTCAAAGCGCTTTTCTCGCGCCCGGAATTCAATGTAATGGATGGTTTGGACATTTACATTGATGATTACAGCAAGTTCACTCCTTTGAGTCAGGAGGACATAGGAAAGATGACCTTGTCCAAGCAGTTGCTGAGCAGGCCGGACTTGGAGATACCGAAAAAAGGTGACATCAATGCTGGACTGGAAAAACTTGAGTCCGCCTTGGCTAGCGAAGAAGATTCTGCATCAGATGCACTAGACAAAACTGAGATGCCTGCACAAGTATCTGCTGTCGAAGCAGATAACCCCAACGAAACTAGGGTTATCCCTGATAGTCTTCAAGGTGTTGATTTTAATGATGAATTAAAAAACGTTCGTTTGAATCACCTGAGGAAAAATAACCAATACATGGTACATTTTGTCTGTGGTGTGTCCAACCCGATACAGACAAAATGCACCACCCCCATTTCTTGTATACAAGACCTTGTTTCTAGATGGCTGATTCTAAATAAGAAAATTTCTTACGCTGCTCTGGCACAAGTTTTGCAATTAATTGCCAAATAACCAAAATAGAAGTATCAATACAATGACCAACTCGGATGTGTTTGTGTGTGGTTGTCAGGGCAGTGGCGAGACGATCGACAAAGCGTTGCAAAACGTCAAGGTCGACGGTATTCGTTTTGTGTCTGCTCAGCGGGCTTGCCGCGATGGAGTCACCGCTGTGCTGGACGCAAAAAACAAAACCAGCGGTGCGCGCTGTTTCGTTGGTTGCACACAGGAACAGGCCGTATTCGAATCGCTGGCTGACAGCACAACCTCCCAATCAATCGAGTTCTTCAACTTGCGCGGCTTGTTGCGGGGTCAGCCTTCTGCCCAGAATTCTCCTGAGGCAGCTGCGACTGTCGCTGCATTGGCTGCTTACGAAACCGATTTTCAGGTTGAGCCAGTGCCAGCCGTGGTGTTCAAGTCGCAGGGCCGAGTGGCCATCGTGGCGAACAACGACAAGCAATTGCACCACGCGCAGACACTTGCCAACAATCTGACCGTGGATTTGTTGGTATCCGATCCCTCGGGTGTGGTGCTGCCCGCTAAACGAGATCTGAATGTTCTGGCTTTGAGTGTCGACGCTGCGGAAGGCTATCTTGGCGCATTCACCTTAAACACCCGCAAGACCAATCCTGTAGACATGGAAATGTGTACGCGTTGTGGTGCTTGCGTAGATGCTTGTCCGACTCAGTCCATTTCCAAAGAATCGTTGACCATTGACTTGAACAGCTGTGACCGGTCAGGCGCGTGTATCAAGGCATGTGGTGATTTCAAGGCAATTTCATTTGCCGACATGAATGTCATAACTGCACGGCAGTACGACATGGTGATTGACTGCACCATGCCAGGCTTGTTTGCAGATCGCCAAGCGCCTTTGGGTTACTGGCATGTTGGCGACAGCGACCAGTTGTTGCTCGAGGCGATGCTCGACGCGGTGCAAACAGTTGGCGAATTTGAGAAACCCAAATTCTTCGATTACAAGTCTAGTATTTGTGCGCACAGTCGTTCAAATAAAGAGGGTTGCAGCAACTGTATCGATGCCTGTAGCACCAAAGCAATCAAATCTGCAGGCGAGAAAATTGAAGTTAATCCGCACTTGTGTTTGGGTTGTGGTGCTTGCACCACCGTGTGCCCGACCGGTGCTATTCAGTTTGCGCTGAGCCCGGCTACTGTTCAGGGCCGCGCCATCAAAACAGGATTGAAGGCATTCCGGGCCAATGGCGGCAAGAAAGCCGAGGTGCTGCTGCACGGCCCAGATCTTGAGCACAATTGGTTGGAGTCGGCCAAGAAAGCTGCGAAGCCTGCCTCTGGCAAATCGGCAGTTTCAGATTTCAGCTTGTTGCCGATTGAATTGAACCACAGCGCCAGTGTGGGCCCAGATCTTTGGCTGTCTGCCTTGGCTTTCGGTGCCGATCGGGTTACCGTCATGCAGTCTGCTGTCGAGGCCAGCCATTACGGTGAACCCTTGGCCGCGCAGGTGGGTTGGGTGAATGCCTTGCTTGAGGCCATTGGCCTGCAACACCGGGTTCGCGTGTTGCACATCGGTCAAACTGACCTGTTGTTTGCTCCCAGCGATTTGCAAGCCAGTGGTGTTTCTCCGGCCAGCTTTGAATTGTCTTCGAACAAGCGTACCCGCATGGAATTTGCAATCGACCACTTGGTCGAACATGCCCAACTGAAAGCAAAAGTGAGCTTTGCGGAACCGATAGCCCTGCCAGCAGCTGCGCCGTTCGGCGCGGTGTTGGTGAACAAAGACAAGTGCACCCTGTGCATGAGTTGCACAAGCGCTTGCCCCGCCTCGGCGCTAATCGACAATCCTGAAATGCCACAACTGCGCTTCATTGAACGCAACTGCGTGCAGTGTGGTTTGTGTGTCGAGACGTGTCCCGAAAATGCCATGCAGCTTGTTCCACAATTGCTGCTCGGACCCGCTGCACGTGAAAAGCGCGTGTTGAATGAATCGCAGCCTTTCCACTGCATCAGCTGTGGCAAAGCTTTTGGCACCAAGCATATGATCGACAACATGTTTGCCAAATTGAGCCAGCACAGCATGTTCGAGCGCAATGCGAATCGCTTGAAGATGTGTGCCGATTGCCGCGTGACCGACATGTATAGCGCCAAGGATGAAATGACCATTTTTGAGGTGAAGAAATGAGCACCCAGGTTCAACAGGATGACAACCTGATCGCTGGCGAAGACTGGGCCCGTGCCGATTTTTACGGTCTGTTGTCCCAGTTGTTTTCAGGCAATGTGACAGACGAGTTCTTGGCGCGTTTTCGCGAAATTGATCGCGAGTTGCTCGACATCACAACCCCTTTGGGTTTCGAGTTTTCAGAGCTGATCCGAGTGGTCGGACAGTTTGACAGTAAAAAGATCAATCAAGAGTTTGTGGATAATTTCATCGGCGTTGGTCGCCCGGAAGTCATGCTCTATGGCTCGTATTACATGGCAGGCTTTTTGAATGAAAAGCCCTTGATTGCCTTGCGAGATGACCTGGCCAAATTTGGATTGACCCGTGATGAAAGTCTGGTGGAGACAGAAGATCACATCGCATTTTTGTGTGAGGTGATGCGCTATCTGATTTTGGCGGATGACCCACCCGTATCGTTCGCCGAACAACGTGCCTTTTTCCAGGCTCACATGGCGAGTTGGTACGGTCGCATGGCTGACGACATAGAGGCTGCCAGCAATACCGATTTTTACAAAACAGTGGGTCGATTGGCCCGCGTATTTTTTGATGTTGAAACACAGTCTTTCGATTTTGAAAGTGCCGTTTGATTGGAGGTGATGAGATGACCAAGAAAATGATAAATCAAGACAAACCCAAGCTAGCAAGACGCCAATTCCTGGTGGGCGCTGGTGCGGGTGTCGCTGCTGCCGGTGCTGCACTGGTGGTTAGCAAACAACCTGAAGTGGCCGAACAAGCCGCTGCCGCAGGCACCGAGAAAAAATCGAAGGGTTATCAGCTCTCTGAGCATGTGAAAACCTATTACAGAACCTTGCTGGTGTAAATCAAGGAGACCAGGATGTTAAAGAGAAGAGACGAAAAGACAGTGGCCAAAGTGATTCCCAATCACAACCACAGCTTGCTCAATAAAATTGGGTCACGCTTGGGCGCCACCATGGACCGCCGTGCGTTCCTGAAGCGCTCCGGTATCGGTGTGGGCGCTGGCGCGGTTGCGGGTAGCCTGCCGTTTGGCATGGTGCGCAAGGCTGAAGCTGCCGCTGAGGGTGGCGCAGCAAGTGGTGCAATCGAGATTAAGCGGACGATTTGTACACACTGTTCAGTAGGTTGCGCGACTGATGCGGTAGTTCAGAACGGCGTGTGGGTTCGCCAGAATCCTGTGTTTGATAGCCCGATTAACCTGGGTGCACACTGCGCCAAGGGTGCGGCACTGCGTGAACACGGCCACGGCGAGTATCGCCTGAAGTACCCCATGAAATTGGTGGATGGCAAGTACCAGAAAATTAGCTGGGACGAAGCGCTAGACGGCATCACCAAAAAAATGTTGGCTCTGCGTGAAGAAAACGGACCAGACTCCGTGTTCTTTATCGGATCGTCCAAGCACAACAACGAGCAGTCATACTTGCTGCGCAAGTGGGTGTCCATGTGGGGCACCAATAACACTGACCACCAGGCACGTATTTGCCACTCCACCACGGTGGCTGGCGTTGCGAATACCTGGGGTTACGGTGCGATGACCAACTCCTACAACGACATGCAAAACACCAAGTGCGCGTTGTACATTGGTTCAAACGCGGCTGAAGCTCACCCAGTGTCTGTATTGCACATGCTGCACGCCAAAGAAACAGGCGCGAAGATGATCGTGGTCGATCCACGTTTCACCCGCACTGCGGCTCGTGCTGACGAATACGTTCGCATTCGCTCCGGCTCTGACATTCCTTTCCTGTTCGGTTTGCTGCATCACATTTTCAAGAACGGTTGGGAAGACAAAAAGTACATCAATGACCGTGTGTACGGCATGGACCAGATCAAGGCCGATGTAATGGCCAACTGGACACCCGACAAGGTTGAAGAAGCTTGCGGCGTTGGTGAAGCCCAGATGTACAAAGTCGCTGAAATGATGGCCAAGAACCGTCCTAGCACATTGGTTTGGTGTATGGGTCAAACCCAGCACTCCATCGGTAACGCGATGGTTCGTGCTTCCTGTATCGTACAGCTCGCACTGGGTAACATCGGTGTGTCTGGTGGCGGTGCAAACATTTTCCGCGGACACGACAACGTTCAGGGTGCCACCGACGTGGGACCGAACCCAGATTCATTGCCCGGTTACTACGGCGTTGCAGAAGGCTCTTGGAAGCACTGGTGCCGAGTTTGGGGTGTGGATTACGAATGGATCAAGAGTCGCTACGCCGAAGGCATGTCAACCAAAGCAGGTATGACTGTGTCACGTTGGGTTGATGGTGTACTTGAAAATCCTGAACTGATTGATCAAAAGGCAGGTAATCTGCGTGGTCTGTTCTTCTGGGGCCATGCACCCAACTCGCAAACCCGTGGTTTGGACATGAAGAAAGCCATGGACAAACTTGACCTGCTCGTGGTGATCGATCCCTATCCTTCAGCCACTGCCTCCATGGCGGCCATGCCAGGTGACCCCGCAGGTTTGAATCCAAACCGCGAGGTGTACCTCTTGCCTGCTGCAACTCAGTTCGAGTGTTCAGGCTCTTGCACTGCTTCCAACCGTTCGCTGCAGTGGCGTGAAAAAGTGATCGAACCTATGTTCGATAGCCGCACCGACCACATGATCATGTATCAGCTGGCTGAGAAGCTGGGCTTTGCAGACGAGTTCAGCCGCTCACACACCTTGGTTAAAGGCAAGGGCGGCATGATGGAACCTGAAATGGAATCCGTCTTGAAGGAAATCAACAAAGGCACCTGGACCATCGGTTACACCGGTCAAAGCCCAGAGCGCTTGAAGTTGCACATGAAGAACATGCACACCTTCAACGTTCGTACATTGAAAGCGGAAGGCGGTCCTTGTGATGGTGACTACTTCGGTTTGCCATGGCCTTGCTACGGCACAGCCGATATCAAGCACCCTGGCTCGCCCAATCTGTACTCAACCGAGAAATCAGTGATGGACGGTGGTGGTAACTTCCGCGCCAACTTCGGTGTTGAGAAAGACGGTGTTAATTTGTTGGCCGAAGCTGGCTCACACCCAGTGGGTGCCGAGATTACTACTGGTCACCCTGAATTTACGGCTGACATGCTCAAGCAGTTGGGCTGGTGGGATGATTTGACCGAAGCCGAGAAAGCCGAAGCCGAAGGCAAAAACTGGAAAACCGATCTTTCTGGCGGTATCCAGCGCGTAGCAATGAAGCACGGTTGCCACCCATTCGGTAACGCCAAGGCGCGCGCCGTGGTGTGGAACTTCCCGGATCCAGTGCCCAAGCACCGTGAGCCAATTTACTCAACCAAGCCAGATTTGGTGGCCAAGTACCCAACTCACGATGACAAGGCCGGTTTCTGGCGCTTGCCAACGTTGTATAAGTCAATTCAAGAGAAGAACGCCGACATCGGCAAGTCCTTCCCATTGATCATGACTTCAGGTCGACTGGTGGAATACGAAGGTGGTGGTGAAGAGACTCGTTCCAACCCATGGTTGGCTGAACTTCAGCAAAACATGTTTGTTGAAATCAACCCCAAGGCAGCGAACGATCGCGGCATCAAACACGGTGATCAGGTTCGTGTAATGACGCCAACCGGCGCGAAGATTCAGGTACAAGCCCTGGTCACTCGTCGTGTTGGTGAAGACACAGTCTTCTTGCCATTCCACTTCTCTGGACATTGGGAAGGCAAAGACCTTCTTCAGTATTACCCAGAAGGTGCGGCACCTGTTGTACGTGGTGAAGCAGTGAACACTGCAACTACCTACGGCTATGACAGCGTGACGATGATGCAGGAAACGAAGACCACCGTTTGCCAGATTGAAAAGCTGGTTTAAGCACTAATGCAAAGGAGATAAGAAAATGGCACGTATGAAGTTTCTGTGTGATGCCGAGCGTTGCATTGAGTGCAATGGCTGCGTCACCGCATGTAAAAACGAGCACGAGGTAGAGTGGGGCATTAACCGCCGCCGCGTGGTAACCATCAACGACGGCGAACCCGGAGAACGTTCAATTTCCGTGGCTTGTATGCACTGTTCAGACGCGCCTTGCCAGGCTGTCTGTCCCGTAAATTGCTTCTACAAGACCGACGAAGGTGTTGTGTTGCACGACAAGGACCTGTGTATCGGTTGCGGATACTGCTTCTACGCATGTCCGTTCGGCGCACCACAATTCCCTCAGGAAGGTGCGTTTGGTCAGCGCGGCAAGATGGACAAGTGCACATTCTGTGCCGGTGGTCCAGAAGAGGATGCGTCCGAAGCCGAGTTCGAGAAGTATGGTCGCAACCGTTTGGCCGAAGGCAAGCTGCCACTGTGCGCCGAAATGTGTTCAACCAAGGCATTGTTGGCGGGTGACGGCGACGTAGTCTCCGACATCTTCCGCAATCGTGTGGTTGTTCGCGGCAAGGGTGCTGAAGTGTGGGGCTGGAGCTCTGCTTATGGTCAACCTGCCAAGGAGGGCGCGTAATATGGCGCTTCGCGGCAAGTTGATTCTTTCCGGGGCCTTCGCGGGCCTTATTCTGGCCACTGGCTGCTCACCTCTGGAAGACGCCAACAATGGCAAGGGTTATGCAGGCAAAGCCGATACACCAGCATTTGAAACGGGCGGCGGTCAGTACACTGCCGGCGGTTTCAAGGCAGGTGACAAGGAAAGCTGGCAAGAAACCCTGAACGTCCGAGCCAAAGCCCAGAACGAGTATGTTCGTACTGGCGATTCGGCAAAGGCCCAATAAGGAGAGTCAATCATGACACATTCAACCATTCGGGCTGCGGCGCAGCCAGGCATGGGCAAGGCGATGTTCGTCTTGTTCGCTGCCCTGGTTTTCGCTGTCTGCTCACTTTGGTCAATGGGGGCCATGGCGCAAGACGCATCTGAACGCGCGCAAGCGCAAGTTCAGAAGCAGCAAACGCAGCCCTTAAATAACTCGCCGGTTTGGGAAGGCGTTGCGTCTGGTGAATCATTCACCACCGTAACCAAAGGCCGTGAAACAGGTGTGTTGATTAACAAAAGCGGTGAAACATGGCGCCAAATGCGCAACGACTGGATCTCCTACTATGGTGGCTGGGCTGTTGCATTGGTTTTTCTGGTAATCATGGGGGCTCACTTGGTGAAAGGCCCTGTAAAGTTACCCGAACCACGCACTGGCAAGCTGATCGAGCGCTTTACCTCTGCAGAACGTGTGGCCCACTGGACCATGGCATTTAGTTTTGTGGCATTGGCGCTCACCGGTTTGTTGTTGATGTTTGGCAAACATGTGCTGGCACCGTGGATGGGCTTAACGCTCAACTCGTGGCTTGCATCGATCAGTATTGTGATTCACAACTTCGTGGGTCCGTTGTTTGCTGTCAGCATCATTGTGTTTTTCATCATGTATGTGAAAGACAATCTGCCAGAGAAAAACGACATCGAGTGGCTCAAAAAAGGTGGTGGTTTGTTCGGGCACGCCCCGGCGGGTCGCTTCAATATGGGCGAGAAAATATGGTTCTGGGGCG
Source organism: Limnobacter sp. SAORIC-690 (assembly GCF_002954425.1). Taxonomy (NCBI): domain Bacteria; kingdom Pseudomonadati; phylum Pseudomonadota; class Betaproteobacteria; order Burkholderiales; family Burkholderiaceae; genus Limnobacter; species Limnobacter sp. SAORIC-690. Next base: position 2,586,013 of record NZ_MQVZ01000001.1, read on the forward strand.
GTGTCACAGTGCTTGGCATTGTAGTGTCTGCAACTGGACTTATTCTCGACTTCCCGAACTTCGACCAAGACCGTTTACTCATGCAGCAGTCACATGTGATCCATGCCAGCGCGGCGCTGTTGTTCATCATCATGTCCATGGGGCACATCTACATCGGCTCAATCGGTATGGAAGGTGCGCTTGAGGCCATGCGTGACGGTTATGTGGATGAAACATGGGCGAAAGCTCACCACGATGCCTGGTACGATGACATCAAGGCTGGCAAGGTTTCGCCAGTGCGCTCCAAAGAAGGCGCAACAGCCATGGGTTCTCAGGTGATGGCGCAGTAATTTTAAACGCCGTTTATTCACCTAGGCGCCAATGGCAAATAGGGAAAAGCCCGCTCAGCAATGAGTGGGCTTTTTTATGTGTTTGGTGCATTGACCAGCAATGAATGGTGCGAAGCACAAACAGCGTGCGCACTAAATAGAATCACGCTATTAAATAGTGCGTTAATTGATTTGGAATTAACCAGTAAAACCGCATTAGCAAATGGTGTAATTTTACTGCCATCAATATTCAACAACTGCCTTGAAAATATTGTCAAATCGTGATTGCAAAATAATGTGAATTAAATTGCATTCGCCTGGTATGCAACTTGCGCTTCCAGACTTGAGGAGCCGGGCTTGACCCACCTTAAAGAAATTTGGCTTTCTGCCCTTTTTTGTCCTATCCCGGATTTTTTAGCGCGGCCGAAAGAATCTGAATAGGATTTGCGATGAAACCATTCAAGCTGTTTGTAGTTTCCTCTTGTTTAGTATTGTCTGCGTGTGGGTCAGACAGTTCCACCAATTCGGAGTCCTCCCGAATCGCTTCCAGTGGCTTTGTGCCAGCTGATAGCCCTTCGCCACCTCTATTAATTTCCGAGCAAGAACTTGATGCAGCCATGCAGTGCAGTGAGGGCTTTGGCAGCGATTCCGGACGTGCTGTTTTGCTGGTTCCGGGCGCGACCCAAACAGTTGAAAGCAACTTCAGCTGGAATTACATTCCTGCTTTTGATGAAGCAGGCATTCCTTGGTGTGCCGTTGATTTGCCCAACAGCAATACAGGTGAGCTTCAAGCATCATCGGAATACATTACGCACGCAATTCGCAAGATGTTTCGTACCACCAACACCAAAATCGCAATTGTTGGTTTCAGTCAGGGCGGCGTGATGCCCCGTTGGTCTTTGAAATTTTTCCCGGACACCCGTGACATGGTTGAAGACATGATTGGCATTGCTGCTGCAAACCACGGTTTGATTGAGACCAGCTTATTGTGTGCGACGCCAGTGATCGGTTGTATTACTTCATTCACCCAAATTGCTGTTGCAGCCAAGTGGCTTGATGCTTTAAATGCTGGAGGCGAAACTTTGCCAGGTATCGATTACACGCAGGTCTACACCCGAACCGACGACGTCGCCATTCCGAATTTCGATGAGGAAAATGGCGTGTCAAGCCTGCGTACAGGTGAGGGAAACAAAGTCAATATTGCAACCCAAGACGTGTGTCTAACCAACACGGCAGATCATTTTCTGGTGGGTTCTTCCGATGCGGTCGGGTACGCAATTGTGAGTGACGCACTTTCGCATCCTGGTGTAGCCAGTCTTGAGCGTCTGAAAGCGCAGGTTCCAGCATTGTGTTTGACACCCTTCATGCCTGGCGTTGACCCCTTGTCATTCCCTATTAACTTTGCGACCAAGATGATGAGCACATTTGCGCAGTCGGTGGCTTTGCAGCCCAAAAGCACAGAAGAGCCCCCATTGCGTTGTTATGCGGGTGGAATGTGCTGAACTCAATTTGAATAAGAAAAGCCCGCTGACTGGCTTGTCACCGGGCTTTTTTGTTTGACGATGACTCCAGCCCGGTACTTCGCTGGACTGCGCCCAAGCCCGCTACAGCAGGTTTATCAAGGACTTAGGCGCATCCATCATATGCCGGTGCTTTCCGAAACTTGACCCGGCTTCCGGTCGCGTGGCTCCCATGTGGCTCTTGGAAACCGAGGTTTCCGAGGAGTCATCATGGCAAGAATCAAGCTCACCAAGTCCACCGTCGATGCCGCCAAGCCCCAGGCGAAGGCCGTCGAACTCCGGGACACTGTGGTGCCCGGCTTCCTGTGCAAGATCACCCCGCCGGCCGCAAGGTGTTCATGCTCCAGTACCGCACGAACGCCGGCGAGCGCCGCAAGCCCGCCCTGGGCCAGTACGGGGAACTGACCGTCGAGCAGGCCCGCGTCATGGCGCAG
>NZ_MQVZ01000001.1:2588481-2589210 GCF_002954425.1 Limnobacter sp. SAORIC-690
GCCGGGGCGGCGACCCCAGCGCGGCCAAGAATGCCGCCCGCAAGGCGCCGACCATGACGGAGTTTTGCCACACCTTCATGGAGGACTACTCCAAGCAGCGCAACAAGCCCAGCACGCAGCGCGGCTATCAGGGCGTCATCGACCGCTGCATCATCCCCATCATGGGGCGGATGAAGGTGCAGGACGTGAAGCGCCCGGACGTGGCCGCGCTGATGAAGAAACTGGCTCACAAGCCGGCCGAGGCGAACCGTGCCTTTGGCGTGCTGCGCAAGATGTTCAACCTGGCCGAAGTGTGGGGGCTGCGCCCGGACGGCACCAACCCTTGCCGGCACGTCCCGATGTTTCCGCCCGGCAAGGAAACCCGGCTCATCGTGGACGATGAACTGGTGCGGATCTTCCGTCACCTGGAGCACTTGGAAGCCGAGGGACTGGAGAACTACGTCATCCCGCTGGCGATCCGCCTGCAATTCGAGTTTGCCGCCCGCCGCTCCGAAATCTGCCCGCTGGAATGGGGCTGGGTTGATCTGGAAAAGCGCCGGGTGGTCTGGCCTGACAGCAAGACCGGCGGCATTTCCAAGCCCATGAGCGAGGAAGCCTATCGGCTGCTTTCGACGGCGCCGCGCCGGGAGGGCTCCCCCTACGTCCTGCCGTCGCCCAACGACCCGGCCCGGCATCTGACGCATGGCGAACACTATGGCGGCTGGAAGCGCGTGCTCAAGGCCGCCGGGG
>NZ_MQVZ01000001.1:2589641-2590724 GCF_002954425.1 Limnobacter sp. SAORIC-690
GCATCCACAGCGGCATTGTGGAAGTCCTCGATGCTGCCCGCCATGCGGCGGCACGCAGCGTCAATGCGCTGATGACCGCCAGCTATTGGGAGATTGGCCGTCGGATCGTGGAAGCCGAGCAGCAGGGCAAGCGGCGCGCCGGGTACGGCGAACAGTTGATCGAACGGCTGTCGGCCGACCTGACCGCGCAGTTCGGGCGCGGGTTCAGCCGCCCGAACTTGCAGCAGATGCGGTCGTTCTTCCTGACCTGGCCAATTCGCCAGACAGTGTCTAGCGAATCTTCCCCGGCGCCGGTGGCGCGTCCCTGGCACCTCGATGAGCTGGCCCAGGTCTTCACGCTGCCGTGGTCGGCCTACGTCCGGCTGCTGTCGGTCAAGGACGGCCATGCCCGCCAGTTCTACGAGGCCGAAGCCCTGCGCGGCGGCTGGAGCGTGCGCCAGCTCGATCGCCAGATCAACAGCCAGTTCTACGAACGCACGGCGCTATCGAAGAACAAGGCGGCGATGCTGGTCAAGGGCGCCGTGCCGAAGCCCGAGGATGCCGTCACCCCCGACGACGCGATCAAAGACCCGTATGTGCTGGAGTTCCTCGACCTCAAGGACGAGTATTCGGAATCCGACCTTGAGCAAGCCCTGATCCGGCGGCTGGAGGATTTCCTGCTCGAACTGGGCGATGGGTTCGCCTTCGTCGGGCGGCAACGTCGGTTGCGCATTGACCAGACCTGGTATCGGGTCGATCTGCTGTTCTTCCATCGTCGGTTGCGCTGCCTGGTCATCATCGACTTGAAGCTCGGTGCGCTGACACATGCCGACGTGGGCCAGATGCACCTGTATTGCAACTACGCGAAGGAGCACTGGACGTTCGCCGACGAGAACCCGCCCGTGGGCCTGATCTTGTGTGCGGACAAGGGCCACGCCCTGGCGCGGTACGCGCTGGAGGGCTTGCCCAGCAAAGTAATGGCAGCGAATTACCGGATGGTGCTGCCGGATGCCGAAGTGCTGCAAAAGGAACTGGAGAACACGCGGCGTCTGATCGAATCTCGCGGAACGATCGTTTCCAAGAAGCGCAAGCGATAACCGGGCG
>NZ_MQVZ01000001.1:2590805-2594329 GCF_002954425.1 Limnobacter sp. SAORIC-690
CCGGCGTGCCGCCGTCGGGTTCGCGGGCTGCGCCCCGCGCTTCGTGCCGAATCGGGTCTATTCCGGCGCTGACCCCTGACGCCTCTCTCCCAGCTCGCCGGTCTTGGAACCGCGTGCTTCGACTCCCCAAAAGGCGAAAATTATGCAGTTGGAGGGGGGGCATGTTGTCGCTGACTGCACGTGCTGGGACTAGCAAAAACTTCTAGAATGGCAAAAAGCCTTCTGGTTCAAGGCGGAAAGTCATGAACTGGAGTAAGGCCATCAGGACGGTCTACGACCGGCAATAACGAAGGGGGAGACGAATGATCGGTCGTGGATCTGAATGGCGTCGTTGGGAACCGCATATCCATGCGCCGGGCACCGTTCTCAACAATCAATTCGGTGGTGGCTCTGCTTGGGACACTTACCTCGAAAGCCTTGAGGCCGCGACGCCGAAGATCGAGGCGCTTGCGGTAACGGACTACTATCTCACAGACACCTACGAAGAGGTCTTGTCGCACAAAGCGGCGGGCCGTTTGCCCAATGTGCAGCTCATCTTCCCAAATGTTGAACTGCGCCTAGATGTCGCCGCCAAGACTGGCTTTGTCAATTTGCACCTTCTCGTCAGCCCCGAAGACTCAAATCACGTCGCTGAGCTGCATCGCATTCTTCAACGGCTCCAGTTTCAGGCGCATGGCGACACCTTCAACTGCACCCGAGCCGACCTGATCTCACTCGGCAAGAAGGCCGACACGAGCATCACCGATGATCGCGCGGCCCTTGCACATGGCGCCACTCAGTTCAAAGTCAATTTCGACCAACTCCGCCGTGTCGTGCGCGAAAGCGAGTGGGCGAAAGCGAACATCCTCATCGCCGTAGCGGGCGCCGCCGGCGACGGCACATCGGGACTGCGTCAGGCGTCCGATACGACGATGCGCGAAGAAATCGAGAAGTTCGCACACGTCATCTTCTCAAGCAGTCCAGCGCAACGGGAGTTCTGGTCCGGACGTCGGAGCCTGACGCTCGATCAACTCCGCGAGCGATTTGGCGGATGCAAGCCGTGCCTGCATGGAAGTGACGCTCACGACCAGAAGACGGTCGGCCGACCCGTCGAAGATCGCTTTTCGTGGCTCAAGGGTGGCCTCGAATTCGATGCCCTGCGCCAAGCCTGCATCGACCCCGAAGGCCGCGCCCATGTCGGTACGGAGCCGCCGCGCACTGCGCTTCCGTCGCAGGTAATCTCGCATGTAACGATCGCCGATGGGGACTGGGCGACCACTCCTGACATCCCGCTAAACCCGGGCCTTGTCGCCATTATCGGCGCGCGTGGCTCCGGCAAGACCGCTCTTGCTGACATGATTGCAGCAGGATGCGATGCGATAACGCCCGTGGCATGGCGCGCGAACGAGAACGCCAGCCCCTCGTTCTTGGTCCGTGCTCGCAAGCTACTAGGCGAAGCGTCCGCCACGCTGACCTGGGGCGGCGGCGCGAAGGTCACGCGCTTTCTCGACGGTCGCGACGCGAACAGCCACCTGTCCTTTCCACGCGCGCGCTATCTCTCACAACAATTTGTCGAAGAGCTGTGCTCTGCGAATGGAGTGTCGGACGGACTTATCGCTGAAATCGAACGGGTCATATTCGAGCTCATCCGCAGGACGACCGCGAAGGCGCCATCGATTTCGCCGAGTTGCGCGACTATCGCACCGCCCGCTTCCAGCAGGCGCGCGAGCGAGAGGCCGATGCGATCGCGGACGTTCCGATCGCATCGCCGCGGAGTTCGAGAAAGAGGCGTCGATTGCTCACCTCACGGCCCAAGTCGCGCAGAAGGCCGGACAAATCAAGAGCTACAACCAAGACCTAGCCAAGCTCGTAGTCAAAGGCACCGAAGCTCAAGCCCAGCGGCACACGCAGCTAGGCCAGGCCGTCCAGGCGATCCGCGGGACGATTCAGGCCTACGGCAACCAGCGCCGGACCTTTCTTGCCTTGCAGGACGAAGTCGCCAGCACGCGCGCAACCAAGGCCCCGGAACTCTTGCGCCAGGCCAAGGAGCGCCACCAGCACAGTGGACTAAACCCGCAGCAATGGGACGAATTCCTGCTCATCTACAAAGGCGACGTGGACAAGAGCCTGGCCGGCTACGTGGCTTGGGCCGACAAGCAGATCGCGACCCTTACCGGCCCGTCCGTTCCCGCGGGCGATCCTAATACGCCGTTCTTCCCCGACACGGTTGACCTGACGACACTCACCCTGAACACGCTTCAGGCTGAGATGACCAGACTTGAAGCCTTGGTCAGCGCCGACAATCTCGTGCGAAAGCAGTATTCGGCCCTCTCGCAACGCATCGCCCAGGAAAACACTGCCCTTCAGACGCTCCAGTCGCGATTGACCGACGCTCAGGGCGCCGCCGCCCGTCGCAAGGATTTGCAGGCAGAACGCGATGCAACCTACAGCCGGGTCTTCCAGGCGATCATCAATGAACAGACGGCGCTTGCCGATCTTTACGCGCCCTTGATGGCGCGCCTCACGGCATCAACCGGCACGTTGCGCAAGCTCGGCTTCTCCGTCCGGCGCGTCGTCGATGTCGGAGCCTGGGCGGCCGTGGCCGAGGAGGAGCTTCTCGACAGACGAAAGGCCGGGCCGTTCCAGGGGCGTGGGGCCTTGACGTCCCTGGCGGAAACCACTCTTCGGCCTGCCTGGGAAACAGGATCAGCGTCTGACGTGCAAGCGGCTATGGCGAGTTTCATCTCGCTCTATATGCGGGACTTGATCGGCCATGCGCCCTATGCGCAAAGTCAGCAGGCGGAGTTCCGAAGCTGGCTGAAACAGTTCGCGCATTGGCTCTTCAACACCGCCCATATCTCAGTCCGCTACGAAATCGTCTACGACGGCATAGATATTCGCAAGCTCTCGCCCGGCACGCGAGGCATCGTGCTGCTTTTGCTCTATCTTGCGTTAGACGATGCTGACGACAGGCCGCTCATCATCGATCAGCCAGAAGAGAATCTTGATCCGAAGTCCGTATTCGATGAGCTGGTTGCGCTATTTATCGCCGCCAAGGCAAAGCGCCAAGTAATCATGGTCACGCACAATGCGAACCTGGTCATCAATACGGACGCAGATCAGATCATCGTCGCCGATGCTGGCCCTCATCCTGCCGGGGGGCTGCCCCCTATCAAATACATGGCTGGCGGTCTCGAAAACGCGGCCATCCGCACAGCCGTTTGCGACATCTTAGAAGGCGGCGAGGAAGCTTTTCGCGAGCGCGCACGCCGATTGCGGGTTAGGCTGGATCGCTGAAGGAAATCTTTTCCCCGGCTTAGCCCGGCGTCTCGGCTGATGCCAGTTGCGTCTCATGGAATAGCGCAGAGGAAAGTGGGCGGCATACCCTCGATAACCTTGGCTTGGCTGCAATCGTTGGCGGTTCAACAAAAACTTCGACGGGCTTGGTATTTCTTGCCGAGCACCTAACATCGAACAGCGGTAGCTTGGCGAGGAATTTGGGGTGCTATCGGTACGTCCCGGCGTGCCGCCGTCGGGTTCGCGGG
>NZ_MQVZ01000001.1:2594639-2603720 GCF_002954425.1 Limnobacter sp. SAORIC-690
CCGAATCGCGGCCATTCAGCGCTGCCCCCTGACGCTTCGGCCCGGCCTGTTGATCCGGGCCTGCGCGCTCCGCTTGCCCAAAGGCGGGTATGTGCAGTAGGCGGGTGTGGGCGGTCTTGCTGTCTCTTTCACCGTATCACGGCGTTCTCGCCGTGCAAGGACTGCGCGTGCTCGCACGCTTGCGGCCGTGGCCGGCTGCGCTCCTGTGACGGCTTGCGCTGCGCCGTGAAGCGCCGGTTCCGGGCAATTCCGCCCGAGCAACCGGAGCACGATCATGTCGCAACTGACCCTCTCTCTCGATACGCCGCTGATGGTGCGCGATGGCCGCGGTCGTTACCGGCCGGCGGACGCCGACCAGATTCTGGAAGCCGCGCGCCAGGTCATCGAACAGAAGATGCAGCGCGGCGATGCGTTCACGTCGCCGGCGGCGGTGAAGGACTACCTGCGTGCCAAGCTGGCCGGCTTCGAGCACGAAGTCTTCGCGGTGCTGTTCATGGACACGCGCCATCGGCTGATCGACTACGTGGAGATGTTCCACGGCACGATCGACTCGGCCGAAGTGCATCCGCGCGAAGTGGTCAAGCAGGCGCTGCGGCTCAATGCGGCGGCGGTCATCGTCAGCCACAACCATCCGAGCGGGAACCCGGAGCCGAGCGGCGCCGACCGGGCACTGACCCAGCAGCTCAAGCAGGCATTGACGCTGGTGGACGTGCGCGTGATGGATCACGTCATCGTCGCAGGCGCCGTTGCCACATCGTTCGCAGAGCGCGGCTTGCTTTGATTTTGGGGGCTTCGGCCCCTTTTTGCTGCGCCTAGAGCTTGTTATCAACTACTGGCAGAAGCCAGCAGTCGTGCGGCATTGGGCAGTTTGAGCACGGCAAAGACGAGGAAGTGCAGTCCGTGCGAACCGTGGTGGCTTGGTACAGCACTTGGGAGATCAGGCTATTCGTGCGTAGGTTTTTCCATCCAAGACTCGTTTCACTTGGTCCACGTCTTTCGCTCCGATGCGCACGTAAATTTCCTCGGGCGTGTGGTCTTTGGCGAGCTCGCGTATTGCCTTCACTTGGACCACGGATAAGCGCCCGTCCCGCCCGCAAATCTGCGCTATCGCCCAGTCGTTGTCCTTCCACTTTTCGGCGACCCATGGCGCCGGTAATCCCAAGCGGGGATGGTCATTCAGCCACTTGTGCAGAATCTTGTCGCGGTCATCGGGCAGAGGAACGACGCCTTTCGAAAGCAATCCGTTTTCGCGCAGGTAGCGCAGGCCGCTCTTTCCGCCCGGCACCATGTTGAGCCGGCGTTCGTCATCCCAATGCCCTTCTACCAAGAACTCTTCCGCCTCGTAGAGCTGCTCCAGATCGTCGGTGATAGCCATCACCTTGTGGTGCACGTACGTGAGACGCCCACCCTCTTGCTCTTCTCGAAATCGGCGATGGAAAAGCAATGGACTGCCCGTCTCAATCGCACGACGGTGCTCGGACCAACGCTTTTGCCAGCTACGGGTGGACACACCCACATAAAAGGACCCGTCGTCGGGGTACGACGCACCAGCGCCGAAGATGTGCTGGTAGAGGACGTATGCGCGTTCGGGGTAGTGCTTGGGCGATAGCAGGAAGTGCGCGGGCACCGAAAATATAAGGCTAGGGCTCCTGATGGTGCTTTCGTCAATCTGCGTAGCTCCGCGCATGGCCGCAGCCAAGTACGCGGGGTCAGTAACGACTTCCACCGAAATCGTAGGCTGGATAGCTAACTCGCCTTCGCCCAGGGCGCCAAGACCGTACTCTAGCTTGCGGTCCACCGTTCTGTGCCCATCCATGAGCTTCCGGAACGGAGATATGAACCCCGGACGGTCGCCCATGAAAATCATGCGCACCACGGGTATCACTTGGCCTGGCTTGAGCCTAAACACACCGTGGGGATTCGCAGCCACCCGCGCCCATTCCCGCCCGTAGTCGGAGGACCGCACGAAGTCTTCAAGCAGCTGCTCAACCTCGCGCCGCCGTGCAATCATCGACTTCGGCGCGAGATGCTCCCACCAAGCCTTGTTTAGCTTCATCGCGTCACCGCCTATCCTTCAAAAGCCGGCCGGCCAAGCCCACCGTTGGAGTGCCGTTTGAGAGCCAAGCTTGCACGTCTGTGGCCCCTACTTCCAAACCAGCGCCCAACGCGGTATCGCCTTGCGGGGCATCACCGCACTCTAGCCTCACTGCTATTGCGGCGCTCAAAGTTCAGAACACGCTCTCGTTCTGTTATCTGACTACGCCCAATGTTTTGTCGTTTCAATGAAACGACATTATGTGTCGAGCATGTCCCAATCGTCGCCTAACATCCACCGGATGGCAGACAGCTTGCCATTTATCATTCCCCACTCAAAATCATCCCACGGGCCAATTTCGTCCGGGCCAAGCTCATCCTCGGTTCGCTTGGCTGACGCAAGAGCTCCTTCCCAGACGGTATCGATGGTCACATCATTCCATTCCTTGGAGGGCATCTGCTCCCACTCCTCTCGGCTGACTAGCCTGTGCTTTCCGCGTTCTATGGCGGTGCGCAGATTCCAATGCCGGTTGTACCAGACCTGCTTGAAAAGCCTGTGTTCGGCCTCTAGCAGTTCGGATAGTTTGCGTGGCTCTTGACCAAATTCTCGCTCAAACTTTACTTCGTCCAGCAGGTCTTCGGCGAACTCACCCAATAGTGGGCCAAGGTTCGTCGCATAGCGGGAACCGCTGTTATCGAACAGTGCAGCTAGGTCGGGGTGCGGCAAACGTGTGTCACCGCTACGATCGCTGAAGTCGTGAGTGTTATGGGTCACAAAGCCGTACACGTCGTCTGTACTGGACTTGGCCTCAATCACATCAATGTAGGTCTCGATGAGGATTGCATCATCTATCCCATTGCGTTGACGATGAAACGGCGCAACCTTTGCGATGGCTCTATCTGCGGCCCGAGCCTTAATAGTATCGGTCAATGCGATATGAGTCACTGATGCGAACATTTTTTCGATGATCTCGACCGCATCGTTCACCGCCTCGCCACCAACGGCAATTCGATGATCAACTTCATTCAATCTTTGAATCGCGGTATCGCGTCCATCTTGGGGCGCGAACTTTAGCATCGCTTCGCGCACTAGCCTGAAGTGGCTTGAAAGGCTGCGCTTGCTTTCCGAGATGACTCGCTCCTTGTTGCGGTTGAATTCCTCTACCACGGTTTCTGGGAGCACTATTTCAAGCTCGCCGGCCTCTTTCATGGCGACCAGCGCATCAAGAAGCGGCAACTGCCGATAGTCTTTGGCCAAATCCAGCCAAACGCTGACCTTGCCCCTGTTCCGTGTAGTTCTTAACCCACGATTCACGCGGCCTTTTTGCGCTGTGCCTCGTACCAGCGCTGCTCATACTGCATCGGGCTGAGGTAGCCCAGCGACGAATGCAGCCTGCGGTGATTGTAGAAAGCCATCCAGTCCATCACCGCCTGCCTGGCCTGCTCACGGGTGGCGAATTTGTGGCCATGCACGCTGGCCGTTTTCAACCGTCCCCAGAAGCTTTCCGTTGGAGCGTTATCCCAACAGTTGCCCTTCCTGCTCATCGATGACCGCATGCCCCAGCCCTTCATAGCCTCCTGGACCTCGTGGCTGCAATACTGGGCGCCCCGGTCGCTGTGGAATATCAGACCGGCTGGCGGCCGACGACGCCACCACCCCATGGCCAGCGCATCCTTGACCAAGCTGGCCTGCATGTGCGGCTGCAGGCTCCAGCCCACCACCTGACGGCTGAACAGGTCGATTACGGCGGCCAGGTACAGCCAGCCTTCGTCGGTCGGAATGTAGGTGATGTCGCCACTCCACAGCTGGTTTGGTGCCTCTGGATTGAAGCGCCGCTGCACCAGGTCGGGGGCCACTGGCAGGCTGTGGCGGCTGTCGGTGGTCACCACGAACTTGCGCTTCGTTTTGGCCTTGATGCCGTGCTGCTGCATGAGCTTGCGAACCCGGTCTTTGCCCGTCCGGATGCCGCGGGCCCGCAGTTCCTTGTGCATGCGTGGCCAGCCGTATTCGCCCTTGACTTCGGCGTGGATGGCACGGATGTGCGCCAGCAGCGCTTCGTCACTGTGGCGTCCTGCAGGACCACCGTGACCCGCCTGCCGCCGGCGCAGCCAGTTGAAGTACCCACTGGTACTGACCTCCAGCACCTCGCATGACACGCTCACCGGGTAGCGGTTCTTCATTTGGTCAATCCAGGCGTACCTCGCAGCGTGTCCTGCGCGAAGTACGCCGCGGCTTTTTTTGCGATGTCGCGCTCCATGCGAAGGCGAGCATTCTCAGCGCGCAGCCGCGCTATCTCCATCTGCTCGGCAGACACCTTGGCGACCTTGTCACCGCCATCAGCGCCGCCGAGCTCGCCCTTGGCCGCCAGCCTCACCCAGTTCCCCAGACTGGCCTTGGGAATGCCCAGCACCTTGGCCACTACCGCAATCGCCCGACCCGAGCGGACCTGTCGAACCGCCTCCAGCTTGAATTCACGCGTGTACTGCGCACGCACCTGCTTGTCACTCATTGCTCAACTCCTCGTCGGTATTTTCAACAAGGGTTAAGAACTCCACTTTTCAGGGGTAACCTCACGCATGTATCTATTAACAGATGCAGTTTCAAGGATCTCTCCAGACAGTGCAATGGCTAACTATTGTTATGAGGCGCGGCGACTATTCTAGGATCGTTCCGCCGCCTCGCTCCCAGACCATCGCCCAGAACTGCTGGCCCCAGTCGGTTTGATGCCCATCGAGATAACGCGACTTGCCCAGTGCCAAGCCAAGTCGCGCGATCAGAGCGGCGAACTCCGCGTCGGCAGGGTTCGCCGCCGCCCAAGTTCGCCCGAGTACGTAGGAAAGCAAGGCGTGAAACAGGGTGATGCGAGTCGCCTTTTGCGCATCGTAGGCGTGCGGACGCATCTCAATGATGGCATGCGAGTCGGCATCGGGCTGGCCTGCATCGTGGAAGCGAAGAAGACGTAGCTGCCATTGCGCAAGAGCGCGACCATAGTGAGCATAGGGCTGAACAGCGCCAGCGAACTCGCGCATGAAGGTGGACCAAGACTCGCTCCAAAGGCCCACCCCATACCCCTGCCAGACATTCGCTTGCAGCCATGCCCGCAGCTTGCCCGGTGTCAGTTCATCGGCATCCCAGTTAAGCAGTGTTGCTTCGGCATCGGGATGTCCGCATATCCCCAACTCGATGATGCTGATGGCCTCTACGCATTGCCGCGTCAACGCAAGGGCATTGGCGTGCATTCCGTCGCGATTGGCCTGATTTGCCAGCAGCAGGGAATCCAGTACGAACCAGTGCGCCAGCATTGGAGCCGATTTCACCTGCGGCACCATTGCATTGGCGGTGACGGCGCTACCGACGCGCTCCATCACCTTCCGCGTGGCGTCTTCGGAGATCGTGAACCATTCCGGCATTGGGCGGGACATGTGATCGTGCTTCTCGGTCGGGTACTCGGCTGCTAGAACGGGATGTCGTCATCGAATTGATCTACAGTCTTCTCGGGAGGTAGCGCTCCCTTCGGCAGCGGTAGATTCGTAACGATGAATAGGTTGAGGATGTCATCCCTATCCATGAACAAAATCTGCGAACGTTTCGTAGCGTCAAGCTTGTTTCCAAGCCAGTTTCTCGCCTGCTTCGTTATCTCGCCGCCGGCGATGATGAAAGCATGATCGACCAGCACGCGGCGGTTCAGTTCCGAATCGAATATCTCGTGCCCGAGCATCATGTTTACCTGATTGTGTATCTCGGCGACATTGGCGGAGCCAGCCTTGCCGACACCTGATGAGTCCAGCTTTCCTCTCTTAGCTTGGATACCAAAGTAGAGAACATGAAGGGTCGGCAGGGTGTACTTCATCCACACGTCCTTGCCGTACTCCAGCGCCTTGTCTTTATGACCGGCTGCCGTAATGCGGTGAAATCCGAGCTGACGGAACAGTGGTAGTAACACTTCCTCGATCAGTTCATCTTCGGAGCATTTGTTTAAGTAGGCAGTGAGTTGCTCCCGACGCTCGACTTCCGCTGGAGTCAGCGGGCGATGCGGGTTTGCCATCTGCGCAACGGTATTCGTGGCAATGTGACGAAGTTGCCCGACGCCTTGCTCGTCGTAGAACGCTTCCCAACCTTCGCGTGCTAGTACGATGTTCAACGCAGCAAGTGCCTTGCTTCGATCGGGGTCACCGTCTTGCGCGTCGCCTTTATCGAGGGTGGCACGGACGATTCGGATGAAGCGTCTGGCGGAACCGATGGGCTAGGATGTGGTAGTGACAACACTTCTTCCAGCCTGCTCGCAACCCATGCCCATCGGGTTGACCCGTCATGGACATAATCTAGGGCTACGCTGAACAAGCCCTCGAAATTTCCCGCGCGAACGCGGAAGACGCCATTTTTTGGATTTTGTGGCCTCTTGCGCCGCCCATTTGGGCCGTTCGCAGGGCCTTGAGGCCCGATTTCCACCCTTACGGGCGCACCTGTCCCTGCAGTCGCCCTCGGGCAAGGAAAATGTTGGCCAGCGCCAAGGCCGTGAATGCGCGTGTGGCGTTCTTCTGCAGCCCGCGGTAGCGCACCTTGGTGAATCCCCACAGGCGCTTGACCACCCCGAACACATGCTCTACCCGAGCGCGGATGCGTGACTTGTTGCGGTTCTTGGCCCGCTGAACTTCGTCCACCTCGCCTGCACGGCGGGTGCGCTGGTTGGTGAAGTCTTTGGCTTGGGGCGCCTTGCCCCGGATCAGAGCCTTCTGGCTGGCGTAGGCCGAGTCGCCGTACACGCGCTGCTCGTTGCCATGCAGCAGATCGGGCAGCGGGTGTTTGTCATGCACGTTGGCCGCCGTCACCACGGCGCTGTGCGCCAGCCCGCTTTGGCTGTCCACGCCAATGTGCAGCTTCATGCCGAAATACCACTGCTGGCCTTTGCGGGTCTGGTGCATATCGGGATCGCGCGCCTTGTCGGCGTTCTTGGTAGAACTGGGCGCGGCGATGATGGTGGCATCCACGATGGTGCCGGTGTTGACCTTGAAGCCGCGCTCCTGCAATTGCTGGCCTACCTTGGCAAACAGGGCTTCACCCAGTTTTTGCTCATTGAGCAGTTTGCGAAACTTCAGCAGCGTGGTGGCGTCGGGCACGCGTTCGCGGCCCAGGTCAATCCCCACAAAGCGGCGCAGACTGGCACTGTCATACAGAGCCTCCTCGCACGCCAGATCGGCCAGGTTGAACCAGTGCTGAAGAAAATGGATGCGCAGCATGCGCTCAAGGCCAATGGGCGGGCGGCCGTTGCCTGCTTTGGGGTAGTGCGGCTCTATCACCTGGCACAGAGCGGCCCATGGCACTATTGTCTCCATGGTCCGCAAGAACTCTTCGCGTCGGGTGGGTTTGCGCGAATGCTCGAATCCGTTGTCTTGATCTGCGGCCATTGCCAAGGTCTGCTGCTTCATCTGCGGATAACGTTTGACCCCTCTCAATGGTGGACCTTAATCAGCGTTGCCCTAGGTCGCAATCCTGGAAAAATTCAGTGATGTAGCTGCTGGAACGATAACGAAAATTGTCAGTATCACCACAAACAATGTGGGCGAGTTCTCTGAGGTTCCTGCTTTTCCATTTCATTTGCACGTCCAGACTAGTCCATCACTTCGTGGGGATGGCGTTGAACGTTCGTTCCTTGCCGATCGTTTATTCAGAACCATCTTGACCAATCTCGTGCAGTTCCTGGCGCACCTGCGCCAGAAGCTGATCGGTCTTGCGCGTGCTGTCGCCGGCATAGGCCAGCGTCAACAGCGTCAACGGATGGACTTCCATCACCTCGCACAGCTCGGCCAACTTGCTGATGGTCGGGCTTTTCAGGTCGCGCTCCAGCGTACTCATGTAGGTACGGCTCGACACGTCGGAGAACGCTTCCTGGCTCAAGCCACGCGCTTTCCTGACCGTCTTCAATGCCTTCGCCAACGAGTACGCTGCCGCCACCTATGGTTTCCTCGCAAAAACCAAGATGACAGCCCATTGCGCCCTATAGGGCTACAATCTATAGTGTTCATTTGGTGTTGTTCTACGATTTCGTGCCTTTACGGAAATCCGCATCTGCGGATTGCTCCAAATCCAGGGAACCGCATTCGTGCCTCTACTGACTTGCGCCCTTGCACGTTCGTGCCTTTGTGCTTCTGCGGATTCGCGGGCTTGCGTATCTGTTGTTTCGTGCGCAAGCGGGGATGCGGTTCGGCGGCTTCGTTCCTTTGAGGAGAGAGGTCAGCCATGAACGCGCTCATCACCGATGAGGAACGCGGTCGGCTGCTCGCCAACGCCCAGGCCCGCGCCGACGATCCGCTGCCCGTCCTGCGACTGTTTACCCCGGACGCCCACGCCACTTGGCTGCTGGCCGCGCTCGACCCGACCGATGGCGATACGGCCTGGGGACTGATCGACTTGGGGCTGGGCCTGCCGGTGCTGGGGACGGTGAAGCTGTCCGATCTGGCGTCCATCGTCGGGCCGAACAAGCAGCCGGTGATGCGTGATCGCTACTTTCAGCCCACGCGGCCGCTGTCGGAGTACGTCCGGCTGGCGCAGGAAAACGGTTCGATCACGGACTGACGCAGGCCCACGCAGCGAGGCCAAGCGCAGCGCATTGTGACTATTTCAGTCTCACTCAAGACCGTGCCGGTCTGAATCCGCACTCTTGCACCGAAGCGGTGCGACCCTGCTGCAAATAGTCATGGTCTTCGGCGCGGATTGCGGCACGGTGTCCGATGCTGACCGCCAATTCCTGGCGGTGCAGCCGTCGCATTCAGACGATTTTCGCAATGCACCGGAGCCAATCAGTCTTGACGCCAGCAGCAACACCTTACCCGACCATGATGACGCTTTGATGTTGAAACGATAGCTCCCCGCACCACGAAAACCGTGGCGACGTTCCTGCTGACCGTCAGGAGGCATCGTCATGGCCGACCCGAGCGTTGAACACTGGTATCCGACCGCCGCGTATCTCTACACGCTGCACCTCGATGGCCCCGCGCTGGCCTGGGAATATCTGCGCCGCAACCCCGACTACCGGCGCGACTGGCTGC
>NZ_MQVZ01000001.1:2605548-2606520 GCF_002954425.1 Limnobacter sp. SAORIC-690
CCTGCACCGCTTCTCGTGGATCAACGAATGGAAGGAGCTGGCCGATGCCCGCGGCACGCCGCTGGGCATCGAGCTGATCCTGCCGGATTGGTTCTATGCGGGCGTGCTCGACGCCGCCCTGGTGCTGACCATCGACCGGCCTATTTCAGGCTCACGGGCGGCATCGAACGCTGGCTGTACCGCCTGGTGCGCAAGCACGGCGGCAAGCAGGAATACGGCTGGCAGTTCGACTTCCGCTACCTGCATCAGAAATCCGGCAGCACCGCCAAGCCCTACGACTTCGCCTGCGACCTGCGCGCGCTCGTCGCGCGGCAATCGCTGCCCGGCTACGTCCTGGGCATCGAGCGGATGCCGGACGACGGAACGGAACTGCTGACCTTCCGGCCCGTGCCGCCCACGGCACGGGGATAACTCCGGGACAAGCTGTGAATGATGTCGTGCTATCAGGCGTGCGGGGTATCGTGCTATCAGGCGTGGCACTATCGTGCTATCAGGCGTGCCAATCGGCCGCAAACCCGCGCCAGCATTGGGTTTTCACGCCCTCTAACTACCTAACTTTTAAATCTCTAACTTTTAGTAGAGAAGCGCCGCTGCGGTGGACAACCGCCACGCGGCCACAAACGGCAGGCGATTCCAGCCAGCAAAAAGCAGGTTTTGCAGGCGAACCGCAGCCCGGCTTTCCAGCTTGGAGGGCCGCGCCATGATCGTTGCCTTGCTCAACCAGAAAGGCGGCGTCGGCAAGACCACGCTCGCCACGCACATCGCCGGCGAGTTGGCGATGCGCGGCCAGCACGTCATCCTGCTGGATGCCGACCCGCAGGGTTCATCGCTGGACTGGACGCAGCGCAGAAGCCAGCAGAGCTTGCCACGGCTGTTCAGCACCGTGGGCCTCGCCCGCGAAACGCTGCATCAGGAAGCACCGGAGCTGGCCCGCCGCGCCGATCACATCATCATCGACGGCCCGCCGCGTAT
>NZ_MQVZ01000001.1:2609042-2617670 GCF_002954425.1 Limnobacter sp. SAORIC-690
CCGACGAGGCCGACCTCGACGCCTTCAAGGAGCGGGCCGCCGACGATCGGCACCATTTCCGCTTCATCGTCTCCCCGGAGGACGGGCCGAACTGGACGACTTGCGCACCTACACACAGCATCTGGTGAACCGCATGGAAGCCGACCTGGGCACGCGGCTGGATTGGGTGGCGGTCGATCACTGGAACACCGATAACCCGCACACTCACCTGATCGTGCGCGGACGCGACGACACGGGCAAAGACCTCATCATCGCGGGCGACTACATCGCCCACGGCTTCCGCCATCGCGCCGCAGGGCTGGCGACGGAATGGCTCGGGCCGCGCACCGAACTGGAGATCCAGCAGACCTTGCAGCGCGAGGTGGAACAGGAGCGGTGGACGAGCCTTGACCGCACGTTGCAGCGCGAGGCTGGCGAGGATGGCTGGGTGCAGATCGAACGTTTCAACGAACCCCGGCTGCAACGCCAGCGCCTGCTGCTGATCGGCCGTCTGCAACGCTTGCAGCGCCTGGGCCTGGCTGAAGAAGCGCAGCCCGGCATCTGGGCTGTCCATGCGGACGCGGAGAAGACCTTGCGTGCCCTGGGCGAGCGTGGCGACATCATCCGTACCATGCAGCGTGCCATGAGCGGGCGACCGCGCGAGCTGGCGGTGTTCGAGCCGGGCGAGGATGGCCGTACTGTCATCGGTCGCGTCGCCGCCAAGGGGCTGGCCGACGAGCTGCACGACCGCGGCTATCTGGTCATCGACGGTGTGGACGGCAAGGCCCACTACGTCGCCTTGAACGCCCGCGACGAGCTGGCGAACTATCCCGCCGGTGCGGTGGTGGAAGTGCGTGGTTCCGCCGAGGTGCGGGCGGCCGACAAGAACATCGCCGCGCTGGCGAGCGATGGCCTGTACCGCGCCAATCACCACCTGGTAATCGAACAGGGCCGTGCCAAGGATGGGCGCGACCCGCAGGAAGTTGTCGCGTCGCATGTCCGGCGGCTGGAAGCCCTGCGCCGAGCCGGTATCGTGGAGCGCGTCGCCGAAGGGCTATGGAAGGTGCCGGACGACCTGACCGAGCGTGGCCGCCAGTACGACGCACAGCGCCTGGGCGGCGTGGCGGTGGAGCTGAAATCTCACCTGCCCATCGAGCGGCAGGCCCGCGTGATCGGGGCCACCTGGCTCGACCAGCAGTTGATCAGCAGCGGTCGTGGGCTGGGCGACCTGGGCTTTGGCGGCGACGCCAAGCAGGCCATGCAGCAGCGTGCCGACTTCCTCGAAGAACAGGGGCTGGCCCAACGACGCAGCCAACGCGTCATCCTCGCCCGAAACCTGCTGGGCACGCTGCGTAATCGGGAGCTGGCGCAGGCCGCCAAGGACATAGCGGCGGAAACCGGCCTGGAGCATCGCCCGGTGGCCGACGGGCAGCGCGTGGCCGGCATCTATCGGCGCTCCATCATGCTCGCCAGCGGGCGCTTCGCCATGCTGGACGACGGCTTGGGTTTCACGCTCGTGCCTTGGAAGCCCGTCATCGAACAGCGGCTGGGCCAATCCCTGGCCGCCACGGTCCGCGGGCGGGCATGCCTCCTGGGAATTCGGCCGCCAGCGCGGCCCGTCTGTCGGCTAAAGACTGAATTTGTCATGTGTGCCGTGGCTCGTGATGCTTCACTTGTGGTCGCAGACTCATGCGAGCGCCCTCTATCCGGCCAGGCACCGCCCCAGGAGGGGATTTTTCGGTTGCCGCTTGATACCTTGATGGACAAGGTATATAATTGGGTTCATGGATAAATCGACGACTTCCCTCAAGACCGTAGAGCGCACACCGGTGGACTATACCGACCGGTTGTATTGGAGCGGCATCATCAAGATGAGCCTGTCCAAGTTCTTCATTCTGAGCGTGCTGCAAAAGCGGCCCATGCACGGCTATGAGATCGCACGTGAAGTGGAGTGCTCGACCCAAGGTTGTTGCGCCCCCACCGAAGGCACTATCTACCCGGTGTTGCTCGAGTTCGAGCAGGGCGGCTATGTCACCGCGCATACCGAAACGGTTGCGGGCCGTGGACGCAAGGTCTACACGTTGACCGACAAGGGCCGCGAAGCCTTCACGGTAGCGGTAGATGCTTGGATGGAGGTGGCTGCGCACATCACCCGTCAGCAATGACGGTTTTTTTTGAATATAAACATTGACCATCTATGCATTGATCAGGAATATATAATGAACCTGAACACACTCACCGAAACCCTGCAGTTCTTCGCCATGATCAGCGCCGAGCTCATCGCGCTGTTCTTCGTCGTCAGTTTCATGGTGGCGATGATGCAGGAGTATGTACCAGCCAGCACGGTGCAACGCCTGCTGACCGGGCGAGGCCTGCGTGGCAACATCGTCGGTGCCGGGCTGGGGGCAGTCACGCCGTTTTGCTCCTGCTCGACCATTCCGGTCACGGTCGGCTTGCTCAACGCCGGTGCGCCATTTGGCGCCACCATGTCCTTTCTAGTTTCCTCGCCCATCCTCAATCCGGTGATCCTGGGCTTACTGGTCACGTTGTTCGGCTGGAAGTTCACCGTCTTCTATGGCGCCGCGTCCTTTGTGCTGGCGGTGGCAGTGGGCGCGGTCTGGCAGCTCTTTGGCCTGGAGCGCGACGTAAAGAAGGTGCGTGTGGTGGGCGAGAGCGAAATTGCAGGGCCGACCGACTTCAAATCGCGCCTGCGCCGAGCTGGCAGCGCGGCCTTTGCTTTGTTCAAGACTTCCTTGCCCTACCTGCTGATCGGCGCGGGCATTGGCGCGCTAATTTATGGCGTGGTACCCGGCGAGTGGATCGCCACTATGGCAGGTGCCGACAACCCGTTCGCAATTCCCGTGGCCGCTGCTATCGGTGTGCCGCTATACATCCGCGCTGAAACCCTGATTCCGATTGGTATGGCCTTGCAGTCCCAAGGCATGAGCATCGGCGCGGTAGCGGCGCTGATCATCGCTGGCGCAGGTGCCAGCATTCCCGAAGTCACGCTGCTCAACACGATCTTCCGGCCCCGACTGGTGGCAGTGTTCGTGCTGACGATCTTCACGGTCGCCATCAGCGTGGGTTACGTCGCCAATCTGTTGTTTATTTGAAGGAGAAAGACCATGTCAGAGAAAAAGGGCTTTATAGCGCGTTTGTTTGGTAAGCAGGAGGACTCGGCTTGCTGCGCGGTGCGCATCGAAGAAGTGCCCAAGACGGAAATGACCCCAATGCCCGTCGCCAAGAAATCCGCATGTTGCGCGGTGCGCATTGAGGAGGTCAAGGACGATGATGCCACTCAGCAGCCACCTGCCGCCCGGTAGCCCAATCGACCTATCAAGGTGGAAACCACGCCGGTGCTGGAAACGGTGAGCCTGCAACACGACATGCTCCGCGCGTAGATTGAGCCTTGGGCTAGGGTGATCAACAACAGCTTGGCTGCCGCCCGTCCGGCATCGCCATTCCTGGTGACGCGCGCCAACCGCGAACTGCCGCTGATTGCCGACGCGCGCGGCCAGCATGCCCATCGCTTCGCCATGATTCCGTTGCAGGCGCAGGAGCCTGTCGGCATCGACTTGTTGGGCCGCATGGCTGCCCACTGACCTTAAACCCTTCAACTCAAAGGAAGACAGTCCATGAACAATCAAGCTCCAACCCTGGAACGGCGGATCGAGGAAGTTCAGCACTACTACGGGGACACCTTGACGGATAAGCAAGATTTGGCGACCAATGTCTGCACAGCGGACGAGCGCCATCAGACGCCATCAAAGCTATCCTGACGCAAATACACGACGATGTGCAGATGCGCTTCTACGGTTGTGGTGCGCCCTTCCCCCCGCTGCTGGAGGGCGCAACCGTGATGGACCTGGCTGCGGCGGCGGACGCGACTGCTTCGTGCTGTCTAGCCTGGTGGGCGAGCGAGGCAAGGTCATCGGTGTGGACGCCACAGCCGAACAGATCGCTTTCGCGCAGAGCTATGTGGAGCACCACCGCAAGGTCTTCGGCCACACCGAAAGCAACGTCCGCTTCCTGCAAGGCAATATCGAAGCCCTGGATCAGCTCGACCTGCCGCCGGAGAGCATAGATGTCATCGTTTCCAACTGCGTGATCAACCTGTCGATGACCAAGGCCGATGTGCTGGCAGGTATGGCCAAACTGCTCAAGCCTGGCGGCGAAATCTACTTCGCCGATATCTTCTCGGACCGCAGGCTAGCCCCTGGGTTGAAAGACGATCCGCTTATCGTCGGCGAGTGCATCGGTGATGCGCTGTATTTCGAGGACTTCGTGCGTTTGGCACAGGCTGCCGGCTTCCTTGATGTGCGAGTTACCGCCAAGAGCCTGAAGACCATCGCCAATCCCGCCATCGAAGCAAAGCTCGGGGGCGCCAAGTTGTACTCGATCACCTTGCGCCTGTTCAAGATGGATTTGGAAGACCGTTGCGAGGATTACGGGCAGGTTGCCATCTACAAAGGCAACCTGCCGGAAGCCCCCGACCGATTCGTGCTGGACAACGGCCATGCTTTCGATACCGGTCGGGCGGTACCGGTATGTCGCAATACGGCCGACATGATCAGCAAGAGTCGTTATCGGATCTTGTTCGATGTGATTGGCGACGGCCGCCGACACTATGGCCTTTTCCAGTGTGGTACGCCGCAGATTGAGTCAGTGCCGACGCTGGCCGATGTGGGCGTTTGCGGCCCCGCTGGGTGCGGATGCTAGGAGCCCCCATTTTGCGTGCAACACGAAGTGAGATCAGGACGGCCGATCATGCTTCCTGATCTCGGCGTTTTCAAGCGAAAGAGGATAGGAATGCTGCGTAAAAGGGGCGCTGCATTGAACAAGAACGGGTAGTCCACGGAGGAGTTCGTATGCTTCCTACACAGTGGAAATATTTTCTGTCCGAATTGATTGGGGTTTTCGCGCTGATTTTTATCGGGGCGGGCGCAGCGATACTGAGCAAGCAAGGTGACGCGGTCAGTTATCTCGGCGTTGCGCTTGCATTTGGGGTCAGCGTGACCTGCATCATTGGCGGTATTTCGACGTCAAGCAGTGCCCACCTTAACCCCGTGGTGACACTTTCGCTCTGCGCTACTGGCAGGTGTTCGTATAGATGCCTGCTCTATTACACATCGCGCAAATCATTGGCGCCTGTCTGGCGTCGGCCACTTTGTTCGCCCTCTTCTGGCAACGGATCGAAGCGGGCACCACCCGAATCGGCACCGGCGTCAGCCTGGCGAACGGTTTCATGGTGGAGACAATTCTGACTTTTTTCCTGGTTTTGACCGTGCTGCGAACTACCAGTGCACTGATCATTGGTTCGGTGGTGTTCTTGGGGGCACTGGTCGGTGGACACATCACAGGCGCAGGCATGAATCCGGCGCGAAGTTTTGGGCCTGCGCTGTTCAGCCATCACTGGGAAAACCACTGGATCTATTGGCTGGCACCGTTATCCGGGGCGCTGCTCGCTGTCTTGGTTTTCGTCTTGATGGAAAAACCCGCTGCGCTGCCGAAATGCAGCGATGCAGAATCGAAGAAATCGTGAGCGGCCATGCAATTACGACATCTGCGTTACTTCATTGCAGTCGCTGAAGAACTCCACTTCGCCCGCGCGGCTGAGAGACTGCATATCGAGCAGTCACCGCTGTCGCGCACTATCAAGGAGTTGGAGGAAGACTTGGGTGAACAGTTGTTTGTCCGAACCAGCCGAAGCACGCGCCTGACGCGGGCGGGCAAGCTGTTTTTGGAGCATGTTCCGCGCGTGTTCGCTGCCTTGCAGCAGGCCCGCGACAGCGTGAAGGCTGCGGCCAATGGCTTCCACGGCCAGTTGCGTATTGCCCTGTCCGATGGCATCACGCCGCCGCGCCTACCGACCTTGCTCGCACTTTGCCGGCAGGAGGAACCAGAAGTCGATATCCGGCTGTTTCAGGTGCCCTTGTCGCAGCAAATCAAGGGGCTGCAAGACGACTTGTACGACGTGGGCTTCGCGCAATCGGATGAAGTAGGCGAAGGTATCGCCGCCGAAGCCGTGTGGAATGACCCGCTGATGGTGGCGGTGCCAGCACGCCATCATTTGCTCAAGCACCGACGCATCCCGCTGGACGAAGTGCTGCACTTTCCGCTGGTTCTCTGCGACCCGCAAGCATGTGAGGGCTACGCGCGACAGGTTGAACGTGTGCTGCGCCGCTCTGACCGGGAGCCTCTGATCGTCGAACGTGTTGCCTCATTCGACTTGATGATGGTGGTCGTATCGGCCGGCTTCGCCCTGGGGCTGGCTGGTGCTCCGCATATCGTGTCCAACCGGGAACCTGGCGTTGTGGCCCGGCCCTTGGCGGGCCGCTCGCCAATGCTGACAACCTACTTGTTGCGACGCGAAGACGAGCGTTCGGAAGTGTTGTCCCGATTCATCGAACGGGTGCAGGTGATCGACTTGCCCGAAGGTGGGAGGCCCGTGCCGCCACCTCAGTCCGAATCACAGGAGGAATTCGAGCTATGAAGCGAATAACACCTATGCTTGTGGTCGCCGTGCTAACGGCCTGCGGCCCGTCGGAGACACCCAAGCAGGCCAACGTACCGACCGTGGAGGAACTGGCTGCCGACCCGGCACGGTTGAAGGAACTACGCCAGCAATGCAAAACCGACCGCGCGACGCTTGGCGACATGTTGTGCAACCGGGTAGCCGAAGCCACGCGCAAGCGGTTCTATGGCGACGGCAAGACACCCTACACGCCATTGGAAACGCCACCGAAGTTCTGATCGCAGTCTTTCGCAAAAATCCTGTCTTCTTTGCCAACACGCCGCAGCACGCTCGCGCCTGCGGTGTTTTTACTGGTTTCTTTGCAGCCTGAAACGATGCTTTTTGCATCATCTTGCTTCCGATAACGGTCTTTGACCGGCACTGACCCGGCACCGATTCTCACGCTATGCGGCACGTCCTTGTGCCGCTCTTGAACGAGGAATAGCGCAGGAATCGGAGGTCAGTCATGCAAGCTCAGGGCGTGCTGTTCGGGCAGATCGCCGCCGTCTTCGGCATCGTGATCGCGGCGTATGGAGTGCAACGCAATGGACAGCAGCCGCCCTGGGCTATCAACTACGCCTTGGCTCGCCCTGGTTTGATTTCTTCGGCACGCCGGTCTATCACCCCTGGCGGCTGTTCGAGTGGTGGTTTTTCTTCGATGCCTACGCGCCGCATGTCTTCGATATTGGCGGGGCCATCGCGGGCGGTAGCGGCTTGGTGGCGGTGGTGGTCGCCATCGCCATGTCGGTGTGGCGCTCCCGGCAATCGCGCCTTGTCACCACATACGGCTCGGCACGCTGGGCCGAAGCGGATGACGTTCGCAAGGCCGGGCTGACGCAACCGGCTGGCGTGTTCCTGGGCAAGTACCGCAACGAGTACCTGCGCCACGAAGGCCCGGAACACGTCCTGACCTTCGCGCCCACGCGCTCGGGCAAAGGCGTCGGCCTGGTGGTGCCCACGCTGCTTTCGTGGCCCGCATCCGCCGTCATTCACGACATTAAAGGCGAGAACTGGCAGATCACCGCCGGCTGGCGCTCGTGTTTCTCACATTGCCTGCTGTTCAACCCGACCGATGCAAAGTCGGCAGCCTACAACCCGCTGCTGGAAGTACGGCGCGGCGCGCATGAAGTGCGCGACGTGCAGAACATCGCGGACATTCTCGTTGACCCCGAAGGGGCGCTGGAGAAGCGCAACCACTGGGAGAAGACCAGCCACGCGCTGCTGGTCGGAGCCATCCTGCATGTGCTCTATGCGGGCAAGGACAAGACGCTGCGCGGCGTTGCCAACTTCCTCTCCGACCCGGCCAGCCCGTTCGAGCTGACCTTGCACCGGATGATGACGACGAAGCACCTGGCCGATGCACCGCACCCGGTTGTCGCGTCCGCTGCCCGCGAAGTGCTCAACAAGTCGGACAACGAGCGTTCGGGCGTGTTGAGCACCGCCATGTCGTTCCTCGGTCTGTACCGCGACCCCACGGTGGCCGAAGTCACCTCGCGCTGCGACTGGCGCATCGCCGACCTGATCGCATCCGAGCATCCCGTCTCGCTGTATCTGGTAGTGCCGCCCTCGGACATTTCCCGCACCAAACCGCTCATTCGCCTGATCCTCAACCAGATCGGGCGACGGCTCACCGAATCGCTCGACGGTTCTGACGGCATCAAGCGCCGCCACAAGTTGCTGCTGATGCTCGATGAGTTTCCGGCCTTGGGTCGGCTCGATTTCTTCGAGACGGCGCTTGCCTTCATGGCCGGCTACGGCATCCGCAGCTTCCTCATCGCGCAGTCGCTCAACCAGATCGACAAAGCCTACGGCCAGAACCATTCGATTCTGGACAACTGCCACGTCCGAGTGACGTTCTCAACCAACGACGAACGAACCGCGAAACGAGTATCCGAAACGCTCGGCACCGCCACCGAGCTGCGCGCGCAGCGCAACTACGCGGGTCATCGGCTCGCGCCGTGGCTGGGGCATCTCATGGTGTCGCGGCAGGAGACGGCCCGCCCGCTGCTGACGCCCGGCGAAGTCATGCAGCTTCCGACCGACGAAGCCGTGGTGATGGTGTCCAGCGTCGCGCCGATCAAGGCGAAGAAACTGCGCTACTACGCCGACGCCAATTTCAAGAGCCGCGTATTGCC
>NZ_MQVZ01000001.1:2620217-2623064 GCF_002954425.1 Limnobacter sp. SAORIC-690
CCGGAACGGCGCAGGCCGCCGGTTCCTCGATGCGTGGGAAGGCCCGCTGCAATCCATTCTGGAGTCGATCCAGGGGCCGGTGGCACGCATCGTCGCGGTCATCATCATCATCGCAACCGGCCTCGCGCTGGCCTTCGGCGACACGTCGGGGGGCTTTCGCAAACTCATCCAGATCGTCTTCGGTTTGAGCATCGCGTTCGCCGCGTCCTCGTTCTTCCTGTCGTTCTTCAGCTTCTCTGGCGGGGCGGTCGTATGAGCGGGCCGGACAGCTTCGCGGCCGGCTTCGAGGTGCCGCTACATCGCTCGCTGACCGAGCTGATCCTCATGGGCGGCGCACCGCGCACCGTGGCGATTGCCAACGGTACGCTGGCCGCCGCCGTCGGGCTGGGCCTGCAACTCTGGATTCCCGGTGTCGTGCTCTGGATCGTCGGCCACTCGCTGGCCGTGTGGGGCGCGCGTGTCGATCCGCAGTTCATGCAGGTCTTCGCCCGGCACATCAAGCACAAGCCGTTGCTGGACGTGTAGGGGGATGCCGCCATGCTGAACCTTGCCGAATACCGCCAGCGGCCCGCGCTGCTGGCCGATTGGCTTCCCTGGGCCGGGTTGATCGCGCCGGGTGTCGTCTTGAACAAGGACGGCAGCTTTCAGCGTACAGCCCGTTTCCGTGGCCCCGACCTCGACAGCGCCACGCAGGGCGAGTTGATCGCCACCACGGCGCGGCTGAACAACGCGCTGCGCCGGCTGGGTTCAGGCTGGGCGCTGTTCGTGGAAGCCGAGCGCCAGCCGGCGGCGGACTATCCGCATTCCGACTTTCCCGAACCGCTGTCCTGGCTGGTGGACGAGGAACGCCGCGCCGCCTTCGAGGAATCGGGCAACCACTTCGAGAGTGCCTATCACCTGACGCTGGCCTATCTGCCGCCCGAGGAATCCCGCGCCCGTGCGGCCAAGCTGCTCTACGAGCACGCGCCGGGCGATGGCGTGGACTGGCGCGGTCGGCTCGATGCTTTCGTGGCGGAAACGGATCGGGGCTTTGACCTGCTCGATGGCGTGATGCCGGAGATCGCCTGGCTGGACGATGCCGCGCGCTGACCTATCTGCACGCCACGGTTTCGACGCGGCGCTACCGGCTGGCCGTGCCCGAGGTGCCTTTCCACCTCGACGCGCTGCTGGCCGATTCCGCCCTGGTCGGCGGCCTCGCGCCTATGCTGGGCGACCAGCACCTGCGCGTGGTGTCGGTGCGGGGCTTTCCGACTTCCACTTGGCCGGGCTTGCTGGACGACCTAAACCGCCTGGGCTTTGCCTATCGCTGGAGTACGCGGTTCCTCTGCCTCGACAAAGCCGAAGCGGAAAAGGAGCTGGGCCGCCTGCGCCGCCAATGGTTTGCGAAGCGGAAGAACGTCATCGCGCTGCTGCGCGAAACGATCTTCCAGCAGGAAAGCCCGCTGGTCGATACCGACGCCAGCAACAAGGCGGCCGACGCGGACGCCGCCATGCAGGAGCTGGGCAGCGATCAAGTCGCCTTCGGCTACCTCACGGCCACGGTGACGGTGCTCGATGCCGACCCGGCCGTGGCCGACGAAAAGCTGCGCATGGTGGAGCGCGTGATTCAGGGGCGCGGCTTCGTCACCATCCCCGAAACGCTCAATGCCGTGGATGCGTGGCTGTCGTCGGTGCCGGGCAATGCGTATGCCAACGTGCGCCAGCCCATCGTCTCGACGCTGAACCTCGCGCACATGATGCCGCTGTCGGCGGTGTGGGCCGGGCCGGAGAAGAACGACCACCTCGACGGCCCACCGCTGATAGTCACCCGCACCGATGGCGCGACGCCGTTCCGGCTGGTCACGCACATCGGCGACGTGGGACACACGCTGGTCGCTGGCCCCACCGGCATGGGCAAATCGGTACTGCTGGCGACGCTGGCCTTGCAGTTCCGCCGCTACTTCGGCTCGCGGATCTTCGCCTTCGACATGGGCCGCTCCATGCGCGCCACCATCCTCGGCCTGGGCGGCGAGCACTACGACCTGGGCGCCGATGGCGGCATCGCGTTCCAGCCGCTCGCCCGCATCGACCACGAGGGCTACCGCTCCTGGGCCGCCGAATGGGTGGAAGGTCGCCTGCTGCATGAGGGCGTGACCGTCGGCCCGGACGAGAAGGTGGCCATCTGGTCGGCTCTCGGCAGCCTCGCCGGTGCGCCGCAGGAACAGCGCACGATGACCGGGCTTTCCGTGCTACTGCAATCGAACGCGCTGCGCCAGGCACTCGCGCCTTATGTCCTGGGCGGTGCGCACGGAAAACTGCTGGATGCGGACGCCGACCGCCTCGGATTCGGCGACGTGCAGGGCTTCGAGATGGAAGAACTGATGCACAGCCCTGCCGCCGTGCAAGCGGTGCTGCGCTACCTGTTCGCCCGCTTCGACGAGCGTTTCGATGGCGCACCCACGCTGCTGATTCTCGATGAGGCGTGGCTGTTCCTCGATGAGCCGTCCTTTGCGGCCCGCATCCGCCAATGGCTCAAGACGCTCAGGAAAAAGAACGTCAGCGTCATCTTCGCCACGCAGTCGCTGGCCGACATCAAGGATTCGACCATCGCGCCCGCGATCATCGAAAGCTGCGCGAGCAGGATTTTCTTACCTAACCCGCAGGCCACCGAGCCGCAGATTCGCACGATCTACGAGGGCTTCGGCCTCAACAGCCGGCAAATCGAAATCGTCGCCACCGCGCAGCCCAAGCGCGACTACTACTACCAATCGCGCCTCGGCAATCGCCTGTTCGACCTCGACCTGGGGCCGGCCGCGCTCGCGTTCGCGGGCGCATCCACACCGCAAGACCAACGCGACATCGACCGCG
>NZ_MQVZ01000001.1:2626018-2626977 GCF_002954425.1 Limnobacter sp. SAORIC-690
CGTTCCGGCGGCGCTTCTTCGCCGGCCAGACCGGGCCGGACGAATACCGGACGCTGGCCGATCTGCCGCCCATTCCGCCGAGCTTCGATGAACCCGCCGATGGCGGCGAAACACCGGCCTTGCCTGCATACGAGGACGCGCCATGAACGACGTGACCATCATCGACCGCTTCCTCGACACGTTCTCGCGCTACATCGACTCGGGCTTCGGGCTGTTGCAAGGCGAAGTGGCGTTCCTGACCGCCACGCTCATCGTCATCGACATGACCATCGCCGGGCTGTATTGGGCGATGAGCCACGCCACCGGCCAAGGCGAGGACGTGATCGCCAAGCTGCTGCGCAAGGTGCTCTACGTCGGCGCCTTCGCCTACATCATCGGTAACTTCAACTGGCTGGCCGGCATCGTGTTCCGCTCGTTCGCCGGCCTGGGCCTGACGGCCACCGGCTCGGCCATCACGATGGAGAACTTCCTGCAACCGGGGCGGTTGGCGAAGACCGGCATCGACGCGGGTGCGCCGATTCTGGAGCAGATCGGCGACATGGCCGGCTTCCCCGAGGTGTTCGTGAACCTCGACCCCATCGTGGTGATGTTCCTCGCCTGGCTGGTGGTGATCCTCTGCTTCTTCGTGCTGGCGGTGCAGCTTTTCATCACGTTGATCGAGTTCAAGCTGACCACGCTCGCCGGCTTCGTGCTGGTGCCGTTCGCGCTCTGGAACAAGACCTCGTTCCTCGCGGAAAAGGTGCTCGGCAACGTGGTGTCGTCTGGCGTCAAGGTACTGGTGCTGGCCGTGATCGTCGGCATCGGTTCGGGCCTGTTCGCCGAGTTCCAGACCGTGCCGGATGAACCGTCCATCGACCATGCCCTGGTCGTGATGCTCGCCTCGCTTGCGCTGCTGGCGCTGGGCATCTTCGGGCCAGGCATCGCCACGGGCCTCGTGTCCGGTGCGCCGCAGCTTGGCG
>NZ_MQVZ01000001.1:2628827-2630657 GCF_002954425.1 Limnobacter sp. SAORIC-690
CTCACACGCTGCGCGGTGGCGATGGTGGTGGATCAGGGCAAGGCCCGAGCCTGCGCGATTCCGATTCATAAGGAGAGACGACCATGCGATTCAAGCGACCGCAGGTGCGCTATGCCGATACGCCGCAGCCTGCCACCCCATACCAATCCGCCGCGCAGGTGTGGGACGAGCGTATCGGCTCGGCCCGCGTGCAGGCGAAGAACTGGCGGCTGATGGCCTTCGGCTGCCTGGTGCTGGCGCTGCTGATGGCTGGCGGCCTGGTCTGGCGTTCGGCGCAGTCCATCGTCACGCCTTATGTCGTGGAAGTGGACAACGCCGGCCAGGTACGCGCCGTGGGCGAAGCGGCCACGCCGTACCAGCCCAACGACGCGCAGACGGCGCACCACATCGCGCGCTTCATCACGCTGGTTCGATCGCTGTCCATCGACCCCATCGTGGTGCGGCAGAACTGGCTGGACGCCTACGACTACACCACAGACAGGGGCGCGGCCGTGCTCAACGACCACGCCCGCACCAACGACCCGTTCGCACGCATCGGCCGCGAGTCGGTGACGGTGCAGATCACCAGTGTCGTGCGCGCCAGCGACACGTCTTTCAACGTGCGCTGGACGGAGCGCCGCTACGTCAATGGCGCGGCCGCCGGGCTGGAGCGGTGGACGGCCGTGGTGTCCATCGTGCTGCAAACCCCGCGCACCGAGGAACGTCTGCGCCACAACCCGCTGGGCATCTACGTCAACGGCCTGTCGTGGAGCCGCGAGCTGGATTCTTCCGAAGGAGCCAAGCCATGAACCTGCCTTTCCGCTTTTACGCTTTGCCGTTGATGCTTCTTGTCCTGGCGGGCTGCGCCACTCAGGGCAAGCCGCCGCCGACCATTTCGCTCGATGAACCCGTGCAGGCCCAGCCGTTGCCTGAACCGCCCAAGCCGGTCGAAGTGGTAGAGGTGCCAACGGTGCTGCCGATGCCGGCGCAGTTGAAACCGCTGCCCGAGGTGGACGAAGCGCCGCCGGCGCCGGAGCCGACCGACGAAACCGTGCGCGTATCGAAGGCCAATGCCGAGGCGCGCATTGCGCCCACGCGCGAGGGCTACGTCAACGCGATTCAGGTCTGGCCGTACACCGACGGCGCGCTGTATCAGGTCTATGCCGCGCCGGGGCGCGTGACCGTGATTTCGCTCCAGCCCGGCGAAGAACTGGTGACGGTCGCCGCCGGCGATACCGTGCGCTGGATCGTCGGCGACACGTCCAGCGGCAGCGGCGACGAACTGCGCATCAATGTGCTGGTGAAGCCGATCCGTTCCGGGTTGAAGACGAACCTGGTCATCACCACCAGCCGCCGGACGTACCTGCTGGAACTGACTTCGACCGAACGCGCCTGGATGGCATCGGTTTCCTGGGATTACCCGAGAGATCGGATGCTTGCCTTGCAGCGCCAGGCGCAGGCCGCGCAGCGACCGCGCCGGTCGATACCGGCCTGTCGCTTGAGCGCATCCGCTTCCGCTACGCGATCAGCGGCAGCAATCCGCCGTGGAAGCCTCTGCGCGCTTTCGACGACGGCGAGAAGGTCTATATCCAGTTCCCGCCGGGCATCGCCCAAGGCGAGCTGCCGCCGCTGTTCGTGATCGGCGCGCAAGGCGACGGGCAACTGGTGAACTACCGCTTCCGCTCGCCGTACTACATCGTCGATCGACTGTTCGGTGCGGCTGAACTGCGCTTGGGCGGGGACGGTGGCGACGTGGTGCGCATCGAGCGCACGGATGGCACGCGGAGGAACTGACCATGAGCCAGGACGACACTCCCGACGTTGCCGTGCCGCAGGCGGGCAAGGTCGAAC
>NZ_MQVZ01000001.1:2632149-2677527 GCF_002954425.1 Limnobacter sp. SAORIC-690
CGACAGCGCGCAGGACAGCATCAATCAGGTCGGCCAGGAGATGACCCGGCGCAACCTCAACATCCAGCCCACCTTGACCGAGCGGCCGGGCCTGCCGGTTCGCATCATCGTCAATCGGGATCTGGTGCTGCGGCCGTACCAACCGCTGTTCTTCAATCGGGGGACTTCACGATGAGCACAACCAAGAAGCTGCGGCTGGGGCCGCTGCCGAAGACCGAGAGCATCAAGCTCACCTTCGCTTGCCCGGCCAGCCTGAAAGCCGACCTCGACCGCTACGCCGCGCTGCACGCGCAGGCGTATGGCGAGACTGTCGATGCCGTGACGCTGATCCCGCACATGCTGGAGGCGTTCATCGCCGGCGACCGGGGATTCAGGAAGGGAGGCGCGAGCAGGCCCGCACCGCCGAGGCCGAGCTGACAATGCACGGACGCATTGCCGACGCACCCTCGAACGCGCAGCCCACGCTGCGCGTTCTTCGTTCTGGAGCGCTGCGACCGATTGGGCTATGATGACCGAGCAAGCCTGCCGTCTGCTGGCAATCGCCCCCGACGCAGTACGCTCCGGCTTTCTACCGCGACGCTCTTATGTGGCTCCTAGCCCACAAAGTCGCAGCCACGCAAAGCGGCCCGAAGTAGAGCTAAACCCGTGTCCTGTATAAGCTTTCAAGCCCCCAGCGATTTTCACTGAGGGCTTGACACAGGCACTTTTTTGTTTCAGCACAGGGATCTGGCTGAGACGATATTGCTTTAGTTCGAACCTGACCTGAATTCTGGCTTGGTTTCAACCAGTACCAGGTTGTCGCTTGCAATTTGAACAACCGGCTTGCGCTCACGCGGAACACGTGCGGGTTTTGGTGTGGACGCCAGGTTGGCTTGAACCACAGACCATTTTTCATGGTCAGTTTCAACCCACAGCATGCCAGCACTGCTCAGCATTTGCTCAAGGCCTTCCTTGTTCAGCTTGGGTACCGGAGTTGCGAAAGTCGCGGCAACCGGCGCTTCCTGAACCTTGGATTCAACAACTGTTTCAACCGCTACCGGCACAAACGGTGTTGGATCTGCAGGAGTTTGGTCTACAAACGCATCAACTGCGCTCGCCACCGTAGCCTGCTCGGTTGTCGGCTCACTTGTCGCTTCATTGGTAGCTTCATGGGCGACTTTGGTTTCAGTTTGTGTAAGTTCGAGCTCTTTGGGTTGAGCCACCGCTGCAATCACCGATTGCACAGCCTGAATTTCAGGCGCACGCACATTGGATTCATCCGGGTTGTTTTCAGTCGAGCCCATTTGTGTTGGCTCGGCTGGCAGTCCCATCTCAGAAACATTCAGACCTGTTGCTGCAATGGTGTGCTCCGGGGTTTCCTCTGAAGACTCTGAAGCGTTCAATTCCGATCCTGCGTTTTCACGCGCACCATCACGATTGCCACCACGACCACGGCGACGACGACGGCGACGTGGCTCATCGCCACCTGCCTCTTCATCGCTGCCGTACGACATGGTTTCAGCAATCTTGTTGGCCAGTTCTTCGTCTTCTGCTGCGTCTGCAGCCTGGAATGCGTCTTCCGATTGCATCGCAGCCTGATCCACGGCTGTGCCGGTTTCACCTTCACCTGCACCGCGGCCTCCGCGACCACGACGACGGCGGCGGCGACCACCAGTGCGCTCGCTTTGTTCGGCAGAGGACTCAGCCGAATCCCCAGCTACAGCCTCTACGGCTGCCAAAGGTTTCACTTCCAAGACCTCGGCGCCTGCTGCGCGTTCATCGCGTGGTTTGCCTCGGCCACCACGATTCTGTTGAGCAGAACGTGTTTGCTGGGCATCAGCGGCTTTCACCTCGTCGCCGCTTGATGTGCTTGTTGCCTCATCTTCACGACCACGGCCGCCGCGTCGGC
Source organism: Limnobacter sp. SAORIC-690 (assembly GCF_002954425.1). Lineage (NCBI taxonomy): Bacteria > Pseudomonadati > Pseudomonadota > Betaproteobacteria > Burkholderiales > Burkholderiaceae > Limnobacter > Limnobacter sp. SAORIC-690. The sequence continues at coordinate 2,634,038 of NZ_MQVZ01000001.1, forward strand.
GATTTCTTCCACCACGACCATTGCGTTGGTCATTGCGGTCACCTTGTGAGCGGTTTTGCCCCCGGCCTCCACGGTCGTTGGTTTTCTGCTCGATCACCGCCGCTGGCGCTTCCGCCGTGGTATCTCGTTTGAACCAGCCAATAATTCGCTGAATCAACGAAGGGCCTGCCGGTGCAGCAGCCGCAACTGCCAATTCAGTTTTGGGCTTGCGTTCCTGGTGGGGCGGTGCGGGCTGGGTTGGAATTACACCCTTGATCACCGCTTCCTGACGTTTTACAGCTTCGCCTTCGGTTTTCTTGTCGTAGTAGCTTTGCTCATCTTTGGATGTGGCCAACTCAAAACTTTGGCGCGGGTCTTCCAGACGTTCATCGTCATGGCGCAGGCGAGTAATTTCATAGTGGGGTGTTTCCAAATGTTTGTTTGGAATCAGCAGCACATTCACCTTCAAGCGCGCTTCCAGTTTGTAAATTTCTGAGCGTTTTTCGTTCAGCAGAAATGTAGCCACATCGACCGGAACCTGCACATGCACGCTGGCTGTGCCTTCCTTCATGGCTTCTTCTTGCAGAATACGAAGCACATGCAAGGCGGTGCTTTCGGTGTCGCGAATTACGCCAGTACCATTGCAGCGAGGGCAAGTGGTGTGCGAGCCTTCATTCAGGGCAGGGCGGATGCGTTGACGGCTCAGTTCCATCAGGCCGAAACGGCTGATTTTGCCCATTTGTACGCGCGCACGGTCAAAATGCAGACTGTCTTTAACCCGGTTTTCGACCTCTTTCTGGTTGCTGGCTTTTTCCATGTCGATAAAATCGATCACGATCAGGCCACCCAGGTCGCGCAAGCGTAACTGACGAGCCACTTCTTCAGCAGCTTCCAGGTTAGTGCGCAAGGCGGTGTCTTCAATGTCGGTGCCGCGTGTAGAGCGGGCTGAGTTCACATCGATCGACACCAAGGCTTCGGTGTGGTCGATTACAATTGCGCCGCCCGAGGGCAGTGGAACCATGCGGCTGTAGGCGGTTTCAATTTGATGTTCAATCTGGAAACGACTGAACAAGGGAATATCGTCGCGGTAGCGCTTCACCAAATTCATCATGTCAGGCATCACATGCTGCATGAATTGCTTGGCTTGGTCGTAAATTTCATCGGTATCAATGAGTACTTCACCGATATCCGGGCTGAAATAATCGCGAATGGCGCGAATAACAAGGCTGCTTTCCTGGTAAATCAGGAATGCGCCATTGGCAGATTTGCCGGCGCCGTCGATCGCAGTCCACAGTTGCAACAGATAGTTCAGGTCCCATTGCAGTTCCTCAACCGAACGCCCAATACCCGCTGTACGGGCAATAATGCTCATTCCCTTGGGGTACTCAAGCTTGTCGAGTGCTTCGCGCAATTCCTGGCGTTCTTCGCCTTCAATGCGGCGTGAAACGCCACCACCACGCGGGTTATTGGGCATCAGCACCAAATAACGGCCAGCCAGCGAAATGAAGGTGGTCAGGGCAGCGCCCTTGTTACCACGTTCTTCTTTTTCGACCTGAACAAACAGTTCTTGACCTTCTTTGACGACGTCTTGAATGCGGGCCTTACCCGCTTCAACGCCTTCTTTAAAATATTGTCGGGAAATTTCCTTGAAGGGCAAAAAACCGTGGCGGTCTTCGCCGTAGTTGACGAAACAGGCTTCAAGACTGGGTTCTACTCGGGTAATAACACCCTTGTAAATATTGCTTTTCCGTTGTTCACGGCCCGCTGTTTCAATGTCAATGTCGATAAGTTTCTGGCCGTCGACAATTGCGACCCGCAACTCTTCTGAATGAGTTGCGTTAAATAACATGCGCTTCATGCACACTCCAATGGCACCGCAGTGCGAAAAGAGATGCTGAAAAAGCGGAAGGAACAAAGAGATACAAAAACGAATACAACAAAGCGCCGCTCGGCTTTAACCAAGAGCGGCGATTATACTAAGGCATTGATATTTAAAAATAAATATTGGTTCAAATTTCACCTGCGTAAGGTGGGCCTGCGTCGTTTTTGTTAGTACCCAGCGCTTCTTGTGCGCGCTGGTGCGTAAAATTCTTTGTTTCCAGCTTAAGGCGGGCATTCAGCCGCGCGCCTCTTTTTCAGCCATCATTGCCACCATCCAGGGTAGGCGGCACACCCACTAAATAAAATCGCTGTGGGGCGTATCCAGAAGTGATTTCGGACGCTTCCCAAGCGATAATCCGATTATATGCTGAACCTGCCCAATTGGTAAAACAAAGAATTGAAAACACAGGAAAAACCCAATCCCGACAGGGCTGTTTTGCTCGAAATTGACGAAAAACATCAAGACCAACGATTGGACAACTTTTTGTGCAGCGTATGTAAAGGCGTGCCCAAAAGCCATGTATTCCGAATTATCAGGTCCGGAGAGGTTCGAATCAATAAAAAGCGTGCCGAAGCAAAAACCAAGCTATGCCTTGGTGATGTCGTACGTATTCCCCCTATTCAAGTTGTTGAAAAACAAACACTTGAATCTATGTCATCAAGTAATGTGGTAAATAAAACGCAACTTTTAAAAGCCGCCGCTGAAATACCCGTGTTGTTTGAAGACGAGCATTTGCTGGTGGTCAACAAGCCGTCTGGCATGGCAGTTCATGGTGGGTCGGGCTCAAGCTTTGGGTTAATTGAATGTATTCGAGCACTTAGGGCTGAAACCCATCAAGATTTGGAGCTTGTTCACCGCATTGACCGTGAAACCTCCGGAATCTTGATTATTTCCAAAAAGCGCAGTGCTCTCAGAAAGTTACAAGAGCAACTTAGGGCCAGGTCCTGGAAAAAGTACTATAAAACTTTGGTGTTGGGTTCTTGGCCAGAAACGCTTAGGCAAGTTGATCTTCCGTTGTTGAAAACACAGGCTGGCGAAAAAGAGGCGAGGGTTTTTGTTGATGAAGCTGGTGACAAAGCCTGTACAAAGTTTCAAATAATTCAATGCTATAAATCATCTTATTCAATATTTACTTTAATTCAAGCTCAAATTCTGACAGGTCGAACTCACCAAATTAGAGTGCACACCAGTGCCAACAAATTTCCAATTGCTGGCGATGATCGCTATGGCAATTTTGAAATGAACAAGCAGCTTGCCAGGCAGGGTTTGAAACGCATGTTTTTGCACGCAGCACGCCTGCATCTGGTTCATCCAGCCACAAATGAAACTATAGTATTGGAGGCGCCATTGGCCCCCGAATTGGACAGTTTTTTAAAATCGTTACAGGCAGTACAAAGCAGATGACCTACAAAATGGTGGTGTTTGACTGGGATGGCACCATACTCGACTCAACCGGTGCTATTACACGCGCCATTCAGCATGCATGCCTCGATGCCGGGTTGCCCGACCCTGGTGAAGAAATTGCCTCCTATGTTATTGGGTTGGGCTTAAGCGACGCCTTGCGCCACGCAGCCCCCGGAGCCAGCGAGGCTCAAATTGCCCTGTTGGTTGAAAGTTACCGCAAGCATTACCTCAGTAAAGATCACGAATTGGAGCTGTTCAGTGGCGCAATACCCCTTTTGAAGCAATTGAATGCGATGGGCGTTATTTGCACAGTGGCCACTGGTAAAAGCAGGCAAGGCCTGAACCGTGCCATGGCGAACTCCGACACAGCCCGTTACTTCATGGGCTCGCGTTGTGCTGATGAATGCCACAGCAAGCCGCATCCCCAGATGATTCTGGAGTTGATGGAAGAGTTTGGTATTGATGCTGCGCATGTCGTGATGATTGGTGACACCACACATGACTTGAACATGGCCAATGCGGCTGGTGTGCATGCACTTTCTGTTCAAACTGGCGCGCATCCGCCCAAACTCTTGAACCAGGTGCCCCACTTGCAGTCTTTTCGTTCAATCAATGAATTGGCCCCGTGGCTAATTCAAACTATTTCAGCCCAGTCATGACTATGCAGCAAATTCAGGTATGCCAATCCGGTGATCTTGAAGAGGGTGGCACAGGTTACCGCTTCAGGGTGCTGTACAACAGCGAGGAAACCACCGCATTTATCGTGCGGGTTGATAACGAAGTCAGGTGTTTTTTGAATCGATGCTCCCATGTGCCCGTTGAGCTTGACTGGAACTATGGAGAGTTTCTTGATGATTCGGGTCGAATTGTAGTCTGTGCCACGCACGGGGCCAGTTATGATGCCACCGATGGCAGCTGCCTGGGCGGTCCATGCGACGGTAACCCGTTGGTGCGATTGAATATCGAGGAAAAGGACGGTGCAGTGTACTGGACCCCGACCGAACTAATTACAGTGCCTTCCGATGGTATTGAGGACTAAAGATGAGTGAAGAAAACAATCAATGGGAACGCAAGCTTCTCGAGAAACTTGCCTCTGAGGCACTGGTTGAGCAACGCAGAAAGCGCCGTTGGGGTATTTTTTTCAAGCTGATTGGTTTGGTGTATGTGGGCATTTTGATTGCTTCTGTTTTGGGGCTCACAACTACCCCCAGCCTCGAGGTCAGTCGTCACACGGCTTTGGTCGACCTTGATGGGGTCATTGCCAGCGATAGCCTGGCCAGTGCTGAGAGAATCAATTCCAGCCTTCGCACTGCATTTGAAAGTGAAGGCTCCGTCGGTGTCATTCTTCGCATCAATAGCCCTGGTGGCAGTCCTGTTCAGGCAGGTTTGATCAACGATGAGATCAAGCGCCTTCGAGCAAAGTATCCCCAAAAACCCTTCTATGCAGTGGTAGAGGAAGTGTGCGCCTCGGGTGGGTATTACGTCGCCGCGGCTGCCGATAAAATTTATGTCGACAAGGCCAGTTTGGTTGGTTCTATCGGCGTGGTCATGAATGGTTTCGGCTTCACAGGCACGATGGAGAAACTGGGCGTCGAACGCCGCTTGATCACCGCGGGTGAAAACAAGGGCTTTCTCGATCCCTTCAGTGAAGCAGACCCTTACCAAACTGAATTTGCCAAACAAATGGCAGAGGAAATTCACCTGCAGTTTATTCAGGTCGTGAAACAAGGGCGAGGTGAAAAACTGGTCCAAAACCCCGAATTGTTCAGTGGTTTGGTCTGGACCGGCGCCAAGAGTGTCGAGTTGGGCTTGGCAGACGAGCTGGGTTCAATTGACACAGTTGCGCGTGACGTGTTGAAGGCTGAAGATATTTTGGACTACACCGAGCAGGATTCATTTGCGGAGCGTTTCGCCGAGCGTGTCGGTGTGGTGTTCGGGCAGGGTGTTCGCAGTGTGTTTCCAGAGTTCGGTGCTCGCCAAACCCTTGGTTTTCAATAACCTGATTGCTCAGTAGGTCAGGCCGATAACCACAAAAACAGGCAAGGTAACTTGCCTGGCGTTGGCATCCGTTTCTTCCATTGCGCCACAGTTTTGGTGTGAATTTGCTGCTGGTCGCCTGTCAAATCCCACCCTATGCACAGCAATGTGGAGTCTGAAAGCTGTTTCAAAAGTGCTTCAATCAGTTTCTCGTTCCTGAAAGGCGTTTCGATCACGATTTGAGTGCATTGCTGAACCTTGGACTCCCGCTCAGTTTGCTTGATCCACGCATCGCGCTGCGCAGGGTCTAAGGGAGGGTAACCGTAAAAGCGGAAATTCTGACCATTCAAGCCACTGCCCATCAAGGCCAATAAAATAGAGCTTGGTCCAACCAAAGGGTGAACAGGGCATTGCAGCCGATGTGCCAATGCCACAATTTCTGCACCAGGGTCGGCCACGCCGGGGCAGCCAGCGTCACTCATCACCGCAATTGGTTCCCCTGCCTTGCAGCGTTGCACGATATCCTGGCGTTGCTGTGGGGTCAGTTGCGCAATTTCAAATATTTGAAGATCCCGAATGGCCACTGGCATGTTGAATTGCCCCAGTGCAGCCCTGGCAGGTTTTGCGTTCTCCACCAGCCAGGTGTTGCATTGCCGCACCAGGGGCAGGTCGGCCTCCAGCACAGGCTGTTTTGGGGTTTTCTGGCTGAGTGGGCTTGGAACCAAATAAAGCATGTCAGGGCAAGATGAGTTCGAATTGTCGAAGTGCGTTTGCCACTTCGATCAGAGGTAGTCCTATCAGGGCAGTTGGGTCGCTCGATTCAATCCTCTTGAGCAGCGAAATGCCCAATCCCTCACTTTTCGCCGAGCCTGCGCAGTCGTAAGGCTCTTCTGCAATTAAATAGCGTTCAATTTCCGCGGCGTTCAACTCCCGAAACTCAACGGAAGTGGGTACCGTAAATTCCACCGTTTGCGAAGTTTCATGGCAACAAATGCAAACCGCGGTGTGAAACACAATTGTTTTTCCGCTCATGCTGCGCAATTGTGCACGAGCCCTGTCATGGGTACCCGGCTTGCTAATGGCCACGCCCTCCACGTCGGCCACTTGATCCGAACCAATCACAATGGCCGCCGGGTGTTCGGTCGCCACAGCCATGGCTTTTTCCCGGGCCAGGCGCTTGCAGGTGTCCAGCGGGGTTTCATCTGGTTCAGGCGTTTCGTCAATTTGGGGAGATTCGCACCTGAAGTTGATTTGCAGGCGAGTCAACAACTCACGGCGATACTTGGAACTGGAGGCTAGATACAGTGAACGGGTCATTTGAATAGCGCGCTGGCTTTGACAGATTACGTTAAGCAGAGTATTATCGCGCGTTTCCTGCTTTTCTTATCGGCATGCGCCAAAAAAGCCCATTAAAACAGTTTGATGAATTCGACGCATGGTCGTTTTCTCGCTTGGGTGAAAGCATCCGCAGTGAAAATGTGAAGTTTGATTTCCCAAGGCTGGCGAGTGACGAGAATATTTTGTCCAGTCAAATCGAGAATTGGGAAGTGTCCGGGCGAATCAACGCCAAGTCTGAAAGCGTTATCCGGTTCAAAGGCCGGTTTACCGCAGAGCTTTCTTGTGTAGTGTGTGGTTCAGGTGTGCGGCACGCCATTGACTTTGATCGTCATTTGATTTTGATGACTTCCGAAGCACAGGCCGACAGCTATGATGAAGACACACTCGACGAAGACACAGACGTTGTTGCGTGCCCGGGTGCGATAAACTTGCGAGATTGGCTGGAAGATGAAATTTTGTTGGCATGCCCTATGTTCCCCAAGCATGATGCCTGCGCTGAAGAAGCCGGGCGAAGCTGGCGAGAAGAGGGTGCCGATATCGAAGATACTGACGACCATCAGGATGACACTGCTGATGGCCCAACACAGGAAGTACAGCGTCCTTTTGCCAACCTGAGCGATTTGCTCAAGAAAAGCAAGAAGTAACACCTTTATACATGGAGCTTTAAAATGGCCGTTCAACAGAACAAAAAATCACCTTCGAAGCGTGGCATGCACCGCTCACACCAGAACCTGACAGCGCCAACTTTGTCCGCTGATTCCTCTTCTGGTGAAACCCACCTGCGCCACCACATCAGCCCCAATGGCATGTACCGTGGCAAGAAAGTAGTAAAAACCAAAGCTGACGAGTAATTATTTACAAATCAACAAGGCAACTGCAGTCATGTTGCCATGAAAACCAAAAGGTCTAAGAACGGATGGTTCGCATAGCGATTGATTGCATGGGTGGAGACCACGGTTTGTCGGTCACCATCCCGGCCTGTTTGCGCTTTCTCAAGCAGCACCCCGATGTTCAGCTAGTGCTGGTCGGAAAGCAGGCTGAAATAGAGGCGGCCTTGGCCAAGAAAAAGGCTTTGGAGCATCCCCAAATCACCATTCGTCACGCCAGTGAGGTGGTTGAAATGGATGAACCGCCAGCACAAGCCTTGCGCAACAAGAAAGACTCATCCATTCGAGTGTGTGCCAACCTGGTAAAAGACGGGTTGGCGTCCGCATTCGTCAGTGCAGGTAACACTGGCGCGCTGATGGCCATTTCCCGTTTTGTGCTCAAAACTCTGGATAGCATTGATCGGCCCGCAATTGCCTCGGCCTTGCCCAATATGAAAGGCAAAGGCACGCTGATGCTCGATCTGGGAGCCAACGTGGATTGCGAACCGGCCCATTTGTTTCAATTCGCTGTCATGGGCTCGGCCTTCGTGAAAGGCACTGAGGGAATTGAAAAGCCCACAGTGGGTTTGCTGAATATTGGTGAGGAAGTGATCAAGGGCAATGATGTGGTCAAAAAGGCCTCGGAATTGTTGCGCGCCAGCGAATTGAACTTCTACGGCAACGTAGAAGGAAACGACATTTACAAAGGCACCACCGACGTAGTGGTGTGCGACGGTTTTGTGGGCAATGTGGCCCTGAAAACGTCTGAGGGTCTGGCACAAATGCTGGGCGATATAATAAAGACAGAGTTCAAGAGAGGCCTGTGGCCCAAAGTTGCTGCGGTATTTGCAGCGCCAGTGTTGCTTCGATTCAAAAAAAGGGTGGACCACCGCCGCTACAACGGAGCTGCATTGCTTGGGCTGAAAGGGATTGTGATCAAAAGCCACGGCTCGGCAGATGCCTATGCCTTCTTCTATGCGATCAAGCGAGCTTACGATGCAGCCAACGGCAATTTGCTGGACAGCATCAGACTCACCATGTCGCACTATGTGCCATTGGCCGCCCCAGCGTCCAACAGCACTCCAGAGGCAGCAGCTGCACCAGTCGAGGCAAAACCAGACCAAGTGATTTAATGTCTCAATACAGTGCAATCCTTGGCACCGGCGCAAGCCTGCCAAGGCGTGCGGTTTCAAACCAGGAGCTGACTGAGTTTCTTGCCTCAAGGGGCGTGGAAACCAGCGCAGAATGGATCGAAACGCGCACCGGGATCAAGCAAAGATACCTTTGCGAAGCCGATGAAACCAACTGTCAAATGGCCAGCAGGGCCGCGTTGCAGGCCCTGAAGGCCGCAGGCGTTCTGCCCGATCAAGTGGACTTGATTGTGTTGGCTACCTCAACCCCTGATCAGGTTTTTCCATCCACTGCCTGCGCAGTTCAAGCTGAAATCGGTGCCAAAAAAGCCATGGCCTTCGATATTCAGGCCGTGTGCAGTGGCTTCGTGTATGCGTTGACTGTTGCTGATTCCATGATCCGTTCCGGGCAGGTAGGTAACGCGCTGGTCATTGGTTCTGAGGTGTTTAGCCGCCTGATGGACTGGAATGACCGCACGACCTGCGTGTTGTTTGGCGATGGTGCTGGTGCGGTATTCATTCAAGCCAGTTCCGAGCCGGGAATATTAGGCTGTAAGTTGCACTCCGACGGCACCCTTGGCTGTATTTTGAACGCGACTGGCCGCATTGATGGCGGGAAGATTGTTGGTGATCCCTTTTTGCGCATGGATGGCCAAGCGGTATTTCGCCAGGCTGTATCCGTGTTGGGAAGCAATGCACTGGAGTTGTTTGAAAGCCTTGACTTCAGGCTCGAAGACCTCGATTTTCTGGTGCCACACCAAGCCAATGTGCGAATTTTGCATTCAGTTGCGAAAAAACTGAAGCTTCCTGAAGAAAGGGTTGTCATCACTGTCAGTATGCATGGAAATACGTCTGCCGCCTCGGTTCCCTTGGCTTTGAACCATGCAATCGAGCAAAAACAGATTAAAAAAGGCGATAACGTGCTGTTACAGGGTGTCGGGGGCGGTTTTACATGGGGCAGCGTGCTTGTTCGCATGTAAAATAGCGCAAATTGCAAATTAGATGAATTCCTCGAAAATGACAAAGAAAATCGCCTTCCTGTTTCCAGGGCAGGGTTCGCAATCGGTAGGCATGCTGAACGCCTTCAAAACCAACAATGCCACAGCAAGCCTTTACACCACGGCAGCGCTCGAGGCAGAGCAGGCTTTGGGGCAAAATCTTGCCGCGTTAATCGAGCAAGGGCCTGCCGAGTCGCTCAACTTGACCACCAATACACAGCCAGCCATGTTGATGGCCGATGTGCTGGTTTTGCGCGCTTGGCTTGCTGCGGGTGGGGCATCGCCCAAGCTGCTTGCAGGGCATTCTTTGGGCGAATATGCCGCGCTTGTTGCGGCTGGTGTTTTCAGTCTTTCAGAAGGCTTGGGCCTTGTTCGTATCCGGGCTCAGGCGATGCAAGAGGCCGTTCCTGTGGGGCAAGGCGGCATGGCCGCCATTTTGGGTTTGACTGATGAGCAAGTAAAGCAGGCTTGTCAACAGGCTTGCACGAATGGTGAAGTGGCTGAAGCTGTGAATTTCAACGCACCCAGCCAGGTGGTCATCGCAGGCAGTGCACAAGGCGTGAAAGCAGCGTGCGAGGCTGCCAAGCACTGGGTGCCAAGCGTGCCCTTGAGTTGCCCGTCTCTGCGCCATTTCATTCCAGCCTGATGAAGCCCGCCTCTGTAAAATTGGCGGCTGCTTTGGCCAGTACAAATTTCAATTCTCCGGCAGTGCCTGTGTACAACAACATTGATGTCGCTGTAGAATCCGATCCCGCGAGAATTAGCGACGCGCTGGTGCGCCAGGCCTATGGCCCTGTTCGTTGGGTTGAAACCATTCAAGCCATGACTGCTGCGGGCACAACGTTGTTTGTGGAGTGTGGCCCCGGGAAGGTTTTGGCAGGATTGGTGAAGCGAATCAGCGATGTGCCTGTGGTCAATATTTTTGATCCGGACAGCATTCAAGCGGCGCTTGTCGCCGAATAAAGGGATTAACCGAATGACCATGTTTGATTTGACCGGAAAAGTGGCTTTGGTGACAGGTGCAAGTCGCGGTATAGGCCGGGAAATTGCCATTACCTTGGGCAAAGCAGGCGCCGCTGTAGTTGGCACGGCCACATCGGAAGCTGGTGCAGCCGACATCTCGGAAGGTTTGAAAGCAGCTGGCATCAAAGGCTTCGGAGCGGTACTTAATGTGACCGACACGGAAGGTCTTGAACCCCTGTTTTCAAAAATTGCTGAAGAATTAGGGCCAATGACAATTTTGGTCAATAATGCCGGGATTACCCGTGACCAGTTGTCCATGCGTATGAAAGACGAAGATTGGGATGCAGTGATCGCCACGAACCTGACTGCCGTGTTCAAGTTGTCCAAGCTGGCCATGAAACCCATGATGAAGGCGCGTACTGGTCGCATGATCAACATCACATCCGTGGTGGGTACCAGTGGCAATGCTGGGCAGGCCAATTATGCTGCGGCCAAAGCTGGCGTGGCCGGAATGACAAAAGCGCTTGCGCGTGAACTGGGAAGCCGCAATATCACGGTAAACTGTGTGGCGCCCGGATTTATCCAAACTGACATGACTGATGCACTGAATGAAACACAGGTGGATCAGTTGAAGCAACAAATCCCGTTGGGCCGTATGGGGCAGGTAGGCGATATTGCTGCGGCAGTGTTATACCTGGCCAGCGACCAGGCGGGGTATGTAACTGGAACCACATTACACGTGAATGGTGGAATGTGGATGGGCTAATAACAAGGCATTTAGAATATGATCTGTCATATCGCTTTGCTATTCTCACTCGATTTTATTAAAAACCCACGGAGGCTCCGTAATGGAAAACATCGAACAGCGCGTTAAAAAGATTGTGGCCGAGCAACTCGGCGTAAAAGAAGAGGAAATCAAGAACGAATCTTCTTTCGTAGATGATCTGGGCGCTGATTCCTTGGACACAGTGGAACTGGTCATGGCTTTGGAAGAAGAATTTGAAACAGAAATTCCTGACGAAGAAGCTGAAAAGATCACCACAGTTCAACAAGCGATTGATTACGTTAAGACAAACTCTAAGTCTTAATGGCTGAATTTGAAGGGGTGCAGAGGAAGCATTGCTTTCCTCGGCCCCTGCCTGTTCAAGCAAACATTGGATAAAGGGAGGGCTTGTGAGCCGTAGACGTGTTGTTATTACCGGTTTGGGCATCATTAGCCCTGTGGGTAATTCTGTTAGCGAGGCTTGGACAAGCCTGACCCAAGGCAAATCTGGCATTTCGACCATTACCCGGTTCGAAACCGAGGCCCTGACGGCAAAAATTGCCGGTGAAGTGAAGGGCTTCGACGTGGCTGAATACATTCCTGGAAAAGAAGCGGCTCGGATGGATACCTTTATCCATTATGGGTTGGCTGCTGGTATCCAAGCATTCAAAGATTCGGGTCTTGAAGTGACCGAACAAAATTCCGAACGAATCGGTGTGAGCATTGGCTCGGGCATTGGTGGTTTGCCGATGATTGAAGACACACACACTGACTTGATCAACAAAGGGTATCGCCGTATTTCCCCTTTCTTTGTGCCCGGCAGCATTATCAATATGATTTCCGGCCACATGTCCATTATGTACGGCCTGAAAGGCCCGAATATCGCCATGGTGACCGCCTGTACAACGGGTACACATTCAATCGGCGAGGCTGCGCGCATTATCGAATACGGTGACGCGGATGTCATGATTGCCGGCGGTGCTGAATCAACTGTGTCACCACTGGGCATTGGTGGCTTTGCTGCAATGCGCGCTTTGTCTACCCGCAATGATGACCCCACAGCCGCAAGTCGCCCTTGGGACAAGGACCGTGATGGGTTTGTTTTAGGCGAAGGCGCAGGTGTGCTCGTGCTTGAGGAATTTGAGCATGCCAAAAAGCGTGGTGCAAAAATTTATGGCGAGGTGGTGGGTTATGGCATGAGTGCCGACGCTAGCCATATGACTGCTCCTTGCGCAGATGGAGACGGTGCAGCGCGTTGCATGAAAGCCGCTTTGCGCAATGCTGGCATGAATCCCGATGATGTGAATTACGTGAATGCGCACGGCACGTCGACGCCCTTGGGTGATGTGGCAGAAACCATGGCAGTCAAGCGAGCACTGGGCGATCACGCCTACAAAACTGTGATCAATTCAACCAAAAGCATGACAGGTCATCTGTTGGGTGCTGCGGGCGGTATTGAAGCAGTATTTACGGCGTTGGCGGTTCACCACCAGGTTTCTCCACCCACCATCAATTTGATTGAAGCGGGTGAGGGTTGTGACCTCGATTACTGCGCGAACACGGCCCGTGAGATGAACATCAAACTGGCCTTGTCTAACTCCTTTGGCTTTGGCGGTACCAACGGTACTTTGGCCATTGCACGGGTGTAACGGGGCGCTCCTTGTCAAACACACGGTCGGGCAGCATGTTGAATGAATTTACATTCGCTGCCCGAGTTGTATCTGCCTCGCGCAAATCTGAAAAGCTTGTGTTCAATTTCACCTCCGAATGCGATTCAAGCATGCACATAAAATTTGATCCCCGGTTTTTTCTACTTCGCGCAACATCAAATGGCTTGGAGTATTGCCTGGTTTCCTTTTATCGGGCTTGGGTTTTGCCGTTCGGTATTTTCCTGTTTCCACAACAATCGGTGCTGCTGAAATCCAGGGTTTTGTTCGTGCCTGCTTCCTCCTCGGCTTTTCGGCAGTTGCGTATTTTGGTGTGTCGGCTGCAGTCACATGAAAATGGGGATAAGCCCTCACTTTCCAGCTATTTTTGGAGGATGAATGTCCTCCGATAAAGACGATGATCTGTTGATCGTTCAGCGTGTTCAGGCTGGCGACAAACTCGCGTTCAACTTGTTGGTCAACAAATACCACAGGCGAGTTGCCCGCTTGCTCACGCGCATGGTTCGCAATCAGGAAGACATTGAGGACGTGGTGCAGGAAACCTTCATCAAGGCCTACAGGGCAATCGGTAATTTTCGGGGTGACAGTGCGTTTTACACTTGGATATACCGTATTGCCATCAATACAGCCAAGAATTTGTTGGTGACCCAAGGGCGTCGTCCTTCTACCCTGAAAGAATCAAATGACGGGGACAGTGAAACTTTTGAAGACAATGCTGCTCTTAGTAACATTGATACGCCGGAATCGCTCTACCAAACCAAGCAGATCGGTGAAGCGGTCAATGAGGCCATGGCGGCGTTGCCTGAAGAGTTGCGGTCGGCAATTGTCATGCGCGAGATTGATGGCCTGAGTTACGAAGAGATTGCTGCAGCAATGGATTGCCCAATTGGCACGGTTCGATCGCGAATCTTCCGCGCCAGAGAATCTATTGCAGCAAAAATCAAACCTTTGTTGGAACCCAAAGGCAGCAAGCGTTGGTAAACCGGTGAGTGTAGAAATGAACAGAAACGAACAAATTTCCGCGATGTTGGATGGCGAGCTTGATGAGGTTGAGCTTAAATTCCTTCTTGAGGCCATGGGGGCTGAAGAAGCCCAGACCTGGCAAGGCTATTGCGCGGTGGGCGACTTGATTCGTTCCAGCGAGATGATTGCATTTCACTCTCCGGATTTGGTAGGGCGCATTGCGGCAAGTCTTGAAAGTGAACCAACAGTGGTCGCGCCGGTGCTAGCGACCCAAATTGGTCGTCAAACTGCGTTGCAACGCGTGTTTGCGGCAGGGCGCTCGCGCCGTTTGTTGGCCTCGGTGGCTGCGGTGGGGTTTTTCAGCTTTGCATTGAACCAGGCAGTTCCGCCCTTGGACAGCCAGGTTCAAATGGTTCGAACGCAAGCAGTCGAAAACACATTTACGGATCAAGAGCTGGCACTTTGGCAAGAGTATTTCATGGCCCATCAGCAAAACAGCATTCGAGGCGGGTTGTCCGGTGTGTCCCCGATCGCCCGGGTGGAAGCTGATCGCCCGATGCTGGACAATACAGAAACCATCATCGTGAACAATTCTGGCGCTGGTGAATGGATGAATGTGTGGGAACCTTCCCCATACAGCACGGATCCCAGCGTTGAGTTCAACTACGTTTCATCCAGCCGCTAAATGACATTGAAACCATGAAGATGTACCGCCCGTTTCACTTTGCCAAACATGTTGCAACCGGCGTTTTGTTGGCTTCGGTGGCTTTGACCGCTCAGGCAGACCAAAGCCTTTGGAGTTTGGTGTGGGCCAGCCATGATCAAGCCAAGTTCTTGAGCTATTCCGGGTTGTTGATCACCGAGTCTGGCAAACATTCCCAAACCAGCAAGTTGCTGCATCAAGCAACAGCGGGCAGCGAGTTCGAGGTTCTTGAGCGTTTGGATGGGCAGCCCGCAAAATGGATTCGACACAACGATCAAATTCAGTGTGTTATCCCCGATCGGAAAATGATTTTGACCGAGCGGCGCCACACTTCGATCGCCTTTCCCCGAGTACTTGCGGGTGCTGACGGCTCCAATTCCCTTGAAAAGCTATACACAATCAGTGAAATGCCAGGTCGCCGTGTTGCGGGCCGTGCGGTGCGTGTATTGAAGTTGACCCCGAAAGATGATTTGCGTTACGAATATAGGCTTTACGTCGATCGCGAAAACAAGCTTTTAATGCGCTCGGAGCTGTATTCTCCGCAGGGTGAGGTGCTTGAAAACGTGGGGTTTAAGGAAATATCATTTGAACCGGCATTGATTGAAAACCCCTCTTTGGTCAAAGCGGGGCCAGGTTGGCGAACCAGTAGTACCGAAGTGCGTACACTGACACCCGATGAATTAAGTTACGATTTGCCAGATCTTGCGTTTGGGTTCAAGAAGGCTGACACGGTTTGCAGGGTAAAGTCCAAAGACGATCAAATTCACCAAACAGTGTATTCGGATGGTTTGTCGACTTTGTCTGTGTTTATTCAGAAAGTTCAGGCCAATCATTCCATGCCGCAAGTGCCCATGAGCCACGGCGCAGTGATGTCGAAGTCTGAAACTCAGGGGCAGCACCTGGTGACAGTGCTGGGTGAGGTTCCCGAGAAAACCTTGGGACTGTTTCTTAAGTCCGTTCGTTGGAAGTCTCAATAACAAGGAAATTTTTAAATGAGATCTGAAGTGTTGAATTCCCGAAATTTTGTATGGATGGCCTTTTTTTTGCTGGCTACCCTGTTTTTTGCAGGTGCAGTGCCAGCCCATGCGCAGACCAATTCGCGCGGCTTGCCTGACTTTTCCGATTTGGTGGACCGTGTTGGCCCAGCAGTAGTCAACATTCGCACCACTCAAAAAGTAAGCCAGAATCCGCAGGGCTTCCCCGGTTTTCCGGGTATGGATCCCAACGATCCGTTCTTCGAGTTTTTCCGCAGATTCATGCCGCCCGGCACACCCATGCCAGGACAGCCGGGTCAGCCCGGACAGGCGCCTCGTGGTGGTCAGCAGGCCCCAGAACGTGAAGTGCCGAGTGGTGTTGGATCGGGCTTCGTCATTGATTCCGATGGCTATCTTTTGACCAATCATCATGTCGTGGATGGTGCTGAATCAATCATTGTGACTTTCCCTGACAAGCGTGAATTCAAGGGCAAGGTCATTGGTTCGGACCAGCGCACCGACGTTGCTTTGGTCAAAATTGAAGGCAAAAGCCTGCCATTTCTGAAAATCGGCAATGTGAACAACACCAAGGTAGGTCAATGGGTTGTTGCGATTGGCTCACCTTTCGGTCTTGAAAACTCGGTAACCGCTGGGATTGTGAGTGCCAAAGGGCGTGACACAGGCGAGTATTTGCCGTTTATTCAAACGGATGTGGCGGTGAACCCTGGTAATTCTGGCGGTCCGTTGTTGAATCTGGATGGAGAAGTCATTGGCATCAACTCCCAGATTTACAGTCGCACCGGCGGCTTCATGGGCATTTCCTTCGCCATTCCGATTGACGAAGCCATGCGAGTGGCCAAGCAATTGCGCGAGAACGGGAAAGTAAGCCGGGGGCGCATTGGCGTGGGCATCGGCGAAGTGGATAAAGATGTGGCCAAGGCTTTGGGACTCGATTCCGCTGTGGGTGCGCTGGTAGGTTCGGTCGGCAAAGACAGTCCGGCTGACAAAGCCGGTGTGATTGCGGGCGATATTATTTTGCGATTTGATGGCAAGAAAGTGGAGAAGGCCTCCGACTTGCCGCGCATCGTTGGTGAAACCAAGCCAGGAAGCAAAGTGAACATGGTGTTGTGGCGCAAGGGTGCCGAGAAAACCGTGTCGATTACCGTGGCAGAGTTTGAAAATGAAGCGGCAAAACCAGCAGCGGCACCCGCTGAAAAACCAAAGCCTGTTGAGGCCGATAAACTTGGTTTGACTGTGACTGATCCAACTGCGCAAGAGAAATCTGCCTTGAACCTCACTGGTGGTGTGGTGGTGCGCAATGCGGTGGGTATGGCTGCATCGGCTGGTATTACCGCGGGTGATGTCATTTTGCGAGTGGGTCGAACCGACATCACCTCGGCCAAGCAGTTTGCCGACTTGGTAAAGGCGATTCCAAAGGGGCAGGCAGCCCCAATGTTGGTACGCCGTGGAGAGAACTCTTTCTTCGTGGTGCTGACACCTTGAGCCTTTAGTTCTGAACAACTCGGCAGGCCTCGCGAAATATGCTGTAAAGCAAGGCCTGATCGGGTAAAATGACACGTTACCGAAATTTTCAGGGGGCCAAGCAGCCCCCTTTTTAATGATGCAAATGCAGCACATACGCAATTTTTCGATCATCGCCCACATTGATCACGGGAAATCCACGCTTGCCGACCGCTTGATTCAGAAATGCGGTGGCTTGAGCGACCGGGAAATGGATTCTCAAGTGCTTGATTCGATGGACATTGAGCGAGAGCGTGGCATCACGATCAAAGCGCAGACCGCCGCGCTCACCTACAAAGCCAAAGACGGCAACACCTATTTGCTCAATTTGATTGACACACCGGGGCACGTTGACTTTTCTTACGAAGTAAGCCGGTCATTGTCAGCCTGCGAGGGCGCTTTGCTGGTTGTTGATGCCTCGCAGGGCGTAGAGGCCCAAACCGTGGCCAATTGCTACACAGCCTTGGATCTGGGTGTTGAAGTATTGCCCGTGTTGAACAAAATTGATTTGCCACAAGCCGACCCTGAAAATGCCAAATCCGAAATTGAAGATGTGATTGGCATTGATGCTTCGGAGGCCATTGCCATTTCCGCAAAAACCGGTCTTGGTGTGGACGAGGTACTGGAGCTGATCGTCAACAAGGTGCCACCTGCTCGCGGCAGTCGCGATGCACCTTTGCAAGCTTTGATCATCGACAGCTGGTTTGACAACTATGTGGGTGTGGTGATGTTGGTCCGCGTGATCAACGGTGTACTCAATCGCAAAGACAAAATCAAGCTGATGGCCACAGGCGACACCTACATTGCCGACGACGTGGGTGTGTTTACGCCCAAGTCGGTTGCGCGTGAATCGCTGTCTGCTGGCGAAGTGGGGTACATCAACGCGGGTATCAAATTGCTTGAGAGTGCCAAGGTTGGCGACACAGTCACCTTGGCTGGCAAGCCTGCTGACAAACCCCTGCCTGGTTTCAAGGAAGTTCAGTCGCAGGTGTTTGCTGGTTTGTTCCCTGTGGAATCAAATCAATACGAGGC
Source organism: Limnobacter sp. SAORIC-690 (assembly GCF_002954425.1). NCBI lineage: Bacteria > Pseudomonadati > Pseudomonadota > Betaproteobacteria > Burkholderiales > Burkholderiaceae > Limnobacter > Limnobacter sp. SAORIC-690. The sequence goes on from NZ_MQVZ01000001.1 coordinate 2,652,198, forward strand.
CTTGCGTGAGGCTTTGGACAAATTGCGTTTGAACGATGCCGCCCTGAATTACGAGCCCGAAGTGTCTCAGGCTTTGGGCTTTGGTTTCCGTTGCGGGTTCCTGGGCATGTTGCACATGGACATTGTGCAGGAGCGCCTAGAACGCGAATTTGACATGGACTTGATTACCACTGCCCCCACGGTGGTGTATGAAATCAAGCAGCGCGATGGCACCATACTTCGCGTGGACAATCCATCGAAAATGCCTGATCTGAGCCGGGTTGATGAAATTCGTGAACCGATTGTGATTGTGAATTTGTTGATGCCACAAGAGTATGTGGGGTCGGTAATGACGCTGTGCACGGGGAGGCGTGGTACGCAAACCAATATGGTTTACCACGGGCGGCAGGTGCGTATTACATTCGAGATGCCCATGGCCGAGATTGTTCTCGACTTTTTCGACAAACTGAAATCGACTTCGCGTGGCTACGCGTCCATGGACTATTCCTTCAAGGAATACAGGCCGGCAGACATTGTGAAAGTGGACATGTTGATTAACGGTGAGAAAGTGGATGCCTTGTCGATCATGGTTCACCGAAGCAATGCGGTTTACCGTGGCCGTGCAGTGGCAGGCAAAATGCGGGAAATCATTTCTCGTCAAATGTTTGACGTGGCAATTCAAGCGGCGATCGGCGCCAATATTATTGCCCGTGAAACTGTGAAAGCCTTGCGTAAAAACGTGTTGGCCAAGTGTTACGGCGGCGATATTTCACGCAAGAAAAAGCTGTTGGAAAAGCAGAAGGCAGGCAAGAAACGCATGAAGCAGGTCGGTAACGTGGAAATTCCGCAAGAGGCGTTTTTGGCCATTCTCCAAGTGGAAGACAAATAACAATGAATTTTTCCCTGATCCTGTTTTTGCTGGTGTTGTTCACCGGCTTTTTCTATGTGCTTGATGTGTTTGTGTTCAAGCCAAAACGAAAAATGGCAGCAGAGCAAGCCTTGGCTGGTGCAGGGGGCAATGCCAACCTGAATGGTGATGCCGAAAGGCGAATTCGCCAGCAGTACATGAAGCAGCCCTTGTGGCTGGAATACAGTGCGAGCTTCTTTCCGGTCATTTTGTTTGTGTTTGTGTTGCGCTCGTTTGTGGTGGAGCCGTTCAAGATTCCATCTGGATCGATGATTCCAACTTTGCTGATTGGCGACCTTATTCTGGTCAACAAATTCACCTACGGTATTCGCTTGCCAATCGTCGACAAAAAAATCATTCCAATCAATGATCCTCAGCGTGGTGATGTCATGGTGTTTCGTTACCCGCTTGACCCCTCCCTTGATTACATCAAGCGCGTGGTGGGCGTGGGTGGTGACGTGGTGGAATATCGAAACAAGAAGCTGTCGATTAATGGTCAGGTACTGCCAGTGAAAGAACTGGACAAGTACTACGACCCCAATAATTTTTCTTATTCACTGCAATTTCAGGAAACCCTGGGCGGTAAAAAACACCTGGTATTGAATGATGAAGATGCGCCGCCTTACGTGATTGGTGCGCAGTCGTTCAAGAATCGGGACAACTGCAAATACGATGTCACAGGCTTTCGCTGTGTGGTACCGCAGGGGCATTATTTCATGATGGGCGACAACCGGGACAACTCAAGCGACAGCCGTATCTGGGGCTTCGTTTCGGATGAGCAAGTGGTTGGCAAGGCATTTTTGGTGTGGATGAACTTCAATGACTTTTCCCGAATTGGCTTGTTTCATTAAAGCCAGCCTGGAGGTATTGAGTGGATAGTTCAAAGTATTCAAGTCTTGAAGCTGCATTGGGGTACTCGTTCAAAGACCAGGCCTTGCTTCACCTTGCCTTGACACATCGCAGCTACAGCAGCCATCACAACGAGCGTCTGGAATTTCTGGGTGACAGTGTACTGAACTGCGCGGCTTCCATTTTGTTGTTTGAAACGCATCCCGACATGGATGAGGGCAAAATGTCGCGTGTGCGCTCGCATCTGGTCAAACAAGACTGCTTGGCCATGGTGGGTCGCAATCTGTTGCTGGATCAATATTTGTTTCTGGGTGCGGGCGAGCTTCGCAGTGCGAAAACCATCAAGGACAGTATTGTTGCCGATGCACTTGAGGCCCTTTTTGGTGCCATCCTTCTGGATTCAGGCTTTGAGGCAGCACGCGATTGCGTGGTGCGTTTATTGAAGCCCGTGATGCTTGAAACTCCAATCGAGTCCATGGGCAAAGACCCCAAAACCCGCCTGCAGGAATTGCTGCAGGGCAAGCGCATGAAACTGCCCATGTACCGTGTGTTGGTAGAGGGTGGAACCTCGGCCAGTCCCGAGTTCAGTGTGGAATGTGCGGTTGAAGACCTTGAAATTACCAAGGTTGGGCAGGGGCATTCTCGCCGGGTGGCTGAGCAGCACGCCGCGCAAGCGGTGCTTATCGAATTGCTTGAACGGGAGTATTCTGATCCCAATCAAGCCAGCAGGAGGCAATGACATGGCCGAATCAAAATGCGGCGTGATTGCCGTGGTGGGGCGCCCCAATGTGGGCAAGTCCACCCTTATGAATGGAATGATCGGCGAGCATTTGTCGATCACCTCCAGCAAGCCACAAACCACGCGTCACCGGGTGCTCGGTGTAATGACCGAGACCATCAAAGACGTGCCCACCCAGTTTATTTTTGTGGACACCCCCGGCTTTCAAACCAAGCATTCAAATGCCCTGAATAAAACCATGAACCGCGCCGTGCTCACTGCGTTGGCTGACGTGAATGTGATTTTGTGGGTGATAGAACAAGGCAAGTTGACCCCGGCCGACATGAAGGTGCTGGAGTTGTGCCCCAAGGGTGTGCCACTGGTGGCGGTGGTGAACAAAGTGGACTTGCTGGAAAAGAAAGCCGAGATGTTGCCTTTTCTTCAAAAGGTAAGTGGGCAACGTAATTTTGATGCAATTGTGCCGTTGAGTGCGCAGGCCATTAAAAATCTGGATGCGCTAAAAGAAGCAGTGTCAGCCCTGTTGCCCGAGCAACCTTTCTTTTACGACGAAGACACCCTGACGGACCGCCCTGAAAAATTTCTTGCCGCAGAGCGTATTCGGGAGAAGCTGTTTCGCTTGGTGGGCGATGAGTTGCCTTACACCTGCACAGTGGTGATCGATAAATTCGAGATTGAAGAAGGTCGCAGGGTTATTTATGCCTCGATCCTGGTGGATCGCTCTTCCCACAAGGCCATGATTATTGGCAAGGGTGGCGAGAAACTGAAACGAATCGGTTCGGAAGCACGCCAGGACATGGAGCGTTTGTTTGGTGGCAGCGTGCATCTTGAAACCTGGGTGAAAGTGCGCAGTGGTTGGGCGGACAATGCAAGCCTGCTTCAAAGCCTGGGGTATGAATAACACTCGATCCAACACTGATTTTGCCTATGTACTGCACAGTGTGCCGTACAAGGAAACCAGTTTGATTGTTGAGCTGTTTTGCAAGGAACACGGGCGCCTGCCAGTGGTGGCGAAGGGTGCAAAAAGACCGCATTCAGGTTTGCGGGCAGTGTTGGTCAGCTTTCAGCCGCTTTCAGTGCGCTTTACTGGCAAGTCGGAAGTAAAAACCCTGATGCAAGCCGAGTGGCTGGGCGGTTTGATGTCGCCAGATGGCAAAGCATTGTTTGCAGCGTACTATCTGAATGAGCTGCTGATGCGCGGTTTAAGCCGTGAGGACGCGCACCCTGATCTGTTTGAGTTGTATCAGAATACCTTGCTGGGTTTGGCTGGGGGCGATGACATGAATGTGTGTATTCGTCAGTTTGAGGTGGGTTTGCTTCAGTCCCTGGGCTACGGCTTTGATTGGCAACAAGACAGGGCCGGTGTTGCAATTGATCCCGAGCGTCACTACGTGTGGCAAGAGCAGGAAGGCTGGGCTCCCTCAGACGGGGGAAATGTAAACAATTCGACGAACAGCAGCGTTGAACAGCTAGTCCAGGGTCTGTGGATTGCTGAAATTCAGAATGGCATTTGGTCAAAGTCTGCTGCAAGTGCCTTGAAACCAATTACCCGCAAACTGTTGATGACGCACATTGCGCCGAATGGTTTGATGTCTAGAGTCTGGATGGAGCATTTGTTAAGAGCATGATTGAACTCGGTGTAAACATTGATCACGTGGCCACGATCCGCCAGGCCCGCAGAGGGCACGAGCCCGATCCATTGAGGGCCGCATTGCTGGCGGAAGAGTATGGGGCGGACGCCATCACCGTGCATGTTCGCGAGGACAGGCGCCACATGCAGGATGACGATGTACGCCGAATTCGACCTTTGATCAGTACCCGCATGAACTTTGAATGCGCAGTGGTTGAGGAAATGATTCGCCTGGTGGAGAACGTAAAACCTCAGGATGTGTGTTTTGTGCCGGAACGCCGGGAAGAGGTAACCACTGAAGGTGGCCTGGATGTGATTGGTGGTTTTCACCTGATCGCGCCTGCTGTGGCACGCTTGAAAGACCAGGGAATGCGAATTTCGCTGTTCATTGATCCAGACTTGGATCAAATCGAGGCTGCTTTGAAATGTGGCGCAGACGCGATTGAGTTGCACACCGGGCGTTATGCCCACGCGGTGGGATCTGCGGTTGAGCTCGAGCTGTCCAGAATTCGGAAGTCGGCCAATTTCGGTGTGGCCGAGGGGTTGAGGGTAAACGCCGGGCACGGCTTGAACTACGACAATGTGCAGCCCGTGGCCGCAATTGAAACCATTTCAGAGTTGAACATTGGGCACAGCATTGTAGCCAATGCGGTGTTCATGGGTTGGGAAGGCGCAATCAAGAAAATGAAAGAGTTGATGATTTCGGCGAAGTTGGAATCAATTCGGCCACGATAGGCTAAAAATAGGTTTAATTGCCCCATGATAGACGACATCCTAGGTTTGGGTTGTGACATTCTCGAGGTGGGTCGTCTCGAGGGTTTGCTGCGCAAGGGTAGGGATGTTTTTATCAAGCGCGTGCTGACACCCGCCGAGATTGATGAATACGAGCGCCGGTCTGACAAATCGGCAATTCGAGGCACACTGTTTGTTGCAACACGCTATTGCGCCAAGGAGGCCTTTTCAAAGGCCATGGGCACAGGAGTGGGTGCCCAATTTTCGTTTCAGGATTTGTCGGTGTTGAACAGCGATTCCGGGGCACCCGTTTTGGTCTATTCCGAACGCCTTGAGAATTGGTTACAGTCCCGCAGGGCTCAGGCAAAAATTTCCATCAGTGATGAACAGAATTACGTGATGTCAACGGTTATTTTGTATTCAAAACAATAAATTAAATTAAGGAATTCATTCAATATGTTAGGTCCATTCATCATTGGTTTGACGGGTTTGACTTTGTCCAAGGAGGACATTGCACGCATTCAAAACCCGGCCGTTGGCGGACTTATTCTTTTCACAAGAAACTTTGAAAGTAAAGCGCAACTGATTGATTTGGTGGAGTCTATCCGTTTAAATGGGGGTTTGAACAAGCCTGTTTTCGTAGATCATGAAGGTGGTCGCGTGCAGCGTTTTCGGGATGGTTTTACCGCAATTCCCTCGATGCGCCAAATTGGACAACGCGCCGAAACTGATTTTGACGACGCAGTGCTTTTGGCCCGTGAGGCCGGCTTTGTCATGGCTGCCGAATTGCGCGCCTGTGGCATAGACATGAGTTTTGCGCCAGTACTGGACCTGGATTGGGGCAATAGTGAAATTATCGGTGACCGCTCGTTTGGCAAGGACGCCCGAATGGTCTCCCGCCTGTCCTCGGCCTTGATGAATGGCATGGCCCTTGCAGGCATGCAAGCCTGCGGAAAACACTTTCCAGGGCATGGTTGGGTGAGCTTGGACAGCCATTTGGCTTTGCCTCACGACAATCGCTCATTGAATGAAATTTTGAAGGTGGATGCGCTGCCGTATCAATTGAATTCGACCTTGAATATGGCCAGTATCATGCCGGCGCATGTGGTGTATTCCGAGGTGGACCCAATGCCGGCCTGTTTTTCCAGCTTCTGGATTCAAGAAGTATTGAGGGTGAAGTTCAGTTTTGACGGTGCAGTGATCAGCGACGACCTGGACATGGTGGGTGCACACGGTGTGGGGGATATTCGTGCCCGAGCCAGCGCCGCTTTGCAGGCGGGTTGCGATGCAGTACTTGCTTGCAACAACTTTGAAGACATTGACACTTTGGTAAACAACCCGGTACCCGAAGTTCATGAGCACATGGAAGTGCGAAATCGCCGATTGAGTCGCTTGCTGTCAGGGAAATCGCTGAATTGGGAAAGCCTGCGTCAAAGTTATATGTATCAGGCGGCCATCGACAGGATTACCAATGCATGAATAACTTCAGATTGAACTGCTGATGCACGAGTGAATTCGGTAAAAATAAAAAAGCCGCCAGCAAATTAACTGGCGGCTTTTTTTGGATTTATTGCTTATTTTACTTTTGCCCCGGACAACAGCTTGCCTTGATATTCTTCCCACTTGTCATTGATCATTTTCTGTTCAAGTTGTGGGCGAATTTCTTCAAGCTTGGGTGGTGTGGCCTGGCGGGTGTCCGCCAACAGAATAACGTGGTAACCAAACTGGCTTTTCACGGGAGTCTTGGTGTATTCGCCTTTCTTCAGGCTTACCATGGCTTGAGAAAACTCGGGTACAAAGCTGTTGGGGTTGGCCCAGTCCAGGTCACCACCATTGGGCGCTGAGCCAGGATCTTTAGACTTGGCTTTTGCGATGTCTGCAAACTTTCCGCCTTTGCCCAACTGATCGATAATGGCTTTGGCCTCAGCCTCCTGCTCAACCAGAATGTGGCTGGCCCGGAATTCGCTGCCACCCATCATTTTGGCGATTTCTGCGTAAGCTGTCTCAACTTCCTTGTCGGTCAGCTTGGTGTTTTTGTAAAAGTCCTCACGCAGGGCATTGGCCAAAATGGCCTGGTTCATCATTTGCACCTGGTACTTCACTTCTGGGCTGCTTCCCAAACCTTTTTTAACGGCTTCCTGCTTCATCACTTCCTGATTAATCAGTTCTTGACGAATGGTAGCGCGCATTTCCGGTGAGGCTGCCTGGCCGCGCTTCTCCTGCTCGGCCATGATGAAATCAACCAAAGCGCTGGGGATGGACTGGCCATTGACCACGGCGGCATTTTGGGCGTAAACGGGGTTGCCCAGAACCAATACGGCGGCCAGGCAAGTTGCTTTCAGGGTGGTTTTCAACATAACAAAATAACCTTGTGTCTCAGAGAGTTAAAACAATGGGCTTGGCTCGAATCCCGGTGCGCGTCTTCTGTTCAGTTCCCTGTGGAGCCTTCGGTGGAGTCCTCAGTGGAATCTATAGCCAAAGCATGGATTTCTTTTTTCATCCATTCTGCCAAAGCATCATACACGAGACGATGGCGCGCTAATGTTCTTAGCCCATTGAAGCGTGCAGACTTCAGTTTGACCCGGTAGTGCCGCCCGCCAGACTTTGCACCTTCATGGCCTGCATGCAAATGTGATTCATCAACCACTTCGACTTTGGCATTGAGTGCGGTTTCAAGACGCTGTTTGATGTCTTCACTGGTGACCATGCTTTACTTGGCCTCGCTGCTTTGTTCATTGGTTTGCTTCATGTGTTTGGACATGTAAAAACCTTGCCCGAACACGAATATCAGGGTGGCCCCCAAGGAGCCGAACAATTTGAAGTCTACCCACACATCGGTTGAGAACGAGTAGGCAACCACAATATTCAAAACGGCCATAACCACAAAAAAGCCTACCCAAGCCCACAATAAATTGACCCAGACCGGGGCGGGAAGATCAACCTGGCCTTTCATCATCAATTCAATAGGATTGCGCTTGAAGGCGTAGGCGATCAGGAAGCCTGCTGCCATGGCGAGGTAGAGCACAGTTGGCTTCCATTTGATGAAGGTTTCGTTTTGCAAAACCAGTGTGGCGCCACCAAACACAGCGATCAGGATCAGGCCGATCCATTGCATGTTTTCCACTTTTTTACCGGTGGCTTTTTGGTAAACGATTTGCAGCACCGTGGCCAGAATGGCGACTACCGTGGCCAGCAAAATTGGCAATTGCGCAGTTTGCACTTCCGCATTCGAAATGCTGCCCAATATGGGTTCAAGCATGGATTGCGCCTGTTCAGGGTTGCTGCCAGCCCATTTAAAGCTGACAAAGAACAGAACAATCGGTAGAAAATCGAGTAACAGTTTCATGTAGTAATTGTAGTTTGGTTATGCCAGGGCTTTACGCCGATGAGTCAGAGGCAAAGGGCTCGAACGCCAAACTGACCGAGTTGATACAGTAGCGCAGGCCCGTTGGTGCTGGTCCATCTTCGAATACATGCCCCAAATGCGAATCGCATATCTTACAGGTCACTTCGGTTCGAATCATGCCGTAGCTGCGGTCTACGTGTTCTTCAACATTGTCGGGGTTCAATGGCGCAAAGTAGCTGGGCCAGCCGCAGCCGGAATCGAACTTGGTGTCGGATGCGAACAAAGCGGTTCCGCAGCAAATGCAACGGTAAATGCCGGGCTCGTGGTGATCCCAATACTGCCCGGTGAAAGCACGCTCGGTGCCTTTCTTGCGGGTAACTTCGAAGCTGGTGGGCGTGAGTTCTTCGCGCCACTGGGCCTCTGTTTTAACAACTTTTTCAACCATGATCTTGTCTCCGTAATTCATGACGAACAGCTCAGCACCAATGATTTTGCCCAGTCGGGTGGCTGTGCCATGTACTCACTTGGAAGTTGCGCCGCATTGTAGGGGTCAGACAATGCGGTGAACAATCGGTTCACCTCTGTAAATTCGCCTTGCTGCGCCCGCTCAATGGCGTTCTGAAGCAGGTGGTTGCGCAACACGAAGGCAGGGTTGGTCTGATCGAGCTTTTTTTGCCAGGCCAGGATGTCCAGGTTTTGAGGGTTTAATGCCTCTCGCCATTGTTTAAGCCACAGTTTTGCGTTGTTCACCTGTGCCTCGTCTCCCAAAGCCAACGGGAAAAAGGCGCTTTGCTGCCAACTGGCGAAGTTTTCCTCATGGGTAGCACTTGGATTCAGCGCTGAAATTGATCTGAAAAACCGCGTGAAATCGAGTGAATGTTCGTGCATGAATTTCAGTGTGTTCTCAATCAGGCTGTCCACCGCATCGCCTTGCTCGTTGGGCAGGCCCAGTTTGCGCGCAAATAAAGCGCTGTGTTCGGCGTGAAATACATCGGCAAAGCTGTCCAGCAGGTTTTGAAGCGTTTCTTTGCTGTCGGGGATCAGTGGGCTTAATGCTTGAGCCAGTGCATATAAGTTCCAATGGGCGATTCTGGGCTGGTTGCGATAGCTGTAGCGGCCCTGGTGGTCGGAATGGTTGCAGATGTGGTCAATGTCGAAACCATCGATGAAGCCATAGGGGCCATAATCAATGGTCAAACCCAGAAGGCTCATGTTGTCGGTGTTCATCACGCCATGGCAAAAACCCACGGCTTGCCACTGGGCCACCATGCGCGCTGTGCGTGCCACTACTACACTTAAGCACTGAAGCAAACCGGCATGAAAACCGGCTTCGGTATCACCAAGGTCGATTTCAGGATGATGTTGCTCGATGTGCCAGGTCAGCAAGTTTCGCAGAGCCTGGAGCTGGTTGGTGTAGCAAAAAAATTCCACATGGCCAAAGCGCATGAAGCTTTCGCTGACACGACACACAATGGCGGCTGTCTCCGTGGTTTCGCGAAACACCGGGTCCGCACTCGCCGTCAGGCTGAGTGCGCGGGTGGTGGGTATGCCAAGCGCGTGCATGGCCTCTGAGGCAAGATATTCCCGAATAGACGAACGCAACACCGCGCGCCATCGGCATGGCGGGAGTAGGGGGTGGGGCCAGCGCCTTTGAGTTGTAGCTGACGGTATTGTTTGCATTTGCGAATCTCGGCGATCAGCAAGGCGCGGCCGTCGCCAAGCTGTGGCACAAATTGCCCGAACTGGTGCCCGCAATATACGCTGGCTCTGCTTTGATAGCCTGGAAATGGCGTGTTGCCAGAAAGAACATCAATACCCTGTGTGCTGCTCAATTCTTCAGTATTCAAGCCCACTTCGGTGGCCAAGGCGGTGTTGAGGTGAACCAGGCCAGCTTCTGTACGGAGGGGCGTGGCAGGCACCTCGGCAAGATAAGGCGTACCCAAACTTGCGTATTCTTGAACCAAAATAGAATCGTGATTATGAAACAAAGGGCGGTCCTGAAGTATAGTTTCGTTAAACAACCCCACCATTGTAGTCGGGTAAGGCCGAAGAACAAACGTAATAGCTGGAGGAGAGAGCGCAAATGCAAGGTTTGATGATGAACATGCCCCTGTTGATTTCATCGGTGATGGAACACGCAGAGCGGCACCACCCACATGTTGAAATTGTGTCACGCCGCACAGAAGGCGATATTCATCGAACTACCTATGGGGAAGTGGCCAAACGCACCAAGAAACTGGCCAATACCCTGACGAACCTTGGCGTTCAACAAGGCGAAAATATTGCTACATTGGCTTGGAACGGCTATCGCCATGTTGAAATTTACTATGCGGTGTCGGGCATGGGTGCGGTGGTGCACACCTTGAACCCCAGACTGTTCCCTGAGCAACTGGTTTACATCATCAACCACGCGAAAGACACCATGGTGTTTTTCGACAGCACATTTGCGCCATTGATCAAAGCGATTGCGCCAGCATGCCCAACCGTGAAGCGCTGGGTGCAAATGTGCGACGAAGCTGCAATGCCTTCTGAGCCGGCAGTGGCTGGCTGCTTGAACTACGAGGCCTTGATCAAAGACGCCTCCGAGAAATATGTGTGGCCCCAATTGGATGAAAACGCGGCCTCGGGCCTGTGTTACACCTCCGGTACTACCGGCAACCCAAAGGGTGCCTTGTACTCACACCGTTCCACTGTATTGCATGCGATGGCAGCCTGCACACCCGATGCCTTGGGCTTAAGCAGCCGCGATACGATTTTGCCAGTGGTACCTATGTTCCATGTTAACGCTTGGGGCATTCCCTACATTGCGCTGATGACTGGTGCAAAAATGGTGATGCCTGGTGGCGCTTTGGATGGTGCTTCCATTTACGAACTGCTGGAAAGCGAGAAGGTGAATTTCTCGGCTGGCGTGCCCACTGTGTGGCTGGGTTTGTTGAACCATGTGCAACAAAATGGCTTGAAGTTTAATTACTTCAATCGCACTGTAATTGGCGGCTCTGCAGCGCCGGCAGCAATGATTAAAACGCTGAACAGTTTGGGTGTTGAGGTTATTCATGCCTGGGGCATGACTGAACTTTCGCCCCTGGGCACCGTATGCCGTTTGAAAGCACAGCACCTGGATTTGTCGCTGGAAGAAAAGCAGAACATCATGCAAAAGCAGGGCACTGCAATTTTCGGGGTGGACATGAAAATTGTCAGTGACGATGGGGAAGAATTGCCTTGGGATGGCGAGGCTTTCGGCGACTTGCTGGTGCGCGGCCACTGGGTGATCGATAGTTACTTCGGCGGGGAAGGTGCAAAGGCGTTTACCACAGACAAGGATGGCAAGAAATGGTTTGCCACTGGCGACGTGTCCAAGATCAACCGAGAAGGCTTCATGCAGATTACGGATCGCAGTAAAGATGTGATCAAGTCTGGCGGTGAATGGATCAGCTCGATTGATTTGGAAAACGTGGCCATGGCGCACCCGGCGGTGCATGAAGCGGCGGTGATTTCTGTTTACCACCCGAAATGGGATGAACGGCCCTTGCTGGTTGTGGTGCGTAAGCCGGGCGTGGAGGTAAGCAAGCAAGAGTTGCTGGATTTCTATGAAGGCAAAGTTGCCAAATACTGCCTGCCCAACGATGTGGCGTTTGTTGATGAATTGCCGCACACCGCGACTGGTAAAATACAAAAGCTGAAGCTGCGTGAGCAATTCAAAGATTACAAATTACCCAACTAAGGTTACCAACCTAAGGTACCCAACTTGAGATAACCAAACCCAATTTAGAGAAGTTCAATGATCAAGCACATCGTATTTTGGCAGTTGAAAGACGAAGCCCTTGGCAACACCAAGGCCCGCAACATGGAGCTGGTGAAGGAAAAGCTGATGGCTTGCGCCAACATCGTACCCGGCATTGTGGACTTTGAAGTGGGCTTGGGCGGTACCAGCCTTGAGTGCACGTACGACGTGGTGTTGTACTCGACCTTCGAGAACAAGGCCGCGCTGGATGCCTACGCGGTGCACCCCACGCATGAAGCCATTAAAAGCTTTATTGGTGAAGTGCGCACGGCACGGCAGTGCATGGATTACGAAGTCTAAAAACAACTTCGACTAAAGCTTGGGCGACAGGGATATTTCAAACTTCTGTCGCCCGGTTTCATTTCCGGCAGGGTCAAGCGTAATTTCGGTGAAGTGAATGGTGTGGCTGCGATCGAGCAAAATAACTGCGCTTGAGCGAGTGCCGTACGAAGGCGACACAATTTTCACCGCCGACAACATTTTTTCCCATTCATAAGGCACACCCGTGCTGGGCAACTCAGCATCCTCAGCAAGTTCGGTGTTGGCGAGCAAACCCAACAAGGTTTGTTCAAAAGCAGCCTGTGACCTGTGGGTTGTGCAGTTCGTCTCGATCTCTTTTTGCAGCCCTTTTTTCAGCAAGCGCGATTTTGGCCAAGGTGCATTCAAATAACCGTTGGAGAGGCTGTGCAAGCCCGATTGCAATGCGGTGGTGAAATCGAGCCCATTGTTGAGTTTGATGCCCTGGTTGCTGGTGCAGCGAAGGTTCAGGGTTTGCAGGCTGCCGTGAATCAAATTAAAACCTGCAAACTGAAGTGAGTTTGCTTCATCGGGTGCAGTCCCGGTTTGAATTGCATCGAGTACCAACTGACCGCGCGAAGGGGCCGTACCGGGCATATTCAATGTGCTGTTTCTGACATTCGTTAGCAGTGCAAACTCACCATGGCTACCAATTCCAAGCCAGGTGCCACCAGATTGCAGGTCTTTCCCGGCCCAAAGCGAACCATACGAGGTTGGCCAAACCTGCAATGGCGCAGTGGGGCGATTGTGAAATTCATCCCGGTTGGCCAGGCAAATAAAGGGATAGTCAGGGTGTGCGTGAATTGCGAGCACGGCCAGGCACATTACTCTTTCACCCCACTATCAACCTCACTGAACAATTCGATATGGCGGCTGGGCAAACTTGGCAAACCAGCAAAACAAGATTTGGCAAGCAGCTCCAGTGTCTCGATGAATGCTGCGTGACAAGAGGAGTGTTCATGCGCAGGGTGAATCACTTCCATCAAAGTGAAGTAGGGTTTGCCCGCTTCTTCACGTTGAAACAGCTGGCTATGGCCCAAGCCCTGTTCTTTTAAACAAGCTGCCATGTGCCTGGCGCATTGCAAACCCAAGGCAATGTCGGCTTTGGGTATGCGGTAGTAAATGAAAAGCTGGCGCGTCATTCAAATACGCTGCCTTTTTGATGTACATCGTAGGGAGGTGGCTGAACGTTCAACGCAATGGCGCCTGCGTCGTTTTTTACGGTGAAAGTGGCACCGCTTTGCTCGGCATCGTCGACTGGCAGTTCAACCAGCAAATACTGCTGACCATTGAAGTTCACCGCAGTGGCTACGGCACCTGCTGGTTCGTTTTCCTTTCCGGCAAGCCAAACATCCTGCCCTGCAGTAACGGCTAAAGAGCCTGTTGCCGTGGCTTGAAACACGCGCCGCTTCACCTTGCCCAGGTAGTGGCTTCTGGCCACAATTTCCTGGCCGGGGTAGCAACCCTTGCTAAAACTGACACCACCGACCAAGTCGAAATTAATGGCTTGTGGAATAAACATTTCAACAGTGGGTTGTGACACATAAGCAATGCCAAGTTGCTGCAAGGCGAATTCAAAATTGTCGTCGCCATTAACCTCTTGCACCTCTTGCTCGGCTTGCACCTTGCTTGCCACAAGCTGAAAACCGGGTGTTGTGCCGTTTAATACGCGCAGGCTGGCGGTGGCGTTGCCTTGTTCATCCCACTGAACCCGCATGGGCGAGCTTAGCCCCGAACCAGGCAAGAAAGCGAGTTGATAATCCGCTGTGCAATCGCGTACTTTGCATTTGCTGCGCAATACAAACATGCTCAGGCGCTTAACCAAGGCTGCAATGGTTTCTTTGCGGCACACCAAAAACACCAGCTTGCCCTGGCGCAATACGAAAAAGCTACCCAGCAAGCGGCCTTTTGCAGTGCACAGGCCTGCCATGCGCAGTTGGCTTTCAGCCATGCCTGTAACATCGTTGCTGAGTTGTGATTGAAGAAAGGTCACTGCGTCGTCTCCGTCCACGCCAATGACACCCCAACGCGATAAAAACTGTGCAGACATGCTCAAATCCTTAGTAACAAACAAAACAAACAGTGCCGATAAGCGATGGAAAAACTTTCCCGCTATCATGGACGGCAATCTCCACATTGTAGTGGCTTCTGGTAAGGTCTCGCCTTCCAACAACCCAAGGTGAAGCAAAGTCGTGCGCAAAGGTAAAAAAACAAAGAAAACATCTAAAAAAGCGGCGTTTGGCTGGCAATGGTTCAAGCGAATGGTGATCGCCAGTGTTGTCGCACTGTCTGCAATTATTGTGGGCGTTTACTTTGTTTTGAATATGCCAATAGATCGCAGTCAGCCCCGCGTGGATGCGCATGTCAGTTCAGGTTTGGGTGCACGCGCCATTGCCAATGAACTGAACCAGCAGGGCCTGGGTGTAAGCCCCAATCTGTTTGTATTGGCTGCACGGCTAACCGGTAACGCTGGTCAGCTGAAAGCAGGCCGATATGACCTTCCAGAGGGAATCAGTACCTTGGGTTTGGTGGATTACCTGAGCAAAGGGCAGGGGGTGCTAAGCAGCGTGGCCCTGGTGGAAGGGCAAACCGCGCGTGCCTTGTTGGCAAAGTTACGCGCACAGCCCGATTTGATTGATGATTTGCCCGGCATGGACCACCGTGCAATTGCTACAAAATTTGGCCTGGAGGGTGCAAGCCTGGAAGGCTGGATTTACCCGGATACCTACAAGTATTCACCTGGCTCAAAGTTGTCTGAGCTATTGGACAGGGCAGTGCGCCTGCAGCAAGTAGAGCTTGAAAAGGCCTGGGCGCAGCGCGATCCCCAAACACCTTTGAAAACGCCTTACGACGCTTTGAAAATGGCCTCGATAGTGGAGAAAGAAACTGGCTTGGCCAGCGACCGTGGCAAAGTCGCCAGCGTATTTGTAAACCGATTGCGTGTGGGCATGTTGCTGCAAACCGACCCCACAGTAATTTATGGTGTGGGCGAGGCCTTTGATGGCAATTTGACCCGCAAACATCTTCAAACTGACACCCCTTACAACAGCTATACCCGGGCAGGCTTGCCTCCAACACCCATTTCAAACCCCGGCAAGGCTGCTTTGTACGCAGCGGTAAACCCTGACAAAACGCCTTATTTTTATTTTGTGGCCAAGGGTGACGGCGGTAGTTATTTCAGCAAGAATCTGAATGAGCACAACAATGCTGTACGGAAATACCAACTTGGGCGGTGACGGCGAGATGAAAAAGCAGAAGCAAGGTTACCTGATCAGTTTTGAAGGCGTGGACGGCGCGGGAAAGTCGTCGCACATTGCGCGGGTTAAAGCACGCCTTGAAGAATTGGGTTTTGAATGCCTGCAAACCCGTGAGCCTGGTGGAACACCCGTGGGTGAGGCCATTCGGGAACTGGTGTTGCACCATGATATGGACGTGAACACCGAGTTGCTGCTGATGTACGCAGCACGCCGACAACACATGGTTGAAACCATTCAGCCCGCCCTGGATCGCGGTGTGTGGGTTATTACTGACCGGTTTGAAGACAGTAGTTTCGCTTACCAGGCCGGGGCGGGCGGTGCCAGTTGGGAAGACTGCCAACAATTGAGCAAGTGGGCCTTGCAGGGGTTCGAGCCCACATTGACCTTTTTGTTTGATTTACCCATTGCCGTATCGCAAAGCCGCATTCAGGGCAGGGCGGGCGCTAGCGACAAATTTGAAGAAAAACCGACGAGTTATTTTGAAGCAGTGCGCGCGGGTTTTATCAAACGCTCGCAGTTGAACCCACGCCGAATTCGGCTGATCGACGCCCAGCCTCCTGAAGCGGAAGTGGGTGAAACCGTGTTGGTTGAACTCGACAAGTTCATGCGGACCCATTTAAACCTGGGTTTGGCATGAGCACCGCCAGCTGGTTGTTGCGCGCCCGGGCGCAGTTGGGCAGTTTGATGCAAGCCACCACGGCGCCGATTTTGGTGCATGGTCACCAGCCCAAAGGGCTTTACGAGTTGGTGGGTCAGCACCTAGCCGAATTGCTTTGCGAGACCCCAGCTGGCAACAAGCCTTGCCTGCAATGTCCAGGGTGCCACATGCGTGTGGCGGGCAATCACCCGGATTTGCGCTATTTGATGCCACAAGCCGTTGCGCTTGAACTGGGTTTCAATGTGGACGTAAAAACGGGTGTTAAACCCAGCCAAGACATTCGAATTGATGACGTGCGGGACCTGCAAAACTATTTCAACACCGCATCCAGCCGTGGCGCTTCCCGCTACGTGGTGGTTTATCCATTTGACAACATGAACGCCAACACGGCCAATGCGCTGCTAAAAACGCTGGAAGAGCCAGCCAATGGTCTTCGGTTTGTGCTGGTGGGCAGTCGTGTAGACAAACTGCTGCCCACCATTCGTTCGCGCTGCCAGGAATTAACCATGCCCATGCCCGCTATTTCTGAATGCCTGGCCTGGCTGGAGACGCAAGGTGTGCAGCAGCCAGATGTGGCTTTGGGTGTAGCCATGAACGATCCTTTTGAGGCACTCAGTCTGGCACAAACAGCAACAGACCAACTTGATTTGCGCAAGAAGTTTCTGGAGTGGCTTGCCAACCCTGACCAGCACGCCAACCCGCCAGCCGGGCTTGAAAAAGTGGGTTTGCCCACGGTGCTTGAGCTGGCCATGCGCTTGTGTAGTGACTGTGTTGCACAAGCCCATGGCTTGAAAGCCACCAATTTTCCCTGGTTGTCACCCAAACTCATGTGGGTGAAATCGATTGGCATTGAGCGTTTCAGCCAGCTTTATCAAAATTTACAGAAAGAATTTCGCCTGGCAAATCACCCTATTAACCCCCGTTTGGCGCTAGAGTATGTGGGGCAACAGTGGCAAAATTTAACGAAATAATTCATTGAAGAATTCCCTTTTCGGACAGCACACGCCATGACCAGTAACTTGATGAATAACCCGCGCAGCAACAAGGAAGCCAGCCGCCCATGGATGCTTTCTTTGACCTTGGGTGACAAAAATACGGCAGCCAATCTGTACATGCCTTTCATCAAAGGCGGTGGTGTGTTCGTGGAAAGTGACAAGGAATACAATTTGGGCGATCCGGTTTTCGTGTTGCTGACTGTGGGTGAGGAAGCCAAAAAGTTTCCCATCAATGGCAAAGTGGTGTGGATTTGTGGTGCAAATGCGCGTGGTGACAAAGCTCAGGGCATTGGTGTGCAGTTCCCGAAAGACGACAGTGGGGAAGGCGTGCGGGTGGCAATCGAGCAAATGATTGGTAAAATGCAAAATTCCATGAAAAAAACAGCAACCTTGTAGTGTTTACTGATTCACATTGTCATCTTGATTTTCCCGGTCTGGTCGAGCAGCTCCCAGACATTCTGAGTCGAATGCAGGCAGCGCAGGTGAGCCGC
This sequence comes from Limnobacter sp. SAORIC-690, assembly GCF_002954425.1. Taxonomy (NCBI): domain Bacteria; kingdom Pseudomonadati; phylum Pseudomonadota; class Betaproteobacteria; order Burkholderiales; family Burkholderiaceae; genus Limnobacter; species Limnobacter sp. SAORIC-690. The sequence continues at coordinate 2,669,856 of NZ_MQVZ01000001.1, forward strand.
GCACTGTGTATTTCTGTTCAACTTGAAGATTTCCCCAATGTGCTGGCGCTGGCCGAAAACCACGAGCAATTGTGGGCCACCGCAGGCGTGCATCCTGATTACGAAGACATAACCGAACCCACTGTTGAAAAACTGCTGGAACTGGCCGATCACCCCAAGGTAATTGGCATTGGCGAAACAGGTCTGGATTACTTTCGCCTGAAAGGCGATTTGCACTGGCAACGTGAACGTTTCAGGGTGCACTTGCGCGCAGCCAATGTGTGTAAAAAGCCCGTGATCGTGCATACGCGCGCCGCAGGTGATGACACCTTGAAAATTCTTGCTGACGAAAATGTACAAGGCTGTGGTGGCATTATTCACTGCTTCACCGAATCCCTCGATTTCGCGCGTAAAGCGCTAGATTTGGGCATGTATTTGTCATTTTCGGGCATTGTCAGTTTCAAGAATGCAGCCGACCTTCGCGAGGTGGCCAAGTTTGCACCTATGGATCGAATCCTGATCGAGACCGATTCGCCTTACCTTGCACCCGTTCCGCACCGTGGCAAAACCAATGAGCCAAGCTTTGTACCGCATGTGGCCAAAGTGATTGCGCAAGAAAAGGGTGTTGGGGTGGAAGAAATTGGCATTAAAACATCGGCCAACTTTGATCGTTTGTTTGGATTTGCACAAACCGGAGTGGCCGCAGTTTGAAGCGGCGTGTATTTGTAAGCAGCCTGCTTTTGTTGGCCATGCCAGCTGTTTCCCAGGCAGGTGCTTTCGAAGACTTTTTCGTGGCAATCAAGTTTGACGATGAATACCGTTTGAAATCGTTGTTGCTTAGGGGCATGGACCCCAACACAGTGAACGAACAAGGCTTTCCAGCCATCGTTTTCGGCATGATGCAAGACTCGCCCAATGCGGTGCGGGTGTTGCTGTCTTCTGGCAAATTGAACCCCAACCAGGCCGATCGCCGCGGCGAAACCCCACTGATGGTGGCTTGTACACTGAACAAGCCCGAGTGGGTTGCTGCTTTGCTGGAAAAAGGCGCGAAGCAGGGCGGTGATGGTCAGTGGACGGCGTTGCACAATGCGGCAGCGTCGGGCTCGCTTGAGTCCATTGAATTGTTGGCAAAGTCGGGGGTGAAAATTGATGTGCTGTCCCCGAATGACACCACGCCTTTGATGATGGCTGCACGCGAGGGCAGGGAGGCTGCCGTTCGAATGCTCCTGAAGTTGGGAGCCAACCCAGCCTTGAAAAACCAGGCTGGTTATAACGCGGCAGGTTATGCCATGAAAGCGAATCGAAAAGAATTGGCTTTCGAAATCATGAAAAAAGAAAGGGCGCTGAGAACAGCGCCCTTGAAGCCTAACAAGACGAACTAATGCATTCGCCTGATTGACGGGTGAAAGTGGCTGGTTGGAAAGTGCCTAAAGGCTTGCCTCAAAATGTTTAACCAAGGTGCGCAAGTCGCCCGAAGTTGAGGCCAGCTGCTTTGCGGCGCTGTCCAAATCGTTAATCGCAGCCACGTTGCTCTCGGTCAGGGCACTCATGCGCTCCATGCTGTTGGCCACTTCAAGCGAGGCCTGTGACTGCTGTTCCAGCATGGCTGAAATGTCCTTGGCTGATTGGGCAACACCACGACTGGCCACCTTGATGGCTTGCAGGCTTTCGCCCGCTTCCAGAATCAGGGTGGTGCCAATATTGACCTCCTCGACAGCCCGGCCCATGGTTTCAAGGCCCTTGTTCGTGCCGCTTTGAACTTCTTGCACTGTGGCTGAAATTTCCGTGGTCGATTGTCGAGTCATTTCAGCAAGTTTGCGCACTTCGTCGGCCACCACAGCGAATCCGCGGCCTGATTCACCGGCTCTGGCCGCCTCAATGGCAGCATTCAGTGCCAGCAGGTTGGTTTTCTCGGCAATCTCGGTAATGGTGCGGGTTACGTTGCTGATTTTCACCACAGCGCGGTTCAATTCTTCAATGTTCTGTTTTGCATCCTGTACAACCTGCGCCACTTTCTGAGTAGCTTGGGTGGACTTGTCCATGCTTTGTGCGCCCGTGTCCACTACATCCATGGCGTTTTTGGCATGCGCCGAACTCTTGCCCGTGGCTTCAGAAATTTCCGAAACAGACACCGAGAGTTCCTCCAGCGCCGAAGCAACACCGTTGATGCCGTCGGACTGCTGTCTCGAGCGGTTCATCAAATTAATGGCCAACTGGCTGAGGTGCTCCGCATTGTTTTTTACTTCCGATGAACTTGAAATGACGTCTGCAATAATGGCGCGCAGGTTCACTTGCATGCTCTTGAAAGCGGTGTGCACCTTGTTGAATTCGCGTGTGCTGGACTCTGGAATTTCATGCTTGAAATTGCCTTCTGCCAAGGCACGCATAGCCTGCAGCATCGAGTTGTTGGTGTGTTCGACACGGCCTTTCAACCACATCAGCCCGAGGGCCGCGGCTACAAATGATGCTGCGGCGCTGCCATAGCTGAGGGCAGGGATGTTGAGCATGGAAAGCAGGGCGATGATTACTGGTAAAAAGCCAGCAATGGCCAAATCAACAACAAATGGGCGCCCTTTTGCAGGCTTTGTGAATGGAAAGCTGGCGCTGCCGGCGTTGATTGCCTTGTACAAGGCCTCGGCTTCCCTTTTTTGGGTGTCGCTGGGCTTGGAGCGCACCGACATGTAACCAATTTTTTCCCCGTTTTGCGTCAGCGGTGTGACGTAAGCATCAACCCAATAGTAGCCACCGTCCTTGCAGCGGTTCTTCACCAGACCTTTCCATGGTTCATCCCGGCGCGCGGTGTCCCAAAGGTCTTTGAATGCGTCGCGAGGCATGTCGGGGTGGCGAACCACGTTGTGAGGCTGACCCAGCAGCTCTTCAAGTGTAAAACCGGAAATTTCGACAAAGGCAGGGTTGGCGTAGGTAATGCGACCTTTCAAATCTGTTTTGGTCACAATTGGAATTCGGGGGTCCAGCAGGCGCTCTACAGCGGTTGTAGGGGCGGCCATTCTGGCATTGCGGCCTTTGAGATCGTTTTGGGCAGTTGTAGACATGAAGGTTCCATACCGTAAGGGTCGAATTACCTTTACATCATACGAACACTGAGGTTTGATGAAGACCCGCAACAAGGGCCCAAATCAACCTCAATTTGGGGGTTTACATGTTTTGGCCAACCACAATTACTTTGGATTGAAAGCCCTGGATAATGTCCTGACCAGCAGCAACAGCTTCGATGGGCCAGTCGGGATACACGGCGCAAACCACAAAAGCGAAGAACATGAATTTGTACATAAGAATAGCCTCAGATAAAAGTGAACCAACCTATGTACTTTTTCGGCGATTACTGACCGGAGAGCATCGCCAGTATTGGTGGGGGTCACTCTGGGTAACCCTTTTTATGTTGAATCTATTTGTCGCATAATTTGTATTATGTAAACTTATATATTTTTGCAAGTTCTCCTACAGAAGCAAGGCGACTGTTCTATTAAAGTTGTAACGATTTTTTGCCTAAATTTGTAAAGTGATGTACTTTTCGCTTAATTTTGTAAAGAAGCATTACTTCTAGGCAACATTCCAGACTACTCCAACCGCCAAATCTATGCAAACTTTAGAAATCAATCATGAATCTGCTTCATGGTTTTCCTGCGGCTATTTTTTGGATATGTGATGTTCTGTTTTGCACTGAGTTGTTCTAGTTGAGCTTTAAGCTGGCCGTTTAGCCTGGTTTGTTCTTCATAGCTGATGCGGATCGTTTGAAGATCTGCGGTGGTCATTTCAAGTTTTGTCTTTGCTGCGCTTAAATCTCGCCTAGATTCTTCAAGCTCCGATGCGAGTTCAAGGAGTTTGTTGTCCCGTTGTCTTAATTCATCCTCTCGGAGTTTCAGGGCGTTCGTGGCATCCTTGATTGCTTTATTTGCTGCTTGTCGTTCTCTTTCAATCTCCATTAATGCCCGGTTTTCGTGGTCTTTCAATCTGGCTAATCCCTGTTCGTGCTCCTGTGACATTCTTTGGCTTTCAGCGATAAAGTCGTGCCTGGCTTTATCAAGTTGTTTTTTCAACTCCTCGCACTGATCTGTGGCAATTGCGAGCCGGTTCGATGCCAGCGAAAGTTTGGTTTGACTCTCACCAATCTCCTTTTGCAGCTTCGATATATGGACGTCTTTCTCAGCCACGATTTGCTCCATTTCATCGATGCGAGACTCCAAAGCTTGATTTTTGTTGTCCAGTTGTTCGATCTGCTGAGTGAAGCGATTTAATTCCCTTTGGTGCTGTTCATTTTGTTCACCAGCGGTTGCGGAGCTAATTTGGGAGGCGTGTCGCCAAGTCTCCTTTAGCGCTTCTGTGAACATCGTTTTCAGCGATTCTGGCATTTCTGGAATTTCCAGTTCTATTCTGCCCTTCTCTCTTTGCTGTGCTAAAAATTCCTGTATTGCTTTACCAGGCGTCGTCATGCTTCCTTTCCTAACCAACGCATAAAGTTTGGTTGGTGTCGGCATTATCCCATGTTGAAAAAAAAGGATTTCACATGTTTTCTTATAAATTTCCAGTGTGGGTAAGCCTTGACTCATCATTTCAAGGATTTGCTGGCGTATTTCATTGTCAGAGTCTAAATCTTTCATTTGCTTAGTAAGAGGTCAAGTAATTCTTGCATATTATTACATAATACGTATTTATGTTACTTATTTCTTGAGTGTGTTTGACATTACACTTATAATGTCAATGTATTTGTTCATCCGAGGTTGTTTTGAGTTTTGAGCTCATTCCCAGTGCGTTTTCAAAGAATCCAGCATTCCAAATCAGTGCGTTTGATGGTTCTACTGGAGTAAATCGCGCCTCCGGTCCGCGTCAAATCGCTGCAAACCGGGATGTAGATGCTATTTCTGCATGGCTAATGCAATTTCAAACCTCAAAAAGTACATTTGACAGTTATCGCAAGGAGGCCGAGCGGCTACTGTTGTGGTCCGTTTTGCAGCTATCAAAACCACTTTCCTCGCTGGTTTATGAAGATCTACAGCTCTACAGGCAGTTCTTGTTAGATCCGCAACCCGCTGACTTTTGGGTGTCTTCACCAGGGCGTCGATTCGGACGCAACGATTCCCGTTGGCGACCCTTTGCGGGGCCTTTGTCAGCAAGTAGTCAAAGGCAGACTTTGGTAATCCTTAATTCGATGTTTAGTTGGATGGTTGAGTCCGGCTATTTGTTGGGTAACCCGCTTGCCTTGGGCAAGCGCAGATCGTCGAGTTCGCCGAAAACTGTCACACGCTATCTTGATCCTAATCTATGGCTTGAGGTGAAGGCTTTTATTCTTGAATTGAGATCAACTGACCTGCCCAGGTACCATCGCTTGCGGTGGTTATTTTCACTGTTTTACCTAGGTGGTTTGCGGATTTCAGAGGTTTCACAGGGTTGTATGGGGGATTTTTATTTCCGAAGAGCCCCAGACGGCAAAGAATTGTGGTGGCTACGGGTTATCGGTAAAGGCAATAAAGAGAGACAAATTCCTATTTCAGTAGAGTTTCTTGATGAGTTGTTGCTGTATCGATCTTATGTTCAGGTGTCTGGTCTTCCGAGTGTAGGGGAGCAAGTTCCGCTGTTTGGTTCAGCCCGGAATTTTCGCATTAGGGTTGGTAGATCTTCCATACATGGGACTGTGACTGATTTGTTTGCAGATGTTGCGGCCAAATTGCGTATGCAAGGAGATATGCACGCTTTACGACGTGCATCGCAGCTTGAATTGGCCTCAGCCCACTGGCTTCGCCATACCGCTGGCTCTCACATGGCAAATTCAGGCGTTGATTTGAGAGTGATTCGGGACAATATGGGGCATGCATCAATCAGCACAACCTCTATTTATCTGCACACCGACGATGATCAGCGTCATGCCGATACTTCAACGGCTCACCGCGTTTCTTGGTCAAATTCATGACTACGGCAACAACTCTTTGATGTCGCATTCGAGGGTGGCTGCGAGTTTGTAGGCTTTTTCAAGGGTGATGCGCACCTCTCCCCTTTCAATCCTTCCCATGTAGCTGCGATCAATTTCCGCTCTCAGCGCCAATTCATCTTGAGAAAGTCCCCTTAGTTTTCGTGCTGCTCGTACTTTGTTGCCGAATATTTTTGCCACGTCTTGCATAGTTGCCTCTCTAGAGGCAAGAACTATCCAAATTTGCGGCTTTAATAGCCACGGATTATAATCCGTCTTTTCTAAAAACCCCTTTTTTTCAATTGCTATTAGCAAGGGGGAAATGACACCGATGGAGCATCATGACAAGAAGTCTTTCACCCGAGTTTTATTCAGTTCTGATTGAGGGGAATTTGAACAATTTCACAGTCATGGAATTGAGAGACGCGATCATTCGTGAATGTAAAGATGAAACAGATATGACCTTGCGTGACCATCACAAACGTGCGTATCGTGTGGTTCTAAGGCTTCTAACCGCAGGTTTGCTTGAAAAAAGCAAAGACATTTCTGAATTTGCTCGCTACAAGAAAACCCCTCTTTTTGTAGCCTCAGTGTTTAAGCAAAGAGTGACAGTTGAGCGGGGGCCCAAACAGCCCAGGCAACCCAATCAGCCCACGCAAGTCGAGCATGGGGCTCCCAGTTTGCCGGTCAAAGATACTTGCATTCGAGACGAATTGGATCAATTGGTAAAAACTTATCAGGTCGATTTGCTGTCTTCGATCGGTGAATCCGAGGAGTATCTGCGCTTGCACCAAACCTATCCGCAGCTTAAAGCCAAGCTCGAGCCTCATTACCTTAAGTCCAGGGATGTCATTTCAAAAATACTCGGAAAGATTCGCGCCATTGAAAGCGTGCTTGCTGGCATGCCGAAAGATCCCGTTTTATGAAGCTGCGTCGATGGCAATCCAACTGTCTTACGGGTGCTTTGAACTGGTTCAAAACTCAGTCACATTTCATGTGCTTGGCAACGCCTGGGTCGGGTAAAACCCGGCTATCCGCAGAACTGGCTAAAAGTCTGCTCCAAGCAAATAAAATCGATTTTGTATTTACCTTTGCACCATCAATTGAAGTTGCACAAAACACCTCAAATACTTTCACCAAAGTGCTTGGACGTCGATTTGATGGGCAAATTGGTGCAATAGGCGGCGCTTACACTTACCAAAGTTTGTTATTCATTCAAGCGGATTTTTGGCAGATATTCGATTCCCATCGTGTTTTAGTGGTCTTGGATGAGGTTCATCATTGTGCTGGCAGTGATCTTTCAAACTCAAATTCTTGGGGGGAACAGGTTTTGCTGCGAATTCAAAGTAAAGCCACTTTCAGTATTGCACTTAGTGGTACGCCTTGGCGAAGTGATGACTTGCCAATCGTACTTGCCAAATACACTGATCCTGAAGGCAAGGTTCGCTGTGATTATGAGTATGGTTTGGCCGAGGCAATCCATGATGGAGTTTGCCGAAATCCAAAGCTGGTCCTCATTGATCACGATCGTATTCTCTTGAGGAATCTACAAAGCGAAATCCAGTCGTTCGAATCCTTTGCCGAGTTACTGAGCTCGAATGGCATTACGTATGACCAACTCATTCAAAATCCTCAGGCTGTTCATTTCATGCTGAATCGTGGGTGTCAAAAACTTAAGGAAATTCGCCTAAAAAACCCCAATGCGGCTGGTCTTGTTGTGGCTCGATCGGTTGAGCATGCACACGTTATAGCCGCTGAGCTTTCAAGTAC
>NZ_MQVZ01000001.1:2679120-2688880 GCF_002954425.1 Limnobacter sp. SAORIC-690
TTCAAGTACATTCGCGCAGTCCGTGAAAGTGGTCACCTACAGAGATCACGATGCTTCGAAAACAATTGATGCTTTTAGGTACTCTAATGAACAATGGATTGTTAGCGTTGGGATGATTAGCGAGGGTACTGATATTCCAAGGTTGCAAGTGTGTTGCCACCTCAGTATTGTCAAAACGGAAATGCATTTCCGACAGGTTTTGGGTCGAATATTGCGTATGACCAATGATGTCGATAAAGATGGTTGGATGTTTGTTTTTGCTGAGCCAACTCTAGTCGAATTTGCAAATGAGCTTCACCATGAAATCCCGGAGTCTCGTGTTGTTCAATTTGATGGTTCTCGCCCACATGTAGCCGCCGAGCAGAGGATTGGCAGGGCTTTTGATGCTTCAACAAAGCTCAACGACTATTCGGAAATTCGCTGCAATGATGACCTGCACCTAACGCCTCAACCAGAGATCTTCGATTCAGAACCAGCGAGGTCTTCCCGTGCTCGGTTGGAATGGGCTGGTCAGTTTAGAGAGCAGATCATTGCAACATTCAATTCATCATTTTAGGGGTGGTCATGTTTTTTGTGCTGGTGAAATCGATACCTCTTTGTGCACCCTCGCCTTCTGTTGATGCGTCATAGAACTGACGGCATGTTATTTTTACATAAATTTTCCGTTTTGAAAGGGGTGTGGATTGGGCACTGTTACACGTATAAATGAAGGTGACTGGAGTGACGGTACCTCATTGTGGCGGTATATGGACATCTATGGATTTTTGAGTCTCCTTACCGGACAGAAGCTGAAGTTTACGAATCTTTCTGAATTTGAAGACGGTTTTGAAGGCCGCATGCCCTTTAGCAATTCAGCAACTCTGAATATTGACTTTTCCGACGACAGCAAATGTTTCTCGAGATCTGTCGACGAAGTTGTTGCCCTTACGGAAAATCTAGAAAGTATCCGCAAAAGAACATGGGTGACGAGCTGGCAGCAATCTGACGATGAGTGCTCCTTGATGTGGCGAGTTTACGGTAGCAGACAAAACGGAGTTGCTTTAAAAACTACTGCTGGTGATTTAATTGCTGCACTTGATCCGACCAATGACTACATTGTTGGTCCGGTTAAATATATCAATTACATCCTCGATAGAGTCCCCGATGAGCAAAACTTTTTCTTCACGTTTCACAAGCAGCAAGGTTACTTCGCTGAGCAGGAATTTCGCATCGCTCTAACCGAATCCCATGAAAGTTTTGATGACAAACCTCAGTTCGTTCAGTTTGATTTGAACAAGGCCCTGGAAAAGATAGTGCTCTCTCCATGGGCAGAGAAGTGGCAGTTAGATGCGTTAAAAGAAGTACTGAGATCTTTCATGTTGGATCCCAACCTGATCGGATATTCATCAATATTGAGAGTTGGGAAATGATCTTTCCCTTGATTAATTCGATCTTGCTTGCGACATTATTTCAACGCGATCATATTTGGTTCCGGTTGTGGTTACCGGTTAGTGTTCTGGTGTATTACAAATTTGTAATTCAATTGAGAGGATCTGGTCATTCGCCCCTGCGTAAAGTGTGAGTCATGCCAACGCTTGATTGAAAGCAAAGGCAAAACCCAAACTGATACACTCAAGGAGAATTACCATGAAAACACGTCAATTGATCGCATCCACAGTGTTTGCCATTTCCGCAACGCTTCCAGCTTTTGCCTTGGCCAGCGGCCCTACAGATCACGGTGATGGCACCGACCATGTGGCACTGATCAGCCAAGGCAAACTGGCCACCCAAGCAACGGTGCTAAAAGAGTATCAACAAGCGGTAAAAGCAGATCAGTTCAACCCTCTGGCCGGAGATTCGACAGTGTTGGTACACGAATTCGAATCGTCGAAGTCACGGGCTGAGGTACTGAGTGAGATCAAAAGCGTTGATCTCACAGAAGGCGATGCAAGCTAATGAAGGGGTTAAGGGTTGGTGTTAATTCGCCGCCAACCCGTGCATAATTAACAAATCACTTCAGCAGTTTTTCAGCTTTCCGAAGTTTTTCTTTGGCTTCCAAATAACCTGTTTTAAATACCCAATGACGATCATTCAAACCCAGTTGACCAACATTGGTTAACTGAGGGGCGATGATCATTGTCGCCTGTAACATCTCCAGTTCTTTGATTCTAAAACTCGATATCAAAAAGGTTTGAAACATCAAATCGGTAAGCGTAGAGACCTCAGCAAGCTCGGGGGGATACACCACGTCTACGGCAAGAATTGGAAGATCACTCAAGCGTTTTGCCGGAACTATCGGCAGTGGAGAACTGGCCTGACCATCGATGTAAAGACGGCCATTAATGGAAGGTGGCGTGAAGATACCTGGAATTGTTGAAGATGCCCGCACTGCCTGGGCGACATCACCTGCATTAAAGACCACGGGACGACCTGTTTGGAGGTCTGTGGCCACTATGGCAATTGGTTTCGGGAGATCTTCAAATGTTTGAATGCCGAAATCCCTGCGCAATTGCCGTTCAAGAAACTGACCCGAAAAAACTCCAGCCTCGCCCTTTAAAACTGGCTGTCCCAGATTCGGTAACACGGGTACAAACAGATCACTGTTATTTAGTGATTCTGCACGTTGCATCATTTGATCGGCTGTATAGCCCAAGCCCCAGTACGCAGCCACCACAGCACCAGCGCTGGTGCCAATCACCATTCGGGGCTCAAGCCCCAATTCCTCCAGGGCTTTAAGAACTCCGATGTGGGCAAAGCCACGAACCCCTCCACCGGAGAGAACCAAAATAAAGCCCTCCTCCATTTTCTGTGTGCGGGTAGCACGCTCGGCGCTAAACCAAGGTTCCTTCTTTACTGTAACCGTTGGTTTGTGACTTTCCGGATGAACAAAATTTCCGACTGTTTGACAGGCGCAAAGCACCATTGCGGAACCCAGCAAACTCAACATCAATCCCAATTTACCCACAATGACCGATCCATTGGGAAATCCAGGTTTACTTTGCAATGGTGCTTCTCCTGATTACTGTTTCTTCTCGATGTGGGTGATGTTCATGTTTTGATCCACAGCAAAGAGAACATTGTCGCCCTTATTCAGGCCTTCCAGTTGCGCCGCCTCTTTGGCCGAGAAAACCATAGTCATAGGTGGCATTTGAAGGTTCTTGATTTCGCCATGCTTCAAGGTGACCTTACCAGTCTTCGGATCAATTTTTTTCACCTCGCCCTGCGTCATTTCCATGGTCTCGGACTGCTTCATCTGCATACCTTCCATGGACTTTTGCTCACCGGCTTTACTTGAATGGGAACCGTGATCTCCTCCGGCAAAGACCGAAGTCGAAATTGACAGCGCAACGATTGAAGCAAGTTTGATTAACTGGTTTTTCATGATTGTTTCCTTTCAATGTTTATTGAGTTACTTGTTCAAAATTGATCTTGATAGGTTTTTACTTCCGCATAAACGGACACACTTCCGTCCTTTTTCAGGAGTAACACCTGATAAGGCATGAATTTGTTGCCATATTCCATGCCAGGAGAGCCAACTGGCATCGCTGGAACGGACAGACCAAGTGAATCCTCGGGTGTTTCGTTCAGAAATTCCCTTATGTACTTGGCTGGAACATGGCCTTCAAACACAAAGCCATTCGCCGATACTCCTGTGTGACAGGATTGGTAATTGTTTTCGATACCGAACTGCGCCTTAATGCTGTCTAGGTCTTCGTGATTCGAATACTTCACGGAAAACCCCGATTTTTCCAAGTGTTTAATCCATTCGCCGCAGCAACCGCAGGTCGCTGTTTTGTGTACATGAATGGGTAAAATTTGATTGGCATCAGATTCTGTTGCAGCCACTGAGACTTTCTCAACAGTTGAGAAAGTCTCAGGTTTGATGGCAGCAAAAACACCCAATGCCAAAATTGCAGTTGCAATACCAACAAAAGCAATTCGCTTCACTTTTCAGCTCCAGAGGATTTGGCTACGCGCAGTGGTCCGCGCATACCTGCGTCAAAGTGACCTGCAATTAAGCAGGCAAACTCAAATTCGCCACTTCGGTTAAATGTCCATACCATCTCAGTGGTTTTGCCTGGGGCCACATGTGCCATGTAGGGTTCTTCATGCTCCATATTTGGAAATTTCTTCATTAAGTCGGCATGCTCCAGGTTCTTGTCTTTTGTCCCCAGAACAAACTCATGCATCAGCTTTCCTTCGTTCTTGACAATAAACTTCACTGTTTCACCTTCCTTGAACTGCAACGAGGATGGCTCAAAGCGCATGCTGTCGGACATTACGACTTTGACAGTGCGGTCTATCTTGGTCGGAGTACCGGCAATGCCCCAAGCGGTTTGCTCAAGAACTGGCTGTGCATTGGAATCTGACTTTTTGTGTTCTTGAGTGCCGTGCGCCAATACGGCCACGGGCAATAAAAGCCCAGCGCCAAGCAGTAGCGATAGGGAATGATTTGCGAATGATTTTTTCATGATTAACTCCTTAGTGGCCCGAATGGCCTTGAGGTTTTCTGACCTTCAACTCGATTGTTTCCTGAGGTCGATTGCTGGATTTCATGGCGGGTTTTCCTGCCTTGTCGGACGTAACTGGCTTGGGCATGTCCGGGCCTTCATATTCAAAGGCTACGGTTCTGGCCGGGTGCTTGTACCAACCTGGGTCCGAATAATCCCCAGGCTTTTGGTCTTTGCGCACTTTCAACATGCTGAACATGCCGCCCATTTCCACGGAGCCAAATGGACCATCGCCCGTCATCATGGGTATGGTGTTGTCAGGAATCGGCATCGTCATCTCGGTCATGTCGGCCATGCCCCGTTCACCCATCACCATGTATTCGGGAACGAGTCCCCGGGCTTTTTTGGTAATACCACGGTGATCCACTCCAATCAAGGTGGGAAGATCGTGCCCCATGGCATTCATGGTGTGGTGGCTTTTGTGGCAATGAAAGGCCCAATCGCCTTCCTCATTGGCCAGAAAATCAATTTGACGCATTTGCCCCACGGCGATGTCAGTGGTCACCTCGGGCCAACGGCTGCCTTTGGGTGTGGGGCCGCCATCGGTGCCGCTTACCTCGAATTCATGGCCGTGCAGGTGAATGGGGTGGTTGGTCATGGTCAGGTTACCAATCCGTATGCGCACCTTGTCATTTTTTCGAACACACAAGGGCGAAATTCCCGGAAAAACGCGGCTGTTCCAGGTCCACAAATTGAAATCCAGCATGGTCATGATTTTCGGTGTGTAGGCACCGGGATCAATGTCATAGGCGTTCAACAGGAAACAGAAATCCCGGTCCACGTTGTCAATCAAGGGATGTTTGTTTTTGGGGTGAGTCACCCAAAAACCCATCATGCCCATGGCCATTTGCACCATCTCATCGGCATGCGGGTGGTACATGAAGGTGCCGGGGCGCTTGGCCTCGAACTCATACACAAAGGTTTTGCCGGAAGGAATGGCTGGTTGGTTCAGGCCCGCAACGCCGTCCATGCCATTGGGCAGGCGCTGGCCATGCCAGTGCACGCTGGTGTGCTCAGGCAGTTTGTTGGTCACAAAAATACGAACCCTGTCGCCTTCAACCACTTCAATGGTGGGGCCTGGGCTTTGACCGTTGTAGCCCCAAAGGTGAGCGACCATACCCGGTGCCATTTCACGCACCACAGGTTCTGCCACCAGGTGGAATTCCTTCACGCCGTTGTTCATGCGCCAAGGCAAGGTCCAACCATTCAAGGTGACCACTGGGTTATAGGGCCGCCCAGTGTTGGGGGTTAATGGGTCCATGGTGTCAGGCGAGGTCTGAATGACGGGCTCGGGCAGCGCGGCCATTGCCACTTTGCTGACACTGGCTGCCGCCACCGCACCACCGGCCATGCCGGCAAACTTGAAAAAATCTCTTCTGGAATTCATTGTGCTTACTCCAAATCTTTTAATGACCAGCAGCAGCATCAGCCGCTGGACTCTGGGCGCCCATGGAAAGCTTCACATTGCTTGGACTGCCCATCAATGCGGCATCCAGGGCCAGTTGAGCTCGCAGAAAGTTCGCCGATGCATCAATGGATGATTCAATCGACCGAACCTGATTGCGACTGTCGGCCAGTAGCTCAAAAGTACCAATCAACATGCCGTTGTAACGAAGTGTGTTTTGCTCAGCCAAGGTATCGAGCATGGGAACCACCTCGGTTTGGTAGTGCTTGGCAATGTCATAAGCGGTGCGGTAATTGGTGTAACTTTCCCGCAGGTTTGAATCGACATTTCTCATAACAGCCTCCAGCGTGTTGCCCTTGGCCAGCAACTCAGCAGTCAATGCATCTCGCCGCAAACCACCCCAATCAAACAGGGGCAATCGAATGTCCAGCTCAAAACCTTTGGGATTGGTTTTGGTGCCAGTTGCGCTGTCGAACACAGAATTGCGACGAATACCGAGCTCAATATCCACAAACGAGCTCACTGTTTCCACTCCAGATACTTTCAGTGCGGCATCGTAAGCTTGCTTGGCCATTTGAACATCGAGCCGCGCCGTGGCTTGTCTGGAGACTTCCTCAGGCTTTTTCACAGTGGCGGGCAGGTCTGGCAAGCGATCTGGAAGTTTCAGTTTTTCAAACTGCTGTGCATCAAGCCCGAGCACCCGAACCAGTTTTTCCCGGGTAGATGTAGCCTCCTGACGTGCCATGGCCAAGCCAAGCGCAGCATCGGAATAAAACATTTGCTGACGAATGCGTTGAATAATCGTGAAGTTACCCACTTCTTCCATGCGTTTGGCCAATTCAGCACTGGCTTGAGCATTCTCGAATACTTGCTCCGCATATTGCTGTTTTTGCAAAGCGACCACTGCATCGACCCAAGCTGAGCGCGCTTGAGCCACTTGCCCAATTACATCGCCAGCCAACTGCAGTTGAGCTCGCTCAATTCGAAAAGTTGCAGCCTGTTGACGCCAGGGAAGCGTGACCAGATCGAGCAAACCAAAACTGAACAATCGTCCAATTTCAAGTTCATCCCCAACTGTTATTCGTTCGAAATTAAAGATTGGATTGGGAATTCGACCCGATTGGGCAGCCAATGCAGACTCGCTATAGCCCCGAGCCAGCAAAGCCTGGAATTCAGGACTGTTCACCAACATCAGTTCAACTGTCGAATTCAAGTTCAGTGGTTTTTTCAACAGCGCATCTGCCTGCCCTCGCAGCTGCTTGCGCTGCTCATCATTCAGAGCAAGAACCACTTTCTTGTCGGTCATGGACGCTGTGGTTTCATTCAGCTTGGTCATGGATTGATCCATGTTGACAGTGGCGCAACCAGTCAAACCTGCAATCGCCAAGGCCATTGCCGTGTATCTCAAGGTTTTCATCAATGCCCCCCTTGGTGAGCTTCACCGGGGTTCATGGGCTTTTTCATCTTGCTCATGTCATGCCCCATGCCGCTATCCTGCATGGGTTGCTGGTCTTCACCATCTTTCAGGTAAGGCTCACGGGCGTAATATTGCCAGCCACCAATTTTCTCGACATTCTGATTGGCCCCCACCCAATCACGGTCGCCTTCCTTGGGCTTCCATGTTGAGTAGTTCTCAAAGGCTGATTGATACTCAATCTGCAAACCCTCTGACTGGGCATTTGCAAACCCTGTGCTTGCTGCGAGAACTGAACCCGCAAGCAGTAATTGAATAGCCGTGCGCATACACGTACCTCCACCGATAAAATGAAATCAAGAAATGAAATTCAGAATTGGCTTAAGCCAGAATGGGCGGTCGGTAAGGCAGCGCCAGGTCGGCACTGGGCAGAATTGAAGAGAAAGAAACGGAGAAAAGGCGTTTGGACTCGATCAAACCAACTTCAACCACTGGCAGGTCGAGTTTTGCCTTGTAGATGGCATCGCAACTGCAACAGGGCCTTTCTTGGGACTCATGGTCGGCTGAAGCCGGGTGTAGTCCGTTTCCGGCCGAGGTGTGTTCAGCGCAATGATCCAGAATTGACGGGGATGGGCTGAACTCACTGGCAGATTGCTCAACATCACCGGTATGACAACCCACCATGACCGCGAGCGCCGTACCCTGAAAAATGACAGAGGCGGCGATTACAAACATCAACAGTGATTTGATCACTTTGGTCATGGTTGGGCGGTCCGGTTCTTTGTCAAAAGAATAACATCGCTTTCGCAGATGTCAAACCTTGCCTTTAGTTCGAATTAGCAAGACGACGCTCTTCTAGAGTTTGGCTTTGCAATTCACGCAGCACCTCCTGACGGGATTTTCCAGAGCGTGAGTTGCCCCAATCAGCGTGTGTGGTCCCATCACCGCTGGCTTCAGAACCAATGATGTTTGCGCTGTAGCCGCGAAATCCCTTGCTGGCGTGTGACGCAGATTTCGCTGGATCTTTGTATCCCAGATGGGGTTCATACACCGCATCGCCCTGACCGGGGTGGAAGGCAGCATCGGCAAGTGCCACTGCAGGTGCAGCAATCGCGAAGGTGGTAATCAAAACAGCGGCGATTTTAATATTTTTCATGATGATCTCCCGATTGACTCGAATTGGAGGGTTGTTTTTCTAAACCCATGCCTTCAGTCTAGTCAGGGGCACATGTCAGCTACCTTCCCGGTACATTACAAATATGTAATCTTCACCAAATTCGGGGTGGTTATACTGTGCTTCGGTGCACCAAATGAAGACAATTCAATGAAACTACTTTTGATCGAAGACGACCTGCGGCTGGCCGATTACCTAAAGAAAGGATTGACCGAAGAAGGTTTTGTGGTCGATTTGGCGCGCAATGGGATTGATGGTTTGCATTTGGCCACGCAGGGGCTATACGAAGTGATTGTTCTTGATGGCATGTTGCCTGACATTGATGGTTTGGCCGTGTTGAGCGCCCTGCGCCAATCAAAAAGTATTCCGGTACTGATGCTTACAGCGCGCGCCATGGTTGAGGACAGGGTAAGCGGTCTGAAAGCCGGCGCAGATGATTACTTGGTAAAACCCTTTGCGTTTGCCGAGCTGGTGGCCAGGCTTCACGCCTTGGGGCGTAGAACATCGACCGTAGCTACCGAGAGCCAGACAACCTTGTTGACATTGCTGGATCTGGAATTGGACGCAGTACGCCGCACCGCCAAGCGCGGAGGCAAGGATTTACGGTTAACTGCGAAAGAATTTTCTCTACTTTGGCTACTACTGCGAAGAAAGGGCGAAGTCATCAGCCGCACAGAAATCGCTGAGCTGATTTGGGATATGCATTTTGACAGCGAGACCAATGTGATTGATGTGGCGATTCGCAGGTTGAGGATTAAGCTGGACGATCCGTACGAAATCCCTTTGCTTCATACCGTTCGCGGCATGGGGTACGTTCTCGAAATCAGGACCCAGGGCAAGGAGTGAGCGTGAAATCAATTTCCAGAGCCACCATCGGTTTGACCAGCTCCGTCAGTGTACTGGGAGTGGTGTTACTCGCTGTACTCGTGTATTGCTGCATCCACTATTGGCAGGCCAGGCAACAGGAGGAAACTGCAAGCCGTGCGCTTCATGCAGTTGAACACCTTTTACTAAAACCTACTTCCGAATATTCACCCGAAGACGTGAAACATGGCCTGGAAGAAGTGTTGGGTGGGCAAGGTCGAACCCAAGCCCGAGTTGTTGACAGCCAGGGCAATCGCATGTTCGGGCCAGAGGTGTTCTTCAACGGAGAGGGATCTATTCGGGAATTCTCTCAAGTGTTTGAAACAGAACTTCCCCAACTGCAAGCCAAACGGGTTGAACTGGCAGTAAGCACCGTAGATGACGAACGTTTTCTGAACTTCATTTCAGAAATA
>NZ_MQVZ01000001.1:2689168-2703815 GCF_002954425.1 Limnobacter sp. SAORIC-690
GTATCAGTCGCGGAATACCTTGAACAGTTGGCCGAAGACAGAGATCTTCGCATCACAGTTAAAAGCGATGCCACGGTGGAGGCTGAAACCGAATTGATTAAACGAGCAGTGAGCAATTTGCTGTCCAATGCAATTCGGTATGCGCAGGCCAACACAGAAATTACCGTGCACATTACCCGAGAAGCAGAGAGGGTGTGGATCAAGGTTTCGAATGAAGGCCCGACAATTGATCCAGTCAAATTGAACCGTTTGTTCGAACCCTTTTTCCGTGCTGAAGAGGGGCGAAGTGACACTGGGAGCAATCACGGACTTGGCCTGGCCATTGTGGCTGCAATTGCGAAACTGCATGGTGGTGATGTGTTTGCAAGCAGCGAAAATCAAGTTACGGTGATCGGCTTTTCGATTCAAACGGAACGACAATCTACACCGGTGGGCCACCCCTAAGTTCTTGTATGCCTATCTCAATAAATATGCAGTATAAACGCAGTACATATAAACGTATTATGAATTATTAAATACTGTATAATGCATTCATGCCAAAAGGAAAACTCAAACTTAAGACCGTATCGATGACACTTCGTGTCGAACCTCGCGTAAAGGCCGCTGCAGAGCTAGCTGCGAAACGAGTTCGAAGAAGTGTCACCAATTTCATTGAGGTTCTGGTTCTTGAGCATTGCGAGTCGGTTGGCATTAATCATGAATTACACACCGCCCAGGAGGACTCGCATGTCGAAGACGTCAAGACCAAAAAACAAGCCAATTCAAATCCTGGAAAATCTGAGCACGGATCCAGTGTCAGCTGAGATCCGGTTCTATCGTTCCAATGAGAAACCATATGGGGTATTTAGTAATCTTTTCCGGCGGACTGTGCATTTTGAAGGAGTTGCTTACCCGACCGCCGAGCATGCCTATCAAGCTGGAAAAGCAAGAAAAGAGGAGGTCCGTAACTGGATTCTTAGCGCTCCCACGCCCTCTCTGGTGGCAATGGCTGCCCATGGTCTTTATACTTGGGACATTGCGCCTAATTGGTCAAAAATTAAGTTTGAAAGGATGAAAGGTATACTTCTGGCCAAGTATACGCAGCACGAGGACCTAAAGCTTTTGTTGCTTGGTACGGGTAATGCACGTCTTGTCGAGTCAGCCACAGTTGATAATGCAGTCAATCGTTTGTGGGGGGAGGTAAATGGCGTGGGCAAGAATATGCTTGGGGTGTTGCTGATGCAGGTTCGTGATGAGATTCGTCAAGCGGAAGAACCTGATTCCAGCGCAAAATCAAATCTCAACGGACTTGCAGCATAAGTCGTTGACCATACTTACTTTTTCGACCATGGAGTAAGTTCCAGCTTGGGGCGATTTAACGTCAAGAGTCAAGTAAAGGTCTTTTGAGACATGGTTCCAAAGAGACTCGAAATTAGCAGTGAGCAAATCTGAAGTAAGTAGATTTTCGAGTTTGTTTTTTAGATAACCACCATCAAATTGCTTGGTAAGACCCCTCGCACCGGATTGGGTGCAGTTTAGCGCTGCCAGTGCCTGTCCATAACGGAGCGCATTAGCCAAGCCGAGAGGGGTGCTGTCTCTAAAGTTTGTCTTTTTTGAAGATAAATAGTGCAGAAATCCCGACGTGCACCAGTCACCTGCCCCCGCAGTGTCAGAGACTTTGGGGACATTCAGTGCTTCTAAAAAATGCCAGTCAGAGTCTTTCTCTGCTGCAAGTTTAAAGCTGAGTCCCTTGGCTCCCTCCGTCCTGATCTCTATCTCTATCTGTTCCCGATTAAAGTTCTTCAATTCGTCTATTCGATCATCCGCGTATTTCAACACGTTGCAAACATCGAGTGCCTCTTGAAAAGAGTCGCAGTCTGATTGGATGGTCGAAGGTTCAAATACAACCATGGCGTCACGGCTACGATAGGTCTTGGCAAGGCTCAAGGCCCAAGGCGTTACCCGATCAAAGTAAAATACATCTGTAGTTTTTATTTCACTCAGAACGGTATTGCAAAGCGCTGCGTTTTCGTCAACCGACAGAAAACTTCGTTTTGTGCCACAGATCGGACAACAGAAACTAAATTTATGGGTTGTTTGGTCGTCCCCTGGCCATTGATAAACAATTGGTGTTGGAGTGGACTCATCGCGCACTATGAATCGTGTATCTGCATTTAGTGCTTCAAATTCTGAAGAAATGCGAGCAGCTGCACGGTCATTGCCTAATTTGGCAACAGGAACAGCGCACCATCCAAGGTACGCAAGAATGGCCAAAACATTTCCAGCCGATCCGCCCAGACTGGATGTAGCCGATTGAACTTGATCACAAATCAATACATCCAGCGCAACCAACCCTGTTCCCACAATTCTTGGGGTTTGCAATTCGTTGGCTGAACTATAGAGTTGTGTTGTCATAAGGGCCTCCAGCCAGCAAAATATGCCAAATATGATCTGGTTTAGCGATGTGTACAGAGGTTGGAATTTCTGAAAGGAGATTGTACCCGACTGTTTCAACATAAAGCATTGGCAAATCAAGGTCGATTGCGGCTAAGAGCATTCCCAAGCTCCCGATTCTCCATCCGCAAGGAGAGAGAACCGTAGTTGCCTTCCGCTCTGTCGCTGTAAACACCTCTTGCCTAGCATTGATCATTTTAACAATTGATCGATATACATCTAGAGGGTTGGACTCATGTGCATAAATAACGTTCAGATGACTACAATCCCACTCGCCATAAAAATCTTTCTCGTATTCGAAGAGAAGCTCATCGCCTCTTCGCGCGATTTTGGACGGAAAAGGAACTATCGGACAAACTTCCCCCACACTTGAGGTAGATGACAACGCTCGGTACATTACTCCCATTTGTGCTGAGGACCTTTCAGAGAGTTGTGGTACCCAAAGTTTCAGATTTCCCGAGGTGCTGTCAAGCCCCATGGTTCCTTGAAATCCATGCATCCATTCAGCTCTGTCGCTAGATTCAGAGACCAGTTCATGGCCATTGGATTCTGCCGATGCAACAAGCAAGTGAACGTTCGAGCCCATATCCAAACCCGCTTGTAAAGCTTGTTGAACAATGGGAAAGCATACTCCTCTGGACATGCCCGTCGCGTCAATTACTATGTCGGAATAACGTTGTTTGTACCATTCTTGTGCTTTGGCAACTGCGTTCCTTCCGCCGACCGTTGCGCCGTCGCTAGCTATCACTTCAATATCGACAAATTCCAAG
The DNA here is from genome assembly GCF_002954425.1 of Limnobacter sp. SAORIC-690. Taxonomy (NCBI): domain Bacteria; kingdom Pseudomonadati; phylum Pseudomonadota; class Betaproteobacteria; order Burkholderiales; family Burkholderiaceae; genus Limnobacter; species Limnobacter sp. SAORIC-690. The sequence continues at coordinate 2,692,372 of NZ_MQVZ01000001.1, forward strand.
CGAGTGTTGTCATGACGTGAGGTGAGATAGTCCCTGTGCAACTTCCCAATAGACTCTAATGGCACATTGTGCCGGCGCTTTTCTACGATAGATCGAATGTCGAGGTTGGGTACCTTCGCAAACACTTCGGCAGGAAAGAACAAGCTCTGAGGCTGAATTCCCAAAGTAGAAATAAGCAACGTCCGCTCAGCGTTAGAAAAATGTTCCTGAACAAAATTGACAACTTTGTCACCGCTTTGTGCAAAGCACTTGCCTGAGTTAAAACAGGTCATTTTTTAACGCTCTCAATCAACTGAGAAAGAGTCCCTTCGCAGAAACCGCCTTTACTGAAGGTTAAGCCGTTGGCGAGGATTGGAAGGCCTCCGAGCTGGAAAAGGCACCACGTTTTTCTCTTGCATTCGTATCCTTCGTACAATGTGACGGCATTGTAGGCAAGGGCGTAATGGAGTACAGAAATTAATTCACCACCATTTTTTTGAAACTGGTCCATCTCGCTTTGTAAAATTCCAAATGCATTGGCCCCGCTGTCAAGTGGCGCATTCGGCGCCAATGTTCTTTGCAAGCAATGTGAGGCAATGAACTCAACCAGAAGTCTCACCTCAGAACTGTGAGGAAAATTCCAACTTTGAATTGTTTCTCGTGCCGTCTTAACCAAAGTGGAGTTTTGTGATTTAGCATCTAATTGGGCGGTTTTTCCTCTCACAACTTTCGTTTCGAGCTGGTCGACCAGCACGCCAGCTAGATGAATAAACTGTTCAATGTTTTCGCTGCTTGCGTCGGCGAGAGTTTCAAAAGAGTAGTAATAAGGTTTCTCAAACTCATGATACAACTGGAGATTAGCACCGTTGATCAACTGAGAACTCACCGATCTTGGTTCGGACATGGTTTCTGCCAAATCCATTTCTGAACCAAATAGCTCCGTTTGAGGGGTTCGACGGCGCTCCCGGTGTATCAGAATCCTAGTCAGCGCGAGTTTCTCATCTTTTGAAACATGCTCAGGAATCCAGGAACGTATCTGATCCAGGCGGTCATCTGAAAAACCAGACTCTTTGGCGGCCAATAACACACTTTTCTCTAGCTCACTTAACTGACTTTTTGAAAGCTCTGGCTTGGATGCGGAGAGACTATCCGGTAATTGAACACCGCGACGGCGCAACGTGGGCATGTGATCTATGTACCGCTTTGCGATATCTTTTACCGCAGAGCGATATGCCCTTTTTTCTGTAGTGGTAGACCCGCGCTGCATGAGTTTTAGAATCCAGTCCCGATTTTTTGTACTTCCGAACTGGGCTACTTCCTTATTTTGCAGCGCTTTTCGGAGTGCCTCAGGACTTACGGCATCAACTCGGGTCATAAGCCAGCGAGAAATTTTGATTTCCCGATCTCTCAGCCATGTGTCGACCTCAAGGTATTGCTCTGGATGTAACTCATGGGCATCATCCATGATGAATAGTGGTTTGAGCGTTAGCTCACTGGTAGAAACACCCTCAATTTCCGGCACCAAGAAAGCATCAATAATCTGGAATATCTCATACGTGGACTCCGGTGCGGAGATCGACAACTCATCTTCTTTTGGAGGGACCAATGCGGTGATGATCCGAAAAATTTTCTCCTCAATTGACCTTGCATAGTCGCGAAATACAATCGGATCAGAAGTATGCACAAGACGCGCTTGAACCTCGGATTGTGGGCGTACAACAATCTGAACTTCATTTAACTTAACACCAGCACCTTCTAGCTTACGAAGCCAACCAAGAACCGATCTAGCTTGAACGAAAGAGCGCAGTAAACCGTGCCTAATCTTTGTTGAGTATGGAAGTTCCCATATGCTTCGTATGTCAGAAGAAGTTGGCAATCGGTATGCAATGATCCTCGGTTTACTATCCGCAAGAATATTGAATTCAGCCAATGCCTGGGCTAGTTCTTTGTGATCTTTGTTGTGGAGTGATTTCAGTAGTGCAACTACTGTGTCAAATTCTACTAATCTTGCAATAGATGTTTTTCCACTGCCCGGTGTCCCGACAATCGTCACGAGCCGATCAAAATAGGCGGAGCTTCCATCCTGAAAGAAACGTCTCAATGGCTCTGGACTCAAAACTTGAATCAGACTCGCCGGATCATCAAAGTACTCGGTAGCCCTTTTTTTGAATGGATTATCCATGGCCGATGTGACGCTTTTTTCTTGAGAACAGGGGTTTCATTTTTGGAGATGGCTCCTTCCAACGGTCTGTAGAGGATGCCCAGAGGGTCGCAACTGAATTGTTCGGAGTATTGTGGTAAAGCACGAGGGGAAGGCCTCCCTGCTTATACCCGTACCAGATGTCTTTCCCAACTATGTCGTCCTCAATTGACTTATCGTAATGCCTTTTTAAGAGATCAACCAGATCGGGGGAGCTTGTTTCGCTCACGACGATATCGTTTTCAAGTACGTATGAAAAAGTCGCTGAAAACCGAAAGCTTGGGTTTTGTGCCCTATATTCAGACAACTTTTCTTCTGTTGTTACAGCAGCCCGCTTTGTGGCCAAGTAATGATGAACATGAATGCAGCATCCCTTTGCGATTGCCTTGTATTTATCGTCATTAAAACGATGATTGTTTTGCTCGCAAAAGGTTGGGATTTTGCCGCCCCACTTTCCTTTGTCAAATCGAATGAGAGTGGTCCCTGATGCCGTAAAGTCATCTAATAAACAGATTCGCTCAAAAAGCGTTTCCTCAGATTCAAAACCGTTCTGCCCTAAACGCTCGCGAAGTGCGTCAATAAGCTTCTCCCATTTTTTCTCCGATATCTCACTGGCGGCCACAATTTGCTCGTTGGACACGGTTCCTTCATTGTCCCTTCTAAAGACATCGATCTTGGCCCCGTCGCTAAGGCCAACGTACAGTGTTCGAAGCCTCATGAGCAATAAACGCTTTTCTGCTTGCTGGTCGCCCCACGCTTTGTAGTAAGGCAGCTTAAGCTGTGAAGCAACCTCCAAATGCATTTCTTCCAAAATAACTGGCATCGTAAGGTTGACTAAATGATGCATTTCCTTCTGCGAGACATAAATCAATTGTTCTCTTAAAAAGCGGTAGGCTGTGGCCCGATCAGTCACATCGAACTGGCCAATCCAAGCCAACAGATTTGCATAAAAATGGGCGCCTGGACTGTACCCTTGGTAGTGATCATACTTTGAGTTCACCAGCAGGCTTAACCAAGCGAATTCCTTGGTGGCTTGACTCTCGTTCCATTGCATGAGATCAGCAAGTAGTCTCATTGCAAGTTTAGATTTCACATTGCCCCCATGCTTTCAGCGAATATCGAGTCTAGGTGATTTAAAAAATCATCAGAGAATCGCAAACCGCTTGTCGTTTTTTCGAGCGATTCTAAATAGAAGATGGTGCCTGCAGAGCACTTTATCCCTCTTGGCAAGAGGTTCCAGCAAGATTCGGAAAAGGGCGAAACTTTATCAACACTGAAACTCAAACCCTCTCCGAGTAACTCAAAGTCATTGCCCTCGATATTGCCCGAATCACCGATTCTTAAAACCTCAGTTCTGGGATCCACTTTCAAAGAGCGAGATATTTCGTTGACGACTGATAGTTTGCTCGTGGCGTCAGTTAGTACATCAACCGAATGTCCGGAGCAATAAACTCGCCAACCATAATTACTCGTCTTTTGAATCCAGTATTTAATCGCACTGACTACCCCGGACATTGGGCTCATGTTCGCCATTCGAATACTCAATTGCCCGCCATGTTTCCTAACAGAACCCGAAACCCCGGTCAGTATACCGTTATCTTTTAGCCATTCTTCCAAAATATCAAAGCGATTATCGTGTATTGGATGTTCAAATTTTGCTTCGTCAAGTCGCGCAATTATTGATCCGCTGTAGTACCCAATGAGAATTTTAGACCATACGTTTGGACTTAACTTGCCTCGCAGATCGTCATGAAGTGAATCACCTCGACCTGTTGCAAAGCCAAAATGAATCCCCTCCCCTGCCATACGCTCAATGATTGGGACTAACCTTTGATCCAATCCATCAAATCGTTTTTCTGTATCGCAGACAGTGCCATCAAAGTCGCAAACAATCGCCTTGATTCGGGCTGAGCGTAACTGCGCCAGAAATCTGGATGAGCCGCCCATCCAGCATTGATTGTGAGTTACTTTTTCAGTGTTCCCCTTGATTTTACGATGTAATGCGACTGGGTTGGCTCTGGGTGCAGGAATCAGTTTTTGGATATCAAGGGAATGAATACTTCTACCGAACTCTCTGACCTGAGGCTGCCCTGGATCTTTGCCTAGGGCATCACCCAAAATCCCTGTGATCAAAATTGAGTCGATGACACTAACAATATTTGCCAGCGCAGGGTCATTGGGCAGTTCAAGCCTGATCAACGGAATGTCTTCGGGAAACAAAGCCAGCGTTGATTCACATAAAACCCTGTCCTTGGTGCAATTGAACGCCAGAAAACAAGGTGACTGTACTGGGTCCGATAGGCGTAAATGACGTCCGTGTGCGAATTGTCGATAGTCGGTAGCCTCGCAAGTTCCAAAGGCAGATTCCGCTAATTTGGATTCAATATCAATCGCACCGATGTGGCCAACCAACCCATGCAGAATTGAGAGTGATCTTCTGGTTGGGAAATATTCCCCTAATCCTTGGCCAATTAGTATCTGACGTCTTTTTTCAAGCCATACATGGTCGATCTCCTTGAGTTTATCTATCTGATTTTCTTGATAGGCTCGCGCAAGTAAAACCATGGTTGCAATGAGCGAGTTCGTGGCCAAGTAGCCATCTTTTCGCCACGGCATGTCAAAGGCTACGGCCGCCGTGGTGCCTTTTTCTTGGCACTTCATTGCCAGTGGAGAATCTGACCGAAGCACTAGTGCCACGCTTGGCATTTCGAGAAATGCAAGATGGTCTGCCGCAGCCAGAATGTCCATATTTTTGCCTTCAGCTGAGATCAGCATCGCTCCAGTGTTTTGCAATTGTTTCTGAATGGCCAAGAAGTGACCGGGGGTACGAACATTCGACAAATGGCCGTTGTGGTTTTCGTGAAGCATTGCCATGAATGCTGCAGCGGTTGTAGATCCTCCTGAACCGATACCAACTAAGCTTTGCGCAGAGAGGCTTATTAAGGAGCGTGTAAGTTGCTCTATGTTCTGACCTAGGGCCCATTTGATCGCTTTTGGAATATATTCGATTTCTTCAGAATACTTCTTGCCCATGACTAAGCTCCAAGATGGACTGTTATCAATGTTGTCCTAAGCGATTTAAATCAAGCGCAAAACCCCCATGGCCAAGGCTTGAGCTTCATAGGTTGAGCTTAACAGGGAGCATTGAATTTAACATTGCGGAGTCCCCAAAATCTAGACGGAACGTTAACCGCCAAACAGGCTCTTATTATGCCGATATAAGCCATCATGAACAGCAACTAAGTGCCGGGGTCTTTAAATGTACCGCTAATTTCGGGAAGATTGAAACGATTTTTAGCCACTAAAGGCTGCGCGATCTCAACTTGCTGCACGATTGAATTCACCGTTTATTTCTATTGGAATTAGATGTCAGATCTTCGGTTGAAGCATGATCACAGCCATTCCTGCCTAGGCCAAGCCTGCGCCTGCAATATCCCACCGAGTCAGATTGATCCCTTCAACCCAGTAAAGCCAAAGCAAACGAACTCAGTTTGTTTTAAATCGAACTGTGGCTTTCTTCTTGTTGACGAATTCCACAGTAGCCACTGCAGTGTAAGCAGAACCTTTCAGCTCAACCCCCTCGCTTTACAGAACAGTGTCCTTTTCCATCAACGTTCTTTCGACTTTATGACCGAACACCTGGAATGTTACTTTTCGGTGATCATTTGCGTGCAATTGAACGTTCTCTGGTTTCGCCATTAATTCAGACTCTGTGTGATTGGAGTCATCGAAAACACCGCTATGTTTGGGTTAGCCCGCATTCCGCAGAGCTATGACCAGACTTGCCTGTAGTACGGGCGAATTAACATATCGGACATGAGAAAATCTACTGCACTGTCCCGACCGCCCTTTGCTGGAAACCCGACAAAATCAATAAGCCAGCACCAATGACAATCCACACATCAGCCAAATTAAAGGCCGGCCAGTGCCAATGATTGAAATAAAAGTCGAGCCAATCGACCACTGCACCCCGAACAATTCTGTCGACGAGATTACCCACCGCACCGCCCAAAATTAGAGCATAGGCAGTCGCCTCAATGGGCCTTGGTTTCCGAACAATCAGAACTACCAGAAATACAGACGCGAAAGCTGCAATGCCGGCAAGAAATAACCTTTGCCAACCTGCCTGATCAGCCAAAAAACTGAACGCGGCACCGGGATTGAGAACATGAACCAAATTGAAATTCTCGGCAACTGGCATTGAGTTGTGTAGAGGCAACCAAATTTCAATCACTGCTTTGGATGCCTGGTCCAACACTGCAAATAGCGTTGCAAAGGCGATCCAGTACCAAGGACGGAGGATCTTCATTTGAGCTGCAGGATGCGACGCGCACCGTTTAAAACGATCACACCAATGATGGTGCCAATAACAAGGTCCGGGTAAGGAGAAGCAGTAAACATTACCAGGGCACCGGCCACTATAACGCCGAGATTGGCAACCACATCGTTCGCGGAAAATATATAACTCGCTTTCATATGAACGCCGTCTTCGCGTTTGCCTGATATCAGAAGCAAACAGCTCACGTTAGCAATCAAGGCTATGACGCCCATTCCGATCATCAGGATGGACTCTGGTTCACTACCATACACAAAGCGCCGGGCAACCTCAGTCAAGGCCCCGACGGCCAAGAGTAGCTGCAACCAGCCCGCGAGATGCGCGGCGCGAGACTTCATGCTTGCCGCACGTCCCACAGCATAAAGTGCCAAACCATACACAGCAGCATCGGCGAACATGTCAAGAGAGTCGGCGATCAAGCCAGTCGATTGAGCGATTAGGCCCGTCGTCAACTCAATCACAAACATGAAAGCGTTAATACCGAGCAAAAGGCGCAAAGTACGCGCCTGGGCGGCATCATCAATCGCAGCGGTAGAGGCAGGCGAGGAAGTTGCCTGCTTAGACTCTCGTAAAATAGCTCCAAGCTTAAGCGATTCGAGCTTTTGCAACAACTCATTGGGCGAGCCATTGTGGGTTGCTTTAACGACCCGGTTGCTTAAATCGAACGACAGCGATTGCACGCCGGGCACATCCTGGACGGCCATTCGAATCAGATTCTCTTCGGAGGCGCAATCCATCTTCGGTACGGAAAAGACACTCACCAGCAAGCCTGCCTCAACATTTACGCTCAACGGTTGAGTATCCAGTAAAATTGTACCTAGGTTAAGTGGCTGCAGGCGTTCCAGCAAGCGATTAGGTTCTCCCTGATGCCGGGCCTTGAGTTCTCGTCGGGACAGATCGAAGTGCAGCGACTCGATATTATCAATACTACTTAATGCCATGCGAATCAGGTTTTCTTCCGAAGGGCAATCCATCTTCGGTATAGAAAAGGTGCTCTCTTGATGATTGTTTTCAGTGGTCATGTGGCGACTTAAGAATTCAGGATATAACGATGCTAAACCCTATAGTTAGTATAAAGTCAATGGAGGCGGGATGAAGATCGGAGATTTAGCAAAAGCCGCCGGTTGCCAGCCCGTAACGATCCGCTTTTATGAGCGAAAGGGCCTGTTGGGCAACGCAACAAGAACCGAATCAAACTACAGGGTCTATGGTTTGCAAGCTCTAGAGCGACTGGCTTTCATTCGCAACTGCCGGGCATTGGGGTTGACATTGCGGGAAATCGCCAGACTCATCGCGATCCAAGACGATGCTGGCACGCCATGTCATGAAGTCAACGACTGCTTGGACAAGCACTTAGCTGACGCGCGCCTTCAAATGCAGAAACTGAAATTGCTGGAAAAGGATCTCACTCGGCTGCGTAACCGATGCTTAAATCCCGGTATGTCAGCCGAATGTGGCGTATTAAGCGAGCTGGCAGCAAAAAGTCAGATGGTAGCGCTTCGCACCCGAATTTAAGTGGTGTTTCAGGTCGAGAAAACAGGATAAACGCGGTCCATCGCTTGGCCCAAGTTCATTAAAGGCGAAACCACTCCAGCAGCGCACTTGCAAACATTTTGCGTCAAACCTTCAAACTAGATTTGCGAATATGAGCCGACTGATCTTCATCATTGAATCCAACCTTGTCTGGTTTGTGATTGGAATTGCATTACTGGGGTTATTGGTCCCAGCATCGGGCCAGTTTCTGGAGCCCGCAATCGGACTAATGCTGGCACTTTCGATGTTTGTCATAAGTCTGACGTTTGATGCGCATGACGTGCGGTTAGTACTTCGCAAACCATCAAGGCAGATTTTGGCGCTGGGATTCCTGCCGCATTTTTTGCAGTCATTCAGATGATTACTTCTCCAATAGCTGCGAAAAATCCTAGCTGGCGCTCATAATGGCATCATCATTGTCATCTAATCCAGTAGGTCTATAACTTCGCGGCAGACTTTACACAAATTGATGCAGTATAGGTAATTCTCTAGGCCTGCATGATGGAATTAATCTTCACCCACCAATGCGTCAATAATGGGGCAACTGGTCGAGTCGTCTGCTGCATTGCACCGAGCCACAAGCTGCAACAAAGTATCTTGCATTTTAGTCAGGTCGCGGATTCTCTCGCCAACAGACTTCAGCTTGCTTTCGGCCAGATCTTGGGTTTCGCGGCAGGAACTAGCGTTGCTCAAAACCAGCAGTTCAGACACCTCTGCCAAAGTAAAACCCAATAACTGGGCGCGTTTGATAAAGCTGATCCGCTTAACGTCGCCGACACCATATTTACGAATACCGTGCAGGGGCTTGGCAGGCTGTGCCAACATGCCCACGCGTTGGTAGTAGCGAACCGTTTCAACATTCACGCCTGCTGCCTGGGCCAACCCGCCAATGCTCAATATGTGTTTCTTAATCATGCCTATTGACTCCGTACTTGGGTACGGCTTTCACAATACCATTTTCACACTGCATTCAGAGTAATCAACATGAAACCACTTCAAAATACCGGCACCCTGATCGCAAGCGCACTGGCGGCATTCGGGGCTTCCATTTGTTGCCTTGGCCCGCTTTTGCTGCTGGCTGCAGGCGTGGGGGGCAGTTCGTTGCTGGGCATGGTCACCGCCCTGGAACCCTATCGACCCGTTTTTATCGCCATCACGCTCGGTTTGCTGGCGCTGGCTTATTACAAAATATTCTGGCGCAAAGCGGATTGCGAAAGCTGCAGCCGTGGCCAGAAAATGGTTTTCTGGGGCATCGCAGTGCTTTCACTGCTCATGCTGGCCGTGCCATGGTTCATGTAAAAATAAGGGGAAGGTGCCATGACTGACGTTGTACTTGAATCGATTTTGACCTGCCCAAGCTGTGGCGTAAGCACGCCGTGTATTATGCCCACAAACGCGTGCCAGTTTTTTTTCCAGTGTGGGCACTGCAGCACGCTACTCAAGCCCAAGCTGGGCGATTGCTGTGTATTTTGTTCGTATGGGTCGATGAAATGCCCGCCTATTCAGAAAGGCAATTCGTGTTACTAGACCACGAATCCCTGGTGACAGGACAAAACTGAGAATGCGCGAAATGATGTCGATAAACCTGAGCCATTTTTATTCCTTAATTTAGAATGAAGTTACCCATGTTTTTTAACACTTGTTGTTCTCCGAAAAGGCCAAGCAATTTGTTTCAAGTATGTGGTTGGCATTTTTTCACGCATGCCAACCTCCCCTTTTTTTACGCCGTTGACTGTGTGGTGAAAAGTTCTGAAAAGTTGATCCCAAATCATCCAAAACTCGCCAAAGTTGACTTGAGAATCCTCGTACTCTTTCTTGTGATGCCAGCGGTGGATTTCGGCTACACCGAGAATATTTCTTAATGGGCCAACTGTGTAGTCTAAGTTTGAGTGTTGGAACGCCAAATGGACTGCAATTATCGTGTACCAACATCCAACCACCTCCGCAGGAGCTCCTAAAAAAATTGCTAAGAGTGTTCCCGGGCCAGCCAAAAGCAAAGCGCTCAGAGGGTGGCGGCGCTCACCATTAAGCCAGTACAGGCGTTCGGCGCTGTGATGCAGTGCATGGAGTTTCCACAAATAATCATTTTTGTGGCTCAACCAATGCATCAACCACAGTCCAAAATCAATGATGAGACCGGCTACGAATACCTGAGCCCATAGTGGCAAAGTGTTTGGCCAAACTTTTGAGAAAGGAACAAGTACACGAATAATCTCTGCTATTTCAACGCTTGCAAAAATAAACCCCAAGCTAAATGTTGCGTGAAGAATATCAGGAAGGGTATCTTCATGGTCTAGGTTCCAAGATGGTTCGTACGGCAAGACCCTTTCCAAGATGGCCACTGCGCTCATGCCTGCACCAGCAACCAAGATGGCATACGGCCAATGAGAAATACCTGCTTCAATTAATAAGAGCTGAGCAAAGGCGGTGATACCGAAAATAATCGGATATGAGCCCAAGCGAACTAAATCATTCATGACGGATTCCCCAAGATTTGTTGATGAACGCCAATACTCAACGAATCTGTTCCCTTTGTATTGAATGAAAGAGCTACCGATTTTTATGGCTTGTTATTGCCGTTTGGGCGCTCATGTAGGTAATGCCAAACGCATGTGCAAACGCCCGGCTCATGTGAGCCTGATCACTAAATCCTCCAGCGAGGGCTGCGTCGATTGGAGACTCTCCCGCTAGCATCGCGTTAATCGCCAAACGGAGTTTTAGCCATTTTTTGTAACTCCTAACCGGAATTCCGAGTTGTTCCACGAACCAATGTGAGAATCTGGAAGGCGACATACCCGCGATCTCTGCCAAAGAGAAGCGGTTTGTGTAATCTTCCTCATTCAAAGCAGAGTGTATGCGGGAAAGTACAGAATATATTCTTGAATCCATTGTTCGACTTGGACGCAAGACAGTCAGTATCGCTTCTAGAGGGTTTTTTGCATTGACCAACGTCTTAAGGCAACTTGTGAGCTCTAAAGCCCCCCAACTGTCATTTAGACCTGAGCTTGGGTCAACCAAATGGTCGAACAATCGAGATGCTGGGTCAAAGTAAAACGAGCAAACCTTTCCGGTCACAAGGCGATGTTCGACGTTGGGTCTGAAATACGCAGCTTGAACAGGTAAACAGTCTAAACCTGGTATCTCCAGATAAAAAGTACCCTCTAATGCGATGGTGATTTGGGCTGCCCAGTGCCGATGCATTGTGTTGTCTCCGACACTGCCTCGGAATACACCGATGCCATCTGCAATCGACAAGTCACCCATCCAGTTCGTTTTTTCACTCACGTGAAACTTTACCCAAAAGACAACCGGGCCGATGCGGCCCGGTCTAACTAACGCTTTACGCGCAAAGTGGGCATGCTGCCAAGGCTACCCCTACAAGACCAAACACACGGT
>NZ_MQVZ01000001.1:2705332-2844956 GCF_002954425.1 Limnobacter sp. SAORIC-690
ACACCAACCGCGGCTGCGAACATTTTAACTTTCATCACAAAATCTCCTTTAACAAGACAAGGGAACACTCCCATACAGATCGTGGACCTTCCATCCACTGGAAGGTCAAGCGCTATTTTTTGGCATCGTTTCTGATGGGAATAATGTAGTCAGCAATTAGAAACTCACCTTCTGGTTCATTCGGGTTTTGTGCAAGTTCATGCGCGATTGCAGCATTATTCGCCTGAATGTCCGTCAACTTTTGTTCTAGCGCCTCGAGGTGAATCTTCACTTGTTGGACTTCAACTAATTTTAACGCGATTAATTCGTCTACTTTCGCTCTGGAGCCACAACCGCAGGCTGGTCCCTGATCGTAATAATCCAGCACTGACTGAATTTCTTTGATCGAGAAGTCAAGTTCGCGTGCCTTTTTGACAAAATCAAGTCTGGACAAGTCCTCTTGCCCGAAAACGCGGTTTTTACCGGAGGTAAACCAAGACTCAGAAGTAGCCCTTTTCGGTGCAATCAAGCCCTGGTCCTCGTAAAATCTAATAGTTTTAGGACTCAAACCGAGTTGCTTAGCTACTTCGCTAATTTTCATATACTAGAACCTCGAGATTCGACATTCAATAAACTAAGTGAATGATGCACTAGATAAATGTTACATTTCAATCAATTTGAACATTAAACAAACGGTATTGATTCTGAACTTTTTGAAGTGACAGCAACGCCCGACTTTTTGGTGGAAAGTGATCTGGTTTTTCTCCAGATTCAATTCTATTAAGCCACACCCTAGCGTCATAAATGTAAGACTTTACAAGTTCATCGCACATAGAATCTAAAGCAAGCATCTGTTCTGAAGAAAAGTTGGGTATAGAAAATTCTTGAAATTTTACCCTGTTAAAACTAAAAAGAGCATCGATTTTATTTTCAGAAATATTACTTTTTACTGGAATGAATGTAGCGGATTTTACCAAATCCTCATTCATTAAATGAAAATTATTAAAATATTGCAAGCGCCTGCTACGAATGCTGGTAAAAAGAGGGGGAAGCCACAACTCAGTAAGCCAATCTATTAATAGATCATGAATCAGCACACCACAATACAGGCCTTTGCTATTAGAAAATGTCCATATCCCATCATTTTCATGCAAGTACCAGAATTTTTCAGTTTTATTCATTAAATCTAATTTTAACTCGTCGAAGAAACTGAGTAAAGATTGAATAAATGACGCTTCATTTCTTCGATGAAGGTAACAAAAAGATGAATACACTATAGGAAGGGCTAAGTGTTGGAAATATGTAAAGTTTTCAAAAAATGAAAAACCAGAATTGTCGAAAATTGAGACTGAGTTTATTTTTCTGATCGCGTTAGTTGGAATCGTAAATTCACGAAGAGACTCTGGGAGTGGTAATTCTTTTACTAAAACGAAATGTGCGCATAGCTCGGGATTACAACAATCCATACTTTTGAATGTATGAATATGTTTGCCTAATTTTTTATCGCAATTTTCTTTTAAAGAAAAATTCCATTTATCGAGGTCTTGAAGAACTGTTGATAACAGCCCTGCTGTATTAGGCTTTTCTGGTTGTGCTGAAGGAAAATTCGGACAAATAAATTTAATAAAGTTTAAGTAGCATTTGACACTTCTCTCATTTAATCGAGTGGCGAGATGATTACATGAAAAAATTTCAAGTTTTACATTGTGAAACAGGCATCGATCTAAGTACTTCAATGACGCATGTTCTGGCAGTTTGTAACTTTTAATGCATTCTGGACAATAACGAATAATTTTTTCTTGATGACGTGTATTCACGTAGTAGTCTTGTGTTAAAGGAATTCCAAGAATATTTAAATCGCCAGAACTTTTTGTAATTAAATTATTTTGTATATAAGCTTTATTACTAAAGATTGAGAAAAGATACTTTAAAGAACGATGCTCAGATAAATTTAGATTAAAAATATCAATGGAAAAATATTGATTAAAAAATACATTGACTTGTTCAATTTTTAACTTATTGAGTAATGCAAATTTCGCTAGCAAAAAATAGGTATTGTCATTAGTATCGTACAGCTCTGATCTCCAGTTGAAGAGTTGATATTTATATTGTTGTTCTTTATGAGAATTTATCTCAATCAATCTGTGGAAGTTGTCTATATCTGTGACGTAAGGTTTTGTTGAACAAGTATATTTGAAATATATTGTGAATTCAGGTTCGACTCCAGATGATCAAATGACTTATTGCCCATATCTTTTAATATTCTCTCAATTAAATTTGCGATTTGATTCATGGGAATTTCAATCTGATCCGATTTTGGTTTAAACGATTTGAATGCTAAATTGTACTTTTCAATCAGTTCATTCCAAATTAAGAATGCCAAGCTTGTTAAACGAAAGCCATCATCAAAAGCGTTTGATAAAAAATACTTTGTATAACTTACACCGCTATTTTCTGGCCACTCGGAATCCTCATCGTATCCTTCTAGAATGTATTCCAGTTCAATTAATGATCTAATTCCGTGAAATCGAGCATGGTGCATTAGAAATCTTGTTACGATATGTGCATCACCCGTTCTTGCAAAAAAATTGGGTTGGAATGAAATTTGATGTGAGCCTACTGAAATGATACTTAACCTATACCCTTCTAGATCGAGCTCATTTTGTAAGCTCAATAGCCAATGCCATTCATTTAGTAAAACCAATTGAGCCTCATCAATCAGTATTACGATGTAGTTGTATTTGACTCTGTTGGCTAGTGTAATAAGATGTTGTTTGAATAGGAATTTTGCCTCCATTTTTGCTTTTGGTTTGATTGGATTTTTGAACTCAAATCTTGAGGCCATTAGAAGAAGATTCCAAAATTCTCTCTCGGATTTGCTATTGGTTGGATGTGACCAAATCATCAAAGGGAATTCAGTATCGAACTTTTCATTGAGTATCTTAGCCAAGAAGGATTTTATGCCTTTCGATTTTCCGAATCGAGAAGGTCCATAAATGTAGCCACCAGTCTGACGTTGCTCAATCCATCTGGTGATTGTTTCGCACATTTCATGAATAGGAGGGGTATAAATCGCATATTCTTGTGTGCAAACCGGATGATCACGTGAAATCTCAGTCATCGTCGTCTCTATTTATTTTCAGCTTTTCGTCGTGGTGGAAGTGATGCGGAATTTTGGGTATGCGCTGTAGCGTCGGAGGTGTGGGGTGCGATATTCTGCTTATTCCTGCTAGCAGCATTGTTTTTGGTTGTAGAGCGTGACTTGGCGTTATCTTCAGTGTTGTCGATAATCCGGCTTTCCATGCTTTTATTGGTTTCATTTGAAGCCATATCAGACTGTATGGTTTCGTTGTCAGGGACCTGATGGATAGTGTCGTTGGATTGAACCAGAAAATTTCGAGCTGTTAGATAGGCTGGATGAGGAGGAAACTTACCTCCTGATGCTTCCACCTCGGCAATGTAGGATTCCACCGCATCTTGTTGATTCTGCAGAGAGAATTTGCCTTGACGAATTAATCCGCAGATTAGTCTTCGGGTCTCAAAGTTGTGAGGAACGCGATTCCATGGAGGTGATACGCGTAAATTGTCGATATGTTCACCAGTCAGTGAAGATGCCTTGATGACCCTGGAGTCTGAATCAGAATCGGCTGTGATCCAGATTTTTTTCCCAGCCAAATCTAGTCTTTGACCCAATATTGGACTGGTGTAAATACCATTCTCGAAATTGACGTATGGCCTCTTTCCGGCGTCCAGACCACCTTTAACCATGCACAGCTTTCTGTAACTGAAAAAAGTGTCAAGGTGTTGTGGATCAATCACTCTGGGCTGGAATGTCTTGCTAAGCACCAGATATTGCAGGTACTGAAGTGGTGATCGACCACTAAGTCTTGAGTGGATTCTCGCGTTGTAATTAGCAATGATGATGTCGAGAAGTTCTTCTGCATACTCGTATTGGAACTCTGAGGCTACTGCCACTCCGATGGGGTCTCTGCCCTTCGTTGCACCAGGGTAATTTCCTGTTGTGTTGGAAATTTTCTGAAATCCGAATATTCCGAGTTTGTTAAAAAAGCTTTCAATAAATGGTCGGTCGTCTTTTGTTCGTCTTATCGCGTACGAATTCTTCGGAGTAAGAAGAATCGACCCAACCGAATTTTTTAGTACTTCTGTAACTACCTTTGCTTTTTCGGCAAGTGCACCATCAATTGAGGTTTCGTCCCAGCATATGCCCACAAACTGCTTACCTAAAACACTGGGAAACCCGGCACCATCGATATAAAAGTCCTTGTCGGTGTGGTGTAGTTTTTTCTTCGCCCAGGGCGAAAGGGACTTCTTGATTACCCGAAGCACATCTTCTTTAGAAATCTCCTTTCGAAGACTCATGTGATATCCAAGCACCAATCGAGTCACCACCTCAATAATCACGATCACCCAAATTCTGTGGATCAGTACGTTCTGGTAGCCACCCTCAAGTAAAGGAATCGCAACGGTGAAGCGCCCATCAATTTTGTGGGCGTCCATTTCTACACGTTGAAACGGGCGGTGAACTGGTCGATCAACACCATCTCCCGCCTGCATTTTCCTTTGAAGTTCATTTCCACCGTGTATCAGGATTGCTTTGCCAGGGTTTTCGTGGAGCACCCTATCAATGTATTTAATGATTGAGTGATATCCGTTCGTTTTAGTGTTAAAAGGCCACTCCCCTTTGATTTCAAGACCTTTCTCTCTAAGACTTTGGAGAAACCAGAGCCAAATCGATCGTTTTGAGATTGATAACATTCCAAGCTTTTTTCGGGTATTGGGGACTTTAAGAATTTTTTTGTGTAAAACCTCTCTGACGTCCGGATAGGTGTCTAGTAGCGTTTGAAAAGCGCCAACAGCACCGTGTCCCCACTGATTAATAACGATGGGTGTACGTCTTTTGAATTGAACTATTCTGATTTGTGGGATCAGTGCTCGCCAGCCATAAATTTGGCCGTCGGGATGATCGCAAATACACCGTTCAGTGATTAAGCGATAGATCTGGGGCTCTGAGATACCATATTCTTTTCGAATCGTAGCGACTTTGCTGCCGCTTAAATATGCCTTGATTGCCTCTTTTCTATTGAGGAACTTGGCTAGCTTATCTGGAGCAAGTGAAGCTTCATCAAAGCCTGGCCAAATTGTGAAGTCAGCCCAGATGGTGTCACTTAAACCTTTGATGTGTCGAGTCGACTCGGAGGCCATAGTAGAGACTTGGGCAGAGTGATTTCAATTTACTTTACCTTTTTAATCTACAGTCTGTCTACTTTACAACTGTGCTATCAAGGAAAGTTAGCTCACTTGTCAAGCACACTCAAGCAATGTGTTTATTATCAAAGACTTGCGTCGAACACCATCTTTACAACTCTTGTAGAACAGCCGCAAGGCCTTCCATTCTCTTGTTTCCAATTCTGAATCCGCAAGCCCCTCTCCCCGGTATCATCTAATAACAGCCACATTCAGGGTCTACCCATGCAGTTGCGTTTCGCTATTCAAAGCAGTTTGTTCATTCTGCTTGGCATCGTCTCGACTATTTCATGGTCGGCTGATCGTTGGGTAATCCAGTTCAAAGACAGCCCTGATCACGGCCATGCGACTGTTCAATCTTCCTCGCTTGAATCACGCAAATCAGAATTGCGAGCCAGGCTTGCCGAACTTTCCATCGTTCACAAACGCACCTTCCAACTTGTGAGGCCATTTGGTGAACGTGGCGCTGTAATTACAACGCCCAATGGCAGCGATGCTGAACAAGCGCGCCTCCGTTTGTTGTCCGATCCGATGATCGAGTCTGTTGAGCTTGACCGTCGTATCAAGCTTCGCGCCCAATCGCCTTTGATCGGGGTATTAAATGGGCTTGACCCGTCACGCCGCAGCCGCTCGTGGTTCCACCAAGATTTGAGCACACAGCCCGCTTCAATCAATACGGGTGCCATGTGGACCAACTTTCACGGTACCGCACCTACTGTGGTCGCTGTGTTGGATACGGGTGTTTTGCCAAGCCATCCCATGCTTCAAGGCCATTTGTTGTCTGGATACGATTTTGTAGCTGACCCCTTGATAGGGGCTGATGGTCAAGGTTCCACAGGTTCTGATCGGGATTCAGACCCGACTGACCCCGGCGATGGTGTAGGCCCAGCCGATCTTCTGGCAGACCCAGTGTGTGGAGGTGTTAGTCAGTCAAGCTGGCACGGCACCTTTGTATCCGCTCTGCTTGCCGGCAACCCGGTGCCAAACGAAGGTGTGTTTTCGGTTAACTGGAATGCGGTGGTACTGCCTGTTCGTGTGTTGGGCAAATGTGGTGGGTTTTCAAGCGACCTTGCAGACGGTATTCGCTGGGCCGCCGGCTTGAGTGTGCCTGGGGCACCCAACAACCCCTTCCCTGCCAAGGTAATTAATTTAAGTTTGGGTGCGGAGGGAGCTTGCGTGGCCTCCATTGAGGGCGCCGCAATCTCCGCAGCACGGCAGGCTGGCTCTTTGGTGGTGGTTGCCGCAGGCAACGACGGTAGCACAGTGGATTCGCCTGCCAACTGCCCTGGCGCTTTTGGTGTAGCAGCAATAGATCAGGAAGGGTTGAAGGCAAATTACAGCAATTTTGGACCCAGTATTCAACTTTCAGCGCCTGGAGGCGATGCAGCGTTTCCAATTTGGAGCGCCTCAAATACGGGTAGCGATGGCCCTCTGACCAACACTTATAACACCAAGATCGGTACCAGTTTCTCTTCTCCCATGGTGGCTGGCGCAGCCTCGCTGTATTGGTCTTTGGATCCTTCGGCGTCAGTGGCCACCGTGGAGAATTTGCTGAAAACCACTGCGCGTCCCTTTCTTTCGCTGGGTGGTCGCCCCACTTGCACCGCTGACACAGTGGATGTTGAATGCAATTGCACACGGGCTCTGTGTGGTTCGGGCATGCTGGATGTAGCCAATTTGATCAATTCACAGGCGGCAGGTGGACTTACTAATTTGTTCTCCAACACGGGCAATGTCATTCCACCGGGACAAACACGTACATTCTCTGCCAGCGGGACATTGAACTCTTCCGGGCAGGAGGTAAATGCAGTCAGTTTCGATGTGATCAATGTGTTGAAATCGTCGGCCGACGCACCCAACCCGATTTTGTCGGTGAGCGGCTTGGAAGTGGATGTAACCGCGCCTTCGGGGGTAACAGGGTTTGATCTTCGTGCACAAACTGCCAATGGCCGAACGGCAATTGCCTCGGTTATTGTGGCCAATCAGGGGGCTACGTCCCCTACTTTGTTGGCCAGTCTGCTTTCACCATTGATCAATGGTGCCTCCGCAGGTGTAGGTGCACCCTCCTCGGCTGTGGGTAATTCGGTGGTGGGCGATTCAGGCAGTGGTTCTGGCACAGGAAGTTCCAGCGGTGGTGGGGGTGGTGGTGCCTTGAACTTGCTGGGTTTGCTGGCTTGTTTGTTTCTACTGCATTGTTTTAAAAAGAAAAATACAGTCTAAAATGCGCCGGTTTGGTTAAATACAACGTTAGAAGTGGCGCTCCAATCTGTGACATTGCTCAATGGTAAAGTTCAATTGTTGACTCATTGGTCAGCAATTGAAGCAGTAAATTTTGAGAGGTGTCGTATGAAAGCTCTTCGTTCTTACCCCGGTGTATTGGTGTTGTTGTTGATCGCCTCAGCCATGTTAGTGCATGGTTTGGTGGATTACATTAACTATGAAGTAGCAAGCCCAAGTATTTTGGCAGCCCTGGGTTGCGTGTTCTCCGCAATTTTGCTGGTTGCAGTGTATGAGTTCAAATCATTCAAGGCCAATCGCAAGCTGGTGCGCGACAGCAAGGTTTAATTAATTGCGGTTGGCACTTCCTGAAAGGCCTGTTTTCGCCGCATTTTGGGCGGCGATCACGGCCTGCAAGTTCTTTTGAGTGCTGAGTGTCAAAGGGTCTTCGTTGCCCAAGGCATCCGCCCGAATAATGTAGGCGCGGCTGAGTGCCACTTCCGCTCGCTTTAAGTCCCCTGCCCTGTAAAGCACAACCCCCAGGTTATTCAAAGATTGGCTGGTTCTGATGTCGTTGGGGCCAAACGCGGCTTGCCGTACTTCAAATGCGGTTTGGTAATTCTTGGCTGCTTCTTGCAATTGATCGCCGCGCATTTGCAGCGTGCCTAGAAACGTCAGTATTTCAGCACGAATGGGTTCGTTTTTGTAATTGGGCGTGGCATTGATAATTTCTGCAAGCACCTGGAAACTTTCCAGCGCCTCCTGCTCTTTCTCCATGTCCAGTAAACCCACGGCATGGTTCATGCGGGTCTCGAGCGTTCGGGCATTGGTTTTTCCCAAGCGAATTTCATACACAATACGCGAGCGTTTGAATGCTGCTTCAGATTCAGCCGCTTTGCTTTGCAGGGCATAGTAAGTACCTAGGGCGTCTTGAACCATGCCGGCCGGCAAAGAATAACGACCAATTGATTGTTCAACCGTGCTTAGGGTTTTCTGAAAGTGGGCTTCGGCACGTTCTGTTTGATCGGCTTGTGCATAGGTTTGGCCAATCAGCACCTGCAAACGCGTCCATGCTTCAGCTGCCACCTGGTCTTCCCGGCTTAGAGGGCTGTATTGGCTGGCTTCATTCCAGGTTGAAATGGCCAAGTCGGCTTCATTTTGCGCCAGGTAAGCTTTACCCAGTGTTTCAAGAATTTTGACGCGTTTGGCCTGGGTAACTGGCCCAGTCAATTCCAGCCGGCAAATTTCAACGGTAGTACCCACAGGTTCTTTGCCAAAGCTGTTTTCACAACGGGTTAAATTTGAACTTGTTTCCTGAGCGAAGGCTGTGGGTATATAAGCCCATGCAAACAAACCCAGAAAAAAAGAAAAAGTCCAAGCGCTTTTCATAAACACCATTGTTGTTGTCATTCGATTGTTGTTACTGAAGAGTATTACTAAAACCGATTGCTGTGTTTGGCAGTACAAAGGTTAATAGCAACATTACTAGTCATCATGGGCCATCATTCAAGCGTTGAAGTAAACCGGGTAGAAAGTTTGGGAAAGAAATTTGAAACTCTCGCACTGGTTGACAGACTCATGGAAGAGAACGAAGCTCTTAGACGTGAGCTTAACCTAAAAACTGCCCGGTTAAGGACTCTGCAAAAAGCAGTGCATGCGTTTTTGATGGGAACCGACGATCAAGACAGCAACAAAGCCAAGCTCATTGAGCAAAGCAAGGAGCAGCCATGACGCACTTTGATTTCAAGGAATGGGCCGACCTGTACCAGGTGGACCCTGTTGCCTTCGAGCAGCGCCGCGAGGCGGTACTCGAAGGTTATGTAGCTAGTGTCGATCCCGAACACCGCTTGGCGCTAGAGCAAACGCTGTTCAAGATCCGCATGATCCGCCAGCGCTCGAAAAGCCCATTGCAGTCGGCCATGGAATCGTCGAAGCTGATGTGGGAGTCGTTTGGCAAACTGCGTGAGCAGGTGCAAAAACTGGAACAGGAACTGAGCCCTGCCCCTTTGAGGCAAAATGGTTTGCGTTTGATCGATCAGAACTACACTGGCGACATTGAAAAAGCCGCGGACACCTCAAACGATCAATCCGGTCCAGCTGCCAATCTGGCCCGTGTTATTCCATTCACGGCTTCAGGCAAACGCGCCCATTAACCGAAACACTTACCCGGCTTGAACCGGCAGCCGGGGCCACTTCCATGCCTTTGCTCATCATGTCTGCCGAAGCTGCGTACATTCTGGGGTAAGAAGGTGGGCCTTGATTTTCATCGTTAATTGACACTTCGCCCAAGGTGTAGCCAGTTTTTCCAAAACCCTTCGCAGCAATGCTTGCCTTGTTTTGAAATTCTTTCATGGCACTTTGCAGCAGTTTTTCACGGCTTTGTTCAATACGACCTTCGCTGGGAAAATATTCCAGATTGCTCAGCGTCAGGCCTTCGGCAACATTCAGGTTTTTCTGGGTTTTCAGTGCCTGCACCGGCATTTCAAAGGTGAGCGAGCCCACACCTTGCCAAGTTTGGATGACATTGTTTTTACCGTACTGCGGATAGGTTTGAATATTGTTTTTCAGTTTGCTGATGTCTTTGTTTTTCGACAAATTGTTGATTGATTTTTCAAGCACGGTGTTAACGGCATTCATGGCCTCGTTGGCTGTACCTGCCTGAATTTGCACCTGCCAATTCAAGCGCACCATGTCATTGTCCACCTCTTCGCTGCTAATGGCATTCAAGTTCACGGCGGGTGTTTTCTCGCAAAGGTCTGCAAACGCGACCGATGGTGCCAGCAAACCGACCGAGGTACTGAACAAAGCGATTCTCAAAGTGTTGGATAATTTCATGTGTGTTCTCGTGAAAGTGAAATAACAGTCAATTTGCAATTCAGGCATTGCTACAATGATTGAACCACAAACAAGCATTCCAATAACGCGTATTTCGCACGACTGGCTGACATGGCAGAACACCTGAGACAACCGAAGTCCCTGATCAGCACGCTGTTTACTGTGTTGATACTGGTCGGTGCTGCCATTGTATTATCGCCATTTCTGTTGGCAATTTTGTGGGCAGGAATTATTGCCACCGCGTTTTGGCCGCTTCACTGTCGCATTCGTGGCCGCTTTCCCGGAAAGCCCAATGGCGCCGCATTTTTGACCACCCTGGTTGTTGCATTCCTGTTGGTTGGGCCAATGATCGGCTTGATCGTGTTTATGGTTCAAGACATTCTTGAAATTACCACCTTCTTGCGACAGGCCGATGACTCCGGCGTCGCAGTGCCCAACTGGTTGCCTCAAATTCCAGTGCTTGGCGAAATGCTCGTGGCCAGCTGGACAGAATATTTGAGTGTGCCCAAACAAATTTCCGGACTGTTGCGCGAAACACTTACCCAACGTTTGGGCGATGTGCAAGGCACAGCGTCGGCCATTTTGCTTGAATTGCTGGGTCGTGTTGCCACCCTGTTTTTTGCATTGTGGGTGCTGTTCTTTTTTTACCGCGATGGCTCAAGCATCAGCATACGCATGAACCGAATTGGCACTGACTGGCTGGGCCAACGCTGGAAGCCGTATGTTTCACACATGCCACCTGCCCTGCGAGCAGCGGTTAACGGGTTGGTGATTGTCAGTTTTGCCGAGGCAGTTATTCTTTCTGTGCTGTTTGCCGCCTGCGGTGTGTACGCACCCGTGTTGTTGGGCACCGTTACGGCATTGATTGCCTTTATACCCATGGCTGCACCAGGCTTGCTCGCTATTTTGGGTATGATCCTGTTTTTAAGTGGCAACGGCGCAGAAGCAATTGTGTTGATCACGGTGGGCATGTTGGTGGTGTTGATTGCCGATTACCTGGTTCGCCCTTTGTTGATTCAGGGCGGAACCCATTTGCCGTTTTTGGCCGTGTTGTTCGGTGTGTTTGGCGGCGTCATTACCATGGGTATTGTGGGCTTGATTATTGGCCCGGTGCTGCTGGTGTTGTTGGTGGTGTTTTTTGATGAAGCATCGCATGCACACCACCACGACACCCCCGAATCCATCAATTAAACAGTGATTTAATCAAGCGAGTTTGAGCATGACAACAGCGATTCAATTTCCAACGCAAATCGGTACACCTTTGGCTGCAAACGCCGTCAAAGTGATGTTGCTGGGCAGTGGTGAGCTGGGTAAAGAAGTGATCATCGCCTTTCAGCGCCTGGGTGTTGAAGTTATTGCAGTGGACCGCTACCCCAATGCGCCAGGGCACCAGGTTGCGCATCGCTTTCATGTAATCGACATGACCAATGCCAACGCATTGAAGGCCTTGATTGCACAAGAGCGTCCCCACATTGTGGTGCCGGAAATTGAAGCGATTGCGACCCCTGCCCTGAAAGAACTTGAGGCAGAAGGCGTGGTGCGTGTGGTGCCCACAGCCAATGCGGCTTGGCTAACCATGAACCGTGAAGGAATTCGCCGCCTGGCCGCTGAGGAATTGAATTTAAGTTGCTCGCATTATGCTTTTGCGGATGATTTTGAAACCCTGAAGCGGGCGGTAGAAAAAGGCATTGATGGCAAGAAGCCGGTGGGCTACCCCTGCATCATCAAGCCTGTGATGTCATCCTCTGGGAAAGGGCAATCCAAAGTGGATGATGCCAGCCAGCTGGAAGCCGCATGGGATTACGCAGGCAGCGCTGGGCGTGTCAATTCAGGGCGGGTTATTGCTGAATCGCTGATCGAATTCGAGTATGAAATTACCCTGTTGACTGTGCGTGCCCGCAACCCCAAAAGCGGCGCAATTGAAACCAGTTATTGCGAGCCTGTGGGTCATATTCAGGTAAGCGGCGATTACGTTGAAAGCTGGCAACCCCAAGCCATGCGCGCAAAGGCCCTGGACGAGGCCCGTAAAATGGCAGATCTGGTAACCACCGCCTTGGGCGGCACCGGTTTGTTTGGCGTCGAAATGTTTGTAAAAGGCGATCAGGTTTGGTTCTCTGAGGTAAGCCCCCGCCCTCACGACACTGGCATGGTCACCATGATTACGCAGTGGCAGAACGAATTCGAGTTGCATGCACGTGCCATTCTGGGTTTGCCTGTTGACACCAGCCTGAAAACACCGGGCGCCAGTGCAGTAATTTATGGTGGTGTAGACAAAGTGGGCATTGCATTTGAAGGTGTGGCTGATGCATTGGCCGAGCCCGGCACGGATGTGCGTTTATTTGGCAAACCCGAGTCGTTTGTGAAACGACGAATGGGTGTGGCCTTGGCGCGTGATGCAGATGTGGAAAAAGCCCGTGCTAAGGCCAAGCGGGTTGCTGCGAAGGTGAAGCCAGTTGGTTGAGTTTATGGCCTATGTCAATGGCCGTCCGGAAGGGGCTTGCTGCAGGGATGCAAATGGTTTTGCTCAGTCTGCCGATTCAAGATCAAGTCGCCCGGTTTGCAACGCAGCGAAGGGCGACCTGCAAGGTCGATGCGAAGACGCGCTCGCGTTTCGCATGCCCTGAGCCAGTAGCAAACAGGGGAATTCGACTTGATCAAGGCAGACGGGCAATGCCTTTTGCGTCCCCATCAAGCCCGCAGCACTAGTGGCAATCCTTTGTCAATTCAGCCCCAAACTCTCCCGGTATTCTTCGTAGGTGCCGCGGTAATCGGTAATGCCGTCTTCACGCATTTCAAAAATTCGCGTGGCAATGCCAGAAACAAACTGGCGGTCATGCGACACCACAAACACTGTGCCTTCATATTTCTCCAGTGCATATTGAAGTGATTCAATCGATTCCATGTCCAGGTGGTTTGTTGGCTCGTCCAGCAGCAACACATTGTGACGCCCCAGCATCAGGCGACCAAACACCAGTCGGTTTTTCTCACCACCGGAACATACCTTTACCTGCTTGGAAATTTCATCATTCGAGAACAGCAAACGCCCCAAAATACCGCGAATGGCCTGGTCGTCGTCGCCTTCCTGAGAAAAGCGCTCGGTCCATTCACGCAAATTCAAAGGCACATTGAATTCGTCGCTTACGTCTTGTGCCATGTAACCCAGGTCTGCATTCTCCGACCACTTCACTTCGCCATAAGTGGGTTCCAAAGCCTTGGCCAGCAGCTTCAGTAGTGTGGTTTTACCCATGCCGTTGGCGCCCACAATACCTACTTTGTCGCCTGCCTCCACCATGATGGAGAAGTCCCGGATCACCTTGTTGTCGCCGTACGCCAAGCTAATGTTGTCCAACTCCACAGCCAGGCGGTGCATCTTCTTTTTCTGTTCGAATCGAATGAACGGATTTTGGCGTGAAGAGGGTTTCAGGATGACTGTGTCTTGTTTGATTTTCTCGATCTGCTTTTGGCGCGAGGTGGCCTGGCGTGCCTTCGATTTGTTGGCCGCAAAACGGCGTACAAAGTCTTGCAAATCTGAAATGCGTTCTTTGGCACGCGCATTGGAGGCCTGTGCGCGTTCGCGTGCCTGGGCTGCAGCCAGCATGTAATCGTCGTAATTACCAGGTACCACTTGCAAGGTGCCGTAATCCAGATCGGCCATGTGGGTGCACACTTCATTCAGAAAGTGGCGGTCATGGCTGATGATGATCATGGTGCTCTCGTACTGGTTCAGTACGTTTTCAAGCCAGGCAATCGTATTAATATCCAGGTTGTTGGTGGGTTCATCCAGCAACAGCACATCAGGTTTTGAGAACAGGGCTTGCGCCAGTAGCACCCGCAGCTTCCAGCCAGGGGCAATTTCACTCATCGGGCCATTGTGGTTTTCAAGCGGAATACCTGCACCCAGCAGCAACTCACCCGCGCGGGCTTCGGCCTCGTAGCCGCCGAATTCGGCATACACCGCTTCCAGGTCGGCTGCGCGCATGTAGTCGTCGTCGGTGGCTTCGGGGTTGGCATACAAGGCATCCCGTTCTGTCATCGCGGCCCACATTTCCTTGTGGCCCATCATGACCACATCCAGCACGCGGTACTCTTCAAATGCAAATTGATCTTGGCTTAGCTTGCCTAAGCGCACATTGGGCTCGATGACCACAGTGCCGCTGCTGGGCTCCAGGTCGCCACCCAGAATTTTCATGAAAGTGGATTTTCCGCAGCCGTTTGCGCCAATCAAACCATAGCGGTTGCCATCGCCAAATTTGGCATTGATGTTTTCAAAAAGCGGCTTGGCGCCGAACTGCATGGTGATATTGGCTGCGGTGAGCATAAGTATTGGAAAATTCAGTGATTTTTAACGAAGGGGGCATTATACATGCCCGGGCTTGGGGTGTGCTCAATGCCAGCTTAATGCGGGCTCGGAGCGTTGCGACTAGCGAAGGGTTTGAACCAGGCGCGCGTTGAATTCGCTGTGCCCGCCAGTAATGGTCAAGGTGCCCTGCCCGCCCTGAAACCAGCAAGCCTTGGGAGTGCAGTGACCAAATGGAAAATTCAGCAACACGGGTACGTGTTTAAGTTGGTCTTGAACAAATTCAGCGGCGCTGCGCAGGCTGTAACCATTGTCGTGTGTGCCGGGTTTGGGTTCACAAAAATTACCCAACACAATTGCCTTTTGCTGGGCCAACACACCAGCGTGTAGCAATTGCAGCAGCATGCGCTCAATTTTGTAGGTGGGCTCGTTCACATCCTCAAGCACCAAAATACCGCCAGGTACACTGGGCAACCAAGGCGTTCCTAAAAGGCTGCACAGCAAGGTGAGGTTGCCACCCCACACCGGGCCTTCAATTGCAATGGTTTGTTGTTCTGTGCTCAGTCCGACACATTCAACAGGCCATTCAATATGTACTGCCTGTTTTTCTACCGCACGCAAAAAGTGTTCAAGGGTGAGCGGGTCTGCGCCCTGCTCTGCCCCAAAATCGAAACAAGCCATGGGCCCGTGCAACAATGTGGCAGGTTGTGCCCCCGCGTTCAGCAATGCCAATTGCAGGCTGGTAATGTCGCTGTGGCCGCACAACAGGTGCGCATTCGCATTCAGCAATGCGGCAAGTTCCGGAAAATTCAACAGCGGCAGCAAGCGGCTTAGGCCGTAACCCCCGCGGGTGGCCATCAGCAGGCTGGGCGTATTCATGGCAAATGCATTTTCAATACTGGCCATGCGCGTGGCTTCATCGCCTGCGAAGCGTTGTGTGCGCAGGCGTGCTTCAGGCATTTCAATCACATTGAAGCCATGTTGATTGCTCAAATGGTTGCAGGCCCGGTCAAGCAATGTTTCATCAACCAGTGCGCCACTGGGCGAAAACATGATTAGCTGATTCAGTGCCTGATTTGTTGCAATGGGCGGTTTGGTGTTCAATTCAATTCCGGTTTCAAAAGTAATGTCACAGGTACTGTTTCCAGGAACGCACGGGTTCTCCGTTGAAATAATCGCACAAACTGGCCAGAATGGCGGCCTGTTGTGTGTGCTGCCCCGTTTTCAACACGCGGCTTTGCTCAGCCAATATCTTGCTTGCCTGCTCTAGCCCGGTTTGCAGAAAATCTTGCGGAGTGTGGAAGCCAAGTTGCGCAAGTTGGTCAATTGTTTGTTTGTTGGCATTTGGCAGGTGCATCAGGCTGGCCAAATCAGCAACGGTTTCTTCTCTTTGTTTGCGGCGCACTTTAAAAAAATTACCCAGCAATTCTTCGCTTTCCTGTGCCATGCAACCTGTTTCAAAAACACAGGGGTGCCATGCTTGCGCTTGCTCGAACACTGACAAGGATTGTTTTAAATCCCCGTTGTAGCGTGATTGTGCACAACCCACCACCACGCGGCCTATACGCGCATGCAAAATTGCACCAACGCACATCAGGCAGGGTTGTAGTGTGACGTACAGGGTGGCCTGTGCACCCAAGCGGTAATTGCCAACTGCCTGGCAGGCTTGTCGAATGGCCTGAATCTCGGCATGTGCGCAGGCATCGTTGAGTGTTACGGGCGCATTGTGTGCGTGGGCAATGGCTTTGCCATCGATTACCACGACCGCGCCAATCGGCACTTCGCCGGCCTGTGCAGCAAGCCTTGCTTGCTGCAACGCAAGTTCCATCCATGGCATGTCTTCGGGCTGGCCGTGGTGCGCCAGTATCGAAAATTTCTCGGACAGCTTGCTGGTTTGCATGGTTTTCAAAGTAAGCCGAATAAAGTGTTCTCAGTTTGACATAAAAAAACCCGGCACCAGGCCGGGTTCTTGGTCTGTGGGCAGCTTCAGTTTACTGACCCGCCTTAAGCAATCTGCGTTGGTTCCACGCAATAATTTCCCCAACAATTCCGCGCCGGAAGGCCAGCACAACCACAATGAAAATGAAGCCAGTCACAATTGTGACCTGCTCCCCCAGTGAGCGGAACCAGGCAATGTCGGTTGTTACCGCCATCCAGGTGCCAAATTCACCAATGCGGTTTTCCAGGGCGATGATCACGATGGCACCCACAATTGGGCCTGCAAGAGTGCCCAAGCCACCCACCAAGGTCATCAGCACCACCAGGCCAGACATCGTCCAGTGCACATCGGTCAATGTTTCAAAGCCAAGCACCGAGGCTTTTGTTGCACCTGCCAAACCCGACAATGCAGCTGACAAAACAAACACCAGCAACTTGTATTTGTCCACGTCATAACCCAGTGATATTGCGCGTGGTTCATTTTCCTTGATCGCCTTGAGAACCTGCCCGAAGGGCGAATGCACAGTGCGAACAATTAGGGCGTAGCCTGCGATGCAAATGGCCAATACCACGAAGTAAAGTGTCAAGTCGTTACTAAGGTCTACAACACCGAACAAGGTGCCGCGCGGTATGCCCTGTAAACCATCTTCACCGCCAGTAAATGGCGCCTGTAAAAAGATGAAATACAGCATTTGTGCCAGTGCCAGCGTAATCATGGTGAAGTAAATGCCCTGCCGTCGTATGGCCAAAGCACCCATGATTAAACCAATGAGCGCTGCAAATGCCACGCCCGCCAGCAAACCAAGCTCAAAGGGCATACCAAGGTCTCGAATAACATACCCGGCCATGTAACCGGCACCACCCAGAAAAGCAGCATGCCCGAAGGAAAGCAAACCGGTGTAGCCAATCAACAGGTTGAATGCACATGCAAACAGTGCAAAACACAGCAGTTTCATCAGCAGCACCGGGTACATGAAAAACGGTGCCGCCAGGGCGAGAATGATTGCCGCAATGGCGATAATTGTATTTTTGTTCATCGTGTCAAACCCTTTATTTCTCGCGGCCGAATAAACCGGCCGGGCGAATCATGAGCACAATCGCCATGATGATGAACACCACTGTGGCTGACAATTCTGGATAAAACACACGGGTCAATCCTTCCACAATGCCCAAGGTGAGCCCGGTAATGATTGAACCCAGAATAGATCCCATTCCACCAATCACCACTACCGCAAACACAGTGATGATGAGGTTAGAGCCCATCAACGGTGAAATTTGAATCACCGGCGCAGCCAGTACACCCGCGAATGCAGCAAGTGCCACACCAAAGCCGTAGGTCAGCGTCACCATCAAGGGCACGTTGATGCCAAAGGCCTCCACCAGTCGCGGGTTTTCAGTGCCTGCACGAAGCAAGGCTCCCAGCTTTGTTTTTTCAATCATGATCCAGGTGGCAAAACAAACCACCAGCGAGGCCACCACGACCCAGGCGCGGTAGTTGGGCAGAATCATGAAGCCCAGGTTGGTCGCACCCT
Organism: Limnobacter sp. SAORIC-690; assembly: GCF_002954425.1. Taxonomy (NCBI): domain Bacteria; kingdom Pseudomonadati; phylum Pseudomonadota; class Betaproteobacteria; order Burkholderiales; family Burkholderiaceae; genus Limnobacter; species Limnobacter sp. SAORIC-690. The sequence continues at coordinate 2,723,396 of NZ_MQVZ01000001.1, forward strand.
GCAAGGCCTCTGGCACTGAATAGGGTTGACCGGAAACACCATAAATCGAGCGGAATATTCCTTCCAGCATTAAGGTAATGCCGAAGGTCAGCAACAAGCCATACAAGTGGTCAAGCTTGTAAAGCCAGCGCAACATTGTTTTTTCAATCAGTATCCCGAAGGCGCCCACCAACAAGGGGGCAAGCAGCAGCATCACCCAATAATTCAGGTTGAAATAGGCCATGCCCATCCAGGCGAAAAATGCACCCATCATGTACAGCGCGCCATGGGCAAAATTGATCACGTTGAGCAAGCCAAAAATAACAGCAAGACCCAGTGACAACATGGCGTAAAACGAGCCATTCACCAGGCCAAGCAATAACTGCCCAAGAAAGGCCTGCAAGGGAATTCCAAAAATTTCCATGAGTACGTGTCCCGCAAAGCCCCTGGGCGGTTAAACCTCAGGGGCATTGGTCTTGTTTTGGTTTTACTGAATTACTTCCACAAAGCGCACTTGGTCTCAGCTTTGGTGGTGAAAGCCTGCTCGCCTGGAATGGCCTGTACAACTTTCAGGTAATCCCAAGGTTTTTTGGATTCTTTGGGGTCTTTCACCTGCATCAGGAACATGTCGTGAATCATGCTGCCATCGGCACGGTAGTATCCGTTCTTGGCATACATGTCGTTCACCTTCTGCTTGCGCAGGGCTTCCATCACTTTGGCGCCATCATCCGTACCCGCAGCTTTCACAGCATTCAGGTATTGCAGGGTTGCCGAGTAATCGGCTGCGTGCAGGCTGCTGGGCATTTTCTTCATTTTGTCGAAGAAGCGTTTGGACCACTTGCGGGTTTCGTCGTTTTGATCCCAATACCAGCTGTCGGTGAGGTACATGCCCTTGGTCTGCCCCAAGCCCAATGCGTGCACATCGTTGATGAACATCAGCAAACCGGCAAGCTTCATGCTGCCTGTAACTCCAAATTCATTGGCCGCCTTGATGGAGTTGACTGTGTCACCACCGGCGTTGGCCAGGCCCAGAATTTGTGCACCCGAGGCTTGCGCTTGGAGCATGAAACTGGAAAAGTCAGACGCTGACAACGGGTGACGAACGGCGCCCTTTACAGTGCCGCCACTGGCCTTTACCACTGCGGTGGTATCGGTTTCAAGTGAGGTGCCAAAGGCGTAGTCCGCGGTCAGGAAATACCATGTTTTGCCGCCCTGCTTGGTTACAGCTGAACCAGTGCCTTTGGCCATTGCTACCGTGTCATAGGCATAGTGAATGCTGTAAGGGTTGCATTCTTCATTGGTAATGCGGGCGGTACCAGCACCAATTACAAAGTTGGGCTTTTTCTTTTCATCGGCTACTTTGGCCATGGCCAAAGCCGTGCCGGAGTTGGTACCTGAAATCAGCATGTCGACACCTTCAGTGTCAAACCACTCGCGTGCCTTGCTGGCTGCAATGTCAGCCTTGTTTTGGTGGTCAGCAAACACCAGTTCGATTTTCTTGCCGTTCAAGGTGCCGCCAAAATCAGCGATCGCCATTTTTACAGCCTCGACACCACCAGGCCCGTCAATGTCGGCATATAGGCCAGACATGTCGGTGATGACACCAATCTTGATGGTGTCGTTGGAAATTTGTGCCTGTGCTGAGCCGGCAGCGAATGCAAAAAGTGCGGTCAGTCCAGTTGCGATTGGTTTTAATTTCATCATCATCTCCTTTGGTTTAAGTCCAATCCCTTGAAAGGTTGGTTTTTTATACGCCCAGCAGCGAATGCAGCACGGGCATTTTTTCATCGAGTTCCGAGGAAGCAAAAGCCTCCACAATTTGGCCGTGTTCCACCACGTAAAACCGGTCGGCCAGTGGGGCTGCAAAACGGAAATTCTGTTCCACCATCACAATGGTGTAGCCCTTCGATTTCAGGGTGGTAATCATCTTGGCCAGGGCTTGAACAATAACAGGCGCAAGCCCCTCAGAAATTTCATCCAGCAGCAAGAGTTTGGCGCCAGTTCTCAGAATGCGCGCAACGGCCAACATTTGCTGTTCACCACCTGACAAACGCGTGCCCTGGCTTTTTTTGCGTTCGGCCAGGTTGGGGAACATCTCGTAAATTTCTGCCACGCTCATGCCTTTGTCGGTTTTTGAAACAAAGGGTGGCAGCATCAGGTTTTCTTCGGCAGACAGGGAAGAGAATATGCCCCGTTCTTCCGGGCAGTAACCCACACCCAAGTGGGCAATTTTGTGGGTGGGCATGTGAATCGCCTCGGTGCCACTGATTTTGATTGACCCTTTTCTTGAACCAGTCAAGCCCATGATGGCACGCAGGGTGCTGGTGCGCCCTGCACCATTTCGCCCCAGAAGTGTTACCACCTCACCTGTTTTAACAGTCAGGTTCAGGTTGTGCAAAATGTGTGATTCGCCATACCAAGCGTTAAGCCCGGCGATTTCAAGCGCAGTGTTTGTCGATGCATTACTCATCAGTGCGCACCCTCCAGAACTCCAGTGGTGGAGCCCATGTAGGCCTCCATCACCTCGGGGTTGCGCGAAACCTCGTCGTAGCTTCCTTCGGCCAGCACTGCGCCGCGTTGTAGCACCGAGATGCGGTCGCTGATACCCGCCACCACATTCATATTGTGTTCAACCATCAAAATGGTTCGGCCAGCGGAAACCTTCTTGATTAATTGGGTAACGCGGTCCACGTCTTCGTGGCCCATGCCCTGGGTTGGCTCATCCAGCAGCATCAATTCAGGTTCCATGCCCAATGTGGTTGCAATTTCAAGTGCACGTTTTCTGCCGTAAGGCAAATCTACGGTCAGGGTGTCTGCAAAGCTTTCCAGGTCAACCAGCGCAAGCAAAGCCATGGCCTTGTCATTCAGCACCGAGAGTTTTTTCTCACTTTTCCAGAAATGAAACGAATTACCCAATGGGCGTTGCAAGCCGATGCGTACATTTTCAAGCACTGTGAGGTGTGGAAACACCGCAGAAATTTGAAACGACCGGATAATGCCCTGCCTTGCGATTTGGGCTGGCTTTGCACTGGTGATGTCTTTGCCGTTGAACAAAATTTGGCCCGATGTGGGCGTTAAAAATTTCGTCAACAAATTGAAACAGGTAGTTTTACCTGCGCCGTTGGGGCCGATCAACGCGTGGATATGGCCCCGCTGTACTTTCAAATTCACATCGCTGACCGCAGTGAATCCCTTGAATTCCTTGGTCAACGCCCTTGTCTCCAACACTACTTCTGCCATGGGTTCTCCATGTTGTCATTGTCGTTGTACCCATCGGTGCCGGGCTGCGCCGATAGTTAGATATCGCCAATGATGGTGGCATGTGTGTTTTCATTCGGGAATTAGGGCAAACCTCACCCCCTGAATGCAAAAAAGCCCGCATTTGCGGGCTCTTCTGTAAGGCTGGGGTAAGTGACGGGATTCGCTTTATCGGCTTATTCCCATTCAATGGTCGCAGGCGGCTTGCCCGATACATCGTACACCACCCGGTTCACACCTTTTACCTCGTTAATAATACGATTGGAGATACGGCCCAACAATGAATAAGGCAGGTGTGCCCAGTGTGCTGTCATGAAGTCTTGAGTTTGTACGGCGCGAATGGCCACCACATATTCGTAGGTGCGGCCATCGCCCATCACCCCCACCGATTTCACTGGCAAGAACACTGCAAAAGCCTGGCTGGTGAGGTCGTACCAGCTTTTTCCAATTTGTTCCTCGGTGCAAAGCTCAGCCGCTGCGTCTTTGGCTGTGGCTTTGGTGTTGCGCAATTCTTCGATGAATACGGCATCGGCACGCTGCAAAATTTCAGCATACTCGGCTTTCACCTCGCCAAGAATTCGAACACCCAAGCCCGGCCCGGGGAATGGGTGGCGGTAAACCATTTCAGGGTCAAGGCCAAGTTCAACGCCAAGTTTACGCACTTCGTCCTTGAACAAATCACGCAGGGGCTCCAGCAATTTCAGGTTCAGCGTATCGGGCAAGCCGCCCACATTGTGGTGGCTTTTGATGTTGGTGGCTTTGCCTGTTTTTGCGCCAGCTGATTCAATCACGTCCGGGTAAATAGTGCCCTGTGCAAGCCACTTGGCGTTGGCACGCATGCCAGCCTCGCGCTGGAATACATCCACGAATGCTTTACCAATAATTTTGCGTTTGGCCTCGGGGTCGGTGACGCCTTTCAGTTGCCCCATGAATTCTTCGGTGGCGTTCACATGCACAACACGCACACCCAAATGTTTGGCGAATGTTTCCATAACCTGCTCGCCTTCTTTGAAACGAAGCAAGCCATGGTCGACAAACACGCAGGTAAGCTGATCACCAATTGCCTTGTGAATCAATGCAGCTGCCACGGAAGAATCAACGCCACCCGAAAGGCCCAAAATAACTTCATCAGTGCCGACCTGGGCACGAATTCTTTCAACCGCTTCATCCACAAAACTTGGCATGGACCAGTCACCTTTGCAACCGCAAATGTCGCGTACAAAGCGTGCCAGTATTTCCTTGCCTTTTTTGGTGTGCGTTACCTCAGGGTGAAATTGCACGGCATAGAACCCGCGTGCTTCATCGGCCATGCCGGCAATTGGGCACGAGGGTGTAGAAGCCATCAACTTGAAGTTGGGTGGAAGCTCGGTCACCTTGTCACCGTGGCTCATCCAAACATTCAACAGGCCATGCCCATGTTCGTTGGTTTCGTCTTGAATGCCATCAAACAGTTTTGTGTGGCCATGGGCCCGAATTTGGGCATGACCAAATTCCCGAACCGTACCCGCTTCAACTTTGCCGCCAAGTTGCATGGCCATGGTTTGCATGCCGTAGCAAATGCCCAGCACTGGTACGCCAAGATTAAACACCAACTCGGGCGCCCTGTCGGTGCTTTCTTCATAAGCAGACTGGTGGCTACCCGACAAAACAATGCCGGATGCCCCGTATTCCTTGATGCGTTCCGGGTCTACGTCGCAGGGCAAAATTTCGCAGAAAACGCCGCACTCACGTACGCGTCGGGCAATGAGTTGTGTGACCTGTGACCCGAAGTCGAGTACCAAAATTTTCTGATGATTCATGAAGCGTTCTTTGAATGTATTAAAGGTAATTGGCCCAAGGCAATGTTGCGCAGGGCTTGGCCGATGCTTAACTAAGACTTAACAGGCGATCCACTGCTTGCACTGCCGTGCATTGAAGTTCGTCGCCTGACAGGCTGAGAAAGTTGATGTCCACATCAACCAGAGCTTTCACGCCATGGGTTTCGAGCGTGGTTTCACCAAAACGGGCTTTCAGCTGTTCCAGCAAACGTGCCACCTCCGAATTGGTCATGCCCGAACACACAGCCACGAAGGCATCTGCCCCTAGGGACCCAACACTTGAGCCGTTGGGCAAAACATCTCGAATGATTGAAGCAGTAAATTTAGTGAAGTCCACAATACGGTCGCGACCAAACCTGTTCAAAATCAAATCAAATGAACTGAGTTTCACATGCAGCAGCGAAAGGTCTTCTCCCTTGTGCAAGGCATATTCGAGTTCTTTGTCCAGCAGTGCTTCAAATCCGCGTCTGTTCCAAGAGCCGACGATTGGATCAATCAGCAAAGACCTTTGATTTTCGTTCAAAGAACGCACAAACCGGCTCACGACATTGTCCTCTATCGGCTTGGCCAGCTCTACTTCAACCAGGCGCGCGAAATCTCGTAGATCCTGCCTGTCTTCCTGGGAGAATGCGCGGGGAACACTGTCGATCACGCAAAGCGTACCGATCGTGATACCGAATGCATCCCGAACGGGCTGACCTGCATAAAACCGTATTCTTGGTCCGTCGACAACCAAAGGGTTGTCCATGAATCGGGGGTCCAGCAGCGCATTTTCAACAATCAAAGGTTCATCACTGAGAATGGCATGTCCACAAAAAGACACCTCTCTGTCTGTGGAGCAGGCATTCAGGCCTTGAAGCGATTTGAACCATTGAATTTCTTTGTAAACAATGGTGACCAGCGCCGTATCAATATCAAAGTGCCGACAAACCAAACGCGTGATTCGATCAAACCGGGCCTCGGAGGGGGAATAAATCATTCCCAAATTCTGGATTGCCCGTGTTCTTTCTTCTTCGTTGTGTGGAATGTCAGGTTTTTGCATGGCGGCTTCGCTGTATTCAGGCCTTGTCAATCGACATGGTAGTTCGGTGCTTCTTTGGTAATTTGAACATCGTGTACATGTGATTCCCGAATGCCCGCAGATGAAATTTCAACGAACTCTGCTTTTTCGTGCATTTCAGAAATTGAACGGCAGCCGACATAACCCATGGAAGAACGGACACCGCCCACCAACTGGAAAATGATGGACAGCACAGAGCCTTTGTAGGGCACCCGGCCTTCAATGCCCTCGGGTACAAGTTTGTCGGCATTGTTGGCCGGGTCCTGGAAGTAGCGGTCCGCAGACCCCTGTGTCATGGCGCCCAAGGAGCCCATGCCGCGGTAAGCCTTGTAGCTGCGGCCCTGGAACAAAACGACTTCACCTGGCGCTTCTTCAGTGCCGGCAAACATGCCGCCCATCATGGCGGCGCTTGCACCGGCTGCCAGAGCCTTGGAAATGTCACCGGAATAACGAATGCCACCATCTGCAATCACAGGCACACCAGTGCCCTTCAGGGCCTTGGCCACATTGGCAATTGCGCTGATTTGGGGAACACCCACGCCAGCCACAATACGCGTGGTACAAATTGAACCTGGACCAATACCCACTTTCACGCCGTCTGCGCCATGCTCCATCAAGCCAACGCAGCGCTGGCCGTGGCAATGTTGCCGCCAATTACATCCACCTGTGGGTAGTTTTGCTTTACCCAGCGTACGCGGTCCAACACGCCTTTGCTGTGGCCGTGGGCTGTATCAACAACGATTACGTCCACGCCAGCAGCCACCAGCTTTTCAACACGTTCTTCAGTGCCATCGCCCACGCCCACGGCTGCACCTACGCGCAATTTCCCGTGAATGTCTTTGCTGGCCCACGGGTGTTCCGTGGCTTTTTGGATGTCCTTAACAGTAATCAAGCCTTTCAGCGCGTTGTCTGCACCCATCACCAACACGCGCTCCAGGCGGTGCTTGTGCATCAAGGCTTTGGCCTGCTCCAGGCTGTCGTCTTCGGATACGGTGACCAAACGCTCTCGTGGGGTCATGACGTTGGAAACAGGCTGGTCCAGTTTGGTTTCGAAACGCAGGTCGCGGTTCGTGACAATGCCAACCACCTTGCCATTCTTGACAACAGGTAGGCCCGAAATTTTGTGTTGCTGTGTAAGAGCAATGACCTGGCGAACGGTGAGTTCAGGCTCGATCGTGATCGGGTCGCGAAGCACGCCAGACTCATGGCGTTTTACTTTGGCCACCTCGGCCGCTTGCTGCGTTGCTGTCAGGTTCTTGTGAACAATACCGATACCACCTTCCTGTGCCATGGCAATGGCCAACCTGGCTTCAGTCACCGTGTCCATGGCGGCAGACACCAGAGGAATGTTCAGGCTGATGTTTCGGGTCAGTTGGGTAGACAGGGATGTGTCTTTGGGAAGAACGTCTGAGAACGCAGGAACCAGCAATACATCATCAAACGTTAACGCTTTCTGCGTGACACGCATGCAATTTCTCCTTGCGCAAAAGCGAATTATAAAGGATACCCAGCATGCCTGTTTTGGTTTACAAACAGAAAAACCGGGGAATTTAAGTTTTAAGGGACGGTTTTTGATTGCTTGCGGCTTCGCCGCTCGTATTTCGCCAATTCTTTCTGGCGTTTTGTCAGCACCTTGTGTTGGGCACGCCTGCGGCGACTTTCCATTGGGTCGAAGCTAAGCCCATCCAGAATTTCAATGCGATCGCCCGGGTGAAGCAGCATGCCCTCGGTGGCGTAAAGGCCATACACCGCCACTGCGCGCTCCTTGAGTAACAATGCAATGCGTTCACTGCTCAAGCCAATGGCCTGAAGTGCCTGCTCCACCGTGGTTTTTTCGGGCACATTCAATGGCTTGGGCATTGATACAAGCACACCGCCGTCGGCTGGGCCAAGTTCAAGCCAGTGAACAAGCATCACTGCCCTGCCCCGGTGCTGTGTAACGACTCTGCACGTTTAATGAAGGAATCCACGAAACTGTTGGCAAGGCTGGTGAACACCGGCCCCACCAATTGCTCCAGTACCTTGCTTGAAAACTCGTAGGCCAGTTTGAAATGAACCTTACAGGCTTCGGGCGTCAGTTCAATGAAATGCCAGGTGCCCTCAAGATGGGTAAACGGACCTTCCACCAAGGTCATGTGGATTTCCTCGTGTGGTGTCAGTTTGTTCATTGTGCAAAAGCTTTGTTTGACACCCTTGAACGCAATTTCTACGGTCGCTTTTTCAATGTTGGCGCCAACAGGCTCAACACTTCCGGCACCGCACCACGGCAAAAACTGGGGATAATCGGCCACCGCCCGCACCAAATCGAACATTTGTTGCGTGGAAAAATGAACCAACACGGACTTTTCTACAATGGCCATGAATGCTGAAGGGTTTGTTTCCCGCTCGGAGAAAGGATTAAACTCTCTATTTTAGCGTTTTTCACGCTACGCCGCACCCAAAGGACGTTTTCACCGAATTCATGAGCATTATTGACAACAAAAAAGCAGGTTTTGATTACTTCATTGAAGAGAAGTACGAGGCGGGTATTGTGTTGGAAGGCTGGGAAGTCAAATCCATTCGCGATGGCCGTGTTCAAATCAAGGAAAGCCACATCGTGGTTCGCAACGGCGAACTGTGGCTGCTGAACTGCCATATTTCGCCACTGACCAGTGCATCTACCCATGTCAACCCGGTGAACACCCGCACACGCAAGTTGTTGATGCACAAAAAAGAAATTAACCGCTTGATTGGTAAAGTAGAACAAAAAGGTTATTCACTGGTGCCGCTGAACCTGCATTTCAAAAATGGCCGGGTGAAAGTAGACATGGCCCTTGCCAAGGGTAAAAAGCAGCATGACAAACGGGATACCCTGAAGGACAAGGACTGGAAGCGAGAGCAGGAACGGTTGATGAAGATTCACCGTACCTGAGAGATTCAGCGCTGTTCACATCAGACTTCTTCTGAATTTTTCAATCGCAGACAAGGCTGGTTTATTCGGTTCGTTCGATCGGCTTGCCTTGATTTTATCAATCGCCTTAAGACCAATGTTTACAGTTTGATTCGCCATATCCCGAAGTTTTCTTTCCACAAGTTTGGGATTTGCAAGCATGGTCGAGTTCAGGTAAAACCTGCCCGGCTCCCTCTCTGGTGAACTTGCTTGAAAACGTTGGGTGTTCGGCGGCTCAACAGGCTTATGAGTTTTCACCATTGATTCATCGGCATTTTCCAGGCGGCTTGGTTGGGTAGCCTGTATTGGACAGGGCTGGCTGCTCTCGAGGAACCTTTGATACGCAAGAAGCGTAACCCCAGTGCAAAAAGAACCATACAGAAATGTATTTTTGGCTGCACATTTGTGTTCGTCAAGCAAGAAAATTACTTGGGTGTTCCCACCTGACAAATTGGTTTCATTCATGATTTCTTGCAAGCCAATGTCGGCAACCAAGCCATATAGACAATTCGGCTGATCAAGAATCTTATTACACCCATTGTTGAACGCTCGGGTTTCCAATATCGCGACGTGGTTATTTTTGATCCACCTTGCAATTTCTTGGCCTTCGTTTTTGCAAAAGCGAAGTAATTCGTGAACCGACGCATCGGTAATGGCAAGCGTTGCGAAGCTGGAGAATAGCGATTCCAGCCGCAGTTCTCGGTGTAGTTGCAAAAGCGTTCCGCTGTCAGGAATCAGCACAACATGCATCGCCTGTTTTTTCATGTTTCACTGCCGCTGGAGAGTGTTTTAAGGGCCTCGACCATGCGGCTAATTTCGTGTTCTGATACGGTGGGTTTTGGCAGCTTCGCCACTGCCAAAAGCCTGTTCAACTCAGCGGGGGAGCGAATTGAAAGGGCTTTCATGGCGTCATTCGCTGAGCGGACGCCGATTGAAAACTCTGCCAGGATCGTAAAATTCTGATTGCCCAAGGCTTCAGATTGCTCGAAAGAATCCAAAAAGGCCTGAAGTTGTTGGCTAACCACTGTGTTGAGTGGAGCTCCAATTTTCGCGGCTACCACCCTGGCGCGTTTGATTAAAAGCTTGTCCAGGGTAAGGCTTAGGCTGGCGGTGTCTTTCATGTGCACTTGAAGGGTTTATCAATGGGATTGTTACCTGTTTCTGTGTCCAACAAAGCCCATCAGGTTCCGCCAACTGCCAAGACTTATCTTATTTGCCCTGCTTCACCACCTGCATCGCTGCCGCTACCATGGAACCCATGTTGGACAGGTCCCCAGGCAATATCAGGGTATTGCCAGCCTTGGCAACGCCTGAAAATGCTTCAATGTATTGTTCGGCCACTTTCAGGTTCACTGCCTCCATTCCTCCTGGCTCAGCCACCGCTGCGGCTACTTTTCGCAAGGCGTCGGCGGTGGCTTCGGCAATTTCCCTGATTGCACCGGCTTCACCCTGGGCGCGGTTGATGGCGGCAATCCGGTCACCCTCGGAGCGGGCAATTGCAGATTCCCGTTCACCATTGGCAATGTTGATCTGCTCTTGTTTGCGCCCCTCTGACGCAGCAATCAGGGCGCGCTTTTCCCGTTCGGCTGTAATTTGCGCCTGCATTGAAAGTAAAATCTCACGAGGTGGAGTCAAGTCTTTAATTTCATAACGAAGAACTTTCACGCCCCAGTTCAGGGCTGCCTCATCCAATGCGTTCACAATGGCGGCGTTGATCATGTCGCGCTCTTCAAAAGTTTTGTCGAGCTCCATGCGGCCAATAATCGATCGCAAGGTGGTTTGTGCCAGTTGGGTAATGGCGCTGATGTAGTCGCTTGAGCCGTAGCTGGCCCGCATCGCGTCAGTTACCTGAAAATACAAAATGCCATCAACCTGAAGCTGGGTGTTGTCCTTGGTAATACACACCTGGCTGGGTACATCCAAGGGAATTTCTTTCAGAGAGTGCTTGTACGAAACCCTCTCAATGAAGGGCACAAGAAAATTCAAGCCAGCCTGCAAGGTGCGGTCGTATTTCCCCAAACGCTCTACCACCCATGCACTTTGCTGCGGCACTATGCGCAGCGCCTGGCTGACAAACACAATCGCAAGAATCAATATGACAATTGAAACTTCCATGAATTTTCTCCTTTGATTGGCTAACCTTGGAACAAGGCCACGCCGATTATGCGTGTGTCGATACGCTTTTGACTTTCAGGACATTGCCCTGCACATCGACAATTTGATGCAGGCCCGTTACAGGCGTACTGTCGGTGCTCTCCGCTGCCCAAGTGGCGCCACGGTATTGCACATTGGCGCGCCCACCCGCATTCCAGCTTGGAATTTCAAGTTTGTTGCCAATGTCGAGCAGATCGTGTTGTTTGTCTGTCTTGCTTCGGTTGACCGAACGGTTGCGAAGAAGAAGGCTGCCAGCCACTGCAAACACGGCAGCTGCGCCAATTTGAGTTTCAAGACCGTAACCGAGGTAGGCCATCAATGCACCGATGGCCGCCCCCAGGGACACCATGAGCAGGTAAAACGTACCCGTGGTCATTTCGGCAATCAACAAGATACCCGCCAATACCAACCACAGTGACAAATTGCTCAATGGTGTGACTCCTTTTTACTTTTTGTTGAATCTGTCGGCCAGTTTCTGCCAGGTGTCAATCACCGTGTCAGGATTCAGCGAAATGGATTCAATTCCTTCACCAGCCAGCCACAAGGCAAAGTCGGGGTGGTCTGAAGGCCCTTGCCCGCAAATTCCCACGTATTTTCCTTTGGCTTTACAGGCCTCAATGGCTTTGCTCAACAAGGCACGCACGGCAGGGTCGCGTTCGTCGAAATCAGCGGCCAAAATATCCAGCCCGGAATCCCGGTCCAGGCCCAAGGTAAGCTGGGTCAGGTCGTTGGAGCCAATCGAGAAGCCATCAAAGTACTCCAGGAACTGATCTGCCAACACGGCATTGGAAGGCACTTCGCACATCATCACCACTTTCAGGCCATTTTCGCCACGCTTTAAACCGTTGCGGCCCAGCAGGTCAACTACCTTGGCTGCCTGGTTCAATGTGCGTACAAACGGAATCATGATCTGAACGTTGTCCAAGCCCATTTGCTCGCGAACACGTTTCAAGGCCAAACATTCCATCTCGAAACACTCCGCAAACTCCTCGGAGATGTATCGGGCCGCGCCGCGGAAACCGAGCATCGGGTTTTCTTCTTCGGGTTCGTAGCGGCTGCCACCGATCAGCTTGCGGTATTCATTGGACTTGAAATCGGACATGCGAACAATAACCGGCTTTGGGTAGAAAGCAGCCGCGATTGTAGCCACTCCCTCAGCCAATTTGTCCACAAAAAATGCGACCGGGCTTGCATGGCCACGCGCCACACTTTCCACGGCTTTCTTCAAATCGGCATCCACGTTCGGATAATCAAGAATGGCTTTCGGGTGAATGCCGATTGCATTGTTGATAATGAATTCCAGGCGTGCCAAGCCAACGCCCTTGTTGGGCAATTGGCAAAACTCAAAGGCCAATTGAGGGTTGCCCACGTTCATCATGATTTTCACGGGAATTTCAGGCAAGGCGCCGCGCTTGACTTCGCTGACTTCTGTTTCCAGCAAGCCATCATAGATGTAGCCTGTGTCGCCTTCCGAACAGCTTACTGTAACCAGCATGCCTTCTTTCAGTTTTTCAGTGGCATCGCCACAACCCACCACAGCGGGAATGCCCAGTTCGCGGGCAATGATCGCGGCGTGGCAAGTACGGCCACCGCGGTTGGTGACAATGGCTGCTGCCCGCTTCATCACCGGTTCCCAATTGGGGTCGGTCATGTCGGTCACCAAGATATCGCCGGCCTGTACACGGTCCATTTCAGAGGAATCATTGATTACCCGCACTGAGCCCGCACCAATCTTCTGGCCGATGGCGCGGCCTGAACTCAGAATCGCCGAATTGCCCTTAAGCTTGTAACGCAACTGCACGTCGTTGTCTTTTTGCGAGTTCACGGTTTCGGGGCGGGCTTGCAAAATATACAGCTTGCCATCAATACCGTCTTTGCCCCACTCAATGTCCATAGGGCGGCCATAATGCTTCTCGATAATCATGGCGTACTTTGCCAGTTCGATCACATCCTCGTCATTCAATGAATATCGGTTGCGCTGCTCGGCGGGTACATCGACGGTGCGCACGCTTTTCCCGCTTTCCTTCAGCGCATCAAATTCCATCTTGATCAATTTGGATCCAATTTGACGGCGAATGATGGGGTACTTTCCCGCAGCCAATGTGGGCTTGAATACGTAGAACTCATCGGGGTTCACTGCGCCTTGCACTACGGTTTCACCCAATCCGTAGCTGGAAGTGATGAACACCACTTGATCAAATCCACTTTCAGTGTCCATGGTAAACATGACACCAGAGGCCGCTTTGTCAGAGCGAACCATACGCTGCACGCCCGCGCTCAAAGCCACGTCCGCGTGCGCAAATCCCTTGTGTACTCGGTAAGAAATGGCGCGATCGTTGTACAGCGATGCGAACACTTCCTTGATTTTCTCAAGCACATCGTCAATGCCGCTCACGTTCAGAAAAGATTCTTGCTGCCCTGCAAAGGAAGCGTCTGGCAAGTCTTCTGCGGTGGCTGAGGAGCGAACCGCCACTGAAATATCGCCACCACTTTGGGCCATCATGGTGGTGTAAGAATCGCGAATTTCTTTTTCCAGATCGGCAGGCAGTGGCGCATCAATTACCCACTGGCGAATTTCGGCACCGGCTTGGGTCAGTGCGCGAACATCGTCCACATTCAGGGCATCGAGCTTGGCGTTGATACGCTCAACCAGATTGTTGGCTTTCAGGAATTCACGGAAGGCATGGGCTGTGGTGGCAAAGCCGCCAGGCACTCGCACACCAGTCTCGGCCAATTGGGAGATCATTTCACCCAAAGACGAGTTTTTACCACCGACAGTTTCTACATCTTCCATTCGAAGCTTCTCGAATGGCGCAACAAGAGCTGTTGGGCTAACTCCTTGATTTGTTGACATTGATTCACCTTGTAGTTCAAAAGAAATAGTGAATGCGGCGATTTGGGTGCACGCGCATCGACTATTTCCCCTGATTTCTTTTTATGATTGTAACTGTAACCCGACCTTTTGCCACCGATACACACAGGATTGATTCATGTCAGAAAATGTAAGCCAGGAACGCACCGTGGTTTTTGTGTCAGACGGCACAGGTATTACGGCGGAAACCCTCGGCCACTCGGTGTTGTCCCAATTTGAAGGCATACGTTTCAAACAAATTCGTATCCCCTTTATTGATTCAGAAGTGAAGGCAATTTCAGCTCGACAAAAGATCAATGACATTGCGAAATACGATGGCCAGAAACCGATTGTGTTCAGCACCCTGGTGAACACTGTCATCAACGACGTCGTGAAGCAGGCCGATGGTGTGTTCATGGATTTGTTCCTCACCTTTGTGGAACCCTTGGAAAAAGAACTGGACATCAAAAGCACACATCGCATTGGCAGGTCGCACACCATTGCGGACAACGAGCAGTACAAAAACCGCATTGAAGCGATTAACTACACACTGGCGCATGACGATGGTCAAACTCACAAAGACCTACAGGCAGCCGATGTCATTTTGGTGGGTGTTTCCCGGTCTGGTAAAACACCGACCAGCCTGTACCTGGCCATGCAATATGGCATCAAGGCCGCCAACTACCCCTTGATTCCAGAGGACTTCGAGCGTGGGGAATTGCCCGCGGCCCTACCCCCGTTCAAGGACAAGATTTTTGGACTTTCAATATCACCAGAACGCTTGAGCGAAATACGCAACGAACGCCGCCCGGGCAGCAAATACGCCTCACTTGAAAATTGCAGGCAAGAGATCAAGGCTGCAGAGTTCATGATGCGCCGAGAGGGAATCAGTTGGCTTAGCTCGACCAGCAAATCCATTGAAGAAATTTCAACTACGATACTGCAGCAATTGAATTTGGGTTCTCCAATTTACTAAGTTTGCACCTTCAACACGCTGGTTCAAAACAAACTTTGCTGTGTATCGGTCTCGATGATTGACTCGTCGGATCGTTTCTTCTGGCTGCGCCGTTTCGGGGTGACACTGCCATTGCGGTTGGGGTTTCTGGAGCCGTGTTTTTCATACACACGATTTGATTCTTCAACAAAACCCTTGCGGTGCCTGAACTCTGTAATGTTGGAACGTGCTTTTGAAATGGCTGTGTCAGGGTCAACTACCGGCCAAGGGTAATCCACCCCAATCATGCATCCGCACTCTTGCTGAATGAGTTGAGGTGTATTCCAGGGCTCCCCTATCCATGGATCGGGGATGTTTTTCAGCTCTGGTATCCAGCGCCTGATGAACACCCCATTGGGATCGTGATCTTTGGCTTGTTTCACCGGGTTGTAAATGCGCAAGGTGTTGATGCCTGTGACGCCCGACTGCATTTGAAATTGCGGGTAGTGAATGCCAGGCTCGTAGTCGAGAAATTCACGCGCCAACATGGGCGCCGTGTGTCGCCAATCCAGCCAGAGTTGGTAAGACGCAAATGCCACAAGCATGGCACGCATGCGGAAGTTAACCCAACCCGTGGCGCGCAACATTCGCATGCAGGCATCTACCATTGGAAAACCGGTACGCCCTTCTATCCACGCCAGTGCTTTTTGATTTTCCTCCGGGCTAAGCTCGGCGAAATTGCGCATGGCATTCAACCCACGGTGAGCTGATCGAAATTCAAGCTCGGGTTCGCTTTCCAGTTTTTGAATGAAGTGGCAATGCCAATGCAAACGGCTCTCGAACGACTTCAGGGATTGCTTCCACTGTGTTTGTGCTTTGGGTGGTAAATCGCTTTCTGCCAGTTGCTGACGCGCCTGGCCCAACACCTCCAGCACTTCCCGAATGGAAATTACACCAAAAACAAGGTAAGGCGACAGGCGTGAGCAGGCTGATTCAGCGCTCAATGGGCTGGACATTTCAAAGCGGTAATTCATGCCGCGTTCGCTCAAAAACTCACTCAAACAGCGTTGTGCCTGTTGCCTGCCACCCCGCTGACGCAGGGTTTTGTCCGTTAAATGTTTGGGGTAAAAATGTACATACTGAGCCCATTGCGGCCAAAGTGAACAGTTCAATTGCACACAGGGCAAACCATTGGCTTCTAGTTGCTGCTGCAAGTTCTGCGGGAAATCAAACCAAGTGGTCTGAGGTAATTCTGAAAACTCTGGCGCAGGAAGTACTGGTTTGCGCATGGTTTCAAGCCAAAGCTTGCCCCATTCATCGCGATTTTCAAGTTTGCGCACCACCGCATTGTTGGGGAATTCAAACCAGGGCACGGCATGGTTTGCACACAAGGCTTTCACTTCCTTGTCACGCGCAAAGCTGGCCCAGTTGCCAGTTTCCTCGTGGCTGTAAATGCTGAGTTGTTGGCAACACAAGGCCATTGTTTGCAAGGCAACTGGCGCATTGGCTTTGGCCAATAGCAAGGGCACATGCTCGGGCAATTGCTCCGCCAATTCCTGTAAACATTCACGGGCAAATTCAAAATGCTGGGGGGCACTGTCGGGCTGCTTGATCAGTTTGGGTTCAAGGCAGTACAAGGCCGCCACGCAACCTTTGCTTTCCCTGGCGGCTGCAATTGCCGCATGCCAGGGAGCATGGTCGCTAAGGCGCAGGTCTTTTTTCAACCAAACAAGGTGCAGGTGCATGCAGCGAAATCCAGATACCACTGTTTAAGTGTACAGTGTATTTGATTTTACCGCCTTTGCCTGAATTGTTCAAATAAACACACTGCGCTGCTGCTGCCTACATTCAGGCTTTCAATGGTTTTGCTTTGCGGAATTCGAATGTGTTCACTGGCGCGGTCCAGCCAGGCTTGGCTTACGCCTTGTCCTTCGCTGCCGAATACCCACACACCCGCAGTTTTTAAATTGGCGTTGAACAGGTCAACGCTTTTGGGATGCAGGCTGGTCACGCGCACCGGTATTTTTGATTTAGCCGATGAAAGCGCTTTCAGCAAGTCTTCTTCAGCGTACAGCTGCAAGCCAAACTGAGCGCCCATACCTGCACGCAGCACCTTGTCACTCCACACCCAGGCGCTGTGGTCGCTCAATGCCACTTGCTGAACCCCAGCCGCTGCACAATTGCGCAACAGGGTGCCCACATTGCCTGGATCTTGGATGCCGTCCAGTAAGACAATATCCTGGTTTAAATCAATGGCTGCGCTGGCATTCACCGGTTTGAAAAAGATCATCGGCCCGGTGGGAGTGCTCAGTTTGCTGAGTTTTGAATAAAGTGCGTCGCTAAGCACCAGACAGCGCACCTCACCGTTCTCAAGCACATCGCTCAGGGCCGACATGGTCAACCATTCAGGCTTGTTCAACAAACTTTGAGGAATCCAGACCGATTCAATGTGCACACCTGGCAGGTGCAGCAGGGTTTCTGCAAGGTGCAAACCCTCGGCTGCAGCCAGGCCGCTGTTGCGCAACCCATGGTTGGAGGAAAGCAGTTTGACGGCAGCTTTCAGCCGTTCATTTTGGGCCGATTCAATTTGCGTAAAATGGCGTTCGTAACTCATGATCGCCTCTAGAACGATGGGTTCTGTTGTGCTCGTTCCAGTGCCTCACGCACTGGACGGAACGATTTTCTATGTACTTGTGTAGCCCCATGTTCCCGCAGCAAAGCCATGTGGCGTGCGGTGGGGTAGCCCATATGCACGTCCAGTTCATACTGTGGGTATTGCAGCGCATGGGTTTTACACCATTCGTCGCGAGCCACTTTGGCCAAAATTGAGGCAGCTGAAATTGCAGGAATTTTGGTGTCGCCTTTCACCACAGCAAGCGCTTGGTATGGCCATTTTGGCAATTTGTTGCCATCCACCACGATCAAGCATTGCTCCGGTTTCAGGCCGGTTTGTGCAAGCACCGAGTCAACGGCTCGCCACATGGCCAGCAAACTGGCTTGGAGTATATTCAAGCGATCAATTTCTTCAACAGTGGCGTGGGCCACTGCGCATGCTTTGGCATGTTCGTGAATTGAGCTTGCGAGCGTGTCTCGCTTCTTGGCAGTGAGTGTTTTGGAGCAGGCCAATCCATCAATGGTATTGGGCTGATTCAGCAAGGCCGCACCAGCCACCACTGGGCCGCACAGTGGGCCTCTCCCCGCTTCATCCACGCCAATCACCTGCAAGCCGAGCTGTGCAGCGTGTGCCTGAATTTCTGACCACTCTTGAAGCCTAGCCATTCATCACCTGCTGAATAACGCGGCTGGCAATTTCTCCAGAAGGTTTTAACAAGCGTTGGTGCTGTTCTGCAAACACTGTTTGAAGCCGGTCCCGATTGGCATCATTATCAAGTTGAAACAGTGCTTTTTGCGCGAGCGCAGCCGGTGTTGCATCGTCTTGCAGTAGTTCGGGCACCGCAAATTCATTCAGCAAAATATTGGGCAATCCCACATAAGGCTGGTAGCCCTTGCCTTTCATCATTTGGTAGCTTAGCCAAGGCATTTTGTAGGCAATCACCATGGGTTTGCGGTACATCATCGCCTCGAGTGTGGCGGTGCCGCTGGCCAACATCACTGCATCGGCTGAAGCCATGCATTCATGAGACTTGCCCTCGATCAATGCCCAGCGATCCAGTAGTTGTGCCGGAATCATGGTTCTGAACATGTCGAGTAATTTGCTGGCCGGTGGCATGGGTGTTACAAAACGCAACTCTGGTTTTTGCTTGAGTAATTCAACGCAGGCTTGAACAAATGCAGGGCCAATGTGTTTGACCTCGGCACCACGGCTGCCGGGCAATACGGCCAGCAATTGCCCTTCGCGTTGCAAGCCCAGGCCGGCACGGTAGGCCATGGGGTCGATTGTTTCGGGTACCAGTGCAGCCATGGGGTGGCCAATGTAGGTGGCTGAAATCCCTTCTTTGGCTAAAATTTCAGGCTCGAATGGAAAAATGCACAATACATGGCTGCAGGCAGC
This sequence comes from Limnobacter sp. SAORIC-690, assembly GCF_002954425.1. Lineage (NCBI taxonomy): Bacteria > Pseudomonadati > Pseudomonadota > Betaproteobacteria > Burkholderiales > Burkholderiaceae > Limnobacter > Limnobacter sp. SAORIC-690. The sequence goes on from NZ_MQVZ01000001.1 coordinate 2,742,390, forward strand.
TTTTATCTTGTGAATGCGCTCCATTCGCCAAGCCCAAATCGATGGGCACACCACATGGACCGTGGGCACGCCACTTTCACGCAGGGCGAGCTCAAGGTTCAAATTGAAATCGGGGGCGTCTACACCCACAAACACTTTGGGTCGATTGTTGATTGACCAGTGTTGAATAAGATTTTTGCGCATCTTCAGCAAGCGTGGCAAATGGCGCAACACCTCGACATAACCACGCACCGACAACTCTTCCGAGCCATGCAAGGGCTTCACACCCAAATCGCGAAGCTTGGGGCCCGCAATGCCCTCCATGGCCAGCGTTTGGGTTTGTATCAGATGTTCAATGGCCAAGGCGCCTATCCAGTCACCTGAGGCCTCGCCTACGGCAATCGCCAGGTCCACAGGCTGAGTGCTGTAAGGTGTACGGGGGTACGCCATGGCTTAACGAATGATGCCGCGAGTGGCTTCGTCAAGAAACACTTTCATGTGGACAAGGTGTGGCTTTGCATCGTCGGGTGCGGCAGTGGCCAAGGAATCAATTGCCTCTTTGGCTTCTGCGATACTCAGTCCTTGGCGGTAAATTGCCTTGTAGGCCCGTTTGATATTCAGAATCGCATCGGGTGAAAACCCCCGACGCTTCAAACCCTCCGAGTTTATTCCGGCCGGTGCTGCCGGGTAACCCGCTGCCATCACGAAGGGGGGAACGTCTTGCATCAGCTTGGTTTGAAATGCAGTCATGGCATGGTCGCCCACGCGAATGAATTGATGCACGCCGCTCATACCGCCAAGAATAACCCAGTCCCCAATAATGACGTGGCCGGCCAGCTGCACGCTGTTGGCGATAATGGTGTTGCTGCCAATGTGACAGTCGTGCGCAACGTGCACATACGCCATAATCCAGTTGTCGTTGGCCATGGTGGTTTTGCCACCGTCTTGCACAGTGCCAGTGTTGAAGGTGCAGTATTCCCGAACGGTGTTGCGGTCGCCGATGATCAGTTCAGTGGGTTCACCTTTGTATTTTTTGTCCTGCGGATCGCCGCCAATGGTGGCCGAGCCATGAAATACATTGTCTTGGCCAATGGTGGTGTGCCCGGCAATGACCATGTGCGGGCCAATTTTTGTGCGGGCACCAATTTTTACATGGGGACCAATGACTGAAAATGGTCCAACTTCAACCGTGCTGTCCAGTTCGGCCTTGGGGTCGACTATTGCTGACGCATGTATGGGCATTTGAAAGTGTTCCTTAAACTTCGCGGGCCGTGCACATCAAATCAGCAAGCGCGACCACATTGCCATCCACCAGCGCTTTCGCAGCGTACTTCCAGATACCGCGCGAAACACGCTCCACCTGAACATCCAGCATCAAAACATCACCAGGCACCACGGGGCGCTTGAAACGACAATTGTCGATACCCACGAAGTAATACACCAAGTTCTTGTCGGGCGCGGCTTCCATGGATTTAAACGACAGCAGCCCTGCAGCTTGCGCCAAGGCTTCCATGATCAACACACCAGGCATGACTGGGTGAATCGGGAAATGTCCCGGGAAAAAAGGTTCGTTGTAGCTGACATTTTTCTGGGCCAGAATTCGAACGTTGGGCTCGAGTTCAAGCACTCGATCAACGAGCACAAAAGGGTATCGGTGCGGCAAATTTTCCAAAATGCCTTTGATGTCCATAACTGGCGTATTCATAGCTTCTGAGTTCACACTTTTAAATTTGGGTTTATTGTTATTTCAGCTTGTTTTGTTAAAGCTTGTTTTTCAGCTCACGCACTTCACCGCGCAACTTGAGCAATTGTTTGAGAGTAACCGCAGTTTTCTCCCAATCCTTGTGTTCTTGCAAGGGAAAAATTCCGGTGTAGGCGCCCGGCTCCTTAATGCTGCTCATCACGACTGACGCTCCAGATACATGCGTGCCATCTGGAATGTTGAGATGACCAAACACCATGGCCGCGCCACCCACCGTGCAGCGAGCACCTATGCTGGTACTGCCTGCAACACCTACGCAGCCGGCCATCGCGGAGTGTTCGCCCACAGTGACATTGTGAGCGATCTGGATTTGATTATCCAGTTTTACGCCAAAACCAATCAGGGTGTCGTCTAGCGCACCCCGGTCTATGGTGGTGTTGGCACCAATTTCCACATGGTCTGCAATCAGTACACGACCCACCTGCGGTATTTTGACCCAGGCTCCCTTTTCATTGGCAAAGCCAAAACCGTCTGCACCGATCACCACACCAGCATGCACAATGCAATGCGAGCCAATCGTGCATTCGTCGTATACGGTCACGTTTGGATAAATGCGAGTATGTGCACCCACTTCAACCTGGTTGCCCAGCACCACGCCAGCTTCAATTCGACTGCCCTCGCCCACTTTGGTGTGGGCGCCAATTACGCAATTGGCTGCAATCATCGCGCTGGGAGCGATTGTGGCGGTTGGATCTACAACAGCACGCGGATGAATGCCCGGCGCGGGTTTGAACTCGCTGTGAGCCACCCACCATTGTTGCAATTTGGCGTAGTACAGGTAAGGGTCACTGACCACCCATGCGACTGAGGTGGGCACGGGCACTGCGCTGTCTTTGAGGAACTGGCAAAGCGACTCGAATTGGGATTCACGGACAAGAATTACACCCGCTTTTGTTGAGAGCAGTTGGTCGCGAAACTTGGGATTGGCAATAAAGCCGAGATGTTTGATCCCGGCTTTTTCCAGCGGTTGAATTCCGGCCAGAGGAATGTCATCAGACACTGCCGGGTCACCACCAAACGAAGCCAGTCGACCGCCAAACTGCTCAAGCAGTGTGCTGAGCTTCGTTTCAATGAAATTCATTGATGTGGTTTACTTCGCGTTGTCCAAGCTGCTGAGAACTTGGTCAGTAATGTCAATGCGCTTGTTGGCATACACGGCTTCCTGGAAAATGATGTCGTAATTTTCCTTTTCCGCAATTTGACGGATCACGCGGTTCGCGCGCTCTACCAACTCACCCACCACCTGGTTTTTACGCTGAGCCAAGTCCTCTTCAAACTCGCGACGCTTGCGTTGGAAATCACGGTCCATTTCAGCCAGATCACGTTGACGGCGAACCTTCTCTGCTTCTGGCAAGGTGATGGCGTCTTTGTCCAGTTTGGTGGCCTCTGCTTTCACTTTGGTAGCAAGGTCTTCCAGTTCTTTCTGGCGCTTTGAAAAATCACGTTCCAGTTTCTTTTGGGACTCCACTGCAAATTTGGAATCGCGCAAAATTCGTTCTGTGTTCACAAATCCAATCTTGGTCGCTGCTTGGGCGTGAGACATGGTTGGCAGTACAACCGCCAAGGACAAAGCACTGCCAATCAACAATTTTTTCACACTATTCAAAACCATTCTCCAATATTTGTTCGAATTTAGAAGCCTGTACCAATCGTGAACTGAACACGTTGGGTTTCGTCCTGTGGCTCTCTGTTCAGCGGTACACCCAAGCTGAACTTCAAAGGCCCAACTGGGGACAGCCAGGAAATACCCACACCGGTTGAGTATCGCAATTCTCCAAACTTGATCTTCTCATTGGTTTGGAAAACATTGCCCGCGTCCAGGAAGGTAAACGCCTGAAGGTACGGTCTTTCGACATACCCGGGATCGGGAAGAAAAACTCTGCATTGGCAATAACGCGCTTGGAGCCGCCAATGGGTACATTGTCGGCGTCACGGGGTCCCAAAGTGGATGAGCGATAGCCTCTAACCGTACCAATACCACCTGCGTATACATTGCGGAAAATTGGGTAAGGCGAGTCGCCCAAACCAAAACCACCTGTGATCTCGCCGTTTAATGCCAAGGTGTAAAGCTTGCCAATGGGGAAGTAAAACTGTTCCTGATAAGTTGTGCGAATGAACTCCTGATCGCCCAGCGGGGTGGCGTATTCAGCGGTCAACCTGGTGACTCGGCCACGTGTTGGTGCAATCGCCGAGTCGCGTGAATCAAACGAGTAACCCGCGTTGAGCAAAACAGCGTAGCTTGAGTTGCCAAAGTCATCCACATATCGCTGGAAACGGTCCGGGCTGAATGGGCCCACTTCAAGGTCTGTGCCTTCGTAACCTGCACCAAACGAAATACGTTCGAATTCGCTGATGGGATAACCAAAACGCAGGCCAGCACCAGTGGTTTCGATGATGTAGTCACCCAGATTCAACTCGCTGGGGTCTGTGCGGCGGTTGTACACCTCGAAGCTGCGGGAAACCCCGTCGATCGTGAAGTACGGATCTGTTTGTGAGAACGAAATTGTGCGGTTCACCTTGCTGGTGTTTAACTCCAGCCCAACGGTTTTACCGGTTCCAAACAGGTTTTGCTGCTGAATGGCAGCAGAAAGTACCAAGCTGTCGGTACTTGAAATACCAGCACCCAGCAACAGATTGCCTGTCGGTTTTTCCTCAACCTGCATGTTCACATCGATTTGATCCGATGTTCCTGGTACGGGTTGGGTTTCGATATCCACGTTGGAGAAATAGCCCAAGCGGTCAACGCGTTCTTTGGACAGCTGAATTTTTCTGGAGTCGTACCAGGATGATTCGAACTGACGGAACTCACGGCGAATGACTTCGTCTTTGGTGCGGGTGTTACCACCCACATTCATGCGGCGAACATAAACCCGCTTGCCCGTATCTACAGCCATGTTGATGTTCACCACACGCTTTTCACGATCGAGGTCGGGAATCACGTTGGCATTGGCAAATGCGTAGCCATAGTTACCCAGGCGGTCTTGAATGGCTTTGGAGCTGTCAGTCAACAATTCGCCATTGAAAGTCTCGCCTTTCTTCATTTTGATCAGCGAACGCAACTCATCGTCGCGCCCCAGCAACTGGCCCGAAAGCTCAATGTCACCGAAGGTGAATTTCTCACCTTCCTTGATGGTGATGGTGATGAAGATATCTTGCTTGTTGGGTGCAATTTGAACCTGGGTGTTTTCGATGTTGAAATCGGCGTAACCACGATTCAGGTAAAAGGAACGCAACTTTTCAATGTCGCCACTCAGCTTTTGCCGGGAATACTGATCATTCTTGCTGTACCACGACATCCAGCCGCCAGTGCTCAGTTCGAACTCCTCAAGCAGTTCCTCTTCCTCGAAGTCTTTTGCTCCCAGAATTTTCAATTGCTTGATTGAGGCAGATTCGCCTTCATCGACGTTGAACGTAATGCCAACGCGATTACGCGCCAATTGGTCAACACGGGTTTGAACCTGTGCGCCATATTTGCTGCGCGACAGATACTGACGCTTCAGCTCCTGCTCGGCTTTGTCAAGCAGCGACCTGTCGAAAATCAGGGATTCACCAATACCGACACCTTTCAGCGCCTCTTTCAGGGTTTCCTTGTCAAATTCTTTGGTGCCGTTAATTTCTACTGAGGCGATTGCCGGGCGTTCAACCACAGTCACCACCAACACATCACCTTTGGCGGAAATTTTGACATCTTCAAAAAAACCAGTTGCGAACAGTGAGCGAATGGCCTGAAGGGCTTTCTCGTCAGTGAATGTGTCACCCACGCGAATAGGCAGGTAACTAAATACCGTGCCCGCCTCAGTGCGGCGCAACCCCTCTACCTCGATGTCTTTCACCACAAACTGGTTTGCCTGGGCATGTACAACGCCCACTGACAAAGCGCAGGTGGCCACGACTGGGTAAACCAAGCGCGCTGGAAATAGAGTACTTCTTATTGTCATTCAGATCGTTCCTACCAGCCCCGTCAGGCTGGAACCAATATATGAAGGCCTTTAGAAAATTAGCCTTTGAATATCATTAAAAAAAGCAACACTGGTCAATATGCCAATCAGCAAGATACCCAGTTTTTGACCTCGAATTTGCCAAACCTCATCAACGGGCTTGCCTCTGACGATTTCGGCCAAATAATACATCAAGTGCCCACCATCCAAGAGGGGGATCGGCAAAAGATTCAAAATGCCTAGGCTAACAGAAACCATGGCCAGAAAACCGAAAAAAGGAAGAATCCCGAGGCTTGATGATTCACCCGCTGCTGATGCAATGGACACTGGCCCGCTGAGGTGGTTCCAGGACAAATCGCCCGTCACCATTTTACCCAAGGCAGCCAGTGAAAACACGCTGACTTCGATCATCCGGCCAGTGCCCTCCACGATCGATTCAACCGGATTCAGGGGATTGTTTACAATCACCGATTCGCCGCCAATCGACAAGCCAAGTCGGCCGATGATTTCGCCATTTTCAAGCTGGGTTTTCTCGGGCACGGCCAAAACACTGATGTCCAGATCGTTTCGACGAATGCGTACTGTGGTTTCCTGTGCCGGACGTTCTTTGATCAGGCTTGTAAATTGGGCTGATGTTTCAACGGGTATGCCTTCCACGCTGAGCAATTGATCATTGGCCATGAAGCCCGCAGCGGCGGCCGCACTGCCCTCGCCCACGGCCCGGACCAAGACGCTTTTTTCGATCGGGGAAAAGCCAAGTTCTCGCGTCAAGGACGGTCCTAACTCGGCATTAACCTCCGAGGATTGAACTGGCTCCAGAAACAATTCATATCCGCCACGGTTCACTTTGATTGAGAGATCGTCACGGAAAAGCCTGGCCTTGATCAGGGCCCAGGACACTTCATTCCAGTTTTTGGTCCGGTCACCGTTCACCTCGGTAATTTCATCGCCACCCATCAAACCTGCATTGGCAGCGATTGAATTGGGGATTGGCTCTGAAACCTGGGTGGCCAAGCCCATGGGCTGCATGTAGGCAAGAAAGCCATAAATGAGGGCAGCAAGAATAAGATTGGCCAAGGGGCCGGCCAATACAATGGCAATGCGTTGACCAACTGGTTTGCGATTGAACGCCTCGGAAAGCTCAATGTCATGGCCTTTGAGACTGTCTGGGTCTCGCTCATCCAGCATTCGGACATAACCGCCCAAGGGAATCCATGAAACAGTCCATTCCACTTTGGTTTTGCGGTTAATCCACCTGAATATGGGTTTTCCAAAACCCACAGAAAACCGAATTACGCGCACGCCATAGAAGCGGGCCACAGAGTAGTGACCATATTCGTGGATAAACACCAGAATGCCCAAGGCAAGCAGGAATGAGACAATTGAATTCAGCATTAAGATCCTGTGTTTAAAACTTCCCGGCGCATTCGGTTGCAAAGGCGCGCACCTCAACGTCCAGTGCAAAGGCATCGTCCAGGTTTGCAATTGACGTTGACGCAAAACGGGACATGCACAGCTGCGTCAGCTTCACAATGTCCATATAAGCAATCTTTTCATTCAAAAACAAGTCCACTGCCATTTCATTGGCCGCGTTGAACACTGGCGCCAAGGTGTCAGGCTTCTCTAACACTTCAAAGGCCAGTTTCAGCATCGGGAAACGACTCAAGTCGGGTTCTTCAAAGTCCAGCTTACCCAAAGCCGCCAAGTTCAGGCGTGGTGAACCGGATTCAATTCGATCGGGCAAACCCAAGACATGGGCGATCGGTGTTCGCATGTCTGGGCAACCCAGTTGTGCCAACATACTGCCGTCTTTGTATTCCACCAATGAATGAACAATCGATTGCGGGTGAACCAACACCGAAAGTTGCCTGGCGGGTAGACCAAACAGCCACAGTGCCTCAATCAACTCTAAACCTTTGTTTGCCATTGTGGCGCTATCCACCGAAATTTTCCGTCCCATGACCCAATTCGGATGCGCTATGGCTTGGGCAGGACTGACTTGAGAAAGTTCCGCCAGGCTCTTGTTCCTGAAGGGGCCGCCAGAGGCGGTCAGAACCAGCCTTTCGACGCCAAACTCGTCGGCCCTGCATAAATCATAATTGGCAGGCAAACACTGGTAAATGGCATTGTGCTCAGAGTCGACCGGCAAAATTGTAGCGCCCGAGCGCAAGCACGCCTGAATCATGAACTGCCCGGCAAGAACAAGTGACTCTTTGTTGGCCAACAACACCCTTTTTCCGGCTTGCAATGCACTGAGCGTGGGTTTTAGCCCCGCAGAACCGACGATCGCGGCCACAACAATGTCAACTTGCTCACTTTGGCAAAGCGACTCCAGATCACCCTGGCCACCAATGTCCGGGATGTAACCCAGTTGCTCGCGAAGTTTTTCGCTGAAGCCCAGGGCGTGCCACTGACTCAGTGCATCGGCGTCGCAGATAATGAGTGCCTTGGGGCGGTGTGCACAGGCTTGCGCGTACAGCAACTCAATATTTTTGCCAGCAGCCAGGCCATACACCTGAAAACGGTCAGGGTGCCTTGCGACCACATCCAGGGTGTTGACACCAATGGTGCCTGTGGCACCCAAAATAAGTAGTTTTTGCAAATCCATTGTTCAACTCAAGCCACGATTGCACTGACCAGCAAAATTGCAAGGGGTAGCACGGGCAACTGTGCATCAATCCGGTCCAGAACACCTCCATGGCCCGGCAGCAGTTGACTGCTGTCTTTCAGACCTGCCCTGCGTTTAAGCATGGACTCAAACAAGTCGCCCACCACGCTGTATGCACTCAAGACCACCAGCCAGAAGGTGAATACGATTGGATGCCACCGATCAAAAGCCATTGCCTGCCAGGTATTCTTCAATTCAGGGTAGGTGCCAGCCAGTAAAACAACAATCCAGCTCAGCGCCACAACGCTGAACGCGCCGCCGATTGCACCTTCCCAGCTTTTTCCTGGAGAAATTCGGGGCGCAAGTTTGCGCTTTCCGAAGGTTTTGCCAAAAAAGTAGGCAAAAATATCGGCTGCAAAGCAAATTGCAATGGTGCTTAGCAGAAAAACAATGCCGTAGGTTTTGGTAATGACCAAAGCCAAACCCGCCGCAGCTATCAGAACGAGGCCCACCAGGCCGTGAATGCTTTTGTTGGCCAATATGCCCACCGACACATTTCGCAGGCACCAGGGGGCAAATGCAACCCAGAACACGCTGGCCAAGGCAAGCAAGGGAAAGGCTTGGGTTTGAAGATTTAAGGAACGCTCTATCAAGACACAAAGTGCTCCGCCCGCTACTGCGTAAACGACAGCTTTCGCTGGTTCGAAAAGACCAAGTCGGGCCCATTCCCAAAATGCGCCCACCAGCACCGTCAAAACGAAAAGATTCCAGCCAATTTCGCCGCCGTACAACAAAACAACTAGCAACACGATCAGCAGGATCACAGCCGTGATCACACGCGTTCTAAGCATGATATGTCTCGATTGAGAACTGAATCACTGGGCGGATTGCCGAACATTGGCCACGGGGGGCTGAATTTGCTCGGAGGTTCGACCAAAGCGTCGCTCTCTGTTGTTATAGGAATCAATGGCCTCGAGTAGCATCGGCTTGCCGAAATCGGGCCAAAATTTGTCTGTGAAATAAAATTCAGTGTACGCCAACTGCCACAACAGGAAATTGGATACCCTTTGTTCCCCACCGGTGCGAATGAACAGGTCTGGTTCTGGGCTTCCCTGAAGACACAAGTGCCTGGAAAGGTCGGTTTCCGAAATTTGATCCGGGTTGTTGGCCAATTCAGGATTGCTTTTCAGCATGTTTTTTGTTGCTTGGAGAATGTCCCAGCGACCACCATAATTGGCAGCGATGTTTAAAAACAGTCGGCTGTTGTCTTTGGTGAGTTCTTGGGCAGAGGCGATCGCTGCCTGCAATTCTGGTTCAAACGCTGTGGTGTCGCCAATAATCCGCAGACAAATATTTTCGCGGTGCATGGCCTCGACGTCTTTGCGAAGTACGCGTATGAACAGGCGCATCAGCAAACTGACTTCTTCAGGAGGTCTACGCCAATTTTCTGAAGAAAAAGCAAACAGTGTGAGGTGTTCTACGCCCAGTTCACAACAGGCCTGAACGGTACGCTTGACGGCATCCACGCCACGCTTATGCCCTGCAAATCGGGGCATTAGGCGACTTTTAGCCCAACGGCCATTTCCATCCATCACGATTGCAACGTGCTTTGGAATGTTGGATGTGCTGGGCACATCCAGAGTTGAGCTGGTGTAGACGGTCATGAATGACTTAAACCGTCATGATTTCGGCTTCTTTGGACTGCAAAACCTGATCGACTTCAGAGACAAACTTGTCGGTCAATTTTTGAATGTCCGCCTGTGCGCGGCGCTCATCGTCCTCTGAAATTTCCTTGTCATTGACCAGGCGTTTCAGCGCTTCGTTGGCGTCGCGGCGAAGGTTGCGAATCGCCACCTTGGTTTGTTCGCCTTCGCCTTTGATGAATTTGGTCAATTCTCGGCGACGCTCTTCGGTCAACGCGGGCATTGGAACCCGAATGGTTTCACCCATGGATGCAGGGTTCAGGCCAAGATCTGATTCACGAATGGCCTTTTCCACGGCGTTGGCCATGTTCTTTTCCCAAGGTTGAACCACGATGGTTCGTGCATCTGCGAGGCTTAAGTTCGCAACTTGCGAAATGGGCACCATGGAACCGTAGTAATCAACCTGAACATGATCCAGAATTCCGGTGTGTGCACGCCCGGTGCGCACTTTTTGCAGATCGGTTTTCAGGGACTCGATGGATTTCACCATCTTTTCTTCGGTCGTTTTTCGAATGTTTGCAACGCTCATGATTGAATTCTCACTGCCTAAGTGGATTAATTAGCGAATTAATTAGTCGATCGAATGGCCAGTTAGTTACATATGCACCAAGGTGCCCTCGTTTTCACCAGCAACCGCTCGGTGCAATGCGCCGGGCTTGTTGATGGAAAATACCCGAATTGGAAGTTTTTGGTCGCGACACAGGGCGAACGCCGTGGCATCCATGACTTCGAGGTTTTTTGAAATCGCTTCATTGAACGAAATTCTTTCGTACCGGGTGGCGGTAGGATCTTTGTTGGGGTCGGCGGTGTAAATACCATCAACCTTCGTTGCTTTTAGAACAACCTCAGCGCCAATTTCGGAGCCCCGCAATGCTGCTGCGGTGTCGGTTGTAAAAAATGGGTTGCCTGTTCCTGCCGCGAATATCACGACTTTGCCTTCTTCAAGGTATCGGATCGCTTTGGGTCGAATGTAGGGCTCAACAACCTGCTCAATGTTAAGCGCCGATTGAACCCTGGCCTCTACGCCAGCGCGCCGAAATGCATCTTGCAGTGCAAGCGCGTTCATTACGGTGGCCATCATTCCCATGTAGTCAGCAGTGGCCCTGTCCATGCCGGCTGCGCCAGGGGCAATTCCACGGAAAATATTGCCACCACCAATCACAACTGCCAATTCCACTCCTGATGCGGAGACTTCTGCAACTTCAGCAACCATTCTCTCAATGGTTTGACGGTTGATGCCGTAGGAGTCTTCGCCCATCAGGGCTTCGCCTGACAATTTGAGTAACACACGTTTGTATGCTGTCATTCAAGCCTCTTGTTGGATCATTGTCAGGATTCTATAACGTAAAGCACAGAACTTCGTCGACATGCAAATAAAAAGGGGCTTCCCGAGTCGAGAAACCCCTCTTCAAACAAAGGAATTAACGGCCTGCGGCAGCAGCTGCAGCTTGTGCGGCAACTTCAGCGGCAAAATCGTTTACCTTCTTCTCAATGCCTTCACCAACGATGAACAGGTCGAAGCCATTTACTTCGCTGCCCTTGCTCTTGAGCATGGCTTCAACGGTGAGCTTGTCGTCCTTTACGAAAGGCTGAGACAGCAGGGCAACTTCCTTCAAGAATTTCTTGATGGAACCTTCCACCATTTTCTCTGCGATGTCGGCTGGTTTGCCAGATTCTTCCGCTTTGGCTTTGGCCACTGAACGCTCGCGGTCGATGTCTTCCTGTGGAACACCGCTTTCATGCAAAGCCTTGGGCTTTGTTGCGGCGATGTGCAAGGCCACGTCTTTGCCCACGTTTTCGTCGGAGCCGGTGTAATCAACGAGTACGCCAATTTTGCCGCCGTGGATGTATGAACTCAGGCTGCCTTTGGCTTCCACGCGCTTGAAGCGGCGCACAGACATGTTTTCTCCGATCTTGCCGATCAAGGCTGCACGAACTGTTTCAACGGTGCCTTCGCCCAAAGGCAATGCCGACAATGCTTCAACATTGGCTGGGTTGTGGTCGGCGATCAACTTGGCCACGTTGGCTACAAAAGCCAGGAAGTCATCGTTTTTGGCCACGAAGTCAGTTTCACAGTTCACTTCAACTATTGTTCCCAACCTGTTGGAATCATTGATATAAATACCAACCAAGCCTTCAGCGGTTACACGAGTGGCTGCCTTGCTGGCTTTGCTGCCCAGCTTGACGCGCAAAATTTCTTCGGCCTTGTCCATGTCGCCAGCGGCTTCGGTCAGGGCTTTTTTGCATTCCATCATGGGCGCGTCTGTTTTCTCGCGCAGTACTTTAACCATTGCTGCTGTAATTTCAGCCATTGATTTTCTCCTAAAGTCGGATTCTGAATTAGACAAAAAAAAGGGGCGACTGATCGCCCCATCGGAAGGCAAAGGCTTGATTAGCCCTCAGCTCCCTCTTCAGACACTTCAACGAAGTCGTCGCCGCCTTTGATGGCTTCAACCACGTCGTTTACAGCCTGGTCGCGGCCAGCCAAAACGGCATCGGCAACTGAACGGGCGTACAAACGAATGGCACGGGCGGAGTCATCGTTACCGGGAACGATGTAGCTAACGCCTGCTGGCGAGTGGTTGGTATCCACAACACCCACCACCGGAATACCCAGCTTTTCAGCTTCGGTAATGGCAATTTTGTGGTAACCCACGTCGCACACGAAAATAGCGTCCGGCAAAGTGGGCATGTCTTTGATGCCACCAATTGACTGGTTCAGCTTTTCGAGTTCACGGGCGAACATCAGGGCTTCTTTCTTGGACATGCGCTCAGTACCGCCGTCGGCAATAATGGCTTCCATGTCTTTCAGGCGCTTGATGGATGTTTTGACGGTTTTGAAGTTGGTCAACATGCCGCCCAGCCAACGCTGGTCAACATAAGGCATGCCACAACGCTGTGCCTCTTCGGCGATGATCTCTTTGGCTTGGCGCTTGGTACATACAAACAGGATGTTGCCGCGGTTGGCTGACAGGCGCTTCACGAATTTCAGCGCGTCGTCGAGCATTACAACGGTTTTTTCCAGGTTGATAATGTGAATTTTGTTACGATGGCCGTAAATGTAGGGGGCCATTTTTGGGTTCCAGAAGCGGGTTTGGTGGCCAAAGTGGCAACCAGCTTCCAGCATTTCGCGCATTGATGCTGCCATGAATTTCTCCAGTATAGACAGGGTTGAATGGGTTTGTACTGGGCCAGCATCGGGTTAATGAACCAACAATAACTAGCACCCTGTCGCACAAACCATTAAATTTACTCTTAAGCGTCAACTAACTAAGTTGATTAACTGAGGCAGTTAGCTATAGCGCCAGAGCAGCCAAAGATTATACTCGGTTAAAATACGTTAGCTCAAGCAGGAATTAAACAAAACCATGGATATTGTGATTAAAAACGAGCACGACATTGAAAAAATGCGTGTTGCAGGCCGTTTGGCCTCGGAAGTGCTGGATTTTATCGGCCCACACGTGGTCGCTGGCATTACTACCGAAGAACTCGACAAACTTTGCCACGATTACATGGTGAATGTGCAGGGAACAATACCCGCCCCGCTGAATTACGCGCCACCAGGCTACACGCCCTACCCCAAATCAATTTGCACGTCGGTCAATCATCAAATTTGTCACGGTGTGCCTGGCCCTAAAAAGCTGAAGAACGGCGACATCATCAACATTGACATCACCGTCATTAAAGACGGTTATCACGGTGATACCAGTCGCATGTTTATTGTTGGCGAGGGTTCGCTTGCTGCGAGGCGGTTGTGCGAGATTACCTTTGAAGCCATGTGGATCGGCATTGAGCAAGTGCGACCAAGTGCCACGCTGGGCGATGTGGGTGCAGCCATTCAAAAGTTTGCTGAAGGCTTCGGCTACTCGGTAGTTCGGGAATTTTGTGGCCATGGCATTGGCACGAAGTTTCATGAAGAACCCCAAGTGTTGCACTATGGCAAGCCTGGTACCGGTGTGAGGCTGCAAGAAGGCATGATTTTCACCATTGAGCCCATGCTGAACGCGGGCCGCCGGGAGATCAAGGAAATGCCGGACGGCTGGACCATTGTGACCAAAGACCACAGTTTGTCTGCACAGTGGGAACACACAGTTTTGGTGACCGCGGATGGCTATGAAATTTTGACTCAGTCTGCCGGCACCCCAGCGAATCCTCGTTTGAAAACACAGGCGGCCTGAATTGAGCAACAAACCGGCGACAACGGTTGACAAATCAGCCGCACTTGACCTGAACGCGGTGCGGGTGAGCATCAAAACCCAGTTGAAAAGCCAAGCCCATCAATGGCTTACACCTTTTGACCAGAACACACCTGCATCTGCGGTGGAAGCTGTTCTGAGAAAGCGCTGTATTTGTGTGGATGAGGCTCTGGTTGCCCTCTGGAATGCCATTGGCATGCCAAAGCAATACAGCCTGGTTGCTGTGGGTGGCTATGGAAGGGGCGAGTTGTTTCCATTTTCCGATGTGGATGTGTTGATCCTGATTGATCAGGAACCGGACGAGGTCAACACCGAGAAGCTTGAAACCTTTTGCGGTTCGGGCTGGGACATTGGCCTTGAAATTGGCCACAGCGTTAGAACACCCAAGCAATGCGTTGAGGAAGCCGGCAAAGACATCACTGTTCAGACTGCGCTTGTAGAATCTCGATTTCTGGCTGGAAATTCCAGTAATTTCCGGGCACTGAATTCTACTCTTCAAAAACTACTTGAAGTAAAAACCTTCTTTCGCAAAAAAACCCTGGAACTTCGGCAGCGCCATGCCAAGTATCAGGAGACACCATACAGCCTTGAACCCAATTGCAAGGAAAGTCCGGGTGGACTTCGAGACCTGCATGTCATTTCATGGGTTTGCCGAGCCGCCAACTTGGGCAACAGTTGGGCTGAAATGGCCAAAAAAGGGTTGATCACACCGTTTGAAGCTGCAAAGTTAAGAAACAACGAGCGAACACTCAAGAAAATCAGATATCAATTGCATGTCACCACTGGCCGCCGGGAAGACAGGCTTGTGTACGACGTTCAAACCCAGTTGGCCGAGTCTTTGGGTTACCGCCCTACTGCTGCAAAACGATCAAGCGAACAGCTGATGCAGCAGTATTACTTGGCTGCCAAGGCCGTCATGCAACTGAACACTATCTTGCTCCAAAATATTGAGCTGTCGATTTTCGGCTCCAATGCAGAGCCTGTGGTAATTGATGATGAGTTTCAGGAAACAGATTCTCTGCTCGATATTCGGGATGACGAAGTATTTGCCAGAAACCCATCCGCGATGCTTCGCGCCTTTATCGTGATGCAACAGAATCCGCGATTAAAAGGCATGAGCGCGAGAATGTTGCGCCAGTTGTGGCACAGCCGGGTCAAAATCAACAACGATTTCAGGAAAAACCCGGTCAACAAGGCTTTGTTCATAGAGTTTTTCAAACAACCGCAAGGCATCGTTCATGAGTTGCGGCGCATGAACGAAACCAGCGTATTGGGAAGGTACCTGCCGGTTTTTCGGAAAATTGTGGGTCAAATGCAGCATGACCTGTTTCACGTATACACGGTAGACCAACATATTCTGACCGTGGTGCGTAATTTGCGTCGATTTACGATGGCAGAACACGCCCACGAGTATCCCTATTGCAGCCAATTGATGGCCAACTTTGATGACCATTGGTTGTTGTACGTGGCCGCCCTGTTTCACGACGTGGCCAAAGGCAGGGGTGGTGATCACAGTGTGCTGGGCGAAGTGGACGCCCGCAAATTCTGCAAAGATCACGGATTGAACCAGGAGAACACTGATTTGGTGGCTTTTCTGGTGAAGCATCACCTGACGATGTCGAATACAGCCCAGAAAAAAGATTTGTCAGATGTTGAAGTGCTAAAGGAATTTGCTGCGCTAGTAAAAACTCCCCGCAACCTGACAGCGCTTTACTTGCTGACTGTGGCTGACATTCGTGGTACCAGCCCGAAAGTGTGGAATGCATGGAAAGGCAAATTGCTGGAAGACCTTTATCGCCTGACTTTGAAGTATTTGGGTGGCGAGGCGCCTAATCGCCGGCAAATGCTTGCCGAGCAGCAGGCGGAGGCGCGCCGAATTTTGCGCTTGTATGCGCTTTCCGATGATGTTCAGGATAAATTGTGGGCCCAGCTTGATGTGTCGTACTTTCTCAGGCAAGGGCCCAGCGACATTGCCTGGCACACGAGGCATTTATACTGGCGTGTAGATACAGAACAGCCGATCGTGAAAGCACGCCTGTCGCCGATTGGTGAAGGCCTGGAATTGCTGGTGTACACCCGCGATGAAATGGACCTGTTTGCACGTATTTGTGGATATTTTGATTCCAAGAACCTGAGCATTCTGGATGCGAAAATTCACACCACCTCGCATGGTTACGCCCTTGATTCTTTCCTGATTCAGCACGACAGTCACCATGAGTTTTACCGTGAAACCCTGTCACTGCTCGAAGCAGAGCTTCAGGACAGGTTAATCAAGCGTCAACCGCTTGAGCCACCGGTTTTTGGGCGAATGTCCAGGCAATCCCGGCACTTTCCGGTGCGCCCTTCTGTGGATTTGAAACCAGATGAGAAAGGCAACCAATATTTGTTGACCGTATCTGCCACTGACCGAACAGGACTACTTTACTCGATTACGCGATTGTTGGCCCAATACAAGGTGAACGTACAAACCGCCAAAATCATGACTTTGGGCGAAAGGGCCGAAGATACCTTTTTGCTGTACGGGCAGTCTTTGAATTCCGGGAAGCTTCAAATTCAGCTGGAAGCCGAGCTACTCGAGTTGCTTTCAATTTGAACGCGATGAAAGGGCTGATTTGCCCTTTCATTCGTCGTGCAGCTGCACCATCGATTTGATAATTCCCATGACCCGTCCCATTCCTTCATGAACGGTTTTGCTGATCTGGGCATGAGAAATTTCCTGAGCGCTTTCTCCCACTCCTGCTGCCTGGTTGACCACCAAAGCAAGGTGCGCATAGGGTATTTCAAGCTCGCGGGCCAGGCTGGCCTCTGGCATGCCGGTCATGCCGACAATATCGGCACCATCGCGCGCCAAACGCTTCACTTCCGCCGCAGTTTCCAGGCGAGGCCCCTGTGTACAGGCATAACAGCCGCCCTGCACCACTTGCTCACCAATGGCATCGGCTGCAAGGCACAATGAAGTACGAAGAGCCTGGTCATAAGGCCATGTGAAGTCGATGTGTTGTACTGCCTGGTTGTCACCTTCGAAAAATGTGGCATTGCGCCCGTGTGTGTAGTCCAGAATTTGATCAGGAACCACCAGCTGTCCTGGTTTCAAATCAGGGCGAATTCCACCTACAGACGCTACGGACAAAATGCCGTCGATGTCTAGTTGCGACAAAGCCCAAATATTGGCCCTGTAGTTGATTTGATGGGGGGCAATGGTATGCCCATAGCCATGGCGTGCCAGAAAAACAATTTCGTGGCCCGCCAGCATGCCGATTGTGAGTGCGCCTGAGGGTTCACCGTAGGGTGTTCGCTGAACCTTGCGCATGGTAACTTCAAAACCCGGCAATTGGCTTAAACCACTGCCTCCCAACACTGCATACATGGCTTACTTCCTGTCTTTGAGATATTGAGCAAATTCTGCAGCCACCTCGTGGTGTTTCAGGCCCAGTTCCACTGTGGCCTTCAGGTAACCCATTTTCGAGCCGCAGTCGAAGCGGGTTCCGGTGAAGCGGTAAGCCAACACGGTTGATCTTCAAGCAGTGAGGCAATACCGTCAGTCAATTGAATTTCTCCGCCAGCGCCTTTGCCCGTTTTCCGGATGTGATCAAAAATTTGAGAATTCAGTACGTAGCGGCCTACAACCGCCAGGTTGGTTGGTGCGTCTTTGGGATCGGGTTTTTCAACAATGGCATTAACCCGCTCGGAGCGATTGTTCCAGGGTGTGCTGGAGACGATGCCGTACGATTTGGTTTCAGAAGGATCAACTTCCTGCACAGCCAATACGCTGGCATGTTCACGTTCAAACACCTTCACCATTTGATGGGTCACAGAGGGTGTGCCTTTGTCCACGTCCATCAGGTCGTCGGCCAACAGCACAGCAAAAGGCTCTGTGCCAACAACGGGCTCTGCGCACAGCACAGCATGGCCAAGTCCCAAAGGTTCCATCTGCCGAATGTAAATACAGTTCACATGGCTGGGTACAATATTTTTCACTATTTCAAGCAGTGCAGTTTTGCCGCGGGCCTGCAGTTCGGCCTCGAGCTCATAGGCCTTGTCGAAATGGTCTTCAATGGAACGCTTGCTTCGACCGGTGATAAACACCAGTTCACTCAAACCCGCTTCAAGCGCCTCTTCTACTGCGTATTGGATCAGTGGCTTGTCCACCACGGGCATCATTTCTTTTGGGCTGGCTTTGGTGGCAGGCAAAAATCGGGTGCCCATACCCGCAACAGGAAACACAGCTTTTCTAACTCGGGTCATGATTGCAAGCTCCGTAGTCCATTAATGAAGAAATAAAAAAATAATAAACACAATAACGTTTTCTCTTTAAAGCATACCTTGAAATGTACTTTCATCAAGTACAGTCACGCCCAAGGCTGCAGCCTTGTCCAGTTTGCTGCCAGCGGCCTCTCCGGCCAACAAGTAATCTGTTTTTTTGGACACGGAGCCAGTTACTTTCCCACCCCGAGCGATGATCAATGCGCCAGCTTCATCCCGGCTGTATTGGCCAAGCGTGCCGGTGAGCACAAATGTCTTTCCAAAGAAAGGATGCGATTCATCGGCTGTTTGAGTGTCTTCGGTCGGCCAGGCAAGTCCCAGTGAGATTAATTCGCGTACAACCTGTTGATTGGCAGGTTCATCAAAAAATTGCCGTATGGATTCCGCCACTACAGGGCCGACATCGTTGACCTCAAGCAGTTCTTCAATTGTGGCGCTCATCAGTCGATCCACATTCTTGAAATGGGCCGCCAAATCACGGGCTGTAGCCTCGCCAACATGCCGTATTCCCAAGCCGAACAAAAATCTGCCGAATGTGGTTTGCTTGGCCTTTTCGATGCTGTCCAGCAGGTTGCGCACCGATTTTTCTCCCATGCGCTCAAGCTGAACCAAGGCATCAAATTCGAGGCGAAACAGGTCTGCGGGGGTTTTTACCCATTCCTTGTCAACCAGTACTTCAACCAGTTTGCTACCCAGGCCCTCAATGTCGATGGCACGCCGATGCGCAAAATGAATAATCGACTGCGTAAGCTGGGCTTTGCACACCAAGCCGCCTGTACACCGGAAAGCAGCTTCGCCCTCTTCTTTTTGAACCAGTGAATTACAAATCGGGCAGTGTGTCGGCATTACAAAGGCGCAGCTTTCCGCGCTGCGCTGGTTGCCCGGGAAAGGCAACACCTCGGGAATTACATCACCAGCACGGCGAACCAAAACCTGGTCACCTACCCGCAAATCCTTGCGTTGAATTTCATCAAGATTGTGCAGGGTGGCAGACGATACAACAACACCACCCACTTTCACGGGTTCAAGTTTTGCAACCGGTGTAATCGACCCTGTACGGCCCACTTGTACTTCAATGTTCAGCAGGCGGCTGAGCACTTCATCGGGCGGAAATTTGTGGGCCACTGCAAAACGCGGCGCTTTGGCCACGTAACCAAGTTGATCTTGAAGGTCAAAAGAATCTACCTTGTAAACCACGCCGTCAATTTCAAAAGGCAATGTGCTGCGGCGCTCGCCCACGCTGCGGTAGAAGGTCAAGAGGCCCTCGGCACCCAAGGCGGTTTGGCTAAGTTCTGAAACAGGCAGGCCCATTCCAGCCAGCCATTGCATCATGGCGGATTGACTTTTTAGTTCACGCAACTGATCCCGTTCAAGGGCCGCACCATAGCAGTAAAACCGCAGCGGTCGACTTGCAGCTATTTTGGGGTCGAGTTGGCGAATGGTGCCAGCTGCAGCATTGCGTGGATTTGCAAAAACTTTCAGGCCAAGTTCCGCTTGCCTCTCATTCATCTGTGCGAAATCTTTCTTGAACATGAAAATTTCGCCACGCACTTCCAAATGCTCAGGCACCTTGCTTCCCTTTAATTTCAAGGGCAAGCTTCGAATGGTTTTTACATTGGTAGATACGTCTTCACCAACCGTGCCGTCGCCGCGAGTAATCGCTTGTTGGAAAATGCCGTTTTTGTAATGAATTGAGATGGCCAATCCGTCAAATTTTGGATCAACGGCGTAAGCAATTGTGGTGTCTATCGGCAGGTCGGCCAGTTCCTTGACCCGTCGATCGAAGGCAAGCACGTCGCTGTCATCAAAGGCATTGCCAAGCGACAGCATGGGTACGCGGTGCTTAACCTGCTCGAAGCCATCCGCGGGTTTGCCACCAACGCGTTGTGTGGGGGAGTCACTCTGAATCAGGTCGGGGTGGCTGTTTTCGAGTTGTTGAAGTGCCTGATAGACCCGGTCATATTCGGAGTCCGGCACTTCAGGTGCATCCAGCACATAGTAGGCATGTTCCCAGCGGTTCAGCAGTTCAATCAGGCGGCGAATTGCCGCGCTTGGAGACTCGTCCTGCTCATCGGATTTGTCGCCACTGCCGTTGCTGTCAAACAAATCCAGATTATTGGTCATGAAAACAAAATGCGAGCTACAGGTGCACCCGGCTTGAAGCCAGAATCGGTCAAATTACGAACCCGTTCAATCAACTGGTTGTAGATGCCCTCAATGGCTTGAGTGCTCAAGGTTCGGCCAGAATCGTCCATTAGCGGTGCACCGAATTTTTCATTCATGCCATGGCATACGGTGACAATATCGCCCAAGGCTTTAATGGGTTCAGCTGAATTGGGTACGTCAATACTAAAGCTCAACAGGCGTTTGCCGGGCGCATTGTGAATTACCATGCTGGCCAGGGTGCCGGATTCATCATTGAGAAACCACTGGTGGCCTTTTTGCACCCAACCTGCCACAGCAAGCATGTCGACTGCGGTGCTTTCCTGTACGGTTTCAGGTAACAGGCAATGCAGACCGAGCAAGGTATCCAAAGCAGCCGCGGCTTGGTCCAGCGTTTCAGCTTTGGCCACCACTTCCTTCATCTCGGGAAATTCAATGTCCGCGTTTTGGTCTTCAGCAAATCGCCTGAATTTTCCAAGCACTTCAGAAAACTCGATTGAGCTGAGCGGACCTTTGCGGTTGGCAATTTGAACGCTTGCTTTCAAGGATTTTGCGGTGCCCTCATAGGGGCTTGCCTTGAACCACAGCGTATCAGCGTTTTCAGCGGCGTCTGGGCTGGCAGAATAAATAATTCGCTTGCGATTGATTTGTTCCAACCCGTCGATCAGGGCCTTCCAGGTGTTGGCATCCTTTTCTTCGTCGAAACGGATGATGAAATCTGCAAACAGGCGTTTGTCGATTGTCATTTGCGGTTCATTTTGCAAATGGCTGTCAGCTCGGTGTGCATTAAAGTCTGCTTCTCCGCCTGTTTCATCCAATTCAAGGGAAGAGTCAAACTCTTGTGATCCCGAGAACCCGGGCTCTGTACGCTCATAACTCGATTTGACAGAACCCGTATTCAACAGCGGGTCTTGATCGGTTTCACCAAAACGTTCGCTGGCTTGTTTGCGCAGTCGATAATCTTGCCACCAGTTGTAAGCGATCATGGCAGCAATGCCACCACCTCCAACAATCAGCAGGGTAAGTTGTAGGTCGTTCATACGGTTTCCGTTGCCATTTTTTCTGCAGCCGCCAGGTCAACGGCAACAATGCGGGAAACACCTTTCTCCTGCATCGTGACGCCGATCAGCTGCTGCGCCATTTCCATGGCGATTTTATTGTGGGAAATGAACAAAAACTGGGTTTGTTCAGACATTTGTTTGACCAAGCGGGTGAAACGCTCGGTGTTCGCATCGTCCAGCGGTGCATCAACTTCGTCGAGCAAGCAGAACGGTGCAGGATTCAACTCGAAAATTGCGAAAACCAGTGCTGTGGCCGTTAGTGCTTTTTCGCCACCCGACAACAAATGAATGGTGCCGTTTTTCTTGCCCGGCGGTTGAGCAAATACCTGCACGCCTGCATCCAGAATTTCGTCGCCAGTCATGACCAAGCGCGCCTCGCCGCCACCAAACAACTTGGGAAAGAGGCGCGAGAAATGCCCGTTAACCACACCAAAAGTTTCGGAGAGAAGGTCGCGTGTTTCTTTGTCAATTTTGCGGATCGCATCCTCAAGGGTTTCCATGGCTTCAATCAGGTCGCCGGCCTGTTGGTCAAGGAATGATTTTCTCTCTGTTGCAGCAGCCAGTTCATCCAGCGCAGCCAGGTTCACTGCTCCCAACTCTTGCATGCCGTTGGTAAGGCGGGTTACTTCGGCCTGAAGCACTGATGCTTTCGGAGGTACATCCATGGCAACGAATTGCTGACCCAATTCGTTTACATCGGCCTGCACTTCGTCCATCAAATTCTTGTATTGTTCAATGGTGAGTTCAGCGGCCTGAATTTTTAATGCGAGGTCTTGTACCGCATCCCGCAGTGGATCAGCCTGCTTGTCACTTTCTTTTTCCGCACGTTCAAGCTCAGATACCTTCGCCATGATTTGTTCTAGCGCATCACGAGAAACTGCCACTTTTTCTTCTGCAATTACGCGCTCTTCCAAGGCAAGCTGCAATGCTTCTTGACCTTCGGTTTCAAAAAGCCCCTCAAGTTCAGCCAGCGCCAATTGTTTGCGTTGCTGAATTTGCTGAATTTGACTGCTTGCAAAAGCAATGTCTCGTTCACATTCGCGTTGGCGAGATTCCTGATTACGAATATTGAATTCTGCATCCTGCTTTTTACGCAGCGCATTCTGCACCTGCGCCTGTTTGTCGCGCAGCGCCTGTTCTGCTTCAGTCACTTTGTCTTTCTGGCTTTCGAGCGCATCGCTGGCGACGGCAAGCTGCTCATCCAGTTCGGCGTACTTGTCTTCCGATTCAAGTAAAATTGCCCGTTGTTCTTCCAGTTCGCTTTGCAACAAAGCCAGGTCTAAACCAATTTGTTCCCGGCGGCTGTCTGCCCTGCTTTGCTGCTCTTGCAAGCGAATCATTTGTACCTGGGCTTCATGCAGTCGCTTGGTCAAACTTTCAACCAGTTGACGCGCTTGCACCACATGGGCTTTCATTTCACCCGTGCGCAATTGCAGTTGGTCGCGCTTGGCCATGGATTCATTTTTCAACATGTCTAGCGCGCGTACTTCTGTACGAAGGGCTTCTATTTGCTGCTGGCGCTCAAGCCGACCGCTTTGCGCATTGTCTGCCGCATAAAAAGACACGCCTGTGGCGCTGACACAATGCCCTTGTGGCGTGAAGATCCGCTGGCCTGGCTTCAGGTTTTTTCGTTTCGCCAGTGCGGCTTGCAAATCGGGGGCCAGGAGGTACCCAGCCAGTGATTGAATCAAAGATTGCTGAATGGCAGAGTCGGTGCAGCGCACCAGGCTGGCCAGGTCTTCCGGGCCAACAGAAAGGTTTGAACCACCGCCCTGACTCGCTGATTCCATGAAAGCCACGCGTGCAGGGGGTGGCTGTTTGGCAAAGCCCTCAACCATGTCAAGCGTTCGTACCTGAAAGCTGTCAAGCGACTCCCGCAGCGCCGATTCAAGTGCCCTTTCCCAGCCACGCTCCACTTGTAACTTGCCCAACAAGCGCGGTGTATCGCCAAGGCCGCTACTTTCAACCCAGGGCTTTAACTCAGCGCTTTCGGCAAGTTGCTCGTTTAATTTCTGAAGTGCCTGCAATTGCGCCTGCGCGTTGGCATGCTTGTCCCGCTCAGCATTGAATGAGGCTTGAACATGATCAAGTTCGGCACCACCAGCAGCCAACTTGCTTTCAAATTCAGCAAGGTTGCCGGTGGCATTGTCAAGCTCCCGTTCAAGGGAATGGACCCGAGATTGGACTTCGTCCATTTCGTGTACCGAAGGTGCTGCAATTTGCTGCTTTTCGCTTTCAAGCCGATCCAATTTCACTTGAATCGTGTTTTCGGCACGGCTGGCTGATTCCTGCTGCGAAGAAACCTGGCCAAGTGCCTGCTGTATTTGCATGACACCGGCGCGTTTTTGGTCTACAGCGGATCGTGCAGCCTGCAAGGCCAGCTCAACTGGCTCGACGGCCAGCTCGGCCTCTTCAAGGGCAATAATTCGTTCTTCCAGCTCGGCTTGCTGTTCTTCAGTAGAACCACTGATTTCTTCCAATCGTGCCTTCGCGTCTTCTTCCCGCACAGTCCAGTTTTGAATTTCAAGTTCAAGCTCGGCCACTCGAGTACCCAGGCGTGCGCGTGATTCAGCCATCACGCGCAAATCAGCTTCAAGACGGCTTACTTGCCTGTTGGATTCAATCCATTGGGTTTGGTCGTTCTCCAGCTGTTGCTGGGCGTCCACCTGCTTTTCACGCACAGCAAACAGTTCTGTTTGGGTGCTAATCGATTTGCTTTGAATGGCCTCAAGATCAGCTTTGGAACGTTCAAGCTTGGCCTGGCCAGTATTTTTCTGCTCTAACGCCTCGGAATAGCGGATATACCAAAGCAAGCGCTGCTTGGTATTTTTAGCCTCTTCAAGTTCCTTGAACTGCCGCGCCACGGTGGCTTGCTGCTCCAGTCGCTCAATCTGGCTGGTCAATTCGCGAAGAATATCTTCGATGCGGGTGAGGTTGTCGCGCGTGTCGGCCAAACGATTGCCAGTTTCCCGGCGGCGTTCCTTGTATTTCGATACACCTGCGGCCTCTTCCAGAAAAATGCGCAATTCTTCCGGGCGGGCTTCAATAATACGGGCAATCATGCCCTGCCCGATAATGGCATAGGCGCGTGGCCCAAGACCTGTACCCAGGAAAATATCCTGGACGTCGCGGCGGCGAACCGCCTGCTGGTTGATGTAATAGGTTGAAGCGCCATCGCGTGTGAGCACGCGTTTAACGGAAATTTCGGAATATTGGTTCCAGCTGCCGCCTGCCCTGCCTTCTGCATTGTCAAACACCAGCTCTACGCTGGCACGCGAGGCCGCTTTGCGGTTGGTGGAGCCATTAAAGATCACGTCTTGCATGGATTCGCCACGCAGCTCCGACGCCTTGGATTCACCCAGTACCCAGCGTACCGCGTCGATGATGTTGGATTTGCCACAGCCGTTCGGACCCACCACACCCACCAGATTACTGGGCACGGCAAAGGACGTTGGTTCAACAAATGACTTAAAGCCAGCTAAACGAATGTGAGTTAATCGCACGATGAAGTGGAAATGAGACCAATAGAACGAATAAAAACTTCAACCCACGGGAACTTGAAAACCCGCTGACCTTATAATAGCAAAGCCTTCGCGCTTTACGCCGGGCCCCCGCCCGTAGTTGGCAGGATGATTGAGTTGTTTAACGCCACAAAGGCCAAAGGCCACAACAGGCTAAAAAGGCCCACGAGAGAATTATGAGTAACAAACCCAGCCGTGATTTACAGACTTTTCCGAATCCGAACCCGGATCGGCCCTACCACGTTCACATCGAAGTGCCTGAATTTACATGTCTTTGTCCCTTGACCGGGCAGCCAGACTTCGCCACTTTGGTGATCGACTACCTGCCCAACCAGAAGAATGTAGAGCTGAAAAGCCTGAAAATGTACATGTGGAGTTACAGGGAGGAAGGTGCTTTCCACGAGGCTGTAACCAACAAGATTCTGGACGACCTGGTGGCCGCAACTGACCCCCGCTACATGAAACTAACTGCGAAATGGTATGTTCGGGGTGGCGTATACACCACGGTGGTGGCTGAACACCGCCACTCAGGCTTTCAGCCCTTGCCGAAAGTTGAACTGGATTCCATTTCAACCATGAACCCTACTCGTGGCTAAATGCGCGGGGTTAAAAGCGCGTGGCTATACGCGCTTGGCTTAACACGATGGCTAAACAGCAATTCCGGTGAACTCATTGAAAAACCTCGACAAACTTCAGCCTTATCCATTTGAACGCCTCAAAGCATTGTTCGCGGGCACCCAGCACACGGGTGGTTTGACCCATGTGAATTTGTCGATTGGCGAACCCAAGCATCCCACGCCAGCGCTGATCAAGCAGGCTTTGATCGACAACCTTGATGGCTTGTCGGTATACCCCGGTACGCAGGGATTGCCGGTGTTGAGAAAAGCAATCTCTGAGTGGATATTGCGCCGTTTTGATGCCTTGGTCGATCCGGAAACCCAGGTGCTGCCAATTCTGGGCTCGCGTGAGGCTTTGTTTTCTTTCGCACAGGTGGTACTGGATGGTTGTGAGAACGACAGCCACGTTGTTTTTCCAAACCCGTTTTATCAAATTTACGAAGGCGCCACCTTTTTAGGTGGCGCAAGCCCTGTGTTCGTGAACATTGATCCGGCCAGCGGTTTGTCAAATTTTCACGCACTCAGCCCCGATGTATTGGCCAAAACAAAGCTGATGTATGTGTGTTCGCCCAACAACCCGACCGGCGCGGTGTATTCACTTGAAGACTGGCAAAAGCTGTTTGATCTGGCCGATGAATACAATATCGTGATCGCATCGGATGAATGTTATTCAGAAATTTATCTAGATGGCACCGCAGCCCCCATCGGTGGGCTTGAAGCAGCAAGCCGTTTGGGAAGGTCGGATTACAACAACCTGATTGTGTTTTCCAGCCTCTCCAAGCGCTCTAACGCGCCCGGGCTTCGTTCTGGTTATGTGGCAGGCGATGCAGAGCTGATCAAGGCATTTCTTCGCTACCGCACCTACCATGGTTCTGCCATGTCGACCACCATACAAATGGCCAGCGTAGCTGCCTGGAACGATGAAGAACACGTTGCCGAGAACCGCCGCTTATACACCGAGAAGTTCAAAGCCTTCAGCGCCATTCTTGAAGGCAAACTTGAACTGCATATTCCACCCGCCGGCTTTTATTTTTGGGCTGATGTGGGGCAAAGCGACACCGCATTCGCCAAGAGGCTATTTGAGCAAGCCCATGTTACCCTGTTGCCCGGAAGCTTTTTGGGCCGTGAGGTGAATGGTTTTAACCCCGGTAGCAACCATGTGAGAATTGCACTGGTAGCCAGCCTGGCCGAATGCAATGAGGCCGCTGGTCGTATTGCACAACAAATTAAAAACAGTCTCTGACACAGGAAATCACCATGACAAATAATCATCAATCCATCATTCAAGCCGCATGGGAAAACCGTGCGGAAATTTCCCCTTCTTCTGCACCTGCAGAAGTTCGCGCCGCTGTTGGCGACGTACTGGAAAAATTGAACAGGGGTGAATTGCGTGTTTGTTCCAAGGAAAGCGGCGAGTGGGTAACCCACCAATGGATCAAGAAAGCCGTGTTGCTTTCTTTCCGCCTTGAAGACAACAAACCAATGGCTGCCGGTGGTTTCACCCAGTTTTACGACAAGGTGCCCACCAAGTTTGTCGATTACACCGAAGAAGACTTCAAGAAAGGTGGATTCCGTGTAGTACCGCCTGCCGTGGCCCGCCGTGGCAGTTTCATTGCCAAAAATGTTGTGCTGATGCCCAGCTACGTGAACATTGGTGCGTATGTAGACGAAGGCACCATGGTGGACACTTGGGCCACTGTGGGTTCATGCGCACAAATCGGTAAAAACGTCCACTTGAGTGGTGGCGTAGGCATTGGTGGCGTGTTGGAACCTCTACAGGCGAACCCCACAATCATCGAAGACAACTGCTTTATTGGCGCACGTTCTGAGGTAGTGGAAGGCGTAATCGTTGAAGAAAACTCCGTGATTTCCATGGGTGTTTACATCGGTCAAAGTACAAAAATTTACAACCGCGAAACAGGCGAAGTAAGTTACGGCCGAATTCCTGCTGGCTCAGTGGTCGTCAGTGGCTCACTGCCCAGCGCTTGTGGCAAATACAGCCTGTACTGCGCGGTGATCGTCAAGCGTGTTGATGCAAAAACACGTGCGAAAACCGGCATCAACGAATTGCTGCGCAACGCAGAGTAAAGGAGCATCCGACAGAATGACAGCCAAGGTATACGGAATTCCTAACTGCGACAGCGTAAAAAAAGCGATTGCATCCCTGAAATCGAATGACGTGGAAATTGTTTTCCATGACTTCAAAAAACATGGTGTACCCGCGTTGCTGCTTGACGAATGGATCAGTACCTTTGGGTTGGATAAAGTCGTCAACCGAAAGGGCACCACTTGGCGTGGTCTGGACGAAAGCCTGCAAGGCAAAGCCCGGTCACCTGAGGGTGCCAAAGCCCTTCTGTTGGAATACCCCAGCATCATTAAACGCCCGGTCGTCGAATTGAACGGCGTACTCACCATTGGGCAAACCGATTTCAGCCAAGGCAATTCATGAATCAGGATTACACCGCACACATTGCAGTCGACCCCAAAGAACTACACACCGTTCGCGACTGGGTGCGGTTTTATGTCAGCGAAATGCGCCGTGGTCAGGTGTTTTTTGGCCATGGCTCAAGCAACGCATTTGATGAAGCGATTTATATGGTGCAGTCAGCGCTCAGTCTGCCGATTGGCGATGTCGGGCCGTTTTGGGACGCACGTGTCACCATTCAAGAAGCCAATCGACTGACACGTTTTATTACCCAACGTGTAGTCGATCGCAAGCCGGCCAGTTACATCACTGGCGAGGCCTGGTTGCAAGGACATGCCTTCAAGGTCGACGAACGGGTCATCATCCCGCGTTCCTTTATCGCTGAACTGCTGGCCGACCAATTAACGCCCTGGGTGAATGCCCCTGAAATGCCATTCGAGATTCTTGACATGTGCACAGGTTCCGGCTGTCTGGCGATTCTGGCTGCCTATGTGTTTGAAAATGCGCAGGTTGATGCTGTCGATTTGTCAACTGAGGCCTTGAGTGTCGCGCGCGAGAACATACAGCTGCATGAGATGAAGCAGCGTGTTCATGCCATTGAATCGGATTTGTTTTCAAACCTGAATGGCAAGCAATACGACTTCATCTTGACCAACCCGCCTTATGTCAATGAGGCCTCCATGAAAAAGCTGCCGCCAGAGTACCTGCATGAACCACGCATGGCTTTGGCCGGTGGCGACAGCGGTATGGATCTGATTCAGGATATTCTTGAACAGGCCCCTAAACACCTGAAAGACGGCGGTTTTCTGGTGGTTGAACTCGGCAATGAAAAACTGCATTTCGAAGCGGCCTTTCCACATTTAAATCCCATTTGGCTTGAAACCTCGGCAGGTGACGAACAGGTGTTTTTGCTCAACAAAGAAGACTTGGTCTAAACCCATTCAATGATTCAAATCAACAACCTCAGCATTGCGCGGGGCAGCAAGCCTATTTTAACAAATGCTGAACTCACTCTGTTTCCCGGTGAAAAAGTAGGTCTAATTGGTCACAATGGCGCGGGTAAATCCAGTTTTCTAAGTGCCCTTCTTGGCGAGCTTCACATTGATCAAGGCAGTATCGACCTGCCCAAGGTGTGGCGACTTTCCTGGATTGATCAGGAAGTAACAGCCAACCACCTCAGCGTGATTGATTTCGCCCTGGAAGGTGACCGGGCCTTGCACGAAGTGCGCCAAAAAATTCATGCTGTTGAAGAAAGCGGCGACATGGAGCAACTTGGCCACTTGTATGAAGAGCTGGAGAACCTGGATGGCTACACTGCTGAAGCGCGTGTGGCCACCATTCTTCACGGCTTGGGGTTTAAAACAGAAGACCTTCAACGCAAAGTTGGCGAGTTTTCTGGCGGCTGGAAAATGCGCTTGAACCTTGCCAAAGTGCTGGGCTCAAGGGCCGACCTTATTTTGCTGGACGAACCCACCAACCACCTGGACATCGAAGCGGTGGTGTGGCTGGAGCAGTGGATCAAGCAAGTCAACAGCACGGTAATTCTGGTTTCACATGACCGTGATTTTCTAGACGAGGTGTGTACCCACACCGTGCACCTGAACAGCGAAAAACTGACCAAGTACACGGGTGGTTACTCTGCGTTTGAGCGTGCTTTTGCCGAGCGTGCAGACCAGGTTAGCCAGGCCAACAAAAAGGCTGCTGGTGAAATGGAAAAGCTGCAAAAATTTGTGGATCGTTTCAAGGCCAAAGCCAGCAAGGCCAAACAAGCACAAAGCCGGGTAAAGCGACTTGAAAAGATCAAGTTGATTGAAACTTTGCAAGTAGAACCCCATGTGGCAATTCCGTTTATGGAACCCCACAAAAGTCCAGACCCGTTGGTGGTGCTGAACCGGAGCGATTGTGGCTATGAAGGTGCAACGCCCATTCTAAAAAGTATCAGTCTTGAACTTCGCCCTGGCGACCGTATCGGTCTGTTGGGTGCCAACGGCAATGGCAAAACCACCCTGGTTAAGACATTGGTGGGCGAGCTCAACATGTTGGGTGGTGAGCGGGTTGAGGGCAAAGGCCTGGTTTACGGGTACTTCGCGCAAGACCAAATTGAATCGCTTGACATGAACGCCACACCCTTGCAGCACATGTCACGTCTTGAGCGGCAAATTTCCGAGCAAAAAGCGCGTGAATTCTTGGCACGCTATCACTTTAGAGACGACAAAGTTCGTCAATTGGTTGGCAGTTTTTCGGGCGGTGAAAAGTCGCGTTTGGCTTTGGCCCTTTTAGCCTACAAACGCCCCAACCTGCTATTGCTGGATGAACCCACAAACCATCTGGACATTGCGACTCGCCAAGCCTTGGCCAGCAGCCTTCTGGAATTTGAAGGAGCCCTGGTGATGGTTTCTCATGACCGGCATTTGCTGGAATCTATTACTGATCGATTTTGGCGCGTTCACCAAGGTGCCGTGACCGAATTTGACGGCGATCTGGATGACTATGCGGATCTGCTGCGCAAAGAAACCAGTGCGGAAAATCGCAATGCAAAACAAGGCAATTCGAACAACAAACCTGTTGCAGTTGTGGCAGCACCCATAGACAGGCAAGCTGTGAACCAACGAATCAAACAATTGGGCAATCAGGTTAAAAAACTTGAAAAGCTAATTGAGACTGATCAACCCAAAATGGCCAAACTTGATCAAGCTTTGGCCAAATGCGACTACAGCAAACCCGACGATTCGAAAAAAGCCACGGAACTGCACCATGAGCGCAACTTGATCGCCGCTCGCCTAGAGAACGTGGAAACTGAGTTGCTTGAACTGATGCTTGAGATTGAGCAACTGGAAGAGTCCCTAAGCGTGTCGTGAACAGCAATGTGATGGCTAATCTAGAATACCTTCCTCACTCAAGAATTCGCGCCATGCA
Organism: Limnobacter sp. SAORIC-690; assembly: GCF_002954425.1. NCBI lineage: Bacteria > Pseudomonadati > Pseudomonadota > Betaproteobacteria > Burkholderiales > Burkholderiaceae > Limnobacter > Limnobacter sp. SAORIC-690. The sequence continues at coordinate 2,773,542 of NZ_MQVZ01000001.1, forward strand.
TTTGAATTAAAGCAAAGTGCGGGGCTAAGCACCTGGCTGTTCAAGTTCACCAGGTTTTCACGAAGTAACTGGCGCTTATCGGCACCCGCGATCTCGCACATTTTTGCGCGCACATGACTTTTGACCACATCGGGCACGCAAAGCGTTGCTCTAAACTCCAGGTCATGTAACTCATTGCCAAGTACCTGCTCCAGCAGTTCCAGTGAAGACTGCGCCGGGGTCAACTGGCCCTGTTTGGCATCCTGAAACGCCAATTCAATCAAGCCAATTTGACTTCGCAACAACAAAGCATCGATCGTTCGGTGTAACTCCAGTGATTTGTTCCGCGACTCGACCAAACCCAGATAAGATGCAGGCAATTTCCAGCTGGGAATGTCGGCCCGATTGATCAACTCAAGACTGATTTTTAGAGACGATCGATACACAGGGTCGATCAAACCGGCGTTCATGTTATGGGCAGATGAATTCAGGTCGGCGTCAAAGTCTTGTTCATCATTTCCAATCAATGACTCCAATACCCGATGGCTACCCACTGACGCTGATGCGGGCTCTCCTGAAAACGCCAAGACGTGTTCCCGGCTGATGGTCGCTACATCCATCGGCTGAGAATTGTTGGCACGACGATCATCGTGTCCGTGCTCATCAACCCCAAACGGAATGTTTGCTTTTTGAGCTGAATACCGTCGATAAAGTAACAAAGTAATCATCAACAGAACCGCTGCACCCAACGATACCGGCAGCAGCCAATCTTGCAGGTTACGGTTTGCAGCTGTTTCCCCAGTGTATTCATTCAAACCAAGCCCGCCAGATACATCGGTAGTTTCCCTTCGGCTTTCAATGAGCCCGGCGCCAAACAAATCAGTATTAAGCGATGCCACCTTCACAACTTCATTGTTACTTACCGCCTCGTCATTTTCTGGTGTCGTTAAAACAACCTCGGGAGTCTCGCCCAATGCTTGCTGAGGCTTTATTTCATGTCGCTTGTCTTGGGTCATCCATGCTGGCTTGCTGTCAACCTGTGGTACTGGTGCTTTTCTGGAATTGGCCAACAACGAAGAACCTTCAGGGTCAAAAGCAGATTCTTTGCCAGCAGTGTTTACGTTAATCGCATTGCCCTGTTCAACCCCACCCTGTTTCAACAGCAATGTCCATTTTGTACTGAACACGATCAACGGGCACTCCGACACCAACTCCATTTCAACCACTGCGTCCTCAACAGGTGCTACCGACTTGAATTCAAGCAAGCCTCCTCGGCGAATCGTTGGGTCAAAATTCACCAGTACCTCTCGCGAAAGGGTACTTTCATAACTGCCCGGATTATTTCCCGAAGCATATATTCGAGCCTTCAGGCATGTGGATCGCAATTGCGATTCAGCTCCTTCTGGCATGTTGCTGAGCGTACTTTTCAGATTCAGGATTTGACCAATTTGCTGAATTCCCACTGGTGTGGAAATTTCAAGGCTGTGCCCCGGCAGGGGAAACAGCGTCAATAAAGCACAGAGAATCGAAAACACCGAAAGGTGAATTATTCGAGCGGCTTGTGTCCAGAAAATCGGCATCTCTACTCTCGGTTCAATTGTTCCTGTTAGCGTAAGCATACGCATGACCACATTCAGTGAGGTATCCTTGAAATGACCTAGCACGAACGTGTTAGCCCATTTGCATCACTGGAGAGCGTTGATTGAATACTGCGCATAATGAACCGATTCAGGTTTACACTTGGACAACTCCCAATGGCTACAAAATCCACATTGCCTGCGAGGAAATGGGTCTTCAATGGAAACCTATTGCAGTTGATATTGGCAAGGGCGATCAATTCAAGCCCGAGTTTTTAAAATTCAGCCCCAACAACAAAATACCGGCGATTATTGACCCGCATGGCCCTGACGGAAAACCACTCGAATTGTTTGAAAGCGGTGCCATTCTGATTTACTTGGCCGAGAAAACCGGCAAGTTTTTCGGTAACAGTCACCGAGAACGCCTATCGATCATTCAATGGTTAATGTTTCAAATGGGTGGCGTTGGTCCGATGCTGGGGCAGGCACATCATTTTCGTATTTACGCGCCTGAACCGATTGAATATGCTATCAATCGATACACCAATGAGGCCAAAAGGCTCTATGAGGTTATCAACAAGCAGCTCAACGAATTTCCTTACATCGCAGGGGAAAACTATTCCATTGCCGATATGGCTTTGTATCCTTGGGTTTATCGCTGGCAGCGCCAGGGAATAGAACTAAGCGCTTATCCCGCAGTGCACAAATGGTATGAAGAACTAAGTGCCCGACCTGCTGTTATCAAGGCCTTGAATGTAAATCTAGAATGACTGTTCTTATCAATCCTTAAACTGTTCAGTACACTACGGTCAATTTTATAAAAACAGAAATTTGGGAGACCTCCTTATGGCGAACATCGCCACTTTCTTGTTTCAACATGACGACACCCCCAATCGCGTGTTGTACCGTCAGTTCATCGACAACGAGTGGGTTGATTTTAAAGCCCGGGAAATGATTGATCTTGCACGTTCCTGGCAGGCTTTTTTTCGATCCATGGGCTTACAGCCCGGCGACAGGGTTGCCATTTGCCTGAAGAACAGTGTTCACTGGGTGGCGTTTGACCAGGGTGCAGTGGCCATGGGCCTTGTTTCAGTGCCGCTGTATGTGGATGACAACGCCAGCAACATTGCCTATTGCATTCAGGATTCCGGATCGCGCGCAGTGGTTGTTGAAAATGACCGCATTGCCCGCAACTTGTTGAAAGAGAACCTGAAAGACGTTCGCGTGTTGTCGATCAAATCAGACATCGAAAAAGAAGCCGATGGCGTGGAAAATGCGGCCCATGTGCTGAAAAGTCTGGATAAAAAGCTGGAGCCTTTCGAACTGCTCGATCTTGAGCAAAACACGCTGGCCACAATTTGCTACACCTCGGGCACATCGGGTCGCCCTAAGGGAGTGATGTTGTCGCACAAAAACGTGATCGCCAACGTAGACAGCTGCTTCCAGTTGGACATTGCAAAGCCGGAAGACGTATTTTTGTCATTTTTGCCCATGTCGCACATGTTCGAGCGCACAGGTGGCTACTACCTGCCCCTGCGTGTGGGTGCAAAAGTGATTTACGCGCGTGGTATAAACCAATTGCCAGAAGACCTGGCAACCCAGGCACCCACGGTTCTGTTTGCCGTACCGCGCATTTTTGAAAAGTTTTACGGCCGCATTCAAGCCTCTGTCAAAGACTCTCGCTTCAAGCGAAAGGCATTCGAAAAGCTGGTGGATGTGGGCTGGCGGATGGAACAGGGCAAAGGTGGCATTGTCGATCACTTTCAGCTCCCTCTTCTGCGCGCCAAAGTGGCTCAACCTATTCTGGAAAGGCTGGGCGGTCGCTTGCGTTTGGCTGTGGTGGGTGGTGCGGCACTAGAAAGCACAATTGCCAAAGCGTTTATCGCCATGGGGCTTCCCATTCTTCACGGCTACGGCATGACTGAGGCTTGCCCGGTCATCTCGGTCAACCGTCCCGAAGGCAATGTGCCCGAATCAGTGGGCCCTGCTCTGCCCAATGTGGAGGTCATGCTGGGTGAAAATGACGAATTGCTGGCACGTGGTCCCAACATCATGTTGGGGTATTGGCAAAACGATGAGGCTACAAAAACAGCGATCGATTCAGACGGTTGGCTGCACACGGGAGATGTGGCTGAAATCAAGGACAAACGAATTTATATTCGGGGTCGAATCAAAGACATCATGGTGTTGTCCAACGGCGAAAAGTTTTCCCCGCAGGATGCAGAAATGGCCATTATTGGTGACGATGTGTTCGAGCAAATTGTATTGATCGGCGAAGGTCGACCTTTCATTGGCATGATTGCGGTCACTGCCAACTCCAATGAAAAAGAACTGATCAAACGGGCCAATGAGCGTTTGCAGCATTTGCCGCGCTACATCCGTGTGCGCCGCATTATCACCACCAAAGAACCCTGGACCGTCGACAATGGTCTTTTAACGCCGACCCTCAAGGTAAAACGCGTGAAAGTGATTGAAGCGTTCAAGGATCGAATCAACGACCTTTACGCAGAAGGCATGGGGGATTGATTGATGTAATGCACCTCGCCGGGTGCTGAAAAAAGCCCACTTTGACGTGGGCTTTTTTATTCAGCAGGCAGATCGTCGTGATCGTAAGTATCTGATCCAATTCGGGCCAGGAAATCTGCTGCCCTGTCTGGTGGGGGGCAGGTCGAGCGCAGCCCATCAATGTAGGAAAACAGATCTTCAGAAATGTTTTGCCACATCGGATCGAGCACTACATCAACGCCCTCGTGGCGCAACAGTTCGGCTGCACTTGAAAAAGCACCATCTCCGGTCAGCAAGACCACCTGTTGAACCTGTCGTTTGTAGGCCAGAGTCGCCAGGTCTACACCCATTCTCAATTCAATCCCCTTGGGGTGGGAATCGGGGGTGAAGTCCTCATCGGCCAGGTCGTCTACGGTAATGCGTTTGCCAAGCAAATCTGCTAGGGCATCCTCATTCAGTTTCCAGGTATCTGCTTCGCGCGCTTCACCCAGCTTCACCGCCAATTTCCGTTTTCTTTGCAATTGACGCTGAAACGCCACCCGGAATTGCCCTTCTTTGGATTTTGACAAATCAATTTGTTGCCTGGAAACCGGCAATGTTACACGTTGCGTGAACACGGGCGTGTCGTAGAAAAAAATGCGGAACAAGTGGCGCTTAGGCTGATTGCGTTCAAACAAATGAGCGGCTGATAAACGCCACACTAGGTCTGCCATGACTTTTGCATCATGGTGGACTGAACTTGGGAATATTTGGCGAATTCTGCGTATGAAGAACGGACCATCCACCAGGATAGCTGTAAGCATATAAGCCTTTGATAAATATATAAATAATTAAAAAGCCAATTTCATTTTGGCATTAGGAAATAATCATCCAAAGCTATAGTACCACCGAATATCCGTCAAAAATAGCGATGGCAGCACCCATTAAGAGGGAGAAACTTGCACTACAAAATAAGCAATACACATACAATCAATAAGTATTGTACTTACAACCACTTATTGCCCTAAAGCCCAATGGTGCGGAGGAAGAATTGAGCAAGAACACGGACAGTAGCTTGAGCGACACCGCCAGAAAACAAGACAAATACTGGCTTTATATTTTGTCGAACAACAAACCCAATGGCCCACTTTACCTGGGGGATACCAACTGTCTTGCCACGCGGATGGATGAACACCTGCAGGGGCTTCGTCGTGATTATGCACACTACCATCGACTTGATCGCCTTGTTTACTTCGAAGTCTGGACTGACCATGACAAATTCGTGGCCCGACTTCGCCGAGTGCGGAACTGGCCACGCGACATGCGCCTGTTGTTGATTGAGTCCTTAAACCCCGATTGGGACAATTTGCTGCCCCAATTTTTGAATGAATATTCAGCTAAAAGAATGGGAGAACCTGCGAAGAACCAGGAAAAAGCAGCGTAAGCAAATTATTTGTGAAATTGGTATTCCAAATTCCGGGTTCAGCGTTAACAATAATTGAACCTTCTCTTGTAACTGCACACAAATCAGTATGGTTTTCGGTTGCTGATTGTTTGTGAAGTCAAGGGAATTTGGTTAGAGCCTCGGTATGAATCTGAATAACTCCGAGCCCAGTACCAATAACATTGCAGCATGTTTTTCAGGAGTTCATCATGAGTTCGATTGCAGAGCGTTTGACTCGGTCTTATTGCCTGTTCCACTGGTTACAGGTTAAGCCTATTCCGGATCAAATTCGTTCTAGCATTGCTTACAGTACACTTGAGCAGGAACTCCTGGCGCTTAAGGTAAAACCTGAAGATTTAGCTGCAGTGGGTTCAGATGTAACGGATAATTTCGAAGAATCCAGACTGGCATTTATGGTTCGCTACAGTGGACTTACCTGGTCAACCTGCTCCATCTTCTGTGATGCTATTGAAAACAACAGCTGGCTTCAAAACGGTACTCCATTGCTGGTTCAGTTCACCGGCGTGGATGCGAGCGGCCAAGTTGGCTTGCCCAAAGTAGCTTTGGGCGATTTCATGTTCCTGAAACCCAGCAATGTCTGGATTGATGACAACCGTGTTGTGTCATTCACCGTTCGCTGGAACAAACACGAAACCCGCCGCATGGAGCGCTTTATCCGCCTGGCTTCTGCCCGCCACGGTCTTGAAGCTACAGTTAGCAACATAGCGCAAAGCGAGAAGTTCATCGCAGCCATCAAGGCCACGGTTGGCGCGCAGTAAACTGCTCGCTTGGCAATCAACAGCCAGTGTTTGATCGGAAAGGCACCTTCGGGTGCCTTTTTAGTTGATAAAGTATCCAGATGCAAAAAGCCAAACCTGCCACTACAGCCCTGTACGACCTTATCACAGGCGACGAAGACGCACGCGTTTGCAAAGATATTCCTGATGAATCCTGCAAACACCAACCCTTCAATTTTTTTCTGCACTTACTTGGCAACTTTTTCACCAAATTGGCTGACGAAATAGCCAGTGCACGCTTGGTGTTTCCATGGGTTCTTGGCCTGTTGGGAGCGCCCATGCTGCTAGTGTCTTTGGCCGTGCCCATTCGCGAGTCGGGTGTGCTGCTTCCACAGCTGTTTATAGCCGCAAAAATAAGGGCCGTAGCACTGAGAAAGTATGTTTGGTTGTTCGGCGGCTTGCTCAGCGGCTTTGCCCTATGGGCATGCGGGTTTGCGTTATTCCTTGATTTGAAGGCAGAAAATGCGAGTTGGCTGGTGTTTGCCGCCCTGTTGGTGTTCAGTTTTGCACGGGGTATATGTTCAGTTGCAGCCAAAGACGTACTGGGAAAAACCGTCTCGAAATCGCGGCGCGGTACGCTCATGGGCCTGGCCACGAGCGTTTCGGGGCTGTTTACCTTGCTCTTGGGGCTCAATCTGGGTTTCTACAATCAAATCAAAAACAATGAATTGATCCTCGCCAGTCTTTTTGGCATTGCTGGGCTGTGCTGGATTATCGCTTCTTTCGCGATTTGGGCGATCCGGGAAGAGCCGGGCGCAACCACAGGCGGCGGCAATGCTGGCATTGAGGCTTTGAAATCGCTTCGTTTGTTAAAAGAAGACAAACCTTTTCGCAATTTCGTGATTCTTCGCACCCTGTTATTGAGCGTGTCACTGGGCGCCCCCATGCTGATTATTCTTGCCCAGGACGCCCTGGGCAACGCCGCGTTGATCGGCCTGTTTTTGATCGTTTCTGGTCTGGCCAATACCGCGTCGGGCTATTTGTGGGGACGTTTGGCCGATTATTCAAGCCGCACCTTGATGGCAATCGCCAGTGCAATCAACGCCGCGGTATGCATTGCTGTACTGCTGGTTTTGAAATTTGAAATTGAATTCAGCGCCTTGGTGCTGTTTCCCGGCGCTTATTTCCTGACTTCGGTGTGCCTGGCGGGTGTGCGTTTGGGTAGAAAAACCCTGCTTGTGGACATGGCCACTGCAGAAACCCGCTCTGCTTATGTGGCTGTCAGCAACACGGCGATCGGGTTTCTAATTTTGATTATGGGGGCGGTGGTCAGCCTGCTGGCAGGGCAAAGCACACACGCCATGTTGTGGACCTTTAGCGTGCTGTCTGCACTGGCCGGCGCGCTGTGTCCCCTGCTTCTGCCGGCACAACAGGCTTGAAAGCCAAAAGTTGGGCAATTTTATGGCTGAAGTACAGCTTTTCCGCCCATGTAGGGCTGAAGAACTTCAGGCACCTTTACCGAGCCGTCGGCTTGTTGATAATTCTCAAGCACCGCCACCAAGGTACGCCCAACCGCCAAGCCTGAACCATTTAAAGTATGCACAAACTCGGTTTTACCAGCCTCGTTTTTAAAGCGGGCTTTCATGCGACGCGCCTGGAAGCTTTCACAGTTCGAACAAGACGAAATTTCACGGTAAGTATTTTGGGCAGGCAACCACACTTCAATGTCGTGCGTGCGGGTAGAGCCAAAGCCCATATCACCAGTACACAGAACGATAACCCGGTAAGGAAGCCCCAGCTTTTGCAGAATATTTTCCGCGTGCTGGGTCATTTCATCCAGTGCCGCATAGGAGTTTTCCGGGTTCTCAATGCGCACCATTTCTACTTTGTCGAATTGGTGCTGGCGAATCAGACCACGGGTGTCACGGCCATAGCTACCCGCCTCCGAGCGGAAACAGGGTGAATGTGCGGTCATTTTGATGGGCAAATCGCCTGTTTTCAACATTTGGTCAGCCACCAGGTTGGTCAAGGTCACTTCTGCGGTCGGAATCAGATACAGAGGTTCAGAAGTTCCCTCTTCTCCGCCTTTCTTGACTGAAAACAAGTCATCAGCAAACTTCGGAAGCTGTCCGGTGCCTTTCAGGGTTTCGCCACGAACAATGTAGGGTGTGTAGTGTTCGGTGTAGCCGTGTTGCTCGGTGTGGGTATCGAGCATGAACTGCGCCAATGCCCGATGCAGTTTGGCGATTTGCCCCTTTAACACGGCAAAACGTGAACCTGACAAATTAGCAGCCGTTTCAAAATCAAGGCCAAGTTTCTCGCCCAAATCCACATGGTCTTTCACCTGGAAATCAAACTGGGCTGGTGTACCCCAGCGGCGAAGTTCAACGTTGTCGTCCTCGGATTTACCTGCGGGCACTGATTCATGCGGCAGGTTTGGAATGTTCAACAAAAATGCGTTGACCTCTTCTTGCAAAGCACTCAACTCGGTTTCATTGCGTTTCAATTCATCACCAAGGCCGGCCACTTCCTCCATCACGGCAGAAACATCTTCACCCTTGGCTTTCAGCTGACCAATTTGCTTGGACATGCTGTTGCGCTTGGCTTGCAGCTCTTCGGTGCTGGTTTGTAGTTGCTTGCGTTTGCCTTCCAGTGCGTTGAACTGCGCAATGTCGAGGCTGTAGCCACGTTGGGCCAGTTTTTCGGCCACATTGGTCAAGTCTTTGCGAAGCAATTGAATGTCTAACATGAAAATTTCTCGGAATGCAGTTGGAGTGGATAGCGGTGATGGTACTAAAACTTCATGCCCAGTGAGGGTGACATGGGGCGCTTCTTACTTTTTTTGACGGGCTTCGGCATTGCGCTGTGCAAGCCAACTCAGCTTTTCGGCAATTTTACCTTCGAGTCCACGATCAGTGGGCCGATAAAACTGCGGCGTTTGCATACCCTCGGGCCAATAGCTTTCTCCCGCGGCATGTCCAGCTTCCTCGTCGTGGGCATACCGATAGCCACTGCCATGTCCCAGTTCTTTCATCAGCTGGGTGGGTGCATTGCGCAAGTGCATTGGCACGGGCATGGAGCTGCTTTGCTTCACGTGTGCCATCGCTTGTTTGTAAGCGTTGTAACCCGCATTGCTTTTTGCCGCAATCGCTAGGTAAAGCACGCATTGGGCCAAAGCCAATTCACCCTCGGGGCTACCCAGCCGTTCATAGGTCTGCGCCGCTTCATTGGCGATGGTAAAAGCTCGGGGATCGGCCAAACCGATGTCTTCCCAAGCCATGCGCACAATTCGGCGGGCCATGTAGCGCGGGTCTGCTCCGCCATCGAGCATGCGGCAAAACCAGTAAAGGGCTGCATCGGGGTCAGAGCCACGAACCGACTTGTGCAAGGCCGAGATCTGATCGTAAAAGGCATCGCCCCCTTTGTCGAAACGGCGAATTTGTGAGGGAGCAATTTGCTTCAAAGCTGGTAAATCAAGGCAGCTCAGGCCCTGTGCCTTGATTTGAAGAAGCGTAATTTCCACCAAATTCAGAAAACGGCGTGCATCCCCATCGGCATAGGCGCACAAAGCATCGAATGCATCGTCCTCAACCTTGATGTCAGTGGCCAGTTCCGCCTGAGCACGTTTGAGCAAACGAGTAAAATCATCGGCATTCAAACTGTTCAGTACATACACCTGTGAGCGCGACAGCAAGGCTGAATTCACTTCAAAAGATGGGTTTTCAGTGGTTGCTCCAATAAATGTGACCAAACCCGATTCAACAAAAGGCAACAGGGCATCTTGCTGTGATTTGTTGAAGCGGTGAATTTCATCGATAAACAAAATGGTGGATTTACCCACCTTGGCATACTCGCCTGCCTGTTCAATTGCAGCGCGAATTTCCTTGACCCCGGCCAGCACAGCCGACAAGGCGATGAATTGCGCTTTCGCAGCGCCTGCCAGCAAGCGGGCCAAAGTTGTTTTACCCACACCGGGTGGGCCCCACAAAATCAGTGAGTGAACATGTTGCTGGTCAAACAGCAAGGTAAGCGGTTTGCCAGGGCCGAGCAGGTGCGTTTGGCCCACCACTTCGGCCAGTGTGTTTGGGCGAATCCGTTCGGCTAACGGAACCGATCCGGCGACACCGCCTTGATTCGGCGGTGAAGAACGTTGCTCAGTGCTGTCGCCAAACAGATCAGGGGTAGTCATTGGGTTCGAATCAAATCCACACCGGCGGGTGCCTTGAAGTCAAAAAAGCCTGCCGGGCGTTGCTTGGAAAAATCCCAATTGCTCAATTCCAACTGGGTAACCTGGCCCAAAGCGTCATGAATTTCCAGGTTCACTGGCAAGCCGTCTTTCCAGCCAATACGTGCATAGTCGAACAGGTTGTCCTTGTCTTTCGGACGAATGACTAGCCATTCCTTGCCGTCTTTCATGCCTTCATCTTTAAGATTAAACAACTTGTCAACGTCTTTACTGCCGAACAACAGGGCGACAGGTGTTGAATCCATGGCATTGCCAATGGGCTTTTGTGTGGCGTGACCCATGTCTTCATCGTAAGAAACCACGCTGCTGCCATTGGAGAGCAACAGCAAGGGATAGGGTTTCTTGATTTCCCAACGGAATTTGCCAGGCCGTGAAAAAGAAAATTCACCTGTACCGCGTTGTTTCACCGCGCCGCTGGGAGAAATAACCACTTGTGAAAACTGACCTTCGGCGAAGCCCCGGTTTTTTACAAAGTTGTTCAACGCCTCTTGGGCAGACGCCCAAGCCGACCCAAGTGCGCCAGCACTCAAAGCCGCAGCCAGGATTGATCGAAACAAGAATTGTTGAATTCGCATTAATTTCTACTTCCTTTAAGGTGCCTCACCCTGAATAACGCATGTTGTTACCAGGGGTAAACAGGCTTTACCGAACTTAATGGATGAATGCTGAATTAATCGTCATGATTATTCATCATCCTGGCCCGCCTCGGCTCGCGCCAGAATTTCGCGGTTGCCGTTGGACTGCATGGCCGATACCAAGCCCGCCTGTTCCATGCTTTCCAGCAGGCGTGCTGCACGGTTGTACCCAATGCGCAAATGGCGTTGCACAAATGAAATGGATGCCCTGCGGTGCTTCAGCACAATGCCCACGGCTTGGTCGTAGAGTGCATCTTTTTCGCCATCGAAACTGCCGGCTGTCGCGTCCATGCTGGCGTTGCCACCTTCCTCCGCGGTGCCGCCCTCTAGAATGCCCTCAATGTAGTTGGGCTCACCACCCTTCTCTTTCAGGTATTCAACCACACGGTGTACTTCTTCATCCGATACAAAAGCACCATGCACACGCTGGGGCACGCCGGAACCAGGCGGCAAGTACAACATGTCACCCTGCCCAAGAAGTGCTTCAGCACCCATTTGGTCGAGAATGGTGCGGGAATCGATTTTCGATGAAACCTGGAATGCAATTCGGGTTGGAATGTTGGCCTTGATCAACCCAGTAATGACGTCGACCGAAGGCCTTTGCGTTGCCAAAATAAGGTGAATGCCGGCCGCACGGGCTTTCTGGGCCAAACGTGCAATCAGTTCTTCAATTTTCTTGCCCACCACCATCATCAGGTCGGCCAGCTCGTCGATCACGATCACCAACATGGGTAAGGTGTCCAAAGGCTCGGGCGCGTCAGGTGTCAGGCTGAACGGGTTTGGAATGCTGTTACCGCTTTTTCGGGCCTCTGCAATTTTCGCGTTGTAGCCCGCCAGGTTACGTACACCCATTTTACTCATCAGGCGGTAGCGTTTTTCCATTTCGCCCACAGCCCAATTCAAGGCATTGGCAGCTTGGCGCATGTCGGTTACCACTGGGCACAGCAGGTGAGGAATTCCTTCGTAAACGCTCATTTCAAGCATTTTCGGGTCAATCAGAATCAAGCGCACATCTTCGGCGCCACTTTTATAGAGAAGCGACAAGATCATGGCGTTAATACCCACCGATTTACCCGAGCCGGTGGTACCCGCCACCAGCAGGTGTGGCATCTTGGCCAAATCGGCCACCACCGGCTTGCCTGCGATGTCTTTACCCAAAGCCATGGTCACGGGCGATTTGTTGGTGCTGTACACCTGCGAACCCAAAATCTCGGTCAGCTTCACCACTTGTCTGCGCGGGTTAGGCAGTTCAAGCCCCATCAGGTTCTTGCCGTAAATGGTTTCAACCACGCGAATGGACACCAAGCTCAACGCTCGGGCCAGGTCTTTGGCCAAATTCACCACTTGCGAACCCTTCACACCGGCTGCGGGTTCCACTTCAAAGCGCGTAATCACCGGACCTGGCTGGGCTGCCATCACCTGTACCTGCACACCAAAGTCACTCAACTTCTTCTCAATCAAGCGCGACGTGTATTCCAGCGTATCGGCGGAGACAGTTTCAATGGCTGCAGGCGCATCGTCCAATAGGCCCAAAGGTGGCAACTCGGTTTCAGTCAGTTCAGCAAACAGCGGCTGCTGTTTTTCCTTGATGGCTTGCACCGAGGGCTCGGCTGCCACTGCAACCGGTTCTATGCGAATAGGTTTGTGTTCTTCAAACTTTTCTCGTTTCTGTTCCACTTTTTCAACACGGGCCAAAGCGACTTTTTTGCCTTCTTTGCGGTCAAAGTAAGCAGTGACCAATTCTTTGGTTTTAAACACCAAGCCTTCCAGAAAGCCACCCACGCGTTCGGCCATCACGGCCCAGCTTAGCCCCAGTAATCCGCTTAGGCCAGCCGCAGTGCACAGCAACAGCAACATGACGGCGCCAGAAAGCCCCAGCAATTGCTGAAAAATGCTCGAAATGGTTTGCCCAACAACGCCGCCAGCGCCGGCTGGCAGACCTTCGCCTTTAAAAATTGACAGCGACTCCAGGCCCATTAAACCGACCCACAACACCACAAAGCCAATGGGCCTTACCCAGGCAATCCACTTTGGCAAAGGTTCGTTGAAACCGGGTAATTCGATGGCATCGACCATTTTACGGGCACGCCACAACATGAAGAATGACAAGCCCAGCAGAGCGTAGGCAGAGTAGCCCGCAATAAAGAACAACAAGTCGGACAAATGGGCACCCACAGCCCCGCCAAAGTTGCTGACAACATCGCTGCCTGATTCATGGGAAAAGCTGTCATCACTGCTGCTGTGCGACACCAGAATCAAAAACAGATAGATGGAAAAAACAAGCAGACATAGCCAGCGGATTTCCAGCAACAACTTGCTGATCCGAAGGGTGCCTGTATTTTGTGTGGTCCTGGAATTCACTGTAATAAGAGTAGCCCGCAATGCAGCATATAATTGAAGTCTGTATTCTGACAAAGTTCGAGAGAAATATCTTGAACAGACACCATTTGAAGCACAAAAGAGGTAGCAATGACCAGTTCTAACACGCCACGCCACGCCAAAGTACTGATTTTGGGGTCTGGCCCCGCCGGATACACTGCTGCAGTGTACGCCGCGCGTGCCAATTTGAACCCTGTTTTGATCACCGGCATGGCCCAAGGTGGCCAACTAATGACCACCACTGACGTGGACAACTGGCCGGCCGACGCCGAAGGCGTGCAGGGCCCCGACCTGATGAGCCGCTTTTTGGCCCATGCCGAGCGTTTTAATACCGAAATCATTTTTGATCACATCCACACGGTTGAACTGCAACAACGTCCATTCACGCTAAAAGGTGACTCGGGAGTGTACACCTGTGATGCACTTATTCTTGCCACCGGTGCAAGTGCCATGTACCTGGGCCTGCCTTCTGAGGAAGAATTTGCGGGCAAGGGTGTATCTGCATGTGCCACTTGTGACGGCTTTTTCTACCGCAATCAGGAAGTGTGCGTGGTGGGTGGTGGCAACACCGCGGTTGAGGAAGCGCTGTACCTGAGCAACATTGCCAAGAAGGTCACCGTGATTCACCGCCGCGACAAATTCAAAGCCGAGGCCATTTTGATCGACAAGATGATGGACAAGGTGAAGGAAGGAAAAATCGAGCTGAAAACCGATTACACCTTGGACGAAGTGCTGGGCAATGAAATGGGTGTAAACGGCGCGCGTATTAAATCCACAAAAACTGGTGAAACTCAGGACTTGGCGCTTCAGGGCGTATTTATCGCGATTGGCCACAAGCCCAATACCGACATCTTCGAAGGTCAGATCGACATGAAGAACGGTTACATCACAACCCGTAGCGGTTTGAATGGTTTGGCGACCATGACCAGCATCGAAGGCGTTTTTGCGGCTGGCGACGTACAAGACCATGTGTACCGTCAAGCAATTACCAGCGCAGGTACAGGTTGCATGGCTGCACTGGACGCACAGCGCTGGCTGGAAGCTCAAGAAGGCTGACAAGAGTCCCTTTAAGAAGTACTGCATTGAAAAAGCTGACTTCCATGGCAGATCTTGAAGGCGTCAGGCGCTCGCTCAAAGAGCAGCGCCTGGAGGCTGAACGCCAGGAGAAAATTAAAGCGGCTGAACTCAAGAAGTTGCAGGATGAGGCAAACTTGTTCAAAAAGCTGGTTCGCGATGTCACCCCGCTGCCCAACACCAATCTGAAAATTCACGAACTGGAAAAACCAGCCCCAATTGCCCGGCAGCGCGAGCTTGATGATGAAGCAGTGCTGTGGGAAAGCATTTCCGATGAAATGGATGTTGAGCGGTTTCTGGAAACCGACGACAAACTGTCCTATCGCCGCAATGGTGTGGGTGTGGAGGCCTTGAAAAAACTTCGAAAAGGGCAATGGGTTATTCAGGCCCAAATTGATTTGCATGGGCTGCGCTCGGATGAAGCACGAACTGCCGTGGGTGAATTTTTGCGATCCAGCGTAAAACATGACATTCGTTGTGTCAGAATCATTCACGGTAAGGGCTTGGGTTCGATTGGCAAAGAACCCGTGCTGAAAGAGAAAGTAAAACGCTGGCTGGTGCAAAAAGACGAAGTGCTTGCTTTTTGCCAAGCCCCACCCCGAGACGGTGGCGCAGGCGCCCTGCTGGTGATACTCAAAGCCCGACAATAACAAGACACACCACGGAGACAGCACAGATGAAAGCTGCGAGCACCCCCATTGAATGGCAACAAGGTTTTGCCAAATCCAGCATTACTGGGCTGAATATGGCCTGGGAAAGTGCTGGCCCTGCCGATGGTGAAACCATTTTCATGGTCGCTGGACTGGGCTGCCAACTGACCATGTGGAATGATGATTTTTGCAGACCGTTGCTGGAACGCGGCTATCGCTTGGTGCGTTTTGACAACCGCGACATTGGCCTGACAGACCAACACCCCACCAGCATGAAAGTGAACGTACCAGCCACATTCATTCGCAACAAGCTGGGCCTGCAAACACCCACCAATTACAAGCTGGACACCATGGCCAACGATGCAATTGGCCTGATTGATGCACTTGAATTAAAGCGCCCTCACCTGCTCGGTATTTCGATGGGCGGCATGATTTCGCAAATCGTGGCGGCAAAGGCGCCCGAGAAAATAGGAAAGTTGGTCACCTTGATGTCGAGCACCAACAACCCGAAACTTCCGATGCCCACACCGAACGTGTTGCACAACATGTTTTTGAAGAAACCAAAAAGCCAGAAAATTGACGATGTAGTGGCGCATGTGGAACGGGTGTTTACTGCCATTGGAAGCCCCGGCTACCCGCCCGACCCATTGAAGTTAAGGGAGCGTGCCCGCAAATCGTACAACCGAGCCTACAAACCAGCGGGTGTGCTACGGCAAACCCACTGCGTGGTGGCCACGGGTTCGATCGAAGATTACACACGAGAAATCAAGGTGCCCACTTGCGTGATCCATGGGCTGGATGATCCACTCTTGAAAAAGGCCTGCTCGGAACGAATCGCCAAGTTGATACCCAATTCAAGACTTCATTTGATCAAAGGCTTGGGCCATGATTTGCCAGAACCCTTGGCACCCACCTTTGCGGAAATCATTCACAGCCATTTGGGTTAACAATCCGCTAAACTAAGCGCTGTAAAAAAAGCCCAAGTGAAGAACCTGGGCTTTTTTGTTTAAATGGCTGCTTCGCCTTGTTCGCCCGTGCGAATGCGGATAACGCGCTCAACGTCGGTCACGAAAATTTTGCCATCGCCAATCTTGTTGGTGCGCGCTGCATTCTGAATGGCATCAATGGCTTGGTCCACCAATTTGTCTTCAATCACCAGCTCAATTTTTACCTTGGGCAGGAAATCAACCACATACTCAGCGCCACGATACAATTCGGTGTGACCACGCTGGCGGCCAAAACCTTTTACCTCCGTCACGGTCAGGCCGGTTACACCGACTTCTGACAGTGCTTCACGTACTTCATCCAGTTTGAAAGGCTTAATGATAGCGCTGACCAGTTTCATTCTTGGAATCCTTCTAAATCGTTGAACTTTGATGTTATTGGATAGCGCCAGTCTCGACCAAATGCACGGTGCGTGACCCGAATACCCACGGGCGCCTGTCTTCTTTTGTATTCGTTGATACGAAGCAGTTTAACAGCCTTGAACACGTCTTCCTTCTGAAAGCCGCTTGCAATGATGTTTTCAACTGATTCATCCTTTTCCATGTATCGGGCAAGGATGGCATCGAGTACTTCGTAAGGTGGCAAGCTGTCTTGATCCACTTGGTCGGGCCGTAATTCTGCCGATGGCGGACGCGTAATGATGCGCGTCGGGATGACTTCAGACAGGCTGTTGCGGTATTCGCAAAGCTGATACACCAGTGTTTTAAAAATATCTTTGATCACTGCAAAACCACCAGCCATATCGCCATACAGTGTGCAATAACCTGTAGCCATTTCACTTTTATTGCCCGTGGTCAAGACGATGCGGCCGGTTTTATTCGAAATCGCCATCAGCATGGTGCCGCGAATTCTGGCCTGCAAATTTTCTTCAGTGGTGTCAGCCGCCAAGCCGGTGAACAGGGGGGCAAGGCTTGAATCGAAGGATTTCATGCAGTCCTGGATGGAAATTTCGTCATATTGAATACCTAGGCGCTTGACCATGTCGCGAGAATCATCCAGCGAGATATCGGCAGTGTATGGCGAAGGCATCATTACGGCACGCACTTTGTCAGCGCCCAAAGCATCCACTGCAATCGCCAGGGTAATTGCAGAATCAACGCCGCCTGACAAGCCGATAATCGCGCCGGGAAAGCGGTTCTTTGTGACGTAGTCGTGTACACCCATTTTCAGGGCTTCGTACACCTGCGCAGTCAGTTCAAGCTCGGGTACGCATGGCTGGTGGGCCTCCAGCACAATAGGCTCGCCAGGGCTTGCAACTGCGTCAAGCATGGCAAGCGCCTCTTGAAACTGAGGCAAGCGCATTGCCACATGCTGCTTTCCGTCCATGGCAAAAGATGCGCCATCAAAAACCAGCTCGTCTTGCCCACCCAGCATGTTGGCATAGACAATCGCCATGCCAGTTTCCTGAACACGCTTGGCCACCATGGACTGACGAATGGTTTGTTTGCCCATGTGGTAAGGCGATGCATTGGGTACCAACAACACTTCGGCGCCGGCTGCTGCAGCGGCTTCAGGCGCGTAGCGGTTCCAGGTGTCTTCGCAAATATTCAGGCCAAACCGAATGCCATCGACCTCAAATACCAATGGGCGGTTGTCGGGCGTGAAGTAACGCTGCTCATCAAACACCTCTCGATTGGGCAAATCATGCTTGTGGTACATGCCCACAACGTGGCCCTTGTGCAGCACAGAGGCAGCATTGAAAAGTTCACCCTCACGACTGACTGGGTGGCCGACCACCACATAAAGGTCAAGCTCGGCCAGGTTGTGCAGCAGTTGATTGAACGCCGCATCAGTTTGGCGTTGAAACGATGGACGCAACAACAAATCTTCAGGCGGATAGCCCGTGATGGAAAGTTCTGGGGTGAGCAAGATTCTCACACCTTGGGCTGCGGCTTGATGCGCATATTCAAGAATTTTTGCGCAATTGCCTTTTAAATCGCCCACAGTCAGGTTCAACTGCGCAATAGCCAATCGGACTCGGGATAAACTCACTGGGTACCTGCATAGTAGTTGTCGCCTTTATGAATTATCGCATGCAGATTTGCCAATCCATTGGCGAGATCGTACAAGCTGAATGGAATTCACTTGTGTGCAAATGCAATGGTGGTGTGCTTCACCCCGCTCTTCGTCATGAATACCTGCTGGCCTTAGAGGCCAGCGGCAGTGCAACAGCCGAAACCGGTTGGGGACCGCTGCATTTGGCCATCCATGGGGACACTGGCGAGCTTCTGGCAGCCATGCCCTTGTATCTGAAATCGCATTCCTATGGCGAGTATGTGTTTGACTGGGCCTGGGCTCAGGCCTATGAACGCAGCGGGCAGCGTTATTACCCCAAGCTGCTGTGTGCCATCCCATTTACCCCGGTGTTGGCACCCAAAGTGCTCCACGCCACACCCGAGGCTGGCAAAGCATTGGCTCAAGGACTTGCACAGCTGACCTGGCAGGCTGCCGAGAACACTGAACTGCTGGGTGTACAAATTTCAACGCTGCATGCTTTGTTCTTAACCCGGCAAGATCAACAACTGTTGTTAAGTGATGCAACAAGCCTGAACAACAGCAGTCGGCATGTGGTGCAATTTCACTGGAAAAACCAAAACCCGGCCACGGGCAAACAATTTGATGATTTCGATGAGTTTTTGGAAAGCCTGAACCAGAAAAAGCGAAAAAATATTCGCGCCGAACGTCGAAAAGCGCATGTGGATGGTTTGGAAATTCAACGCATTCATGGGTCTCGAATCAGCGAAGCTGAACTGGAATTTTTCTATCAGTGCTATTCCCGCACTTACATGGAGCACTTTTCCAGCCCTTATTTAAATCTTGAGTTTTTCAAGCAAATTTGTACAACCATGGGCGAGCAGATATTGATCATTCAGGCTAGCCTGCATGGTCAGCCTGTGGCCAGCTCATTTTTTCTGTACAGCCAGGAACGTTTGTATGGCCGCTATTGGGGCTCTATTGAAAACCTGCCCTGCCTGCATTTTGAATTGTGTTATTACCAGGCGATTGATTTTGCGATTGAGCAAGGCATAGAGTGGTTTGAAGGCGGGGCACAAGGTGAACACAAAATGGCACGTGGCCTGAACCCGCAAACCATGGTCAGTGCACACTACGTGCACGACAACGGCTTCAAGTTGCCGATTGAAAACTTTTTGCGTCGGGAAAAGGCGCACCTGGACGCGTATGCAGTTGAGTTAAATGAACACACTGCTTTTCGGGAAAGCGGTTCGGGACAGCTATAAAAAAAGCCAACCCGAAGGCTGGCTTTTCAGTGCGGTTAAAGCTGCGATTTCAGCCTTTGTAATTGGCCACGCCGTCACGAATTTCTTTTTCGACGTCTGTCATGTCGCCCCAACCTTCGATTTTTACCCACTTGCCTTTTTCAAGGTCTTTGTAGTGTTCAAAGAAGTGCTGAATGCGCGCCAGAAATTCTTGAGGTACATCGGAAATGCTTTGATAGTGTTTGTACTGCGGCAACAGCTTTTCTACTGGAACGCCCAGCAGCTTCGCATCACCGCCTGATTCATCGGTCATTTTCAACATGCCGATTGGGCGTACACGCACCACGCAACCAGGCTGCAATGGGAATGGTGTCATCACCAATACGTCCACGGGGTCGCCATCGGCTGCCAGAGTTTGTGGAATGTAACCGTAGTTGCAAGGGTACTGCATGGATGTACCCACGAAACGGTCTACAAACAAGGCACCGCTTTCCTTGTCGATTTCGTACTTCACGGGATCTGAGTTTGCGGCGATCTCGATGATTACGTTCACGTCGTTTGGAATGTCTTTACCGGGGGAAATGCTTTCGTAGCCCATGCTGATTAATCCTTAAAATAAAATTTGGTCGTATTGTATCGAATATTGCTTTAAGCAAGCTGACGGTCGTTCTGAAGATGATTGTTCAATTTCTCTCGCCAGGTTTTGGCACGTTCACCCTGGTTGGCTGCCTCATACAATCGTTCCAGCTTGCCCGCCACATGTGCGGAAGGCTGTTTGGCATACACCGCTTCAAACCTGGAAATCGCCTTGCCCCACAGTTGTTCGCGCTCGCACACATCAGCGGCCAACTCCAGCAAACGCAAATCAGCGGGCTGTTGGGCCAGCAAACGCTCTACATTGGGCAAAGCCTCCCGTGGCTCTAGAACGGCAACCTGGTGATAAATCGGCAATAAATCCTTGTTGTAATTTTGGTTCAAAGCCATTTCCAGCAGCGTGCGGGCCGCAGTGACCAATCCACTCCTCTGCAAACCAGTGGCTAGCGTGCGCAATACACCCACGTTCTCAAGCTCAGCAGGTTTGGCACTGGACAACACCTCTTTCATTTTTGAAGCGTCTTGCCCCGCGCTTTCTCCCAGACCAGCATAAATGCGCATCAAGGCTTCATTTTTTTCACCGTTGGTGAGCGCCGATACAGCGACACAGGCGCGGTATTGCACCAAAGCATCTTGCCAACGGGCCAAACCCATCAAGGCCAGCATGCGCAATCGCTGAACCTGAGGTAATTTTGCAGCCAAGGGGTCCATGGCCTCGAGCATGCTCAAAGCACCCGAAAAGTCTTGTTTGGACAAGGCCACTTTTCCACGCAATACAACCAGGGCGTGCGAGTGCTCGCCCACCTTGGCTTTTTCCTGATTCAGGATTTCCTCGGCCACATCATAGCGGTCGGCTTGAATGGCTGACATGGCGCGGATCAAGTAACTCAAATCCGTTTCAATCCCGGTTTTACTGGCTTGGTTCAACGCTTTTTGGGCGCCTTGCTCATCGCCAGTAATCAAGGCGATCAAACCCTGTGTATTGGCTTGCAACAAGGCGTTTTGCTTGCGGTTCATCCAATACTCTTTGAATTTTCCGGGAAGCTGGCTGGATGCACGCCAAGCGCGCATCATGACGTACAACACCAGGAATAGCAGCAAAATAGCCACTACCGCAAAGTTGAGCGACATGTCGACTCGGTACTGACCGAAAAAGATCAATACCTTGGAAGCATTGCCCTGAGCCATCAAAGTGACCGCCACGGCCACTACGACAACCAGCAACAAACCAAGCAGTTGCTTCATTGGCGCTCCCCCTGCTGCCCGGCAACGGCCAGCCTCAGCGCGGCAGAGGTAGCCTGCAATTCTGGCAACACCAAATCAAGTTGAACTTCGCCAATTTCAGCCAACACAGTTTGAGCACGCTGCACTTGGATGGATTTACTGTCAAAGTAGGTATTCAACAAATTGCCTGATCGCTCAAGATCAGATTTCAGCAAAGTGGCCTGACGCGACAAAAGCGAAATTCGTGCATTCAACAAGGACAAACGCAGTGTATTGCGCAAATCAGTTTCTTGACGACTGGACAACATGAGCACTTCAGGGCTGTCTACTTTGGTGACTTCGATCAATGATTTGATGTCGTACCAAACTGTTTGAGCCACTTTTTTAATGGAAGCCCAGGCTTTCTCAAACCCTTGCGCTTGTTCGTTGGCTGCTGGCGCTTGGGTGTCGGCTACTACCTCAGATGCTTCTTCTTCGGTCAACTGCGCCAATGTTTGATCAGTGGTGGCCTGTGCGCTTGACAGCATCGGCAAACTTTCAACAGAGTTAACCACCGAATCAAGAGAAATCGCCAGCCTCAGCAAATCGTCGCTAGGCAGGGCCTTGATTTCGGTCAAGTCTTTTTCCAACGCGGTGCGCAAATTCAACAAAGAAGGTTTCTCTGTGCCCTCCAGCAGGTCGATGGCCTGGGACAGGGCAATAGACGCTCCCTTTACATTGCCCAACAAATACAACTGGCGTTTGGCAATTGATATCAACTGCTCTACTTCGCTAAGCGACACTTCCGTTCGGCTGGCCAACAGGCTGTTATAGACCTCCTCAAGACTGGCGCGTTGGCTGGCCTCCTCTTTCTGGGCAAGCTCCAACAGGTCAAAACGGGTTTTCAGGTCTTTCGCCAGATCGCTCGATTTGCTGATTTCTTCTTTCACCAAATCAAGTGTGGTCGACTCTTTCTGAATCCGCTCGCCAAAGGCCATGCGTGTTTTTTCAATCTGGTTTTTCCCGGCAAACGCAATCAGCAAAATGAGTACAAAGCTGAGCACCGAGATGAAAAATGCGGCTTTGCCCAACCACTGCCCATTGGGCTGGGAAGCGCTGGCAGAAGCCGGTCTGGATTGGGAGGTGACAACCGGTTGCGGGTTGACAGCAGGCGTGGCAGAGTTGGTTTGATTGTTGTTTTCCATGCTTTTCTTGTTGGATTTCAGCCATGAATTTACCGATTGTATCCCTGTTGCTATCTGGACAACATGGGCATATCCCAATTCCCTGCATTTGGCCGTAATGCGGGGATGTGTGGTCAATACGGTGGCGGTTTCTTTCAACACCTTGAGTTGTGATTCCGATTTGCGTGCCAACTGCGAATCGAGGGCCTCTATGGTTTCGCTGCTGGTAATCCAGAGCACCGCCTCAGCCGCTCGGGCAAACAGTGCTTCGCACTGAGCATTGCTTTGCTCAATCACCTTGCGGTCATAACACTCCAGTACTGTCACATCGTGTTGCATTTCCTCCAGCTTTTTTGGAAACTCAACACGGCCTCTGGGGCCTTTGCATACCATTACCCGGCAGCTACCCGCTTCAAAATGCGTGGCCAGCAAGCTGGCCAGCCCGTCGGAATCCTCGGTTTCATGGTCGTTTTCGCCAGTAGGGGCGATAATTTTGTCTTTGGGAATACCCAAGTCCATGGCCAACTTGGCGCTTTGCCTCCCCATTACCCCACAGTAAACATGGGCTGGCCACTGCCCCAGGTTGGTCACCGCAATTTCAAGAACCGAAGGACTTACAAAAACGATCAAATGGTTGGATTTTTCGGTGGCCGCATCAAGCCATGGCCGAATGGTTAACATGGCTGCCAAATCTGGCACCAACTCAAACACCGGAAAATACATCACATGGCCCGCATGCATTTGATCAAGCTGACGCTTCAAATCAACGCGCTGAGTCAGATACTGATCGGGCAACTTGGTTTGCAAACGACCAAAGTGTGAGTCATGTCCGGTAGTTATCCTTTAAATTGTTGAACAGCCGATTCAATCAAGGCCTGCGCACCTTCTTGAAGCAAACCTTCGATGACCAGGTCCGCGGCAGTTTCCCAGTGTTGCAGGCTTGCCTGCGCACTTTTCTCGATCACAGTCTTGCCATCCGGGCTGGCCACCAAGCCTCGCAAAGTGAAAGTGTGTGCATCGTTCAAGGTTGCATAGCCGGCAATAGGCACTTGGCAACTGCCGCCGAGCGCTTTGGACACCGAACGCTCTGCGCTCACCAAGGCGGTACACACCGGGTCAATCAGTGGCTTTACCAACTCGGCCAATTGTGAATCACCGGCGCGAATTTCCAGGCCCAAGGCACCCTGCCCCACAGCGGGCAACATGTCGGTTGATTCAATCACGTTGCGAATTCTTGAATGCAAACCAAGGCGTTTCAAACCGGCAGCAGCCAAAACTATGGCTTGATACTGACCTGAATCCAATTTGCCCAATCGAGTATCCAGATTGCCGCGCAAAGGCTCGACTTTCAAATGCGGATAACGCGCCAACACCTGTGCCTGCCTGCGCAAGCTGGAGCTGCCAACCACGGCACCTGCTGGCAAATCAGCCAAGCTGGCATAGTCATTGGACACAAATGCATCGTGTGGGTCTTCGCGAGTCATGAAGCCCAGCAGTTGAAACTCAGGATCCAGGTCCATGGGAATGTCTTTGCCAGAATGCACGGCCAAATCAGCCCGCCCTTCAAGCAAGGCATGCTCCAGTTCTTTGATGAAAAGTCCTTTTCCGCCAATTTTTGCAAGTGAGCGGTCCAGAATCTGATCGCCCTTGGTGGTCATTCCCACAATTTCAACGCCAGAAACCCCGGGCAACGCCAGTAACAGGTCTCGAACATGTTCAGCCTGCCACATGGCCAAGCGGCTTTCCCTTGATGCAATTCTTATTTTCATTCAGTGTGGCGACATCGCTAGTCGCAATTCAGTGGATAAATTTCAATCAATTCCCCACAGCAAGGCTGTGAGAAGGCGTTCATGACGAAAGTCTAGCACGGCAACCCCTTATAATTAGGCCCTGTTCCAAAGTGCATAAAGGATTCCCCATGTCGAACCAATGGTCCAAAAAACAGGAAGCATGGTCAGCCCGATTCAACGAACCCATGTCCGAGCTGGTCAAGCGCTACACTGCATCCGTGTTTTTTGACAAACGGCTGGCCGAGTTCGACATTCAAGGCTCATTGGCACATGCCACCATGCTGGCTGAGGCAGGAGTTATTGCAGCGTCCGACCTTCAGGCAATACAAAACGGTATGTCGCAAATTCTGGATGAAATCAAGGCGGGTCAGTTCACATGGCAGCTGGATCTTGAAGACGTGCACTTGAACATCGAGCGCAGGCTTACCGAATTGGTGGGTGACGCTGGCAAACGTCTGCACACAGGCCGCTCTCGCAATGATCAGGTGGCCACGGACATTCGCCTGTTTTTGCGCCACGAGGTAGACCGCATTCAGGGATTGCTCAAGGCACTTATTCAAGCACTGGTCACTGTGGCTGAACGCAACCACGACACCGTCATGCCTGGCTTTACCCACTTGCAAGTGGCACAGCCTGTTACTTTCGGGCACCACTTGCTGGCTTATGCAGAAATGTTTGAACGCGACTTGGAACGCATGCAAGATTGCCGCAAGCGAATTAACCGATTGCCACTGGGTGCGGCTGCACTGGCGGGAACCACATTCCCCATCAATCGCAATCGCACAGCTGAACTGCTGGGGTTTGATGCCCCAACCCGCAACAGTCTCGATTCCGTTTCAGACCGTGATTTTGCAATTGAATTTTGCTCGGCCAGCAGCATCTTGATGATGCACATATCGCGCCTGTCTGAAGAATTGATTATCTGGATGAGCCAGCGCTATGCATTCATCGATCTGCCCGATCGTTTCTGCACCGGTTCGTCCATCATGCCACAAAAGAAAAACCCGGATGTGCCGGAACTTGCGCGCGGCAAAACAGGCCGTGTTTATGGACACCTGATGGGCCTGCTGACCTTGATGAAAGGCCAGCCACTGGCCTACAACAAAGACAACCAGGAAGACAAAGAGCCCCTTTTCGACACCGTTGATACTGTGGTCGACACGCTCACTATTTTTGCTGAAATGGTTGAGGGCATTCAAGTGAAAGCCGACAATATGCGCGCAGCCACACTGGAAGGCTATGCCACAGCTACTGATCTGGCGGATGCCTTGGTCAAGCGCGGCATGCCTTTCCGTGATGCACATGAGGCTGTTGCCCGTGCCGTGCGGTACTGCGACACCCAGCAATGTGGCCTGGAGGCGCTGAGCGTAGCCCAACTTCAAGAGGCTCTGAAACTAACCGAACTGGGCTACAGCGACGATTTGGTGAACCAGGAATTGTGTGCGGTACTCACACTCGAAGGCTCGCTGCAGGCACGCGACCACGTGGGTGGAACCAACCCGGCACAGGTCAAAACAGCTGCGGCCGAAACCCGCAAGCGGCTGGGTTTGTAAAGTTGAAGGGGTTGTTGGCCATCTCACGCGGCATTGACGGCCTGAACACCAGGCTGGGGCTTGCCGTGGGTTGGTTAATTTTAATCACTACGCTGGTGTCGGCCTACAACGCTGTGGTGCGAAAAGTTTTTGACACCAGCAGCAATGGCTTGCTTGAAATTCAGTGGTATTTGTTTGGCGCTGTGTTTTTACTGGGTGCCGCTTACACCCTGCAACAAAATGCACACGTACGCATCGACGTACTTTCAAACCGGTTTTCCGAGTCAACGCGCGCCTGGATCGACATTCTGGGGCATGTGCTGTTCACCTTGCCTCTAATCGGTTTTGTTCTTGTGTCAGGCTGGGAATTCGCCTATGAGTCATTTCGAATCAACGAATACTCTGCCGACCCAGGTGGTTTGATCCGCTGGCCAGCCAAGGCATTAATCGTTTTGGGATTCGCCTTGCTTGGCTTGCAAGTTTGTTCCGAAATCATCAAAAAAATCGCCGTAATCAAAGGACACCCCACACCATGCCAATAATTCCGGTTGAATGGTTGGCGCCCCTAATGTTTGCAGTTCTGTTGCTGTTCATGGTCAGCGGCTTTCCTGTCGCATTCGCCCTGGCTGCAAACGGGCTACTGTTTGGCTACATCGCAATTGAGCAAGGGTTAATGAGCGTGGCCTTGCTGCAAGCGCTGCCCGACCGAATATTCGGAATCATGAGCAATGAAACCCTGCTCGCTATTCCATTCTTCACCTTCATGGGCTTGGTGCTTGAACGCAGTGGCATGGCCGAAGACCTGCTGGAGACCATCGGCCAATTGTTTGGCCAGGTGCGCGGTGGTTTGGCCTATGCAGTGATATTGGTAGGCGCTTTGTTGGCAGCCACCACTGGCGTAGTGGCGGCTTCGGTCATATCCATGGGGCTTATTTCTTTGCCCATCATGTTGAAATATGGCTACAGTCAGTCGGTGTCTACTGGCGTTATCGCTGCTTCGGGAACACTGGCCCAAATAATTCCACCGTCGCTGGTTCTAATTGTCATGGCCGATCAACTCGGGGTTTCAGTGGGGGCCATGTACCAAGGAGCGCTAATTCCTGCCTTGTTGCTGGTGCTGCTCTACATCGCTTATGTGTTTGTAATTACACGCGTTCAAAAGAACGCTCTGCCTGCTTTGCCCCCAGAGGCCTGCTACATCGGTCAAACCAAATCGGGCGCGCGAATACTGAAAGCTGTGGTGTTTGTGTTAATGCCACCCTTGGCCTTGGTATTTCTGGTGCTGGGCACCATTTTTCTGGGCATTGCCACGCCCACCGAGGGCGGTGCGATGGGTGCTGTTGGTGCTTTGCTGATAGCGGCATCCAAGAAGAGGTTGAATCTGGATTTGCTGAAACAATCAATCGATTCCACGACCAAACTTTCCTGCTTTGTTTTGTTCATTTTGATTGGCTCTACCGTGTTTGGTCTTACTTTCAGGGCAGTTGAAGGCGACCTGTGGGTGGAACAACTCATGGGTGATTTGCCAGGTGGTGAACTTGGATTCTTGATCGCTGTGCAAATCCTGATTTTTGTGTTGGGCTTTTTTCTGGATTTCTTTGAAATTGCGTTTATCGTAATTCCGTTGCTTGTACCTGTGGCTGACAAACTGGGCATTGACCTGGTGTGGTTCGGCGTCATGATCGCCATGAACATGCAAACCTCTTTCCTGACCCCACCGTTTGGCTTCTCGCTGTTCTACCTGAAATCGGTCACACCCAAGGTGGTAAAAACGATTGAAATCTACAAGGGCTCCCTACCGTTCATTGCCTTGCAAGTGTTGATGGTGGTGCTTATTTTTGCCTTTCCACAGCTGGTGATTCAGGAGGAAAAGGTGAAGTACCAAGACAGCCCATTGCAACTGGACCTGCCCACGCAGAATTACGGGGGTGGGAACGACCCGGCCGAGCAACAACCTTTTGTTCCAAGCTTCAGCGAATAGCTGCCTAGGTCATTGGCAATCGTCTTAACCCGTTTTTTTCGAGTTCAGAATCACAACTTCAGCCTTGTTTAAAATTCGATCGGCAAGTTCAAGCACAAACACCGTGCCCCCTTCTTTGACATTGCACATCGACAAATTCCATTCCATTTCCTGGCAGAGGCGCTTGACCACATACAAACCTATGCCTGTTTTAGGAAGGTCGCTGCCAAAGGTTGAGTACCTTGCCGCCTTGTGCTGCAGTATGTCCTCTTGCAGGCCTGGGCCTGAATCTTTGACGGTAAAACGGTGAATTCCACCATGGCGTCGATAGGAGAATGCCACACCGCCTTCAAGCGTATGTTCTACCGCGTTGAACACCAAATTTCCCATAACGCGTTTCAATCGGCGAGCATCCGTGTGAATCAGGAACTCCTCCACATCGACATGGAAAGTCAGCCCTTTGGTTTCAGCCAACTGTGCCATCCAGCCCTCAAGCGACTTGCAAAGTTCGGTGCTTGAAACACTCTCAATTCTTTTCTCGCGTTGCTCACCCAGTTCAAGCCGGGTGGCCTCAAGCATGTTTTCAGCCAAGTCGTGAAGCCACCTTTGGCAACTGGTCATTTGACGAATAACCTGATTGGACGCGGCATGTTGATGGAAAGTATCCAGCGAGGGGTGACCCACCAACAAACCCAGTGCATGCAGGGGCTGACGCATGTCATGCTGAACACCAGCCAGCCAGCGCAACCTGTCTTTCCATTCGCTAAGCACACTGTGTTTTGCATTTCGCCACCTGGCTTGCTGAGTTCGCCGATTCTGAATCCGTTGTTTTGCGATGCTGTACCGGTGCTGCCTTTCCAATAAAACTGCCAGCAGCGTAAACGGTGAAACCCAGCACAGCACCGCAAAGCTGAGATGCTGCCAGTTCAGCGACAACACCCAGCCACCGAAAGCTGAAGCAAAAACCAGAAACCAGAGTTTTTCTGTGCGCGGTACCCGAAAGGCACGCCTGCAGGACACTTTGGCATTGAGCAGGCACCCGCTGATGAAGGCAATGTAAGCCAACTGGGATTGAGCCGCACTGTCCAGGCCCACCAATTGAAAAGACAGAGGCAACAAACACAGGGAAGCCAGCAAACATGCATCATAGTGTTGCTGTACCCATGCACTGAGCCGGTTGATTTGTCTCATGAAGTGCGGCTTAATCTGAATAAACCTCATCGGTTTTTTGTTCCTGCCAGGCTCGGTACAGCATTGCCGCCTCCAGTCGATTTCGGGCATTCAGGCGGGCCAGAATGCTTCGAACATGCGTTTTCACCGTTTCAGGAGACAGACCCAAATTCTGGGCAATTTCATGATTGGACTCGCCTTTGGCAATTCGGTACAAAACAGACACTTGCCGCTCAGTGATTCGGGCCATTCGCTGACCAATCGTGAACCCGCTTGCGGCTTGCGTTTTTTGACTGATTTGATCGGTCCAGTTGTTACGGCGCAAACGCAAAACCATACTGTCCAACACACTAAGCACGCGATCTTGAGTAATACCTTTGGATACAAATTCAGTTTCAGGGTATTCATCGGCCATGTCACCCAAAATCTCTTCATTGCCCGAAATGACCAGCGTACGGCTGTAATCAAAAGTTTCAAGCGCCGTTTCCAGCACTTTTTCTGGCGCCATATCTGGCAAGCCCAAGTCAAGCAGTACAAGGTCTGGTTGCTCGAAACGGCTGTGCTCAAGCGCGGGCCCGATGCGACTGAACAGCTTGACCTCAAGGTCGGTGTAGCGCGAATTCATGATGTCGCGCAAAGCCATGGCAATGATTGGGTGATCATCAATAATAAATACGCGTAGTTGATTAGGAGTCGACATAAATTTGTCCCATACAAGTCAAGTGTCAGAAGCCGTCGTTCAGAAGTGAATAGTGCCCTTGCCATTCATTACGACAGCCAAAAGAAGTGCGAACAACCCCGATAGGGGCGACACTGCGTTGGGTGACTTGTGCCAGGCTTTTGGTTCCATTAGACGAAAAAGAGCGGCCAGTCAGCCGCTCTTTATATCTGACCCCTCTTGCGTAGGTCAAAAACTTACTTCGATCTGGGTATGTATGAGGCCATGGAATTTTCAGCAACCCGGAACCAGTTGCTCTGGTCGTTCCGAAAACGATTCCAAGATGTGAATATTTTCTTGAATTTTGGATTGTTTTTGGATTCTTCGGCGTAAAGCTTTTCGGCTTCCTTGTAGGCGGCATCCAGAATATCGCGGGGATAAATTCGAAGTTGCGCACCCGATTGAATCAATCGATTCAATGCAGCCGGGTTTTTGGCATCATATTCTGCCGTCATGGTGATATTCACCTCGGCCGCAGCTACCTCCAGTGCAGCCTGATAACTCTTGGGCAGTTTGCTCCAGGCGTCCAAATTGATGTAGAAACTCAATGATGGGCCCGGCTCCCAAAACCCAGGGTAATAATAAAACTTGGCCACTTTTTGAAAACCCAGTTTTTCATCGTCATATGGCCCAACCCATTCGGCGGCATCAATGGTGCCCTTTTCCAATGCCGGGTAAATATCGCCACCGGCTATGGTTTGTGGCACGGCGCCCAAGGCTGCCATGATCTTCCCGCCAAAGCCCGGAATCCGAACTTTCAAACCTTTCAGATCGTTCAGGTTCTTGACTTCCTTGCGCCACCAGCCGCCCATTTGGGTACCTGTGTTACCGCCAGGAAAATTGATGATGTTGTAGTCCTTCAAAAACTCTCGGGTCATTTGCAGGCCACCGCCATGGTAAATCCAAGCGTTTTGCTGGCGAGCCGTTAAACCAAAAGGCATACCTGTCTCAAAAGCAAAAGTCGCATCTTTCCCCACATAGTAGTAACTCGCAGTGTGCCCACATTCCACCGTGCCACGCTGCACTGCATCCAGCACCTGCAGGCCAGGCACAATTTCGCCAGCCGCAAAGGGGCGAATGTCGAACTTGCCACCGGTCAATTCAAACACGCGCTTGGCCAACTGAGGTGCTGCGCCCCAAAGCGCATCCAGGCTTTTGGGGAAACTGGAGGTGAGGCGCAGCGTACACTGGGGCCATCGGCGGCGAATGCGGCTGTTCCTGAAGCAGCTGTTGCGGTGGCGGCTGCTCCCAAACCCGCTTTTTTGAGAAAGGAACGACGTTCCATTGCTTGGTCTCCTTGTTTGCTTTAATTCCCTGCAACGGTCATGGATTCGATCAAAATACTGCCCACATGTTTACTGCCGCGCCAATACGCATCGTCGCCCACGGCCACAATATTGGCCAACATGTCTTTCAAGTTACCTGCAATTGTAATTTCCTCAACCGGGTGAACAATGATGCCGTTTTCCACCCAATAGCCAAAGGCACCACGCGAATAATCGCCAGTCACACCATTCACACCCTGCCCCATCATCTCAGTAACCAACAAGCCCGTACCCATGGTTTTGAGCAGTGCATCAAGGCCGCCTATGACTGTTTTGGTCGAGCTGAGAATAAGGTTATGCGTACCACCCGCGTTGCCGGTGGTTTCCATGCCCAATTTTCGAGCCGAGTAACTTGAAAGAAAGTAGCCGTTGCACACGCCCTTTTTCACCACTGTTCGGGCTTTTACCTTTACTCCTTCTTCATCGAAAGGTGAACTGCCGTGCGCACCTTCAATGAACGGGTCTTCCTTGATGGTGATGTGCGGGGCCCAAACGGGTTTGCCCAATGAATTCAACAAAAAACTGGTTTTGCGATACAGGGAGGAGCCCGACACCGCACCCACATAATGGCTTACCAAACTTGCTGCGATGGGTGCTTCAAAAATTACGGGGCAGTTACGGGTGGTAATTGGTTTAGAACCCAAGCGGGCCAGGGCTCGTTGCGCAGCATAGGCGCCAATTTTTGCGGGCTTGGCCAGGTCTTTGGCCCTGCGTTCCGACGAATACCAGAAATCGCGCTGCATCGGGCTGTCTTTGGACTTCTTGGCTTGCGCAATCGGCGAAACAGACAATGAGTGACGCGAGTATGGATAGCCGCCTTTGAAGCCCTTGCTGTTGGCTGCATAAAAATGCCCTGATTCGGTGGACACATTGGCACCGTCAGAATTTCGAATCTGCTTGCTGACATCAAACGCCGCCTGTTCCATGGCCAAGGCTTTCTCGACTGCTTTGGCGGTACTTAAATTCCACGGATGATACAAATCAAGATCACGATGCCGTCTAGAGATGTTTTCCTCATCGGGCAGGCCTGCGAATTTATCCGCAGCCGTGTACTTCGCAATGTCCAGCGCTGCTCGAATTGCAGAGTCAATTGCTTCCAGCGAGAAATCAGACGACGAGGCATTGCCCCTTTTCTTGCCTTTAAACACGCTGACACCAAAGCTTTTGTCACGTGTGTGTTCAATGGTTTCGATTTCACCCATGCGCACGCTGACCGACTGGCCCACCGCTTCGCTGATATCGACCGCGCAATCGGTCGCTCCCAGTGATTTGGCTTTTTTCAATGCGTATTCGGTTAATTCCTGAAATGTCTCGGATTTAAAGCTAAAGCCCATATTGCCCTGCGAAAAGTGCTGCCAAAAATGGCTAATATACAGCCCATGGAACCAGAAAACGACAAACAGGGCGAGTTTGAAGAATATGATCGCCCCAGCAAGTCCTCGGTGAAGCGAGACATGCTGGCCCTGCAAGATTTGGGCAAAACCTTGTGCGAAATGCCCTATGACAAAGTCAAGCGGGCACCGATTGGTGAGCGCCTGCTTATCGAGATCGCAGAATTTCACAAGTGCAAATCATTTGGCGCCAAAAAGCGGCAAATGCAGTTTATTGGCAAACTGATGCGTGACGAAGAGCACGAGGAGGTGCAAGCCTGGGTGAATGGCGAGACCGTTGAGCAAAAACTGAAGGTGCTCCACCTGCATGCGGCGGAACAGTGGCGCGACCGCCTGATTGAAGAGCCTGGTCTGTTGGCGATGTTCATTGAAAGCTACCCCGCCGCCGCGCGGGAAAACCTGAACCCGATCATCAGGCAGGCAGTGCAGGAACGTGCCGCCAAAAAAGCTCCCCGAAATTTTCGACAGTTGTTTCAGATCATTTACCGTTTGATCGAAGAGAAAGCCGAGCAAGATGCGAACGGAGGCGAGTCATGAGTTTTGATGTCATAAAAATTGGGTTGGTGTCGGTGAGCGATCGTGCCTCCGCAGGTGTTTATCAGGATCAAGGCATTCCGAGCCTTAAAGCCTGGCTTCAAAACGCGTTGCTGAACCCGATTGAGTTTGTTGAGGTGTTGATTCCAGATGAACAGGGCGAGATTGAAAACGCCTTGAAGAAACTGGCCGATGAACACAAGTGCAATTTGATTTGCACCACGGGTGGCACCGGCCCCGCCAAGCGTGATGTAACACCTGAAGCAACCCTGGCTGTGGCTCACAAGGAGATGCCGGGTTTTGGCGAGCAAATGCGGCAAATCAGCCTGCATTTTGTACCAACTGCGATATTGTCTCGTCAGGTGGCTGTAATTCGTGGTGAAAGCCTGATTTTGAATTTGCCTGGCCAACCCAAAGCCATTGCAGAAACGCTGGAAGGTTTGAAAGACACGGAAGGCAATAGCCTTGTGAAAGGTATCTTTGCCGCTGTGCCTTATTGCATCGACTTGATTGCCGGCCCGTATATGGAAACCAATGAGGCAGTGATCAAGGCATTTCGTCCAAAATCTGCCCTTCGAAAGCCCACTGAAGGAAGTGCATCGTGAGCGTGAACTCAAAGATTGAATGCGTTGTTGTTGAAACCGGTCCACAACCCACGGGCTGTGTAGTTTGGTTGCATGGCTTGGGCGCAGACGGCTATGACTTTGTACCCATTGTCAAAGAGCTTGAGCAAATGGGTTTGCCCAACACCCGCTTTGTGTTTCCTCATGCGCCTAAAATTCCGGTCAGTATCAATGGCGGTTATGTGATGCGCGCTTGGTACGACATCAAAAATGTTGATTTGCAACGTCAGGAAGATGAGGATGGAATACGACAAAGCCAGGCCACCATTGAACAATTGATTGAAGATCAGATTGCATTGGGTTTCAAGCCCGAACAAATTGTGCTTGCCGGCTTTTCACAAGGTGGTGCAATTACTTACCAGCTCGGTTTGCGTACACGCCACAAACTGGCAGGCTTAATCGCCTTGTCTACTTACCTGCCTTGCGAAAACACGCTGGATGCTGAATTAAACCCGATCAATCTCGGTATTCCATTGCTGGCGGCTCACGGCGAGCAGGACAACATCGTGCTCATGGAGCGTGGTGAAAAGGCAGTCAAGTTGTTGCAAAACAAAGGAGTTGATGTTCAGTGGCATACCTACCCCATGGCCCATTCAGTTTGCGGTGAAGAGGTGGTTGAAATTGCCAATTTCTTAAAGCGCGTTTTCTGAAATTTCACTGTATATAAAAACAGCTTTTTGGTTTATACTTGAGTTCAGGATTAACCAAGCAGGTGTAATTATGCCAGCGCAAGCGCAACCGCCAATTTCGATTATTGAACTTGAACGTGCCATCAATTATTGGCGCTCGAAATATCCTTCATCCCGGGACACCATGACACTGTGCCCCCAAGCCGCTTGTCTGGCCGAGTTGTATGCCCGAATGATCATTTTTCAAATTCACGAAATTTCGATCGCGGAGTTTTCTGCCAAAGCCAGGAAAGCGCTACGCGAAGCCGAAGAAGCCCACGCGGGTCGGCACAATCAGGCAGCTTGAATTCAATTAAACTCCAGCTTAGTTCGCACGACTTAACAACAAGTGAGCCGCGCTCCACAACTGGCTTGAAACCGGTGCATTGCATGGTCCTTTCAACTGACTGATTTGCCAGGCTTTGGCGCCCACACGTCGCAATTCCAGTGTGCCACGCTGTGGGGTGTGTCCTTTAATCTGCAAATGAAAAATACAAATATCGCCTGCCATGCAACGATCAATGTAAGACGGCACACAATGGTGCATTTTTTTGGCTTCGCTCAGCAAAGCATTCAACGAGTTCAATTCAATAAACTCAATGTTGTCACCCAAATTGCCCATGCCAAGAATCTCTGGCCAAAATACATTCTGACGCCCCAAGTCCAAATCAAGCTCGACCAAATGCCAATGTGCCTGCCGGGCCATTAAAGTGTCGTAGGTCCAGTTTCTTGAAATAATCACGGGGCGTTTGGTCGCGCTGGCCGCACTGCCAAGCAACCAGTCTGCAATTAAGGGAAACTCCTCTAACTCCAGCTCTCTTCTGTGTTCAAGCTTCAAGTTGCTTTCACGGCGCTCCAGCGCCAGGCGGGTTCCCCGCAAAATATTCAAGGCCGCCACCGTATTCAAATTCTCGTGATTGCGCCTGAGCCAGGTGCTTAGTCCCCCGAAACCCAGCAAAGCTGCCGTTTGCTTGTCGACCCACGAAATCGGAATTTTTCGGTACAAGGCGGCATGAAAATTCACCCAGCTCAAGTGACTCAATTGCCCCCAGTTAATTCTGGCAATGTAAGCGGTTTTTTGACGTGTTAACCACCGCCAGGTTTGTTGGCTCATGCCTTGCGCCAACATGCGGTTCTTGACCATCTGCCAATTGGGCAAATTGCGCCACATGCCGCGGTCTTGGGCCAGTAAAGGTGCCAAAGAAAGATTCTCGCCAAGCCTGTCCTGAAGCACTGTTTTAAACGCTGCCACTTGGCTTAAATCAAGCAAGGTCGTGTATTTGGGCACCACTCGCAGTGCCAGTTTAAGAACATGGCCACCATATCGTCGGCGAATCGCACTGGTCCAAGCCCGCTGAATGTCGTTCAGGCTGGCTGCCTCAATGGGAAAATCAAGCTGTGTGTCAAGCAAGCTGTCAGGAAGCTGCATGCTTGGTGGGGCTCGCCACACAGAACGCATCAAATCCGCTTTCAAATTCCAGGCCGCCTCATCCGACAAAA
Organism: Limnobacter sp. SAORIC-690; assembly: GCF_002954425.1. NCBI lineage: Bacteria > Pseudomonadati > Pseudomonadota > Betaproteobacteria > Burkholderiales > Burkholderiaceae > Limnobacter > Limnobacter sp. SAORIC-690. The sequence continues at coordinate 2,809,162 of NZ_MQVZ01000001.1, forward strand.
CAATACGGCAGGATTCAGCAAGTTTTGCACGGGCTTTCATGCCCCATTCAAAATAAAGTCCGGTTCGAGTGCTCACCAAACGCGCAGGCAGCCGTGGCGACTTAACTCGCGGTATGCTGGAGGCTGTGTTCAATTCAAAATCTAACAAAGGGCGCATGATGGACAACAAAGCAGAAGAACCTGTCGACATCAAGATCTTACAGCAAGGCGAGATCTGGAAAATTTCAATCAATCGACCCGAGGCTCGCAACTGTGTCGATCGTTACACCGCCGACCAGCTTGAAAAAGCATTTCAATCATTTGAAACGGATGCAACAGCTCGCGTTGCCATTTTGACTGGTGAAGGCGGTAACTTCTGTGCAGGCGCAGACTTGAAAGCTGTTGCATCGGGTGACCCCAGCCGTGTAAACCGAATGGAACGACATGGTGCAGGCCCCATGGGCATAAGCCGAATGGAGTTGAGTAAGCCAGTGATTGCCGCGGTATCTGGCTACTGCGTAGCGGGCGGCCTGGAGTTGGCTGCCTGGTGCGACATGCGAGTTGCAGACAGCACAGCAGTGTTTGGTGTATTTTGTCGACGCTTTGGTGTGCCATTGATCGATGGCGGAACAGTGCGCTTGCCACGCCTGATTGGTCAAAGCCGGGCAATGGACATGATCTTGACCGGGCGCCCTGTCAACGCTGTGGAAGCCTTTTCATGGGGTTTGGCCAACCGGCTGGAAGAAGAACGCACAGCCCTGGAGGGTGCAATCGAGCTGGCAGGTCTATTGTGCAAACACCCACAAACCTGCATGCGCAACGACAGACAAAGCGTATTGACCCAGTGGGGTTTTGGTGAACGTGAAGCACTTGAGGAAGAATTTGAGTTTGGCTTGAATACCCTCACTTCAGGTGAAACTGTCGAAGGCGCAACCGCATTTAAGGAAGGTTCGGGTCGCCATGGCGAGACTGTGCAGTAATCGCGTATTCAGAGCGAATGGAAGTTAAAACTTTTCATTCAAACAGATTAATTCAAGCCGACGATGACGCCAAACTGTGCAGAATTCGAAACACGGCGTGAGTCAGCGGCAGTGGAGTAAGAATTGGACTGAACACCAAAAAACCAATTGGCCAAACCACCGCGATTGGTAAGCAAATACAGCCCCTGACTTTCGCTGTTCAGCGTTGCGCTGGACAGGCGGCCAGGGGTGTAAACAAGACTCAAATTTTCTTGCAGCGAAACTTGCAAGCCACCGTAAATTGCCTTGACTGAAGATTCAGGCTTTGTTTCAGAAAGGAGCAAGCCAGCTTTCGATGAACTCAGCCTGGTTTGAACAACTGCGCCCTCGTCTACCACGACACCCCGGAACAAATTGACTTTGCCCAACAGGCTCGTTGAAAGCTTTTCTTGATCAGGTGAGTGGAAAGGTGCAATTCCATGTTTTCCCAGTTTACCGCTCACCTTCAGGGCAAGTGGCTCAGCGGCATTTATGCCCCCCAGGTAAAAACACCCGGTCGTCAAAGCGAGTGCCATCAAAGCAAACTGTTTTGAGTCGATACGCGCCATGACACACCCCTTCAGTACAGAATTCTACTTACTTCAATTAACGGTCACCTTGAGTTTTACTGAATTGCAAGATTGGACTAACCCCATTGCGGGTGGGCTGCACGTTTAGGGCCAGGAATCAAGCCCAAAACGGCTTTTTAGAGCAACCAATCTACTTCAATACTTGAAAGTAACATTTTTTCGCTTTGGTGATACACTGAAATGACTACATAAAAGTCACTACTTCGAGCGACTACACGCTGTAAGTGCACTGACAACAATACCGGAGACACTACCCATGAATTCTTCTGCCCGGAGAACGGATTCCTTTTTCCCATTAAACCGTGTGTCCACTGCCCTGTTGTTGAGCGTGGTCTACTGCACTTCCGCCCATGCTGGCGGTACTGCATTTGACGCCACAAGCATCAGTGCCATGGGAAATGCGTCGGCAGGGCAAGCTGCCGAGGCTGGTGATGCATCGGTTTTGTTCGCCAACCCAGCCGCGCTGACCCGGTTTAAACGCGCTGAATTGACCCAAGGCGCCGCTGTAGTCACGATTGGTACCGATTACACATCCACTCAAAACAACGATGGTGCAGACTCCGGTGCGCCACAGGGCCAAAATGGTCAGGTGTTCAGTCGCAAAGACGGCTATGCGCTGGCGCGCTTGCACCCAACCTGTTTATTGCGATTCCAATCAACGAAAAACTGGTGATGGGCTTTGGCGCTTCTGCCTCTCATGGCCTGGTGATTCATTACGATGAAAATTTTCCGGGGCGAAATCAAGGCCGGGATATTGACTTCAAAGTGACCCGCCTGAATCTGGGTTTCGGTTACAAATTAAGCCCGACTTTGTCCTGGGGTTTGAACGGCTCCTATGAGCGTTATTTTCAGTCCATCAAGTTGAAACTGAATTACCGTGAAGCCGTAGAGGCTCTGGCCCCAGGCTCCGCCGCACTAATTGAAGGTCCGGCAGGTGCCCTGATTGGCGCTCCACCGATTCCCGGTGAAAGCAACGCGGGTTTGCGCATGTTTGGCTGGGCATTCAACGCTCAGCTGGGTGGTCTGTGGGAGCCCACAGAAAACACACGCGTGGGTATTTCTTATCGACCGAAAACCGAATTCACGGGCAACCGTGGCAAGTTCAAGCTTGATGACTCACCCGAGCAAGCCGCGTTTCGCGCTTTTCTGAATAGTGACAGCCTGATCAACAACTTGGCGTTTGGTGCCTTGGGTGTAAACGGTCCGCAGGCAGCCGGGGATTTGGCACCCGAACAAATCATCAAACAGGAAATATCCCTGCCCGATGAGCTGCGCCTCTCCGTGTTTCACCACGCCACACCCAAACTGGATTTGATGGCCACCTACACGCGCCAGGATTTCTCGGTGACCACCTTGAATTTTGTACGTGAAAGCAATGGTCGAACGCTGGAAAACATCCCGCAAAATTTTGTAGCAGCAGAGTCGTATAGAGTTGGCTTGAATTACAAGCTGTACAAAAGGCTGACGTTGCGAGCGGGCTATGCGATTGAAAACAGCGTGATTGACGATGCCACCCGAATCACGATTTTGCCAGACAGTGATCGACAGTATTTTGCTTTTGGTGGTCAGTTCGATTTAAGCCGTGACACCAGCATTCACTTTGCCTACCAAAAACTGGACACAGACCCCGCACCTGTTGGTAACAACACTGGGATCACACCCGCCGAAGTACGCGGTGGCGACTTTCAGGGCAATGTGCAACTTGACACCCACTTCTTCGGGATTGGCTTCACCGAACGGTTTTAATTACGACTGCACACCAAGTGCACGGAACAAGCCAGCAATCAAGGTGGCGTAATTGGTTTGTTCCGTGGCCAAGGCCTGTTCGGCGTTGGCATACACGCGCTGTGCATCCACCACATCCAGAAAACTCACCAAGCCCAACTGGTACAGGGCATCTGCCTGCTCAAAGCTCCGTTTACTCGATACCACTGCCTTGCCGAGCGCAGTTTGGCGTGATGCGGAGGAGTCAATTGCAGTTAAGGAATTTTCAACCTCCTGGGTAACCACTCTCAGCACCTGCTCGTACTCGGCCAACGCCCCCTCAGCACGGGCCACTGCCGCATTCAATCGAGCGTCGCGTGCACCACCGTCGTATACCACTTGATTCAACAAAGCGGCCAAAGAACCGATCAATATGCTGGTCGCGGGGTTCGAATTGATCGCGGTACTGCCAATTTGTATGTTGGCCATCAATTCGATACTGGGATAGAAATCAGCTTGTGCCACGCCCACATCAGCGGCCGCCTTTGCAAACCGGGCCTGCGCCAACTGAACATCCGGGCGTGCTTGTACTACCTGAAAAGGCACGCTCGCCGGAATGCCCAAGCCGTACTCTGGCAAATCGCCTTCAGGCCTGAGCAACTGCTCGTAAGCCCCTGGAAATTGACCGCTCAGGGTCGCCAAACGGTGGCGGGAGTCTTGCAGCGCCTGTTGCAATGGGGCAATACTCGCTCGCAGATTTTCGACTGAAGTTTCAGCTCGCCGAACGTCCAGCTCGGGTGACAAACCACTTTCAAATCGAGCTTGAACAATGGCCAGCGTTTTTTCCTGCAACTCAACAGATTCACGCAACATAGCCAATTGTTTTTGATTGCCACGCAAACTCAAATACTCTTGGGCCACGGCTGTGCTGGTTTCAATAATTTGCGCGCGCAAACCAGCCTGCTCAGCCATCAAATTGGCTGCCGCTGCTCGAACTTCCTGCTCAACCCGACCAGCCAAATCAATTGGCAAGATAAAACCCAAACCCAACAAAGCACTGCGTTCATCCCGTGCATTGTTGCTACCCGAATTGCTGGGGGTATTGTTGTTTCGATCTGATTTTTGGCCACTGACCTGGGCATCCAGTTCAACCAGCAAAGAATCACCAGCCTCACTGAGTTGTAGCAGCGCGCGGGCTTCCTTGACACGCGCTGCAGCCGAAGCGATTTGGAAATTGTTTTGTATGCTCGTGCTAACCAGCTCATTCAAAACAGAGTCGTTAAAACCCTCCCACCAACGCACACCTGCCACGCCAGTGTCTTTCACACTGCTTAGATTCTGAAGAATATTTTGCGCTACAAATTTTTCAGGTGGTTTCGTCGAAGATTTGGGCAGCTCAGGCGCAGTAACAGCACATCCCGACAACAACGCCAGTGGCAGTACCAGACCACTCATCCAGGCGGCGCGCCTCATGCCTTCACCTCACCCTTTTTCAAACTGGCTTCGTATTCTTCAATCTCCTTGTCCAACATCTCTGCGGCGTGCGCCCTTGGCTTCATGTAAGGTGCAATAAAGCTATAGCCCATGGGAGCGAGGTACAGGGTAAACAGTGTAGACAATCCCAAACCGCCCAACACAACCCATGCAATCGCCTCTCGAGCCTCTGCACCTGGACCTGACGTCAATACCAATGGCAGTACACCCAGCAAGGTGGACAGCACCGTCATTGCGATTGGGCGAAGTCGCATGCGTGCGCCCTCCCGAATGGCCGATTCAATGCTGTACCCTTCATCACGAAGCTGATCCATCAGTTCAACCAGCAAAATCGCATTCTTGGTCATCAGGCCAATCAGCAACACCAACCCAATCTGACTGAACAAGTTGAGCGACTGGTTCGTAATCAACAGTGCAAACACCGCTGCGGCCAAACCAAACGGCACGGTAAACATCACAACCAAAGCACTTCCAACACTTTCAAATTGCGCCGCCAACACCAGAAACACCACAATCAGCGCCACAGCAAAAGTGATCAACATTTCATTGGAAGTTTCTTCCAGGGTGGCTGCTTCACCCAAAAAAATCAGCGTGGCCGAAGATGGCAGAGTACTATCCGCAACCGCGCGTATTTGTTGCATGGTGGTTCCAAGATCGGTCCCTGGCGGTATACCAATGTTCAGTTCGACTGCCCTGCGCTGTGCATGTCGGTCAAGTTCGGCAGCCACACCCCTTTCTTGCACCTTGATCATTGAAGCAAGCGGTACCAGTTGCCCGGTGTCGCTACTGGTGTATATGTTCAGCAAATCAAATGGTGAATTCAGACTGCCATTGCTGGAGCCCAGCATTACTGGCACGGCCTGGTCACCAACACTGAGATCCAGCAACTGGTATTCGTCGGCCATGATTTGTAAGGTCTGGGTAATGCGGCTCACCGGAACCTGCAAATCACTGGCTTTCTCGCGATCGATTTCAAATCCGAGTTCAGGCTGGGAGGTGTCATACTGAACGCGTACATCCTGAACTGCATCAATCTGCTTGATCAAGGCATCCGCCAGCGATTCTGCATTGTTGGCCAAAACATCGTAGTCGTCGCCCAGCAAAGCAATTTGCAAACCGCCGCCGCCACCGCGAATGTTCAAGCTGCTTTCATTTTGAAAACGCACTTGAGCACCAGGAATACTGGACAACTCCTTGCTCAATTTGGCTGCGAGTTCCTGCTGGGTGGTGTCGCGCTGGCTCCAGTCTGCCAAATTGGCTTGAATGGCCACACGGTTTTTGTCGTATCGACCCACAATCGTGAACATGTCGGTGATCAGTCCCTGCTCTTGATAGGGCCTCATGATGTTCTCGGCGATTTGCCCCTGCCTGCCACTGTATTCAAGAGAAGCGCCGTCGGGCCCGGTGAAATCCACCACAAGTCGCCCCCTGTCTTCCGGGGGCACCAATTCCTGATTCAACAAAGTGAATGTCAGGCCACCTGCAATTGCAATACCCAGGAAGACAAGCAAAAACACCAGGCGATGTTTCAAGAAAATATTCAAAGTGCGAAAGTAGGCATTGGCTATTCGATCACCAAAACCCTGGAGTGGGCCCATGATTCGAGCGGTTAGACCTGTTGCGGGTACATCGTCTTTCAACAATTTAGCGGCCAACATGGGGCACAAACTCAAGGCAACAAAAGTACTGATAATTACCGACATGGACAGGACCATGCCGAACTCCCGAAACAGGCGTCCTGTTTCACCCGGCAAAAAAGCGATGGGCAAAAACACCGCTACCAAAGAGGCAGTGGTGGCGATGACAGCAAAGAAAACCTGCTGCGTGCCCAACACCGAAGCCACGGTAATACTTTCACCCAGTTTTTTGCGGCGTTGAATATTTTCAAGCACCACAATCGCATCGTCGACAATAAATCCTGTTGCCAGCACCAAAGCAAGCAATGTCAACATGTTGACCGAAAAACCTGCCAACCAAATTGCGGCCAGAGTACCCACGAGTGACACTGGCATGGTTACCGCAGGAATCAGCACTGCCTTCCATTGCCCAAGAAACAGGGCAATGACAATCAACACGACGACCACCGCGAACACCAGAGACATCAATACTTCTTGCAAGGCACCTTTGATAAATACCGAGTCGTCGGAAATCATGATCACTTGCAAGTCTTTGGACTGCGCATTAATTTCCGCCATGCGCTTTTTCACATCGCCAGCGATCGCAATGGTGTTGCCACCGGCCTGCCGCAATACGCCCATGCCGACCACAGCCCGGCCATTCAGCAAAGAATACGATTCAGCCGACATGGGGCCGTAGTACACCTCGGCCACATCGCGAACCCGTACGCCATTTTTAATCAAAATAGAATTAATTGCTTCAGTGTCGATGGTGGAGGCATTTGCACGCACCAATAGCTCTTGTTTGCCTGACAGGTAACTGCCCGCTGGCACGTCAAGATTCATGGTTTGAAGGCTACTCAGTACGTCAGTGGCTACCATGCCGTACCGGGCCATTTTGGCGGGGTCCAGAAGCACGCGCAGCACGCGGGGTTGATTTCCGTTCAAGGGAACATCAGCAACGCCATCAATCGAGACAAATGCGGGCACCAAATCTCGCTCAACACGTTCGGCCAGATCCTGCATAGCCAAGGTATTGCTGTACACAGCAAGCTGAACCACAGGCCGTGCATTGTCATCGGCTTTGATCACCAAAAGCTGGTCAAGGTTCTCAGGCAATTGATTGGTAATTCGGCTTATAGCCTCCCGCACATCGTTGGCAGCGGTATTTACATCAATGTCCGGAGAAAACTCCATGCGCACGCGCATATTGTTTTCCTCACTTGAACTTTGAATGCGCAAGACGCCAGATACCCTGGCCACCGCTCCCTCTACTTTGGCGGTCACTTCAGCGTCCATGGTTGTGGGCGAAGCACCTTGATAAAACGCCCGCACAACCACCACGGGCCTATCAATATCAGGTAGCTCCCGCACCTCAACGCCAAACATGCTGACAATACCGGCAAGCATAATCAACAAATTCAGCACCACGATCAACACGGGTCTTTTCAAACCAAGTGCGGTTAAACCGTCGGTGGCGCGACTCATTGCAGGGGGTCCTCAACCAACTCAACAACTACGCCTTCTGCAAGCCGCAAACCACCTTCAACCACAACAGATTCGCCCTCTTTGATCTTGCCATCGAGAAACACGCGGCCCTGCCGCCGGTCGGCCACGCGCACGTTCTCACGGTAAGCTTTTCCGTCTCGAATCATCCAGACATAAGAGCCTTCCCGATCCCATTGCAAAGCTATTTCAGGCACGGAAGCCAACATTTGCCCCTTCACTGCCATTTGCACTGCGAACGACATACCCGGGCGCAATAAGTCATCAGGATTGCTGATATTTGCCCGAACGCGCAGGGATCGCTTTTCAGGATTCAAACGACTGTCCAAGGCAACCACACGCGCCTTGAATTCCTGGCCAGGTACAGAAGGCGTGCTGGCAAGCACTTCAATTTGATCCATTTTGCTGGCACTCAATTGACCAACCAAGGCCTCAGGCACCTCAAAATCCACATAAATAACTTCACGGGAATCAACACCGGTGATCATTACGCCAGGGCCAATTCGCTGGCCGGGATCGATGTCTGTAATGCCCACAACACCCGAAAATGGAGCACGAATTTGGTGGTTGGAGATGGCGAGTTTGGCTTGATCAACAGCCACTTGCGCAGCCTCGTAATCGGCTTGTGCTGAATCAACTTGGGTTTGTGGCACTGCCCCCTTACCCACAGCTTGTTTGTATCTGTCCAACAAGCTTTTTGTGTTCTTCAGTTGCACTTCCGCAAGCCGAAGCGCCAACTGTTCTTCTCGATCGTCTTGTTGAACCAGTAACTCGCCCTTTTTTACCTTTTGCTGTGGCTTGAACAAAACCTGAGTGACTTTCTCGTCCACGATGGCAAAGACTTCTGCAGATTTGTCGGCCCAGCCGGTTGCAATGGCGCCAAACGAACTCGCGGTGGACTCAAGCTTTACAACCTCAACCAAGACCTTGGGCGCTGCGCCTTTGCTGCCCTGATTGGGCGCGTTGGCAGACGAATTTCCCAGCAGTGTTTGAGAAACAGAGTAGGCAGCCCCCAACAAGATAATGAGAACAAGAAAATAAACCAGACGTTTGATCAAGCCAAAGGCTCCACTGCGAATGCGACGAGAAAGGTTATCACGTATGAAAGTACCTTCAACGAGACCAAAGTGCAGTCAATAAGTTCTGATACCCCCTAGTGGTTGGGGTGTAGGTTAAGAAAGTTGGGACACAATCAAGATCAACTGGTAAGCAAGCCTTAGAGGAGGCTTTACTCTTCAAGTTCTTCGTCGTCATCGCTGACCGCATCAATACCAGCTTCAACAACAGCGCCCGTGACTTTGATGCCTGTTGACACAACAGCCCCGGTAATTGAAATGGCAGCGCCCGCTGTAGCGCTTACTACTGCACAACCTTGAATGACTGGCAAGACAACTGCAGCCAGTGCGAAGAAAACTGCTTTGTTCAAGATCGGACCCATGGTCACCTCGCAGCCGTAAATAAAAAACGCTTCCGACCCTGTGGGTGAGAAGCGTTTTGTGCCAAATTTGGCATCCCCAACCGGATTCGAACCGGTGTTACCGCCGTGAAAGGGCGGTGTCCTAGGCCTCTAGACGATGGGGACCTAAAACCGTGTGCTTTGGTGGAGGTAAGCGGGATCGAACCGCTGACCTCTTGCATGCCATGCAAGCGCTCTCCCAGCTGAGCTATACCCCCGAAGCGAAGACCGAGATTATTAATTATTCTGCTGAAGTTGTCAACTGTATTTCCTACGATTTGTTGAAACTTTAATGCAAAACTTTTAATTCTTTTTGCCTTCTGCCTGCATTGCCTCAGCAATTTGAGCAGCCCGAATTATACACATATTTGTCGGTTACACTGCAAGTGATTTTTTCAAAAAAATAGAAGCAAACAACAAATGAAATACTGCAGCACATGTGGCGCCCCGCTTGAACTTCGCATTCCTGCCGGCGATAACCGAGAACGAAGTTGTTGCCCAGGATGTGGCGCAATTCATTACGTAAACCCGAAGATTGTAGTTGGCACCATTCCAACCTATCAGGGCAAGGTTTTGCTTTGCAAGCGAGCGATTGAACCCCGCCATGGTTTTTGGACCCTGCCTGCAGGCTTCATGGAGCTGAACGAAACCACGCACCAAGGTGCCGCCCGCGAGACACTGGAAGAAGCTGGTGCTCAAATCAAATTGGGCCCTCTGTTCACCATGTTCGATGTCATTCGCGCTGAACAGGTTCATATTTTTTTCCGCGCCGAGATGCCCACCCCCACCTTCTGTGCGGGTGAAGAAAGCCTGGATGTGAAACTGTTTTCCGAAGAAGAAATTCCGTGGGATGAACTGGCTTTTAAAACTGTGTCAAAAACACTGACCCTGTTTTTTGCAGACCGAAAAGCGGGACGGTACACCCTGCACACGGGCGATGTGTTCGATCACACGGACTGGACTGATTCTCAATTCAAGGCCGGATGACAAAAACCACCATACCCTGGCTGGACTCTCCTGGCGAATTCCCCAGCACTGCACTAGCGCTTGAATACCCACCAGGCCTGCTTGCAGCCAGCATGGAAATCAATGCGGACTGGCTTGAAGCGAGTTATGCACGCGGCATATTTCCCTGGTATTCCCAAGGTGAACCTGTGCTTTGGTGGAGCACCTCCCCACGCGCAGTGTTGTATACCGCTGAATTCAAGCTTCACCGATCGCTGGCCAAGGCGATTCGCAAAATGCACGGCACCCCGGGAAGCGCCATTCGCCTGAATACCGCCTTTGAGAGAGTGATGCGTGCCTGCGCGGCGCCCAGACCGGGCCAGGACGGCACCTGGATCACCGAAGAAGTAATTGCGGCCTACACAACGCTTCACCAGCGCGGTTTGGCCCACTCGATTGAACACTGGCAAGGCAACCAGCTCATCGGCGGCCTGTATTGCGTGGCCTTGGGTAAAATGGTGTACGGTGAAAGCATGTTTGCAACGCAAACCGATGCTTCCAAAGTGGCCTTCGCTCATTTTGTGTATTGGCTAAAATCTCAGAATGTGCACATAATTGACTGCCAGCAGGCTACCGGGCATTTGATGTCAATGGGTGCCCGCACGGTAAGCAGAAAGGTGTTTGAGACTGAAATGGCGAATTCCATTGTGCAGCCCACCTTGAATTGGGAACCCCGCGAACTTAAATGGACGTATGACCAGACCTAAGGAACTGCCCTTCTCTACCTTGCAGTTTTATTCAACTGCACCCTACCCCTGCAGCTATCTGGACAATCGTCTGGCCAGGTCGCAGGTGGCAACCCCGAGCCACTTAATCAACGCCGATGTATACAGCGAGTTGGTTCGCATGGGTTTTCGTCGCAGCGGCCTGTTCACCTACAAGCCCCATTGCGACGGTTGCAATTCATGCAAGCCCCTACGCTTGAAAGTATCCCAGTTTCACACCAATCGAAGCCAGCGACGTACTCTAAAAACTTTTGCAAGCCTGAAACCCAGCGTACAACGCCTGCACTTTAATTCTGAACACTACGCTTTGTACCTGAAATACCAGTCGGCCCGCCATCATGGTGGCGGAATGGACGAAGACAGCCGTGAACAGTATTCCCAATTTTTGCTGCAAACCCGGGTCAATTCCCGTTTGGTTGAATTCCGAAACCCTGACGGTAAGTTGGTGATGGTGTCCATCATTGACATCCTTACCGATGGGCTGTCCTCGGTGTATACCTTCTTCGATCCTGAGGAACGAAGCGGCCTGGGAGTCTATGGCGTGCTTTGGCAAATTGAGCAATGTCGGGACCTTGAACTTCCTTACCTGTATTTGGGTTACTGGATCAAGGAAAGCGAGAAAATGGCTTACAAGGCACGCTTTTCCTCGGCAGAAATTCTTCAGGACAACGTGTGGCAGCCCTCGCCTGAAACAAGCCGCTAATCAAGCCCGTAGTTTCCCCGTTACAATGCGGGCTATTCCATCCAAATTACCGGTGTCTGAAAACCGCCATGCTGCTTCCCTATTCGCTTGTTCGCCCTGCCCTGTTTTCCCTTGATCCCGAGAAAGCACACCACATTACTTTCAGCAATCTGCAAATGCTGCGCAAGCTCGGTTTGCTCAAGTTTTTTTCACCAAAGGCGGTTGCTGACCCCGTAAAGGTCATGGGTATCGACTTCCCGAACCGAGTGGGCCTGGCAGCTGGCCTGGACAAAGACGCCGCTTACATCAGCGAATTGGGCCTGATGGGTTTTGGTTTTCTTGAGGTAGGTACAGTAACGCCCAAACCGCAACCCGGCAACCCGCAACCAAGACTGTTTCGGCTACCCAAAGCCAATGCATTAATTAACCGCATGGGCTTTAACAACCAGGGTGTGGACACGTTGATAAAGAATGTAAAGGCCAGCAATTACCCGGGCGTATTGGGGATCAATATTGGAAAGAATGCGCTTACTCCGGTTGAAAATGCTGCAGATGATTACTTGGCCGCGCTGGAAGCGGTGTATCCCTACGCGAGCTACATCACGGTCAATATTTCTTCACCGAACACCAAAAACCTGCGCGACCTGCAAGGCGGCGACAGCCTCGATATTTTATTGGGCTCACTGAAAGAAAAACAAAAATCCTTGGCCGATGAACATGGCTTGTACAAACCCATGGCCTTGAAAATTGCCCCCGATCTGGATGACGATCAAATTGATGCGATTGCCAAGCGGCTTACCCATTTCAGTTTTGACGGTGTTATTGCAACCAACACCACAATCGACAAAACCAGCGTGGCTGGCCTTCCCCATGGTGACGAGCCAGGTGGCCTAAGCGGAGCACCCGTGCTGGAGAAGTCGACCCACGTGATCAAGCGTTTGTATGCAGAGTTGGGCGACGACATCCCAATCATTGGCGTGGGCGGTATTTCCAGCGGTGAGCATGCCGTAGAGAAAATTCGCGCGGGTGCAAAGCTGGTTCAAATATACACAGGCCTCATTTACAAAGGCCCTGAATTGGTGACTGAATGCGCTGCCACCATCCATGTAAATTGCAAATTGAAGATGAGAACAAAATAAAAGTAGCGGCTTTCTGAACGCCGCTCCTTGTTCTCAGGCATTCGCCTTGCTGAATGCAAGTCATAAGTCTACTTGTTCTTGCGTTGCTGATACAGATTTGAAAAGGTTTCCCCCGTGGGCACGGGAAAGTCACGTTGATCGGTCCAGCCCTTGGCGCCCGGCAAACTGTGTATACCGCCTTTGCGTTTTCCCCACCATGCCATGGCCTTAATGCCCATGCGTGACAATACGCGATACAAAGCAGGCCGCTGTGCCACAAAAGCCCACACCTTGAATGCTGCTTTTTCCTGCCATGGACGAAGCCCTCTGGAAAATTGTTGCTCTCGCAATTTGCGAAGCAAATCGGGCAGCGGAATTTTCACAGGGCAAACCACATGGCACTCGCCGCACAAAGTGGCCGCCTGCGGCAAATCAAGCGCTTTTTCAATACCGGTGTAACTTGGCGTAAGCACAGATCCCATCGGGCCGGGATAAACCCAACCGTAGGCATGACCACCAATTTTTTGATACACCGGGCAATGGTTCATGCAAGCACCGCACTTGATACAGCGAAGCATTTCTTCAAACTCCCCACCCAGCAAGCCAGTACGCCCACCATCCAGAATCACAAAATACATGTGTTCGGGACCATCCAGGTCGCCTTCCCGCTTGGGGCCAGTTAACAACGACACGTAGTTCGAAATGCTTTGCCCAGTTGCCGAGCGTGGTAGCAAGCGAATCAAAGTGGCAAAGTCTTCAAGGTTAGGCACCACCTTTTCAACACCTGTAATAGCCACATGCACCCGGGGGTTAATGGTGCACATGCCTTCGTTGCCCTCGTTCGTCACCAAAGCCACTGAGCCGGTGTCTGCAATGATGAAGTTGCCGCCCGTGACACCCATGTCGGCAGCCAAAAACTGAGGACGCAGAATTTCACGCGCTTCTCGGGTCATTTCAGCGATGTCGGTTTTGCGGGGCAAATGGTGATGCTTTTCAAACAGGTCCGCCACCTGTTCTTTGTCTTTGTGAACCACGGGCGCAATAATGTGACTGGGACGCTCGTTGTCGTTGATTTGAAGAATGTATTCGCCGAGGTCGGTTTCGCGCACTTTCACATCCGCCGCCTCAAGCGCTTTGTTCAATGCCATTTCTTCAGTCACCATCGACTTCGATTTGATCACTGATTTCACACCGTGCTTTTTGGCAATTTTCACAACCAGCTGGGCTGCCTCTTGCGGTGTACGTGCAAACAAAACCTTGGCACCAGTCTCAGCTGCTTTCTGTTCAAACAATTCAAGCCATACATCCAGATTCTTGATGCTTCGGTTGCGAATTTCAACTGCCGCAGACCGAGTGCCTTCAAAATCCTCAAGCTCCAGAATACTGGTGGCACGTGCATTCACGAACTTTGAAGACAAACGTTTCAAGTTTTCCTGCAAGCGCGGATCATTCAGTTTTTCACTGGCCTTGCGTTCAAAAAACATGCTTTGTACTTGCATGGTGTTACTGCCCCACTTTAAATTTGACCGGGCTTGCGGCCCGTGAGCAACTCGGCCACATGCAACACCTGTGTGTTGTCACCCATGCGTCGCAAACGGCCTTCAATATTCAACATACAGCCCAGGTCTCCCAACACCACAGCCTGTGCACCGGTCGCTTGTACCTGCTCGCACTTGTCGGTACAAATTGCGCTGGAAACCTCGCCATACTTCAAGGCGAACGTGCCACCAAAACCGCAGCACTGCCGACTGTCTTTCATTTCAAGAATTTCTACGCCACCCATTTTGCCGATCAAGGTGCGGGGTTGATTCTGCACACCCAACTCGCGCAGCCCACTGCAAGAATCATGATAGGTAATCTGTTTAAGCTCGCTGACACCCAGTTTGACCTTGTCCAGGCCCAGCACATTGACCAAAAAGTCAGTGAGCTCGTAGGTGCGTGCAGCTAAACGGGCCGCGCGCATTTTCAAATCAGTGTCGTTCTTGAATACTTCGGTGTAATGGGTTTTTGTCATCCCAGCGCAAGAACCCGATGGAGCAACCACGTAATCAAACTGCTCGAACTCAGCCAGCCATTTTTGAGCCAGCTTGTGCGTGCTATCGTGGTCACCTGAATTCCAGGCGGGTTGACCGCAACAGGTTTGGGCCTGAGGTACCACCACCTCGCAACCGGCCGATTCCAGCAACTCAATGGTTGAAAAACCGATAGAGGGCCGCATGGAATCTACAAGGCAGGTAACAAACAAACCGACGCGCAAGGTATTTCCCCAAAATGAATAAAAACTGTTCAAGTGTATGCAGCACGCCGCTTTCCGGCCAGTAGTGATAACCATAACGAGTGACGTATTTCACAATATGGTTTAAACTTCTCACTGCATGAAAAGGAACTACCCCGTATGAGCGAAGAGTCGGTTGGACGCACCAGTATTCAGGTGATTGAGCGAATGATGCAATTGTTGGACGCCTTGGCCGAACACCAAGATCCCGTTGCATTGAAAGACCTGGCCCGCGACACCAAGCTACACCCCTCCACTGCCCACCGAATTTTGAATGACCTGGTGGCTTGCCGACTGGTTGACCGTACCGACCCGGGCTTGTACCGCCTGGGCATGCGCTTGCTTGAGCTGGGCAATTTGGTGAAAGCCCGATTGAACGTACGTGATGCCGCACTGGAGCTGATGCGCAAATTGCACCGCCTGACTGGCCAAACCGTGAACCTGTCAGTTCGACAAGGTGATGAAATTGTGTACGTAGACCGCGCCTACAGCGAACGATCAGGTATGCAGGTGGTACGTGCAATCGGAGGTCGTGCGCCCTTGCACCTAACCTCAACAGGCAAACTTTTTCTTGCCAATGAATCACCAGAGAATTTAAAGCTGTACGCCGAGAGAACCACTTTGCGTGGCACTACACTGAACAGTCTTACCACGCTTGAAAAGCTGGAAAAGGAACTGTTGCTGGTGAGAACGGAGGGATTCGCGCGCGACAACGAAGAACTTGAAATGGGCGTTCGTTGTATGGCGGCCGGCATTTATGACGATTCATCAAAACTGATTGCTGGTCTGTCGATATCTGCGCCAGCAGACCGCATTCAGGAAGATTGGCTGCAAGAATTGATTCATACAGCGCAACGAATAAGCGCATCACTGGGCTGGCAGGGTCGAGTGACCCCTCCTAGCGGACGATTCCGACTTTAACTTTATTTTGTTACATATGCGGCAGTGCTGGGTGCCACGGCCATTACATATTCGCGAATACGCTCTGCATCGGCAAACCTAGCCTGAGAACCCAATGCATCCAGCAATACGATCACCAGGTTACGATCACCCACCTTGGCCTTCATCACCAAGCAACGTCCGGCTTCATTGATAAAGCCGGTTTTTTGAACCTGAATATCCCATTCCTTGTTTTTGATCAGGCGATTGGTATTTCTGAAGTTCAATTGCCCCTTGCCCGACTGTACCGAAAACTGGGGATCAGTAGAAAACTGACGAATCAGGGGAAAGCGCTGGGCATGCAAAACCATGCGCGCCAAGTCGTTGGCGCTTGATTTATTTTCAACTGAAAGACCCGTGGTTTCAGCGAAGTTCGTATTAAACATTCTGAGCGAAGCCGCCCGGCGGTTCATCTCAGCGACACACGCTGCCAAACCACCTGGATAGCTACGTCCCAAGGCAGAGGCAGCTCGGTTTTCGGAGGCCATAAGAGCCAGATGAATCAGTTCGCGACGGGTGAACTCACTGCCGGGCTTCAAGCGTGAACGGGTATTTTTGTAGTAATCAATGTCTTCTGTGGTGATGGTAATCACTTCATCAAGATCAAGCCCTGCCTCCAGCGTGACCACGACGGTCATGATCTTGGTAATTGATGCGATTGGAACCACAGCCGAGGGATTTTTGGCATACAGCACTTCGAGGGAATCTGCGTCGGCCACCAAAGCCACTGAGCTGCTCAAAGACAGCGGATCGTGCGCTTCCTTCAGGTTTGCACGCTCGGACTGGCCGGAAGCAGCCATTACAGCGGGGCTGAACACCATGGATAAAGCAAGAAGTGTTGAGCCGAGAAATGCTTTGTAGATCATGGTGTGTTGTCTTTATTATTCGAACGAATGTTTTACTGGATTCTACGCAGAATTGGGTTAACCGCCAAGGCCCCAGATCGAGTGATAACAGGGTTTTAAGTCATCTAATTCGAGCGATTTCTTAAATCTACCTGTTCAGTGTAGTTTTTAGGGTTTCTTGATAGTGCCGACCATAGTCGGCCAAGCGCTTGATTACCCCAAGTTGCAGGTCGGTTAAATGCTCAAGGTCTGGGAAATACCCCCCTGCCATCACTGCGGCAACCGGCAAGTTGCGGTGTTGCACCCATTCCAGCACGACTTGATCGCGCAGCCGAATACCCTCATCGCTCAAGGCCAATTTGCCCAAACGGTCAGATTGGTGAACATCGAGCCCTGCCACATACAGCACCATATTTGGCGTAAATCGTTTGTTGATCTGGTTCAATGCCCTTTCCAGTTGTGTGAGGTATTCATCATCACCAGTTCCGTCGGGTAGCTCGATGTCCAGGTCACTTTTTTCTTTTTGAAAAGGATAATTTTTCTCGCCATGCATTGAAAAAGTAAACACGCTATGGTCACTGCGCAAAATTTCAGCGGTACCGTCTCCTTGGTGCACATCCAGATCGATCACCAACACCTTATTCCCAAGGCTTCGAGTATTTGATCTGGTTTTATTTGTGTTCAACCGGGCAATTGCGTCTGTTTGATAAACGCGTGCAGCCACGGCCAAATCATTGAACACACAAAAGCCGCCGCCCTTGTTACGTTTTGCGTGATGTGTACCCCCTGCCAAATTGACCGAAGCGCCGTGTTGCAGCGCACTTCGAACAGCCGACACGGTGGCGCCCACGGAACGGCGGGAACGCTCCACCATCCGTTCTGACCAAGGAAAACCGATGTCACGTTGTTCACCCCTGGAAACATTGCCAGTTTCTATTCGTTCGATATAGTAAGGGCAATGTGCCAATGCCAACTGCCCTGACGTTGCGGCGTTCGGGACAGATAATCCTATAAAACAATCACTTGCGTGTACCTTATCGCGCAGAATTCGGTACTTCTCCATCGGAAATCGATGCCCTTGGGGCAATGGAAGAACAAATTCATCGGTATAAAAGGCTTCAATCATGATTAATACAACAGAACGAACTCGATTTATTGCGTTGCAACATTTTTGTTGACAAGAGAATTTTTTTCGGTAGAATTCAATTTGTGCACCGCATCAAACGGTGTCGAAAATAACCCTAGTGGTACGAAACCTGACGGAGCAAACTATGATGATGACCCCCGAACAATTTCTCGACGTTCAAAAAGCCAACCTTGAAAAGATCCTGGGTCTTAGCCAGCAATCATTCAGCAATGTTGAAAAGGTAGTTGAGCTAAATCTTAACGCTGTCAAAGCCTACATGGAAGACAGTGTTGAGGCCGTAAAAGCCTTGTCTTCTGCAAAAGACATTCAAGAATTCGTTGCGGTATCGACATCAGTGACACAACCTTTGTCAGAGAAAGCTGTGTCCTACGGTAAAGACTTGTACTCCCTGTCCTCTGGCATTGCTTCTGAAGCAGCCAAGCTGGTTGAGGAACAAGTCGCCGAGAACAACAAAAAATTCGTTGAGCTGTTTGAGTCAGCCAGCAAAAATGCACCTGCCGGTTCAGAAAGTGCTGTCGCACTGATGAAATCAGCAATTACTGCAGCCAACACCGCTTACGACAGCGTAAGCAAGGCCACAAAACAAGCTGTTGAAATGGCAGAAGCCAACGTGGAAGCCGCAACCAAGGCAACCATCAAGGCCACCAACACAGCCACTACAAAGGCCCGCAAAGCAGCTTAAGTCTGTTTTGTCTGTAAAGATGTCTCCTCGTTCCTCCTGGAACGAATTCTCAAAGCCTGCCCTCTTTTGTGGCAGGCTTTTTTTTAATTGATTAACTTAAACTCGCAATTCATGCTTTCCAAAACGTTCACCAGTTCTGTGAACGCATTCGACACAACATCCTTCTTACCGAAATCACCCCTTGCCTTTACCCCAAGCTCAATATGACGAGCCAGTTTGTTGTCACCCACACTGGGCAGGCTATACAACTTGCAATCGGGATACTGGGCCTCTAGTCGCTCCATCACTGGCGTTATTTGGGCTTCTGGTGTGTTGAACAACAACAAAGCCCTCTTGTATTCAAGCTCCCGATGATGAAACTGAGGGTAAAGCGTATCGAGCACCCATTCAATCATCGGCCAGGCCATCACCGGGAAACCAGGCACGAAGTGATGTTGCCCGATGGTGAAACCGGCAATGCGGTTATAAGGGTTAGGTATCAGGCTGGCGCCTTCCGGAAAGTCAGCCATGCGCAGCCGAAACTCATCCAAGGGCTGCCCGCTTTCCTCGCAACGCTGACGAATCAGCTCCACGGCACCTTCGTGGCGCACAATCGGCAGGCCCAGTGCCTGAGCTGCTGCTTGCCGTGTGTGATCATCGGGTGTACCGCCAATGCCCCCACAACTCAATACAATGTGGTCGCTGGCAAATGAGCGTTTCAAGGTAGCGGTTAAAAACTCCCTGTCGTCACCCACCATTTGCACCCAAGACAAATGCAGGCCACGGGCGGTTAAACGCTCGATCACGGCAGGTATGTGTTTGTCTTGCCTTAAGCCCGACAAAATTTCGTCGCCCACTACGATAAGGCCAATTTTAAGTACTGCCATTTTTTGCTCTTTGTGTATTTAGTTGGATTCAATCGCGGGCATGTCGATTGTGTTGTTGTTTCTGACCTGTACGAGTGCCCCCATGTAATGGCGGGTAAATGCCAAAGCCGACATCACCGGCATGATCAACAAAATTGGCGGGATGAAACTTAGAAATGCGCACACCAAACCAATCAGCCAGGCCGAGGTGCTGTCGCGCTTTTTGATTTCTTTCATTTCCAGTTTGGTGGCATGCCCAGCCAAAGAATCGAACCTCATCACTGCCATGAGCAAATAAGCGGTCAGCAAAATAGGCAACACGAATGCCATGCCTGGTATGAGCCACAAAGGCAGTGTGACAATCCATGCAATCAGAAAAATGACCACTGCTTTCAAAGTCACCCACAGACTCATGACCATGCCAGAGTCTCCCCTCTTTTCGATGCCCTGAAATTCCTTTTCAGCAAGGTAATTGACCACCGGTGGAGTAACGTACAAACCCGCAAGCAACACGGCCGAAGTGGCCACGATCGGCCACAACAGACCAAACACGGCCAGCGGCACCAAAATGACTTTCAACCAGCCCATGAATGCGGCGTCGGTTGCGACTGCTTCGGCGGAAAAGTCAAAACCAAGATAACCCAGTGCCCAGGTCGCGGCATTGATCAATGGATCAACCGACAGCCAGATAATTACAATCCAGAACACCGATGCAATGGCCACCGACACCAAAGTCAACATCAGCATTTTTGGGCGAAATGAATCAACCAGCGCGTTAAAAAGAATGGACATTGCGTTGTTCATAAATCTTCCCTTTATTGTTGTCGCCTTGCCATGGTTTCCCATGCCTTTTGCAAACGCTTGACAGAAACCGGCATTGGCGTACGAAGTTCCTGGGCGAATAGCGAAACTCGCAGCTCCTGGAGTTGCCAGGCAAACTGGCTGAGGCTTTCATCTTCCTGACCTTTCAATTGTGAACTGGCACGAACCCAGTGTAATTGAAGATCCATGACATCTTTCATCAACTGTTTGTCTCGATCAACCGAATTACGCACTCGCTCAAGGCGTATTTGCGCCGCTTTCAAATAACGCGGGTAATGGCTCAATTGCTCCCATGGCTTTTTCAGCAAAAAACCCCTGGGCAGCAACCAGTTCAACTGGTTTTGAATGTCAGCAACGCATTCGGGGAATGATTTCGACACTGACTGGAGTTTTTTGTTAAGCGCACTGTACTCATTCAGAATAATCAAAAGGACTTTCCCTATTTCCTGGGCGATCAGATTCATGCGGCTGCGTGCCTCCTGCGCTTTGGTGTTGAACTCGTCTTGCGTGGTGGGCAATCCTGCCGCAAGCGCGCTGCGCATCAAAGTCAGTTTGATCCACTGCTGTTGCAGCTCTTCCGACGAACCCAGCGGCATGTACAGCATGGCCACCTTCTGAAAATCAATCAGGTTTTTGGTCAGGTACTTCAAAGGCTCCTTCAGGGCAATATTGAACAGGCGAAGCACGCCATCCAGATGTACTTTGCGGGCGATTTCCTCTTCATCAAACACCTCAATAATGCAATGCTCACCCATGTCTTTCAAAGCTGGGTAACCAAAGAAGGTTTGACCTGCACGCTTGATCTCCAGCATGTCGGGCAAACTGCCAAAGCTCCAGTCGGTGATTGCTGATCGTTGAATGCACTGTTGCTGCCAGAGGAGGACTTTGCTGGATTGGGCGAAAGTTTGCGTGCTTCAGAGGCGGGTGAAGCAACGCCAGCCTGCCCTCCTACCTGAGCACGCACCTGCTCCACTACATCGGAGCTTTTGAAACTTTCTTGCGCCTTGCGGCCCCATTCGGCCTTCAGGGCAGACAAACTGCGTTGCATGTCCAGTTGACGCCCGTGTTCATCGATCAACTTGAAATTCATGAAATGGTGCGGCGGCAGGGTTTCAATCCGGAAATCGCTGAGCAATGGCCGTGCAGGTGTTTCACTGGCGACGAAATCTCGAAGGCGTTCCAGAAGCGGCTTTTCATACAAGTTTGAATCGAAATGCGCTT
Source organism: Limnobacter sp. SAORIC-690 (assembly GCF_002954425.1). NCBI lineage: Bacteria > Pseudomonadati > Pseudomonadota > Betaproteobacteria > Burkholderiales > Burkholderiaceae > Limnobacter > Limnobacter sp. SAORIC-690. The sequence continues at coordinate 2,830,811 of NZ_MQVZ01000001.1, forward strand.
GAGCAAACTTTTCAGCAAATTGCGGCACGGGTACACAGTGACGGCGAAGCTTCTGCGGCAAACTTTTCAACAGCAGAAAGGCCTTTTCTTTCAACATGCCCGGCACAAGCCATTCAGTGCGCCCGGCGTTCACCTGGTTCAACAACATCAGCGGTATGGTCAAGGTAACCCCATCTCGCGGGCTTCCGGGCTCAAAGTGATAACTCAGATCAAACGCCAATCCGCCCATTTCCAGTTTCTTTGGGTAGAACTCGGTTGTGATGTCGCCTGCCTTTTTGCTCAGCAAGTCTTCCTTGTTCAAGTACAGCGCAGCAAGGTCTTCCTTGCTAGCCTGTTTCGCCCAGTTCTCGAGGGTTTGCTGGTTGTACACGCCACTTGGCAGCTTGTCGTCGTAAAACTGCGCAATCAGGGCTTCATCGACCAGAATATCCTGACGGCGGGCTTTGTGCTCCAGCTTTTCCAGGTCTTCAACCAGCTTGCGGTTGTGTACATAAAAGGGCACGGTGGTTTTTACCTGTCCGGGCACCAGGCCTTCGTGAATCATCAACCTGCGCGCATCGGCTTGATTAAACCTTGCCAGGCTAACACGGCGCTGGGAGTAAATGGGTAAGCCATAAATAGTGCCTGTTTCCAGGGCTACGGCCTGACCAGAGCCCTTCTCCCAATGCGGATTGTTGTGGTTACGCTTCACCAAATGCGCACCCACCTTCTCAATCCATTCGGGTTGAATTTTGGCCACACTTCGGGCGTATAGCCGGGTGGTCTCCACCAGCTCGGCCGCCATGATCCATTTGCCACCTTTCTTGAACAAATTGGAGCCGGGATGAATTGAAAACTTGATGCTGCGAGCGCCCAGATAAACCGGATCTGTCTCGTGCTTCAAACCAATATTGCCCAACAAACCGGCCATGAGGGCGAGGTGAATTTGGTCGTAAGTGGCTGGCGTGGCGTTCAATGTCCACTTCTGATCTTTCACCATGGCAGTCAGCTGCTGGTGAACTTCACCCCACTCGCGCAGGCGATTCGCCGACAAAAACTTGCGCTGAAGCGTACTTTTTATCTCTCGGTTTGTTAACTCTTTTTCTTTTAATTCAACATGATAATTCCACAATTTAAGAAACGACATGAAGTCTGATTCTGTATCGTTGAATTGCTGCTGAGCGTTGTCCGCCGCTTCCTGTGCATCAATCGGTCGATCTCGTGGGTCTTGAATCGACAAGGCAGCAGCCAACACCAGCAATTCGCTTAAACACCCACGCTGGCTCGCTTCGAACAGCATTCTGGCAATGCGGGGGTCTAGCGGCAACTTGGCCAGCGCGCGGCCGATCTTTGTCAAATGCCCTGCCTCGTCCAGCGCATTCAATTCGCTGAGCAACTGGTAGCCATCTGCAATTGCCCGGCCCATGGGGCGCTGCAGGAATGGAAAGTCTTCCACTTCAGTCAGGTGCAGGCTCTTCATGCGCAAAATAACCGACGCCAACGAGGATCGAAGAATTTCCGGATCGGTGTAATCGGCACGGCCTGCAAAATCGGCCTCGGCATACAAGCGGATACACACACCGTTCGCAACGCGACCGCAACGGCCTGCCCGCTGATTGGCTGATGCTTTGGAGATACGCTCCACCTGCAACATTTCAACCTTGTTGCGGTAGCTGTAGCGCTTTACGCGGGCCACGCCAGAATCAATTACGTATCGAATACCAGGTACAGTCAGCGAGGTTTCCGCCACGTTGGTGGACAGCACAATTCGCCTGCGGCCACTGGGCTTGAAAATGCGTTCTTGTTCTTGCGCAGTAAGCCGTGCAAACAGCGGAAGTATCTCCAGCGTCTGCCGCATGTTTTTGTTCAGGAAATTCGCCATGTCGCGAATTTCCCGCTCGCCGGGAAGGAACATGAGAATGTCGCCCTGCCCCTCTCGGCAAAGTTCTTCCACGGCATCCAGCGTCGCAGCCTGAAATGCATCCTCATCCACTTCGTCGGCCGGGTTGACTGGTGCATTCTTGCGGCGATTGGTGTCGAAATCGTTGGGGTCTTTGTAACGAATTTCTACAGGGTACAAACGACCAGACACTTCGATGACAGGCGCAGGCTGGCCCTGCGCATTCTCAAAATGTTTGGAAAAACGCTCTGCATCGATCGTGGCTGAAGTCACAATCAACTTCAGATCGGGGCGCTTGGACAAGACGTCTTTCAGGTATCCCAAAAGAAAGTCAATGTTCAGGCTACGCTCGTGCGCCTCATCAATGATGATGGTGTCGTACTTCTTGAACAGTGGGTCAGTCTGGCTTTCAGCCAGCAAAATGCCATCTGTTACCAACTTCACCGCAGTGCTAGCGCTGGATTGGTCTTGAAAACGGATCTTAAAACCCACCCATTGCCCAAGCTCGGAATCCAGTTCCTGCGCAATTCGCTTGGCGGTGGCAGTTGCTGCCAATCGGCGCGGCTGCGTGTGAACAATGCTTTGGCCTTTCAGTCCACGGCCCAGCTCCAGGCACATTTTTGGTAATTGTGTGGTTTTACCCGAACCTGTTTCACCGCACACAATCACCACCTGATTCGCAGCAATCAACCTCTTGATTTCCTCACGGCGTTGGGAAACCGGCAGCTCTTCGGGGTATCGAATTTCGGGTGGAGACTGAAGGGTTTGTTCTTTTGACAACACAAATAACCAATATTGGGTTCAAATTCCGATCAAATCGGGGAAAAACAAAGCGAAGGCTGGACTACGCTCAGTCGGAAATTATAATCAATCGAACGAGCGGCCGCGGCTGCCCACAGTGTATTCCCTTTTTTCAGGACAGCCCCCAAGCCAATGAGTAACGCCCCCAGCAACGACGACCTCTCCATGAACAGCCAAACCTTCGTTCAATGGCTGCGAACTGTTGCGCCTTACATTCATGCCTTTCGAGGTAAAACCTTTGTGGTGGCTGTTGATGGTGAACTCGCCCACCAGGGCTATCTGAATTCACTGGCGCAAGATCTTTCACTGTTGCACGCCATGGGTATGCGCATTGTGCTGGTGTGCGGTTCCCGCCCACAGGTTGAAGAGCAACTCGCCTTGCGTAACATTCAACCGGCCTTTCATAAAGGCTGGCGAATCACCGACAAAGGTGCGCTGGAATGCGCGAAGGAAGCGGCGGGAGAATTGCGTCTGGACATTGAAGCTGCATTTTCTCAGGGCTTGCCAAATACGCCCATGGCTCATTCCTCGATGCGGGTGATCTCCGGCAACTTCATTACGGCAAGGCCAATGGGTATTCTGGAGGGCGTTGATTTACAGCACACTGGCCTGGTTAGAAAAATCGATGTGACCGCGATTCAATTGAGCTTGAACAGCAGCGCAATCGTATTGCTGTCGACCATTGGCTTTTCACCCACTGGCGAGGCGTTTAACCTGACCATGGAAGACGTGGCCACCAGCACCGCACGCGCCATAAAAGCGGACAAGCTGATTTTCGTCACCCAGATTGAAGGTATTTTTGACAAGAGCGGCAAACTGATGGAAGAACTCGAGCTGGACCGTGCCCGGGAAATCATGCTTCAGGAAGATCTGCCCGAATTGACCAAGGATTATCTGGAGTGCTGCATTCTGGCGGTGCAAGGCGGCGTAGGACGCGCGCACATTGTGCCGCTGAATCTGGACGGCGGTGTCATGTTGGAACTGTTCTCGCACGATGGCGTGGGAACCATGGTATCTGAAGAAAACCTGGAGAGTTTGCGCCAAGCGACACTGGATGACTCTGGCGGTATCAAAACCCTGATCGAACCCCTAGAAATGGCTGGCGTGCTGGTGCGCCGCGGCCGCGACAGGATTGAACGAGACATTGACCATTTCATTGTGCTGGAACATGACGGTATTTTGTGGGGCTGTGCAGCCATGTATCCTTATCACGCAGAGGGCGTGGCTGAGCTGGCTTGTCTGGTGGTGCATCCTTCCTGGCAAGGCACAGGTGACGGCGAACGCTTGCTAAAGAAAGTGGAGCACGACGCCCGAAAACAAGGGCTGAAACAACTTTTTGTACTAACCACTCAGACCTCACATTTCTTCCTGAAGCGTGGCTTCGTGGTGGGTGATGTAGACAAACTACCGATCGAACGAAAGCGTCTTTACGACTGGAACCGTAAGTCGCAAGTCATGATTAAAACGCTGTGATCAGGCACACAAGGCGCGCCCTATGAGTACCTTCAAACACAAGCCTGCCGTGCGTGGCCCAAGCACTGAGATCATTCACTCCAAGCCGGTCAGTAGCGCGGGCTTCTCCGCGCTGCCCGTACCCGTGTACAGAGGATCCAGCACGTTTTTTGACAACACGGCAGCCCAACGCGCAACAGTAAACCCACTCGGGCTTGACTACAGCTATGGCTTGCATGGCAACCCCACGCAGTACACGCTGGCAAAAAAACTGGCTGAAATAGAGGGTGCCACCCACGCGCTGGTGTGCCCTTCCGGGCTGACCGGCATTGCACTGGTGGCCCAAGCCTGCCTGAAAAATGGCGATCATTGGTTGATTCCGGAAAATGTGTATGGCCCCGTGCAAGCTTGGCGAGAAGCCTGCATATGGACTACGGCGTTGAGTTTTCAGAATATGACCCTTGCAACGCCAATAGTGTGGCGGAAGGCTTGCGCACCAATACCACCCTGGTGTGGACTGAAGCACCAGGCTCACTCACATTCGAGGTTCCCGATTTGCAAACCATTGTGGCCCTTGCGAAAGCCCATGGTGCACGCACTGGCATCGACAACACGTGGGCAGCGGGAATTGCCTACAAACCATTCGAGCATGGTTTTGACTTCAGTGTGCAGGCGCTGACCAAATACCAGTGTGGCCATGCCGATGTATTGATGGGTGCTGTGTTAAGCAACAACACCAAGGCATTTGCAGATTTAGAACGAAAAAACCGGATATTGGGCTTGGGTGTGTCGCCCGCTGATTGCGACCTGGTGTTACGCGGCCTGCTCACCCTACCCTTGCGCTACAAGCAGCAGGCTGACAACGGCTTGCTGGTGGCCACTGCCTTGAAGCAACACCCCGCAGTTGCGCGGGTGCTTCACCCGGAGTTTCCGGAGTGCCCAGGCCATGCGTTCTACAAACGCGACTTCGATGGCTTTGCCAGTATTTTTTCGATCGTGTTGAAAGCGCAGTACTCGGATGAACAGGCCTGCGCAATCATCGATCAATTGAAGCTGTTCAAGATTGCGTATTCATGGGGTGGGCCTGAAAGCTTGGGATTGGTGGTGAACATTCCTGACAGCCGAAGACGCCACCTTGCAGACGAGCACGGCCGCTGCGGGCCAATACTTCGTTTGGCTATTGGGCTGGAGGAGCCGGCGGATTTAATTGCCGATTTGATGCAAGCACTTGATACAATAAACCGGCCTTAACCGAAGCGCAGCAGAGGACGCGCTGCCAACAACGCGTCCCCGAAACCTTTTATACCTTCACGCAATCCACAAAGTAACTCACATTGCCCTGTTCGTCTTCAATCTCGACCAAACCATGAATATCGGTCTCGAAGCCCGGGAACTGTTTGTTGAAATCGCGTGCAAAGCGCAAATAATCCACAATCGTGGCATTGAAAATTTCGCCGGGGATCAGCAACGGGATGCCTGGAGGATAGGGTGTCAGCAGGGCTGACGTAATACGACCTTCTAGTTCATCAATTGCCACACGCTCAATTTCTCGATGAGCCACTTTGGCGTATGCATCGGCAGGCACCATCGCGGGCTGCATGTCGCTCAAATACATTTCTGTGGTCAAACGTGCCACATCCTTCTTGCGATACATGTCGTGAATCGTGTTGCACAAATCGCGCAAGCCCACGCGTTCATAGCGTGGATGAGCTTGGCAAAACTCAGGAATGACACGCCACAACGGCTGGTTTTTGTCGTAGTCGTCCTTGAACTGCTGAAGCGCAGTCACCAAAGTATTCCAGCGGCCCTTGGTAATGCCGATGGTGAACATGATGAAGAACGAATACAAACCTGTTTTTTCAACAATAACACCGTGCTCAGCCAGATATTTGGTCACAATCGACGCAGGAATGCCTGCATCAGAGAACTGACCGTTCACATCCAGGCCGGGGTTAACAATGGTCGCCTTGATCGGATCAAGCATGTTAAAGCCATTGGCCATTTTGCCAAAACCGTGCCAGGTGTCGGTGGTGTGGATCAACCAGTCGTCGCGCGGGCTCATGCCCTCTTCGCTCAACACGTCAGGGCCCCACACCTTGAACCACCAGTCGTCGCCAAACTCCTCAGAAACTTTGCGCATGGCGCGACGGAAATCGAGCGCTTCCATGATGCTTTCTTCAACCAAAGCGGTACCGCCCGGAGGCTCCATCATGGCCGCAGCCACGTCACAGCTTGCAATAATGGCGTACTGCGGGCTGGTGGATGTGTGCATCAAATAGGCTTCATTGAAAATATGGCGATCAAGTTTGCGGTTTTCACTTTCCTGCACCAGAATTTGTGAAGCCTGAGACAAACCTGCCAGCATTTTATGGTAGATTGCGTGGCAAACACCAGAGAGTCTTTGGTGCGGGGGCGGTCGCGACCAATCGCATGCATGTCTTTGTACATGGGGTGGAAGCTGGCATGCGGCAACCAAGCTTCATCAAAGTGCAAGGTGTCAATTTCAGAACCCAGTACCTCTTTGATCATTTCCACGTTGTACAACACACCATCGTAGGTGCTTTGCGTGATCGTCAATATGCGGGGCTTTTTGTTCTTGGCTTTGCTGGCAAACGGATGGTTCGCAATTTTCTTGGCAATGCTCTCGGGCTTGAATTCATCCAGCGGAATCGGACCAATAATACCCAAGTGATTGCGCGTGGGGGTCAGGAATACGGGAATAGCACCGGTCATGGTGATCGAATGTAAAATCGACTTGTGACAGTTGCGGTCCACCACCACGATATCGCCGGGTGCCACGTTGGCATGCCACACCATTTTGTTGGAAGTCGATGTTCCGTTGGTCACAAAGAAACAGTGGTCTGCATTGAAAATACGCGCCGCGTTGCGTTCCGAAGCTGCAACCGGACCGGTGTGGTCCAGCAGCTGACCCAGTTCATCTACAGCGTTACACACGTCGGCACGCAGCATGTTTTCACCAAAAAACTGGTGAAACATTTGCCCAACCGGGCTTTTCAGAAACGCCACACCACCGGAGTGCCCTGGGCAATGCCAGGAATAAGAGCCATCTTGCGCATAATGCACCAAGGCGCGGAAAAACGGTGGTGCCAGGGAATCCAGGTAACTTTTGGCTTCACGAATAATGTGCCGGGCCACAAACTCGGGGGTGTCCTCAAACATGTGAATAAAACCATGCAATTCTTTCAAAATCGCATTGGGAATGTGGCGCGAAGTGCGGGTTTCACCGTACAAGTAAATTGGAATATCCGCGTTCTTAAAGCGAATTTCTTGCACGAAGTTGTTCAAATTTTGAAGGGCGTCTTCGATTTCCTTCTTGCTGCCCAACCCGAACTCTTCGTCGTCGATCGACAAAATAAACGCACTGGCGCGGCTTTGCTGCTGCGCAAACTGGGAAAGATCGTGATAACTCGTGACTCCCAATACCTCTACGCCCTCTTTCTCGATGGCGTCTGCCAGGGCGCGAATGCCGAGACCAGATGCGTTCTCGGAGCGGAAATCTTCGTCAATAATGACAATGGGAAAACGAAATTTCATTGATCTTCCTGTGATCGGGGTTCAACACAAAACAAGGCTGCATTATCCACTACGCAGCCCCCTGTTCCAAGCCCTATTGTCGCGCATTTATCCCTCTATGTAGTGACTTCACAGAAATGTCATCTGGCACGGGTTCAATAGGCGACTTTCCTGCTGACTGTCCTCCTTACCTGCCACGTATGCAGATCAACTCCATATCAGCCTCGCCCGGTCAATTTACCCCGCCCACGACGCCTTTTCGCCCGGCTCGCAGCTTGACCAAGCGATTGGACAACTACATGAACAACTACGACATGGGCTTTGAACGTGTTGCCAAAGTAAGGGCAAAAGTACTAAGCCGAACTGGTCACACCCATGCGTTTGACAGGGCTTTGGTGCTACCGGAGCAATACAGAAGTCGGGGGGTTCGTGCATTAATACACCTTGCCAAACACACGGAGGAAATGGCGGAAGGTTTGGCCGACATCTCGGGGCTGGCCGAACGTTTGACGAGAAACCTGATTTCATCCGGGGAAAAATCCGACATGGCCTTGGTGATAGCGTCTGCAGTTGGTCGTGTAATTTCTGGTCAGCTGAATTTGGGTGGCATGGCTGTGCACAAAGTGGCGGGTGCTGCACTGTATGGCGTTTCTTCAATCTTGAGTATTGCAGCCCTGGGTTTGATCAAAACAGGCCTGGCCACACGCAGAACCGGGGCAGAAATAGCCCAGGCGGCAACAAGATCAAGTTTTGATTCGAGCGCTTACTTGATCGTAGCGAGGAAGCTGCTTGCATGCAAAGAACAGATGCTCACCAAAATACTGGACAAGACTGGCAAGCCAGAAAATCGGAGGAACTGTGCGATTCAAAGTTGGGTGAAGTACATGTCGAGGCACCGAAGCTCGGTGCCAGAGCATTTGGTGTCGAAACGACAAGCCAACTGCAACTACATTTGGCAAAATATTCACCAGTACGGTCTGGTAACTCGGTCACTGATGCACATCGCCTACGGCACTTTTCAGGGCATCAACAAATTGCTTGTTTCTTATGACAAGCATATTGGCGTTGTAATCGGCAATCACTTGTTGGGGAAAAAGCTTGGCAGCGTATTGGGCTGTCGGCTGGGAATGACGGTTTCGGTGGGCGCCGCTGCAGCGATCTCGGTACCCATGTCGCCATTTCTTGTCGGAATTTCCACGGTAGGTGCAATAGCTTGTGGCGTTGCCTTGCTGGCTTTGATGTTGGCCAAGTTGAATGTTCAGTTGATCCATGACTGGAAAGGGAACATTCAACGGCCCTTGCGAAATCAGGTTTTTGGCAAAGTAACGCCCACCTGGCCTTGATACTTGCCACCACGGTCGCGATAAGACGTTTCACACACTTCATCGCTTTCAAAGAAAAGCACCTGGGCACAACCCTCGCCCGCATAAATTTTGGCAGGCAATGGCGTGGTGTTTGAGAACTCGAGCGTCACATAACCTTCCCATTCAGGTTCAAAAGGCGTGACGTTGACAATAATGCCACAACGCGCGTAGGTACTTTTTCCCAGGCAAATCGTGAGCACATTGCGGGGAATCCGGAAATATTCAACTGTGCGAGCCAGGGCAAACGAGTTCGGCGGAATAATGCACACATCGCCTTTGAAATCTACGAAACTTTTCTCGTCAAAATTTTTCGGATCAACAATGGTGCTGTTGATGTTCGTGAAAATTTTGAACTCGTCGGCACAACGGATATCGTAACCATAGCTGGACGTGCCATACGACACGATTCTTTTGTCGCCTGCATAACGAACCTGGCCCGGCTCAAAGGGTTCGATCATCCCCGTGCTTTCAGCCATTCTGCGAATCCACTTGTCCGATTTAATGCTCATGCTCACTTTGCTTTAATGAAGTTCAATAGGCGAAATGTTACATGAGACAAGACATCACTGATTCATCCCATCGAGAATCTCGGTTAATTCCTGCATGACCGAATTGGCCAGGGCGTCAAAAAACACCTGTATCAAATTCGCCATTTGTGCACCCGTGACCCCTTGCAGGGGCAACTGCATGAGGAACTCCAGGTTTTCCGTTTCCATGTTGATGCCCACCTGATACTGAAAATCAAGTACATGAACCATGGCATGCGCTTCCGCCAAAAAATGCAGACATATTTCAGCAGAGCTTGGCTCGTTCATGTTGTACAGGGGAAAAGCCATCACTACCCATCTTGCGTTTTGCGACTCGCCAGCACGAAACGACAGCTCGAACTGCTCTTTTTTGGCCATGATCACGCCCAGCCCATCAAACCAGCGCATTCCGGCCAAAGAAATCGCCTCGTGAAGTAAATTTGCCTCCTCCATGGAAAAACCTGATTCCATGCGGGCCGCGGCGGGTCGCTCCGATTTGGGCCCTTGCGACCCTTGGGCCTTGAATGTTTGAGATTGCGAACCCAAAGGCGAGCGAGGCATGTTATTTTTATTCATGAAGTGAAGTGACTCTATTAACTGGATACGTATTGAGTAGGCTAGAGACAGGGAAGGTTCCGCGCGTGTTTGCGTCAGACCAACAGATGATGACGGGATACTTCCTGCGAAATGGCCTTGATCATTTCAGCAGAATCAGGAAGATGTCCTGTGCCGGGCAACTCGATCAAGCTAGAACGCACAACAATTTCCGACAGCAGTTTTGAACCCCCGGGGGCACACTCGGTCATTCATGCCTTGAATAATCGACATTGGCCATGGTGACTGGCTAATTTTCGAGAACAGAGAGAGAAGATCTTGCGGAGACAAAAAGCAGTCATGCCGCAGGAAATGCGCTTGCAAGCGGTATTTGCGCACCAATGCAAGCTCTTGAACATCGCTTAAAAAGGGCCTTTTGCTGTCAAAGCCCCCTGCTTTGCCTGTCAGCAAAGCGGTCTCCAGTTTGTTCCAGGCCACCGATAATTCCAAAAGGTGCTCGGGCGTGGCGACCTCAAAGCATTCGCAAACAAAATCGGTTCGGGCTCCGGGTCCGAAGTGTTCTGCAAAATAATCAGGGGCAAGTCGCTCCAGCAACTCAAAAAAAGCATCCACACGCGGACGCATGGGCAAAAACGGGGCGCGCAGTACTACGCTGGCGACCTGCTCTGGCCGGTATGCAGCAATCGCCAAAGCCAGAGTACCGCCCCAAGACCCGCCCAGAATGTGAAATTTCGGAATATTCAGCCGATCGGCAACCTCGAGCGCATCATCGACGAAACGCTGCAAGTCGATCACACTGAGATCGAGATCTTCGCTCAAACCGCTGTTGCGCTGATCAAACCCGAACCAGGGCAAACCTGCATATCGGATTGGTGCCACATGGGAGGCACCCAGACTTCCACCTGGGCCACCATGAAGTACCAGCCAGGGAAATTGACGTGCGCGATTGGCAAGCGGTTGGGCCAAACCCTGTTCGGCCCATACAGCGAGATTTCCGCCAGAATCCAGAACCACTTGCGGAGCCGACCACACACCGGCCAACCCCGCCTTTGGCGCGGGGCTGGCCACTTTGTGAAAGGTCAGTTCGTCTTTAGGCACATGAGCCCCCGAGGCGCCTTGGGAAAGAGGTTTTAAGTGTTTTGCACCACAATTGAAGGAAACTTCAAGGACATGTCTTTGGACTGTTCAGCAATGCGGATGGCCACTTTGCGCGCAATTTCCTTGTATGTTCTCGCCAAATCGCCGTCAGGATCGGCCACCACTGTGGGTTTGCCAGAATCCGCCTGCATGCGAATCCGCATGTCGAGCGGCAGGCCACCCAGGTAATGAATGTTGTAATCCTTGGCCATTTTCTGGCCGCCACCGTCACCAAAAATATGTTCTTTGTGACCACAGTTTGTGCACACATGAATGGCCATGTTTTCAACCAGGCCAAGAATGGGTACACCCACTTTCTCGAACATTTTCAGGCCTTTGCGTGCATCGAGCAAAGCGATGTCTTGCGGGGTGGTCACGATGACCGCGCCAGTCACTGGTACTTTCTGTGACAGTGTCAGCTGAATATCGCCGGTGCCAGGTGGCATGTCCACAATCAGGTAATCCAGGTCTTTCCAGTTGGTTTGCTTCAACAACTGTTCAAGTGCACTGGTTACCATTGGACCGCGCCACACCATGGGTGTGTCTTCATCGATCAGAAAACCGATCGACATGGCCTGTACGCCATGACCTTCCATGGGATCGATAATTTGACCGTCGTCCGATTGTGGTCGCCCGGTGATGCCCAGCATGGTGGGCTGCGAAGGGCCATAAATATCTGCATCCAGCATGCCCACACGTGCACCCTCTGCGACCAGTGCCAGGGCCAGGTTCACAGCGGTGGTGCTTTTGCCCACACCACCTTTGCCAGAGGCAACTGCGATGATGTTCTTGACGTTGGGCATCGGCTTTAAGCCACGCTGCACGGCATGGGTTTGAATTTTGATGGTTGCGTTAACACTGACGTTTTCAACGCCTGGAACCTGTGAACGCACTGCCGCGATGGCCGCTTTGCGCAAACCATCCAGCTGGCTTTTACCTGGATAGCTCAACTCCAAATCAAAACTGACATCGCCGCCGTCTACTTGAATATTCTTGATCAGTTTGGCGCTGATGAAGTCTTTGTTCAAATTGGGGTCAATGACACTACGCAATGCCTCGCGTACGGTGTCGGTACTCACTGACATACACACTCTCCTCGAATCTTGTCTGGTATGGTCTTTGTTTGTATAGGCGTGAGTCTAGCCTGTTTTTCACACAGCAGGCTTACACCCAACAGAAAGCCTTGCGTTCTAATGATTGTCGTTTACCCTAAAGCTATTAAATTCCAGGAAACAATCGTTACTATCTATGACTTGAGCGCCACACCAACTTTTTTTACGCACAACTTGATAGCATTGCGGCACAAAAATTCAAATGTTGCTGGAGAGTTTGAAATGAAAACTTATGTATGTATTGTGTGTGGCTTGATTTATGACGAAGCCGCTGGCATGCCTTCGGAGGGCATACCAGCCGGTACACTGTGGGCCGATGTACCAGCAGACTGGCTTTGCCCGGACTGTGGCGTGGCTAAAAGCGACTTCGAAATGGTTGAAGTGTAAGCACTACCATTTGGCGTAATGGTCCTCGCACCACCCCGTCAAACCATCCAATAAGTAGGTGGCACCTGTTTCTTTCAGAGTAACGGTGCCCCTGAACTCGCCAAAACACTGGTTAAACCGACTGGCCAACACCCACAGGTTTCTGTGATCGTCAATGCTGCCCTTGGGCGTGAATTGCAAATCGACAGCGCCGCACTGCGAATACACTCGCCAAGGTGCATGAACATTGTCACGCTCATACTCAAAAAGAACCAGGGGCAGATTGTTCAATTGACCATTTACCCAAAGCACATTTTCATGGGCACTGGTTTCATTCACCCCACGTGCCACGTTCAGTGAAAGCAGAGGCTGCCCGGGCGCGCTGCGGCCACTGGCACATGCCCAATTCCAGAAGGTTTCGCGCCGCAAAAAACCGGCTGTCCAATCGTGGTAACAACCGTCTTTCTCTGGATTGATCAGGTAATCAACACCGTTCAAATGCACATGGCCGGTAACCGCCCCGCCACTGCTTTTCTGTGCATAGGCGAAACCTGTGTTGGCGACAGGCGTATTCAGAGCGAGGGTTTCAGATTCGCGACAATCAATGGATACCTGGCCGTGAAATGAATCACCAAATCTGAAGTTCAGCGAACGTGATGTTTCCGTGCGCACCGCCAGCACTTGATGGTTTTTTTTGAATGGATGATTCCAGGTGCTTTGACCAATTGGCTTGTAGTCGCTTTCAAAGCCCACATCCAAAGGCAAATCAAATTGAATTCGATACAAACCCTGTGCGGTGTGAAGGTAAGCAAATGTTGAATTCAGCAGGCCAAGGCGAACCATGCCGCAGCCGAATGTAAAACCCTGGCCCAGCACACCATAAAAATCAAAGTGCTTGAAAAGGAATCGCCGTTGCCAGGCCATGCGTTTTGCGCCCATGGCATTGCGGGCATCATACTGCTGCCAATTGATTTGGCTGGGCAAGTCAGACATTCGCCCCCAAGTGGGAACACCTTTGGCGTTGATCAAATCCATAAACAAAATCGGGCAAGTTAAACTTGCCCGATTTTGTCACGTTTTGCCTCCCGCTAGAAAGGCGAATTCACTGCAAAGCGTTTTGATTAAACCGGCAAACCACCGCCGATTGCATCGGTAATAATGGCCGGGTCCAGCATGCTGGTGATCGGTGCCAAAGGCGAATCAGCTGCCATACCCAACAAAGGATCAAGCGCTGCATCCAGCGGTGTACCTGTTGTTCCGCCAGTTGAATCACCGCCGCCACCACCTGCGGCATCAGCCAATGGGCCGAGTACTGCATCCAACGGTGTGCCCGTGGGGCCATCTGTTTCACCACCACCACCACCACCGCCTGCGGCATCAGCCAACGGGCCGAGTACTGCATCCAAAGGTGTGCCCGTG
>NZ_MQVZ01000001.1:2844981-3178995 GCF_002954425.1 Limnobacter sp. SAORIC-690
CGTCTGTTTCACCGCCACCACCGCCTGCGGCATCAGCCAACGGGCCAAGTACCGCATCCAGAGGTGTGCCCGTGGGGCCGTCTGTTTCACCGCCACCACCGCCTGCGGCATCACCTAACATGCCCAGTGCATCAGCCAAAGGTTCAGTTACAGCCACAAGAGGCGTTCCTGCCAAAGCGTCCAAAACTGGATCCAGCACGGCATCCAGAGGCGTCCCTGTTGTACCGCCGGTGTCGCCACCGCCGTCGTCACCACCACCATCGCCATCATCGTCGTTGTCGTCCACAGTACCACCACCCGTGGAATTGGTCGGGCCCGAACCCTCATCATCACTGGAAGAGGCAAGCAAACCCAAACCAACCGCACCCGCGCCCACTGCTGCGGCGGTGCCCCCAAGTGAACCACCTGCCAGCAAGCCACCGCCAAACAAACCAAACATGCCACCTTCCGCACCAGCTTGTTCAACACCCTGCAATTCAACCATTTCGGCAAAATCGGGGTCGAGGTTTGCGATGGTCACGCCGTCGTCCGACAAGGCTTCGAAAACCAACGCGGTCTGACCATTTTTCAATGTGGTGTCCGCAATAACGCTTCCGGTTGGAGCAACCAGCAAATTGCCAATCGGCTCGCCGTAACTGTTGGACAAAATTATGGATGCACGCCCGGAATCGCTGGCCGTGATCACATCGCCAGCCATGATGGAATCGCCCGCTGCCAATGATCGGGTTTCGCCGTCACGCATAATGCTGACCGGGCCTTCCAACTCATTGACTGAACCAATTACCTGTGTGGACATGTCGCCTCCAAAATCTATAAGTGTTTGTGTTGTCGAATTTGTAAGTAATACTCTGACAACCCAAATGCGGATTCAAAACCTGTTTTATTTAAATCAGAATCAGTAAAACCCCAGCCAAAACGGCACCCCATACAGCTCCGATCAAGGGCATCATCCATTCATATCGGGAAAATACCGGGCGCAGGGCTTTCTCAAACTCCATGGCGGGCAGGCCAGACAACCGTTCCACAATCACTTCCTCAATTCTCAAGGCATCGTTGAGGTACACACGCGCTGCCATCAAATGTGCTTCCAGTTTGCTTGCGAAAATTTTTGCAGCATCGCGCTTGATGGCCACCCACTGCTCTGCGCCCAAAATGGTCACCAGCAAAGGCTTGATTCCACTGGACTCCAGGTCCATGACTCGCTGCACATGGTAATCAATCAATGATGACAAATTCTTTGCATTGGGCCCACGGCAAAGTGCCAGCACAATATTCTCGGTAGTCAACACTTCACGTGCGGCGGTTTGCGCAAACAATTCGGAAATGTGTTTTTGATCGCGGAAAAAGAAACCCGTGAACTTTCCCAAACGAATCGTGCCGTGATCTGGATGGAAAAACAGGCTTTCCAGCGCCAATTCATTGGCCAACGCCCCGAGCACCATACCCACCACGATCAGCCAATACCATTGAATGCCAAACAGTGAAATTCCTGCCAGCAATACACCCACCACAAACCCTGCAAACAGGGAAAAACGGATGAGGTAAGCCATGGGGTCTTTGCCTGCGCTCTTGAAAAGGTCAACGACCAAAAATGGTTTGCTGGTCACTACATCCAGCACGAGCGTTTTCAGGCTCAGGTAGTAAGCCGGCTTCTTTTGCAAATCCAGAATGATCTGCTTGGCCACTTCGGGCACGATGCCGCGAATTCTGAAAATAATCGAGTTCTGTAAAAAGCTCGGCAAACTCTCCCACAAGGTGGGCTTGTGCTTCAGCATCACCTCGCGGCATGCGAGGTCTGCGGTTTCTTGCATGGGCGGAGTCAGGCGATCCGACAAACCCTGCGCTGGAATGCGCTTGATCATTTCATCCAGGGGCAGTAGTTTGTGAGTCATCAAGCGCACCGCTATTTCAGCCATAACCGATTTTTGGTGTGGCACCAAACCCTGCCAGCCCAAGCCCTCAAGGCCCAACTGGTGTAAACCGAGTTTTCTGAACAAAGGAATACGCCAACCCTTGAATTCTTTTGGATTGAACATCAGCCAAAGTGCTGCGGCCTGGAAAAACCAGGCCAGAAAAAGTCCCGCTGCTGCCATGGCCAAGAAAACAGCCCAGACAGGAAGCCCCAAATGTAGGAAGGAGAAATCCAAAACGATCATCCTGAAGTAATTATTAAAATAATTGATCTAATTTCCACCCCCTAGCGGGCAGCCATAGATCGTTATACTGGCGAACGAGACAAGACAGATTAGAGAAAGCCGTCCAAAAAAATAGATCGACGACTATATATCTTTATACTTTACCAACAAAAAATAAGATTCTAAGGGGACGCCTTTCATGGATTGGGCAACTATTTACGCTGATGTTCAGCAGAACTACCTCTTTTACCTCTCAATCCCTGTAGTTGCCGCCATCCTTGGTTATGTCACCAAGATTGCCGCGGTCAAAATGATGTTCTATCCCATGAAGTTTGTGGGCATTCCTCCCTTCTTTGGCTGGCAAGGTATTGTGCCGCGCAATGCCCTTCGCATGGCTTCCATTGCAGTTGACACCATTACGACCAAGCTTGTGTCGGTCAATGAGGTGGTTTCCAAACTGGATTCAGAACGCCTGGGCAAAGAACTGGAAGGCCCTGCGATGGAGGTGATCGAGACCATCATTCGCGAAGTGATGTCTAAACATCAGCCCAGGCTTTGGGAAAGTTTGCCCAACTTTGCACAGAAGAAGCTGATTGATCGAGTGAAGAAAGATGTGCCGGGTGTAATCGCAAGCGTGATGGAAGACATCAAAGGCAACATCGATGAAATTCTGGATTTGAAGGCCTTGGTGATTCGTATCCTGATGAAGGACAAGCACCTGCTGAACCGGATTTTTCAAGAAGTGGGCCGTGAGGAATTCAAGTTCTTTGGCGTGTCAGGCCTTTACTTCGGTTTCATGATCGGTGTGGTGCAAATGGTTCTGTGGGTGCTGCTGAAAGAGCCATGGATTTTGCCTGTATTCGGTTTCCTGGTTGGCTTTATTTCAGACTGGATCGCACTGAATATTTTGTTCGAACCCAAGAAGCCCATTCCATTCGGCTCTTACACCATTCAGGGCCTGTTTCTCAAACGCCAGCAAAAAGTGGCTGCTGATTACGCAAAAATTATCGCTCGGGATATTCTGACGCCCCAAACCATTATCGGTGAAATGGTGGCAGGCCCGCTTTCTGAACGTGTTCAAAAAATGGTGGATGAGCGCGTACGCGAAATGGTGGACAGCAAAGCCAGCATTGTGAAGCCTTTCGTGGTGATGGCTGTGGGCGCAGAATCATTCCAGCGCATGAAGCAAGATACATCTGAAATGTTGATGGCCCGCCTGGCCGATGTGATCATGCATGCCGAAACTTATGTACAGACATCGCTCGATATCGAGAACGTGGTGGGCAAGAAAATGCAAGCCATGACACCGCTGGAGTTCGAGGGGCTGTTGCGCCCGGTGTTCAAGCAGGAAGAATGGATTTTGATTATGACTGGCGCCATTCTGGGCGGCTTGGTGGGCGAAGGCCAGCTGATGGTGATGATCAAGCTGGGCATTATTTAAACACAGCTTCAGCAGAAACAAAAAACCCGGCAACGCCGGGTTTTTTATTAATCTCACACTTCATTTATATCTGCACCCTGGCTTTGGCGAGGCCCGGGTTCTCTCGACCAGTTTCCGCAAACTCCACAAATTCCGACACGCAATTGGCAACCCACTCGGAATGGCTTTGCACAACCCAATGTTGGGCATCAATGTCGCGGCGCCACACATTGTGGGCATATGGATAACAAGACTCCACCAGTGCTGTGGTTACAAACTTGTCTTTGGTGGGCACCAGCAATTGCACAGGCACCTCGGTTTGGCGCAAACGCGGATTGCTGATTCGGGGCAGCATGTTGGCGCGATACAGGTTGATGCCATTCACCCCATCCTTTCGTTGTGTGGGGTTGGCGTCATGTTCCACGCCTTCCATTTTCTTCACAATGCCTGGCCAAGCTTTGTCCAAGCCTATTTTCCAGGCAGTCGGCGCTAAAAATGGCAGCTGAAAGGCATACACATACCAGGAATGCATTAATTGCCCCATCACATTGCCCAAGGCTTTTCGATTGTTGGCGGCAAAACTGTTGCGCATCCACATGCCGATGTGGTCCAGGCAGGGGCCTGAAATGCTGGTGTAGCTGGCAATGCGCGATTTGAGACGATGGTCAGTCACGCTTTCCCAAGTTTGAATCGAGCCCCAATCGTGTGCCACCAAATGAACCGGCTGAGTGGGACACACAGTCCGCATGACCGCCTGCAAGTCTTCAGAAAGTTTGCCCAAAGAGTAGTCCCACATCCAGCCGGGCTCGGTCGACTTGCCGCAGCCACGCACATCGTAAGTGACCACATGAAAGTGATGCTTCAAAATATCGACCACGGGATCCCACACGGTGCTAGAGTCAGGGTAGCCGTGCACCAGAATAATGGTGGGATTGTGGGGTTCGCCGTGGCTGCTTACTGCCAGCTCCACGTCGCCTGAATGTACAACCATCTGGCTCATCTGCCGCTGTTTTTCGTTTGTCTCTGTCATGGGTTTTGTGCCCTTATTGGATGTTGTTGTGGTGTACCTTCGACTCCACTTTATAACCCCCATTGAAGCCGTATTCTTTCCAACGGGTTAGAGTGGCAACTCCAAATAAGCAAATAACTAAAAAATAGAATGACTTACAGCGTTTTTTGATGCAGTGCGTTATTATTGGGCCGTTTGAAAAACTTACGAGAATTAAAGCCGCAACCATGTCAAACCTGATTCAAGAACAAGTCACTGAAGTCCATCACTGGAACGACACGCTCTTTAGCTTCAAAACCACGCGAAGCCCAGGGCTGCGTTTTCACAACGGCCACTTCGTGATGATTGGCCTGGAAGTTGAAGGCAAGCCGCTGCTACGCGCATACAGCATCGCCAGCGCAAATTACGAGGAGCATCTTGAGTTTTTCAGCATCAAGGTGCCCGATGGCAAACTGACATCCCGCTTGCAGCATTTGAAGGTGGGCGACTCCGTACTGGTGGGTAAAAAGCCCACAGGCACACTAATTCTTGATGACTTGAAACCCGGCAAAAACCTGTTCATGTTTGGTACCGGCACGGGACTGGCCCCTTTCATGAGCCTGATCAAAGATCCAGACGTTTATGAGCGCTTTGAAAAAGTGATTTTGGTTCACGGTGTGCGCTACGTGAACGAGTTGGCTTACAGCGAATTCATTACGGAAGAGTTGCCCAACAACGAATTTTTTGGCGACATGGTGCGAGAGAAGCTGATCTACTACCCCACCGTAACCCGTGAAGAGTTCAAGAACGTAGGGCGTATTACAACGCTGATGGAAAATGGCGAATTGTGTAAGGATGTTGGTCTGCCGCCCCTCAATCCTGAAACTGACCGTGCCATGATCTGCGGCAGCCCAAGCATGCTGGCAGACATTCGCGGTATTCTGGATGCCAAGGGGTTTGTGGTGTCACCCGGCGTGGGTGAACCCGGCGATTATGTGTTCGAGCGCGCATTCGTCGAAAAATAACTCAACCACATCCAAAAGAAAAACCGGCGTCAGGATCGATCCGAACGCCGGTTTTTTTATGCACAAAGTAAGTCAATCAACTTACTTGTCAGATGTTTTTTCAGCTTCCAGTTCTTCCAGCAAAGCCTTGGCCTGGCGCATGCTGTCCATGGCAGCCGGAAACCCGCAATACACGCTGGCATGAATAATCAACTCGCGCAGCTCATTGGGAGTTAGGCCATTGTTGATTGCTCCGCGCATGTGCAACTTCAATTCATTGGGACGATTCAGCGCAATCAACATCGACACAGTCGCAATGCTGCGAATTTTGGGCTCGAGCCCTTCACGGGGCCACACAGTGCCCCAGGCATAGGCGGTGACAATGTCTTGAAGCGGTGCCGCAAAATCATCGGGATTTGACACCGCCTTGGCTACATAATCGGCACCCAATACCTTGGTGCGCATTGCTTTGCCGGTGTCGTAATTGGCTAGTTTGTTACTTGCCATACTTCTCCCCCAGTTTTTCAATGAATCGATCGACCAGTCCGTCAAACATGGTTTTAATAAAACCAGGTGTGGCAGCTTTCAACAACATGGGTACCTTGATGTCCCGCAGCTGCCCGTTGATCTCAATTTCAATGTCGACTTGCTTGCCATTGGGCTTGAACTGAAACAAACCTGAAAGACTTGCATTGCCCACGCCTTCTTTGGCCTTGAAGCTCAAGCGTCCGTTGGCCTTGTCCACTTCATAAGTGGCTGCGTAGTGAACCGCATGCGACACGCCCATGGCGCCGATGGGCTTGAGTTTCCACTCAAAAGTATTTGGGCCAAGCTTGTTCAAACTTTCCAGTTTGGGGAAAATTGAAATCAACGGCTCAATTGCTTCGAGGTCGACCAATACGGCATCGTAATTCAAAGCCACAGTGGCTGTTTTATCCAGTGAAAGTTTGCTGTCCATGTCAAATTCTCCTCAGTTTTCAGGCCGCGCTCCTTGTGCTGGAGTACACTGCCGAAATAATAATTTGGTTAAATAATACTCATGAGTAACATACCAGCAGATCCGCTATTGCGGATAAAAAAGCTATCAGATTCACTCGAAAATAATGAATTTGAAAACACCAGCGCACTAATTTTCGCGTTCCGGCAAGAAAAAGACCTGTTACGCGATTTACCTGCGGTATTCGAAGGTGCCCTTGAAAGCATTCTAGAGCGCCTGGAAAGCACCGCCATGTTTGGCGGGGAAAGTTGCTCATTCAGTCAAAGTGACTTGCTGGCTGCACTCACCATTTGGCTGGAAAAAGCAAAGTCCTATCTCGAAAAGCAACTGGGCATTGTGTAATGCCAAGCCTTTTTCCAAGCGGTATTCAAGCTGTTTTCTGGGCAATCTCTTCAATCAATTTGTCCAGCTTCTCGAAAGAAACAGGTTTGGTCATGTGCAAATTCATACCGGCCTGTGTCGACATGGCAATGCTTTTGTCATCCGACAAGCCCGACAAGGCACAAATAAAGCTGTGTTTTGAGGCTGCGTTCTCGGATCCCCGGATCACTTTCGTGGCTTCATGCCCGTCGAGATCGGGCATGTCAATGTCCATCAACACCAAGTCAAAACACTGTTTCTCGCACAGTTCCACGGCCGGCAAACCACCTGTGGCTTGCACCACCTGATGCCCTCTTTTTCCAAGGTAGCGGTCCAGCAACTTGATGTTCATGGGATGATCATCTACCACCAGAATACTCAGCGCCCTTGAGGGCGACTCAACCGCCTTACTCGACTTGGCCTGGCCTTGGGCAGAGGCCAGCGGCAAATTCAAACTGACGGTAAACACCGAGCCCACACCTGGTTCAGAACTCACATCAATACGCCCACCCATCAGCTCGACAAGCCCCTTGCAAATCGCCAAGCCCAAGCCGGTGCCACCATATTGGCGGTTAATTTCACGGCTGGCTTGGCTAAATCGCTGAAACAGTTTTTGCAAGGCTGGCTGACTGATTCCTATACCGCTGTCAGCCACTTCAATGAAAACCTCTGTTCGCCCTTGCGTGGGTTGTGAGGTCATTAAACGCATTTTCACATAACCGGTGTCGGTGAACTTCAACGCATTGGAAACCAGGTTTTGAACCACCTGCCTCAGCCGGTTTGCATCGCCGTGCACAAAGCAAGGGCCCTCAGACTCATTCACCAAAGAAAACTCGATATTTTTCTTAAGGGCCAAATTGCGGTTGAGTGAATACACCTGGCGCACCATGGCATCCAGATCAAATGGCGAAGGATCTAGCTTCAATCCATTGGCCTGAATTCGCGAATACTCCAGCACATCACTCAAAATCAAATGCAGGCTGGTTGCAGAGCTGGAAATGTTGCGAACATCACCCCGCAACTCTGGGTCATCCAGCTGCTCCTCAAGCAACTTCGAAAAACCGATAATGGCGTTCAATGGTGTACGCAATTCATGGCTAATGGTCGCCAAAAATTCCGACTTGGCGCGATCGGCGCTCTCGGCCTGCTCTTTGGCCAGCACCAAATCGCTGACATCAAGGCAAACCGCATACATGCTGACTCCCGGCGCCTTTGCTTCGCGCTGCAGTGTCAACTGGAAATATTGTGGCTCTACCCCGCTACGCCGAGCGGTTGAAAAAACCAGCGACTCCCGATTTGGAAAAGCCTCTGGACGCGACAACACGGTACGTATCGCAGCGTGATACTTTGAATCTATGTGCTTGAGAACAAGAGTCCAATCGGCAATGAATTCAGCCCGGGTCAGCGAGAAAAAACGTTCAATCGAATTGTCGACATTCTCGACCCGCACGCGCCCTTGCTCGGTCACGCTGAACTCGACTACAAAACCGTTCAGGCAGTTCTCGACACTGAGCAGACGGCGTTTTTCTTCTTCAAAACCAGCCAGCAGCATATGCTGTTGCTGATTCAACCTGTGTACCGTGTTAACCAGAGTTTCGAAAAAATCTTTTCCCGCCAGGTAATCGGGCGCGGCGTCCTGACTGCCCAGGTTCAACAAACTTTCCTTGAGCTGAAAACTCATCCATGCGCGGGTCAGTACCCTGCCCGCGACATAGGAAACCACGACAACCACTAACAACAACAAAAGCTGCCCAAACCAGGCCAATTCACCCAACTGCGTCCAAAACACAATTGAGGCAAGAACACCCACGGCAAAGAGTAAACACAGCAAAGGATGATTGCGCCATGAATCGTCAATTGCCTTTGAGACTATCTTGCTCAGGGAAGCGGCGCTGGCAGAAGGTGCTTTCAAGAAAGTAGCCTTTAAAAATGACTCAGGCCGAGATGGTTCGGGACAAAAACTCCAGCGAGCGACCCCTGGCCAATGCTGCGGCCTTCTGCTGATACATTGGGCGCCCCCAACAATTAAAGCCATGGTCCACATTTGGATAGGTGTGAATTTCAACGTTGTGGTTGGATTCAAAGGCTGCTTTGATTTGAGACACAGCTTCCAGAGGTATAAAGCCGTCTTTCTCGGCAAAATGCATCAACATCGGAACTTTGACTTGGGGCGCACGATCAAGCGCGGTGTGAATTCCGCCACCGTAGTAGCAGATACTTGCGTCCACGGCACCCGGCGTAGAACCCACCAGATAAGACAACATACCACCCATGCAAAAACCCAGACTGGCCACTTTTCCACTCACTTCGGGACGAGCCTTCAGTGCCTCGGCAGCGGAACACAAATCTTGAACCGCTTTGGGAAAATCCATTCCCTGCATCAGCGCAAATCCTTTTTTAAAACCGGCATCATCATAAGCAATGTCAACACCCGGTTCCTGACGCCAAAACACATCGGGAGCAAGCACCACAAAACCGTCGCTGGCGTACTGGTCTGCTACCTCGCGAATATGCTGGTTCACACCAAAAATTTCCTGAATCAACACAATACCTGGACCCTTGCCTGTGGGAGGAAGGGACAAATAAGCGCCAAACTTGCCGCCGTCTTTGGCGTTGATCGAGATTCGTTGGGACTGCATAAAGTGCCTCTCTGTGTGGATAAAACAGTGTGTCTGGATTGTAACAGCCAGAGTTTGTTCGAGCGCGCCCCACAAGACTACAAAAAACCACAGAAATTAAAAAATACTGTACACAGTTACAGTGTTTATTGTACAGTTGTTTTCAGGGCGACAAAAAATGGTCAAAGGAGTAATCAAGATGAGTATCAAGCGATTCACTGTGTTTTTCGTTCTGTGGGTGTTGGGTTGCGCTTTTGTTCTCGAGCCTGCATTTATTGCACCCTTGTTTGAAACCAGCAGCACCCTTGAGCTGGCCTTTGCCGGCAACCCTGGACAACTGGGTGGCCTCGAATTAAACACAAACAGCAGCACTGCGGTAGAATCAATGGACCATTTCAGAGTACTTTGTTTGCTCTACTTCGGCTTGCCTGTTGCTGTTTATTTGGCGACACAGTGGAAGGAACTCTAATTCATCCTTGTTGAACCATGAAGTATGTCGTAGCTGGTGTGTTTAGTGTCATCGCAGGTGTTTTAATTCAGGGTTGTGCAGCGTCGAATCCATATTTCGATTCCAGCAAGCCCCACCACAGGCCAGATGGCTTTGTGAATTCCGATGGCACCATTGTTTCAAAACCAATGTCTGACCTGCTTCGTTGGTACCGCGAACGATTCGGAAAAGATTTGCCCCCTCCTCCAGGTAAATTCTTAGCCAGCTACGCTGATTTCCCCCAAAAGGCATTCGACAAAAGCCAGCTTTCCGAGTACTCGGAAACCACAGCCACCTGGCTTGGACATGCCACCGTCATGGTTCGCGCAAATGGTTTCACCATGCTGACCGATCCTCACTTTTCAGTTCGCGCCTTTCCGGTGCAATGGGCGGGTCCATCCCGCAAGGTTCAATCGCCAAGCCGTGTTGAAAACCTGCCGAAGATTGATGTGGTGGTGATAAGCCACAGCCATTACGACCACCTGGATCACAACACCGTGGTCAAACTGGCCAAGCAGCAGCCTGATGCCCTCTTTCTTGTACCGCTTGGTCTTGAGTCGCTTTTGAAAAGCTGGGGTATTGAAAAAGTCAGGGAAATGGACTGGTGGGAAACTCACACCATTGGAGAAAACCAGATTACCTTCGTGCCCGCGTATCACTGGTCTGCGCGCACGCTGACAGACAGGAATAAATCACTGTGGGGCGGCTGGACGATGAAAAACCCCAAGCTGAACTTCTATTTCTCTGGCGACACAGGCTACAGCAAAGACTTCGAAGAAATTGGAAAACGCTTGGGTCCATTTGACTTCAGCGCAATTGCGGTGGGCGCTTACGAACCTCGCTGGTTTATGAAAGCCCAGCACATTAACCCGGATGAGGCCGTGCAAATTCACAAAGATGTGCGGTCTGCCAAGTCCATGGGCATTCATTGGGGTACTTTTGAGCTGACCGATGAACCGCTTGATCAACCTATTGGCGATTTGAAACTTGCACTGGAAAAGCACAATGTGGCGCCCAGCAACTTTGAGCTGCTGGGGCATGGGGACACTATAAATTTACGCTGACAGTGGCAGATAGTTGTGAATGACTTAGATTGTCTGTCTAGGTCAAATCAATTTGTTGAACTGGGGCATGCAGTGTCGAACCAAGGTCATTGTGAGCAAATCATTCAGTTGCTCGTCAGTGGCTTTGTCCGACAAAAAGTGAAGCCCAGCAAAGGAAGCCCATGTTGCCTCGGATACTCTGAAGGGTGTGTCCTGAATAATCAGGATTTGTGTGCCTGCCGCATACATGTCAAGCAAAGTGTTTTGAATCAGAGCGCTTGACCGTTGAAAGCTGGCACGAACAACCACAACTCCCACATCTAGGTTCTCAGCAGCCAACGCAAGTTCTTTGCCAGTTTGACGGGGTAAGACCTCGTGTTGACCCCATACTTTTTGGGCGAACACACAAATTTTGTCCAACAACTGTTTGTTGGGTTCCAGTACCACCACACCGATTGAGTCTTGCGCTGTTGACATCCTGTTCGCCTTTTTGTCTAGGACAACTTTGATCATTTGATCACAAGCCGATGGGTAGAGCAATGCAAATTACTCTATATGCTCAATAAAGATAATCAATATGCAGTGCGATAACCATTAACGCACATTTAGAGCGCTCTAAGGCGCAAAGGTTCCTGCTGTTTTTGTTTCAAAACAGAGTTTCAGTTGACAATTCCGGACAAAGAAAACTGGCTTGATTCGAACTTAATTCAAATCCAAATAAGGTTTCAGCAACGCATGCAGGCGCAGTTCAGCTCGCAAGGTTTTCAGGGTAACCAGCACCCCACCGATACGGCGGTGCAAAAAAATGATCTCCTGAGGGGGTATCTTGAAATGCTTGGACATCATTTTCAAGGCTGCAGTTTGACCAACCCTGGCTGGCAAATCGGTGTCGCCAAATCGGTAAGCACCGCCAGGTGTATATAGCCGATCGGGCACCATGGGGTCAAATGGTTTGCGAAACGGCTCTACTATCAGTTCGGTCAAATCGCCAAACCCTTCCAGAAAAGACTGGGGGGTACTGGCATCCATCAATCCAATGTCCAGAACACCCCGGGCTACTTCTTGCCTGTCGGCTTGAAGAGATCCACGAACAATGCGCCCATAGCTGTCAACAAAGGACTTGTCGAACGGACGCGTTGCACCAAAATCCAGCGTTACGATCTGATCGTTCTCTGCATCGGGATCAATGCGAACCCGGTAATTTCCGAAATGAGGATCGGTCTGAACCAGATTCCATTCAAAAAACTCGGTGACAAACAGCTCGGCAAAGCTTTGAGCCAAAGCATTTCTGCGGCTTTGCGACAAGGCCTGAACTTCTTTGGAAGAAACGGAATACCCAGGCTCATAGCGTGTTGTCAGCACACGTTGGGCACAAAATTCGGGGTACACCTTGGGCACAATAAAACGTGGGTTATCAGCCAGCCTGTCGTAAAACGTCTCGGTGAATTCCCGCTCCTGGACATAATCGCATTCACGCACAAGCATATCGCGCAGTTCATTGAACACATCGGTCAAATCAAGCGCTTTTGGAGCCAGGCGAGTCGCGGAAATCAAGCGCGACAAGGTGCGTATGTCTGTGTCAATGGCGTTGGCCACACCCGGGTACTGAATCTTGACCACAACCTGCTCACCAGTGGCTTTGAGGGTAGCCAGGTGAGCCTGCCCCAAGGATGCAGCAGCAATTGGCTTTCGCTGAATGTCGAGCTTTGCAATTGTTCTTTCTCCCAGCGCGTCAATCAATTGCGGTTCAACAAACGACCAACTAACTGCGGGAGTGTTGTCTTGAAGTGTGGCCAAGACCTCCACAGCCTCTTCAGGCAAAAAATATTGCCCATACAGCGAGAGCATCTGCCCGGCCTTCATGACGCTGCCTTTCAAACGACCCAGTTCATCGGCCAGTTCTTTGGCTTGGGCGCGGTAAAAATTTCGATTGGCTTCGTCTTTGGATTCGCCACGGCGAAAGAAATTGCGCACCGTGTGGCCTGCAATTTTTGCACCGGCACCTACACCCATCCGTGTCAAGGCTACGTTGCGTTCAAAGGCGCCGGTTTTAATGCGGTCCATGGTGCTGCCATCGGCATCAGCCTTGGCATGGGCTTCTGCGTTGTCCGGTTTGTCCTGCTCAGCCATGCTGCGAAAGGTCCTTGCGAATACAAAGTAAGTTGGGCGACATTGTAGTGGTTGGTCGCCCTGTACTGATGAAAAAGCACTCTAAATTGCCAGTGCAGTTTCACACAAAGTTAGCGCATCAATTTACGCAGTGCAGCGGGCGTAAATTCGCCGGCTTTTACTGGCACGTTGAACTCTGTGGCAGGTTCTTCATTCTGGAATGCACTGAATACCGATTTGCGTGCATTCAAGTCATGTTGCACTTCCCCAGAGGTATACAAGCCGGGCGCATCGTAGGCCTGCATCAAATACAACATTTTGACGCGCCACAGTTCACCCTTGGTGTCGTACTGGTCCATCAAGGCTACATACCAGCTGTCTTCATCCACATACATGGTGCGCTTGGAGTAGATGTGTTCTGCGCCCTGCTTCAATGTGCCTTCAATCACCCACACCCTGTGCAGTTCAAACCGGGTCAACTCTGGCTTCAAAAAAGCATCGTTGATCATGTTGTCGTACTTCAGGCTTTTGTCGCTCAGTTTGTAATTGTTATAAGGAATGTACATCTCGCGCTTGCCCTGCAACTTCCACTCAAAACGCTCTGGCGAACCGTTGAATCCGTATATGTCGTCGACGGTGCGCAAAGCATCGGTGTTTCCGGCCGGGGCGGCATGCACCAGTTCAGGTGCGCGCAATACACGCCGCTGGCCTGAATTCACGATCCAGGCATTGCGGGCATCTTCTTTAAAATTGAGGGTATCGAGCACCAACAACGCTTCGCCTGATTGTGCGGAAGGCTTGGTAGATTCGCCGATCAGTGCAAACAACAGCGTGCTGCCTGCCTTGCCGATCGCTGGCGCCCACGCAATGGTTTGGCTGCTGGCAAATGTAATCGGCTTGCTGCCATTGCCTGCTACAAAGCCAGCTGTGTGAGACCTTAAAGTTTGTGCTGGGCGACGAAGCAAAGTGTTCCAGACCGCCTCAAGGCCGTTTTTTGGCTGAGGGAAAGGCACACTGGTGGATTGAATACCTTCAACGGCCAGGCCACCATGCGCCAACTTGGCTTTGCCAGCCTCCGTGCTGATGCTCGTCATCATCTCGGAGGAAAAAGCCGCAGTGCGATGCGTTTTATAAACAGGAATGCTGTAGTTCGGATAGCGTTTGATCAAGGCGATTTGCCCGGCAGGCAAAAATTTCTCATGCTGAGCCAAATTACTCTGGTTCACCACGAACAAGGGTTTTTCACCTGCAAATGGGTCAACGTAGCCCTTCTTGGGATCAAACCCTGCTGGCGCTTTGGTAAGCCCGCCAGTCCACTCAGGAATGGTACCGGCCGCATTGCCGGCTATTTCAGCGCCCAAGGCGTTCACTGAACCGGTTTGGGCGATGGCAACGGTGCCGCTCAGGGCAAACCACATTGCCGAGGCCACTACGCCTCGCAATAATTCAAATCGCATGTTGTCTCCTGCTGGTGGTTCTGCTTTTTCTTGTCAGTCTACTTTACCGCACTGGCGGGGCGTGCAAACAGGATGCGGCAAAAGTCTGCACCTTTGCCCGAACACGCGGGTATTTGCGCTGCAAAGTCGCTGGGCTTAAGCACTTGGCAAGCCATGCCCAGTTCCTCCATGGCCAATTGCAAATGACCTGCTGTTTCGAAATGCAGGTGCACTTTGCCCCGAACAAAAATACCAAGGCCTGCAACGAAAGCTTGTGCCAAAGGGTCTGAGTTTTGGGCCTGCAAATGAATGTCGGAAAGATAAGCCCCCTGCTGAAACTGCGCCAAAGTTGAAGAAATTCTGGTCCACAGGTTCAGTACGGAGTCTTTGTCAAAATAATTCAGCAGTCCTTCAGTCACCACCGCCAAGCCTTGGCTGGTATCCAACTGCATGGCCAAACCATCCAGGCTGTGTGCACCCTGTTCTGCAAAAGCATCGACAACTTTGATGTGGTGATTCGGGCAGGCCCTTAGGCGCGTGGCCAGCAATTTTTTCTTCTGAGCGACCATGCCCGGCAGGTCAGCTTCAATGTAGGTAATTTTGTCGCCGTAACGTTCAACAAAACGACTTCCGCGTGGCGACAAACCTGCTGCGATTTCAATAATTTGAGTGACTTTGCCTGACTCAATCAGTTCAGTCAGGTGGTGATCGATCAGATCGTGCCGGGCCAACAAAAAATCTTCGAGTGTTGGGCCACCGAAACTTCTGGACACAAACATGGAAGGAGCCAGCGCCAAGTGCAGCGCGCTGGCAGGCATGGATTTCAATTCAGGAATAGATCGACCTGTGGTTTGCCAAACCTGCCCCGTGTACAAGGCCGTGGGGCTTATGCGGGCCGCAGACAGCCACTGCGAGGCAAGTTTTTTAACCATGAGATCCTTTAAACAATCGAATGTTCAAGCAGGGTTTCCAGGGGAATTATTTCCAAGGCTGTTTGGTTAGTGCCTTCCAGGTAAACAGGTGGTGCAACATCGGCCTCATAGGCCTCCAGCCAACGGCTGGCACACACGCACCAGCGATCGCCAGGCTTTAAGCCCGCAAATCGATACTGGGGCATGGGGCTAATGAGATCGTTGCCCATGCGCAACTGGAACTCCAGAAACTCTTGAGTGACTTTGGCACATACCACATGGCGACCTAAATCGTTGGGCCCGGTGCTGCAACAACCATCCCGCATAAAGCCGGTGAGAGGCGCATAGGAGCAGGCGAGCAAGGGCCCACCGAGAACATTTTTATCTTGTTTCACAGTAACTTTGGACATGAATTATTTTGAACCGGGAACAGGCACAACGGCCATGGTGAGTCGGGAAATACAGCTGAGCTTTCCGCTGTCATCATGCAGCTCAATATTCCACACTTGAGAACTTTTGCCGGCATGCCACAGTTTGGCGGTACCTGTTACTTTGCCGCTTCTAACGCCGCGCAAATGGTTGGCGTTGACTTCTTGCCCTACGCAATAAAATTGACTGTTATCGACCAGCAAATTGGCGCCGATACTGCCCAGGGTTTCAGCCAACAGCACATTTGCTCCGCCGTGAACCAGACCAAAGGGCTGGAATGTGCGGGTGTCTGCGGGCATGGTGCCGCGAATGTAGTCGGGCCCTACTTCAGTAATTTCAATGCCCAAAGCCTCACAGGCCGTGTTCTTACACATGGCATTCATGTTTTCCAGATTTGGCGTGGAAAACCAGATGGAATGTTGATCATTTTGCATGGCTGCGATGTCTCTGTAAGTTTAATTTGTGTCCTATTTTAGGCATGCAATTTAAACTTTGGGACAAGCCTCGATGAGTTTGGCCACTGTATTAGACAAATTTAGGGCAGTTTCATCTTTTAGGCGTTGGCAATTGGCATACAAGTCAGCCAGGTTTGAGGAAAAACCAGCGCCCACATGGGCCAGTGCAATCACGTTGCCACTGGCGCAAGGTGCCAAAGCCGTTGCATGCCCATCGAAGGCGTCCAGCAAGCGCTGCTTGCTTTGGGTGGAATCTTTTTGGTTGCTTAAAAGATTGGCTACAAAATACGCCGACTCACTCAACAAGGCCTTGCAGTTCAGGTAAAACGCTGTGGAATTCAAGGGGCCCACTTTGGCCTTGCCATCGAAACCATCCACCATGATCAAGTCGAATTGCCGGGAATTGCGGCTTACTGCGTTGGCCATGTAGTCGGCGCCACAATTCACTTCGATCTGAAAGTTTGGGGAAAACGGCGGCAGCTTGAAATGCATTTGCGCAGCGGCAACCACGGCAGGCGATATTTCCACCACTGTAATTTTGCAAGCGGGCCTGTGCTTGTGTAAAAACTTGGGCAAAGCCCCCACTCCAAGGCCGATGAACAAGGCCGTACGTGGCCAGCTTGAATCGGGATTGAATAGCAATGGGGCCATCATTTCACGCGTGTATTCAAGCTCGAGCGCATAGGGCCTTGCAATGCGCATGGCCCCTTGCACCCAGTCACTGCCAAAATGAAGTTGGCGAACGCCCTTTTCTTCGCTGATCAATATGTCCATAGGGCGCAAGAATAACCGAATTATTCAAACAGGGCTTGCCCCATGAACAATCGGCTTCCTTCACTTAAGCCCTCGACAAGATTCCAGTGTGGTGGCACCAACAACACAATCGTAGAACCATGCTCAAACCACCCCAGTTCTTCTCCCTTGTGAATGGGTGCGTGAGTGCGAACACGTTGAGGCCCGCGGTCGGTTTGATTGAATACACGGCCAGTGCAATGCAAACGAATGCCCGCCACCAGAATTGCCGCCACCGGCACAATGGCGAATGGTTCACCTTGCGCGGTTTTACCGCTTAACACCGCACGTTCGTTTTTACAAAACAGTTTTTCTACCCGCTTCAGTGCCACCGGGTTCACGTTCCAGGTGTCGCCGTGAATGTAATCCACCTGCTCCACCACCCCATCAATTGGCGAATGCATTCGGTGGTACATGCTGGCTGTAATCCGGATGGTGAGGTATCGATGCCCATGAAACTTCATGGCCAGTACTGGGTCTACCAGCAATTCTTCGATGGCGTACGGAAAGCCTTTCACCTGAAGCAGGCTGCCGTCCTCCACCAGGCCATGGGCGCCCAGAATTCCATCGCAAGGGCTGGTGCCCAAGGCACTGGTAGCCACGGGCCGCATACCCGGCTTCAATGCACGGGTAAAACAATCGTGAATGGAATTGAATTGCTGCTTTTGCGCCTCGTGCAGGTTTAAATCGGCAAATTGGCGCCACAACCACAAGGCTGGCTGGGCAAACCACGGGTGTTTAATTTTGCTCACCTTGCCCATCAACCAGGAACTGAACAAACGAGGGATTCGATTGGTCAGCATGAAGTTGGCACTTTCCTGCAACTGAATGCGGGACGCCTGATGCGCAGAATGTGCCTGTGTGTTTTTTTGCAATTTAATCAGCCTGTCACCGAGATGGCGTACAACCTTACCTGTTGTATTTGACAGAAATGTGTATGAACCTTGACAGCTTGACTTTACTGATTGGCGCCAGCGCCAGTGCCTACCTTGTATTCAAAGCGCACCGCCGACTTCAATTGTCGCGTGCAAAACACCCCGGCTTAAGCGGCCATGTGCGAATGGCCAAGCGCGTATCGAGACTGATACCGCATTACAACCTGGAAGGTGATTCGTTTTTCAACTGTGACGGTGCCAATGATGCGCTCGTTGAGAAGCGCCGCAAAGGTTTCCAGAATTTGTCCCAAGACCTGTTGGGGCGCGCGCCACAGGGAAAACGTTTGCTGGAACAGGCGATCAGCAGCATTTCCGATGCACAGTTTACTCACAAATACCGCGTTCCCTTCCAATTCAGAAATATGGTCAACGAGAATTTGTTGCCTGCACTTTTTCTGAGCAAATCGGAGGGAGTTCATCTGTGGGACATCGATGGCAATGCGTACATCGACGTGACCGGTGCCTATGGCACCAACCTGCTTGGCTACGACACTTACAAAAATTTTATCCGCCAGGCGGCCATCGACATGGACCCATTGGGGCCAGTGCTTGGCCCCTATCACCCTGTGGTGCTGGACAACACGCGCAGAATTTTAGCCCTGGCCGGTCAGGATGAAATTTCATACCACATGAGCGGAACCGAAGCAGTGATGCAGGCCGTGCGCCTTGCGCAATACCACACCGGTCGCCAACGCATAGTACGCTTTGCGGGTGCCTACCATGGCTGGTGGGGCGATGTACAACCCGGCGTGGGCAACCCTGTAAGCGCAGATAGAACGTTGACGCTACAAGAAATGAGCCAACGCACACTGCATGTACTGGCCACCCGAAAAGACATTGCCTGCGTATTGGTAAACCCATTGCAGGCCTTACACCCCAACACAAATGCACCCGGTGATTCAGCCTTGATCAGCAGTGGCCGTAAAGCGGGATACGACAAAGAGGCTTATACCCAATGGTTAAAACAGCTTCGACAGGTGTGTACAGAGAATGGCATTGTGTTGATTCTTGATGAGGTTTTTTTGGGTTTCCGCCTGGCCAAAGGTGGCGCACAAGATTATTTTGGGGTGCGTGCCGACATGGTGACCTATGGCAAAACACTGGGCGGCGGATTGCCTGTGGGCGTTTTGTGCGGCAAAGCCCAGTTGATGAAGCGCTACCGCAACAACAAACCAGCAGACATCTGCTTTGCACGGGGTACATTCAATTCACACCCTTACGTGATGCAAACCATGAACCTGTTTCTAAGGCACATTGACGGTGTTGAAATAGAACGGATGTATCAAAACGTAGACACGACCTGGAACACACGACGTGCAGCTTTGAACAAACGGCTGACTGAGCTGGAGTTGCCGGTTGAAGTGCAAAACATGACTTCAATTTTCACCATTCTGTACAACACCCCATCGCGATTTAACTGGATGTTTCAGTTTTACCTGTTACAAGCTGGCGTGATGCTAAGCTGGGTGGGTTCGGGCCGAATGATTTTCAGCCACAACTACACGGATGCAGATTTCGATGTGTTCTGCGACCGCTTTATTCAAGCGGCCCGCTGCATGCAAGCCGATGGCTGGTGGGACACCAGCGAGGCTTGCAACAGCAACAAGAAAATTCAGCGACGTGTGCTCAGTGAAACCTGGCGTGCCTTGACATCGTCCATGGGATCAATCAACTGACCTTTGAGAAGATAGAAAGGCGATTTGTAATAAATCTTCACGTCATGGAATGGGTCGGTGATAATTTTCAAGGCCCAGACCAAACCTGTTTCAATGTCACGGATGAAGAACAGGTGAATGGTTCTGAACACCAAACCACCCAATCCTAGCCACAACCACGACTCACCTACACTGCGCACAAAGCTGGTCATGTCTGCACCAGTAGGCGGCAATCCAAACGTAGACGGGCTGAACCAGATCAACACTGGCAAGGCACCCCAAATGCTCAGCAAAATGACTTTGCGACGCAGGTTGTAACCCACCTTGATGTCTTCCTTGTGATCGTGCGTGGCATCGTTCACATAATCGTAGGTTTTGGGTTCGAAAAAGAAGTGCCCAATTTGACGGCTGGTCATGGCCACCAACCACGCCACGAGGGCTGCAGACACAGGGTCAATAAACAGCAACACATAGCCAAACAGGAATGACAGCGCGCTTATCAAATGCAGGCTTTGATTGATACGGCTGTGGTGATAGTAGCGGTGGTCGTCCCAGCGCTGTTCGTGCAAAGTCTCGAAGATTTTTTTCATTTAGGCGATACAAGGAAGTGTTGAAAAAGTACTAACTTCCCTTTATGCCAGTGTGATGTTGCGGTTTTGTGTCGGATCATTGCAATTGGCTGATTGGCTGGAGTATGTTCGCTAACGTCGGTGAGTGAGGAATCGGGCAATCCCGTCGAGTTGGCGAAATAACAGTCGTCGCCTACCGTCCCAACTCGCCACGCGCAATTACTTCCTTCATGATTTCCGACGTGCCCGCATAAATGGTTTGCACCCGCGCATCGGTGAAGAATCGTGAAATTGGATATTCCTCGGTGTAACCGTAGCCGCCAAACAGCTGCAAACACTCATGGGTTAATTTCACCTGCAACTCAGTCGACATCAATTTCAAGATGGATGCTTCTTCAGTCGTCATCGCACCCACTTTGAATCGTGCTTCACATTGCTTCAAATACGCTTTGGTCAATTCAAGTTGTGCCCGAAGCTCAGCCATTTTGAAACGCGTATTTTGAAACTGGGCAATGGTGCTGCCAAACGCCTTGCGTTGTTTCACATAATCTGCAGTAATGGCCATGGCACCTTCACAGGCACCCACAGCCTGTGAACCCAGGCCCAAGCGCTCGCGCGGCAGTTCTTGCATCAGGTAAATGAAGCCTTTGTTTTCTTCACCCAGCAAGGCATTCGCGGGCACACGCAGGTTGTCGAAGAACAACTCGGCTGTGTCGTTGGAATGCTGGCCCATTTTTTTGATGCCCTTGCCTTTCTTGAAACCTGGCAAACTGCTGTCCACCAAAAACAGGCTGATGCCTTTGGCACCTTTGGTGGTGTCGGTTTTGGCAGCCAATACAATCAGGCCACAATGCAAACCATTGGTGATGAAAGTTTTTGAACCATTGATCACCCATTCGTTCCCGTCGCGAACTGCGTTGGTGCGCATGCCCGCCAGGTCACTGCCCGCACCTGGCTCAGTCATACCGATTGAACCCACAATTTCACCGGTGACCATACGGGGCAACCACTGTGCTTTTTGCTCAGCAGTGCCCAGGTTGTTGATATAGGGCATCACGATGTTGGCGTGCACGTTCAACGCGGTGCTGAGCGAGTGCAAATTCAAACGGCAGGTTTCTTCCAGAATCATCAAGGCCACTTCGAACGGAGCTCCAGCAGCACCGAACTCTTCGGGCATGTCTGGCCCCAACATGCCGGCGGCACCCAGCATCAGCCAGGCTTCCTTGGGCATCCAGCTGTCTTTCTCCCACTGGTCATAATGCGGAATCACCTCTTTTTCTAGACAGCGCAGCAGCATGTCCCGAAACAAAGTGATGTCCTCATTCTCAGCCATTTTGAATTGGTCTACTGTGCCCATGATGATTCCTTTTTCAGATGCTTCTATTACTTCGCCTGCATGCGAATGCTGCCATCGATACGGATGGTTTCACCGTTCAGGTAATTGTTTTCGACAATGCTGACGCACAGGCGGCCGTATTCGGCAGGCGCACCAAAACGCTTGGGGTTTTGAACCATCGCAATCAAGGGCTGGCGGTATTCCTCAGAAACACCTTGCATCATCGGCGTGTCAAAAATGCCTGGGGCAATGGTCATGACCCGAATGCCATAGCGACCCAAATCGCGGGCCATGGGCAGGGTCATGCCAACCACACCACCTTTACTGGCTGAATAGGCAGCCTGACCTGTTTGACCATCAAATGCAGCAACCGAAGCTGTGTTGATGATCACGCCACGCTGACCATCTTCATCGGGAGCATTCTTTGCCATGGCTTCAGCAGCCAGGCTTGCAATGTTGAATGTACCAATCAGGTTGATATTGATGGTTTTCGCAAAAGCTTCAAGGGGAAGTGCTTTGCTGTCGCGGTCCAGCGTTTTGCCTGCAGTGCCTACACCTGCACAGTTGACTGCGATGTGAATGGCACCAAAGGCAGCCAAAGTGGCATCAATGCCCGCGCGAGCGGACGCTGCATCCGCTACGTTTACTTTCTGGAAAATCACTTTGCCGGGGTGCGCAGCTTGCGCGGCCTTGCCCGCCTCTTCGTTCATGTCGAACACCGCCACTTTGGCACCAGCAGCAACAAATTGCTCCACCGTTGCAAGGCCCAGACCAGAAGCACCACCCGTAACCACGGCTACCATATTATTCAGATTCATTCAAAAGTCTCCAAAACTGCTGTTTTTATGAAATAAATACTCGATTACGCACAAGGTTAACGCAGAAAAGACCATCAAGGTGGAGGATGAATTCGAACGAACGTTCGTTTTTAAAGCAAGGTCCAAATCCACAGCCCAATTCAGCGCCCTTTCTTCAAATTCACATTCAAATAGCGCCAAAAATCGGCGGCCACCGGTGAAGGCCTTTTGCCATTGGGCCGAACCGTGTACCAGTTGGCGTGAATGGGAAAGCTCTGCACATTCAACACTTGAAGACTACCTGCGGCCGTGCCTGCATTCAGGGCATGCTCGGAAAGCACTGCCAAACCCATGCCGCCTTGCACCGCCTGTTTAATGGCCTCATTGCTGCCCAGTTCCAGCCGCACAGTCGGCTCAAAACCCAAACTTTCAAAATGCGAATCACAAGCCAAGCGGGTCCCTGAACCCCTCTCCCGCAAAATAAATGGGTAGCGAGCCAGTTCGGTGTGCTTTATCCACTTGCGCTGGGTTAATGGATGGTCGGCGGGTGCAACCACCTGCAAGGAATTGGTCATGAAGGCCTTGGCCTCGACATCAAGATTCGCCGGAGGTTTGGACATGATGTAGAGGTCATCGAGGTTGTGCTCAAGGCGCTGAATAACACCATTGCGATTCAACACCTCCAGGGCAATTTCCACCTCTGGGTACTTTGCACAAAAGTCGCCCAGCAAGCGAGGCACGAAATACTCAGCCGTGCTCACCACAGCAACAGTCAGCCTGCCTCGCCGAAAGCCTTTGATGTCATCAATCCGCTGCTGAAATGCTTCCAGTTCAGCCAACATGGCACGCGCCGTAGTTTCAAGCTCAAGGCCAGCGGGGGTTAGGTAAACCGCCTTGCCGATGACCTCGTACAAAGGCAACCCCACTGATTCTGCCAGTTCCTTCATTTGCATTGAAACTGTGGGCTGAGTGACATGAAAATGCCTCGCAACCGCCGTAATGCTTCTGAGGCGGGCAAGCGCGGTGAACAGGTGAAGCTGCCGAAGAGTCAGGTTCATGATTTATACATCGCCAATTACATAACCTTTTAATGATGATATTTTCTTTTTTTCTGATTTTACATGATTGATCATTGTGAATAGCATGGGCGCACTTTCAATATTCCGCGCATCATGAACAACTTCACCGACCCCGCTATCCTGTTCTTCCTCTTGGGCATTTTCAGTGGACTGATCAAATCCAATCTTGAAATTCCTGCACAGGTCAGTCGATTCCTTTCACTTTACCTACTCATGGCCCTGGGCCTGAAAGGCGGCTTTGCCCTGCATGAATCGGGATTTAATACGCAAGTGCTTGGGGGTTTGGGAAGTGCTGTTGTACTGGCTGTTCTGGTGCCTTTGATCAGCTACCCGATTTTAAAACGTTGCGTATCCGCTTTTGATGCAGCCGCCATCGCGGCGACCTACGGCTCGGTCAGCGCGGTGACTTTCATTACTGCTGTGCAGTTCCTGGAAAAATCCGACATTGCCTATGGTGGGCACATGGCTGCCGCCATGGCATTGATGGAGTCCCCTGCCATTATTCTGGCGGTACTGTTTGCCAACATGGCACGCAAGCAGGGGCAAGGTTCTAATTCAAGCCCTGTGCCTGGAAAAGGCTTTGCTCACCTGCTGCAAGAATCGTTCACCGAAGGTGCACAGCTGTTGCTGCTCGGGGCCATGCTGATCGGTTACATGAGCGGGGCTGAGGGCAAACAAGCCATGCAACCCTTCACCGGCGACTTGTTCAAGGGCATGCTGGCTTTCTTCTTGCTCGACATGGGTTTGACCACCGCCAAACACCTTCCGAAACTGAAAACGGTATCGCGCTGGATGATTGCCTACGCAGTGGTCGCACCCATAGCACACGCCACCCTGGCTTGGGTTTTGGCCAAAGCCACAGGCGCCAGTGTGGGTGACACGGCCTTGCTCATGGTGCTGGCCGCCAGTGCTTCCTACATTGCCGTGCCCGCTGTGGTGCGTTATGCAATACCGGAAGCAAACCCGAGTCTGTATGTTGGGCTTTCCTTGGGCATTACATTTCCACTGAATATTTTGGTGGGTATACCTGTGTATGTTCAGCTGGCGGGTGTGTCACTGTAATCAACCCAACAACTCAATTCCATCCAGTTCCCGCGCACACACTTCCCGCATCACCGCCACAAAGTCGGCGGTGTAATGTTTGCCCGCGATGGCTTTGGGTAAAGCTGCGTACAAGGTTGACATCAAACCCTTTCTACCCAAAGGCACCTGGGCCACATAACCGCGGTCCACATAGCCTTTCACCGCCCAGGCTGGCAAGGCTGAAAGCCCGCGTTTGCTGGCCACCAATTGCAACAGCGCCACGGTCAGTTCACTGCTGCGGCGCTTTACCTGCACACCGGCGGGGCTTAGAAAGTGCTTGATCACGTCCAGCATGTCGTCGGGTACCGGGTAGGTCAGCAAGGTTTCACCAGCGAAATCAGTGGGCTTTAAATAAGCACGTTTGGCCAGCTTTGAATCCACTGGCACCAGGCCCACCATTTCGAACCGAAATAGCGGAAAGGAAACAATGCCCTCTTCCTCGCAAAGTTCGGAGACGATTGCAAGTTCCGCATCGCCCTTGTGCAGCAGGCCTACCGGGTCTGCATGAAAACCGGAAACAATGTCCAGTTCCACTTCTGGCCAGCGGTTGCGGTACACATCCATCGACGGCATTAACCAGTCAAAGCAGGTGTGGCACTCCACGGCCACACGCAGCGGGCCGCCTGCCCCCTGCTTCATTTGCAAAATATCGAGCTCAGCCTGGTCTACCTGCCCAAGCACCTGCCCGGCCAGCTGCAACAGGCGTTGCCCCACCACGCTGAAACGGCTTTGCCCACCCTGCTTGTATACCAGTTCTTCTCCTAGCCAGTCTTCCAGCGCCTTGACTTGATGCGACACCGCACTTTGGGTAATGCACAACACATCGGCCGCACGGCTAAGGCTGCCGGTTTGTTCAATGGCCTGTAGGGTACGCAGGTGGCGCAATTCCAGAATACTTTTTGACATGAATTCTATTCACTATTTTCGATAATATTATTCGTTTGAATAATACTCCGTTTATGCCGATCATGATGTTTTAATTGCCACACAAGAAGAAACACCATGATTAAAACGCACACCCTGGGTTTTCCCAGAATCGGTGAAAACCGTGAATTGAAATTTGCACTGGAAAGCCACTGGCGCGGCGAAACTTCTGAGGAAGAACTCCGCGGCACCGCGCATGAACTGCGATTAAAACACTGGCAGGCTCAAATTGATTCCGGACTTGATTTCATTACTGTGGGCGACTTTGCCTTCTATGATCAAATGGCCGACCACATTCAATTGCTGGGTTGCGAGCCTGCACGTTTCGAGTTCAAAGCAGAACAATCCAAGTTGCAACGCTACTTCACCATGGTTCGGGGAAAGTCGACCGAGAACCACGGCTGTACCCATGTTCACGAAACCTGGGCACTGGAAATGACCAAGTGGTTTGACACCAACTACCACTACATGGTGCCGGAATTCACATCAAACACAGTATTTAAAGCGCATACAGCGAGCCTTGTAGAACAAATTGAACAGGCGAAAACCTTGAACCATCCCATCAAGGTCAGTTTGATTGGTCCACTCACCTTTCTGTACCAGGGCAAAAGCAAACAAGCAAATTTCGGTCAATTCGACTTGCTCGAACAACTGCTGCCCGTGTACGGCCAAATTCTGGCCGAGCTTAAAACACATGGCATTGAATGGGTGCAACTGGATGAACCCATTCTGGGCCTGGACCTGCCTGGTAATTACCTGGCAGCTTTCGAACGCAGCTACTTGCAACTGAAAAGCAGCGGCGTAAAAATTTTGCTGGCCACTTATTTTTCAACAACGCAAGGGCATACCAGCCCTGTGTGCAAATTGCCGGTAGACGGCCTGCACATTGACTGCGTACGCGCTGAAGAAGACTTGCCTTTGGTATTGGACTGGCTGCCCAATTACAAAGTGTTGTCGCTTGGCTTGATCGATGGTCGCAACATCTGGAAAACTGACCTTCAGGCCGCGCTTCACCAAATCGCCAAAACATTTGAGGCGGGTAAAAATGAAGTGTGGCTAGCACCCAGCTGTTCGCTGTTGCATGTGCCTTACCGGTTCAGCAACGACACCACTGTGAACCCGCTTGTAAAACCTTGGCTGGCTGGTGCCATCGAGAAGCTCGAAGAACTGGAGCTACTGAAGCAAGCCGCAAAAATACAACTGCAAGGCAAAACACTGACAGGCGCATTGGCCACCTTGTGGAATGAACACCAGGCCACAGTGAAGCAACGCGCTCAAAGCCCCTTACTGAACAACCCGGAAGTGAAAGCACGCCTGGCCGCATTGGCTCCGACTGCCGACCAGCGTGCTAGCGAGTTTGCAATTCGCCAGCAATTGCAACGCAAGCGTTTTAGCCTGCCCGCCTACCCCACTACCACCATTGGCTCGTTTCCACAAACCAAAAACATTCGCAACTTGCGAGCGCGGTTCAAGAAAAACGAAATTGACGAAACCACTTACTGGCAACACATCAGTCAGGAAATTCGCCAAGCCATTGAGTTCCAGGAACGGATCGGCCTGGACGTGCTGGTACACGGCGAGGCAGAACGAAATGACATGGTTGAGTATTTTGGCGAACAACTGGAAGGCTTTACTTTCTCGGCCAATGGCTGGGTGCAAAGCTACGGCTCGCGTTGCGTAAAGCCGCCAATTCTGTTTGGTGATGTATCCCGCCCCAAAGCAATGACAGTGGATGTAGCCCGCTTTGCCCAAAGCCTGAGTGAAAAACCTGTAAAAGGCATGCTCACAGGCCCAGTCACCATTTTGCAGTGGAGCTTCGTGCGCAACGACCAGGCCCGCGCCACCACCGCTTTGCAAATTGCGTTGGCCATACGCGATGAAGTGGTCGAACTGGAAGCAGCAGGCATTGGCATGATTCAAATTGACGAACCCGCTTACCGCGAAGGTTTGCCACTGCGCAGAGCGCGTTGGGACGAATACTTGAACTGGGCCAGCAAGGCGTTCCGTATCTCCGCAAGTCCGGTGCAAGACGACACGCAAATTCACACGCACATGTGCTATTCAGAGTTCAACGACATTCTGCCGGCCATAGCGGCCATGGATGCCGATGTGATCACCATTGAAACCAGCCGTTCCGACATGGAATTGCTGCGCGGCTTTGGTGAATTCCATTACCCCAATGAAATTGGTCCAGGTGTATACGACATTCATTCGCCCCGCGTGCCCGGACAGGATGAAATTGTGCGCCTCATCCGCAAGGCAGCACAGGTTATTCCACCCGAAAACCTGTGGGTGAATCCCGATTGCGGCCTGAAAACCCGCGGCTGGGAAGAAACAGAAGCGGCATTGGCGGTTATGGTGAAGGCCACACAGTTATTGCGGGACGAACTGAAGGCTGAAAAAAGCCCTGAAAAAACTGCCGCATAATTGCTGAGCCGGGGTGTAAAACCCCTGTGGGCACGGGAAAATAGGACCAATAACACCTATTTTCCCGGAGACCCCACACCATGAACCACGACCCCATCGTGATCGTATCGGCCGCCCGTACCCCCATGGGCGGTTTTCAGGGCAGCATGTCAAGCTTCACAGCCAGTGAACTGGGCGCACACGCCATTCAGCAAGCTGTATTGCGCGCAGGCCACCCCACCCTTTCCGAGAAAGTTGATGAAGTCATCATGGGCTGTGTGTTGCCTGCAGGCCAAGGCCAGGCCCCTGCACGCCAAGCCGCGCTAACGGCCGGTTTACCCCTTAGTAGTGCCTGCACGACCATCAACAAAATGTGTGGTTCCGGAATGAAAGCCATCATGATGGCGCACGACAGCCTGTTGGCTGGCAGCGCCCAGGTAGCAGTGGCTGGCGGCATGGAAAGCATGAGCAATGCGCCTTACCTGCTGCCCAAAGCCCGCAGCGGCATGCGCATGGGCCACGGCCAGGTGATGGACCACATGTTTCTCGATGGCCTGGAGGACGCTTATGACAAAGGCCGGCTGATGGGCACTTTCGCCGAGGAATGCGCAGACCAGTACAGTTTTACCCGCCAGGCGCAAGACGAATTCGCAATCCGTTCGCTGGCCCGCGCCAAGCAGGCCACAGAGGATGGCAGCTTTCAATGGGAAATTGCACCAATCGAAGTGGCCAGCCGCAAAGGCACGGAATTCGTCAGCACCGATGAACAGCCCCTAAAAGCAGACCCAGCCAAGATACCCACGTTGAAGCCTGCCTTTCGACGTGACGGCGGAACAGTCACTGCTGCAAACAGTTCTTCCATTTCCGACGGCGCGGCCGCGGTGGTGATGATGAAACAAAGCCATGCGGAAAAGCTGGGAATCAAGCCCTTGGCGCGCATACTGGGACACAGCACCCATGCGCAAAAGCCAAGTTTGTTTACCACCGCGCCGGTTGGTGCGTTACAAGGGCTGTTTGAAAAAATCGGCCTGAACGCCGCAGAGGTTGATTTGTTTGAAATCAACGAAGCATTTGCTGTGGTGACCATGGCTGCAATGGCTGACTTGAACCTGCCTGCAGCCAAAGTGAATATTCACGGCGGCGCTTGTGCTTTGGGTCACCCCATTGGTGCCAGCGGCGCCCGAATTGTATGTACCTTGATCGGCGCATTGAAAAAAACAAATGGAAAAATCGGCGTTGCCAGTTTGTGCATTGGGGGTGGCGAAGCACGGCACTGGCGATCGAACTGATCTAAAAACATCGAGAGACAAAATGATGGAAAGTGTTGTTTACTTTTTACTGGCTGCGGCCCTGGCGGTGCCCCTGTTCAAGAAATTGGGCTTGGGCGCAATTTTGGGTTATCTGGCAGCTGGCGTAATCATTGGCCCCCAAGTGCTGGGGCTGATCGACGACCCGGAAAAGGTGCTGCACTTCTCTGAAATTGGCGTCATCTTGCTGCTGTTCGTCATTGGGCTGGAACTGGAGCCCGCCAAGCTTTGGGCCATGCGTGCGCAAGTCTTGTTGCTGGGTTCGGGCCAGTTGTTCATTACTGCGGGCATCATTTACGGGGTGCTGGCATTCCTGTTCGAGATGAACAGCAACGCGGCCTTGGTCATCGCCCTGGCTTTGGGCCTTTCCTCGACTGCGTTCGCCATTCAATTGATGGCCGACAAAGGCATCTTGGGCAATGAAGACGGCCGGCGTGGTTTTTCCATGTTGCTGTTTCAAGACCTCGCGGTTGTTCCCATTCTGTTTGCCGTGCAGGCCTTGGCCCCAATAGAGCCCGACACCGACCCCGGACAGTGGTGGCTTGCACCTGCTGCCATTCTCGGGTTGATTGTATTTGCGCGTTACCTCATCAACCCAGCCCTGCATTTTTTGTCCCGCTACGGCGGACGTGAAATCATGACTGTGGTGGCCTTGTTGATTGTATTGGGCGCTGCGGTGGTGATGGAACATGTCAACCTCTCCATGGGTTTGGGTGCTTTCATGGCCGGCATGATGTTGGCCAACTCCTCATTTCGGCATCAGCTTGAAGCCGACGTAGAGCCCTTTAAGGGCTTAAGCCTGGGTCTGTTTTTCATCTCGATTGGCATGACCTTGAATTTCGGTCTACTGGTTGATTCTCCACTCACTGTGATGTTCGGCACCTTGGGCCTAATGTCATTGAAAGCACTGGTCATCATCTGCCTGGTCATGCTGGCGGGCGTTCCTTTCCCGCGTGGCCTGATGCTGGGCTTGATGTTGTGTCAGGGCGGTGAATTCGGTTTCGTGATCATGGCGCAAGCCATGGATCTTCGTTTGCTGGGCGAAGGCACTGCAGGCATGGTCAATTTGATGATTGGTATTTCCATGGCGCTGACTGCGCCGGCGGTGTTGTGGTTTGAAAAATTCACCGACAAGCAAATTGCAAAAGCGCCCGAGAACATCGAAAAGTTTGACAGCAGCGAATCAGAAGCACTTATTCTCGGTTTCGGCCGGTTTGGGCAGGTTACTGGCCGTATTCTGGCAGCCAATCAAATTCACTTCACTGCACTGGACAAAAACGCCGAGCACATTGAGTTCGTCAAGAAATTCGGCAATCAGGTGTATTACGGCGATGCCTCGCGTGCCGAAGTTCTCGAAGCCGCGGGTATTTCAAAGGTTCGCACCGTGATTGTGGCGATTGATGA
The DNA here is from genome assembly GCF_002954425.1 of Limnobacter sp. SAORIC-690. Taxonomy (NCBI): domain Bacteria; kingdom Pseudomonadati; phylum Pseudomonadota; class Betaproteobacteria; order Burkholderiales; family Burkholderiaceae; genus Limnobacter; species Limnobacter sp. SAORIC-690. The sequence continues at coordinate 2,875,661 of NZ_MQVZ01000001.1, forward strand.
TCCGAAGATGTCGCAAGCCATTGTGGAGTTCATTGTTCATCATTACCCGAAAATCACCATCATCGCCCGTGCACACAATCGAAACGATTACCTCGCATTGAAGGCAGCAGGTGCGCATTCGGTAATCCGTGAATTGTTCGCTGGTGCACTGGAAGCAGCCACCGAGGCACTTCATGCCCTGGGTTACAGCGACGGCCAGGCCATGCAGAAAGCAGAAACATTCAAGCAACACGATGAAAGCCTGTTGAACAAGCAAGCCAAAGTGCTGGGCGACAGCGAGAAAGTCATTGAAATAGGTCGACAGGGGCGCGAGGAACTGGAAGCCATATTCCAGCAAGATCAACGGGTAGCCAACAGAAGCTAAGATGGAAATTCTTCAATTTTTCAAAGACCTCGAACCCACGGTTGAACAGGTTTTCAATTTTCTCGAAGGCCGGCTTGGCAGGCTGATCCTGTCGATCGCAATTTTGACGTTGGCCGCGATGATCAACCGCTTCATGCACTGGCGGCTGCTTCGGGAAACCAATGGAGCCACACCGCAAACAGGCAATGTGCGGGCCACCTGGGTTCGGCGTAAAAACATTGTGTGGGTCACCGCCCTGTTGCTGGTACTTGCTTTGTGGTCAGGGCAAATTACTGGCTTCCTGATTTCCCTGGCGGCCATTGGTGGTGCGCTGTTGATTGTCAGCAAAGAATTCATTTTGTGCCTGTGGGGCGCTTTGGTTATTTCCCTGAACAAAAGCCTTCGTATTGGCAGCACGATTGAAGTGGGCCAATTCACGGGGCAGTTGGTGAATACAGGTTTTGTAACCTTCGAACTGGCTGAAATTGGTCCGTCGAAAAAACAGACTGGCCGCCTGCTGACATTGCCCAACAGTCTCGTGTTCACGCAAGCCATGAAAAACCTTTCAGTGTATGGCTCCTACGGCATTCACCTGATCGACTTCAACTTTGACAAGTTTGTAAAAATTCAGGTTGCGGAATCGCTTGCGCTCAAGCTGGCCAACGAGGCTGGAAAACACTGGATAGAAGAAGCCGAACGCCATTTTTCAGCAATTGAACGCGACAACTTTGTCGATTTACCCAAGGCCAGGCCTGAAGTGTTCTGGGCCAGCATCGACGAAAAATGCCTGCGCATGACACTGCGGTTTGCCTGCCCCCTGAACAAGCGGGGTCAACTTGAAAAGTCAATCGTGAAACGATTCTGGGTGGAGTATGGTGAATTGACCAACGTTCAGGCAGAGACCGATTCCAAAACAGATTGAACCAGACGTGCCCGGTTTTGATCGGGCATCAATTCCAGCGTGCTGTTCAAGTTCAGGAAACGCTCGCATTCTACTGCGGGGGATACCAGGTAACCCTGCACGTAATCAACGCCAAGTTCTTTGACTTCTCGCAGGGTATGTAAATCCTCCACCCACTCGGCCACACATTTGCAACCCAGATCGTGGGCCAAACCCACAATGGCAGTAATCACGGCATGGCTTTCCGTGCTGTGGCAAATGTTCTTCACAATCGATCCATCAATCTTGATGACATCTGCGTGCAGGTCCATTGCGTAACGGAAATTGCTGTACCCGGCACCAAAATCATCCAGCGCAATTCGCACGCCCAGACTGCGCACCTGTTCAATGAAATTCTGAACTGCCTGAAGATTGATCACAGAACCAACTTCTGTAATTTCGAGGCACAACTTTGAGGCGTGCTGCTGATGCACGCGAATCAACGCCAACGTGTCCTGAAGGAAAATTTCATCGTTCAAAGAACCGGGTGAGACATTGATACTCAACACGCTCAACTTGTTTAACTGCTGAGCGTGCTGAGCCAGAAAGTCGAGTGTGTGACTTAATACCCAATTGTCCAGAAACGCGGTGTGCCCCCCGCGCTCACAGGCCTCAATCAAAAACCCGGCCGATCCAAGCTTGCCGTTCTCATCCTTGATACGTAACAGGGCTTCCGCATACAAAGGTCCGTTGTGCTCATTCAAAGCCAGTATGGGTTGCCACGCCAGGGTTAAACCGGTGGGCAATTTTTGATCATCGAGCCTGCGAATGGTTCTGGATTGATCAAGCAAGCTGCGGGTCTGGTTCTGCTCAAAAACCACCCGTTCAACCTTGTTGTTGCGTTTGGCCTTGAACTTGGACTCACGCATGGACATTTCAACTGTTTCCATGACATCGAGCACGTTGTCAACCAGCCCCTGAAATACCAATGTAGCCAGCACAGAGGTTTGAATACTTCTGCCATCAAATTGAAACGGCACCGAATCCAGCCTGTACAAAAATGCATTGAAGGCTTCTTCTGCGCGCTCAGTGTCGTTCTGATGAATCATGATTGCGAATTGATCAATATGCAGCCGCGCAATCTCGCCATGGGCGTTCATGTGGCGATACAGCTCAGTGTGAAAGGCTCTCAGCAACTGGTCAGACACCGCAAGGCCATATGCGCTGATCAAACGCGAAAACTGTTGAATATCGACACAAAAGAAAGTGAAGCTGGCTGCACGCTTGTTCAGCTTGTTGTGAATGATGTTTTGTAGCCCACGTCGATTCAGGGCACCGGTCAATTCATCGTGTGTGGCCTGGTATTGCAAGGCCAACTCACGGTCTTTTCTGGCTGTAAAGTCTGCCACCACACCCACGAGTTCCCGGTGATCGCGACTAACCACCAGCTCATACCAACGTGTTCGCCCCTCACCCACCACTACAGGCAATTCACGCCGCGATGATTTGCCAGGTTGCTCCAGCAAATTAAACAGCGCAGCAAGGCGCTGCGGCTGAAGAAAGTCGAGCGTGGGCATGCCCTCCCGATTCAGGAACAAATCGGTGAACTGTTTGTTGAAGTGGATCAATTGACCGTGGCGCGTGCAAGTAAACATGGCTGATGGTGCAATGTCAAAAACACTCTCCAGGCGCTCGTGGGCCTGTTTTACTTCCTGTGCTGCCAACTGTTGTTGCCGTTGCGCTTTTCTTAAAAACTCGGCCAAGGCAACAGCAGTCATGAGGCTAGCCAGCACCGTGACCGAGGCACTGTTGAAATACTGCAGCAGAAAACGTTGATCAAACCAGGCTGACAACACTTCAGCCACTGCACCAGCCAAGGAAATCGACATCGCCGCGAGATAGTAAATTGCAACGCGGTCGCGTTTCTCCAGAAAATTCTGGATTACCACCCAAGCCACGGCCGAGGCCGCAACCAAGCTCATGGGCCAAAACAACTCCAGAAACGTGCGGTACGGAGAAAACAGCGCCAGGGCAGTGAGAATGACACTGGCGCATTGCAGGGCTCGCAACACACCCAGCCACGATTCTCGACGAATGTTTTCAAACAGGTGCCACACAATGAGCACTGTTGAGGTGAAGTACATGGCCAAGGCCAGCATGCGGGCCCGCATGAGCGGCTCAGATTTCAAATCAAAACCAAAAATTGAATGGTCCCAACCTTCAGACAACGCCACCAATCGAAGACTGGCAAACAGCCAGAACCCGTAACTCACAAACAGCACGCTGCGGGTCATGAACGCGGCAACTGCTACCATGCCGATCATGAGATAAAGAACACCCTCAAGAAAACTTTGGCGACGTTCGGAGACCAGAATGGTTTCATTGAAATTTGTAGCTGTTTGCAAACCAATTTCAAGACTGGCGGGCCCGATGAACTTGAACTGGCAAAGTACACCTTGCAGATTGACAGGGTTTGTCAGGTTTGCAGACACCACACGCCCCTGGTTTGTCTCCAGCTGAATTTCCTGCAAGGTGCCGTTGGGGTATGCAAGCCAGCAACTGGACTGCACCAAATGCCGTGATCTGAAAAAAATTTGTTCATACTGTTGTGCCATGGTTTGCGACACACTTGCATAGACCCAGTAAGGCGTTTCCTTCAAATGGGTGCGCAGCACAGTCTGCTCAGCCTGGTTTTTTAGTTGTTCTACTATATTGAACAAACTGCCCTGCACATCTTCTTCAGCAAGACTCGAGAATAACAGTGGCGCCTCAGGGGGGCTGTTCTCGCCAAGCACAGACAAGTTAACAAAAGACACCAGCAGAAAAAAACTCAACAACACCACCGACAGAAAGGGTACCCAAGGTGTTTTCTGAAATGAGTCTGCGACAGCAATAGGCATGGAAATCATCCGATGGAGCGCAATTGATTTTGCGTTTCCTGTTGCAAGGTACGCATCTGAATGTTTTGCAACAAATCAGGATGAGAGCTGGAGAAATAAACTGAATGCAGCGGATTTGCACCTAATAACCAGCGTGCCTCGATATGAAATACATCAAACCAGAGAACTCGGTGAGGAATCATGCCAATGTGCTTCATGGCCACAAACTCGTCAGGCTGAAGCACATCATCCAGATCAAACCGTCGGTACTGCCTGTCCACGGGGTAACGTACACAAAGAAAACATCGGTCCACCAAATTCGCCCTGCTGTACCAGTAGGCCGCCTTGATCAACATCAACCTCAATGCCAAACCATTCGAACGCGCAGGAATGGCCAGCCTGGATACCTCGGCAATACGCCCTGTTCTCAAGGCCTTGGGCAATGCATATGACTCCTCAAGGCGAAGCTGCTGCTGATTGGCAATTTGAACCCGCACAGTACCAATGCAACTTCCATCCAGCTTTGAAAAAGCCAGAAGCACTGCAAAGTCGGGGTGGTGATCATCCGCGTCAGGTACAGCCAGTTTTTCACCCAGCGAAGGCAAATGTTTTCCATAAGCGATTTGACGGGCTTTGGCAGCCAGCTCAAGCTCACGGTCGTTTTGTGCAATCGCAATCCAGAATGGCAACAATTGGGAGCTTGAATCGAACAAAAAGTTGACTGCTGAAAGACTGGCCATGGGGTTCTCCGGAGAATGGATTCAACTTAAATATTCCACATCCAATTTGCGTCCCCCCGATCGGGTTAAAGCTCCGGTCACTCCCTATCACCCTTAGGGCCTAGAAATAATCAGTATTCGGAATATCAATACAAGGTTTATTGAGTGTGAGAGAATCTGGCAAAACACAATAAATTCAGGAGATACAGCACAATGAAAAAGAAAGAATTCGACGTGATCGTGTTTGGGGCAAGCAGCTTTGTCGGTCAAATTTTGGTGCAGTACCTGTGGAAGCGCCATGGCTTGAATGGCGAGATCAAATGGGCGATTGCAGGGCGCGATGCCGACAAACTGGCAGTGTTGAAAAACCGTCTGGGTGAGCAGGCCCGAGAGCTTCCGACCATTTTGGCCAACGCCAGTAAAGAAACCGATCTACAGAATCTGTGTGCAAAAACCAAGGTTGTGGTTTCAACAGTGGGCCCTTACGCTTTATATGGTTCCGGTTTGGTGAAAGTGTGTGCTGAAACCGGCACCGACTACTGCGACCTCACCGGTGAAGTGCAGTGGATCGCACGGATGATTGAAGCCCATGAAGACACCGCCAAACAAAGCGGTGCCCGCATTGTGCATTGCTGCGGTTTTGATTCAATACCCTCTGATTTGGGTGTGCTGTTTTTACAGAAGGCCGCCAGCGTTCAATATGGTGAACCTTGCCAACAAATACGCATGCGGGTCAGGAAACTAAAGGGTGAATTTTCAGGTGGCACCGTGGCCAGTATGATCAACGTTACTCGCGAAGTTGCGGCGGACCGTTCACTGGCGAAGAAACTGGCCAACCCATACTTGATATCCCCTGCCCGCCTGGCTGCACGGCAGCCCAATGTCAGCTTCGCAGAATTTGATCCCGTGGCAAAAAGCTGGCTGGCACCTTTTGTTATGGCGGGTATTAATACGCGCGTGGTTCATCGAAGCAATGCGCTGCAGAATTATGGATACGGAAAAGAATTCAAGTACGACGAAGCGATGATGACCGGAAATGGATTCAAAGGCCGTATGACTGCGATGGGACTGGCCAGCGGCATGGCTGGGTTTTTGATCGGTGCAGCACTGCCGCCAACCCGTTGGGCGCTTGAAAAATTCGTGGTTCCCAAACCTGGCGAAGGCCCCAGTGAAACTTCGCAGCAACGCGGCTCTTATGACCTGCGCTTTTATGGCACCACCAGCAAGGGCAATACTTTGACAGCCAAAGTAACAGGCGATATGGACCCGGGTTATGGCTCAACCGGAAAAATGCTGGGCGAGGCTGCGGTATGCCTGGCCCTGGACATTCAAAACCACGCTGGCGGGTTCTGGACACCCGCCTCATTGATGGGCGAACAACTGATAAGCCGATTGCAACAGCATGCGGGCCTTACTTTCGAGCTGTTGCAGAATTAAACAACTTAACGCACTTCAAACCTGGCCAGCAAACGCCCAAGCTGGTCATACAACTCCATACGCTGACCCAGAATATTCCAGCTTCTGACCTGGGTCAGCGTGTCAATCAGTTCAGTATCTACATTACCCCCGCTTAAGCAGGCCATGCGTGTGGCAGCAACCAGGCTCAATTGAACCAAACGCCCGTCGAGTGCATACGTACCAAGCAACTGGTTACAACCCCCTGAGCCACTCAGCCGGTTGTTATCCACATGCAACATCAAACCCGGTGCACGGCCGGTTTCAGGCAACACCACTGGCTTTCCCTGCAGTTGTACCAGCGTCCAGAATTGATTTTCCAATTTGGCCGAGCGCAGGTGCTTGGGGCAATTGCCACTTGCAATGTTCTCAAAGCGCAGGGGGTGCAAACTTGGTGTAAGTTTATCCCCCTCCATCGATTGCGCAGGCTTGATATGACCATACACAGTCGCAAGCAGTGCCTGCCCGGGTTCTTCACGAAGTTGCAAATAAGCATTCTCAAGTTTTGCATTGTCACCCATGGCAACCACGGGCAAGTTAAGGCCACTTGCACATTCAATAAAACGGCCAGCATCGGCAAAATAGCGATAAAGCCCCGTGAGCGGAGACAACTTCAAGTCTGGTACATCCGCAGTTGAGGTGCGATTCAAGCTGTAATTCAAGGTCGAAAAAATGGTGCGCGCTTCAAGATCCAGCATTTCAATTTCGTCAGCTGACTTCACCCGAAAATAACGCAGCTCGGAATTTTGCCCCTGCGTCACCAAAATGTTTCCGTAATGCGACATCACCCAACGTCCCAAATCGCTGGCTTGATTGGGCAAGGGTTGCCCCACATAAAATTGGCGGGAGAAAAAAGTACCGTCGGCCTGCAAGGTAATGTTTGTCTGAATACCTTCGCAACTGGCACAAGGCAAGGTGCCTGAAAATGTGGCGGGTAACTGGGGTAAGGGCACAGGGACAGCAGCAGTTGCGTTAACCGGGCCTGAGTGCCAGAAAACAAAAGCCATCAATACACACGCCCAGAGTTTCTCGAACATGGGAATTTGCTCCTGCGATGTTGTTGATTCTTGATTATTACATCCAAACATTTGCACTCAAAGTACAAGCTTCATCTCATGGGGATTTTGATACATGCAATCTGGAACACGTCTTTGTTGGTCGCTCCTTGTTTTTCTGCCGTTTGTAGTTGCATGCACGGGCGAAGAGCCCACTGCCCTGCCAACAACTCGCACCAATGCATCATCACAGGAACAAAACAGCCCTTGCTTTAACAATGCTTGTGCCAGTTTGCAGGAATTGCTGACCGTTCCGGATGCAGAGAACATGATTTTCTCGGCTGAAGGCAGGCTGTTTGTGTCCGGCGGGCAATCCGTGATTGAGGTGGTGAAAAATGGTGATGACTTCTCGGCCGAGACCGTTTCCAGCGGGGTGTGCAACTTCACGGGTTTGGCGATTGCCAGGAATACCCTTTACGCCAATTGTGGCGACGGCACTTTGTGGGCAGGCAGCTTGAACAAATCCCCAATGACGATTTCACCGGTATTTGACTATGACAGCATGGGGTTGGCCAATGGACTAACCAGCAGTGCAGACGGCCAAACACTGTATGCAGTGGATGGACCGATTGCTACCAATGCCCTGCCCACTCCAAAAATTGTGAAACTGAAAGTTGCTGCCAACAACCCGCTGCAAGTGGAGAATCAAACGACATGGCTAGACCTGGCAGGTCGTTTTCCAAATGGCATTCAACGCCGGGGAAATCTGCTGTACTTTACTGATTCTGAAATACCAAACCTGGGCCGCTTGAATGTAGTGCCAATTCAACAGGATGGATCTGCCGGAATGCCATTGGTGCTGGCCACGCTGGAAAGCCTGCCTGACGACTTTTCAATTCTTCCCGATGGTTTCGCCGTTACCTACTTTTTAACGGGACAGGTCATTAAACTCAACTTTCTCGGCGAGCAAGTGGATGCCTTCAACCCACTGACCTTTTCAACCGGCACTTCGCAGGTCATGCAAGGCCGGCCACCACTGTTCTCCGGCACTGACTTGCTGGTGACTGAAAAAGGAATTCTGGGCGAACAAAGTAGCCCAATAGGTAATAAATTGACTGTGGTGCGCAAGACAAGTACCAACTAAACACCGAGCAAACCTAGAACTGCAAAAAGCACTTGTATTGATAATAATTATCATTTACGATGAATTCTCATTTGTATCAATCGGGAGTTCTTCATGCAGCAGGAAAACTGTACAGCTCAACTGGGTCAATGGCTGGCAGGCAGCGAAAACGGCTCAGTCTATTACTGTCAAGAAACCGGGGTGGTGTCTCTCTGCCTTCACTACATGACCATGCGCTTTGAAGCCACCGCCTTTCGGGATTTGCTGGGCATGATGGGCTTTGCACAAGCCGAAATTCAACGAATCAAACAAGCTTTGGAGCAACCCACCCTGCAAGGCCACAACCGGCAGCATGCAGGTGGCGCGCTTCACTGATTCATGAAGGAATTGCCCCATGAAAGCCGCAGTGTGCATGAATAAATCGATGGATACCTTGCTGATTGAAAACGACGCCTTGTGCAGGCAACTGGCCAAACTGCAAGCACGCGCCAGTGAATTGATTCAAAAGCGATCGGCAGAAGTGGAGCAATTGACCACCGTGGTGGAGTACTTGAGTGCAGAACTTCACGACCGTGAAGCGATGATTTTGTTTTTGCGGGCCAAGCTTCAGGAGTTCAGGAAAATCGCTGAACTCCAGTAAGCAGCCCCTGATTAATTGGTTTGGAGGTAACCAAAATCAAATTTGTGCATGTCGTCATCCACACGTACCGTCACTGTGATGTCTTGCGCACTGCTGGCCGATAACTTTCGGGCCACAATAATTTCACCTTGTGTTTGCTCACCCGGGCGCACCACCTTCGGTTTCAAACTGTACTTTTGAATTCGGTCAAAGTCGGCAAAGGCTTGCTGCACATCAAGTCTGTCATTGAAATCGGTTTGAAACAGAAAACCGCTTCCGTGAAAACCCCTGTGAAAAGGTGAGTGATAAAACGGGCTGTAAAAAATTGGGGCCCTGAAACCGTAGAAAGAAAGTCGGTTTTGCACATCCTGAATTTGTGCCTCGTAACTGACCACAGTGGCCGGCTCGCCATTGAAAGTCACCGTGACGTTTTCCGTCGAAAACTCAACTGGAAACTTGCCGTTGTTCACAAAAGTTACGTTAAAACGAGGGTTATCAAATTGACGCATCGAGTTGTACACCGAGCCCACCTGCACCATGTGTTTTTTGCTCGAACTCAAAGACTCAAAACCCTGGTTTTGAACTGGCACCTGGTTCTCGGCCACCACTGGCCGAACGCTGTACATGGAGGCACATGCGCTCAAGAGCAATGCAGACCCCACCACCACACCTGTTGACACGCTGAACATACGCATTTGAATCACCTTTCTGCTACTTAAGTTGCTGCTAAAAACTGACGGACCACTCGATGTTATTTTATCCATATTGCATAGACCTTGACAGGTTTTCTTGGTTCACGGTTTGTTCGCTGGCACAGTTTCTGCATTGCAACATTCATACACACAGTTTTCGCCTCCAAAGCTGGAAATCGAGACTGTCTGGGAGAGTTAAGCGCACCTTTTAGGTGCAACTGACTTTCATATGCAGCAAAAACGGGCAAAGGCGCTCACCCACCAAGTCAATCCACAGATTGATTCGATGGGTGGGCGCTTTTTATTTTGAATTCCAAAAAGAGCCATTCGTCATGAACGACCACGCCAAACTGAATCTGTTCTCTTTTGCCGGGAAAATGAAAATCCTGCACATGAGCTGGATTGCATTTTTCATTACTTTTTTCGTGTGGTTCAACCACGCACCCATGCTCGGCGCCATTGCTGAATCGCTGAGTTTGAGCAAAGAACAGGTTAAAACACTGTTGATTTTGAATGTGGCGCTGACCATTCCTGCACGCATCTTGATTGGCATGTTGACCGACAAATTCGGCCCCCGCCTGGTTTACGCGGTGCTTCTGTTTGTGTCGTCCATTCCCTGCTTCATGTTTGCGCTTTCAACTGACTTTGCACAGGCCGCCATTTCCCGATTTCTATTGGGCTTTATCGGTGCCGGGTTCGTGATCGGTATTCGCATGGTCAGTGAATGGTTTCCAGCCCACCAGCTGGGTACGGCCGAAGGTATTTATGGCGGTTGGGGTAACTTTGGGTCGGCAGGTGCAGCCATGGTGCTGCCCACACTGGCCTTGTTGCTGGGCGGGCCTGACGGCTGGCGCTATGCAATTGCAATTACTGGCGTAATTTGCCTCTTGTTCAGCTTTGTGTGGTACTTCAATGTGAGCGACACCCCAAAGGGCTCTACCTACTTCAAACCCAAGAAAAGCGGTGGCATGGAAGTAACCAGTGTCAGCGATTTCTACTTCATGCTGCTGATGAAACTGCCCATGTATGCAGCATTGGCTTTGTTAACCTGGAAATTGTCTCCAGAAGGTGTCAGCATGCTCAGCAGTACTGCAGCCAACACCATTTATGGCGTTCTGCTGTTGATTCTTGTGTACGACTGCTACGGTGCATACAAAGTAAACAGCGATATTTTCATAACCCCGGTGCCTGAATTGCACCGCTACAAATTCAAACAAGTGGCTGTGTTGAACGTACTCTATTTCGCCACATTTGGTTCTGAATTGGCTGTGGTGTCGATGTTGCCATTGTTCTACTCAGAAACCTTTTCGCTCAGCCCTGTGTACGCGGGCCTTGTGGCCTCCATGTACGCCTTCATGAACCTGATGTCACGCCCTGGCGGTGGCTGGATCAGCGACAAATTTGGACGAAAACGTACGCTGTTGATTCTCACAGCAGGATTGGCCGTCGGCTATGCGCTTATGGGCTTAACCAACTCCAGCTGGCCATTGTGGTTGGCCGTGATTACTACCATGGCCTGTTCATTTTTCGTGCAGGCTGGCGAAGGGGCTGTGTTCGCCGCAGTGCCCTTGATCAAACGCCGCTTGACCGGCCAAATTGCGGGCATGACAGGTGCATACGGCAATGTAGGTGCAGTGGTTTATCTGACGGTGTTGTCGTTTGTCAGCTATCAGGCATTCTTCTTCGTGATTGCCTTAACTGCTGTGGTGGGTTTCATTACACTGCTGTTCATGGAAGAACCGCAAGGACACATGGCCGAGGTGAAAGAAGACGGTACAGTTGAACTGATTCGCGTGGGATAAATAGACAAAGACAAGCAAAGGCACCATGAGCAGCACACTGCAAGTCCGGTTTGGTGGTTATTCCATCGCAGGCCCAAAGCCTGTGAATCAGGATGCATTTGCTGCCTGGTGTGGGCAAGCTGAATCGAACTTGCTCAAAGGTGCTGCGGCGGCCATTGCCGATGGCGTGAGCAGTTGCGCCGATTCCCATGTGGCCAGCCAAACAGCTGTGACCAGTTTTCTGGATGACTATTCTTCCACGCCTTACACCTGGAGTGTTCACAAATCGGCACGGCAAATCATTTCTGGCCTGAACGCCTGGATTTACCAACAAAACACCAACCGCGCCAGCCACAATGACAGCCTGTTGACCACTTTCAGCGCCGTGGTGTTGAAATCCAATACCCTGCACTGTTTTCATGTGGGCGATTCACGGGTATATCACGTGCGCGGCGATGCCATTGAACGCCTGACCCAAGACCACGTGCGCACAGAACGCGGGCAGGAATATTTGTCGCGTGCACTGGGCGCCGACCGCCACCTGGAACTGGACTACAGCACGCATGAATTGCAGGTGGGTGACCTGGTATTGCTGAGCACCGACGGCGTTCACGGCGTTTTGAAGCGCCCTGAGCTGCTGGCCCTGATTGCACAGCACGGCACAGGCCACCTGGAGCAACTCGCCAGGCACATGGTACAGGCCGCGCTAAATGCAGGCAGCGATGACAACCTGACCGTGTTGCTGATGGCGGTCGATGCCCTGCCCCATGAAACGCTGGATGAGGTGCACCGCAAGTTGACACAATTGCCCATACCGCCTGTGCTTCAGGTGGGCAACAAAATAGATGGCTATGAAGTACTTGAAATTATTTTCAGCGGAACCCGCAGCCACATGTACCGAGTGCGCGACATGGAAACCGGTGAACAATTCACATTGAAAACACCCTCACTGAATTTCTCCGAGGACGCGATGTATTTAAGTGGCTTTGTTCGCGAAGAATGGGTGGGGCAAAGCATCCAACATGTGAATGTGATGCGCACCCATGTGCCCAAACGCCCGAAGCAGTTTTTGTATTATCTGGGTGAATACATTGAAGGCATCAACCTGCGGGAATGGATGTATGACAACCCCAAACCCGGCATGGATGCGGTGCGACGCATTGTGAAGCAGGTGGTGGCCGGGCTGCGTGCGTTTCAGCGTGCCGACATGGTGCACCAGGACATCAAACCCGAGAACATCATGATCGACTCGAACGGCTGCGTGAAAATTCTCGACTTCGGCACCGTACTGATCGCAGGTGCCGATGAACTGATTTCACCACTGGACAAATCGGTACCGCAAGGCAGCGTGAATTATGTGGCCCCAGAGTACTTGATGGGTGAAGTAGGTACTTTCAAATCCGATTTGTTTTCACTGGCCGTGGTGGTGTATGAAATGCTGACAGGTAGCTTGCCGTTTGCAGAAAAAGCGGTGAAGCAGGTTGAACTGAAAAGCTACAGCGATTTGCGCTACATTCCAGCCAACCACCCGCGCCGTGATTTGCCGCTGTGGGTAGAGGCCTGCTTGCGCAAAGCGCTTCAACCCAACCCACGGTATCGCTACGATGCGCTCAGTGAATTTTTGCAAGACCTGACCGTGCCTAACACCAAGCTGGAAGCCAGTGTGGCCAAGCAACCCCTGATTGAAAAAAACCCGGTGTTGCTGTGGCAAGTGCTGGCGGCAATTTTGCTGGTGATGAATTTGATGCAGCTGTTGATCAACTAATTGGCCAACTCATTCGCCAACCAAGTCGTCAACTAATTTGCCAACTAACGCGCTAATACCTGGGCGGGCATGGGTGCCAAAGGCGCTGCCCGTGAACTGTTGCTGGGTTGAACAGGCATGCCGTGCAAGGTGATCGAATCAACCTGGTTTTTGAATCGCGGCGTGGGCAAGCGTGCGGGCTCATCATTTGCAAAACTCACCATTTGCACACCCAGCACATCGGGTGCATTGTCTTGCAACTTGTTCTGCCACCAGCATTCAAACACTGCCTTGTCTTGTTCCAGTTGCACAATGCCGTAGCCGTGCTCTACCCATTCCATGAATTGCACATGCTTGTTGCCCAGCATGGTGGCAGTTTCAATGGCACGGCTTGCTGCCACATGCACGGCAAACGGACTTCCCGGCAAGGCATTGGCCACCAACTCATCGGCTCCACCCCTTCCCATTGAAGAAGGTGCAAACTCTACCGCAGCTGACGCTGCGCGCAAATTCACACCCGGCAAATTGGCTGTGGCTGCCCGCTGAAAGCCTGCTGAAATATTTTCTGGAGATGTCCCCTGCCTCAAAGTGGGCACAGGTGGTGCCACCTGATACTGGTTCAACATCGCGGTTTGCTCGTCTTCCACCACATCAGAAATCCAGTTACCGTGCATGTCGCCAGAGACAAACACGGTGCCGTTTACTGAAGGAACATCGGCTGTGCCGCGCAATTGCGAAATCAACAAATTTCGCTCGGTGTTGTAATCGTTCCAGCGCACAGGCAATGGCACAACCGGCGAGCCCACCACATTGGGTACCACCCAGGGCGCTATCCAGGTTTGGTTGTTCAACACTTTCCACACCACGCCCTCGGCTTCATCTTTGCGAAGTTGTGAAAGTAGCCAGTCAAATTGTTTTTTTCCAAACAAGGTGGGCGTACCTTCCGGCAAATGCGATGCATCGGCTTGCAAACCATAGCCGGGCAGATAACTTTGCGTGTCCAGCGCTCGAATGCTGGCCAGCGGGCCGTAATTCAAACTGCGGTACACCAGCAAGGGGTCCACAGGTGCGGGGTATTCCGTGTCAGGGTAAAAAATGAATTCACCGCTGCCATCGGCTTTCACAGGGCGCGAAGGCGTCCATTCCCAAAAAGCGCGTGTGGTGTCAAGTAAGGTACAAGTGGACTCGACACCCTCGGGCAAAGTGGTGGGCAATTCATTGCCAAACCCAGGGTCGATGTCGTGGTTGTCCCAGGTAATGAACCAGGGGTGTTGCTGGTGCGCGGCCATCAAGTTGGGGTCTGAACGAAACAGTGCGTAACGCCTTCTGCACTCGTCGATGTTTAGCCAGTCACGATAATCCACATAGGTGGTGTCCTCGATGTTTTTTCGAGCCCGAACCTGTTCGTCTTCATCGACAAAATCGTAAATATAATCGCCACAGTGAATCACCAAATCCAGGTCCTCACGTTGCGCAATAGCACCATATCCGCTCCAGGTACTTGACCAGTAACTGGAACATGACACCACTGCCAGGCGGATGGCTGAAACCATGTCAGCCGGCGCAGTGCGCGTGCGCCCCACAATGCTGCTGTGCGGACCGGTTTTAAACTGATAGTAATAAGTGGTGGCGGGCTGCAATCCCTGAGCGTCTACTTTCAATGTGTAATCGTGTTCTGCCACCACACGCTGTGTGCCACGGCGCACTACATTTTGCATATCGGCTGTGGTGCTCACCAGCCAGCGCACCTGCACACCTTGTGCCGGGTATTCGGGCAAGGTAATTCGGGTCCACAAAATAACGCGGTCCGCCAAAGGGTCGCCACTGGCCACACCATGTGCAAATGGCATGGCCAGCACCATGGGAAAGTCAAAACTTGCGGGTTCAAACCCCGGTTGTGGCAAGGCTTCTTCGAATTCATTGCTTGAAACTGGCGAATCAGTGCCTGGATCAGAGGGCCCAACAGGCCAGGCAGGATTGGTACCCACCAATAAATCATCACCACCTCCGCAACCCACCAACGTACTGGCCGCCATCACTTTCAACACATCACGCCGCTTCATTCCATCACCTTCACTTTGTTCTTGTAGCTTGTACTGCCCAAAGCTTGGAAAGGATTGAAAACACAAAAGAGCAGGCTTACTAGATGACCCGTCTTGATTTTGAAATGTGTCAAAAGCATGGCTGTTCACACTGAGTGTTTTACCCAAACCACTGGATCTGAGTTCGCAGTATCAAAAGAAATCGTCAGTACCAGCGCAGAAAGGCTTAGTCATGCATCAAACCACTGTCCCATCCTTCAAACGCCGCACTCTTTTGCGCGCCATGTTTCTTGGTGCTGGGGCCACCGCCTTGCCCCTGCTCAGCGCATGTGGTTCTGATTCAGAAGCATCCACATCGAATGCCACCCCCACCGGCCCCAATGAAAATGTAAATCCGCCCGTGGTCAACCCCCCCAGCCTTGGGCCTTTGGCCATGGAGCTGCCCTTGCAAGTCGGGCCGCTTGCTGGCATTGGCGAATTGGTGGCCACAGGCGTGGACAATATTTTTGCGCCAGCTGGTTTCACCGTGCGCCCAGTGGCAAGGCATTTAAGCAACCCGGTGTTGGGTATCCCCGATTTACTGGGCCTGACTGGCTACAACTGGCATATGTTTCCCGATGGTGGCGCAGTCTTCCCGACCGAAGATGGCGGTTGGGTGTATGTCTCGAACAGCGAAACCGAGGCACCACAGGGTGGCGTGGGTGCGCTGAGGTTCAATGCGCAAGGTGAAGTTCAATCGGCCTATCGAATTTTGACCGGAACGGCCCGCAATTGCGCAGGCGGGGCCACACCTTGGGGAACCTGGCTTAGCTGTGAAGAAACCCAAACCGGCGTGACCTGGGAATGTGACCCGCTGGGAAGCACTGCAACTGCGCGAGCGTTACCAGCGCTGGGTGTATTCAATCATGAAGCAGTTGCGGTGGACATGACGACCAAAACCTTGTTCCTGACTGAGGACGCGGGTGATGGCCGTTTGTACCGCTTTGTCTCTGAAGGCGATTTGCGCCCAGCAGTCAACGGGCAAATGGGTTTGAACATGGAGCAAGGCAAATTGCAGGTTCTGGAAATTGTGGGTTTCGAGGCTGGCGCCTATCAGGAAGACATTGCTGTGGCCCAACGCGTTCACCGCGTGAAGTGGGTGGATGTTCTTGAGCCTGAAAACCCCCAGGCCCAAGTGCGCACACGCACCACAGCAGCCGGTCTTCCGGTTCCGGGCACTGTGTTCAGGGGTGGTGAAGGCATCTGGATTCAAGAGTTTCCGCAGGGTCAAGCGCCTGCGGTCAGTGGAGTGGCCAAGCCGATGCGTGCTGTGGTGTTCTTTGCCTGCAAGGGCGACAACCGTGTATACGCACTGGACATTGACAATGATTTGATTGAAGTGGTTTTCGACAACAGTCAATTGTCTGAAGGTGCAGGTTTTGACGATGTGGACAATTTGGTAGTGAGCCCGGCAGGCGATGTCATTGTGGCGGAAGACGGCGATGCGATGCGTTTGATGGTGATGATTCCCAACAAGCCCGCAAAAATTCTGCTTCAAATTACTGGCGGTGGCAGTGAACTGGCAGGACCCGCCTTCTCCCCGGATGGTTCACGGCTTTACTTCAGCAACCAGCGTGGCCCCAACCTGCCAGCCTTGCCCGGCCTGCCCAACTTACCGGGCACCGGTGCCACCTACGAGCTGTTGATACCGGAAGAATTCCGCACTGCGGTTCATTCCGCTGTGTCGCCCACCTGACATAAATTGAAGGAACACTCAAAAATATGGGGTTGGCTTGCAAGGACAGTGTAAGCCAAGCCCCGAATGATGCAAAAAATACTGCGTACAAAGATTATCCGGTTTTGCGTTGTAGAAATTTCTTTGTAATTATTCGAAGTATGCTTTGCTAATCATGTATCAATACTAAAAATAGAAGGTCCAACTTGACCAAACCTGTCCGCAAGTCCAAAGGCAAAGAAGTCTCTCCAATTAGCGAAGGCGCAAAACTGGTTGACCAGTATTTCGATCATGTGGGCGAAGCATTTCTTCGCCACGCCCCCGAGATAGACCCAGAAAAACTGAAAGACTGGCGTCCCAAGCTGTTTAGCTTTACTCGACTGAACCCTTGGTACGGCGGCTTGGTGGGTGTTCATCGCAAGCGTATCGGCGTGGGAAAAGACAAACTGGTTTGGCTTGAAATAGGCCAGGAAAACAGCCCGGCTTTGTTGCTGATGCACGGCTTTGCCGCAGCGAAAGAACACTGGTTGCCCTTGCTCCCTTTTTTCGCAGGACAATTTCGCATTTTGATCCCCGATCTTCCCGGTTGGGGTGAAAGCGGCTTCAACCCGGATCGCAACTATGGTCTTGAGGACCAAACTGAACGCCTTCATGATTGGCTGACCGAAATTGGCGTTCACAAGGTGAACGTGGTGGGCAACTCCATGGGGGGCGCTTGGCAGGCCTGTTAGCCGCCCGCTTTCCTGAAATGGTCACCAGCCTGGTGTTGATGGATGCATTGGGCCTGCCCGGCACCGAGGAGACCGACTTCATTCGTGAGGTGCTACGCGGAAAAAACCGACTGGTTCCACGTGCCCCCATGGATGTAATCAAGCTGACTGACTGGTGTTTCACAACCGGGCACTGGCTGCGTCTGCCGCGTTTTTCTCCGCAACAGAATTGATTCACCGCCGAGACGTGAATAGCTTCCTGTTTCAAGAAATGTTGAGCCGCCGCCCCGACTACACCAAAGCAACTTTTGAAGACATTTCAGCACCCACACTGGTGATGTGGGGCAAACAAGATGATGTTCTGCACATCAGTTGCGCTTACGAGTTCGAGCGCCTGATCAAGCGGGCTGAAATGTGCCTGTTCGACGGAGTGGGTCACTTGCCGATGATCGAGACGCCCTACCCCTGCGCGCAAGCCATCAAGGAATTTGTGCTCAGGAACCTTTGATTGGATATGTCCCTTTGAATTGCCAGCTGTAAATTGCCTTCTTTGTAGCATTTTGCTACAATCAAGGCGTTGCACAGGGAATCAATCAAGGAAACACGCCATGGCCAAAGCCTCTTCACCCATACGAATTCAGTCTGACTTGATGAGCAATGCTGCCGTGTTGGGCAAGCTCCACCACCGCAGCGCGGCTGAACAAATCGAATATTGGGCCAGCATTGGGCAAAAAGTTGAAAGCCTGCTAGACCCGGAGAGTTTGCTACAAATCAAAGCCGGGCTGTTGCGTGTAAAACTGGAACAAGTGAATGCACCGCCTGTAAGTGCCGACTGGGTATTTGGCAATTTGGACATGAAACGCACCACCGGTGAGTTGAAAGAAGAGGTAAGCCAAAACAAAGTACGCTACCAGGCCAGTGCTACTCACCCAGGCCTGCTTGAACAAATTGGCCCGAAAGGTGCACTCAAAATTGGTCAATTTGAAAATGGCCAATTCAAGCCCGTCAAACTGGCATGAAGCAACTGTGGCTGCTGGTAGGTGGCAACGGGGCTGGCAAATCGACTTTCTACCGCACACAGTTAAAACCCTTGGGCATGCCGTTTGTCAATGCCGACGACATTGCCCGAGATGTATTTCCCCAAGCACCCGAGGAACACAGCTACGAAGCTGCAAAAATTGCAGAAAACCTGCGCAACAGTTTGCTTGAACAAGGCAAGAACTTTTGCTTTGAAACCGTGTTTTCGCATCCATCCAAAATTGACTTTGTGGCCAAAGCCAAAGCACTGGGCTACCAGGTGGTGATGGTGTTTGTTCATCTTGAACAAAGCAGTTTGAACAAAGCCCGCGTACACCAACGCATTGAAACTGGCGGGCATGCGGTGCCTGAAGAAAAAATCGAAACGCGAATTCCGAGAACTGTCGACAATGTGTTGAACGCCCTGCCCCTGTGCGACGATGTGTGGGTGCTCGACAACTCCAGCGTACAAGAACCTTATAAGAAAGTACTTCGAATTCAGGGTGGGAACATGCAGGCATTCATTCACCCATTGCCCGATTGGGCCAGCCGCTTCAAAACCCACTGAACGAATGGCAATTCAATGGGTCCTACACCGACAAGTTCAATTTTTTTGGGTGGCAAGAACTCGTGATAAAACCAGCAATTCGAACCAGAACCTGTCTGCTTTTGGCTTGCATCACTTTGTTGGCTGCATGCAGCGCGATCAAGCTGGGTTACAACAACTCGGCCAGTTTTGCGCACACTTACCTCACCAACAAAGTCGATTTTGATTCCGAACAATCTGCGTTTCTGAAAACAAGTCTGAATGAGATTGTGGAGTGGCATCGCAACGCTGAGCTCCCCGTGCTGGCCAGCGAACTGCAAACCGCCCGACAAGCCCTTGCTGCGCCCAATGGCGTAGTAATGCCTGTGATTGCAAACCAGGTGCAGGCACTGAACCTTGCCATTCGGGCGTCGCTTCGACGCACTGCCAATGAAGCAGCACCTGTG
Source organism: Limnobacter sp. SAORIC-690 (assembly GCF_002954425.1). Lineage (NCBI taxonomy): Bacteria > Pseudomonadati > Pseudomonadota > Betaproteobacteria > Burkholderiales > Burkholderiaceae > Limnobacter > Limnobacter sp. SAORIC-690. Next base: position 2,895,367 of record NZ_MQVZ01000001.1, read on the forward strand.
ATTGCGAAAAACATGCTGGGCTTGTGGCCCAATCAAGTTCAAGATATCCAAGAAGCGCTCGACAAATCCAACAAAGAGTACCGGGACGAACGGTTGATGCAAAGCGCTGATCAGCGCGTGCGCGAATCAGCTGAACGGATGGCCGAGCGGTTCGAGCGCTGGCTGGGCACATTGAACCCGATTCAAATCAAACAAATTGAAGCTTGGGCCAGAGCCGAAACCCACAGGGCTGAGTCTCGTTATGAAAAACGGCTTGAGCGCCAGCAACAATTCATGGTTTTGGTGAACAAAGCCGCCAACCGTCAAATTGACCAAGCCACATTAAGCCAGGAAATCGCCCGCCTGCTCAACGCCTGGCAAAGCCCAAGCAGTGCCGCTGAAAAACAGGAAAGCGAACAACGGCAAAAAGCAACCATTGCATTGATTGTTGATGTTCTCAATTCAGCCTCCGCCGAACAGCGCAACAATGCAGCAGACCGTGCTGCGGGTTGGGCGAAAGATTTCCAGGTTCTGGCCCGCAACAATTAACTCATCTTTGAATCCATAGGTACTTTACTGAAGTAAAAGTTTATCGTGCTCAATCACTCATGGACTTTTATTGTGCCTTGTACAACTCAAAGAAAATTGATCGCATTAAGCTTTAGCGCACTGCTGGTTGCCTGCGGTAGCGAAGACTCGGCACTTTCCAACAACCCGGGAACAAACACACCTGTCAACCCGCAAGAAACAGCGCAGTGCAACGAGCAATCATGGTTTGCAGGCGTTACCGAGATTTGCAACGGGGTGTTGGTTTACCGTGACTATGTGTACGACGATTACGGCGCGGACACAGGCCTGCTGTCACCCAGCCCTGCCTTGCTGAACCTGGCAAGCCGTGGCGGGCAGTTGGGCAACCCTTTGGCCAACACGCCCGGATTGCTATCGCCCACGGCGGGCGATTCACGCTATCCGGCAGGCGCAGAAAGTACTGCCGACCTGGTTGAGCTCCGCCTGAGCAAACAAGGCAACACCTACACAGCCACATTCGAACTCAATGCCCTTTATGACGCGGGACAAACCATCGCAGCCATTGCGATTGACACAGACAACAACCCAGACACGGGTTCAGAGACGCTGTTGGGCTTGACGGTACAAGGCGCCGATACAGTGGTTCAATTCAACAACGGCAATGTCGACACAAACATCATTTCCGGCACATTCTCCTCACCCACCAGCAACACATTCAAAATATGGGCGGTGACCGCTCAAAGCAGTGGCGAAGTCATGAATGTGGCCTTCCGTGGCCCCAATGAAGAAGCAGGTGCAGAAGGTACTGTTCCCTCGCAAGCACTACCTGGCAAGGGCAACTGGTGGGAAGACAAACAAGCTGCAGCGCTGGGTGCGGGCGATATCAGCCAGTTCTTCGCAATCGTTGACATCCGGAAGATGAATTCCGGCACCACGGAAACTGCAAAGGTTGATGCTGGTTTCAAACAACGGGTTTACACCTCGAAATACACTGCCCCCAACTCGACTGGTGAAGGCATGGTACTTCAGGCCGAAGCGAGCAGCCCTGAAAACGACAGCATGTTTTGCGGCCAGTACTTCCACTTTGTGGGCAAGTATCAACCTATGGCGTTTACATTCCAGAAAATGGTAATTTTGACGACCAACGCAGCTTGCAAATGATACTGCATGGTTGTGAAGCCAACCACGCAAGTCAGATCAACCAGCCTGGCATGCAGGCGCAGTTTGGTGACGCGCTGGACCGTGTGTTGATTTCGCCCCTTGGGCGTGGCCCTTATGGCTTTTATTCCGGTTTGTCTGAACGTGATGTGCTCGATGTACTGGACGATGCACTGAATACCTTCAACATTGATGAAGACCGGATACTGGTGGGCGGTTACTCCATGGGTGGATATGGCTCCACTCGCCTGGCTGCACTGTACCCAGACCGCTTTGCTGGCTTAAGCAACTGGGTGGGCTTTACCGGCAGCATTTTAAACACCCCGCTGATTGGCGATGTGCTGATTCAAGGTGAACAAGCCCTGACCAGCGCCCTGCCCTTTGCCTTGCCAGTGAGCAGCACCTTTGGCGGCATAGGCAACATCAGCAATTACCTGGGCAATTTGCGCCACATTCCCGGTACGCATTCATACGGCGCACTCGATGAACTGGTTCAAGTGAATACCGGCCTGGACTGGGCATTGAAACTGAGCCAAACCGACGGCGTGCTGTACGAGTTTTATATGCACCTGGTGGCCGAGCACCTCACCTTGATCGCGCTGGATGAATGGACCAAGGAAGCCGAGTTCACCCGCAACCTGAAACGGGTCAAAAACCCAGGTCGAATCACCTTCAAAACCAATGAAGCATTCGCATATCCTGAATATGACATCAAGCATGACAAAGCCTATTGGTTAAGCAACATCAAAGGCCGCTCGGAAGGCGACGTTGCCATGGATATTGAAAGCTTTGCTTGCCCACGCAGTACCAACAACTTTGAAAACGGGCAAACAGCAGGCAATGGCCCAGTGCCATTTATTCAAACCTTCCGCAGGCTGATGGGTGAACCTGTTCAGGCCGCCAGCGAGAACCGTTTCACGGCAACGCTGAGCAACGTGGCGTCAATGCGAATTGACACCACGGCAAGCTGCCTGCAAAACGGTGCCGCATACACGGTGGTGTCAGACGGCCCCGTGGTGCTGAACTTCAGCAATGGCAAGGTATTGAACCTGCCGGCAGGCACAAGCACTGGAAACCTTTGAACAATCACCTGGCAAGAAGGTCTTGCACCTTCTTGCTGCTGTAGAAACGTTGAAGGTTGCGGCGCAGGAAACTTTCTGCAAGGCCTTCCTTGATCAAAAGGGCAGCCAAGTCAGGAATGTAATTGTCCAGCTCATCAGTAATCATCTCGTGGCTGATACCAATGTCATCCAGCAGGTCTTGCAAAGACTGTTCACCGTACTTTTCAAAGAAAAAGTCCACACCCAAATCAATGCATGATTTCAAATACTCGGTGTTGCGGAATTCAAGCCAGAATTCATAACCCAGCACCATGAATTCTTGCAGGTCTTGCTCAGTCAGGTAATCGCGATAGGCTGTCAGCGGCCATTCGCGCACCACATCCCAAAAGGCCAAGGCACTGTTCATGGCAGTTTCGCGATATTGCTCGTTGTCCAGCGTTTCATCCACCATCTCAAGCGAACCCTTCACACCACTTTCCATCAGGTTACGCACCCGATCTTCAAGCCCTTCTGACAAATCGGGGGCCTTGGTACTCAACCACTCACGCACCTTGCGCGTGCTGCTGGCCACAGTGGAAAATTTCATCAGGTTGTTTTGCTCAAAAACATAGCCTTTGAGCACGGTAAAAATTACATCCGACAAAAAATGTCGAAACGGTGTGCTGTTTCGAATATTGGTTACTGCGTGGTCAAGCACACCATTTTGCTCAAAAATTTTCTCAATGAATTCTGTCGCGATTGAATCGGATACCACCTCACCAATTTTCGTGGTTCGGCTGGCTGGGAATTCAAAAATGCGATTGGCAATTTCACCAAACAGTTCGGGAATGGCACCACCAATTTCCATTTCCACTGCATAACGCCGGGCTGTGGCCTTTACTTTGCTTTCATCCACGGCATCGCACAACCGAATGTGCTCAAGCCTGGCAAGCACATGGTTCAACTCATCGGCCAGCAAAGCTTGAAACTTTTTGCCTTTCAGGTTTTGTAACCAGAAAGTCACCTCGGCCTCTAGCAATTGCGACGCCAAATCTTTGGGCTGGTCAGCGCTGGTTTTCGCCATGTTCGTTCCGATGTGTAGTAGTGTTGAGTGATTCTAACCTGCTGTATCGAGGTTCCCGTGTTAAAAAAACTGATTGTTTTGCTGTTTGTTAGTGCAAGTGCTCCAGCCATGGCCCACCTCACCTGGATTGACGTTGGTGAACAAAGCCTCGGATTGTCAACTGGACACAATTTCCCAGCCAAGGAGATTACAGTCAAGGGTGAATATGTAGACTCTGTAAGATGTGTTGATGGCAAAGGCGAGGTGTTTGGCTTGCCATTCAATGACAACAGTATTCGCTACATGTACAAAGAGCGCCCCGCCAACTGCCTCGCCATTCTGAAAACCAGCCAGATCGAGCTTTCACCTCGGCAGGGCGCGCAACATTTTGATGAGAACAAAGTGGACAAAGCCTTGGTGAACAAGGTGTTGAAAAGCGACAAATTCAACGAAGAATATTTTAAAGCTGCACAAATCAAACCCATTGAAAAAGACAGTGATTTGTACAACCCGGAACTTGCCCAATTCATAACGCTGCCGGGCGACGCTTCCACAATTTATGTTTACAAGAACGGCAAGCCCTTGGTGCAGCTTCCCGTCGGCCTGGAGTATCCCGAAACGCCAGTAACCCTGTGGTCGAGAACCGATGCAAGCGGCAAAGTCACTTTGCTGTTACAACCCAAAAGCAAAGCGCTGCTTCGAGCCTTGATCACCGAAGAAAAAGGCAGTGCTTACAAAAGCCAGTTTTTGTCGGTCATCCTTGAGCCTCGTTGAAACGAAACGCACTCAGAACTGTAAATTGGCTGTTAGCCGAACATGCCGTGGCAGGGATGGATGAAAAGTTTTTCCAAACGCCGGGCTCCCTGCGAGAAAATAATCCTGCGCATACTGGATATCGCTATTGTCCCGGTCGAACAAATTGAATATGGACAAATTCAAACTGAGATCTTTGTTCACCTTGAAGTTGAAGAACAGATCCGAATTGATCACTGAGTCCGATTCAATGCTCCGGTCTTCCACCAAAGGCGCGCTGCCCACATATTTCAACTTGTAACCCACTTTGAAATTACCCCAGGTTTGACCCAACGACACCGCCGCAGACTCCTCTATCGCGTTGGGAATACCATTGTCTTGCACACCGACAAAACGAGCATCCACAAGAGTCACGAAGCCATCAATTTCAAAGCCGGTTTTGTTGAAATAACTTGCAATCAATTCAAGCCCGTTCCGCTTGGTCGCCCCCCTGGGTTCGGTGGTACCCGCATCACCGACAAAAACCAGTTCAGAATCACTCTCTAACTGGAACAAGGTCGCGGAGGCACTCAAATTTCTTGAGGTATTGGTAGTTTTCACACCCACCTCTGAGCCACGGGTATTGACGATATAGTCCACAGGGTTTGCTGTGAACAAACCGCGGGGATCATTGCTGTGAAAACCCCGACCAATGGACAAAAACAACTCGGTGTCATGTTCAAATGGAGTAATGCTTGCGCTGAACTTTGGGCTGAATTGCTGATCATTTCGAGAACCACTTCGCGTCACATTGGGTGTTGTCAGGTCTTCATCGTCATCAAACTGACCGTTTAAATCAACATCGAACTGGTCATATCGCAAGCCGCCAGTCAGTTTGAGCCAAGACACTGGAAGCAGTTGCTGCGAGACAAAAATACCCAAATTACTTTGCTCAAAAGAATCTTCGCTTCGAGTGGCCAATCGCTCTCGGGCAATTGTGTCGTAGAGCCCCGCCGGGTTCACATCATCTACCCGATAGTCAAACCCGACCGCCAATTGGGAACGCATGAACGACAAATTTTCAAACAGGGTGTGTGTCACTCCACCACCAAAGGTCACCCTGCTGTCGAACTGGTTAAACTGGTCAGAAATCACTCCCGGGCGGCCAAGCGCCGTGTTGTCCCTAAGCCCATAAGTGAAATCGCTGAAAAGATTCAGTTTGTAATCCGCCAGGTAAGCCCGTAGCTGCGTGATCGATTGATCCCAAGCCAGGGTGAAATTGCCTGAAACAGCATGCCGTTGCGTGAATCCACCCGCGGTTGGATCAAGGCTTCCAAATCGACCCACCAAACCCTGATTAACCGCATCAACTGGAATGTGATCGGTCGACGTCCATTGTGATTCATAGCCTGAGTATTGCAGCTCGAAGCGTTTGCTTGAATCAATTCGATGACTTAATTTCAACAGCGCATTGTATTTGTATTGATTCTCTGCGACCTCCCAGGGACCATCGTTGTCAGTCAACTCAAAGGCATACAGTAGTTTGGTTTGATCTTCATTGAAAGACACTGAATTGGCCAACAAACCACGCCGATAACCAAATTCACCCACCGACAATGAAGCCAATCCCCTTTTTAGCTCGCTCACATAATCGATGTTCAAAGATCCCGCAGAGCTGAAATCACCGTCTTGCGCAAAATAAGGGCCCTTGCGGTACTCCACGCGAGACAACAACTCGGGAATGATCATGTTTGAATCTGCGTACCCCTGCCCGTGCGCGTGACCCGGCAGGTTCAAGGGCGCACCCAAAAAGTTAATCGACAAGTCTGTGCCGTGATCAAGACTGAAGCCTCGCAAAAAGTATTGATTGGCTTTGCCACCACCAGAGTGCTGGGTCACATTCAAACCGGGTACAGCCTCCAGCACATCCGAGGATCTTGCCGGATTCTGGTTGGCCAATCGCCGTGCACCGAGTATGCCTTGGGAACTGGTGATTCCGCCCAAAGTATGAATAGCCTCGATACTTTCCGTCACCGACACTTCATCAAGCTCTTGGGAATCAAAATGAATGCCGTGGGCACTGGAAATACGCGGCATCAGGGCCAAACCACACAACCCAAAGACAATCAATTTCATGTAGAAATCCATCCAAAAAAAATCCCGCAGCCACACTTGCTACGGGATTCTTAAAATACTGTATCAAATTTTTGCTGTGTAATTAGTCTGGAAGATCGAAGGGCTCAGCTGTTTCGGAGGTTGCCAACATCAGGTTACTGACGTTTTCAGGTTCACCGGTTTCAGAAGTGCTGCGCACCAAGCACCCGCCTCAGATGCATTGATATTCCCGTCACCTGCTGCGCTACCCAGGTTAAAAGGTGAGCCATCACCTCCACAGGCCCCCAAGGTGAGCAACAAAGCCGCGCCTGTGGCCAATCCAAGTTTGCTTTTCAGTTTCATTTAAAGCTCCTTGATATGAAATTAATTCCTTGCACCTGGAATTGGCGTGTTCAAGAATGGAAAACGACTCAAAAACGTAACCTGTTCCTGAGCCACCGCATCATGAAGCGTTAATGATGTTTGTCCCAAGGGCACGCTGTTTGGGTTACAGGCCGAGGTAAGACTGGTTCCTGGCACCGTATTGAGACCAAGACCGTTGGTGGTACCATTTGCCACACACAAACCGCCCATCACTGCAACCAAAGAAATGTCGACCACGTCATCAATTGGTCTGCGACCATTTGGATAACCCGCACTATCGCCACCAACAACCCCCAGCGTGTTCTGGTTCGCAATCGGTGTTGGTGGTGTTGTCGTATTCAAACGCATCATTTCTGACAAGGTTACATTTGCCGGGCGATTGACACCGTCAATACCCGCCAAAAATACATTGAGCAGGTCGGTACGCGGAAAGTTGGTCGGAGCTGTATTTTGCAGCCCCGGTACAACCATGCTGATCAGCTGCGGCAAAGTGGGGTTAGACACATAGGTCAGGAACTGACCATCGCCGCTGGGCTTTGACGCATTGAAACGGTCCTTGTCTTTCAAGCCAATCACCACCTCATTCACCAAGGGCATGCCAAGGCGGGAAACCTGTACCCATGCACCACCCACTTTCTCGGCAGTTTGATGCCCTTGAGCAGGCACACCATCGCCAATTTGCACTTGACGCAAGCTGGCCGTGGTCCATCCACCAACTACCTTTTCAGTGCTGGGGGCCAAACAATCCTTGTGAATTTCCAGCGCAATGCTGGTGATGTTTTTGTCTTGAATTGAATTGACAGCGGCCGCATTTGCGTTTGCGCTGCTGCGATTCGAAATGGCACTGGCCGGGGCATTCACCAAATCAAAAATTGCGCCCAAATTCACTGCAAAACCTTCCTGCCGCTGGCCCACAAAGACACGTGCCTGGTTGGTGCCTGCTGCACAGCCAGGAATGGTCACATTGTGAATGTGTGCATCAGCATAGCTTTGATAAGCCGCCGCGTTGCCCAGGGTTTTTTCACCAATGTAATCCACCGGCTTTTCCAAGGTGGTGCTGCCACCACTGGTTTTGGCCGCCAAAGTACGGTTACCGTTGCGTCGCCCATCACGCACTACAGTCATGGTGTAGGTTTCATTCAGATTCAAATTGGGATCTGACAATGTAGACACAGTGCCCGCTTGAATCAATGGGATGCTGACTGAGGGCCTGTTAGTCCCGCTTCCAATCGGAAGCGCAATATCCTTGAGATTATTTTTGAAATTAAACTGAAATGTAATTTCTTCCTGCGCATCACCATCGTTGTCAATGTGAATTTCATACAAGGCATTGGGATCCATCGAGAAATAATTCGGACCACCGTAGCCGTCTTGAAGGGGCTGATAATTGGCAATCAAGGTGATGAAGTCTGACCGATTGGTCTCATAGCTGCGGAACATGTAAAAATCGGTTCCGTCTGCTTTCGGAGTGGTGGTGATTGAGGGCGCTTCACGGTGGCTAGAAGCCAAAGCCGCAACGCTGACAACAGCCAAAAGACTGCCCGCTAAAATATTGAATTTAAACTTGTTGTTCTTGGTTGTGCTTGTCTTCCTCTGTGCTTTCATTGTAACTCCCTGACTTCCAATTGTTGCTTCCAAAAACTACACTTACAAAACATCTTCTTTGAGTATAGGCTCCAATAACTATTAACACGATGACAATTGCTGCAATAATTACCACTCTATTAACCTACCCCTCTCTTTACTAACCAATTAACAGGGTTTTGGATGCGTCAGTACAAATATTATGAATTCGTCCTGGTTGCGTTTGTGGCCGTGCTGTTGTGTTCCAACCTGATCGGCCCCGCGAAAATTGCCGAACTGAATTTGCCATTGCTTGGTACTGTTACCTTTGCAGCAGGTGTGTTGTTTTTCCCCATTTCTTACATATTCAGCGACATCCTGACCGAGGTGTATGGTTACGGCCGCGACCGCAGGGCCGTGTGGGCAGGTTTTGGGGCTTTGGCCTTTGCATCCTTTATGGCATTCACGGTGGTGAATCTCCCCGCCGCATCCTTCTGGGTCGACAAACAGGCTGCAGTTGAAAGTGTGTTTGGCAACACCTGGCGCATAGTGCTGGCCTCGCTAATTGCCTTTTGGAGTGGCAGCTTTATCAACAGCTTTGTGCTGGCCAAAATGAAAATATGGACCCAGGGCAAATGGTTGTGGACCCGAACCATTGGCTCCACTGTGGTGGGTGAGTTCGTGGACTCTGGCTTGTTTTACACCATCGCGTTTTGGGGGATTATGACCACCGATCAAATCATCACCGTGGCATTGACGCAGTACGTGCTAAAGACCAGTTGGGAAATACTGGCCACGCCGCTCACCTACTGGGTAGTAGCGCGTTTGAAACGCGCAGAAAGCGAAGATTATTACGACAGAGACACCAACTTCACGCCATTCAGTTTGAAGGTGTAATGCCCGCCAAACCCACGCGGCGGGCCGTAATGAAGTGACGTTGCCAGTAAGGGCTCAGCAACTTGGCAATTTCAACGCCCGCCCGCGTAGATACGTGCATGAACTGATTGTTACCCACATACACACCTACATGTCGACGTGTGGGGCCTGTGCGAAAAAACAGAAGGTCACCAGAACGCAAATCAGAGAGATCAACCCGCTCGCCCATGGTCATTTGCTCTCGTGAACTGCGTGGTAAGCGCAGCTGGAATTTGTCTTGAAACAAGGTTTGAATAAAACTGGAACAGTCCACGCCGTTGGTACCGGTGCCGCCCAGTTTGTGGCGCGTTCCCGCCCAATTTGAATAATGAGCCAACAACGCGTTTTGAATTTCATTGCTGTACGACTGCTCCACCTCGGGCTTGTATAGCAAAGAGTCCAAAGAGGAATCTGCAAATACGAAACCGGGCCAGAACGCCATCAACAACACCAGAAAACTGCGTTTCATTTTGTTCAAGCGTGTATCACCGGCCATGAGTACATCCCAGAGTCATATTGTGAATAAGCACGTGCGTGTTGAAAGGGAACGTATCATAGCGACAAACTCTGGAACAATCGGTAAAACTTGGTGAGAAACTCGAAACTGGTTCAAGTCTGGCCGGCAAACCGCTGAGATTGCGGCTTGCCGACGCGAAGAAGAAATTACTTGTTGGCGAAATACTCATTGGTGAGCTTCACGATAACCGGTGAAAGCAACAGCAACGAAACCAGGTTGGGCAAGGCCATGAAGGCATTCAATGTATCGGCCACCAGCCAAACGAAGTCGAGTTGAGTGACAGCACCCACCATGACGAAACCTGTCCACAACACGCGGTAAGGCATGGTGATGGCAGTGCCTGCAATAAACTCCCAGCACTTTTCACCGAAATACGACCAACCCAGAATGGTGGTGAAAGCGAAGAAGGCCAGCGACAAGGCCAACACATATTCACCCACGCCTGGTAAACCTGTTGCATAAGCACTGGAACTCAGTGCGGCGCCGTTCAAGCCGCTGCTCCAGACACCAGTGACCACGATCACGAGGCCGGTCATGGTGCACACAATAATGGTGTCGATGAAGGTACCCATCATGCCCACCAAGCCCGATTCCACCGGGTTGCTGCTTTGGCCGGCTGCTTGTGCAATACCAGCCGTGCCCAAGCCAGCCTCATTGGAGAAAATACCGCGCGCAACACCATATCGAATGGCCAGCATGATTGCTGCACCGGCAAAACCACCAGTGGCAGCAACCGGGTTGAAGGCACTTTCGATGATGAGGGCAAAAGCAGCAGGTACTTGGTCGATGTACATTCCCAGAATAATGACCGAAGCAACGATGTAAGCCACGCACATGAACGGAACCACTTTTTGTGCCACTGCACCAATTCGCTTCACGCCGCCGATCAACACAAAACCCACCAGCACGGTCATCACGATGCCGGAAATCCATTTGTCGATGCCAAAGGTTACATTCAGCACATCTGCAACACTGTTGGACTGAACCATGTTCCCAATACCAAAACCGGCCAGACCACCGAACAGCGCAAACGCAATGCCCAACCACTTCCAGTTCTTACCCAAGCCATTTTTAATGGCATACATTGGGCCACCAACCTGCTGACCACGTGAATCGGTTTCTCGGTAATGCACCGCCAACAGCACCTCGGCATACTTGGTGGCCATACCCACCAGCGCAGTCATCCACATCCAGAACAAAGCACCCGGACCGCCCAAGGCAATGGCTGTAGCCACACCCGCAATATTGCCGGTACCCACAGTAGCGGCCAGTGCCGTCATCAGCGCGGCATAAGGGGTAATATCGCCCTTGGCACCAGCCTCGGGTGTTCTACTTTTCAACACCCATTTGAAACCCATGCCGATTTTGAAAATTGGCATCAATTTCAAACGAAGCTGCAAAAACAGACCGGTTCCCAGAATGGCAATCAGCATGGGAGGACCCCACACGATGCCATTAATTGCATTAACAAACTGCGTGAGTGCTTCCATGCATTGTTCTCCTTGTTGTGAAAAGCGATGCGCCCATTTGGTGCTGCAATGGCGAATGGTCAGTTTAGTATGCAAGCAATGTGCCTGAGAAACACTTTTTAACAAATCGAGAAACTTATTGACATAAAAAAACCCCGAACCAGGTCGGGGGTTTTCAGAAAAAGTATCGCAACTTACTGTTTCTTTTCAGGCTGCTTCTCGCCGGCTTTGGGTTGATCACCCAGAATCGACTTGGCAGGACAAATTTTAAATGCAGGACATTTTTGACAACCAACAGCAATCGCAATCGGGCAAACAGTCATGGCGGTACTCGTTTGTGGTTATGGGAAAGCTCCCGCACGCAGTATTGCAGATTAATGCAGCGTTCCGCTAGGAGATTTGTTCAGTTGATGATTCACAAAATTCTGGGCAGCCTTGCGTGCGAGATTTTCCTCTTCGGCAGACACATCATCAAGCAACAATTGAAGTTGGTCGGGTATGTCGGTTTCCGGAAAAAGCACCTGGTAAATATAAAGCCAACTTAAAGCCACACCGCGATCCTTCTGCACTTCCACCCCATCGAGATACAACAAAGACAAGCTCAACATGGACAAGGGCGAACCCAGCTTGGCCGCCTCAGTCAGATAAGCCATGGCCAACGCCGCATTCTTTGCAACGCCTTTGCCATGCAAGTAATACACACCCACATTGTGCATGGCCTGAGACAGGCCGCCCTGAGCGGCCTTGTCAAAATATTTGAAGGCTTGCGCAAAATCGGGCTTGTTCGCACGCTCAAGTTCAAGTGCCAAGTGGTAAGCGGAATTGGGGTCGCCCAAGTCAGCGGCTTGCCGCAGGTATTGCTGGGTTAGTTGCGCATCAGCATCCAGACACCCCTCAACCCCGCCCTTGTACATTTGCACCAAAGTCAGTACAGCCATCAACACATTGGCATGCGCGGCTTGTTGTAGCAGGTCCATGCCACGAGAAAAATCCTGACTACCCAGTTCACCTGACACCAGCAAACGCCCAAGAATTACCTTGGCGTCCACTTCCCCGGCCATCACGCCCTTTTCAAGCCATTCCAAAGCCAGCGTGCAATCATCGACGCTGCGATTTTCAGCATACAAGTAAGTAAAGGCGATCAGGTTGCAGTGTCCATCCCATTGATTGCTCAACGTATCCAGCAAACGCTGGCGGGCCTGCACCAACTTCTTCCCAACAAAAAGGGATTTGATTTCGTCGGTGAATTCAACGGGAGGCTGGGATTGCATGGCGTGTTAAACGTAAACTGTGTGAATCGAGATCTTACTGAAGAAACATGAACACACCCTACATTGCCGTTCAAATCAAAGAAGATGTTTACACCCAGATGAAAGCGCTGCACCAGCGTGCATCCAAACCCATCAGCGATGAAGACAAGGCGCTGGGCGCCGACCTGCTGGCGCAAACCTATGTGCAACTGCTCGACACCTGCTTTACTCACCTGCTCGATGAATTGAACAAAACCCAACCCGACAAAATGCTGCAAGACGCGTCGAAGGTGATACACAAGGTACAAAGCGAGGCACAACACTACATCGGCTGGCTTATCAAGTTTATTGCCAACAAACGTGTGCCACCCGTGATTCACCACTTTCACGACATGGTTCACATTTTGAACCTGACTGGCCAAGAGCACCCCTATATCGTAATTCCGGTCACTACAACGTATGCAGAAAACGCCAGCAACGTAATGAACGCCTTGGCTCAGCGTGACGATACACGCATTGAAGAAGGTGTTGAGCTGCTGATTGAAGCCATAGAGACAGCACTGGTGCCTTTGGTATACACACCCAAAGACCTGATGGGTTTCAATTTTGTGATCAGCAAAACAATCAATGGTGTTATCAATGTGCTACACACCTTGTTCAAGCACACGCTGCGCAAATTGCCGCCCCATCTTCGAGTAGAAAGCTACCCCGGTATCGCGGCACACTTTGAAACATTTTTGATCAGAAAGTGAGTGTCAAGCAGCTTGAATGAATCGCTGAAGCAACGGGAACACCTCGGTCTTCGCCGCTTCGCCGCGAATCATTTGACTGTGGGAAAAATCTTTGCTGAACCCTTGCTCGACTGTGCATTCATGCCAGGTTTTGGGACCCCCCAAAGCCTCATAAATTCGTCGACAGCCCTTGGGGGGCGCAACTTCGTCACGCCCGCCTGCAATCACCAATGCGGGTACATTGACGTTTGCCAATGCTGCCAGGTAATCGAAACCATCGGCACCTTTCCACCGGCCACTCAAGTTCCATTTGCACCACTGCAATAACAACAGAGTGGGCTCCCCCTCGGGCCCAATGGGCACCAGTTTTCGTGGTGTATGGCCCAACAGTCGGGTCAATGCACCCAAGGCAGCGACCCGCATTTTTTCCCTGAAATTGGGCGCTGCATCGGTGACTTGCGCACCAATCAGGCTCAGTGTCTTGATTTGTGAAATGCGCTCGGGCTGCCGGGCCAGCAACATCAAGGCCAGCAAACCACCGCCACTGTGAGAAGTCCAATGCAATTGCGAGTGGCCCGTGTGTTGGACAACAAAGTCGATCGCGGCGGGTAAATCATTCAAGGCAGGATACTCAAAATTCTGTGTGCGGTGCGCGGGTTTGGCTTGCCCGTGACCACCCCACTCCAATAGCCAGGTATCAAACCCCTGAGCTGCAAGAAAGGAACCCAAATGCTCAACCGCATATTGGTTGGACAAGGTGCCATGCGCCACCACCACAGGCAGACCCGTTGGGTTTACAGGCTTGTAGCGGTGCAAAGCCACCTGGCCTCCAGCCCGCATCGGAAGCAAATGCGTTTCCTGTTTCATGAATAAATTGCCCCGGCTTCCATTTATGCCACAGGCTTTGAAATAAACTTCACCACTTTGGTCGCCCAGCTACGTGGCGTGAAGCGGATGCTTTGTGCCATGGTCCAGTTCAGTGCACCGTGAATGTAAACACGCTGGTTTCGCTTCATTGCGGCGTAACCTTTGACGGCAACATCTTCTGAGCTTGGCATGCGCTTGCCTTGCACCAAGGCGGATTTCTGCATGTTCGCTTCGGCCTGAAATCCCGATGCAGTGGGGCCGGGGCACAAGGTACACACAGCAACGCCACTGTCGACCAGCTCCTCGGCAAGCGCTTCACTAAAGCTGAGCACATAGGCCTTGGTCGCATAGTAGGCCGCCATGTACGGGCCGGGTTGAAATGCTGCCGTAGAAGCCACATTGAGGATCTTTCCTCGTGTCTTCAGCAAATCGGGCATAAAGCCACTGCAAAGCACAGTGAGTGCTTCCATATTGAGGCGCAGCATACTGGTGGTGTCCTCGACTGGCGTGTCCTTGAACAAACCGTAAGTGCCCACGCCTGCGTTGTTAACCAGATAACTGAGCTCAATGCTGTGCGCCTTGACTTTGGCTACAAGCTCGCTGGCCGCGTTGGGCTTGGACAGGTCCGATCCAATCACAATGACATCCACTTTGTATTTGCCCATGTAGTCAGCGGCCAGCTCAGTGAGCTTGGCTTCATTGCGTGCGCTGAGCACCAGGGAAACTCCATCCTTCGCAAAACACTCTGCCAAATGCAAACCAATGCCAGACGATGCGCCTGTTACCAATGCCCATTGCTTCATTCCTGTTCCCCTCTTCGTACAAAATCGGCGATTGCCCACAAGGCCTTGTCGGCTTTTTCAACCAAGGCATTGAACATTTGAAAGTTGTGCCACATACCCTCGTGCACTGTGCAGCTTACTTGCACACCTGCAGCCTTGGCGCGTTGTTCGAGCAACAAGGCATCGTCCAGCAAAATTTCATCACTGCCCACCTGAATGAACAAGGGTGGCAAATCCTCAAGGTCAGCAAATACAGGCGACACTTTGGGGTCCGCAGGCAGCACGTCGCCGCAATAAGCAGTGACCCCGCGCTGTAATGGCACCACACTCAACATGGGATCGGCCTTGGCCTTGGCTTGAATGGAGGCGGCTGTCAATGTCATGTCGACAAAAGGAGAAATCATCACCAAACCTGCAGGCAGGGGAAGACCTTCGTTGCGCGCATAAATGGCCATGGACAAGATGTGAGCTGCGCCAGCAGAGTCTCCAACCAAAGTGATGTTTTTTGGATTGACATCGAGATCCAGTAAGGCCTGATAGGCAGCCATGCCATCTTCAAGCGCCGCCGGATAAGGATCCTGCGGTGCCAACCGGTAATCAACCAGGAACACCCGGGCATTGCAACGCACAGCAAGTTCACTGGCCAGGGGTAAATGCGTTTCAAGCGAACCGGCAAAAAACGCTCCGCCATGCATGTGCAATAACACCTGGTCGGTGTGCGAATCAGCTGGGCGAACGAGCGCACACATGCAGGTGCCCAATTCCAGGTATTCAACGCGGGCATCGGGTCGAACCTTGAACAGTGGTGCCCCAGCGTTCATGGTAGCCGCCAGCCAACTGAGCGGAATTGGAAGTTTACCGGGCGCTTTGAAAGTGCTGCGCAGCGTTGCACGAACAGCTTTCTCGGCCACAAACTGAATCGGGTTCATGGTTGCAGGGTCTCCGAATGTTACAGCGCAATGCAATTTACGCTGTTTTTGTTATTTTCTTCAATATATCGAATTTGCAGCAGGCAGCAGGGTGACCCCACCACCCTGCCCTGCAACAAGTTAGACTATTACCTCCAATTTATTAAAAACTCCCGTGAAAACAAACGCTTCCCCAAAACAATTAATTCTCGGCCTGATGTTAGCTGGCAAGGGTCGCCAAGTGAAGGCCGCTCACATTGTGCTGGCTTGCAGCCTGTTTGGCGTCTCAGAAAACAGTGCAAGGGTGGCAATGGCCCGCTTGGTTGCTGAAGGGCAATTGAAATCGGCAGGCCGGGGCGTTTACACCCTGGGTAGGCAGGCGGCCTTCACGGGTCAAGACATTCAAGGGTGGAGTAACAGGCTTACAGCGACCTGCGACTGGAATGGAAATTTTTACGCGGTATTTACAGCCCATCTTGGTCGCAGCAATCGCAAACAGTTGCAACTTCGCGAGAAGGCACTTGCACTGCAGGGCTTTCGGGAGTTTGAGCAAGGCCTTTTCTTGCGGCCGGCGAACCTGAATCTGGGCCTTGCTGGCCTGCAGGAAAAACTGCTGGCTCAGGGAGTCGAGAAAAACATTCTTGCTTTTGAAATGAAACCCGTCACCCCTTCTCAAATCGTCTCGATTCAAAAATTATGGGACATCCGAAAGCTCGAAAAACTGTATTTAAGTCACACCAAAAAGTTGAATGACTGGATGCAGGGCTATTCCCGCATGAAACTGGAGAAAGCGGCCCGAGACGCCTACCTGGTGGGTAGTCAAGCCATTTATGAAGTACGCCGCGATCCACTGTTACCTGCCGAGTGGATCAATGCTGCTGCACGGCAACAATTCTTTGAAAGCGTGCTGCGCTTTGACGAGACCGGCACGCGGGTGTGGCGTGAATTGCAACTGCGAATTTTGAAAGACGAAGAAGTGATCTAGTAAAGCACGTCATTACATCGCTTTACTTTTAATTCCACATCTGTAATATTACATCAACTACTGTCAACGTCATTGATGGTAATGATGTAAATGAGTCTGTGGAGGCTGTCATGCGCACACCCGTTTCAATTCACCAGAAAGGTTCCAGCTTTCCGGTTCGTCGAATGGATTTTGATTTTTCGAATATCAATCGCCATTTTGTCAACAATGACCCTGCCAGCAGCCACGTCTGGACAGCTTTTCAGGCCTACTTTCCCGAAGGCGAACAATTTTTTGTAGATTCTGTGCGAGATGCAAAAAATGGGTGAAAGATGAAGCCTATTGCGGGAAATCAGCGCATTTATTGGGCAGGAAGCCATGCATGGCAAAGAGCATCTTCTAGCCAATGCAGAATTGAAACGCCAGGGCATCAACGTGAATGTTTGGGATGCACGCACTCGCTGGGCGCGCAGGAAGCTGAACAAACTGCTGTCCGTCAAGGCACGCCTGGCGGGTACCGCAGCGGTTGAGCATTACACGGCCGTGATCGCTGAACACATCATGAAAAGTGAAGAATTTCACAACATGATTATCGACCCCACCATCAAGAATTTGATTTATTGGCATGCCATGGAAGAAAGCGAGCACAGAGCGGTGGCTTTCGATACGCATTTGGCCATTGGCGGCTCGTACTCACAACGCGCAATTGCAATGACAATCGTATCGATTGGCATTGGCCCCGTGGTACTGGCGGCCATGCTGAGCTGCATGAAACAGGACGGCGAGCTTTACAACATGAAATCCTGGTTGAAATTCACCGATCTGTATTTCGGCCGCAAAGGGGTTTTCCGCAAAATGATTCCCGATTTGTTGAAATTTTACAAACCGGGCTTTCACCCCATGCAGGCCAATATGGACGCGCCCATGAAGTTGTGGAAGGAACGACTTTCGCTGGTTTGATAAAAAAAAATTTGAACGATTGATTGAATCTGGGTTACATTTCCGTCAGTATCAATGTTAATCGTTGTAAACATAGGGTCTTTACTCAAGCATTATTCAGTGAGCAGACCCAGTAAAATTTTAAAAACAACCAGCACAAAACTCACGACACTCAAAGCCGGGCGCACTGCGACCCTGCAGGTCGGAGCGAGGAGACAGACCAATGGTGTTTTTGCAGCAAAGCTCCCTTCGGAGAGCCTGTGCCGTCGCGTTTTCAGTCACGGCATTTTCACTTAGCCAGCAGGCCTTTGCTGGTGGTACAGCCAACGATAATCAAAGCACGATGGGTATCGCCACGGCAGGCGCTGGGCAGGCCGCTGAGGCCTCGGATGCTTCAGTCATCTTTTTTAACCCCGCCGCTCTGACTCGATTCAAGCGCATCGAGGTGTTGAACGTGGCCAGCATTGCCACCTTCGACAACGATTACACCTCCACTCAAGACAACGATGGCCCCCCAACCGACGATGGACGCCAAGGCTCAAACGGTGAGTTCTTTTCCAGAAAAGACGGCTATGACTCAGCCCTGTTTATTCCGGGCTTGTTCGTGGCTATTCCGGTCAGTCCCAAGTTGGTGGTGGGTTTCAGCGCATCGGGTTCTCATGGTTTGTTGACCCGTTATCGCGAAGATTTCCCAGGCCGTGGTTCTGGTCGCGAGAGTGATTTGAAGATAACGCGCTTGAACCTGGGCTTTGGCTATAAACTGACACCAACCCTATCCATTGGTGCCAATGGTTCTTATGAGCGCTACTTTCAATCCATCAAACTGCGTTTGAATTTCCGCGATGCAGTAAGTAAACTAGGCCCCCCAGGCACTACTGCTCTTTTGGATAGCTTGAGTGCCCTAGGACAGGCTCCTCCCATTCCTGGTGAAACAGATGCCAAATTGCGAATTTTAGGATGGGCCTTAAATGCGCAAGCCGGCCTGCTGTGGGAGCCGACGGATCGCACTCGGATTGGTGCGTCGTACCGCCCCAAAACCCGCTTCAACGGCAATCAGGGCGAATTAACAGTTAACGAAAACGCTGACACTGCAGCTTTCCGTGAGTTTCTCAACGGTGGTTTGATTGCAATTGGTGGCCCTTTGCTGGGGGTGAATGGCCCACAAGCCGCCGCCGATCTAGCACCGCAACAGCAAGCACGCCAGAGGGTGATTTTCCCGGATGAGTTTAGAATTTCATTGTTTCACCATTACAGCCCAAAGCTGGACCTAATGGCCACTTACACCTATCAAGACTGGACCGAAACATTTTTGCGTTATGAACGGGTTAGTAATGGCCGTGTCATTGAGGACCTACCGCAAGATTTCAAAGTGGCGCATGCTTACAGGATTGGTCTGAATTACAAAGCATATAAGCGTCTGACCTTGCATGCCGGCTACGGCATGGAGAACGGTATAGTGGGTGACGACTTAAGAGTTCCCATTTTACCTGATAATGACCGCCGTTTCTATGGCCTGGGGGCTAGTTTCACGCCTAGTCGGGATACAACCATCTCTCTGGCGTTTGGCATTATTGACATTGATGCGGGTCAAGTTGGGAATAACAATAAGGTGACTCCAGTAGAAGTGTCCGGTGGCGAATTTAAGGGCATTGCAGACTTGGATGCAGAGTTTTTCTCTCTGGGTCTTACACAACGTTTTTAGGTGTTGATAAAAACACCATTGTGGCAGTAACTTGAAATGGTCGCTTTATGCGACCTTTTTTTTCTCTGGATAAACGCAATGAAACGGAATGAAACGGATGTGAGAGTTGCTGCTGGCCAGTACCTTTTTCGCCTAGGCGGAATTCGACCGCCTCAAAAAGAAATGAGGCGCTTCATCGACGAACATCACCAAACCTTAGGGGTTGAGTCAATCTGCAAGACCTTCCAGACTGCCCCTTCTGGTTATTGGAAACACCTAGCCTGCCAACGCCACCTTGGCTTTGAACTCGGCTTTGAACACGCACCGGCATTGAACCATCAGTGGGCAGCAAGAGCGACAGCCATGACAATGCACTTGCATAGACCATCAATGATTTTTATAAAGCCGAAGTCATTCACCGCAGAAGCAACGATTAATTATTATCAACAAATCGGTCAGC
The DNA here is from genome assembly GCF_002954425.1 of Limnobacter sp. SAORIC-690. Classification (NCBI taxonomy): domain Bacteria; kingdom Pseudomonadati; phylum Pseudomonadota; class Betaproteobacteria; order Burkholderiales; family Burkholderiaceae; genus Limnobacter; species Limnobacter sp. SAORIC-690. Next base: position 2,915,391 of record NZ_MQVZ01000001.1, read on the forward strand.
AGGCCAAACAAACCTGCACTTGAGCAAATTGGCCTCTACAAAAACCGGGGCGGTTCAGTTCAGGGAAATTGGAATCACTTCCAATACACAGTGGCGCGTCTGATACTGATGACGGTAAAGAGAATGGCGTTGCAAGGGGCTTCCTGATGTATGTTGGGGTAAAATCAAACTGCTAAAAATAACAATCAGGGGGAGCTTGTGAGGAAAAAGCGTCAGTCTACACCGGTAGCCCAAGCTGACAGACAATTTGTTTTGGCCTCCGCGGCGCGCCTTTTTCGCGAACAGGGTTATGACCGTACCACGGTCAAGGAAATTGCCGAGGCCTGTAACATGCTCCCCGGAAGCCTGCATTATCGCTACCAAACCAAGGAGGACATTCTGGTTGATCTCATGCGTCTGGGCTTGGAGCAAGTATCTAACGATGTCAGCAATGCTGTTGCGGGAGTATCCGAACCCGCTGAACAACTGCGCCGTGGTATCAACGCACACTTACAGTTATTGGTCAGTGGCTCAGATATGGTTTATGTGCTGTTGTTCGAGTGGCGATCCTTACGTGGCAATGCTCGAAAGGAGATGATCAGCCTACGCGATAGCTATGAAGCATTGTGGGCAGCGATGCTGAAGTCACTGGCCGACCAAGGTGTTATTCGCAAGGATGTTGATCTAGACTTGCTGCGATTGATTGGACTGGGCGCTCTAAACTGGGTGGCTACCTGGTTTCGTGACGGTGGTCGCTATTCTCTCGAGGAAATCGGTACTTTCGTTTGGACGATGATAAGCGGTGCCGTGTTAGAAGAGCGTCGAGATTGATTATCGAGTCAGATCGGGACCACTACAAATCACTTTCCAGGAAGAGATAAAGCCCCTGAAGCGACTTCAACGATGTCGGGGCTCTACACCCCTTGTTAATACCTGCCAGGAAAGCATCAATCACCTCTATAGTGTATTTCTCAGTCCGATATGAAAAACCCAGTCCTGCAAAATTCAAATGCGTTGCATCGTCAATGACAGCCAACCATTTGCACCCGGCGGACATATTCTTGAAAGGCTGTGTCCTGTGTTTCCACGAATTACCGCTCAATTCATCATCCCTTGTCCCTGTTATTGATAGCAAAGGCTTTTGTATTGGACTCCATGATTTCGCATTAAAAATTGCACCCTCTCCTTGAGGTGAGAGTGCAATATAAGCATCGAATCGATCCTCACCGCTTAAGTCCATCAAGTTTTTAGCGCCAGCCTCCAACATCACAGTGGCTGCTCCCATCGAATGCCCCAACAGTACCGAAAACCCCGAATCACATTTTTTCTCTGCCCACGATTTGGCAATACCAATGTCGACGAGTCGCTCTTTATAGGCCTTTGAATTGGTAGTCAATTGAATCAAACCATCCTCAAGCCCATGGTCTTTTCGCAAACGGGTCAATGCCGATTTGTCGCTCAGACGATGGGTTGGAATCACGGTTAAAAAAGAGCTTGATGCAAAAAACTCACCGAGATAGGAATACCCTCGCTCATTGCCACCTGCGCCATGCGAAACCACGACAACACCTTTACAAGTTTTTGATGAGGGAGGATAAACATGGGCATTAAGCTGCGCATCGTTGGGTGCAGGGATAGACACAGATAGAACTGATTCGCCCAAAGCCAAAGCATGAAAAACCAACAAAAGGGAGGCAACAATTAGACGCCTTGCAGTCATCCCCAACCTCCCTCTGTCAGTTCAGTAATTAGTGTACGAAAGATGGCTCATTGGCTCAATGCACTTGTTGGTACAACAGGCAACACAATCTTTGAACGATGCTCGTCGCTATTCAATATATTGATTGCACCCAATAAACCACCGAGCAACTGCGGCACTGGTTGCAAACCTTGCGGCAAATTACTTGAATTGATCGACACCTGAAGTTGATGCCCTTTGGGTATAACTGCTGCGGTCGAGAAAATCTCTACTGGCAACAACATTGGTGCACCAGGCTGTACTGGCAACACGGCCTCTTTAGTAAATGGATGCCACGGCTGAATTCGCAGACCGTTCATAAACCTGGATTTTGTGTCATCCACGGCCCGATGTGATGCCGTTAGCAATCCATTGCTGATTGATTTTGATCGACCGGTTGCTGGATCATAACTAGATAGACGGACCGACAATGCAGCCTCCCGGCCTGTGGTGGTAATCCAAACATCTGCGGCGATCGGTCCATTGATATAAAGATCCTCAGTAAGTACCGGCGTTCTGAAATTGGCCGATGGAATCTGATTGAAGGTGTCCTCCGTGTTGCAAGAAATCGGAAGTAAACCAAGAGCCCCTGCTGTCCACTGGCTGGTCGAAGAGGAACAAAGACCGAAAAGCGGCGCCTGGAGAATCACACTGGATGCCTCCATCGCTTCTGCTGGTTCTGGCTTCAACGATTTGTCGCCACGCAGATAAAACTCGGTGGCCTGGACACCTGGATGAGGCCAATCACTGGCTGTCACATATTTTTCATGCCCCAGCACATACTGTGTCACGTTGGGCAACTTGTCCGCGCCTACATCCATGCCTTTTAAGTACTGATCAAACCACATCAACTGAATTTGTTGCAAAGTAGGAACCCCGTCACGAGGCAACCCATCGCTTGGAATTCCGGCAGATTCAATATGCGTCCAAGGCCCTATCAATAGTTTGGCTGTGGTTTGGCCCTTTAACTGCTCAAACCACATGGGCTCGCTTCGTTGGAAGAGGTCACGAAGGCCGCCCACGATGAAAGTGGGCACCTTGATGTTGTCAGCCTGTTCAAGCGGAGAACGGGTTTTCCAAAACTCACCATCAAATGCTGTTTCATTTTCGCCCAAAAGCGCCTTGAGAATTGTTGGCACCTGAAATTGAACAACCCCATTCAATAGGTGCGACACCAACAACTCAATCCCCCGGGCCGGGTCCGTTTGTAAAGCATCAAACGGCACCACGCCAAGCCCGGTCACCAACCCCATCCATAGCGGTATAAAGGTCGGGTTGACTTGTCCTCCAGTGAACACAATGTCTCGGTAACCATCACCAATCGGCACTATTGGAAACGCAGCTTTAACCGCAGGGTGATTTTTCGCAGCCGTTAAAATCGCGCTGATACCCAAATAAGAGACTCCGTACACACCCACTGTTTGGTTGCTCCACGGTTGAGAAATCACCCAATCTACAACCTCGGAATAATCACCCTGCTCTTTCTCCCCGAACGCATCCCAAACGCCCTGTGAATTACCCGTACCTCTCACATCAACAACGACTGTGGCGTAACCTCGCTTCACCATAAATGGATCAGCTCCCCCGATCGCAGGCACAAATGCACCCGCCGCCTTGTTGTAAGCGGTTTGTATCAAAATGGCGGGATACGTTTCAGCGGGAATGGGTTGAGCAGATTCGTTTGCAGGCAAAGTGACTGTGTAGGCCAGTTCAATGCCATCGCGCATGCGAATAAAGCCTTTGGGCAAAGTTACGGTTGATGGGAAATCTTCGGCGCGCTCATAACTAGTCCATTGACCCTCATTTGCCTCAATCACTTGCACCGGTCTGGACTGACTTGACCGGGTGCCCAACATCAAGACGGTTCTCGTCGACTCACTTGATGCAGTTACACCCCCGGTGCTAGCGGGGTTTTCGCTGTCATTGGAATCGGAGGTGCAGGCGAACAGTAGGAAACAGAAAACAACCGTTAACACTTGTACAATTCGGATTGGGATTCGGCTTACATTCATATGTTGTCTTACTAGTTAACATATTATTTACTGAAATGTTGAACAGTCCCGGTTTTCGTTGAGGCCAATTTGCATAAGTGCAGGTATATTCCGCCTACTAACCGATTCGTTGATCGTACTTAAATCTGCGTCGGGAGAAAAGTCTATCAGAGGCACCATCAGTCGATGGCAATTGAACCAATCTTTGCAGACTTCCCTTGTCATGCGAACTGCTCGCCTGCAAAGCTCAGGGGCGAATTTGAATTCGGGTTTGCTGATGATGGCACCATTGTGTCAAACAACGGAGTCTCACAAATCTCAGAGCGGTTCAAAATTTCGTTAGGTAGCTATTAGGAGCAATGTTAGATCCGCATCCGGATTGCTCAATAGTTCAGTATTCAAAATCATACGTCGCTGAACCAGCTGCTTTCCGACCATAAAAGCGATTGGCAAATTTACCGCGTCTACCGCGATGACGCAGCCGTCGCGCAAGTAGAACACCACAAATCCCTTATCCGCCGGGCTACCATGCATGACACGCTGATCATGGCCTTGTGACAAGCCGACCATCTGCAGACGAATGTCATACTGATTCGACCAGAACCACGGCACGCTATCGTAGGGCTTGTCCTCACCCATCAATACTGCTGCGGCAGTACGCGCCTGATCAACAGCATTCGCTACCGACTCCAGCCGTAGTCTGTCTTCAAAAAAAAGATTGCGATGGCGTGTGCAGTCTCCGATCGCCAGAATGGCGGGGTCATCGGTGCGAGTAAACTCATCGACGAGAATACCGCCATCGCAGGTCAGGCCGGCGGCCTCTGCCAGTGCGGTATCTGGTATGACGCCAATCGAAACAAGCACGATATCCGCCGACACCGTGTCGCCATTGGCCAACCGGACCCCGGCAACAAACCCGTGATCCCCGGTTTCGAACCCGGTCACCCCTGTATCCAGTCGTACATCCACCCCGGCATCACGATGTCTGGCATAAAAAAAAGCGGACATCTCCGGCCCGGTAACCCGCTGCATCAGACGCCCGGCAGCTTCCAGCACCGTAACATGGACACCCTTCTTGACTGCGCTGGCGGCGACCTCAAGGCCGACGAAACCGCCGCCGACTATAACCAGACGTTTGCCCGGAACGAGCACCTCACGCAGGGCATCCGCGTCAGCCATGTCATGCAAATAATAAATGCCCTTCAGCTTGGCCCCCGGCGACGTCAGGCGCCGAACCTGTGAGCCAGTGGCCAGGACAAGGCGGTCGTATTTGATCTTACTGTGATCGGATAATCTGACCGTCTTGCTGTCTCGGTCGATCTGATCGACACGCACACCGAGCCGCAATTGATAACCTGCATTTTCGTATACCGAGCGTGGCTTCAGGTACAGTGATTCCTGCTCAACCTCACCGGCCAGATAATTCTTCGACAGAGGTGGTCGCTGGTACGGTGGATGTGGTTCTTCACCGATCAGCACCACCTCATGCTGGTACCTGCCTCGCAGCAAGGCGGCCAAAAGCGCACCTGCTGCATGCCCACTCCCAACGATGACTGTCACCTCTTGCGATTTATTCGCCATGGCCTCTCTCAGACTGATTTATGGGAAAGTTTTTTCAGGCGCCGGATGTCGCGGCATCCTCAAGCATCATCGCGGCGCCCTTCTCGCCGATCATGGTCGCCGGTTGATTGGTATTGCCACCCACCAAGGTCGGCATGATCGACGCGTCGATCACCCGCAGACACTGCACGCCATGCACTCGCAAACGCGGGTCCACCACTGCCAGCGAATCGACGCCCATTTTGCATGTACCGACCGGGTGATATGCCGATTCAGCGCTGCGCCGCACCCAGTCTGCGAGGTCTTGGTCCGACAACAGCGCCTCTCCGGGGGAAACCTCGACATCATGGTGCGGCGCAAAGGCCGGCTGTACCAGAATCTCGCGCACCATTCGCACCCCGCGAACAAGTCGCTCAACATCCGCGGGGTCGGACAAATAGGCGGGATCGATCAGCGGTGCCGCATGGGGATCAGCGCTGTGCAGACCGACTCGGCCCCGTGACAAAGGCCGAAGCCCATAGATCATGACTATGTAGCCATAACCACTCATTGCGGTCTTAATGTCCCGTCCGTGATTAGCGTACAGCATGGGCCCGAAGTGTAGCTGCAGATCGGGAATCGGCTCTTGCGGCCGGGAGCGGATAAACCCGCCAGCCTCGGCGCCGTTGCTGGACAGCACCCCGCGCCGACCAGCCAGATACTGCAGCACGGCCCATAATCCCTTGAGCCAGTAGCTTGGATGCATCGAAATACCCAGACGGGTGCGTGCCCGGGCACGAACAAACACGTCGATATGGTCCTGAAGATTCTGCCCCACCCCTTCCAACGCGTGACGCACCTGAATGCCGTGCCTGTCAAGTTCCTCACGCGGACCGATTCCGGATAACATCAGCAGATGCGGCGAATTGAACGCGCCACCGCAGAGTACGACCTCGCGCGCTGCTCGAATCTGTACTAGGCCCGTCCCGCTCCGATACTCCACACCGACAGCACGTGTCCCTTCGAGCAGTACTCGGGTGACATGTGAACCACTTCGTACAGTCAGGTTCGGGCGTCCTGACGCCGGCTCAAGATAGGCGCGTGCATTGCTGCATCGCGCACCATTTTTCTGATAGGCGTAGTAGAAACCTACACCCTCCTGATGATGGCCATTAAAGTCGCTGTTGTGGCGGTGTCCAGCCTGCTTTGCAGACTCAACAAACACCAGACTAAGGGGATTGGTATAGCGGCGTTCAGCAACATTGAGTGGACCTCCCCGACCATGGAACGGCACATCAAGCGGATTCAATGGCGGCTCGAAATTCTCCGACTTCGTGAAATAAGGCAGCACCTCTTGGTATGACCATCCCTGACAACCCAGTTTCTCCCATTCATCATAATCTTGAGCATGACCACGGATGTAAACCTGAGCGTTGATGCCGCTCGACCCACCAAGCATCTTACCCCGAGGCTGGAACAACGAACGACCATACATATGCCGCTGCGGCTCAGTCTTGAACTGCCAGTTGTAACGACGGCTGAACATGAGTTGCAAGAATCCCAGAGGTATATTCACGAAGGGGTTATGACGACTCTCTGGTCCGGCCTCGAGCAAAAGTACGGAATAAAGACCACTCTCGGACAGCCGGTTAGCGACCGCACAACCTGCCGAGCCAGCCCCAACCACCACGTAGTCAAACTGCTCTGACGCTCGCCCGCCCTGATGGCTCATCTACTCTTCTCCGTCAACTTCACCATCAGCTTTGAATAGCCGCGTACAAAGTTTGATTGAACAAGCTCCGGCTCGCCAACGACTTCGATGTCATCGAAACGCTTCAGCAACTCCTCCCAAAGAATGCGCAGTTGAAGTTCAGCAAGGCGATTACCCATACAACGATGAACGCCATAGCCAAACGACATATGATTTCTTGCATCATGACGGTCGATGATGAATTGATCGGGATTTTCAAATTTTCGTTCGTCACGATTTCCTGATGCATACCACATCACAACACGGTCACCCTTCTTGATGGTCTGACCATGCAGCTCGACATCCTGTGTAGCAACGCGACGCATATGCGCAAGCGGGGTTTGCCAACGGATGATTTCCGAAACCATATTAGGAATCAGCCCCGGATTTGCCTTAAGCTTAACGAATTCTTCGGGAAACCGATTTAGGGCGAGCACGCCACCACTCATAGAATTTCGTGTGGTGTCATTGCCACCGACGATGAGTAGCGCTAGGTTACCAATAAACTCCATCGGACGATTAATCAGGTCTTTGGTGTCCTCGTTACTCTGCATCATGCTAATCAGGTCGAAGCCAACCTTTTCGCCGGCTGCTCGATCAGCTTCTTTGTTGCGCCAAAGGGTTGAGAAGGACCACGCCATATCCGCTGCATCGTCAAACATGACATCTTCATTGGTAGATTCACCACCTGTTGCCGATGACGCACCCGATAATCGATCTGACCAGCCCACAAGCTTATGGCGTTCTTCGTAGGGAAAATCTAGTAAGGTTGCGAGCATCCTAGCGGTTAGTTCTTTCGATACCTTGGGCACCCAGTTGAAAGGCTCATTCAGCGGAAGGCTGTCAAGCACCTCGCCGGTACGGCTACGAATCAGCCCCTCTATTTCTCTCAGATTTTGAGGCGCCACGACGCCTTGAACTGCCCGTCGCTGCTTATCATGCCGAGGCGGATCCATGGCAATAAACATTTCGACGGACAAACCATCCGGGGGATCTCCCAGAACGATTTGAGGCTCCGAGGAAAACAACTGATGATTCTTATCCACATATAAAATATCATCGAAGCGTGTTATCGACCAGTATGGCCCGAACGGGCTATTTTTCTGGTAATGAACTGGAGCCTCGTCGCGCAGCCGCTTGAAATAGGCTGAGCACTTGCCTTGTCGGTAAAGAAACGGATTGCTGGCGTCAATCTCCTCAATGGAAAGCGTAGTAACGTCAGGCAATGGGGATTCGACAAAATGGAGCATAGGGGTTTTAGGCCCAATAGTTTTTCTCTTTGCCTTCATCAATACTTTTAGCGCCCTAATCTGCAAGTTCATGGGCACGATTTTGGCCGTAGCATTAATTACCTTTGTCTGAATCGTGCCACTCATGCTTGATTTCGTTGTCATAAATCGCTCCACTTTTTTCACATCTGGAATTCTGGCAAGTAAACAATCATGCCATCCATTTCTTCAGTAACCTTGACCTGGCAACCAAGACGCGAAGTGTCAGTCCGCTCCGGTGTCATGGATAGCATTTGCTCTTCGACATCCGCGATCTCACCGGTTCTATTGAACCATTGACCGTCAACAACAATGTGGCAGGTGCCGCACGCGCACTCTCCGCCGCAATCCCCGTCAATGCCTGGCACAGCATTGGTGACGGCAATTTGCATCAAAGTAGAGCCCACATCAAGCTTGGCGACATGCTCGGTGCTGTTATGCTCAACAAAAATAATCTTCCCCAACGCTTTTCTCCTTTATCTCTACGAGTGATCATATTATTGATGCATCCTCATGTAGAGGAGGTCATTTCTTGACAAAATAGAGGTCATTTGGAGACAATTTAATTTTACAAGAGCCCTCTCAATGACACATCACACCAAAACAAGTGTCGACTCGGTGAAGAATATTCCGTCCAATTACTCACGGCTTATAGCGCGTGAGCTCGGGCTAACAGCTAGGCAATTGCCGGAATTACTACAAGGTACCGGTCTTAGGGCCGCTCAGCTGTTGAGTGATAACGGTCTGATCACGTCGGCTCAGCAGATACAGATTCTACGCAACGCACTGGCGTTGTCGGGCCGACCGGGATTCGGACTGCGGCTGGGCAGACGCTTGACACCGGCAACTCATGGCACGATGGGCTTTGCTGCCTCCAGCAGCCCGAACCTGCTCAGTGCATTTCAGGCCATACACACTTTCCTGCCCACTCGTGTTGGTGTTATCGAACTGCGTTTGTATGAGACTGAGGATAATCTTGAATGTAGGGTGACCTTCAAGATACAACTGGACAACGATCTGCTTCGTTGCGTGGCAGAGTTGATTGTCACTGTGCTACTTAATTTCGGTGAATTTATTTTAGGCCGTGCTTTGGAAGAGGCAGAGATTGGATTTACCCATGTAGCGCCTGAATACCAAGCGATCTATGCAGAGTATCTTTCCGGACGAATTGATTTCTGCCGCGAACAGTTAACACTCAGATTGCCGATGGCGTTGTGTCTTGAGCCGAATGCTTCAGCCAATCATGAAAGCTATCAACTTGCTTTGCAGCATTGTGAGGTCTTGCTAGAGCAACTTCAAGCGCAGACATCGAGCTATCAGAACCGCCTTAAGAAAATGATGTTATCCCGTCCGCCCGGCACACTAAGTGAGGAAGAAGCCGCCGCTACTCTTTTAATGAGCAAACGCACCCTTGCGAGGAAGCTGAAGAAAGAGCAATCCAGTTTTCGAAAAATTCGTGAGGAAATTCTCTCCAATCAAGCGGCTAGTTATTTGGGTGAAACTACTCTATCGATCGAAGAAATTGCCGTGCTGCTGAACTACCACGACAGCGCCAACTTCAGGCGTGCATTCAAGCGCTGGTTTGGCCAACCCCCCGATGATTACAGGCGTATTGCCAACTCACTTTGATAACGCTGAGGCCCAAGATCACCGCCTCAGACTACTCAGCCGCAAACCACACAGAAGCTGCGGATTGGGGAGCAATTCAACACGGTCGATAGAATTTTCTCTTCAGGGCCGAGCTATCGGGTATAAATAAATCGGCCCATCGCCACCAATGTCTGATTTTGATAGATTTCTACTGATGTGATGATGAATCGTTTGCCTGATCGGATGACTTGAGGCACCGCACATATGGTTCCGGCGAATGCCGGGCGCAAGTAGTCGAAGGTCATACTTTGGCACTGAGGCTCGCTATTAAGATCAAGAATCCCTATAACATGCAAAGCAGCGCTGATCTCACCAAAACTGGCCAAGATTCCACCATGGAAGGTACGCAATAAAGGGTTGCCCATATGCTGATCGCGGAATGAAAGCTGATAACTTACGTCATCAGCCGAATTAACCAGCTTCATTCCTAAAAACCCTACAAATGGATTGTCTTCCAGCAGTTTTGCTTGTGCAGGATTTAACAATGCAACTTTGTCTTCTCTGTCATTACCGACACGCTTTGTACCTACATCAGCCATTAATGCCCGCCTTTTATTGCATAGAAGAATCAAAGCCTGGACCAAGTGTACCCACAGCAAATGACCCAGACACCGTCGCCAAAAGCCGATCATCTCGATTATTTATTGCTCGGCCACGAACATAAGCAATATCATTCTTGATCGCATAGCACTCCACCTCACTGCTTACTGAGTCTCCCGACACAGCCTCTGCGATGAAGTCGACTCGCAGATCTATTGTAGCAATCGCCCTCATATCACCGAGTTTGGAGAATATTGCCAAACCACAATTTGTATCAAGCAGAGTCACGATGACGCCACGATGCATACTACCGTTGCGACCTGTCAAAAACTTCTGGTGACAGATGGTCATCACAGCCTTACCCCCGCAAATTTCCTCTACTTCCACACCAAGTGTATTGAACAGTGGGTGTGAAGCACCGAAAAAACTCTTTGCCATTTCAAGATATCGATCAATCATTCAGCGTTACCTCCAAGATACCTACTCTTGTTCAGGCCATTGAGCAAAGCCGGCCACATTACTTGGTCAAGATTCTGGAAAAATGGAGAGCGCGCTCTCTGCGTAGCAATGCTCATTAATGAGAACATGATTTATCGCAGCTTCAATTTTCTCATGGGGAAATACAGAAGCCTCGGAACCCGCTTTAAGCACTGCTGCCAAATCTGACCACGCTGCTGCCGAAGCACGCATTTTCCGAACCAACCCGCCACGCTCCACCTGAGGTAAATGAATCTGCGCCTCCTCCAGGAACTCCGAGTAAATAGTGCGAAAGCCTGAACCACCCGTGCCTCTCTTCTCGATCACCTGATAAGCAAATCTCAGGTTCCAACGCCAGTTCGGATCAGCCGCCCAGCGCGCCAACTCTGCAATCCAAGTATTCAGAGCCGCCAGCCCGCTATGGCGATTACCCCGCATCAGGCTGGAAGCATTGTCAAAGATAGCCCGTCGAATGCTCAAAGGGGATACTTCTGCGTCAATACGCAACGGAGCATACATGTTGCCATAATGTACAAAGGGTTCCGAAGTGGAGAAGCGGGAGTCAGCAAGCTTTTCTAGAGGCACTGGTATTAGACCAGGTCGCTCGGTGTCACTGACGAAAACCTGACTACGCAGCGGATCAATTTGCCAGGCAACGATAGCATGCCCCGGAAAGTGGGTTTTACTGTTGAAATAAGGGAGGTGAAAGATGTCCGTGAGTAACAATGCTGGACGCCCGCTCAGCAAAGCTACATTGAGGGCGTCGCTCGCCCGCGTTTTGTCCTCGAAAACATCCCAGGCAAATGGCACGCCCAAAGTCGAGAATACCTTCTCCTCGAATCCCATGGAGCGAACATGAACGATAAATGGCGTTGACGACCCTGGCACCTCAACATACGTAATGCCAAGCCCAGCGCCAAGACCAAAGCAACAGGCCTCAGTCATAGTCAGACCATGAAACTCCAGCAAATCCCGAATCGCAGAACTACCACAATGCCGCCCAGGTGTATGGCTATGAAACTCTGAGGATGACTTTGCAGTACCCGAGGACGGCTTGATCATGCTCATTCACACGACCTCCTTGACAGCGAGGTCACCGTAGACTGCTGCGGACGCGCGCATTGGATCACCATGTTCACCATATTCTTCCAGCCAAGCGGCCACCTTCTCTGGCATACCGGTTTCCCAAGGATGAAACCCGGGTCGAAACCACGCAAGAAATTCTGGCATCATACAAGTGACAACTCCTCTACGCCCGTACAACCGATTTAGTCCACGCGCTACCACGCCGGGTTTTGTCAAGACACCATCCAGACGCAGCATATTGATAAAGACAGGCGCCACCACCACATGCATTATCAACATTGCTGTCACTAGCGCAGAGACGCGCATCATGTATCCACCTCCAGCTACGGTCTGATAAAGATCATAGGCCACTGCCTTGTGTTCAACCTCCTCCACACCATGCCAGAGAAACATCGCCCGCATAACCGGATCGGCCTCGCGAAGCATGTCAGTGTCTTCCCGTAGCATGGCCTCACCCAGCGTGGCGGTGAAATGCTCGAATGCAGCGGTCATCGCCAACTGATATTTTTTCGGAAGGTACTTTTGAGAAGTTCGAATAAAACGCCGCAGATTTGTGGTGACCCGCTCGACATCTATCCCTTGCCCGGCCATTACATCGTTAAAGCGATCGTGAATGATGCCATGTTGCCCTTCCTGACGAATAAAGTGACGAATATCCTCTCGAAGACGAGATTCGTTCACCTGATCCTGAAAGTGGCGCACTGATTGGATAAAAAAGCGCTCGCCCTCGGGAAAATGCACCGACAAAGCATCGAAAAACCTAGTTAGCACTGGATCACCACCATTCCAGTGACGCTGCACTGCCGAAACGTCAAAGGAAACCTTGCGAGGTCGGATAGGTACGGCTTTCATGCTGAACTCCTTAGGCTGCTTATACTATTTGATCGGAACATCATTTGATAATGATTGGAATTATATTGGTTGACCAACCAAATGTCCATAATTTGATATGCAAGTATTAAAACGGGCTTGAAAGTAGAACGGAGCAGGTCTTGTTTAGTCGGACAGTTTTCGTGGATTTATAATAAAGATCCAGTCCTGCGGGTTAAGCGACCAATGCCGCACTTTGTTGATGAAATACACCTCGCCTGAGGTTTTGTACTCCAAAGCCTGGTGGCCTCGACCGGTATTGTAAAACGCACTGTACTCGTGCAAATATTTTCTTGCCTCCGAGGTTGTTTCGTAGGCCCGAAGGTAAACCTCCTCGTATTTCACTGTGCGCCAGAATCGCTCAATCACCACGTTGTCGCGCCAACAACCTTTGCCATCCATGCTGATTTGAATATCGTGGCCCTTTAGCATTTCAGTGAACTCCAAACTGGTGAATTGAGTGCCCTGATCGGGTTTGACGATCTCGTGCTTGCAGTATTTGGTGATCGCTTCTCGAACCGCTTCGACACAGAAATCAAGATGCATGGTGTTCGACAGCCTCCAACTGAGCACTTTCCTGCTGCACCAATAGATGACTAGGCACAGCAGTTACAGAAAGCCGCGTTTCATCGGAAGGTAGGTGATATGCACAGCACTCAGATCGGGCGATGCGAAGAATCTTGGCCTGTTCGCTCATCGAAAATTCGTAGTTTGTATCAATCATCGCTTTGAGCTCAGCAAACCCACCTTGATGAGCGCACTTTCTAAAAAATCATTCTCCGATGTCAGCTCGCCAATTCTTGCATGCAAAACTTTCACAACGACTGTGGATTCGGCGGGTTTAGTGGCACCAAATGCTGTGGAAGCAGCTTGCAGCAATTCAGCTTTCCACTGGGCAATTTAGGTGGCGTGGTCATCGTATTTCTGGGCAAGCTCGGCAAGTGGTTGTTCGCCTAGAACTGCCTCTAGCGCCACCTCGGCTTTAAACTCAGGCCAGTGGTTTCTGCGTGGTCTGCGACTCATGATTTTTCCTTTCCTGACCAACATTATTGACCCAAAAAGCAGAGCTCTCATCTTTTATCCACCTGTCCAAATTCGCCGAACCTGCTCCTGAAAAAGATTCCCAGCTTACTTGGGTGATGCGTCGTAAACGCAACGAAAACCAATGTGAGAGGTGCTGCTGGCCCCTGCAACTCCGATGCGCGCAGCTGGCCGGTAACGCAAGCAATATTCCGCAGCGCACAGGTGCGAGCCGCCTTTCAGGGCAAACAGAGTGTTCCAATCTTGCTGTGGACTGCATGAACAACAGGTGGCGGGCTCGATGAATCCTGATTGGGTCCATTCCCACACATTGCCTATCATGTCGTGCAAGCCGTGGCCATTGGCAGGGAATTGCCCAACCCGAACCGTGCCGGGTTTACCACCGGGGGCGTAATACCATGGAAATGCGCCTTGCCACACCTGTGCCATGCGCTGGCCATCTGGTGCAAATTCATCGCCCCAGGCAAATTGGGCATTGCGCAAACCGCCGCGCGCCGCAAACTCCCATTCAGCTTCTGTGGGCAAGCGCCCACCCGCCCACGCAGCAAAGGCCTTTGCATCGTCAAGGGCCACATGCACCACAGGGTGCTCGTTGAAATCGCCAGGCAATTCAGTGCCAGGGCTTGGGTCGTGCCAACACGCACCCGGCACCGCTTTCCACCACAGGTCAGAATTGTTCAAAGGCACAGGGCCCTCGGTCATTTGAAACACGTGGGAATGCCCCCGGCGTTCGGCCAGGGTGAGGTACCGTGTGGCCTCCACAAATTCTGCAAAATCTGAATTGCGCACAGGAAAAACATCAATTGCAAATTCACACACCCGAGCTGCGCGCTCGGGGCGTTCCTCGGGATAGTGGCGATTCGAGCCCATTCGAAACTCGCCACCCGAGAGCATTTTGCAGTGCCTAGACATTCAATCCCATTTGGCTTAAGAAGCGCAACATTTCGACCGGATTGACTTTACTGGTGTCCACATCAATTGTCACCTTGCCCAACTTGCCTTGAAAAGGATTGGGGCCTTTGTAGCGGGTTGATACCTGGTTGCCCAGATCAGAACCCACAGTAAAACCATCGTAACTGGTCGAAAACAGCACGCGCTTGAAGGTATGCTTGGCCACCTGTTGACCGTTGACAAACAAAGCGCCCTCGCCATCAAATGGGCGGCCAGTCATGCGCTGCTGATACCTGATTTTCAACTTGCCCTCAGGCAAAACCGAACTGGATTCTATTCGTTCCACGTACGGCACCAGGCTTTGTTCATAACACAGCTTGCCATCTTGAATGTAAAGCACCCAACCTGCATATTTGGCCCCTTGGGCCAGCAGCACGCCATCGCCCGCAACATTGCTGCGTTCACATTCAAGCTCAATGGTGTGCGACAGGCCACACACGATTGGCGCTACATCCCGCGCCAAACGCTCAACAGGCGGGTAAAAATCCCAACGCGCTCGCAATCCTTTTTCTTGCCTGTCTTGCACCAGACGAAGTACCAAATTGCGGTCATCGAGTGGCAACACATTGTACTGTTGCGCCGCTTGTAACCATTTGTTTTTCAGGCGTTCTACGACCTCTGGAAACTGGTTCGCCAGGTCTGTGCCCTCAGCGGGGTCTTTGCTTAAATCGTACAGTTCCCACACATCGTCTTCGAAAGGTTTTCCACGCGTGTGGCGTGCCACAGCGCGCCAATTGTTCTCCATGTAAGCACGGTGGCCACCCAACTCAAAATACTGCTCGCTGCGGGTTGGGCTTTCAGGTTTGCTGAATG
The DNA here is from genome assembly GCF_002954425.1 of Limnobacter sp. SAORIC-690. Taxonomy (NCBI): domain Bacteria; kingdom Pseudomonadati; phylum Pseudomonadota; class Betaproteobacteria; order Burkholderiales; family Burkholderiaceae; genus Limnobacter; species Limnobacter sp. SAORIC-690. Next base: position 2,931,084 of record NZ_MQVZ01000001.1, read on the forward strand.
TTGGCAATACACTTTGGCCTTCAATGGGTTTTTGAGCTTGCCCTTTGTACACGGTCGGGCGTTCAACCCCAGTGGCCTCCAGCAAGGTGGGGAACAAATCCACCACATGTACAAAGTTGTCGCGCAATTCGCCTTGCGCAGCAATACCTTTGGGCCAACTCACAATCAGGGGGTCGGCCACACCACCCAGGTGCGCATACTGCTTGTACATTTTGAAGGGAGTATTTGATGCACTGGCCCAGCCCATTGGGTAGTGAGGATAGGTGCCCTCCTCGCCCAGCACGTCATACAGCTGCGCAGCTTCCTCCACAGGGATTGGACGCCCGAATGCAGGCGCAAACACATTCGGCGTGCCGGTCGGTGTTCCTTCCGGAGAGCCGCCATTGTCAGAGAACAGCACCACAATTGTGTTTTCACGAACACCCAGTTCTTCGAGGCTGTTCATCAAACGCGCAATATTGTTGTCCATATTGCTCATCAGGCCGGCATACACCTCCATGTAGCGGGCTGTAATTTTTTTGTGCGCCTCTGGCAACTTGTCCCAGCTGTCCGAACCAAACGAAAGTGGCGGCAGTTCAACCGTATCCGGCATGACTCCCAAGGCTTTCTGGCGCGCGAGTCGTTCGGCGCGAATCACATCCCAGCCTTTGTCATACTGGCCTTGGTAGGCATCCCTTTCACGGGCCCGCGCCTGCAAAGGCGAATGGGGCCCTGGATAAGCCAAATGCAGGTAGAAAGGCCGCCCTGGCTCAAGTGCCTGCTGGGTACGAATGTAGGTAATGGCACGGTCGGTGAGGTCATCACATACAAAGTAATCAGGCGTGTCGGGCGGTTCAACCGGCGCGATGCCGTCGAACAATTCCGAGGGTTTGAAATAATCGGTGGAATGCCCCTGAAACCAATAAGCCCGGTCAAAACCGCGTTGCGTGGGCCAATTGTCGTAAGGCCCGTTTGCACCTGTGGTGTGCGCATTGTTCAAATGCCACTTTCCACTCAGAAAAGTGGACCACCCTGCCGCTTGCAACACCTCAGCCAAAGTGGCCGCCTCGTGCGTTAAATCACCTCGATAACCCGGGTAACCAGCATCAATGTCGGCCAACCAACCCATGCCCGCGGAATGATGATTCAGGCCTGTGAGGAAGGAGGCCCGCGTGGGCGAACACATGGAGCAGGTGCGAAAGTTGGTGTACTGCAAACCGGTTTTTGCCAAGGTATCGATGGAGGGTGTTTTTATTTCACTGCCATAGCACCCCAGGTCGGAAAAACCACAGTCGTCCAGCAAAATGACGACCACATTGGGCGCACCCTCTTTCGCCTTTACTTTGCTGGCAGTGGCGGGCCGGGAATCCTGAAAGGACAGAGCCACCTGTGCAGCCTCGCCTTCAGGCAGGGCTTTGGGTGTCATCAATGCACGTGCTTTGGTGTTGGCCACATGCGCACCAGTGGCAGCCACGCCCACAGTGGCTGCACCCACAGCAAGGCCCGACAGGAATGCGCGCCGTTTCAAACGTTTGGGGGACAAGCCTTCTGAATTGCTGCCATCGTTTTGATCATCATTTTGCTGCGTCATGCTTGTCCCCTATTTGAATTGAATGTGTCTTTTGTTCTAGCTCTTAACTAGTGACACTATTTGTGTCACTATATACAAAAGAAATTCGAATCTCAAGGAGTCGAACACATGGCAATGCCAAAAGTTTTGAAAGTTCATGGTCTGGATCTTTCTTATTTCACGGGAAAGCTTGAAGCGTACTTGCGCGGCAAACAAATTCCTTACGAACTGATTGAAATGGACACTGGCGATTTCAAACGTTGTGGCAAAGCCACCGGGGTGGCGCAAATGCCCCAGGTGGAATGGCTCGATGGTCAATGGCTGAGCGACACCACATTGATCATTGAATTTCTGGAAGCCTTGAAACCAGAAACATCCGTATTGCCGGAACACCCCACGCTTTGCTTTATTGCGCAACTGCTGGAAGATTTCGGTGACGAATGGCTTTGGCGCCCAGCATTGTATTACCGCTGGGCCCACGCGCAAGACGCAAGGCTGATGAGCCACCGCCTTGCAGATGGCATGATGCGTGACGTACCGCTGCCCTTTTTCATGCGACGCTGGGCCATTTTAAATCGACAGCGGCTGCACTTTTTGTGGCTTGATGGCGTGCGGAAAAGCACTGCGAAACGCGTTGAAGCACATTACCTGGAAACACTGGATGCTCTTGAGACAGTGCTTGAAAAACAACCATTCGTTCTCGGCCAACGCCCAACATTGGCTGACTATGGGCTGTATGGCAGCATGTTCCGGCATTTTTTCTGCGACCCCACACCAGCGAGAATCATGCGGACTCGCGCCCCGGCCGTGCATGAGTGGGTTGCGCGTCTGTGGAATACAACACTGGCTGACTACAACAGCACGCCATTTGCGGGGCAGTTGCCCGGAGAACTAACGCCCTTGCTGAACATCGTTTGTGCAGAATTTTTACCCTATATGCAAGCCAATGAATTGGCCATTGAACAAGGCGCTCGCCAATTCAAATTCAGCAGCCAAGGTGCACAGTTCAAAATACCCACACAACGTTACCGTGCCTGGCGTTACCAGCGCTTGAGAAATCGATATCAGGCACTGGAGCTCTCAATCCAGCAAGAAATAAACGCGTGTTTTCCCGAACTGGGCACAGCCTTGAGCAAACCTGTAACATGCCCGATAGAGGCAAGAATCAAGGGCTTGCCCATAAGCACACCCACAACAATGACAAGTAGAACATGGTGAAAGTAGACGGTCGCACTACACGCGGACAAGCCAATAGAAAACAGATTGTTCAGGCACTGATTGAACTGATTAGAGAGGGCCATCCAGCGCCCACAGCGGAAATGGTTTCAGCACGAGCCGGGGTAGGCCTGCGAACAGTGTTCAGGCATTTCAAAGACATGGAAACCCTGTACAGGGAAATGACCAATGAGGTGGATGCAATTGTTGCCCCTGTGTTGGTCACACCGGTCATGGGCAGCAATCTGCACGAAAAACTGATGCATGCGATTGAGCGACGCGCCGACATGTTTGAAAAGCTGGCTCCGCTACAAGCTGCGAGCCTGGTGCACTTGCATGAATCCAAATACCTGCGGGACAGGCAAGCCAGCACTGTTGAGCTACAACGCCACCTGCTCAAGGCGTTTTTACCTGGCGAGATAGTTAAAGACAAAGCCCTGTTTGAGGCATTTGATTTGGTAATGAGTATTGAAACCTGGTTGCGACTTCGTCGAGATCAAAAGCTCAGCGTGAACGCAGCCAAGAAAGTTCTTCAGCGCAGCGTTGAGCAACTGTTGAAATAAGTGCTCTGTTACAAAACGAGCGATTAAATCAGGCGGTCAAGGAGGGCATCAAACTGCGCAATGCCTTGGTCTTGAGACACCACGCCATCGCGAATCAACTGGCGAATTCCCCAAAAGGAGAGAATAACCATCCAGACGAGGCCAGTGGCCGCTGCCTGATCCAGACCTTTGGCTTTGCGCATGGTTGGAACCCACAACTTCAAAATGACGCCTCGAATTCCCAAACGAATGGTTTCAAGCTCAGGCGAATTCAAACCTGAACCGGCAATCAATTGCCACAGCGCATCGCCCTTGCCCACTGGCATGTCCAGAGAAACAAACACCGCAGCACGTATGGCCAGCTTGATGTCATCGGGATTGCTGGTAATTGCAAGCGCGGTACCTTGCATCGTATCTGTGAAAATAGCCCACGCAGTCGCACCCAGCAAACTTTCCAGATTCGGAAAGTGTTGATACACCAACTGCCGGCTTACGCCAGCCCGCTCAGCCAGCGCACTCATGTTCAACACACCCCACCCCGCCTCTTCCACCAGCTCTGCAGCAGCATTCAGCAGCGACTTTCTGCGATCGTCTTTGCCAAGGTAAGGCCTCTTTTCCTGGGTTACGCGTGTGTTCATTCCAATGTGCAGCAAGGTCTCAATGCCTGACAGTGTGCCACACATTCAAAGAAATTGACATAGTGTAAATATTAATGTTCTAATTAATTATTCGAAACCCGCAAACAAGGGTCACATGAGACAAACCTACACTTTGTATGGCTGGCATTTGTCCTATTTCACGGGCAAGGCGCTATGCTATTTGCGCTACAAACAAGTTGATCATGTGATCAAGGCTGTCAACCTGTTTACTTTGACCCGAACCATCAAGAAAAAAACCGGTGCGGCTGTAATGCCAGTGTTGAAAACTCCCTCAGGCGAATGGATACAGGACACCAGCGAGATCATTGACTACATTGAGTCGCTGCACCACATGAACCCGGTAACACCCAACACCCCCGTGCAGGAATTTGCCTCCACTTTACTGGAAGCTTGGGGCGATGAATGGTGGGTGCCAATTGCCATGCATACACGCTGGAACTACCCGGAAAATTTCGCCTTGTTTGAACAAGATGCGGGGAAAGCCTTGTTGCCATGGGCTCCTCGTTTTTTACAGAACAAAGCGGCTCAACGCCCGGCAAAAATGCTGCGTGGGATGTTGCCATTCGTTGGAATAGTGCCCGAGCAATACAACACCATGAATGAATGGACGGTACACATGCTCGACGCATTGAACCGGCATTTCGAGCAGTTGCCATTTTTACTGGGCGAGCGCCCAAGCCTGGGCGACTTCGGTTTGGTGGGCACCATGTATGGCCACCTGGGCCGTGACCCCTGGCCCAAACGCGAATTGATAGAACCAAGAACCCATTTGAATGCCTGGCTGGAACGCATGAAAAACCCAGCGGTGCATGCCGACAAACTCCTGTTGGGCAACGATGAAATTCCTGCAAGCTTGAATCCGATTTTCAAATCGGTCTTCGAAGAATTCATACCAATGGTGGCACAGGTTGGCGAGTTGGCCACGCAGTATGCGCAGCAAAACGGATTGAATCAACGCCTGCCCCGACGCATTGGCGAAGTGACGACCACCATGGGCGGAAAACCCTTCAAGCGCGGCGCCCTTCCCTACATGATCTGGATGATGCAACGCGCCCTGGATTGCTATGCCCACATGGCAGACAGCGACAAACACGATGTTCGCACCTGGCTGAAACAACACAACGCGGAACATATTCTGCGCCTTAACCTGCCTCGTGTAGAGCGCAGGGCATTGACTGTGGCGGTGACTGCATTGCCACCAAAACACATGGAGAAAGCAGCTTGAGCAAAACAGTGGTTATCACAGGGGCCTCATCGGGTATTGGAAAAGCCTTGGCCCTTGAATTTGCACAACGGGGTTGCAACCTTGGCCTGGCTGCACGCAGGCTGGACAAACTTGACGCGCTGCGTGCCGAAATCGCACTGCTGCCAGGCTGCCAGAATTTACAAGTCGAGATCATTGAACTTGATGTCAACAACACAAGCGCTGTGGGGCCAGCATTGCACACCCTGTTCAGTCATTTAAACCAGGTTGATGTGGTCATCGTGAACGCTGGTGTGAACAAATTAACCGGCATAGGCAAGGGTCAGTTGAATGACGAGTTGGGACTGATGCAAACCAATTTGCTGGGCGCGATCGCCACCGTGAATGCTGCCGTAGAGTGGTTTAAACAAGCCGGTGGGGGTCATGTGGTGGGTATTTCCTCGCTGGCTTCGCTGACCCCTATTCCAAAGCAAGCTGCCTATTGTGCAACCAAAGCCGGATTCTCAATGTACCTGGATGCTGCAGCGATCGAACTGAAAAAATACAAAATTGATTTCACCAAAATTCTCCCAGGCTTTGTAAAAACCGAAATCGTGGATGACATGGACAAGTTTCCATTTCTGGTGTCGGCTGAACAGGCCGCCCGGGAAATGGCCAATCACATTGAGAAACGCCGCAGTGTGGGCGTGGTGCCCGGCTACCCTTGGAAACTGTTGAAACCCCTGTTGGCCAACATGCCCACGGGTGTATGGCGTTACATAAAATGAACAGGCCATGAAACCCTCCTATTCCGTACTTGGATTCTTTGCAGTGGCCATTCTGATCGGTGTACTCGAATGGCACAGCGGCGAGCAGGCTGCCAACAATGAACTGGTAGTAAGCGAGGCACAGCGGGCCTTTGTGCGCGAACAGGTGCTACAGGCAGGCACGCCGGCCGCTGGTTCTGCAAACTACGAACAAGCAATGGCCACCTACATCGATGAAGAAATTCTTTACCGGGAAGGCTTGAAGTTGGGTTTGGAAAAAGACGATTTGATTGTAAAGCGTCGCGTCGTGCAAAAAATGCGCTTTCTGCTGGAGGATATGACCCCAATAGCACCCCCCACCGAAGCGCAACTTCAAACCTGGTTGGATCAAAACGCACAACGCTATCAAACCGAGCAAACCATTGTGTTTGATCACCATTTCTTTAGCCGCGGCAAACGTGGTGACGAAGCAATATATCAGGCAGGCCTTGCTCGCAACGACCTGCTTGCTGGCCAGCAAATCATTTCTGACCCCTTTCCCTTGCAAACAGGTTCTGAGTTACTGAGCCGGGAAAGGATCACCAAAGAATTTGGTGTTGCCACCAGTGACACAATTTTTGACTTGCCCCTTGGCGAGTGGTCGCAAGCGGTGCAATCGCCGCTTGGTGTACACCTGTTCAAGGTGAACCAGAAAAATGCAGGCCGCACCATGACGCTTGAAGAAGCCGGCAGTCAACTTCGGTCCGACCTGATTGCGGCCCAACGAGAAGCAGTGAACGACGCAGGTCTGGCTGCCTTGCGCGCCACCTACACCATCAAGGAAGCACCATGAACAGGCTGCTTGTTGCATGGGCGCTCTGCATCTGTTTACTGGGTGCAGGAGAAAATGGCTACGCACATGAGATGGGTACCTCTGCATTGATTGTGCATGAAGGCACTCCGGGTACAGGTCAGTTTGTATTCAAACGCACTGTGGGTTCAGACGACAAAATACCTCCGATTGATTTTCAATTTGCGCCAGCCTGTGAATTGCGGGATGTCAGTACAGAGTGGGAAGGCAACACAGAACTGATACAACGCGGCAATTTTTTTTGCAGCAGCGCATTGGCCACGCATGAAATTATTGCAAACGGATTTACCCGCCTTGCACCCGACCTTATCGTTCTTGCCAGCCCACAGCAAGGTCAGCGTATTCACGCAGTGTTGACACCGAAACAGGCCAGTATTTCGCTGGGAACTGACACCCGGAGAACACCGCCTCTGGAATATCTCAGCATCGGAATTGAACACATTGTGTTTGGTTTTGATCATGTATTGTTTGTTACCGGGCTTTACCTGCTTTGGAAAAAACGAAAGCAAAATGCAAAGCAATTGATTGGGCAATTCACCCTGTTTACCGTGGGGCACAGCCTGACCCTGGCTTTGCTGGTGTTGGGATGGATTGCAGTACCCACCCGCGCGATTGAGGCCTGGATTGCACTGAGCGTGTTGTGGCTTGCCTGGGAACTGGTGCGAAAAGCACCCGCTCAACCATCGAATTGGTCTCACCTGCTATTGATCGCTGCCTTTGGCCTTTTGCATGGCTCGGGCTTTGCCCTTTCAATGGAAGAGCGCGGATTCCCGGAAGACGCCCTGCTCAGCACCTTGCTGCTTTTTAATTTGGGCATCGAGATTGGCCAATTGTGGATCGTCACCGTGCTGGCCACAGCATTCACTCTGCTCGAAAAAACCCACCTGCCCAATTACACACGCTTTGCCCAATATGCCCTGACCCTGTGTATTGGCGGTGCGGCTTTGTACTGGACGCTTGAAAGGATTCACAGCTATGTATAAACACTGCACAGTTGTGCGCAGATTATTGCCAGCGCACTTGTTGATACCCGCCCTTCTCGCACTAAGCCTTTCAGCCTGCCTGAACTCCAGCGACACCAACGTGGCCCGAACCGATACACCCACCACGGTAAGCCCCGCAGAGCGCCCAGAAGATGTGGAATGTGTTGGCAGCAGCGTGAGGAAGCAGGCTTTTTTTGGTGATTTACACATTCACACCAAACTGTCGTTTGACGCTTATTTTTTCAATTCAATCAATGGTCCACGAGAGGCATACCAATTCGCCAAAGGTGAAAACGCCTTTCTGCCGTCCGGGGAGGATCCGGATACACCCATGCGGCAAATCAATATTGGCCGCCCACTGGATTTTGCAGCCGTCACTGAACATGCCGAACAACTGGGTACCTTTTCCAATATCTGCGAACTGCAGGGAAACGTTCCGGCAGGCACCAACCCCGCTTGCAGTGCCCTGGGGCAAGTAATTCGTGACAACGTCTCTGTGTTCATTACCGGCAATGTGCCTTTGTACCTGCAACTGGTCACCAGTGCAGGCAGCCGGGTGCCCAGCACACGAACCTGGGAAGAAATACAGGCTATCGCCAACGCTGAAAACCAGCCCTGCAAATTCACCACTTTCAATGGTTATGAATTCTCATCCAACAAAGGCGGCCAGGTACTGCATCGAAATGTCATTTTCGAAGGCACCAAAGTACCAGCCGATGTGATCAGTTCAATTCCACCCATTCCCACCACCGACAACACCAACGACGAATGGGGCTTGTTTGATCGACTGAAAACCGAGTGCTTGATGTAGAGGGTTGTGATGTAGTAACCATTCCCCACAGCACCAACCAAAGCGATGGGCGCTTTGCCCGTGTACGCCAGCCGGATACTGGCCTGCCATTGGCCAGAAACAACGCCGCATTAACTGCAGCCGATGCCACGTTGCGCAACACCCTTGACCGTTTGTTCGAGATTGTTCAGCACAAGGGGGCCAGCGAATGCATCACCGGGTTTAACAAAGGACTGACTGGCGGCGAGGAATCGGGTTGCGGATTTGAAGAATGGAAAACCCTGTGCAAAGGCAATTCAGACGACCCTGCTGAATGCGCCAAGGTGTGCAAGGGCACTGCCAACGACCCGCTGTTTTGCCAGGTCAACCGGCTACAAGGCACAGGAAAAAGCATTCACGCTGCCAGCGAATGCACGGGCAGCGACATTGGAGGCTCAACCCCGGCCGATTGTACAGCCCCACTGGATTACGCCCGTAACGTATTGCCGGAAGGCAGTGCGATTGCACGCAAGCTGGGGGTGAACCCTTATCAATATGGTTTTATTGGCTCAAGCGATACGCACAACGGCATCGCAGGCAACACCGACAAAACCAAATTTTCGAAAAACTCGGGCCATGGCGGTGTGCTGGATGATGAACCCCATGAGGCCTTGGGCAACTGGGAATGCAAGCAGCGGCCATTGCCCACCGACTCCATCACCGGTTTCAAATTGCCATTTAGCACCGAATCGGCCGCAGACCCCAGCAACTGCGAAGAACGGGTATTCAACCCGGTGGCATCCAATTTCACACCGGGCGGACTGGCGGGCGTGTGGGCGCGAGAAAACACACGAAAGGAAATTTTCGCAGCCCTTAAACGCAGAGAAACTTTTGCCACGTCGGGCTCGCGCATGCGCATTCGAACCTTGGCATCAAGCAAGCCCTTCCCCAGCAATATTTGCGAACAATTGGCCGCAGGTGCCAGCCCGATCGAAGAAGGTTTGGTGGAAGGTGTGCCCATGGGCGGCACGCTGGAAGTAAAAAACAAGGGCCCCTACATTGTGGCCTACGCCATTCAAGACCCGGGCGGCGAAGAGGCCGGTGTACCCCTGCAACGGCTTGAGTTGATTAAAACCTGGGCCGATTCAAAGGGCGATCTGAAACAGCAAGTTCTAAAGCTGGCTGAGAATGCCAACGCCCCACAACCCAACTCCGATTGCAGCATTCAGCAACAAGGCCCGGAACAAATGTGTGCGGTGTTTCATGACACCCAATACCAGGCCAGCACAGGTGCCAGCTACTATGCACGCGCACTTGAAAACAACTCCTGTCGCTGGACAACAAAAATGTGTACAGCCAAAGGCGTGCAATGCGAGGCGCTACAACCTGGAAATGGCCTGTTTTCCGCACAAAGTGGTTTTGCAGGGTTTGAAGGTTGTTGTCGCATTGAAGGTGAACCTGGAAATTTCCGAGGAGACTTCCGTTTCATTACCCAGCAGGAACGCGCGTGGAGCTCACCGATTTGGGTAGAAAGCCCGAAACAGGCAATAAACAACAAACAATAAGCAGGAACAAACATGGTCAAGAAACTGATGATTGGCGCTGTCACACTAATCGCCACGGGTGCCGCTGTGGCTTACGTTCAGCGCCACGAGATCACCTTGGCCATGATCGAGAAAGTGGCCAGCAAACGCATGCAAGACCCAATCGCTGCGCTCAGCGACGGCTTGCATGTTGGGCTGTGTGGAACAGGTTCCCCCTTTCCCGACCCAGATCGGGCAGCGCCCTGCACTTTGGTCATCGCGGGCAAAAACATGTTCTTATTCGATGCAGGCAGCGCAGCCGCAAAACAGATTTCCACCATGGGATTCTCCACCGGTCAACTCAAGGGCGTATTTATTACGCATTTTCACTCGGACCACATTGATGGTCTTGGCGAAGTACTCATGACCCGTTGGGCGCAACACACCGCCGGGCAAAAATTAACTGTGCATGGCCCCAGTGGAATGGAAAAAGTGATGAAGGGTTTTGAAACGGCTTATCAACAAGACACGACTTACCGCACGGCGCACCATGGCGAGGCAACCATGCCGCCCGAACTGGCTGGTGCCGATGTGAATGAATTCACGGTACAAAAAGGAATCTACACCACCGTACTGCAACTGCCCGATTTACAAATTGACGCTTTTGCGGTGAATCACCAGCCCATCAACCCCGCGGTCGGTTATCGAATCACTTACAAAGGCCGAATCGTGGTGCTCAGTGGCGATACCACCAGCGACGCGCAAGTCAAAGACGCTGCCCGCAACGCCGACCTTTTGGTGCATGAAGCACTGAGCCCTGAATTGGTAGCCCGCCTGCAAGAGACCGCCATCAAGAACAATCGAAGCAAATTGGCCAAAATTTTCTCGGATATTCCCAATTACCACGCCACCCCACTAGATGTGGCTGTATTGGCGCAGGAGGCCGAGGTTGGACATGTGGTGTTAAGCCACATTGTGCCACCCTTGCCACTGCCACCCTTGCGGGAAATATTCCTGGGCAAGGCACCCGATGTGTTCAAAGGGCCCTTCCGCATCGGGGAAGATGGTGATTTCATCAGCCTGCCCACGGGCAGCAAGGAGGTGATTTACGACCGGAGATAAAAGTTTTTTCCAATTCGACAAGATTTCTTGTTACATTTGAAAAAAATGAGAATTGGAGACAATATGACAGTTGCGACCTTCGACGTAGTGATCACGGGTGGACGATACTTCGACGGCACGGGTGGTCCCTCCGCCCTGCGTAACATTGGTATCAAAGACGGGCGTATTGCTGCGGTCAGTGAAGCTCCTTTGCAATACCAAGGCAGGCCCAAAGTGATTGATGCCTTCGGCCACTGGATTACCCCTGGCTTTCTGGATACCCACACCCACTACGATGCAGAAATGATCGTTGCACCCAGCCTGTCTGAATCGGTTCGCCACGGTGTAACCACTGTGCAGGTGGGCAGTTGCTCGCTCAGCATGATTTGCAGCGAACCCGAAGATGCATCCGACATTTTCACGCGTGTGGAAACCGTGCCGCGTGAAAAGGTCTTGCCCATTCTTCAAGAGAAAAAAACCTGGAATACACCTCGCGAATGGGTTGAGTTTGTGCAAAAACAACCTTTGGGCCCCAACCTGATTTCATTTCTGGGCCACAGCGATTTGCGTGTGGGCACCATGGGTTTGTTGGATTCGACTGACCGCAAAATAAAGCCCTCTGAGGCACAAATGCAGCAAATGGAAGCCACGCTGACTGAGGCTATGGAAGCGGGTTTTCTGGGCCTTTCAACCATGTGTCTGAAGTGGGACAAAATTGATGGCGATCGCGCCTGGTCGAAAAGCCTGCCCAGCACCTATGCACGCTGGGGTGAACTTCGCCGCCTGAATAAAATTTTGCGCAAATACCGCCGTGTGCACCAGGGTGCTCCCAACGCAGCCAACCCGCTGCAAATTTTTGAATACTTGATTGAAACCCTGGGCTGGATACGCAAACCACTGAAAACCACGCTGATTGCGCTCATCGATTTAAAAGGCAACAAAACCGTTCGACCCATGGCACAAATTTCAAGTCGCGTGGTGAACTGTCTTGGCGGGGCCTTCCGTTGGCAACTATTGCCCACCCCTTTCACCGTATACGCCGATGGCATAGATGTGGTGTTTTTTGAAGAATTTGGTGCCGGGGAAATGGCACTGGACCTGCGAACCCAGGTAGAGCGCAACAGCCTGCTGCAAAACGAGGATTACCGCCGCCAGTTCCGCAAGTTTTACGGGCAAAAACTAAGCCCGCGCGTATGGCAGCGTGATTTCGGTGACGCGATTATTCTTGAATGCCCCGATGCCAATTTGGTAGGCAAAAACTTTGATGAGGTGGCCCGCGCCCGCAAAGTGCATGTGGTCGATTTGTTCCTCGATTTGGTGGTGCAGTTTGGTCGCCAGTTGCGCTGGTACACCACGGTGGGTAATCACAAGCGCGAGGTTATCCGCGAACTGGTGCAAGACAAACACACCTTGATCACCTTCAGTGATGCGGGTGCGCACATTCGCAACATGGCCTTTTACAACCTGCCCCTGCGCTTCCTGAAACTGGTCAAGGAAACCATTGAAGAAGGCAAACCCATCATGAGCATGGAACATGCGGTGTGGCGATTGACTGGTGAACAAGCCGATTGGCTAGGTATTGAAGCCGGAAAAATTCGGGTGGGTGACCGCGCAGATTTGGTGGTCTTGAATCCTGAGGCCTTGAACCAGAACCTTGAACAGGTGACCTGGGGCGACATGGAAAATTTCGGCCTGCAACGTTTGGTGAACCGCAACCCGGGTGTCGTAAAACATGTGTTAATTAATGGCAAGATAGCAGTCGAGAACGAGGCCGTTGTGCCCGAGCTCGGCAAAGAAATGGGTTACGGGCAATTCCTGCCCGCCAATACTTGAAACCAGCGAATCCACGGAGAAGTACGATGATTGGATACATTACTTTAGGCACCAACGATCTGCCCAAAAGCGGCGAATATTTTGACAAGTTGTTTGCCCCCCTCGGTGCGAAACGAATTCTGGAACTGCCACATGGCATTTTTTGGGGCACCAGCATGGCAAGTCCCTTTATTGGATTGCTAAAGCCTGCCAACGGCCAGGCGGCAACCGTAGGCAATGGCACCATGGTGGCACTGACCGCCAAGGACCGTGCCCAGGTTGACGCGTTTTATGCCCATGCAAAAACACTGGGCTGTACCTGTGAAGGCGCACCGGGTGAACGCATGCCCGGCTTTTATGCCGCTTACTTTCGCACACCCGACGGGCACAAGATGAATATTTTCAAGATGGGCTAAAGCTTGAATTCAATTGATCCAACCATTGACGAGTTCGCAGGCCTTGAAGAAGTGCCTGCGCCTTGGACACTCACCGGTAAAGGCCTGATTGTGGTCATGCGCAGCAAAGCTGAAAAGCTGATGGCTGATGCGCGTATCCCACTGGACATTCGCGACTCCTTAAAGTGCCCGGTCAGCGTGTTGATGTATGTGGACTACACGCACTCCAATGCAGGCCCTTACAAAGAACTGCTGTACATTCCTGGCACGGCGCAATTCAGCGAGAAGCTGGGGAGCAAACGCCTGTTGACCATCAGCAACATTGTGGTGAGCAGTGCAAGCAGTGTGAAAAATGGTCGAATCAATTGGGGTATTCCGAAAAACCTGTGCAACTTCGATGTTGCACAGGGCCCGGAAAATCTGCAGGAAATCAGCCTGCATCAAGATGGCATCCCTCAATTTGACCTCGCTTATCGGGGCAAAGGCTTTTCCTTTACGATCAACACGGGTTTGGTGCCAGGTTTCATGAAAACCCTGGGTCAACGCTGGCAAGGTCAGGAATTTTTATACAGCCCAAGTGCGAAAGGCAAAGCCCGGTTTGCCAACGTGCATGTGTTGCAAAACCTGGGCAATGCCTTTCCCGATATAGACATTGGCGATGTGGTCACCGCACTGGAAATCACCCAGTTTCAGATGACATTTCCAGTGGCTCACATCGCCTGAACGAATTGCTACAACTTATCGGTCAAACAAAGGCTGCAAGTCAGCCTTTTTGTTAATGCCCGATTGCATCGCCAGCATCAGCAAAATACGTGCTTTTTGAGGCGACAAGTCGTCGGCCATAATTGCACCCGCGTCAAATGTAGTTTTACCACCGCCCACAAAACCGTAGTTCGCCATCACGCGGCCTTGGTGAACTCGAGTAGAGATCACCACGGGTACATTCTTCGACAAGGCATATTGAACCGCTTCAAACATGGGTACGTTCATATTGCCCATACCCAACGCCTGAACCACAATGCCCTTCACACCACGATCAACTGCATTGCGCAAAGCCGCACCTGTGGCACCGCCATACATGGCGACAATTTCTACTTCAGGCATGGGACCATCTACCAGCTGAAATGTTTGGCGACGCAGCGGTGTGGTGGCGTACATGACACGGTCTGGGTAAACCTCACCAATCAAACCAAACGCACCGCTTTGGAAGGTTTCAACATTCTGAGTGTGGGTTTTGGTCACGTAACGCGCAGCATTGATCTGATTATTCATGGCCAGCATCACGCCCTTGTTTTTGGACTGTGCATCCACGGCGATGCGCACTGCATTCAGCAAATTGCGAGGGCCGTCAAAATCAGAAGACGACGCATTTCGCTGCGCCCCGATCAACACCACTGGTTTATCTGAACGCACGGTGAGGTCCAACCAAAATGCTGTTTCCTCAAGCGTATCGGTACCATGAGAAACAATCACACCGGCAACCTCAGGACGAGCCAAGGCTGCATTAACTTCCTTGGTCAACTGTACCCAACGTGGCGGGTCCATATAGTCAGAAGGCACATTGGACAAGCTCTTGACCTGAATGTTGGCGTACTTACCCACATCCGGCACGGTGGCCAAAAGGTCTTCGCCTGAAATGGCCGGCACGGGTGCGTTTTTCACTGGATCAATTTTCATGGCAATGGTGCCTCCCGTAGCAATGAACTGCACCACGGGTTTGTCTTGAGCGTGTACGGCAAAGGTAGTGGTCAGCAAGGCTGACGCGAGCAAGGCTTTTAATTTCATCCCATTCTCCTGTTTTTATGAAATTGGCCTCAACACTTGGTTTGTCGAGGCTGGTTAACTCTAACAGGGTAAGTAAATTACCCACGGGTCACTTAGTCGGAGTAGCCACAGGACTTGCCACACTTGTTAACAATCGCAGAATTTGCTAGGAGTCGCGATGTAACCTTTCGGTGAAATCCGGCGAATACTCTCCTGAACAGAACGCGGCAGGCGGAGGGTTGTATGACAAATTGCTTGAACTTCATGGCGGGCACTGGTGCTTTGGCTCTTCTTGGGCTTGGCTCTGCGCCTGCTTTGGGCCAGCAAGTTAACTGCAATTGGACAAGCCCTGCTGAGCGCATGATTGTCGCCGAGCTTTACACCTCAGAAGGCTGTAGCAGTTGTCCGCCTGCCGACCGATGGTTAAGCAGTCAACTCACTACCCCAGAGCGATCAAGCAGTATTCTGGCGCTTTCATTCCATGTGGATTACTGGAATTACATTGGCTGGGAAGACCCCTACTCCAAAAAGCAATTCACCGAGCGGCAATACGCCCACAAACGGGCTGGAAATGTAAGTCAAATTTACACACCGCAGTATGTATTCTCGAACCGGGAAGTTCGCCGCTGGGGCCAGGCAGGGCTTATTCCGCAGAGATTGTCGGCGATGGAACAAGACAAAGCCCCCGTGAGCCTGCAAGTTTCGCTTGAACGAAAGGCCGCCAATCAGGTCGAAGTTCAGGTAAAAACCGAATGGCTGGATGAGCGCTATTCCGGTGGACGCGTATACGTGGCCTTCTACGAAGACGGTTTAAGCCAACAAGTGAAAGCGGGAGAAAATCGGGGAGAGCTATTGAAGCATGATCGGGTGGTTCGGTACCTGAGCGATGCGAAAAAGGTATCCCCCGGATCCAGAATACAGGTGTTCAGGCACACACTGCCAGCCGACTGGAACCAGAGTAATGTAGGACTAGGCGTTATTGTTGAGAACAATGAATCCAATACTGTGCTTCAGGCATTGAATGCACCAAGGGCTTTGAGCCAGTGCAGTTGAATATTGATTGAGTGATTGAAAAAGGAAACACAAACATGCAACGTCGTACCCTGTTAGCAGGACTTGCCGTATTCGGCGCAGGACTGATGATCACAAAACCCATGAGTGCAATTGCCAGCATGAACAAACTGAACAAAACCGAAGCCGAATGGCTGAAAATCATCAAGAAAGACCAGTACAACGTGTTGTTCAAAGAGGCCACTGAACGCCCGTTCTCCAGCCCCTTGAACGACGAGAAACGCAAAGGCACCTATGTGTGCGCAGCATGCAATTTGCCTCTGTTCCCCTCCCAGTACAAATACGACAGTGGAACAGGCTGGCCCAGTTTTTTTGATGCCAACAAAAGCGCATTGAATACCAAAACCGATTACAAATTGATTTTGCCGCGCACCGAATACCACTGCAGCAATTGTGGCGGCCACCAGGGCCATGTGTTTGACGACGGCCCTGCCCCGACCGGCAAGCGATATTGCAACAACGGCCTGGCATTGGCTTTCGTTCCCGAAGGTCAAACATTACCCGCAGTGCGCAAGGCGTAAAAAAATGACATATATGAAACTCAAAACAACATTAGCCGTAGCCTTGGGCTTGCTTGCTGCGACAGGCGCACAGGCTGAAACAAAAACCGCGGTGTTTGGAGGCGGCTGCTTTTGGTGCACCGAGGCTGACTTTGACAAAGTGCCTGGCGTGTTGAAAACAATTTCGGGCTACGCCGGTGGGCAATACAAAGACCCGGATTACAAGGTAGTAAGTGCCGGCCGCACGGACCACACCGAGGTGGTTGAAGTGACTTACGACGACACCAAAGTAAGCTACAGCCAGTTGGTAGAGTACTTCTGGAAAACCATCGACCCCACCGTGAAAAACCGCCAGTTTTGCGATGGTGGCACCCAATACCGAAGCGGGTTTTATTACCTGAATGAGGAACAGAAAAAAATTGCTGAAGCCAGCAAAGCCAAACTACAGGCCACTGGCAAATTCAAAACCATTTACACGGAAGTTGCACCGGTGGTGAAATTTTATCCCGCTGAGGAATACCACCAAGACTACTATATTAAAAACCCCGTTCGCTACGGCTATTACCGCAACGGCTGTGGGCGTGACAAACGCCTTGAGGAATTGTGGGGCCCCAAGGCGTCGAAGTAATTCAGACTGACCGGAATGTCAGACCTTTGAACTTTTCCCGAAGTTCTGACTTCTGCACCTTGCCAGTTGCGCCAATCGGCATGGCGTCTACAAACTCAACATCGTCGGGAATGTGCATTTTGGTAATACGGCCTTCATAGAAATTCAGAATGTCTTGTTTGCTGACTTCTGCACCAGGCCTTTTCACAACAATCAGCAGGGGGCGCTCGTTCCACTTTTCATGGGGAATGGCGATCACCGCAGACTGAAGCACCGCCGGGTGAGACATGGCAATGTTTTCAAGATCAATTGAACTGATCCACTCCCCGCCCGACTTGATCACGTCTTTGGTGCGATCAGTAATTTGCATCAAGCCGTCCGGCGCCATACGGGCTACATCCCCGGTGGCAAACCAGCGTTTCCCCGTGGCATCGTGGCTGAAGGCTTTTGCACCATCACCACCGTAGTACTCGTGCAATACCCAGTGGCCACGCACATGCAACTCGCCGCTTTGCTCAAAATCCCAGGGCAATTCAGTGCCATCTTCAGCCAGCAATTTCATGTCCACGCCAAAAATGGTGCGCCCTTGCTTGGCGACAATCTCGTATTGCTCCTGTTTGGGCAAACTGCGCTCATCACCGCTCAGTTTGGAAACTGTACCCAAGGGCGACATTTCTGTGCTGCCCCAACCCTGCATCAGCTCCACACCCATTTCGTCAAATTCTTTGATCAAACTGACGGGCACGGCCGAGCCACCCACCAGCGAGCGTTTCAAGGTACTGAACGTCAGTCCGTTTTGCTTCATGTGATTGATCAAACCCAGCCAAATGGTCGGTACGCCCGCGGCCACGGTTACCTTCTCGCTTTCCAGCAAACTGAAAATAGAAGGGCCATCCAGTTGCGGACCAGGCATGACCAGTTTGCAGCCTGTCATCAACGCGGCATAGGGCAAGCCCCAAGCATTCACATGAAACATGGGCACAACGGGCAATAAAGTGTCCTTTCGGGTCAACGCAATTGCATCCGCGCAATTGGACATCATGGCGTGCAACATGGTGGACCGGTGCGAATACAGAATGCCTTTTGGATTGCCCGTGGTGCCGGAGGTGTAACACAGGGTGCAAGCTGAATTTTCATCAAATTCAGGCCACACATAGTCATCGTTTTGCGCCTTGAGCAAGGTTTCGTAATTCAACAAACCGGCCACGGGCGATTCTGCGGGCATTTTGTTTTCATCAATCAACAAAATCCAGTTTTTAACGCTGGGGCAATGCGGAGCGATCGCCTTGATCAGTGGCGCAAAGGTGAGGTCGAAAAAGATGGTGGAGTCTTGTGCGTGGTTGATAATGTAAATCAACTGCTGAGGCGTGTATCTGGGGTTCAAGGTGTGAGTAATCGCCCCCATGCCCGCCACGGCATAATAAACTTCGATGTGGCGATGACTGTTCCACGCAATCGTGGCAATGTTCTCGCCCTGCTGAATGTTCAAGGCTTGCAATGCATTGGCAAGTTGCCTGGCACGTGCTGCCATGGCCTTGAAAGTGATTCGGTGCAAGTCACCTTCAACCCTGCGGCTCACTACTTCTTGCCAGCCGTAAAAACGTTCGGCATGCACCAAAATTGAAGAAAGCAGCATTTCCTGCTTCATCATCAGACCTGGCTTCAACATTGTTTTCGTCTCCTCTGCGTTGTATTTTTTTAAAGTGTACCGCAGAGAACTGTAATCATTATTCTATTTTTGGAAGTGTCTGCTTTGACCGGCCTTCCAGATGACCCAGATCACCAAAGCCTGCAAAGGCAAGCGCAAATACAGAAGAACCACGGGAATATCGGCAAATTGATCCGGGTGCATGGCCATGTGAATGTTGGCGGGTAGCACAGCCACACAAAGCGCAATCAACCCATACGCAGCCCACTGGCGGGTGCGTTCAATCAGAATGCCAATGCCACCCAAAATTTCAAAGACACCACTAATTTTGACGAGAGCTTCCGGATTGGTGAAATACGGAGGCACGATACTGGAGAAAAAATCCAGCAGCACAAAATGCAGAATGCCTGCGCCGATAAAGAAAATGGCAACAACGATGACGGGTATTGAGAACATTTGTTTTTTTAGAGCCTGAATAACAAAAAACCCTCGCCTTTTGAGCGAGGGTTTTTTAATTTGGTGCGGCTGGCAGGATTCGAACCCACGACCCCTTGGTTCGTAGCCAAGTACTCTATCCAACTGAGCTACAGCCGCTGTGAAGAAGCGAGATTATGCCCCAAACAATACCGTTGTGCAAGGGCATGCCTGCTCTTTTTAAAAAAAAACTTTAACAATCTGCGCGCAGGCTGTATTGGGCCACCAGCCTGCGGAACTCATCCTCCTGACGGTCCAGCTCCTCATCGCTATAACGCAACTCGTTTTGCAACACAAACCGCACCTCATTCATACAGGCCAAGGCAGCCTGGCTGTCCAGAAAAAGCGCCCTGCTTCGGCGAGCCAATACATCTTCAATGGTCACTGCCATTTCTTCCAGCACAGCCTGCGCAATCTCCGCTTCATTCAAATCAAGATTTTCATGAATGGCAGAACCGGGCTTTCGCATGGGAAGGTCGTCTTCAAGACGCAAGTAGCGGGTACGGGTTGGCTTGTTAACCCAGCCCTGTTGTTCACACACCAAATCAACCACCTCCTCCGCCATACTGCGATAAGTGGTCCATTTGCCACCAGTGATCGTCACCAATCCGCTAGGCGCGGTAATCACTGTGTGCTCACGAGAAATACTCTTGGTATTTTGCTTCTCGCCCCCCGCACTCACCAATGGTCGTAACCCAACAAACACGCTGCGAACATCGGCGCGCGTGGGCGCGTTGGCCAGGTATTGGCCCGCCGTTTTCAAAATAAAATCGACTTCCTCGGGCAAGGCATCGGGTTCCCAAGGTGAGTCTTTGCGGGGCGTGTCTGTGGTGCCAATCAAGGTTTTTCCCAACCAGGGCACCACAAACAACACACGGCCATCGCTGGTTTTGGGCACCAGCAAGGCTTCCTTGGCTGGGTAAAAGTGCTGGTCAACCACCACATGAACGCCTTGGCTGGGGCTCAACATGGGTTTTGAATCTGGCAAGTCCAATCTGCGAAGATCGTCCACCCACACACCAGTGGCATTGATTACTGCTTTGGCTTTGAAAGTAAAAGACTCGCCGCTGAATTCATCGCGGGCTTGCACACCATTAATTTTCTCAGCAGTTTTCACAAAGCCAGTGACTGGCATGTAGTTAATCGCGAGGCCACCCAACTTGTGCAGCGTTTTCATCAAGGCAATAGCCAAGCGCGCATCATCAAATTGCGCATCAAAATAGCGCACTCCCCCGTGCAATTTCTGCTGAGAAATAGTGGGTACTGCACGCAATACCTCATTTTTCTTCATCATGGTGGTGGGGCCAACACCCAACTTGCCCGCCAGCATGTCGTACATTTTCAGGCCTATCCAGTAAAAAAATTTCTGGAATACATTGCGCACTGGAATGACAAAAGCCAAGGGCTTAACCAGGTTGGGAGCATTCACCAACATGCGGCCACGTTCTTCAAGGGCCTCTTTCACCAAACTGAAATTACCCTGCGCCAGGTAACGCACGCCGCCATGGGCCAACTTGGTGGCTCTTGAGCTGGTGCCCTTGGCAAAGTCATGGCCTTCTAGCAATAGTACTTTCAGACCACGGCTGGCAGCATCCACTGCGCTGCCCAAGCCTGTAGCACCACCGCCAATTACAATTACGTCCCATTCATACTGCGCTTGTGCCTTGAGTTTCAGTGTTTCAAGGTGCTTCTTGCGACTAAGCATCTGCCCATCCTTTGGAACGTTCTACCGCGCGGTGCCAGCGATCAAGCAGTGCACCGCGTTCATCAATACTCATTTTGGGTTCAAACCGTGCATCCACTTTCCAGTTGGCCAACAAGCTTTCCTCCGTGTCAAACACACCCACAGCAAGGCCTGCCAAATAAGCAGCACCCAAAGCGGTGGTTTCAGTTACTGTGGGGCGCACCACCGGTACACCCAACAAATCGGCCTGAATTTGCATCAATAAATTGTTGTTCGACGCACCACCATCCACACGCAGTTCACTGAGCGGTTTTGCGCCATCGCGCTGCATGGCCTGAACCAAATCCACTGTTTGCAGGGCAATGCTTTCCAGTGCCGCGCGTGCGATGTGCGCCTTGTTAGTGCCGCGGGTCATGCCCACCAGGGTGCCACGAGCATACGGGTCCCAGTGGGGAGCGCCCAGGCCTGCAAATGCCGGCACCATGCACACGCCATCTGTGCTTGGCACACTGGCGGCTAGCGCCTGAACATCGGCCGATTTTTCGATAATGCCCAAACCATCGCGCAGCCACTGCACCACCGCACCACCCATGAATACACTGCCTTCCAGCATGTAACTGGTTCGGCCATTCACCTGCCAACCCACCGTGGTCAGCAGGCGGTTGTGGCTTTCAACCACTTCAGTGCCGGTGTTCATCAACATAAAGCAGCCAGTGCCATATGTATTTTTGGCTTCACCAGGTTTGAACGCAGTTTGCCCAAACGTGGCTGCCTGCTGATCACCGGCAACACCTGCGATTGGAATGGCTGCGCCCAACACCGCGGGATCACATCGCGCAATTTCACCGCTTGATTCACACACCTGTGGCAACATGCTCGGCGGTATGTCAAACAACTCAAGCAACTCAGAATCCCACTTCAGTGTTTTGATGTTCAACAACATGCTGCGCGATGCATTGCTGACATCGCTTGCATGAACTGCACCACCTGTCAGGTTCCACATCAGCCAACTGTCCACAGTTCCAAAAGCCAGTTCGCCGGCTTCAGCTTGCGCACGGGCACCCGGTAGATTGTTCAAGATCCAGTTCACTTTCGTGGCTGAAAAATAAGAATCCAGCTCCAGCCCGGTACTGCGGCGAATCAGGGCAGCCTTGCCCTGCTCGCGCAACTTGTCGCAATATGCAGCCGTGCGGCGGTCTTGCCACACAATGGCGTTGTAAACGGGTTTGCCGGTTTTTCGATTCCACACCACGGTGGTCTCGCGCTGGTTGGTAATGCCAATGCCAGCAATGTCAGAGGGTTTAAGCCCGGCTTTTTCAATCGCGCCTCGGGCACAAGCCAACTGCGTGTTCCAAATGTCTTCGGGGCGGTGCTCGACCCAACCTGCCCTTGGAAAAATTTGCTCAAACTCTTGCTGGGAACTGGCCACCACTTGCGCCTGCGCATTGAACACAATGGCGCGCGAACTGGTGGTGCCTTGGTCCAGGGCCAAGATAAAACCCATGCGGTTATCTCCTTTCTTGTTGTTACTTTCTTTGCCCGGTGCTGTTCCAGTTGCCCACGTGTTTGTTCAAAAAAGCCTGCATACCCTCGGCCTCGAACCGGGTTACACTCCACAACTCATCAGTCAATACATCTTGGTTCAACCAAATGTAGGTCTCGGCTTTCAAGGTTTCGCCACTGGTGTTGAGCACAACCTCAATTTCTCGGCGCTCATATTCAGGCCCCTCGAAGGCATCAAGATTCTTGACATCCTCTGGCAACACATTCAGCCACACCAAACCCTGCACTTGCGCGCTCGGGTTTGGCACCATGGCCGGGTAAGTTTCACCAGGCACAGCATGGCGTTGATGCCCTTTGGCAATGGCATTCAAACAGGGATAAACACCCCGCACCACTTGCCCCCAAACCGGCAAATACATCAGTGATCCATATACAAAAACATGCTTACCGTCTTGCTCAAATTCCGAGCCCATGCGATGTTACCTTTTCAGATGAAAAACAATTAGAAAATGCCTGCAAGGAGACGATGTGAAAACAACAACTGATTTGTTCAATTTACAAGATAAGGTGGCTTTGGTCACGGGCGCGACCCGAGGAATTGGCCTGGCCTGTGCAGAATTGCTGGCAAGCAAGGGTGCCACGGTGATTATTTCCAGCAGAAAACAGGAGGCTTGCGAACAAATTGCTGCGCAATTTCAAGCAGATGGCCTGAAAGCTGTGCCCATGGCCTGCCATTTGGGCGAGATGGACCAGATTGAGGCGCTGTACCAACAAATTGAAGCAAAATTCGGGAAGCTGGATATTTTGGTGAACAACGGGGCGACCAACCCACACTTCGGGCCAATTTACGACACCGACCTGGCCGCCTTTCAAAAAACCTGCGATGTGAACATTCGGGGCTACTTTTACATGAGCAGCCACGGCTGCAAACTGATGGGCAAGAATGGCGGTGGCAGCATTATCAATGTGGCTTCTGTCAATGGCGTTATTCCCGGCCTCTACCAGGGTATTTATTCGATTACAAAAGCCGCAGTCATTTCAATGACCAAAGCTTTTGCCAAAGAATGCGCGCCCATGAAGGTGCGTGTGAATGCGCTGCTGCCCGGTGCAACCGACACCAAATTTGCATCGGCCTTGGTACACAACGATGCCATTCGCAGCGCGCTGCTGCAACATGTACCCATGAACCGGGTTGCACAGCCCAGCGAAATGGCGGGTACTGTGCTGTATCTCGCCTCCGAGGCTTCAAGTTACACCACCGGTGCCTGCATCAATGTGGATGGCGGTTACCTGGTGGTGTAAACATGACCAGGCTTACTTAATCTGTATGCCTTTGTAATCTTCAGCGTTCAGCGTGCGCCCCATTTGTTGCCAAAGAATGTGGCGCATGCGCTTGAACGGCACCAGGCGCGAGCCCAACCACACACGCGCAGCATTGTTTCCATACACAATGCGCGGCTCGTTTTTCTTGATGCATTTCAACACATACTCGCAAATTTCATCGGGCGGCGTGGTCAGAAATTTTTTGGCAAATTTTTCGTGCTCCGGCTTGCTGGCAATATTGGTGTTGATACCTCCTGGGTGCACCAAATGCACCTGCACCTTGCTGTTTGAAAGCTCAACCATCAGCGATTCTGTAAACCCACGCACTGCAAATTTGCTGGCGCAGTAATCTGAATTGCTCGGTGTGCCCACCAAACCAAAAATACTCGACACATTCACGACAGCGCCCTCGCCGTTGGCCAATAGTTGCGGCAAGAATGCGCGCGTGCCATGCACCACACCCCAGAAATTAATGCCCATGACGCGCTCATAGCTGTCGTCACTCAAGGCCCACACTGGGCGACCTTCTCCGCTAACACCCGCGTTGTTGATAATCACATGTGCATTGCCCAGCGCTGCTTTCACTGCTTGGGCAAATGCATACACCCCCGCCTTGTTCGACACATCAAGCTTCTCGGCATACACCTGCACATTGGCCGCTTGCATGACCAGTTTCTCGGTTTCTTTCAAACCTTTTTCATCGTAATCACACAGAGCAACTTTACTGCCAAGTTTGGCAAACATCAGCGCGTACGAACGCCCCATACCTGAACCTGCACCGGTAATCACCACCACTTTGTCTTTGAAATTCTTCATGCTGCAGCTCCTTCTGTAAGCAATGCAGATTCATCGGAGTGTAAGGGCTGCTGCTGTGCCAAAGGTGCCTGCAACACATGGTCATTCATCTTGAAATTCCTGGCCATTCGCAGGTATGTGTAACTGAAGCCGGGAAACATGGCCACCACATGGCCGCTTTTGCTTTTGTACCAACTGGTACAACCACCGCGTTTCCAAACGGTTTTTTCCATCTCGCTGTGAATGTGGGTGGTGTAGCGCTCTTCGGCTTGTGGCTTCACCTCAATGGCAGCGGCTTTTTTCGCTTTCACTTCAGCAATGGCACGCATGATGTAATGCATCTGCGCTTCAATCACAAAAATTGCTGAGGTATGCCCAATACCGGTATTCGGACCAGTCACGATAAACAGGTTGGGAAACTGCGGCACAGTGGTGCCCAAATAAGCGCGTGGAAACTCATTCCACACATCGGCCAGTTTTGTGCCGCCCTTGCCCACCACCGGGTAGGAAATTACACCGTCAGTGGCATCGTAACCCGTGGAATACACAATGCAGTCCAGCTCAATCTGCTCGCCGCTTAGTGTCTTGATGCCGGTTTCATTGATCTCGGCAATGCCGTCGGTCTTGTCGTGCAAGCTTACGTTGGGGCGGCAATAAGCGGGGTACAGCGTGTTGCTTAAAATAATCCGTTTGCAGCCAATGGTGAAATCGGGTGTTACTTTCTTACGCAGTGCAGGGTCTTTAATCTGCTTCTTGATGTGGTGCAGTGCCTCGCGCTGCGCAATATTCTTCAATGCGAAGTCAGAGTACTTGAATGCAATAACACGGCTTTCCAATCCCCAATAAATTGCTGACCGAGCCAGTTTGCGAATGGGCTCCACTTTCAGCAAAGCGCGCTGCCAGGGCTTGAATACACGGTCTGGTCGCGGCAGTACCCAATGGGGCGAGCGTTGGAATACATGCAAATGCCCTACTTCAGGTGCAATGGCGGGGATCACCTGTGCCGCGCTGGCACCACTGCCAATAATGGCGACGCGTTTGCCTTTGTGGTTGTATTGCTGATCCCAGGCATTGGTGTGAAAAGTCTTTCCTTTGAATGTATCGCGTCCCTTGAAGTTCGGAATCACGGGTGTACTCAAGGGGCCAGAAGCGTTAATCACAAACTGCGCCTTGATCACATCGCCTGTTTGCAAATGTACATGCCAGCGTTGTTCGTTCTCGTGCCACTCGGTGCGCTGCACATTGCTGTTGGTACGGGTTTTCTCACGCAGGCCATGCTTGGTGATCACGTGCTCGGTGTATTGCTGAAGTTCTGCACCTTCAGCAAACATTTGGCTCCAGTCGTAAGGTTCGCTTTCAATTGAATACAACAGCGATTGAACATCAACGGCGGCGCCAGGGTACGAATTTTGGCACCAGGTGCCCCCCATGAAGTCCCGGCGCTCGAGCATGATGAAATCTTCAATGCCACGTTTTTTCAAATTAATTGCCGCGCACTGCCCACCGAAACCACTGCCAATGATGACCACCGTGTATTCACTCATGCCTGGAACCTTTTCAGAAAAATTTTGCTTGTGTGAATGTATATCTGACAACAGTCATTGTCAATTATAAATTCACCAATAGAGGGTAGAACCCTCCCCCTAATTGGAGGATTAAAAAATTGGCGTACTAGCAAAATTGACGGATGTTAAACACAAATCCAACAATTCAGGAGCAAACCCATGGCCGCACCCCAAGCATTGATCAAAGACCTTGAAGGCGAAGTCAACGTAAGCCGCAACGGTGAAACAGTGGCTGTAAAGGCAGGCGACTATCTGCTGCCGGGTGATGAAGTGGTCACAGGCGCAACCGGACGTTTGGCGCTCGAGTTTCCCGGAACTGAAGGGCAAATTCCTGCGGCGGGTGTTATGACCGCCAATGGCAAGCTGACACTGGGTGAACAAACAGGTGCCAATGGCCAGCAGCAAATCGTGGTGCTTGAAGACGGTGAATGTTTCGAGTTCACTACCGAACTGGCCGAGAATTCCGCCGCAGCCGAGGGCGGTGCCGTGGCTGGCCTGTTTGGTGCCGGCCTTCTTGGTGCAGGCAGTGGCGGCTTGGCTGGTGCAGGCGCTGTGGCAGCCGGCGCATTCCTCGCAGGTGGTTCTGGCGACTCTGGAAGCAGCGATGCTGGAACGGGTACCAGCACAGGCGCCAGCAACGCTGGCAGTGGTGGCCTTGGGGGCGTTGGTGCTGGCGAGTTTTCTACTCAAGACAGCCCACAAAGTCTCGAAGAATTTGCCACTGAAAACCTGACTCAGGACAACTTGCAGCAAAGCATTCTTCAGCCAATTCAGGATGCTGTACAAAACAGCCAGAACAACCCTGAATCGACTCCTGACAACATTGCAGTTGCAGTGGAGCAAACAGGTTTGGGTGTACTTGAAAACGTGCACGATGCTTTGGTTGCCACCACTGGGGAAGGCACACCGCAGGCAGACCTTGTACAACAACTGGTGGATGGCGTTAACCAAACACCGTTGGGCGAACCACTAAGCCCGATTACCAACCCGCTTTCAGAAGCTGTGAATACTGACCTTGGCCTGGATACACTGATTTCCGCACTGCCCAATGTTGACCCAACAGATGGTGGCTTGGTGACCAGCGTGGTTGATTTGGCCGATGACATTACACAACCTATCAGCGAACAGGTAGAGCCCTACGATCAATTGCTGCAGGGTTTGAGAGATGTTGCTGTTGAAATCGACAATGTACTGGAAGGTGTACTGAGCCAAATGGGCACCGAGATTCCCAACCTGGACAGCTTGGGTGGTGGCACACCCGCTCTTCCTGCCGAGGTTGAAGGCGGGCTGGCCGATTTGGTCGACGGTATTTTAGGCGGCGCAGACACCTTGCAATCTGCACTTCAAGGCGCTGGCGGTTCAGGCCTGCCCGAAATTCCCGAAGGTGATTTGCTGGGTACACTCAGCAGTGGCATTTCATCCGGCGCCGACGCATTGGGTGGCGAATTGCCAGGATTACCCACCGATGGCTTGCCTGGCTAATATTTAATTTACTTGTCATGTGTCATTAAGTTTTCATTTTTTAACAATAGGCTCAAGTGCTTTAAAAGCGACTTGAGCCTATTACTATGACAAAGACAAAACTTCAACTATTCGCACTCAGCACGATTGCTGCTGCCACTTTGGTTGCCTGCGGCAGCGACAACAACACCCCTCCTGCGGTCAGCAGCAGCGAAACCACCAGTATTTCAAGACTGAGCACCTACAATTCTGGAATCTATGATGCATCAGCAGCAGAGATCCCGGCATACGACCCGGTAAGCCAACGCTTGTTCGTGGTCAATGCACAAGCCGGGGCTATTGATGTACTCGACTTGAGCGACCCGGAAAACCCTGTGCTTGAACAAACACTGACCACGAATGCAATTCGTATGGGCTCAGTGGTGAACAGTATTGCAGTAGCCAACGGTATTCTGGCGGTTGCAATTGAAGACGCAACAAAAACCAACCCTGGTCTTGCGGCCTTCTACAACACAGAAACGCTCACCTTGATCAGCTCCATTGCTGTAGGTGCTCAGCCCGATATGATCGTGTTCACGCCCGATGCCACCAGAGTATTGACAGCAAATGAAGGTGAACCAAGCGACGATTACCGGATTGATCCTGAGGGCAGCGTCAGCATCATAGACATTAGCACTCCAGCGACCCCCACAGTAGCCACCGCAAGTTTCAGCGGTTTCAATGCAGCCAGCTTGCGCGCTGCTGGGGTTCGTATCTACGGGCCAACCAACACTGCTGGAGGCAGCATCATGAATGGTGCCAGCGCCGCGCAGGACATTGAACCTGAATACATCACGATTTCACAGGACAACACCACCGCTTTCGTCACCCTGCAAGAGAACAATGCAATCGCGAAAATCAATATTGCGACCGCCACAGTGACCGATATTTTCCCATTGGGCGAAAAGGACCACGGCCTGGCGGGCAACGAATTTGACGCATCCGATGAAGAAGATGGTGCAATCAATATTCGTACATGGCCCGGTGTTCGTGGCCTGTACCTTCCCGATGCCATGGCAAGTTACTCGGTTGGCGGCGTAACCTACCTGGTAACAGCGAACGAAGGAGACGCCCGTGCCTGGGGCGAAGACAACGACGACTATTTCGCAGGCGATGCAACACTCGGTTTTGTTGAAGAATTTCGTGTCAAGCATTTGGTGAATGCAAATGGCTGGGCGGGTCGCCTGAATGATGACCTGCCACCACAATTGAACGCACTGGTTGCAGGCGGTAACGGTGGCGGTTTGCTCAATCCACTGGTATTTGGCTACTGCGGTGCCACAGCCACAAGCCCTGGGGCTTGTCGCGCCGACAACATGCTCGGCCGTTTGAACATCACCTGGACCATGGGTTACCAAAAGGATGTCAACGGCAATCCTGTATTGTATGACGCAGCGACTGGACTTGTATCACCAACCGGTACGCGGATTATGTATGACCGCCTTTACTCATACGGCGGCCGATCATTTTCCATATTCGACGAGAATGGGGCCTTGGTGTTTGACTCCGGAGCAGAGTTTGAAAAATTCTTCGCCAGTGACGAATGCATGGCTGGCAGCGCCCGAAATATCCCCTGCAAAGACTTCTTCAATTCTGGTCACGATGAAGGCAATGCACTGGACAGCCGTAGCGATGCCAAGGGTCCGGAACCGGAGGGCATCGCAATTGGCACGGTGGGTACCAAAACCTATGCCTTCATCGGTTTGGAACGGTTTGGTGGGGTATTGATTTACGACATCACAAACCCTGCGGCACCATTCCGCGTGGATTACCTGAACACCCGTGAAATTTGGGACATGGAACCCGAAGATGCGACAACGCCAGAGCAACTTGCCGCCTTCGGGGACCTCGGCCCTGAAGGACTGGTGTTTATCGCAGCAGCCGATTCTCCAACTGGTAATGACCTGCTGGTTGTGAGCAGTGAAGTGAGTGGTACCACAAGTACTTATTCACTGAATTTGCCAAGGTAATTCGCCGCACCTGCGTGCCGCTCCACGCGACACTGGCCGTGTCGATAGTCAACAAAAAGCCCCTTTCGGGGCTTTTTGTTTTTTGGCGGAGAAGGAGGGATTCGAACCCTCGAAGAGGTTGCCCCCTTACCTGATTTCGAGTCAGGCCGATTCAGCCGCTCTCGCACTTCTCCATGGGGCGCAAGTATATAGTATTCAGGTAGTATCCAAAAACACTCAAAACAACAAACGGAGACAACTTTTGAACAGCACAGCAAATAACCGGTTCATTTTTCTGGGCTTTATTGCCGCCGGCTTTACCAATATATTTGGCATGCTCGCCGCCAGCGAGTTTTTCACCAACACGGCCTTCCACAAATTATCACCCGAAGTCTTTTCTGATTTCGGTACTTTCATGGTGATGGTATGGGGTCTGGCGTACCTGGCTGTGGCCAGACAAGCGCATCAACTGCCAGCAATCTGCTTTGTATTTGCATTCGAGAAGGCGATCTACGTGTACACCTGGGTCATCTGGATCAGCAGCAAATCAGACATGCTGCCCATCATCCGTGAGGAAACACCACTGCTCGCCCTGTTTTACTCTGGCTATGGCCTCATCGATTTGGCTTATGCCCTCTTTTTTGCCTGGGTTGGTATTCGCGCACTTCAAAAATAAGCACCGAAACACGCACATCAAACCGGTGCATGCACCACATCCATCAAAACCGGCGCACCGATTTATTTGGTGCGCCGCACCAAACTCGCTCCACGCACCAAAATTAGCGTGGAATCCCGCACTGATTTAACTCAATTTCACAACTATGCACCCCTTTTTTGCATGGCACACATTCTGCTAAGTGTGTACTGAGACCATGACCAACGACGGATCAGGTCAATTGCATTGAAGTGATTGAAGTACCGGACAACGGCGTCCATCCCAAACTTGCTTGGGCAGGTGTGGTGATGTGCGCCGTTTTTTCTTGTGTTGAACTTAGAAGGACGCACACCATGAGCAACAAACCAACAGACAAAAAAACCGAGTTGTCGGAAACACGCCGCACGTTCATCAAACAATCCGCAGCGGTGTGGGGTTCAACCCTGCTGGCTGGTTTTGGCGCCCCCTCCATCGTCATGGCCCAGTCCACCAAACTGGAAACCACAAAAGCCAAGTTGGGATTCATTGCGCTTTCCGATGCTGCACCATTGTTTGTGGCTGATGAAAAAGGGTTCTTCAAAAAGCACGGCATGACCGATGTTGAAGTGTTGAAGCAGTCTTCTTGGGGCACCACCCGCGACAACCTGGTACTGGGCTCGGCAGGCAACGGCATTGACGGCGCACACCTGTTGACACCCATGGCCTATCTGCTCACAACAGGGGCGATTACCACCAACAATATTCCGGTGCCGATGAATATTCTGTGCCGCTTGAACCTGGACGGCCAAGGGATCTCAGTGAGCAATGAATTCAAAGACCTGAAAGTAGGCACCAACGCCATGGAGTTCAAGGCAGCACTGGCAGCCAAAAAAGGCGGCGGCAAACCTGTTAGCGCAGCAATGACTTTCCCGGGTGGCACGCACGACTTGTGGATCCGCTACTGGATGGCTGCTGCGGGCATTGACCCCAATAACAGCGTATCCACCATTGTGGTTCCTCCACCCCAGATGGTCGCCAATATGAAAGTGGGCAGCATGGATGCATTCTGTGTAGGCGAGCCCTGGAACCTCCAGCTGATTCACCAGAAAATTGGCTACACCGCGGTCACCACAGGCGAGCTTTGGAACAACCACCCAGAAAAAGCGCTCAGCTTGCGTGCGGATTATGTGCAAGCCAATCCGAATGCAACCAAGGCCATTCTGAAAGCGGTCATGGAAGCACAAATGTTCTGCGATGACCCTGCCAACAAAGACGAGGTCGCGAAAATCTGTTCACAGCGACGCTGGATCAACGCCCCCGTGGGCGACATTATTGAGCGCATGAAAGGTCAATTCGATTATGGCACTGGCCGTGTCGAAGACAACAGCAAGCACTTGATGAAATACTGGAGCAACCAGGCGTCTTATCCATTCCAAAGTCACGACCTGTGGTTCATCACGGAAAACCAGCGCTGGGGCTACCTGCCCAGCAAGCTGGATACCAACGCACTGATCAAGAAAGTAAACCGCGAAGACATTTGGAGAAGCGCAGCGAAAGAACTGGGTGTGGCTGCGAAAGACATTCCGACCAGCACATCTCGCGGCGTCGAAAAATTCTTCGACGGCAAGGTGTTTGATCCGAAAAACCCGAAGGCGTACCTCGACAGCTTGGTCATTAAAGCGTTGAAGGCTTGATTCATCTAAGCACTAAGGACACATCATCATGATGAATACCGACACACTTGAGCGACTGCAAACCGCCCCCAAGGTAAAAAGCAAACCCTTTGTTGAAACCGCCGCCTTCAAGCAATTGAAGGAGAGCATGGGCAAGATTGTTCCTCCGATCGTAATCATGAGCATTTTGCTGTTGATCTGGGAAATTCTGTGCAGCGGCGAAGGTGCACGTTTACCAGGCCCAAGCAAAGTAATCACTGACACGTGGGAATTGATCACCAACCCGTTCTACAACAACGGCGGAAGCGATGTGGGCATGGCTTGGCAAATTCTGGCAAGCCTTGAACGTGTGGCTATGGGTTACAGCCTTGCTGTGGTGGTGGGCGTGGCGCTGGGTGTGTTGGTGGGCCAATCCACATGGGCTTTACGCGGGCTTGACCCACTGTTTCAGGTACTGCGCACCGTGCCCCCGCTGGCGTGGTTGCCTTTGTCGCTGGCGGGTTTTCAGGATGGAAACCCGTCTGCAATATTCGTGATCTTCATCACAGCCATTTGGCCCATCATCATCAATACCTCGGTGGGCATTCGCAATATTCCTGAAGACTACCGCAACGTGTCACGTGTTATTCAACACAACGGCATTGAGTACTTCTGGAAGATCATGCTGCCTGCGGCTGCACCGTATATTTTCTCGGGTCTGCGCATTGGTGTGGGTCTTAGCTGGCTGGCCATTGTTGCGGCAGAAATGCTGATTGGTGGTGTGGGTATCGGCTTCTTCATCTGGGACGCCTGGAACAGCTCGCTCATTAGCGACATCGTTTTGGCGCTGGTGTATGTGGGCATCGTCGGTTTCATCCTCGACCGCTGCGTCGCCTGGGTGGGCAAGAAAATTACACGCGGCACATCCGCAGGTTAAGGAGTAATAACATGAGCGATCGATTTTTAAGTATTTCCCAGGTGCAAATGCGTTTCGAGCGCAACGGCATCGTGAACCCAGTATTAAAAGACATCAACCTGGAGGTGAATCGTGGTGAATACATTTCACTGATTGGTCACTCGGGCTGTGGAAAGTCCACGGTACTGAATATCATTGCGGGCCTGCTCACAGCCAGCGAAGGCGTGGTCATTGTCGACAACAAGGAGGTGAACGCACCTGGCCCTGACCGCGCCTTGGTGTTCCAGAACCACTCCCTGCTGCCCTGGTTGACCGTGTATCAAAACGTGGAAATTGCTGTTGAAAAAATATTCAAAGGCAAGAAAAGCAAAGCGGAGCAGCGCGAATGGATTTTGCACAACCTCGACATGGTGAACATGAGCCATGCACTTGATCGTTTGCCCTCTGAGATATCGGGTGGCATGAAGCAACGTGTGGGTATTGCACGTGCACTGGCCATGGAACCCAAAGTGTTGCTGTTGGACGAACCCTTCGGTGCACTGGATGCGCTCACACGTGCCCACCTGCAAGACGAAGTGATGCGAATTCAGAATGAGTTGAAGAACACCGTGGTCATGATTACGCACGATGTAGACGAAGCCGTATTGTTGTCTGATCGTATTGTGATGATGACCAATGGCCCTTCTGCCACCATTGGTCAAATTCTGAACATTGATCTACCCCGACCACGCGACCGTTTGGCCTTGGCCGACGACCCCACCTATAACCATTATCGCCATGAGGTGCTCAGCTTCCTGCACGAGAAACAGCGCAAGGTAGAAAGCATAGGCAAACTGCGTGAACAGAAAAAAGCCGGGGAGAAACAAACCGCCTCAGCTTGATTAAACACCCAATAAAAAACCGCTGTGGTTAAAATAACCACAGCGGTTTTTTTCTGCCTCAAATCATTACAAACCAGTCAAATCTCTCAAAGCCTGTACATAAGTTTCCACAGGCAAATCTTCGGGCGCCTCGAACTGTGCCTTCATCAAGGCCATTTGCGCACGGCTGTTGAATTCACCAATGGTTTGGTTTGCATACAGGGGAGATGCGGCAATGTTCGGCGCACGGCGGTGCAACGTAGCCTGCTCAAAATCAAATGCAATGCCCAATCCTGTGCCTTCGTCAAAACGTCTCACGAAAATTTCCATGCCTCTTGGGGTTCCTGCCTGTGAATCAAAACCCACTGGCACCACGATCGAACCCATTTGCGTGGTTGAGCCGAAATCGCAAGTACGCCCACCCGTGGGGCCCGGAGACAACACCAGTGCATCAAGCTTGACCTTGACTGCATTGCCCTGAGCATCCAGCACCATGGCCTCTTTGTCACCCAAGGCGTCCAGTTCCCCATTCATCACCTTGGTCACGTAATCGCGTTCCAGTGCAATGGCATCAATTTGGGCTTGTGTGGGTTTTCCACCGGGATCCCCAGAGGCACTTACTGCAACAAGTCCGGCCGTGCGTGGCCCCACGCGCAAGGTTTCAAGAATGCCTTCAGTGGTGCCACAATTGGGCAATACATCGGGGTTGCTCGCGAAGAATGCGCTGCTCAAACATTTCCGCGGGCTTTTCCCACCATCGCGCACAAACTCAAAAAAGTAGCGGTTGGTGTCGTAGTGGGTCGAGCCACCGCCCCGGTTCTGAAAACTGGGCAAAAACACTTCATACACTTCGGCACCCATTTCACGCATTTTTGTCACAGCCTTTTCAATCAAGGCACCCTGCTCCCCAGTTCCGGCTGGCGTGG
The DNA here is from genome assembly GCF_002954425.1 of Limnobacter sp. SAORIC-690. Taxonomy (NCBI): domain Bacteria; kingdom Pseudomonadati; phylum Pseudomonadota; class Betaproteobacteria; order Burkholderiales; family Burkholderiaceae; genus Limnobacter; species Limnobacter sp. SAORIC-690. The sequence continues at coordinate 2,965,803 of NZ_MQVZ01000001.1, forward strand.
TGCTGGTACCCAGTTGGCGCAACACACCAATTTTCTTGCCTTTCACCCCATGCGTGTCACGGTCCAGAAAACGCAGGTAAGTGTCCGGACGATCTTCAGCTTTAAACAAAGTAGTGTCCGGATCATCCACAGGGTCAATGCTCGCCATTGCCGTCAGCATCAACGCAGAGTCACGCACTGAACGTGTCATTGGCCCGCCAGTGTCACGGATATGTGAAAGCGGAAAAATTCCCTTACGTGAAATAACCCCGATGCTGGGTCGAATTCCCACCAGTCCACTGACGGATGACGGGTGCCGGATAGACTGGCAAGTGTCGCTACCTGTGCCTCCAATCGCAAAATTGGAGGCCAGCGCGGCACCGGATCCTGACGACGAACCCGCCGAACTCTCTTGCGTGTTGTATGGATTGGTGACCAGTACAGTACGCCCTGAAAACCCGGTGGTGAAATACGCAAATTCGTCTTGATGCGCCTTGCCCAAAATAACAGCGCCAGCCTTGCGCAAGCCGGCCACAGAGGGTGCATCAACCCCCGCCTGATGACCCAACATGGAATACGAAGCTGAAGTGGACGGGTGATCAACGGTGTCGTAATTGTCTTTCAACAACACAGGCATGCAATGCAAATAGCGATCGGCTACGCCGCCATCAGCGGCGTATTGTGCATCCAGTCCTTTTGCGATTTCCAACGCTTGCGGATTAATCGCCAACACCGCACTAATCGGCAAACCACCATTGGGTTGCGGATTGTCGTTGTACATAAAAATTCGCTCAATGTACATTTTGGTCAATGCTTCGCAAGTCAAAGTGCTTCCATCCCGCATTTTTGTTCGACCAGCAAAGGTGTCATGCACCATTTGCATGTCCGCTTCCACCAACTCAAAAAATTCTGCAGGTGGTCGCAGTGACTTATCCACAAAAACCTCTGGCTCGGGATTTTCCACTGGCGGGTCTTCACCGCCTTCTGCAGGATCGGTCGGAGAGCCGTTTGAACCTCCGGGTGACCCTGTAAAAGCTGTTTCATCTGAACTGCAAGCCGCTGAAGCGACGATCACAAGAAGCGAAATAAGTTTGATCAATGTGTTCATGAAAGGGTCCTTCTTTGTTGAAATCATTCCCCTTCACTGCAAGCCCAATGCCCGAATTCACTGATTAGAAGCAGCTTTCGATTAGTTCACAATTTTGTGGTAGCTATACGGACAGTTATTGAGAGCTTTTATACGGATTTGCAACGATTGCAAAATAAAGTGAAATTCTCAAGGCGGAAACACAGGGTAAATCCCGACCTGAAATGGTGCATAAAAGCTGCCCGGATAAGGGTTTGCTCCTATTTAGTTACAAGTGGGTGGCTATCACAATGCAGGTTCGAAAAGTAAAACCAAAAACAACAGTCGAAAGCTAAATCAATTTAAGGAGGCAAAATGACTGACTCAGTGAACAACCAAAAGCGCCGCGATTTTATCAAAGGCACATCAGTGGCTGCAGTAGGTGCAGGCGCCATGGCGTTCCCCATGATTTCCACTGCTCAAACAGTGAACATGCGCTTCCAGAGCACATGGCCCCAGAAAGACATTTTCCACGAGTATGCCGTTGATTTTGCCGACAAGGTAAACAGCATGACTGGTGGTCGCCTGAAAATTGAAGTACTGCCAGCTGGCTCAGTGGTAAAAGCTTTCGACTTGCTGGATGCGGTGAGCAAGGGTACTTTGGATGGCGGCCACGGCGTGATCGCTTACTGGTACGGCAAGAACGCGGCAGTAGCCCTGTGGGGTTCTGGCCCTTCTTTCGGCATGGACGCAAACATGCTGTTGGCCTGGCACAAATACGGCGGCGGCAAGGAATTGCTGGAAGAAATTTACGGCGACCTGAACATGGACGTGGTTTCATTCATGTCCGGCCCAATGCCAACACAACCCTTGGGCTGGTTCAAAAAGCCAGTGACCAAGCCGGAAGATTTGAAGGGACTGAAATTCCGCACCGTGGGCTTGTCTGTGGACATGTTCACGAAAATGGGCGTGGCTGTTAACGCACTTCCAGGCGGCGAGATTGTTCCTGCGATGGACCGTGGCTTGCTGGACGCAGCTGAATTCAACAACGCCTCTTCAGACCGTGTCTTGGGCTTCCCAGACGTTTCGAAAGTGTGCATGTTGCAATCTTTCCACCAGTCTTCTGAACAGTTTGAAATCATGTTCAACAAGACCAAGTACAACAAACTGCCAGCTGAAATCAAAGCAATCATTGCGAACGCTGCCGAGGCCTCTTCTGCTGACATGAGCTGGAAAGCGGTGGACCGCTATTCCAAAGACTACATGGAAATGCAAAGCAAGCAGGGCGTGAAGTTCTTCAAAACCCCTGACAGCATCCTGAAGGCTCAATTGAAAGCATGGGACGAAGTGACCAAAGAAAAAACCGCTTCAAACCCAATGTTCAAGAAAGTGTTTGAATCGCAGCGTGCATTTGCTGCACGTGCTGCCAAATGGCAAGCCGACACCTCTGTCGACTTCAAAATGGCACAAGCGTTCTACGCACAAAAGAAGTAATTTGCAACGCCACGAAAAGCCAGCACCTGCACAACGGGTGTTGGCTTTTTTTTAACCGAACCCGAGGTTCACCCCATGTTATCTTTTCTTCATTTGGTCGACAAAATTTCAACGAAGGTAGGGCATTTATTTGCCTGGACCATTGTGCTGTTGACTGGTGTTATTGTGTTCGAGGTGTTTACCCGGTACGCCCTGAACAGCCCCAACCCGTGGGTTTTCGACGCATCCTATATTCTTTACGGCATTCTGTTCATGATGGCAGGTGCTTACACACTGGCCACCAACGGCCATGTGCGTGGTGACATTCTGTATGGTTTTCTTGAACCCAGAACTCAAGCCATCCTGGACATCATTCTGTATTTTGTTTTTTTCTTCCCCGGCATCATCGCATTGACCTACGCAGGTTACACATTCGCTGACGAAGCCTGGGCCATTAAGGAAATGTCCTCGATCACTGCCGATGGACCGCCCATTTATCCCTTCAAGGCCTTCATTCCTCTCGCTGGTTTCTTTTTGTTGTTGCAAGGCATCGTCGAGGTACTTCGTTGCGCATTGTGTATCAAAAATGGTGCTTGGCCCAAGCGTGAAGACGACGTGGAAGAAGTGGATGTAGAGAAGCTGAAAGCCTCTCTCAGCAAGAAATAACAGGAATCATCATGAAAAAAGAACTATATTTTGGCCTTGCCATCATGGCGATGATCCTGATCGGGGTCGCCATCGCAATGCCTGCGCCCTCTGAAATTACAGATGGTCACCTCGGCTTGTTAATGCTCTCTTTGGTGGTTGTCGCCATCATGCTGGGCTTCCCCACCGCCTTTACCTTGATGGGTATGGGTGTAATTTTCACCTATTTTGCATACGACGGTAACATCCAGCAAACCCTTGATTTGATGGTGCAATCCACCTACAAAGTCATGACCAACGACGTGCTGATCTCAGTGCCGCTCTTTGTGTTCATGGGCTACCTGGTTGAACGTGCCAACCTGATCGAAAAGCTGTTCAAATCCTTACACTTGGCCATGGCGCGCCTCCCCGGTGCTTTGGGTGTGGCCACATTGGTGACCTGCGCAATTTTTGCCACCGCAACCGGTATTGTGGGCGCGGTAGTTACACTGATGGGCCTGTTGGCGATGCCCAGCATGATGAAAGCCGGTTACGATACCAAAATGGCTGCCGGTGCAATTACCGCGGGTGGTTGCTTGGGTATTTTGATTCCACCTTCTGTGCTGCTGATTGTGTACGGTGCCACCGCGGGTGTTTCCGTGGTTCAGCTTTACGCGGGTGCGTTTTTCCCCGGTTTGATGCTGACTGGCATGTACATTGCCTACATCATGATCCGTGCAAAAATCAATCCGAAGTGCGCCCCACCCTTGTCTGAAGAAGATCGCAAAGTACCGCTCAGTCCGGTTCTTGATTCATTGAAGCGTACCTACGGCAGCAGCCGCGCAGTATCGGCTTTGGTAAATGGATTAAAGGGCCGTCGTGAAGGTAATTTGACTGGTGGTCAGGTGGCTGGCCAGCTTTTTGTGGCCATGTTGCCCGCCATTTTCGCGGCATTTATTTTAGGCTTGGTGTATTCCTCACTCACAGCCCCAAAGGAAGCAGCATTCGACACTTCTGGCTTGGTCAGCTTTGGCTCTGAATACCAAGGATCGAGCAGCAGCAATTACGACTTTGGATTTGACGAACCAGCTGGCGCTGAAACTTCCGAGGTGGCACCTGCACTGGAAGAGCCGGCTGCTCCCGCTGAAGCCGTTGCCGAAGAAGCCGAGTCACAGCCAGCCCCCATGAATTTCTGGATTTCTTTGCTGATCGTGGCGGCTGTGCTGGTTTATTACTACGTGCGTCTAAGCTTCGAACGTCTCGAAGTTTTCAAAATGTTGCTAACCTCATTCTTCCCTCTGGCCATTTTGATTCTGGCCGTGCTGGGCAGCATTGTGTTTGGGCTGGCAACACCTTCTGAGGCCGCGGCAGTGGGCGCATTCGGTGGTTTGATGTTGGCGGCGGGTTACAGGCAACTCAGTTTCCCTGTGCTGCGTGAATCTGCGTTCCTGACTTCCAAAACCACCGCCATGGTGTGCTGGTTGTTCGTGGGTTCATCCATCTTCTCTGCTGCATTCGCACTGCTGGGTGGACAAGAACTGGTTGAAACATGGGTGCTTTCTTTGGGCCTGACCCCCATTGAATTCCTGCTGCTGTCACAAGTGATTATTTTCTTGTTGGGCTGGCCTTTGGAATGGACAGAAATCATCGTGATTTTCATGCCGATTTTCATCCCGCTGCTGCCCTACTTTGACGTAGACCCGCTGTTCTTCGGCTTGCTGGTCGCATTGAACCTGCAGACTGCCTTCCTGTCTCCACCTGTGGCCATGGCAGCGTTCTACCTGAAAGGCGTATCGCCACCCGGAGTCACGCTGAACCAGATTTTCATGGGCATGATTCCATTCATGTTCATTCAGATCTTCGCCATGTTCGTGCTGTATGTGTTCCCACAAATCGGCATGTGGTTGCCAGGCGTGCTTTACAGATAATTGACCGTGTCTTATCTCCGAATGCAAAAAACCGCCCTCGAGGCGGTTTTTTGTTGTGTGCTGACAATCATCTTTTCACGATCCGTTCGTTCGAATCTACTCACAGGTCGCAAAAACAAAAACCCGCCACAAGGGCGGGTTTTGATGTTTTTGGCGGAAGCTGTGAGATTGTTCTCGCACCTTCGGTGCTCCCTCGTTTCGTTCCCTTTCGGGAACTCCACCGAACTATTATTTTCACGATCCGTTCGTTCGAATCTACTCACAGGTCGCAAAAACAAAAAACCCGCCACAAGGGCGGGTTTTGATGTTTTTGGCGGAAGCTGTGAGATTCGAACTCACGGAGCTCGCACCCTCGCCGGTTTTCAAGACCGGTGCATTCAACCGCTCTGCCAAGCTTCCGAGCCCGCAATTATAACCACAAACCCTTTGGTTTGGAAACCTCTCGGGACAATATTTCTGAATATTGCTCAGCCCTTCAAGCCCATGCGCTTTTTCATGGCTTGCATACTCACATAAGCCAACACCGCAATGGTTGGAATGGCCACAGCAATCGCCAAATCTGGAGAAACCGGCACACCCATGGTTTTCAGCCCTTTGGCCAGGTACCCCACCAAACTGGCACCGTAGTAGGAAATGGCAACAATCGACAATCCCTCTACGGTTTCCTGCAAACGCAACTGCACCTTGGCACGCTTGTCCATGCTGGTTAGCAAGCGCTGGTTTTGGCTTTCCCGCTCAATTTCAACGCGCGTGCGCAACAGCTGTGTAACCCGCGAAATACGGGCCGCCAACTCATCTTGCCGGCGAGCTGTCCAGGTGCAGGTTTTCATGGCGGGGCCCAACCGGCGGTCCATGAACTCACCAAAAGTTTGCATGCCCACCATGGGAATTTCTTTCAATTCAGCAATGCGTTTTTTAACCAGGTCGGTGTAGGCTTCCGCAGCGGTAAAACGCACCCGGTTCTCGGCGCTTAACTGCTCCACGCGTGCGGCCAGATCGGTCAGCTGGCTCAACAACTTTCGATCCAGTTCCACGTCCTCGCTGGTCACTTCAGCCAGGTCTTCGGTTTTACTGGTCTCCGCCATTTCTGTGGCCAGCTTCACCAAGCGGTCTTCATACGAAGAAAGCTTTGGCAACGTGGCACGCGCAACTGGAAAACTCAGCAGAGCCATCATTCGGTATGTTTCCATCTCGATGGCGCGCTGAACCACTCGGCCCAATTGCCGCGAGCCCATCTTCAAATTACAAATCAAAATGCGGCTTGCACCGCGGTCTGCAATTCGAAGGTCAGAAAACACCTGCCCCGCTCCGTTGGCAATCATGCCACCAATCAGGGTGTTGCCATCAAAGTAACCTGCCACGCTTCGCGGCTCTCGAGGGTTTTCTGTTTTTTGAACAAACAGTTCAATGGCCACCAGCATTACCCCTGGCAAAGCGGCCATCCAGCTGGGAGGCAAACGGCGAATCACCGGGCGATCGAACACGATCGCATGGTCAGCCCGCTCAAAGAAGGTCAAGGTAATGAATTCGTTGTGGCGCTCCAGGCGCAGGCGCAAGGCCGACTCGCCGCCACACAGACTAAGACTGACCTGGGGGGCTGCAAGCTCTTCATCAGAAACCGGCTTGCACCCGCAATAGTCCACCAAGGCTTGCAATTGCCCAACAATTTCAGGTGTTACATCGCCTTGCACCAGCAAAGCAATGTGAAACACCCTTTCCTGCGGCCACAAGGCCTCGGTGGGGCGGGAATGCACTTCATCATTGAGTGCCTGCCGCAACGGGTAGGGCTGGGGCAGCAAGTTGCTTTTGTTCATGGCGAAATATACGGAAGCGATCAGCTTCGATTGCGGAGTTCTGGCCAGGCTTTCATCAGGTAATAGCACATCGACCAAACCGTCAAAACGGCTGCCACATAAATACCCAAAGTACCCAACACATGGAAGTCAATGCCCATCCAGGTTTCGTTCACCAACAGCATGGGAATGGCCACCATTTGCGCAATGGTTTTGAATTTGCCAAGCCTGTTCACAGCCACACTGTTGCGCGCACCAACGCTGGCCATCCATTCCCGCAACGCAGAAATGGTAATTTCGCGGCCAATAATAATCAACGCAATAAAAGGACCAATTCGCCCAAGGTCAACCAACACAATCAGGGCAGCGCCCACCATCAGCTTGTCGGCCACCGGGTCAAGAAATGCACCAAAAGCCGAGGTTTGATTCCAGCGGCGTGCCAGGTAACCATCGACAAAGTCTGTAATGGCTGCGAAAACAAACACCCAGGCACCTACCCAGTTTTGCATGGAGATGGACATGATTGTTTCAGGCAGAAAATAAATGCCGACAACCAGGGGAATCAGTACAATCCGGACCCAGGTCAGGATCATGGGCAGGTTCATTGGCATATGTGTTTTTCTTTTGTTAAGTAAAAAATACACTCTATAGAGGTACAGAATATATCAGCGACAACACCCATTGAGGCGCACATCTTCAGTGCAAACGCCGATATATTTCTTCGGCCAGCGTTTTGGAGATTCCTTCGACTGTTTGCAAGTCTTCAACACTGGCCGCTTTCACACCACGCAGACCGCCAAAACGGGTCAGCAATTTTTGCTTACGGCGTGCACCAATGCCTTCAATTTCATCCAGCTCGGAAGCCTGCCTTGCTTTGGCCCGTTTGGCCCGCATGCCGGTAATCGCAAAACGGTGAGCCTCATCCCGAATTTGTGCAATCAACATCAGCGCCGGGTGGCCTGGCCCCAACTCAAGGCTGGGTCGGCCATCTGGAAACACCAAAGTTTCCAGCCCCACCTTGCGGTTCTCGCCCTTTTTGACACCGACAATCAGGCTGATATCCAGCCCTAGCTGTTCAAACACCTGCCGGGCCACTTCAATTTGTCCTTTGCCACCGTCGATCAACACCACATGGGGCATCACAATCGGGGTTTTGCCCTCACGCTGATAGCGTCGGGTTACAGCTTGACGCATGGCCGCATAATCATCGCCTGGAGTAATGCCTTCAATGTTGTAACGGCGATACTCGCGGCTTTGCATATCGTGGTTGTGAAACACCACACAAGAAGCTTGAGTGGCCTCACCTGCGGTGTGCGAAATATCAAAGCACTCCACACGCAAGGTGGCCAGTAAATCGATCTCCTTCGCTGCGGATGAGTCCCCGGCAAGGTCAGTCCCCACAGAATTCCCACTCAACAATCGGTCCGCCTCTGAGGCTTGCAAGGCCTCTTCCAACCGGGCTTCCAGGCCCAGAGTTTCGACAAGCGCACGCGTGCGGAATTGCGCAGAGCCCTGCTCGGCAATTCGCCTTGCAATCGCGATCTCTGCGTTGTCGACGGCCATATCAAGCCACTTTCGGCGCTCACTCTGAGGCTGTCGGATCAGATTGATTTTTTTGCCAGCCTGTTGACTCAAAGCCATCAACAATTCAGGCGCATCCAAATCCTGATTGACAATCAACAAGTTGGGAATCGGCCTGTCCACATACGCTTGACTCAAGAACGCCTCAAGCACCTCAGGCCCGATATCTTCGCTGGCCTGTGCCACACTGGGAAACATCGGCTTGTCACCCAAATGCCTCCCACCCCGCACCATCGCCAGGTTCACGCAAACCGCTCCCCCCTTGATCACCACCGCAATGATGTCTGCATCATCGTCTCCACCCGTGGTGTCCACCGACTGCTTCTGCAGCACCCGGCTCAATGCACCCAACTGATTGCGATACATTGCGGCTTTCTCAAACTCAAGTAAGCCACTGGCCTCCAGCATTTTCTCTTCAAGATTGGCCAAAACCGATTTGTGGTCGCCCCGCAGGAAACGCGATGCGGCTTCCACATCCTTTGCATAATCTTCCGGGCTGATCCAGTTCACACAAGGCGCGCTGCAACGTTGAATTTGAGCCTGCAAACAGGGTCGTGATCGATGGGAAAACACGGTGTCTTCGCAAGTGCGCAACAAGAAAACACGCTGCAAAACCTGAATGCTTTCCTTCACAGCCCAAGCATTGGGAAAGGGTCCGAAAAACTGTGATTTTTTATCCACCGCACCACGGTAATAAGCCACACGCGGGTACTTGTGATTCGTCAGCCGCAAGTAGGGGTAGCTTTTGTCATCGCGAAACAAAATGTTGTAGCGTGGGCTTAAGCTTTTGATCAGGTTGTTCTCAAGCAGCAAGGCCTCTGCTTCAGTTCGGGTTGGTGTTACATCCACCCTCACAATTCGCTCCACCATATGGCTGGTGCGCGGGCTGGCATGGGTTTTCTGGAAATACGATGAAACGCGTTTTTTCAGGTTCTTGGCTTTGCCCACATACATTACTGTGCCATTCGCATCAATCATGCGATACACACCGGGTCGAGTGGTCAATTCCTTCAAAAAAGCAGCAATGTCAAAAGGTGAGTCGGGCGGGTGTTGCTCGTCGGTCATCGCCCTGCCCTCACACCTTCAGAAAACGGCTAATCGACTCCATCACAGCCTCAAACATGGGTGCGGTCAGTCGGCCGGTTTGCGTGTTGTATCGACTTACGTGATAACTGTCGAATAAACGAAATACGCCCAAGTCGTGTTGGGCTGCATGCCCGAACTTGAACGCGCTTTGCTTTTGATCCAGTGCTTTCAAGACGGCTTGGTGCCCCACCAAACCCAGTGCCAGCACTGCCTTGGGTGGATGTACTTTGAACTCATGGGCAATGAACTGGTTGCAGGTATTAATCTCGGCCGGTGTAGGCTTGTTCTCTGGCGGAACACACTTGACTGCATTGCTCACGCGCGCATTCAGCAGTTGCATGCCGTCGCCCACAGCCATGGAAACTGGCCTGTTGGCAAAGCCATATTTGTGCAAGGTGCTGTACAGCAAGTCGCCACAATAGTCGCCCGTGAATGGCCGCCCGCTGCGGTTTGCTCCGTGTAGTCCGGGGGCCAGGCCAACAATCAACAACTCGGCGTCTACCGGGCCAAAGGGTGGCACCGGCCCATTGAAATGGTCAGGAAATTTTTGCCTGTTTTGTTCATGAAAAGCGTGCAGGCGCGGGCATGCCGTGCAATTCACATCGAACACCCTGGCGGGCCATTGCTGATCCATGACCAGGGGTTGCCATGCGGTTCTACTGCCCATTTAACCCAAAGCCTTGCGTGCGTTGTAGAACAAACGCATCCACGGTGAAAACTCGCCTGCGTCTTTGGGCGCCCAGCTCATTTGCACGTTACGGAATACGCGTTCCGGGTGCGGCATCATGATGGTGAAACGACCATCTGGCGTGGTGAAACCTGCCAACGCTTCAGGGCTACCATTGGGGTTGAATGGGTACTGCTGTGTGGCCTCGCCTTGCGAATTCACATATTGCACTGCCACCAAACCTTCCGAGCTCAATTTGCCATGGTTGCCCTGGCGTGAAAAATCGGCGCGACCTTCACCGTGTGCAACCACCACCGGCACCACCGAGCCTTCCATGCCGCTCAACAAAATGGATGGGGTCTTGTTGATTTTTACATTCACCAAGCGTGCTTCATATTGCTCGCTTTCATTGCGCATCAGCTTTGGCCAATGCGTTGCACCGGGAATTAGATCAGCCAGCGTGGCCATCATTTGGCAACCGTTGCACACACCCAAACCAAACACATCGCTGCGGCCAAAAAATTCAGCAAACTGATCGGCCAATACACTGTTGTATCGAATGGTTTTGGCCCAGCCTTCACCTGCACCCAGCACATCACCATAGCTAAAACCGCCACAAGCAGCCAGGCCCTGAAAGTCAGCCAGCTTGCGCTTGCCGCTCAACAAGTCGCTCATGTGTACATCCACTGCCTCGAACCCAGCCAAGGTGAACGCGCCTGCCATTTCAAGCTGACCGTTCACGCCCTGCTCCCTGAGCACTGCAACACGTGGCTTTGCGCCTGTGGCAATGAATGGCGCTGCGGGGTTTTCCGTAATATCAAAGCTGGGCTTCCACACCAAGGCGTTGGGCAATTCAGCCGCTGCTTTGTGTTCACTTTCAGCGCAAGCCGGGTTGTCACGGCGCTTGGCAATTTGGTAGCTTGTGTCATCCCAAAGGCCTTGAAGCTTGGTGCGGCTTTCAGAATAAATGCACTTGGCATCGCGATAAAACTCAATTACATCGCGGTCATTCGGCTTGCCAATAATGTTGCTGTGTTTGCTCAAATTGAAATCGCGCAACACTTGCATGGCTTCGCTTTTTTGAGCGGCGGGCACCTGCAACACCACACCCAATTCTTCGTTGAACAAAGCTTTCAGGGTAAGTTCGCCGCGCTGCACGCTAACCTGCTCCGGGCGAATTTTAAAGTCGCCCCAATCGGCTGAATAGGGGTCGATGGTGATCAAATCCAGGTTGATCGACAAACCACAGCGGCTGGCAAAACTCATCTCCGCCAAAGCCGCCATCAAACCACCGTCGGAGCGGTCGTGGTAAGCATGCACCAAACCTTTTTCACGCAAGACATTCATGGCCATCGCAAAGTTTTTGATGTCGCTTGCATCCTCCACATCGGGTACATCCGTACCCAACTGGTTGGTCACCTGTGCCAATACGCTGGCACCCATGCGCATTTTGCCGCGTGCCAAATCAACCAACACCAGCACGGTGTCTTCTGCCGTGTTCAACACGGGCGTTAGCGTGCCACGCACATCTGTAATTTTCGAGAATGCAGTCACAATCAAACTAACCGGCGACAACACTTCCTTCTGCACATCGCCCTCATTCCAGCGGGTGCGCATTGAAAGCGAATCTTTGCCCACAGGAATGCCCAAGCCCAACTGTGGGCAAAGGTCCATACCAATGGCTTTCACGGTATCAAACAAAGCCGCATCTTGTCCGGGTGTACCGCAAGCGGCCATCCAGTTGGCACTCAGTTTCACGTCTTCCAGTTTTTCAACTGGTGCAGCCAGCAGGTTGGTAATGCTCTCTGCAATGGCCATACGGCCTGAAGCAGGTGCATTCAACACCGCAAGTGGTGTGCGCTCACCCATGGCCATGGCCTGGCCAGCATAGCCTGTGTAATCATCAATGGTCACTGCCACATCAGCCACGGGCACCTGGTAAGGCCCAACCATTTGATCGCGGGCTGTGAAGCCGCCCACGGTGCGGTCGCCAATGGTAATCAGGAAACGCTTGGAAGCCACAGCGGGGAATTTCAATACTTGCTCAATGGCCTCGCCCAATTCGGTTTGAGTCAAATCCATTTCAGCTTTCACCGTTTCAACACGGTTGTCGTTGCGCTCCATGCGCGGTGGTTTGCCAAGCAATACCTCCATGGGCATGTCTACAGGGTTGCTGGTGCTTTCAGCGTCGAGCACTTTCAATTGGCGTTCATCAGTAACCACACCCACCACACAGAAGGGGCAACGTTCACGCTCACACAGTTGCGTGAACAGTTCAAGCGATTCCGGCGCAATACCCATCACATAGCGCTCTTGCGATTCATTGCACCAAATCTCGGCAGGACTCAAACCGCTTTCATCCAGATTCACTTTGCGCAAATCAAATTCCGCACCTTTGTTCGATGCATCGGCCAGTTCGGGGAATGCGTTGGAAATACCACCCGCGCCCACATCATGAATGCTCAAAATCGGGTTGGCTTCGCCCAGAGTCCAGCAGCGGTCGAGTACTTCCTGCGCACGGCGTTCCATTTCAGGGTTGGCACGCTGTACGGAATCAAAATCGAGCGACTCGGTGTTGGTACCTGCATTCATCGACGAAGCTGCGCCACCGCCCATGCCAATGCGCATGCCAGGGCCGCCCAGCTGTATTAACAAGCTGCCCGCTGGCAAATCGCATTTGTGGGTGTGCACTTCCCGAATATTGCCCAAGCCACCCGCAATCATGATGGGCTTGTGGTAGCCATAAACACGTTCACCCACGCGCTGCTCGAACGTGCGGAAGTAACCACCCAGGTTCGGGCGGCCAAATTCATTGTTGAAGGCAGCCGCACCAATCGGGCCATCGATCATGATTTGTTCAGGCGTGGCGATGCGTGTGGGAATGCCGACAGGCTGTGGCTGCTCTGCACGTTGCTCCAGTGGCACCAATGCGTCTTGCCCACTTTCCCAGCTTTCCTTGCCACCTTCAAAACGCAAATGCGAGGTGGTAAAACCACACAGGCCAGCTTTGGGCTTGGCGCCACGACCAGTGGCACCTTCATCACGAATTTCACCGCCTGAACCCGTGGCAGCGCCTGCATATGGCGAAATGGCTGTGGGGTGATTGTGAGTTTCAACCTTGATCACAAAATGCGTGGTTTCCTCGTGCGGTCGATACACGCCATCGGCATCAGCAAAAAAGCGCTCAGCCTTGCCACCAGCAATTACGGCTGCATTGTCGGAATACGCCACCACCGTGCCTTGCGGCGTGGTTTTGTGGGTGTTGCGAATCATCCCGAACAGCGTTTCGTTTTGCGCCTGTCCGTCAATCGTCCAGGTTGCGTTGAAAATTTTGTGACGGCAGTGTTCGCTGTTCGCCTGCGCAAACATCATCAGTTCGACGTCTGTGGGTGAACGACCCATCACAGTATAGGCTTCCAGCAGGTAATCAATTTCATCGTCGCTCAGGGCCAGGCCAAGTTCGCTGTTTGCTTTCACCAGGGAATTACGTCCTTCGCCCAATTCCACAATTTGCAGGCTTTTGCCTTGCAGGGGCAAAAACAGGCCTTTCACATCAAAGCCTTCGGGCAAAACGGTTTCAGTCATACGGTCATACAGCGCGGCCTTCAAGGCTTGCAAAGCCGCCCCTTCCGGCAGTTTGCTGCCACCCAGCAAGCCTTTCTTGAAGCTCAGCTGAAATTCAATGCCACGCTCCATGCGCACCACCTTGGTCAGGCCAGCATTGTGGGCAATGTCGGTGGCCTTCGAAGCCCACGGACTAACCGTACCCAAGCGGGGAACGACCACGCAGCCAAGGTCAACACGGTCCAACGCCGGGGCAGCATGGCCGTAATCGAGCAAGCCTTCCATCACCTTGCGCTGCTGCCCTTCCAGTGCACCCCGCGTCGCCACAAAATGAACGAAATGCGCACGCACCGCTGACACATTCGAATCAATGGCTTGCAGGCGTTTCAGCAAACCTTCTGCACGAAAAGCAGACAAGGCAGAGGCGCCATGGAAGGTGGAAACATCGAATTGATCAGCCGAGGACAGGGCAAGAGACATGACAGCAGTGGGGGTGGTTGAGGTAATCTTGAATTATAAGTGCTACAGCCCCAAAACTGAGCACAAAGCCCGGATAAACCACCCTGAATTTCCTTGGAATACGCATGCCAGAACCGATTGACCTACACCCTGAGAACCTGGGCCATGCCAACTGGCAACAGTTGGATCAAAAATCAATGCCAGTGCTGTCGGTGAAGCAAATCCGGGCGCTGGAACAGGCTGCTTTTGCACACATCGATTCTTTTTTGCTGATGCAGGCCGCCGGGGTACGCTCGGCCCTGAAAATTGTCGATCAAATTGTTCACAGCAAGACACATTCACCGCCTTGCCTGGTGCTGGCCGGGCCGGGCAACAACGGGGGAGATGCCTGCATTGTGGCCGGGGAGTTGAAACGCAAAGGCCTGCAAGTCGACCTTTTGCAGGTAAGCGATGGAAAAACTGGCTCGAAAGACCGCATGCAGGCTGTATTGTGGGCTTTGGCACACGGTGTTCAACCCATGGAATTTAAACCCGACATGCCCTTGCCTGACATTGATGCTGGCACAGTGATCATTGACGGGCTGCTGGGAATTGCCTGTAACAGATCCCCACAGGGTGTTATCGAACGATTGATTCGACATGTGAATGCACACCACCACAAGGCCAGGGTTTATGCGCTGGACTGCCCCAGCGGGCTGAACTGCGACACGGGTAATGCGCCCGGCGTAGCGGTTCAGGCACACACCACTTTCAGCTACCTCGCCTGCAAGCACGGCCTGTTGAGTGAACAAGGCAAAGATTTGTGCGGTGAACTGTGGATAGACACGCTGAATTGCGACGCCCTGCTTGATACGGGGCCGCACACGGTCGAACTGGGCATGGTTGTTCACGCGGTTTCCCGGCTTGATCAATTGCAACACCTGCCAAAGCGAGGCCATCAGCATCACAAAGGCAGCTTTGGCAGCATTGCTGTGCTCGGTGGCCAACTTGGCATGGTAGGCGCCTGCGTGCTGAGTGCAAGAACCACACTAATGCTGGGCTGCGGGCGAGTAGCCCTGACCCTACTGCATGAAGCCGACATGCACTTGCCTGATGTTCAGCGTCAAGGCCAATCACCCTTTCTCGACCTGGTCTTTCCGGAAATCATGAACAAGGGGCTGGAAAGCAATCTTGAGTTTGCGGATACCACTTTGATCGGCCCAGGCTTGGGGCAAAGTGAAGAGGCCTTGAGCATGGTTCATGCACTGCTTGAACACGACAAAGGTCTGGATATGGTGTGGGACGCTGACGCGCTGAACCTTCTTGCAGCAAATTCGGTGTTGCGTGCGCGGCTACAGCACTACCGGCGCAAACACCGTGCAAAAAGCCTGGTGTTGACGCCGCACCCCCTGGAGGCAGCTCGCCTACTCCAAAGCACCACTGAGGTAATTCAGGCCGATCGCGTGAAGGCGGCGCAATCCTTGGCTTCCCAATTTGACTGCACTGTGGTGTTAAAAGGAACTGGCAGCCTGGTCTGCAATTCGAATCAAATTGAGATCAACACCACGGGTGGCCCCGCATTGGCGACCGCGGGCAGTGGCGATGTGCTCGCTGGCGCCATAGCAGCCATGTTGGGGCAAGGGCTAGATGAATTCAAAGCCGCATCATTCGCTGTGTATCTACATGGGCTGTCGCTTGAACCGCTGGCAGGTGAACGAGAGGGTTTGTACGTTTCACATGCGAGCGAAATTGCCGGGCGGATGAAAGCGTGGTTAAACCACCTCCTGGGCCAAAGCGCCCGCCGCAATAGTCAATTGCCGTGAACAACGCGCCGCAAGCTTGTCATCGTGGGTCACCAGAATCAAAGTGGTGCCCTGCTCTTTCTGAAGGTCAAACATCAAGTCAATTATTCGCTGGCCGGTTGCAAAATCCAGGCTGCCAGTGGGCTCATCGGCAAACACAATCGTGGGTTTACGCACAAACGCCCTGGCCAAGGCCACGCGTTGCTGTTCACCACCCGAAAGGGTTTTGGGCGTGTGGTTGAGGCGATCACCCAAACCTACCCGGTCTAGCATCTCCTTGCAGGCCTTTTCGCGATTTTGCATTGGCGTCAGTTCAGTGGCCAGCATCACGTTCTCAAGCGCACTCAGGTGGTCGAGCAACTGAAATGACTGAAATACAAAACCCACATGCTCGGCTCGCAGGCTGGCACGGCGGTCTTCGTTAAGTTGAGTTAAGTCTTCCCCCAAAAAGCGAACTGCACCGCTAGATGGAATGTCCAACCCAGCAAGCATGCCCAACAATGTGGATTTGCCTGAACCTGAGGCCCCCACAATGGCAACCGCTTCGCCTTGATTTATAGTGAATGAAATGTTTTCAAGAATGGACAAACTACTTTGCCCGTCCTGAACCAATTGATTTAAACCTTCGACTTCGAGGATTGCACGACTCATGTTTGCCTTTACTGCAAAAAAAATTAAAAACGCCTTCGCATTGGGCTGATCGCTTTTGGATTATCAACCAGTGTATCCAGCTTTGCGGCAAGTACAGGCCAGGAATGCAAAATACTGGTGATGGGCGACAGCCTTTCGGCCGCTTACGGCCTGCCCAAAGAACAAGGTTGGGTCGCTTTGATGGAGGGCCGTTTGGCTGAAAAGTTCCCGCACTGCAAGGTGGTGAATGCCTCAGTATCAGGCGAGACCACAGCAGGTGGAAAAACACGCTTGCCAGCCCTGCTGAAACAACACCAACCCACACACATGATTTTGGAACTTGGCGCCAACGACGGATTACGCGGATTGTCCCTGGACACGATGAAAGACAACTTGACCAATATGCTGGTCACGGCCCGGCGCAATGGCGCTCAGGCTGTACTGATTGGCATGCAAATTCCATCGAATTACGGACCTGCGTATGCCCGCCGCTTTGGCGATACATTCCCAGAGGTAGCACGAAAACAGAAGGTGCCTTTGGTGCCGTTTATGCTGGAAGGTTTCGCGCTAGACCCCACTGCGTTTCAAGCAGATGGAATTCATCCAAATGCGGGAGCACAACCGAAAATTCTGGAAAATATTTGGCCGACGTTTTCAGCGACATTGAAGTGAAGATATTACGGGTAGCGTATACGAGTTCGCGTTATCTTTTACCGCGTGCGCTAAGCGACTTAAGGTGAGGTCTGGATTTGCAGCAGCGTTACATCGTTCTGCTGATTCAAGATCAAGTCGCCCATTTTGATTCGCAGCGAGGGGCAGATCCGCCAGGATCTGATGCGAAGACGCGCTCGCGTTTCGCATGCCCTGAGCCAGATTCAAAAAGGGGAATTCGACTTGATCAAGGCAGAATGAGTGACGCGCTGCAAATCAACTACAACCATGTCAATCGGGGATGCGATGCGCTGCAAATCGACCACATCAGCATCCACTATACCTGCAAGATTAAAACGTCTTCTTGATCTCGACTTCAACACGCTTTTTCATGGCATCGCGTGCAGCCAGCAGCAAGGCTTCCTGATACACCTGCCCTGCAATATTCTCGTAGTACTGAACCACCTGCGGATCTGCTTTCGCTTTGACTTCCGAAGACGGTGCACTGCTTTCAACCCACGCCACCGCATAGCCGTTGTTGCCTAGTCCAACCACCTTCGCTTTGGGTAGTTCAGACACACCCGTGTTCAACACGGACTGAGCCACCAAACCGGGCAAGCCCTCCGCGCTCAAAGCGGACACGGTTCTTGAATCTGCAAAACCGGTCAACAAATCAGAACCGGCCTGTGGCTTTTCACTGTCCAGCTTGGCAGCCAACGCATCTGCGTCTTTCAGCGCAGCCTTTGCAGCTTCCTCCTGCTTCAAGCGAGCCTGAATCACTGGCTTCATTTCCTCCAGCGGGCGTGCTGCTGCGGCCGTGTAATTCACAATGCGAGCAGACACCATGGCTTCACCCACCTGCACCGCCTTGGTGTTGTTTTTATTTTCAATCGAGTCTGATGAAAAAATTTCTGCCATCACTTTCGCGTCTTTCAATACCTCTGGCGCGTTGGCTGCACCTTGCGTCAAACCATTGAATGTTTGTGCCTGCACACCGAGTGCCTTGATCACGTTCTCAAACGACTGACCACCTTCATACACCAACTCGGTGAAGCGCCCTTGTGCATCGGCATACTGCGCAGTCATCTTTTGATTTTTGATTTCATCTGAAATTTGAGTTTTCACTTCCTCAAGTGCTTGAACTTCACCACCACGAATGTCGGTTACTTCAACAATGTGATAACCAAACTGGCTCTTCACCAAACCACTGAGTTCGCCTTTCTTCTGGGAAAACACGGCTTGTTCAAACTCGGGAACCATCGCGCCTTTGCCGAAGAATCCAAGATCTCCACCCTGATTTGATGAGCCCGGATCGATTGAGTATTGCTTGGCAATTTCAGCAAACCTGGATGGATTCGCTTTCAACTCGGCCAACACTTTTTCCGCCGCTGCCTTCAGTTCGTCTGCAGAGGCACCTTCTTTCTCGGCATCCAGCAAAATGTGGCGTGCACGACGTTCTTCAGGAGCAGAAAAACGGGCCTTGTTTTGTTCGTAGTAAGCTGCAATGTCTGCATCGCTCACTGCAATCTTGGATTTGATGGTGTCTGGCGACAACACCACATATTCCACATCGGCTTTTTGAGGTGCCATGAATTGGGTTTTGTTCGCTTCATAAAATGCAGCCACTTGCTCATCCGTAATACTGACGTTGGCCAGGTATGGGGCCAAGTCAATATTTTTAACGCGCACCACTCGACCGGCCAACTGCACATCATCCAGCTGGGTTTTCAGTGTTTCCGGGAAAAAAGAAGCACGCAAAACCGGGTCAAGCACCTGGTTTCTCGCCAAGCCAAAACGCACATTTGCCTCGTGCTGCGCAGGCGTTAAACCACGTGCAGCCAACTCGCGCTTGTAAGTTTCAAGATCGAATTTGCCATCCACCTGAAACAAGGGAGTGCGAGCGATGTCTTCAGCCAAGGCTTTGTCTGAAGCCGTCAAATATTGCTTTTGTACCGACTGTTGAAGCAAATATTGAAGCACCAATGTATCCAACAATTGGCGATTGATTTCTGGTGATTCAAACACCTTTGGATCAAAGTTGTCGCCTGACTGCGCACGTGCTTCTTCAATACGCTCACGCTTAACCTGATCGAACTCTTCCTGGGTAATTGGATAATCGCCCACAATCGCCAACGCGTTTGCGTCAGCACTGACAGTGTTGTACCCCTCAAGACCAAACAAGGCAAATGCGGGTGCAATAAACAGCAGCAGCACAAACTGCATGATCTTCTGATTGTTTCGGATGAATTCAAACATGTTTTGTAGGTATTTAGTGTTGAACAACAAGCGGATACTATACCTGAAGGTAAACACCGGAAAACCGTGTGGGGCGCGGCCGGGGTTGGAAATGAATGAGAGCGTGGAAATGAAAAAAGGGAATCCGAAGATTCCCTTTTTTGTTTGGCGGAGTGGACGGGGCTCGAACCCGCGACCCCCGGCGTGACAGGCCGGTATTCTAACCAACTGAACTACCACTCCAGAGTTGGTTGCTGTTTCGCAATGTTGGTGGGTGCTGAGAGGCTCGAACTCCCGACCTAAGCCTTGTAAGGGCTCCGCTCTACCAACTGAGCTAAGCACCCGACGCTCACTGTTTTACTAGTGTTTGTCTTGCTGCGAATCAGCCAAGACCGCAATTATATACAAATTAACTCGGCCTGCAATACCTTTTGTCAAAAAATTTTAAATTTAATTCACTGCGTCTTTCAGGGCTTTGCCGGGACGGAACTTGGGCACTTTGGCTGCCTTGATTTTGATTGTTGCGCCAGTGCGTGGGTTACGGCCGCTGCGTGCAGCACGCTTGCCAACAGCAAAGGTTCCAAAACCAACCAAAGTTACTGATCCACCTTTTTTCAAGGTAGTTTTAACAGCAGCAATCATTGCATCCAATGCACGACCAGCGGCCGCTTTGGAGATTTCTGCTGACTCAGCAATTTGATCGATCAGTTCGGTTTTATTCATGTAAAAAGCCCCCTCATGGTGACAAATAAAAAGTGCCCAAAAACAGGCACCACGTTGCTTCCAGTTCTTAATTTAGACATGCCTGAAACCTAGCTGTCAACACATTTTGCGGGCGGATAACCCTTATTTTTCAAGCCAGCTAAGGCTTTCCGCGATGCACAAAAAAAAACCTCCACATTTTCATGCGGAGGCTTGTTCAAAATACCGATTGATATCAGTGCTTTACACTTGGGTTTGCAGCAGCCTCATCAGCTTTGCCCGCAATCACCTCGGCCGGCTCGGAGACTGGCTCTGGTAGCGATTCCAAGGCATGTTGCAGCACTTGATCAATCCATTTCACCGGAATAATCTCCAAACTATTCTTCACATTGGCTGGAATTTCTGCCAAATCCTTCACGTTTTCTTCGGGAATCAGCACTGTTTTAATGCCACCGCGGTGGGCGGCAAGCAGCTTTTCTTTCAAGCCACCGATACCCAAAACTTCGCCACGGAGAGTAATTTCACCAGTCATTGCAACGTCAGAACGCACCGGCATATTCGTCAAAGTCGACACCAATGCAGTGGTCATCGCAATACCGGCTGAGGGCCCATCTTTCGGTGTCGCGCCTTCAGGTACATGCACGTGAATGTCGCGCTTCTCGAAAGCATCGTTGCGAATTCCCAATCGATTCGCGCGTGCGCGCACCACTGAACGGGCAGCCTCCACCGATTCTTTCATCACATCACCGAGAGAACCTGTGCGAATGACATTGCCCTTGCCTGGCATGGACACAGTTTCAATGGTCAGCAATTCACCGCCCACTTCTGTCCAGGCCAAACCAGTGACCTGACCCACCTGATTTTCTTTTTCAGCCATGCCGAAATTGAAGCGACGAACACCCAGGAATTTGTCGAGGTTCTTCGGAGTCACCAGCACTTTCTTTTCGTTTTTGCCCAATACCATTTGACGCACAACCTTGCGGCAAATTTTGGACATTTCACGCTCAAGACCACGCACACCTGCCTCGCGGGTGTAGAAGCGAATGACATCACGAATTGCTGCTTCGGAAACACTCAGTTCTTCGTCTTTCACGCCGTTGTTTTTCAACTGCTTGGGCAGCAAATACTTTTGCGTGATGTTCACTTTCTCGTCTTCGGTGTAACCGCTCAGGCGAATTACTTCCATCCGGTCAAGCAGTGCATGAGGAATGTTCAAGGAGTTCGCAGTCGCTACAAACATCACATCGCTCAAGTCGTATTCCACTTCCACGTAATGGTCTACAAAGGTGCTGTTCTGCTCGGGATCCAGTACTTCCAACAAAGCCGATGCGGGGTCGCCACGGAAGTCCTGCCCCATCTTGTCGATCTCATCCAGCAAAAACAGCGGATTGCGAACACCTACTTTCGTAATGCTGTTCAATACCTTGCCAGGCATGGAACCAATATAGGTTTTGCGGTGGCCACGAATTTCAGCTTCATCACGCACGCCACCCAAGGCCATGCGAACAAACTTGCGGTTTGTTGCCTTGGCCACAGATTGTCCAAGCGAAGTTTTACCAACTCCGGGGGGACCCACCAAACAGAGAATAGGTGCCTTCAGTTTGTCGACCCGCTGCTGCACCGCGAGGTACTCCACAATGCGCTCTTTCACTTTCTCCAAACCATAATGATCTTCATCCAATACCTTTTCGGCATTGGCAAGGTCGTTGTTGATTTTGGTTTTTTTCTTCCAGGGCAAACCCACCAAAACGTCGATGTAATTGCGAATCACGGTGGCTTCAGCAGACATGGGTGACATCAGCTTGAGCTTCTTCAATTCGGCTTCGGCTTTTTTCAGGGCTTCCTTGGGCATGCGCGCTGCCTTGATTCGCTTTTCAAGCTCCTCCATGTCCGCGCCATCTTCGCCCTCACCCAGTTCTTTCTGAATGGCTTTGACCTGCTCGTTCAAATAGTACTCGCGCTGGCTTTTTTCCATTTGGCGCTTTACACGACCACGGATGCGCTTTTCCACCTGAAGAATATCGATCTCGGTTTCTAGTTGGGACAGCAACGCTTCCAGGCGCTGGGCAATGCTGAAAGTTTCCAAAATGGATTGCTTCTGCTCCAGCTTCAATGGCAAGTGGCTGACAATGGTATCCGCCAATCGGCCGATGTCTTCAATGCTGGCCAGCGATGTCAAAATTTCTGGCGGAATTTTCTTGTTCAATTTCACGTAAGAATCAAACTGCGCCATCACGGCACGCTTCATGGCCTCGGTTTCCGGGCTCTGTGAAGGATCGGGCAGCAAGGGCAAAGCCGTGGCCGCGAAGTGTGTTCCCTCATCCGTTACCTTGGTCAAACGTGCACGCTGCACACCCTCTACCAAAACCTTTACGGTGCCGTCGGGCAGCTTCAGCATTTGGAGTACATTGGCGACACAGCCGATGTTGTAAATGTCTTTGTCGCTGGGTTCATCTTTGGTGGCAGATTTTTGCGCCACCAGAAGAATACTCTTGCCTGTTTCCATCGCGATTTCCAACGCTTTGATGGATTTTGGACGGCCCACGAAAAGCGGAATGACCATGTGCGGGAACACGACTACATCTCGCAATGGAAGCAGTGACAATTCGATGGGTTGTTCCGGAAGCACGTTAGTTGCTGACATATGAATCACCTATTAAATGCATAACCCTACAGTGGGGTTAAAACGCGCTTATTCAAGCTTTATTTCACGACCAATTTAACAATACCACTGAAAAGAAAAAGCCCAACCGTGGAGTTGGGCTTTTTTAATCATTTTGCAATCTGTTTTGGTGTGGTTTTCAGCATCAGGATTTGTCTTTGCTGCTGGCCACTTTGGGCTGGTCTTCGTAGATCAGCAAAGGCTGGCCCGTACCGTTGATTGTATTTTCATCAATCACCACTTTCTTGACATTCGTGTCGCCAGGCAGATCGTACATAATGCCGAGCAAAGCCTGTTCAAGAATGGTTCTCAAACCACGCGCACCTGTTTTGCGCTGAATTGCTTTCTTGGCAATTGCGCTTAACGCCGATGGGCGAACTTCGAGTTCAGCACCGTCCATCTCAAGCAGCTTTTCGAACTGCTTGACCATGGCATTTTTCGGCTTGGTCAAAATCTCGATCAGAGCGGGTTCATCCAGTTCTTCGAGGGTGGCAATTACAGGCAAGCGACCCACCAATTCAGGAATGATACCGAACTTGATCAAGTCTTCTGGCTCAACTTCTGCCAGCAGGGTGCCCACATTGCCCTCTTCCTTGCTTTTCACGGTTGCACCAAAGCCAATACCCGAACGCTCGGAACGGTTACGAATCACCTTGTCCAAACCTTCAAATGCACCACCCACGATAAATAGTACGTTGGTGGTGTCAATTTGAACGAAATCCTGGTTGGGGTGTTTGCGGCCGCCCTGTGGAGGAACAGAGGCCACAGTGCCCTCAATCAATTTCAGCAAGGCTTGTTGTACACCCTCGCCCGACACATCGCGTGTAATGGACGGGTTGTCTGACTTGCGGGAAATCTTGTCGATTTCATCAATATAAACAATGCCGCGCTGCGCTTTTTCGACTTCATAGTTGCAGCTTTGCAGCAGTTTCTGAATGATGTTTTCCACATCTTCGCCCACGTAACCGGCTTCGGTCAGCGTAGTGGCATCGGCAATGACGAAAGGTACATTCAACAAACGGGCCAGGGTTTGGGCCAACAGCGTTTTACCCGAACCCGTTGGACCAACCAGCAAAATATTGCTTTTCGTCAGTTCAATGTCGTCTTTCTTGCTCATGTGGCGCAAGCGTTTGTAGTGGTTGTAAACCGCTACAGCCAGCACACGCTTGGCTTTGTCCTGCCCAATCACATACTGGTCAAGAATGGAACGAATTTCCTGAGGGGTGGGTAGCTTGTCGCCGCCACCTGTGGCCGTGGCCTCCGCTGCTTCATCACGAATGATGTCGTTGCACAACTCAATGCATTCATCGCAGATGAACACAGAGGGCCCTGCGATCAATTTTTTTACCTCATGCTGGCTTTTGCCGCAGAAGGAGCAATACAGCAGCTTTTCGCTTGAGCCTTTCTTTTCTGACATCTTTTATCCTCTGGAAAGCCCCCGCAGGGGCAATCAAGAAATCAAGGTTTTAATGTTACTGCAGTTACTTCTTGTCGGCCGGAGGCACACGGTGCTTCAACACGTCGTCAATCAAGCCATACTCTTTGGCAGAGTCTGCACCCATAAAGTTATCACGATCTGTGTCACGCGCAATCTCTTCGATGGTCTTACCTGTGTTCTCAGCCAGTATTCCGTTCAATTTCTCACGCAAATACAAGATTTCCTTGGCATGAATTTCAATATCGGATGCCTGACCCTGCACGCCACCCAAAGGCTGGTGAATCATGATTCGGCTGTTGGGCAGCGAAAAACGCTTGCCCTTGGTGCCAGAAGACAACAAGAACGCGCCCATGCTGGCCGCCAGGCCTGTACAAAGAGTTGAAACATCGGGTTTGATGAACTGCATAGTGTCGTAAATGGCCATGCCCGCTGACACAGAACCACCCGGGCTGTTGATATACAGCGCAATGTCTTTGTCGGGGTTTTCGCTTTCGAGGAACAACATTTGCGCCACGATGACGTTGGCCATTTGGTCGTTGATCGGCCCCACCAGGAAAATAACGCGCTCTTTAAGCAAGCGCGAATAAATGTCATAGGCCCGCTCGCCCCGACCACTTTGCTCAATCACCATGGGCACGTACATATTGCCCTGGGTTTCAAGCGCACCAGAATTGTTCATGTTGTTAGTCATAGAGCGAGGGTTCCACATCATTTATTTATTTCCCATCAGTTCGTCAAAGGACAATTTCTTTTCAACCACTTTGGATTTGCTCAAAGCGAATTCAACCACATTGTCTTCCAGAATAACCGCTTCCACATCCGCCAAACGGGCGCGATCCTGGAAATACCACTGCATCACTTCCGCAGGGTTCTCGTAGCTTTGTGCCTGCTCTTCGATGAAGGCACGCACCTGCTCGGGTTTGGCTTGCAAGCTGTTTTCTTTTACCAAGTCTGACACGATCAGGCCCAAGCGAACACGGCGCTCGGCTTGTGCAGCAAAAATGTCTTCGGGCAGCTGAATTTCTTCCACGTTTTGCATGCCACGGGCCTTCAGGTCCTGGCGTGCACGGGAGGCCAATTCGGTGGTTTCGGATTGAATAAGGGCTTTGGGCACATCGAATTCAGTCACTTTCAACAGTGCATTCATGACTGCTTCTTTGGTTTGCGCCTTGGTGCGGTTGCTGACTTCGCGGCTCAAGTTCACGCGCACGTCTTCACGCAGCTTTTCCAGGGAACCGTCAGCGATGCCCATGGCCTTGGCGAACTCTTCGTTCAGTTCAGGCAACTGGGGGCCTTCCACTTTCTTGATTGTGATTGTGAACTGGGCAGTTTTACCTGCAACGTCCTTGCCGTGGTAATCGGCCGGGAAAGCCAGGTCGAACGTTTTCTCTTCGCCTTTTTTCAAGCCTTTTGCCGCAGCTTCAAATTCAGGCAGCATTTGACCCTTGCCGATTACAAACGAGAAGTCTTCGGCTGTGCCGCCATCGAAGGGGACATCGTCAATTTTACCGACGAAATCCAGAGTTACCTTGTCTTCTTCAGCGGAGCCACGGTCTACTTCAGCAAAACTGGCGCGCTGCTTGCGCAGAATTTCAATCGTTTTGTCCACTTCAGAGTCGGACACTTCAACCACTGTTTTCTCGATTTCCAATGTAGCAAAGTCACCAAACTTCACTTCGGGGAACACTTCAAAAATGGCGTTGAACTCAAAAGCGTCGTCAGCGGCGTCCTTGGCGGCTTCAATGCGGGGCTGACCAGCCACACGCAGATCCTGCTTTTGAACTTCTTCGCTAAAGGTACGACCGATTTCATCGTTCAACACTTCAGAATGCACTTGGGGACCATAGTTTTGTACCACCATTTTCATGGGCACTTTACCTGGGCGGAAACCGGGCATGCGAGCTGTACGAGCCACCTTTTTCAGGCGCTTTTCAACTTCAGCATTGATTTTTTCAACCGACAGCTTCAAGGAAATGGTTTTCTCGAGTGAGCTGGCAGTGGTGGTTGTTTCAGTCATTTGGAACTCTTGAACTAGTTGCCTTGGCAAGGTTGA
The DNA here is from genome assembly GCF_002954425.1 of Limnobacter sp. SAORIC-690. NCBI lineage: Bacteria > Pseudomonadati > Pseudomonadota > Betaproteobacteria > Burkholderiales > Burkholderiaceae > Limnobacter > Limnobacter sp. SAORIC-690. Next base: position 2,992,175 of record NZ_MQVZ01000001.1, read on the forward strand.
CCAAGGGGGAGGTTAATGGGCGTAAAGGCTCTACAATTGCCGATATCTTACACAAGTATGAAGCTGCTTTGGCGGGGGCTTGGTAAAACTGGACCGCCCCAGAAGCGATATACCCGGGGCACAAGAGGGGTGGTGCGGATGAAAGGACTCGAACCTTCACGTATTGCTACGCCAGAACCTAAATCTGGTGCGTCTACCAATTTCGCCACATCCGCATGCAGGCGCGCATTATAGCCCGATTTTAACTTTGAAGCCCTTACAATGTCACTTATTGACTGCATTACCCCCAATTAGAAGGTGACATGGCCGTATCTCTAGAAAACCCGCTTGCCTACTGCCGCGAGAAAGTAAGCGGGGAAACCGCCTCCCTGCACTACGCAACCCTGTTTCAAACCGAGGAACTGAAGGCATTTTGGCTTGGCTGCTTCACCTTGAATCACGAGTTGCGGCAGGCTTGCCTGAAGCAGCTGGAGCTGGCTTGACACAGGTCAAACTGGCTGGTGGCAAAACGCCCTCGCCAACGCCGGGGGCAACAGCAACCCTCACCCGGTCATTACCGCGATATCAAAACCAGTGATTGCCACACTACCGGCAGAGCACTGGGGCGAATTGATTAACCGGGTGGCCAGCGGATGCGAGCCCAAGCGTTACAACAGCATGGCGGATTGGCACAACGACGTACTGTTGGAAACCAAGCCCTGGGTTCACTTGGCTCAGGCCCGTTTTGGATATCCGAACACGGATTGCACACAGTTGCTGGAATTCTGGACTTCAGCCACCCGCCTGTGCCAGTTGCTCAGGCTGGCGAAGTACCTGGACCAGGGATTTCAGCCCTTGCCTGTTGAATTGCTGGCCAAACATGGGGTAACGGCAGAACAAATCAAACGCAGGGAACACAGCGAGGCCAGTACAACCCTGTTCAGCGAGGTGGGTGAGCATCTGCTTGAAAAAACCAACCTGGCCTGGAAAAACATGCCTGCAGACCAACGCCTGTTTGCAAGACCATTGCGGGCACTGTTCCGCATGCGTGTTGCCGAACTGAAAGTGCACCAAGCGGCTGGTTACCGTTTATTGACCGAGCAAAAAATAATCACCCCGTTCAAGAAATTCAGCATTGCATGGACAACACAAGTACTGAGATGGTAATTTCCGGCCCCGATTTACAACTTGGGTTTGCGAATTCGATAAGCTGCAGCGTACAGCGCGGGCAGGAAAAACAGGGTTAGCAGAGTAGCCACAATCAACCCGCCCATGATCGCCACTGCCATGGGCCCCCAGAACTGCGAACGCATCAATGGAATCATGGCCAATACGGCGGCCGCTGCAGTCAGTAAAATTGGCCGAGAGCGCCGAATGGTCGAGCCAATGATGGCCTCATAAGGGTCTACACCAGCTGCCCTGTCTTGCTCGATTTGGTCCACCAAAATAACCGAATTTCGAATGATCATCCCGAACAAGGCAATCACGCCAAGCTGTGCTACAAACCCAAACGGGCGCGCAGTGATGATCAAGGCCAAAGCGGCACCAATAATGCCCAACGGGCCGGTAAAGTAAACCAGCAAGGTTCGGCCAAAGCTTTTCAGTTGCAACATCAGCAAGGTAAGCACGATAAACAGCATCAAAGGCACATTGGCCATGATCGACTGCTGGGCCTTGCCAGAATCAGCGGCAAGCCCATCCAGATTCACTGATACACCCAGCGGTAATTCAGCACGAAGCGGATCGAGGGCCTTGTTCATGGCCAAAGCAACGGTGGTGCCCTGAATACCGGAGACCACATCGGCCTTTACAGTAATTCCGAACTCACCACCCTCACGCCAAATCACCCCAGGCTCAAAGCTCATGGTGACATTGCCCACCTGGGACAAGGGCACATAGGCACCGCTTGCTGTGGGAACGTTGGCATTCATGAGTTCAGCCAGGGTGTCGCGTTCGCTTTCAGGGTTGCGAAACACAATATCGATCAGGCGATTATTTTCCCGGTACTGCCCAATGGTTGCGCCTGACAAAATGACATGCGAGGACTCCGCAATACTTTGGCTGCTAACCCCCAAAGCGCGTGCGCGGGCCTGGTCTACCTCAACCTTCATCACCTTGATGTTTTCATTCCAGTTGTCGTGCGTGCCGCGTGTGTATTCGCTGGAGGCAACCGCCTCTTTCACCTTGTCGGCCACCACTCGCACCACTCGGGGATCCGGGCCCTGCACCACAAACTGAACGGGATAAGTGACGGGCGGGCCGTTGGGCAACAAGGTAATTCGCGGGCGAATGTCGGGGAAGTTGCCTTCCAGATGCGCTTTCAGTTTGCCCCGAAGTATTTCCCGGTCTTCGAATGTTTTGGGAATGACAATCAGCTCGGCCAAATTGCTTTGCACAAATTTTTGATCCAGCGACAGGTAAAAACGCGGCGCGCCATCACCCACAAAACTGGCATAGCCCTGCACTTCGGGTTGCTTGGCCAACCACTGCTCAAGCTTGATCGCCTGTTTTTCGGTTTCCTCAAATGCGGTGCCCTCGGGCAACCACAAATTCACCATGATTTCCAAACGGTTGGAATCAGGGAAAAACTGCTGCTCAATGAATTTGAAAGAATAGCCGCCACCGATGAAGGCCAGCACAGTGACCGATATCGTGATCCAGCGGTGGTTAACGCACACCTCAATCCAGCGGCGGAAGCGCTGGTAAAACGGTGTGTCGAACACCTCCGTGTGACCCTGCCCGTCTTTGGGCTTTTTAAGCAACCAATAGCCAATGTAAGGCACAAAAATAACTGCGACAAACCAAGACAACACCAAGGCAATGGCAGTAACCGCAAAAATTGAATAGGTGTATTCCCCCGCTGCCGATTGCGCCAGGGCAATGGGCAGAAAGCCCGCTGCTGTAATCAAGGTGCCGGTCAGCATGGGAATCGCCGTGGAGTCGTAAGCAAAAATAGCCGCATCGAAGCGCGAATAACCCTCTTCAAGTTTTCGAACCATCATTTCAACCGCGATGATTGCATCGTCCACCAACAAACCCAGGGCGATAATCAGTGCGCCCAGCGAAATTTTGTGCAGGTTAATGTTGAAAAACGACATCGCCAAAAAGGTAAGTGCCAGCACAAGAGGAATGGTCAGCGCAACGACCAAGCCCGGTCGGGTGTCAATTCGAAACGGTTTGCTGTGCAGCCCCAAACTCAAAAAGCTGACTGCCAACACAATCACAATCGCCTCAATCAGTACTTTCACAAACTCATTGACCGAGGTACTGACTGATTTGGGCTGATCCGCCACGCGCTGAAGCTCAATGCCCACGGGGAGTTCAGCCAGTATGCGGCGCTCAACTTTTTCCAACTCTTGGCCAAGGCGGATAATATCGCCACCATTGACCATGGAAATCCCCAAGCCAATCACCTCTTTGCCATTGAAGCGCATTTTGGACACAGGTGGGTCTTGATAGCCGCGATGAACGTGGGCGATGTCTTTGAGCAGGAGTGTGTTTTTTCCCGCCCGAATCGGCAGGTTGGCAAGGTCTTCAATGGACTCAAACTGCCCCTGCACCCTTGACCACACTTTTTGCTCTTCCAGACTCAAAACACCCTGAGAAGTCACGGCATTCTGGCTGTTGATTTGATTGAAAATGTCTTGCGCAGAAATACCCAATTGCGCAATTTTGTAATGCGAGACATCGATAAACACTTTTTCAGGTTGAACGCCAAATAGCTGCACCTTGGCTACATCGGGCACTTTGAGCATTTCCTGACGTACCTGTGTCACGAAGTCCTTTAGCTCGGCGTACTTGAATCCATCTGCGGAGAATGCCAGCAACACCCCAAAGGTATCGCCAAACTCATCGTTGAAAAATGGCCCTACGACACCACGCGGCAGTGTTCCAGCCATGTCGCTGACCCGTTTTCGTGTGGTGTACCAAATGTCGGCCACTTGCCTGGGCGGTGCGCTGTCATCCAGTTGAAGAAAAATGACGGTTTCACCAGGCTTGGAGTAAGAGCGTATTTTGTAGGCGTAAGGAATTTCCTGAATCACCTTTTCGATCGGGTCGGCCACCTGCTGACCCATTTGCATGGCTGTTGCTCCTGGCCAGTAGGCACGTACCACCATGCCGCGAAACACGAATGGCGGGTCCTCTTCCTGGCCCAAGGAGAAAAATGCGGCGACTCCGGCGAAAATGAATACAGCCAAGAGATAACGAACCAATGGCTGGTTCTCAAGCGCCCAGCGCGACAGGTTGATTTTTCTCATTTGGAAAGATCGCTTGTTTCAATGAAGCGACGAACCTTTTGGCCTTCGTTCAGAACGTGGGTGCCGGCAGTGACAATCAACTCGCCATTGTTTAGGCCGTCTTTGACCAGAAAGTCGCTTTCAGAGACGTCATGGGGTTGAACAATCCGTTTGTTGACCACACCTTGCTTTTCATCGAATACCCAAACAAAAGCACCAGTGTGCTCGGCCACCAGGGCCGAAATGGGAAGCTTGAACGCGGTCGACTTGGCGGCAGTTGAAAACTGCACTGTCGCACTCATTCCAAAACGGGACATTCTGGCTGGGTCGTTGACATCCAGTAACACCGCAAACGTGCGTGTTACCGGGTCTGCCACCGGAGAAACTTCCCGCACTTTTGCATCCAAAGACTGTTGACCAGACCAAAGCAATACGCGCGCATCCTGACCCGGCTTGATCGCACTGACCCGGCTCTCGGGCACAGCCATGCTGACCTGCACATCATTCTCATCAGCCCACTGGACCACAGCCTGACCTGGCGCCAACACCTGCCCTGCTTCGGCATACACGCTGGAAATGACACCACTGCCCGGAGCACGCAGGTCGCCATATTGCCGCTGATTGGCCTGCGTGCTCAACTGGGCGCGAGCCTGACTCAAGCGACTGCCCGCAGCATCGAAGGCCAGTTGTCGACGATCAAGCTCGGCCTGACTGATAAAATTTTGTTGTTTCAGGGTCTTGGCTCGGTCCAGATCAGTTTTCAACTGAACATGCTCTGTGGCTGCGGCATCGAATTGCGCCTGAGCTGCCTGCAAGGCAAGACTCAAATCCTGAGGATCAATTTTGGCCAGTACCTGACCTTTGGAAACCTTGTCTCCAACGTCCACCAGGCGCGACGCCAATTTCCCACCCACTTGAAAGCTGAGTTTTGCCTGAAAACGAGGTTCGATTTGACCGGGAAAACTTTCTTCAAAAGTGCTGCCTCCAGCCTGAAGTTCCAACACCCGAACAGGTCTAATCACCTCAGTGGTGTCTATTTCAGGTCGGGAACAGGCTGCCAGCATAAGCGAGCCCAAGGTGGCCCACACAACAGGCAGGAATAAACGGCTTTTGGACATGGATCGCTCAATAGAGTGAATTTATAGTTATCTGCGCAATTGTCGTATCAATCACAGGTCAAGTCAAAATTGAGTCAAAAGCAATCCAGCTTGTCTCTCAGCGCGGCAAGCGCCTTCTCCACGCGATCCACGCCAATCACTTCAATTCCGTCTATGGGCTGCTTGGGTGCGTTGCTCGCAGGCACAATCGCATGGGTAAAGCCGAGTTTGGCAGCTTCGCGCAGCCTTTCCTGCCCACGCGGCGCCGGGCGCAATTCACCAGACAAGCCGATTTCGCCAAACACCACCAACTCTTTGGGCAAACGTTTGTTTCTCAGCGACGAGACCATCGCCAGAACAATTGCAAGATCGGCAGCAGGTTCTGAAATTCGCACACCGCCCACTGCATTGATAAAAATATCCTGATCAAAAAACTGCAGACCCGCGTGGCGATGCATCACCGCCAACAACATGGCCAAGCGGTTTTGTTCAAGCCCAACCGATAACCTGCGCGGTGATGGTGAATGTGAGGAATCCACCAAGGCCTGAATTTCAACCAGCAATGGCCTGGCGCCTTCTTGCGTGCACATTACACAGGAACCGGCCACCCATTCAGCGGTCTGCGACAAAAACAGGGCTGAGGGGTTGTTAACGCCTTTCAAACCACGGTCAGTCATGGCAAACACACCCAGCTCATTCACTGCACCAAACCGGTTTTTAAATGCGCGCACCAAACGGAATGAAGATTGTGAATCCCCTTCGAAATAAAGGACCGTGTCGACAATGTGTTCAAGCACACGCGGCCCGGCCAATGTGCCCTCTTTGGTGACATGGCCCACCAAAATGGTGGTAATCCCCATGGCCTTTGCAAGCCGTGTCAGCTGGCTTGCACATTCGCGTACCTGGCTGACCGATCCCGGCGCAGCGCTCAACTCGCTGGTGTACAGGGTTTGAATGGAGTCGATAACCAGCACTTGAGGTTTGTGTGTTTCAAGCTGGGCAACAATTTGCTCCAGCTGAATTTCGGTCAATACATTCAGGTTGGTGTGTTCCAGCCCAAGGCGTTGGGCGCGCAAGGCGATTTGCCCGGCAGATTCCTCGCCGCTGACATACAAGGCCGATGTGGTTTTGGCCAGGGTGACCATAGACTGCAATAACAAGGTGGATTTACCAATGCCAGGGTCGCCACCCAGCAACACCACCATGCCGGGCACCATTCCACCTCCCAGCACACGGTCAAATTCGGGTACACCACTGCTAAAACGTGGATGGTCTTGCGCCTGAATCTCGGAAAGCTTGATCACACTGCTGCTTTGCGCAGCCAGAGCCGCAAAGCGACTGTGCTTGGGCGGCGCTGCCGTGCTCACGGCCGATTCAACCAGCGTGTTCCAGCTGCTGCAATCGGTACATTGCCCCTGCCATTTGGCGAACACGGCACCGCATTCAGTGCACTGATATTGACTTTTAATTTTGGCCAAAACGGCGTGTTCCTTTTAGGTCTAGGCTTTAAAAAATGGCACGCGGGGCGCAATTGCGCACAACAGTTCATAGCCAATGGTGCCGCAACGGTCGGCCACGACATCGACAGGAATGTGCCCACCCCACAATTCAACTGTGCTGCCAACATTGGCATTCGGGATTTGGCTGACGTCGATGGTCATCATGTCCATCGACACGCGGCCTGCGACTGGCGCAACATGCCCTTCAACATACGTGGGCGTTCCGTCCGGTGCGTGGCGTGGGTAGCCATCGGCATAACCGCAAGCCACCACCGCGATACGCCCGCTGTTGCTCGCTTCCCAACGCGATCCATAACCCACTCTGTCACCTTGTTTTACCTCTTGAATTGCAATAATTTCGCTGCTGAAAATCATTGCTGGCTTCAGGCCATAGTTGGCCGCTGCGTCGGGACCAGGGGTGGCGCCATAAATAGCAATGCCAGGGCGGGCAATGTCACCGGCCAACATCGGAAAATTCAAACTACCGGCTGAATTGGCCAGGCTGCTTTGCCAATGGGCAGGCTTCAGTCCCATCAAGGCTTGATGCTGATGTTGCGCAAAAGGCAAGCGGACCCGCGGCTCCGCTTCATCTGCATTGGCAAAGTGCGTCATCAAAACTGGTGTGGGCCATTGATGTTTCAGGGTGAACTCATCCAGCCGCTGAATGGCAGCTTGCGCTTGAGCAGACTGAAACCCCAAGCGATTCATGCCGGTGTTCAACTTCAAGAAAATTCTGGGCTTGTGTGCCGGTGCCTGCTTCGCAAGAACCTCCAGATCATCCAATTGCTTGTGATTGTGGACCACCCAATCACAACGTAACTCCAAGGCCTTGAGCAGATCGGCCTGGTCAAAACAGCCTTCGAGTAACACAATTGGCTTGTTCCAACCCAGGTGGCGCAAGCGGGTCGCGCCCTCAATTTCCAAAATGGCCAAGGCGTCAGCCTCGCGCAGGCCATCAATAATTCTTTCCAAACCATGCCCATAGCCATTGGCTTTCACCACTGGCATCACCGCGACATTGCCCAGCAATTCCTTGATTCTATTGATATTGGCAGAGATGGCGGCGGGTCTGACCACTGCACGTATGGGTCGCGGCATGGGCTGGCAATTGGTGGTTTAGGGGTTGGCTCGAACTTTGTAAAAAAGGCATTGCTTAATACGCGAAGCGTCTGGATATGATATAACGCCTCAACACCGTTGAACGAGCAGCGAAACGGCGAAATCGCACTAAATGGATTTCGCTCAATTCACAGTTGAATGAAACCCGGCTTTTACACCATCATGGCGGCGCAGTTTTTCTCGTCGCTTGCAGACAACGCACTTTTAATTGCGGCAATCGCATTGCTGTTTCAGATCCAGTCGCCTGACTGGATGACCCCATTGCTGAAGCTGTTCTTCGTGGTGTCGTACGTGGTGCTGGCCCCCTTCGTTGGCGGGTTTGCAGACACATTGCCCAAAGGCAGGGTCATGCTAATCACCAACTCCATCAAAATTGTGGGTTGCCTGATGATGTTCTTTGGCGTACACCCCCTGCTTTCTTACGCGGTGGTTGGGTTGGGCGCTGCAGCTACTCACCCGCGAAATATGGCATCCTGACCGAGCTTTTGCCACATGACAGGCTTGTAGAGGCCAATGGCTGGATCGAAGGACTCACCGTGCTATCGATTATTCTGGGCACCGTACTTGGTGGCATATTGATTGCGCCAGGCACCAGCCAATACCTGATGCAGCTGCACATTCCAGGTGTGACCGACAATATGGACACGCCTGCTGAAGCTGCCATCTTTGTGATTACTTCAGGCTATTTGATCGCGGCCATTTTCAACTTCAAGATTCCAGACACAGGCGCTCGCTACGAGCCACAGTTGAATCACCCAATCATCATGACCCGCAAGTTTTACGGCTGTGTAAAGCAACTGTGGAACGACAAACTGGGGCAAATTTCACTGGCGGTCACCACACTGTTCTGGGGTGCTGGAGCCACACTTCAATTTATCGTGCTGAAATGGGCTGAAAGTGCTTTGGGCCTGCCTTTGGACAAGGGTGCAATTCTTCAAGGTGTTTGCGCATTTGGCGTGGCGGCCGGTGCCGTGGCCGCGGCCAAAATGATTCCGCTGAAAAAATCAATGTTGGTGCTGCCCATGGGTATATTAATGGGTATTGTTTGCATGGCCATGGTACTGGTGAACAATCAAGGCATGGCCTACCTGCTGATTACCGTGATCGGCGCACTGAGCGGATTTTTCGTAGTACCCATGAATGCTTTACTTCAGCACCGGGGCCATGTGCTGATGAGCGCTGGCCGATCGATTGCCATTCAAAATTTCAATGAAAATATTTCAGTGCTGACCATGCTTGCCATTTACGCCATCTTGATCAGTTTTGATGTGCATGTGAACAATGTGATTCTGATGTTCGGCGGCTTTGTGATGGCCACCATGTTGATGGTGATTCTCTGGCACCGCCGCAACCAGCGCCTGTACAACGTGGAAGCCCGAATAGGAGAGGACCGCCCTGTGGGCGTGCCTCTGTGACAAACAGCTTAAATTAGACCTTGCTGTTTCAACAACAACAAATCGTCCCACGCTTTTAATTTTTCCTCTGGCCTGCGCAACAGGTACGCTGGGTGGTAGGTCACCACTGCGGGAATATCAAGACCATCCAGGCTCACTTGGTGAACCACACCCCGCAATTCGCCCACTGGCTTTTTGGTGTTCAGAAGGGTTTGAATTGCAAAGCGCCCAACCAGCAACAACACTTTGGGTCCACTGGCCTTGATTTGCTGAACCAGGTAGGGAGAACATTGTTCAATTTCTGCCTGCTCAGGATTGCGGTTACCCGGTGGGTGGCACTTCACCACATTGGCAATGTAGGTGTTGGTTGTACGGCTTGCGCCAATTGCTTTCAGCATGCGGTCCAGCAACTGCCCTGACTTGCCCACAAACGGCAGGCCGGTCGCATCCTCTTCCACGCCTGGCCCTTCTCCCACCACCATCAGGGGTGCGTGTGGCATGCCATCTGCAAACACGGTTTGCTTGCGTGTTTTGTACAAGCCACATTGTTTGCAAGTGGCTACACTTTCTCGCAACGATTCAAGCGTGAGTGCTGCGGTCGACATTCCGTCAAACGCCACGCCACTTGCCATCGTGGATGGCTTTGACTCGCTTTCCTGCTTGCGCAATTCCCAAACAGGGCCGATACCCATGGCATTGAACAGATCGGCTTTGCTTCGAGTGCTTGTCATTCCGGTCAACCTGTAAATCGTTTGAACATCACCAAGGCGTCTTCGCGGCCCAGTTGAGACGGGTAGTAATTCTTACGGGCCCCAATCAATTTGAACCCCTCTTTCTCATACAGGTTTTTTGCAGTCACGTTACTGGGCCTGACCTCCAGCAACATGCCGGTTGCATTGGCCAGTTTGGCCTGGCCAATGCCCCATTGCAACAAGTGCTTACCGTGCCCCAAACCTTGCAAGTCGGCACGAATAGATATGTTCAGCAAGTGGTATTCATCCACCACATGCATCATGACAATGTAACCTGCAAGTTGCTCATCCAACCACATGCAATGCATGTGATAACCCGCCCGCAAGGAGTCCAGAAAATTCCGGTCTGTCCAGGGAAACTCGTAAATCTGGTTCTCAACCAGAATTACAGCAGGCACATCAGCCTCTGTCATGGGTCGAATACTAAACAGCGCCATGCTTCAACGCCAATCGTTCAGTGGTGGTTTGGGCAACTTTGTCGCGAACATACAAAGGCTGACAGTCAAACGGTGCAGCCACTCGACCTGCCAGGAATTCTTGCCATGCCAATTGTGCCAGGCGAATTGCGCACACTGCCCCCAGCAACACGTCTGGGCCTGGGTTGTGTAGCTGTGCATACAAATGTGCATCGCACACAGCCGGCCCCTGAGTTTTCTGCAATTCGTGCATTGCCAACAAATGGGGTGGCTTGACCCATGCTGTGCCCTGTGCAGTTCGCTGAATGCAGGCTGCGTAAATTTCATGCAAACGTGCATCCATCAAAACCGTGACTGGCAGCTCTTGCTGCCGAGCAGGCAACATGCATTCAAAGCTGCTCAATGGCACCGTGGGCACTTGCCAGGCCACAGCCAGGCCTTGGGCAATACCGCAAGCTGTGCGCAAGCTGGTAAAACCACCAGGGCCAATATCTACAGCAATTGCTGCACACTGGGCAGGCTTTAAATTGCCGAGTTCAAGGTGTTGCTGAATCAAGGGCAATAGTTGGGCAGACTGGCTTTTGTAATCAGTAATTTCAAAGTTGAACAAGTCCGCCGCATGCGCATTTAATTCAAGAGGCTCAGTGGCTGCAGCCACCTTGGCTACGCCTGAACTGGTACTAATCGCCAAAATAAAACGGGAAACCATCACTCGCCCTTCACCATCAACACCACAGCTTGCGCCTCAATGGCTTCCTTGCGCCCAAGGTAACCCAGTTTTTCGTTGGTTTTGGCTTTGATGTTGACTGCATCCAGTGGCAAGCCACAAAGGCTGCTCAAACTTGAGTGCATTGCTGCCATGTGGGGGGCAAGTTTTGGGCTTTGGCAAATCAAAGTGGAATCGATATTGATCAAGGTAAACCCCTTACGCCTGACTTTCTCGATCACGTTTTTTAACAGCACGCCACTGTCAGCCCCTTCAAACTGGGGGTCAGTATCAGAAAAGTGGGTGCCAATATCGCCCATGGCGCAGGCCCCCAAAATTGCATCAGTAATGGCGTGCAACAGCGCATCTGCATCGGAATGACCCAGCAAACCGAGCTCGGAAGGAATGTGTACTCCGCCCAAAATCAGCCGACGCCCCTCGACCAGGCGATGTACGTCATACCCCTGCCCCACTCTCAAGCGGCCAATTTCACTCATTCAAAATTCTCCTGATGCAAACCAAGCAATCTGGCCACTGTCCGCAAATCTTCGGCTTGGGTAATTTTCATGTTTTCCACATGCCCCGGAACGATCAGGGGACCAATGCCCAGGGTTTCAATCGCACTGGCATCGTCGGTTAACTGGGCACCTTTGTACAAGCACTCGGAAATAGCCATGCTAAGCGCCTGCGCCCGAAACATTTGCGGCGTCTGCGCCGCCCACAAGTGGTCTCTGGGCACCGTGTGTTGAGCAATCACTTCGCCTTCTTGGGCCAAGCTGGTTCTCTTCAAGGTATCCGCCACAGGCACAGCCAACAACGCGCCCGCAATGTGTTCGCTGCCTTGGTCAATCAGACTTTTCAAAGCTGCGGCACTTAAACCAGGGCGGGCAGCATCGTGCACCAAAACCCAATCGGTTTCACCCACCAGTAAATTTTCAAGCAAATGGTTCAGGCCATTGAGCACGCTATTCACGCGCTCCTGCCCACCCAATGGCAAGCAAGTGACTTGGCTGTTGCCTCGAAACAGGGCCAGGGCTGTTGAGTCGTCGCTGGCCACCACCACGAACACCTTTTCTACGCGCGGGTCGGCCAACAGTGCTTCTACACTGTGTTCCAGTACAGTTTTTGCTCCCAGCATGGCGTATTGCTTTGGGATACTTCCGCCAAAGCGACGCCCCGCACCACCTGCGGGCACCAAACCAAAGTACTTGGCAATTCTTGCCATGAAAGCCTGTTCCTATGCGGGCACTTGCCGCCGTATAATACGGGCCTTGATTCACCGACCCAAAACCCGAACTTGACGCCCACTGGAAAACCAGCATGGTTGCAGTATCCAAGCGGGCGAACTTTATGCTTTCATATTTTACTTCTTCTTTTCAGCTAACCGGCGGCCACAGGCTCAGCTTGGCGCACCCGCCCGGCAGTGCCGACGCTTTTTTGCTGGCGCAATTGTGCACACAGGCCCAGCAGCAAAACAAGCTTTGCCTGATCACCTGCGCCAACCCGCACGATGCCACTCGCCTGCAAGAAGAAATCACCCTGTTTGCCCCCACCCTGAAGGTACATTACCTGCCAGACTGGGAAACCCTGCCCTACGACAGTTTGTCAGCCCACCAGGACTTGGTATCCGAACGACTTGCCACGCTTTACCAAACCCAGCGGGGTGATCTGGACGTGCTGATCACAGCGGCCAGCACAGCCATCCAGAAACTGGCACCACCTTCATTTTTAGCCGGCAGCACCTTCTACTTCAAAACCGGCGACAAACTGAATGAAAAGAAGTTGCGTGAACAACTGACGATTGCAGGCTATAACCATGTTTCACAGGTCATGACACCCGGTGAATACTGTATTCGCGGCGGCATTATCGACTTGTTTGCAACCGGCACTGCGTTGCCGTTTCGAATTGATTTGTTTGATGATGAAATTGAATCCATCAAAACATTCGATGTAGACACCCAACGCAGCCTGTACCCTGTGCGGGAAATGCGCCTGCTGCCTGGCCGCGAATACCCCATGGATGAACAAAGCCGCGCGCAGTTTCGCAGCAAATGGCGGGAACGTTTCGAAGGTGACCCTTCCAAAATTTCCATTTACCGTGACATGGGCACAGGCGTGGCCAGCGCAGGCATTGAGTATTATCTGCCCCTGTTTTTTGAGAACACCGCCAGCCTCGTTGATTACCTGCCCAAAAAAGAACTGGTGTTTATTCAGCATGGCGACGTAGACCAAGCTTTGCAAACATTTTGGGCAGACACCCAAAGCCGTTTCGATTTTCTATCGAAAGACATTCAACGCCCAATTCTGCGACCTTCCGAAATTTACCTGCATGCTACTGAATTTTTCAGCAGTTTCGAGAATGCTGCACGCGTGAATTTGTCGGCATCCAAAAATGCTTGGTGCCGGAATACAGCGGCGCGCTGCTGCCCGACCTGGCTGCAGATCGCAAAGCTGACGACCCAATTTTCAAGTTCCGCAACCTGATCGAACGAACTGGTGCGGGAAGCTACAAACAAGTCATCATGGTGGCCCCAAGCGATGGTCGCCGCGAAACCCTGAACCAGTATTTTCTGGAACACAAACTAAAGCCCCACCAAACAGAAACACTGCAAGGTGCACTGGAAAGTGGCGAACGTTTTGTACTGTGCACCGCAGTGCTCGACCAAGGATTTGGCGTGCACCGCGGGCTGGAAGCGCAAGTTGCGTTCGTCACAGAAGCAGAATTATTCTCACTTTCACCCCGCCGCCGCGGCGCACGCAGGCAACAGGAAAGGCAAAGCAACGTTGAATCCATGATTCGCGATTTGTCGGAACTGAAAATTGGCGACCCGGTGGTGCACCAGCAGCATGGCATAGGCCGCTACAAAGGCCTGATCAGCATGGACCTTGGTGAAGGCGCATCTGAATTCCTGCACCTTGAATATGCCAATGGTTCGAACCTGTTTGTGCCGGTTGCCCAACTGCATGTGATTGCCCGCTACAGCGGCGCTGACCCGGAAAACGCGCCAGTACATGCCCTGGGTTCAGGCCAATGGGAAAAGGCAAAAAAGAAAGCGGCAAAAATGGTGCGCGACACCGCAGCCGAATTGCTCAACCTGTATGCCCGCCGCGCGCTGCGTAAAGGCCATGAATTCAAGTTAAGCATTGGCGACTACGAAGCCTTTGTTGAAAAATTTGGATTTGAAGAAACCGCTGACCAGGCCGCAGCGATTCGAGCCGTCATTGCCGACATGACTTCCCCCCGCCCCATGGACCGCCTGGTGTGCGGCGATGTGGGTTTTGGAAAAACCGAAGTGGCCTTGCGTGCTGCTTTCGTCAGCGTAATGGATGGCAAACAGGTGGTGCTGTTGGCACCCACCACGCTGCTTGCTGAACAACATTTTCAAACCTTCTCAGACCGGTTTTCGGACTGGCCAGTGAAAGTAGTTGAATTGTCGCGTTTCAAATCGCCCAAGGAAATTCGCGATGCAGTTGAATTAATCAACAGTGGGCGTGCCGACATCATTATTGGTACCCACAAGGTGCTGAGTTCCGAGGTGGAGTTTTCACGCCTTGGTTTGGTGATTATTGATGAAGAACATCGTTTTGGTGTGCGCCAAAAAGAAGCGCTGAAAAACCTGCGTGCTGAAGTAGATGTGCTTACGCTGACAGCAACACCCATTCCACGCACCCTGGCCATGAGCATGGAAGGCATTCGCGATTTTTCGGTGATTGCCACTGCACCCCAACGCCGCCTATCGATTAAAACCTTTGTGCGCCGCGAAACCGACAGCGTGATTCGTGAAGCTGTGCTGCGTGAATTGAAACGTGGCGGGCAGGTGTACTATCTACACAATGAAGTGGACACCATTGAAAATCGCCGAGAAGCGCTTGAGAAAATATTGCCTGAAGCACGAATCGGGATTGCCCACGGGCAAATGAACGAACGTGACCTTGAACGTGTGATGCGCGATTTTTATCAACAGCGCTTCAACGTGTTGTTGTGCACCACCATCATTGAAACCGGTATTGATGTACCCACCGCCAACACCATTGTCATTCACCGTGCAGATAAATTCGGCTTGGCCCAATTGCACCAGCTGCGCGGCCGGGTTGGGCGAAGCCACCACCAGGCCTACGCCTACATGATGGTGAACAATGAAGAAGGTTTGAGCAAGAATGCGGAGCGTCGCCTCGAAGCCATTACCATGATGGAAGACCTTGGCAGCGGTTTTTACCTGGCCATGCATGACCTTGAAATTCGTGGCGCTGGTGAAGTGCTGGGCGCCAACCAGAGCGGCAATGTGCACGAAGTGGGTTTTCAAATGTACACCGATATGCTGAACCACGCCGTGCGCAGTTTGCGCGCAGGCAAAGAGCCCGATTTAACCGCACCGCTGAACGCCACGGTAGAAATTAACCTCCACACCCCTGCCCTGCTACCCGAAGATTACTGCCCCGATGTGCATGAACGCCTTACGCTGTACAAGCGCCTCGCCAGCACAGAAGAAATGGACTTCATTTCAGAGGTGCAGGAGGAATTGATTGACCGTTTTGGCAAATTGCCTGACGCAGCCACGGCACTGCTGGAAACGCACCGTCTGCGCATTCTGGCCAAACCACTGGGCATTGCAAAAATAGACAGTTCAACCGACGCAACAGTGGTGCAGTTTGATGCCCAACCCAATGTGGATGCTGGCAAAATTATCTTGATGATTCAAAAAGAAAAAGACATGAAACTGGCTGGTGCTGAACGCTTGCGGATCACACGCAGTTTCCCGAAAGTCAGCG
Organism: Limnobacter sp. SAORIC-690; assembly: GCF_002954425.1. Lineage (NCBI taxonomy): Bacteria > Pseudomonadati > Pseudomonadota > Betaproteobacteria > Burkholderiales > Burkholderiaceae > Limnobacter > Limnobacter sp. SAORIC-690. Next base: position 3,008,145 of record NZ_MQVZ01000001.1, read on the forward strand.
ACCGTGTACAGTTTCTCAAAGGTTTGATCAAACAACTGGCTTGAATTCATGACCCACAACGCTGGCAAATACAACATTTGGTTGCACTTGTTGGGCGCAGCCCTTATTGGTTGCGCATTTCTCAATGCAACCACCGCCAAAGCAGCGGAAAGCCCAACGGCCGGCGAGGCCGGTATGGCCGTGTACAAAGCGCTTTTACCGAAGGCCGAGGCAGGCGACGCAGAAGTACAAACCACACTGGGCTTGATGCGCTTACGCGGCGATGTAGTAGAGCGCGACCTGAAAGTTGCACGCGTGTGGCTGGGTAAAGCAGCCCTTCAGAACCACACCCCCGCTCAATATTATTTGGGCCAGTTACTGCTACTTGATGTGTTCAACGCCAAGCAAAGCGATTTGAACAAACAGTTGACCGAGGGTATGGGTTGGTTGCGCCGCGCATCGCGAGACCAACACAACCCATCGCAATTGCTGTATTCACAAACTGTGCTTGAAAGCCAATTGGAGAGCCCGTTCGGACACAGCAAAATTGAAGCCCAGCAGCATCTTGATTCCTGCGCAGAAGTACACCTGCCCTGCACTCAATACGCATTAAAGCGACTCGACCAGGGCAAAGAAGAGGTTTACTGCCCCAACAACGAGTTCTGCGAACAGAAAAAACGCCTGCTTTACACATTGGCCAATGCAGGCGACGCCAACGCGCGCTACCGATTGAGCAAATTTGAAGGTGAAGACCGCATGTTTTGGGTGCGGCGTGCCGCGCGCTTGAATCACCCCAAAGCCAGCCATGAACTGGCCGAGTTGGTGTTGAAAAATGAAGTGCCCCTGCAACCCGAAGACCCTGCCGTGCTAGCCCTGCTCAACACAGCCTCGCAACAGGGTGTGCTTGAATCCATGCACCTGCTGGGCAGCTTGCTACACGAAGGAACCCGATTTCCTGTCAACAAGGCCTTGGGGTTACAATGGTTAAACCTTGCGGCGCAACGGGGCCACAAACCCTCGATTGAACTCTTGGCACAACTTCAAGAGCCCGCCGGCAACATTCTTGCAACTGACAAGGTAGAATCCGCGCAACCCACGGAGAGCACACCATGAGCCGACTATTCTTTTCCTCGCAAACATTAAGCACAGCACAAGTACACACAGCCCTGGATGCACTGAACCTGCCTACTCTTGGCGTAGAAACGCTAAATCAACAAGCCTGCATTGAAATTCCAGAAGCCTACACCCTGCCCAAAGCCGCAATTACCGACACCTTGCGACCATTAAGCCGCGCACATCAATTTGACTTTGCAATTCTGGAAGCCGAGTTTCAGGCCAATGAGTTCAAGCTGTTGGCAATGGACATGGACAGCACCTTGATTACCATTGAATGCATTGATGAAATTGCCGACTTTGCGGGCAAGAAAAAAGAAGTATCCGAAATTACCGAAGCTGCCATGCGCGGCGAAATCAAAGATTTTTCTGAAAGCCTGAACCGCCGCGTGGCCTTGCTCAAGGGCGTGCCTGAAAGCTGCCTTCAATCCGTATTTGAAGAACGCCTGCGCTTGTCACCGGGCGCAGAAGAACTGATAGCGTATGCCAAAGCAAACAAGTGGAAAACATTGTTGGTTAGTGGTGGCTTCACATTTTTCACAGACAAAATGAAAGAAGTATTGGGGCTGGATTACACCCGCTCCAACACACTTGAAATTGTAGATGGGCATTTGACAGGCCGTGTGTTGGGCACCATTGTGGATGCAGAAGTAAAACGCGAAACAGTGTTGGAAACCTGCACAATGTTGGGCTGCGAGCCCTCACGCGCCATTGTGGTGGGCGATGGATCGAACGATTTGAAAATGATGGAAATTTCAGGTGCCAGCGTGGCTTTTCATGCGAAGCCAGTGGTGCAGGAGAAAACAGATTTTTGCATCAACCACGGCGGGTTGGACACAATATGCAAGTGGTTTGAATCGAATATTTAAACCCACACACCGAGTGGCGCGCTTGCCAACAAAAGCAGGCGCGCCACCAACAGGTAATTACATCCGCTCAAATATCGCAGCAATACCCTGACCACCACCAATGCACATGGTCACCAGTGCATAACGACCTTGAATACGCTGCAATTCATACAGGCTTTCACGGTAATGATTGCGCCGGTTGCGCCAATGGGGTGACCAATTGAAATACCTGAACCATTTGGGTTGACCTTGGCTGGGTCCATGCCCAATTCTTTGGTCACGGCACAAGCCTGCGCCGCAAAAGCCTCGTTGGCTTCGATCACGTCCATGTCTTCAATTTTCAAACCGGCTTTGGCCAGGGCTTTTTTGGTTGCTGACACTGGGCCAATACCCATAATGGTCGGCTCTACGCCGGTGTTGGCATACGCCACCAAACGGGCCATGGGCTTCTTGCCCGCTTTTTCCGCTGCGCTTCGTTCCATCAACAGCACTGCGCCTGCACCGTCGTTCAAACCGGAAGCATTGCCAGCAGTTACAGTACCGTCTTTCTGGAACACAGTTTTTAGTTTGGCCATGCCTTCTACAGTGGCGTCACCACGAACATGCTCATCGGTGTCAAACATCACCGGGCCTTTTTTGCTCTTGATTTCAATCGGCAAAATCTGCTCTTTGAAATAACCATTGGCAATCGCATTGGCCGCACGCTTGTGGCTTTCAACTGCCAAGCATCTTGGTCTTCACGGCTTACATTGAATTCCTTGGCCACGTTCTCCGCAGTCACGCCCATGTGAATTACATGGAAGGGGTCGTGCAAAGCGCCCACCATCATGTCGATGCCTTTCATGTCGCCCATGCGTGCACCCCAACGGGCGGCGGGCAAAATGTAGGGGGCTTTGCTCATGCTTTCAGCACCGCCTCCAATGGCCACATCGGCGTCACCCAGCATAATGCTTTGAGCCGCAGTCACAATGGCTTGCAGGCCAGAACCACACAGGCGGTTCAGCGTGAGCGCTGGCGTGGATTTGTCCAGACCACCTTCAATGGCAGCAACACGCGACAAATACATGTCACGTGGCTCAGAATTCACCACATGCCCAAACACCACATGGCCAACCTGGTCAGCGCTTACACCTGCGCGCGCAACCACTTCCTTCACCACCATGGCGCCCAACTGAGTTGGGGAAAAGTCTTTCAAACTTCCACCAAAGTCGCCCACTGCGGTGCGTACACCGGCTACCACTACCACTTCACGCGTCATTGCTCTATCTCCATTTTTCTATTAAACGATTCAGCTAAATGATTCAGTTATGCGATTCTGCCCCAAAGGTCGTGTTCATCACAGTCATCGATCAGCACATTAATAAAGTCGCCCGGCTTGGGTTGCAGCGCCTTGTCTTCTGGCATGGGTATAAACACATTGCCATCAATTTCAGGGGCATCGGCTTTGCTGCGCGCCACAATGCCCTCTTCGTCGGTTTCATCGACCAACACTTGCATCACTTTGCCCAACTTGGCTTCGTTCCGGTTGAGTGAAATCTTTTCCTGCAGTTCCATCAAACGCGCACGGCGCTCTTCTTTCACTTCTTCAGGCACTGGGTTATCCAGGGCATTCGCAACCGCACCATCCACAGGTGAATAAGCAAACACACCCACACGGTCCAGTTGAGCCTCTTCGATGAAGTCGAGCAGGTGCTTGAACTCATCTTCAGTTTCACCTGGAAAGCCAGTAATAAAAGTGCTGCGCAAGGTGATGTCGGGGCAAGTTTCACGCCAAGCACGAATGCGCTCGATGTTGCGCTCCCCGCTGGCTGGGCGCTTCATGCGTTTTAATACATCGGGGTGTGAATGCTGGAATGGAATATCCAGATACGGCAAAATTTTGCCTTCAGCCATGAGCGGCACCACGCGGTCCACATGGGGGTACGGATACACGTAATGCATGCGCACCCAGATACCCAGTTCACCCAACTCTTCAGCCAGTTGCTGAAACTGTGTTTTTACGGGGCGACCATTCACAAAGTCGGTCCGGTACTTCAAATCCACGCCATAAGCGGAGGTGTCCTGGCTCACCACCAGCAGTTCTTTCACACCCGCTTTTTTCAGGCTTTCCGCTTCACGAATTACCTCACCGATTGGGCGGGAAACCAAATCGCCTCGCATGCTTGGGATAATGCAGAAGGTACAACGGTGATTACAGCCCTCTGAAATTTTCAGGTAAGCGTAGTGCTTTGGGGTTAGCTTCACGCCATGGTCGGGCACCAGGTCGATGAACGGATCATGTGGCTTGGGCAGGTGTATGTGCACTGCCTGCATCACCTCTTCAGTGGCATGCGGGCCCGTAACCGCAAGCACCTTGGGGTGCAGGCTGGTGATCAGTTCCTTGCCTTCGTTTCCGTTCTTGGCACCCAGGCAGCCGGTTACAATTACCTTGCCATTGGCGTGCATGGCCTCGCCAATTGCATCGAGGCTTTCCTGCACAGCGCTGTCAATAAAACCGCAGGTATTCACAACGATCAGGTCTGCACCTTCATAAGACGCGGACACGTTGTACCCCTCTACTTTCAGTTGGGTCAGAATTCGCTCGGAATCCACAAGGGCCTTTGGGCAACCCAAAGAAACAAAGCCCACACTCGGTGGGCGCTTGGCAGAGAAGGTGTCGTCTTGCATGGTCAGGTGTTACTTTTTTGTAGGGTCCGGCTTTGCTTTGGTGGCTCCAGGCATACCAGGCATGCCTGGCATCCCGCTCATTCCAGGAAACTCGCCCGGGTTGGGAAATCCAAAGTTTGTGAACATGCTGCGGGTCTGGTTTTGAAACTGGTCCTGCATTTGCACAAACATGTTTTTGCTTTGTTCAATGTAGTTGCTCATCATGCTTTGAATGACGGGCGTTTGAACGCTCATGAACTGTGACCACAATTCCGGGTTGGCAAACTGGCTACCATCCGCAACGTTCTTGCCTTGATCCTGAAAACTGTTCTGAATGTCCATGAACGCTTGCAGGTTCTTTTCAAGAAAGGTGCCCATGATGCCCTGCATCGCATTGCCGTAAAACCGAATGATCTGCGAAAGCATGGGTGAAGTGAAAATGGGAACACCCGCTGTTTCTTCCTCCAGAATGATCTGGAGCAAAATACTTCGGGTTAAGTCTTCACCACTTTTCGCATCCACGACTTGAAAGCCTTCGTTTTCCAGCACCAATAGCTTCACATCGCCCAAGGTGATGTAACTGCTGGTTTGTGTGTCGTACAAGCGTCGGTTCGGATATTTCTTGATCAGTCGTGTTGCTTCAGCCATGCCTCTCATCTCTTTTTTGTGGTGTTATACGCCGCCGCACCTGCGTGGGTGGGTGGTCTGGATGCCAGTGCCCCAGTGTTACAGGTTGCCAAACAACCCAGCACAAACAAGCACTTACAAAAAACAAAGCACTGCACGCTTTTTCAACGTGCAGTGCAACATCATACCGCCTTTTTGGCACTTGGTTGCCGAAAATGCACCAAGCATTAACCCATGTGCAAACCACCATTCAGTGAAAAGTCGGCACCGGTTGAAAAACCAGAGTCTTCAGAGGCCAACCAGGCACAAATGGATGCGATTTCCTCAGGCGTGCCCAAACGCTTGACTGGAATGGTGTTCACGATTTTTTCGAGCACATCGGGGCGAATGGCGCGAACCATGTCTGTACCAATGTAACCGGGAGAAACGGTGTTCACGGTGACGCCCTTGGAAGCAACCTCTTGAGCCAGTGCCATGGTAAAGCCGCGCAAACCTGCCTTGGCTGTGGAATAGTTGGTTTGACCAAACTGCCCCTTCTGGCCATTCACTGACGAAATATTGATGATGCGGCCAAAACCCTGTTCAACCATGCCACCAATCACCTGCTTGGTCACGTTAAACAGCGAATTCAAGTTAGTGTCGATCACGGCAGACCAATCATCGCGGCTCATTTTCACAAAGGTGCCGTCGCGGGTAATACCGGCGTTGTTCACCAAAATAGACACGGTGCCGTGCTCAGCACGTACTTTTTCAAACGCAGTTACGGTGCTGTCCCAATCGGCCACGTTGCCTTCACTGGCATACACCTCATATCCTGCGCTGCGCATTTCGCCCAACCATTTTTCCTTGCGCGGTGAATTGGGACCACAACCGGCAATCACGCGGTAGCCCTGCTCACACAGTTTCTTGCAAATGGCCGTTCCAATGCCGCCCATACCACCTGTTACATACGCTACTTTTGGTTCACTCATGATTCACATTCCTTCTCTATTTGTATTGATTTAAATTCCGCGCTTTATCGCGACACGGCCAAAGCCACACCCATGCCACCGCCGATGCACAAAGAGGCCAGACCTTTCTTGGCATCACGCTTGTTCATTTCATGGATCAAACTGACCAGCACACGGCAACCTGACGCACCAATGGGGTGGCCCAGCGCGATCGCACCGCCGTTCACATTGATCTTGGCAGTATCCCAGCCCATTTCCTTGTTCACTGCACAGGCCTGTGCAGCAAAGGCTTCATTGATTTCCATCAAGTCGAGGTCGGCCGCTGTCCAACCCGCTTTTTCCAAACATTTTTTGGAGGCGGGAACAGGCCCCATACCCATGATTGTGGGATCCAGGCCAGCACTGGCATAGGCCTGTATCTTGGCCAACACGGGCAGGCCCAACTCTTTGGCTTTCGCTGCGCTCATCAACATCACGGCGGCGGCGCCATCATTCAAACCAGAGGCATTCGCTGCGGTCACGCTGCCGTCTTTCTTGAAAGCGGGTTTCAATGCAGTCATATTGTCCAAGGTGGCACCCAGACGCGGAAACTCGTCGGTGTCAAACACCAAGGGGTCGCCTTTGCGCTGCGGAATACTCAGTGGGAAAATTTCGTCTTTAAACCGGCCTGCCTTAATCGCAGCCTCGGCCTTGTTCTGGCTTTTCACGGCAAACTCGTCTTGCTCGGCACGGTTGATGCCGTACTTCTCGGCCACGTTCTCGGCAGTAATGCCCATGTGGTATTGGTTGTACACGTCCCACAGGCCATCCACGATCATGCTGTCGACCAGCTTGGCATCGCCCATTCTGAATCCATCACGACTGCCCATCATCACATGGGGAGACGCACTCATATTTTCCTGACCGCCGGCAATCACAATTTCAGCGTCGCCGCAGGCAATGGCCTGAGCACCCAGCATCACGGCCTTCAGGCCAGAACCACACACCTTGTTGATCGTCAGGGCGGGCACGCCCACTGGCAAACCAGCCTTGATCACTGCCTGGCGCGCCGGGTTTTGGCCCGAGCCCGCTGTAAGCACCTGACCCAAAATCACTTCGGAAATTTGCTCGCCTTTCACGCCTGTTTTATCAAGCAAACCTTTAATCACGTGTGCACCCAATTCTGGCGCAGAAATTTTTGCAAGTGATCCACCAAACTTGCCCAGTGCGGTTCGGCCCGCAGCCACAATTACCACTTCAGTCATGTCAACTCTCCTTACAGGTTTTTATACGGCTCGCTGTTTGACGTATCGTCCAGGTGCGGGCTCAATCGGTTTGTATTTCGCATTGCCAGGCTTGGCGGGCGCTTTTACTTCGCCGCCTTTCATGGGCTCAAGCCACTGCGCCCAATCATTCCACCAGCTGCCAGGTACTTCTTTCGCTTTCTTGAACCACTGTTCAGGTGTTTCAGGGATTTCGCCCTCACACACCCAGTAGTTGCGCTTGTTTTTATTCGCCGGATTGATCACACCGGCAATGTGCCCACTTGCACCCAACACAAAACGGGATTCACCACCCACCAAATGACTAGTTTGAAATGCACTGGTCCACGGCACAATGTGGTCTTCCCGAGTTGCCAAAATGTAAACAGGCACATCGATCAAACCCAAATCAACAGGCATGCCACACACCAGTGCCTTTCCGGGTTGGCACACCTTGTTTTCCAGGTAAGTGTTGCGCAGATACCAGGCAAACATGGGGCCGGGTAAATTGGTGCTGTCACTGTTCCAGTACAACAAATCGAACACAGGTGGCTTTTCACCTTTCAGGTAATTGTTCACCACATAGTTCCAAATCAAATCGTTCGGGCGCAAGGAAGAAAATGCACTGGATAAATCTTTTCCAGGCATCACGCCACCTTGGCCAATACTCTCTTCTCGTGCTTTAACCTGTTCTTCATCCACGAACACACCCAAGGCACCGGTGTCAGTGAAATCCAGCAAAGTGGTCAAAAACGTGACACTGTTCACGCTATCGTCACCACGATTGGCCAAGGTTGACAGTGCTGTTGCCAGAAGTGTGCCACCCACGCAGAACCCCAATACATTCAGCCTGGGCTGTTTGGAAATGGCCTTGACCACGTCGATGGCTTTGATCACGCCATCGTCAACATAGCCATCCCAAGTAAAATGCCCATCCGCTTCCGTGGGGTTTTTCCACGACACCAGGAACAAGGTGTGGCCTTGCTCCACCACAAAATTCACCAGTGAATTGCTAGGCTGAAGATCGAGAATGTAGTACTTGTTGATGCACGGGGGGACAAACAACATGGGCTGTTTGCCCACTTTTTCAGTGGTGGGCTTGTATTGCAAAAGCTGAAAGTATTCGCATTCAAACACCACATCGCCCGGCGTGGTGGCCACATTCACACCCACTTCAAAAGCACTTTCGTCAGTTTGGGAGATGCGGCCTTTCTGCATGTCTGCCATCAGGTTTTGAATGGCCTGCGTCAGGCTTTCACCTTTGGTTTCAAGCAGTTTCTTTTGTGCTTCGGGATTGGTCACAAAAAAATTGGATGGGCTAAGCGCATCTACAAATTGCTCAACCGCATACTCCACCTTTCGTTTTTCAGGGCTGCTGTCGGGCACCAACTCAACAATTCGTTTCGTAAAGCGGGCATTTAGCGAATACATGGCAGCGGTAAACTCATAGACGCCATGGTCGTGCCAATCGGCTGAAGCAAAACGCTTGTCGCCTTGAATCCAGCTGTCCAGCGGAACTGGCTGCTTTGTTTTGGAATCGGAATTGGGCAAACTGGAAAAAGCAGAGGCCATCAATGCCGACAACTCGGCTGCATACTCGGCTTGAATTTGCCCCAGCGAATGAACCGGAATTTGGGTGAGCGCTGCCTGACAAGCCCCCATGATGGAATTCATGAAAGGCTGAATTGCACCCATGGTGGCGTTTTGTAAAGGTGCAGCGGCCTGCAGACCGGGCAACGGCCCCAATTGACCAAAGGCGCCCATGGCTTGTTGAAACTGGGCCTGCATTTGCTGCTGCATTTGTTCAGCAACAGGCAATAGCTGACCAAAGACTTCGTTGAAGTCTGGTATTTGTTTGTTCACCTTCCTCTCCTTTGTGGGGGCAATATGCTCCCTTGGCTCGTCGGCCTTTGCGATATTGTGCACCGCAACATTTTGACTTGTCAAATAATTGTATGCCTCTGACCCTTACTGTTTGCTGATCAGCCCAATTTAATGCACCATCTCCAGTGTATTCGCTTCACCCTTGAGTTCACAAAGATGTACATCGTTATTATTGGCTGGATGTATGTAGTCACCCTGATGGCGGCTACAGAGACAAACTTCGTGGCTGGAATTGTCACATTCCTTTTTTACGGGGCACTGCCCTGTGCCGTGCTGGCCTATTTGATGGGAACGAAGTCAAGAAGACTCAAGCGGCGTGCTCAGGAAGAAGCCGAATTAGCGTTGCAAAACGCCCAGACTGAACCCCCTGCTGTTGCCCCCGCCGATGAGAAAACCAGCGCGGATCGGTGACCGTGTCCCAGCCGCCGCCTTCAATGTTGGAATTACCCAATTCGCGCAGTGCAAGCCGGGCCAGTGCATACAGGTCGGCCAAGTATTTCCCGGATTTGTCGCCTGGCTTGAAGCACTCAATTGCATTGGGACTTTGCTGAACAAAGGCATGGAACACCTCCGCCCCAACTTCAAAAGAGTGTGGGCCAATGGCAGGTCCCATCCAGGCCTTGATTTGCATTAGAGGAACCCCGCAGGCCTGGCTTAATGCCCTCGCGCTTGCCAGTAAAACACCTGCATGCAAGCCTCGCCAGCCAGCATGGGCTGCTGCAACCCCCAGTGCTTTGCCAGAGTTGCTGAAGGCCACAAAAACGACGGGCAAACAGTCTGCGGTCATGATCGCCAAGGCCAGGTTGCAACTAACACTGACTGAAGCATCTGCCACCGGTGGTGTTGTGCCAGATGACATCGCATCGCTTGCAAGCCTCGCCTCGAACACCTCGCAACCATGTACCTGGTTTAACCACACAACCGGAGCACCCATTTCCTTTTCAACTAAACTGCGCCGAGCTTGAACATGGGTCAGGCTATCCCCGACATGTGTACCCAAATTGAAACCATAAGGATTGGCGTTACCCTGTGGATTATCAAATCCGGTTTCTGTCACCAGTACCTTGACACCCTCCCAATCTGGGCCAAGCTGGGAGACAGGAATTTCTTTATTCAATTTCTTCAAGGTCGTCGTCATCATCAAAACGCACCAGCACCGAGGCCTTGTGTTGGTGAGCTTCCTCCAATACCGCCTCTTCTACATCATCGCTGTGGAAATCAATGCCAGCCATTTCACCCAACAAGCGCAAATCCTCGGGGGCCTTGGCTACATACTCTGGCCATTCATGATTGCCAAGGCTTTCGTCCCAATCCTCAGCAGCTTCATCAATTCCTTGCACATGAAAATAAGCCGGATCTGGAAAGCTCAGGTGTGTTGCATGCAGGGCTTGGCGCTCGAACTTCTCGCCATTGGGCAGTTCAATCGAGGAAAGTCGCAAGGCAGAGTGACTGCCAGCGCCTTTGATTTTGTAAACCGGGTCGGCCACCAAAGCAAAACCGGCATGCTGGGCATGCACACGAATTTGATGGGTACGCCCGGTTTCAAGACGGCACACCATCAAGGTGACAGGCACTTCAAGAAGCTCACCAAAAGCAACTGGGGTAAAGTGGGTTACCGCGGGCTTGCCATGATCGACCACCGCCATCCGCAGGCGATTGCGCGGGTCGCGGCCCAGGGGATTATTCACAGTCAAAGGGTTCGCAATTCGGCCCCACACCATGGCCAGGTAAACCCGCTTTACAATGCGGGCTTGCAACATTTGAACCAGTTTTACCTGAGTTTCCGCGGTGCGGGCCACGACCATCAAACCGGTGGTGTCTGCGTCCAGGCGGTGCACAATCCCGGCACGGGGCACATGGATCAAACCCGGGTCCAGATGATACAGACCATTCATCAAAGTACCGGTCCAGTGCCCAGGTGCGGGATGAACCACCAGGCCGGCCTGTTTGTTGACCACCGTGTATTCATTGGTGCGGGCCACAATGTCCAGGTTCATGTCCTCGGGTATCAAAGCCTGCATGTGGGCCAAAACCCCAGGGCTCAACTCAATCCGGTCCATGCCCTGTACTTTCTGATTGCCCTTGGCTGCGGCCACGCCGTTGACCAGTACCCGTTCCTCTTTCAACCAGCCCTGCAGGCGGGAACGCGAGTACTGCGGGAACAACTCGGCAATCACTTTGTCCAATCGAGAGCCTCCCAACTCCATGGGCACCCTGGCTTGTAATGGTTGATCGGGTTGTGCGTTTTCCGCGTCGGCTTGAATTTGGGACGTCATAAATTAAAATCGAATCTTTCAATTGAGTATGCCGCCGGTGGGCGGCACGGGCTTTGCCCGATATAATGGAAAACCATTGATGATCAAACAGGGACACTTCGGGTTTCGAAATCACATGAACAAAACCACATTGGCCCCGCGCACCACTTGGCTGCGCACATTATCGCAGTTATTCCTGATCCCCGCGTTGATTTTCGCGCTGGCCGCATGCGGCTCGGCAAAACAATTCGATGAAACCGAGGGCTGGAGCCCTGCCCGCCTGTACGAAGAAGCCAAGGCTGAAATCGACGTTGGCAATTACGAGCGCGGTATTGAATTGCTTGAAAAGCTGGAAGCACGCTACCCATACGGGCGTTTTGCACAGCAGGCGCAAATTGATACGGCGTTTGCTTACTACAAGGCAGGTGACAATGCCCAGGCATTGGCTGCAACTGATCGCTTCATCAAGCTGTACCCAAACCACCAGAATCTTGACTACGTGTACTACTTGCGCGGCTTGATCAGTTTCAACGAAGACAAAGGCATTTTTGCATTGTTGTCGGGTGAGGATCAAAGCGCCCGTGACCCCAAAGGCACCCGCGCTGCATTTGATGCTTTCAAGGAAGTGGTCAGCCGCTTTCCTGACAGCAAATACTACGAAGACAGCAAATCACGCTTGCAGTACCTTGTGAATGCACTTGCGCAAAACGAATTGCATGTGGCCCGTTACTACTACAAGCGTGGTGCGTACCTGGCAGCAGTGAACCGCGCTCAAGAAGTAGTGCGTCGGTTCGAACAAACCCCGTCGATTGAAGAAGCACTGTTTATCAGCCTGCGCAGCTATGAGAAGCTGAACATGACCGCCCTGGCAGCTGACACCAAACGTGTAATCAACCTGAACTTCAAGGACAGTCCTTACTGGAATATGGATCTTCCCGAGAAGGAAAAAGCGGAAGCCAAATGGTGGCAGGTCTGGAAAGACTAAATTGCTTGGCAGTCGAATGAAAAAAGGATCCTCAAAGGATCCTTTTTGTTTCTGATGATTGTCTTGAATCACTATTTCAAGCGCTTCTCCCGCATAAACTCAATCGCGACCTTCAATTCTCGCGTGCGCTTGAAAGGCGGCAAACTTCGCCACAGAAGCTTTCCGTAGCCTTTTTCAACCAAGCGCCGGTCTCCGATCAGCAACACGCCCCAATCGGTTTCATCCCGGATCAAACGACCTGCACCCTGCTTCAGGGCAATCGCCGCGTCGGGCAGGGACAAATCCTGGAACGCATTGCCACCACGGTTTTTAATCAACTCACTTTTGGCTTGAAAAACCGGGTCATCGGGTGGCGCAAACGGCAGCTTGTCGATAATAACCAAGCGCAGCCCATCACCCCGAATATCCACACCTTCCCAAAAACTGGCTGCACCCACCAAAACCGGATTGTTCAATACCCTGAACTGATCCAGCAATTCAGCCCTGGAGGCCTCGCCCTGCACCAACAAACTCCAATCCAGTTCGTCTTTCTCGATACGCTCTCGCAGGTACTCGCCAACCTGCTTCACCGCACGGTGGCTGGTACACAGGAAAAATACCCCCCCCTGACTGGCTTGTAACAGCGGCCACACCGCATCACACAGTTTTTTGCTGAATTGTGGTTCATTGGGAAAAGGCAAATTGTCGGGTACACACAGCAGCGCTTGCGATTCATAATCGAATGGGCTTGGCAACAGCAACTGCTGGCAATCATCGAGCCCCACCTGTAAGGTAAAGTGCTGCAAGCTTTCTTTAATACTCAAGGTTGCGCTGGTAAAAACCCACGCCTTGGGTTGCTCTGCGTAAAGCTTGGCAAATGCATTCGACACATCCAGCGGCGAATCACAGAATTGCACTACGTTGGTCGAGACACTCACCCAGCGCACCGACTGTTCATCGGCTTGCGCCGTGGCCGGAGAAAACCAGTCTTGCCAGCGCAGGCACAACTCACTGGCTCGCCCCATTAGCTTCACCCACGATTCGTTGCGAACCGACAGGGGCTGATCATTTCTATCAAGCCTTCCAGGCGGTTTTCGAAGTCTGCGCAAACTGCGGCAACGCCATTCAAGGCCAAAAACTGGGCATGCGTAAAACGAGCGGAATCAATTTCGGTGCCTACAATGCGTCGAATTTCCTTAAGCGCCAATTCCATTGGGCGAAGCACGGCATCCCAATCGCCGGCATCTGCGCTGGAAGTTCGACCCTCAATCAGCACGTCACGCAAAAACTCCTGACACTGAGCCGTCGATATGGCCTGCCCTAGCAAGCTGGTTGCAATGTCGGGCAACTGGTGCGCTTCATCGAAAACGATCACATCGCAAGCCGGAAGCAACTCTGCGATTCCTTCTTCCTTCAGAGCAAGATCGGCCAAGAACAAGTGATGATTCACCACAACCACCTCGGCATCAAGCGCATCGCGGCGGGCTTTGTTCACAAAGCATTCAGACGCGTTGGGGCATTCGCCGCCCAGGCAGTTGTCTTTGTTGGAAGTGACCCAGCTCCACACGGCTGAATCTTCGGGTACACCGGCGCAATCAGCCCGGTCGCCAGTTTGGGTGCGGCCAGCAAATATTTTTACTTTTTGAAGATGATCCACTTCACGGGGCGAGGGCAAACGCGCCTCTTTGAGCGCACGCTCCAAGTGAAAATGGCACACATAATTTTGACGACCTTTCAACAACGCCACATTGACAGGCACACCCAAGGCCTCGCGAACCAGCGGCAAGTCTTTGTTAAAAAGTTGATCCTGCAAAGTTTTGGTGGCTGTAGACAACAAAACCCTTCGCCCTGAAAGCAACGCAGGCACCACATACGCAAAAGTTTTTCCCGTGCCGGTACCCGCCTCAACAACCAAAGCACTTTGAGTTTCAATCGCATTACCAACCGCCTGTGCCATTTCAATTTGCGATTCACGTGCGCTGAACCCAGGCAATCTGCGGGCCAGAGCTCCATTTGGGGCAAAGGCCTCATTCAAGGGTTCAGAAAAATCAAACATGCAGGCTACGGGTAAATTTGGAAGTAAAAATTAGGCGGGAATATCGGGTTCTAGCTGAATTTGCAAGAGGGTAATTGAGTCCTTGATTTGCAATTTCCGTTTTTTCAACCTGCGAACCTGCAGTTGATCAAAACCCGCTTGCGCGGTCAGCATAGAAATGATCTGATCCAGATCGCGATGCTCGACCTGCAATTCTACGATTCGTCGTTTGATCGATTCGATGTCTTCAGTATGGACCATGGGCATTCAGGTTGAACCAGCTCGGTGTTGACAACATTGTAGCCGCAAGTGAACCAAGGCTGGAAACAATCTACCCGAAGTGGATCACCCGTTCTGCAGCTCGCTTTAGTTAGGCGCTTCAGTTAGGCGTTCTGGCTCGCCGATTCGCATACTCGTCCAGGCGAATCATGTCGTCAGCCTTGCCTTGAACTTCCAGGTGTGCACGGCGAATTTGTGCACCTTGCAAACGTACATCATCCAGACAACTGGACACGAAAAACTTGTTGTAACAAGCCCGCGACTGCTCGTTCAATTCATACTCGAGAAACTCAAGTTGTTTTTCTCGCTCAGCCACATAGGCACGAGCCTGC
The DNA here is from genome assembly GCF_002954425.1 of Limnobacter sp. SAORIC-690. Lineage (NCBI taxonomy): Bacteria > Pseudomonadati > Pseudomonadota > Betaproteobacteria > Burkholderiales > Burkholderiaceae > Limnobacter > Limnobacter sp. SAORIC-690. Next base: position 3,023,298 of record NZ_MQVZ01000001.1, read on the forward strand.
TCAAGCGTGTTTGGCGCCAGGGGTTTAGCGGCCTGCAGTTGAACAGTACTACAGGCAGCCAGTACCAAGGCTGAAACCGGCAAGATGAGGGTGAACAGGCGCTGCACCCTCACCCCGATCGACTTCCGAAGCTGTGGCACAATGCCCTGCTTACTTTGAAAACTCATAGATCAGAATCCATGTCGCTTGTTCAAAATCGAATTATCGCCCAGTTGGCTCAAGAATTGGGTGCCGCACAATCACAAATCAAGGCAGCAGTCGATTTGTTGGACGAAGGTGCCACAGTGCCCTTCATCGCCCGTTACCGCAAAGAGGCCACAGGTGGGTTGGACGATGCGGTGCTTCGTGACCTTCAAGAGCGCCTGGTGTATTTGCGCGAACTGGAAGACAGGCGCAGCAGTATTCTTGAATCGATTGAAAGCCAGGGCAAGTTGACCCCTGAACTGAAAGCAGCGATTGAAAAGGCGGAGAACAAACAAACGCTGGAAGACCTTTACCTGCCCTACAAACCCAAGCGCCGCACACGCGCACAAATAGCGCGTGAGGCAGGCCTGCAACCACTGGCAGATGAAATTCTTCAGAACAATCAAGCCGTGCCTGAAACACTGGCTGCGGCTTACCTGAACCCAGAACACCAAATCAACGACACCAAAGCAGCACTGGATGGTGCCCGCGACATTTTGGCCGAACAGTTTTCTGAAAATGCAGCCTTGCTGGCACTTCTAAGAAACCGTTTGAAAGCCGAGGGTGCCATTAGAGCAGCTGTGGTGCCTGAAAAAGCCAGTGAAGCCATCAAGTTTCAAGATTACTTTGAACATCAAGAACCCTTGGGCAGCACAGCTTCGCACCGCATGTTGGCCATGCTTCGTGGCCGGGAACAAGGATTCTTGACACTGAAGGTAGACCTGCCGGAGGTGTGGGAAGCAGAGAACCCCCGCGCACCCCATCCTTTTGAATCGGAAATTGCCCGCCTGCATGGCATTGAACGCGACGAAAGCCCGCGCGGCAAATTCTTGAGTGAAACATGCCGCTGGACCTGGAAAATAAAACTGGCCAGCACCCTGGAAAGTGAGGTGATTGGCACGCTGCGCGATGCGGCACAGGCTGAGGCTATCACCGTGTTTGGTAAAAACCTGAAAGACTTGTTGTTATCAGCCCCGGCGGGGGGCAAAGCACCATGGGTCTGGACCCAGGTATTCGCACTGGTGTCAAAGTGGCGGTCATTGACAGCACAGGCCAGGTGGTTGAACACGCCACCATTTACCCACACGAACCTCGCCGGCAATGGAACGAGTCCGTCGCCCTGCTAGCCGCGCTTTGCATGAAACACAATGTGGAGTTGATCGCCATTGGCAACGGCACCGCCAGCCGTGAAACTGATCAACTGGCAGCCGACTTGCTTGCACAACACAAAGACCTGAAAGCCACACGGGTTATGGTGAGCGAGGCAGGCGCCTCGGTTTACTCCGCCAGCGCTTTGGCTTCAGCAGAATTGCCAGACCTTGACGTCAGCATTCGCGGTGCAGTGTCCATCGCACGTCGCCTGCAAGATCCCCTGGCTGAACTGGTAAAAATCGATCCAAAATCAATCGGTGTAGGCCAATACCAGCATGATGTCGATCAACGCCAACTGAGCGGACGACTCGACGCAGTGGTTGAGGACTGCGTGAACGCAGTGGGTGTCGAGGTGAACACAGCGTCGGAGCAACTGCTGTCCCGCGTATCAGGACTCAATGCTTCTGTGGCCAAAGCCTTGGTTTCTTTCCGAAACACCAATGGCAAATTCAAAAGCCGTGAAGACTTGCGCAAGGTACCTAGGCTCGGTGACAAAACATTTGAACAAGCCGCGGGTTTTTTGCGCATTCATGGCGCTGAAAACCCGCTCGATGCTTCTTCAGTTCATCCTGAGGCCTACATTGTGGTCGAGAAAATGGCAGCCAAGGTGAAAAAGCCGGTGGGTAGCCTGGTGGGCAGTCGGGACATCCTGAAAGAATTGAAACCCACCGATTTTGTGGACGATCGTTTTGGCTTGCCCACGGTTCAGGATATTTTGGTAGAACTGGAAAAACCAGGCCGTGACCCACGCCCCAGTTTCAAGACCGCAAAGTTTGATGACAAAGTGCACACCATGGCCGACTTGAAACCCGGTATGACGCTGGAAGGTGTAGTCACCAACGTGGCAAACTTTGGTGCTTTTGTGGACATTGGTGTGCATCAGGACGGGTTGGTGCATGTTTCTGCCTTGTCCAACACCTTTGTGAAAGACCCGCACAGCGTGGTGAAAACCGGGCAAATTGTGAAAGTAAAAGTGCTGGAAGTCGATATTCCTCGCAAACGAATTTCACTGACCATGAAAATGGGCGACGATGTGCCGAAAGCCGCACCCGGGCAGAACGCTGGCCGACAAGTTCAAGCCAACCGTGCAGGCGATGCACGGGGAAATTCACGCGGTGAACGAAGTGGTGGAAGCACTGGTTCGAATTCACAACAAGGCGCAGGTTTTGCCAACAATGCATTTGCTGCCGCGTTCGCTAAAGCAAAGGGAAGCAAATAAGGAAGAGTCAAAGCCGCACGGCGTTTCGCTTCGGCGAATCCAGGTACTCCTTGGACTGCATTTCAACAATGCGGCTTACCGTGCGGAAGAACTCATGCGCCATTGCACCTTCGGTGTACAGCTCTTCCGGTTCAACCGCCGCCGACATAATCAGCTTGACTTTGTGATCGTAAAGCACATCAATCAGCCAGGTGAACCTGCGTGCTTCTGAGGCCATACCAGCACCCATTTTTGGCACGCCGCTGAGAATCACAGTTTGAAACTGGCTGGCAATTTCAAGGTAATCGTTTTGTGAACGCGGGCCACCGCACAGGGTTGGAAAATCAAACCACACTACGGAGCCAGCACGTCGAACAGCCTTGATGACACGCGATTCAATTTGTAACTCTGCAGGCTCATCAGCCACCTCAGCCAAGCGCTTGAAATCTTCGGTCAACTGTTTGTCCGCGCTTTCATCCAGCGGCATGAGGTAGGTGTTCAGTTGCTCCAATGTGCGGCGGCGGTAATCTACTCCCACATCCACGTTAATCACATCCAGTTGCTTGTTGAGCAGGGCAATGGCAGGCAACAGGCGGTCACGGTGCAGACCATCTGGGTACAGATCATCAGGCTTGTAGTTGGACGTCATCAGGAAAGTAACGCCGTTGGCGAACAAGCCATCGAGCAGGCGATAGAGAATCATGGCGTCTGCAATGTCAGACACATGAAACTCGTCAAAACAAATCAAACGATAACGTTTGGCGATTCGCGCCGCCACTTCGTCAAGCGGATCCTGAACTCCCTTGAGGTCATCGAGTTCGGCATGCACACCCCGCATGAACTCATGAAAATGCAAACGCACCTTTCGCTGCACGGTGACAGAGTTGTAAAAGCAATCCATCAAAAAACTTTTACCGCGACCTACCCCACCCCACAGGTACAAGCCCTTGGGTACAGCAGGTCGATTCAGGAATTTTTTGATTACACTGCTGCGTGCTTTTTTGTATTCAACAAACTCATCGTAGAAAAGCTGCATGCGGTCTACCGCCTTTTGCTGAGCAGCATCCGACTGGTATCCACGTTCGGCCAAAGTTTGTTTGTAGTATTCCTGAACGTTCACGATGATGAATTTGAATCAATAGAATTAAAAACGGCTGATGAAGCAGTTCACCAGCCGTTGGGGGGTCAATACCGAACTGAATTTTAACCGTTCAGTTGACGCTTGTCGCAGGCCAGAGCCGCTTCTTTCATCACTTCAGACAAACTGGGGTGCGCGTGGCAAATGCGACCGATGTCCTCGGAAGAAGCCTTGAACTCCATGGCCATCACTGCTTCAGCAATCAAATCGGATGCATGGCTGTTGATGATATGTACACCCAGGACTTCATCGGTGGTGGCATCGGCCAACACTTTCACAAAACCTTGTGAATCGCCCTGCCCCAGCGCACGGCCATTGGCCATGAACGGGAACTGACCAGCTTTGTACTTGCGTCCTTCCTGCTTCAACTGCTGCTCGGTTTTACCAACCCAGGCCACTTCAGGCGAAGTGTAAATAACCCAAGGAATGGTGTCGTAATTGCAGTGGCCAGCTTGTCCAGCCATGATTTCCGCAACCATCACACCTTCTTCTTCAGCTTTGTGCGCCAGCATGGCACCGCGAATCACATCGCCAATCGCGTAAATGCCAGCCACCAGGGTTTGGCAGTGTGCATCCACATCGATCTGGCCGCGATCATTGGTTTTAAGGCCGACCGCTTCCAGGTTCAAACCATCGGTATTGGGTACACGGCCCACCGACACAATCAGCTTGTCGCAATCTAGCATCTGGGCAGCACCATCGGCATCGGTGTAAGCCACTGAAACGCCTTTTTTGCTGGCCTTCACTTCACCGATTTTTACACCCATGTTCATCTTCAACCCTTGCTTGGTGAAGATTTTCTGCATTTCCTTGGCCACGCCTTCATCGGCTGCAGCCAGAAAATTGGGCATGGCTTCGAGTACGGTTACATCGGAACCCAGACGGCGCCACACTGAACCCAACTCAAGGCCGATCACACCAGCACCGATCACGCCCAATTTCTTGGGCACAGCGCCAAATTTCAGGGCACCTTCGTTGTCGCAAACAATTTCATTGTCAACAGTGATACCTGGCAAATGACGAGCCTTGGAACCAGTCGCAACGATTACCTGCCTGGCGGTGACTTTTTCTTCACCAGCCGCGCTTTTTACGGTCAGCTCAAAACCACCATCGACCTTGCCGGAAAAACTGGCCCAACCCTTGATTGGCGTGACTTTGTTTTTCTTGAACAGGTATTGAATGCCACCAGTCATTTTGGCGACGATGTCATCCTTGCGTTTGATCATCTTGGCCACATCCATTTTCGCGCCAGTCACGGAAATACCGTGATCCTCCGCATGGTGGGCAATCTTCTCAAACTCTTCCGAAGAGGCCAACAGGGCCTTTGATGGAATACAACCCACGTTCAGGCAAGTACCACCCAATCGTGGCTCGCCTTTCGGATCGTCGTATGCATTGCCTTCGATACAGGCGACTTTCATACCCAACTGACCGGCACGGATCGCGGCAATGTAACCGCCGGGGCCTGCGCCTATCACCACTACGTCATATTGTGTGCTCATGAATATCCCCTTTATAGTTCCAGCAGCAAGCGTGCTGGGTCTTCCAGGGCTTCCTTCATGGCGACCAGGCCAAGTACTGCTTCGCGTCCGTCAATAATGCGGTGGTCGTAACTCATCGCGAGGTAATTCATGGGGCGAATCACGATTTCACCGTTTTCAACCACTGCACGCTCTTTCGTGGCGTGAATACCCAAAATTGCAGACTGGGGCGGGTTGATAATTGGTGTGGACAACATGGAACCGAATACACCACCGTTGGAAATCGAGAATGTACCGCCGGTAAGGTCGTCCAGGCTGAGCTTGCCGTCCTTTGCTTTCTGGCCAAATTCGGCAATCTTCATTTCGATGTCAGCAATGCTCATTTGATCGGCATTGCGGATGATTGGCACCACCAAACCACGGGGAGAGCCCACTGCAATACCGATGTCGAAATAACCGTGGTACACGATGTCATTGCCATCAACAGAAGCATTCAGTACTGGGTACTTTTTCAAGGCGGCAACCGCGGCCTTCACGAAGAAGCCCATGAAGCCCAGCTTGGCACCATGTTCTTTTTCGAACTTGTCCTTGTACTTGTTGCGCAAGTCCATGACCGGCTTCATGTTCACTTCGTTGAATGTAGTCAGAATGGCGTTGGTTTGCTGCGACTGTACCAAGCGTTCTGCAACGCGGGCACGCAAGCGGCTCATGGGCACGCGCTGCTCAGGGCGACCTTCAATCAAGGTTGAGGGATCTAGCGGGGCCTTCACTTCAGGCAGCAAGCTAACTGGCTTGGCAGCGGCTGGAGCAGCTGCGGGCTTCGCTGCGGGGGCAGGCGCTGCGGCGGGTGCATTCAAGGTACCGATCACATCGCCCTTGGTGATGCGGCCGTCTTTACCTGAACCTGCAATTTGATCAGCACTTAGCTTGTTCTCTGCCATCATTTTGGCCGCAGCCGGCATGGCCACGGAGCCATCTACGCTGGCTGAAGGAGCTGGGGCTGCTGCTGGTGCAGCGGCCGGAGCAGGCGCTGCTGCCGGGGCAGGTGCCGCTGCGGGTGCGCTTGCGGAGCACTTGCTTCCGTGTCAATTTTTGCCAAGACCTGTCCCGCTACAACGGTTGCACCGTCTTCGCAGAGAATTTCAACGATCACGCCAGCCGAAGGTGCGGGCACTTCCAGCACCACCTTGTCGGTCTCAACATCAATCAGGTTTTCGTCACGCTTTACGGCGTCACCAGGTTTTTTGTACCAATTCAACAACGTTGCTTCGGCGACAGATTCGGACAGTTGTGGTACGACCACTTCTACGATTGCCATGGAATATTTTCCTTTTGAATTCTTTGTTCAAGTGCGGGCGGTCACCATGACCAGCCCGCGTCCTGTATTTATTTCGTAACCACGAAACCCTTGAGCTTGCCAAATGCCGCATCGATCAGCGCTTTTTGCTGTTCGTTGTGCTTGGCGTAGTAGCCCACGGCTGGAGAAGCTGAAGCCGGACGCCCCGCGTAACCCAGACGCTGCCCTTCCGACAGGTTTTCCAGCACGTTGTGCTGGATCTGGAACCAGGGACCCTGGTTTTGCGGTTCATCCTGACACCACACCACATCAGCCAAGTTGGGGTATTTGCGCAGTTCTGCGCTCAATGACTTGTGCGGGAATGGATACAGCTGCTCGACTCGCGCGATGGCAACATCTTTGATGTTGCGCTCGCGACGAGCTGCGACCAGGTCGTAGTACACGCGACCGGAACAAAGAACCACTCGCTTGACTTTGCTGGCGTCCAGGTCGCCCTGGTCGCCGATCACGGTCTGGAAGTGGCCTTTGGACAGGTCTTGCAAAGAAGACGTTGCTTCTTTGTGACGCAACAAAGATTTCGGCGTCATGATGATCAACGGCTTGCGGAACAAGCGGATCATTTGGCGACGCAACAGGTGGAAAATCTGTGCCGGCGTTGTAGGCTGGCAAACCTGCATATTGTTTTCGGCGCACAGTTGCAAGTAACGCTCGATACGCGCAGATGAGTGCTCAGGCCCCTGCCCTTCGTAACCATGCGGCAACATCATGACCAGGCCGGATGCACGACCCCACTTCACTTCACCGGAAGAAATGAACTGGTCAATTACCACTTGAGCACCGTTGGCGAAGTCGCCAAATTGTGCTTCCCAAATCACCAAGGTGTTGGGCTCAGCAGTGGAGTAACCATATTCAAAACCGAGTACTGCCTCTTCAGACAACACAGAGTCGATGACGGTAAACGGGGCCTGGTTTTCAGAAATATTTTCCAGCGGGATATAGGTGCCTTCGTTCCACTTTTCACGGCCCTGGTGGTGCAACACTGCATGACGGTGCGTGAACGTGCCACGCCCGCAATCCTGTCCGGTGATGCGAACCGCGTAACCAGAGGAAACCAGCGATGCAAATGCCAGGTGTTCGCCCATACCCCAGTCGAGCAAGGTTTCGCCCTGGCCCATGGCTGCACGGTCGGCAATCACCTTTTGTACCAATGGGTGAACCTTGAAGTTCTCAGGTACGGTGGTAATGCGCTCTGACAAACGCTTGATTTCGGAAATCGGCACCGAAGTATCGGCTGCATCCGTCCATTTCTTGTTGAGGTACGGTGACCAATCAACGGCAAACTTGCTCTTGTAATTGGTCAACACGGGGTCAGCACGGTTGTGCTTGCCTTCGTCCATGGCTGCACGGAAATCAGCAACCAGTTTCTCGGCACCGTCTTCTTTCAAAATGCCCTGCATCACCAAACGCTCGGCATACAAAGCGCGCGTGCCTGGGTGCTGACCAATTTTCTTGTACATCAAAGGTTGGGTCACGGCAGGCGTGTCTTGCTCGTTGTGACCCAATTTGCGGAAACAGACAATGTCGATCACCACGTCTTGCTGGAATTCCATGCGGAAGTCCAAGGCCAACTGGGTCACGAAAATGACAGCTTCGGGATCGTCGCCATTGACGTGAAACACGGGTGCCTCAATCATCTTGACCACGTCTGAACAGTACAGCGTCGAGCGGCTGTCGCGCGGATCAGAAGTGGTGAAGCCGATTTGGTTATTGATCACGATGTGAACCGTACCGCCCGTGCCGTAGCCGCGGGTGTGCACCAGGTTCAATGTTTCCATGACAACGCCCTGGCCTGCAAAAGCCGCATCACCGTGCACCAGCACCGGCAACACCTGCTTGCCTTCCTTGTCACCACGACGTTCCTGGCGAGCCTTCACCGACCCTTCAACTACAGGGTTCACAATTTCAAGGTGCGAGGGGTTAAACGCCAGGGACAAGTGCATGGGACCACCTGGGGTGGTTACATCCGATGAAAAGCCCTGGTGATACTTCACGTCACCAGCAGGCAGATCATCGGCATGCTTGCCTTCGAATTCTTCGAACAATTGGCTAGGGCTTTTGCCCAGAATGTTGACCAGCACGTTCAAACGACCGCGGTGAGCCATGCCAATGATGGTTTCTTGCACGCCATTGGCACCACCACGCTGAATCACATGATCAAGCGAGGCGATAAAAGATTCACCACCTTCCAGCGAGAAACGCTTTTGACCCACGTACCGGGTATGCAAATAACGCTCAAGGCCTTCGGCTGCGGTTAGGCGCTCCAGAATGTGCAATTTTTCTTCAGTCGACAGCTGGGCAGTGCCCAGGCTGGTCTCCATGCGTTCTTGCAACCAGCGCTTTTGAGCGGGGTCGCTGATGTGCATGTACTCAATACCAATTGAACGGCAGTAAGTGTCGCGCAACGCCTTCACGATATCGCGAAGGGTCATTTGATCTTGACCAAAATAGGTGTTGGTGGCGGAGAACGTGATGTCCATGTCCGCTTCGGTCAGGCCATAAAAGGCTGGATCAAGCTCCGGAATATTTGGGCGTTCCTGACGCTTGAGCGGATCAAGATCTGCAAAACGGGAGCCCAGGAAACGATACGCAGCCACAATTGACTGAACATGCACCTGTTTTTTGGCCACTTCCAGGTCAGCAGACTGAATCTGCGGCTGTAAGAAGCCTTTTTTCGCGCGTTGAGCAAAGGATTGAACCACTGGCGCATGGGCTACATCTTTCTCGTTCACGTCGCCGTGAGCAGAAGGCACCATTTGCATTTGGTCAAAGTAGGCGCGCCATTTGTCTGGCACGGAGCCTGGGTTGTCCAGGTAGGCCTCGTACATTTCTTCGACATAGGGCGCATTGCCCCCGAACAAATACGAGTTTTGTTGAAATGATCGCATCATTTGCGCTTCACCTTTTTCCGAGTTTCTCGTTTCAAAGATGTGGGGTTCGGACTCGACCTTGGCTATTGCCATCGGACCGAATCCCTACACACGTGGGTTAAACCGCACTCCCCGTCTGGTTTGTGGAGCCCCTGCCCCTAACCAGATAGCAAAAAGCAGCCAAAAAAAGACTGCTTTAAGAGTTAAGCCCAAAGGATATCAGATTAGAGAAAGCGCACTAAAGCCCTAACGAGGATGAATGTGAAAAATGTGGTGAAAATGAAAAAAGCCACCCGAAGGTGGCTTTCTGTTTCAACTGCAGTGTCAATCAACGCTGGTCGATTGGCTTCACGTTGCGGTGCGCTGCACCATTGAACAACTGGCGTGGACGACCGATTTTGTATTCGGGGTCTGCAATCATTTCGTTCAACTGGGCGATCCAGCCCACGGTGCGGGCCAACGCGAAAATCGCTGTAAACAGTGGCACAGGAATACCGATAGCCTTTTGAACGATACCTGAGTAGAAATCCACGTTCGGGTACAGTTTGCGCTTTACAAAGTATTCGTCTTCCAGCGCAATTTTTTCCAGTGCCATGGCAATCTTGAACAATGGGTCGTCATGCAAGCCCAGCTCGTTCAACACTTCGTGACAGGTTTCACGCATCAGCTTGGCGCGTGGGTCGTAATTCTTGTACACGCGGTGGCCAAAGCCCATCAAGCGAACGCCTGAATCCTTGTCTTTTACCTTGGCAATGAAATCGCCAATTTTCTCAACGCCGCCGTTGGCCTGAATTTCAGTCAACATATTCAAGCAGGCCTCGTTGGCGCCACCATGTGACGGGCCCCACAGACATGCTACGCCGGCCGCAATCGCAGCAAAAGGATTCGTACCAGATGATGCGCACAGGCGAACTGTAGAAGTGGAAGCGTTTTGCTCGTGATCTGCATGCAAAATGAAAATACGGTCCATCGCGCGCACCAGCACGTCGTTGACCTGGTACTCTTCGCACGGATTACCGAACATCATGCGCATGAAGTTGGCGGTGTAGCTGAGCTCATTCTTGGGGTAAATATTGGGTGCGCCAATGCCATATTTGTAGGCCATGGCCACCAGAGTTGGCATTTTCGCGATCAGTCGGATTGCAGAAATGTCACGCTGGTTTTTGTCCAGCAGGTTCATGGAATCTGGGTAGAAAGCAGACATACCGCCCACCAGACCAGTCATCACCGCCATGGGGTGCGCATCGCGGCGGAAACCACGCAGGAAGAAGTTCATCTGCTCGTTGACCATGGTGTGCTTGGTCACCAAGTCGTCGAAGGTTTTCTTTTCTGCCACATTGGGCAACTCACCGTTCAACAGCAAGTAGCACACGTCCATGAAGTCGCAGTGCTGCGCCAGTTGCTCAATGGGATAGCCGCGATACAGCAGCTCGCCCTTGTCACCGTCAATATAGGTAATGGATGAATTGCAGGAGGCTGTGGACAGGAAGCCTGGGTCGTAGGTGAATTTGCCAGTGGATCCGTACAGCTTTCGGATGTCGATCACATCGGGACCAATGGTACCTTTGTGAATGGGAAATTCTACCGAAGGGGTGCCGTCTGAAAAAGACAGCGTGGCCTTGTGTTCTGTGCTCATCGGATTTCCTTCTAATGGGATTGAAATTAAAGTTCTCGCATCATCTGGATCACCTTGCGCACACCAGGTGTATCCAGATCCCCTTCCGGCTCTTTTCGGCCCAGGAATAGGTCAAGCAACACGTTGTCAACCTCTTCAAACAGCACAGTCAAGGCCTGCACGTCGTCGTTGGTCAATTCCATTTCATGCTTGTCGAAAAATCGTTCGATAATCAGGTCGTTTTCCAATAGACCTCGCCTGGCGCGCCAGCGTAAACGGGCACGTTGAGTTGGATCCGCCTGATGACTCTGATTAGACATAAACTACAACAAAAAAACGGGGTTTTGCAGTGCACAACCCCGATTTGAATAAAAAAAATCCGAACAAGGGTTCTAGACGGCGCGACGCACCATCAATTCCTTGATCTTGCCAATTGCCTTGGTGGGGTTCAAGCCCTTCGGACACACGTCTACGCAGTTCATGATGGTGTGGCAGCGGAACAAACGGTATGGATCTTCCAGGTTGTCCAAGCGCTCGCCGGTGGTTTGATCGCGGCTGTCTGCAATGAAACGGTAGGCTTGCAACAGGCCAGCTGGACCCACGAACTTGTCAGGGTTCCACCAGAACGATGGGCAGCTGGTTGAACAGCATGCGCACAAAATACATTCGTACAGACCATCCAGTTCTTCGCGCTCTTCGGGTGACTGCAAACGCTCCTTTTCAGGAGGGGGTGTGTCGTTCACCAGGTAAGGCTTGATGGAGTGGTACTGCTTGAAAAACTGGGTCATGTCCACGATCAGGTCGCGCACTACGGGCAAACCTGGAAGCGGTTTGAGCACGATGGGCTGCTTCAGGTCGCGCAGGTTGGTAATACAAGCCAAACCGTTTTTGCCGTTGATGTTCATGGCATCAGAACCGCACACGCCTTCTCGGCATGAACGGCGATAGGCCAGTGATTCATCCACGTCGCTCTTGATGCGCATCAGCGCGTCGAGCAACATTTTGTCGGTTGGCTCCAGCTCAACTTCCAGCTTTTGCATTTTTGGCGCTTCGCCGGTATCCGGGTCGTAGCGATAAATTTCAAAACGTACGATTCTCTTTTCGCTCATTTTCTGTACCTCTTAACCTTGATTAGAACGTCCGCTTTTTGGGCTGGAAGGTTTCAACTGTCATTGGCTTCAGGTTCACTGGCTTGTAGTCCAGGCGATTGCCCTCGGAGTACCACAGGCTGTGACGCATCCACTTGTCATCATCGCGTTCAGGGAAATCGCGGTGAGCATGCGCACCACGGCTTTCTTCACGCGCTGCGGCGGACACCATGGTGGCCTTCGCAGTTTCCTGCAAGTTGGCCAGTTCCAATGCTTCTACCAACGCAGTGTTGAACACTTTGGATTTGTCTTTCAAATGAATGTGCTCGGCTTGTGCGGCCAGATCGTTGATCTTGCTCACGCCCGCTTCCATCAACTCGGTGGTGCGGAACACGCCACAGTGGTACTGCATGCCCTTGCGAATCGCATCGGCCACAACTCGGGTGTTCTCGCCGCTGGTCGATGTCATCAGCTTGTCAACGCGCGCCATGGTCAGGTCAGTGCCATCGGCTGGCAATTCCTTGTGGCTGCGGGCTTTCAGGTTGCTGTTCACAATGTGGTTACCTGCTGCACGACCAAATACGATCAAATCGAGCAAGGAGTTGGTACCCAAACGGTTTGCACCGTGAACGGATACGCAGGCGCATTCGCCGATGGCGTACATGCCATTGATGATTTCGCTGGGGCCGCCCGGTACTTTGGGAGCCACAACCTGGCCGTACACATTGGTTGGAATGCCGCCCATTTGGTAGTGAATGGTTGGCACCACAGGAATTGGTTCTTTGATCGGGTCTACGTTGGCGAACTTGATCGCGATTTCGCGAATCGAAGGCAAACGCTTCATGATGGTGTCGGCACCCAGGTGATCGAGCTTCAACAACACATAATCTTTGTTGGGACCACAACCGCGGCCTTCCTTGATTTCCTGGTCCATGGAACGTGACACAAAGTCGCGTGGAGCCAAGTCTTTCAAGGTTGGAGCGTAACGTTCCATGAAACGCTCGCCTTCGCTGTTGAGCAAAATACCGCCTTCGCCGCGAACACCCTCAGTCACCAGAACACCTGCACCAGCCACACCAGTTGGGTGGAACTGCCAGAACTCCATGTCTTCTAGAGGAATGCCAGCGCGGGCTGCCATGCCCATTCCGTCGCCGGTGTTGATAAAGGCGTTGGTGGATGCATCCCAGATGCGGCCTGCACCACCGGTGGCAAACACGGTGGTTTTGGCTTCCAGCACCATCATCTCGCCGGTTTCCATTTCCAGGGCGGTTACACCTACCACATCACCATCGGCGTCACGAATAATGTCAAGCGCCATCCACTCTACAAAAAACTGGGTACGCGCGCGCACGTTGCGCTGGTACAAGGTGTGCAACAGCGCGTGGCCTGTGCGGTCAGCTGCAGCGCAAGCACGTTGAACAGGCTTTTCGCCGAAGTTGGCTGTGTGGCCACCGAATGGGCGCTGATAAATGGTTCCATCGGGGTTGCGGTCAAAAGGCATGCCAAAGTGTTCAAGTTCGTACACAACTTTGGGGGCTTCACGACACATGAATTCAATTGCATCCTGGTCGCCCAAGTAGTCAGAACCTTTCACGGTGTCGAACATGTGCCAGTACCAGCTGTCGTCGGACATATTGCCCAGCGACGCGCCGATACCGCCCTGCGCGGCCACGGTGTGTGAACGTGTGGGAAATACTTTGGACAGCACGGCTACATTCAGACCAGCCTCTGCCAACTGGAGCGAACAGCGCATACCCGCGCCACCCGCACCTACGATCACCGCGTCGAATTTGCGACGAGGAAGGGAAGTTTTAACTGCAGTCACTTTTAGACCCTCCAGAGAATGTCAGCAGCGTAGCCGGCTGCACCAAGCAACCACAACGCCGTAAAAACTTGCAATGTGAGACGAATTCCGGTGGGCTTGACGTAGTCCATCCAGATGTCGCGAATACCGATGTAAGCGTGATAGCACAGTGACAGGATTGCCAGCAGTGCGAGAATTTTACCCAACGGGAAAGACAGCACGGTGAAGTTGAAGAAACCAACCCACTTCACGTAATCGAGATCGGGAGTAAACAGCACAGCCAGAAACAGGCCGATTGTGTACACGGCCATGATGACCGCCGTGATGCGCTGGGCGACCCACTCTTTCAGGCCGTAGTGTGCGCCAACCACCAGGCGCTTGGAACCAATGTTATTGCCCATAATTAAAACACTCCGAACAGTTTCAGGCCGAACAAAGCGGTCAGGCTCAAACTGACAGCAAACACAATACCCGCACTTTTGCTGGCTGCGTACTTTTCAGTGCCCACATGCATGTCGAGCACCAGGTAACGAATGCCCGCGGCAAAGTGATGCAGATACGACCAGATCAGGCCGAGCAATACAATTTTGACCAGCGGGCTGCTGACCAGGGATTGCATTTCAAGGAAGGTGAGTTCGGAAGTGATGCTTTTGTCGAAAAGCGGAAGCAAAATGACGGGAAGCGCCAAGAACAGCACAGCGCCACTGACGCGGTGCAAAATTGACAGCTTGCCAGCCAAGGGCAGCCTGTATTTCAGGATTTGTGTGACATGTATGTTCCGGTATTCCGGACGTTTCTTCGCAACAGTGTTTGACATGCTCGTGTTCTTATAAAAGTGATTGGAAATCGGGCATTCGCCCTTGGCCTTCCGGCCTGAATCCTTTAAAAAAACCAATATCGGACAACGATATATTTTGAACCAAATCAATCAAGGCTTAAAGCGGGAAGTTTTTGATTTTGAGCACCAAATGACGCAAATGCATTCTTTTGCCCGCTAAAGACTTGTATCAATTCAATACAATTCATTCCTGTATGAAAACTTGTCAGTTAAATACCAGCCGCGACGCAGCTCTACTGGTTTGTCAGCATACGTCATTGACAGGCGCTCGACCAGCAACAAAGGTGTCCCTTCGGCAACCTGCAAAATATCTGCATGTTCGGCCTGCGCACTGACAGCCTTGATGTGCTCATTGGCCCTCAACATGCGTACATTAAAGCTGCTCTCGAGGAAACCATACAGGGTGGAATTCCACTGCTGAAGACGCTCAAGAGTGAGGCCCTTGTATTGGGAAGCTGGCAGCCAGATTTCATCAAAAATACGGGGTACACCATCGAAGCGCATTACTCGCTTGACCACGAATACGGAATCGCTGGGTTTGATGTCGAGTAACTTGGCAATCTGTGAACTGGCACGAACCCGCTCTACCGACAAATAGGTGGATTTGGGTTTCACGCCAGGCTCTTCATCGGCGGCAAGACGCAGGAACCGATATTCTGATTTAGCCTCGTTGTGCGTGGCAACAAAAGTACCTCGCCCCTGCTTGCGGTCAACCAGGTTTTCAGCGGCAAGCTCGTCAATCGCTTTGCGCACCGTGCCCTGGCTTACCCCATAGCGGGCAGCAAGCTCGGTCTCAGACGGAATAAGCTCACCCGGCTTCCATTCGCCATCTTGGAGGCTTTTCAACAGCAAACCTTTGATTTGCTGATAAAGCGGGCTGAACGTTGGATTAACGGGTTGCAAATTGTGTCTCGGTCTTGTTTTTTCGGATTATTGTGTATCTTATATCTTATAGATGACTTTTAGAAGTTAATCCCCTCTAATCCACCAAGTTAGTCAACAAGGTGTCAGCGTTTGGCGCTAAACTATGGCCTTCGATTTTTAATCCTTTGGAGTGTTTGACATGACCAAACCCGCAATGCGTGTTGCCGTTACAGGCGCTGCCGGCCAAATTGGCTACAGCTTGTTGTTCCGTATCGCCAATGGCGACATGCTGGGCAAAGACCAGCCCGTAATTTTGCAGTTGCTGGACATTACCCCCGCCCTGCCCGCAGTGAAGGGTGTGGTCATGGAACTGGAAGACTGTGCATTCCCGTTGCTGCAAGGCGTGGTAATTACAGATGACCCCGCAACCGCTTTCAAAGACGTAGACGTAGCACTGCTGGTTGGCGCACGCCCACGCAGCAAAGGCATGGAGCGCAAAGACCTGCTCGAAGCCAACGGCGCAATTTTCACAGTTCAGGGTAAAGCACTGAACGACAACGCCAAGCGTAGCGTGAAAGTACTGGTTGTGGGCAACCCAGCAAATACCAACGCCTACATTGCACAACAGTCTGCCCCTGATCTGGACCCGAACTGCTTCACCTCCATGCTGCGCCTGGACCACAACCGTGCGTTGAGCCAAGTAGCCGCCAAAACCGGCAAGCCAGTAGCGTCAATCGAGAAGCTGGCAGTGTGGGGCAACCACTCTCCCACGATGTATGCCGACTACCGCTTTGCAACCATTGACGGTGCATCTGTAAAAGACATGATCAATGACCAGGAATGGAACGCCAACACTTTCTTGCCAACAGTGGGCAAGCGCGGTGCCGCCATTATTGAGGCGCGTGGCTTGTCTTCTGCTGCCTCTGCTGCCAATGCTGCGATCGACCACGTTCGTGACTGGGTTCTGGGCACCAACGGCAAGTGGGTAACCATGGGTATTCCTTCTGACGGTTCTTACGGCATTCCTGAAAAAACCCAGTTCGGCTTCCCTGTGACCTGTGCCAACGGTAAGTTTGAAATCGTGAAGGGCCTGGAAATTGATGCATTCAGCCAGGAGCGCATCAACATTACCCTGAACGAACTGATGGAAGAACGCGAAGGCGTGAAGCACTTGCTGAGCAAGTAATTTGCGAGCATTTCGTGATAAAAAGGGCCAGCAGAGATGCTGGCCTTTTTTATTTGCATTTGAAAGAACACTGCGAAGGACTACCGCGTGAAGAAGCACAACCTGGATTTGGCAAACATTTCCACAATTTTGTACAGCGAAGACCACGCACAGGTGAACCTGCCGGTGTGTGACCACTACACAGGCCGCCCCAAGTATTTTGAGAAGGCTTTGCAGATTCGCGCCGAAATTGGAGCCTGCTTCGACATTACGCTGGACTTGGAAGATGGTGCTGTAGTGGGCCATGTGACCGAAATTGCAACATGGGCTGCACAAAGCCTGGTCGATTTTTCAGCACGGTATGGCGGCGAAACACGCAGACCGGGCGTTCGACTGCACCCGGTGCAAGACCCTGCGTTTGAACAGGAGTTGCCAATTGTGTTGCGCGAAGGCGTGCCCTTGCCCGCCTACTTGATGTTACCAAAGCCTGAAAACTTTGACGACGTCAAACTGGCGATTGGCCGTATTCGTGAACAATGCGCCAAGGCGGGCGTTGAAGCGCCACCCATGCACGTGTTGATTGAAACCCACGGAGCCCTGGCGGCTGTGCATCAAATTGCTGGCCTTGAAGAAGTTGAGTCACTTTCGTTCGGAATAATGGATTTCATTTCGAGCCACCGGAGTGCAATTCCCAAAACCGCTTTGAATTCGCCGGGTCAATTCGAAAACCCGCTGGTGCGCAGGGCTAAACTTGAAATTTCAGCAGCCTGCCATCGATTTGGCAAAGTGCCTTCGCACAACGTGACCCGCAATATTCGTCAGCCAGAAATGGCGGCCGAGGATGCGACTCGTGCGAAACGCGATTTCGGCTTCACACGAATGTGGAGCATTCATCCGGATCAGATTGTTCACATTGTATCGGCCATGCTGCCCACCGATTCCGAGGTAGATGAAGCCGTGCTGGTATTGACCGAGGCGCAGAAAGCTGAATGGGGGCCGATTCAGATCAAGGGTGAACTGCACGACCGTGCTAGTTACAGATACTTTTTTGAAGTGCTCAATGCGCGATCAAATCGCGGCGGTTAAAAAGATAAAAACTCAAGCCTTGAAGGAAGTGAGCAACACCTTTGCAGCCTCCTCTCGCAGCGGTATCAGCGCCTGATAAGTGTCTGATTCAAACCAGCCGTGGGCTGCATCTAACGTAGGAAAGCGTATCACCACAATGTCTGTGCAGGAATTTTCAAGCGCCAAATCAAAGGCCTTCACTCCCCTGAAAACCAATTCCGCATTCCAGGCAGCAAGAGTGCCGGGCACTTGGTCCCGATACTCTTGCCACTTGAGTGGATCGATGATGTTGATTTGACCAACCACGTAAGCACTCATAACAGACAACCAGTTTTAGCAGTTGCCCTTTTTAGCTTGCCCGGGCGGGCAATGACCACCGCCATGGCCACCTGGATCAACCACAACGGAACCCGCAGGGGTGTACACTGCACAACTACTCAAAGCAAACATCAATGCCATCATGGAAAACAATGTTTTCATGTTTCATACTTCCTGAATAAAAGAAATCAATCGAATTGAAATATTCCGTATAACGGGTACAACACACTTAGGTTGACTGCTTCTTGCCAGTATGCGTTAAGCACAGCAAGAAGTGCGAGACCACAACCGAATTCTTGCACCAGAGAATCAGGAAAACACTTGAAAAGTACACCGATTACCTTAAAGCTTTATCAGCAAAAGCCTTTTCGAATAATGGCTTGGGCGACACTGGCTTTGCTTGTTTTGGCTGTGGGCATATTTGAACTAATGGGATGGCCCTTTTTGGCAAAACCAGCCGAGCAATGGCTGAGCGAAACACTTGAAAGAGATATTCAACTGACGAAACCGGATGAAAGTGACCCTCGTTTTAAACTGCGCTTGATTGGTGGCATTCGATTGAACTTGAGTCATTTTGAGGTGGGCTCACCTGCCTGGAGCCAGTCGCCTTTTATGGTTAGAGCGGAAAACGTATCTGTTGGACTGCGCTATGTTGATCTGATCAAGTGGGCCAACACGCCGGAATCTGCCCTGAGAATCAAGTCGCTGACAGCAACATTGCTGAACGGCAATTTCGAGCGCCTGAAAGACGGGCGCGCCTCCTGGCAATTTGCCAAAAACGAACCAGACACAGCGCCTGCTCCTGCTCCGGAGTTTGGTTTCTTGGCCATTCAGAAAGGCCAGATCACCTATCGGGATGAGCCCCTTGATCTTGATCTGGATGCAACACTGAGCCTGCAGGAGGGAGAGATTGGAGCCGATGCGCTAACTGTTATGGCACTGGGTTCGTATCAAGGTAAAAAGCTTGATATCCAACTGAAATCAACCGGTGTGCTGCCTTGGGTGGCCAAGCAAGGCGAGCCAATTCCGGTGGAGTTGAACGTGTCTTTGGGTCGAGCCCGATTGGACTTTAAGGGGAACGCCGCCGACGCGCTGGGCATGCAGCAACTGTCTGGACAGTTTGCTGTAAGCGGATCATCCCTTGCCGCAGCCGGCCAGGCGCTGGGAGTCACTTTGCCGAACACGCCGGCCTTTCGCACCGAAGGTAACTTGGTGCGCGACGCAGACAACTGGCAGGTCAACATCGACAACGCAACAATCGGCAGCAGTCGTTTGAACGGGCGCTTTGTTTATAAAGGTGGCAAAACACAACCCCTTCTGACCGGAGAACTGAAAGGACCATCGCTGGTACTGGCTGACCTGGGCCCTACCGTAGGTGCACCGGCTGAAAAACAAGTTGCGGCGGCCACAAGCAAAGGCAGAGTGTTACCGGACAAACCCTTCGATCTTCCTTCCCTGAGGGCAATGGATGCTGATGTAAAAATTGACATCGACAATCTGGATTTGGGCAGCGAGATATTGAAGCCACTTCGACCCTTGCGGGCACATTTGGCTGTCACTGAGGGTGTCTTGACCATTTCGGACATTCAAGCAAAAACAGCAAAGGGCGAACTTGCTGGCTCGGTGCAATTGGATGGGCGAGAAGATATCGCTATTTGGAATGTGGACCTGAACTGGGCCAATGTGCAGCTTGAGCAATGGCTGAACATACCAAGGCCAGGCAATGAGCCGCCTTATGTAACCGGCACCATGAATGGTGCTGCCAAACTGAGTGGGCAAGGCCGCTCGACTGCTGAAATACTGGGCAGCCTGGCTGGCAATGTACGAACACAGGTGCGCAATGGCACCATGTCGCATTTGATCGTTGAGGCTGCTGGCCTGGATGCTGCCGAGGCGCTCGGTGTTTGGTTTCGGGGTGATGACGTGTTGCAAATGACCTGTGCGTTTGCCGATCTGGATGCAAACAATGGCGTACTACAACCCAAGGTATTTGTGATTGATACTCAAGACTCCGCAATGTGGGTCAATGGCAGTATTTCGATGAAAACAGAAGCCTTGAATTTGAGGGTGGTTGTAACACCCAAAGACTTCAGTCCGGTTAGCCTGCGTACGCCTTTACTGATCACTGGCACCATGGGCTCACCCGATGTATCCCTTGAAAAGGGTCCAATTGCTGGCAAGGTGGCTGGCGCGGTGTTGCTGTCGCTGCTAAACCCATTTGCGGCACTGATTCCATTTTTGGACACAGGTGCGCCCGATTCTGCCGAGAATGCCAACAAAACCGGTTGCTATGATTTGGCGGCGCGCAGCAAGGCCCAGCGAGAGAAAAATTGACCAAAACACTTCACCCCAATAACGCGCACAAAGACGGTTACGATTTCGATGCCTTGGTGTTGACTTACCCTGCCCTGAAAAAATTTGTTAAGCCCAATAACCATGGCCGAAACTCCATCGATTTCGCCTCGCCTGCTGCGGTAAAGGCATTGAATTGCGCACTGCTGAAACACCACTACGGCATCGCACAGTGGAACGTGCCAGAGGGCTACCTGTGCCCGCCGATTCCCGGCAGGGTGGATTACATTCACTATGCGGCAGATTTGCTGTCGAGCTGCGGGATTAAGGCATCGGATTCAAGGCAAGTCAAAATGCTGGACATTGGCACAGGGGCTAATGGCATTTATTCTTTGCTGGCAGCAAAAGTATACGGCTGGCACTGCACTGGCAGTGAAATTGACCCGGTTGGCTTGAAAAATCTTGCCTCGGTGCTGGATAAAAACGACGATCTGAAGCGCTTGATTGATCTGCGCCTGCAGCGGGATAAACGGAAAATATTGGAAGGTGTGATCAAGGCAGGTGAGAAATTTGACCTGAGCGTGTGCAACCCGCCATTTCACGCCTCACAGAAAGAAGCCATAAAAAGCAATCAACGAAAAGTGAATAGCCTGGCTTTTAATCGTGGAGAAAAACCCGGTTCAAAAGCACCTGCAGGCTTGAATTTTGGTGGGCAGAAAAATGAATTGTGGTGCGAGGGTGGGGAAATTGGTTTTCTGCAAACCATGATCAACGAGAGCGCGCGATTTGGTAAACAATGCAGGTGGTTTACCACGCTGGTATCAAAGGCCGAAAATGTACCGCAAGCCAAATGGCACATGCGCAATGCGGGTGCACGGGATATTCTTGAAGTTGAAATGGAACAAGGCAACAAGACCACGCGCATTGTGGCGTGGTCATTTGCATAGTTGAGCGCTGGACAAACTAGCGGCGACGACCACCCACCAGCAGCAGGAACGCCCCGGCAACTATTGCACCCACGCCTGCCCACATGGGAACATTGACCTCTTTTTCCTGATCCACCGTGATCTCGAGTGAACCAATTTTTGCTGCGGTTGACTCTTCGGTGTAGCTAAAGCCCCCGTAGACCAGTCCCAAGGTGCCGGCAACAATCAACAGAATTCCAATCAGTTTGGTGGCTTGCATGATCATTTCCTTTGATGTTGTGATTGTCCGAGTACTAACGGACAGCAAGCCAACTCGATATACACAGTATTTGGTGTTTTTGCCTTGACGCCCAAAAGCTAGCGTTTTGCAATGATATACACCGCATGCACAATGCCCGGAATGTAGCCAAGCAAAGTCAAAATGATGTTGATCCAGAAATGCTTGCCCAGGCCTTCTTGCAGAAATACGCCCAATGGCGGCAACAGGATGGCGATCAATATGCGAATCAGGTCCATTCGATTTCCTTGAAATTAAAAATTGAGTATGGGAATAAACAATCCAGATGCTATATCAACTAGCGCCACCGACGGGGTAGCGACTGGAAATTGCCACACGATTCCACGCATTGATCAACACCGCCAACCATTCCACTGCCGAGATTTCTTGTGGCGACAGCACGCTGCTTGCGTGTTGATAAACGGAGTCGGGTACCTGACCCTCGGAAATTAACGTAACCGATTCACACAAAGCCAGCGATGCACGCTCTTTGTCATTGAAATATTGTGTATCACGCCATGCAGGAAGCACACTGATTCGATCCATACTTTCGCCTGCGGCCAAGGCATCACTCGTATGAAGCCGGACACAAAATGCACAGCCATTCAACTGTGAAGCGCGCAGGCGAAGCAAGTGTGAAAATCCTTCAGCCATGCCCGACGCTGCAACATGTTCATTAACCTGTCTGTCGAACGAAATCATTAATTGATAAAGCGCCGGAGCCGCCTTGCCCAAATTAACCCGATGTTCCACCAACCATCTCCTTGAAGTGAATGCCCGCTTATTGCGATGCTGAATCCAGGTGCTCAACGATATCAATTTTTATCCCTGCGGGGTCTTTTACTATGAAATGAATCTGCCCCCACGTTTCATGCTTTAAAGGCATCTCAACCATCAAATCCAGCTGCTGCGCCTTGTCATAAGCAGCAGAAGCGTTAACCACTTCGAACGTGATGACATGCCCTTCAGTGTTCATCAATGCATGCAGAAACTTGGGCTGCGAAGCATGTTCAGGTGCAAGAAAACCAAGTTGAACGCCTGTAGATGGCGACACCAGATGCAAGTAAAAATCAGGCTCGAAAAAAGCAGCATCGAAACCAAATACCGAGGTGTAAAAACTGCGCTGTTGATCCAGGTCGGCTGTGACCATGACCGGGAACATTGCCTGAATTTCAATCACTTTTGTGCTCCTTTCAAGATCAGGAACTCGAAGTTTATTTGGATGGGTTGATACTTTTCTTGTACAAAACGGACATTTTCATGAAGCGGCCGGGCGTGGCGCCCGTGAAATCCTTGAACTCACGAATGAAATGTGACTGATCGTAGTAAAACTGCGGCCAGGCTGGCCAATTGTGACAAGTGTTCATGTGGTGCAGCGTGGCTTGAAACCTTGCCACACGCAGAAAGTCTTTGGGTGACACGCCCAAATGCAAATGACTGATTCGACGCAATTGGCGCGCAGATACGCCACAGTCGAACGGGTTGGGATTGAAAACCGAGCGTATGAAACGAAGCAGACGGGCATCGATTTGGGGATGCTTCAAATGGGCCAACAGCAGCGATGAGATACGTTCACTGCGCATTGAAAAATCAGTCGACTGGTGCAGGGTCACCCGAATTTGCTCGATAAGCAAAGGATGGAGCAATCCACGTGTGTCAACATGACTGCCTGGATCAAGCCACTCACCCAATGGAGTTTCGATCAAGCCCTGAGAAGCCAACGCTCCAAATCGGATACCGAAATAGCTCGCCGGCCCAATGATGGCGCACTCCAGCGGCGCAAGAAAGGGCGTGATGACAAAGCCTTCTGATTGGTCATCCAGGTTGAAAATCAGATCCACACAATTGTCGGGCACACTGCGATAGATGTACTCACCCGGATCCACTGTCAGTTCCCAAAAACTGTTAACCCACAGACTTACCGGCGCATTCGCTGGACACACCTGATACGTGCCATTTTGCGTAACATGACCTTGCAAGGCGGGGTGAATGTGTTGAATTAACACTGAGGCTCCGGTTGCGGTTGGCTATCTACACTTACTATACCGTGAAAACTAGGTTGCAATAATCGTCAATCCTGAACCTTTCCACGCAGCGCCTTGACCTGCCCCCGAATGCTTTTGCCTTCCAACCTGCGACGTTTTGAACCCAGGGTGGGTCGGGTTTCACGGCGAACCTTGACAGGTTTGGCAACCTCGGCAATCAACTCGTTCAAGCGCACTAATGCATCAATGCGATTTTGCTCTTGGCTGCGCGTGGTTTGAGCCTTGATGACAATAACGCCGTCTTTGGTCAAACGTTGGTCTTGCAGGGCCAGTAATTTTTCCTTGATGAATTCAGGCAAAGACGATGAACGAATGTTAAAACGCAAGTGAATGGCACTGGACACTTTGTTGACATTTTGACCACCCGCGCCTTGGGCGCGAATGGCAGTGAATTCCACATCAGATTCGGTCAGGGTGGGTGGCGTGTAGGACATGTAGTTAGCTGCCCTTATTTAAACGCCAAACCGTAGACCTGCTAATGCCCAAACCTTCAGCCACCTTATTGACCTCGCCACCGACCAGGGTTAATGCCTGACGGACAATGCTTGAACGCTCAGACATAGGTGCCCTGCTATAAGCCAAGGCCAAAGTGTTCATATTATTCATCGTATCGGGTGCATTGTTTTGCTGCAAATGTGGCGTGGTCGAATTTTCCAGGCCCACGAGCAAGTCTGGAAACCAGGTGCGCCAGGACGACAGATCACTTTCTTGCAACATCAACACAGCCGCCCTGCGACACACATTCTTCAATTGACGGATATTGCCTGGCCAAGGCAA
This sequence comes from Limnobacter sp. SAORIC-690, assembly GCF_002954425.1. Taxonomy (NCBI): domain Bacteria; kingdom Pseudomonadati; phylum Pseudomonadota; class Betaproteobacteria; order Burkholderiales; family Burkholderiaceae; genus Limnobacter; species Limnobacter sp. SAORIC-690. The sequence goes on from NZ_MQVZ01000001.1 coordinate 3,047,748, forward strand.
GGATTGAAGAACCGGCAAAGCCAGTTGAAGAAACCCATCAAATTTCGATTTGCTGACACGCACTGGCGTAGTCCTCAAAAAGTACCCGGCCAATTCGCCAATGTCTTCGGCACGTTCTCGCAATGGCGGGATATGAATCAGCATTTCATTCAAGCGAAAATAAAGATCTTCCCGAAAACGCCCTTCTTCAATGGCTTGCTGCAAATTCACGTTGCTGGCGGCCAGCAGCCGGAAATCAACCTTGCGGGAGGAGGCTGACCCAATTCGGCGCACTGTGTTGTCTTCGAGAATACGCAACAAACGCGTTTGAAAAGCCAAGGGCATGTCACCAATTTCATCGAGAAACACAGTGCCACCCTGCGCGCTTTCAAACATGCCCGCGCGCCCGCCTTTGACCGCCCCTGAAAATGCCCCCTCTTCGTAACCAAAAAGCTCGCTTTCGAGAAGACTTTCCGTGAGCGATGCGCAGTTGATGGCGACAAAAGGTTTCCCGGCGCGTGGGCTGGCAGTGTGAATCGACTGTGCCACCAGTTCTTTTCCCACACCGGTTTCGCCTTGAATAAGCACGGAAAAATCGATACCGCCACACAGGCGAATGGTGCTGCGCAGCTTTTGAACTGCCTGACTGTTGCCAATCAAATCTTGCTCGGTGTGATAGGTATAGGCTTGGCTACTTCGCCGAACGCCCCCTGTGGCCTTTGCACTGGCCAACCGTATAGCCTCCTCAAACGCCTTCACGACGCCTTGCCGGGAATAGATCAGAATCGCCTCCATGCCCATTTCTTGCGCGATTTCGGTCACCAGGCCTGGCCCCACCACCACCTTTACACCCAACTGGGCCAATTCCCGCACAGCGCGACGCGCGTCCTCCGGTGTGCGATATGTTCGGGTACTCAAGGGCACATCAAACGCTCGGGCAAACTGCTCGAGCTCATCAAACGAATGTTCGTAACTGACCAAGCCCACTGCCGCAGACGCTTTTCTGGCAGATGCCAAGGCTTGCATTACATCAAAACCGTCCGTACGAATAATGACCAGCGGCGCCTCAAGCTGGTTCTGCAAGAATGCGCCGTTTGAACCTGCGGCGACGAATACATCAGCCGTGTCGGTGTAATAACGGTTGCGTGCGTAGGCCAAGGCATCTTCATACGCCTTGGGCACCAATTCAATATTGGCTGAACCACTGTAATCGCGGGCAATCTCCCGCAATGTACCAGCCAATGCACTGATGCTGAACACCACAATTCTGGGTTTCATTCAAAACACCTTGAGTTTCATTTGAAACATAAAACCGTTTTATTTTACACAAACATGTTTCAAAACACCATCAAATTATTCTTGCAATTACTTGATATTAGCGCGACAAATCATTGATCTTATTTGAATATTTCATTATTTGTTTTGACTGGCACGAACCCTGCACTACATGGAGCATACAACAAGGAGAACACCATGACCCAACATTCCGCAGGCGCCCGTTTTCGCCAGGCAGTGAAAGAAGAACAACCTTTGCAAGTGATTGGCGCAATCAATGCCAATCACGCATTGCTGGCCAAGCGTGCCGGCTTCAAAGCCATTTACTTAAGCGGTGGCGGTGTTGCAGCCGGTTCATTGGGCCTGCCAGACCTGGGCATTTCTGGACTGGATGACGTACTGACTGACGTGCGCCGAATTACCGATGTGTGCGACACCCCCCTGCTTGTGGACGTAGACACTGGTTTTGGATCTTCAGCGTTCAACATTGCCCGCACCACCAAAGCCATGATGAAAGCCGGTGCTGCCGCCATGCACATTGAAGACCAGGTGGGCGCAAAGCGTTGTGGTCACCGCCCCGGCAAGGCGATTGTGACTCAAGCTGAAATGGTAGACCGCATCAAGGCCGCCGTGGACGCACGTGGTTCAGATGATTTTGTAATCATGGCCCGCACCGATGCGCTGGCGGTTGAGGGGTTGCAGTCTGCAATCGACCGTGCCTGCGCCTGTGTGGAAGCTGGCGCCGACATGATTTTCCCGGAAGCAATGACCGAACTGAGCATGTACCAGCAGTTTGTAGATGCAGTGAAGGTGCCCGTATTGGCCAACATCACTGAATTTGGCTCAACACCGCTGTTCACCACCGAAGAATTGAAAGGTGTGGGCGTGGGCTTGGTGCTGTACCCCCTGAGCGCCTTCCGTGCCATGAACAAAGCCGCGCAGAATGTGTACGAAGCTGTTCGCCGTGACGGCACGCAGAAGAATGTGCTGGACACCATGCAAACCCGCATGGAGCTGTATGACAGTATTGGTTACCACGATTTCGAACAGAAACTGGACGCCCTGTTTCAGCAGAAATAACTTCAATAAAACACAATAAACATTTGTTATAAAAAACATTATTTTTAACAGGAGACAGCAATGTCTGAGCAACAAACAACAACTCCAGGCTTCAAGCCCAAGAAATCTGTAGCCCTTTCCGGCACCGCCGCTGGCAACACAGCCTTGTGTACCGTGGGCCGTACCGGCAACGACCTGGCTTACCGTGGTTATGACATTCTGGACCTGGCCACCACGACCGAGTTCGAGGAAATTGCTTATTTGCTGGTGCACGGCAAGCTGCCCACTGTAGCTGAGCTGGCTGGCTACAAACTGAAACTGAAAGCCCTGCGCGGCATTCCTGCGGGCGTGAAGCAAGCGCTGGAAGCCTTGCCCCCTTCAGCCCACCCCATGGACGTGATGCGCACTGGTGTGTCCGTGTTGGGTTGCCTGCAACCGAGAAAGACGACCACAACCACCCCGGCGCGCGCGACATCGCAGACAAGCTGATGGCCAGCCTGGGCAGCATGCTGCTTTACTGGTACCACTACAGCCACAACGGCAAGCGTATTGAAGTAGAAACCGACGATGATTCAATCGGCGGCCACTTCCTGCATTTGCTGCACGGCGAAAAGCCGCGTGACAGCTGGGTCAGCGCCATGCATACCTCGTTGATTCTGTACGCGGAACATGAGTTCAATGCATCCACATTCACCAGCCGCGTTGTGGCTGGTACCGGTTCCGACATGTACTCCGCCATTTGCGGTGGCATTGGTGCCTTGCGCGGCCCCAAGCATGGCGGTGCCAATGAAGTGGCATTCGAGATTCAAAAACGTTACGACAACCCGGATGAAGCAGAAGCCGACATTCGCGCACGCGTTGAACGCAAGGAAGTAGTGATTGGTTTTGGCCACCCCGTTTACACCGTGAGCGACCCCCGCAACGTGGTGATCAAGAAAGTGGCGGAAGACCTGTCCAAAGAACAGAACAACATGAAGATGTACAACATCGCTGAAAGGTTGGAAAGCGTGATGTGGGAAATCAAGAAGATGTTCCCGAACCTGGACTGGTTCAGCGCCGTGAGCTACCACATGATGGGCGTGCCCACTGCAATGTTCACCCCACTGTTCGTAATTGCCCGCACCTCCGGCTGGAGCGCTCACGTGATTGAGCAGCGCATCGACGGCAAGATCATTCGCCCAAGCGCCAACTACACTGGCCCCGAAGACCAGAAATTTGTACCCATCAAGGATCGCAAATAAGCATGAACACACAATTTCGTAAAAACTTGCCCGGCACCAAGCTTGATTTCTTCGACACCCAGGCGGCTGTTGATGCAATCGAGCCAGGCGCGTGGGACAAACTGCCCTACACCAGCAAGGTGCTGGCCGAGCAACTGGTGCGCCGTTGCGAACCTTCTTCGCTGAATGACAGCCTGAAGCAACTGATATACCGCAAGCGCGACCTGGATTTTCCCTGGTACCCAGCGCGCGTGGTCTGCCACGACATTCTGGGCCAAACCGCTTTGGTGGATTTGGCAGGCCTGCGCAATGCGATTGCAGACCAAGGCGGCGACCCATCGCTGGTGAACCCGGTGGTGCCCACGCAATTGATCGTGGACCATTCACTGGCTGTGGAATGTGGTGGCTTTGATCCCGACGCATTCCAGAAAAACCGCGACATTGAAGAACGCCGAAACGAAGACCGTTTCCACTTCATCAACTGGACCAAGACTGCATTCAAGAATGTGGATGTGATCCCGGCGGGCAACGGCATCATGCACCAGATCAACCTGGAAAAAATGTCGCCGGTGGTGCAGGTACGCGACGGCGTGGCCTTCCCCGACACCTGCGTGGGCACGGACAGCCACACGCCACACGTGGATGCGCTGGGCGTAATCTCGATTGGTGTGGGTGGTCTGGAAGCTGAAACCGTGATGCTGGGTCGTGCATCGATGATGCGCCTGCCCGACATTGTGGGTGTTGAACTGACTGGCAAACGCCAGCCCGGCATTACTGCAACCGATATCGTGCTGGAATTGACTGCGTTTTTGCGCAAGGAACGCGTGGTGGGTGCCTATATCGAATTTTTCGGTGAGGGTGCCAACAGCCTGACCATTGGCGACCGTGCGACCATTTCAAACATGACTCCGGAATACGGTGCCACCGCCGCAATGTTCTACATCGACGAGCAAACCATCGATTACCTGAAGCTGACTGGCCGTGAAGACGAGCAGGTGAAGCTGGTTGAACAATACGCCAAGCACACTGGCTTATGGGCCAACAAAATGACTGGTGCTGAATACGAGCGCGTGTTGACATTCGATTTGAGCAAAGTGGTGCGCAGCATGGCTGGCCCGTCGAACCCACACGCCCGCGTGGCCACCACCGATTTGGCAGCCAAAGGCATTGCAGGCAACCTGGATGCAGCGCGCGCCCAAGAGGCCGAGGGCCTGATGCCTGATGGTGCCGTGATTATCGCTGCCATTACCAGCTGCACCAACACCAGCAACCCGCGCAACGTAGTGGCTGCGGCCTTGTTGGCCCGCAAAGCCAATGAGTTGGGCTTGGTACGCAAACCCTGGGTGAAATCTTCTTTCGCTCCAGGTTCCAAAGTGGCCGAGTTGTATTTGAAAGACTCGGGCCTGTTGCCTGAACTGGAAAAGCTCGGCTTTGGTATCGTGGCGTTTGCCTGCACCACCTGCAACGGCATGAGTGGCGCGCTTGATCCTAAAATTCAGCAAGAAATTATTGACCGCGATTTGTACGCCACCGCTGTATTGAGCGGCAACCGCAACTTCGATGGCCGCATTCACCCCTACGCCAAGCAGGCGTTCCTCGCCAGCCCCCCTCTGGTGGTGGCTTACGCCATTGCGGGCACCATTCGCTTTGATATTGAGCGCGATGTGCTGGGTGTAGTGAACGGCAAAGAAATTCGCCTGAAAGACCTGTGGCCTTCAGATGAAGAAATCGATGCGATCGTGAATGAATTCGTGAAACCTTCACAGTTCCGCGAAATTTATATTCCCATGTTTGACCTGGGTGCCATTGAAGAAGCGAAAAGCCCACTGTACGACTGGCGCCCACAAAGCACCTACATTCGTCGTCCACCCTACTGGGACACGGAAGGCCAAGGTGCTTTGGCTGCTCGACCACGCACCTTGAAAAACATGCGCCCGCTGGCGGTACTCGGTGACAACATTACGACTGATCACCTCAGCCCATCCAACGCGATCATGATGAACAGCGCGGCAGGTGAATACCTGCATAAAATGGGTTTGCCGGAAGAAGACTTCAACAGCTATGCCACGCACCGTGGTGACCATTTGACCGCGCAACGTGCCACCTTCGCCAACCCCACCCTGCAAAACGAAATGGTTCGCGATGCAGACGGCAAAGTGAAAAAAGGCTCACTGGCCCGCATTGAACCGGAAGGCAAGGTAACGCGCATGTGGGAAGCAATTGAAACCTACATGGACCGTGGCCAGCCGCTAATCATCATCGCAGGTGCTGACTACGGTCAGGGTTCTTCTCGCGACTGGGCAGCCAAAGGTGTTCGTCTGGCCGGAGTAGAAGCAATTGTTGCTGAAGGCTTTGAGCGAATTCACCGCACCAACCTGATCGGCATGGGCACCCTGCCCCTGGAATTCAAGGCTGGTAACACACGCCACACCTACAACATCGACGGCACAGAGGTTTTTGAAGTGTTGGGCGAACGCAGCCCACGCGCAACCTTGACTGTGGTGATGACCCGCAAGAATGGGGAACGCGTCGAATTCCCTGTGACTTGCCGTTTGGACACGGCTGAAGAGGTTTCGATTTACGAGGCTGGCGGCGTTTTACAGCGTTTCGCGCAAGACTTCCTTGAAGGAACAGCTGCATGAGCAATCAACACACACAGCAATTGAAAGTACCCGCCACGTACATGCGTGGCGGCACCAGCAAAGGTGTGTTTTTCAGGCTGCAGGATTTGCCCGAAGTTTGCCAGAAACCGGGCGAGGCACGCGACAAACTTTTGTTGCGTGTAATCGGAAGCCCGGACCCCTATGGCAAGCAAATCGACGGCATGGGTGGTGCTACATCAAGCACCAGCAAAACCGTGATTTTGAGTAAAAGCAGCAAGGCGGATCACGATGTGGATTATCTGTTCGGACAGGTCAGCATCGACAAAGCCTTTGTGGACTGGAGCGGCAACTGCGGTAATTTGTCCTCTGCGGTGGGTTCATTCGCAGTGGCCAGTGGCTTGGTAGAGCCCGCACGCGTGCCACAAAACGGCACTTGTGTGGTGCGTATTTGGCAAGCCAATATTGGCAAAACCATTATTGCGCATGTGCCAATTACCAACGGGCTTGTTCAAGAAACCGGCGACTTTGAACTGGATGGGGTTACTTTCCCCGCGGCTGAAGTTCAGCTGGAGTTCTTGGACCCAGCCGATGAAGGCGAAGATGGTGCTGGCGGCAGCATGTTCCCCACTGGCAACTTGATTGATGACCTCGATGTTCCCGGCGTGGGTACATTGAAAGCCACTTTGATCAATGCGGGCATCCCCACCATTTTCGTCAATGCGGACAGCATTGGCTACACCGGCTGCGAACTGCAAGACGACATCAACAGCGACCCCAAGGCATTGGCGATGTTCGAAACCATCCGCGCCCACGGTGCCCTGAAAATGGGCTTGATCAAACACATTGATGAAGCAGCCAAACGCCAACACACACCCAAAGTGGCCTTTGTTGCACCACCGAAAACCTACACCAGTTCGAGCGGCAAGGCAGTTGAAGCTGCAAGCATCGATTTGCTGGTACGCGCCATGAGCATGGGTAAATTGCACCACGCGATGATGGGTACGGCCGCAGTGGCCATTGGTACAGCGGCGGCTGTGCCTGGCACCCTGGTGAATTTGGCGGCGGGTGGCAGTGAAAGAGAAGCCGTTCGCTTTGGCCACCCAAGCGGTACCTTGCGTGTGGGTGCACAGGCAGTACTTGAAAACGGCCAGTGGGCGGTGAAAAAGGCAATTATGAGCCGCAGCGCGCGCGTATTGATGGAAGGTTGGGTTCGCATACCCAACGATACGTTTTAAGTAATGGAACCAAGCTGATAAAGCTTGCCACTACATGCACTTCAGTTTTTTTTGGTGCAATGCCGAAAACTGAAGTGCGATTTTACAATCCCTGAAACTGTAGCTATGGGCAAAAGAGTGAGCAAGTACTCACGTCCCCCCACCCCTCTTTCTGATTACGTAACTCCGCCCAAATTATCCTCGTGGCTCCAAAAAAATAGAACGGAGTCCCCACCATGTTTCGCGCAGTTGCAAGCCACAGCAGTGCTCAAATCGCCATGTCAGCAGGCAGCAATGCCTTGGGAAGAAGCGGCTCAGGCTCAACATCCACCAGGATTGTTGGCCCCCTGGCCAGCAAGCTCAAAGATATTCGGCAAAATACCCATGCGAATTTGAAGCTACAGTTGCAGAAAAGCTTGCCCCCGCTGAAGTTTGAACAGGCCTGTGAACTGGCTGAACAGATTGAAACTGCTGAACCTGATTTCAATCAACTTCATGCCCGTGTAGAGGAATTTGTTCAACGTAACAAGAATGACCCCGAGGCAATAGTCAGTGCACTGAAATACTTGAACAGCCAACTCATGATACTGAGTACTGCGGAAAGGCAGATGAAGGCCCAAGATGCCCCAATAACACAATCGCTGATGCGAGGGCTGAAAACCTTGATCGACAACTCGGCAAGCCGGGGAGAATCTATTGTTCAAAGACTGTCGAATACCAAAATTTCTCCGGTATTTACTGCCCACCCTACCAATTTCAACAAACCTCAGGCCAGTGAAATTGTTCTTTCTCAACTCGACAACATTGCCAGCCCCCAAGGCAATGCAAAAGTCTGCCAAGAGCTCTGGGAAATTCAAGGCGTGCGGGAACTAAAACCCACCGTGCAAGACGAGGCCAATCAGTTCTCTGCCAATATCAGGCACTTGCACAGTTCTGGCCGCACCATTCACGAACAGATCAACCAACAACTCTCGGGACTGCCCAATAATTTGAAACTGTCGAAACCCTTGGTTGAAGCTGGCAACTGGGTTGGAGGTGATCGGGATGGCAACCCGAATATTGATGCAACCGTGCTAAAGGACGTGGTCAAAACCCTGAGCACGGCAGCTTTTGAGTACTTTGAACAAGAAATTGGCAAAGAGAAAAATACCCAAACAGGCAGCCTGTGCAACCTGCTTTGCAAGTCTGGTCATTCGGAATCACTTGGTCTGATTCAGGAAAAACTGGCGCGAACCCGAACACATTTGGTGGGCAACAGCCCATTGCCAATTCAAGGCGATTTGTACCTGAACGCAAATGAACTGGTACATGATCTTGAATCTTTGAGCATTGCCAGTTTGAATACTCAAGAAAAAGCGGCCGTTCAAGAGAAACTGGATTTGCTGAAACTGGATGCAGACAGCATCGGGTTTCACGGTGCCAGCACCGATATTCGGCAAAACAGCGCCATGAATGAAAAAACAGTTGGTGAATTGTTGAGAAGGTCTGGCGGCCCAAGCAATTACGAAAGCCTGGGAGAAATTGAAAAGCAGACCTTGTTGACCAACTTGCTGCTCAACAAGCAAACTGTACTGAGCGATGCACCCATTGACGGTCAAAGCGAGAATGCCGAATTTGATCGCGAAATAGCATTGATCAAGAGTTACAAAACCATTCACGACAGTTACGGGCCGCAGGCACTTAAAAACTGCATTACGGCCAACACAGAAACCATGAGCGACATGCTTGAAGTGATGTTGCTGCTGAAACACGCAGGCCTGGCCGATGAGCAAGGCATCAAGATGAATGTTGTCCCCCTGATTGAAACTGTGAATGACCTGCACAACGGCCCGGCCATTTTGAACAGCATGCTGAACCACCCATGGTACCGTCAGGCGCTTCAAGCCAGCGGCAATCAGCAACAAATCATGGTGGGCTATTCCGACAGCAATCGATTGGACGGACCACTCGCCTCGAGTTGGGCCGTGTATGAAGGTACAGCCAAGATGCTTGAAGTAGCGGAGCAGCGCGGCGTGAGTTTGCATGTGTTTCATGGCCGCGGCGGCACAGAAGCCAGGGGCTCAGGCGATTCTTATGCGCAGGAAATCAAATCAAGCAACGGCGCCAGCTTGCTAACCGGCATGCGTCAAACCGAGCAAGGTGAAGAAGTACCTGCAAAATTCGGCACAAAAATAATGTCGCAATCCAACCTGGCAGACATGGTGGGCTCAACGCTTGAGACTATGGCAATTGGCAAAGACCAACAAATTGCAAAATACGCCAGCACCATGGAAAAACTTGCTCAACATGCACGCAACCACTATGAAAGCCTGTACTCCAATCCTGAGCTTCCCCATTTTTTTCAAAGCAGTACACCCATTGAATTTGTCGGTAAATCCAATGCTGGCAGCCGCCCTGCCTCGCGCGCAAACACGGCGGGAGGCGGTCTCAACCTTGACAAACTGCGGGCCATACCTTGGGTGGGTTCGTGGTATCAATCGGGAAGCGCCATGCCCGCATTTTTTGGCACAGGCAGCGCGCTGAAAAACTTCATCGATCAACCCGCTGGCGCCAACACCACACCCGCGCAACGAACAGCACAACTGCAAACCATGTATCAGGAATGGCCTTTCTTCAAAAGCTTTATTGACAGAACCGCCACCGCCATGGAAAAAGCGGACATGCAAATTGCCCAACAGTATGCAAAATTGGCACCGGTTCAATCGCAAGGCGTGTTTGAGGCGATCAAGAATGAATATGAACTGACAAAAGAAATGATCTTGAGTATCAAACAAAGCAACGACTTGATGGATCACAATCCCGTTGATGCGGAAATACTTGCTGTGAAAAAACCGTTGACACAGGCGGCCCACGCCATGCAAATTGGATTGCTCAAGGCCCACCAGCAAGCGGGCCCCGAGATTCAAGAAAGACTGATCAAACCTATTGTGATGTCGATGCAGGCAATCGCCAGTTCCAACCGCTTTGGTTAAACTGAACCGCCCGCATGAATGGGTGGGCGTTTGCCTGCCCATGGCTTGGCCTGCTCAAGCTGGGCAGCCAGGCTAAGCAACACATTTTCCTCACCAAAACGGCCAGTGAACATCATGCCCACTGGAATGCCTTGCGCATTCCAGTGTAAAGGCACACTCATGGAGGGTTGACCCGTGACGTTGGCCGGCATGGTTTGGGAACAGTACTGATACACGCGCCTCCCCGCTTTCAACACAAAATCTTTTCGCTTGGCGATAAAACCAATTGGCAAATAGCTAAGTGCCTTCAATTCAATCATTTCTTGCGGGGTTGGGCGAAGGCCTCCAACTGCAATTGGCAATTCGCCCAAGGTACTGGTCAACAGCGCATCGTAGGGTTCGAAAAATGTCATCCACTGGCGAGAAAACTGCGCCATGGTCCACACCGCATTGGCCACATCACCACCATTAAAACTGCGACCCAATTTCATCAATGCCCATGTCCGTGCCTCAAAATCAGCCGCCTTGCCTTTTCTTCCCAACACGCGCTCACCTTCTTTCAAGGTAGCAGCCATTTCTGAACACACCAACACGGTGTAGGCGTAAATAAATTCTTCCTTGTGAATAGGCAGGCGAACTTCTTCACAGGTGTGGCCAAGGCTTTCAAGCAACTTGACTGTTTCAAGCACACCTGCCTGGCAATCAGCATGCAGGGTTTCACCCAAGGCGGGGTCCAATGAATAGGCGATTTTCAATTTCTTGGGCTTTGCTTCAATTGCAGCGGCATAAGTTTTTGCCGGCGGCGCAATGCGCAACAGTTGGCCGGGGTAGTTGCCTTGCAAGCAGTCCAGCATGTGCGCAGAATCCCGTACAGTGCGCGACACCACATGCTCAGCAATGAAACCAAACCAGCCATCGGGCAGGTCGGGGCCAGAGGGCACACGCCCCCGCGTGGGCTTCAAACCAAACAGGCCAGTACACGATGCGGGTACGCGAATTGAACCGCCTCCGTCGCTTGCGCTGGCCATGGGTACAATACCCGCCGCAACGGCAGCCGAAGCACCGCCACTGGAGCCACCAGGGCTGCGCAGTGGATCCCAGGGGTTACGACATGGCCCAGTCAGCTCAGGTTCAGTGGAAGGGGTAATACCAAATTCCGGCGTGGCAGTTTTACCAAAAATATTCAGACCCGCCCGCTTGAATCGCTTTACATATTCTGAATCTTCGGAGGGCACAAAGCCTTTGTAGAATCGGCTTCCGCTGCTCATCTCGACACCGGCATAACTGGCAATCAAGTCTTTCAATAGAAATGGAACGCCTGCAAAGGGCCCCTCGACAGTTTCTTTGGCGCGCGCACGTGCAATGTCGTACATGGGACGAATTACTGCATTAATGCGTGGGTTTACTTTTTCCGTGCGAGCAATGCTCTCCTCGAGCAATTCAGCCGCGCTCACCTCGCCTTTTTTGATTAACTCGGCAAGACCAAGGGCGTCGAACTGGTCATATTCTTTGAAACCTGCCATTTTTATTGTGTCTCCGAAAAACTTGGGTAGCAATTTATGTAAGTGAATATCTTACCCCACTCAGGTAATACCCACCCGGATTAGAAAGAGGAAGAATAAGGCATCCAAAATTTTAATTGCGTTGGCTGCATCACATGAAACCACTGCTTATCGCTTGTGTAGTATTCAGCGACTACCCCATAAAAACAATGGCTTACCAACGCTTCCTGAGTAGCCTGGGCGAAAAATGTGTCTATTCATTTCGCAGCCTTGAGCCTGATTTCAGCGAACTTTCACACGCGAAGCTTGTTATCTGCGACATGAATATCATGGAAGAATTTGAAGAAGGCGCGTTGAGCAAGCTGGAGAACACTTTCCCCACAGCCAATATTCTTTTTCTTGAAGAAGACCACGGCGACATGTTTGTGAAGTTTTCAAATCACAGGGACATTTGCCGCCTGGGCAAACTTGCTGAAATCAATGTAATTCACTCAACCTTGAAAGAACTGCTTCTACAGGTCAACCGAAAACCAAAAAAAAACCAGCGTCACCGAAAAGAGCGGATTGAACACACGTAAAAAGCCACCCGAAGGTGGCTTTTTTATGACTGTGTTGTTACAACTTGGCGGGCCTACTTATGCCGCCAATTCAGCCTTGTTTGCAATGTCCACAAATTCCTTGATTTGATCAAAGTTCATGTAACGATAAACTTCACCAGACACATTGCCCAGCATTTTCACTTGCTCCATGTACTCTTCCACTGTCGGGATCTTGCCCATCAGTGCACACACAGCAGCCAGTTCGGCCGAGCTGAGGTACACACGGGTGTCAATGCCCAGGCGGTTCGGGAAGTTACGTGTGGAAGTGGATACAGCGGTGGAACCCTTGCGGATTTGCGCCTGGTTACCCATACACAGTGAACAACCTGGCAACTCCATACGAGCGCCAGTGCGGCCCAAAATGCCGTAGTAGCCTTCTTCGGTCAGGATGTGCTGGTCCATCTTGGTGGGTGGTGCAATCCACAAACGTGTTGGGATGTCTGTTTTACCCTCCAGCACCTTACCGGCTGCGCGGAAGTGGCCAATGTTGGTCATGCAAGAACCGATGAATACTTCATCAATCTTGTCGCCAGCCACTTCACTCAAGAACTTCACATCATCAGGGTCGTTCGGGCAAGCCAGAATGGGCTCCTTGATGTCTTTCAGATCGATTTCGATTACGGCAGCGTATTCCGCATCGGCGTCGCCTTTCAGCAATTCAGGGTTTGCAATCCAGGCTTCCATGGCTTTGATTCGGCGCGTCAGCGTGCGTGCATCTTGGTAGCCTTGTGCAATCATCCACTTCATCAAAGTGATGTTGGAATTCATGTACTCAATAATTGGCTCTTTGTCCAAATGCACGGTACAACCCGCAGCTGAACGTTCTGCAGAGGCGTCTGACAATTCAAAAGCCTGCTCAACTTTCAGTTCTGGCAAACCTTCAATTTCCAGAATGCGGCCAGAGAAAATGTTCTTCTTGCCTTTCTTTTCAACGGTCAGCAAACCTGCCTTAATGGCGTACAAAGGAATTGCATTAACCAGGTCACGCAAAGTAACGCCGGGCTGCATTTCGCCCTTAAAGCGAACCAGTACGGATTCAGGCATGTCCAAAGGCATGACGCCAGTGGCAGCAGCAAACGCCACCAAGCCAGAGCCGGCCGGGAAAGAAATACCGATCGGGAAACGGGTGTGAGAATCGCCACCAGTGCCCACTGTGTCGGGCATCAACAAGCGGTTCAACCAGCTGTGAATAACACCATCACCTGGGCGCAGAGCCACACCGCCGCGGTTCTCGATGAAGTCGGGCAGTTCATGGTGCATTTTCACGTCCACGGGCTTGGGGTAAGCCGCTGTGTGGCAGAAGGACTGCATCACCAAATCAGCAGAGAAGCCCAGACAGGCCAGGTCTTTCAATTCGTCGCGGGTCATGGGACCCGTGGTGTCCTGGGAACCCACAGTGGTCATCTTGGGTTCGCAGTAAGTACCTGGGCGAACACCTTCCACGCCACATGCCTTGCCCACCATTTTCTGCGCCAGGCTGTAACCCTTTGTCGAAGCAACTTGTGAAGAAGGACGGCGGAACACTGGGCTTGGACCTTGACCCAAAGCAGCGCGCGCGCGGTCAGTCAGACCACGACCAATAATCAGGGGAATACGGCCACCCGCACGGACTTCGTCAAACAGCACATCGGTTTTCACAGAAAATTCTGCGATCACCGCGCCGTTTTTCAGGGCTTTGCCTTCGAATGGACGCAATTCGATTTCATCGCCCATGTCCATTTGGCTTACATCAAGTTCGATTGGCAAGGCGCCCGCATCTTCCATGGTGTTGAAGAAAATTGGAGCAATTTTGTTACCCAGGCAGTAACCGCCGAAACGCTTGTTGGGAATGAAGGGAATGTCATCGCCGGTGAACCACAACACGCTGTTGGTCGCTGACTTGCGTGAGGAGCCAGTACCAACCACATCGCCTACATAAGCGATTGGGTTGCCTTTGGCGATCAGGGCTTGCAACTGCTTGATGGGGCCCACTTTGCCTGGCTCGTCGGCTTCAATGCCGGGACGTGGGTTTTTCAACATGGCCAAGGCGTGCAATGGAATGTCAGGGCGGCTCCATGCATCGGGTGCTGGGGACAAATCATCGGTGTTGGTTTCGCCAGTTACCTTGAATACGGTCAGCTTGATGCTTTGCGGTACCTCAGGGCGGCTTGTAAACCACTCGGCGTCAGCCCAGCTTTGCATCACTTTCTTGGCGGTCGCGCTGCCCTTGTCGGCCAGGTCTTTCACGTCGTGGAAGTAATCGAACATCAACAGGGTTTTTGACAAGGCTTCAGCGGCGATCTCGCCCACTTCTGCATCGTTCAAAGCATCGATCAAGGGCTTGATGTTGAAACCACCCAGCATGGTGCCCAACAGGAAAGTGGCTTTCTTGCGGTCGATCAGCTTGCAAGTGTCGGAACCATTCACGATGGCGGCCAGGAAAGCAGACTTCACCTTGGCGGCATCATCCACACCGGCGGGTACGCGGTTGGTGATCAGGTCGAGCAGGAATTCTTCTTCGCCTGCGGGCGGGTTCTTCAGCAACTGAACCAGATCAGCGGTTTGCTGGGCAGACAAAGGCAGTGGAGGAATGCCCAACGCTGCGCGCTCGGCAACGTGTTGGCGATAGGACTCAAGCATGAGATCTCCCTAGATTGGGTGAGGGTCAATAGAAATTGTGTAATTTTGAGGCAGTTCGCACGCGCACACAAGTGTTGCAATGCAAAAGCGGCGGGCATTCAATGCCTCTCAAGTCTTATATATGATATAGGACTTTCCCTTATTTTTGAATGGGGTAAAGCCGAATCGGAGTACTTTTAGAGCCTGTCATCGCTTTGTGCGCTGGTATTTTGCCGGGCTTACACCGGTGACCCGTTTAAAGGCGTGGATAAAAGCGCTTTGATCGTTGTAAGCCAGGAAACTGGCAATGTCCGCCAAGCTGAGATCACCTGCCTGAAGGCAGTTTTTCGCCATTTCAACCCGCACCTGCTCCAACTCATCTCTAAAACTGCTGCCCTGCTCTTGCAAGCGCCGTTGCAAGGTACGGGTACTGACACACAAACGGCGGGCCACTTCGCTCAAGCTCGGCAAGCCAGCGCCAACGGACTCCTGCAAGGCCTTCTGAAAACCGGGAATTGACTCTTCGCCATTCTTGACCTGCTTTAACAACAACTGCGCCTGCTGATCGAGCATGCTGCGCATGACATGGTCTGGCGACTTCAATGGCATTTCAAGCAAACTGACTGGCCACACCACTTCTGTGTAATCGCCTGCAAAACCCACCTTGCATTGAAAAAAAGCATCGAAATCACTTGGGTTTTCTGGCCTGGGGTTGATGAACTGAACACGGCGTGGGTACACGGGTATGGCTATCAAATGCTGAGTGAATGCCACCAAGACACCAATGGCCACTGAATCAACCCAGTGACCAGGCGCCCGCGTTCGGCACCCCAACGCAGAATAATTTCATCGCCCTGAAACGCCACATTCAATGCATTGACGCTGTACACCAAATTCTCAAACTGCTGTAAACGGGCAAATGCTTCGCCCAAGTTGGTGCAGCAACTGGCCACATAACCCAACAGGCCCATGTTGGCCGGACGCACATGGGCAGCAATTTTCAAAGGCATTGCAGGGTCTTGAAGCGTTTGATAGGTCCACTGCAACATGGCCTGCCACTGCGGAACCTCAATGCGATTTAATTCACCCGCCACGGGCCGGGCAAATGGATTCGTTTGCGCAACATCGGGGTGCGTTTCAGCCAACCAGTCAAATAGCAGATTGACGTAGCTGGCAGAAATGTGTCCGAGATTAGAATGCTGGTTCATTATTTGACAATAAATATTGTCAGAAGAGTTTTACCTGTTCTATGCTAGCGCGTATTCAACAATACAACTTCAACAAACAGACACCACAACATGAAAAAACACGCCACAGCAATCAAGCGACTAACCACTCTTTTCGCGAGCACTGCACTTTTTGGCCTAAGTGCCTGCAACGTTCAAGCGCCCGAGGGTGAAATTCAGGGTGCGGCGGGATTGGCCATTGCTGCCGAACGGGCCATTTCCGGACTTGAGCGCAAGGTACTTCAAATTGACGGCTTTGTGGTGCCCTATCTGCAGGGTGGCCAGGGCGAGCCCTTGGTATTGATTCACGGTTTTGGTGGCTCAAAAGACAACTTCAATCGGGTGGCTTATTACCTGACCAAGCACTACACCGTTTATTCAATCGATGTACCAGGCTTCGGAGCCTCCACCCGCGACTTAGATGCCGACTATGTCATCAACACCCAAATTGACCGGGTACATGAAATTATTGAAAAGCTAGGGCTGGAGAAACCACACATTGGCGGCAACTCCATGGGTGGCTGGATCAGCGGTGCCTATGCGGCAAAGTACCCCGACAATGTGGCCTCAGTGTGGTTTTTGGCACCCGCAGGTTTGGTGGAGTCCAGAAAATCAGAAGTGATCCAGAAATTCGAGAAGACAGGTGAAATTGTTTTAACTGCAAGCAATCGCGAGGAGTTCGAGAAAATTGTGGATGTGGTGATGTATGAGCGCCCTGCTTTCGCACCCGGCTTTGTAGTGGATGCCATGGCTGCACGCGCTGCCACGGATCAACCTTTGCACAAGCGCATTTACAAAGACTTTAAAACCGTGCCCTCTGACCTGGCTGCTGTGCTGCCAGCATCTGCATACAAGGGCCCAGGCCTGATTGTGTGGGGCAAGGAAGACCGGGTATTGCATGTGGACGGCGCAGCAGAATTGAAAGCTGCGATGCCCGGGTTCGATATCATTTTGATGGACAAGGTTGGGCACGTTCCCATGATGGAACAACCCAAGCAGGTTGCAGCGGACTATGTGAAGTGGCGTGAGATGATTGCGCAGTAAAACGCTGGCGCAATTTCACAAAAAACAGGCTTGATCTCGCAATATTTCTTACTCAGAACCGCGCAAAATTTGAGTTATTAAAAAACCAACGCGCGGAGATTCACGCATGGAACAGTTGATCGACCAGGCAATGCCCACTTTCAATTTGTTATTCGGCCCCAACCCGGATTGGAAGCAGGTGTTTCTTACCCTGCTCACCCCGATTTTCCTGGGTGCAACGCTGGTCGAATACCTTTATTTGAAAAAAGTGGGCAAATCATTTTTCTTCAAGAAAAACGAAGTGATCACCAATATGTTGCTCGGCGGCACCTACCAGGCCATGGAGCTGGTGTGGTTTGCGCTGTTTGTGTCGGCATTCATGGAATGGATCTACTCCTTCCGCATCGCGACCATTGAAGTCACGCCGCTGAGTTTTGCTTGCTTGCTTTTCGGCATTGAGTTTTGTTATTACTGGTTTCACCGTGGCAGCCACCGTGTGCGCTGGTTCTGGTGTGCGCATGTTGTGCACCACAGTGGTGAGAACATGACCACCACCACGGCCATGCGCCAAAGCCTGTTCTATGCAGTGAACCTACACCAAATTTTTTGGGCGCCCATGTTAATCATTGGCTTCCCCGTGTGGGCAGTGCTACTGGCCTACGGCATCAACCTGGGCTACCAATATTTTGTGCACACCCAAGCCGTAAACAAATTTCCAAAATGGGTTGAATATTTTTTCAATACACCCAGCCACCATCGCGTGCACCATGGTCGCAACGATGAATACATCGACAAAAACTACGGCGGCGTATTAATTATCTGGGACCGAATGTTTGGTACCTTTGAGCCCGAAGTTGCGCAGGTGGACTACGGTATTGTTCGCCAACCCAAGACCAACAACATCTGGACGCTGAACACCCATGAATGGCGCGACATGTTTTCAGATGCACTCAAGCCTGGCCCAGTTTGGCAGCGTATCAAGCACATATGGGCACCGCCCGAGTGGGTACGACCAGGCCTGAGCGATCAGTCCAACCTGCGCGACAAAACAATTTAAGCAATCTTCTCGTACTACAATGGGTGGAACCTCAGAAGGACCACCCATGCGCAGAAAACCACTCAACACAGCTTCCCGATCCAAACTGTCCAAGTACGCCAAACCGCTGGCGAACCTGGCCATTCTGCTTGCAGACGCCGGTAGCCGGCTTGAGCGCCGTTTCTGGAAAAAGAAGCTGTTTGCAGCGTTGGCCCCCATGCTTGAAGGCCGCAGCGACACGACGCTGATGCAAACTCTTGATCACTTGTACAGTACCAACTACCGTGCCTACGACGAATTGGCCTTTGCAATTGAAAACACTGTAGAGAGCCCTGAATTGGGTCAAGAAGAGGATATTTTGTTGTTGGCCGCGCCAGTACTGGCCTGGTCAACCTACAACATTCCGTCTGGCAAAATTGAAGAGGCCACGGTGGCTGAGTTCACCAAGCTGCTTCAAAAAAATGTGCTGTCTGATCATGCCCACCTGGTGCTCACCAACATGCTGTTCAGCCCGGATCAACTGCCTGAAAGTTACACCGCAGCGGCGGAACTGGCGAGGCAATTGGGGCAAGCTGCTATCGATCGCGTGAAAGTTCGCATCGACACCGAGAACCTGCCCGCCACCCAAAGCTTTTTAAGTGATGTGCGTTATTTGATTGGCGCGATTTCCGTGCCCGCGGGCCAACCTGCATTCAAGTGGCAAGTTGAGGCCCACAGCAATGGCACTCTTCTGAGCAAAGACGAAGTGCTCGCCAACTGGCGACTGACCGGTGGCCAGGCCCTTCAAAAAATAATGCCTGGCTGCCTGCTTGAACTGATGCTGCCAAACGGCCTTTACAACGCGTGCCGCGAGGCCGAGAAAGAGGCTCGTGCCTATTCAGTACGCGCCTCTGCCGCCTTTCTTGAAAGTGCGCTGGATGTACCTACACAGAAAATTCATGCCAGTGTTGGCGCATTTGTAGATCGCGGAGAAATTGAAGAATACCGAATCGGCTTTTCTGTGGAAGGCAATAGCGACATTGTGCATGGCGTGGTGTGGCCACTCATTGGCGAAGAATACGGCAATGAGCCTGACCCGGTGTACGAAAAAGACATCGAAAGCGAACCCGACAACCCCGTTATTCGCTCAAAAATTGAAGCCTTGTTAAAAGAAGTCGGCATTCGTCAAATCAAGGTGCTGGAAGAACGTTTCCCGCTGGAGTACTGTGAAGATTGCGGATCGCCTTTGTACCCCAACCCGGAGGGTGAGTTGCTGCATGCAGAACTCCCGGAAGACTCTGAATTGCCAAACAGCATGCATTTGCATTGAAAAGCATCAAACACACCGCTTGATTTTGTAATACGGTGCCGACATTTTTCGGCACCCTACACGTAAGGGAGAAACAGGTATGTCAACCCTGAAGCATTCAACACTGAGCACCTTCACTTCTAAAACCGGCCAGAAAGGCCAGTTTTACAGTCTGCCCAAACTGGCTGAACTGGGCTTTCCCAACCTGCACCGCTTGCCAGTATCGATTCGCATTGTGCTTGAATCGGTGCTGCGCAATTGCGATGGAAAAAAGGTTTCAGAAGAACACATTCAACAGTTGGCCAACTGGCAACCCCAGGCCAAACGCACCGATGAAATTCCGTTCATCGTGGCGCGTGTGGTTCTGCAGGATTTCACCGGCGTGCCCCTTCTAGCCGACTTGGCTGCCATGCGCAATGTGGCTAGGGACATGGGCCAAAATCCCAAGAAAATTGAACCGCTTGTGCCAGTGGATTTGGTGGTTGACCATTCTGTGATGATTGACTACTTTGGCACAGCCGATTCACTGCGCAAGAACATGGAAATTGAGTTTGAGCGCAACGGTGAACGCTACCAATTCATGAAATGGGGCATGCAGGCCTTTGACACTTTCAAGGTGGTGCCACCGGGCATTGGCATTGTTCACCAGGTCAACCTGGAATACCTGTTCCGCGGCATCCGCAGTGCTGTTAAAGCGGGCGAGGAAAATGACAACACGGTGTACTACCCCGATACGCTGGTGGGCACAGACAGCCACACCACCATGATCAACGGCGTGGGCGTTGTAGGCTGGGGTGTTGGGGGTATTGAAGCCGAGGCCGGTATGCTGGGGCAACCCGTTTACTTTTTGACACCCGATGTGGTGGGCGTTGAACTGACCAACGCACTGCGAGAAGGCATTACCGCAACCGACCTTGTGTTGGCGATTACAGAGCTGCTGCGCAAGAAAAAAGTGGTGGGCAAATTCGTTGAATTCTACGGACGGTGCAGCAAGTTTGTCGGTGACCGACCGCGCCACACTGGCCAATATGGCGCCTGAATATGGTGCCACCATGGGTTTCTTCCCCCCCGATTCAAAAACAGTTGAATTCATGCGCAAAACTGGCCGTACCGCGGCCGAAGCCGATCGATTTGAGGCGTACTTTGAGGCACAAGGCCTACTGGGAATGCCAGCCCCAGGTGCAATTGATTATTCCGAAGTGGTGACGCTCGACCTGGACGCGGTTGAGCCATCGTTGGCTGGGCCAAAACGACCTCAAGACCGCGTGTTGCTCAAGAACATGAAGCAACAATTCAATACCCTTTTTGCCGAACCCATGGCAGCAAACGGCTTTGGCAAAGACGCAGCTGCCTTGGGCACACGCTACCCCACTGGGCTGGACAAACTCAGCATTGGTCATGGTGACGTATTGCTGGCGGCCATCACAAGCTGTACCAACACCTCCAACCCTGGGGTAATGCTGGCTGCCGGTTTGCTGGCCAAGAAAGCAGTTGAAAAAGGCCTGAAAGTTCAGCCGCACATTAAAACTTCACTCGGCCCCGGTTCGCGCGTGGTGAGCGACTACCTGGCAAAAACAGGCCTGCAACCTTACCTTGACAAGTTGGGATTCAACGTGGCCGCGTACGGCTGCACAACCTGCATTGGCAATGCAGGCGATTTGCTACCCGAGATCAACGACACGATTTTGAAAAACGATGTAATCGGTTGTGCGGTGTTGTCGGGCAACCGCAACTTTGAAGCGCGTATTCACCCCAACTTAAAAGCCAACTTTTTGGCCTCGCCCCCCTTGGTTGTTGCTTACGCGCTAAGCGGCAAAGCCAATATGGACATGACATCCGAGCCGATTGGCACTGGAAGCGATGGGCAGCCGGTTTACCTGCGCGACATTTGGCCTTCCAATCAAGAGGTTAATGCATTGCTTCCCACCGCCTTGGATGCAGCAACTTTTGTGCGCCTTTACAGCAACTTCACAGAGGGCCACGACCTGTGGAACAACGTGCCCGCACCGGAAGGTCAGGTTTACCCATGGCCACAATCCACCTACATTGCCAAGCCACCCTTCTTTGATGAGTTTGCCATGCAGCCCACCAAGGTGGAAACCATTGCCGGTGCAAAACCTTTGCTGATTCTGGGTGATTCAGTCACAACGGATCACATTTCACCGGCGGGCTCATTCAAACCCACAACACCTGCAGGAAAATATTTACAACAGCATGGTGTCGAGCAAAAAGATTTCAACAGTTATGGGTCACGGCGCGGCAATCATGACGTGATGATTCGCGGCACCTTTGCCAATGTACGCGTGAAAAACCTGATGATTCCTCCCGATGCCAATGGCAATCGCATTGAGGGTGGCTTCACCATCAAGGACGGACAACAAACCACGGTGTACGACGCCGCCATGGAATACATGGCGCAAGGCACCCCCACCATTGTGTTGGCTGGCGAAGAATACGGCACAGGATCATCCCGTGACTGGGCTGCAAAGGGCACGCAGTTGCTGGGTGTGAAGGTTGTGGTTGCAAGAAGTTACGAGCGAATTCACCGAAGTAACCTGGTGGGCATGGGCGTGTTGCCTTTGCAGTTTTTGGGCGGTGATTCCATTCAAAACCTGAAGCTCGACGGCAGTGAAACCTACGATGTAATCGGTTTGGCTGAAGACACCGCACCGCAAGCCGAACTGGTGCTGCGAATTACGCGTGCCAATGGTGAAGTTCAGGATGTGAAAGTGCTCAGCCGAATCGACACGCCGATCGAGGTTGAATATTACAAGCACCGGGGAATTCTGCCGTTTGTATTGCGAGAGTTGCTAGGGGCGTAAGATGCCTGGCAGTTCACTGCGAGAAGCAAGCGTCATCACTTGCTGCTTCTCGCCTGCCTCGCGCCTTGACGAATCAGCAACAAAATCGGCACCAACGCAATCATGACAATCATCAGTGCTGGCACTGCCGCCTCGGTCAATCGTTCGTCTGAAGCAAACTGATAAGAGACAACCGCCAGGGTGTCAAAATCGAAAGGCCGCAGCACCAAAGTGGCTGGCAATTCCTTGATCACATCCACAATCACCAACAACATGCCGGTGGCCACAGAGCCCTTCAGCACCGGCAAATGAACATGCCACAGAACTTGCCGTGGTGAGCGGCCCAAAATTCGGGCCGATTCGTCAATGTGCCGTGTAATTTGCTGCAAACCCGAATCTACGGACTGCAAAGCTGCTGAAGTGAAGCGCACGTTGTAGGCGTACACCAAGGCCAGCACACTGCCGGTTAACGCCGGCACCTGCCAGCCCATGTCATAAGTGAAACGATCAACCGTGGCCAATGGCAGCAAAATAGCGATGGCCAAAATTGCACCTGGTACACCATAGCCCAGCGAAATCAACCGATAAATTGCGGTAACCCACCACACATGCGCCTGTCGTTTTACATAGGCCAGAAAAACCGCGAGAACCACCGCAACAAGGGCGGCCATGCCACCCAAGAGGGCTGAATGGTAGGCCCACTGAAAACTGCGCGCCCAATTAATCGAGGTATCTACATCAACCACCAGCGCCAATAAAATCAGCACCGGCAGCACAAATCCCAACACAAACGGCATGGCTGACAAAAACATCACCCACGCCGCCTGTGCACCCTTCAAACGTTTTCTTTCAATGGTACTGCCCTTGCCCGACTGTGTATAAAACTGGGCTCGCCCACGCGCCTTGGATTCAAAAACAATCAAGGCCAGCATGACCACCAGCAACATGACAGCCAACAAAGCTGCACTTTCCCTGTCGCCCAGGTTCAGCCAGGTGTTGAATATTGCAGTCGTGAAGGTGCGCACACCAAAGTAAGACAAGGCGCCATACTCCGCCAGGGTTTCCATGAGTACCAAAGTAAGCCCTACCACCCACGCGGGGCGAGCGACAGGCAAACCCACCTTGAGGAAGGCGCTGGTGGCGCTGTGCCCCAAAGAACGTGCCGCATCCAGCATGGAAGGGCTACGCCCCAAAAATGCAGTTCTCGCCATGATGTAAACATAGGGGTACAACACAAAGCTGAGCACAAGAATTGCGCCCGAGGTGGAGCGAATTTCCGGAATGCGGAAATCGCTGCCCAGAATTTCCCGCAAGCTGCTGGCCAGCCAACCAGAGTACTGAAGTGCATCGGTATACGCGTAAGCAATCACGTACGATGGCATGGCCATGGGCAGCAACAACAACCATTCAAGCCACTTGCGCCCGGGAAACTCATGGGCAGAAACCCACCAGGCTGGCAGCACTCCCATGGTACTGGTCAACACCACAACGCCAAAACACAGGTAAACCGTTTGCCAAACCAGATCGGGAAGAATGGTGCTGGCCAAATGGGCCAGCACCTGGGGAGCTTGTACCAGGCTAAAAACCGCCAAGCCGAACAGATAGACGAACGGCAACAACAGCAGCAACGCTAGCAGCGCAACAGAAATGCGACTTCTTAACCCCAGAGTAAACAAACAAACCGCCCAGACATGGCAAAATAGAAGTGAGAACGATTTTACTTTAAGTTCATGCAACTCACCCCAAGCGAAGGTGAACTGCGTAGTAAACAGACCACGGTGCCCCCGAAATAATGAAACAAGCTCCCGCCCTAAGCATCAACGAACTGAGTATTCTGTACCCGGGCAGCAATGCACCTGCTGTTCGCAACGTTAGTTTCGAGTTGGCACAGGGTGAAATTGCCTGTTTGCTGGGACCCTCTGGCTGCGGCAAAACAACCTTGTTGCGTGCAATCGCAGGTTTTCTCATGCCCACACAGGGCCATATTTTGCTGAAAGGTGAAAAAGCCAGCGAACCGGGCAAGGTACGCAGCCCTGAGAACCGCAATGTCGGTGTGGTTTTTCAAGACTATGCCCTGTTCCCCCACCTCACAGTTCGAAAAAACATTGAGTTCGGTTTACACAAACGCAGTGAACATGAAAAACGCAACCGCAGTGGTGAATTATTGGCGCTAATCGGGCTTGAGACCTTGGCCGACCGGTACCCCCACGAATTGTCAGGTGGCCAGCAACAACGGGTGGCACTGGCGCGTGCACTGGCTCCCAAACCCACGCTGATTTTGCTGGACGAGCCATTTTCCAACCTGGACGTTGAACTAAAAGAGCGACTCACTTTTGAAGTTCGGGAAATTTTAAAAGCCGAAAACATGAGTGCCATTCTTGTCACGCACGATCAACATGAGGCGTTCAGCATGGCCGACCGAATCGGGGTGATGCACGCGGGTGAGTTACAACAATGGGGATCATCCTACAGTCTCTACCATCAGCCGAATTCACGGATGGTGGCTGACTTCATCGGCCAAGGTGTGTTTTTGCCAGGTAAAAAAACCGAGCAGGGCTTGCAAATTGAATTGGCTCACCTGCGGCTAACCGAGGATCAATTGCCAGCAAGCAATGAATTTGATGTACTGATTCGCCCGGACGATATTATTCACGACGACGCCAGTCCCATGCAGGCCAAGGTGGTGAGAAAGTCGTTTCGAGGTGCCGATTTCCTGTACACACTTGAACTGGAGAGTGGAGTACATGTGCTGGCCTTGGTACCAAGCCATCACAACCATGCCATCGGCGAGCCAATCGGAATCAAACTTGAACTCGACCACGTCATTACGTTCGATCGGGTTTGATCAAGCCAGAATCAGCTCAGGTCACTTGAACCAGCAGCACCCGAAGACAAACCACTGTCGGTATCGGAACTGGAAGCGGTAGAACTGATTGACGAAGTACCGCCAGCAGAGGCAAAAAGCTCGGACGCTTCCTGAATACTGTTGGGACTGGAGAAATCCAGCGTCAAGGGGAAAGCTTCAGGAGAGGTAAACAAACCGTCCAGCGTTGCTGCAAAAGCCAGCGAATGAGCGTTGCCCGCCAATTCTGGCTGCGCAAACAGGCCCGAGTCAATTTGCATCGATGCCAGCAATGAATCGGTATCAAACTCAGCCACCTCGTGCACCGCATTACCAACTTCACTGGATAGCTCGCCAAACATGTCTTGACTTAATGCGTTCAGGTCGAGCACCTGGGCTTGAATATCGGCAATCAGCTGAGTCAACTCGGAGTAACTAAGTTCACCACCCAAGGCGTGCTTCACGCGGGGCATTGCACTCAAAAGCTCAGCGTTCAAGGCTTCAAATGAGGCTTGTTCATTCATGGTATTCAGAATTCCTGCAGTGTCTGCGTTGGCAAGCAATGCCGGGTCAACACTGGCAAGGCTTGAAGAACTCTCGAAAACGCTGACGTCACTGACGCAAGCCTGAGAAATGCACCGCAATTCACCAAAGCCGAGAGAGGGTGCACTTGAAAATTCTTTGGGATCGAGACCGTCAAACGAAGAAAAAGCAATATTTGATGAACCAGAGGATGACTCAAAAGTGTCAAAAAACTCGATTGTCGCCCTGCTTATGGGTGCGAGCAGCCCACCAGCGGTATCGCTGTGATCGGTCTGCACTGACAATTGAATGACGGAATTTGACATAAACCCAATTTTTTCGTGACGTACTACCATTTTATACGATAGGCCACTCAAATTGGATTCAAAACACCCCCCTATCAAAAAAGGGGGTGAGTTTTATTTGTTTTGGTCCAGAGAACCCAACAAGCCATCCAGTGCACCACCTTCTGAGCCCGCACTGGAGGAAATCCCGCTGCTGAGCGAATCCAGCAAACCTGAATCGGATTCGCTTGAAGAACTGCTTAAACCAGACAGCAAGCCACCACCGCCGGTGATGGGGTCAAGAATAGGCTCCAACAAGGGATCAGTGATATCGGTCACTGGATCAAGAATCGGATCCACAATCGGATCAACTACAGGGTCGGTGACATCGGTAATCACATCCACAATTGGATCAACCACTGGGTCTGTGACATCGGTAATCACATCCACGATTGGATCAACCACTGGGTCGGTGACATCGGTAATCACATCCACAATTGGATCAACCACTGGGTCGGTGATACCTCCAACCACATCATCAACGATATCTGTGACTGGGTCGGTGATACCGCCAATGCCGTCAGTGATGCCACCCACAATGTCGGTAATAGGGTCAGTCACTGGCGACAAATCCAGATCAGGCAAGGAGCCCACCAGAGAAGCAATGTCATCAAACGTTGAATCAAGATTCAGCAAACTGCCCAACTGAGGATTGGCACCTACATTGATCGTACCCAACAGGTCGGTCAGTGCTGTGGAAACCTCGCCAGCGTCTTCAAAAATACTCAAACCCAAATCACTGCTGGGCAGACCATTTTGCGCCGCAAACTGGTTCTGGACATCGCCGCTCAAGTTATCAAATACAGGCTCGAACGTGGTGTTCAGCAAATTGATTTGATCAAGCACAGCATCGATTGCAGTTTGGAGGCTTTCAGGGCTGGGGTTTTGGCCCAAACTGCCGATCAGGCTGTTCAATGCATCGTCGGGGTTTATTCCGCCACCACCTTCCAGCATGGCCATAAGCTGAGCAAACTCTGCAGAGACCGGCACCAATGAACCATCGGGATTGGCGACAGGCTTGAGCAAAGTGAAATCTGAAACCTTTGAAAGATCAGTGGGCTGTGACAAAGCCTTGTTGCCCAAACCGGCCAAACTTGCAGACTCACCCACGGTGGTTTTACCAAAGGTAACCGGGGCTGCGCTGGCCACTTGAGCCGCCATGCCCATGGCACTGGATGCACCACTTAAATCGGCTGCTGCCACTGCACCCAAAAGGCCCGCACCTGAATACGCGGGGGACAATCCCGAAAAACCGCCACCAGATGGGTTCGATTGATGCAATTGACTTTTCGCCGCACTGCCAGGAAAACCGGAGTTGGCGCTTAAACCGTCGAATTCGGATGTGTTCAGGGTAGATTGCAAAAACTGCATGTTCAGAGCAGACGGATCAGCAAGCTGCTGTTCAGCACGCTCTACAGCCCGATCTTCGGCCGTGCTCTTCATGTTTTGAATATCATCGCCCATTTTTGTCATTCCTTTGGGAATCGCCCCACTCATGCCAGTTTCTCAGGGTTCCTGCCCTGCGAATGGATGAATTAAGGCAGTAAAATGCCCCTGTTTGACCAGTGTGAGCACTTTACTGACAAAAATCAAGACTTTACCGATAAAATCTGGGATCGAGAACAGGCGCTGGTTTCAGGGTTGGGCGCAGTTCTTTTTCAGTCGTACTGCCCTGCACGCGGCTGCGTTCCGAGCTTTTCTCAACCTCAAGCCGCTGCGCCGGGGTCAGTACAAATCCAGCTGCCTTCTCCACTTCGGTCTGGCTAACATCCAGGCCAAGCTTTTCCGCAATTTTTTGATCAGCCGGGCTGCTGGCAATGTCGGCCGTATCTTTCAAGCTACTCTCCAGGCGCTCGCGCTCGGGAGTTTTCGAGAAAAACAACTCAAACCAATCGCCCTCTGCACCGGGGGTTGGCATCATCAAGCCCATAGCATGCATCAAGCGGAAACTCGCATCCCGTGCATCAAACACTGCGTTAATGTATGCAATCAAAACGTTGAAGTACTCAACTTGGGCATCCAGCATCACGATCACGGTTTCACGGCCAAAATCACGAAGCCTTTTGCGGTTTTTGAATACCTGCAAAGAATCGGCATAAGCGCCGCGCAAGGTCACCGATCGCGACTGCCCGGCTGACCATTTGCCCCACTGAAAGCGGACACTTTCCTCGACCCGCAATCGGGCTGCGGCCAGTTGGGCACGCCGGGTATCAATCGTGGCTGCCGCCTGATTCACTCGAGCGACCTGTTCGCCGCCTGAAAAAGCGCTGTACTGCAAACGCAGGTTCACGGAGCTGTCGGTTCTGTCACCAGTAAAGGGGTCGGGTTCACCAAAAAATTGCTGAATACCCACCAGGTTCAAAGACGGGTACAGGCTTGCATCCTCAGCCGTGTAGTTGTGTCGCGCTTTCACGATCTGGCTTTCAGCCACACGAATTTCCGGGTTGGAAAACAGCGCTTTCGTGACCGCTTCATCTACCAGCTGGGGCAACATGTTGCGCTGAATTTCCAGTTCCGGCACGTTGTAGCCCTCGGGATAAACACCGAAGTAACGGAAGTAAGTGGCACGGGCCTCTTCAAACTGTCCTTCAAAATTCACCAGCCGGTCACGGGTGACCGCCAAACGGGCTTTCGCAAATTGTGCATCGGTGACGCCGCTTCCGCCCAACTCAACCCGACGCTCCTCAAGGGCCAGCAATTGGGCGACGGCTGCCTCTGCGGCTCGGGAGGCTTCCACCAACAAGGCATTGCGCGACAAAGTACTGCTGGCCAAAAAGCCTTCGAGCACCACGTCTTGAATTGTTTTTACAAATTGCCCATCTGCGATAGTCCCATCGGTTTCAGCCGCTTTTACTCTCGCAGTAATTCGACCCGCGGTGTACAGGGGCTGGGTCACCGTAATGTCGGTCGATTGTCGGTTGGTCACTGTTGAACTGGAACTGGCATTGGCACCCACAGTAATTCTGGGGTAATAGGCAGCGCGGGCACCATCTTCAATAAATTGCGAGGCATTCACATTGATGCGTGAAGTCACAATTTCAGGGTTGGTGCGCAACATGTTCAGAAAGCGAATTTTGGTGAGCTCTTCCTTGCTCATTTTTGCTGCCTCTGCCGGAGCTATGCGTCGGGCACGAAACTCGTTGTTGTCGTTACCTACATTGGCAGAAGGCTGGTCGCTCGCGGGCAGATCTTGCGCACCCACGGGAAATGCAAGAAGGCCCGCAATCAGCACACACAGTGCTTTGCGAGCCCATACGCCCCCCTGGGTCATGTCCAATTGTGTTGTCATGTGTTGCTTTATGGTTCTCTGAAGGCTTCTTGCTTCAGCTTCAATACAGGTTTTAACAAATAATAAATAAAGGGTTGCGAACCCACGTTAATGTCAACTTCAGCGGTCATGCCCGGTGAAATGCGCAGCGGCGCATCGGGCGTGCCAAAAAATGCCTTGTCTGTGCTCACAATCAAGCGGTAATAGGGGCCGGTTTCTTCCGTACCAGGGTCAGTGTCAGCTGCAATTTGGGTCACCTTGCCGGGCAAAGTGCCATAGCGCAAAAAGTCATAGGCAGACACCTTCACTTCCGAAGGTTGGTCCATGCTGACGTAGCCTCGGTCTGCGGGTGAAAGTCGGGTTTCAACCACCAACACTTCATCCACTGGCACCACTTCCATGATGGGCTCACCCTGGCGAACCACGTTGCCCACGGCCTGTAACTTCAAGTTTTTCACCACGCCATCGATGGGTGACCGAATCACGGCACGGTCGCGCTGATCGCTGGCTCGATCAATTTCATCTTTCAAACTGGCCAACTGGCGTTCAAGCGTTGTTAATTCATCCGCAGCCCTGCGGCGGAACTTGCCATCTTCTTCCACTCGGCGAGCACGGCTTTGCCCAACAGTGGCCTGGGCTGATGCAATGGTTTGCCGCATCGAGGCAATTTCAGCGGTCAAACTGTCGTAATCACGTTTCTTGGTCAAATATTCAAGCTGAGACACAAGGCGTTCGCGAACCAGTTCTCGGGTAATTTCCAGTTCACGCAGGGTAGTCACTGCGCGATTCTCCAAGCCTTCAAGCTTGGCTTGCAATTCGCCCACCTTACCCTGGTTGCCCAGCATCTGGCTGTCATTCACGCCCAGAATACCGTTCAATTCAGTAATGCGGGCAATGTAGGTGGACTGCTCGGTGCGATACAAATCGGGATAGTCTGCAATAATTTCTGCGGGATATTCTGGTGCCTTGCCCGAAGCCTCGCCCAGCAAACGCGCACGGCTCATCTCCAATGCGGCACGCCGGCTTTTCAATTCTTCAATGTTGATGCCCGAAGTGGCCAGGTTCAGTTGAACCAACATGGACCCTTCTTTCACCAAATCACCCTCTTTCACAGCCAGGTCCTGAACAATACCGCCTTCCAGGTGCTGAATACTTTTGACCCGGGTCGATGGAATCACCTTGCCCGGCGCAGTAACCACCTGGTCAACGCGGATGAACAAGGATGCGAACAAAGACAGCGCAATCAAACCCAGCGCAAACCTGCTTTTGGTGTCGAACCCACCACCATTGGGTTTGTAAAGGGCGGGGACCTCATAGGGCTTCAAATCATTTTTGCCGACTTCGGCCAATGCATTGTTCGACTTCATGATTTCTCGACCTTCGCTCATCACGCTTGAGCGGCCTTGCCGCCCGCATCCGTATTTGCCTGTCCTTCAGCACCATTGGCCCCCAGCGTCTGCTTGGCAGCCTCGGAAGTCACTTGCGACGCAGCTTTGGGCGCGGCTGGCACGGGCTTCGGTACAGAAATGCCATACAACAATTTCAGCATTTCCGGTGTCGCACCAACGTGCAACTTTGAAGCCTTGTCCAGATAAATGATCTTGTCGCAAATCGACATTAAACGCACTGAATGCGTCACCATGATGATGGTCTTCACGGTGGCCAAGCTTTTAAACACGGCCATCAAGTGGGTTTCTGCCGCAAAATCCAGGTCGTTCGTGGGTTCATCCAGCAACAACACGGGCGCGTCCGACAAAAACGCCTGGGTAATGGCAACCCTTCGGCGTTGCCCACCCGACAAGCGGTTACCCCCCTCGCCCACTTGCGTCATGTAGCCATCTGGCATTTTTGCGATGAATTCATGCGCACCAGAACGCTTGGCAGCCAACAAAATTTGCTCGTCACTGGCATCGGGGTTGGACCGGCGCAGGTTCTCAACAATCGTGCCTTCAAACAATTGCGATGTTTGGGGCAAAAAGCCAATCCACTTGGCAAGTTCCTGCCGAGAGAACTGTGACAAATCGTATTCGTCCAGCAACACACGGCCGCTTTGAGGCTCATAGAGACCACGCAGCAATTTCAACAAAGTTGATTTGCCCGCGCCGTTGTCACCTGCCAAGCCGTAAATACCACGGGGGCCAATTTGAGCCGAAACCGACTTGACCACTTCCTTTTGTGCACCAACGTGCTGATAACTTACATTTTCAAGGCGCAAAGCGCCCGAAGGCATGGGCAGGTTCAAACCAGTGTGTTGCTTCTCCTCATCTGCGGCAAACACTTTGTTCAAGCGGTCTGTGGCTTCACGGGAATGTGCAATCGAGCGCCAGTGACCAGTCAATGCAGCCAACGGGCCAATCGCCTTGGCAGCCAGCATGTTCGAGGCAATCAGTCCGCCCACCGTCATCCATTGGTTAATCACTGCGTAGGCGCCCACAGCCGTAATGGCCACGTTCACACACAGCATGATGGAGACCGACAACTCGCGCTGGTCTTCCATTTCACCATTTTTCTGAAATGATTCCTGGACCCAGGAGTTATAGCTTGACACCCAGGCCCGCTTGGCAGAATCGTCCTGCACCAAGCTTTTAATCGCTTCACGGCCCCGGCAAACCTCGGCCAGCACTTCATCCCGGCGGCGAGCGCGCGAAAATTCCTCCACTCGGCGCTTGCGGAATTCACCCGAGCTGTACCAAGACAAGGCGGCCAAACACACCAAGCCAATCAGCACCACGGGCAATACAGGCATAGCGATAGTGGCAATCAATCCAATGGCCAGAATGGCAAATGGCAGATCAAGAATGGTCATGGCAACCGCGCCACTCCAGACCACGCGCACGGTGTCCACATCTTTAAACAGGGAATACCAAGCCGCAGTTGAACGGGCCTCCAACTGTCGCAATGGGATCGACAGAATCTTGTTCATCAATTTGCTGGCGATTTGCCCGTCAATTTTTACCGCAGCCACACGCAGAACTCGAGCCCGGAACGAACGCAAAATCAGATCTGCTGCAAGCAAAATACCCATGCCGATCAACAAAGCGGTCAGTGTATTCAGGCCCGAGCGGTAAATAACCCTGTCATATACCTGCAAGGAAAATACCGCAGGGAATAAGGCCACCAGATTCACGAAAATCGACAACAACGCCGCACGCTTTAGCAAAGGCAAGGCGCTGCGAATGACCCCCTCAACTGTTTTTGAGTTGGATGCGTCGACCGCATTACTCCCATCGGCGGCGGCATCTCCCGATTTTTCCGGTTTCAAGCCGAAATTCCAGAGCGCTTCGAGTCTTTCTTTGAACAAATATTTAACCGACATTGCGAGTCCCTAGGTTACACAGCGCCTGCCGAACCAGCCATGCGCAACTGCTGCGCCTTGAGTCGTTCAAGCAATACCAGGTACGAGGCGATCAAACGGACAACAGCAGGGCGCATGCCGGCCAACTGTTCGCGAGTCAACTTGGCCAACGGGTTTTCCAAGCGGGTATGGGCATCGGGCTGCGCATCAATTGCACGGCATACCCGCTCAAATACATTGCTAAGCGCGGCGTCCACTTCAGCTTCAGTCATCGCGGAATACAACACTTGTGGCTTGGCATCAATCAAACTCAAACGCTCTTGCCAGTTCAGTACCGATTTGGCCAACACGGGGTCCAATCTCAACTGTCCTTCAAATGCGGTGCGCTCGGCTCCACGCATCACACCAAGTACGTAGTCGGCAGCCAACCAGTTTTTGTCGTCGTCAGTCATGCGGCCCCCTTATGCCATGTATCCGGATTGTTCAGCGTCCTGGCGACGCGAATTGTTCGCAGCCATGGTTGCCAAACCTTCGGACTGAAATTCGTCGTATACGGTTTTCAATTCGATCAAGCCCCTGCGAACCCAGGTTTTAACGGTGCCCAATGGCACGTCCAGGTGCTCTGATATCTCTGCATGGCTCATGCCGTGGGTATAAGCCAAAGTAAGCACCTGGCGATATTTGCCTTCAAGGCGTTGCACGCAGGCCTGCATTACCCGGCTGGTTTCCTTGTCATCGCTGCTGGTTGAATGAGCTTCAAACACCAATTCATTGGGTTCGTCGTCCTGGTCAGAAAACTGGTCCAGGGAAATTGAATTCACGGTGTGGCTTTGCTGGGCGATTAGGTCAAGTGCCCTGTTTCTCACCACTTGGTGCAACCAGGTTTCGGGTGCAGACAACTTGTTGTTGAAAGTGTGGGCGTATCGCCAAAGGCGGATATAGGCGTCCTGAAGCACGTCTTGAGCCATGCCAGGCTCCCGAACTATGCGCAACGCAACAGCAAACATCTTTCGAGACGTGAGTTGATACAACTCCTCAAACGCCTTTCGATCGCGATTTGCAATTCGTTCAATTAAAGAAGCGAGCTCTTCTCTCAACCTGGCTGTCCCCGAGATGAAGTCATCTGTGTGTGTTTGATACGTCCTGTCACTGTTAATTTACAGTCGAGCCAGACTTTGGTTTTGTCAAAAAGGCCAAGTTTTACTGCTCAAACCACTGAATAGGGCCACCCAACACGGGGGATGTAACTCCTAAGTATCCCCTAGCTAAGGGATACTAGCAAAAGTTCCGATTCCAGAACAGTACTTGCATTGTCTATTTGCTTACATAGTAGGTCGAAATGCAATCCCCCCCAAAGTAATTAACCCGCTTGAAATTACCTACGGAGCATTGAATCCAAAATTTATCGCCTGAAGTACAAAACGAATAAGCAGCAACCCAAACAAATCCAAAAGCGGGGCGAACGATGACCTTAATACCGAGCTGGCCGAGCCAGCCACACATGGGTGGGACTATGAAGAATGAAAAGGGCTTGGCAGGTCGACCACTAACGCCCCGCGAAACGGGCATTCAGAGTACCTCCCCGGGCAGGACCATCAGCCTTCAGCCATGTTCGTCACCAACCGGACAACCCTTGAAGAAATCGACAACCACCTGGCCAGCGCCGAAACGCGAATCGTGGTGATTACCATTGAAAAAGGCAACAGGCATGGCGAGGCCGTGGTTCAACACATTGGTGCAAGCTATTCCGATGTTCGAGTCGTATTGGTTTGCGAAGGCAATGCGCAAGACATTCTGGCGATGGCATTCAAACCTGGCGTGTGGGCTTGTGTAGGCCGCCAATCGTCAGTGGAAACGCTTCGCGAGGCAATAGACACCGTTGCCGCAGGCGCCCGTTATGTGGCCCCTGAACTGGTGAATAACAAAACAACCCCTTCTTACGGCTCTTCCGAGCAGCAAAACCTGGGGGGCCAAATTAATCCACTGGCCGACCAAGACGAAGGCGCTCAATTGACCCGCCGTGAACGTCAAGTGCTTACCTTGATTGCTCAAGGCCGTCCTCGCCGTGAAATCGCAGAACTGCTGAAGGTTTCACCGCGCACTATCGACGCTTACCGCGCGCGTTTGCTGCAAAAGTTGAATCTGGATTCCAGTGTTCAACTGGTGAAGTACGCAATTTCCGCGGGCATGGCCAGCTAAATGTAAGTTGGGCAAACCTCAATAACAGCAGATTAAAACCCCGCAACGCTGCGGGGTTTTTTATTTGTGCGGCTAAAATAGGGGTTTAGCGCAACTGAACCCTCCCCCAAACATGAACAAAAAAGCTCTGGTGCTGTTTTCAGGTGGACAGGACAGCACTGTTTGCCTGGCCTGGGCACTGTCCAAATTCGACCATGTTGAGACAATTGGTTTTGATTATGGGCAACGCCACCGCATTGAACTGGAATGCCGTCTGACTGTATTGGACAGAATCCGTGAGCAGTTTCCCGAATGGGCGCACAAACTTGGCGAAGACAGAGTGATTGACCTGAGCTGGCTGGGACAGATTTCCGATTGTGCACTGACGGAAGAGCGTGAGATCGAACTGAACGAGACAGGCTTGCCCAACACCTTTGTACCGGGCCGCAATCTGGTGTTCTTTTTGATTTCATCGGCTGTGGCTTACCGCAGAGGTTTGTCTACCCTTGTGGGCGGCATGTGTCAAACCGATTTTTCGGGTTATCCCGATTGCCGTGAGGACACGCTGAAAGCCCTACAAGTGGCCACCAACCTTGGCATGGCAAGCTCGTTCCGGTTTGAAACACCACTGATGTGGATCGACAAGACCGAAACTTTTCAGCTGGGCGAGCAGCTGGGCGGCAAAAAATTGCTGGAAATTATTGTTCGCGACACCCACACCTGCTACACGGGCGACAGAAGCCACGAACATGAATGGGGGTTCGGTTGTGGTGAATGCCCGGCCTGCGATTTGCGCAAACGTGGCTGGAAAAACTACATTTCACAACAGAATCAATAGCTTGAAACACCAAAGAACAACATCCCCGAAAGCCGCAACAGGCTTGGTTTTGCACAACTTTTAGGCAAGCGAAGAATAAATGAAATTATTTTGCAAAAACGTTTGACACAAAAATTTTTCTTGCTATAATTTCGTTCTCTCAACGACGACATGTTGTTGAAATGCGGGAATAGCTCAGTTGGTAGAGCGATACCTTGCCAAGGTATAGGTCGCGAGTTCGAGTCTCGTTTCCCGCTCCAAATTCCTAAGGGGAAGTGATACACTTCCCCTTTTCTTTGCCCGCCACATTTTGGTGGAACACCCTTGGCGGGGTGGCAGAGTGGTCATGCAGCGGACTGCAACTCCGTGTACGCCGGTTCGATTCCGACCCCCGCCTCCAAGTTTTCAAGCCATCAGCGGGTGGTGAAATTGGTAGACACAACGGACTTAAAATCCGTCGCTTACCGTAAAAGGGGCGTACCGGTTCGATTCCGGTCCCGGGCACCAAAACGTGTAGTTATATTCCTAAGGCATAATCGCCTACAATAATTTCCGCATTTATCCTGAATCGCCAAATTGCACCGAGGTGGAATGCGTTTGAACCATTTCCGCGGCAGTTTTGAGGTAACCCTATGCTAAATACCAAGGTTCTGATTGTGGACGATCATCCAGCAGTGAGAATGGCATTGCGCATGGTACTTGAACGCGAGGGCTTTGAAGTCAAGGAGGCCAGCGATGGAAGTCAAGCCATTCAGGCAACAAGAGAACATGAACCAAATCTGGTCGTTCTAGACATCGGTTTGCCCAAGCTGGATGGTCTGAATGTCATTCAACGCCTGCGCGCACTAACGCCAACGCTAAAAATCATCGTCTTGACTGGTCAACCAACTGAAATATTCGCTCAACGTAGCTTGCAGGCAGGAGCTTCCGGATTCATTCACAAACAGGAAGACCTATGCGACCTGGTGACCGCAGCGCGCGCTGTGTTGAGTGGTCATACCTATTTCCCATCAGTTGCACTGCCTGCCGGCCGCCCTTCTCAACATGGCGCTTCCGACCAGGAGTATCTTGCTACACTTTCAGACAGGGAATTGATTGTGCTAAAGCGTTTGGCGCGTGGCCAACGCAACCAACAAATTGCCGACGAGCTCTTGCTCAGCAGCAAAACCGTCAGTACATACAAAACCCGTCTCATGCAAAAAATCAACGCGTCCTCCCTAGTGGAACTGACTGACTTTGCCAGACGCAATGGACTTGCCTAACATTTTGTATTCGGCATGGCCTCGGCATTTGCTGAGCAACTGCATGATCTGCCTGATCTGTTTGATGGCTTGGCCGAACGTAGCCGCCGAGAGTTATTCCATCCCCATTCAATCAGCAGGTCAAAATGTGACGCCTCATTTAAGACTGGGTATCACTGCCCCCGATTACCCACCTTTCGATTTTGTGGTTCAAGGCAAATCGTATGAGGGGATCGGCGCAGACTATGCGCTGCTAGTACAGGACAAACTGGGCATTCCAGTTTTTGCGGTGCAGTTCAATAATCGCGATGAGGCCATCCGTGCCTTGCAAACGGGGAGCATCGACTTACTGGCCAATTCCAATACGTTTGAGGCCAGCCACACCGGTATTGTGCTCAGTACACCGTATCTGGATGATCTACCCGCCATTTCCACTCGGATTGATTTTGACTGGACACAGCAAAAAGACTACACAGACCTGACCGTAGTAGCTGCCTACGATTACCTGCCTTTGAACGTTTTACAAAGCCGATTCCCTGGTGCACTCATCAAGCAAATGGACTCGCCCGCCAAAGCGATGGCAGCACTGATTTATGGCCAGGCTGACTTGATGTTCAGCGAACTGCAGGTCGCCGGATACCTGATTGATCACAACTACCCCAACGCAGCAAAAATTGTCGCCACCGACCCGGCCCGTGAAAAGGGGCTTGGTTTTGCCTTAAATGCTGACAACACGCATTTACAGACCAGGATCAACAAAGCAATCCAGCAGATTGCACCCGCAGAACATGCACTAATCGCTCGCCGTTGGAGTGTGGCAGGCCTTGGAGCGACTTCGAGTGCGAGAACGGTCACACAGAACCAGACCTTGCGCGTGGTAGTAGACCGAAGCTCCCCACCATTGTCGTATTTCGATGAGCAAGGCACCTACCGCGGCATTACGGCAGATCTTCTGGCGCGCATTTCTCTGAGCACGGGCCTGCGGTTTGAGTTCAAACCTGTGAACGGTCTGGAAGATGCACTGCGCACAGTTAGAAATGGCCAAGCTGATATCTTGGTGGACTTCAATCCCGACAATGATCGTGAACAATACCTTCAGTTCAGTCGACCCTACTTAAGCAAGCCATTTGTCTGGATAGGTACCACCTCATCAATCGCAGCGCCTCCCGAGCCCGACCAATCTGTTTCAATTGCACTACCGAGGGCCCACACGCTCATTGCTTACCTTCAAGGCAAGTATCCAAAAGCACAGCTGATCGAAACCAACAACAACGCAGACAGCCTGGAGCGTGTCAAACAGGGGCAGGCTCAGTACACCGTCATGAACCTGAGCACCGCAAGTTACTACCTTTCCAGAAGCGAGGATTCACGACTCAAGATGCTCGGTGAATTGGATGAACCGCTGGCCAAAGCAAGTTTTGGAGTTTCACGGAACAATCTGGAGCTGCTCGGTTTGCTGGACAATGCCCTTCGCCAAATCCAGCCTGATGAAATCAATGCATTGGCCAACCGCTGGCGAAACAATGCGGTGGTTCAACTGAGCGACTGGCGAGACTACAAATCCATCTTGCTGCAAGGTGCCCTGCTTGTTATTGCTGCACTGGTACTGTTCGCTGCGTGGAACTTTGTCTTACGACGGCAAATCCGCTTGCGCAAAATGGCCGAGCAAGAGTTGACCGATCAACTCAACCAACGTCAGCAACTGCTCAATGAACTGGCCTCGGCAAAAAAACAGGCTGAAAAAGCCAATGCTGCCAAATCTGTTTTTCTGGCCACGATCAGCCATGAAATCAAAACACCACTCAGCGCAGTCATGGGCACACTTGAACTGGAACTGGAGAAAACAGCCGAGAATAGCGACCGAGTAGAACCTTTGAAAACCGCTTTGAGATCTGCGTCGGAGTTGTCGCGACTAATTAGCGACATCCTGGACACGGTTCAAATTGAAACCGGGCACTTGTCGGTTCACCCTGCCCCAACAAACTTGAAAAAACTGTGCGAAGAGCTTATCCAGAATTTCAGCGCAACTGCCGAACAGAAAAATCTTGCGCTGCAACTTCAGTGGACTGGCCCGGAACATACTGAGGCGATTCTCGACGACTTGCGGCTTCGACAAATACTGGGCAATTTGATCAGCAATGCAGTGAAGTACACCTTGACCGGACAAATCACATTGCATGTCAAAGTCAGCCAGAAAGCTCCCGACAATGCTGCTTTTCTATTTACAGTGACAGACACGGGGCCGGGGATCTCCACTGAACACCTTGAGAATTTATTCAAACCTTTTGAAAAGATACAATCTTCACCGGCTGGCGGCACACAAGGTACTGGGCTTGGACTGTACATTTGCAAAGAGCTCGCCAAACTCATGGGTGGGGAACTGTCCATGCAAAGCCAGCCAGGTGAAGGCACCCGCGCCAGTTTCAAACTGACTTGTCCTATCGCTGGTTCAGTCAGGCCAGAACATGCAGAATTCACTGCTGGTGAATCAGTTACCAAAACCATCCAACCTTTGCGCATATTGGTTGTTGATGACCATGCGCCCAATCGGATTTTGCTCGCGCAACAGCTAAATTATCTTGGGCATCAAACCTTGCAGGCCAGGAATGGTGCTGAGGCATTTGACTTGTGGAAGACCCATGCCTTTGATTGTGTGCTAACCGATTGCAGCATGCCAGTCATGGATGGATTTGAACTTGCAGAAGCCATTCGCCGGCAAGAACAATCCGAAGGCCAAACGGCTTGCCTGATACTGGGCATCACAGCCCACGAGGGGCCGGATATTCGCCAACAGTGTATGAATTGTGGCATGAATGATTGCCTGGCCAAACCACTGGGATTGCAAACTTTGAAGGCAAAGCTTTTCCAATACACGGTCAATCACAAACCGGCAGATCCCCTGTTCAAAATGTCAACACTGCGAACGCTCTCGGGCGACAACACCGAGAACATGCAAACACTGTTGCAAACGCTTTTGGATGCGAATCTTGAAGATCTGCTCAAACTCAAACAAAGTTTGATGGGCAACGCACATCAAGAGCAGGCAGAGATCATTCACCGCATTAAAGGTGCCGCCAAAATGATTGGTGCGTACCGTTTACTCAGAACCATAGAAACCTACGAAGGTGCCAGTAACATGGAACAACGCACCGCGCTGGCCCGTGAGGTTAGTGATGCATTGGAGCGGTTGATTGAAGCGATGCAGCAGCAGACTCATAACCCTCAATCGTGACCGAATGCTCACGTGGATTGCCCGAATTGTCAATGGCTGCAAAACGCACCAACGCACCTTGCACACCGGGACATGCAGGCAAATCGAATGTGGCGTCGCCAAACGGCATCAACATGCCAGCGTCCAGACGCTGGGTTTCTGGGCCGTCAGCATATTCTAGGTAAGCAAAGCTGACGTGATAAGGCCCAGGATTGCGAACGCTCAACTTGCATGCATTGGCCACTTGAGAAACCTGCCAATCCAGCATGGTAAGCGCCGTATCCGGTTTTATCGTCAGATTGGGTGGACGCACGAACACCTTGAGTTGTGTGCGCATGGTTACCACCAACTTGGCGGCCTCCTCGTCCATGTTTTGGGTTGATGGCGGCACTTCAAGCACATTGAGCCAATACAACAATTCCCGATCACTCGGTTTTCTCTCGGGCAGGTACAAAATCCGAAGGTTTTGCATATCGCCGGAATTCATTTTAAAAATGGGGGGCAACACCACGAAAGATGGGTCTGCTTCGTCTGGGCCCGTATCAGCCTCACCATGGTCAATCCAGGTTTGAACCAGTACGGGGTAAGAATTTAAGTTTTTCAGGGAAAGCGAAAATTCTTGACTCGTTGAATGAATAACCAGTCGCGTTGACTGCGCCACCACACCCGACCACGCTACATTTGAACAAATCAGGGCAAACACACAAACAATCAAACGAATAAACATTTTATTGAACACGGATCAGCACCTGTACGTTCGCCAGGATTTGCCCTGGCTTCACTTCAACGCCGGCAATTCGCTCGAGTTCAGCCTCAAACGCTTCATGATACAAATCAGTATCCCCAGGCCCCTTGTTCCAACCTTGGTTGGGTGAAGCCACGGGGTACCATCCACCCTGCTCACCGGCACCATATAAACGCTGCCCGCCCAAGATAATCATCGGACTGCCGTTTCGGTAAATCCGAATTGCCACACCTTTGGCAGAATACGATGCGCCGTAAGCGTCAGACACTATGTGAGACAAACCCAAAGTAGAGTTGAGAAGCCCCAAAGAATGTGCATTAGAGACTGAACCTTTCGAAGGCAAAAATCCAATCGCGGTCTGGTCTGCACTGGTACCGGATCGTGTTCCAGTCTGACAGTGAAACTCCAAATCGAAAGGTATCCTCCGTGTTTCACCCCGATTCAAGGCTTGCACTGTAATCGGCGCGAATTGAACCGTGGGTGTTACATTGAGCACTGCACAGGTACGTGAGCGCCGAATTGTAGTGCTCGAGCCGAACAAGCTAATCGCACCCGGCCAATTGTCATAACTGCCACCACGGCTGCTGGCAGAGGACGCGCCCACCGACGGATACTGCCGACCTGGGCCCTTGATGGCGATCATGCCATTCAAACTTGCGTGGTTATTCGCCGCTGACGACACTCGATCAATCACGCCCTCACTATTAGCTCGAATCAACTCAACGTTGATTGTGGCCAAATTCTTGGCCTTCACAAGCAAATATCCACGACTGTCGGTGTCCAGCCCTGTCAATGGCCGCTCCTGCCAAAAATGGCTGAAATACTGCCCGGTTGCCAAATTGGTGATGCGCATCAACATATCAGGAACTGCGGTTCGATAAGCTCCTTGCAAGCCAATTGAAGCTCCATCAGTCAAACCATCAGCGGCACCTCCGTAGCTGTCCAGTCCATTGGTGGCGTACATCTCGTACACCGCATCACTCGAAGCGCAACGAAAGAAAACATGTTCTGAATCGTAGCCCCAATTCCTACCAGAACGTCGCCTTCCGTAAAGGGCAAATGGTGCAACCGCTGAGTCAATAATCGAGCCCAAAGGCTGAAAAGACGCATCGGTTATATTGACTACGCTCGATAAACCCAAATCATTACCACAGCTGGGGCAGGCACCTTGCCAGGCATCTGCAACACCCTCACCCGGCAGAATCTGATTGTTCGGTGGTTGGCCGGTGCCGGTGTAAGTCCCAGTGACGCGGTAGCATGTAGCGTTGGCAGTCAATGTTGTTAAAAGTAGAAAGGCTGTACTGATAAACACAAAGACTATGCGAATGAATGAGTGTTTGGTCAAATTTTTCATGATCGCCCCCCCTGGGTCAGGCAATTGGACTCCAGCCGAATCAAAGGCATCTGCTGCTCATCTGCCGACAAGGAATAAGGCAACAAACACAGGCGCTCACCCTCAGTATCCAGTTCAACACTCAAATATCCCTCTTCGGCATCTACCCGAGCAAAAATTCTCGAAGCCTGCCCCACCGTGCCCACAACGCGTCCTTTCTTGTCTTTCACAATCGCCCCCAAAGGCAAGGTTTTACCTTTCTCACCCTTGGCGCGCACCAATACGCCGTAACCCCTCAGGGTATCAAAACGCAGTTTCACTGCTGCACCCGCATAAGGAGCCACCTCATGTTTACTGACCAATAAATCAGTGCGTTGGTCCATCTTCGCGGAGTCAATCGAAACCTCGTTGTAACGGTAAGGACTAAGCATGGCACCACGGCATATCCATCTTGATCAATTCGCGCGCCTTGTCCGTTTTTTACCTCTGCACCCTCAGCACCTTTGGCCTCCACCAGGGCGAAAGTCTCTCCCAAATAAGGCCCCAAGGTAAGCCCGCCATCATGAACAACTGCCGACCCCCGCATGGCCATTCCAACTTGGTAGTACCCCTCGCCTTGCGAAAACGAACCTGAAAGTGTTCCCACAGGCAAACGGGTTTGCGCGCTGATCCCGGCGTAGTTGGTGCGCTGATGGGTATCTCGGCCCACATCAATGCCATAACTTGTATTGTTCCGTTCGCCCAAAGTGCCACTGACCGAGCTTTG
Organism: Limnobacter sp. SAORIC-690; assembly: GCF_002954425.1. Taxonomy (NCBI): domain Bacteria; kingdom Pseudomonadati; phylum Pseudomonadota; class Betaproteobacteria; order Burkholderiales; family Burkholderiaceae; genus Limnobacter; species Limnobacter sp. SAORIC-690. The sequence continues at coordinate 3,090,684 of NZ_MQVZ01000001.1, forward strand.
AAGCTGTGACCCGCTGTTTTGCTGGTGTGAAACAGAGGCTGATACGCTAGGCGCGGTGGGTAAATCATCAAGAGGTAACGAGATTGACAACATCGAAAGATTGTCCGGTGTGCCATCTTGCGTTTGACTGCGTGTGTGGGAAAAGCCGTAACCCAGTTGCCCAGCTGAATTGAAATAGGACAATTGCAACTGCTTGTCGCGATCTGGTGAGTTGTAATAATCGCTGCTGGAAGCGGTCAAATTGATCTGCCCCCATTTGCCCAGGGGTTGCCCAACGCTGAGCACCAATTGGTTACGTTGCTGCTGAAACAACGATTCAGCCAGGGCTTGCGACTGCACCACCTGAGCATTCCGCCTTGAGAAGGCTTGAGCCAAATCGACAAACCCTTCGGTTGAATAGCGGTAACCTGCCAAGGCAAAGGTGGTGTTAGTGACATCCAGATGCTTGCTGTAATTGGTTTCAAAACGCCAACCTTCAGATCGACCTGTGTCATCAACGCTTGTGGCTTGGGTCAAATTGACACCAAATGCACCATACCTGGTGGCCAGTACACCGCCCCCCAGAAATGAGGCATAGTCTCTGGCCAGACGAACCCCCGTATTCAGCGTGATCTCATTGCTCAAACCCAGTTGGTAAGTCATTTCACCGAACAGATCGTTCGATGAGTTTGAAACACCATCACGCAACTGCCCCAATGTGAAGCTGTAGCGCCCCATGCCAGGCCGAATCGATTCGGGAACCGCAGAATAAGGTACGGTGAAGCGTCGGCTTTGCCCGTTGGATTCCACCACTTCTACCTCCAGATCTCCCTGATAACTGCTTGCTGCCAAATCATCAATTACAAATGGCCCAGGCGACACAGTCGTTTCGTAAATCACCTGCTGATTCTGGCGAACAATCACCCGGGCGTTCGACGTTGCGGCGCCTCGCACCTGCGGGGCATAAAACCGCAAATAGCCTGGCAACATTCGTGTATCCGATTGCAAATTCAATCCCCTGTACCCCACGCTGCCAAATAGACTGCCAGAGACAAATGAATCGCCCAAAGTCATCTCGCTTTGTAGCGAAGGCAAAGCGCGCTGAACGTAAGTACGGATTGAATCCCAACGTTGGGTTCGAGCCCCGGCACGTTCGGAGGCGTTAAAGGAAGATTGGTGCCTGAAACGCCACAGCCCCACATTAAAACCAGTATTCAAACCCACAAAGGCGTAGCGGGACGGTCCGAAATTTTCTATTCGACTTTCCTGAATATTCACGCTGTAATTGGAAAACAGCATGGACTCACCCGCATCCCATTGGGATGGAGACACGTAGGCTCGGGGAGTACGGCGCATGCTGGCCTGCGGTATCGATATATCGAGTCGCAATTGGCCAACATCAAAGTGATGAAACGCACCCTCTACCCATTGCGCAATGGGTCTGCAATTGTTCGACTGTTCTTCGTCGACTTCACCCAACACCGCGCCTGCCTGCTCCAGCAGATCCCGCTTCAAGCAAGGCAATGGCTGCCCAGACTCATTGGCCTGAAAAGCTACATCTTCGCGCCCGGCAAATGCCTGGTTGATGTACAGATCAACGCGATAGTTGCCTGCCGGAAACCAGTCACTGGCATTAAAACGTGACAGATCAACCGATGCCCCCATCAGCAGACTACTGTCGAACTGATAAGCAACACCCGCCAGGTTTGCGCTGCTTTCTGCAAGCAAAGTCCCCGGGAATGCTGCGTACAGTACTGTCAGCAAAAACAATCGCCCTGCGAAGCACATGACAACTCACCTTTGCACGTTCGCAGTTCGGGGGCGGCCCGCGCCGTAATCATCAATCCACTGATAGCGAATGGAAATTTCACCCTGATCCGTAACCTCGGGATCGTCAACCATCCACATTTGGCGGGCGAATGGAGCCACCATTCGTGAGTCGACTGTGTAATCAGCAGTCTCAGAACTCAGTTTTAATCCGGTCAGAGTGATGAAAAATGGAGACGGATTGCTGGCCACCAAAACGTATCCCAAATCTCGCTTCTGAATCTGAAATTCAATGGCATCTCCCGCCGTAGCTGGGTCTGCGTGAATGGTTTCGGGTCTATAAAACAGTTTCAATCGATTCCTAATCATGACAAGCACCTTGTTGTTGTCCTGCTGATCCGAACTCACTGGCGGAACTTGCAGTACATTCAAGTAAAAAAGACTTTCCCTGTCTTTGGGCAAATCGTTTTCGAGGTACCGAAGCCTGAGCGATTGGCCACTTTTTGGCTCCATCCGAAACACGGGTGGAGTAATGAAAAAGCGCTCATCGTGTGCATCGGGTCTTGATTCAGGATCCCCAGAATCAACCCACACCTGAATCAGATTGGGAAAGTCATCCTCATTCGAAATTCGAACTTCCCGTTGAGCAACAGCAGCGCTGTAAACAACCCGGGTAGCCTCAATAACCACGCTAGCCTGGCTTGGCGCTGGAACCAACCAAGGACCCCGCGCCAACACCACATGCAACACAGCGCGCATCAAAGGTACGAATAATCGATCAGCAAAGATGGAATTGGTCGCATGCATACTTCATTCGCCTCAATCAGGGATAAGCCAACGAATACTGCAAAGAACCACCTACCGAACCAGCGGTGGCGTTATTGCTTGGCGTGAAATACCGAATCGCGTACTGACGTTCCGCTGAAGTGCTGCCAGCAGCAAGCGTGGCCAGGGGAACGGAGGAAGTTGTGCGCAAATTTACCGGTGTTCCGTTCACAGCATTCAACAACTGCAATTCCACATTGCTGGCCGTGCCTGTTGTATTGGCAATATTGCCAGCTGTGGTCATGTCAGCTGCGACAAACACTGTGCTCACCGAAATGGGATTTTCTTCATTTGCGGTGCATCCCTGTACCGAAATTGTGAACGGTGTTTCGCCCGCATTTCCGGTTCGATTCAATTGAGCAACTGCCACCGAGGGCAACAGAACAACCGGATTCGCTTGCAGACCATTGACAGAAACCGAACAGGTTTGTGCTGTTACCTCCCCGACAAAACGGATGGTGTTGTTGGCCTGGGCAAGTGCCGGCAAAGCACAAACTGCGGCTACAAAAGCAAACTTTTTTAACATCATGAATTCTCCTAAGTTTGTTAATCAAATCAGCCAGTTAAGCTTATGCTGCAGCGCAACTGAATGCTGTAATCCAAAACCTGTAGGGCTGTAGGAAATTTCTGATTCAAGAAAAGGAAAACCGGGTTATCGGTTGGTTGCAACTGCCTTCCCAAAGGGCGGCAGGCCAATGATTAGGGCGTACAATAGATGCCTTGCGTTTAGAACAACCTCAAAGAACAACATCGTGACTCGCCGAATTCTTGTTACCTCTGCCCTGCCCTATGCCAACGGTGCCATTCACTTGGGCCACTTGGTCGAATACATTCAGACCGATATCTGGGTTCGGTTCCAGAAAATGCAAAGCAACGAGGTGTACTACGTGTGTGCCGATGACACCCACGGCACTCCAGTCATGTTGCGTGCGCAAGCCGAGGGCATCAGCCCCGAAGAATTGATTGCTCGAGTCAGCACAGAACACCAACGCGACTTTGCCAGCTTCCATGTGGGCTTTGACAACTACTATTCCACCAACGCACCCGAGAACAAAGCCCATTGCGAGACCATTTACACGCGCTTGCGTGATGCGGGTTTGATCCAAACCCGTTCGGTTGAACAGTTCTATGATCCGGTCAAGGAAATGTTTTTGCCCGATCGCTTTATCAAGGGCGAGTGTCCAAAGTGCGGTGCGAAAGACCAATACGGTGATTCATGCGAGGTGTGCGGTGCCACCTATCAGCCCACTGAGCTGAAAAACGCCTACTCCACAGTGTCTGGTGCTGCCCCTGTGCGCAAAAGCTCCGACCATTACTTCTTCAAGCTTTCAGACCCGCGCTGCGAAAACTTCCTTCGCCAATGGACTCAAAGCGAAGGCCGCCTGCAAGTTGAAGCCAGTCGCAAAATGCAGGAATGGTTGGGTGAAGAAGGCAGCGGCAAACTGGCCGACTGGGACATTTCCCGCGACGCACCCTACTTCGGTTTCGAAATTCCAGATGCGCCCGGCAAGTACTTCTACGTGTGGCTGGATGCACCTGTAGGCTATTTCGCCAGCTTCCAGAATCTGTGTGAACGAATCGGCGTGGACTATCAGGAATTTCTGAAAGCAGACACCAACACCGAGATGGTTCACTTCATCGGCAAAGACATTCTGTATTTCCACGCCCTGTTTTGGCCAGCGATGCTTCAGTTTGCCGGTTTGCGCACGCCCACCAAGGTCAACGCACACGGCTTTTTGACAGTCGATGGCGCGAAAATGAGCAAAAGCCGCGGCACCTTCATTACCGCCGAAAGCTTCATTCAACAGGGCTTGAACCCGGAATGGCTGCGCTACTACTTTGCGGCCAAACTCAATTCCACCATGGAAGACCTGGACCTGAGTTTTTCAGATTTCACCGCCCGAGTGAACAGTGACCTGGTCGGCAAATACATCAATATCGCAAGCCGAAGCGCGGGTTTTCTGGTGAAAAACTTCGAAGGCCGCGTGCTTGATTCCGCCATGCAACACCCGCTGCTTGCAGACATTCGCGCACAGGCTGCCGCAATTGCTGCACATTACGACGAACGTGAATATGGCAAAGCCATTCGCGAAGTCATGGCCTGCGCCGACAAAGTGAATGCCTACGTGGATCAGGAAAAGCCATGGGAATTGGCCAAGAACCCGGACAAGCAAGCTGAATTGCAAACCGCTTGTTCGATTTGTCTTGAAGCGTTCCGCTTGCTCACCCTGTATTTGAAACCAGTGCTGCCAGTACTGGCCGGCAACGCCGAGAATATTTTGGGTGTCGCGCCAATGACCTGGGCCGATGTGAATACTCCGTTGAGCAGCGCGACACCTGTGCAGGCATTCAAACACCTGATGCAGCGCGTGGATCAAAAGCAAATCGACGCTTTGATAGACGCCAACAAACAATCTTTGGCGCCTACTTCAGCATCCCCTGTGAAAACCGACGCCAAAAAATCTGCCACGTCAGTTGCAAGCACCGCGTCAGGCGAATACATCAGTATTGATGACTTCACCAAGATTGACCTACGAATTGGTTTGGTGAAAGAGTGCAAGGCAGTGGAAGGCTCCACGAAATTACTTCAACTCACGGTCGATCTGGGCGAAGAAAAACCACGCAATATTTTTTCGGGTATCGCTGCGCACTATCAGGCAGAGCAACTGACAGGGCAGTACGTTGTGGTGGTGGCCAACCTGGCACCACGCAAAATGAAATTTGGACTTTCTGAAGGCATGGTGTTGTGTGCAGCATCGGATGACGACACCGCATTAAGCACCCTGACAGCGTTGGGCAAACTTACGCCAGGAATGAAAATCAGCTAAAAGGAAAACATGGCCACCCCCCAGTTTCTGAAAACGCTCAAGCCATTCAAACCACGTATTGTGGACAGCTTGCAGGGATACAACTCCCAGCGTTTTTTGAAAGACCTGGGGGCAGGCATTACCGTGGGCGTGGTTGCCCTTCCTTTGGCCATGGCCTTCGCAATTGCCAGCGGGCTTGAGCCCCAAACCGGCCTTTTCACCGCCATTGTGGCGGGCTTCATCATCTCCGCCTTTGGCGGATCCAGCGTTCAAATTGGCGGCCCTGCCGGTGCATTTATCGTGGTGGTGCTCGGCATCGTCAACCAATATGGCGTGGCCAACCTGATCGTTTGCACACTGATGGCTGGGGGGCTACTGTTCCTCATGGGCTTGACTGGCCTAGGAAGCCTAGTGCGACTCATACCGGTCAGCATTGTGATCGGCTTTACCAACGGCATCGCGGTATTAATTGCACTGTCTCAAATCAAAGATTTCTTTGGTTTGAACATTGATGTGACCCAAGGCAATTTTTTTGAAAAGAACTGGGCCTTGCTGCAGGCTATTCCTGGCCTCAATTGGTCTGCATTCGCGCTTGCCAGCATAAGCCTCGCGTTCCTTTTTCTATGGCCCAAATTGTTTGCTGTGCTCAGCAAAGAACACTCTGAAGGCACGTTTCCGAAAATTCTTCAAAGTGTTCCCGGCTCTGTGATATTGCTGGTTGCTGGCACCCTGGCTGCCTACATTCTTGGGCTTGACGTTGAAACCATCGGCAGCAAATTTGGCGAAATTCCACGCAGCCTTCCAACGTTGACCCTGCCGTCCATCGAGTTGGCCAGCGTTCAAACGCTAATTGGCCCCACCTTGACCATTGCATTTCTGTGCGCCATCGAATCGCTGTTGTGCGCGCGCGTGGCCGACGGCATTACCCATGAGAAACACGACCCCAACCAGGAATTGATGGCTCAGGGTTTGGCCAATATCGCCTCGCCCCTGTTCGGCGGCATGCCGGCCACGGGCACCATCGCCCGCACAGTGACCAATATCCGTTCTGGAGGCAACTCGCCGATTGCTGGCATCATCCATTCATTGGTGCTGCTCACCATAATGCTGTTGGCTGCACCACTGGCTTTTCACATACCTTTGGCGGTATTGTCGGCGGTGCTCATGTTCGTGGCCTACAACATGGGTGAATGGCGAGAATTCCCAAAATTGAAGCAGTACAGCAATGTCTACAAAATAATCATGCTGGCCACCTTTCTGCTCACCGTGATTGTTGACCTGACCGTGGCTGTTGAGGTTGGCCTGGTTCTAGCCGGGATATTTTTCATTTACCGGGTATCCACGCTCACCGAATTTATTCCCGTTTACCTCAAAGATGAAGACCGCGCCAAGGGTATTGTGGCCTACACAATTTATGGATCTCTCTTCTTTGCAGTGGTCGGGAAGATAGAGAATCTGATTTTGAACACCAGCAAGACCACTCGAATTTTGGTTCTCGATCTTCATCAAACCATTTCAATCGACACCACAGCGCTGGAATGCCTTGAAGAACTGAACGCTGATTTACAGCGTGCGGGTCACACACTGATCTTTTGCGGCTTGAACAGTCAGGCGTTATCCCTGTTCAAACGCAGCGGTTTCATGGCTCAGCTCCATGCCGGGCAACTACAAATCGACTTTTCTGCAGCGATGGCACACGCCCATGCAATTTCCATCGAGGATCGGGCTGGCGCCTGATAAAATAGAAATATCCTTTAAAAACCATTTATTTGGCACGCCACCATGCAATACGAATCTGAAGCAACCCAGTTTTTAACACAACTCAAAACTGAACGTCCCCATCTGGAAAACGAACAGCAAAAAGGTCGCGCCCTATTGTGGGACAAACAACTGGACAAGAAGCTTCAAGAAGGCTTTAAGGAAGCCAAGGTTGCACAAAAACCCTATGTGTATCAAAGCAAATAAAGTGCAGCCACTTTGAGCAGCGAACTCGACGACATCAGCGTACTAAACCCCAACGACAGCACCCCCAACACGGTGGATGGTGTGGGTTTGGCCCGTCTGTATGGCGCACCGCTGTTCAACATGCCCAAAGACCTGTACATACCACCAGACGCACTGGAGGTGTTTCTGGAGGCTTTTGAAGGCCCGCTGGATTTGCTGCTTTACCTGATCCGCAAGCAAAACTTCAACATTCTCGACATTCCCATGGCGGAACTGACCCGCCAGTACCTCACCTACATTGAAGAAATTCGTACCCGCAACCTTGAGTTGGCTGCTGAATACCTGCTCATGCCGCCATGCTGATCGAGATCAAATCTCGAATGCTGTTGCCCGTGATTCCCAAAGATGGTGAAGAAGAAGCGGAAGACCCGCGCGCCGAGCTGGCTCGCCGGCTGATTGAATACGAACAAATGAAGCTGGCAGCGCAAGAGCTCGACAAGGTGCCCCTGGTGGGTCGGGATTTCTGGATTGCTCACGCCTTCCACGACCCAAATACTGTTGAACGTTTTCCTGATGTAAACCCAGAAGAACTGCGTGATGCCTGGCAGGCGATTTTGCGTCGCGCATCCCTGGTGAAGGCGCACACAATCTCTCGAGAAGAATTGTCGGTGCGTGAACACATGACCATGATTTTGCGTCGTCTTCAAACCCAAAAGTTCGTTGAGTTTTTCGACATGTTCGACATTGAACGTGGCGTGCCCGTGGTGGTGGTGAACTTCATCGCCATGCTGGAGCTGACCCGTGAGGGCTTGGTGAAAGTAACGCAGGCTGAACCGTTTGCGCCGATCTATGTTCGGCTTGGGTATGAAGCCACAGGTGGCAACGGCGTCGACAGCATCATTCCTGCGTAAGTCGGCACATCCGTTTTCTGAGGGTGGCCCAGTCGCATACCCTTTTGCGCCAGAAAGCCTGACTACCCCCTTGTTGTTGATGAACCACCCTAAGCGCACCCGCTAAAAAGCGGGCGGGCTGCGCTTTCGGCTTTCAGCCGAACAGGCGGTGAATCAACACCAAGGGCAGGCTTTCTTGACTGGCGCTGCAAGGGCATGCTTACCGAGCCCGCGCAGCAAACGCTGGTGACTGGCGAGTTGCGGCTTGCGGCTTGCGGCTTGCGGCTTGCGGCTTGCGGCTTGCGGCTTGCGGCTTGCGGCTTGCGGCTTGCGCGAGCATGGTGCGCTACGTGAGGTTTGGATGCTGCACCGCCTTGCCGACTTTGCAAGGCTTCCCGGCGGATTCGCAGCGCGGGGCGATTGCGCAGCAATCGATGCGAAGACGCGTTCGCGTTTCGCATGCCCCAAGCCAGAAGCATCAAGCCGGAATCAGAAGACTTGCTAAGGCGAGGCGGTGCAGCACCCAAACCTTACAAAAACGTGCCAATGCCACGCAACAGTCAGTTAGCCGAAAAAGTCTTTGACCTTGTCCATCCAGCCTTTCGCCCGCGGCGAGTGCTTGTCACCATCAGCCGTGCAAGACTGCTCAAATTCCTTCAGCAACTCTTTCTGTCTTTCTGACAAGCGCACCGGCGTTTCCACCACAATGTGACAGAACAAATCACCAGGGTAGGATGAACGCACACCCTTGATGCCCTTGCCACGCAAACGGAATGTTTTACCTGTTTGCGTACCTTCAGGAATATCAAATGACGCTTTACCTCCCAAAGTGGGCACCTCAATGGTGCCGCCCAACGCAGCAGCGGCAAATGAAACCGGCATCTCGCAATGCAAGTCATCACCATCACGCTGGAAAACTGCATGCTCTTTCAGGTGTACTTCCACGTACAAATCACCAGCGGGGCCACCATTCACACCAGGCTCGCCCTTGCCACTCAAGCGAATGCGCATGCCATCGTCAATACCTGCGGGCACCTTCACTTCCAGGGTTTTATTGGTCTTCTTGCGACCCAAACCTTCACAGTCGTGGCAGGGGTGCGGAATCATCTTGCCGGTGCCATGGCACTTCGGGCAGGTTTGCTGCACGCTGAAAAAACCCTGGGTCATGCGCACCGCACCCGATCCACCACAGGTAGAACAGGTTTCAGGCTTGGTGCCCGGCTTGGCACCACTTCCAGAGCAAGTACCGCAGTTGTCCCAAACCGGCACGCGGATTTGGGTATCAAAACCTTTGGCCGCCTGCTCCAGCGTAATTTCCATGTTGTATTTCAGGTCTGAACCACGGTACATCTGCGACTGGCGAGAAGCACCACCGCCTGCGCGGCCACCAAAAATATCACCAAAAATATCGCCGAAGGCATCTGAGAAATCCGAGAAGCCACCTGCACCGCCGCCACCCATATTGGGGTCCACACCCGCATGGCCGTGTCTGTCATAGGCCGCACGTTTCTTGGGGTCAGTCAACATCTCATAGGCTTCTTTGGCCTCTTTGAACTTGGCCTCCGCATCCTTGCTGTCTGGGTTGCGGTCGGGGTGATACTTCATGGCCATTTTTCGATAGGCTTTTTTCAGCTCATCGTCTGTGGCATTTTTTTGTACACCCAAAATCTCGTAGAAGTCCCGTTTTGCCATGTCAGTCTCGTTTCATGCAGCTGTTCGCGAAACACTGCTTTTATTCGTACAAAAAGGGCTTCACTGAAAAACCGCAACATATGCAGCCAGCCAGTGTGCCCTTGGTTTTTGGCGAGGCACCCACAAAGGCGCCTCGCTGCCAACATTACTTGTCTTTCACTTCCTTGAAGTCTGCATCTACTACATCGTCAGCATCGTCTTTCTTGGAAGAGGCCTGCTGCTCGGCACCACCTGGGTTTGCACCTGCCGCGGCTCCTTCTGCAGCTTGTTGGGCCTGCATGTCTGCGTACATCTTCTCGCCCAATTTCTGGGCTGACTCGGCCAATTCTTTGGTGCGTGCATCAATGGCGTCTTTGTCTTCGCCCTTGGCAGCTTCTTCCAAAGCCTTGCATGCCGCTTCGATCTTTTCTTTTTCGCCAGCTTCCAGTTTGTCGCCATACTCGCCCAGCGACTTGCGGGTGCTATGCACCAGTGCATCTGCCTGGTTCTTGGCCTCCGCCAACTCACGGCGCTTGGCGTCATCGGCCGCATTCGCTTCGGCGTCTTTCACCATTTTCTGGATCTCATCTTCACTCAAACCAGAGTTGGCCTTAATCACAATCTTGTTTTCTTTGCCAGTGCCTTTGTCTTTTGCAGACACATGCAAAATACCGTTGGCATCAATGTCAAAGGTCACTTCAATCTGCGGCACGCCACGTGGCGCGGGTGGAATACCTTCCAGGTTAAATTCACCCAAACTCTTGTTGTCGTTGGCCATCTGGCGCTCACCCTGGAACACCTTGATGGTTACGGCAGGCTGGTTGTCATCCGCGGTTGAAAACACTTGGCTGAACTTGGTCGGGATGGTCGTGTTTTTCTCGATCATCTTCGTCATCACGCCGCCCATGGTTTCAATACCCAAAGACAACGGTGACACGTCCAGCAACAACACGTCTTTGCGATCACCACTCAACACGGAACCCTGAATTGCAGCACCAGCAGCCACGGCCTCATCTGGGTTTACGTCTTTGCGGGGCTCTTTGCCAAAGAAGTTTTTAACCGCTTCCTGTACTTTGGGCATGCGGGTCATACCGCCTACCAGAATAATGTCGTCAATTTGTGAAGTGGACACACCTGCATCTTTCAAAGCCATTTTCATGGGCTCAACTGTGCGGGCAATCAGGTCTTCAACCAGCGCTTCCAGCTTGGAGCGGCTCAGCTTGGTGGTCAGGTGCACGGGTGCGCCGTTGGCCATCGCAATGTAGGGCTCGTTGATTTCAGTTTGCTGTGAAGAAGACAATTCAATTTTCGCGCGCTCGGCGGCAGCCTTGATACGCTGCAAAGCGATTGGGTCTTTCGACAAATCAACGCCATTGTTCTTTTTGAACTCGTCGATGATGTGGTCAATAATGCGCTGGTCAAAATCTTCACCGCCCAGGAAAGTGTCACCGTTGGTAGAGAGCACTTCAAACTGCTTCTCGCCGTCGATGTCGGCAATTTCAATGATCGACACGTCGAAGGTACCACCACCCAAGTCGTACACTGCAATTTTGCGGTCGCCCTTCTCGGCCTTGTCCATACCAAACGCCAAAGCGGCTGCGGTGGGCTCGTTAATGATGCGCTTTACGTCCAGGCCGGCAATACGGCCGGCGTCTTTCGTCGCCTGGCGCTGGCTGTCATTGAAATAAGCAGGCACTGTAATCACGGCCTCAGTTACTTCTTCGCCCAAGTAGTCTTCCGCAGTTTTCTTCATTTTGCGCAGCACTTCAGCCGACACCTGTGGGGGCGCCAGTTTTTGATCACGTACGCCAACCCATGCGTCGCCGTTGTCAGCTTTCATGATGCTGAAAGGCATCATGTCGATGTCTTTCTGCACTTCGGCGTCTTCAAACTTGCGACCAATCAAACGCTTTACAGCGTACAAGGTGTTCTTGGGGTTGGTCACGGCCTGGCGCTTGGCGGGTGCACCCACCAGAATTTCACCATCTTCCATGTAAGCGATGATGGAAGGGGTTGTACGCGCACCTTCCGAGTTTTCGATCACTTTGTAACCACCGCCTTCAAATACCGCAACGCAAGAATTGGTGGTACCCAAGTCAATGCCAATAATCTTTCCCATGAATTTCTCCGTGATTTCTAAATTCAGTAATATTCGGTTAAAGCTGATATGGGGCTAAAGCCCTTCAGTTCAAGGGGTTTTTCAACCCAGCTTCAAAAATTTATTGCGCCGCCTATTGTGCAACTGAGACCAAAGCGGGTCGCAACACACGGTCATTGATCAAATAACCCTTTTGCAACACCGCCACCACATGGTTGGGCGCAACAGCGGGCTCAACAGAGTCTCCCGGCACCATGGCCACCGCCTGGTGCTGGTTGGGATTAAACTTTTCGCCCACGGGGTTAAGCACCATCACCCTGCCACGCTCAAATGCGGCTTCCAGCTGACGAAGTGTTGCAGCAACGCCGTCTTTCAATGCTTCCGGGGTCTGGTTTTCTACCGCCAGTGCCATTTCAAGACTGTCGCGAACCGGCACCAAGGATTCAGCAAACGATTCAATGGCGTACTTGTGTGCCTTGGCCACGTCTTCTTGCGTGCGACGACGAAGGTTTTCCATGTCAGCCGCCAGGCGCAAGTACACCTCCTTGGATTTCTCTACCTCATGGTGTGCATTTTCCAATGCCGCCTTCAGCACAGAGATTTCGTCTTGGGGCGCTTCTTGCTGAACAGCCTGTTCGGTCTCATTTTGGGTCTGCGCGCCTTGCTGCTGACCTTCTGGTGCCTGGGCAGACGTTTGTTCGTCCGTGGCCGGCTTTCCAGTGGGTTCTGACATGTCTTTTCCTCCATTAAAATTCAAAAGAGGCGACAGGCCTTTACCGGTCGCCCCTACTCTTGGCGGTAAATGAGGGCTTGAACGCGAAATTCAAGCCCACAAAGTAAAAATACGCAGAATTACGCTGAATTGTTGGCAGAAACTTATTGCGCGCCCATTTCAAGCGCCAATTTTCGACTCTCGGCAAGTTCCTGTGCCATGGATTCTTCGTAACCCATGTCGACTGGCCAGCCCTGCATGTGCTGCGCAGTAATTTCAGACAGCATGGCCGCGGCCAGCTCGCTGTCATTCAGGCAGGCAATGTAATGGAACTCGCCTCCCCCCGCATGCTGAAAGTCTTCCCGGCCTTCCTGATTAATTTCCTCCAGCGTTTCAAGGCAATCGGCCATAAAACCTGGGCACATCACATCAATACGCTTGGTACCAGCCTGCCCCAAGGCTTCCAGGGTTTTATCGGTGTATGGTTCCAGCCATTTGGCCTTGCCGAACCGGCTTTGGAACGTAACCCTGTAATTGCCCTTTTGCAGCCCCAATTCCTCGCCCAGTAAGCGCGCAGTTTTGTAACACTCGCAATGGTAAGGGTCGCCCTTGAGCAAAGTCATTTCAGGCACACCGTGAAAACTGAACAACAGCACATCACCCTGATCAAAATTCGGGCGCCCATTGACTTGCCAGTGCTTGCGCACGCTCTCAGCCAGGGCATGGACATAAGCCGGGTGATCGTGATAATGCTTCACCAAACGCAATTCGGGAATATTGCGGACCGGCTTGGCCCAGTCAAACACCGCATCAAACACCGACGCAGTAGTAGCCGCCGCATATTGAGGATACAGAGGGAACACCAGCACACGGTCATAACCATCTTTGCGAAGCTGATCCATTCGACTGGCCACCGAGGGGTTGCCATAACGCATCGCCAAATCAACACGAACATCCCAGCGCCGGGCCTTGAAAGCCTCGCTAAGCACCTTGACCTGCCTTTTACCAATGGCCAATAGAGGCGAGCCCTCGTCAGTCCACACCGTGGCGTATTTGGCTGCGGATTTTTTGGGGCGAATCTGCAAAATAATACAGTTCAAAATGATCCACCACACCAGCTTGGGAATTTCAACCACACGTGGGTCAGACAAAAATTCCTTCAAATAACGCCGAAGCGATGGTGTGTCTGCATTGTCTGGAGTGCCAAGGTTAACGAGTAAGACCGCGGTTTTCTGGGGCGTGCCGTGACGAAATGGAGCTTCGGTGCGCATGGATACTACCTAATGAACATCAAGGCTGAAAGTATACCCAAAGCTGACTGCCGGGGTGGCTTACCCTACTCCGGATCCGACAAAGCCGAAGAAACCAGCTTCGATGTGATGTCCACAATCGGAATCAACCGCTCGTAGGCCATGCGTGTGGGGCCAATCACGCCCAAAGTGCCAACCACCTCACCGTTCACATGGTAAGGCGCCGAGATCACGCTCATCTCCTCCATGGGCACCAAGCTGGAATCACCACCGATGAAAATTTGCACACCTTCGGCCCTGTTGGAGCTTTCAAGCAGGCGCAACAACGCAGTGCGTTGTTCAAACACGCCAAACATCTTTTTCAGGCGCTCCATGTCCGTCGACAAATCCGATACATCCAGCAGCTTTCGCTCTCCCGACAGCAACACACCATCGGCCTGGCTTTCCTCAGATTCTGTACCCGCATTCACGGCAGCTTGCATCAACTTGCTGATGTCCTGGCTGATTTGGTGCAATTCCTCCGACAACCTTTGTTTGGCCTGCTGAAAACTCAAACCTGCAAAATGCTGGTTGAAGAAATTCGCCGCCATGGTCAATTCACTTTGTGTGTAAGGCTTCTCGACAATCAATATTCTGTTTTGCACATCACCATCGGGCGTCACGATAATCAGCAAAACCTTTCGATCCGACAAACTTAAAAATTCCACGTGTCGAAACAAAGCCGCCTTTTTCGGCGCTGTAATCACCCCGGCAAAAGAGGACAAACTGGAAAGCAGGTTCACCGCCTTGTTTAAAACACGGTTGGGGTCCTCACGCAGAATTCCTCCGCTTAGGGCGGATTGCACATCGATTGCCAAAGGTTTTACGGTAAGCAGGGAGTCAACAAACATGCGGTACCCCTGAGGCGTGGGCACTCGACCCGCCGAAGTGTGGGGCGATACCACCAGGCGCAGTTCTTCAAGGTCCGCCATCACGTTTCGAATAGTGGCCGGGCTTAAATCGAGCGTCGAATATTTGGACAAAGCCCTCGAACCCACCGGGTTACCCTCAGTGATGTACCTTTCAACCAATGTTTTCAATATGGAACGGGCGCGTTCGTCTATCATCAATGTCACTTCAAATGCGGGTTGCGATACGATTGGGCTTAGGATTAAAACCAAGGCTTCACTTTACGACAAAAACAGGGAATCAAGAATGCCGAAACAGAAAGGGATGTGCATTGCTGTGTTTGCCAAACATGGCGCCTCCCCAAAACAGGCCATTTGGCGAAGTGTGGTTGACCTGCTGGCCGCCAACGCCTTCCAAGTGCTGGTGTGCGATTCCATGTTGAACAGCGGTTCTTCCAGAAAATCAAAACCTGAATGTGATGAAGCCAACTTCGAATTTGCCAATTTGGCCCTGATCAAGAAAAAGGCGAAAATTGCGGTCATCATTGGTGGCGACGGCACTTTTCTGGGCACAGCCCGAGAATTGGCCGACTGCAACATTCCCTTGATCGGCATTAATCAGGGCCGTCTGGGATTTCTCACCGACATTCGCCTCGACGACATCAACCCCACCCTGATCGACACCATCAACGGTCAATCGGTCTCGGAAAACCGGGCTTACCTTGAAGGTCAAATTTTGCGACAAGGCAAAGTGGTGGAAAATCACATTGCTTTAAATGACATTGTGATCAGCCGCGGTATCGTGGGCGGCATGGTCGAACTTCGCGTAGAGGTTGATGGTACGTTTATGTACGACCTGCGCGCAGACGGCCTTATTATTTCGACACCAACTGGTTCCACAGCCTATGCCTTGTCGGCCGATGGCCCAATTTTGCACCCAAGTCTGGCCGGCTTGCTTATCGTACCGGTAGCGCCGCATGCGCTTACCAACCGGCCAATCGCGCTGCCCCAACACAGCACGATTGATATCCATGTGACGGGCGGCAAGCAGACCGGCGTGCACTTTGACATGCAGTTCAATGGCCGCGCCAAAGTGGGTGATCAAATACGGATCAAGGTGTCACCACACCCTATCCAGCTTTTGCACCCGGCACGATATGATTACTTCGCCATGTTGAGGCAAAAACTGCACTGGAGTGCAAGCCCCACAGAAGCCCCCCACAAAACTCGAGGACTCAGAGACAGCGGCCATGCTAAGTAGTTTGACCATTCAAGATTTCGTTATTGTCGACAAACTCGATTTGCATTTCGCCCCAGGCATGTCGGTGTTGTCCGGCGAAACTGGCGCGGGCAAGTCCATTTTGATTGATGCGCTGTCGCTGTGCCTCGGTGCGCGCGCAGACGCCTCGCAGGTTCGGGAAGGTTGTGAACGCGCCAATATCACCGCGGTATTCGAGTTAAACCCTGCGGCCAAAGCCATTCTCGATGAACAATCCATCGACTGTAGCGAGGGCGAAATGCACCTTCGCCGGGCCATTGAATCGAATGGCAGGTCAAAGGCCTACATCAACGGGACGCCGGTGCCTGCCAGCACGCTGAAAGAATTGTCTGAAACCTTGATCGACATTCACGGGCAACACGCGTTTCAAACGCTTGCAAAGCCTGGGGAGCAACTGCGCTTGCTGGACGACTTCGGCCAACACGGCGACCTGGTCCAGGCCACTACCCAAACTTATTCCCGATTGAAAACTGCGGAAAAAACCCTGAAACAGGCCCAAAGCAGCCAGGAAGACCGAGCAGCGCGCCTTGAAAATTTGCAATGGAAACTGGACTCACTGAGCAAAGTGGCACCGAAGGCCGGCGAATGGGAAACACTCAGCAGTGACTTTGATCGGTTGAGCCATGGCGCCGAATTGATCGAGGGCACGCAACACGCAAGCGATGTGCTGTCGCAAAATGAAAATGCCCTGCTCGATCAACTTACCCAAGTCATCGAAAAGCTTAGCCACTTAAGCACCCGCGACCCGGCTCTGGAAGGCGTGGTCAAAACACTGTCTGAAGGCGAAATATTGATTCGGGAAGCCAGCTACGATTTGGGCAATTACCTGAAACACAGCGACCTGGACCCAGACACACTGGCTGAAGTGGAAGCACGCATGTCGCTTTGGCATGAAACCGCCCGCAAACTGCGCATTCAGCCGGAAACCCTTCACACGGAAATGGAAAGCGTACAAGCCGAAATCAAGGGGCTTGAGGAAGGTTTCGATGTAGAAAAGCTGCAGAAGGAACTGGCTGCCGCGCGGCAAGCTTATGAAACACAAGCCGATCTGCTTTGTACAGCGCGCAAAAAAGCTGCTCTGGCTTTGTCAAAACGCGTGACTGAATCCATGCAAACACTCAGCATGCAAGGTGGCGTTTTCGTAGTTGATGTGGCCAAAGGTGAGCCCTCTGCCAAAGGCAGCGACAACATTGAATTCCGCGTGGCCGGGCACCCGGGCGTTACACCCCAAGCCATTCAGAAAGTGGCCTCAGGTGGCGAACTTGCGCGTATCAGCCTGGCGATTACCGTGAACACAGTTGAAAGCACGCCTGTGCCCACTCTGATCTTCGATGAGGTGGACAGTGGCATCGGGGGTGCGGTTGCTGAAACTGTGGGGCGTTACCTTCGCCTGTTGGCCTCGAACAAACAAGTGCTTTGCGTAACCCACCTGCCTCAGGTGGCCGCACAGGGCCACAACCATTTTCAGGTCAGCAAAGACATTTCAGCGCAAACCACGCGCTCAAAGATTGTGCAACTTGAGGCCAAAGCCCGGGTGGAAGAAATCGCAAGAATGCTGGGCGGACAAGTGATCACCGAGGCCACGCGCACTGCGGCGCATGAAATGATTGCCTCGGCCAACGGTTAACTTCACTGGCGGGTGTGCTTTACCAAGGCCTGATTATTTGCGCCTGTTCTCACAATCTTTCTTGGTACATGAACCGTAAAGGGAAAGTGCATGATCGTGAAGTTCAAACCCGCGGTCTTTGGCAATCATCTTTTGGCGACGCTCAATTTCTTCGTCAAAAAACTCTACAACTTTGCCGCACTGCACGCACACCAAATGGTCGTGGTGAGCGCCTTCATTCAGCTCAAACACCGACTTGCCCGTCTCAAAATGCTGGCGAGCCAGTAAACCTGCCTGTTCAAACTGCGTTAAAACCCGGTAAACGGTGGCCAGACCGATGTCCAGGTCTTCTTGCAGCAGCAATTTGTAAACGTCTTCAGCACTCAGGTGACGATGCTGCCCGCTCTGGAACAATTCCAGAATTTTCATTCGTGGCAGCGTTGCCTTTAAACCAATGCTTTTGAGATCCGTTGCTGTAGTCATGAGTTTGGTACCATTCTGAGGCTTAATCGAGTTCAAGTAGCTTATGATAACGCCTTTGCAGGATATGTTAGCGCACCGAATAAGGTACTCTGTTCCCACTTCACATGCGAATTCACAAAACAATGCGTATTTTACGACTGAATTTGATTCTTTGCTCGGCCATGGCCCTAGGGGTTTCCGCGTGTTCAATCATTCCGGACAACTACGTCCCCTCTTTCGTCAAACCCTACAAGTTTGATATTCAGCAGGGTAACTTCATTACCCAGCAAGACGTGGCCAAGCTGCAAGTGGGCATGACCAAAGAGCAGGTGCGCTTTATTCTGGGCACACCGTTGTTGAATGACGCCTTCCACGCCAACCGCTGGGACTATGTTTACCGTTTGTTGCGCGCTGATGGGCAAACCACACAGTCGCGTTACACCGTGATTTTCGAGAATGAACGCGTGGCCCGCCATGGGGGTGAAAACCTGCCTGTCAGCCCAACCGATTTATTGGGCCCAGACAGCTCCACCAAAGTGCCAACAGAACCCTTGCCCTCAGAAAAACCAGCCGATGACATCAAGGATTCTGAATCTGCAGTGGGCGGCACAGAACGCGCACCCGTACTTAAATAAATAGCCATGACCAAGCCAATTCAAATTGCAATTGCCGGCGCCAGTGGGCGCATGGGCAAAACATTGATAGAAGCCATTCTGAACCACCCCGGCTGCGAACTCGCAGGCGCTTTTGATCAAACTGGTTCACCCAGCATTGGTCGCGATGCTGGCGACTTCATGGGTATTTCATCGGGAGTGCTGGTTACTGACAACACAGACAGCGCCTTGGCCAATGCCGATGTTTTAATCGACTTCACCCGCCCCGAGGGCACTTTGCACCACCTGGCCTTGTGCGAGAAACACGGCGTGAAGGCCGTGATTGGCACTACTGGGTTCGAGCCCAAGCAACTGGAAGCGCTGAAAAAAGCATCCGAGAAAGTGGCCATGGTGTGGTCTCCCAACATGGCTGTTGGCGTTAACGCCACATTCAAACTGCTGGAAGTGGCTGCAAAAATTTTGTCACAAGGCTACGATATCGAAGTGATTGAAGCCCACCACAGCAAAAAAGTAGATGCCCCTTCGGGCACTGCCTTGCGCATGGGCGAAGTGCTTGCCAAGGGCCTGGGGGTTGATCTTCAAGACGTAGGCGTTTTCGCCCGGGAAGGCATTACCGGCGAGCGCAAGGCTGGCACCATCGGCTTCTCGACCATTCGTGGTGGCGATATTGTGGGCGACCACACTGTACTATTTGCCGGCATTGGCGAGCGTATTGAAATTACGCACAAATCTTCAAGCCGCATGACTTATGCACAAGGCTCAATTCGGGCAGCCCAGTTTTTGATTGGTCATGAAAAAGGTTTGTTTGACATGCAAGACGTGTTGGGCTTGAAAACTTTGTTTTAACCTAAAGCGAAACTGTAGTAGATTGCCGTAAGCAACTGTATAGTCTAGTTAAAATACCAACAACAGCAACCCTCGGGAATTATTACCCGAAGATGGAGCCAGCCAATGACGCAATCACTGCTTGCGAAACTCGACGAACTTCAAGTCAAAGTGTCCAGCCTGGCCAAAGCCCTTGATCAAAGCCGCCTGGACAACAAGTCGGCCAGGGAACAAATTGAAGCCCTGCGCCGGGAAAATGAATTGCTTCACAAAAAAGTGAATCATGCACAAGGTCAAATCAACCAAATGCTGAATCAATGGTTCCCTGAACTTGAATTGAACTCGGAGGAATAATTGGAAGCACTTGACGTGAAAATCATGGGCCGGGAATTCCGCATTGCCTGCAAGCCCGAAGAACGCGCAGCCTTGCAGCAGGCTGTCAATATTGTAGAAACAAAAATGTCCAGCATCCGCAACACCGGCAAGGTGGTGGGGCTTGATAAAATCGCAGTCATGGCGGCCTTACAAATCGCGCATGAATCGCTCGTTGGTAGTAACCCTTCCAACCCTGTTTTAGGACTGGACATTGAGACGATTGAGCGTAAAATCGAGGCTATCGAACAAATGGTTGATGGCAGCCTGAACAATGCGGCTGCTGGCAAGCCCAAGAATGCCGACTTGTTCGAATAAGGAATTTTGTTTTATCTCTGCCGTGTCTGTATTGGTCAGTATTCCGTGAACCAATATCTGTGATCCCGGTTGCGGACTTTTCAGGGTTGGTGTGATTCCCTCTTTGTCAGGGAAACCTAAAAACCCTAACACTGCGACCCACTTGAACCTTAGGTTCAGGGATCGGGCCAGTATGGCATCGGCAGAGACCCCCACACCGGGGCGATTGAACCTACGTTCAGTCGCCTCTTTTTTTATCCTGTCCAGATTCAAACCAAAAAAATTTAATCGCCATGTTCGATCCGGTTTTTATAGTTTCACTGCTTGTTTTGGGTGTAGTCAGCGGCGTGTTGGCTGGCTTGTTGGGCATTGGTGGCGGCATGCTGCTGGTGCCCTTTCTCACTTTCCTGATGGTTAGCCAGGGCGTGCCCGTCGAGCATGTGGTGCACTCCTCCATTGCCACCTCACTGGCCATCATCATGTTTACCAGTATTTCGAGCATGCGTGCTCACCACAAGGCTGGCGCGGTGCGATGGGACATCGTGAAGTTCCTCACCCCAGGTATTCTCATCGGTGGGTTTATTGGATCAAAAGTGGTGTCTTATTTGCCCACCAAAGAACTGGCATTCGTATTCGGTGCTTTTGTTATTTTTTCCGCTTACCAAATGTATGCCGACAAGAAACCCAAACCAAGCCGCACTTTGCCGGGGAAAGCAGGTCTTGCGGCTGTGGGTGGCGTAATTGGGGCAGCCTCGGCAATTGTAGGCGCCGGGGGTGGGTTTCTGTCGGTGCCCTTTATGGTGTGGAGCAACATCAACCTGCGCAATGCTGTGGCAACATCCGCTGCCTTGGGTTTCCCGATTGCCGTGTTTTCAAGTGCCGCTTACGTAATCAACGGGCAACATTTGCAAGGCATGCCAGCCGGGTCACTGGGCTATGTTTATTTGCCCGCTGTGGCCTGCGTGGCAGCGATGAGCGTACTATTTGCCCCTTATGGTGCAAAACTGGCGCACACCCTGCCTGTCAAAAAGATCAAGCGCATTTTTGCACTGCTGCTGGCTTTCATTGCCATGTCCATGATTTACAAGGCAGTTACCGGCTTTTAATTCAATATCACTTGCTGCGTTTGCTGCCCTTGCCTGCTTTTGCCTGGGCAGCTTCCAACGCAGTCATGGTTTCAAGCCCTGTGGGCTTGTTTTTCGACCATGCCAACAAGGCGAATCCACCCAGAATCATGGGCACACACAACCATTGCCCCATCGACAATCCCAGAGAAAGCGTACCCAAAAAGCGGTCTGGCTCACGGGCATACTCCACCACAAAACGGGCGGCACCATAGCCAATCAAAAACCAGGCTGACACTGCCGCACGCGGGCGTGGCTTGCTGGCAAACCACCAAAGCCCAATGAACAAAGCAATACCTTCCAAACTCATTTGGTAAAGCTGTGATGGGTGGCGTGCAATTGCATCGCCCGCCTGCGGAAACACAACCCCCCACCAGCCATCGGTCGGGCGCCCCCACAACTCACCATTGATAAAGTTGCCAAGACGACCCAAGGCCAATCCGATTGGAACAGCGGGCGCCACAAAATCCATCACATCAAAAAACTTCCAGTCTTTGTACCTGCCGTAAATAAAACACACCAGCAACACGCCGAGAAACCCACCATGAAAAGACATTCCGCCTTCCCAAATTGCGAGAATTTCGCCAGGGTTGGCCATGTAGTAGTCAGGCTTGTAAAAAAAAACATAGCCCAATCGACCACCCAGAATGACACCCAAAACCGCCCAGGTCAGCATATTGTCCACATCGGACATTTTGATGGCCGGGAACAAATGCAAGCGGCGCTTGGCGAGCATGATGAAGGCAACAAAAGCCAACAAATACATCAAACCGTACCAGCGAATGGCCACAGGGCCGATCGAAATGGCAATAGGATCGAATTCAGGATGTACAAACATGGAAAACCCGGAATGTGAAAAACCGTTCAATTGTACTGCCCTAGGGACTACCCTTTGATGAATGAACGTCTTCCTGCGCCCAGCGGAGCATCATAAAATGGTAAATTCTCGTTTTGAATCCAATTCCACCTGCGAGCTTTTGCAATGAGCATCAATCGACGTTCCAAGAACATTACCCAGGGCGTAGCCCGTTCGCCCAACCGAGCGATGTATTTCGCCATGGGTTACAAAGACGAAGACTTCAACAACCCCATGATTGGTATTGCCAACGGTCATTCCACTATCACGCCTTGCAACAGTGGCCTGCAGCCATTGGCCGATGCAGCGGTGAAAGCAGTAAAAGAAGCTGGCGGCAACCCGCAAATTTTCGGAACCCCAACCATCTCCGATGGCATGAGCATGGGCACTGAGGGGATGAAGTATTCACTGGTCAGCCGTGAAGTGATTGCTGACTGTATCGAAACTGCGGTGCAAGGCCAGTGGATGGACGGAGTTCTTGTCATCGGTGGCTGCGACAAGAACATGCCTGGTGGCATGATCGGCATGGCCCGCATGAATGTGCCCGGCATTTACGTTTATGGCGGCACCATCAAGCCTGGGCGTTACAAAGGCAAAGACCTGACAATTGTGTCTGCCTTCGAAGCGGTGGGTGAATTCACTGCTGGCCGCATGAGCGAAGAAGATTTCAAGGGCATCGAGAAGAATGCATGCCCAAGTTCTGGTTCTTGTGGCGGCATGTACACAGCCAACACCATGAGCTCGGCATTCGAGGCATTGGGCATGAGCCTGCCCTACTCCAGCACCATGTCAAATATCGATGCGGAAAAGGTCACTTCGACTGAAGAATCAGCTCGCGTGCTGATCGAAGCGGTGCGCAACGACCTGAAGCCCCGCGACATCATTACCAAAAAGTCGATTGAAAATGCAGTGGCTGTGCTGATGGCCACTGGCGGATCGACCAATGCTGTGCTGCACTTCCTGGCCATCGCCAAGGCAGCAGATGTGGCCTGGAGCTACGAGGACTTCGAACGCGTGCGCCTACGTACACCTGTCATTTGCAATTTGAAGCCTTCTGGTCAGTATGTTGCAACCGACCTGCACGACGCGGGTGGTATTCCACAAGTCATGAAGATTTTGCTGGACGCCGGCCTGCTGCACGGCGATTGCATCACGATTACCGGCAAAACGATTGCTGAAACACTGGCAGATATTCCGTCGGTGCCCCGTGCAGATCAAAACGTGATCATGCCCATCGAGAAAGCCCTGTACAAGCAAGGTCACTTGGCGATTTTGAAAGGCAACCTGGCGCCTGAAGGGGCTGTGGCCAAGATTACCGGCTTGAAGAACCCTGTGATTACCGGCCCAGCCAAGGTGTTTGATGACGAGCAAAGCGCGATGGACGCAATTTTGGGCGACAAAATCAAAGACGGCGATGTGATTATTCTTCGCTATCTGGGCCCCAAAGGCGGCCCAGGCATGCCCGAAATGCTTGCCCCAACCTCGGCAATTATTGGCAAAGGTCTCGGCGAAACAGTCGGCCTGATTACCGACGGTCGTTTCTCAGGCGGTACCTGGGGTATGGTGGTGGGCCACGTGGCACCGGAGGCTTACGTTGGTGGCCCAATTGCACTGATCAAGGAAGGCGATTCCATCACTATGGACGCGCACCAGAAATTGTTGCAGATCAATGTTAGCGACGAAGAATTGGCGAAGCGCCGTGAAAGCTGGGTAAAACCCAAACCACGTTACACCACGGGTGTACTGGCCAAATTCGCAGCCTTGGCCAGCAGCGCCAGCAAAGGTGCCGTCACCGATGGTGATCTCGACCTGTAAACTTGCAAACGCTTACCTAAAAGGAAAACCCCGGCGCTGGCGTCGGGGTTTTTTGTTTTGAAAATGTCGAATACGTGCCTCTAGCTGGCGCTTTCTAAACTGCTGTCGGCGAACATCCAGGCCAAGCCAAGGTTCAAAAAGTTCAAACCAGCAAATGGCCATGAGGAAGGGCAAAGCAATGGAGAACCATTCCCAATTGCTTACGGGATGAACACCGCCTAGTTTCATTGTGAGCAAAAGGATGCCCAGAAGGATAAAAATCATGCTGTTTCACATGACAAACAACTGCGTTGTCTGCCAAAATGACGCCCGAGACGTTATTAATGTGATAACTGTAACAAAGTGAGGAGTTCAGTATGATCAAGCAAATGGGTGTCTTGGCGATTGCAGCCACCATGGTTGCTCTACCGTTGTCAGCCAGCGCCGACGAAGCATTGGCCAAGAGCAAAGCCTGCTTGGCCTGCCATCAGGTTCAGAAAAAAGTAGTTGGTCCGGCTTTTAAAGACGTTGCCGCCAAGTACAAAGGTCAAGCAGGTGCAGAAGCAATGCTGGCCGGCAAAATCAAGAACGGTACCAAAGGCGTTTGGGGTCCTGTTCCCATGCCTGCTCAAAACGTGACCGAAGACGAAGCCAAGAAATTGGCCGCCTGGGTACTGGCGCTGTAATTAGTTTGCAAGCAATTCAAAAAGCCAAGGTGTTGCGCCTTGGCTTTTTTTCATTCCAGATTAACCATCAAGACCCGTCAAACTGAATGTTCTGCTTTTTCACCAAAGCGTGCATTCGTTCCATTTCCTGCCTGATTTCAGCAGCATGTTGAGCAGGTGTGTTTCCCACAGGCTCTGCACCGCTGGCCCGCAGGCGTTCCTGAACTTCAGGTAGCTTGAGAACTTTCACTGTGGCGGCGTTCAACTTTTGAACAATGGAATCGGGAGTGGCAGCAGGTGCAACCAACCCATACCAAACTGGTTCATTCACTGCCGTTAATCCCAACTCTTTAAACGTGGGTACATTCGGAAGTGATTCAAGCCGGTTAGGCCAGGCCACAGCCAAGGCGCGCAAGCGATCTGCCTTGATGTGCGACATGGATGAAGGCAGATTGTCGAACATCATGTCCACAGACCCGCCCAGCAGGTCATTCAGTGCAGGGCCGGCACCGCGATACGGCACATGCAAAATATCAGTGCCTGTTTCAACCTTGAACTGCTCACCCACCATTTGCTGAATACTGCACTGCCCTGATGTTGCAAAACTCAACTTGCCCGGGTTCTTTTTCACATGCGTCAAAAACTGTTTGAAGTCTTGCGCGGGAAACTTTGGATTCACGGTTAAAACATTTGGAGAACCCGCCATATTGGTAATGGCCTTGAAGTCTTTGACCGGGTTGTAGGGTACTTTCGGGTTGCAGGCCGAGATTACCGCATGTGTTGACAGTGTAGACACACCCAAGGTGTACCCATCGGGTGCTGCCTTGGCCACCAAGCCAGCACCAATGCTGCCACCGCCGCCACCGCGGTTGTCGACGATCACAGATTGTCCCAGTTCTTTACCCAACTTGTCCGCCACAATTCTGGCAACAATGTCAGTAGTTCCTCCCGCCGCAAACGGCACTACCAGTGTGATAGTTTTGCTGGGGTAATTGTCAGCGATGGCTGAGCCTGTTGCACAGGTCAGCAGCATTGCAGTGAATAGTGTTTTTTTGATACCGCAGAAAATCATTCATCATCTCCACTTGTTATTGGCCACAACCTGAGGCGGTTGTGGCTCAACACTTAAGTGGTGGATGATCAACAGAAGTTCGTGACTGTTAAAAATTAATACTGATTAAATTTACAAAATAAAAATGTATCCCCCATCGGTCCAACGCTGCTGGATTAATTCACAACCTTGACCGGAAACTTTCCTTGAGGGCCATAAGAATTCAATGTCACCGCAGCATTCAGCACATCACCGACTTCATCAAATGCAATAGTCCCAATCACTCCCTCGTGCCGAATCTCTTTCAACTTCGGAAGATACTTCTTGGGGTCTGCTGACTTTGCATTTTTCATGGCCATGCCCATGGTCATGACTGCATCGTATACAAAAGGCGCATAAACCTGAATGTCCGCCTTGAACTGGGCTTTGAATCGTTTCTCGAATGCAGGTCCGCCCGGCATTTTGCTCAAGGCCATACCGCCCTCGGCGCAAAGCACATTCGATCCAACATTGTCCCCGCCAAGACGCATTAATTCCGTTGTACAAATACCATCACCGCCAATCAGCTTTGCCTTGATACCCAATTGCTTCATCTGGCGCAGCATTGGGCCTGCCTGTGCGTCCATACCCCCGTAAAACACCAGGTCAGGATTCACACGCTTGACCGAGGTCAAGATGGCCGCAAAGTCAGTGGCCTTGTCATTGGTGTAGTGGCGCTCCAGCACCTTCACGCCTTTGGCTTCAAGCTGCTTCGTAAAAATATCAGCCAATGGCTGTCCATAACCGGTGCGGTCATCAATGACCACCACCCGCTTCACTTTCATTTCGTCGACTGCATACTTGGCCAAGGCAACGCCCAACACTCCATCGTGCGCAATCACTCTGAACACCGACTCAAACCCTTGCTTTGTTACTTTGGGTGTGGTGGCTGAAGGTGTAATTTGGGGAATTCCGCAGTCATAATAAATACGGGATGCGGGAATGGTGGTGCCGCTGTTCAAGTGCCCAACAATTCCGTTTACTTTCATGTCACACAATTTTTGCGCCACGATCGCACCAGTTTTTGGGTCAGCGGCATCGTCTTCTGCAACCAGCTGAAACTTGGCGGTGCCACCATCCACCTGAATTTTCATTTTATTCAAATCGTCGATCGCCAACCTGGCGCCCGATTCATTGTCTTTGCCGTAGTGGGCCTGTGGTCCCGAGAGCGGGGCAATGTGCCCTATCTTGACCAACACGTCCTTGGCGTGGACAGCACCGCCTGCCAAAGTCATCAACACCGGTACGCACAACAATGAATGTTTTAAATACCGGAAACGGGAAAGGTTCATGGCCACCTCCAACTTGTTTTTATGATTAATTCCATCAATGTAGCATCTAAACCGGGAATGGGTTCAGCTGTCAATTAACTGACTTCTTTCTGAAGAAATACGCGAAACCCAAACCCAATTTGCTCTATTCTTTTTCCGACAACCCTTATCTCAATCGCATTGGCGTACATGGATATATTTGCTCAACAACTGATCAACGGCTTGGTACTTGGCAGTATTTATGCCTTGGTGGCACTCGGGTACACGATGGTGTATGGCGTGTTGGGTTTGATCAATTTCGCCCATGGCGAAGTGGTTATGATCGGTGCCATGGTGGCCTTTAGCGCCATCACTTTGTTTATGGGTGTTTTCCCGGAAACTCCGGGCTGGATTCTTTTCCTGGTGGGTGTGCTGTTCGCTGTGCCTGTGTGCATGCTGGTCAGTTTCTCAATTGAACGCTTGGCCTATCGCCCCTTGCGAAATGCACCCCGGCTTGCACCCTTGATTTCGGCCATCGGCGTTTCAATC
This sequence comes from Limnobacter sp. SAORIC-690, assembly GCF_002954425.1. Lineage (NCBI taxonomy): Bacteria > Pseudomonadati > Pseudomonadota > Betaproteobacteria > Burkholderiales > Burkholderiaceae > Limnobacter > Limnobacter sp. SAORIC-690. Next base: position 3,118,297 of record NZ_MQVZ01000001.1, read on the forward strand.
ATTTTGCAAACCTTGGCCATGATCATTTGGGGGCGCAATTACCTCATCTTTCCGGCCACCTTGCCCACAGACCCGATTGTGTTGTACACCTTTGCCCCAGTCCTCGATAACGACTACGAAAGAATTGTATCCATCACACCGGTACAACTTCTAATTGTGGTGGTATCGGCTGCACTCATGTTTGGCCTTACTTACACAGTGAACAAAACCCGCTTGGGAAAAGCCATGCGCGCCACCTCTGAAAATCCCCAATTGGCAGGTCTCATGGGTATCAATGCCAATTCAGTGATCGCCGCTACATTTGTGATCGGAGCGGCTTTGGCCGGAGTGGCCGGGGTCATGGTGGCCGCCAACTATTCAGTGGCCCATTTTTACATGGGCTTTTTACCCGGTTTGAAAGCCTTTACTGCCGCCGTACTTGGCGGTATCGGCAACATTTACGGTGCCATGTTGGGCGGCCTGCTTTTAGGCATTGTCGAAAGCCTGGGGGCTGGTTATCTGGGCCAATTGACCGGTGGTTTTTTAGGCTCCCACTATCAGGATATTTTTGCCTTCGCCGTATTGATTTTGGTGCTTACTCTTCGGCCATCTGGTCTGTTGGGTGAAAGGGTGTCGGACCGCGCATGAACAAACTTGCCAACCGCCATCAACAAATTATCGGTTTCCTGCTGGTTGCTGTCGCATTGGCTGCCCTTCCCTGGGTTGCAGGCTTGATTGGCAACAGCTGGGTTCGAATTTTGAACATCGCCTTGCTGTACGTCATGCTTGCGCTGGGGCTCAATATTGTCGTGGGTTTCGCCGGTTTACTCGATCTGGGTTACATCGCCTTTTACGCTGTGGGCGCTTATGTTTACGGTTTGTTGGCATCGCCACACTTAACGGACAATTTTGAAACCATCGCAGCCCTGTTCCCCGATGGCCTGCATCTTTCAATTTGGTTAATGATTCCACTGGGAGCACTAACCGCTGCGCTATTCGGCGTGTTGCTGGGTGCACCCACCCTTCGGCTACGGGGCGACTATCTCGCCATTGTTACCCTGGGTTTCGGTGAAATCATTCGCCTGTTTTTAAACAATCTGAATGCACCAGTCAATATCACCAACGGCCCCCAAGGCATCAACATGATTGAGCCCGTTCAAATTGCGGGGGTTCGTTTTTCACGCACTGTCGATTTGTTCGGCATCGAGGTGCCTGCGCTCCACCTTTACTACTATTTGTTTCTGGCGCTTACCCTGCTTATCATCTTGGTGTGTATGCGCCTGCAAAACAGCCGAATCGGCCGCGCATGGACCGCAATACGTGACGACGAAATTGCGGCAAAATCCATGGGAATCAACACCCGCAACATGAAACTGCTGGCCTTTGCCCTGGGTGCCTCTTTTGGCGGCGTAGCAGGTGCCATGTTCTCTGCATTTCAGGGCTTTGTCAGCCCAGAGTCCTTCGGCCTGATGGAATCAATCATCGTACTTTGCATGGTGGTACTAGGGGGCATGGGTCACATTCCCGGCGTCATTTTGGGCGCACTTTTACTGGCAGGTTTTCCGGAGATGCTGCGGCAAGTGGTTACACCCGTTCAAGAGTTTTTATTTGGTACTGTGCTGGTGGATGCAGAAATACTTCGCTCCCTCATCTACGGACTCACCATGGTGCTGGTGATGCTGTATCGCCCCAATGGGCTTTGGCCACAACGCAAATGAACGCTCCCTTGTTTAGCGCCTCCAACCTGAGAAAAAGCTTCGGCGGTATTGCTGCCGTGGATGATGTCAGCCTGTGTATTCAGGCTGGGCAAGTGATCGGGCTGATTGGCCCGAATGGCGCAGGCAAAACCACCTGTTTTAATTTGATCACCGGTTTGTACACACCCGATGCCGGGCAACTCGCATTCAAGGGCAAGCCCTACAAACCTGCTTCGCCCCACCATGTTGCGCAAATGGGTTTGGCCCGCACCTTTCAAAATATTCGTTTGTTCAAAAGTATGACAGCGCTTGAAAATGTGGCAGTGGGCATGCACAGCAAAACCAGTCAGGGTGTATTGGGCGCCATACTTCGTACCCCAGCACAACGCCGCGAGGAAATAAAGGTTCAGCAGCAAGCCATGCATTGGTTACATTACGTGGGCATTCGCGCCTACAGCAATCACCTGGCCGGGCAGCTTTCCTATGGCGATCAGCGACGCCTTGAAATAGCACGCGCACTGGCCAGCGAACCCGCCCTGCTTGCCCTGGACGAACCCGCTGCCGGCATGAATGCCACCGAAAAATTAAAGCTGCGCGAGTTGCTGCTTCAAATTCGACATGATGGCAAATCAATACTGCTGATTGAACACGATGTCAAACTGGTGATGGGTATTTGTGACGAGGTTACCGTGCTGGACTATGGCAAAGTAATCGCCCAAGGCACCCCCACACAAGTTCAGCAATCCCCCGCCGTCATTGAAGCTTATCTCGGGGGGCTGCACCATGCTGAATCCCGTGAGTAACAACATGCTGAACATTCAAGGGCTGACTGTCGCCTACGGCGGAATTCAGGCTGTGAAGGGTTTGAGTTTTCAGGTGCATGCGGGTGAACTGGTGTGCTTGATTGGCTGCAATGGTGCGGGTAAAACTTCAACCATGAAAGCCATTGCAGGCTTGTTGCCTTTTGAAGCGCATGCAGCAACCTTCAAAGGTGCAATCGACCTGACTGCCCTGCCTGCACATGAAAGGCTACCAAACGGCCTGGCTTTGGTGCCCGAGGGGCGCGGAATTTTCACCCGCATGACCGTGCTTGAAAATCTTGAATTGGGTGCAAATGCGCGCTTGCATGCTGGTTGCCCACAATCCGAGATTCACGCTGATCTCGAAAAAATGCTGATGCTGTTTCCGCGCATCAAAGAAAGGCTGAAGCAATCCGCCGGGACATTGAGCGGTGGAGAACAACAGATGTTGGCCATGGCACGCGCCCTGATGGGCAAACCCGATTTGCTGCTGCTGGACGAACCCAGTATGGGATTGGCCCCAATGATGGTCGAAAAAATTTTTGAAGTAATACAACAGGTGCACCGAGATGGCATGACTATCTTGCTGGTGGAGCAAAATGCGCACATTGCCCTGCAACTGGCCAACCGTGCCTATGTAATGGACTCTGGTTTGATTGATTACGAAGGCAAGGCCTGTGAACTGATCAACGACCCGAGAATTCGCGAAACTTATTTGGGGCAGGTGTCGCCATAAAGCGTACTTCGCCTATCAGGCATCTGCCATTGAGGTGAAAGAGTCTGCAAAAAACTCGTCCTCGGGCAAGCCACACTGAGCGGTGAAATCACGCTGCGCTGACTCAATCACAATGGGCGCACCACAGGCGTACACCTGATGTGTGCTCAAATCCGGGAAGTCCTGCATGACCGCATGGTGCACAAAACCTGTTCGCCCCGTCCAGTTACACTCGGCTGTGGCATCAGAAAGCACCGGCACAAACTTGAAATTTGAATGCTCCCCAGCCCATTGCATGGGCAAATTCAGCATGTACAAATCGGCCTTGGTTCGTGCACCCCAGTACAACACAAACTCGCGGCTGTTGTTTTTGAAAAAGGCCTGTTCCAATAAGGATTTAATTGGGGCGAAACCTGTGCCACTGGCCAGCAACACCACAGGTTTCGTAGAGTCGTCGCGCAAGAAAAACGTACCGAAGGGTCCTTCAAAACGCAAAATTTCCCGTTCTTTCATAGTGCTGAATACATGGTCAGTGAACAAGCCACCCGGCATGTGCCGAATGTGCAGTTCGATCCCGCCTTCCTGATAAGGCGCATTGGCCAGCGAATAACTGCGGCGCGAACCATCGCGAAGCATGAATTCTATGTACTGCCCCGCATTGAATTGCAACACCTCATTGGCCGGCAACTGCAACTTGAGAACAGCCACATCAGTCGCAGGTTTCTCGATGCTTTGCAAACGGCAAGGCATTTTCTTGATGGGAATGTCACCCAAACCGGACAGTTCCCTCACCTTCAATTTCACTGGGCTCAATGGCTTCGCGCAACAAGTAAGCACCTTCCCGCGCACGCGTTCCTCTTCACTCAGGGCGCGCGACTGATAGGTGCCATAATCCACCCGGCCCTCGATCAAATCGGCCTTGCACGATCCACATGCGCCGTCTTTGCAGCCATATGGCAAAATGACATTGGCGCGCAGTGCCGCTGACAACAAAGTATCGTCGGCCTCGCATTCAAACTGTTTTTGACTGGGAAGAATTTCTACGTTGTGAATCATCAAACTACTTTCCGTGACATCGACAAACCCGGCGGGCTATTTTTCAAACGCAGTTTGCCCCGGCGCTTTCGGCAAAGCAATATAAGCGTTGCGGGCTGCGGGCAAGTGGGTTTGGTCTTGTTACAAACCTTTCCAGATCAACATTTTACAGCGACTTATCGCCCTGGGGCGGACACAGCAGCAAAGCGCGCTGCCATCTTGGCGCACAACGCTCGGCCACTGGCCATTGATTTGAATTTGAAGAGCGACCTGTTGCGCCTGATTTCAATGGGTCACCGAATCATCTGGATGGCGCCACCCGACTCATCCGTGCACACTGACACCACACTGAAAAAACTGGTGCTGTGGGCAGCCACAAGGGCCAAGGCTCACGGTAAACCCGCACCGCGAATCAGCTATGTGTCTACCACTGGTGTTTACGGCAATGCGCAAGGGCAATGGATTAATGAATACACGCCATTGAATGCTCAATCGGACAGAGCGAAGCGGCGGGTTCACGCCGAGACGCAACTTCGACTGGGACTAAAACATGGTGTGCATGTACACCTGCTACGTGCGCCAGGCATATACGGCGACAACAGATTACCAATTGACCGTATCAAGAATCGCACACCTGCCTTGCTGCCTGATCAAGATGCGTGGTCAAACCACATTCACGAACTCGATTTGGGCCGTTTAAGCCGATGGGTCAATTACAAAGGCGGTGCCTTTGAGGTGCTGAACGCCTGCGATGCAAAGCCCAGCAAAATGGGAGACTACTTTGATCTGGTGGCCGATGCTTATCAGCTTCCACGCCCACCCCGCTTTTCACGGGAGGAGGTGAAACAAATGGTCAGTCCGATGATGTGGAGTTTCATGTCCGAATCACGACGTATTGAGTCGCTGAATCAAAAAAAACTCGGGTTTCGTCTTCGCTATCCCAGCGTTGCTGATTTTTTAGCCGATAAAGATTGATCCAATACGGACCGCTCGTTCAAGCAAACATTTTGTCGATATTTTTGTCGATTTCCGCCTGAATTTTTCCCTTGAATGCTTTCAGCATGAAGCCCAAGGAAATGTCGACAGTGACGTCTTTGTCAGTCACATCCAGCTTACCCTTCACACCTGAACGCGTGAAATTTAGCGTGTTGCCTTGCCACTGGCTATCCAGCTGGAATTCTTTTTGAAGTTGATCTGCCAGTTTTTGCGCAGTTTGCTTGGCTTCTTCCAGGGTCAAATTGTGTGCTTTGCGGGCGTGAATATCAGACATGTTGGCTCACTCTTGAAGGTGTTATGCCTGCATATTAACCCAGCCTGGGTTTACACGGTAGAGAACCAAAAATCGAAGGCCATTTTAGAAGAAGGTGTCAGGTCATTCTCAAAACCAACTACACGTTTGGCAAAACGCATTTGGGAATCAATGATGCGCTTGAAAATCCGACTGTTGGCTGATTCTCGCGCAATGATTTTGCGCCAGGCAGTCAGCTGCGCCTTCAAAATATCGTCCGGGGTGACGTAATAACGAACACCCTGCTTGCGGCGCATTTCCTCATAATCGGTTGAAAACCGGTCAGAGGCCTTCCAGCTTAAATCTGCAGAAGAGGCCTGCAAGGCATATCGAATAATTGAGCGCAGGGCAAAAGGCAAGCTGTCAAAACGCTGCTTGTTGAAAATAACTTCAAATACTTCGCTGCTTTGGTGAAAGCTGCGAATCATGCACACCGACGACACACTGGGAAAACCCAAGGCACGATCGGAACTGGGGTTGTTAAACTCCGCTGCATCAATCAGGCCTTTGTCCAGCCAAGGCACAATATCGGCGGGCTGCAAGGCGGTGGTGGTTAAGCCAAGTTCCTTGAACACTTCAGCGGCCAAACCCACGGCCCGAAAACGCATCTTGTCGAGGTCTTTGATGCTCTCGATCCGATTCTTGAACCAGCCCAAAGGCTGAGGTGTCAATGGCCCGTACATGAAGCCTTGAATATTCAGGTTCATTTCTTTTTGAACCAGTTCGTCATAGAGCTGTTGACCACCGCCGTACTGAAACCACGCCAGAATCTGGTTCGAGCTCATGCCAAAACTGGGGCCGCTGCCGAACAGGGAAAAGGCAGCGTGGCGATCGTGCCAATAAGTTGGAACTCCATGACCACCGTCAAGCTGCCCTTTGTGCACAGCATTCTGAATACCGAAAGCTTTCACAATGCTGTTAGTGGGGTACACATCAATGCGCAACTCGCCGCCCGACATGTCATTGACCTTCTTTGCAAAATCCTGGGCAAACTCATTGAAAATGTCTTTGGTGGGCCAAGTACTTTGAAACTTGAACACGACAGGTTTTGCGGTTTTAACGAGCGATGCAGACTGGGAAGCCGCGGGAGTGGCTATCGCACCAGCCGCTCCTGCCGCCAAAGCTTTTTGTACAAAGCGTCGCCGGGAATCGTCGCGCATGCTTATTTGCCGACCAGAATCAAATGCACCCTGTAAGGGCCATGTGCACCCAACACAATGGTTTGTTCGATGTCGGCAGTGCGTGACGGGCCAGATACAAAATTCAGTGCACGCGGCATAATCCGCCCTTCTTTTCGTAGCATTTCAAATGCGTCTTCCATGGTGTGCACCACTTGGTCTTCCCGAACAATTGCAATATGTGTTTCAGGCAGCAAGTGGGTGCTGGCGGGTTCGTCAGCTTTGCTGGCAAACACCAGAGTGCCGGTTTCAGCCACAGCGCAAGCCACAGCACTGATACCAATCAAGTCATCACCCGTGGGGGCGCCCAAACGCGCCACATGCGGCAACACCGACCAGTCCAACTGATTCAACGCTGGCCAAATGGCCACTGTGCCCTTCAATTCGTTCTCGGCTAGATAAGCAGCACAGGCTTGAGGCACTTCGGCATTGCTTTTCACTCGTTGCACGGTACAAAGCATTGCCCGGGATTTCTCCTCAAACAAAGCCACCACATTTTCTACCGGGCTTGGCGCCGGGCCGCGAGTTTTCCGGGCCAGGTAACCCTTGGCCAAGGTCATCTCATTGTCGCGCATGGTGACAGGCCTGGATTGAAGACTGCGAATCCGATTCAGAATTTCTGACCGGGCCGCGGAAGTATCCAGATCATCATCGTTGAAAGATTGGCTCAAAGTGCATCCTAGGCATATATTCGTAGTACTCATTATAGAAAAACCGCGCCACCGCCGCCCCTAGGGTATGCCCCATGCCAGTTGGTGAATTCGAGCGGAGGTTCAGGTGCAATGCAGCCCAATCGATTACAATGTCTCGTTATCTTGCTTAACCAAACATTTTCACCATGACACACGTAGTTACCGAGTCTTGTATCAAGTGCAAATACACCGATTGTGTGGATGTATGTCCAGTCGACTGTTTTCGCGAAGGCCCCAATTTCCTGGTGATCGATCCAGACGAGTGCATCGACTGCGCTGTTTGCATTCCTGAATGCCCTGTCAACGCGATTTACGCTGAGGAAGATGTACCCGCCGACCAGGTGAAGTTCATCGACATGAACGTAGAACTGGCCAAAGATTGGCCGAGCATTACGCGCATGAAGGCACACCTGCCAGATGCCGATGACTGGAAGGACGTGAAAGACAAGCTGCAATACCTTGAAAAGTAATCCACTTCAAGGCAGTTCCAATCGAGTAGTTGCATGAGTGAAGTTGAAGACAAATACACCCGAGAAACAATCACCAGCATGCGTGTTTGGGTGCCAGGCAAATTGTTTTCCTTCACCTGCACACGCCCAACAGGCTTTCGCTTCACAGCCGGCCAATTTGCCCGGCTGGGTGTTGATAACACTTTGCAACTACCGGGCGAACCGGAAATCATCTGGCGAGCCTACTCCATGGTCTCGGGCCCATTTGACGAGCATCTTGAGTTTTTCTCAATTGTCGTGCCCGAAGGAGCTTTTACCAGTCACCTAAGTCAGCTTCAGGTGGGTTCTCCTGTTTACATCGACAAAACCAATTTCGGCTTTCTCACCACGGCCCGCTTTGAAACCGGCCATGATCTTTGGCTGTTGGGCTCAGGAACCGGTCTGGCGCCATTTCTATCGATTCTTCACGACCCGCACACTTGGGAACAGTTCGAGAACATCGTGCTGGTGCACAGTGCCCGCACCGCTGAGGAACTGGTGTATCAAGACATGATCAAGGGTTTTGTGGAACACCCCGTGCTTAGCGAACTGATCGAGAACGTCAAGAAACGATTTGTCTACGTGCCAGTGGTTACCCGCGAGAAAGTGCCCAATTGCTTGGGTGAACGAATTACCACCTTGTTGGAACAAGGCACCCTGGCTGAACACACGGGCTTGCCCATGAATGTAGAACGCAGTCGATTCATGATTTGCGGCAACCCGGATATGGTTACAGATATTCGCAAAGTACTGAAACTAAAAGGTTACTCCCCAGCCCGACGAAACACCCCCGGTGAAATCGCTGTAGAAAACTATTGGTGATCGAAGAATCATTCAAACATGTTGCGTTGCAGCAATGTTTGCAAGATAATCGTCAGGAACCTGACACATAATTGTCAAAACAAGACAATCGCCTAACAAAGCCGGAGGCACTCTCATGCTGTACCAAATGCACGAATTTCAGCGAGCGCTGCTTAACCCCATGACCATTTGGGCTGAAGCAGGTTCCAAGCTATACAGCAACCCGTTCAGCCCCTTGGCGCACCTGCCCATGGCACGCCGTATTTCAGCGGGTTTCGAATTGATGTACCGCTTGGGCAAAGAATATGAAAAACCCGAATTCGGCATTACCACAGTGAAGTGCGGCGATCGCGAAGTGTCGATTGCCCAGGAAATCGTTGAAACCAAGCCATTTTGCAAGCTGATTCATTTCCGCAAAATGATTCCTGCCGAATCCAAACCCTTGAAGCCACAACCCAAGGTATTGGTGTTTGCCCCTCTATCTGGCCACCATGCCACCCTGCTGCGCGACACTGTCAAAACCCTGCTTCAAGACCACGATGTCTACATCACCGATTGGGTAGACGCCCGCATGGTGCCCTTGTCAGAAGGCGAGTTCCATCTGGACGACTACGTGCATTACTGCATTGAGTTCATACAGCTGCTGGGGCCCAATGTCCACCTGATCTCGGTTTGCCAGCCCACCGTGCCGGTAATGGCGGCAGTATCGCTGATGGCATCGAACAACGACCCCAAGCAAGCCAAAAGCATGACCATGATGGGCGGCCCCATCGACACCCGCGAAAGCCCCACCGAGGTGAACAATCTGGCCACCAAAAAGCCCTACTCCTGGTTTGAAAACAATGTGATTTACAGTGTGCCCCACACTTACCCCGGCTACCTGCGCCGCGTGTACCCCGGCTTCTTGCAACATTTGGGTTTTGTCAGCATGAACCCGGACAAGCACGCACAAAGCCACTACGACTTTTACATGCACCTGGTAGAGGGTGACGGCGAAAGCGCTGAAAGCCACCGTCAGTTTTACGATGAATACAATGCGGTGCTGGACATGCCTGCTGAGTATTACCTGGACACAATCAAAACTGTGTTTCAAGATCACGCCCTGCCAACAGGTACCTGGGAAGTTCGCGGCCAGCGCGTAAAGCCGGAAGACGTGAAAACAGTGGCACTGTTAACCATTGAAGGCGAGCTGGATGACATTTCCGGTCCTGGCCAAACCAAAGCTGCACTCAAGCTGTGCAAAAGCCTGCCTGCGGACAAGAAAGAACATTACGAAGCCATGGAATGCGGACACTATGGTATCTTCAGCGGTCGCCGTTGGCGCGAGAAGGTTTACCCGAAAATCCGCGAATTCATAGCCAAGAATGCATGAGCAACTTGTACAACAAATAGACGATCTACTTCCTCAAACCCAATGCACACAGTGCGGGTTTGAGGGCTGTTTGCCTTACGCCAAAGCCTTGGCGAGCCGGGAAGCTGATTTAAACCGTTGCCCCCCGGGCGGCGAGAGCACAATCGCGGCCTTGTCTGCCCTGTTGAGTCTCCCAGAAAAACCAGTTGACCCCAGCTGCGGCACCTCCATTGAACGGCACATCGCCAGCATCCACCCCCAGCATTGTATTGGCTGCACCTTGTGTATCAAAGCATGCCCGGTTGATGCAATTGTGGGCAGCAGCAAACGCAGGCACGCCGTATTGGCTGAGTTGTGTACAGGCTGCGAATTGTGCATTCCCCCCTGTCCCGTCGACTGCATCGACATGGTGTTCATGCCTGAATTCAGCGCGTGGGACCAAGCCCAGGCGCATGCTGCCCGCGCGCGCATGCACACTCGGGAAAACCGTTTGAAGCGGCAAAAGGAAGAACAGGCTGAAAGACTCGAAGCCAAGGCAATTCACAAACTGGACGAGTTAGACGACACACCCAGCCCCGATGCAGCTGCCAAAAAGGCCGTGGTGCAAGCTGCACTGGCCAGGGCACGGGCACGGCGACAGGCACAAACACCATGAACAAAGAAAAGCGTACCGAGATTTTCAAACGGTTTCAGCAGGCCAACCCGGAACCAAAAACCGAGCTGGAGTATTCAACTCCGTTTGAACTGCTGGCTGCAGTTTTGCTGAGTGCACAGGCCACCGACAAAGGCGTGAACATTGCCACACGAAAACTGTTTGCCGTGGCAAATACGCCAGCAGCAATTGCAGCGCTTGGTGTTGCCGGTGTTGAGGAATACATCAAAACAATTGGTCTGTTTCGGTCGAAGGCAAAACACCTTGTGCAAACCGCGGAAATTCTGCGAGATCAACACAACGGTGAAGTACCAGCAGACCGGGAAGCACTTGAAAGCCTCCCGGGCGTCGGCCGCAAAACCGCCAACGTGGTGCTGAACACCGCATTCGGGCAACCCACGATGGCTGTCGATACGCATATTTTCCGCATCAGCAACCGCACCGGCATTGCCCCAGGGAAAGATGTGCTTGAAGTTGAAAAAAGGCTGTTGAAGCTGGTGCCCCAAGAGTTTATGTTAAACGCTCACCATTGGCTGATTTTGCATGGGCGCTATGTGTGCAAGGCACGCAAACCGGAATGTACTCGTTGTAGTATCGTGGACTTGTGCGAATTCAAAAAGAAAACAACATGAGCCACGCAATTTGCGTTCAAGTGTTCAGTGATGCCCGGCTTGAAGACGCCGCTGCACTGGTTGAAAGTGCGGTTGAAAAGGCCGGGCTTCGCCGCCACTCCGACTACATCAGCCGGGTTATTTTGTTATGCACACCGCATTTCGCTTCGCTTTTGCAAGACCTTGCACAGTTGTGCGTCAGCAAAACCAACTGCATGAATGTGTGGGGTGGCTGTGCCTCAGGCCTGTTGGGACAGGGCGAGGTGTTTAGCAACGAACCCACCGTGTTGATCGCCGTGTTTGGCAAAGAATTTGAAACCCCACAAGGCAATATTCCTGCACGGCACACTGCCTTGAACCTGTGCATGGTTGAGCACGAGCAAGTTCTGACCGACCACTGGACATTGGCCGACTACGAGCCTGATTCTAGCATCGTGCAAGCAGACACCTTGGGCTTGTTGTCGTACGGCGCCAATTACGCAAAAATGCCGCGCGTTGAACACGGCCGTATCTGCGGTGAAGCCATTTGTGCAACCCAACTGCTGGTGCAAACCCCCTTGATTCTCAACTCGGAAGGACTCACATTTCTGGGACCGTATCAAACAGTGAGCGAAAGCAATGGTCTGTTTCTGATTCGTGTAGGTGATGAAAAAGCGGCCTCGGCGCTTCGATGCCCAAGCGAACAACCCCGCCCGGTGGGCATGCGTTTGCAAGTGGTGCACGACAAAGGGGAAAGCTGGATACCCGTGATGGAAATTCATGCCGATGGCACTTTGGGACTGGCCGCGCCAGTGCTCAAAGGGCAAAAAGTGCGACTGGCCCACCGAACCCCTAAGGCAATCGATCAAGAAATCCATGAGTGGATGCCCGCCGTGCGTACTCATTTCAATGCCAAAGCGCCCGACATAGGCATTCTTTTCGCCGGTTTCGAGCGAAGCCAAATGTGCCATGCCGATGACAACGACATCGCCACTGTGTTAGCCAGTTTCCCCGATACAGAATGGATAGGCGTATTTGGTCAAGCTGCTTGGTTAAACCAGGGTGACACCGTGGTAACACCGCCCAGAAACAATCGACTCAGTCTGTGCCTGTTCAATAGCCCACAGATGTAATACACGAGGTAACCTTTTCATGTTCAACCCAACGCGAGACCAGGCAAGGCTGTTTTTTTGAACAGCTGGAAGAAATACCACAAAGAAGAGCCACTGAGCGAAGCAGAAAGCCTCGCCCTGCAATGGATGACCAAGCACCCCGAGTATTTTGAAGTGTTTGACGCTGAACCAGAATCGATTCTTGCCGCTGACTTCTCGGTAGAAGCGGGCCAAAGCAATCCCTTTCTTCACTTGTCCATGCACCTGGCCGTGGCTGAACAGGTCAGCATCGACCAGCCACCCGGTATTCGGGCAGCTTTCGCCAAACTGTGCGAGAAAATGGGCGATGATCACAAAGCAGCTCACCAAGTGTTTGAATGTTTGGCCGAGCAAATTTACCAGCAACAGAAAAATGGTGTCGCGTTCAGCAGTGAAAATTACATTCAATGCATTCTGGAACACAGCGGGGTTTGATCCACTCCCATTCGTCGTAAAAAACCCGCTTCAGCAACAAGGCTTCAAGCGGGTTTTTTATTAAGCCCAGTCCATTCAGACTGGTAACTAATTTACTTCTTCAGGTACAACTCTCCTTCAAGCGACGCAAAGAATGCTGACAAATCCTTGATGTCTTGCTGGCTCAGGCCAGCGGCCATACCGGCCATAATGGCATTATTACGGCCACCCTTCTGGTACTGCTTCAAGGTGTTGGCAATGTAGTCCGCATGCTGCCCAGCCAGCTTCGGGTAAGAAGGATCCATGGTTTTATTCCAGTTGCCTTCAACAGCATGGCATGCCGCGCACTGGGCTTCGGCCTTGGCTTTGCCTGCTGCAATGTCAGCAGCCTGAACTGAGAATGACGCGGCAAACAAGGCTGCAGCGATAGTGTATTTAGTTTTCATATTGATTAGTCCTTGTTGCAAATCACTTGGCTTGTGCGTAGTACGCAGCCAGGTCAGCGATGTCTTGTTCGGTCAGGGTTTCAGCAATACCGCGCATGGTCGGGTGTTTGCGATCGCCCTTCTTGTAGGCATTCAGCGCTGCCTCAATGTACTTGGCGTTCTGACCCGCGATATAGGGCACGTTATACACCTCGGGGAAGCTGGCCTTGTAACCGGGAATACCATGGCAACCAATGCACATGGACTTCTTCGATGCCGCTGCCTCGGCGTTGCCTTCAACAGCCATTGCGGGGGTGGTAAAAGCCACCGCAGCCAACAGGCCGATAGCGCTCATTGCGCGAACAGTCAAACCGATACGTTTCATCTCGCTCTCTCGTCAACAAATGTAATTGGTGGTCAGCCGCGCCATTTTGTGTAAGGGGTGGCGCTGGGCAAAAACCTTGCTATTTTACGGTTGATCTGCCGCTTAGTCTATGAACTGCTGGTCGAAAGCGCCAAATTGGATGAAAAATTCAGCAAATTCGCCCTGAAAAGCACTTACACTTGCGATATTGAATTACAAGGAATTACAAAAATGCGTTTTGAAGGTAGCAAAACCTACGTCGCCACTGACGATCTTAAACTTGCCGTCAATGCAGCCATTACCCTGCAACGCCCCTTGCTGATCAAAGGCGAACCCGGCACCGGCAAAACACTGCTGGCTGAAGAAGTGGCTGCATCCCTCGGCCTTGAGTTAATGCAGTGGCACATCAAATCGACCACCAAGGCCCAACAAGGCCTTTACGAGTACGACGCGGTGAGCCGCCTGCGCGATTCGCAGTTGGGTGAAGCGCGTGTCAAAGACATCGCAAACTACATTGTGAAAGGCGTGCTGTGGCAAGCGTTCGAGGCCGACAAGCCAGTTGTGCTGCTGATCGATGAAATCGACAAGGCCGACATTGAGTTCCCGAATGACTTGCTGCGTGAAATTGATCGCATGGAGTTTTACTGCTACGAAACCAAGCAGCTGATCAAGGCCAAGCACCGCCCGATCGTCATCATCACCTCCAACAACGAGAAAGAGTTGCCCGATGCCTTCCTGCGTCGCTGCTTTTTTCACTACATTCAGTTTCCTGACAAAGCCACCATGGAAAGCATTGTGGCTGTGCACTTCAAGAACTTGAAAAAAGAATTGCTGGATGCTGCCATGGCCAGTTTTTTTGGCATTCGCGCCCTGCCCGGCTTGAAGAAAAAACCGACCACATCGGAGTTGATCGATTGGCTACGCCTCCTGCTGGCTGAAGACATTCCAGCCGGTGCACTGCAAGCGAAAGACGGAAAAGACGCCATTCCACCCATGCACGGGGCGTTGCTGAAAAACGAGCAAGACATTGAACTGTTCAACCGCTTGGTGTTCATGGCCCGTCAGGGTCGCTGATAAAGGCTTTTGCTGTGCTACTGGATTTTTTCTTTCAACTTCGCGATGCCAAAATTCCCGTCACCGTGCGGGAATACCTCACCCTGCTTGAGGGGATGAAGGCGCAATTCATGACCCCAAGCCTGGACAATTTTTACCATTTGTCCCGCCTTACGCTGGTGAAGGATGAACGGTTCTTTGACCGGTTCGATCAGGTGTTTGGCAACTACTTCAAAGGGCTGGAAAAGAACATGGACCTGTTCGCCCAGCTGCCGAAAGACTGGCTGGAAAAGCGATTCAACCGCGAATTCACGCCTGAAGAAATGGCGGCCATTGAAGCCATGGGCGGGTTGGACAAGCTGATGGAACGCCTGAAAGAACTGCTGAAAGAACAAAAAGAACGCCATGAAGGTGGCAGCAAATGGATTGGTTCGGGCGGTACCTCCCCGTTTGGCAACAACGGATACAACCCGGAAGGCGTGCGTATAGGGCAAGATGAAAGCCGAAACCGCCGTGCCGTGAAGGTGTGGGACCAACGCCTTTACCAGGATTACGACGACGAGCTGGAAATTGGCACACGCAACATCAAGATTGCCCTGCGCCGCCTGCGCCGCTTTGCGCGAGAAGGTGCGCAAGAAGAACTGGATTTGGACAACACCATTGAATCGACAGCGCGCAATGCGGGCTGGCTGGATTTGAAAATGCGCCCCGAACGGCACAATTCAGTGAAAGTGTTGATGCTGCTGGATGTGGGTGGTTCCATGGATGATCACATTCGCCGCACGGAAGAATTGTTCAGTGCCGCGAAAAGTGAATTCAAGCATTTGGAGTTTTATTACTTCCACAATTGCGTCTACGATTTCTTGTGGAAAAAAAACCACCGTCGCCACAGCGAGCGGTTTCAGACCACAGACATACTGCGCACCTACAACGGCGACTACCGTTTGATCTTTGTGGGAGACGCCACGATGAGCCCCTACGAAATTCTACAGCCCGGTGGTTCGGTCGAGTACAATAACAAGGAAGCTGGCGCAGTGTGGTTGCGTCGTTTTCTTGATCGTTTTCCGAAAGCCGTCTGGCTGAATCCGGAACCCGAAGGGCTATGGCAATATCGCCAAAGCGTTGAAATCATTCAAAATATCATGGAACACCGCATGCACCCCCTCACGGTCGGTGGGCTTGAAACTGCAATGCGATACCTTAGTAAGTAATCCTTGTATTCCTTTTTCTGACCCTCCCCGTTATTAGCATCACAAACACATTTCGTGTGGAGAAAGAAAATGGAAACCAAACGTACCCATCCCCTGATTATTACTGCCGCTGTTGCCGTTATTTTGGCCAGTGGCATTGCAATTGCATCCATGACTGGCCTGCTGCCAAGCAGCAACGCCAATATGAGCGACCAGGAAATCGCCCAATTGGAAGAAGAAGCACGACTGGAAGAAGAAGCAAAAGCCAAGGAAGAGGCCGCTGCGAAGAAAGCAGCTTCAAAGCCTGTCGCTTCCAAGCCCGCACCAGTGCAAACGGCCGCAACTTGTAACACTTGTGGCCGCGTTGTGGAAATTCGCCAGCGCACCATTCAAGGTGAAGGCTCCGGCATCGGCGCAGTGGCTGGTGGCGTGGTAGGCGGCCTGCTGGGCAACCAGATTGGCGGCGGTAGCGGCAAGAAGGTGGCCACCGCAGCCGGCGTGGTTGGTGGTGCCGTGCTTGGTAATAAAATTGAAAAGGACCGTAACTCCAGCACCCAGTATGATGTGGTGGTTCAATATGACGCTGGCGGTTCCGACGTGTTCAGTTTCAGCAGCCCACCCAGCTGGCAGTCTGGCGACCGCGTAAAAGTTGTGAACGGTCAGATCACCTCTAGCCTGTAAACCCGCTCATCTGTTTACAGGATTTGTTTGGTCACCCAGCAATGGGTGGCCTTTTTCATTTGAATGGCCGGTTGTGGAACCAGTTGAAATTGTGGGGCACTCAATTCAAATTTCCTTTTGAATGGAATCTCCACATGACAGCATTGAATGACCCCGATTTGATCAAGGCATTAGCCGCCTGGGTGGGACAACTGAAAAGCCCCTATCATGAGGACAAACAAGTGAACAAGTACCCTGTAAAGCTGATGTCAAGTTCACCGAATGCCTGGCTTGAAATCAAGCAGATTGACCAAGGCATGATGGAAATAACCTGTATTCATCGGGTGATGGAGCAAGACGAGCACAGCGACCTGGAAGGAATTCGCAAGGAGTGCAGCCAGTTCAATGCACTAATGGAACGAGTGCGCCTTCCTGCATATATGTGGGAAGACAGCCACAAGGCAGAATTTCAGCTGCGGTGGCAAGAAACCCTAGTAACCCAGGCAGACCTGAAGTACGTGCAGCGATTTTTTGAGCAATCACTTTACCTGGCCAACGCCTTGCAAAGCAGGCTGGGCTGGGCACTGAATAATCAGGCCCAGCCACTTAGCCATTAATTACTTGTCAACCCTAGGCTTTTACGGTCAGTAACAACATGTTCAAGCGGCGAACAAACCCGGCTGGATCTTCCAGCTGGCCGCCCTCAGCCAACACCGCTTGATCAAACAGCACGTTCACCCATTCATCGAAATGATCTTTCTCGATTTTCAAACGCTGAATGAAGGGGTGCTCAGGGTTTAGTTCCAGAATCGGCTTGGTGTCGGGTGCATTCTGGCCAGCCTGCTTTAGCATACGCTTCAAATGCTCGCTCATGCCCATTTCGTCAGCCACGATACATGCCGGGCTGTCGGTTAAACGCAAGGTAACACGGGCCTCTTTGATGCGGTCTTTCAGCAGGTCTTCGACCTTCTTCAATACATCCTTGAACTCGTCTTCAACCTTCTTCTTGGTTTCCTTGTCTTTTTCATCCTCAAGGGCACCCAAATCAAGGCCACCTTTGGCACAGCTTTGCAGCTCCTTGCCTTCAAACTCCTGCAGGTAAGACAACATCCACTCGTCCACGCGGTCGCTAAGCAGCAGCACTTCCACACCCTTTTTCTTGAACACTTCCAGGTGCGGGCTGTACTTGGCCGCAGCATAGGTATCAGCCGTCACGTAGTAAATCTTTTCCTGTCCCTCTTTCATACGGCCCACATAGTCAGCCAGTGAAACAGTTTGTGCCTCGCCTTCGCTTTGTGTGGTCGCAAAACGCAGCAGTTTGGCAATGCGTTCTTTGTTGGCTGGGTCGTCGCCCATGCCCTCTTTCAGCACCTGGCCAAACTCTTTCCAGAAACTGGCGTATTTCTCGGCTTCATTGGCGGCCATGTCTTCCAGCAAGCCCAACACCTTCTTCACAGACCCTTCACGAATGGCTTTCACATCACGGCTTTCCTGCAAAATCTCGCGTGAAACGTTCAAAGGCAAATCAGAGGAATCGATCACACCTTTGACAAAGCGCATGTAAGGGGGCATCAACTGCTCTGCGTCGTCCATGATGAACACACGCTTCACGTACAACTTGATACCTTTCTGTTGGTTGCGGTCCCAGAGGTCGTAAGGGGCCTTGGCGGGAATGTACAGCAGCGAAGTGTATTCCGAGCGGCCGCCTTCAACGCGGTTGTGAGTGTAGGCCAAGGGGTCGGCAAAATCGAAGCTAATGGTTTTGTAAAACTCGTTGTACTGCTCAGCAGTGATGTCGCTTTTCGAACGGGCCCACAAAGCATTGGCCTTATTTACATTTTCCCACTCGCCCGTGGCTTTCATCCCGCCCGCTTCTTCGTCCCATTCTTCTTTCAGCATCTGGATGGGCAGGGAAATGTGATCAGAATATTTGGTCAGAATGCCCTTCAATTTCCAGCCAGAAAGCAATTCGTCTTCATCAGCCTTCAAATGCAGAATAATTTGGGTGCCTCGGTCTGCTTTCTCAATGGCTTCCACGCTAAATTCGCCATCACCTTTCGATTCCCATTCAACGCCCTCTGCGGCCGGCAAACCGGCCTTGCGCGAGCGCACAGTCACCTTGTCAGCCACAATGAACGCCGAATAAAAACCCACGCCAAACTGGCCGATCAAGGCAGCGTCTTTTTGCTGATCGCCACTCAATTTGCCAAAAAATTCTTTGGTACCACTTTTGGCGATCGTGCCAGGTGCTCAATCGCGTCCTCGCGGCTTAAGCCAATCCCGTTATCCTCAATAGTGATAGTGCGCGCTTCCTTGTCAAAGCTGACACGAATTTTCAGTTCAGTGTCGCTCTCGAACAGCCCAGCGTTGTTGATGGCTTCAAAGCGCAGTTTGTCGCAAGCGTCCGATGCGTTGGATACCAGCTCGCGAAGAAAGATTTCCTTGTTGGAATACAGGGAATGAATCATCAAATGCAGAAGTTGCTTTACCTCTGTTTGAAAACCCATTGTTTCCTTCATTGCACCCATGTTGTTTGCTCCCTTCATCTTCTTGGTTTGGATGTTGGGGAAATGGGGACGGATTCCTGAATTTCAAGACGAAAAAAAGCCCCGAAGGGCTTTTTTTAACTGGCCTTGCGCAGGGTGTCGGCTTTGAACTTGATGTCCAGTTCCTTGCCTTTTCTGCCGCGCTTGCCCAGCCGCTCAGCCAGCAAGGCAGGTTTCAAAACCTCCTCCCGGTCTTTGCCGCCGCGGCCTGTGCCGGCAATCACCAGGCTATCCGACGGACCGAAAGCAACAACGGCCACCAACGAGTCTTTGTCATCGAGTGGCAACAGTTGTACGCCACGCCCGCCACCTGAGAGTTGTTTGAGCTCGTCCAGCATGAAGACATGGAAACGTCCACTTTCGGCAAGCACAGCCACCCGGTCGTCGGTGGCCTGCAACAGCACCGGCGGCAACAGCTTTTCACCCGGGTTAAGGCTGATGAATTGCTTGCCCGCCTTCATGCGGCTCTCCATATTGCCAGCCATGGCCAAAAAGCCGTAGGCCGCGCTGCAAGCCAGAAATACGGGCTGGGAAGCAGGTGCGGCTAGCGCGTGGCTCAGCGTACCGCCATTCAACTCCACAAGGCTTTGTGCGGGTATGCCATCGCCCCGGCCACCCGGCCATGCAGCAACGGGCACACTAAACACCTTGCCCAGTGCATTGCCAGCACCAAACAAGTAGGTATTGTCGGTGGTTTTGCATTCAAAAGCGGCGTACAAGGCGTCGCCCACCTTAAAACTGAACTGGGCGGCGTCGTGACCATGGCCCTGGCGGTTTCGTATCCAGAATTTCTGGGAAACAATGACCGTGGTCGGTTCTTCAACCACTTTCACTTCCACGCTGGCCTTCTCGGCCTCTTCAATCAGCGTGCGGCGATCATCGCCATAGGTGTCGGTGTCTTTGCGAATTTCACCAATAATTCGGGTTTTCAGCTTGCCCTCATCGGCCAGCAAAGCCTCCAGGTCGGCTTTTTCCTCACCCAACTTGGCCAGTTCCTGCTCAATCTTGATTTTCTCCAAGCGAGCTAACTGACGCAGTCGAATTTCAAGAATGTCTTCGGCTTGACGGTCGCTCAGTTTAAAAGCCTCAATCAAGGCAGGCTTGGGCTCATCACTTTCGCGAATCACCTTGATCACTTCATCAATATTCAACCAGGCAATCAACCTGCCTTCCAGCACGTGAATACGATCATTAACCTGCGCCAAGCGGTGTTGGCTGCGTCGGGTTACGCACACTTTGCGGAACTCGATCCAGTCCAGCAACATGGCAATCAAACCACGCTGGCCCGGGCGGCCCGAATTGTCGATGCTCACCAAATTGATGGACGTGTTGGTTTCCAAACTGGTGTGGCTAAGTAGCAGGTTCGAAAACTCCTCTACCGACACATTCCGGCTTTTCGGCTCGAACACCAAGCGCACGGCGTTCTCTTTGCCCGATTCATCGCGCACCGCATCCAACATGGCCAACACTTGCGCCTTCAAGTTTTGCTGTTCCGTACTCAGGCCTTTCTTGCCAGCTTTTACCTTGGGGTTGGTCAGTTCCTCAATTTCTTCCAACACCTTGGCAGTGCTGGTGTTGGGTGGCAATTCTTTCACCACCAGCTGCCACTGGCCACGGGCCATTTCTTCAATGTCCCAACGAGCACGCACCTTGATTGACCCACGACCACCCGCATAAATTTCTTTCATCGCGCTGGCGGGCGAGATAATTTGCGCGCCACCCGGAAAATCAGGGGCTGGCAAATGACCCATGATGGTGTCCAGGTCGGCATTGGGATGCTTGATCAAATGGATCGTTGCTGCAGCCACTTCCCGAATATTGTGAGGGGGGATGTCAGTGGCCATGCCCACCGCAATACCGGAAGCACCATTGAGCAACACAAAAGGCAAGCGCGCTGGCAACAGCTTGGGTTCTTGAAAGCTGCCGTCATAGTTCGGAATGAAGTCGACGGTACCCATGTCCACTTCATCAAGCAGCAACTTGGCGATGGGCGTCAAGCGGGCTTCGGTGTATCGCATGGCCGCAGCGCCATCACCATCCCGGCTGCCAAAATTGCCTTGACCGTCAATCAGCGGGTAGCGCAAGGTGAAATTCTGCGCCATGCGCACCAATGCATCGTAGGCGGCTTGGTCGCCATGCGGGTGATATTTACCCAAAACATCGCCCACCACACGGGCCGATTTCACAGGCTTGGCGTTGTTGCCCAGGCCCATTTCATTCATTGCGTACAAAATGCGACGCTGTACCGGTTTTTGACCATCGGCACATTCGGGCAGCGCCCTGCCCTTCACCACAGAAATGGCGTAGTCCAAATAAGCGCGCTCGGCGTACAAGCCCAGCGTAATGGTTTCAGAATCGTCGCCAGAAGGTGGCGTTGCATCCAGGGTGAGTTGTTCCATGCGGTGCTTCGAGGTTTCTTATTTTGTGAATTGACGTTGACGAAGGGTTTCAAACAGGCACACTGAACTGGCCACCGACACATTCAGGCTTTCAACACTGCCGATCATTGGAATCTGTACCAGTTGGTCGCATTTTTCGCGGGTCAAGCGACGCATGCCGTCGCCTTCGGCACCCAGCACCCAGGCGATGGGGCCGTTCAAATCGGCGTTATACAGCGTGTCGGTGGCTTCGCCTGCTGTGCCAATGCACCACACACCGGCATCTTGAATTTCTTCAAGCGTGCGGGCCAGGTTGGTTACGGTAATTACGGGAATTGTTTCAGCCGCACCACAAGCCACTTTCGACACCACCGGAGTAATACCCACTGATTTGTCTTTCGGCAACACCACCGCGTGCACCCCAGCCGCATCGGCACTGCGCAGGCAGGCCCCCAGGTTGTGGGGATCAGTGACACCATCCAGCACCAGCAGCAATGTGTTCTTGCCATGGGTTTCAATGATTTCAAACAGATCGTTGCTTTTTACCAATTCTTTGGCAAATGCAACCACGCCCTGGTGCTGTTTGTGACCCGCTGCTTTTTCCAGACGATCGGAATCGGCTGCACTTACTTTCACGCCGGCAGCTTTCACCTTGTCGATGAACTGCTGCATGCGTTTGTCTTTGCGGTGTTGGTCCACCAACACCTCTTCCACGCTGGCCGGGGCCGTTTTAACCCGGGCCGACACGGCATGAAAACCATACAATATGGCCAATTGGTACGCTCCGCTTATCTAGATTTTTTCGCTGCAGTGCGCATTTTAGACCCTGTGGCAGGTTTGGTACGGCTGACACGCTTGGCTTTTTGAATTTCTTCCTTGCGTTTTTTCTCGGCAGCAGCTTTGCTTCGCGATTCGTCCGCGGCCCGCTTCTTGTTCACACCACGCGTGGTTGCCGCTTCTTCAGGTGGCAACACTGGGGCAGTTTTTCCTGCGTCTTGCACAGCCTGCTGCATCTGAGCGGTATTGGTGCGACGGCCCTGCTGGCGCTGCGGACGGTTACCCGCTTTGCCATTGGGCTTGGCTGAACCTGGATCGCGCATCAGGCTTTCAAACTTCACGCCTTGTACCAAACGGAATTCAATGCGACGCGCATCCAGATCAACCCTGGACACCTGCACATTGATCGGGTCCGTCAGACGGTAGCGAATACCGCTGCGCTCTCCACGCAATTCATGCAGGCTGTCGCTGTACTGGAAGTATTCTGTACCCAGTTCAGACACATGCACCAGACCTTCGACATACAAAGCATCAAGCGTAATGAAAAGACCAAAGCTGGTTACACCGGAAACATGGCCCTGGAAGGTGTCACCAACGCGCTCTTTCATGAAGAAACACTTCAGCCAGGACATCACGTCGCGTGAGGCTTCGTCCGCACGGCGCTCGGTAGACGAAAACCAATTGCCAGATTGATCCCAACGGGCAATTTCCTCGGACTTGTCTATTTTGCGCTTGGGGTCGAAATCTTCGAACTCACGATCATCCAGCGGTAGTGGCACATAACGCTTGCCGGCCAGCAGGGCCTTGATGCTTCGGTGAACCATTAAATCGGGATAACGGCGAATGGGCGAAGTAAAGTGCGCATAAGCTGGGTAAGCCAAACCAAAGTGGCCACTGTTGTGCGGCGTGTAAATGGCCTGTTGCATGGAACGCAGCATCATGGTTTGTAGCAAAGCCTGATCGGGGCGCCCCTGAATCTTTTTCATCAGGTTCGCGTAATCGATACTGGTGGGGTCGTCGCCGCCATCCAGTGTTAAACCAACCGAGCGCAAGAAAGCGCGAAGGTTTTGCAGTTTCTCAACTGTTGGGCCTTCGTGCACACGGTACAAACTGGGGTGTTTGCTGCGCTCCAGGAAATCGGCAGCGCACACGTTGGCGGCCAGCATGCATTCTTCAATCAAACGGTGTGCATCATTACGGCGTTTGGGTACAATTTTGTCGATCTTGCCGTCGGGGTCAAGCATCACCTGAGTTTCAACCGTGTCAATTTCCATGGCACCGCGACGCTGGCGCGACTCAAACAACACCTTGAAAAGCGTGTACAGGTTTTCGACATCGCCGTACACGTGGCCCATTGCTTTGGCGGTAAGGCTTTGCGGATCAGTGAGCGCATCCCAAACCTGGTTATAAGTCAGGCGAGCCGCAGAGTGGATCACTGCGTTGTAAAACTGGTAGGCCTTGATCGCACCTTTGGGGCCAATAATCATGTCGCACACCAACACCAGGCGATCCACGCCGGGGTTCAGCGAACACAAACCGTTCGACAGTTTCTCTGGCAACATGGGAATGACCCGGCGCGGGAAATACACGGAGGTGCCACGCTTGGTGGCCTCCTGGTCAATCGGTGTGCCGGGCAACACATAGTGGCTTACATCGGCAATGGCCACCAGCAAACGCCAACCGCCTTTGGTGTCGTTTGAAGGGGTGCAATAAACCGCATCATCAAAGTCGCGGGCGTCTTCTCCATCAATGGTTACAAAAGGCACATCGCGCAAATCAACTCGGCCTTTCAGGTCTTTGTATTCCACTTCATTGGGAATACTTTCAGCCTGGTTCATGGTCATCAGGTTGAATTCATGCGGCACATCAAATTTGCGCACCGCAATCTCGATTTCCATGCCGGGATCGTCCAGCTCGCCAAGAACTTCAGCCACTTTGCCGATTGGCTGTGAATGACGCGTGGGTTGTTCGATAATTTCGACAGTGACTACTTTTCCAGGTGTGGCATTGCCCACATCTTTTGGCGACACCAGAATGTCGTGCTTGATGCGCTGGTCTTCAGGAATAACCAGCAAAATGCCGCGCTCAGACACCAGTCGTCCAACCAGGCGATTGGTTTTACGTTCCGTGACCTCAACAATGGTTCCTTCGGGCTTGCCACGGTGGTCGGTGCCGGTAATTCGCACTAGCACGCGGTCGCCATGCAGTACTTTTTGCATCTCGCGCGGGGAAAGAAAGGCGTCTGGTCCGCGATCATCACGAACCAGAAAACCGAAACCGTCACGGTGACCAGCCACTCGGCCGGCTACGAAATCAAGCTTGGTAGAAAGCAACAACATGCCCTTTCTGTTGGGCATTAATTGACCATCACGCTCCATGGCGTTCAGGCGTTTTTCAATAATGGGGATTTGATCTTCGGTGAGTTTAAGGTGCTCAAAAACCTGTTCGCGGGTTAAGGGGGCTTGCGCTTGGCGCAGTACAGCCAGGATGTCTTCACGACTTGGAATTTTTATTTCTGTTTTATGCATTGACAAATTTATTTATTTCATTAGAATTCACGGCTCGCACATGTGCCCAGGTGGCGGAATTGGTAGACGCGCTAGGTTCAGGTCCTAGTGGTGGTAACACTGTGGAGGTTCGAGTCCTCTCCTGGGCACCAGCAGTTTTCTTTGTTCCTATGCGTTTCAACGCAGTGTACAGCACTTTCCCCGCTTTAATTCTGAATTTCCAAAGCGCTTTGCGAATTTGCATTGCCGCAGGTGTTTGCAACACAAATTCGCCAAAAATTTCACTTAAAAACCATAGCCCACACTGAAAATCAGGCTGCTGTCTGTTTTCTTAACGCCAGGTGGCGGCATGTTGTCATAGTCCAAATTCACTTGCGTGGCCACATTCACATTTTCAACAATGGGAACGCGCAAACCTACTTTGGTTTTGAACAGGGCATCGGCTGTGTCCTCAAGGCTCACGGACAGGTCGTTGTTGTTGAAAAACACCAGGCGTTTGTTCCAGAATTTTCGTTCATAGTTCAAACCCAGACTTAATGAGGGAAACGACTCATCTGGCGCAACAATATAATCTTCATTGATGTAAGCCAAACCATATTCAGTCGATAACTTGGCGCGCTCGGTTTCAAAAAACTGATAACCATAACCAGCACCCAGCGAGGTTCTCAAATTCAGGTCAGCCAACTTGTCCTGCTCGCCCTTGGCGTTCACAAACAAGTAATCTTTCTCACTTAAAAATGCATCGTACTGGGTCAGCAAATATCGGTTTGACGTGGTCGTCACTCCTGCCGACTCGGCCTCGTTCACTTCGGCCGCAACGGTGTACCTGTTCTCTGGTGTTCTGGCAATGAACTCGGTATCGAAGTTCAAGGCATCGTCTTCGGAATTGCCGCGATTGAACACGCCACCCAAATTGGCCCTGCCACTGTATTTCACAGAGCGATCAACCACAGGTGGGTTAAACATCGCAACGTCAGCCCTTTGAAGGGGTCTGGAGCGCCCCAAATCACCTTGATCAATCACCAGCTCACCCTGCTGACTCAAAGTCACCTTGCCCTTTGCGGTGCTGCCGTCCTTCAGCTTCACTGTGACGCCGTCATCCGACTGCAATTCAAGAACTTGCTTCCACGGCAGTTCAACTTCTCCAAACAAGGGGGATTTGAAGGTAAGAATGTTGTCGCTTAGCTTCACAATCTCGCCGGTAAGACGATCGCCGTTTTTCAACACCACATTGGCTGCGATAACCGGGCTACTGAACAGGGAAAGTACAACTGCACAGGCGGGTGCAAATTTGAACACAAGGGGGAAATTTTTCACGTTTACTTCTTTTAAGACAGGCATTGTCCCGAGGTCTCCTTGGCAGGTAAATGGACCCATAGGATAACACATCGATTTTTAAGCCTTTTTAGACCACAAATGAGGTACTTATGAGAGGAGTTAATACAAGATGTTCAGAGGGGCTTCAGAGAAAGTCGCGGGTTTCAAAAGGCTGCACAATCCAGACATCGGACTCAAGATATTCAGCGGCAAAATCAGGTTTGAAAACAGAGCCTGGCTTTACCCAAACCACCGCGGTTTTCATCTCGGTGATAGTGGGGCAAATTGTGCGCAGGTACTCACACAAGGCCTTTAAGGTGTGCCCAGTGTCTGCGAGATCATCCACCAAAAGCACCTTGCCACTCACCGGCCCAACTGATGCGATACTGGCAGAAATCTGCAATTCACCCTGGCTGGTTCCTTCGCCACCACGATAAGACGATGCAGCGATGACAGCCATGGGCTTGCGCAAAGAACGAGACAAGCCATCCGCCAGAAAAAGACCACCCCGAGAAACCCCGAGCACGCAATCTGGCTGAAAGCCCGAGTTTTTGACGGCATCCACCACCTGATCAATCAGGTGGTGGTACTGGGCATAATCGATGTGTAGCTTGTCGCTCATGCGCCAGAGCTTCTGATTCAGGCTTTGTAGGGGTGACGAAGCACAATGGTTTCGTCACGGTCCGGGCCAGTCGAGATCATGTCCACAGGCACACCGCACACTGCTTCCATGCGCTTAAGATAAATCTTTGCCTCTTCTGGCAAGTCATCAAACTGCTTCACGCCGAAAGTGGTGCCTTTCCAACCCGGGAAAGTCTCGAAAATTGGCTTGCAGCCTTCCACTTTGTCGCTGCCGAAAGGAAGAATGTTGGTGGTGGTGCCGTCGGCCAGTTCGTAGCCCACGCACATTTGAATGGTTTCCATGCCATCCAGCACGTCAAGCTTGGTAATACACAGGCCAGAAACACCGTTCAACTGAATGGTACGGCGCAAAGCCGCGGCATCAAACCAGCCACAACGACGTGGGCGGCCTGTTACAGAACCAAACTCATTGCCCTTCTTGGCCAGGTACATGCCCTTCTCGCAAAACAGCTCGGTGGGGAAAGGACCTGACCCAACGCGTGTTGCGTAGGCCTTGGTAATACCCAATACATACTGCAAACGCTGCGGGCCAACACCTGCGCCAGGCGAAGCTGCACCGGCGATACAGTTGGAGCTGGTCACGAAGGGGAAAGTACCGTGGTCGATATCAAGCAAGGCGCCTTGCGCACCTTCGAACAACAGGTTTTTGCCTTCCTCATTGGCCTGTTGCAGCAGGGTTGGCACGTCAGCCACCATGTTCTTGATTCGGGGTGCCAGCGCCATGGCTTTGTCGAATACCACTTGAGCGTCAACAGGCTCAGCCCCCAAATATTGGGTCAATACAAAGTTGTGGTAATCCAGCACCTCATCCAGCTTGGCGCGGAATTTCTCGGGATGAAACAGATCCTGAACTCGCAGTGCACGGCGTGCGGCCTTGTCTTCATAGGCAGGGCCAATGCCACGGCCAGTGGTACCAATTTTCGCGTCGCCGCGCTTGGCCTCGCGTGCTTTGTCCAGCGCAATGTGGTGGTCCAGGATCAATGGGCAGGTTTCGCTGATTTTCAGGCGACTTTCAACTGAAATGCCACCCGCTTGCAGTTCATCAATTTCGCTGAGCAAAGCCTCGGGCGACAGCACGACACCGTTTCCGATGTAAACCTGAACTTCAGGACGCAAAATACCAGAAGGAATCAGGCGCAAAATGGTTTTCTTGCCACCGATCACCAGTGTATGGCCCGCATTGTGGCCACCCTGAAAACGAACAACGCCTTGGGCGTGGTCAGTCAACCAGTCCACCACCTTGCCCTTGCCTTCGTCACCCCACTGGGTACCAATCACAACCACATTTCGAAAACTCATTTCAATTTCTCCTGATTCATGCCAATCGGCACCACTTTCCACACGGCGTTGGCCTGTACAAGCTGCCGATCACATACAAACTCTTCTTCCTCTTGGGCGGTATTGGGCAGCGACTGAAGCACCACCTCGCCCTGACTGCGCAATTCTCGAATCACGGCCATCAATTCAGTGTCATATACCCATGGAGCGCGAATGGCTGTTTTAGGCCTGGAGTGCACAGCCTGCAAAGACACCAACTCGCGCAAATCCACCGAAAAACCAGTGGCAGGGCGGGCTCGGCCATACACTGCGCCCACATCGTCGTAGCGGCCACCACGCAACACTGCGTTGGGGCAGCCTTCCACATAGGCCGAGAAAATCAGGCCACTGTGATAATCAAAGCTGGCCAAGTCTGCCAAATCGAGAATAAGCGCCGGCATTGCTGATACGGTTTCCTGCAGACGGGCAATCAGGGTGCGCAATTCATTCAGAACTGCAGCCACCTTGGGATTGCGCGGCAAAGTCTCGGCCGCGCGGTTCAATACACAATTGCTGCCACCAACCGAACCATACAAATTCAGCAAAGCCAGCACATTGGTCTTGCAAGCAGCAGGAACGCCAGCCAACAAGGCTCCAGAGCGGGTCGGTCTTTTTGGGCAAGGCAATCGTGCAAACTGCGAATCAAATTGTCGGTCAGGCCTTCGCCATCTACCACAGCAGCCAGCAAGCCTGCATGGGACAAAGCCAGGCGGTAGCCCTTCAAGCCTGACAAATTCAATGTGTCCACGGCCAAATTCAATATTTCAAGGTCGGCTTCAATACCGCCACAACCATAAAGCTCAGCACCACATTGCAGCGGTTCACGGGTGTTGTGCAAACCCAAGGCCTGCGTGTGCAGCACTGGGCCGCAATAACAAAGACGGGTTACGCCCTTCCGGTTCAAAATGTGGGCATCAATGCGGGCCACTTGGGGTGTTGTGTCAGCCCGCAAGCCCAACATGCGCCCACTGGCCTGGTCCAGCAACTTGAAAGTTTGCAAATTCAGGGATGCATCGGCATTGCCAAGCAGTGATTCTGTGTACTCCAGCATGGGAGGCATCACCAACTCGTAGCCGTATACGCGAAAGCGGTCCAGCAAGGACCGTCGCAATTCTTCAATTCGCCGGGCCTCGGAAGGCAATACATCGGCGACAGACTCTGGCAAAAGCCAAGCAGACATGACTATTCCAACTCTTAAACGAGTGTTTTACAACAAAAAAAGCGTGATACCGATGAGAATCGCCACCAGCCCCACAAATCGTATTTGACCTTCTGTGAGCGAGGCAATCTTGAGAAAGGTCTCTTTCCATTGTTTTGGAAACAGAAAAGGCATAAAGCCCTCGAGAATGAACACGAGGGCCAAAGCCAACCAAAAGGTCTCGCTCATATCAGTTTTCCCAGAGCCAGACCTTTCAAGCGAAGGTGATTAACCAACGCAAGCGCACGAAAGCCCAAGTTATTGCGTTTTCTGCAAAAACTTGAAGAAATCAGACTGCGGATCAACCACCATCACATCAGACTTGGATGTCAAAGACTTCTTGTAGGCATCCAGACTGCGATAAAAGGAATAGAACTCGGGATTGCGACCAAAAGCGGCATTATAAATCGAACCGGCCTTTGCATCACCCTCCCCCTTGATAGTTTGTGCTTCTCTGTAGGCTTCAGCCAAAATTACAACCACCTGGCGGTCTGCATCCGCACGAATTTGCTCGGCCTCCGCTGCACCTGTGGCGCGCAGGTCGTTGGCCACCCGCTTACGTTCTGCTTCCATACGGCGGAACACCGATTCACTGACTTCGGGCAGCAAATCCACGCGCTTTAAGCGAACATCCAGAATTTCCACGCCAATTTCCGCAGCTTCGTCCTTCACCTTTTCCACCACCGTGTTCATCACAGTGGTGCGCTCGCCGGAAACCATTTGGGGCACGGTGCGCTTCGTAATTTCCTCGTTCAAGGCAGACTTGACCACTTGAGACATGCGGCTTTGTGCCAGGCGGGAATCTCCGCTCAAGCGAACAAAATACAAACGAGGATCGATAATTCGCCACTTGATGTAAGAATCAATCAAGAGGTTTTTCTTCTCGGAAGTAATGAAACGCTCTGGTTCGGGTGTGTCAATGGTTTGAATCCGCTTGTCCAGAAAAATAACATTCTGGAAAGGCGCTGGCAGCTTGAAGTACAAACCAGGCTCCTGGCGCACTTCCTCAACCTGACCCAAAGCAAACACAATGGCGTATTGCCGTTGATCGACAACATAAAGGCAGGTGTTGGCCACAAAAAAGCCGATCAACGCAGCCGCTACTACTACAAAAATCTTAGGCATGATTAACGAGCTCCCCGGTCACGATTGCGCATGGCATCGCGAATGCTAGTGTCAAATCCATCATTGGCAGCACGTGGTGCAGATGGGCTGGTTTCTGCGGCTTTGGCAGCAGCGGCGGCAGATGTCGCACTGCTTTCAGCGCCCGAGGAACCAGTTTTCTCAATCAATTTGTCCAAAGGCAAGTACAGAAGCTGGCTGTTTCCCTTTGAATCAACAATAACCTTGGTTACGTTGGTATAAATTTCCTGCATCGCGTCGATGTACAAGCGATCACGTGTAACTTTGGGAGCTTTCTCGTATTCGGTCAAAATTGCCTTGAAGCGGGCTGAATCACCCTCGGACTGGGCAACCACGCGTTCGCGATAACCATTCGCTTCTTCCAGCAAGCGGGCTGCATTGCCTCGGGCACGCGGAATCACATCGTTTGCATACGCCTCACCGTCGTTTTTCAAACGCTCGCGATCCTGGCCGGCCTTCACGGCATCGTCAAACGCTGCTTGTACCTGTTCCGGGGGTTGAACACCCTGAACCGTCACGCTCGATACCAAAATACCGGTGCCGTATTTGTCCAGGATTTCCTGCATCACTTCGGCCGTGTTCAAGGCGATTTGCTCTCGGCCCTCGTACAGCACAAAGTCCATTTTGCTGCGACCCACCACCTCGCGAATGGCCGTTTCAGCAGCCATTTTTACGGTTTCGTCGGGATCAATGGTGTTAAACAGGTAATCACCTGCATCTTTCAGGCGATATTGAACCGCAAACTGAATGTCGATGATGTTTTCATCTTCAGTCAGCATCAGCGCTTCTCGCAGTACCTTGCTTTTCACGTCGTTGCGATAACCCACTTCAACAATGCGCACCTGGGAGGAGTTCACCACCTCGTGCGACTGAATCGGGTAAGGCATGCGCCACTGGAAACCGGGCATTGAGGTGTGGTGGTATTTACCAAACTGCAATACCACACCTTCGCGACCTTCCTGAACAATGTAAAAGCCGCTCGCCAGCCACACCAGCACCGCGACAACGATCACGGCAGTGAAGCCCTTGCCGGCATTTTCCATGCTTGGACCGCCACTGCCGCCACCGCCGAGTGGACCACGCGGGCCACCGCCATTGCCGCCCTTCTTGCCGAACAGGCGATTCAGCCTGCTGTTGAAGTCGCGCCATAGTTCGTCAAGATCGGGGGGGCCGTCCTGACGGCCACCGGGACGGCGATTGTCTTGATCTTGAGGCTTTGCGGGTTCATCGTTGTTTTGATTACCCGATGAATTTCTGCCCCAATCCGGATCATTCATTGACATGCTTGTTCCTACTGCTGAAAAATTAGTTGTTGACGTTCAGGCCCACTGCAATTCATCTGACTGCGTGTCTGCACCCCGACTTTGAGCATAAAAGTTGCCAGCAAGTTCAGTCAGACATTCACGCAATTCTGCAATGCCAAGCCCGTAGCGCGCACTCACCGCCACGGACAAAATCTTACCATCGCCGTCGCGCTCGACTTCCACGGAACGCTCGCAGGCGTCTATTTTGTTCCAGATGATCACCTGTGGAACATCCCCCGCTTCAATCTCTTGCAACACTTTGTTGACTTCGTCGATTTGACTGTGCCGAACCGGCGAGCTCACATCGACAACATGCAACAACACATCGGCATGCACCGCACTTTCCAGGGTAGCCTTGAAGGCGTCTACCAGGGAATGTGACAAATCGCGAATAAAACCAACGGTATCCGACAAGGCCATGTCCACCTTGGGTGCAAGCCACACGCGGCGTGTAGTCGTGTCCAATGTGGCGAACAGTTGGTCTGCGGCATACGCCTTGTCGCTTGCAATGGCATTGAACAAAGTGCTTTTACCAGCATTGGTATAACCCACGATCGCAACCGTGAACTGCCCGCGCCGCTCGCGTTGACGGCGCTGGGTTTGACGCTGTTTCTGAAGCTTCTCGAGCCTGGTTTTCAGCTGCTTGACCTTCACGCCAATCAGACGGCGGTCTGTTTCAAGCTGGGTTTCACCCGGACCACGCATGCCGATACCACCCTGCTGGCCATACAAATTCGCGTTGCCACGCACCAAGCGCGAGGCCATGTACTGAAGCTGGGCCAATTCAACCTGCAATTTGCCCTCAAAACTGCGTGCCCGAATGGCAAAAATATCGAGAATCAGACCAGTGCGGTCGATTACACGACGCCCAAGCGCATTTTCAAGATTTCGCTGTTGAGCAGGACTCAGGCTGTGATTGAAGATGACAAGTTCGACTTCTTCGGCCTCGCAATGCGCAAGTATTTCCTGCACCTTGCCGGAGCCAATGAATGTGGCTGAGTCAGGGGAACGCCGTTTGGACACGAAAACGCCAATCACCTCTGCACCCGCAGAGGTGGCCAGTAGGGCAAGCTCATCGACACTTTCGCGGAACTCGTGTTGACCTAGGTCAAGTGCAACCAAGGAACTACGCGTCATTTCAAACCGCGGAAAAATTGGCAAGTGAAGATAAGTTTACTCCTTCACCTCGGGGGTGAATGTCACTGAACGGCCGGGCACAACAGTTGAAATTGCGTGCTTGTAGACCATTTGGGTTACGGTATTACGCAGCAGAACCACGTATTGATCGAAAGACTCGATTTGGCCTTGAAGCTTGATGCCGTTGACCAGGTAAATGGACACGGGTACATGCTCTTTGCGCAGCAAATTGAGGAAGGGGTCTTGTAGTAGTTGCCCTTTGTTACTCATAACAGCTCCAGACTGTGTTGATATTATTAAATGTCAGAGCTTTTGGCTCGTCACGCTTAGTTTACAGAAAGCGCTTATGGGTGCCAAACGTAAGCCCTTCTTTTGTTGATATGGACACTCTTTTTTCACAAAAAGTTCAAATCCAACGCCAGAGAGTGATTCCCGTTGACATCACCCGCTTAACAAGGAGTTAACTCAAGCCATTGAGACAAGCGGGGACGCCGAATAAACTCCTCCTGAAACTCGGTCAGCTTCGCGGTGGACTGGGGCAAGCGAGCGGCCCATTCTGAGGTCAGTGAGGGATCGTACCAAAGCGCTTTTGCCACCACTTCGGCGCTGATATTGGCGGGGTCGCAAATCAGGGCAAAGCGATCATCACCCCGCACAATCGCCAGAAGACCGATCACTCCATGGTCAATCAACAAGCTCAGGATCTCGTCCAGTTGGTCGGGCGGCACCTTGGCAAACACCCGCAACTCTTCCATGGTCATGCCCGGCTTTTCCTGCTGCCGCGACTTTTCCAGTTCAACCAAAACACTCAAACCTTGCAACCACCTTTCACCGGGGCGGTTACTAGGGTTCCAGTAACCAGTGCGGGCCACAGGCAAAGCCGCAACGGTGCTGGCCCCCAGCAACACAATAATCCAGCTGACGTAAATCCAGAGCAAAAAGATTGGAAATGCCGCCAAAGCGCCATACAAAGCCGTGTAACTTGGAAAATGCGTGATGTAAGCCGCAAACGCCCGCTTGGAGATTTCAAACAAAACCGCAGCCAGCACCCCGCCCACCAAGGCGTCTTTCCAATGCACAGCCCTATTCGGAACAATGCGATAAATAAAGGCAAAAGCCAGCACCGTCAAAGTCAGCGGTATCAGATTAAGGGCGGGAAACATGCCGCCCAACACAGGGTTCACACCCGCCATGGTTTCACCGATCAGTGCAGTGGATACGCTGATGCTCAGCCCGATCAGCACTGGCGCCAGCGACAAGACCGCCCAATACAACACCACCTTGTTCATGGTCGAGCGTTGACGCTTCACGTTCCAGATTTGATTGAATACCCTATCCACCGTGAACATGGTGGTTAATGCAGTAATCACCAGAAACACAATACCAATTGCGGTCAGCCCCTTTGCTTTGTCAGAAAACTGGGTGACATAAGTCAAAATGGTTTCAGACAAGGTTTCGGGAAAAAAGCTGTCGATCAAATAGCCCTGAAGCGACAACTGCAAACGGTCAAACATCGGAAATGCCGTGAATATGGCCAGCACCACCGTGGCCAATGGTACCAAGGACAGCACCGTGGTAAAGGTGAGGCTGGCAGCCACCTGCGGCAAGCGCTGTTCGCTGATGCGCTGGCTCACCAGGCGTGTAAACGCGATCCACCAGCGCAAATTCAGCGGTGACAGCTCAACATCGGCCACGCTGAAAGCACGGCGGGCACCACGCATAAAGCGTGCACGGCGTGTTTGACTCTCTTCGGTCGATTTGCCAATGGCTTTGAAACTCTTGGTCTCAGTTGTTTCGGAAGGTACGGCTGAACTCATGCGCTTCGATACAATAGGGTTTCCAACAGTCCCCATGATAACCCCTAAGCATGATTGAAGTATTGGTCTTGTATTACAGCCGCCATGGCGCAACTGCGCAGCTGGCCCGAGAAATTGCACAGGGCGTAGACTCCGTGAAAGGTGTTTCGGCAAGAATTCGAACCGTACCCGCGGTATCTGCGAACACAGAAGCCACTGAATCCGACATTCCCGAACAGGGCCCACCCTATGCAGAGCCTGCTGACTTGAAAGAATGCGCTGGCCTTGCCATGGGCTCACCGACACGGTTTGGTAACATGGCCGCCCCCGTGAAGTATTTTCTGGATGGTACGGTTGGAACCTGGCTGGCTGGCGATTTAATCAACAAACCCTTTTGCGTGTTTACCAGCACTGGCAGTTTGCATGGTGGGCAGGAAACCACGCTGACCAGCATGGCTTTGCCCTTGATACACCATGGCATGCTTTGGCTGGGCATTCCCTATTCCGAGCAAGCTTTGAATGACACCCGCACTGGCGGCACGCCCTATGGCGTGACCCATTGGGCGGGTGGACAAGGCCAGCACCCAATTTCTGAACATGAAAAAACGCTTGCCCGAGCGCAAGGTGCACGCCTTGCCAAAGCAGCACTGGCACTACAACACATGGATAAATCTTGATGAGCAGCACCCCCGAAGTTGATTTGACCCGCAAGAAGGCCTACTGGGCAACCGTCAGCAGCCTGTTGGCATTAATTGCCCTGTGCGTGGCTTGGGAGCTTTTCGTTGCACCCATTCGCCCCGGCGGCAGCTGGCTTGTGCTGAAGGTTTTGCCTTTGCTGCTGGTGGTGCCCGGCATATTCAAACAACGCGTGCGAACCTACCAAGCCACATCACTGCTGCTGTGGCTATACTTTGCAGAAGGTGCCACACGCGCAACTTCTGACCCGGCGCTGGCCTCGCAGTTAATGGCCGGGCTGGAAGTGCTTTTGACCATCGTGCTTTTTGCCAGTGTCAGCGTGTTTGCCCGTACCTACAAAGTACCCAAAACCAAGGTTGCTTGAACGCATGAATGAATTTCTTGAACAATTGCGCAAACAGGTTCCAGGGCTGCTGATTAATACTGAGGCAGCCTACATTGCCCAAACCTGTACCGACTGGCGCAAACGCTACTGCACCACTGCGCTGGCTGTTCTGGAACCCCTGAGTACCCGACAGGTACAGGCGATTGTAAAAACATGCGATGCATTCAATGTGGCCATTTCAACCCAAGGCGGCAACACTGGCCTGGTGGGTGGTGCGGTGCCCGTGGCAGATAACAACGCGGAAAAACGACCACATGTGGTTCTTAAAACAGGGCGCATTCGCGAAGTACTGAAGCTGGATGAAAGCAACTTGACCCTGACCGCAAGTGCAGGGTACACACTGCACGAAATTCAGGAGTACGCAGAGGCACACGGCTTTCTGTTTCCCCTCAGCCTGGCCTCAGAGGGCACCTGCACCCTGGGCGGCAACCTGGCCAGCAATGCAGGGGGCGTGGCCGTACTGCGTTATGGCAACACCCGCGAATTGTGCCTTGGACTGGAGTATGTGAATGCACAGGGCGAGTTGTGTGGTGATTTGCGGGGACTTCGCAAAAACAACACTGGCTATGACCTGCGCCATTTGTTGATTGGCTCGGAAGGCACTTTGGGAGTGGTAACCACAGCCTGCATGAAGGTGTACCCCGCCCCCAAAAGCCGCTGCGTTGCGTGGCTGAATGTGGACAACATTCAAACTGCTGTAGACGCATTGGGCTTCGTACAAAGCCGCTTGTTTGGTGAACTCAGCAGCTACGAATGGATGAACGCCAATGCAATTGATGTGGTTCAAACCCATTTTCCTGCCCGTGCGCCAACCTGCCCAGGCGCAGTAGACCATGTGCTCGCTGAATTCACCTCATTGGGTTCCGAAACCGCCTTGCGTGAACAAGTCACCAGAACACTCGAGGCGATGTTGGAAGAGATGCCCGGGGTACGCAACATCGCCATTGCCCAAAGCGGGCGAGACATTGAAACCTTTTGGGCATTGCGAGAAAACATATCCGAGGCACAAGCCAAAGCGGGTTTGAATGTGAAACATGATGTGGCGTGTGCGGTGTCGCAGCTGCCGACATTCCACAACATGGCCCTGAATGACATAGCAGAGCATGGTGTCGATGTTCAGCCAGTGCTGTTTGGCCATTTGGGCGATGGCAACCTGCACTTCAATTTGTCAGCCCCAACAGGCAGCGACTCTGCAGAATTTCTGAAACAACACCAAAGTTTGCTCAACAATTTGGTGCACGACGCGATTCTGCGGTGCGGCGGCACCGTATCGGCTGAACATGGCATTGGGCAGTTGAAAGCTGAACTACTGCGAGATATTACGAGTGCCAGTAACTATGCTGCATTCAAGACCATCAAACAGGCCATGGATCCTAAAAACCTGCTGAACCCCGGCAAGCTGGTTTTGCTGTAATGCCGGCTCAGGCTGCGTGCTTGAGCATTTTCGCCAAAGCATCTTCAACCACCTGCCAGTTGTTGGCCTTCAGCAGTGTTGAATCGGACAACACCTGACGGTAAAGCCTTCCACCTGCTTGGCCGTGAAACAGACCCAACCAGGATTTCGTAATGCTTCGGATGCTTTCACCTTTTCGCAACTCCTGCTCAGCATAAGCGCGTAATTCAACAATAACATCCAAACGGGTTTTTGGTTTGATCGGTTGGCCGATGATTTCGTCAAACCCGGCCAATAGCCACGGGTTGGAATAGGCCTCTCGACCAATCATGCAACCGTCGGCCCATTCCAAGTGGGTTTGAATCGACTCGAGGGTTGTAATTCCCCCGTTCAGAATGATTTGAAGGTGCGGGAAATGTTGTTTCAGGCGTTTTACCACCTCGTAACGCAAGGGAGGAATGTCGCGGTTCTCCTTTGGTGACAGGCCTTTCAGCACCGCATTGCGCGCATGCACAATGAAGGTATTACAACCCGCTTCACTCACCTTGCCCACAAAGTCATACAGTATGGTTTCGCTTTCATCGTAATCAAGCCCAATCCTGTGCTTCACAGTCACATCGATCGAGCAGGCATCCCGCATGGCTTTCACGCAGTCGGCCACCAAGTCGGGTTCCGCCATCAGGCAAGCGCCAAACGATCCCTTTTGGACACGCTCCGAAGGACAACCCACATTCATGTTCAATTCGTCGTAACCGGCTTCTTCAATCCATTTCGCGCATTGCGCCATATGAACAGGATCGCTTCCGCCGATCTGAAACGCAACCGGATGCTCTTCTTCGTTGAAAGCGAGAAAACGTTTTCTGTCGCCAAACACAAGCGCACCCGTGGTGATCATTTCGGTGTAAAGCCAGGTGTGCTGGCTGATCGCACGGTGAAACCGACGGCAATGCCGATCGGTCCAGTCGATCATGGGGGCAACAGAGAGAATTCTGGGTTTGAATGTCATGGTCTGGATTCTACAAACAAAAAGGGCGAGGCCAAAGCCACGCCCCTTTTGAATCTGGCCTTTCAGCCAAACAAAACTTATGCTGCGTCGCGGCTTGCGCGCTTGCGCTCATGTTCTTTCAGGAAGCGCTTGCGAATGCGAATGTTCTTGGGAGTAATTTCTACCAATTCGTCTTCTGCAATAAACTCCACCGCGTATTCCAGGTTCATCTGGATTGGCGGTACCAGGCGAACGGCCTCGTCAGTACCCGATGAACGAACGTTGGTCAGTTGCTTGCCCTTGATCGGATTCACAACCAAGTCGTTGTCCCGGCTGTGAATACCAATCACCATGCCTTCATACAGGGCCTCGCCCGGGGACACAAACATGCGGCCACGGTCTTGCAGTTTCCACAAAGCATAGGCCACCGCATCGCCATCGTCTTGAGAAATCAGCACGCCATTGTGGCGCTCGGCTGAACCGCCTTCACGCACGGGTGCATATTCGTCGAACACGTGGCTAATCAGGCCGGTACCGCGTGTCAGGGTCATGAAGTCGCCCTGGAAACCAATCAGGCCGCGTGCCGGAATTTTGTATTCCAGACGAACCCGGCCTTTGCCGTCGGGAGACATGTCGAGCAAATCACCCTTGCGGCGACCCAATTCCTCCATCACGCCGCCCTGGTGTGAGTCTTCCACATCCACGGTCAACATTTCATAGGGCTCGCATTTCACGCCATCAATTTCCTTGAACACCACGCGTGGGCGGGAAACAGCCAATTCATAGCCTTCACGACGCATGTTTTCCAGCAAAATGGTCAAGTGCAATTCACCACGACCCGACACTTCAAACACAGTATCGTCGTCGGTGTCTTTCACACGCAGAGCCACGTTGGCCTTCAATTCACGCTGCAAGCGGTCACGCAACTGCCGGCTGGTTACAAACTTGCCTTCACGGCCAGCCAATGGCGAGGTGTTCACCATGAAGTTCATGGTCAATGTGGGCTCGTCAATTGCCGGAATTTCCAGGCCTTCCACTGCGTCAGTGGCGCAAATGGTGGTACCAATGCCGATTTCCTCGATGCCGTTGATCAGGCAAATGTCACCCGCCTGAGCTTGTTCTTCCTGAACACGTTCCAGACCACGGAATTTGAGAACCTGGTTGATTCGACCATTGAATGGTGTGCCGTCTGGCCCGTTAACACAAGTAACCTGTTGACCCACACGCACGGTTCCGCGCTTGATTCGGCCAATGCCGATCTTGCCCACGTAGCTGTTGTAGTCAAGCGAGGTGATCTGAAACTGCAATGGACCATTGGGGTCATCATCACGCACAGGTACATACTTCAAAATGGCTTCAAACAATGGGCGCATGGTGCCTTCACGCACATCGGGCGTGTCGCCTGCGTAGCCGTTCAGCCACTGGCATACACAATCGGGAAGTCCAGCTGCTCGTCGGTGGCACCCAGTTTGTCGAACAAGTCGAAAGTTTGGTCAATCACCCATTCAACGCGCGCACCTGGGCGGTCTACCTTGTTCACCACCACGATAGGCTTCAAACCCAGGGCCAAAGCCTTGCGGGTAACAAAACGTGTTTGGGGCATCGGGCCTTC
The DNA here is from genome assembly GCF_002954425.1 of Limnobacter sp. SAORIC-690. Lineage (NCBI taxonomy): Bacteria > Pseudomonadati > Pseudomonadota > Betaproteobacteria > Burkholderiales > Burkholderiaceae > Limnobacter > Limnobacter sp. SAORIC-690. The sequence continues at coordinate 3,157,953 of NZ_MQVZ01000001.1, forward strand.
AACGGCGTCCACCAACAGCAAAACCGAGTCAACCATCGACAACACGCGCTCTACTTCACCACCGAAATCGGCGTGTCCTGGGGTGTCAACAATGTTGATGTGGGTGCCTTCATATTCAACCGCGCAGTTCTTGGCCAGAATCGTGATGCCACGTTCTTTTTCAATGTCGTTGCTGTCCATCACGCGTTCTTCGAGCTTTTCGTTCTCGCGGAAGGTGCCGGATTGGCGAAGAAGTTGGTCTACCAATGTGGTTTTGCCGTGGTCCACGTGGGCGATAATTGCAACGTTACGTAATGCGCGTGTCATAGATTTACCTGAATCAATCTGTCGGGTCGAAGCAAGGCGCCCTTCCCATCCGTTTCTAAAATGCCTGTTCCCATGAATCGGGAATTGCCTTTGAAGGCTGTATTGCTAACTTCGGTGTTCACATCCTGTGCAGACGTTTCTCCGTACACCCGCACCCGCCCTGGCTTGGCATCAACCAGGCTCAGTGGCAACCGTTGCCCGTGCGAAAACCGCCGCGCAAACTCATTGTTCAATTCGACTTTGCCCAGGCTGCCCAAAAGGGCATCTACCGGGAAAAGCACCGCATCCAAAGCGTCAAAGGGGGTTTCCGATTCACCAAGCACCTTAAGTGCATCCAGGGTGTACGCGCGTTCCACTTTCAAGTCACCAATTGCCGTTCTGCGCAATTCCGTGAGATAGCCCGCTGTGCCCAAGGCCTTGGCGATGTCTTCGCCCAAGGTGCGCACATAGGTGCCTTTGCTGCAATTCACTTCCAGTTCAATGGTGCAACTGCTTTCACCATGGATTGTATTGTGCTCGACTTTCATGACATCCAATTGATGGATCAAAAGGGTCCGAGCGGGTCTGTCCAATTCAATGCCTTCGCGAGCATACTCGTACAAAGGCTTGCCGTCTTTCTTTAATGCAGAAAACATGGGTGGCGTCTGTTGAATTTCACCAACAAACTGCGCGCACACCTGTTTTACTTCATCCAAGGTGATGCTTTCAAGGGCGCGGGTGCTGACTTTCGTCAATTCTCCCTCAGCGTCACCCGTGTTGCTTGAAAACCCAAGCCGCACCTTGGTGCGATAGGTTTTGCTGGCATCGATTAGATCTGCTGCAAACTTGGTGGCCTCACCGAACATCAATGGCAGCAAACCGCTTGCGAGCGGGTCTAGCGTACCGGTGTGACCGGTTTTTTCAGCCCAGTACAAGCGCTTTACAATTTGCAGGGCTTGATTGGACGAGAAACCAGTTGATTTATCGAACAACAGCACACCCGACAAGGCACGCTTTTGTTTCTTAGTCTCCGCCACCGTCGCCACCACCATCCGAATCTGTGGCGCCACCGCCCTCGCCTTTCAGCGCCCGGTCGATCATTTGAGACATTTCAGCCCCACGCTCCACCGATTGGTCGTGTTTGAAACGCAAGGTGGGCACGGTGTGAATGTGCAGCTTCTTGAAAATCAAATTGCGCAAATAACCCGAAGAATCATTCAATGCTTCTTCAGTGGTTTCGGCTGAACCAGTCAACACCGAGAAATACACGGTTGCATAGGCGTAATCGGGCGTCAGTTCCACATCGGTGATCGTGACAAACCCAAGCCGTGGGTCTCTCAACTCACGGGGAATCAGCTCAGCCAGGTCTTTCTGGATTTGCTCGGCAACCCGAATACCTCTGACTGGTGCTTTTTTCTTGTGACGCATACTTTCCTTTTCAAACCCGGGCAGCAATTACAGCTGTGTACGGGCCACTTCCTTCACTTCAAATGCTTCCAGAATGTCGCCAACCTGGATGTCGTCGTAGTTGTGCAGTTGCAAGCCACACTCAAAGTTCTGACGCACTTCTTTGGCATCGTCTTTGAATCGCTTGAGCGAGGCCAACTGACCTGTCCACACCACTACGTTGTCGCGCAACAAGCGAACGCCAGCACCGCGACGAATAACACCATCGGTCACCATACAACCAGCGACAGAACCCACTTTGGAGATCTTGTACACTTCGCGGATTTCCACGTTACCGATGATTTCCTCTTTCTTGTCGGGCGTCAGCATGCCGGTCATGGCGGCCTTGATCTCGTCTACTGCGTCATAAATGATGTTGTAGTAGCGAATATCCACACCGTTGTTCTCGGCTGTTTTACGGGCACCTTGATCGGCACGCACGTTAAAGCCGATGATGACTGCTTTGGAGGCCACTGCCAGGTTGACATCTGATTCGCTGATGCCACCCACTGCCGCGTGCACCACTTGCACCTTGACTTCGTCGGTTGACAGCTTTTGCAGGGCATGTGACAGCGCTTCTTGCGAACCCTGTACATCGGCCTTCAAAATCACAGCCAGGCTCTTGACTTCGCCCTCGGCCATTTGCTCGAACATGTTTTCAAGCTTGGCTGCTTGTTGCTTGGCCAGCTTCACGTCGCGGAATTTGCCTTGACGGAACAGGGCAATTTCACGGGCCTTGCGTTCATCTGGCAACACAATCACTTCTTCGCCTGCCGCAGGTACATCGCTCAAACCCTGAATTTCTACAGGGATGGACGGGCCGGCGGAGTCAATGGAACGACCGTTTTCGTCAACCATGGCACGTACTCGGCCAAATGCAGAACCTGCCAGCACCACATCGCCTTTCTTCAAGGTACCGCTTTGAACCAACACGGTGGCCACTGGGCCGCGGCCCTTGTCCAGTCGGGATTCAACCACAAGGCCCTTGGCCGGTGCTTCCACCTGCGCTTTCAATTCCATCACTTCAGCTTGCAACAACACTTGTTCCAGCAAGTCGTCAATGCCCTTGCCGGTTTTGGCCGACACGGGAACCATGGGTGAATCGCCGCCGTATTCCTCAGGGACCACAGAGTGTGTAATCAATTCCTGCTTCACACGCTCTGGGTTGGCATCGGGCTTGTCGATTTTGTTGATAGCCACAACCAAAGGCACATTGGCTGCCTTGGCATGGTGAATCGCTTCAATGGTTTGGGGCATCACGCCGTCATCGGCGGATACGACCAGAATAACGATGTCGGTTGCCTTGGCACCCCGGGCACGCATGGCAGTAAACGCCTCGTGACCTGGGGTATCCAGGAAGGTGATCATGCCGCGTTCCGTTTCAACGTGGTAAGCACCAATGTGCTGCGTAATGCCGCCAGCTTCACCAGAGGCCACTTTTGCACTGCGAATGTAGTCAAGCAGTGAAGTTTTACCGTGGTCAACGTGACCCATCACGGTAACAACTGGCGCGCGCGGCACTGAAGGCGCCTCGGAATGTGCGACACCAGCTTCTTCGATCATGGCTTCAGGATCGTCGAGTTTGGCTGCAATCGCTTTGTGACCCAATTCTTCAGTCACAATCATGGCGGTGTCTTGGTCGAGTACCTGATTGATGGTCACCATTTGGCCCATCTTCATCAAACACTTGATTACCTCAGCAGCCTTCACTGACATTTTGTGCGCCAGGTCGGCCACAGTAATGGTTTCTGGCACGTGAACATCGCGAACCACAGGTTCAGTTGGCTGGTTGAAGTTGCTTTGTTCCTGGCTGTGGCGGTTGTTTTTGCCCTTGGGGCCCTTCCAGCCACCAGCGCCTGTGCGGCCAACACCGGTTTCACCGCGTGTTTTCAAACCACCACGGCGGCGGCCTGGTTCTTCCTTTGCACCCGCAGCGCGAACACCTTTGCGACCACGCTCGGCGGCTGAATCCTCTTCAGTGACAGCAACAATGGCTTTCTCAGGCTTCTTGATTGTAGCAGCCGGCTTGGGAGGCTCAACCGGCTCCTCGGCCTTCATGACTTTGGATGGCTGGGACATCATGCGGTTAATTGCCGCAACCTCAGCTTCTGCCGCTTTGCGAGCACGCTCTTGATTCGCGCTGGCTTTTGCTGCGTCCTCAGCGGCCTTTTTGGCCTTTTGCTCGGCCTTCAACGCATCGGCAGCACGCTGTTCGCGAGCCTTCGCTTCTTGGGCACGTGCGGCCTGCGCGGCTTCATCTTTAACGTCAGTTTCTTCTTCAGCCTTGGCAGGCTCGGCGCTTTCGGCCTTGGCTTGTTCCACAGCTTCGTGAGCAAGGCGCTCTTCTTCGGCACGCTGACGTGCTTCTTCCTGAAGCTTCAGTTCGCGCTCGCGCTCTTGCTCAAGCTTGGCTTGTTTTTCCTTCAGTTCTGCTTCCTGTCGTGCCTTCAACTCGGCCTGGCGCTGGGCTTCAGCGTCGCGGCGGGCTTGTTCTGCGGGTTCAAGCTGAGCTTCCATGACTGGCTCGCTTTCACCGGCTTTCTCGGCACGCTGAACGAACACACGCTTCTTGCGCACCTCAACCTGCACCGTGCGCGCGCGGCCGCCAGGGCCAGCCTGTTTGATTTCACTGGTCTGCTTGCGGGTGAGGGTAATTTTCTTCTGACCGCTTTCAGATCCGTGCGCCTTTCTCAGGCTTTCCAAAAGCTTTCCCTTGTCCGCTTCAGTAACTGCATCTGCCTCAGAATTTTTGCTCACGCCAGCAGACTTCAGCTGCTCCAAAAGAACATCGGCGGGCATTTTCAACTCTGCTGCAAACTGTGCGACTGTGGTACTGGTCATCTACTATTCCTTCAAATTCCCTTGCTGACCGGGCCGAGTGGCCCGATTCGACTCTACTCAATGCGGTTTGTATTATTCAAACCAGTGTGCTCGCGCTTTCATAATGATGTCGCGGGCACGGTCTTCTTCAATTCCTGCAATTTCAACCAATTCATCGACTGCCAATTCGGCCAGACCTTCGCGGTCAGAAATTTCAGCGGCTGCCAATTTGCCAACCAGATCGGCATCCACACCTTCGATGGACATCAAATCGCCTGCACCCTCAACCATTTCTTCACGGGCAATTGCCTCGGTCAACAATGCATTGCGGGCACGGGTTCTCAGTTCTTCGACAGTGTCTGCGTCAAATGCTTCAATTTCCTGCATTTCAGCGATGGGCACGTAGGCCACTTCTTCAAGACCGGTGAAGCCTTCTTCGATCAGAATGTTGGCCACTTCCTCGTCCACATCCAGCTTGCTGGTGAACAATTCACGCAACTTGCCGATTTCTTCTTCGGAACGCTTGGCCGACTCTTCGGGTGTCATGATATTGATTTGCCAGCCGGTGAGGTCGGAAGCCAAACGCACATTCTGACCGCTGCGGCCAATGGCTTGTGCCAGTTCAGCTTCGTCCACCACCACTTCCATCACGTGCTGGTCTTCATCCACAACGATGGATTGAACAGTAGCAGGCGACAAGGCGCCGATTACAAATTGGGCTGGATCTTCAGACCACAACACGATGTCCACACGCTCGCCGCCCAATTCCTGGGTAACTGCCTGAACGCGAGAACCACGCACGCCCACACAAGTGCCGATTGGATCAATGCGACGGTCGTGAGCCAACACGGCGATTTTGGCACGCATGCCGGGATCGCGGGCAGCACCCTTGATTTCAAGGTGGCCTTGTTCAATTTCAGGCACTTCCATGGCAAACAAGGCTTTAATGAACTCGGGCGAAGTGCGTGACAGAATGACTTGCTGACCACGGGCCATGCGATCAACCTTCCACAGGTAGGCGCGCACACGGTCACCGGGACGCAGGCTTTCGCGAGGAATCATTTGATCACGGGGCAAGCGGGCTTCGATACGGCCACTTTCAACAATGGCGTCACCACGCTCCATGCGCTTAACCTGACCAATCACGATTTTGTCGCCACGGTCGAGAAAGTCTTGCAAAATTTGCTCACGCTCGGCGTCGCGAACGCGCTGCAAAATGACCTGCTTGGCTGCTTGTGCACCAATTCGGCCAAACTCAACAGGCTCAAGTTCTTCTTCGATGAAGTCGCCCATTTCGGCTTCAGCATCGTGTTTCAGGGCCTGGTCTAGAACCATTTGGTAGGCGGGGTCGTAGAAATCTTCTTCTGTGACCACTTCCCAGCGGCGGAAAGTGTCGTAGTCGCCTGTGTCGCGGTCAATGGACACGCGGACATCCACTTCTTCATCGAAGCGCTTCTTGGTTGCGGAAGCCAATGCCAATTCGAGCGCACCAAAGACGATGTCTTTGTCCACATTCTTCTCGCGCGCCAACGCATCAACTAATAAAAGCAACTCACGGCTCATTCCAGGGCTCCTAAAACTTTAGATGGGGGACCAGACGGGCACCCGCCAAATCAGTTATTTCAAAATCAAGCAAATAGGGTTCGGCATTTTTACCGTCGGGGGTCACTAGGACACCCCAGGTTTGCTCTTTGCCCTTTTGCAATACACCTTTGAACTGTTTTTGATTGTTGATGGCCCGTTTGAATTTCAGGGACACCTCTTGCTCCAAAAACCGTTCGAAATCTTTTTTGCGGCGTAAAACGCGATCAACGCCCGGCGAGGAAATCTCGAGCCGTTCGTAGTTGACATTTTCGACGGTGAACAGGTGGGTAAGCTGGTGGCTGACCTTTTCGCAATCTTCGACGGTAACGCCAGTGGGTGAATCGATCATGATGCGCAACAGACCATTGCCCTCGCGCTCAATATCGGCCACTTCAAGGCCCAGAGAGGCGATCACGGCGTCGGCTTCAGTAACCCAGGATTCTGACCACACGCCAGACCATGAATTGCCAACAAATTCTTCAGGATTGATCACTTCGCCTTTCAACGTTCTTAACCTTTACTTGTCTGTTCGCTTCGCTTGTTCACTTTATTTGCGTACTTAAAACCGCCTCGCCAAAAAAAATGGGCCTGTAAGCCCACTTCATTTGAGACACCCTTTTTGGAGTGGGCGCTCAGGCAGCCTCAGAGAATAACCGAAACTGCCTTTATTTTCAAGTAATTTCAGGTGCGGAGAACTACGCGGCTGGTGCCTTCCTGCGTCTACGCTGCTGGGGTTTCTGGGCTGCACCATTTCCACCCTCATTGCCGCGCCCGGGACCGCGCCCGGCAGAAGGACCACCAGACCGCGGACCCGCATTGCGTGGCCCTGAGGGGCGCTTGCCTGTCCCAGCAAACTTTCCAGCTGGGGCAGCACCATTGCCATTGGCACCGGCTCTGTTGCCATTTCGGTCACCACCGCCACCTCGCCGGGCTGAGCCCCCGGCAGAAGACAAGTTGTTCTGGTTGCTCAACGCGGCGGCGGCGGCAGCGCCAGACACGGTGAGGTAAGTTTGGGTTGGCGTGGTAAAGGCCAAGCCCGGATCTATCAGGGGTTGACCGTTACGACGCTTGTTGTTTTTCGAGCCAATGTTCTTTTTGTCACGGCGAATGGCACCTTCTTGGGCAGACTCATCCACCTTCAAGCCCAATGACTGCATATAGGACATGGCCTCAAGTGCTTCCATTTCCATGTGGCGGCCACGTTTCAAGGTGGAGGGCATCAGGATGTCGCCAAAACGTGTGCGAATCAGGCGACTTACGGTCAGGTTACAGGCCTCAAACATGCGGCGAACCTCTCGGTTGCGCCCTTCTTTCAAGCCAACTTTGTACCAGCGGTTAGCACCCTCACCGCCTGCAGCATCCACATAGAGAAACTTGGCAGGACCGTCTTCAAGCTGAATACCAGTGAGCAATTGCTGGCGTTGTTCTTCAGAAAGCTCACCCAGAATGCGCACAGCGTACTCACGCTGCACTTCGTAACGCGGGTGCATTAAACGGTTGGCCAACTCGCCCGAGGAGGTGAACAGCAATAAGCCCTCGGTGTTGAAATCGAGACGCCCCACTGCAATCCACTTGCCGTTTGAAATTTTCGGCAGTTTCTGAAATACGGTAGTACGGCCTTGGGGGTCGTCCATGGACACAATTTCGCCGGCGGGCTTGTGATAAATAAGTACCCGAGGTGGCTTGGATTTGTTTTTGCGCTGAATCAGCTTGCCATTGACACGCACCTGGTCGGTGGGCAATACACGCTGACCCAAATGGGCAGGCTCGGCATTGACCGAGACACGCCCAGCGACAATCAGCTCTTCCATTTCACGACGAGAACCCATACCGGAATCGGCCAATACCTTGTGCAACTTGGGCGCTAATTCGGGGTCTAGCCGCACATTGAGCTTGCTGCGGTTCTTGCCTGCGCCGCCACCCTCTTCAGACTTCAGGCCTTCGACCTGATCCAGCACTTCGCCCCATTCCAGATCATGACTTTCGCTGTCTATGCTGACTGCCGCCTGCTCGGGAATTGGGTTGCTGTCGAGTGTTTCAGTTGCTTTGCGCTTGTTGGTTCTCATCGTTTTCCGCTGTTTCGCTGTCATCCAGATCAAATGGAATGACTTTCTGTAATTCATCAGCCAGCTGTTGGTCTTTTTCATCGTCCAGTGCTGGCAAGTCGCTTAGGCTGGCCAAATTCAGGTCAGCCAAAAACTGGGGCGTGGTTGCCCACAGTGCTGGGCGCCCCGGCGCATCGCGGTGGCCGATTGACTCGATCCAGCCGCGATCCTCGAGCGCCTTCATGACCTGGGTAGACACGGTGACCCCACGAATGGACTCGATGTCGCCCCGGGTGACCGGCTGCTTGTAGGCAATAATTGCCAGGGTTTCCATGGTTGCCCTTGAGTACTTCGGGGGCTTCTCGGGATTCATTTGTTCGAGGTAACGTTTGACGTCCTCGCGGGTTTGGAAGCGCCAGCCCGTTTTGACTTGCACAAGTTCCAAACCCTTGTGAGTCCAATCTCGACGCAGGTCTTCCAACAAGGTTGTGACCACGGATGCATCAATTGCATCATCGAACAGGCGCATCAATTCCTTGACGGCAATGGGCTCGACCGAACACAGCAATGCTGCTTCTAATATGTTTTTAGCGCGCTGGGGATCCATCCAGGCGGACTCACTTTAAGAAATTCAGGTGTTGATAGGGAAATAGTGCCGATTGGTCCTGCAGGCCGATGTGGCTGTTGCCAGCGGGGTGCAGGGGCGCAGCGTGAAACGAGTTGCGCGACAGGCATTTTATAAACCGATGGCGCATTGTAACCACGTTATCCACCGCTCAGCAACCACTTGATCACACAATTAATTTCAAAAAAAACGGCTCACCGAGGCAAGCCGTATCTGAAAGTAACCCACGGAGGGTCGGAGACATTCATAGAGTGCCGGAACAAAGTGCACTGAACATCCCCACTGTGGCTTACCCCGAGGCTTATGGAACTTATCCACACTGGGCGGGGAAAACCTTCCCTATTCGCTGTGGATAAAATTTTCAGCCTGTTGATTTTGTGCAGTTTTTGGTTGGTTGATTAAAAACTGAGCATGGGCTCTAGAGACTATCAACTCTTGCTATTTCAGCTTTCCCAGCGATAGCCAACACCCGCTTGGCGGATGCGGTTCCAGATAGCCTCTTTCTCCTCGTCGCTTTTGAACAGCCAACCATCGACTTCGTCCAGAGTGCGACCGCAGCCCATGCAAATGTCGTCTCCAAGGTTGGTTGAACAAAAACCCACGCAAGGGGTATCGGCTTGGGGCCACACAGGCAGGTTGGCGTATTCAGGTTTTGACATGATGCTGCTTTATTTGGGGTTGGGACGGTACTGCTTCTTCAGGCGAATATAGAGCACTTTGGTGACGTGTGCGACAACCGAGCCATCGGCGTGGGTGATGTCGGTCTCGAAGGTGTGCAAAACTTTTTCACCAGTGGCCGCTTTGGCTTTGATTTCTTCCAGTGTTTGATCATCAACTTGATACACGCCTTTGACCAAGGCGTTGCCCGGTGCAACAAACCGAATGTTGGCCTCTTGATCCCACACATGGTAGCGACTGCCCAAGCGCTTCATGAGAATGAGCATGTAGAAGGGATCGGCCATGGCGTAGAGAGAACCGCCAAATTGCGTACCCATGATGTTCTTGTTGCGACGCGTGAGTGGCATGTGCACTTCGACTTCTTCGAAATTGGCACTGATGTGATGCACATGAATGCCTGCGCCGCGCAAAGGTGCGTAAAAATTCATGGCCCTGCGCATGAATTCGGGCTTGTCAGAGAGGTTTTTCAGAAATTTTTTAAACATTTTTTGCTGCGAATTTTTCTTGTGGTTTCAGTAGGATAAAGGTTTTTGAGCCGCGGTTTAGGCGTTTGCATGCGTTTGTGCACTTGCACACAAGGGGAAAACCCGCTATAGTTTCGTTCTTACCAGACGCGGGGTGGAGCAGTCTGGCAGCTCGTCGGGCTCATAACCCGAAGGTCGTAGGTTCAAATCCTGCCCCCGCAACCAGATCTTTATCATTAAAACCAATCACTTAGCGGTGGTTGGTTTTTTTGTTTTCTAGGCCACTAACCGCGTGTGCCCAAAATGTGCCCAACTGGTGCCCAACCCCGCTTTAGCCCGCCTTCCCTTTCATGACCTTCGGTCAAACCCAATAACGGTCAACAGGGCACATCTGTAAAAATTTCTCGAATTTTCTGGTTCACATTTTTGTGCCCAATGACCGTTTGGGAAATCAACCCAAAGGTCGTGAATTTTCGAGTTTTTGAAGCGAATTTTTGTGCGGAATTTTCGGAAATTTGTGACCTTCAGGATGGAATTTGACTATTAATAGGATGTGCCTAAGTTGTGCCCAGGTTGTGCCCATGGTTTGGCTGAGACCATTGACTGAATTGGTATCGCGGCTAGGTGACATGGCGTATTCTTGTGGTCAGTTACGCAGAAATTTAGATTTTCTGGGCACTAAGATATGATTTTTGGCAAATGTTTGGTTCATGGACGCAGATTACATGGCTGACCTTCGGGAAGCGGTGCGTCGGTTTTGAAACTAGATATGCAGTTGCAACGGCAGGTAATCGACCGGAGCGGAAATTCGGACTTACGACAGAAACGTCTGAGTTATTGGCGAAAGCGTTCTTTGGAACTTATGTGGTAGTAGATAAAGGCTCTGATTTTCCGAGTCAAATCCTTGACTCGCCATTTGATGGCGAATAACCAAGGTTTATTTTTCATCTTGTTCATGCGATGCTTTGCAAACATCTGAAATGGTTAAATTATGGAAATTATTTGCGATGTACGGATAAATGAATATCTCCGTTATTGTTCGACAAATCAAGTTATGCCATCTGTACAAAGAGCAGTAAATGAGCGATGACTTGTTGGAAGAATTAGACCGTGCTAATAGAGGAGAAGCCCCCTCACCTTTCGGTAGGGCTGAATTTGTAGTGCTAGGCTCACCAGCCTCAGTACAGTCTAAAAAGTCTGTTCGCGATACATATCTGAGCTCAATAAAAGAGCAATTCTCAAAATTACAGTACCTTCTTACGGGGGAAATAATTCTCAACGTAACATGGCTGCTTCCCGCCAAACAAAGATTTGAAACAGATGCTAAGTCAGATATTGATAACTGTATCAAGCCAATAATTGATGCCTTTACTGGTCCTGATGGTCTATTTATTGATGATTGTCAGCTCAGAGGGCTATATATCTGTTGGCGGCACATTGATTCTGGAAATGAGCGACTTGTATTTGAATTTGAGTTCCAGGGTGACCAATATTCCTTAAAGAAAGAGCTAGCATTCGTTCAACTAAATGGGGCGTTATGTACTCCTGTTAATTTGAACTGGCCTAGTGCAGCAAAAATCATGTGGGCTGCAATGCTAGCTGCAAACCAAAAAAGCAAAGATATACTTGATAGGCTTAGTGTGAGTTATCCTTCTGTTGCTGGCTTTCTCGGAGGTAATCAGCCTTTTCACAGAACAAGAGTAAATGGTTTCCCGGTTTTATCACTATGTGAGTTCGCTGGTAGAAAATTCAACATCACAAAGAAATAACAAGTCATGCCAGTCGGACAGTTTATTCCCCGGCCTTTGTGTGCCGATCGCTACGCTCGCACAAATCGCCACCCCACAAAATGCCGCTGCACTCGGCGTTATGTCTCATCTTGATCGGGGCAACGAATGAAATTAGAAACTTTTGACGATGTGCTCGAATCCATTCGGAAGAACCCACGGCGGCAGTTTCATCTGCTATTGGGAAATGGCTTTAGCGTCTCATACGACCCAAAAATTTTTTCCTATAATGCGCTTCACGAGTTCGTTAAAAATCTCAAGGATAGGGACCTTTCAAAGATTCTAGAAGTAATTGAGACTCGCAACTTCGAAGTAATAATGCAGTACTTGGATAACTTTGCCGCGCTAGTAGAGGCCTTAGGTGGCGATTCAAAACTAAAAGAACGCGTCGAGAACGCAAGTGTCAAGCTGAAAAAAAGTCTGTTGGACGCTGTGAAAGCAATGCACCCCGAGCACGTTTTCAAGGTGCCGGAAGATCAAAGCGCGGCGTGTGCTACCTTCCTCCAGCAATTTTTTAACACTAGCGGGCACATTTATTCGACCAACTACGACTTGCTTTTGTATTGGGTCCTAATGCGAAACGACATACTCAATCACGTCGATGGCTGCGGCCGAGAGCTTATGAATGACACTGGCGAGTACATGGCCCCAGAGGATCAGGAATGGTCCGACCTAATATGGGGGAAAAACCGTAGCAAGCAAAATGTTTTCTATCTGCACGGAGCCCTTCCATTTTTCGACAGCGGGGTATGCGTTGTTAAAGAAGAGTACGACGTTTATAACTATCTACTCCGGAACATAAGCGCTCGAATGGAAAAGGGTGAATACCCGATTTTCGTTACTGCTGGTGATGGGCAGCAAAAGCTGAACCATATAACTCATAACCAATACCTCACTTATTGCTACGACAGCTTATGCCAAACTGAAGGCTCACTCGTAACCTTTGGGTTCAGCTTCGGGCAATACGATGAACACATCATTGCAGCGATCAACAAAGCCGCCAAGCAAAAGGTTCCTAATAAACTCTGGAGCATTTACATAGGCGTTTATTCGCCTGAAGACAAGGAGCATATTGAGCAGATCAAAGGAAAGTTCAAATGCAAAGTGCACGTCTTTGACGCAAAAACAGCAAAGGTGTGGGGGTAGCCGAGACGTGAAACATAACCCTACGTGCGAACTCACTCGCTTCGATCGCTGGACGCTGCGGGATAAAGCCGTGTGGCGGCGCTCACCTTCACGTTATACACCTTCGGTTCAAGGTCACTTTGGAAATGTTCTAAGTTGAAAGTCTCACGGCCGCTCAGGCCGAAAATCGCCCCATCCCAACGTACAACCATCGCAATAAGAGCAGCCGATATTCGGTGGCCAGAAGACAACGGAGCGCTAGTTTCCAGACCTTACGTTCTCGTTTACCTACCCAGAGTAGTCGCTTGGCGGGTGAGGGCTTGTCCGTTCTTGATGCCGATTCTAATTACAGCTTCGGAACAGGGCCGAGCGCGCTGTAATGCGCTCGCCGGTTGATGTCATTTGCACCAGCCAGTTGTTCTTAGAGTTGACGAAGACGTTGTTAAGCACGACGTCGAACTTCTCCCTAGAAACGGCCATAGTTTCGTTGTTCAGGTCGGCCAAGGTACCTGCAAGATAGTCCGGGAGTCTGACCAATTCGTCGAAGCGGTGCTTGGCGGTCTTCTCTGGTATTTCAAAAACAAGGGTGGCCAGAGATTCGCCATGGCTCTGGGCGATCTGCTGTTCCGGTGTGGCGAACTCGATTGCCTGGGTCAGGTAGTACACGTACGCTAGGTCAGACACTACGGCGTCATGGCGCTCAAACATTGCATCCCTGTCAGAAATCCAACGGATTACGCTAGCGCCCACCGCCTGATTGAGCAAGTTGCAGAGGGTCGCTACCATGGCAGCGACCAAATGAATCTGTCTGGCTAACTTCGCATTTGCTCCCTTATGTTCGAGCTCTCGTTTGAAAGCCTTCAGTCTCCTGATGGCGTTTTCGTGATATTCAATGTCATGCTTATGCTGGTATAGCGCAAGGCGGTCATGCATAAAGGATATGGCTCCCGCGACCAGCGCGTCCATGGCCTGCATGCTCAAGTAGTCGCGTAACAGCACATCCTCACGCCTCGTTACGAAGGAGACGCTAAAGGTGACAGGCACCTCGCAGGTCAAATACTGGATTAGACCGAGCGGAACTTTGCCTGTGTTCTTCAAGTCCTTAGGTGCCACTCTGGCTATGTACTCGCTGATGTTCTCAGCCTTGTCATGGGGTGCGACGACTACAAAGCTGAAGACATCGTTCCCCTTATTGACGTCCCCAATGCAGTAGTCCGAGATAACTGACCATGGCATGCCTGCAGGATAGCGAGCGAACCACTGCTTAAGCTGTAACTGGGTCGTCACAGTTGCTTGAACTAGGACGGGAAGTAGGTCAATCATGGTTAATCATGGAGACTACCGCACGTTTATCGCCAGCTTTGCTAGCAAGTAGCTGGCCACCGTGCCAACAGACTCAATTGCTGCTTTGGCCTCAGCATCGGTAAGTGTCGGTAGCCAAGGACGGCCGTGGCCAGAGCCCTGCTTGTTCCTGACGCGGTTAACACCAAGAGCGGTCAGGAACAGCCCTCGCTCCATAGCGCGGATAGGCGATTCGCCCTGAACTTCCGGCATCTCAGGCACCGCAAGACCCAGTGCAACGAAGGCCATACCTAACAAAGCCTGAAAGTTAGCTCCCGCGGGATAGCTGCCCCTGATTGTCATAAGCACATGGGCGGCAGTGGCCTCAAGCAGATCTTTGCCCGTTCCAGCCACCAGGGCAGCGTCTTCGGCGCCTCGTTGCGCGCGCCTCGCGTAGCTTAGCAGTGCATCCGTCAGCTCCGGTCCATTAAGAGCTGTGAGCACTTTCGGGGAAAGCGCCCCATCGTCTGCAAGGACGAAGCCGACGCTCTCGCAAGCCGTTTTGGCGTTCGCAATCGCGTCGAGGCCGACGAAGTTAGGTGCACCTGCACGGAAACCGCCACACGCACGAATCTTTCCCAAGAGACCCATCGCGAACCCCGAGGCGGCGATTGGATTGGCTGTCATGGCCTCATACAGCACAGCTCTAACACGCTTAGCCTTTCCGATCAGTTGGCCCTGTTGCTTGGGATCAAAGTTCGCCAGCCCGAAAGTATTAATTTGAAATTCTATGTCTGAATGCGACGGCTCTCGATAGCTTCCGCCATTACCCGAGTCGTCTACCAACTGGGAAAACGCGTGCACGATCGTGTCAGTGATAGGAATGTTCGGCATCACTTCCTCCTCTTTAGTTGTTACAACCTTGGAGTTTGTTAGATGAGATAGCACTGTGCCAGAAACTTGCTGTATCTGGCATGGTTTGTATCCACACTGATACCAATTACTTGTTAGGAAGTAGGCACTGTCGTCGAATGTTAAATGTCAGCGAAGCGTCGAAAGCAGTCGTTTTTCAAGAATATTTAAAAGTCCGCTTCGGCCGATTAGCGGAAGCTTTGTTGCAGAGATTACTTGTTGTTACATACTGCCACCAAGTTGAATTTCTTCTTATGTGACAGATGAATATGTGTCAAAGATAGGTCGATACTCACGAAATGTCTGTGACAGAAAATTTGTCACAGAATTTGTCACAGGATTGTCACAGCCGCATACTGATGGGTGGAGACTAAAAGACAGTTTTCCAAATATATGATCCATGGGAAAATTTCTGTGTCGAGAATGAAGCCGCCGAAAAACAAAAGGACTTAGCGGATCATTCACGCTAAGTCCTTGATTTTATTTGGGGCGATGTATGGGGCTCGAACCCACGACCCATGGAATCACAATCCATTGCTCTACCAACTGAGCTAACACCGCCACCGTAAACCGGTACTGAATTCTTGGCCTGCCCGGAGGGGTTCGAACCCCCGACCTTAGAAGTTTGGTACACGTAACTGTGTAGAAAACTACACAGTTAGTTTTCAAATGGCGTAAATGCGTGCTCTCAACAAGGTTGTAACTCTTGTGATCCATGCCAATAATGTCGTTTAACATCAACATAGCACTAGTAACTCAAACCGGATGAACATCCAAAAACGTTCTAATCTGAGCATCGGTTCAACTAGAACTGCGGCTAAACGAGGACTAGGTATCAGCCTATTAGACTAAGTTTGCTGATCTTATAACCGGTCTAGTCTATTTGCTTCGAGTCTAAGCATACCCCAAAAAGGTTAACCAATTTAGACAAACCTCGATCCTCAAAAAGACTCGACATAAAACGGCCCAGGCGTAAATATTTGCAAGTCCAACTTCATCATTTGATCAACTTGCACCGCAGCAATTGATCTTTTCAGCACCCGTAAATTTCTTAGAATTCATCCTCTATTTTTTATAATTCCCATCATTTCAATCACTTAGATAACATGGCATACCCCTTGCCCCCTTTACATGGGAAATCAAGCAAGAGGGCTCCAAATGATCAAAGAAGTCAAAACATCCAAAAGCGATACCCCGCCACCGGAGCTGAACGGAATTCTGGAGGCGTCCATTCCACGTTATGTGCGCGTCACCGGCACCTTGAACAATCGCTTTGTCGAGTTCGAGTTTTCGATTGGCGATCCAGAGCTTTGCGTGGAACTGGTGATGCAATTCGATCAGTTCCGCGAATTTTGCAAACAACACAATGCTGTGGAATTGACTGCCGAGCAATGCGCCTGGCTGGACTACGAACGCCTGAAGTGGCAATTCGGCCAGGCCGGCGTCAGCGAATAAAAAACCAAATAAATAGAGGAAAGGAGAAGACATCATGCAAGTCGACATCAAAACGTCGAACATCAAACAACTTCGCAACACATTCTCGAATGTGGCCCGCCGGTTGGGTGCAGACAAGCCTGCGTCGCGCTATCAGGAAGCCACGTTCGACATGCAGTCGGACACCAACTTCCACTACCGCCCCATTTGGGACCCACAGTACGACCTGTACGACACTGCCCGTACAGCCATCAAAATGGCCGATTGGTACAGCTTCAAAGACCCACGACAGTACTACTACGGCGTGTACACCATGAACCGTGCCAAGCAACAGGATGCGGCCGAAAAGCAGTTTGAGTTCGCAGAAAAGCGTGGTGTGTTCTACAACCTGAGCGAAAAAGACAAAGAACATTTAATTTTCGCTGTGCTGCCGCTTCGCCACTACGAGTGGGGCGCCAACATGAACAACTGCTTTTGTACCAGCTTCGGTTACGGCGCTGCAATTACACAAGCCACCATGTACAACACCATGGACCGCTTGGGCCTGGCGCAATACGTCAGCCGCCTTGGTTTGCTGCTGGATGGCAACACGGGCGACTCATTGGAAGTGGGCAAGCAGCACTGGCTGCACACGCCCGAGTGGCAAGAACTTCGCCGCAGCATGGAAAACCTGTTTGTCACAAAAGACTGGTTTGAAGTTTTTCTGGCACAGAATTTTGTGATGGACGGACTGGTGTACCCCATGTTTTACAAGCACCTTGAAACACGCCTGAATCCAATGGCAGGCCAAACCTTCTCCATGTGTACCAACTTCATGCAGGAATGGTTTGCCGAAACCCAACGTTGGGTGGACTCCACCATCAAAACCGCAGTGGATGAATCACCAGAGAACAAGGAAATACTGAGCCGCTGGTTCGACATCTGGATGACAGAAACTACCCGCGCTTTGCAGCCTTTGATGACCTCATTGTTTGCAGAAGAAGCCGCCAGCATTTTCATGCAGATTAAGGAAGACCTGCTGGTGCGCGCCAAGAAGATCGGTTTGAAAACACCCGGAGCTGCAGCATGAACACGCCAACCCCAGAACGAACGAAAACGCCGGTGTTTATTGCATTTGTCACCAACGACGATACCCGCAACATTGTCGAGGCCATTCGGGAAGACAACCCGCAAGCCACAGTCGAGGAGTTTCCGGCAATGGTCAAGATCGAGTCGCCCGGCCGTTTGGTGGTCAAGCGCCAAAGCGTGTCCGACCTGATGGGGCGTGACTGGGATCTTCAGGAAATTCACCTGAACCTGATTTCCCTGTCGGGCAGCATCAATGAAACAGAGGATGAATTTGAACTGTACTGGGGCCACGCGGCGTAATGCCAGTCCCGGAAATTTTCAACTTGAAGGAGTAGAGACATGAGCGCAGTACCCAAGAACACAGGCAACAAAAAACTGGGCCTGAAAGAGAAATACGGCATGATGACCCGCGGACTTGGCTGGGACACCACCTACCAGGCCATGGACGATGTATTCCCTTACGACCAGTTCGAAGGCATCAAAATCCATGACTGGGACAAGTGGGAAGACCCGTTCCGCTTGACCATGGACGCGTACTGGAAATTCCAGGGCGAAAAAGAGAAAAAACTGTACGCCATTATTGACGCGTTTGCTCAGAACAATGGTCAGTTCAATGTAACGGATGCTCGCTACATCAACACGCTCAAGCTGTTCCTGACTGGTGTATCCCCTCTGGAATACGCTGCACACCGTGGCTATGCCCACGTGGGTCGCTCTTTCCGTGGCGTCAGTGCACGAATTGCGTCGCAGATGCAGGCCATTGATGAATTGCGCCATGCACAAACCCAGGTGCACACCATCAGCCACTACAACAAGTTTTTCAACGGCTTGCACGACTTCCGCCACATGCACGACCGCGTGTGGTACCTCAGCGTACCCAAGAGCTACTTTGAAGATGCACAGTCTGCAGGTCCCTTTGAATTCATTACAGCCATCTCGTTTTCTTTTGAGTATGTATTGACCAACCTGTTGTTTATGCCATTCATGAGCGGTGCTGCCTACAACGGCGACATGGCCACGGTTACTTTCGGCTTTTCCGCCCAATCAGATGAATCCCGCCACATGACACTTGGTCTTGAGGTGGTCAAGTTCATGCTGGAACAAGACCCGGGCAACAAAGACATCGTTCAAAAGTGGATCGACAAGTGGTTCTGGCGCGGTTACCGCTTGCTGGCCTTGGTTTCGATGATGATGGACTACATGCTGCCCAAACGCGTGATGAGCTGGCAGGAAGCATGGGAAACCTATTTCGAGAAAAACGGTGGCGCACTGTTCGAAGACTTGAGCCGCTACGGTATTCGTATGCCCAAGTACCACGAAGTAGCCAGCAAAGAGAAAAGCCGTTTGAGCCATGAAGTGTGGGCTACTTTCTACAACTTCAGCCATGCCGCTGCATTTCACACTTGGGTACCCGAAGAAAGCGAACTGAAGTGGTTGAGCGAGAAGTACCCCGACACTTTCGACAAGCACTATCGTCCACGTTTTGAGCACTGGGATGCCCTTCAGAAAGAAGGTAAGCGCTGGAGCAACCCTGGCCTGCCGATGCTGTGCCAGTTGTGCCAAGTGCCGGCAATTTTCACGGAACCCGATGACCCCACAACCACCTGCCTGCGGGAAACAACCTACCACGGTATGAAGTACCACTTCTGCTCGGATGGCTGTAAAGACATTTTCGAGAACGAGCCCGAGAAGTACGTTCAAAGCTGGCTGCCGGTGCATCAAATCTTCCAGGGTAACTGCGGCGGCGAAGGACTGGACAATGTACTGAAGTACTACAACCTGGTGCCCGGCCAGGACAACGGCGAGTACATGGGCAGTCAGGACCAGATGAACTGGGAGCAATGGACAGGGCGCGACCACAAAGACGCACCGGCGGCCTGACAACAACAAGGAGGAGAACAACATGGCACTCGTTTCATTGCAGCCGGGCTACACCGGCGTGGTACGCGATCTTGAAGAGAACTTTCACGGCAACCGCTTATTGTTCGTGAACTGGGAGCACCACCTGATGTTTTGCGCACCCATGGCCTTGCCACTGCCACCCGCCATGCCCTTCGGGGCATTGGTGAATGAGGTACTGCCATCGCTCTACGGCAGCCACCCCGACTTTGCAAAAATTGACTGGAGCAAAGTGCAGTGGAAACACGGGCGTGAAAACTTCACTCCCGACTTGGGCAAATCGCTGGATGAAAACGGTTTGACGCACAAGTCGGTGTTGCGCTTCACCACCCCTGGCTTGACAGGCCTGTCTGGTTCGGGCGCGTAAGCGCAAAGGGGAACCCGCAATGAGCTATCAACTCACCATCGAACCGATTGGTCAAACAATCGACATCGAGGAAGGGCAAACCGTGCTGGACGCCTGCCTTCGTGCAGGTGTTTGGCTACCCCACGCCTGTGGTCACGGCCTGTGCGCTACTTGCAAGGTACAAGTGTTGGAAGGTGAATTCGAACATGGGGAAGCCTCACCGTTTGCGCTGATGGACTTTGAACGCGATGAACGAAAAATTCTGGCGTGCTGCGCAACCGTTGAATGCGACACCGTGATTGAAGCTGAGGTTGATGAAGACCCGGATGCGCAATTCATCGGACTTCAGGATTTCTCCGGGCGTGTGGTCAAAGCTGACATGCTCACCCCCACCATTCGCGGTATCTGGCTTGAAGTCGACGAGCCAGTTCACTTTCAAGCTGGGCAGTACGTCATGCTGAAAGTACCGGGCGTGCAAGGCGAACGTGCATTTTCAATCGGCAATGCCCCGGGCACAAACCTGGTTGAATTGCATATTCGAAAAGTACCAGGCGGTGCGGCCACCACCTGGCTGCATGACGAACTGAAGGTGGGTGACACACTGGAATTCACCGCCCCGCTGGGTCGCTTTTTCACACGCAAATCGGCCAATCTACCCATGATTTTTCTGGCAGGTGGTTCTGGCCTTTCCAGCCCGAAAGCCATGATTGAAGAATTGTTTAATGAGGGTTGCACATTACCCATGACCTTGGTGCAAGGGGCACGCAATGAAGCCGAGTTGTACTACCACAACTACTTCACGGAGCTTGCAGCCAAACACCCCAACTTCACCTACATTCCTGCCCTCTCGGATGCAGACGTGAGCGCGAGTTGGACCGGTGCAAAAGGTTTTGTGCACGAGGCATTGAAGGCGCACTTCAACAATGATTTTCGGGGCCACAAGGCTTACATGTGCGGACCACCGCCCATGATTGAAGCGTGTATCTCCACGCTGATGCAAGGCCAATTATTTGAACGAGACATTTATACCGAGCGATTCCTGACCTCGGCCGATGCAGAGGGATTGGCCAAGAAAAGTCCGCTGTTCAAACACGTGTAATGGAGGGCCGCACACATGCACCGCGTGGCCATTCAGAACACAAAGGAAGAGTACACCTGCAGCTCAGAAGACAACCTGCTGAAAGGCATGGAGCAACTGAACCGCAAAGGCATCCCGGTGGGGTGCCGTGGAGGTGGATGCGGCG
>NZ_MQVZ01000001.1:3185508-3194055 GCF_002954425.1 Limnobacter sp. SAORIC-690
AATACCGAGCTTGTAGTTGAAAGGTGCAGCACCCAGCACCAGCACGGCAATACCCAAGGCATCCACAATAATCGCCAGTGAACCTGGGCGGAAAAGTGCTTCCAGCGCATTGCGTGCCGCCTTCTTTCCGTTCTTTACAATAGCCAGTTCTTCGTAATAACGCACCACCAACTGCACACCATGCGAAGTGGCCCGAGCGGCAATCAAAAATGGAATGGGCAGTGACAGCGGCTCAAGGTTAATACCTACCATGGCCATGAAACCCAAACCCCAAATCGATGACAAAGCGATTCCCAACAAAGGCAAGGCAATGCCGTAGAAACGTCGGAAATACACAATCAACAACAGCGTGAGCAAAGCCAGTGTGTAGGCCATGATGGCCACCAATTGATCCAGATAGGTGTATACCCAACCGGTTAGCACAGGGTTACCCGTGGTGTATAAATTGTGTTTATCGTCGGTCAACTCACTGCGCAATTGCATCAGCGCACCGAATGTTTTTTCGTAATCAATGTCACCTTCGTTCAGCTGCGCTTTGATCAAGGCGGCCTTCATATCCGGCGACACCAGCAAACCGTAAATGGTGGGGTTCGCGGTCACGTCTTTCTGCAATTGTTTCAGTTGGGCATCACTTAACTCGCCGTTGTTGCTGTCGTAAAACGTGTCGGAAAGAAAGGCACCGGTTTCATCCAGATAAATTTTTCGAGAAGAACGGTGAGTCAAGCTGCTGACCAGGTTGTGGTTCACACTCGGCAGGTTGTCCACACCTTGGGTCGCTTTTTCAATCAACTTCAAGGTATCGTTGTTGAAAATCGTGCCCTCTTTCACCTCCACCGCCATCACCACCATGTTGGCGCCACCGAAGTTTTCTTTCAGTTGGTTGTAGGTTTTGATATAGGGGTGGTTTTGCGGTAACAAGTCCGAGAAATCGGAATAAACCTTCAGCTGCGGAATGGCTGCGGCAAAACCCAAAGTGACCAGCATGATCATGCCCAACACAATTTTCGGGTTGGCAAACAACCACTCCTCGGCGCGAATAATTTGTGCGATCAAACGATCGGCGAATGACTTGATCATGATGGGTCCGCCTGACTGGAGTTGGAACTTTGAACAGTGCGAAGCAGACCGCCCGGGCCGCCCACAACAATAGATTGATTACCTGACACAGCAGCGCCAAGGAAAGACAACACTGGGCGGTCATAGGCCACGCTCACCCAGCGATCACCTTCCAGCTTCGCCAGCGTGCCATTGGCACCCACACCGTGCGGCACATCTGCATGCATAAACAGGCGATACAGCGGTGCATCGGTGGTGTTCACCACTCGCGCCCAAGTTTCCCCACCATCTGTAGTTTTCAAGACCTGACCAGCCAGGCCACTGGCATAACCAGTAGACGGGTCAGTGAACAAAGCGTCGTAAGTGTAGAAATCTCCGGCAATCGGTTCACCGCGCTTCCAGGTTTGGCCCCCGTCATCGGTAAACGCCAGCATGCCGAACTCACCAAAAGCAATTCCATGGGTATCACTGGTAAAAGCCAGTGCCGTGAACTGTGCATCTTCATCGAAGCTGACAACGCGCCAGCTCTTGCCCTGGTCAGTGGAGTTGATCAGGTTGGAACCAGAACCGACCACCCACAAACCACTGCTGTGGCACTCTATTGCCACCGGGCTAGAGGGCTTGTCGAATTTGGTAGGCAGCCAATCTTTAAAATCGCCTGATGAGATCCACACCGTGTTGTACACATCCAGCATGGCAGCACTGCCATCGGGGCAAAATGTCGAATCAATGAACGATGCGGTGTCCGATACCTGCTTGCGGCTCCACGTATTACCAGCGTCGGTAGACACAGTCACAACACCGGTTTGCGTACCACCCAACACGGTCGTGCCGGAAGCGCTCAAGGTTTGAATAACCTCAAAACGTTCAACAGTTTTTGGGGGTTGCGCTGAATTGCTGCCAGATTGAACCGTGCTATCAGCACAAGCGTTCAACAACGCAGCACCGACCACTGCAAGCAGTGCCAAGCTAATTGTTGATTTTTTTAGGCGCAAAGGCGCCCCTGAATACTGAATATTCACAATGTCTCCTGCCTTCTCTGTTTGGCAAATGAAAAGCTGCTGTGGTTTTTATGTGCAGCTGGAATGCGAACGGTTTATCTCACTGGCTTATCGCCCCCGGTCTTTTGCAGACACGCCTGCAATGCCCCAATTGGTGCTGGGTACTTCAATGATCTGTACCCGCACCGCTTCAATCGGTGCACCCACAGCCTCAACCAAAGCCTGGGTCACCTTCTCAATCACCGCACGTTTTTGCTCTTCCGTGCGCCCTTCAATCAAATTGATTTGTGCAAATGGCATGGTGTTCGCCCTCACTCAAAACGCAGGCCGACCTGGCCCAAACCCTGCACATGCAAGGTGATGTTGTCGCCAGCTTCCACGGCCACGGCCTCGGTAATGCCACCCGATAAAATCAGCGACCCTGCCGGCACAAACTGATCGCGCTTGGCCAGTTCATTGGCCAGCATCGCAATGGCTGCTGCCGGGTGACCCACCACTGCGGCACCTGCACCAAAAGCCACGGGCACACCATTTTTTTCCAACACAATGCCAGTGGTTTTCAAGTCCATGCCGTCGACTGGTTTCATGGTGCCGCCCACCACAAAACGTGCAGCGGACGTGTTGTCTGCAATCACGCTTTTCAAATCAAATTTGAAATCGCGGTAACGTGAATCGATCACTTCAATGGCCGGCATCACAAAGTCAGTGGCCGCCAGCACAGTGGCAATGTTGCAACCTGGGCCACGCAAATCAGCTTTGGTAACAAAGGCAATTTCAGGCTCCACCTTTGGGTGAATCAACTCGCTCACCTTCACAGCCGAACCCTCCGGCACGCTAAAGTAATCAGCCAGAAAACCGAATACCGGTGTATCCACACCCATTTGCTTCATCTTCGAGTGCGAGGTCAAACCGGCTTTCAGACCCACAATGCGCACGCCACGGCGTTCTTTGCGGGCACGAATTTCATCCTGAATGGCATAGGCGTCGTCCCAATCCATGTCGGGGTGGTCATCGGTAATCTTCACCACATCGCGCGCATTCAGTTCTGCGCTTTCCAGGTGCTCCGCCAGTGCAGAGATGGTTTTCTTATCCAGTTTCATGCAACGCTCCTTGCACGGGCCATTGTCATGGCCGTGTCTTCAATCATGTCTTCCTGACCGCCCACCATGCCGCGTCGTCCAAGCTCCACCAAAATTTCACGGGCGCTGATGCCATACTTTTTCTCGGCTCGCTTGGCAAATAACAGGAAGCTTGAATACACACCGGCGTAACCCAAAGTCATAGAGTCACGATCAATTCGAATGGGGTGATCCATGATCGGTACCACCAGGTCCTCTGCCACATCGGAAATCTTGAATACATCCACACCCGTCTTGATGCCCATGCGTTCACACACCGCCACCAGCACTTCCATCGGTGTGTTACCTGCCCCCGCACCCAAACCGGCTGCGGCTGCATCAATGCGGCGAGCGCCGCCACGAATGGCTTCGATGGAGTTTGAAACGCCCATCGACAGGTTGTGGTGACCATGAAAACCAATTTCGGTATCAGGCTTCAGTGCATCGCGCACTGCGCTGATTTTTGCGTACACATCTTCGGGCAGCATGTAGCCTGCAGAGTCAGTCACATAAATGCAATTTGCGCCGTAGCCTTCCATCAATTTGGCTTGCTCAACCAGCTTCTCTGCACTGGCCATGTGGGCCATCATCAGGAAACCCACAGTGTCCATATCCAGCTTGCGGGCATAAGTGATGTGCTGCTCACTCACATCGGCCTCGGTGCAGTGGGTGGCTACACGTATCGTGTGAACACCCAGTTCCTTGGCCATTTTCAAATGATCCACCGTACCAATACCAGGCAACAACAAGGCGGACACCTTGGCCTGCTTCATGGCAGGAATCACCGTGCTCAAATACTCTTCATCGCTGTGCGCCGGAAAACCATAGTTCACAGATGACCCACCCAAACCATCGCCATGGGTCACTTCAATCAGCGGAACACCTGCCTCGTCCAGCCCCTTTGAAATGCTCAGCATTTGTTCCAGGCTCATCAAGTGGCGCTTGGGGTGCATGCCATCGCGAAGCGTCATGTCATGCACTTTGATTTCAATTCCTTTCAAGCTCATGGGGTTCTCCTTAGGCGCTCACGGTGGGTTCAAGGGTCAGCTTGCCGCTGAGAATTTCTTCAGCAAACATTTCAGCAGTACGGGCTGCAGCCGCCGTCATAATGTCCAGGTTGCCTGCGTACTTCGGCAGGTAATCACCCAGGCCTTCCACTTGCATGAACACTGACACACGGTTGCCATCAAACACAGGACCGTTCACCAGCGTGTAGCCAGGCACGTACTTCTGTACTTCCTTGATCATGTCGTGAACCGACTTGGTGATTGCTTCCTGATCAGGTGTGCCTTCCACCAGGCAATGCACGGTGTCACGCATGATCAGGGGCGGTTCAGCCGGGTTGATGATGATGATGGCTTTGCCTTTTTTGGCACCGCCTACTTTTTCCACAGCACCTGCTGTAGTGCGGGTAAACTCATCAATGTTTTTGCGGGTACCTGGGCCTACGGATTTCGATGACACCGTGGCCACAATTTCGCCGTAGCTGACTGGTTGAACACGCGATACCGCATACACCATGGGAATGGTCGCCTGGCCACCGCAAGTCACCATGTTCACATTCATCTCGCGCTTGCCAACATGCTCCCTCAGGTTCACAGGAGGCACGCAAAAAGGCCCAACTGCTGCGGGGGTCAGGTCGATCATCAACACACCCAGTTCGTTCAGCTTGCGACTGTTCTCTGCGTGCACATAAGCACTGGTGGCATCGAATGCAATTTGCACACCATCGGCTTCCACATGGGGCAGCAAACCATCCACGCCCTCCGCTGTCGTTTTAATACCCATCTCGCGAGCACGCTTCAGGCCATCTGATTCAGGGTCAATACCCACCATCCACACAGGCTCGAGCACCGCACTGCGTTTCAGTTTCATCAAGAGATCGGTGCCAATATTGCCGGGACCAATCAGTGCGCATTTGATCTTTTTCATCATCGAATTCCTTTTGCCTTTTGCGTTGTAACTTACGCGAAGCGAACAGAGCAGTTGCCAATGCCGCCAATCGACATGTGCAGCGAATCGCCTGCCTTCACGGGAATCAGTGCTGCCAGAGAACCTGACAAAATAATTTCACCTGCCTTCAGACCAATGCCCAAACGGCCCAGCGTATTGGTCAGCCAAACAATCGCGTTCACTGGGTGCCCAAGTGCAGCAGCGCCAGCGCCAGTGCCCACGATGTCACCATTCTTTTGCAGCACCATGCCGCAGGTAAACAGGTCCACTTTGCGAGGATCAACAACCCGGCCACCCAACACAATGGCGCCGCAAGAGGCGTTGTCGGCCACGGTGTCTTGAATCTTGATTTTCCAATCGGCGATGCGTGAGTCCACAATCTCAAAACAAGCCATCACGCCTTCAGTGGCGGCCAGCACATCGGCGGCGGTTACACCAGGGCCCATCAAATCGCGTTTCATCAAAAATGCAATTTCACCTTCTGCACGCGGTTGAATCAGGCTGGCCGCTTCAATGGCTTCGCCCTCGTTGTACACCATGCCATTGAGCAGGTAGCCAAAGTCGGGTTGGTGCACATTCAGCATGTTCATCACGGCCGCACTGGTCACGCCAATTTTCTTGCCGATAACGTGCTCGCCGTTGTCCAAGCGTCGCGCAATCATCCTCTGTTGAATGTGATAGGCGTCTTCAATCGTGATATCGAAATCACGGCTGGTCAGCGGTGCAATCGTGTGCCGTTGGGTCAATGCGTTGTAAAGTTCATCGCCCAAGTCGCGAATTTGAGTAGCGTCCATTTGCTTTAAGCCTCTTGCAGGAAGTCAGTCACCAAGCGCTCAAAGCGCGCAGCGTGTTCAATCTGGGTCCAGTGACCGCACTTGCCGTAAACATGCAGTTGCGAATCCACAATCATTTCGTGCAAACACAGCGAAGTGCTCAATGGAATGACCTGATCATCCCGGCCATGCACAATCAATGTGCTTTTATTCAGCGCTCGAATATCGCTTTCATGGCTGGCCATGGCATCTACCCAGCGCTGTCGTGGCGCGGGGAACATGGCTGAAAAACTTTCCTGAAAACCGGGGCGAATGCTGGCCTGAAAACGCAACTGAGCCAGCTCATCGTTCACAAGGCCACGGTCGTATGCGAAGTAATCCATAATGCGACGCATGTTCTCGAATGACGGCTGGTAACCCCACACTGCATCCAGTCCCTCAGTAATCGGGAATGGCACGCCTACACTGCCCATCAACACCAGCTTGCGAACACGACTGGGGTGGCGAATCGCCAGCGCCAGCGCTACAGCGCCACCAAACGAGTTACCAATCAAATCGGTTTGTTCCATGTTCAGTGCGTCCATCACACCAATTGCGTGGGCCACCCAGTTGTCCAGGTTGTATTGGTAACCTTGGCGGCGCTCAGTGAAACCGAAGCCCACCATGTCTGGGGCAACAACGCGGAATTGTTTTGCAAAACCGGGTATCACCAAGCGCCAGTTCGCCCAAGCCGAAACACCGGGGCCGGAACCATGAATCAGCATCAGGTTCGTGCCCTGGCCTTGATCGTGATAATTTGTTTGAAGGCCGTTGGCCTGAATGCTCAATCCAATTTCGGGTGAAGCGGGTGCGTTCATCGTGGACTCCTTACAGCTTCACGCAAATGTTTTTAAGTTCGGTGTAAAACTCCAGCGAGTGCACACCCCCTTCGCGGCCAATACCCGATTGCTTGGCACCACCAAACGGTGTGCGCAAATCGCGCAAGAACCAGCTGTTCACCCAAGCCAAACCCACTTCAATCGAGGCAGCCACACGGTGCGCTTTGGCCAGGTTCTGGGTCCAAACAGCAGTGGAAAGGCCGTACACATTGTTGTTGGCACGCGCCACCACTTCGTCTTCAGAATCAAAGGGGGCAATGTGGCAGCAGGGTCCAAAGATTTCCTCGACACACACTGCCGCATCGTCATCCAAGCCGGTCCAGATGGTTGGCTGTACCCAAGCGCCCTGGTTCAGTTCGCCAGGCATCTCAAATGCTCCACCACCAGTCACCACGGTTGCGCCCTGCTCCACCGCCTTTTGGTAATAGCCCAATACTTTGTCGCGGTGTTCCTGTGAAATCACCGGGCCGATGCCGGTATCCATGTTCTCGGGCAAGCCGGGCTTCAAACCCTCGGCGCCCTTCTTCATGGCGGCCACAAACTTATCGAAAATCGGGCGCTCCACATACACACGTTCAGTGCCCAAACACACTTGCCCACTGTTGGCAAACACTGAGCGCATGGTGCCTTCAATGGCGGCATCAAAATCACAATCTGCGAACACGATGGCTGCATTCTTGCCACCCATTTCAAGGCTCACGGGGCGTGCACCTTGCGCAGCCGCTTTCATGATTGCCGCACCAGTGCGTGTTTCGCCGGTGAAGGTAATGGCATTCACATCGGGTGGGTAGTCACGAATTCACCAGCGGAATCTGGACCAAAGCCGTGCACCACGTTGTATACGCCAGGAGGAACGCCCACTTTATTCATCACCTCACCCAACAGCGCGGCAGTCTGTGGCGTTTCTTCGGAGGGCTTGACTACCACTGTGTTGCCACAAGCCAGTGCGGGGCCAACTTTCCAGGTCATTAGCAGCAAAGGGAGATTCCAGGGGCAAATCACGCCCACCACACCCACCGGGCGACGAATGGAATAGTTCAGCGCGCCGCGTCCATCCGGAGTGGCCATTTCAAAGCATTCTGTGGGCACATTCTTGATGGTGTCGGCGAACACTTTGAAATTGGCCGCCCCACGGGGAATATCAATATGGCTGGCCAAACTCACCGGCTTACCTGTATCGGCCACCTCAGCCTGCAAGAAGTCATCAAATCGACGATTGATTTCATCGGCCACGGCGTACAGCATTTGCACCCGGTCTGCCACCGTCATCTTGCCCCATGGGCCATTCAAAGCAGCTTTGGCAGCGGCCACTGCATCATTGACCTGTGCACGGCTGGCCTCATGGACCTGCGCAATCACCGCGTTGTTCAAGGGCGAATGCTTGGGGAATGTGTTTCCCGTTGCCACAAACTCCCCGTTGATGAAGTTCAGAACTTCTTTCATTGCATTCTTCCTTGCCAATCGATTAAACCATGAACAAACGATAAAACTTATTTATCTCGACGTCAATATATTTTCTCGAGAATATTATTTTTCATCGACAATATTGATTAACGCCGCAACTCGTCTACAATGGCGAAACGGAAAGAATTTTTTGGGGTGTGTATGAATGAAGTGGTCTCATTGCCGGGCAGCGTCACTAACGGCGAAAGCTTGACCCTGGCCGAAACCGCTTACCGCAAACTGCGCCACGACATTATTGAAGGCGTGCACAAGCCGGGTACGAAGCTACGGGTAGAACACCTGAAAGACGATTATGAGGTGGGGG
>NZ_MQVZ01000001.1:3197108-3198119 GCF_002954425.1 Limnobacter sp. SAORIC-690
CCCCTCTTTACCCTAAGTGGGTCAATTTTAGATGCAACTCAACAGTCAAG
Source organism: Limnobacter sp. SAORIC-690 (assembly GCF_002954425.1). Lineage (NCBI taxonomy): Bacteria > Pseudomonadati > Pseudomonadota > Betaproteobacteria > Burkholderiales > Burkholderiaceae > Limnobacter > Limnobacter sp. SAORIC-690. The sequence continues at coordinate 3,197,159 of NZ_MQVZ01000001.1, forward strand.
TTTTCGAGATTAGCAACGAGGGTTATCAAATAGCTGACATGATTGAACTGTAAAAACGTAACAAGCGCATCTTGTCAGACTTTTTTCCGCTGCGCTCCAAACCAGCCCAAAATGCGAGCGTTAGCATCCCCTGAAATATAAGAGTGACTCTATGAGAAAGGAAATTCCAGCTCCAATAATTGCCGTGCTTTCTGAGAATATGCCGACCTTAGAAACGCATGCCAGCTTAGACAATCTTTTTACATATGCTGAAGCTCCCGGCGAGCCACCTGAGGGTTCTAAGCCTGTTAAAGTTCAATCATGGCTTCGGCGAGTCAATAAAGAATCGGAATTCCCCTTGGTCGTATTGGGGCGAATTATTGAGTGCTACATCGAATTGCCTGGTGCAGAAAATACGGCTTCTTCTTGGTTTGGCTCCCCGAGCGTAGATATAAAGAAAGAGTTCAAATCCAAATTGGAGGCAATCCTTTCTAGATGTAATCTGACGTACATCACTGGCGGGATCATTTCTGATGGTAGTTCAGCTCCTAGTCGATCTCTAGCAGAGCTGATTAAAGGTCGAGATATACCCTCCATTGATGCAGAGTTTAATCGTGCACTACTGAATGTAAATTCGGAGCCAAGAGAAGCTGTTTCTGCGGCATGCAATATCCTTGAATCTATTTTTAAGATTTACATAGCTGACGAAAAGCTGGAGATGCCACAGAAGCAGGATCTTCAAAATGTCTGGAAGGTGGTGCGTGCAGATTTGGGGTTTGACCCAGCCGCTTTAGAGGATGACGATCTCAAAAAAATTCTATCTGGCGTGTTGTCAGTAGTTGACGGAATTGGCGCTTTCAGAACGCATGCTAGTTCCGCTCATGGGCAAGGTCGGAAAATATACAATCTAAAGCCACGGCATGCACGGTTGGCGATCCATTCTGCTCATACGATCGCGCTATTCGTATTGGAGACTTGGGAT
>NZ_MQVZ01000001.1:3199381-3214506 GCF_002954425.1 Limnobacter sp. SAORIC-690
ACCGGATGAGAGGAGAGGTAGAGCGTAATGCTAACAATCGCAGGCATAGCTTCACGTCACTCAAAGTCTGATTAGGACCGCTTACAAGACGTATAAACTTGCAATCCGCTTCGGCCGAATTTCGGCCGGAGCGGCCGTTGGAACCTTTGGGTCATAACGTCTCCAAAGTGGTCATAAGCTGACGTCGAACACCGTCAGGCTTCGGGCGCGCATGAGCCCAAGGTGAAGGCGTCGGACTGGAATCGATTGTCAGGCATCGAGCCTCCCAATTATTAGCTTCGCTAGCTCCGAGACAGATTGTCCGTGCATATAAAGCTGCCACAAATTATCTCTGGAATCGTCGAGGAATCGTCCGTCACCTGAAACGAGCAAATCCCGATCATTTCGAACAAACAGAAAAGCGCCCGGATGCTCCTTCATCTTTGCCGTGTAGTCCCTATCCTCCAACTTGCGCTTGATATTGTCGGGATGATTCCAGATTGACAGTTCACCCGCTTCGAACTGTAGCGCAAGATATGCCGCAATTTCAAAGACCAGAACATATGAACTACCCCAACGCTTATGCCGACAGACGATATGAGACTTCGCTGGGATGGCCGGCAGTTCAAAATGTGCGATCGCTTTGCGTATCAGTTCGACCGTCGGAGTACCACGTTGACACTCATCAATCAGCTTTAGCCCATGATCACCTGGACCACCTGTTTGCCAGTTTTCAACATTGCCACCCATCGTAAACCGGCCAAGTGTTTCCGACGCCGTACCGTGTACGCTGCAGGGCACAGAGTTAATTCCTATGCCGTAGTAACCAAGACCCTCGTGAGCAATGACCCAAGGTACCAGCCCGTGCGATGAATAGAACCGTCGGCAAAACTCAGCGGCAAGAAACCACGTGAGACCCCACGAGTTATTCGGATCTTTTAGTTTTCTCCAACATTCAAATTGCGATGACAGTTCCATTTATGCCTAATTTGATTTCTCGAACAATAACGACGATATTGACTTATCCGAATATCGCAAATTATTTCTACAGCCTCAATATGTTACCTAGTTACTAAAAATTGCATAAACGGGCTGAAAAATAAACCTTGGCTATTTGCCACCAAACAGTGAGCCTGAAACTCGGTTCTGCAGATCAGCGTGATCATCGCCTACCGCCGAAGTTTCGAAGTCCGCTTTCTTTAGTGAGTAACACATTTTGGCTAACAATCCTGATGTCCGCTTCGGCCGAAAATCAGACTGAGACTCTACGAAGTCAGCATCTCTGCCAGAGCAGAGATTCAGTTTTTAGATTAGAAAATTGGCATAAACCGAGATTGCTTGGCTGGCTACTTACAACCAATCCAGCCCGATAGCGACCCTGGTTACTCCGTATTCGTAATTTCCTGTATTTTCGAACTCAGAAACTCACAGGGTGAGGTTATGGAAATGAATATAATGACGACTGATGCGATATCAAACTACCTCAAACAAAACTGAAAACCGCCTATCACCTCGCGGCAAAGGGTCACAGCCCAGCTTCAAATTTGATGGCCCATGGCGTTTTAGTGAAAGTGAAATCGAGAAGTAGATTAAAAAAACAGTAAACAGGAAACGCGCATGAACAACGAACAAATCAAGCAGCTGGAAACAGAACTTTGGGGCGCAGCAGATGGTTTGCGTGCTAATTCCAAGCTGACCGCTGCTGAATATAAAGACCCTGTACTGGGGCTAATCCTGCTGCGCTACGCGCAAAACCGATACGATGAAGCCAAGATCGCCATTGAGGCATCCATGCCCGATGGACCGCGTGGTAAGCGTGCCGCTACCCAAGCAGACTTCCTCGCTGCCGGTGCCATGATGTTGCCGGAGAAGTCACAATACGGCCATCTGGCCAACCTGCCTGAAGGCGAAGACATCAACGAGGCCGTCAACGAGGCTATGCGCCTGATTGAGGCCAGCTACGCCGACCTCGCTGGTATTTTGCCAAAGAACTATCAGGAGCTGGATGCAGACCTGTTGCGTGAACTGATCCGCGTCTTCAACAAGGATTCAGTCAAGAAGCTGAAAGGCGATGTGTTCGGGCGGATTTATGAATTCTTCCTGATGAAATTTTCTATGAGCGGCGCAGGCGCACAGGAAGGCGGTGAGTTCTTCACCCCGCCATCACTCGTGCAGCTGATCGTCAATTTCATTGAACCCGACCACGGCATCATCCATGACCCCGCCTGTGGTTCTGGCGGCATGTTCGTCCAGACTGGTCACTTCGTGGAAGACCACAGCAAACGTGCTGTGAACGAAGCAATCAAAGTCTATGGCACCGAGCTAAAATCCAACAACACGCGCCTCGCCAAGATGAACCTTGCCATTCACGGCATCGAAGGAAAAATCATCGAGAGCAACAGCTTCTATTCGGACCCGCACGACCTTGCAGGCAAATGCGATTTCGTGATGGCTAACCCGCCTTTCAACGTCAACAAGGTGGATAAGAACAAAGACTTCGTGAAAACCGACAAGCGCCTATTCAGCGATGTGGGGCTGCCGAAAGCGGATAACGGCAACTATCTGTGGATTCAGTATTTCTACCATTACCTGAATGAAAAAGGCCGCGCTGGGTTCGTTATGGCATCTTCCGCTACCGATGCAGGTGCGAGTGAAAAACTGATCCGTCAGCGGCTGATTGAAACCGGAGCGGTGGATTGCATCGTGGCCGTGGGTAACAATTTCTTCTATACCCGGGCGCTGCCATGCCACCTGTGGTTCCTTGATCGTGGCAAGCGGCCAGAGAACAAACGCAAAATCCTGATGATTGATGCGCGGAACACCTTTCGCCAGATCAACACCACACTGCGCGACTTCTCGCCGGAACAGATGGAAGGCCTGACCACCATTGTGAAGGCCTATCGCGGCGAGGACGTGAGCAAAACCTTCGCCAGCAACCATTGGCTCAAAGAGCATTTCCCCAGTGGCAGCTATGTGGATGTCGAAGGCCTGTGCAAGATTGTGGATGTGGCCGAAGTGGAAGAAAACGACTGGAGCCTCACACCGGGGCGCTATGTGGGCTATCCCATCGAACTGGATGAAGGATTCGATTACACCGCACGCCTTGGCGAAATTCACAGCGAGCTTGCTACGCTGAATGGTGAGGCCGCCACCCTGATGCAGCAAATCCTTAAGGGGGCGGCATGATGTGGGAAACAAAGACTTTTGAGGAACTATACTTAGAGCCGTCACGAAACGGCATTTACAAGCCTAAAGAGTTCCATGGCAGAGGTTGCAAGATTGTGAATATGGGCGAGTTATTCGCCTATGATTTTGTTGGTCAACAAGACATGAAGCGTGTTGAACTAAACGAAAAAGAATTAGTACGCGATACTCTCAAAGATGGCGATATTTTATTTGGTAGAAGATCGCTTGTAGAATCGGGAGCAGGCAAATCTTCTATCGTAAAAAATCTTAATGAACCCACCACTTACGAATCCTCAGTTATCCGATTGCGACTCAATAAAAAACATTCCAACCCATATTTTTATTATTATTGGCTTCTATCTCCCTCTGGCAAAGGGGCGATAGCCTCAATCGTTACTGGTGCAAATGTAAAAGGCATAAAAAGCAGCGATCTCAAGAATATCGTTGTTCCTACACCAACACTGCCCACCCAAAATAAAATCGTTGGGATTCTTTCAGCGTATGATGATTTGATCGAGAACAACCTTAAGCGGATTAAGCTGCTCGAAGAAATGGCGCAGATCACCTATGAAGAGTGGTTTGTACGCCTCCGCTTCCCCGGCTACGAATCCATCCCCATCAATCCCGAAACCGGTCTACCGGAGGGGTGGTCTAAGACAAGATTGGGGGAAATGTGTACGCTCACCATGGGGCAAAGTCCAAAATCAGAGTTTTACAATTTTCAAGGAAAAGGCCTTCCATTCCATCAAGGTGTAAAAGACTACGGGGAGCGATTCCCTACAAACGCCTGTTGGAGCACAAGCGGCTCCCGTTATGCTGAGCGCGGAGATATTTTATTCAGCGTTCGCGCACCTGTCGGCAGGCTAAATATTGCACTTGAAAAAATGATTCTTGGGCGCGGACTTGCCGCTATTAGACACAAAGAAAATGCTCAAGGCTTCTTGTATTGCCTGCTGAAAAAACAGTTCTTTGAAGAAGATATGATGGGGGGCGGAGCAATTTTTAACTCCGTGACCAAAAACGATATGCACCGCATTGAGGTGGTTGCACCATCGCCAGCCATACTCAACGATTTTAATCAAATCGTTGAGGCTACAGACCGCCAGATTGAGATTCTACATTTCCAGAATGTCCGCCTGCGCGAAGCACGCGATATTCTGCTGCCGCGCCTGATGACCGGCGTGATCGACGCGGAAAGCTATGACCCCGCCCAATTGCTGAAGGAGGCTGCATGAGTTACGAATACTCCGAAGATGGGTTGGTAGAAGCCGCAACGCAGGAAGTGCTGGAGGTCTTGGGCTGGAAAGTAGTTACTGCGTGGAAGAAAGAAGCCTTCGGCGATGAAGGGCTGCTGGGGCGTACCAATAAATCGGAAGTAATTCTGAAGCGCCACCTCCGCGCTGCACTCACGAAGCTAAACCCCAACCTGCCGGATGTGGCCTACACCCACGCCGTCGACCAGATCATCGAAAAAGCAGCCGATAAAACCCTTGGGCAAATCAACAAGGAAAAGCACACACTGCTCACCAAGGGCGTGCAGGTATCGTTCCGCAATGCCAAGGGTGAGATGGAATCCAAGCGCCTGCGCGTATTTGATTTTGAAAAGCCGCTGGAGAATGAATTCCTCGCCGTGCGTCAGTTTGAGGTGGTTGGCGAACTCTATAACCGCCGCCCGGATGTGGTGGGATTTGTGAATGGCGTTCCGCTGGTGTTCTTTGAACTGAAAGCGCACCACACCGACCTTGCCGCTGCCTACAATGACAACCTGCGCGATTATAAAGACACCATTCCGGCCATTTTCCACTGCAACGGTTTTATCATCCTGAGCAATGGCACCGATGCCAAGCTGGGAACCGTTACCAGTCCCTATAAGTTCTTCCTCGACTGGAAGCGCATTGAGGAAGAGGAAGAAGGCGTGGTGAGTTTGGATACCATTCTGCGCGGCACCTGCGACCGCGCACGGCTGCTGGATTTGTTCGAGAACTTCCTGCTATTCGATGGCGAAGGCGGCGATGTGGTCAAAATCATGGCCAAAAACCACCAGTTCATTGGTGTGAATAAGGTTGTGGCGCAGGCGCGGAATATCGAAGAATTAAAGGGAAAGCTGGGTGTGTTCTGGCACACCCAAGGTTCGGGAAAATCCTATTCGATGGTGTTTCTGTGCCAGAAAATCCACCGTAAGTTCGGCGGTTCTTATACCTTCCTGATCGTGGTTGACCGCACCGAACTGGAAAATCAGCTCTATGACACCTTCACCGGCTGCGGTGCGGTGACAGAAGAAAATATCCGCGCTAAAGGCCGTGATGATCTGCGCCGGTTACTGTCAGAAAATCACCGCTATGTGTTCACGCTGATTCATAAGTTTTCCATCGACCCTAAACTGGAAAGTGAATATCCGCTGATTACCGACCGCAGCAATATCATCGTGATTTCGGATGAAGCGCACCGCACCCAAGGCGGAAAATTCGCACAGAACATGCGCTTCAACGGCATCCCCAATGCCTCGTATCTTGGCTTTACCGGCACGCCGATCATCAAGGAAGAACTGGAGCTCACCAAGAATATCTTTGGGGAATACATATCCGTGTACGACTTCAAACGGGCTATTGAGGATGGAGCTACGCTGCCGCTGCGCTACCTGAACCGTGGGGAAAAGCTGGGCATTGAAAACCCACAGCTGGATGAACGCATGGCGGAAATTATAGAAAGCGAAGAGCTCGACGACGATCAACGCGCCAAGCTGCAACGCGAGTTTGCGCGGGATTACCCCATCCTGACATCCGAAGCACGGCTGGATGCAATTGCCAAAGATTTGGTATGGCACTTTAACGAACGTGGCTATCAGGGTAAAGCGATGTTCGTTGCGCTGGATAAGCCAACCGCTGTGCGGATGTATAACCTGGTTATGAAGCATTGGCCAGAGTATATAGCCGAACTGCAAAAGCGCATTGCACATTGCCAAGACCAGCAGGAAGAATTAAAGCTTCGCCACCACCTAAAGCGCGTAGAGGAGACTGAAGTTTGCGTGGTGGTTAGCAGCGAGCAGAACGAAGTAGCCAAATTCCGCGCTATGGGGCTGGAGATTGAGCAGCACCGCAAGAAAATGGTTGAGCGCGATCTAGAAATAGAATTCAAGGATGATGAAAATCCGTTCCGTCTCGCCTTTGTATGTGCCATGTGGATCACAGGCTTCGATGCGCCATGCGTTTCCACTGTGTATCTTGATAAGCCAATCAAAGGCCACACGCTAATGCAGACCATCGCCCGTGCAAACAGGGTGTATGACGACGAAAAAGAGAATGGCCTGATTGTTGATTACGGCAATGTGTACCGCAAACTAGAAGAAGCCTATGCCGTTTATGGTGAGGGCGAGAATAAAGGTGGAAAGAATACCGGCGGTGAAGATAGCGAAGCCCCGATAAGCCCTGCGGAGCGCCTAGAGGGGCTTGCGGTAGAACTGGCAGCTACTATTGGAGCTGTAAAACAATGTTTGCTGAATTTAGAGTTTGAACTGGACGGGCTGGTCAATGCTAAAAGCCCAATAGAAAAGCTAGGGCTTATCCAAAAAGCCATGAACTGCGTCTGTTTAAATGAAAAAACACGCACTGAGTTTGAATTCTCAGCACGAGACGTGTTCCGCAAATACAAAGCCCTTTACCCCGAAGAGCAGATTAAGCCCTTCGTCAAAGAACATAATGCGATTGAAGCAATCTATGCGCAGCTAAATCAGAAGGTCAAAGGAGCTGACATCACCGCTGTCATCCGCCGCCTCCAACAGGAAGTGGATATGAGTATTACGGTGGCAGGCTCATCCGGCAGCGATGATGATTTCGTGGATTTGAGCAAGCTCGACTTCGACAAACTGCGTCAGGCTTTCCAAAAATCGGACAATAAGAATCTGGTGGTGTTCGACCTCCAGGAAGCTATCGAGCTCAAGCTGGAAAGCATGGTGCAGCAGAATCCTCTGCGGCTAGAATTTTACGAAAAATACAAAGCAATCATTGATGATTACAACAATGGGAAAGACCTGCAGGCGGTGCAGAAGGCCTTCGATGAACTTCAGGGCTTTATGCAGGAGCTTTCCGAAGAAGAATCCCGCGCCCTTGCTGAAGGATTAGATCAGGAAACACTGGCCATCTTCGACCTGCTTCGTAAGCCTGAGCTCTCCAAAAAAGAGGAAGAAGAGGTCAAGCAAGTTGCGATCAAAACGCTTTCTACGCTTAAAGAAGAGAAGCTGAGAGTCGAACGCTGGCGAGAGAGTACGCAAGTTGCAGCGCAGGTAAAAACCATCATTTTTGATAATTTACAATGGCTTCCACAGAAGGCCTATGCCGATCGAGAGGTTAATGAACGCTCAGACCGAGTTTATCAGCATATCTACAGCACCTATCCTGGCTATAGCTCACCCCGGGCACAGGGGAGCAGAATATGAGCCTACTAGGGTCATATCCTGGTGGGTTTTATAACACTGGTATGCAGGCAAACTGGCGCAGTTAACTCGATCGAACATTGGATTCATAATTTCAATCAATTACTGCAGCGCTATTGACTATTTGCTCGAACCTCTCGGCGATGGCGAGCACTGCTTCAAGCTCCGCAACCTCCCCGAAAACCATTCCCGACCTAGCCGTATTGTCCTTGGTGATTGCATCCTGCATCGCGGGTCTGGGCGCCAGCGTGAACGTGCCGGAGATCGCAGTAGTGAGCGCTAAATCCGAACTATCAAACAACAGCCGCGTATTATGCGCGTAATTTACCGCTAACGCGTAGTCGGTTTGTTAATCGTATACCGACCCGGCCTGCATTAGCTGATGTACGCCGTAGCAATGGCGCGAAACACGTTGCCCGCCATGACGCGATTTATCTCGACGGTTGTGACGTTGCTCAAGGTCAGATTTAGGTCGGACAGTTCATATGCCACGTAGGACGGCACCGTAGAAGAGACATACAAATCCCCTTGCAAGCGATACTTGAGAGGCTGAATTGAGTTACTTGCGTGACATACCCCCTCTTGCTGGGGGTTTCGTTGGGATGGTTTGTCCAGTAATATTTGGGTTAATTGCGGTTTTTTTCAAACCTGATCCCAAGCCTTTGTTGAAGTGATTCTTGTTGGAACACTTCGTAGACGAAAGTCATGGCTGGCGTGTGTACTTTTAAGGCGCATTGCAATTGCTTTTTGGTGGACCTTTTTTGGGTCTGAATCATGCAATTTTAGTGAGCTTTTAAATGCCTAAACTCCACATCTTGCCCCCTGAGGGCACTCTGCAGTATCAGCGTAATGTTTCCTTTGAAGATCAAGTCGGTTCTTGGCTGTTGAAAAGCGGTTGGCAGGTCTTTTATCCAAAATCGGATCATGGGCACAAGACTGATTTGGTGGTTTCGAACGGCCCTAACTTTTACCGCATTCAAGTCAAAACATTGGTGAAGCCTGATTGCAACCAGGTGGTGCAAAACAAATGGCAAGGATCTTTAGTGGACTATGTCATTTACTTTGTTCATGACAAGGGTTTTGGGTATGTGGTGCGGGCTTTTGAGAACTCACAGATGGTTTTGAGTCGAACCAGTCATGTTCGGTTTAATGCGAGTGACGTTGACTTCTGCCGGGCGTTTCAGAAGATCTGATGGGACTGGGCTCTTGTTGAGCGTAGTTGGGTTGTCTGAGGGTTTAAGGAATGTTGAGCTACCCGGATGGGCTGGGCTTTCGCACCACGCGAATAGCCTTAGCCCTTTACGCCGGTCTCGCTCCATTCGGGCGTCAATCCCTTGTCCCGAGTGCAAGGGGACAACACCCAGCGGTAATGTCCAATGTCCTGCTTTGCAGGGTTTGTAATGAATGACTTTGGACGGCGCAATCCAACGCTGAAATAGCCCCGTACCCCCCTTTGTCAAAAGTTGTGTGTTCGTTTAGAACTCAGGAGTTTCTTTTTCTATCAACACGTTAGAAACCTGCAAAAAGTTAAAAATTTCTTCGATTTTGGCACTTGCGCGAATGAAGACTTTTGCTAACTTGAATTTACCCCGCTGATCTTTTGCGGGATTTTTCAAGAGAGGAAAAGTATGAGTACAGAGTATCTAACCACCGCCGAACTCGCCGGGCGGCTCAAATACGATGAGCGAACCATCCGTGAAAAACTCATGGATTCTGTGTTGCTTGAGGGCGTGCATTATCTGCGTCCGTTTGGACGTCGCAAGATTCTTTTTATCTGGCAAGCCATTGAAGAGGATTTGAGCAAGGGCACAAAATTCTCAGTGCCCATGGCCAACGGAGGTGTTCTCCATGGCTAGCATTCGCACCCGGAAACAGACCGGAAAACTGTACCTGGACTTTTATTTTGATGGTGCGCGTTACAGGGAGCAAACCGCCCTGCCCGACACACCAGAGAACCGCACCAAGCTCGGTAAGCTTGCAGACAAACTTGAGCGTGAAATTGCCCGAGGCAAATTCAACTACGCCGAGTTCTTTGGCAAACCCGCAAAGGAACCGCGTGTAAAGGCCTCTGATGCGTATCCACGAGGTGGTGCTCATCAATCTGGATCTGGCGTGCAATCGGCCCGTCAGGAGAACTCAGCTGCGGCGCAAACGCCCACTTTCGCGGAGTTTCTTGATATCTGGCGAAATGAAAACTTCGTGCAGTTTCGAAAGAGCTACCAAAGAACCGTGGATGACATCTTCAAGGCCCACTTGGTGCCCAAGTTTGGGAATACGAGGGTCGGAGACATTCGACGGGAAGACCTTTTAACCTTTCGCTCAGTCCTCGCCAAAGCACCGGGGCGTAAAGGTTTAACGATGTCTCCCAAGCGGGTTAACGCAATCATGGCTCTGATGAGTCAGATTATGAGTGAAGCCTCCGACCGGTATCACTTTACCAATCCCTACCAAAACATCAAGTCACTTCGCTTGCGCAAACCCGATGTGGAGCCTTTTACTCTGCAAGAGGTGAACCTGATTCTGAACACGGTGCGTGAAGACATGCGCAATTACTACATTGTGCGTTTTTTCACGGGCATGCGCACGGGCGAAATCGATGGCCTGAAATGGAAGTACGTTGATTTGGAACGTCGCCAAATTCTGATCCGCTCAACCATTGTGGCTGGAATCGAGGAAGAAGACGGCAAGACCTACGACTCCATTCGGGATATTGAGATCTCGGAAGTCGTGTGCCAGGCCCTGAAAAGACAGCGGCTTGTGACGTTTCGTAAGAGTGACTACGTCTTTTGCAACAGCGTGGGCCAACCTCTAGACCACAACAACGTGACCAAGCGGGTGTGGTATCCCCTACTTCGCCACCTTGGGCTTACACGCCGGCGCCCGTACGTCACCCGCCACACAGCGGCTACTTTGTGGCTTGCCGCAGGCGAAAACCCGCTTTGGATTGCCAGACAGTTGGGGCACAGCTCAACCGAGATGCTTTACAAGGTCTACGGTCGGTTCGTTCCCAACCTGACACGCCTTGATGGCTCGGCTTTTGATCGACTGCTGGCCACTAACACCAACATTGGTGAACTGGGTAACGCTTTGCAACTGGAGGTGAAAAATGGGTAAGTCCAGTTTTTTTGGTGAAACAACCACCGCAGTGCAAGGGATTGTCACGGGATCATGGGTCAGTGAGTTTGAACACGATGGCCAAGTTAGCTATTGCTTGCAAACTGAAATCTACGATTCTTGGCACGTTCATTATTTTCATGTGTACACCTTGGTACCCGCAAAAAGAATAGAAGTGGGACGATTCGTACTGATTCACCCTTTGGGCAAGAAACGGAACGTTGATCAACTGTGCGACACCGAGGCGATTTTCAATGAAACCCACTTCGGTATCGAACACAATCCTTTTGATTTCTTGCCCGCAAGGACTAAGGAGCAGCAAAAGACCAAAGGATTGTTAGTCTGGGCCTACTCCCATCTTCCAGCAGAGTTGAAAGAGGTCGTCACACGGGTCATTCATTTAAGACCGGATCTTTTTGTATCCTCTCTCGCGAATGCGGGCTTGCTTCAGTTAATCAGCGAAACCAGTGAAAAACACTCGAAACGGGTGCCTTCTCGAATGGCGTCAGAAGATGACGAGATTTCAGTGGAATCGCAGTTAATCCACTGCGCACCAATCGCGGCCTTTTTGCAGACGTTTTGCAAATCCAACCGAAACTTTTGCACTGGATGGCCTGAAGGTGTTCGGGCTTCTTTCCCCGGGTTTTGGGAGTTCAGCAAACTGCGACCTGGTGATGAGGGATTGCTAGAAGACGCGCGGGAGCTAATGTTGTTGGTTGGACAGATCCTCGAGGCGCATGGTTTTCAGAAGGTTCCAGATTTTATTCGGACCAATGAAAAGTACTTTTTGATGGCTGCTTTTGATCGACGCAGGGAATGCTGATCACATAGGCGCTAGCGGTGCTTGCAGTTCCCCACAGGAGACACATTTCAGTGGGGATTTTTTCTTTCTGGAAGCGGAATTGGAAATAAGTTAGAAAACCTCTGATTGTGGGGCTCGGTAATTTTCTGATGGACGATGGAAAGCAGATCGCATAATATAAATACTGTTTTTATATACAGCACTTAATTATGCTCTTTAACCTCACTTTACTTCGCGAACGCGGCAAACGCTTGGAATCACCCTCGGTAATTCATGATGATGGGGTGATCAAAAGCAACCACGATGGCAAATTCATGTCTTTGAGCGTGAATTCCTACTACGGCGGGGTGAGTCGAGCTCCAGGCCTTTATGAAGCCAAACTAATGAAATTCAATGCTGATGAAATCGTATTCCTAGGCTTCGAAACGGTGGAGGGGCGAGCCTATGTCCAAGAATGGCGATTGACGCCCTCGAAGGTGTCATCAACCTGGCATGTCGTAAAAAGTGAGGAGGTGCCAACGCATTACACCCAGCGGTTAATGGGTGCATAGATAGTATTAACTATCTATCAACCGCTCGAGAGTGACCTTCTTTATTTCAAGTCTCCCATGAATTTCCCTGAGCGCGACAAGACAAATAAACTGTGCAGGTTGCTGGCTGCGTAAATATGGTTCAAAACGATCAAGGTAATCTGCATCTTCATCCAGCAGATTGGTTGGGCGAAATCCCACCTCAAATTCACCTTGGTTCACAAGTACAGGATTGGACTTATCCCAAATAGCAGACTCAACAACAACTGATTCGCGACCTTTATATTTCACTTTTGCTTGAAAGCGCATTTGGTAATAAACCACTGGAACATCAGTCCTGCGACCATTCATTCTGTAATTGTCTATTAAGACCTGCCTGAGGTCGGGGGAGTCCATCATGGTTCGAACTATCGACAGTGTTCGATATTCTTGTGGTGACAGTGATGTTTGCGGCTTAACTTCCCCTGCTTTAAGTAACGCCTCCATCATCACGGGTATTTTGCGAAGTTCTTCTAAGCAACTTTTTAAAATGGGATCAAGTTTCTCGGTGCGCTGATCATCAAATGGCAATTGATATTGTCTCGCCCAGATGAGCATTGGTTGGTAAAACACCTCATTTCGTTGCGTGCGATCATTCAATCGACTTTGCAGTGACCCCGTAATATCGAGCTCTGGGATAGCTGCGAATATTGGAGACAATAGGTTCTTCACTTTTTGATGAATCTTTTCGTATTCCAAAATGTGTAGCTCGGGAATGTAACGCTCAATTCGCATCCCCCAATACCAATTCAAAGGTATTTCGATTCTTTCAGCCGAACGCTTCACAATCCACCTCTCTGACGAAGGTCCCATACAACGATCTGGCAAAAAAAGGCTGCCTGGACGCAAACACCAATTGCCGCCCTGTTGCCACTTCTTGATCTCTTTTCCGTAACGCTGCCAACCAGTGATTTGTTTTCGCTATTGAATGCAGTGGAAGTTGATCGCAAATCTGGCTTGTACACATGTAGCCGGACCTGCTTTCTTCCGCTGCCTTTGCAATAACTCACCCGAGGCACGCTGAGATAGGTGTATCTGAACAAATTGATCAGCTGATCACTGTCAGATCTAGGAACAAGCACTCCGATCTCGAAACTGCATTGCCCTGGTTCAACACCTGAAGTTTTAAGAAAATCTATGAGTCTCTTTACACGTGGATCACTTAATGGAAGTACAACATTTTTCGATGTGAAGATTTCGCGTAAGTAAAAATAGTCCTCGTTCCTGTTAAAACTGCCAGCATTCAATGCGAGCAGCATAGCGTTAGTAATGTGACGAAAACCAGGACTGAACGCTTTCTTCAAGTGAGTGGAATAACTCAAAACATCTGGATTCCACGCAGAGACTGACTCGAACCGACCGTACCCCGCGAGTACCCAGTAAATTCGATCAAACATCTCTCGATCAAAGCCAAACTGCTGAACGAGATTTGCACGATCGATAACGCCGTTGTGTGTGAATACACACACTAGTTTGAAAATATCGACTGGGATCAAATCCGCTATTTTCCTCGTCTTCGGCCATATGTCCTGAAATACAGGAAATTGAAGTACGCTTTGATCAAAGGGTGGTACCGCTTTGTTTAGCTCGTGTCCATAAATCATTCGCGCATGTGATTGACCTACAAATACACCTCGGGAATTTCCTCGTCTGACTGTCGATTTGTAGGTGTTGATGCTCGCAGCGCTCAACCACATTCGCAGCTCAAAAGACGGTAAACACTCACGCGGGATCAAGCCCCATAGGTTTCGCGCAGCCTGGACAATCAAATGATCTGCACAGTGTGTGTAGGTTGACCACGACGTTTCATAGCTCAAATGACCCAAATCGGCTACAAGCGCGAAAACTGGATTGGGCTGCTGGAGATATCGAGAGTGGCCACTGAAAAGCTGCCAAAACTCAGATGTCACTTTTGAATGCGAAAGCCAGTGATAGCGCGCTGTTGTATCGCCAGTCACCTGTTTTAAAATGCCATTTATTTTTGAGACAAACGCTGATTTCCGGTACACGTCATCCGTCTCGTAATTTCCCCAGAGCGATACTTTGCTGCCTGCTTTGTCAACATCGATTCGATGTCGCAAAAACTCTACGATTAGATCCGCATTCTCCAAGGGAATTCGTACGGTTCTCTCGCCTGCATCGGATTTACTGCGACGAATCCTGAGCAAAAGTGCGGCTTCCAATTTTGATATTTGAAAGTCTCTTATCTTTAGCGCTAGAAGTTCACTGATCCTCAATCTGACCAAGGTTGATAGTACGAAAGCGATTGTGCAATTGACCGAAAGGGTTCGGTCAGGAATCAAGCGAGCTTGCCGAGATGCTTCATGAATCTCACATGGCCAAACAATCTCTGCTTCCGTCATGCCCTGATAAGGTGACATTTCAGCAATGTCCGTTTCGACAGAATGGATTTCCAATAAGTAGGTTTTAAATACATCCATGGCAGCATTAAGCTGTTGTGCGGACGACCCAGCAATATCGGACAAGATTGGAATATTGTGAAATTCCATGTGTTGAGTTAAAAACTCATCGATTGTCAACTGGGGATTAATGCTCTCAAACAGGTAACGGAAAACTAGGCGCGAGTATTGTTCTATGGTCGATGGCTTAAGTTTTGATTTGAAACGCGAACCAAAAGTGATCAAATACCGAACCCAATCAACGTACAAATAAGCAACAGTGTCAAGATCAAGTAGATGCAAAATTGAGGTGTCGATTTGAAGAAGGATTGCATTTGTAGAAATCACCCCTTTAACTTGCTCCTTTAGCCAATTTTGTAACTGGCGAGCGAACCACCAACGAGATGTATCACTCTCAGGATTCAGCTGCTCCTGGCGTTGCAGGTCCTGAGTTTCATCTGGCTCAACCTTTGGTGTGACATGAGTTCGAGTGGCGCGCTCCAGAACCCTCTTATCTAGGCAAGCGTAATCAACAAAACCTGCGATTGACGAGAATATTAGGGGTGGCAAGTACTGCTTGATTAAGAGTGCAAATGCGCCAGTAAAGCTCTCTCCGCTGTTCTCACCCCAAAACCATCTATCAATAA
>NZ_MQVZ01000001.1:3216957-3414727 GCF_002954425.1 Limnobacter sp. SAORIC-690
TGGTTGTGCATCAAACCGAACAGTTGGCCACCCGCGCTGTGACCGACCAGGTACGCGCCGTTCTGCCCAGTGAGTTCAAGCAGAAAATCCAGGGCTGCAGGCATGTCATACAAGCCCCAGTCCTGCTTTTTCACCTCGCAATGCTTGACATGCGACTCCTGCAAAGATTTTCCGATGCCTCGATAATCAAACACCAATACAGAAAATCCCTGATGGGCCAACCATCGGGCAAACGGAAAATAAAATTTCTGGGTAATCCCTGTTGCGGGGCAAATCAGCAACGGTTTGTCAGTGTTGCCATTTGATGCGGGAAAAAATGTTCCAGCCAAAGGTTGCCCCACGGCTGGAATCGAGACTTCAATCTTGTTTGTCATGGAGGCACCCAATTAATAGTGTCGGTGCCAGTCTAGTTGTTGTTAGCAACTAGATAAGCAAGTGGATCAGCAATTCACTGTTCCACTTGGCGCAAGAATAAATGACGAATCACCGGCGTGATGATTCGTCCTGGATCAGAAAATCCCGTCAACCGCATCCACGACGATGGCTGTTCCTACTGCGATCAACAACAGATCAGTGCCCAACTGAACATATTTGTGGTTCAAAGGTGGTGCGGGCAGGCGAATGCGCAACTCATTGGGAATGTCGTAATAGCGAACATCGCTGCCCAAGGCTCGGCCTTTTTGCCACTGTTTGGCCTGCCCCGGGGGCTGGCAACCGTTGCCCTTCTTGGCCAATCCGGGCGGGCATTTGCCCTTGGCAACCTGGCCACCGTAATAATCGCGCACGATTCGGGTTTCAGAGCTACCAAAATTGAAGGACACAGATACACCGTCTTGACGTGAATCCCGGCCGTCGAAACGGCTGCCCTTCTCGCTGCCACCACCTTTGCGGTTTTCCTTGTGCTCCCGTTGTTCTCCTCTTTCCTTGTTTTTACCCTGGTTGCCGTTGCCTTTTTCAGGTTTATCCGCATAGGCACTGCCGCTTGCGATCAACAATGCGGTGGATGCGACAGCCAAGGTGCGTAGTATCGATTTCATGAACATGGGTGGCCTATAATTGTTTGTAATCCATTAGTAGTACCACCACGATGAACAACAAGCAATCCTTACTCGCCTCTTTGCAACAAAGCCGTGAGCGTGTTCTTGAATTGCTCAACAGCTTGAGTGCACAGCAAACCAAAGTGCCCTATTTGCCGGGCATTAATCCGCCTATTTGGGAGGTTGGGCACGCCGCTTTTTTCTTCGAGCGGTTTATTTTGCAAAACCTGGACAAAGCCTCCTCGTACAACCCCGCGCTTGACGATATCTGGGATTCGTTTGAACTGGCTCACGAGGACCGCTGGCACGAGGGGCTATTCCCGGACAAACCGGACACCCTGCGCTACTTTGACGACACCTTCAACAAGGTGAAACAGCGAATTGAAACCAAACCACTGACCGACAGTGATTTGTACCTGTACAAGTACGCCATTTTTCACCTCAACATGCACATTGAGTCGATGGTGTGGGCGCGCCAAAGCCAGGGCTATGCGCCGCCGCCCTATTCGTTGAAGGACACAGGCGCGGAGAACACATATCCAATCGACCACAGCGATGTGGAAGTACCTGCAGGCCGCTACCGCATCGGCATGCCTTCGGAGTCGGCACATTTCGCGACAGAAGATTTCTGTTTCGACAATGAAAAGCCTGGATTCATCGTTGACATGAAAGCCTTCAAAATTTCGAAAACTCTGGTCAGCAATGCCGAGTTTCTGGCTTTCATTCAGGCAGGTGGTTATGAAAATGACCACCTTTGGAGTATGGCAGGCCTGAAGTGGCGTAACAGCACTGGCGCGAGGCACCCTATATTCTGGAGAAAAGAAAACAGCATTTGGCTGGAACGCCACTTTGATCAATGGCTGCCTGTTCAGGCCAACCTGCCCGTTAAACACGTAAGTTATTGGGAAGCGCAAGCCTACTGCAAGTTTGCCGGGCGACGCTTGCCTTCCGAGTTTGAATGGGAAGTGGCCGCTTTGGGCAACCACGAACAAGGCACCTTCAACAAGTTTCCCTGGGGCAACAACATGGAAAGCCACCGGGTGGACATGGACAGCACACACCTTGCGAGGCTACCAGTAACTGCCCTGCCCGAAGGTGACAGCCCGTTTGGATGCCGGCAGATGATTGGCACTGTCTGGGAGTGGACCGACAGTCTGTTTTTCCCTTACAGCGGATTCACCATGGACATGTACCCCTTCATGTCCACCTTGCAATTCGGAGACCACAAAGTGGTTCGGGGTGGTTCTTGCGCCACTTCTTCCATACTCATTCGCGGCACATACCGCCAAGCCTACACGCCCGATCGAAACGATGTGTTCGTCGGCTTCAGAACCTGTGCCCAATAAGGCTTTATGACCAATTATTACGAAACCGACGAGCTATTAAACCAGTACCTGGCTTTTCACTACGGCGTCGACTATTTTGATGTTCCCAATTACCCAGTGCGCTGCGCTCAACTTTGCCTGGAATTCATGGGCAATCAGCCACGCCGCAAAGCGCTGGACCTGGGCTGTGCAGTTGGAAGAAGTACCTTCGAGCTGGCTTTGGGCTTTGATACAGCTGTGGGCGTTGATCTTTCCGCACGTTTCATCAACGCCGCCCAAGCATTGCAACAGGGCAATGCGCTGAATTACTTTTTGCACGATGAGGGTGATTTGGGCAGGGCCATGCAAGTGTCGCTTGCTGATTTCAATTACAGCGAGTGCAGCCAGCGTGTTGAATTCTCGCAAGGCGACGCCTGCAAGCTGGGCGCGGAACACACGGGTTACGACCTGATATTCGCGGGCAACCTGATTGACCGGGTGAACAACCCCACCGGGTTTTTAAACGACATGCCAAAGCGCATTGTGCCCGGCGGCTTGCTGGTGATCAGCTCGCCCTACACGCTGTTGACCGAGTACACGCCCAAGGAAAACTGGATTGGCGGCATTGAAGAACATGGCAAGCCCAAAACCATGCTTGAAGGCATGCAAGCCGTGCTTGCTCCCCATTTCAATCTGGTTCGCGAGCCATTGAACGTTCCGTTTGTGATTCGGGAAACTGCCCGCAAATACCAGCACAGCATTGCAGAAATGACTGTGTGGGAAAAAAAGGCAGGCTGATTGACAGTCAGCCCGGCACTTATTGCACCACAGGAATGAGTGTCACAGGTACGCCGTTGACTGCGGCGTTCCCACTGGGCTCATCCAGCCATTGCTCATCGGTCAAATCATTGCAACTAACCCCCGCGTGGGCGGCAGCCACTTGCAAGCGCGTGCCTGACTTGTCGTGGCCCCAACCGTGCGGAATACTCACCACGCTGGGCATTACATCGTTTGAAATTTCTACAGGCAATGTAATTTCACCCACTCGGCTGCGCACACGCACGTTGTAGCCGTCTTGCAAATTCAACCGCGCAGCATCCGCAGGGTTGACCATGGCGGTGCAGCGGTTCTTGCCTTTGACCAGGCGCTCGGAGTTGTGCATCCAGGAATTGTTGCTGCGAATGTGGCGCCTCCCAATCAACATCATTTCGGCACCAGCCCGCTTGTCGTCATTCAGCAAGTCGGCCACATAATTTGATGCGGCCTGCAGCACTTCCGCAGGTGCCAGCTGAATTTTTTTGTCGGCGGTTTGCAAGCGGTCTGGAAAACTGGGGCGAAGCGGCCCCAAGTCAACGCCTTCGGGGTGCTGTTTTAATTTGTCCAGACTCAGCTTTTGCTCACTGGCCATGCCATAGGGCCCCATTTGTAAACCCATGTCGAGAATCATTTGAGGCGGCATGGAAGGCCGAGCAGGTTTGCCAATCTTTGCACTGTAGCAGGCGGCCAGTTTGTCCATCAGTTCCCAATCGTCCAGGCTTCCTTGTGGTTTTGGCAAGGTGGCCGCGCTGTACTTGGCCTGGTTACGCACACCGAAAATATTGAAAATCAAATCGTAGTGATCATGCTCAAGAGGCGATGTGGTGGGCAAAATCACATCCGCATGGCGATTCGTTTCATTGATGTACAGGTCCACGGACACCATGAACTCAAGCCCTGCCAAAGCCTTGTCAAGCTGCTGGCCATTGGGTGTAGACAACACAGGGTTGCCCGCAACGGTCACCATGGCCTTGATTTGTCCTTCGCCCCAGGTTTGAATTTCTTCAGCCATGATGGCACTGGGAAACTCACCCAGCGCCTCAGGCTTTTGGCTGACCCGGCTGTGCCAGCGGCCATAACTGCCGGGCTTGCTGTTGGGCGCGGCAATCAGGTCTAGCGCAGGGTTGGCCACCAGGCTTCCTCCAACCCGGTCGGTGTTGCCCGTCACAAAGTTCAGCAACTGAATACCCCACTGCGCCAAGGTGCCATGGCGTTGGGTACAGGCGCCCATGCGACCATACGCCACCGCCTTTCCGGCATTCGCAAAATCACGCGCAATTTGGCGAATGGTGTCCGCGTCAATACCACACTCGGCCTGCGCCACTTCAGGCGTCACCTTTGAAATCGCGCCCAAAGCCGCAAACAAACCCTCACTGTGGTGGGCCAGGCGATCCATGCGGGTCAGGCCCTCCTCCACAATGGTGTTGATAAGTGCGAACACAAAAGCCGCATCGCTGGCAGGCCTGATGAAATGATGCGCATCAGCCACCTCGGCGGTTTCGGTTTTGCGAGGATCAATCACGATCAGCTTTCCGCCGCGCGCCTGGAGGGCCTTGATGCGTTTGGCCACATCGGGCACAGTCATCAAGCTACCGTTCGAAGCGATCGGATTGGCCCCCAGCATCAGGAAATATTGGGTGTGGTCAATGTCCGGGATGGTGATGAGCAGTTGGTGCCCAAACATCCAGTAACCCAACAGCTGCATGGGCAACTGATCAACCGAGGTGGCTGAAAAACGGTTGCGTGTTTTCAGCAACCCCAGAAAATTGGCACTGTGGGTCATCAAACCCCAGTTGTGCACATTCGGGTTGCCCTGATAAACACCCACGGCATTGGCACCATATTTTTGCTGCACCTGAAACAACCCTTCACAGGCCAACTCAATGGCGTCTTCCCAGGTGGTTTCTACCCATTGCCCGTTCACTTTTTTAACCGGTTGCTTTAAACGGTCGGGGTCTTCCTGAATATCCTTCAGAGCCACTGCCTTGGGGCAAATGTGCCCACGGCTAAAGGGGTCTTGCTCATCGCCCTTGATTGAAACAATCTGATTGTTGTCTACCTCGATCTTCAAGCCACAAATGGCTTCACACAAATGGCAGGCGCGGCGATGGGTTTGCAAGTCTTGTCTCCTGATTGTTCTGATTATTACTTTGACCTACATACTACTGTCGAAGGTGTAATACCATCAAGCAAACTCAAGGAGACATCATGATCAACGCTTACGCAGCTTTCGAGGCCAAAGGCCCACTCAAACCCTATCAGTACGACCCCGGTGAACTGGGTGCATTTGATATCGAAATCGATGTCGACCACTGCGGCATTTGCCACAGCGATGTCAGCATGCTCGACAACGACTGGGGCCGCGCCCAATACCCCATGGTGGCTGGCCATGAAATTATTGGTCGCGTGAGCAAATTGGGCAGCCATGTCAGCCACCTTGTATTGGGTGATGTCGTGGGCCTTGGCTGGCATGCAGGCTACTGCGAAAGTTGCAGAATGTGCATGGGTGGCGATCACAACCTGTGCAGCACAGCCAAAGGCACCATTGTTGGTCGTCATGGCGGGTTTGCTGACAAAGTACGCGCTCAAGCCATCAGCGCGGTAAAAATTCCCGCAGGTGTCAACCCGGCAACCGCAGGCCCGCTGCTGTGCGGTGGCATCACCGTTTACAACCCGCTTGTGCAATTCAATATTTCACCGCAAAGCAAAGTGGCGGTGATCGGCGTGGGCGGTTTGGGCCACATGGCGGTAATGTTTCTCAAAGCCTGGGGCTGCGAAGTCACTGCATTCAGCAGCGACCCCTCCAAAACCAATGAACTGAAAAGCATGGGCGCACACCACGTGCTCAACAGCAAAGATCCTGACGCCCTGAAAAAGGCAGCGGGTTCATTCGACCTGATTTTGTCGACTGTGAATGTGAAACTGGACTGGAATGCCTACATTTCTACATTGGCACCCAAAGGGCGTTTGCATTTTCTGGGTGCAGTGCTGGAACCTCTGGACATCGGCGTGTTTGGATTGATGGGCCAGCAACGCACCATTTCATCCTCGCCGGTGGGCAGCCCACGCGTGATTGCCGACATGCTGAAATTCGCAGCCTTGCACAACATACAGCCGATTGTAGAAACCTACCGCTTCGAGCAGATCAATGAAGCGATTGAGAAGGTACGCAACGGTAGCCCCCGCTTTAGGTGGTATTGTCACGATAATCCCCCCCTTTTTACCCCCCACCCCCACCCTTTGATGCGATTGATTTCGTTGAGCATTGAGAGGAATCTGGGTGGGAGGGTTCTGAATACATCTAGAAACGGCAAAAGACCGAAAAAAGCTCAGAGAGGACTGCAGGAATTTGCAACAAATTTATCACGAGAATGAAATATAAAAGGAAATTAATCTCTTTATAAATCATGGATCTTTGATGATCACCTCATGTGGATACTTAGAATTTGTCGCAATTTTTGTAGGTACTGTTACATGAAATGACAAAAAATGTGATTTTTTCCAAACATTTGTTCAGTCAACACTTGTTCGCACAATAAATTCGGGCAAGTATTCATTAACTCAACGAGTGAACAATAAAAAATATGGTCGCACAAACAAAGCCATTCGAGAGTACGGCAGCAACGCTTGCAAGCCTCTCCTCGGGCACATCGATCGCAAACAATATTGCTTATTTCAGGGCACACCATCCGGTCGATCCATGCGACTGTGAATACAGCGAATTGGCTGCGCACATTGAGGACAATGGCCTTCTGAACCTTAGTCTGCCGTTCATCCTTCGAGGCCTTGCTGAGACAGAAGGCACAACCTGGCACTACTTCCGTGGTCTGATGAAAGCCCATTCCGAGTTGCGGCCAAAGATCAAAACCGTCGAATCCACGCCTCGCCTGATCGGCGAACTGTTGAAAGTGTGTATTTACGAATACGACGCAATCAATCAGGAAGCCTTCGACAAAGCACAGGCCTGCAGTCTTGCGGTGCTTGAGACAGCAGCCTACCTTTTGGTTCATTACAGCCCGCACGAAGGCAATCAATGGCTTGACGCGATTTATCAAGATTGATTTGCCTCTGACAAAAACCCCCTGACGCAGCAGAAGAAATTTGGGATTGCTGCAAAAGAAAATATTTCGTATATTGATGTATATTCGAATTAATAAAATTTGCAAACTCGCTGAAAACCGATCCATACGAAGAAGGTAAAACGAATATGGAATTTGCTCTTGGTCTAGCCATCGTGTTGATGGCATGGAATACAACCGGGGAAACGAGTGGGGAGACAGGTGCCACAGTTGCGATGAACACACCCGCACACGCCATGGTGGCAGAGAAACATGAGGACCACCTTCCTTATTTCGCGGATGAGTTGCTATCGCGCAATGTCGAGCTGGCCAGGCACAGCGCCCCAGACCCCCTGCCGCAAGCCCGAAGCTTCGTAGCGGTTGCTCAGCCAAACCTCGAACCCAAATCTCCGAGCGCCACTTCAAACAAAACCAGCAACATACAGCTGGCCATGCAAGCCCCATCCTCCGATGTATTCATAGTTGACCTGCCGCCCAAAGTGATTCGGGACGCCGAGCAATTGGCTGCTCTGCCTGTGAAACAGGAAAGCGCAAGGCTGGTGGTGACACCGCGTGCCATTCAATGGGAATTGCGTGTTGAAGACGGCCGGCTGGACAAAGCCATTCGCCGTTGGGCCAAGGAAGCGGGTTACACATTTCGCTGGGATGCCGACCGCTACGTGATGATTGCAGCGGGCACCACCTTCTCCGGTACGTTTGAATATGCAGTGGAACAAGTGCTTGAAACACCGGGAATCAAGAACAGCGAATACCCCCTGGAAGCCTGTGTTTACAACAACGAACCGCCATTGCTGCGCATTACCCGCTTGGGCGATCAAAAAGAAGAGTGCCGATAAAACATGAAGACACCACTGAACAGAACACTGGTATGCACTGCTGTTGCAGCATTGCTAAGCCTTGGAACAGCAGCTTGCACAGGCCCACAGATCAAGGCTGAAGTACAGGCTGACAATGACAACGGTTTGCGCAAAGTTGAGCAGGTGAACACCAGCTTGCAAACCAACGGTTCCTTTCGTGGTGGTCGGCAATACGCCGAAGAACAAGCCAAGCAACAACAAAATGCGAAGGTGCTGAAACGCGCCAGCAAAAGCTGGATTGGCGGCACCTTCGTGCATGTGAATGACGACGACAAGTTGCCCGCGATTTTTCATGAAACCTACAAAATGAATTTCGCGGACAAAGGCCGCCCTGTGGATTTGAATACAGTGGCAGCCCGCCTGACCCAAATGGTCGGCATTCCTGTGCGCATTCAGCAAGACGTATTCAACACACCAGTCAGCGCCGAACCCCGCCGCGGCGCACGCCAGTTACCACCAGTAAGCGCCCCTACCGAGGCGGCACCACCGGTATCCACGCCAGTCGCAGTGGACAGTGTGGCCCTGGCGCCCCGTACCACCGTAGGTGCCGTGGCGATGAACTGGGACGGTACACTGATTGATTTTTTGAACAACACCACCGACAAACTGGGCTTGTCCTGGGAGTACCGCGACAACTCAATTGTCATCATGCGTTACACCACCGCCATGTATGAGCTGGCCTCTTTCCCCAATGGCTATGAATACGCCATGAGCAGCGGCACGCAAGGCCGGGTGCGGGGCAATGAAGTGCAAAGCAATTCGAATTTGAGCGTGTCCGAGAAAGGGAAAATTGACGGCCAGGCCAGCATACTGGAAGTGATCAACCGCATGGTGGCCTCGGTGCCCGGTTCCGAAGTGATCGTAGCCGAAGGCACTGGCCGAGTGATGGTTAAAACAAGCCGCGACATGCAAACCCAGGTGCGCGACATGATCCGCGCCGAAAATGCAAACATGCTGAAACAGGTGCATGTACAGCTTGATATTTACTCGGTCATGTCCAAGAAAGACGACCAACAGGGCGTGAACTGGGATGTTTTTTTCAGAAGCCTTTCTCAGCGCTACGGCATTGGCGTGTTGTCGCCAGAATCGCTGGTGGCCCCTGAAGCAGGTTTGATTGCACTGACCATTCCGGAAGCCTTGCAAGGTTTTATTCCCGGACAAAACCCACCCAACAGCCCTACCAATCAACGCTTTGGTGCCAGCTCGGCCATTGTGCAAGCTTTAAATGAAATTGGCGACAATGTTCAACACCGCCCCATTTCCCTGGTGGCATTGAACAGGCAGTGGGCACGCAAAGCAAGGCTGACCACCACGGGTTATTTGTCGGAAACCAAACCCGCCTCCTCAGGTGCTCTGGGTGGCGGCACGGGTGTACCCGGCTTGACCACCGATGAAATTACAACTGGTGACCAGTTTGCGGCCATGCCGTTTATTCTGGACAACAACACCATCATGCTGAAAATGGGCATTAGTTTGTCTGACCTCACCAGCCTGCTAGAAATTACCACTGGCTCTGGCGAAACCCTGCAGCGGGTTCAAACGCCCAACACCAGCAGCATTTCTGACCAGTACACCATCGCACTTCGCCCAGGTGAAGTGATGGCCATCACAGGCCTGTCACGCGATGTGTCCGGTTTCAGTGAGCGTAAGCTGACCGAGCAGGCACCTCTGCTGGCTGGTGGTTCGCGCAACTTGTCCACCATGCGAGAGAACTTCATCGTTCTGGTTCGCGCGGTGGTGCTGTAAGCATGGAGATGCGCCATGGCTGAGCAATCTGCAGTAGTTCATCAGCTGGGGAAAAAAGCCTACATTGCCGGCTTGAACTGGCAGCCACTGGCACGCTCAAGCTACAGCAAACGCATTGCCGATATTCGGGAGTATGCCGACCGGATTGATGCCACCAAGCATATTTTGCTCAAGGGCCATCAGAACGAATACCTGGGTCTTTATAACTACGATCCTGACATCTCGGATGAAGAACGCACCGGGCAGGTGTACAGCCTGGCGGCCATGTTGGCCACACAGAATGAGCAGGAACACGCCATCTATGCCATTCGCATAGAGGAAGGAAGCAAGAAAGGCCAAATGGCCTTGATGGTGATTGAACAGGGTGCGCCCACCATGGACATCATCGGCAGCGATGCCGAGGTGGTCAGCACTGTGAACACTTACACCAATGGGTCAATCGAAAGTTCGGAATACCATGTTTACAGCAACGCCCCAGAGCTGTTTCCGAGTGCCCTGCCCCTGGACATTGCAGCGCGCTTGGGCAGCTTCAGCAACAAACATGCGCTGATTGGTTTACCCACCGATTTGATCAAAGCCTCGGCGATGCTTGCCGTGGTGCTTCTGCTGGCTGGTGGCGTGTATGGCGGCAACGAATACCTGGAAGCCAGCGCACGTGAAGCCCGCATGAAGCAGGCGCAGTCAAGCATACAAACCCCGCAGTATTTGAAAAAACTGGCGACCGATCAACGCAATGTGGGGCTGGCCAATACCGATGTAATTGAAATGCTGAACCTGTTGAGCGAGCAACCTTTCATGGCGCGAGGCTGGCTATTGGAAAGCATTCAGTGCAACCTGGGCAAGTGCAGCAGTGAATGGCAATCGCAAGGCGGCTACACGCAAGAGTTGGTGAGCTTTTTGAACAACCAGCAAAGCAGCCCCGACCCCAAAGACGTCAACAAACTGAAGTTTTCGTTTTCATACGACATGGTCTCCCGGGGCATTCAGCAGTTGCAGGATTTGCCCAAAAAACAGGAAGCCAGCGAGCTGCTTTACCTGGAACAACAGGCTTGGCAAAAAGCGGGCATTCAGTTCAAGGTCGACACCCAAGGCCAAACCTGGCCCACTGGCTTCAAGAGCATTCCACCCAATGTGTCGGTGAACCGCCATGCAACTGAGGTGACGGGCAGCCTGACCCTCATGAAAGACTTTCTCGATCGATACCCTTCCGGAATTTACTGGAATCAGATTTCCATGAAGATTGAACCCAAAAACCTGGATGCCGCCGTGATGGTGACATTGAAGGGAGCACTGTATGCGTACTAAATATTTACTGGGCGGCCTGCTGGCGACATTGGCATTGAGCAGCCTGCATGCGCAGGAAAATGCAACACCCAAAGTTGAAGCCAAGGCCGAGAACAAAACCGCAGTGACACCGGTTGAGAACATCAAGCTCAACGGGGTGACAGTGCCTTTGAACATCAAAACACTGGCTGAAATTCAAAGACTGCAAGAAGAACAGGCCATGCGGGAAGAATTACAAGCTGCGCTGAAAATTGGTGGCAGTGTAACAAGCACGGCAAGTAAACCATTGGCAACACCCACACCTGCAGCAGTTGCGCCAAGCAAAGCCACAGCAACCCCAGTGCGAGCCTCCAGCAAGGCAGCACCTGCAGTTTCAGCCAACACAGTACTCGGCGTGTATGGCACAACAGGTGCAATGACCGCTGAAATTCAAACAGCAGGTCGAAGCGTACGCACACTTCGCGAAGGCGAACAACTGGGCAAATTCAATATCAGGCGAATCACCCGGAACGGACTGGAATTGGTCGCAAGCAACGGCAACACGCAGCATGTCTCCGTGGGTGCGCAAGTGAGGTTTTGATCATGAAAAGAGACCCGGCACTGAATTTGTTGGCCACGCAGGCGGAGAAGTCACTGAAGGTTGAAAAACTCAGTGAACTGCCCGCGTTTTCGCGCGTGCTGACCGACGGCAGTGCGGGAGCTTTGCTCAAGCTGCCAGCCGCTGTTGAAAAATATGTGTGTGCCATTGAAACAGGCGTGAAGCGTGCCATCATTCTGTACGATGCGGAAAAACTCGCGCAGATTCGCCCCTTCATTTCACACCTGCGCGGCAAACTGATTGCCGAGAAATTCACATTTGAGCGACCTGAAATTGGTTGTGGTGGTGGCGTAATCGAGCACTTGATCGAAAACTCCCGAACCAAAATCGACAATCCTGAAGGTGAAGAAGACCCGGCTGTAGCGCAGTCCAAAGCCAAAGAAATTTTTGAATCCTGGGTAGCTCTGGCTGTGCAGGAACGCGCAACCGACATTCACGTACAAGTGGTCAACAACATTGCGGAAGTGAAACTGCGCGTGGATGGTGAACTTGAATTTTTGCGCGATCAGCAAGGCGGCGTGTACACCCCGCTGCAAGCCGAGCGTGCCGTGGCCTGGGCCTACAACAATGCATCGGGCAAGGGGTCGAACAGCAACAGTCAGTTCTCGGTGGGCGAAAACCTATACTGCATGATCGCCGCCCGCGAAGTGGGTGGCAAACGTGTGGCCATGCGTTATCAATCCATGCGGGGCTGGGCCGGGATCAAAGTGGTGTGCCGCTTGCTGTACGTTGACATTGATGCCCCTACCCTCAGCTATGAGCAGTTGGGTTATGCCCCTTCGCACATGAAGCAGTTAAAGAGTGCATCCAACACGCCCTCCGGCACCATTATTTTTGCGGGTGTTACGGGTTCAGGCAAAACCACCACGCTGAAAACTTTCATTGAAACGCACCCTGGCAATGGTACAGACGCGTTTTACTCCATTGAAGACCCGGTGGAATACCCATTGCGAGGCGTTCATCAAATTCCGATTCAGCGTGATTTGCTGGACCGAAAAGGCTCCGCCGCCAAATACGCCGAAGTGGTTGCTGGCCTGATGCGAGCCGACCCGGGCTGCGTGTTGATGGGTGAAATTCGCGACCCGGCCACTGCGATCTCGGCACAACAAATTGTTGAAACAGGCCACATGGCTTGCGGCACGGTGCATGCGCATTTGATATCCGGTATTGTGCCCCGCCTTACTAACGAAGAAATCGGTATGAGTCGCGATGTGCTGACCAACCCGAATATTTTGACACTGCTGGTGTACCAAGCCTTGGTGCCCAAGCTGTGCCCACACTGCAAAATTGGTGGTCGCTTGTATCAGCAGGGCATGCCCGACTCGGAGCATGTGCTTGAAATCCTCGACACACTGGAAAACCGCTACGGCCTTGAACGTGATTTGTTCTACTTCAAGAAACAAGGCGGTTGCCCCAAGTGCAAACACCGCGGTACTGCTGGCCTGAGTGTGGTTGCTGAAATTTTGACCCCCGACCGGAAGTGGCTGAACCTGATTCGCCAGGGCAAAGACTATGAAGCCATGATGTACTACCGGTCGAAATCGGATGGCAACTTCAAATCCGAAAACATGGATGGAAAAACCGTGTTTGAACACACACTGTTCAAGGCACTGCAAGGCGACGTGGACCCACGCCATTGCGAACGCTTCGACAGCTTTGACCGTTTCGAAATCATGAACGACGCAGACCGCGCCGAAACTGCGGCTTACACCTGAACATGACATTCAAAAAGAAACTCACCAATCTTTTCAATGCCATCAACTTGATGGACTTTCGCGGCAAGCGCGAAGCATTTTATGAACAGCTTGCCAAATCGATAGAGAACAAAGAACAGTTCAAAACCTTTCTGGAAGAAGAACTGAAAATTGCCCGCCACAAGCGAACACGCAACAGCAGCCGGGAAGCGGCATTGAAGCTGATGGTTCGTAAACTGAGTTTGGGCGACGACTTTCTGATCAGCCAAATTCTGGGCACCGTAATGCCACAAAACGACCGCATGATGCTGGCCGCCGTGGACGAAGCCAAAGACAAACCGGGCACCTTGCGTGCATTGGCCGCAGCGATCAAATCACAAAAAGAAGCCAAAAGCGTGATCTGGAAGGCCATTTTCCCGCCGATGGTATTGATACCCGGTGTGGCAGGTTTTAGCTACGTGCTGGCCACGCAATCCATTCCAATTATTGTGAAAGTGGCACCGCCTGAAGTGTGGACGCCGTTCAATATGTCGGTGCGAATCGTGTCGGAAATTGTTGCCTCTCATGGCGGTTTGATTGTGGCCAGTGTTATTGGTGCTATCGCCGCATTTACTTATGCTCTGCCCCGCTGGAAAGGCAATTTGCGAAGCCAATTGGAGCAAGTGCCGCAGGGCTGGGGCTTCTTGTTGTTTCCGGTGGCGCCATTCTTATTGCCTCTGTCCATTTACCGCGACTTTCAGGTCAGCCTTCTGGTCACCTCGCTCGCGGTGCTGTTGAAAAGTGGAGCCACTTTGTCGTCGGCACTCGACACTCTCAAACGCAATGCCGACCCGTGGATGCGCTGGCATTTGAAAAAGATCATGAACCACCTGAACGTGGCCCCCACCGATTACATTCCCGCATTCAGCAAAGGGCTGATGAGCCCGAAGCTGCTGGCGCGCCTGGCCACCACCATTCGCAACAACCCGCAATTCGACAAAATTTTGATTCAGTTGGGTACTGAGGGTGGTGAAGACATTCGCAATGAAATTGGCAACACCGCCAAGGGTTTGAATGCCGTGTTATTGAGTGTTGCTGCGGCTGTGGTGGTGTTTTTGTATGTGGGGCAATTGTCGATCAGCCAAAGCATGACCGAGGAACTGGACCCTGTGAAAAGAATGCAACGCATGCGTTGAAATAAGTGCTTGACACAGCATGCATTTGATCTACAATTAATTCGTCTGTTGGTATATATACGGAATGCTTGGGCCAACATGTACTACACAATTTCCCTTCGGAGAGGAATCAAAAATGATTACATCGCACACACTGAATGCCCGCCGCAAACAAAGCGGTATTACCCTGATTGAAGTATCAATCGGCCTGATCATCGCAGCGATTGTTGCTGCCGCAGCCTTTATTGCATTCCAGAACAATGCACGCCGTACCGAAGTGCAGGACAACATCAAGCAGATAACAGAGATCATTAGCGAAACCAAACAAAAAGTTGGTTCTACTTCTGGATACGCTGACTTAACCACGCCGATCGCAGCACAGCTTGCAATTCTGCCGGCAGATCAAGATGGAAACCCATTACCAAACAGCTACAACGCGGCCGTTACATTGGTTGGTGTAGATGCAGATAACGCCACCTTGACCTGGACAGGTGTTGAGGGCGATCAATGTTCAGACATCGTTTTAGCGGTGGCTAACGGTGTCACAGACATTACAGGTACACCGACATCAGGTACCGGCGGCACTGTAAACGACATCGCTGGCGATTTGACACTCGCTCAAGCATCGACAATTTGTGGTACTGACGGATCACCAGTTACCTTGGCTCTAACCTTCGGCCGTCGTTAATCACATCTCATGTAGCACAGCAAGGGGGCAACACTGCCCCCTTGTTCATTTGAATCAAGGCGAATTACCATGCTTGACTCACTGAAACACAGCAACACCAAGCACACTGGCTTTCTCAGCATCGAGTTGGCGCTGGTGCTGATCATCAGTGCCATCATTGCCTTCGCTGTGGTTCAACAACAAGCACGTTCTGCAAAATCCTCTGTCGCGAAAATCCAGGCTGATCAACTCAACCAGGTCGGCGACGCATTGAATTCTTACACCGATTTATACCGGCGCGGCATTTCCGCCCCCGGCGATTTACAGGTGGATTTGAACAACGACGGCATCACCGATGTCACCATTCCCGAAGACCCCGTCACAGGCAATGAAGGCAGCAAACTGACCCCCACCATTGAAAACCTGATTGATGTGGGCCTGTTGCCTGCAAGCTTTGTGAACCGCCCAGCTGCATCGAATGGACAATTCATTACCCGCCTTTCAATTTTGCCGGCGGGCTGCTCAATGGCAGCCGACAATTGCCGCATTGAAGGCTACATTACCCTGAGCGAACCAGTCACGATTGGCGGGCAAGACGGTGCTGCTGGCGAATTCGACATTGAAATTGCAGGCGACATGCTGAGCTTCATGGGCGGCAACGGATTCACCACACTACAAGCCGACACCCCTGCTACCAGTGCTGGCGGCAACTTCACTGTGGCGCTGGATATTGATGGTGACGGCACGACCGATGCCAACACACCCGCGGGCATACCCGGCGTACGTGTGGGTGCCCTTGCCTCCCGATACGATGTTCGCAACCCGATTCCTGATGTTGATTTTTGCCGAGGCAACCGCACCCTGAACTGGGTGAATAGCGGCAATTCATGCACCACCGTTATTTTTAACGACACACCAGTGGGCTATCGCTTCGTAGCAGTGGATGCCGACAGCGGCGGCGGCGCAGGTGGCGGCGGCAGTGCCTTCATTCGCTGTGTGTACAACCCGAATGCCAACCCGCCCGCGCAACTGTCCATTCTCAGCAGCTGCTGCCAAAATGGTAACCAGTCTTGCACCCCACCTGCGGTGCCTTGATCATGAACAGGCGCCAGTTTCTTGCTGCTGCAAGTTCGGTTTTACTGACCGCACACCTGGACAAACTGGCGTGGGCCGCACAATCCCCCAGCTACACCCTGCTGGATATTCAACGCGGCCCGGATCGCTTTCAAATTGATTTCAGCACGCCTGAAGGTTACCGCACAGCCGCCTGGATGCTTCGCGATATTCGAGCCAATCGGGTGGGCGTGCCCAATATTGAAATGTTGCAACTGGCAGCATGGGCTCAAATTGTTTTGGCTGAACACCACGCCTACACCGTGTTTGAAGTAACCTCGGGTTTGCGGACACATCACACGAATTCCATCATCGAGGGTGCAGCCCGACATTCACGCCATTTGCCCGATGAGAGCGGACAGTTTTACGCCATGGACATCAAACCCATTGGTGTGAATATTGATCAATTGGCTAAAACCCTACAGTACCCCGCATTCGGGGGGGTTGGTGTTTACAGAAGCCATGTACATTTCGACATTCGCGACTACGCCACACAATGGCGTTCAAAAAAATGATTAAATTCATTAACTTGAGTCACTTCAAGTCAACCACAAAGCGACATGATACGTTGTCCATTTGTGTTAAATAATGATTTTTAGACCAAATTACAATTTGAAAGTCTTGATTCCGTATCATCATTAACCCACGAGATTGCTTTATCACGCGCCATGCCTCAAATTAACAACAAGAACAAGCCACGCACAGGTGCCTACCTGAACCTGTTCAAGCAAAAATACGGGCTAACCGTGTCAAAAATGTGCGCTTTGTTCGGTATCAGTACCCAGGCGAAATTCAACTCAATTGTTCGCCCACCCGAGGGCAATTCAAGCGATGAACCGCTCGATCCCACGGTTGCTTTGATCTTGAGGTTGTACGAAACCCATGAGTCGCTGGTTCCTTTGAACAATGAGCTCAGCCTGGAAGACACCTACAAAATGTTCCAAAGGGTGTTTGGAAAAACGAAAGTCAGCGAAAGCACTTTTGGTCAATTGTTGGGCCGCAGTGCAGGTTCGGGTTACCGGTGGTTGAACGGTTCAGGCAATGCCACACCGCAAGTGGGCATCGTGCTGGAAAGGCTGCACCACATGTTGGCCAGCGGCATGGAAGAACCGGAGGTTTGCTATTTGTGGCTGGACATTGTTCATCAGGAATACCGGGCGCGTAACCAGGTGCCACCGCTAAACGATATAGACGCAGTGAAGTTGTTGATTCAGAAGTACCCGCTTAAATACAAACACATGGCGTCATGAACAAAACATGGATTACACCGAGGTCAAACTGATTGCTGTGTGGAGCGGACCCAAGGCCCCACCCAGCCAGTTGAAACTTTCTGATTACAAATTGCCCGTGGCAGGTCGCATGCCGAAGAACTACTTCAATGCACTGTACGGCAACCGCAATGCCTACATGGCATTGGGTGAACTGTTGTCGCAAGCGCAAAAAGCAGGTCATTACTTTTCAACAGCCACCATTACTGTGGGCATTGAAACGCCACGCAAGCCGGGCGTGGTGCACCTGGAAGACCTGGGTGAAGAAAGTGGCACGCAATTTGTGAATTTGTCGCGCGTATCCAAAGAAGTGGTGTCAGAAGTGGCTGACATTTACCGTGCGTGTAGCGCCTTTAAAAAAATACCTGAGGGCGAAATAGACTGGCGCAAGCCCTTTCGCTTCATGCCAGAATGCCCGGAGCACTTGCCCGTGGTGTTCGATCTGCTGCAGTGCTCAGTGCTGGTTCACCCGGTGGCTTTTACCACCACACCCGAGGGCAAGCACCACTTCATTGCCAGCTTCGATCCCGATCGGGTCAAAATTCTGGACGCCCAACCCAACCGGCATGAAATAGGCCCACACCCAGAGCAAATCGTTTTTTAAATGTGGTACTGGGGTGTTTTGTGGTTGGGTGCGTTGGGGCCAGCCTGTTGAGGCGGCAATATGGTAATGATGGGCTGAGTCAGCTGATTGCTGAGTGAAAACGCCTGAGGAACCATGCCGTTTTCATCGGCATGCATGTAAATAATCGACATGACTGCGGCGCAGAAGCTGATCACCAACACTGCCATCATGGTAAAAATCACCGCCAGTATTCGTCTTGAAAGCCTTGGCTTTGCCGGGTTGAGTCCGTTCATGCTGCTGTCCTCCGCACCTTGGCATTTAACATTACAACTTCTGTACAAAATTACAAGCCATTCTTGCGCTGAAAAGTTTGCCACTGGCGAATAATTTCATGCAATGCAGCAAGGCCGTCGGTCAATGCTGCCGGCCCAGGCTGCAAAATCAAGGGCGATTTGACCTCGAAAATTTGCTGGTGCTTCACCGCACTCACATTGCCCCACCCTGTGCGCGCCGCAACGGTTTCAGGGCGAAATTTTTTGCCGCACCAAGAGCCAATAATGATGTCGGGATTGCGGCGAACAATTTCACTGCTGTCGGCAATAATACGGTTCTTGCCCAGGCTTTGCGTGGCCAGCTCGGGAAAACAATCGTCGCCCCCGGCAATACCAATCAGCTCGCTCACCCATTGGATGGCGCTGATCGGCGGCTCGTCCCATTCTTCAAAATACACCTTGGGGCGCACAGTCCATTGGCTGGCTTCAGCGCGTATGTCTTCCACTTGCGCCTGCATTTCTGCAATCAGTTGCAGGCCCTTTTCCGCAGCACCCACCATGGCGGCCACCTGGTACATCATGCTGAATATCTCAGGCACCGAACGTTGGTTGAACACCGTCACCTGAACGCCATGGCGAATCAATGCACTGGCAATATCGGCCTGCAAATCAGAAAAACCAAACACGCAATCAGGCTTCAAAGCCAAAATTTGATCAATCTTGGCAGTCAAAAATGCACTCACCTTGGGTTTTTCAAGGCGGGCTTTGCGTGGGCGCACGGTGTAGCCGGAAATACCGACAATCCGGTGTTCCTCACCCAGCAGGTAAAGCCACTCCGTGGTTTCTTCGGTGAGGCAAACAATGCGTTGGGGCAGCTGTACAATTGCGGGCGGACTCAACATTTATACCTCAATACCCATGCGCTTTGCCCGCCGTTGCCAGCGCTTGCGAGCCAGTTCGCGCATGTCGGCAACCTTGTCACCTTCGTCCACAATTTCTTCGCCCAACAAGGTTTCAACCAAATCCTCCAGCGTGAGTAGTCCTTTGGCTTCACCATATTCGTTAATGACCATCGCAATGTGCTGATGCTGCTCAAGAAATATGTCGAGTACCTTTGAAAGCGGGGCTGTGTCGGACACTGCGAGTAGATCACGCCTAAGTTCGCTGATCGGCATATCGCCTTGCTTGCGGGCCTGCGCTGTCAACAGGGCTTCCCGCAAAACAAAACCAATCAAATGATCAGGTTCGTCCTCGTAAATCGGAATTCTGGAAAAAGGCGTGTGGGTTTTTACCTTCAAAGCTTCATCTACGGTCAAATCCTTGTTCAGGGTAAACATCACAATTCGGGGTGTCATCACATCGCTGACATTGACGCTGCGCAGTTCAAGCAAATTTTGAATAATCGCAGATTCCCGATCGCTCAACACGCCCTGCTCTTCGCCCATGTTGGCCATGGCGGCGAATTCGCCTCGGTCCACATCGTTGTCTTTTTTCCCGCTCGAGATCAACCGGGTCAACTTTTCCGAAACAACAATCAGCGGATACATCGCCTTCACCATGAAATTGACATAAATCAAGGTAAAGGCAGCCAATTTTTTCCAGTGTGTGGCTCCCAGGGTTTTGGGAACGATTTCAGACAGAAACAGAATGAGCAGCGTCATAACCGCCGAGAACACGCCGAACCACACTTCACCAAATACCGCGGTGGCTTTTGAACCGGCGCCGATCGCACCGAGAGTGTGGGCGATAGTATTGACAGTCAGGATCGCAGCCAGAGAGCGATCCAGATTGGTCTCCCTCAGGTCTTTCAGCTTTTGAGCCTTTGAGGGATTGGATTCTTTCAGGCTGGCAATGTAGGAGGGAGTCATGCTGAGCAATGCAGCTTCACACAACGAGCAGAGAAAGGAAAAACCTAGCGCGGAGGCAACATAAACGATTAGCAAGAGGGCGTCCGCGCCCAACGTCGAGGGGTCCATTGAAAAATCCAGTAGTTTAAAACAGCGTGCTTTTTCAAGCAGCTATAGACTAACACACACGATATTTCGTTCAGTTGGCTGAATCACTTGCACAGGTCTTCGGTGCCAAAGCGAAAACGTGCGCCTGTGTATTGTTCAATTTCTGCAATGGCCTTGCAGGGGTTCTCGCCACGATCGATTAAATGCTGCGATGCATAGTGGTTGGCCCGGGTTTCAACCTGATCGAGAAAATTCTTAAACTCAGGGTCCTGGCCATACGCGCCCAGAAGCGTCATGAACGCATTGTTCATCAGTTCGGTGTCTTTGGCGTTGGTTTGGTGAATGCGTTTCAACAAGTCATACCCACGCGGGGGTCGTCGTATTTCAGGTGCACCAGTTCATGCACAAAAACATAGCGCAGGGCTGTGTCGCTCAGGCCTTCAGAAAAGGCTTCGTCAATCACGATCTGGGTTTTGCCCTTGGCAAAAGCAAACAAGGGGCTTTTCTGAAAACCCATGCGGGAATATGGCACATCGTACTGCTGGCGCAGTTCTTCAAACATGCTAAGGGTGTCGGCGAAATCGCGTTGGGGCGGCGTGGTGCAGCTGCTTACCCAGGGAAGCAGGAATAAAACCCAAATCCAGCGAAACGGCGTAAGGTGCATTCGGTAATGAATACCAAGTTGTGAGTATTGTGACGACAGCGTATCGAAATACTACTATCAAATAGAAAGGCCGGTGAAAATTTGTTCAACCCTTTGGCAGCCCTCAAGCCGACTGGCTGCACCTTGGTTTTTTGCGTTACACTGCCAGCCCTTTTTCAATTTCAGCGAGCAAAGCCATGTGGTTTAAAAACCTGTTCATCTTTCGCCTTACCAAATGGGAAGAAACCCCCGAATCGCTGGAAGACAAACTGGCCAAACAAGCCCTGCAAGCCTGCGGTGGCATGGACTTGCAAACGCGCGGTTGGGTTTCTCCAAAGGCCGAGGGCGAACCCTTTGTGCATCGAAGCGGCCAGCAGTTGCTGATTTCATTGGGCTTGGAAAAAAAGCTGCTGCCCAGCACGGTGATCAATCAATTCACCAAAGCGCGCGCAGCGGAAATTGAAGAACGCGAAGGCTACAAGCCCGGCCGCAAGCAGATGAAAGAAATCAAGGAAGCCGTGACTGACGAATTGTTGCCACGGGCTTTTGCCATTCGCAGCCGAATTAATGCGTGGATAGACCCGCAGGGCAAGTGGCTGGTGATTGACGCTGCAAGCCCGGCCAAGGCCGATGAACTGGTCGGCATGCTGATGAAAAGCGTGGAAGGCGTGGCCATGGCTTTGGTCAAAACCAAAATATCGCCCACCGTGGCCATGACCGCCTGGCTGGCCGAGAACGACAACCCGCCCCCCTTTACCGTGGACCAGGACTGCGAACTGAAAAGCCGTGGTGAACAGGCCGCCACTGTGCGCTATGTGAAGCACTCGCTGGAGTCTGAGGAAATTGCGAAGCACATCAAGGGTGGTAAGGACGTGACCAAACTGGCCATGACCTGGGCCGACAAAGTGTCTTTCGTGCTGCATGAAAACCTGCAAGTGAAGCGGCTTGCACCTTTGGATGTGATCAAAGAACAGGCCGCCCTCAGTGCCGACGATGATGCCTTTGATTCCGACTTTGCCTTGATGACCGGTGAATTGAGAAAGCTGATTCCCGGTTTGATTGATGTACTAGGTGGAGAACTGACTGGCGCGAATTCGCAACTCGCAGCCTGATATTTTCGAAACTCAGTGCACAAGTGTTAACTCTAGCCGCTTCGAAATTCAAGATTTCGTTGCGGCTGTACCTCAACAATCAAGAACAATTATTAAATATTTAAATTTGGGTTCATGCCAAGGTCAAGAATCAGTATGATTCCCCCACCCTTTGAACCAACTGGTAAAACCCAACCTTCAATGACCACACGAGTTGACCCCAACAGCCCGATCCACTGGCCCGGCGCAATCACCCTGTTCGGAACCACCATTGCTGCACTCATTCTTGTACCCGCTTACGCCTGGTTCAACGACTACAGCACTGCAGCCTGGGTGTCATTCGTGGTGTTGGCCATTCTGAATGGCATTTCGATTACCGCCGGTTACCACCGCCTGTGGGCACACCGCACCTACGAAGCCCACTGGACCGTGCGCTTCGTGTTGATGTTCTTCGGCACCATGGCCGTGCAAAACAGCATTTTGATTTGGGCTTCGGGCCACCGCACACACCACCGCCATGTGGACGACACCGAGCACGACCCTTACTCGGCCAAGCGTGGCTTCTGGTTCTCGCACATGGGCTGGATGATTCGCAAATATGAATCCGGCAAAGAAGACTTCAGCAACTCGCCTGACCTGCTGAAAGACCCACTGGTGATGTTCCAGCACAAACACTACACCGCCTTGGCCTTGGGCATTAACTTCGGTTTGCCAGTGATTATTGGCCTGCTGGTGGGCGACTTGTGGGGTGTGGTGCTGCTGGGTGGCCTGGCTCGCCTGGTGTGGTGCCACCAAACCACATTCTTTATCAATTCACTGGCGCACATTTGGGGCCGCCGCCCTTACACCGATGAGAACACCGCCCGCGACAATGATTTCCTGGCGATTTTCACCTATGGTGAGGGGTATCACAACTACCACCACCTGTTTCAGTACGATTACCGCAACGGCATCAAGTGGTTTCACATTGACCCCACGAAATGGCTGATTGCCGGTTTGTCTTACTTGGGCTTGACCAAAAACCTGAAGCGCTGCGACAAGTTCGCCATTGAAAAAGCACGCATCGCGATGCAATTCAAACGCGCCGAAGAAAAAATGCAGGCACAGCCCACCTCCATGCATGCGCATGTTGAGGCCATGAAAGCCCGCCTTGCGCAGGAATACGAGCACTACAGCAAGGCTTTGCAAGACTGGGCCAAACTGAAAGAAGCCTGGTACCAGGACACAAAAAACGCCATTAAAAACGGCGAAACCCTGGCAGCCTACAAAGCGAAATTCAAAGCCATGGAAGTTGAAATGCGCCTGCAACGCAAGCGCTTGCAAGCACTGGTTCGCCAGGTTCAAAAACCGGCATTGGCTGCCTGATCAGTTAAATGAAACGGGCCAAGGTGACTGCCACCTTGGAGCCTGACCCGATGGCACCCACCCAAAGCCTGGCGATCAACCCGCCGGGCTTTGTCGTTTTTGCGGCTGCCTCGTCGCGGTGTGCGCACTCATCCAGTTGAAACTCAATCAGTTGCGCCTTGAGTACCGTGTGAGTGCCCAACGCATTCAGCTTGTCGATTTGTTCCTGGTAGTGCAGGTTCACAAAAGTTTCCACGGCAGCAATGGTTCGGTACACCGCAACCGGCCCGAACAGGGCAGGCAAAGCACCAGTGATGAAGCCCGCAATGCGCCAGGGCACCAACAGCCAGCTTCGGCGAAACACGGGCAGCAGCTCATTCATGGCCTTTAAATGGCGTTGCTCAGTTTGCAGGTGTTCACTGGCAAATGCGCGAATTTCAGGGTTTCTTGAAACCGCCAGAATGCCCTTGTAAATCCACACCGCCCCGGTTTCACCGGCATGGTCGGTGCGAATATCGGCCACCAATGTGGACGGCAAATGGCTGGTGTCGAATTTCAAAACAAAGCGTTGAATGGCAGGGCGTACCGGCAAAAAGCCGTTGTAAGCCTTCTCCATCAGCCACAACATGCCGGGCACTTTGGCCAACCACGCCAACACCCGCCAGCCGGGCAACTGCGCCCACACATGCACAAAGGCCGCAGCACCACTGAGCAATTCGCCTTGCACCGTGCGCGTGTGAAAACGCGCCATGAGTTGTTCTTTGGATTGCCCTTGGGGCAGTGGCGTGTCGGGTTTGGAGACATCCACCCAGGCTATGGGCTGATCGGGCGTGATGTTTTGGTACACCGCGATTTCACGGCGGCACATGGGGCATGAGCCGTCGAAATACACCTCAACACATTGGGGCTGGTTTACAACTTGTTGGTCTTTAACTGCCATGACCGTACTGCCTTGATTGAAACTGCTTTGGGATAAAACGATTACCCCAGTTTAACTGTGTACTTCACGCCGTCAAACTCGATGACATCGCCACTCACAATTTTCTTGCGCTTCTGGGTTTCAATTTGGCCGTTGACCAACACGTGGCCATCGGCGATTACATTTTTTGCTTCGCCGCCGCTGGACAACCAACCCTGAAACTTCAAGATTTTGTAAAGCTCAACGGGTTCTTTGTTGATGATGACTTCGTTCATGGCGTGTATTCCCTGCAATCAATGCCCGAAGTGTATCAGCCTTCGAGTATCCACCGCGCGGCCTTCTCGGCAATCATCAGCGTGGGGCTGTTGGTGTTGCCGCTGGTAATAGTAGGCATCACGCTTGCATCAGCGATGCGCAGGTGCTTCACACCAATCACCCGCAAGCGGGAATCGACCACGGCAGCGGGGTCGTTGGCCGCACCCATTTTTGCTGTACCCACCGGGTGAAAAATCGTGGTGGCAATGTCGCCTGCCAAACGCACCAATTCCTCGTCGGTTTGAAACTCCACGCCGGGCTTGAATTCCTCAGGCTTGTATTTGGCCAAGGCGGGTTGCTGGGCAATGTTGCGGGTCACCCTTAATGAATCAGCCGCCACTTTTTGATCTTCAGTGGTGCTGAGGTAATTCGGTGCAATCGCAGGTGCTTCGTCGAACCGGCCGGTTTTGATGTGCACTGAACCCCGACTGCTAGGGTTGAGGTTACACACACTGGCCGTGAAAGCATTGAAGTTGTGCAGGGGCTGGCCGAACGCTGGCAGGCTCAGCGGCTGCACATGGTATTGAATGTTGGGGTATGGCCGGTCGGCACTGCTTTTGGTGAATGCACCCAGTTGCGAGGGGGCCATGCTCATGGGGCCGCTGCGCTTGAACACATATTCCATGCCAATTTGCGCCTTGCCCCACAGGCTGTTGGCCAGCGTGTTCAAGGTTTTAACGCCCTGCACTTTGAACACGGCGCGTATTTGCAAATGGTCTTGCAGGTTGGCACCCACACCGGGTTTGTCCAGCTTTACCTCAATGCCGTGTTGCTGCAGCAGGCTGCCCTGCCCTATGCCAGATAGCTCCAGAATTTGTGGCGTGCCAATTGCACCCGCGCACAACACAGTTTCACGCACGGCTTTCATCGCCACTTCTTCACCGCCCTTCACCACCAGCGCGCCATTGCACACCAGCTCGCCACTGGCGTTGCGTTCAATGATTAAATTTTTAACTTGTGCCTGGGTCCACACGGTTAAGTTGGGTCGCTTCAGGATGGGGCGCAAGAAGGCTTTGGAGGTATTCCACCGCCAGCCGCTGCGCTGGTTCACTTCAAAGTAGCCCACACCAAAATTATTGCCGCGGTTGAAGTCGTCGCTGGCGGGTATACCCGCTTGCTGCGCCGCTTCAGAAAATGCTTCCAGAATTTCCCAACGCAGGCGCTGCTTTTCAACGCGCCATTCTCCCTTGCCACTGTGAAACTTTGGCAGGTCTGTGTCGGCCAACTCGGCATGCGGGTTGTCGTAACGCCAGTTGCTTTCATGCGCTAGAAAATCTTGCAAACAATTGTTCCAGTTCCAGGCCTCGTCGCCGGTTTGAGCGGCCCAGCTTTCGTAATCGCGGGCCTGGCCCCGCATGTAGATCATGCCGTTGATGCTGGAGCAACCCCCCAAGGTTTTGCCACGGGGGTAAATCAAGGCGCGGCCGTTCAGGCCTGCATCGGGCTCGGTGCGAAAACGCCAATCGGTGCGGGGGTTGTCGATGCAATACAGGTAACCCACGGGAACGTGGATCCAGTGGTAATTGTCTTTACCGCCCGCCTCCAGCAACAGCACTGAATTGTTGGGGTTGGCACTGAGCCGGTTGGCCATCAAGGCCCCAGCCGTGCCCGCCCCTACTACGATGTAATCAAAAGTCCGCATGTTTACCCCGAATCGATTACCCAATAGTAACCAGCCCACAATTTGGATTGAAGCCTGCGTTGCTGCAATCGACTTGGGGTTTTCCAGAGTTTTGCAAAAAAGTTAAAGATGAAATGACCGATCACCCGCGCTTGTGACGATTCCAAGCGTGTCAGAATGACATCCGATTCCTTTACAATCATGGGCTAATACCCTATTCCAACAGCTCGAGGTTTTCAAAATGACAGAACGCACCACAGTGCATGGCTTGAAAGTAGCCACACCCCTGTACAACTTCATCAACAATGAAGTGCTGCCCGGCACCGGCATTGATCAAGCTGGTTTCTGGAAGGGCTTCGACGAAATCGTCAGCACACTGGCCCCAAAAAACGCTGCCCTGCTGGCCGAGCGCGACCGCATTCAGCTGGAAATGGACGCCTGGCACAAAGCCAACCCTGGCCCCATCAAAGACATGGCCGCTTATCAAGAATTCTTGAAAAAGATTGGCTACCTGGTTGAGCAGCCTGCCAAAGTGCAAGCCACCACTGCCAATGTAGACAGCGAACTGGCCACCCAAGCCGGCCCCCAGTTGGTTGTGCCTATTTTGAACGCACGCTACGCCCTGAACGCAGCCAACGCACGTTGGGGCAGCCTGTACGACGCACTGTACGGCACTGATGTTATTTCCGAAGAAGGCGGTGCAGAACGCGCAGGCGGCTACAACCCAGTGCGCGGTGCAAAAGTAATTGAGTTTGCACGCAACTTTTTGGATCAGTC
Organism: Limnobacter sp. SAORIC-690; assembly: GCF_002954425.1. Taxonomy (NCBI): domain Bacteria; kingdom Pseudomonadati; phylum Pseudomonadota; class Betaproteobacteria; order Burkholderiales; family Burkholderiaceae; genus Limnobacter; species Limnobacter sp. SAORIC-690. Next base: position 3,244,077 of record NZ_MQVZ01000001.1, read on the forward strand.
TTTCCCATTGGAAGGCGCATCACACAAAGATGCCACTGGCTACGCCATTGCAGGCGGCAAGCTGCAAGTTGCCTTGAAGAACGGCAGCACCGCTGGCCTGAAAAACGCCGCACAGCTGGTGGGTTACCAGGGCGACGCTGCTGCTCCTTCTTCAGTATTGCTGGTGAACAACGGCATTCACGCCGACATCATTATTAACCGCTCAACACCGATTGGTTCCAGCGACGCAGCCGGTGTGGCCGACGTGGTGCTGGAAGCAGCGCTGTCGACGATTCTGGATCTGGAAGATTCTGTTGCAGCCGTAGACGCTGAAGACAAAATTGTGGCCTACAAAAACTGGCTGGGTATTTTGAAAGGCACCCTGACAGAAAGCGTCAGCAAAGGTGGCAAAACCTTCACACGTGGCCTGAACGCAGACCGCGTGTACACCGGCGTGAATGGCGAGAAAGTGACCATGCATGGCCGCTCCATGTTGTTCCTGCGCAATGTGGGCCACTTGATGACCAACCCCGCAATTTTGTGGGGCGGTGACAAAGAAATTCCCGAAGGCATTATGGACGCGATTGTGACCACCACGATTGCGCTGCACGACCTGAAAGGCAATGGCGTCAACGGTATTCGCAACAGCCGCAAAGGTTCTGTGTACATCGTGAAGCCGAAAATGCACGGCCCAGTTGAAGTAGGCTTTGCTGCCGAATTGTTCACCCATGTAGAAAAGCTGCTGGGCCTGCCCGACAGCACCGTGAAGCTGGGCATTATGGACGAAGAGCGCCGCACATCAGTCAACCTGAAGGCCTGTATTGCCGCCGCAGCCAGCCGTGTTGCTTTCATCAACACCGGCTTCTTGGACCGCACCGGCGATGAAATGCACACCGCCATGCACGCAGGCGCCATGATTCGCAAAGCCGACATGAAGAGCAGCGCATGGATTACCGCCTACGAGCGAAACAACGTGCTGGTTGGTTTGAGCTGTGGCTTGAAAGGCCGCGCGCAAATTGGTAAAGGCATGTGGGCCATGCCCGACCTGATGAAAGCCATGCTGGAACAGAAAATTGGCCACCCCAAAGCCGGTGCAAACACCGCCTGGGTACCCAGCCCAACTGCCGCAACACTGCACGCCATGCACTACCACCAGGTAAGCGTGGCCGCTGTTCAAGCCGAGCTGGAAAAGATTGATGCCGACGCAGAACGCCCAGGCATTTTGGCCAACCTGTTGCAGGTGCCAGTGGCTACCAACACCAACTGGAGCGACGCCGAAAAGCAGCAGGAACTGGACAACAACGCCCAAGGAATTTTGGGTTATGTGGTTCGCTGGGTTGACCAAGGTGTTGGTTGCTCGAAGGTGCCCGACATTAATAACGTGGGCCTGATGGAAGACCGCGCCACACTGCGCATTTCCAGCCAGCACATTGCCAACTGGATTCACCACGGCATTGTGAGCAAAGAGCAAGTGATGGAAACCATGAAGCGCATGGCCGCCGTGGTTGACCAGCAAAACGCTGGCGACCCCGCATACAAGCCCATGGCTGGCAACTTTGAAACATCCGCCGCATTCAAGGCTGCATGTGACCTGGTGTTCAAAGGCATGGAACAACCAGCCGGTTACACCGAGCCACTGCTGCACGCATGGCGCTTGAAGGTGAAAGCCGCTTGAGTTGATTGAGCAGTTGGATTTGAGAAAGCCAGGTGCTGAACAGTACCTGGCTTTTTTGTTGGAACGATTACATGCTTAGTTGATCAGTAGTTATTCAACTTTGATCGGGAGAAAAGTTTCATCAGAAAGCTGAACAACAAATACATCAACAATCCTCCCATGGCGCCAATTACAAACCAAAGGCTGAAGAGGCCAAGAGAGCATTTGTAATCGATACCGCCACTTGAAAGATAAAACTCCGACTGCGAATTGTGTGAGAAACCCAGAGCGATCATCACGCTTGCCAGAACGAGGCCACATGCCATGGCCACAATCAATGCCTTACCTTTAAGCAGTTTCATTTTTCTGCCTTCCGAAGCCATGGTTGTGACAAGTAGATTTTTTCTACACGGGCGCCGTAATCCGCTTGAGAATTTCTGCGCCGGCATTGTGCGAAATCTCGTCGTCAATCAAATTTTGAATATTGCTAGTGTCGAGATTACAAGAGTTTCGCTGGATTACTTAATTCTAGGTTCGCTCACAACTCCCGAGATTGAGCAGAGTCATTAGCCAGACGTTGCTTAGTTTGGCGGAACTAATATGACTACCGCGCAACAGTTTGACCTCGCCAGCCAAGTAATGTACATTATCCTGTACATGTACGGAGGAATTATGGACGCAATATCCTACACCGCAGCCAGACAGAATCTCGCCAAAACCATGGACAGAGTATGCTTTGACCACGAGCCAATCATCATCACCCGGAACAATGAACAGTCTGTGGTCATGATGTCACTAGAAGACTACAAGGCACTTGAAGAGACGGCATACCTGCTTCGTAGCCCCAAGAACGCGCGACGCCTGTTGGAATCGATTGCCCAACTTGAAGGTAAGCAAGGTGATGAACGGGAGCTGCTGGATTGAAAATTGTATTTTCTGAAACAGCTTGGGAAGACTACTTGTATTGGCAGAAAACTGACAAAAAAATGCTGCGCAGAACCAATGAATTGATTAAAGCGACTATACGTTCACCATTTGAAGGAATTGGTAAGCCTGAACCACTCAAACACGGCTTGGCGGGTTATTGGTCACGCCGAATTAATGACGAACATCGACTTATATACAAAGTGCTTGATGACTCACTGCTGATTGCGCAGTGCAGGTATCACTACTGAAGCTTCGCATTTCATGGAGACCATTTGGCTTACTTCTCCCCTGCGATCGACGCTAAACCCTGTGCTATCGGCGTCACCGCAAACTCTGGAAATCTCTGTTTGAATTTGCTTGAATCAAAAATATTGTCCACCGCGTATCGGGGTAGCAATTCAGTGGCGTCACAAATACGCTGACTGAAAAGCCCTGCCAGAACAAGTTGCCATTTTTTGAGAATCGAGTAGTCAGGCTTTGCACTAAAAGTTTTAGCGGCCAATTGTACAAACTCGCGGTAGGTTAAGCGGTTGTCATCGCAGGGCAGGTGCCAGGTTTGCCCGAATGCATCTGGAGTATTGCCCAGCAATGCCATGGCCCGGCTCGCGTCGGGCGTGTAAATGAGCGTGCGCAGCACATCGTCACGCAAAAACACCTTGGCTTTTTTTCCTGCTTTTAGGGGCTCAATGATGGTGGAATTCGTGATACTTTGCGTAAGGCCTGGTCCATAAAATTCTGGTGCCCGGCATATCAATGCCTCCACCTTGCCTTGTTTCATGGCTTCCAACAAGTCGTTGGCGATTTCTGCCCTCACCATGCCCTTCAAGCCGTGGGGTTCAAAACGGCAAGTCTCGGTTTGTACTTCGCTGGTTTGCGGGTACATGTAGGTGTTGTCGAAAAAAACCAGCTTTGCCTTGTGCTGCTCGCAGGCGGCAATCACATTGCTCATCATCACCGGCCACTGGTCTATCCACATTTGCGTGTTCATGGGCAGACCCACTGTGAGGTACACCACCTCAGAACCTGCAACTGCCTTTGATGTTTGCTCTGCGCTCAACAGGTTGGCGGGCATTAACTCATCCGTGCCGTTGACTTGCTGCGGGGTGCGGCTCACCAGGCGAATTTGGTCAATAAAATCGCGCTTCAGGCACCGTGCCAGCTCCTGGCCAATTTGCCCGTTGGCACCCAACACAGTTTGCATACCCTTCTCCAGATTTGTTTGGCCTGACACCACCAGTGCGTTACCGCAACTGAGTGCCGAATAGTACGCAAACATAACACTTTGGCGGGTGCTTGCTCAGTTTTCGTCGATACCTTGCTGAGAAATTTTCAATTTGACCTGAAACAATTTCTCGGGAAGATTTGGATTGGCTCGGGTGGCAAACCGATTGTATTCGCGAAATGTCAGAAGCAACTCGGCTTGGTCTACTGCTGTTTCAGGTGTTTTGGGCACAACCCAATCGGCCTTCACGAACTCCCCTCTCGCTTGCAGTGTGTGTACTTGAACTTCCGGTAGTTCATCGAAAGTGGCAACAGTGACCAGGTGATTATTTTTACAAGTGGTACCAGTTTCAAGTCCACAAGTTTCATTGCGAGCTGGCGTTGCAAACAGGCGTAATATCAGGCTCTTCTGTTGGCCAGGGCTGTATTGATTGAGTTCGATCAACTGCCCGTACGCTAGGTTGTTCAAGAGAGTTGGTTCTTCCACCTCAGTTGCCCAGCTTGAATTTACGAACAATACCAAAGCGCTGCTCATCATTATTTTTTGAATCTTGTTCATTGATCGACCCATAAAACGGATGGGTTATTGCTCACGCTGTTGTGAACGTTCAAGCCAAATTGAACTTGAACATTATTGATTTGGTTGGGGATAACTGCCATGCGGTGCCATTTAAACGAATTTAAAGAGGCACCTTAAAGAGAAGTAATGGGGGGTTACAAATTGCGGGGTGGTGATTGCTTGGTGTGATTACACCGCGCGGCAAGAAGACTTAACTTTTTCGTGATTCAGTTTGTGCCGCAAATGTAGCGAGGTAAAGTTGCTCCACCTGCTCTCTGGCCCACGGCGTTTTTCGTAGAAACTTCAGGCTGGATTTAACGGAAGGATCGTTCTTGAAACAATTGATTTTGATCCTATTGGCGAGCTCATACCAACCGTAGTGCTCAACAAGCTTCGTGACAACAACCTCCAGGGTAACTCCATGCATGGGGTTTTTGGATTGCTCGGTATTCATGCTGGGCTTTTATCCTTGAAGCGATTGCTCTTTATAAGAAGTGTCAAGCAGGCAATTCATACGAAACCTTGGTACCCGCAATATTGACTATCCCTTTCGTCTGTAACTCTAGCAGCAATGACTGAAGCTCTTCATCGGATAGTTGCTTTTGAAACATGTTGCTGATGGTGCTCGTGAGCGTCTTGACGGCGCGTGGCTTGGATGCTCCCCTACGCTTTAAATCAGCGATGATTACAGCAATTTTCTCGCTGGGTGATTTGGAGTTTGACGCCTTGACAATCGGAATGTCAGTGACATCTTTGGAACGACAGGCGAGGATCTTTTTGCCCTTGAGGTGATTGATCAGCGGGTCGAAGCCGGTGTCTTTGGAAACAATGTGGAAGTATGCCTCGGGCTCTTTGCTGGCCAACAAGCCGATGTAGTAGGCAATGTGAAAGTCGAGCGCGTTGGAGCCATTGCCAGAAATCTTGATGTACTCGGCACGCTCACCCATTTGCTGAAGTGCTGATGCCACCTCGAAGGTGACTTTGGCCTGATTGGCACCGACGAATACGATCACTTTGAAGTGCTCTTTGCTGAGCACCGCCATTGCTTCTGGCTGCACGTTTTCGTAATCGATAAGGACATAGTTTGTTCGCAATTGAAATCCTCGTTTTGGGCTTTGGTCTTTATAAGTCGGCAGGCTAGTTCTATAGGCTGATCGACCTCAATTAAACGGTCATTTCTGGATTGAATGCAACTTCCCAAAGGTGACCGTCGGGATCTTGAAAGTAACCCGCATAACCACCCCAAAAAGTTGCGCCTGTGGGCTTCACGATTGTTGCACCAGCTTTGCGTGCTTGCTGCATAACATCATCAACCTCGTCTTGAGAAGCAACATTGTGGGCAAGACTAAAGCTGCCTGTGCCACCACCGGTAAATGGTAAGCCTGTGTCGGCGGCTAGACTTGTGCGCGGCCACACTGCGAGTTTCAGGTTGGGTTGAAGATCGAAGAAAGCCACAGCACCGATCTCGAACTCAGTGCCCATGATGCCATTTGTGGGTAACCCAAGACCATCACGATAGAATGCGACAGCACGTTGCAGATCTTCGACGGCCAGGGTTATGAGGCTGATGTGTGGACGCATAAGCTAGTGGCAGGAAACTCTAGGGCAGATCAGGTGGACGAACAACTTCTCCATTACAACCAATGCGGGCACTTCAACGCGATGCTAATTGCACCTGTTAATTATTTTTTGCTGGCACTCCACTTGCCGTTTAATCCGATCGCGCCAGAAGGAATTTTTTCAACTCGCATCACGTTCATAGAGTTATTGGGCGTGAAGGATAATCTCTTTTCTTTGCGATCAAGGTCGTCGTTGTAATTGATTTCGCAAGGCCCCCAGTAGGCCTCATATCGAGACATCTGTGTGGTGCCTGGAACGTACTGAGGTGCTCTGCGTAAGTTGCATTGAGCGGAGTATCTGTAAACGGTTTGAGCGGAAAAGCCGTGAGTGGGACGGGCAGGAATATCGCGGGTGCCTAGAAATCGAATGTCCTTAGCAATAATGTCTCCGGCTTGATACCGCTGCTCAAGGCTTCCTTCGTGTGGAACATTCAATATCATCTGATCTCCACTAACAGTAGCCACCTGCATGTGCCAAAGAGACTCGGGTGAACCGTCGGGGAGTTTTTTGCCAGTCTGTCGGTAACTTTGCCAGTCGCCTTTCAAATTATCCAACCCGCCATCGGCTGTTGCAGAAAAAGAAATGGTGAACGCGACGAGAAAAATTCCGGTTGTAAGTGGCTTTTTCATGTTCAATATCATCTGACTGGGGTTAGAGGAAGTAAGTCACCAAACTACTATATAGCAAGCACTGATATTTGAATCGTGGAAGAGCCATGCCCCCTAACAATCTGATGCAATGACCAGTTAACTCCCTTCAAAATATTCATTGATGCCGAACAGTGCCTTAACGTTGGAGATAAGGGGCTGCGGCGCGAATTAGACTAACGTGAGAAACCACACCGATTCCGCAGTCCCGCTTGATCGAAAAGTTAGCCCGAAAGCAACGAACAAAGCCACTCATTTCTTAAGGGCGCGGGTGGCCGCACATTTCTCTAAGTTCTTTTTTCACGCGTCGCGCTGCGTCTCCGCGCCAACCGATAGAGTGCGCCAAAAAAGATCCAATAACAGAGTAGCCATTTGGATCTGCACCATAAGGTTGAGTGATCAAGCCCATTTGCTTCATGTGCTTCAGCGCTTCTACGGCGCCAGCATTATTGATTTTCTTCCAGTCGGACGTGATTTCCAATGCAATATCTCGAAGCGTACGCATACAAACTCCCTAAGGGCTAACGTTGGATCTGACCGGAATGCAACACAGGCGACGAAGCCAATTACTGCAGTTGCGTTTCCGTGTCGAGCAATCTGTTAAACCCCATTCTTCGCCTCACTATTCCTACGCCGCCGCAATATCGAGAACGTCGTCGGATCTAAAACCAAGATCAAGGTACTGACCCGTGCTTTCGTCAGGGCCCCACGCGGCACCAAAGGATTCGCTGGAAGGATCATAAAAGACGCTGAGCGGATTATCTTCAGTGACGAAGTACACCATGTGCGTTCCGGCCGGCAAATCCACTAAGTGGACGATGTGGTGTTCAACTATCACTGTCCGGAGAGCGGGTTCTATCCGTTTATCCAAAAAGCGCTGGCGAATGGACTGAATATAACACTCGGGGTCAGGAACGTGGCCGACGTACACGCTTCGCTCACCGGCCAGCGACTTGGAAACCATTTCGTCGATATACGCTGCATTCATGAGGTTTAACGTTTGAAATGAGAGGCGCTGACCGGCTTGCCGGGCAGCGTCCTCTCGATGGAAAAGTTAGGCATCACTCGTTGAGTCACCGAATGCCACCGAATCTTTTCATTTTGCCGAGCTGAACGGCCGCAAGTACAGGGAGCAGAGTAGTGCCAATAATCAGTCCATCTCTTTCTCGAAAGCTGTGCATGAGCCCTACAAGCTTTGGCAGATTCCAGTCATCTGAGAGTTCCTCACCTTTTGGCCACGCGAAGATTCCGCCGCCGCTTATACCCTTGAGGCTTGGTGTTGAGGTTTTCTCAAACTTCTCGGGATCGACGGCTTGCTTCTTGTTGAAGTGAATCACGATGTTGAGGTCTGATGACAACTCCAGCGAGTCATATACGTGCTGTTGCGCAGCTACGCCGCGAAACGAAAAGATCTCAGAGCGATGAGCTCCGTCTGCAGTTTTTCCAGATTTGGTCGCTGGATAACCAGAAACTGAGCACACAGTGAGCTCCAGGGAACTCTTGATCAGCTCGCAGCGTGTCTGGGGAACTGGTCTGAAGTGGCCGCAAAGGTCGGTAGCAAACTTCGAGCTGAGTCGGTAGTAAGCAATGTCGATACGATCTGTTCCTCTCCGTACCTCGGGCGGAAGATCGATGAACGCCATGTAGCCATCGATTGGCTCTAGACCAGTAGCCGTAGGAACTAGGAGTTCACCGGTCTTGTGGTCATCTGTGACATGGGCAGCCGTGTACAGAAATGGTTCACCGTGCAGCTCGACGAAAACTGCAGTGCCAAGCTGAGCGACTCGGTTGGGTGCTTGCGTTCTGAGGAATACAGGTACTAAGGCATCGTACGGATCGAAATTCTGCATGTAATGCCTAACGCCCTAGTTAACCGGTGCCGGAGCACGAAGTGCGGAGGGTACCAACAATTGCCATAAAAATGGCGAAGCCATGGCTAGTGTTGGCGTCCGCGTTGAATGCCCAGTTAGGCAAGTGATATTTGCGAGAACTACTGCATCACTTGGTCTGAGCTCGTACTGCATATGGTCTGACATCACTATTTCTGAGGGTAACTCTCTAGAGCGCTGATCCCTTTGATCAGTCCCTGCAGCGCAGAGGCAACATTGCGTTGATTGTATTCATGATCAACACCGTTCGCGGACTCTTTTGTGTACTTCGGGCCAAGGCAGTTGTTTTGCTTGCAAATTTCTTGCGCTCTAACATATGAGTCGGGATAAAGATCTTTGTTCTTTTCCAAGAAGGCTAACGAGGCTTGAACAATTCCTTCAGTTGAATAGTTGTATTCGAAGTCGGAGAGCAATCTGGATGCTGCTTGCTCAACTTTGTGGAAACGCTGATTCGCCTGCCAGTACCAGACTGCAGCCGATGCAAACAATGCAATCGCCAACCCGTATGCAGCATGCATGAGCCGTTGGCTCTTGCTCTGTGGTGGAAGCAACAAGCCGATCAATGATGCAATTGAACCGACCGCTCCTAGAACTACCCAAAGATCAATCATATTTCCTCGATGAGGTGTTTGCGCTTATTCAAAAAAGCCTAACGTCGGAGTTGACCCGCGCACACCGGTAGGGCGCCGCAAGACGTATACTCCCGCGCACGGCTTGCGGGGCCCTGCCGGTGGAGGTCCGCTCGAGCGAGGAGTTGGCCTCACCTCGGGAACTCCCGCCGTAGTGTCGCTAGCACATCACCGAAGGTCTCGCGGATGCTCCCCGCGGCGAATCGAATCTGCTGAATGCCATCTACGTTGGAGAAGTTCTCTACACCCTGCTCTAAAAGCATGATGGCCCGAGAGAAGCCTAGCGCACCCTGAAAAAGACCAGTCTCATGGATTACGTTTTGCCTTGCTCGAACCGCGCCATCAGCCTGTTCATCCTCAGCGGTTAGAACGAGCAGGGCGAACGTACTTGTCTTGACTAGATCTTCTAGAATGTCACGGATCGTGTGCCCCGCTCGCGCCCCGGTCTCATACGCGACGACCTGGATGCCATGCTGATCTTGAAGGTGATCCTTTAGATCCCGCCATGCGCGGCTTCTACCATGCCCGATAAAGACCACCGGGAGTTCTCGTTTCTCGCCGGGTTCTTCGGTCGGAAGCTGGTACTTCGGCGCTGCTGCTTCAAGAACCGAAAACACCTTTTCAATGGCGGCGCGAGTTGGCGCGTCCAGGGATGCGTACACGTATCGCTCGTATACCTGAACGTGCAGCGCAAGTCCTGTGGCTCGCAGATCAAGAATGGCGTTGCCGGACTGAACACGATAGTCGGCGAGAAACTCGTCGACGTCGTCGTAGGACCATTGAGCGTCCGGATGGTCCACGGTAAGGCCGTTTGGTTTCCACTCAACCTTCAGTGAGGTGGCAATGTTGACGAACTGGTTCACGAGCTCGCGCAGTACTTCCACGGGGAAGCGTGTTTCGCGGAACGTCTTGGCTTTTTGCATGTTGAGTGACTGTGCGTGGGTTGTGAGGTCTAACGCCTAGGTTAACCGGCGACGGAGCGCGTAGCGCGAAGTGTAACGACACTGGCCATGAAAATGCCGAAGGCATGGCCAGTGTTGGCGTCCGAGTTCAACCTACTGTTAGACATCACTGGTGAATTGCGAGGCTAGGCCCCGGATGCAAGGAACAAAGATTGCTGTTCGGAATTTTTGGCCTCTACTTGGCGCATTTCTTCAAGTTTCTTGCACAAGGCTTCGACGATGTCTGCCAATTGTTCGACAATTTCTTTGCTTGGGTCAAAGGATAAGCCGCCTACCCGTCTACTTTCGTCGAAAAGTCCGGGCGTAGTATCTGTATACCAAATTGGAATTACTGCGCCGTCCCCGAATCTCTGCTTGAATTGCTCGGATTCAAATTTGGTCCATATCTTCTTGGGGTAATGCTTGCTGAGCAGAGCTATCACGAACTTGGATTCGCTTCGATATATGGGTGCGAGATACTCCTCGACATCGTTGGCGAGTATTCTGTGTTGTTCATTTTTGTCGTAGAAGACGCTTATTTCACGGATGGTGAGTTCGTGCGCGAGTGATTCTGCTACAGAGCGATCTTCGCCGGCAAAGGAGAGGGCGAAATCGTATCTACTATTAAAGTCAATGCTGAAGTAACCGACTTGTCTTGCGAATTTTGACCAAATGATGTTCCTAATGAAGTAAAGAAATTTTGGATCTTCGGTTGTTAATAAGTCTGTCTTTGCTTCAAAATGGATCAACTCCGAGATCGTTTTGGAATTGGCAATGAGGTTGTTCAAGTGGCCCTTTTCTATCACCTGCGACACGCTTCCTTTAAGATCGGGGTTTGCGGCCATGGCCTCCTTTGTGTCGAGTGCTCCTTCTTGCGTTTGTGACAACCAAAGCAGAAGGTGGAGGTATGGAGCACGACCTTCTCTGCGTAGCTTGTTGCCTGTGGAGAACTCTCTCGCAATGGGGAAGAATCTTGGGCCAAGGTCTGCAAGCACTGCCTCCCTAATTGCGGGTAGGCTCATGCCAATTTTTTCTGGCTCAGGGGCGACACGAGTTTCTAGCAACTTTCCTTGGAGGCATACCTCGTGGCACAAAACTTGTGCCATCGCAAAGCTTCCTTCTGCCTCCTCGGATATTTCTCTAGAAATTGAAATGCTGCAATTTAAGGCGCGCTCTCCCAACTCAATGAGTTGCCTTATTCGCTCAACACTCGTTCTGCCAACCCGGATGGTTTCCACGCGGTGAAGAAGGTCTGGCGCATATTCAACCAGAGTTTGGCCTGCGCGGTTGATGCCAATTAAAATGATCTTGCTTGTCGTGTCCTCTTCGTCCGCAAGCGTTTTGGCGAAGTCCGTGATCTTTTGTTTTGAGGCGGGGGGTAAGCGATGAAAGTCGTCAATGATTACAACCCCAATACTCCTCATGGTGGGCAACTCGTTGATGAGTGGTATGTCTCCTTGCTTTCGGCCGGACAAAAATAAGCATGACTCAGCAAGCCCAGTTTCATCTAGTGCTCTCTTAATGCAGGATGTCTTCCCAATTCCAGATGGGCCCTCAATGATGACGCCTCGGCCTGGCGTTTGAATCGCTACGCGAACTCGATCGTATTCATCTGGCTCAACGAAAGTATGAGTTGGAACTCCAGATTTCTTAAAGACTTCGTCGATGCGAGGCATCTGTCTCTCCTAATACCTTAAGTGTATATCTAACGTGAAGCTAACCGGCCTGCACGGCTTTTCGCGCAGGTCCAGTTGAGCGTAAGGTTCTACGTTTCCTAATCATCAGCTTAGTCTATAGGTGGCAAACTTTTATCACACCTCTGAGCATTAGAATGAGCCAGTACCTTTCCCACAGATGTGATGGTAAAACTGGTGGGAATACTATCCCACCACTCCCTAAGAGTTCTTAGATTCGGCCTTTTATCCCATTCGCTCATGAATAAATTTATATTATTGCTTCTAACATTGCCGTCTTTAGAGTAAAGCTCATATATCGATTTGATTGCTTGTTTCTGTTCTTCAGAGAGCTCTTTTTGTACAGAGATGAATCTACCTTCATGAAATATTTGATGCACCAAGGAAATATCATCAATGCTCTTCGTGCTGCGAACAACAAGCCTGCAGAACTCATTGTTAAGGGTATGTTCAACAAGCATACTGGCAGGCAGGTTGTGGCTCTTAAGTATTTCGATAGCCTTATCGTGATTCTCTGATTTTTTGGCAATGCCAACGTCAACGTAACCTGGCAGAATTTCAGGGTAATACTGCCCTAATTTTTTCAGGCTCCCAAATGGAGTTAAACGAATTGCATCCAATATGTCCAAGTGGTCAAGCCAATCCTGCCCTCCCGGAAGTTCTCTGTAGAAAATTTTTCCAAATAAGTCATTTAAAATATCGAGCCCTTGGTTAATATCGCCGCTTAAGGGAAAAAAACTGCTTACCGCATGCGATGCGGTCAAACCCAATAGTGCTTCATCAGAAACTTTATCTACAATTTCCACTGCAAGGCTAATGCCTGCTCGTGCAATGCGATTTGCACCCTTCTGAAATCTATGAATAAGTAATTCAGACAGGAGATCATAATCTGCTGCCCTTTCGGTAGCAGCCGCTGTCTTTTGCGCTTCAACGAGAAGCAGCTGAAAACTAGGATCGGCAAACGCTTCCAAAGCACCTTCAACCTGAGCCATTTTAGGCATTAGCCTATTCTCAAACTCTATAACCCTAGAATTTGCAATATTTAGGGCTTCTTGAGAGTAGTCCTTTCTCAATTGCAAATTCATTTCCTGATATATCTCTCTTGCTCGTTTTTCATCAATGCCAACATGCACCACCATTTGTTGCGCTTGAAGATTGGTGGAGCCATCTCCGCCTTTTTGGCTCTGGCTATTTATCATTCTTATTGTCACCAATTTTCAAATCTCTACCGACTTGTATATTTGTTGATCTATCCCCACCGTTTTGAACTTGCTTGCTTCCTCGGCCAGAAAACAACCAACCAATTATTGCAAGTGGTATTGCAATGGCGACTCCACTAAATAGCCACTCTTTATTTTCAACGATCCATTCCATGTGAGCGCTCTCTGAGTACGACGTATAACGCGAAAGTGATTGGCCTGCGCAGCATTTTACGCTAGTCCGCTTGACTGCCAAGTTAGAAGGGCAAACCAGAGAGCCGCCTGTCATTTAGTTTTCTTTGGGGCTTGCTAGGTTTTAGGGATGATGTATTCCCTGGTGTGGTTTTGTTATCACGACGACGCTGATCCGGCTTCCCTGTTGATTTTGCTATCGGCTTTGGTCCAGGTTTAAGTGCCATAAATGCTCTCTTTTATGGTTTGAGAATGAAAGTGACCCACCATAGCTACCGCAGGCCAACACCAAAGCCTGCTTTTGTAAGGCATGTAATTTAATTAGTACATAAACTAAATTAATTGTCATACAACAGCAAGCAATCCACTCCCCTCACCCCACTGCTTAAAAAATAATCAACAGCCAGAAACCGCACTCAGCTTTACTCTCCGCCAAACAGCAAAACACACCACCCCTCATTTGAAGGGCGGTATCACTGAACTAAAAAACTCGCGGAAATAAAAAAACCGGACCACCCCGCTACGAATGGTCCGGTTTTCAGGAAGAAAAAATTATTGTTTTTATGCGGTCACTGGTGCCTTGGTTACTGCTTTGCTCATGCGTGCACGTACTGCTTTTTTCACTTCGGGGTTGGGGTTGCGCATGGCTTGGTTAACCTTCTCCACGAAAGCGTCGATCTCTTTCATGAAGTGGCTGTTGTCATGGTCCCAGGGGTGGAAGTCGGCGCGGAAGTAGTCGAAGAAGTCGCTCATGGCGTTGCGGAAAATGCCTTCCTTGCCCAGCAACATTTTGGCAACGGCTTTGTAGCCTTGCAGGTGCTTGCCCTTGGTGTTGGGGTCGGCGAATACCAAGCGTGCATGGAAGTACATAATGACGGGCCAGAAAATAACAGTGGCCAGCACCATGCCAAAGCGGCGAATGAAGCGGTTGTAGACGTTGTCGGGAATCACGGTGTTCCACACGTCGTAGGCCACTGCTTTGTGCTCGGTTTCTTCGTACGCGTGCCACTGCCACATCTGCTTGAAACCTTCGTCCGATTTCTCACCGGTAACTTTTGGATCTTTCAACACAGCGTCGGCCATGATGGCGGTGTAATGTTCCAGCGCAATGGTGCCAGCCAGCGACAATTTTTTGCCCAGGCCTTTTTGCAAACCACCCAGCAATTTCCACAGCATTTTGTCCAGCTTCAAAGCGGGCACACCACTGCGGTCCATCATCTCGTTGTATTCCTCGTGCTCGCGGCTGTGCAGCGCTTCCTGGCCGATGAATGCGGTGATGGCTTGTTTCAGTTCGGGGTCGGTCACCTGGTCTTTGTAGGCGCGCACGGAGTCCATGAACAAACGCTCGCCTGCGGGAAACAACACCGACAGTGCGTTGAAGAAATGGGTGACGTGCTCACCGGCTTCGTGCCAGTTGTTGATGCGGGACTCGTCGAGGTTGATTTTGACGTCACGGCGCACTGGAATGACTTTCATGGTGTACTCCTTTGGTTGCAGCTATTTTTATACTTTGGTACTAACGATTACATTGCTCAATGTATCAATCATTTTCGTCATTAACAACTGTAAACGTTAGAAAAACACTCTAAATTTCAAACGAGCGTTTGTTTTTTGAAACATGGCAACCCATTGATTCAATTGCATAAATTATTTTGCAGTGCAATATAAAACCAAACTCATTGACTGGAAGTGTTTGTTCCGCAAAGCCTTCTGCACCTTGTGGTGTGCGGTAAAATCGAAGTATTAACCAGTTCATTCAGAGGTATTTATGAACGCGCCAAAACCAATTTCTGTACAACAGCCGCGCACCGTGGAACACATTGTGGTGGGCCAAGCCACCAGCGATGGCGCTGGGGTGAAGCTGACCCGTGTGATTACACAAAACCTGCAGCGCAGGCTAGACCCATTTCTGATGCTGGACAACTTTGGCAGCGACAACCCCAACGATTACATTGCGGGCTTTCCGAACCACCCGCACCGCGGGTTTGAAACCATCACGTACATGATTGCCGGGCGCATGCTGCACGAAGACAGCAAGGGCAACAAAGGCTTGCTGGAAAACGGCGGCGTGCAGTGGATGACGGCTGGCCGCGGTGTGTTTCACAGTGAAATTCCCCAGCAGGAAGAAGGCGTGATGGAAGGTTTTCAGCTGTGGTTGAACCTGCCCGCGAAAGACAAAATGTGCACGCCTTGGTATCGCGATTTCAAGAACAACGACCTGCCCCAGTTTAAAACCGCCGATGGTGTTGCGGTAACCGTGATTGCAGGCAACAGCCATGGCGTGGAAGGTGCGGTAAGCCGCGAAGGCACGCAGCCTTTGTACCTTGATTTGCACTTGCCTGCGGGTTCGCGTTTTGTACAGGAACTGCCTGCGCAACACAATGCGGTGGTATTTGTTTACCGAGGCGAAGTAACCGTTGCTGGGCAGCGCATTGGCGACAAACGCATGGCGATTTTGAAGAACGAAGGCGATGGCTTAGTGATAGAAGCCAGCGCGGATGCAAAAGCCTTGTTGATTGCAGGCAAGCCGCTGAATGAGCCCATTGCGCAATACGGCCCGTTTGTGATGAACACCGAACAGGAAATTCGACAGGCCCTGCAGGATTTCCGCGAAGGAACACTGGCGTAAAAAAAGCCCGGAGAAATCCGGGCTTTTTTATTTGCTGCTTCATTAGCGCTTACTGCTCAATCACCACTGGTTTTTTCATTTTCACCCAGGCCTCTGCCTTGGGAAGGTAATTTTCCTCAATCACATTGCGCTTGATTTTCATGGTGGGGGTCAGGAAGCCGTTTTCCATGGTCCACAGGTCTTTCACCACCACAATGCAACTTAACTTCTCATGCGCTTCAAGCTGTCCATTCACATGGTTCAGCAACTCGGTCATTTCACTTTCAACCCGTGCGGCCTCGGATGGGTTTTGCTCCACTTGTTTGTGTTCTTCAAGGGGTAACATGACCAAGGCGAAGGGTTGTGAAAACGAAGGGCCTGTAACGCACACAGCTTCAATCAATTCATGACCGTTCAAGCGGTTTTCAATGGGCACAGGTGCAATGTATTTGCCCTTGCTGGTTTTGAACAATTCTTTCACGCGGCCGGTAATTTTCAAACGGCCTTGGGCGTCGATCACACCCATGTCACCTGTTTTCAAAAAGCCGTCTTCGGTATACGACTGCGCAGTCAGCTCGGGGTTTTTGTAATAGCCCATCATGTTGCATGGGCTTTTTACCAGCACCTCGCCCACTTCGGAAATTTTGCATTCCACGCCGGGGTAGGTGTTGCCCACGTAGCCCACACGCACCTTGCCGGGCAGACTGCAGTGCGAGTAGGCAAAGTTTTCGCTCATGGCGTAGCCTTCGAGCAAATCAAGGCCCAGGTTGCGGTACCAGGACATTAGCGCAGGGGCCAAAGGTGCCGAGCCACTGAGCGCCATTCGAACTTCAGACAAGCCCAGTTTTTTCAGCAAAAACTTTTTGAACAAACCGGAAAGAATCGGAATTCGGAAAACAACTTGCTGCACACCCAGCGGAATTTTTCCGCAAATACCGTTGTAAAACTTGGTCCACAAACGCGGCACCGAGAAAAACAAAGTGGGCCGTGCGCGTTGCAGGTCTTGTATGAAGCTGTCGAGCCCGAACGAGAAGTACACATGGAAGCCATAGAACAGCGAACCGGTTTCCAGAATGGCGCGCTCGGCGGCATGGGCCAGCGGCAGGTAGGAAATCATTCGATCGTTGTTGCTGAAGGTCATCACTTTCGAGGTGCCGCGCAGTGCGCTGATCATGGCGTTGAACGAGATCATCACGCCCTTGGGTTTGCCGGTACTGCCGGATGTGTACAGCATGGTGGCCATTTCATCTTTGCTGCGCTTCACGGGTTGTTGCGTGGGCGCGGTGGCAGCCACAATGTCGTCCCATTTCTTGGCGTGGGCCAACTGGGGCGCCAAGGGCAAAGTAATGGTGGGCATGCTGGTGGGAATGCCCTTTTCAACCACGCGCCACAACTCGTCCATCTTGCCGATGAAGATCATTTTCGAATCGCTGTTGTCCAGCACATATTCAGCGGTTTCAGCATTCAGTGTGGGGTACAAGGGAATGGACACATGCCCTGCCCGCCAAATGGCGAGGTCGGCCATGATCCAGTGCGCACTGTTTTTACCCAGAATGCCGATGTGGGTTTTCTCGGGCAGGTTGAGCGATTGCAAGTACGCAGCCATTCTGTTCACCTGGTCGGCCACTTGGCCCCAGGTGTAGTCCACGGTTTTTTCAGTTGAAAAAGGCTGGGTGAAATAAACCTTGTTGGGTTGGGTGGCTGCCCAATGGTCCAGGCAATCCAGCAGGGTTTCGAATTTCTCGTACTGCGCTGCACTCATGTGTTTGTCTCCGGAATTATTTCTGTTCTAACTACTGTTTTATAAGTTGATACAAGAATATCAGCCCGGTGGGCCGCTTCATTAAAAATTCATATTCAATTTGTCAACCTGTGCCCCTTCATGCGAGTTATTGCATGACATTGGCACGAAAACTTCGCACAGCCTATTTTCATCTGGAGTTCTCAATGAAAACGCTTGTTTCAATCATCGCACTGGGCACCACGCTCGCATTTTCCCAATTGGCCCAGGCCGGGGACAAATACCGGGAGCCCCGCATCGACATCAACATCCTGATTCCATCAGCGTATGCAGCCTTTGGATACGATGATTACTACGATCATCGAGGCAGAGACGACTACCGCTATGGCAAACGCTTTCGCGACCGTGATGACGACGATGACGACGACGATTGGGACGACCGCTACGATGATGACGACGATGACGATGACGATTGATTCTCGCCAGCGCTCAGGTACTAATCCGGCATTAGTTCGGCACTAGTTCAAAGCCTCCTTGTTTTCCAGCAGTATTGCGGCACCCAGGCCGCCACCTGCACAACTGGACACCACGGCATAGCGCTTGTTCTCCACCTGTAACCTGCGGGCTGCGGTGGTTAGCAAACGAATGCCTGTGGCTGCAAACGGATTGCCCAGTGAAAGTGAGCCACCCCAGGTATTGAGCTTCTCGATCGGCAGTTCGCCAGGCACTTTGCCTTGGTAGTACTCATCTGCAAATTCACGTCGCTGCATGCAGGCAATGTTCACCAGCACTTGGGCTGCAAAAGCTTCATGAAGTTCCCACACGTCAATGTCGGTCATGCTCAACTTGTTTCGGGCCAACAAGGCTGGAATGGACACCGCTGGCCCCAGCAACATTTCTTCTTCCAGGCTTTTTACTGCGGCCAGTTGATAATCCACCACCTCGGCCAAGGGCTGTAAACCCAGTTCAGCTGCGGCTTCCCGGCTTGTTACCAGCAAGGCGGCTGAACCGTCCGTGAAACGGGAGGAGCCTGCGGCGGTAATCACCCCGTCTTTGCGGAAAATGGTTCGCATGGTCGACAACTTCTGGACATTACTGTCCTTGCGCGGTGTGTTGTCTCGTGTAATGGGCTGTTTAACACCTGGCACTTGTACCGGAATGATGGTGCCGTCGAAGTGACCTTGGTTCAGTGCCTCAATGGCCAGCTGGTGGCTGCGCGCGGTGAATGCATCGCAATCCTCTCGGCTTACCTTGAACTTTTGCACCATTTGTTCGGCGCACACACCCATGGTTTTGCGGGTGGTGAAATCGGTGCCGGTGGGCATCTCGGGTTTCAAGTCAGCCGGGCGAAGGTTGGCCAGGTTTTTGAGTATGTTTTTTGCAGATGAATCTTGCCGAACCTTCATGGCCGCGCGCCGAATTTTTTGCGAGTAACGAATGGGAATGTCGGAAAAACTTTCCACACCCGCTGCGATGCCCACATCAATTCGACCCAAGGCAATCATGTCGCACAAATTGGCAAAGCCCACACTGGCCGACAAACCAGCCATGGAGGTGGTATAAGCTGGAATGGTGGCCGGCAAGCCAGCGCTCAACATGCTTTCACGCGCCACGTTGGAAGTTTCAATTTCATGCAACACAGTGCCCATGGTTACCATGTTCACGCGGTTCGCATCCAGGCCGGTTTTACTCACCAAACCCGCAATGGCTTTGCCGCCCAGCTCATAGGTCATGAGCTGGGAATAGGCACCACCCGAATCAAGAAAGGGGGTGCGCACGCCATCCACAATGACTGCTTTGCGAATGGACTTCATTTGAAACGACCCACCATGTGCAAGGTGCCGTCTGCTGCGGCCAGGCGAAGTTGGGTGTAACCTTCAGCGTCCTTCGTTGTGCTGGTTTGCACCTTCATGCCCGAATTGGGCAATGGCAGTGGTTTGATCCAGCGCACATCGAGATCGGCCACTGAATACCCTGCGTTGTGTAACACTTCCCAAGTGCGGGCCAGTTGCCCGAAGCCATGCAAAATACAGCTTTTGAAACGCGTGCGTTTGCCCACGGCCTTGATGGTGTGTATGGGATTGAAGTCGCCGGTCAACATGGCAAAGGCCAGGCCGTCTTCCTCCTCGGCATCCCAATGGCCTGCGATGTTGAAATCATATTCTTCGCGCTTGGCAGGTTTGCTTTTGCCAGCAGGTTTTGCACGGGGCACGGTGGAGTAACTGTCGATGACGATGGCCAGTTCGCCCTTGGGGTTGCTGGCCTGCACGCGGGTGTGAATGCGCACTTTGTCGCCATCGTCGCTCACATCCATCAAACTGCCGCGCAGGGCAATCGCTTCGCCACGATTCAGTGGCTTGTGAATTTGCATGCGCAAACCCTGGTTTAACAGCGACAGCAAATTGTAGGGGGCAAGGCTGCCCAGCTTGGCCAACATGGGCATGGCCCAATGGCTACAAAAGTGCGCAGGCATTTCCGTGCTGTAGCGATTGGCGGGTGCGCCTGTCCAAGCCACATATTGATCCAGCAATTCATTGTTCAGTGCAGGCACGTGCATGCTGTGGTGAACTGGCAACTCCGGCAAAGTGCCGGGCCGGGTGATAGGGGTTGCATTGCGAATGGCCGCCCAGCCCATGGACCGAATGTTGGGCCAGTGCAAGGCAAGGTATTTCAATGGATAGTCTGCCAACATGGTGTGTGTAGTCCTTTTCTTTTTTACAAGCCCAACTGCTTGCCGATAATTTCATTCATGATTTCATAAGTGCCACCGCCGATGGATGCAATTCGATTGTCGCGATACAAACGTTCCACCAAACTTTCGCGCATATAGCCCATGCCACCAAAAATTTGCACAGCTTCATAGGTAATAAAGTCGGAAGTTTTGGTGGCAAAGTTTTTGGCCATCGACACCTCTTTTAAGGCAGGCTTGCCCGCCTGCATGCGGGCAGCCACCCGGTAGGTGAATTCGCGGCTGGCTTCCAATTGGGTTGCCATGTCGGCCAGTTTGTGGCGAATCACCTGGTGTTTGCTTAAAGGCTTACCAAAAGTGCTGCGGTTTTTGGCGTAGTTCAAGGCCTCGTTGAATGCCAGTTCCGACAAGGTATTCGCGTAGCAGGCAAGGCCCAAACGTTCTGCTTCAAAGTTGGTCATGATCATCATGAAGCCACCGTTTTCAATGCCGATCAAATTGGATTTGGGCACCACCACATTGTCGAAAAACAGCTCGGCAGTGTCGCTGCACCACCAACCCATTTTTTTCAATGGCTGGCCTGTGGTAAAACCGGGCATGCCTTTTTCCATCAACAGCATGCTGATGCCGCCATAGCCATCACCGCCGGTGCGCACAGCCACGGTGTAATAGTCAGCGCGGATACCCGATGTAATATAGGTTTTAGAACCAGACACTTTGTAATGGTCGCCACAATCCACCGCGCGGGTTTTCAGGTTGGCCACATCCGAACCACCACCGGGCTCGGTCACTGCCAGGGCGATGATTTTCTCGCCACTCAACACTTCAGGAACAATGCGCGCTTTCATCTCGGCGCTGGCCCACTTGGCAATGGGCGGAAGTGCAATGCCATGCGACATCAGGCTGGAGAAAAAGCCACCGGAGCCTGCACGCAGCAGTTCTTCGGTGGCGACCAGGCTCATGAAGTAATCACCTTCTGAATTGCCACCGAATTCTTCGGGATAGCCAATACCAAGGATGCCAGCCTCGCCAGCCAGTTTGTAAATTTCGAGGGGGAAGGTGCCCGCCTCTTCCCACTCATTAATGTGAGGCGTGACATGACGTTCAACAAAGCGGCGAATGTTGCGGCGCGCTTCCTCGTGGGTTTCATTGAAATAAAGGGTGAACATTCTGGCCTCAAATTGAACTGGTGCATTCATCTTGTTGCACACATTCAATTTGGCCTAGGGCAAAGCTGGACAGAATGGGGGTAAATAGCGACAGAGTGTCTTAATTTACCCTGCTTTGCGCAATAAACGCCTGGGGCGACATGCCAAACCAGCGCTTGAAGGCACGCCTGAAGTTGGATACTTCCTGATAACCCAGGCTGAGCGCCACAGATTCAACCGTGTTGTTGCTGACGAGCAAGCTGAATTTGGCCTGCCGAGCCAGCTCAGAATCGCGCAGGGTTTGGTAACTGGTGTGTTCATCGCGCAGGTAACGCATCAAGGTTCGGGATGACAAATGAAAATGGCTTGCCACTTGCTCACAAGTCCATATTTGCCCAGGGTTGCTGCGCAACAGTTCGGTCACTCTGGCCGCCCAGTTACTGGGTCGCCTTTGTTCCAGCAACAACTGCTCGCAGCGGGCCAAAGCCATGGCATGGGTTTCAGGATCGGCCATGGGGTTTTGCATTAGCGCCAAGCCATGGGGAATCACAATTTTTGTTTTAGCTTTGCCAAACAGGCACGGTGCATGGAGAAACTGCGGATACTGGTCAGCATACGATGGGGCAGAATACGCCAGCTCCACTCGCAAAGCAGGTTTGGAATTGCCAATGATCATGCCGAGGTGGTTGACCATGGTGGCCAGCACGGCTTCACAGAAAAAGCGCCCCACTTCGTCCAGTGCGATGCCCATGTTGATGATCACTGCAAAGTGATCGCTGGCAATGTGGCCTTCCATGCGGGCAAAACCGCCGCGTATGTCATGAAACTTTTCAGTCGCTTTCCAGGCATGGCCCAAGGTAGGCGATGAGGCAATCAAAGTACCCAAGGGCCCGTGCGCAGCAAGGTGCAAATTCGCCCCCCAACGCAAACCCAAGGCCGGGTTGCCGCTGAGTTGCAGTGCGTTGCGCACAATGATGGCTTGTGTTTCAGCATCAATGTACTTGTTCAACTCGAGCAGATCAGCCGGTGTAAGGCGTGTGCCTTTCAGCAGCAGAAGCTGGCCTTTGTGGTCCAGCCCCTGCTCGCGCGCCAGCGTGCGCGTGTAGGCCGTTGGAAATACGACCTTGTTGTTGAGGTCTTGAGCAATCACACGGTTGCGGCCAGGCGGGCACCTTGGTTGATCGCTTCTTTGGCATCCAGCTCGGCGGCCTTGAATGCCCCACCAATGATGTGCACAGTTTTGCCCAAGGCGCGAACGGATTCTTCCAGTTCACGGTTGGGGTGTTGGCCTGCACACACAATCACATTGTCGACTTCCAGCAAATGCTCGGCACCATCGGGTGTGCGAATGCGCAAGCCTGCATCCTCAACGCCAATGTACTCCACACCCGACAACAAACGCACGCCTTTGGCTTCCAGCGCAGCGCGGTGAATCCAGCCCGTGGTTTTGCCAGGGCCCGCAATTTTCTTGGGCTTGCGTTGAAGAATAGTGATTTGGCGCGCCGCTTTTTCAGGGTTGGCCTTGACGCCTGCAATGCCACCACGCGCATTCTGCTCTCGGTCAATGCCCCAGAATTCGCAGAAGTCTTCAATGCTGGTGGAAGGTGATTGTGCAACACCATGCTCATTTTCGTGATGCGTAAGAAACTCAGCCGTATCCACTCCAATGCCGCCACCGCCGACAATGGCCACTCGCTGGCCCACCGGCTTGCCGTGCTTCAACACATCGAGATAACCCATCACCTTGGGGTGATCAACACCCGGCAGGCTGGGCACATTGGGAATAATGCCCGTGGCCAGCACCACTTCATCAAAATCTTTCAAATCATCAGCACTAACCCGCTTGCCCAGTTGCAGCTTCACGCCTTCCTTGTTCAACATGGTGCTGAAGTAACGAATGGTCTCGTGGAATTCTTCCTTGCCGGGCACTTGCTTGGCAATGTTGAATTGCCCGCCGATTTCCTTTGCTTCATCAAACAGGGTCACTGCGTGGCCGCGCTGTGCAGCCGTCAGCGAGAACGACATGCCGGCAGGGCCTGCCCCCACCACCGCCACTTTTTTCTTCGTGGTGGTTTTGACAAAGATCAGTTCCGTTTCATGGCAAGCCTGTGGGTTCACCAAACAGCTGCAACGCTTGCCGCCAAAGGTGTGGTCAAGGCAAGCCTGGTTGCAACCAATACAGGTGTTGATTTCATCCACCCGGCCTTCTTTGGTTTTCAACACCCAGTCGGGGTCGGCCAAAAACGGGCGGGCCATGGCGATCATGTCTGCATCACCGTTTTGCAAAACCCGCTCCGCGTCGCCCGGCATATTCAAGCGGTTCGAAGCTGCCACTGGAATGGACACCACTTCCTTGATTTTGCGCGTGGCCCACGTGAATGCGCCGCGTGGCACCTGCGTGGCAATGGTTGGAATTTTTGCTTCGTGCCAGCCAATGCCTGTATTCAGAATGGTGACGCCTGCTTTTTCCAGCTCGCGGGCCAGCAGCAGGGTTTCTTCAAGGCTTTGACCATCGGGCACAAGGTCAAGCATGGACATGCGGTACACAATAATAAATTCCGCACCCACTTTGGCGCGAATGCGGCGCACCACTTCCAGCGGGAAGCGCATGCGTTTTTCGAAAGTGCCACCCCATTCGTCGGTGCGTTCATTGCCGCGCTCGGTCAGGAACTGGTTGAGCAAATAACCCTCGGAACCCATCACTTCCACACCATCGTAACCGGCCATTTTTGCGTAGGCCGCGGCATTGGCAAAGCCATCAATTTCCTGCTCAATTTCAGCGGGGGTCAATTCACGGGGTGTGAATGGAAAAATTGGGGACTGTTTGGCGGAGGCCGACACCATGTTCACGTTGTAGGCCTGGCGACCTGCGTGCAGCAATTGAATGGCAATTTTGCCTCCCGCAGCATGCACGGCATCGGTCACGGTGCGGTGACGAATTGCATCTTGCTCGCTGGTCATGCGGCCAGCACCTGGCCACAGCACGGCAGTTTCAGAAGTGGCAAAACCACCTGTGATCATCAAGCCCACGTCGCCTTGCGCGCGGCGTGCAAAAAAAGCAGCCAGTTTTTCTGGTGACTCTTCTTCAAGCCCAGTGTGCATGGAACCCATGATGACGCGGTTCTTCAAGGTGGTGAAACCCAGGTTCAATGGCTCAAGTAACTTGGCATGTGCTTGATTTTGCATAACTGCTGGCATTTCAATACCTCGATGGTTGGATCAATAAAACATTACAAAGTTATTCAAATATTACGTCAATTAGAAACAAATTAAGGGGTGGCATGCACTTTCACGCCGCATGTGCCAGCCGGTATTCCTTGGGGGTTTGGCCGCACCAGCGTTTGAATGTTCGGCTGAAATTGGATGCATCTTCGTAGCCCAAGGCATGGGCAATTTCTTCAACGGTGGTGTGGGTGTGTGCCAGCAACCAGCAGGCGCGTTCTTGCCGCACTTCATCCAACAATTGCTGAAAGCTGGTGCCCTCGGCCTGCAGGTGGCGCATGAAGGTGCGTTCGGTCAGGTTTTCCCTGGAAGCCATACTTTGCAAGGTGGGCATGTGCCCTTCGGTTTGCTGCAACAGCATGCGCACGCGCTGGGCCAAGGTGCCGCCGGCTTGAAGACGCTGCAACTGCAAATCACAATCGCGAAGCAAGCGCTGCAAGGCTTCATCATCGGCAGCCAGGCTGGGGCTGTTCACCAGAGTGCTGCCCAACACCACACGCAACTGCGCATGCCCAAAGCTGTTATGTTGCGCAATTCGCTGATATTCATGGACCCAGGGCGGGGCTTCAAACGGCCACTCGATTCGAAGTTGCGGTGGCAGTTCTTGCCCGGTCATCGCTGTGAGCAACTGCACCAAACCACCGAGCAACTGGCAATGCAGGTACTCGCGAACCGGGCCTAGATCAACCCATTCTTCAAGCACCGCGGCAAACTCGGGTTCATGTTCAAACTTCAAATTGGCGAGGTTTTGGCGCAAGCCCGCGTAGCGCTGCAGCAGTAACATGGCGCTGGGCAAATTCTTGCTGGCAATCATGGCTGCACCGAGCGTGCCGTGGGCCGATGCCGGTGTTCTCAAACCCACCTCCAAACCCAGCCAGGGGCATCGGCTAAGTTGCACGCCACGCTCAATCAACTGGCGCATCTGGTCAAAACTCATGAACTGGTTGCTTTCGTGAAGCTGCTGCCAGTTCAAGGGCAGGCCTTCCAGAATTTGCTCCGGCGAATAGCCGCGACGCTGCAACTCGGCGCACAGCAAACGCGCGTACACCGGGTGCAATGCAGGCTTTAAGGCTGCGACTGATTCATACAGAGATTGGGTCAAGTGTGTTGTCTCGTGGTGTTTGTTGTTGTTTTGTTTTTGTCACTTTATGACGATCTTATGCCACCCTGTGCGGTGTTGTCCATCGCCTTGCAGGCCTAAGATAAAACCATCCTGAACCACCTGGTGCACAACAATGACATCGAACACCATGCCCGCAACCCAATACAAAGATCCCAAGAAATACTTGTGGCTGCTTTCTGTAATTGCGCCCTTTGCCGCGCCGCTCGGCCCGATCATGTACCTCTACACCGGCCACACGCAGTGGCTGTGGGTGTTCCTGGCGTTTTTCTATCTGGGTTTGCCCGTGCTCGATTTTGTGTTTGGCGAAGACAAACAAAACCCGCCTGAACAGGCCGTGCCCGAACTGGAGAACACCACTTACTACCGCGTGATCACCTACCTGCTGGTGCCCATTATTACCTTCGGTTTTTTGTTCAACGTGGTTTTTCTGGCCACGCACGATTTGCACTGGCTGCACTGGTTGGCCGTGGCCATTACCACAGGTTCGCTGCTGGGCTTTGGCTTGAACCTGGGTCATGAAATGGGCCACAAAAAGCGCAAGCTGGACAAAGCACTGGCGCTGTTCACCCTCTCGTTGGGTGGCTATGGCCACTTCTCAATTGAACACAACCGTGGCCACCACCGCGATGTGGCCACACCGGAAGACCCGGCCACCTCACGCATGGGTGAGCACATTTATGAATTCATGTTGCGTGAAATTCCCGGGGCATTCAAACGCGCCTGGAGGCTCGAAAGTGAACGCCTGGAACGCGCAGGCAAAAGCCGCTGGAATGCCGGCAATGAAATGCTGCAAGCCGGTGCCATGACCTTGGTGTTGTACACCGCGCTGATCGCCATGTTTGGCTTGCCCATGGTGCCCGTGTTGGCCGTGGTGGCTTTTTGGGGTGCATTTCAGTTGACCAGTGCCAACTACATTGAGCACTACGGCCTGATGCGCCAGAAGTTGCCCAATGGTGAGTACGAGCGTTGCGCCCCACACCATTCCTGGAACAGCAATCATTTGGTGTCCAACTTGGTGGTGTTTCAGTTGCAGCGCCACTCAGACCACCACGCCAACCCGGCGCGCAGTTACCAGTCGCTGCGTGATTTTCCGGAACTGCCCAGCTTGCCGTCGGGATACTTCGGCATGTTCCTGATTGCCTATGTACCACCCCTGTGGTTTGCCATCATGAACCCAAGGTTGCTGGAAGTAGCAGGCAAGAATGCGCAAAAAATCAACATTCATCCGCGCAAGCGTGCACGAGTGATTCAGCGTTATTCGCTGGCGGCGTAATCAGCCAGCCTGATTGATCTGCTTGCCCACAGCGCCCTCTAGCAGGGCGCTTTTTATTTCAGCCGGAATAATTTGCTTGGTGAATTCTTTGGCATCGACCAACACATAAGTGGCTTGTGAAGTGGCCACCAAAGCACCGGTGGCTCTATTCACAAACTCAACAGTCAAGGTGAAACTCGTATTGCCAAAATGGCTGGGATACACGCTGGCTTTCAGCACCTCATCGTAACGAGCCGGGGCTTTCCACTCCGTGAGCAAACGCACCACCTGGGTTTCATAACCCAGGCGCACCAGTTCCGGATAACCACCCAGCGCAGCCCGCAAATATTCATTCACCGCCAAATCGGTGTAGTCACCATACCTGGCATTGAACACCACACCTTGCGCGTCGCATTCGCCATAACGCACCCTGAATAGAAACTCAAAAGGCTTGCTCATTGAAAACTCACACCGGCTGTGCAACAAGCGCCTGCGCCAAGTGCTCCTGGCGCGCTCTTGCGTTCTGCTCAGCCTGCTCTAGTGCGGGTACACGCGACACGCCACGAATGAGATCCACCGCTTTTTCAGCCATCATCATGACAGGGCCGTTGGTGTTGCCGCCAATCAGGCTGGGCATTACAGACGCGTCCACAATACGAAGGCCTTCAAGCCCATGCACGCGCAGTTGCGGATCCACCACCGCCATGGAATCGGTGCCCATCTTGCAGGTGCCAGTAGGGTGGTAAACAGTGTCCACGCGGTTGCGCAACACTTCACGAATTTCATCGTCGGTGTGCACGTTCTCGGTGAATTTGTCTTTCACGATAAACTTCGCCAGGGCCGGTGCATGCATGATCTTGCGGGTCAGTTTGAAACCTTCAACCAACTCATCCAGATCGCGCGGGTCTTTCAAAAAACCAATGTCAATCAAGGGTGGCGTGTCCATGGTGTTGCCTTGCAGGGTAAGGCTTCCGCGGCTGCGCGGGCGCAACAAACACACGTGGCAGGAAAAACCGTGGCCCATGTGCATTTTGCGGGCGTGGTCATCCACCATGGCCACCACGAAGTGCAATTGAACGTTGGGATCTTTCAGTTCGGGGCTGGTTTTTAGAAACGCACCACCTTCAGCGAAGTTGCTGGTAAGCGCACCCCTGCGATGTTTGCGGTAGCGGAAAATTTCACGCAACAAACGAATGCCGCCGCGAATCGACAGGCCAAGCGTATCCAGGCTTTTCGTGGAGTAACCAAAAATAAAGTCGGGATGATCCTGCAGGTTCTTGCCCACACCCGGCAGGTGATGAACCACATCAATATCGTGGCGAGCCAACTCGGATGAATCGCCCACGCCAGAAACCATCAACAATTGCGGCGTTTGAATGGCGCCCGCGGTCAAAACGATTTCCTTGCGTGCTTTCAATACAGTCAGCTGACCGTTGATGGACACCTCAACTCCTACAGCACGCTTGCCTTCAAACAGCACACGCTGAACCATGGCCTTGGTGTGCACAGTGAGGTTTTTACGGTGCAAGTGCGGAAACAGATAGGCACGCGCAGCGCTCCAGCGTTCACCATTTTTTTGGGTCACCTGATAAATGCCTACGCCTTCCTGATCGGCCCCGTTGAAGTCGTGATTGATTTTGAAGCCTGCCTGTTTGCCAGCCTCAAGATAGATTTGCTGAAAGGGATTGTCGGAGCGCAAATCAGCCACGTTCAGCGGGCCGCTGTTGCCATGGTAGGCATCACGAATACGCTCGTTGCATTCGCTGAGTTTGAAATAAGGCAGCACGTCTTTGTAAGACCAGCCGCTGCAACCTTCTTCATGGGCCCAACGATCATAATCAGATGCCGTGCCACGGATATACACCATGGCATTGATGGCTGATGAACCGCCCAAGGTTTTGCCGCGCGGCTGATAGCCCTTGCGGCCATTCAAGCCAGGCTGCGGTGTAGTTTCAAAGGCCCAGTTGTTGATTTTGGTGGGCAACATGGCCACTGCACCGCTGGGAATATTGATGAGGTTGCCGGTGCCGTCGCCGCCGGCTTCAAGAAGGCATACATCGAGTGCTGAGTCTTCGCTGAGGCGACCTGCCATGGCACAGCCACCGGAACCACCACCCACCACGATGTAGTCGTGTTCTGTCTTCATCTGCTCCTCCTGATTTTCAAACCCGCTTGGATCGGGTTTTGTGATTTTCTCACTTGATCATAGAGGAAGCCGGGCAAAAAGAAACGCCTCAAAGCTCACAAAAAATTGATAATTCCGGTCAAGCGATGCGTGTGATCTTCTCAGGTGCAGCGGGTGCACTGCCCACCGCATTTCCAGCCAACTGGTTCACCTGTTCCAAGGCCTCTTCCACCTCTCGCATCACGCGCTGGGTCAATTCCTCAACCGTGGGAACGTCCTGCACCAAACCTTGCACCTGACCAATCAACTGCACGCCCTGCGTGTGATTGCCTTCAATGGTGGCTTTCTTGATTTGCAAAACGGCAGCACCGTAAAAGGTAACCGTGAGTGTTTGCTCCAAACCCATTTTGAAGACGTCTTTGAGGATGCCCAGCAAGGGCTTGTTCATTTCACGCGCAGCCAGGTAGGCGCGCCACATGGCACGCACGGGATTGAATGGCTTGGACATGATTTTTTTGGAGTTGGGGGTGGTCATGACCCGGCAAGGAATGCTGTCAAAGTTCTTGCTGTAAATGGTGTCTTCCACTTCCTTTTTCACAATCAGTTCTTTGGTGTTGGCATGCACCGGGCTTTCTTTCGACGCGGCCCAGCGCGTGCCCATGGCCACACCATCAGCACCCAAGGCCAAGGCTGCCACCACACCGCCACCCGTGCCAAAACCACCGGCTGCGATAATTGGAAGCTTGGTGACCTGCCGGATTGCGGGCACCAACACCAGTGATGTGACAGCACCGCCGTGCGCTGCGGCCTCGTGGCCGGTCACCAACAAGGCATCTGCACCCGACTGCTCGGCCTTCAAGGCATGTTTGGCATTCACCACGGTCACAATCACTTTGCCGCCGTAGTCATGCACACGCTTGCACACATCTGCTGGGCTGCCCAGGCTGAAGTTGATCACGGGTACCTTTTCATTCAGGGCCACTTCAAGATTTTCTCGGGCACCCGGCATGATCAATGCGCAACCAATGCCGAAAGGCTTGTTGGTCAGACTTCGAACCTTGCGAATTTCAGAGAGGGTTTGCTCGGGCGTCAAATGCCCAATGGCCAGAATACCCAGACCACCCGCGTTGGCTGTGGCAGCCACCAGATCGGCATTGGCCACGTAGGTCATGCCAGGGCACACCAGTGGATATTGAATGTTGAACATCTCGGTGATGCGGGTTTTCATGGGCTGTCCGTAGATCGAGTGGGCCGGGTCGGGCAATCCAATGAATATTACATCAAGCGAGATATTCTGATAAGCACTGTAAGTATGCGCTGAGCTGCTTTTATCCCAGTGTCTTGGTCAGGTCACCCAACAATGGCAAACCACCGAGCAAGCCACCCTCGGCACCACTGGTCGAACTGATGGATGAGGTCAAACCACCCAGCAGATCACCCCCAAGCACATCGCCCAACAGTGGAATTTCGCCCAAGGCACTGCCGCCACCAAGCCCGCTGGTCAAATTGTCCAGCGCACCGCCGAGGAATGGAATATTGCCCAAGGCAGAACTGACATCACCGCCCAAGGAACCCGCGAGATCACCGATCAGGTTAGTGACTGGTGCAGCGGGTGTGCTGGCACCGACCGACGACACCGCATCGCCAACGCCGCCCAACAAACCACCCACGGTGTTCAGCAAGGTGTTGCCGCCTTCTCCGATCAAGCCAAAGGCGTGGGGGCCAAACCTTCTTGAAGACCACCCCCCAAACCACTAAGGACACCGGCCAAACCACCGTCGTTGTTACCCGTGGCCACCGAATCAACCACACCACCCAAAGTGCCTGCAATGTCACCCAGCACCGGCACCGGGGCCAACAGTTGGCCGACGCTGTCGCCCACGTTCACCACGGTGCCCACCACGCCGCCAACACCACCATCGGTATTGGGGCCTGTGGTTCCCAACAGGCTGGCCACCAAATCAGACACGGGTGCTAGGGGTGTTCCTTCACCGAAGCCGCTCACCTGGTTGGCGGCCACACCCAGCAGGTCGGTCAAAGTGCCCAGACCCATGTCGAGCACGTTGGCCACTGGTGCCAAAGGTGTGGCTTCAAGCCCGCTGGTCAAGCCATCGGTCAAGCCTGTCAAAATTCCGTTCAAACCGCCGTTGTTGTTGCCCACCAAAGTGGATTCGATCACGTTGCCTACGGCATTCACCACGTCGCCCACCACGGGCACGGGCTCGGTCAATTCACCCAGATTGTTGGTCAGGTCACTAATGGTTTCTGCCAGGCCACCCGCATTTTCTGCAGGCAAGGCGCCGGGATTTCCGCCACCGCTGCCACCACCGCCGTTGTCATCGTCTGAACCGCCAAATACAGCTGCAGCACCCACTGCACCTGCCAAAGGCAGAGCACCCAGGCCTGCGCCAGCCCCCAGCAGGCCAGCACCAAAGAGACCACTCATTTCACCGGTGGCTTCCTGACCATCCAGCACTGCCGCCTGGTTTTCTCCATCAAACTCGGACACCAAGGTGACATTGCCCAAACCATCGCCAGCATTGGATGTAATCACCACCTGACCGTTGGGGCCTGCATCGGGGTCAAAACCCAGTGTGGCTACACCACCATTAGAGATTTCGAGGAATGCCGGAATTTGTTGCTGTGTGCCCGGAATGCTGAGCACTGCAATGGAGTTGCTGGTGGAGCGCAACACGTCACCCGCTTGCAACACCATGTCTTCGCGAAGAGGCGTTTCAATGCCGTTTCGCTTCACGAACACGTCGCCGTCGATATTGGTCACAGAGGCTACTACTGGGTTGTCAAAGTTCATGGTGTTTTCCTTGAATCAAGCAAAGTCAGCGTTTTGAACCACGATGGATTCTGCAAATGCTGCGGACGAATTAATGGGAGAGGAGGACTGCGAGAAATCAGTGAAATCCCTTGGAGAAATCGCGGCAGTGGCTGCATCAAACTGGCTGTTCATGCCAAACAGCGAAAGATCAATTTGCGTGATTTGCGACACAATGCTGTTGAACAAATCGGCGGGAATTACAGTAGAGGCCAATGACAAATCTGTGCTGTTCATGCCCGGCAAAGTGTCCATACTTTGAACAGAACCCATTTCGTTCGACATGTGAATTCCTTGCTGATATTCCGATTGATAGGGGGGTTAACTATTTTTGGTTAACCTTTACTAGGTAGCGAATATACCCAACATGTCAGGTTTTTACTTACACGATGTAAGGGTTTTTTGTAAAAATTGTATTAAAACCACGAAAGAACCCATTTAGGGGGATCAAAATTGGGGGGATTCTGGAAGGCAAATACGTGGGGTAGAACACCGCAATCGAATGAAATTAAGGCATCATTCAGCATCCAAATTTTTTGCATTCAAAGGGAAATCAAATGGCTCAATTCGAGAATGTCACCGTGGTAAAAGCCGCCAATATTTATTTCGATGGCAAGGTCACCAGCCGCACAGTGTTGTTTGCTGATGGCACGAAAAAAACATTGGGAGTGATGCTGCCCGGCGACTATGAATTTGGCACCGCAGAAAAAGAAATCATGGAAATTCTGGCGGGTGATATGGATGTGTGTTTGCCAGGTGAAAGCTGGAAAGCCATTACGGGCGGCCAGTCATTCGAGGTACCGGCCAACGCCAAATTCCAGTTGAAAGTGAAAACACCCGTGGATTACTGCTGCAGCTACATCAAGTAATTAGGCAGGCACCACAAACCGCCCGAACTCAAAACTGCCCGACCGTGCGGTGGGGCCACACAAACTGTTGTTGCGCTCTCTCAAACAAGCTCACTATAATTTGGACAAGAAATCTTGTCAAAAGTGAACATTGAATGAGCAAAACACCCACGAGGGCTTATGGAGGCGTGGCTGCTGAACAGCGCGCCGAGGAACGCAAGGCACGTTTGCTGGCTGCAGCGCTTGAACTGTTTGCGCGGCAAGGCTACGGGCGCACCACAATTGAAGCCTTGTGCAGCGAAGCCAAAGTAACAGCGCGCCACTTCTACCAGTTGTTTGACAGCCGCGAGGCGATTCTTCGCGCGCTGTACGACAATATCATCGCAGATCTTCGTGCAGGTGTGTTGAAAGCCATGTCCGCGCCCGAGCTGAATTTGTCTGAACAAATACCACTGGCAGTGAGCGCCATGGTGCATCACTACCTGGAAGACAGCCGACATGCCCGAGTGGGCGTTCTTGAGGTGGTAGGTGTGAGCCCACAGATGGAAGCACGCCGGCGCGAAGCCATTCATGACATGGCCGGTTTGATTGAAGCCTACCTGAACAATTTGGTGAGCAAAGGCGAGCTGCCCAAACGCAACTACCATTTGGTAAGCGTGGCCTTGGTGGGTGGCATCAATGAGTTGCTGGCCGAGTGGCTGATGCTGGAGAACCCACCCGACATCCCCGAGCTTAGCGAAGAGATCATCAACATTTTGAATGCCTTGATAAGGGGAGCCGCGCGATGAACCGCGTCAATTCCAAGGGTGTGCGTGATGCCTTGGTGTTTCACGCCGCATTTTTTGCAGTTGCCATTCCGGTTGCATTGAACACCACGGGCAACACCTTGGGCGTTGCACTGCTGGTGTTTGCGGTGGCCTACAACATTGCGCTTCCATTGGCTGGCGTGTTGAGGGGACACGGCGAATGGGTCCGCTTGTGGAAGTTTTTGCTGCCGCTTTCGATTGCCCTGCCCTGCGCCGACTGGATGCTGGTGGAACGCATGGGCACATTGACCTTTCCCGATCACGGCATTGTGCGCTTGGGTGGAGCGGTGCCCGTGTATTTCATGGGTTTGTGGATCATATTGTTGTGGCAAGTGTGCTGGCTGGCACTGGCCACCTCAAAACCCTACCCCGTGGTGGCAGCACTCTCGCTGGGTGGGTTCCTGATTTGGGAATGGGCTGCACGCCCCATGAACCTGTGGCATGCACAAGAGGTGCTCCAGGTGCAGGGCTTTGCGCTTTACCCCCTGATTCCGGAAATGTTGCTGGCCATGGGCGCTCTGTGGCTGTGGAACGTACTGGGTAACAAATCCACTTTTCAACAAATTACTGGTGCACTGGCCCTGGCTGTTTTTTATGCGGGTGCGCTGTCACTTTCACTGCTCTGGGTTGGTTAACCCTTGTGGCGTGGTCGTTCCCAACCGGCTTTGAGAGGGTCTTGAAGCCAAACCGTCCATGAGCCTGATCGGAGCCTTCTTCAAATATTTGTTCAATGAATGGACAACGGCATTTAAAGTAAAACGTTCTTCACGTTGAAGCTGTACAACATCAGCAAAGCCCAATATTCAGGAGAAATTCATGTCAAGAAGCGCGCTGTACTCACCGAAACAACAACGCGGCATGGGCCTTCTGGGCTCTGTTGTGCTGGCAGCGGGTGTGGTGGTGGCCGGTTTTTTAATGGCCACTGCGGTGAAGGAATTTCGCAAGTATGATCAGTTCATTGAGGTGCGAGGCCTGGCCGAGGAAGTGGTGAAATCGGACAAAGCCAGCTGGAACCTGTCTTTCTCGGTACTTGCAGAAACACCGCAAGCCGCTGGTGCGGCCTGGACCAAACAATTGGAGAAACTGGAAAGTTTGGTGCTGGGCATGGGCTTTGAGGCCAGCGACATTCGCCGCCAACCGGTGACCATTTTTGAAAACGTAAACCCAAATGGCGCGCCGGTTGAACCCGGCAAACGCTGGCGTGCGCAGGGTGGCTTTGTGCTGGAGACCGCCAAGGTGGATGCGGTGGAACAGGCCTCGCTGAACAGCGATGTGTTCCTCAACGAGGGCATTCTGGTCGAGTCGAGCTTTATTCAGTTTTACTTCACTGACTTGAACAGCATCAAGCCCCGGATGCTGAAAGCAGCCACCGACAATGCCAAGGAGGCTGCGCAAACTTTTGCAGCCGATTCAGGTGTGAAAGTGGGTGCCTTGAAAACAGCCACTCAGGGACTGTTTTCAATTTCAGCGCCATTGGGCGATTACGGCGGCGAGAACACTGTAATGAAAAAAATTCGCGTGGTCACCAAGGTTCAGTATTTGGTGGAGTAAATTTCAGCGAGGTTTGGCCTTACTCACCCATTCACTCAACGGTGTAGCCGCAGCCCACAATTCATGGCCTGCATCGTTGGAGTGGATAGAATCGCCACTGTTGTACTGAGGCAGGAATGTAAGGCCACCAGGCGCTTCCACTTCACCATTGTAATCCGCCACGCCATCACACTCGCCACTGTTCAAGATCCAGTCGTTCAACTTGGCGCGTTCTCCATTCAAGTTGGCTTGCGAAGATTGCGCACCGGGAATCCAGGTTGGGCAATACACATTGATGCCCTTTGCATGGGCTTGTTCAATAACTTCCTGGTAATTGGCGATGATTTCATCGGCACTTCGGCTGGACAAGTCATTGGTTACCCACACCACCACCGAACTGACACCCACGGTGTCGAACACGTCGCGTTCCAACCGAGTCGCACTGGCGTTTTGCAGCGTGTCGCCGCCGATGCCACGGTTCACAATCGTGTCGCGTTGCCCAACCGGGATTTCATCCAGCATGCGTACCGACAAGAGATCGCTAATTTTCTTGAATGCATTCTGGCTGGTGTTATAACCATGAAAACTGGAGCTGCCCAAAAACACCATGGCACCTTTTGCGTCTTTCGTTAGCACCTCGATATCCCGCAGCGCATACACCGTGCAACCATTGCACATAATGGGCAAACCCGGAGGAGTTGAAAAACGGGTTTCATCAATCAATCCATAACCCGCGCCAGAATCCTCGAGTGCTTGATCGCCTGAGCCATTGGGCAGTTTGTAGGATTCAATCCAGGTGGCACCGAACTCACCGGGATTGTCCGCACCTTTCACATACAAACTCACGGCAAGGTCGTCTTGGTTGTTGACCTTGAACGCGATGGGATCGCTGTAAAACGATTCAGTTTGGGGCGGAATTGTGGCGCTGGTCTGGCCGCAATTAAAGGTCACTACCTTGCTGGTATTCAGCTTCAGGTTTGCACCTGTTGCGCCCTCACGCAGGCCTACTGCGGCGGCACCAATCTGCATGGGTTGATCGCTCAGGTTGATGAAACGAATACGCACCGCATTGCCGCTGGCCGTGACTCGGGCAATGTTTCGAACCGTTGTTTCCACGGGCGCAGTGCCGGTGACATGGGTAACACCCCAGGCCGACATCCAGCGTGCGCCGTCAGCCGCGTTTGAATTGCTGTTGCAAGACAAGCCGGAAGGCTGGGTATTGGAGCCCGAGGAACCTGAGGAAACACCATTGGATTCTGATGAACAGGCGGCCACCGCCAGCACAAGCAACGGCCAAAGAACTTGTTGTAGTTTATGGTGATTCAAAAAAATGTCCCCTGAAGTGTTCTTGCTAATACTACAGAGGATGCCTTGGTGGATGTGTTTCAGCATTCGTGGATAGCCGCAGCAGAAATATACCTAAGTGGTTCTACGTCGATTGTTAAATTTCGTGTACGAACAATTCCCGCTCAAAACGAATTTGTGGCCAGAACACGCCATCGTCGGCACGCTCGCCAGCACCAATCACCATGATGGGGAACGCGTCGTCGCTGAGCTTCAACAATTTACGGACACGGGCCTCGTCGTAGCCCTCCATCATGCAGGTATCAAAGCCATGCGCACGCAAAGCCAGCACCAGGTTTTCGCAGGCCAGTGCCGCACTTTTCGCAGCCCACAACTCCACTTCACTGCGGGTGTAGGGGCCGCGAGGCAAGGGAGCGATCAAACCACCCACATTGGATGCTGCCTTTTTCACCATGGCAAAACTGTTCAAGGGACCAGGTGAGTAGTTGTAGGGAATCAGTTGGTAGTAACGGCGTACCAGCGTGGGCACTTCCGGCATGGGCCACTCTTTAATCATCTTCTTGGAAAAGTCACTGACACGATCAACACGCGCCACGCACACAATCAGTTCCTGTGCGGTTTTTGCAGCCAACTGGCCCAAACAGGCTGTTACCAATTTGGCCTTTTTGGCTGGCGTTTTTACCACGTAAAACTCCCAGGGCTGCAAACCTGAAGAACAGGGTGCAAGCAAGGCCAAGTCCAGGCATTCATCCAGCACTTCTTTGGGAATCGGCTTGTCGGTAAACTTACGCACCGACCTTCGGCTTTCTACCACTTTCCTGAAGTTGGCCGCGCTAATGCCTTTGGGGGCAGGCTCGTAATACCGCTGCTTGCCGTCGACTTCAATGGTCTTGAATTTGCGTGCTGCTGCTTTCATGTTTTGCGTGCTCCAGACTGCTTAAAGGTTGAACCCAATTTTTTAGAAAAGTTTTTCATACCGTGCTCAAAGTCATCCATCAAGGTGTACACCACGGGAATAACCAAGAGGCTTAGGAAGGTAGATGTCATCAAACCACCGATCACGGCAATCGCCATGGGACTGCGGAAGCTGGTGTCGGCATCACCAGTGCCAATGGCGATGGGCAACATGCCCGCCGCCATGGCAATGGTGGTCATGATGATAGGGCGAGCCCGCTTGTGGCAGGCATCTACCACCGCATCCAGCCGGCTCATGCCCTTTTCATTGCGGGCCACAATCGCGTACTCCACCAGCAAAATCGAGTTCTTGGTGGCAATGCCCATCAGCATGATCAAACCGATCAGTGAAGGCATGGAAAAGCTTTTCCCTGCCATCAACAAGCCCACAAAGGCACCACCCAGGCTGAGTGGCAATGCAGCAAGAATGGTAACCGGTTGCAAGAAATCTTTGAACAACAACACCAGCACCACAAAAATGCACAACACACCTGTGAGCATGGCCAAACCGAAACTGGCGAACAGTTCTTCCATTACCTCCGCATCACCGATATTGCGTTGAGCCACACCAGGTGGCAGGTTTTTGATGCTGGGCAATTCCTGGACGGCTGCTGTCACATCGCCCAGCGGTTGCCCTTGCAATTCAATTTCAAAGTTCACATTGCGAGCACGGTCGTAGCGATCAATCACCGAAGGACCGGCGTTGATGCCTAGGGTGGCCACCTGGTTCAAGGGCACACTGGGTACACCTGGTTTCGCTGAAGGAACAGCAAGGCGTTCAAGCACATTCAGATCTTTTCGGGCCTCGTCGTCGAGGCGAACCACGATAGGCACTTGCCGCTGCGACAGGTTCAGCTTGGGCAGAGCGGCATCATAATCACCCACAGTGGCCACGCGCAGGGTTTCGCCCATGGCTGCAGTGCTTACACCCAAGTCGGCTGCTTTGGCAAAATCGGGTTTGATCCAGATTTCTGGCCGCACCAAGGCCGCACTGGATGCAATGGAACCCAAACCGGGAATGGTGCGCAAATCACGCTCCACTTCACTGGCTGCTTTGGACAATGCTTCGCCATCTTCTCCAGAAAGTACCAGCACATACTTTTCGCCCGAGGCGC
This sequence comes from Limnobacter sp. SAORIC-690, assembly GCF_002954425.1. Lineage (NCBI taxonomy): Bacteria > Pseudomonadati > Pseudomonadota > Betaproteobacteria > Burkholderiales > Burkholderiaceae > Limnobacter > Limnobacter sp. SAORIC-690. Next base: position 3,282,524 of record NZ_MQVZ01000001.1, read on the forward strand.
CCAAACCCACCTTGTAACGCACGCCTGGCAAGTTACTCAGCGCCTCGCGCATCTGCGTTTCCGTCACTTGCTTTCGTACGGTGCGCTCACCCCTGGGATCAAGCAACACGGTGAGGGTGGCTTTGCGAACTTCAGCCTGCCCGCTCATCATGAAGGGATCGGTTCCAGCTGCGCCACCGCCAATGGTGGTGTACACGCTGCGCACATACTCTACTTCGCTAATTAACTCGCGAGCCTTCTCGGCCGCTTTGCGGGTTTGCTCATAAGTGCTGCCCGGTTGTAATTCAATGTAAACCTGCGTTTGCGACAAATCATCAGGAGGAATAAACCCGGTGGGCAACAGGGGAATCAACATGATAGAGCCCACGAAAAATGCACCTGCAGCCACGCAGGTGACAAGCCGGTGGGCCAAGGCCCAGCGCACCCAGTCCAGATAACGGGCCATCATTTTACCGGGCTCGTTTTTCTCATGTTCATGCCCTTTTGAAGTCAGCATGTAAGCCGCCATCATGGGCGTCAACATGCGGGCCACCACCAGCGAAGCAAACACGGCCAGCGCAGCAGTCCAGCCAAACTGTTTGAAAAACTTTCCGGCAATGCCGCTCATGAATGCGGTGGGTAGAAACACGGCAATCAAGGTGAAGGTGGTTGCAATCACGGCAAGGCCAATTTCATCAGCAGCCTCGCGTGCGGCATCCAGGGGGCTTTTGCCCATGCGCAAATGGCGAACAATGTTTTCTACTTCCACAATGGCGTCATCGACCAAAATACCCACCACCAGCGACATGGCAAGCAGCGACACCACATTAAGGCTGAAGCCCAAGTAATACATGCCCGCAAATGCCGGGATTACCGACAAGGGCAAGGCCACTGCCGACACAAAAGTGGCACGCCAGTCGCGCAAGAAAAACCACACCACCACCACGGCAAGAAATGCACCTTCGTAAAGCATTTTCATGGAGACATCAAAATCTTCTTTCACGGGCTCCACAAAGTTGAATGCCTCAACCATGGTGAGATCGGGCCGCTGCGCCTGCAACTGCGCCAAAGCCTCGGCCACGCCCTTGCCCACTTCAACCTCGCTGGCACCTTTGCTGCGAGTAATCTCGAAACCCACCACATCTTGACCATTCAGCAGGGCGGCCGATCGCCGATCGGCAATGGTGTCTTTAATCGTTGCTATTTCAGGTAACTTCACGCGGCGGCCATTGCTCAGCACAATTGAAATTTCTTTCAGCTGATTGGCATTGTCCACAGTGGCAATGGTGCGCAGCGGTTGCTCGCCCACACCCAGGTCGGCCCGGCCACCCGCAGTTTCCAACTGGGTGTTGCGCAGTTGGCGGGACACATCGAGTGCACTGACACCCAGCGCCTGCATTTTCAATGGATCAAGCTCAACCACAACCTCGCGCGTCACACCGCCCACACGGTTTACTGCACCGACGCCTTTCACATTCAGCAGGGTTTTGGTGATGGTGTTGTCGACATACCAGGACAAACCTTCCTCATCAAACGCGGTTGAGGCGATGGTATAAGCAAGTACAGGTGCACCGCTTAATTCCAGTTTATTGACCACAGGGTCTCGCAAATCAGTGGGCAAATCAGCACGCACCCGCGACACCGCAGACCGTACATCGTCCACGGCTTCTTGTGTGTCTTTTTCCAGATTGAACTCAACCGTGATGCTGACAATACCGTCTTGAATCTTGGTGTAAATGTGTTTGAGTTGTTGCAGTGTGGCGAGCGAGTTTTCAATTTTCCGGGCAACATCGTTTTCAAGCTGGGAAGGCGATGCACCAGGAAGACTCGCAGTGACCAGCACGGTGGGCAGTTCAATATCTGGGAACTGCTGAATTTTCATGCTGGAAAAGCTGTACAGCCCCATCACGGTGAGCAAGAAAAACAGCATCACCGCCGGAATGGGGTTTTTAATGGACCAGGTCGAGACGTTCACTGAATCACCTTCACCAAATCACCATGGGCCAAGAAAGCCACACCGCTTTTTACCACCTGGTCACCGGGCTTCACACCTTCCAACACCTCGATGAATTCGCCTTGCGCATTGTTTACGCGCAACTTGATGCGCTGCACCTTGCTGCTGGCTTCGTCCACGGTGAATGCGTAGGTAAAGCCATCGCGCTCAATCACCGCAGTTTGCGGAATTACTGTCGCGGTTTGCTGGCCCAAATCAAACTCGCCGCGCAGGTACATGCCAGGTTTCAAGCCCTTGGCGTAGGCGCCGGGAACATCGACGTACACCATGCCGGTTCGTGATTGCGCATTGATGACTGGGCTTAGTGTGCGCACCTTTCCTTGGATGGCTTCGCCCGCATTGAACACAGTCACTTCCATGCCTTCAGAAATTCGGGCCAACTCTGCGTCGGTCACCTCGGCTTGCCACTCCAGGCGCTGCTGGCGAACCAAACGGAACAATTCCTGCCCGGGGGCGGGCACCGAACCCAAGGTGGCCGTGCGCGCGCTGATTACGCCGTCGTCCAGCGCAATGACCGTGGTGTTGCGCAAGCGAATTTCCTGCTGGGTTTGCAAAGCCCTGGCCGACAACAAACGGGCCTGTGCCGACTTTTCCGCAGCGATCACCTGATTGCGTTCTTGCGCGCTGACTGCCCCTTGGTCGGTGATGTTGCGAATCATATCGCGTTCAGCTTTGCCTGTTCGAACAAAGCCTGCGCTTCAGCCACGCCCGCTTTGGCCTGTGCCAAATCTGCATTCACTGTTTGTTGATCGAACACGGCCAGCGTTTGCCCCTTCTTTACGACATCGCCAACTTCGGCGCGCAAAGAATCAATTCGTACCCCATTGAGTTGCGATCCAATCACTGCCTCCTGCCAGGCAGCCACGCTGCCATTCACGGACAGGGTCAGAGGAATGGTTTTCTCCTCCACCGCAGCCAATTCAACCGACAAACTGGCTTTGCCAGGAACTTCCGTTTCACTTGCAGCGCCGGGTGCGGCTTGCTCGGTGCCGGGAGAACAAGCGCCCAACAGCAAGACTGCCGCAAGCGTGGCGACGGGGTACTGACTTAAAACTATTGGAATTTTCATTTGCTGCAATCCTGTTTGCGTCGTTTGCTTTCACTGTCGAGCATGGCGCGGGCATAACCAGCCAAGCGTTCACTCAGGGTATCGATGGCTTTGGCATTGCTCATTAATTTCGGGCAAATTACATCCACCACATCTTGAGCCACATAAAAATTTACGGCCATGCCCATCATTGCGAAGGCCAGGCGTTGGATGTCGAGGTCGGGTTTGCTCAAACCAAAATAGGCAGTCAGCATGTTCACCAAAGCCATGTGCTGCGGCTTTATTTCCGCATCAATTTCATGCTCCCAGGCACCAGTGGGTTCAATCATTTCGCGGAAATGCAATTTCATCACCAGGCGAAAGGTTTCACCGTGCTTCAAGGGCTCCAGGAAATCCCGGAACAATTGCTTTAAGGCTTTGTCCACGTCGGTGCTGTTCAAATCAGGAATGCCCTGTTCAAACGGCGTGCCACACAGCGGCTCGGTGTAGGCCGCCCGGTAAAGGCCAGCCTTGTCGCCAAAGTAATAGCGAATGGAGGAGATGTTGGCACCCGCCTTGTCGGCGATTTCGCGCGTGGAGGCCCCTTCATAGCCTTTTTCGGCGAAGGTGATCAGTGCGGCCTGCACCAGCTTTTGCCGTGCAGACTGCTGCTTGTCTTGAAGCATGGGGAAGTCCAAAATTAATTCAATCGATTGATTTAAAAATATATCAAACGAATGATTAAACAGCAATCGCGAGCAGTTCATTTGTCGGGATTGAAACGAATCGATACCACCGAATTCCTGAAACTTGCTACTCTTGGCGAGCAAATTCAAAAAACAACAAACTGGAGACAATCATGGGTATGGCGGAAAAAGGCAGCAAGGCGCTGCGAAAACTGAAATCGGTCGCTCAAAAACGGGCATCCAGTCTTCCGGCAGGCAATTTGATCAACGCCGTGGTTGATCAAGTGAATCAGTTTGAAACGGGTATCAAGCAAACTGTGGATGGTGTTCAAGACAAGGTAAAAGGCTTGCAGGCCAACTTGTTGAAAATGTACCAAGCCAACAAAGAACTGGAACAGGAGAACCGCGAATTGAGCAAAACCATGGTGAGGCTAGAGAAGGACAATGCCCACTTGACCATGCAACTGGACCGCACCCAAATGGAACTGGATGTATTGAAGGCCAAGCTGGAGAACATTGGCAAACTGGTGAGTGGCTACGAGGAATCAATTGCCGCAGTCACACGCAGCAACAAACCCAAGCGCAAATAAGCAGATAAAAGAGCCAGCCGATGACCCGCACACCCATTCCACGATTTGACGACAACTATTCGGAAGATGCGGCCAAAGCGCGCCGCGAATTTTTAACGCAGCAAACCGGAGCCAGCTTGCACCACACCGGCACCTATTCCCTGCCCCCTGAAAGTTTGAAAAGCAACACCGAGAACTTCATTGGCGTGGTGCAAATGCCGGTGGGTGTGGCTGGGCCAGTGTTGATTCACGGCGAACATGCGCAAGGCTGGTTTTACGTGCCACTGGCCACGACCGAAGGCACACTGGTGGCCAGTTATAGCCGAGGCATGCGCATGGTGAGCGAATCGGGCGGCGTGAAGGTGACGGTGGCCGAGGAATATATGCAACGTGCGCCACTTTTTGAATTCGAGGACGCCCGCGCGGCCAAACGGTTTTTGCAATGGATCAATGAAAACCTGGCCACAGTCAAAGCCGAAGCAGAAAAAACCACCAGCTTTGGCAAGCTGGAACACATTCAAACCTGGCAGGTGGCGCGCATGGTGTACACGCGCTTTAACTACACCACGGGTGATGCCGCCGGGCAAAACATGTGCGGCAAAGCCACGCACGCAGCCTGCCAATGGGTGTTGAAAAACAGCCCGGAGGCCATTAGTTACTTTGCCCTGAGTGGCGCCATTGAAACCGACAAAAAACATTCGCACATGAACCTGCTACACAGCCGGGGCAAGCGTGTAATTGCGGAAGCCACCATCCAGCGCGAAGTGCTGCAACGGCTGGCACGCACCACTCCTGAAACCATTTTCAAGCAACGCCAGCGCAGTGCCATAGGCGCACAACTGGCAGGCAGTGCCTACAGTGGCCCACACTCGGCCAATGGCATTGCTGCCCTGTTCATTGCCACAGGCCAAGATGAAGCCAATGTGGTGGAAAGCCACACAGGCATGGTGTTCATGGACATTACAGCAGATGGAGATTTGTATTTTTCTGTCACATTGCCCTCTGTGATTTGCGCCACCAAGGGCGGCGGCACAGGTTTGGCAACTCAGGCGGAGTGCCTGAAAATGCTGGGCTGCGAGGGCACTGGCAAGGCGCGTAAACTGGCTGAGATTGTGGGCGCAACAGTACTGGCAGGTGATTTGTCTTTGCTGTCAGCCATTCTGGCGGATGAATGGGTTTCCTCCCACGACGCCTACGGAAGAAACCGCTGAAGAATGGCAAGGCAGCGCCGTGCGTGTGGCGCTGTCAGTAAAACACCAGTCGCTGGTGCAGTGCGGAATGACTTGGAATGTGTTTCAGTGCACACTCGTTTTACAATACAAAAACGAGGAGACACAATGCAGTCTGAGGCAGGATCCGCGCAGTTGAACAACTCATTGATCAAACGTGTAGCTGGCCTCGTGACGAAAGTCTCCGACGCCTTTGCATTTCCCCTACGAACTTCCCACTACATTGAACTGGTCAACCCCTTGTGGAGTACCCATGCACTTCAAGCGCGGGTTGAAGCAGTTTGGGACGAAACCTCTGATTCACGCACCATCACCTTGCGCCCTGGCCTGAACTGGCGAAGCCACCGCCCAGGCCAGCACTTGCGTATTGGCGTGCCCATTGGAGGGCAACATTTCACGCGCACCTATTCAATCAGTTCAGCCCCGGAACGCAATGATGGCTGCTTCACCATCACGGTGAAAGCCATCGACAATGGCCGCATGTCGCACCACCTGGTTCGCAAGCTGAAAGTGGGCGATTACGTGCCCATTGGCGTGCCGCAAGGCGACTTTTACCTGCCCGATGCACAGCCCGTGCTGCCCCTATTTATTACTGCGGGCAGCGGCATTACGCCAATCATGAGCATGCTGCGCAGCCTGGTGCTTCAGGAGCGCATGCCCAACACCGTGCACATTCACTATGCACCCCACACTTACGACGTCATTTTTGGGCGTGAACTGAAAGAAATTGCGGACAAGCAAAAGCTGTACAAACTGAACCTGGTGCACACCCGTGAGCCTGGCCAGAAGCCTGAAGACATTACCGGCAAACGTCCCCACTTTTCCAAAGAGCAGCTCGAGCAACTTTGCCCCGACTGGCGAAAACGCGATGTGTATGCCTGTGGCCCGCAAGCCATGCTCGATTCAATTGAGCAACTGTATGAAGCCGAGGGGCTACGCAGGCAAGTGCACACGGAGCGGTTCCGCGCTCAACTGGCTGGCGTTCCCACCGAGGTGAAAACCGGCGTGGTGAAGTTTCTGAACAGCAATGTGAGCGCCAATTCAGACGGTGAAACCAACCTGCTTCGCCTCGCCGAGGATTCCGGCCTGAACCCGGAACACGGCTGCCGAATGGGCATTTGCCACGGTTGTGATGTGAAACTGGCCAGTGGCTGTGTGCGCGATTTGCGCACGAACGCGCTGATCAATGAAACAGGACAAGTGATTCAGATTTGCGTGTGCGCCGCGGTGGGCGATGCAGAAATCGAAGTGTAAGCAACACGGGAAAGCAGGAGAAACAATATGGGCATGCCAAAACATTTGAGCGCCAGCGACATTGAAGAATTTGGTCGCGAAATGGACGCCATACGCAATGAAATTGCAGACTCGCTGGGCAGCAAGGACCGCGCCTACATTCTCTCGGTCATCAAATGGCAGCGAAGCCTGATGCTGGCCGGGCGTATTGTGGTGTTTCTCAGCTTTTTCCTGTTGCCCATGAGCGACTGGACCTTCACAGGCTGGCCACAGTTCTGGGCCGTGCTACTGCTGGGCGCGATCATGTTGGGCGTATCGAAAAGTATTGAGAACATGGAATTGGGTCACAACATCATGCATGCACAGTTCGACTGGATGCGCGACCCCAACATTCAATCCAACACCTGGGAATGGGACAACGTCTGCCCTTCTGACCAATGGAAACACAGCCACAACGTGGTGCACCACACTTGGACCAATGTGCACGGCAAAGACCCGGACATTGGTTATGGTGTTTTGCGTGTAACCGATGACCAGCGTTGGCATGCCAAATACCTGTTCAACCCGGTGATCAACTTTGTATTGATGATGATGTTTCAATGGGGTGTGGCCCTGCACGACCTGGAAGCCGACAAACTGCTGGCGGGCAAAAAAAGCTTTAAGGAAATAATCCCGATGCTGAAACGCATCGGCTGGAAAGTGCGCCACCAGTTGTTGAAAGACTACGTGTGCTGGCCTGTTTTGGGCGCAGCAGTCACCGTGCCGTTTACCGTGTTTTTCGGCTTCGACATTGTGAACATTGCATTGGCGGCGCTTGGATTCACCGTGGTGGCAAACCTTATCGCCAATGGCATTCGCAACATTTGGTCGAATGTGATTATTTTCTGCGGCCACTTCCCGGCAGGTGTTCACCATTTCACCAAAGAAGAGGTGGAAGGCGAAACCCGCGCAGCCTGGTATGTGCGCCAGTTGCTGGGCAGTTGCAACATTACCGGCGGCAAGTTGTTCCATATTCTGTCAGGCAACCTGAGCCACCAGATTGAACACCACCTGTTCCCGGACATTCCTGCCAACCGCTATGCAGAAATGTCGCCCCGAGTTCAGGCCTTGGCAGCTCGGTATGGGTTGCCTTACAACAAGGGGAGTTTCACGCGCCAGTTTGGCACCACCACCTGGAACATCTGGCGACTCTCCTTGCCTTGATCGATCACACTGCCTGTGCGGTGCTGTACGCGAAAAACAGCACCAAACTGGCAGCCATGGTTCCGTTGAACCACTTCAAGCGCAGCGGGCTGTTGATGAAAGCCCGCAAGCGCGCACCCAACACCAGCCACAAACCCACGCACAGCAAACCCACACTGGCCATGATCACGCCACCATCAACACGTCGAGAACTGGTGTGTTCGAGCTGGCCGGAAAAAGCGCAACTGCCGCTGTCGCCATGAACCAGGCTTTGGGATTGACCCATTGAAACAGCACGGCATTAACAAAGCTCAAGGGCTTGGAACCGGGTTTCAGCGAATCCTCGGAAGGTGAAAAGCTGGCAATTCGCCACGCCAAATACACCATCATCAGCAAGCTGAACACCAATAGGGCTGTGTGAAACCAGGGCAGGCTTTCAAACACCGCATTCAAGCCCAAACCCATGGCCAGCAGCATCAGCGGAAAACCCACAATAATGCCGAAGAAATGCGGCAGGCTTTTTCGCACACCAAAATTCATGCTGCTTGTCATGATCATCAGGTTGTTGGGCCCGGGGGTAATGATGCTTAAAAAAGCAAACAGGGCAATCGCTTGAAAGTGCTGCATGGCGAACTCCTTTCGTGGAGTAAAAATGGAACACTCACTTTAAGAACTTTTGCATATTCAGTACAGATTCAGGATAATGAAATAATGTGCAGTACAGATTAAACACTGAAAAATCTGTACTGTTTCTGGAACTTGACTTCTGTGCGGGTGGCCCCCATGAAACTGGAACGTTGGCAAGTGATTGCCGCAGGCATTTGTTCACTGATTCTGACCGTGGGTTTAGCCCGCTTTTCTTACACTCCCTTGCTGCCCATCATGCGCGAGCAGGCTGGCTTAAGCGCCTTTGATGGCGGATGGTTGGCCACGGTGAACTACATTGGCTACATCAGCGGTGCCTTGCTGGCCTCCACACTGAGCAACCTGAATTACAAATACCTGCTGTACCGCTTTGGCCTGATTGTGGCGGTGCTCAGCACCATCGGCATGGGATTGACCACGGATGTGAACCTTTGGGTGTTTCTGCGTTTTATCTCGGGTGTTTCGAGTACAGCGGGCATGTTGATTGCCTCAGGCTTGATCATGAACTGGTTGGCCCGCCAAAACCTGAAAACCGAACTGGGCCTGCACTTTGCGGGCGCGGGCATGGGTTTGGTGCTTTCTGGCATTGCAGTCATGGCCATGGTCGACCACCTGGCCTGGGACGAACAATGGTGGGTATTGGGTGTGGTGGGAGTTCTTTTCTTCGTGCCAGCCTGGATATGGATGCCCAAGCCCGCCAAGGCAGGCAGTGATGAAGCACAGGTGGCCGACGTGCCACCGCCCAGCGCCAAGTGGATGCGCTTGATGTTGGGTGCCTACTTTTGCGCAGGCTTTGGCTACGTGATTAGCGCCACCTTTATTGTGGCGATTGCTGAAACCTTGCCCGAACTTCAGGCAAAGGCCCCTGGGTGTGGGTGGTGGTTGGTTTGGCTGCGATTCCCTCCTCGTTTGTGTGGGACCGCGTGGCGCGCGTCACCGGCGTTTTTGAAGCCCTGGTGTTGGCTTACCTGCTGCAAATCATCTCAATTGTGATGGCTGCCCTGATCGACGGCTATTGGGCCAACATGATCAGCGCTGTGCTGTTTGGGGGTACATTCGCAGGCATTGTGAACCTGACATTGAGCATTGCCGGGCGTCAGTTTCCCGCCAACCCCAGCAAGGCCATGGCACGAATGACACTCAGTTATGGCGTGTCGCAAATTGCGGCGCCCGCTTTGGCCGGTTTGATCGCTGAACGCACAGGCACCTATCGCGGCTCGCTGTACCTGGCGGCTGCATTGATGGTGGCGGGCGTGTTCATGGTGTGGCAACTGAAAAAGCAAACCGAGGCTTGAACCATGGACAACTCCTCTTGCAAATACGAAACACTGGCGTTGAACCTGCAGGCCTTGATTGAAAACAATCACTTTGCAGCGGGGTACAAACTGCCCTCAATTCGGAAATTGTCGGAGCAATGGCACTACTCCATCGACACGGTACAAAAAGCATTGAACCTGCTGGAAGACCGAGGCTATGTGCAACCTGTGGCCAAGTCAGGCTATTACGTGCAAGCCCGCACCCTGCCCAGTGCTGCGGCCTGTACGCAGGCGCCTGATTCTATTGTGCTGGAGCCACCGGTGAACCTGGAGGTGGCCAATCAAATCGCCATGCTGCTCAGAAGTTCCACCCGCGAAGGTGTTGCACCACTGGGCGTTGCATTCCCAGCCCATGAATTGCTACCAATTGCCACCCTGCGTAGAAGCTACGCCACTGTGAACCGTACCCGCCCTGACCTGCTTACCCTGGGTAGCCACGTTGAACCCAATCAACCTGAACTGGTGCAACAACTGCAACAGCGCTTTGAGTTAATGGGCATGAAATTGAAACGCGATGAGTTGGTGATCACCGATGGGTGTACTGAAGCGCTTAGCCTCGCCTTGCAAAGCGTGGCCAAACACAATGACATTGTGGCAGTTGAGTCGCCCGGTTATTACTTGCTGCTGCAAATGATTGAATCACTGGGCTTGCGCGCACTGGAAATTCCGAGCAGTCCGGAAAATGGCATGTCGCTAGAAGCACTGGAAATCGCAGTGAAGCAAACCCGAATCGCGGCTTGTATTGTGTGCCCCACCGCCAGCAACCCCATGGGTTCTGTCATGCCCGATGCCAACCGAAAAAAACTGCTGGAGCTGGCCGAGAAATATGATTTTCCGATTGTGGAAGACAATGTGTATGCCGACCTGTACTTTGAACGGTTTCGACCACGGCCACTGAAGGCTGGCAAGCAAAGCGACCGGGTTCTCATGTGTGGTTCATTTTCAAAATCACTGAGCCCGTCGCTGCGAATTGGCTATGTGGCAGGCGGCAAGTACGCCGCACAGGTGTTGTCGAAGAAACGGATTTTAAGTGGCTCCACCAACCCGATCACGCAGGTGGCTGTTGCGCATTATCTGGAGAAAGGATCGTTTGAACGGCACTTGCGCACCCTGCGCCAACAGTTTGAAACGCAGGTGCGAGCCATGGGCAGTTTGGTGCTGAAACATTTTCCGCAAGGCACCCGAATTTCCGAACCCAAAGGTGGATTCGTGTTGTGGGTTGAACTGCCAGGAGACATCGATACCTTAGCCCTGTTCAACAAGGCCATTGCCCGAAAAGTGGCCTACATGCCGGGCAGCGTATTTTCTGCAAGCGGCCTGTACAAAAACTGCATTCGTCTGAATTGTGGCCACCCGGTGACAGACGACACCGCAGTGGCCATTGCAAAGTTGGGAGCCCTGTTTGAAGCCTCACTCGTCGCCTAGCCACACCACTTTGTACAAGTCGCGGCGGCGATCGAGGTAATTGCGAACAGAACCTTCGTTTTTCAGAATTTGAAGCTTGTCCAGGTCCACATCCACAATCAGGGTCATCTCGGTGTTGGGTGTGGTTTCCGCCATGATGGCGTCGTGTGGAAATGCGAAATCGGAGGGTGAGAACACCGCAGTTTGCCCGTACTGAATGTCGACATTGTCTACCTTGGGCAAATTACCAAAACTGCCTGAAATGGCCACATAGCACTCGTTTTCAATGGCACGGGCCTGGGCACAACGGCGCACGCGCAGGTATCCGTTTTTGGTGTCGGTCCAGAAAGGCACCAACAAAATTTGCATGTCTTTGTCGGCTAGCACACGCGACAACTCGGGAAACTCGGAGTCGTAACAAATCAGGATTCCGATCTTGCCAAAGTCGGTGTCAAACACACTCAGCTTGCTACCCCCCTCCATCATCCATTCACGTTTTTCATGCGGTGTGGGGTGAATTTTGTACTGCGCCTCAACCGTGCCATCGCGGCGGCACAAATAGGCCACGTTGTACAAGGCACCATCTTCCATCACCGGCATGGAACCGGCCACCACATTGATATTGTGGCTCACCGCCATGCGACTCATCTCGTCGCGAATTTGATCGGTGTAGGTGGCGAGGTGACGAATCGCCTCCAAGGAGTTGCCATTGCCCGCCAAACCCATCAGGGGTGCATTGAAAAATTCGGGGAACAGGGCGACATCACAACGGTAATCTGAAAGCGCGTTGATGAAGTACTCGGCCTGTTTCACCACGTCTTCCACGCTGTGGAATTCACGCATTTGCCACTGCACACAACCCAGGCGTGCGGTGGTTTTGGGCGCACCGAATAACATCGGCTTTTCAGGTTCGTAGTAAATGTTGAACCACTCCAGCAAGGTGGCATAGCCCTGTGATTCTTTGTCTTCCGGCAAGTAGCCTTTTAGCACTTGCTTCACCTCAAAATCGTTGCTGAGCTGAAAAGTAAGAATGGGGTCGTAAATGTCTTTGCGTTTCACTGCGGCAATGTACTGCTGCGGCGACATGTCTTTCATGTGGTCTTTGTAGCCGGGAATTCGCCCGCCCGCCATGATGGCGCGAAGGTTGAGGTTTTGGCACAATTCCTTGCGCGCTTCGTACAGGCGGCGACCCAAACGCATGTTGCGGTATTCGGGATCGGCGAATACATCAATGCCGTAAAGCACGTCACCCTTGGGGTCGTGCGTGGTGGCGTAAATGTTGCCGGTGATCTCCATGTAAGTGTGTTTGTCGCCAAACTTGTCATAGTCCACCACCACTGCAAAGGCCGCGGCAATCACCTTGCCATCGTCTTCAATGCAAATTTGACCTTCCGGAAATGTTTTTAAAATTGAACGGAATTTGGCTTCTGGCAAAGCACCGCCAGCACTGTGGTAAACCACCTCCATGATTCGCTTGATATCCGCGTAATCTGATGCCTGCAAATTGCGCAAGCTTAGCTTGTGCTCCGTATGTTCATACTCGGTATTTTCGATTTCTGTCGACATGGTCACTTCTCCATTCGTTTAATTTATGAACCTCCTTATTAGAACATATTTAGAAAATTGATGAATTTTTGATCAGTCCGGGCTCAATAAATCGGGTTTTACTGAATGGCGAGTTAAAAAATAATTCAAGACAATTAAACATCGATTTACGACGAATAATTTCTGAAGATGATTCACACCAAACGCGCACTGGGCGGCGTATTTGTGGCGCCCCATCATTTGGCTGCACAGGCTGGCCGAGATGTGCTGAAAGAAGGTGGCAACGCCGCAGAAGCCATGATCGCCGCTGCCGCTGCCATTGCAGTGGTATACCCACACATGAACTCGATTGGTGGTGACGGTTTCTGGCTGCTCGCGAGCCTGGCAAAGCGCCAATCGGCATTGATGCCTGTGGCAAAGCTGCGGCAAAAGCCACACGAGCCTTTTACACCGAGCAAGGATTCGATGCGATTCCCAACCGCGGGCCATTGGCTGCGCTCACAGCAGCCGGCACCGTGGGTGGCTGGATCAAGGCGCAAGAAGTAGCCACACAATGGGGCGGCAAACTGCCTTTGAGCCGATTGCTGGAAGACGCCGTGGTGCATGCACGCCATGGCGTGGCTGTCAGCAGCAGTCAGGAACGTTTAACCCGTGTGAAGTTCGATGAGCTTTCAACAGCACCCGGCTTTGCGGAGCATTTCCTGATGGATGGTAAGGTGCCTGTTGAGGGCAGCGTATTGAAACAAGCCGCCTTGGGCGACACCTTGGCGCGCATGGGCCAAGTGGGACTGGATGATTTTTACCGCGGTGAACTGGCTCAGGCCATGGCTGAAGACTTGGCCCGCGTGGGCAGCCCCATCAGTCTTGCGGATTTGAACAATCACCATGCGCAGTTTGTTACGCCTTTGCAAACCGAGCTGAACAACAGCACGATTTACAACATGACACCGCCCACGCAAGGCATGGCCTCGCTGATGATTCTGGGAATGTTCGACACGCTCGGCGTGCAACAGGCCGATGGGTTTGAGTATTTGCACGGCATGGTAGAAAGCACCAAGCAAGCCTTTCTGGTGCGCGACCGCTACTGTACCGACCCTGCTTACATGACGGTGAACCCCAGTGATTTTCTGACCCGTGAGGCGCTGGCCGAGCGGGCGAAGAAAATCAACATGCAGCGCGCACTGCCCTGGCCCCAAGACCCATGGCAAGGCGACACCATCTGGATGGGTTGTATTGACAGCGAAGGTCGTACCGCCAGCTTTATTCAAAGTGTGTTCTGGGAATTTGGTTCGGGTGTGGTTTGCCCTTCAACCGGTGTGATGTGGCAAAACCGGGGCATCAGTTTTTCACTGAAAGAAGATGCACTGCACCGGCTTGAGCCGGGCCGCAAACCCTTCCACACCTTGAACCCGGCCATGGCACGTTTCAAAGACGGCCGCAGCATGGTGTACGGCACCATGGGCGGCGAAGGCCAACCACAAACCCAAGCTGCTGTGTTCAGCCGATATGCCATGTTCAATCAGCCTTTGCAAACTTCGGTAACAGCACCACGCTGGCTGTTGGGCCGCACCTGAGGCGAGCAAAGCACAACTTTGAAACTGGAAAACCGGTTTGATGAACAATTGATTGCCCAACTGCGAGACGCAGGCCATGTACTGGAGGTGTTGCCAGAGGCATTCAGTGACACCATGGGTCATGCCGGTGCGGTGGTACGCCACCCCAACGGCATGATGGAAGGGGCTGCTGACCCGCGTTCAGATGGATCAGTGGCCTGTGTTTAAACACCTTCGCTGATTCGTTTGAAATAAGAGGTATATGCAGAAGTACCTTCAGGCCACTGGCCAAGAAAGTGCTGCTGCCAGGCAGCTTGATCAAATTGAACGCGAACCTGTTCAACCCACACACCATTGAGTTGTATGGATTGAAATACCAAAGCAGTATTATTCAAGCGTGTCGCTGAAATTCGGGTGAACAATCCGTTCAGGCTTCCCGGTTCACTGGCCATTCCAGCCGCGCCGTTGTTGCTGATCAATCCTGTTTGCCCATTGGGCAGTGGCTCATGATGAAACGCGGCACTGCAAGTGTGGCTGCTGGCAAATACATTCACCTGTGCTTTTTCAAACAAAGCTGCACGCCATGGCGCTTCGTCCGTTTGCTTCAAATGAGCAGGGTCAAAACGCCAGCCTGCCAATGAATCGCCATCGCCATGCACCACAGCCACATTCAATTCACCCACGCTGTAACGTGCAAAGAAAGGTTTCTGTAACAACCTGTCCAATAATTCCGGCTGTTGTTGCGCGCACCGCTTCAGCTCGGTATGAATGAAGTTTGACCGGTCCACCACACCTTGATCCACATTCTCGGGATAGGCACAGCCACAATCAGCCACATCCAAAGGCTCGCCAAGTTCAGCTTCCACATTGCCCAAAATGCAATCGTGATTCAACACACGCTGGTTGATGTGAACAAAGTCTTCAAGCGATTTGTTGAACCAGTTAAAGTCGCCATTAAAACAAATGCGAACGTTACCCAATTCTTTCGAGGCCAGTTGTTCAACCACATTCAGTGCAAAAGGATTGCCATACAAACCACCCACCACATACAACACATCGCATTGTGTAGCGGGTACCTGTGCAATTTTGGCCGCACCGTACTGGTATCGAATCGGGCAACTGCGCCCTGCCTTCTCAGTCATGATTCACTCATACAAATGATCAAGTTGCGCTTGCGTTAATTCATGGCTAACGCAATCAAGAACTACTTCACCGGCTTTCAGGCCGATGACCCGTTGGCTAAGAAGGGGGACCAGGCTCACGTTGTGAACCACGGTAATCAGCGTGGAATTCTCTGTGGCCTTTACCAAGAGTTCACACACCTCATCTGCCGCTGTAGGGTCAAGCGCCGCTGTGGGTTCATCAGCCAACACCAGTTCGGGTTCTTGCATCAACATGCGGGCAATGGCCACCTTCTGGCGTTCACCACCAGAAAGCTTGTCTGCGCGTTTTTCTGCCAGATGGGCCATGCCCACTGCTTTCAATGCAGCTTGCGCACGCAGGGTTTCTTCATTCGTGAAAATTCGCGCCCAACTGCGCAAGCGCGGCATGCGTGCCAAACCACCCACCAAAACATTTTCCATGGCGCTTAAGCGCGCAACCAAATGCAGGCCTTGCAACACTTGGCCCACCTGTGCACGCACCAAGCGCAAATCGCGCTCACGACGAAGCGGAAACACGGTGTGGCCGTTAACTACAATGTGCCCGGTCGTGGGTTTTACAAACCCGTTTAAACACCGCAAAAGAGTTGATTTGCCCGCGCCGTTGCGACCCAGAATGGCTACCTTCTCGCCACGGGAAATGTGAAGCGAGTCCACTTTCAAAATGCGTCGCCCTGCGATCACCATTTCCAGATTTTGAATGTCGATGATGTTGGTGCTCATAGGAGGGCCGTCCGAATTCTGCGACTGATGGCATCAAATGCAGTTACCATCAACACCACCACAATCAGAATACTCGACAAGCGGCCCCATTGAAACAAGGCGACCGCCTCTGAAATCAGCAGGCCCAAACCACCCGCACCAATGATGCCAAGAATGGTGGAGTCGCGGATATTGTATTCCCACAGGTACAAATGGCTGCTCACCCACTGTGGCAACACATTGGGCCACACAGACCAGAAAAAGGTTTGCGAAGGGCTTGCACCCACCCCCTTTACGGCCTCAATCGAGGCCATGTCCAGTGTTTCTATCGACTCTGCAAACAGCTTGCCGTAGGTACCCAGACTGTGAAATGCAATCGCCAGAATACCTGCTGTGGGGCCAAGGCCCACAATGCCCACCAACACCAAACCAAACACCAAGGTATGAATGGAACGCGATGTGTCCAGCACCAAACGCGAGAACGCGGTAAGCACTCGCGGGGCCTTAATGTTTTTTGCGCTGAGCACACCGAAGGGCAACGCCAGAATTGCACCCAACAACGAGCCCAGCGTGGCGATTTTAAAGGTTGTCCAGGTGGCAAAACCCAGCTGGACCAGCCACTGCTTTTCTACTTCCTGTCGGTTTTCTGTTCGCAACACAGTGCCATCGTCGCTTTTGTACTCGTAAGCCGCGTCGCCAAACCACACATCAAGAAAACTGGGCCGTGCGAATTCAGTGGCGGTTTTAATAAAGTTGGCCACAGGGTTGCGCCCCATGGACAAATCGCCAGCCGTGGCCAAGCTGAACACACAGGCGAACACAATAAGCGCATATAAAAAGACCAGCCCGAAAAACCCGAGCCGGCCTTTGAGGCGCAACTTGAACTGCATCCAATTCATGGTGGTGAAACGGCCCTCTTATTTGGGCTGCAAGCGGCCAGTGGCCAGGCCTGCATCACGAATTGGCTTGTAGTAGCTGTTGTCTTTTTTCGCAAAACCCGTGTAACGCGGTGGCAACAAGTTGGGTTGATTCTTCAGTTCAGCACCAATGCCTAGCAGGGCCTCTTGCAACTTGGCTACAAAGGCCTTGTCTTCAAACAATTTCGAGCTGACTGCAAACGCATCGTTGCAGGGGGTCGGAAGTCCAGATGATTTTTGAATCTTCGGCCTTGATCAATCCATCAGCAATCATTGCATCCCGGTTGCGGTTGTAATCTGCACCCGCATCGATTGCGCCTTGGGTAACCTGGGTCTGAATTGCTTGGTGGCTGGTGTTGATGACTTTCGAGAAATACGTGTCGGGGTTAATGCCCTGCTTCTGAAAATAATGGAAGGGAATAAGATAGCCAGACGTTGAACCTTTGTCACCAAACGCAAAGGTTTTGCCCTTCAAGTCGGCCATGCTCTTGATGCCGCTTTTCGGGTTGGTCACCATGATTCCGAAATATTCTGGTTTGCCTTCGTACTCAATGGTGGCAACAGCTTGCGCTTTTGCTTCGTTGTTGGCCAACACATAGCCCCATGGGCCCATCAAGGCAATGTCGGTTTCACCATTGGCCAGCGATTTCGCCAGACCTTCCCAACTGCTCACCGTGCGCAACTTCACGGGTTTACCCAGCTTTTTTTCCAGATACTGCGCCAAAGGTGTGTAAGTGGCGTCATTTTTGTCTTTGTCGGGCTGGTAAAGGCCAACGCCAAATTGAATTACTTCTTGAGCAATCACCGGTGTGGAAACAAGGGCAAAGCTGAAAGCGCCGATCAGGGCTTTGGTCAACAAACGCATGGTCAGGTTCCGTAATGAAAATTGGATTATTAAAATAAACGAAATTCTCAACGCTTATTACGCTAAACAAGCCACAAAGGTTACAGGAATTTGATTTGAATTCGAGAGCGATTGCTGCGCCAGTGGCGCACTGGCGCCTAATTCGGTTGTTTCCTGGCCAACCAGGCCTCGTAACCACCGTCCATGGCTCTGGCCTGCGCATAACCCTGTTTGCGTAAAAGGCCAGCCACATGGGCTGCGCTGACATCGTCGGGACAGGCACACATGGTGACGATTACATCGGTTTTTGGCCAGGCTCGGGCTGCGGCCAGGGCACTTTCTGCATTGGCAGGCAACCAACCAGCCAATGGCTCGGCTTCTTGAACAATCGCAGGGCGAAGGTCGACCAGGCGAAGGTTGGACTGGCCAGCTTTAACCATGCCCAAAACTTCTGCGGCAGGCACTTTGGGCAGTTTCAATCTCGCCTGGAATGCATCACGGCGAGACAGTTTCCACATGAGCCAGAAAGCGCAAATCAGCGCAGCCACCAAGCCCACAACAAACAAATTGTCTTGCAAAGCAGCAAATACGGCATTGACCTGATCTTTAAACAACCAGCCTGCAAGTAAAGCTGCCATGGCCCACAAAAACGCACCTGCTGCCGACGCAATGGTGAAGCTGATAATGGACATTTTCACTGCGCCTGCAATGGGCGGTGCAACTGTAGAAAACCCGGGAATGAACTTGGCCACCACCAACGACCATGGGCCCCACACGCGAAAGCGCGATTCTGTCTGGCTGACACACGATTCAGGATTGATTGACAGTTTGCACAACACCGACAATACCCGATAACCATAGAAGCGGCCCGCCAGATACCAGGCCCAATCCGCAATCAGCGAAGCCGAGGTGGCCACGATTGCGAGCAACAAGATACCAGACCACTGGCCTGACAAGCTGGCCGACAGGATCATGGTGGGCACCGCAGGCACAGGGGCACCGAGCTGCTGCAACAGCACGTTGAAGAAAACCAAAACTTCTGTGGTTTCAAACAGAGACATGGTGATTACTGCCTTGAACTGCCCTGCGCAGGAGATAGCGACATCATAAGCAATTTACAGAGAAGGTCGACAAGATTAGAGGAAGCACTCTCCAAATGAGGTCACTTCACGTCACAAAGTGTTGTTACCCTGACACTTCCAGTTTCAAAACATGAAGGAGTAAACACCATGGCAGACCTCGAACATTACAAGGCAAAATTGAATGCCCAGTTGGACGAGTGGAAAGCAGATCTGGACAAACTCAAGGCCAAAGCCGACGGCAAGTCGGCAGACGCCAAGAAAGAGTTGAATGAATCCATTGATGCGCTTGAGGCCAAGCTGGCCCAAGGTCGTTCAAAACTTGAAGAACTGAAAGGTGCAAGCGCTGAAGCCTTCGAAAACTTGCGTGAAGGCGCAAACAGCGCTTGGGACAGCATCAAGGATGCCTTTGACAAGGCCAAGTCCAAGTTCTAATCAAACAGCGGGCCGTAGGCCTGCATGTTTAAAGCTGGGGTTGTGAAAGGCCCCAGCGATACGGTTTCTTCATAAAACGACTGACATTCGAACAAACCATTTCCGAATTCATCTTCAGTCAAAATATAGCCCAGGGAATTGTGTGTCAGGCCTAGCAGCATCATGGGGTTTTCGCTTCGTGCGCGAATTGAATCGGCCATGCCTTTTGACCCCTCGCCGGGAATTGTCACCAACTCCAGCACCTTTCCCTCGCCTTGTCCCAGTTGAATTCGAGTGACTGGCGTTTCCGCATACAAGGCCACCTGAGGCAAGTTTTCATAGCCTGGAATATTGGCTGCCAGCTCTTCGCCCAGCGGCGTGAAGTTGTAATAACCGTTGAAGCTGCGCAAGCCACCTGCCCCAACAAACAAAGGGTTGGTCACAGGCAAAAAAGCATTGGCATGCGCAACTTGCAAACCGCCCTCCACTTTCTTGCGCTGGCTTAAAACGTTCATGGCCGCTTGTGCAACAGCCACGCCCATGGCGTTGGCTTTTTCATAAGGGTCTTCTGCTGCGGGTGCGCGTGGCGAAGAGTCTGCAATCGCGCCATTGTAAAACAGCACGGTTGAATCGAAATTTCGCTCGAGCAATCGCAGCGCGCCGCCCACCCAGTCAGTGTGCACCAAGCGGTTGCTGGAACCCAGCACAGTGGGGTGTGCTGAGTAATTCAACACCGAACCCAACACCTCGCCTCGCGCTGTGCGGGCTTGCAACAAAGTCAGTGTGGGATCGGGCATGCGGGAATCATCAGGATCGCAGCGGCGGAAGTTGTTCAAGCGCGCCTCACCTTCCAGCACAGTTTGTGCAAAATCTACATAGGCTGGCTTAAGCCTGGCCACGGCTTCAGCAGCCGCCTCTGCAGCCAACTGGTACAAGCCGCCTTTCAATGCCGGGTCACAAGCTTGCGCGGGGTCGGCTTGTTCGCAACTCAACCAGCTGGCAGGTACGCCACCCCACAGGCCTTGCAAGTCGGCAGCAGAATGTGAATGGGTTTGTGCAAACAATACGTTGTTGGGTGGCACATTCGCAGCCTGCGCAACGGCCGCTTTCAGTTTGTTTTGAATCACATTGCCCGCACCTATCGCATCGATGGTGACAAACACCAACCGGTTCGCAGGCTCGGCCTGACCCTCCAGAACAAACACACGTACAAAAGTGCCATCGCCAATTCCATTGGCGGGTGGTCCACCGATATCGAAGTTCACAAGGTCTTGCGGACCATTGAATGCGAAGCCGCCATACCCACCCAGATTGAATTGTTGCAACTTGCCAACCAACGGCGTGCTGCTGGTGACCACACCCTGAATTTGTGCAGGCGTCGGGTCAATATTTCGCTTGGCTGAGGCTGCACGAAATTGAGAGGTATCGAGCAAATTCGGATTGCCACCACCGTTGCCACCGCCATTGCCACCACCGTTTCCAGGGGGTGGATCTACAATGACGGGTGGGTCGTTCTCATTGGTGTCGGTTCGCGATGCAGTTACTGAACCGTTGTCCGAGTTCAAACAAGCTGACAGCAACAGGCACAGAAAAACCACATTCCATTGAAGTGCTTTCATTGACGAATACTCCTTATTTCAATGCGGGGTTGAAGCCCCGTGATGTGCAAGGCAAACCATTGCACACGTCAATCAACGCACCCCGCTTTTTCAAGAACGCAGACTTCATGTCCATGTTTTTTTCTTCGTTGCGGGGGTGGCCGTGCGGATCGGCACCATAACCTGTGGTCATGGGTCGGTTGTCCAGCGGCGGCGGCGCACTGCCATTTGGGTTTGCAGAACCATCGGCATTGGTCATGGGGCCGCTGTCCCACACGGTGAGTGCATTGCCTGCATGCGGATATTTTTTGATGCACGGCAAACCGAAATACGGATGGTCATCCGGGTGCCTGCGCCCGAAAGACACACTCGGAAACTGCTCCTGTTCGGCACGCACAGCAGGATGGGCCTGCTTGAGCACCGCCGGTCCGCGCTGAGCGGAAGGACCACCCACCACGGCGGGGCATTGCAATGGCGCCTCTATGGTTCTCGCCATGATTTCCGCGGTGTTCATATACACCTGGTGATCAGCAAACGCGGGGATCAACAACACACGCTTGTTGGGTCGCGTGCCAGGCAACTCCCGCCCTGGGGCCAAACTCCAGGCGTAACCATTGTTCTCACCCCGATCCCACAACATCTGAATCAGCGAGAGAATGAATTGCTGATCCAGCGAGGCCGGGTAAGCCTCGTAAAATGCGGGGGCATACGGTGCGAAGTCAACCGAACGCTGCAACAAGGTGGAGTACGCCATTCCGGGCACGCCCAGTGTTGCGGCCTGAATGTCGGGTGAAATCGCTGTAACCGGCCCACCATTAATGCCGCCTTGCGAATTGCCGTCGTAAAACAATTCGCTGCGGTCAATCAGGCATTTGCCGTCTTTCTGAAATGCAGGGTGAGTACAAAATCCATTTTCGGAAATCATCGCGCGACCCAGCATGGTGAAATTCAAAAAGCCTTGTTGCAAACGATCGGTGAGGCGATTGAAACCGCTGAAGTCAGTCAGCATCAACACCGTGCTGGCCAAATCGCCGCCCGCCGCATCCCAGAAGGGATCGTATTTGCGATTGTCATCGGGATCATCAGGCTGATTGCCCGTGGCCAAGCCGGCCCAATCCACCATGCAGAACAGGAAATTGTGGCGCTCGGCCATCACGCGCACATTCAAATCATAGGTGTTGCCTTCATCGCGAGAGCCCAGCAAACCATGACCATACAAAGACGCGCGCGCAGGTTCACCCGTGTCCAGGTTTTTGCGCGCAATGGAGCAAATGAACGGCACGCTGGCATTTGGCGTCAGGGGGTTTCGCTGAGGCAGGGCTGTGGCCGGGCTGCCGGTGGGCACCAGCGGATAGTTGTAAGTGCCACCCGACAAACAATTGGGGCTGGTGAGAAAACACGGCACATCAATATGCCCCCGAATTCGCCGCGCGGTGATTTCACTGGCCGATCCGTTCTCCGGATTTTCAATCACGGCATCAATCGTGAAGTTGGGCGATTGCGCAGCTGTCGCTTCGATGGACACATCGCGCGCATGAATCAGGCGTTCAGTGAGGTTCCTTCCCGATGCCACAGTGAAGTCCCAGGCAAGGTAGAGATTTTCACGTTCAACACCGGCCAAGCCCAACACACTGAAAATATTTTCCATCAGCGGTTTGCGCGCATTTTGCGCAGCATTCGCCAGCGGCGTGCCATCCCGGTAGGCTTTGAATACCGTGTTGGGCTGGATAGTGTCACCGGCACTGTTTTTCAGGTTGCGCATGGCCACGATGTAACGTCGCCCCGGTTCCAGATTCTTGGCCACCCGAATGACAAGCGCGGGGCCAGGATCTGCGTTGGGCAAGCTCAAACGGCCCTGGGTGATGTTGGCGTCCAGTTCAGCCCAAATCAATTGCTTCTTCAAAGTCAAGGTGTCAATCAGCACAATCGGCTGATTGCGCTGCAAACTCGCTTCGATATTGGTAATGGGCACTGCACCCGTTTTTTGCAAATCAAGCCCGGGTACACGCGTCAGAATAGGTTGACCGGGAGAAAACCCGTCATTGCGATTCCAGTCAGTGGGATCGATGGGCTTGCCCGCAATGTTCTTGGGCATGGCCAACACGTTCAAATTCACCCGCATCTTGGTGTCGGTTTGCGTGTCTGCGGTTGCGAAGTAATTGTTCGGAAATGGGAACAGACAGTAGGCCGGGTCCAGCGGATCACAGCGCTCGGCACCCGCTGGTGCAGCGCCGGTGCCGGCTGGCTCAGTTCGTACCACGGGGTCTTTGGGGAACAAGGGAGACTCAACACCGCCGCCGTCCCCGCCATCGCCATCGCCATCACCAGGGTTGTCTGGATCTTCCGGATCCACCGGTGTGTCGGGTTCCTCCTCATTGGGATTGGTAACGGTGGGGCTGTCAGCCTGCGGCGAAGCTGAATCGCCCATGCACCCACCCAATAGCAAAGCCCAAGCCAATACAATGGCTCCACCCCAGATTGTCGTCCTCATGTCTCTCTCTTTTTTGCAAGGGGCCTTGTGTTCGACCCTTAAGTTACATTACTGTAACTAGAGATTAGTTTATGAAGTTGTAATACGTCTAGTGTAGTTTTTCCATAGTAAATTCAACGAGTTAACAATGTTAAAACCAGTGCAAACCCGCATGAAACCTGAGGAAAGAGAACGTCAACTGCTCGAAGTTGCGCAGCGGATGTTTGTGGAAAGGGGTTACCAAGGCACAGCCATGGAAGACATTGCGAGGGCGGCTGGCGTGACCCGGCCCGTGGTGTACAAACTATTTGGCAACAAGGACGGCATTTACCTTGCTTGTTTGAAGAAAGCGCGGGAAGTGCTGAACACTTACATCATTGAGCGTGCTCTCGAGGGCAACGGTCTTCAGGGTCGCTTGCGCGGCGGTATTGAGGGTTATTTTTCATTTGTCGAATTCGAGAGGGACGCATTTCGATTTCTCTACGACAGTGGTGCAGCGGTGGCTGGCCCAGCGGCGCAAGCCGCAGGTCAATTGCGCTTCGACACAGTGAACCGCATCGCTTTTTTACTGGACGATTTAAAAGGTGTTATGCCGGAAGAAGAAATTGTGGCCACTGCCCACGCTTTGTCTGGCGCGGGCGAGCAACTGGCCAAATGGTGGTTAACCCAACCCGCTTTGCCCAAAGCCACGGTGGTGAACACCATGTTTAATTTGCTTTGGGCGGGCTTGGTTAATCACCAACAATAATGTTTAAGGTGCAGGCGCACTCGAGAAGTCAAAGTTGTTGGTGATGACTTCACGGGGAGAATCTGTGGTGCCCACAAATCCGGGGTTAAAGTTGGCGGCAGCCATCTGTACCACAGGTGTTAAGTCCACTGGTTCTGCAATCGCCATCACTGTGTATTCGCCCTCCACACCGCTGTCGGCACTGAAGTTGAACACACCAGTGGCTGTGTAGGGGGCCACCTGAGGCGCATCCACCGGCAAAGTGAATGAATACCCTGCGGTGTCACCCATGCCAGTCATCACACCGCCTGAATCAAATGTTTCGAATGACAACTGGGCTGAATTGATCAACACCGTAGCACCCTCAGTCAAGGTTTGCGTGATTTCAACGAAAGTGGCGGGTTTTACATCGTCCGTATTGGTCACGTTTCCTACAGCATCACCTTCTACAGTAGCTGGAAGCAGCGCAATTTCATTTTGATCACCCGCAGTAACCGAATCAAAATCCAAATTCACTAGCTGACCTTCGGGAACCACGACATCGGTGACCACCTTGGTAATAAAACCCGATGCAGTGAACACCAAATCGTAAGTGCCAGGAGGAACCTGGGACAAAACAAATCTACCATTGGCGGCCAGGTCTGTTGATTCAATTGGCGCTGTCGCGCGCACCACCTCGCCATCTTGCTGCAAAGAAATACTGACGCCCTCGGGCACCAGTGCATCGGCTACACTGCCACGCACGCCAGACGACAAGCGTGGAATTGCAGTCAGCACTGGTTTCAGCAAGTAGTTACCAGAATTTCCCGCTTCAACCACTGACTTGCATGCATCGAAATCAATCAAAAGGTCAGCAACCTGCCCTTCAGCCACATCAATGCCCACATTAATTTTCACGCCGCTTTGTTGACCACTGGGAGTTTTCAAGTCTTCGAAGCCACCCGCACTGAACACCACGTGGTTGGGTGCACGTGTGGGGTCAGCATCAGGATCAAAGTCAATGTCGGCAGGGTCGGCCCTGGCATTGTCCACCAACACAAAACGAACCTGCTGAATTCGCCCGACCGGCAAGGTGATTTCACCCAGTTCTTCAATCACGCCGTTTTGCAAATCGAGTAAATCAATCTGGCGTGGCTGGTCCAACACAATCTCTGACCAACCGCCACCGTCGGGGCTGGCCGTGGCGCTGCTGTTGACCCGAATTCGGTCCACTGTCACAAACACATTGTCGTAACCACAAGACGGCGCGTCGGTCATGGCGGTGCGCAGCGTTCCTGTGGCGGCAGAATCGCCGCCGCCACAAGCTGCTACAAACAAGGCGGCACAAGTAACCGCCAAGGCGCTTTGGATGTATGTTTTCCCCTTTCGCATTTCTATCTCCTTGAATGTCCGCTTGAAATTAGATCTGAGCAGATTCGGACTATCCATGTTTAACGCGTCAAAAGGAAAAACTGTTTACCCGTGTCGCAACGAATAATTGTGCACTACAACATATCATTCTTGAAAATCAGGAAATCTCGAAAATAATCTATCTTTTTTAGAGCTCAGTTTCCAAATAATTCTCAATCTCAATTTCTTAACATACCCACCAAACCCTTTTCCCTTATGGATTAGAAGGTTAGAGTCGATTCAAGAGAACAATCAGAATGATAGCTATTTTGCATTAATGAAAGTATTCAATTAACTTTTGCAATCGCACAATTTATTGGTTAAAATTGCGGTGAATTAATTTACTGACTGTTCATTAACTTTTTGGAGGACTTCAAATGTCTCTGATCAACACCACAATCAAGCCATTCAAAGCCACTGCTTACTGGAACGGCAAAGAAATCAACCTGACCGAAGCCGACGTGTTGGGCAAGTGGTCTGTGTTCTTCTTCTACCCCGCTGACTTCACCTTCGTATGCCCCACCGAATTGGGCGACCTGGCTGACCAGTACGAAGAACTGAAGGCCATGGGCGTTGAAGTGTTCTCTGTATCAACCGACACCCACTTCACACACAAAGCTTGGGCCGACGCCACCGAAACCATCGGCAAAATCCGCTTCCCAATGATTGGCGACCCCACCGGTCAAATCACACGCAACTTCGGCGTGATGATTGAAGAAGAAGGTTTGGCACTGCGCGGTACTTTTGTACTCGACCCACAGGGCGTGATCAAAGTGATGGAAGTGCACGACCTTGGAATTGGCCGTGACGCATCTGAACTGAAGCGCAAGATTCAAGCCGCACAGTACATCGCCAAGAATCCTGGCCAGGCTTGCCCTGCCAAGTGGAAGGAAGGCGATGCCGCTTTGACTCCTTCACTGGACCTGGTAGGCAAAATCTAAATTCAAATCACCTTTGAATTTTTAGCAGTAAACCGCTCCCCACAAGGGAGCGGCCCCTTGTTCACACACATCTGACGAACATCCCCGGAGTACCCCATGCTCGACGCAAACATCAAACAACAACTGAAGACCTATCTGCAAATGCTGCGCCACCCCATTGAATTGGTGGCCTCGCTGGACAACAGCGACAAGGCACGCGATATGGAACAGCTGGTGCAAGAAATCGCGGAGTGCTCAGACAAAGTGTCTGTGCGCCTGGACGGCAACTACAACCTGCGCCCCTCATTCTCAATTGCCAAGCAAGGTGAGGAAGGCCGCGTGCGTTTTGCCGGTTTGCCCATGGGACATGAATTCACCTCGCTGCTGCTCGGCCTGCTTCATGTAGGCGGCCACCCACCCAAAGTGGAAGCAGATGTGATCGAACAAATCAAAGGCTTGCAGGCACCCGCCCATGGTGGTCACTTTGAAACCGTGATTTCATTGAGCTGCCACAACTGTCCTGACGTGGTACAAGCCTTCAACACCATTGCAGCATTGAACCCGGCATTTAGCCACACCATGATCGATGGCGGCATGTTCCAGCCACTTGTTGAACAGCGCAAGGTCATGGCAGTCCCCACCGTGTTTCAAGGTACACAAGGGAATAGCAACGAAAGCTTTGGCTCCGGCCGAATGACACTGGAAGAAATTGTCGCCAAGCTGGACACTGGCGCTGCTGAAAAGGACGCAGCCAAACTGAATGCCAAAGGCGAGTTTGATGTGCTGATTGTGGGCGGTGGCCCCGCCGGCGCATCCGCTGCGATTTATGCTGCGCGTAAAGGCGTGAAAACCGGCATCGTCACCGAGCGCTTCGGTGGCCAGGTTCTGGACACACTGGGCATTGAAAACTTCATTTCCGTGAAAGAAACAGAAGGCCCCAAGCTGGTGGCTGCACTGGAACAACACGTGAAGGAATACGACATCGACGTGATGAACCTGCAACGCGCCAAAGGCCTCCAGAAACTGAGCGACGGCAAGGTTGAAGTTGAACTGGAAAACGGTGCCAAGCTGACCAGCAAAACCATCATTTTGAGCACCGGCGCACGCTGGCGCGAAATGAATGTGCCAGGCGAAGCCGAGTACCGCAACAAGGGCGTGGCCTACTGCCCGCACTGCGACGGCCCGCTGTACAAAGGCAAGCGTGTTGCAGTAATTGGTGGTGGCAACAGCGGTGTAGAAGCTGCAATTGACCTGGCCGGCATTGTGAAAGAAGTCACCTTGTTTGAATTCGACACCAAGCTAAAAGCAGACGCGGTATTGCAGAAAAAACTGTATAGCCTGCCGAATGTGAAAGTGATCTTGAATGCGCTGACCACCGAGGTGAATGGCGACGGTAGCAAAGTGTACGGCCTTACCTACAAAGACCGAGCAACGGACGAAGTGAAACAGGTTGAACTGGAAGGCATTTTTGTTCAAATCGGTTTGCTGCCCAACACCGACTGGCTGAAAGGCACACTGGAATTGAGCAAGCATGGTGAAATCGTGGTGGACCACAAGGGCCACACCAGCATGGAAGGCGTGTTTGCCGCAGGCGACTGCACAACAGCACCTTACAAGCAGATCATCATCGCCATGGGCGAAGGTGCGAATGCGTCGCTAGCCGCGTTTGATCACTTGATCAGACAGTAAAACGGCTCAAGGCCAAACCTAACAAAAACCCCGGTGTAACCCACCGGGGTTTTTGTTTTCAACAGCCCGACTTTGCGACAAAAAAGACAGTGTTACAAAAAATATTTCATGACGTTAATGATATCGATTATCATTCGTCTTCATATTATTTTTTGAGACGACTATGCAGCACTCTCCCAAACCCATCGCACTTGCCGTGGCGCTGGCTTTAAGCAGCCTCGCCAACGCACATGCCCAAGAAAACCCCCAAACTTTGCCTGATGTGGATGTCATCGACTTCCGAGGCGAACAAATGGACAGCATCAAGTACACGCGCCCATTACAAGAGACTCCACGCATCATCACCGTATTGCCGCAAGATCTGCTTGAAGAACAAAACGTCACTTCGCTGAACGAGGCGTTGCGTAACATACCAGGCATCAGCCTTCAGGCTGGTGAAGGTAACCCACCGGGTGGTGATCAACTTAAAATTCGCGGTTTCAATGCCCGTGATGACATCAATGTCAACGGCATGCGCGACATTGGCAACTACTTCCGCGATCCGTTTTTCATCGAACAGCTGGAAGTGGTCAAAGGTCCGAACTCTGCGTTCTCGGGTCGCGGCTCTGCGGGCGGCACCATCAACTTTGTGACCAAACAACCTTTGGGTGTTGATTTCAATCGCGCAGAAGTCAGCGTGGGGACCGACAGCTATTTCCGAACCACACTGGACATGAATCGTGTGTTGGACGATGACGAAGCTTTGCGCATCAACTTGATGAAACACAGTGCAGACTTGCCCGGCCGAAACACGGCAGAAGAAGACCGCTACGGTGTTTATGCCGCCTACACATGGGGCTTGAACAAACCCACATCGATTACAGCCGATGTACTACACATCAAAACCAATGACATTCCCGATGCAGGTTTGCCTTTTGACCGCCGAAATGGCGGCACAGGTCGCCTGCCGGATGGCATCAACTTTGACAACTTCTACGGCCACACCAATGACTACAAAGACATTGAAGTGAACCAGATTGGCCTGGCAGTTCAACATGCACTGGCCAGCGGACAAGTGATTCGCAACCAAACACGCTTTGCACAAGTTGGCAACGACTCGATTACATCGTCCCCAAGATTTGTGGACAACGGAACGGGCGCTGGCAACAA
This sequence comes from Limnobacter sp. SAORIC-690, assembly GCF_002954425.1. NCBI lineage: Bacteria > Pseudomonadati > Pseudomonadota > Betaproteobacteria > Burkholderiales > Burkholderiaceae > Limnobacter > Limnobacter sp. SAORIC-690. The sequence goes on from NZ_MQVZ01000001.1 coordinate 3,311,964, forward strand.
CAACCCTGCATCAGGCTTTGCTGTGGGTAATTTGAAGCCTCGTGATCAGGTCGACACCAGCTTCAGGAATCAGACAGACCTTTTGTTCAGCTTGAATACCGGCAGTATCCAACACGACATGGTGGCAGGTTTCGACTTTGGTTTTTATGAATATGAAAACCGACGACGCCTGGACACCAACGGCCCTGTCACCAGCCTGTTTAACCCCGCCGAACGCGAGTTCACAGGCACACTGGCTTACGGTGGCATTCATCGGTTCGAAACCGAAGAAATGGGCCTGTACCTGCTTGACACCATGAAGTTCAACGAAAAATGGGAGCTGAACGCAGGCATTCGTTACGACAAGGTAAAGGCCTTTGCGAATGAAGAAGATCGCCAAAATTCCACTGCCGCAGGCCTCACACCACAACAAGCCGAAAACCGCAGCTTCATGCGCGAAGACACGGAGACAAGCTATAGTTTGGGCCTGGTGCACAAGCTAACACCCAACCACGCCTTGTATGCCTCTTACGGCACGGCCTTCAACATTTCCGGTAACTTCGACCGCAACCAAATTCAACTGGCCGGCGGAAGTATGAATGATCGGGTGGCTGGCAACACATTCGATACTCCTACCGAGAAGATTCAGGCGTACGAACTGGGCAGCAAAATGACCATTGGTGCGGGGCTGGATATCAACGCTGCTGTATTCCGGACAGAGACTGATGAAGGTCGTCTGCCCGCGCCAGCGGCGGGCGGAGTCACCACGCCGAACGTGGAATATTACATTGATGGTTTTGAGGTACTCGTTGCAGGTCAAGTGACCAAGGCATGGAAACTTTACTCAGGCTACACCTTCCTTGAATCTGAAGTGACCAGCGCACCCACATCGCCATTCTCCGTGGGTCAGGAACTGGGCGGCACACCGAAGCACTCATTCAATGTTTTCACCACCTACGACATCACACCGAAATTCACTTTGGGCGGTGGCTTGCAGTATGTGGATGAACAAACCAGTGGTGTTCAACCCGACACCACCGGTAACGTGAAGGTGAGCATTCCAAGCTACACCGTGGTTGACTTGTACACCACCTACAAATTCACCAAAGACGTTCAGGTTCGTGTGAACTTGTACAATGTGTTCGACGAACGATATATCTCCCAACTTGCTGAAGGCGGCGGACAAGGCATTCCCGGAGAAGGTCGTCAGTTGATCGCCACTTTAAGATACGACTTTTAATTAAACGACACACACATGCTGGTCACCATCGACAATATTCTCAGTACCGAGGAGCTTGCAAGCATCCACAAGATGCTCAAGCAAGCTGACTGGGCGACCGGTCAAAGTGCGGGCACACAGGCCCGCCTTGCCAAAAACAATCTTCAAATTCCGGAAGGGAGCGAAGTGTTGAGAGACCTGCGTGTGCTGGTGATGCGCGCGTTAAACAGAAGCAGCCGATTAATTTCGGCTGCCCTGCCCTACAAAATACTGCCACCCAACTTCAATCGCTACGCCGGTGAAACGAATCACTATGGCTTGCACACCGACAGCACTGTGCGTTATCTACCCGACGGCAGCGCGTTGCGCACCGACATTTCTGCCACGCTGTTTTTATCCAATCCCGAGGATTACGAGGGTGGTGAGCTGGTCATTGAAGACACCTATGGCATGCAAAACGTTAAATTGCCCGCGGGCAGCCTGGTGGTTTACCCGTCGGGCTCCATGCACCAAGTGAACCCTGTTACCCGGGGTGAGCGATTGGCCTGCTACATGTTCATGCAAAGCATGGTGAAAGACCTGGAGTGCCGCCGCTTGCTGTTTCAGATGGATGAATCCCTCATCAAATTGCGAACGCAATATGGCGAGGGTCACCCGGAGCTGGTTCGGCTTACAGGTTTGTACAACAATCTGTTGAGAAAATGGACTGAGTGTTAAGGATCAAAAACAAAACGCCTTCAGTAGTCGGGGTCGATGTGCGAGTATAAACGCCACCGCCACAGCAGACCCAACCATCAACATAATCCACACCAGTGCCGCAATCGAAGGTCGATCTGCAACAAGGCACACCACCAGTGACACAACAAGGGCAAGATAACCCAACAGTTTCAACACCGTTCGAGGTGGTTGGCTATCGGCCAAGGGAATCTGCTTCACCTGTGCCCAATGCACATCCATGGACAAGGCCAACCACGCCATGCCCACCAGGCTGAGCAAAGCGGCGGCAGTTAAATAAAATGCCTCAGGCATGGGCCACCTCACCCGTGTCAGATCCAGATTGTTTTTCAGTTTTACCAACCGGCACATCCGCACCACGCTCTCGGCGTGCAAGTTTCAATGCCGCCCAGCCGCTCATCACGGCACACGCCATCAGGCTCAAATCAACGCCTGCGACAGGCCAATACGTGTCAGTGAACACTGTTTTGATCAAATGGTCGCCAGTGGTGGCCCAGTTCAACAGAACCGCTGAAATACTGAGTGCTACTACTCCCCAGCATTGCTCACGCCAGGCCGGGTTGAACAAACCATGTGCAACAGGCGCACTGCGAACGTAAGCATGAACAAAGCTAAGGCCCCACACAGTCCAGAATGCAGCTTTTTCCCAATCGGCCTTGCCCAATAGGTCGGCTGGCAAAATTCGATTGATGACCAGCATACCGACTGCGGCCATCACCATGCCGGTCACTGTAGTAACGGCCAATGAATCGACCACACGGCTACCATTGCTGCCGCTTTTTGCATGTTGGGATTTTCGTTTTTCAACGAAGAAAATAAAACCAGTCGCAATACACACGGCACCGAGCAAGCCACCCAAGACATACAGCCAACGCAAGAACCAGTGCTCAAAGTGCTGCAAATGCAAGCCCGTCAGGAACTCATTTACCTCAGATACCGCTGTGCGTGGTGGGTCTTCACTGAGCACTTCACCCGTGCTGGTTTTAAAATGAATGCCCTCGCCAACCAAGGCCACGCGGTCACTGCCAGCGCGGTAAATGCTCACATAACTGTTGGCATCGCCTACGTGGTGCATCACCAGAAAACCAACTTCACCCGCCATGTCGCGAGCTGCCCAACGGCGTTTGGCCTCTTCCACCATGGCATCCACACTGCTCATGGTGCCTGGCACACCCGCTGCCTCATGCGGCAAACCGGTCGCGGCCGCCTCGTGAATTTCATGTTGCTTGTGCAGGGGGTCAAGCAGAGTGCTGGTCACCGGCAAAAAATAAAAACTAGCAAAAATAACCAAACCCGTGAATGCAAAAAAGAAATGGAATGGCAAAGCCACCACACCAGTCAGGTTGTGCAAATCCAGGCTGGCACGTTGTGTCCGCTTCCAGGGCCGGAAGGTGAAAAACTCGCGGAACACCTTTCGGTGCATGATGACACCCGTCACCAAGGCCGCAAGCATCATCAATGCGGCAAGGCCAACAATCCAGATGCCCAGGTTTTTCCACTTCAGCTGCAAACTGTAGTGCATGGGATAAAACCAGTGACTGCCGATTTTCAACTTGTCGTCTGGCAACACTTCGCCGGTTCGGGGGTCCAGCGTCACGTTCTTGTGAATGTGGTTGTGGTCTTCCGGGTTCTTCGCCAATGGCACACCATAACCCACACCGGCCGCCAACACAGGGTCGCGGTGGGTCACATAAGCCCAGTATTCATCGACAGGCAGTTCAGTGCGAGGTGTCATCTCGCCTTTGGCTGGGTCGTGCAGCCTGGGCATGTTGGTGGCGTAGTCCACCTCATCGGGCTCCAGCTGTTGCAAAGCAGGCAGAAGCACTTTGTCGAAGGACGGCATGGGCTGCGCATCGAACCGGGTTTCAGGAATGGCCCAGCGATCAATCTCCCGGTCAAACACCGACAACGATCCAAAGAAAAAACAGACCATTAACACAAAGCCCAACACCAAACCGAACCAGGTGTGAACCCAGGTCATGGACAATCGAAAATTACTGAACACCAAACTTCCCCTTCAAGACAACATGCTTTGCTGAATCCACCAGGCCGACAGGGTCATCAACACCCCACCCCCTGCCAACACAGCCCACACACGGGCCACACTGCTGCTGGCAAAAGCCCACAGAAAAACGCCCAGAAACACCAGAAATGCAAGCATCAAAATACCGGTTTCGGCCTCATGAAAATCAACACCGAGCGCGGCAAGGCCGGCGATGCCCAAGGATGAAAAACCCCACGTGAATGCATAGCCGCCCAGTAGCGCTGACAACACCCGATTCACAACCCAGTAGTTGAGACTGCCGACCTTATTCATTGCTGAAACGCTCATATTTTTTAATGAACAGTAATGATAATTATTCTTACTTATTTAATCAATTGATACAGCGATTTAATTTGTTGATTGATCTGCTACGATCAGGGCCTTGCGGTTCACATGGATGGTCAACATGCCTATGTCCAAAGCCAAAATCGGCACATTACTGATGCTCTTGGCCTGCCCCGCCTTGCAAGCTCAAACTCCAGCCCCGGAACAGGCAAATGAAAGCGACTTGCGGGCCTGTTTACAACTCGAACAGCAGGGCCTGAAGCGGTTCAACACACTGGAGCAACGGGCCAGCGACCTGCGTGGCAGCGAGAAACTCTTAAGCGAGCGGCGCGTTGCCTTGCAAAACCAGAAAGCCAAACTGGATGCGGGCAAGCCCGATCAAAAGGCAGTTGCGAATTTCAATGAAGCGGTGAACACCTTTAACCTTCAGGCTGACCAGTTGAATGCAGACAAAGCTGAGTTTGAGAAAGAGTCAGCTACTTACGACAACTGGGTCAACAACAACCTGAAACCGGTGTGCAACAAGGTGATCAACAAACCGGTGAATCCGGTGACGTCGTATTACGCTTGCGGCTTTAACAGCACACAGCCGCTGGCCGATGTGCCCCACTGCAAAACCTTGCCCAATCTGGACAGCCTGAAAACCTGCATTCAAAAAGCAGGCAGCAAAACTGCCGCCTCGGAGGCTTGCAAGGGATAACCCATGTGGGGCTGTCCACCAAATTACTAGCTAAACGTTGATAGGGTTTGTGCATTGTTCTCACACCTCACCCCAATCGCAGTATGAGCATCAACACCCTTCTGGCTGGCCCCGTGTTGCGTCGCATGCAAAGCGAGCGAATCACTTTGTGGTTGGCAACATCGCAGCCCGTGCAATGGCGGCTTGCCCTGTTTCCGGACAAACATGATTCGCAGGTGCATGAAATTCGTGGGCATTGCCGTGCATTGAAAGTGGCCGAACACTATTACATCCACCTGATCGACCTGCCTTTGAACATGCCTCTGCCGGCCGACACCTGGGTGGGTTATGAACTCAGCTACAAACATGGGGCAGATGGTGAATGGATCAACCTGACCCAGGAAGCACCACACTTGCTTTACCCGGGCAGAAGTACGCTGGGGTTTGTCATTCAAAGCCAGGTTCGCAGCGTATTACACGGTTCTTGCCGCAAGCCGCATTACGCCCGCAAAGAGGGTAGCTCAGCCGGCGATGGGCTGGTTCGGGCAGACCAACACTTGCTGGAACTGGCCGCCACACCCACTGAATGGCCAGCACTGCTGATGATGGGTGGCGATCAAATTTACACCGACGATGTAGCGGGCCCCATGCTAGTGGCCATACACCGCTTATTGGATGAATTGAATTCGCCAGCCGAGCCTTTGCCGGGTACCCAACTGCTCAGCAGCCATACCCTGCACCGCGACCAGCCGCACTATTACACGCGCGATCAACTGTTGCCAAAAACCAGAGCCAACAAAGACATTCGCACCGTGCTGTTCACGGGTGTGAAAAAACCCGTGTTCACCACTGACAGTGCCCGAAACCATTTGATCTCCCTGTCCGAAGTCATGGCCATGTATTTGTTGGTGTGGTCGCCCATTCCCTGGCGCTACACCGACATGACCATCCCACCAGAAGTGCCCACTGAATTTGCAGAACGCTATGAAGCACAACTGGAAGCGATGGAAGAATTTGTCGCGGAACTGGACTGTGTGCACCGCTTGATGGCCCACATACCAGTGGCCATGATGTTCGACGACCATGACATCACCGACGACTGGAACCTGAGTGCCGAGTGGGAAGAAACTGCTTACGGTGAGCCATTCTCCCGTCGCATCATCGGCAATGCGCTGGTGGCTTACCTGGTGTGCCAGGCCTGGGGCAATGCGCCAGAAAACTTTTCCGATGACATGATGAAGCGCTGCGATGAGGCGCTGCAATTGCCCGGCGAGGAAGCGCATGAAGATCTGATTTCCGAGTTGATTGCCTTTCGCGGCTGGCAATACAAGTGGGACACCAAACCTGCTTTGATGGTGATTGACACGCGAACCAACCGCTGGCGGTCGGAATTCAACCCGGCTCACCCCTCGGGGCTGATGGATTGGGAGTCATTGTCAGAGTTGCAGCAAAGGCTGCTTGGCCATGATGCTGTGTTGCTGGTCTCACCTGCCCCAATGTTCGGTGTCAAATTGATTGAAACCATCCAAAAAGTGTTTACCTGGTTTGGCAAACCCTTGATGGTCGATGCGGAAAACTGGATGGCTCACCGAGGCGCCGCGAATACGCTACTGAATTTGTTCCGGCACGGTAAAACACCCCAAAATTTTGTGATTCTTTCTGGCGATGTGCACTATTCATTCGCTTATGAAGTGGAACTTCGCAGCAAGAAAAACAGCCCCAATATCTGGCAAATTACCAGCAGCGGTTTCAGAAATGAATTTCCGCGCAAACTGCTCGACATTCTCGATCGCTTGAATCGATGGCTGTACGCACCTTGGTCACCTTTGAACTGGTTCACCAAACGCCGAAAAATGCGCATTGTGCCGCGCAAACCCGACCACGGCAGTCGTGGTGAGCGCTTGGTCAACGGCAGTGGAATCGGTTTGCTGACTCTGGATGCTGCCGGTGCACCATTGAAAATTACACAACTGCTGGCCGATGGCGACACCATTGAATTTCGCAAGCGCATGGAGGACGAAGCGCACTAGCGAATGGACTGGGCCGAGGCTTTCAGCTTGCTGCAGGCTTCGCCACTTCCACCTGCTGGCCTGGCTTCAATAAAGCGTTGGGGTTCACCACCACGCGGTCCTCAATATTCACGCCCTGAACTACCTCTACCGTGGTCGGGAAATTTTTACCCAAGGTAATTTTTCTGAACTCAACCTGATTGTCGGTATTCAACACCACCAAAGTAGCACCACCATCCCGATACACAATGGTGTTGGCAGGCACGGTGACGCTGTTGCCTTTGCCGTTTGATTCAATTTTCAAGTTGGCATTCAACCCTGCAGGCAAGGCCAGTTCACGGTTGTCAAACTCATACTCAATTCGTACCGTGCCAGTGTCCGCGCGCAATTCCTGGGACGAACGCTTGAAATTGACGGCAACCATTTGTCCCGGGCGCTCGGCAATACTCAGGCTGGCTTTGCTGGCCTGCTCAATGCGAAACAACTGGGGTTGCGGCACATCGACCTGCACACGAATCACATCACTGTTGATGATTCGGTAAAGCATTCGGGTGTCATTCGGGCTGACACGGTCGCCCCGGTCAATATTGCGTTCAGTAATTACGCCATCAAAGGGCGCCTTCAACGTGAGGTAAGCCACTTCACTTTGCAGGCGGGCCACCTCTGCTTTTGCAGCACTCAAATTGGCCTTGGCCACTTCTTCAATGCCCATCAACTCATCGACTTGCTGGGCCGACACCGCACCTGCAGTGCCCAATGGCTCTACGCGTTCCCGATTGCGCGTGGCTACCAGCAATTCTGCTTCGCGTTGTTTCAATGCAGCCCGCGCAGAATTCAGTGATGCTTCCAATTCGGGTGCAGAAATACGTGCAAGTACCTCGCCCGCTTTGACTCGTGTACCGATGTCAGCATACCGTGCTTCGACAAACCCTGAACTGCGGGCAAACAGGCTGGCCTCGCGCGAAGGTGCCAGCCTCGCTGCGAATTGAATTTCACTGCTGGCCTGCGACAACGCAGGTTGCACCACATTCACCACGGGCAGGTTTGCCTGATCTTGGGCCGGTTTTAAATTGGCTTTGGCATCCTGCCCCCAATAGGCGAAACCTGCACCGCCAGCAATCAGCACGGCCACAGCAGATCCGAATAGAAACTTCTTGCTCACAAGTGGTGTATTCATGGTTTACTCCTCAACCAGCGGTTTGCCGGGTACTGCGTTTTTCATCGCAAATGTGAAAATCAAAGGCACCAAAATCAAGGTGGCCACCGAGCCTGTCATCAATCCGCCAATCACGGCGCGGGCCAATGGCGCATTTTGTTCAGCGCCCTGCCCCAACGCAGTGGCCATCGGGATGAGACCCACAATCATGGTCAATGCAGTCATCAAAATTGGACGAATTCGCTGACGCACGGTTTGCAATGCAGCCTCCCAGGCACCCATGCCCTGCACCCAGGCATCACGCGCAAACGAGGTTAGCAACACGCTGTTGGCCGTGGTGATGCCCATGGTCATGATCAAGCCCATAAGTGCAGGCACGCTGATCGGTGTTCCGGTGATATACAAGGCAGCCACTGCACCGGACAGCGCCACCGGTAAACTGCTCAAGGCCACAAAAGGCAAAACCCACGATTGAAAGTTGAACACCATCACCAGCACAATCAAGGCCAAGGCACCCAGCAAACCAATCGCCAGTTCCCTAAAGGCCTCGGTCATTGCGGTGGCCTGGCCGTTGATCTCTATTTTGTTGCCCGGTTTCAAACGCGACTGCAAATCTGCCACCGCCTCTTGAGATTGCGCTGCAAGCACCTTTAAATTGTCGCCCGGCGCATTCGCCAGTACGCTGACCACCGGTTGCAGGGTGGAACGCACCACGGTAGCCGGTACAGTGCGCGGAGTGATCGTTGCGATTGCACCCAGTTGAATGCTTTCTCCGCTCGGCGTTGTAATGGGCAAACGCAGCAAATCTTCTGCTGAGCCGATGGTTTGCAACGGTGCCTGCACCTGCACCACATACGAAATACCCGCACGGGGATCGGACCAATAACTGGGTGCGACCGTGCCGCCTGTGCCCAATACACCCAACAAGGTTTGCAAGGCATCGGCCGAAGTAATGCCCAAGGCAAGGGCACGGTCACGGTCAATCGACACCATGTACTCTGGCAAATTGCCCACCTGTCGCAACATCAAATCGCTGATGTCACTGGAGCCATCCAGTTTCTTGAGCAACTCTTGGGCAATGCCCATATTGCCAGGCACATCACGGCCAATCACCCGGATTTCAGTCGACGTTGGTGTAAGGCCTGAGAGTGTTTGATTGGTGATGTCGGCTGGTAAAAACAGAAACTTGAAATCAGGGTAACGTTGAGTCAGTTCCTCGCGCAGCAGGGTTTGATACTCAAACGTGCTCGCCTTTTTCGGGCTCAGTTCAATCAGCATTTCACCATCGAACCCGCCGATCGTCATGGTATCGACCCACGACATGTTCACGGGGTCGGGCTGCCCGATCAATTCCACGATCTGCTTTACTTCATCTTCAGGAATTAATTCTCGAATGGTGGTTTGCACCTGTGCAAACTTGTTGGCAGTTTCCTCAACACGCGTGCCTGCCGGGCCACGCACGTACAGCTTCAACAAGCCCGCATCGGTGCGCGGGAAATACTGTTGCGGGCTGATGGCCAGCAAAGTGCCAGCGCTGGCCACAATCAAGACCACCACCAAGGCCACCACGGGCCACTTGGCGCGCAAGGCAGGCAGTCGGTTGGCAATGCCGTCACCCAAACGGTCAATGGATGCTTCAAGCTTGTGAAAACCCTTGTAATGCTTGTCATTCTTGCCGAGATTCAGCGCAGCCAAGGTGGGCACCACAGTTCTTGAAAAGAAGTAGGACGCCGCCAATGCAGCAATCACTGTGATGGCCAATGGCTGGAACACATAACCCGCAATGCCCTCCAGCAAGAAAATGGGCGTGAACACAATGCAGGTGGACAAGGTAGACACAAATTCGGGGAACGCCACCTGCTTGGCCCCGGCCAGTGCTGCCTGCGGTGCACTCAGCCCCAGGCCAATATTGCGGTTGATGTTTTCAATTTCAACCATGGCGTTGTCCACCAGAATACCCACCGCAAGGGCAAGACCCGCCAGGCTCATCAAATTCAGGGTATGCCCGGTCAGCTTCACGGCAATCACCGCGACCAGCAGTGAAAGTGGAATCGACACCAGAACGATGAGGCTGGATTTGATCGACCCCAGGAAAATGAACACCACCAGGCCCACCAGAAAACCCACAATCAGAATTTCCTTGGCGATGATGTCTACCGCACTTTGTACAAACACGGACTGATCAAAAATCGGAGTAATTTTTGCACCCGCTGGCGCCGCAGCTTGAATTTCCGGCAACCGTTCCTTTACTTTCTCGATGATTTCTGTGGTGGATGCATCGCCAATTTTGATCATCGACACCAGCACGGCGCTGCTGCCGTCCACCCGAGTCAGATTGGTTTGAATGGCACCACCATCGCGCACGTCGGCAACATCTCGAAGCTTGATGATTCTCCCATCCCTGGCACTGATGGGCAGGTTGGCAAACACCTCAGCACTTTCCGGGCTTGCATCCACGGAAATTTGCATGTCGCGCGTACCCTCACGCACATTGCCTGAAGGCAGGGTGAGGTTTTGCTGGTTCACAGCCTCGGCGACATCGGCCGCAGAGAGTCCAAATGCCGGGAGCGCATCGGGCTTCAAATCAATCATGATCTGGCGGGTTGCACCGCCATACGGCAAGGTTAGCCGCATGCCGCCAATGCTTTGCACCTGCCCGCGCAATTGAATTCGTGCGTAATCGGCCAATTGGCTTTGACTGAGCGTGTCGGAAGAAACCACCATGCTGAGGATGGGCCGGCTGGACAAGGAGTTGCGAACCACAATGGGCGGGCTGGTGCCAGCGGGCATTCGTCGCAAAATGGTTTGTGAAATTGCGCCGACCTGGGACAAGGCCACATCAATTTCCACATTGTCCTGAAACACCACCCGAACCAGGCCCACACCATTAAACGTTTCGGAGGAAATTTCCTTCACGTTGTCCACGTTGTTCAACAAGGCGAGCTCAGAGAACGAGGTAATCTTGGTGGCCATTTCACGGGCATTCAGGCCCTGATAGGTCCACACCACATTCACCACCGGAGTTTTTACTTCAGGAAGAATATCAACCGGCAATTGCCGTAAGGATGACAAGCCCAGAATGAACACGAGAATTGCCAACGCGCCCATTGAGTAGGGTCTTCGCAATGCGTACTTCACCAACCACATTGTTAGTCCTTTAACTGCTGCTTCTTTGCACAGCCCACTTTGAGCGCCGTTGCTCGAAAATGTTCAAAATATTTGAGAATTATTCTCGAATCCCTGCAAAGGGATCGCTAATTTAAGCATACTTGCGCATTCACTCACCACCTGCTGAAAACCATGAGTCAAGCCAGTGCACTGCGATTGTTGTTGCTGTCCATGATCTGGGGCTCGTCGTTTGTGTTTTACAAAATTGCAGCCGCCGATATGGCACCCGCTTTAATGGCGGCGCTTCGGGTGATGTTTGGTGCACTGTTTCTGGGCGGGCTTTTTGCACTCACCCGCAAGCAAACCCAGGTTGCAAAGCGCTGGAAGTTAATTGCGGTGATTGCCGTGTTTGCCTCCGCCCTGCCTTTCACTTTGGTGGCCTACGCCTCGTTCACGGTCACAGCATCGGTGCTGGTGATCATCAATGCCACGGCTCCAATTTGGGCGGCGCTTGTTGCCCTGGTGTGGACGCGCGCCGTGCCATCGCCCATGGCCTTGCTTGGGCTTGTCTTGGGTTTACTGGGCGTGGCAATTATTGTGGGTTTTGATGCGGCAACCCTGAACACAGAAGGCACTGGGCTGGGTGTAACTGCGGCACTGGGCGCTGCGGCTTGCTATGGCATTGCCACCAACATGGCGAAATACCTGGGCAGTGACATTGACCCGCTCACCAACGCATTTGGTTGCTTGCTGATGGGTTCGTTTATTTTGATGCCCTTTGTACCATTTAACCTGCCTGAACAAATGCCCGCAATGAGCAGTTGGCTGGCCATTCTGGGTGTGGGTGTGTTGTGCAGTGGTGTCGCTTACTTGCTGTATTTCAGGCTGGTCATGGACATTGGGCCTACCTCGGCACTTACCGTCACCTTTTTAACTCCGGTATTCGGCGTGCTGTGGGGCAACCTTTTTCTAGATGAAACCGTGGGGTGGCACACTTTGGTCGGCGGTTTGGTGGTGTTGGCCGGCACAGCCTTGGCGGCCGTTTACGGCCTGCAAAAAAACGATGCCGTACCGGTGGACTGATATAGATTTCAACGCGTCAAAACCACGCTTTGACAGTCCATGGAATCCACATTCACGGTGACCGTGTTCAAATCCACACCCAACACCTGTAGCAAACCATCAAGAATATTGCCCACAAGCCCCAAGATAGGACTCAAGACAGGTTCAAGCGCATTCAGCAACAAGTTCACCAAACCGTTCACAACGCCATTGATCAGTGGCCCCACCAGCGGAAGTTCAATACCAAGGTCCAATTCTGTGTTTTGCAGCAAATTGCCCAGTGACTCCCCCACGCTGAGTTCAATGGTTTCGCTGAAAGGCGCTACCCCGTCAAAACTGTGCTGAACAGGGTCAGAGCGCAAACTGGTCTCAGCCGCCAAAGTAACACCGGCATTCACCAAACCCAGAAAATTCACATCCAGAATATCGGCTGGTGCGCCACATTCCAGCGCGCCGACAGTGGTATTCAAGTTACCCGCGCTGTCAGAAATACACACCTCGGCCACGGCGGGTACCACGGTCATTACCATGTTGTTGGTTGTGCGCGGATACCTGCATGTCAATTCATTCACCTCGGCCAGGCCACCGGCTACACGCAGTTGAAGCCCAAGATCAAGCGCGCTTAAACTGACAAGTGCAAGGTTGATATTCAAAGGCTGGCGAACACGGACATCCAACGCGACCTGTGCTGTTCGGCCCGTGGCGATCGGGTTTTTGTAAGGCATTTTTCGGCCTACAAATACCTGTGGTGCTTCCAGAATATTCACGCCGACATCCAGATTCAGCAAACCCGATGAAATAGGCAACACATAACCCACACCTTCCACAGCATTCAGCACAGTCACCTGCGCCAGTTGTCCAAGGTTAATGTCAAGCGTGGTATTGGTTCGACCGGATAAATCGAGGGCTACGAGATCACCCACAGTCACGTTGACATTGTTCAACGGCCCACTCAGGGCACTCAGAATGCCTTCAACTTCCATTTTGTCGGCTGCATCGGCATTGCCCACCACCAGAGCGTCTTGCAGCAAGCCCAATGCCGACACGTTCAACGACAACAAATCATTCACATTGGCCACACCCAGTTCAGTGGCCAAGGCCAGTAAATCAACGCGAATGTCGCTGCCCAGCAAACTACCCCACTGGGCCACATTCAAATTGATTGCGCCCCCACCCAGGGCAGTCAACAAACCATTCAGCAAAGCAGACTGATTGGTGTCCACACTGACCAGGCCACTGGATACCGACCCCACCACCGTGGGTGCCACCGTGGCTTCGGCCAGCACGGTCACCTCACGGTTTGGCAAAAACACCAGCAAACCATTGACCGGGCGAATAATTGTGACCCGGCTGGTGATGGAGTTGTCGCAATCGTTGGTGGGTGCATCGTCGATAATGCACTCAATGGTCAAATCGTCGTCGGCGCTTACACCGTTGGCCAGGGCAATGGCCTGTGCCTCGGCAAACTCGGGCCCGTTGGCCATTTGGCGGGCGGCAGTCAGGGCAACCAGGTCAGCAACACCTTGCAAGCGGGTTTTTTCCCAAGCCATGTGCCCCACGGCCAGAACACCCATAGCGCCCATGCTCATGATGAGCACAAACACCGTCAAAATTGAATAGGCACCGCGTTGCGATTGCAGAGAATTGGGCTTAACCATCGTTGGGCTCCACACGTGTTGTGGACTCTGCTGACAAATTCTCAGGCAAAGGAATGAAAAAGGAATTACCGACCAGTGGGTTGCTGCTGTAGTTGGGATAATCGAGACGCACCCGCAGGCAGGTTGAGTCGCCGCAGGCAAACGAATTCACGGAAGGCACAACGCTTTCCCGGAAAGAACCCACGTAAGTGGGCAGCAGGTCTTCCAAAGCGTCTTGCGCAAGGCTTTCATAGTCGCCGACTGCAAAACCACTGCGATACACCGTGGCTTGCCGCGCGGCCTCACTGGTGGTGTTGTTCATGATCAACATGGCCCCCAACAGCACCGAGTACTCCACGATCGCGAAAATCACAGCCAGCAAAATTGGCAGTGTCAGCACCAGCTCGATCATGAGCGCGCCTCGCTGACGTAATTTGGACTGAGTTTTCATGATGGGCTTGTCTTCGTCGAATGGGTTAGTCAAAAAGTGTTAATCAAAATATTACCTAATCACTTTGCCATTCAACACTGGGAATAATAGGAATGAATAGGATGAATTTTACCCTCTTATTTGGGTAAAGGAAAAATATTTCACTTATATTTCAACTAGATAAAGCTTATCGCGATGTCCATTCAAAAACCAATCAAACAATTGATTGAAAACATTAAGCCTTACATTATGTCAGCTTTTTACTTACAAATGATTAACCTGTGCTGGTAAAAAAACAAAAGCCGGCTGAACCAGCCGGCTTTGTGAAGTGAAACTAAAACTTATTGTTTACAACTTAGTCGTCTCGACCTCGACCATGTTTGCCATGTCCATGGCCTCGATCATCATGCTTCCAGTGTTTGCCGTGCCCACGGTGGTCGTGGTCACGGCGATACTCACGGTAATCACGGCGATCATAGTCGCGGCGGTCGTAATCCCTGCGGTCATAGTAGTCGCGACGGTCATAGCCACCACGATTCACGTAGGTCACGCGGTCTCGATAAATGTAGCGCTGCTCAATGTAACGCGGGCTGAAGTCGTAGTAGTCGCGAGACTTCACGAAATAAACCGGCCGTGAACATGCGTCGTAACGACCACAATAGCGACCCCATTTTTTCAGGTGTCCCGGGGGTACATGCAAGTACACCGGTGACAAAATACGTGACGGACGAGTCACAATCAGGGGCTCTGCATACACCAGCGTTGGGTAGCGCCCGTTGTCGATATTGACTGAGCCATACACACCGGGAAGCACTTCCCCGCCCACACCGATAGAGATGTTGACGGCCTGAGCCTGCATGGGGGCGAGAGCAAGACCAGTCAGAACTGCAAAACTGGCCGAAAAAATCCTGAACAATCGAGTTTTCATCACAAATCCTCCTTGCCGTGATGTCAACTAAAACGCAACGGCCTTCGTTTGGTTGACTCGGAATAAATAAGCAGTAAAGCTTGTTTAACCCTATGATGGTCTTTCCCACACACAAGAATGATGGAGTAATAAAATGACTAAAACTATGCGCGCAACAGCAATGGCAGTTTTGTTGAGCTTTTCAAGCAGCTTTATTGTGGCACCAGCCCACGCAGCAATCGTGAGCACCGAAGAAGCGGTTGCCATGCATCAGCAAGACCGCTCCGAACTCAAGCAATTCTTCGATCGTGAAGACATTGCCAAAGCACTGCAAGCTCATGGTGTAAGCCCTGAAGTTGCCAAGGCCCGTGTGGATTCCATGACAGAAGAAGAAGCCCAGAAGCTTGCCGCCCACATTGAGAACGCACCCGCAGGTGCCGGCATTGTTGGTGTACTATTTACTGTCTTCATTATTTTGTTGGTAACCGACATTCTTGGCCTGACCAAGGTATTTCCGTTTACCCGTTCCGTTCGATGAAATTACGTTTTTCCAGTACCGCCTGGGCCCGCTTGGCGGGCTCAGCTGTACTTGTAGGGCTGTTGGCCTCTTGTTCAATTTTGCCAACAGTCCCGCAAGACCTTCAAAACACCGTTCAAACCCAAGCACCTGTTGAACTCAAAAACGTGCCGTTTTTCGCACAGGAAGAGTTTTACTGCGGCCCGTCAACATTGGCCATGGTGCTCAACCATGCCGGTGAAAATACCGATCCGAACAAACTGGCTGAGCTGGTTTACTTGCCAGGCCGCCAAGGCAGCTTGCAACTTGAAATGCTGGCTGCACCCCGCCGCTTGGGCTACCTGAGTTACCAAATTGAGCCCAAACTTCCCGCCCTGTTTGACGCCCTGAATGCTGGCGCACCCGTGGTGGTTTTGCTGAATCTTTCACTGCCGATTGCACCGCAATGGCACTACGCCGTGGTGGTGGGTTACGAGCCTGGCAGCAACAGCATGGTTTTGCGCTCTGGCCCGAAGGAACGTGAGTTGATCCCCGTGGCCACCTTTTTGAAACTTTGGGAACGCTCACAGAACTGGGGCTTTACCGTGATTAAAACCACCGCCGAACCACCCAGTTACGTGAATGCACAAGGCTATCTGAATTCAGCGGTTGCGCTTGAGCGCTCCAACACTGAGAAAGCCGGTCAGGCTTACCAACAGGGTGCGAAAACCTGGCCCACCGAGCCCTGGTTTCATTTTGGTTTGGGTAACCTGGCCTATGGGGCCAAAAGTTATGTGGAAGCCGAACAGCACTACCGCAAGGCAGTGGGTGTGTACCCCGACATGGCTGATGCCTGGAACAACCTGGCGGAGACTCTGATCAAGCTGGACCGCAAGAATGAAGCCCGTGCAGCGATCAACAAAGCGATTGCCATCGGCGGCGGGCGCATTGCTGCCTACAAGGAAACAGCCCAGAAAATACAGGCCGACTGATGCAGCTGGATTGGGCCCAAACCTTGGGCTTTGTGGCCGCAGCACTCACCACCTTTTCGTTTATTCCGCAGGTGGTGTATTGCTGGAAAACACGCGACACCCGAAGCATTTCTTTGGGCATGTACGCGTGTTTTTGTTTGGGCGTGCTTCTGTGGCTTGTTTACGGCTTGTTGGTGCGGCAATGGCCTGTTGTGGTGGCCAATGCAGTCACATTGTTGCTCGCCAGCTCTATTCTGTATTTGAAACTGAATCAAAAACCATGATCAAGGCAATTTTGACGGGGCATAGCAAAGGGCTGGGCTTGGGTATTGCCCGCGCACTTCTGCAACAAGGGCATGCTGTATTGGGCATTTCCCGGTCACAAAACACTGAACTTCAACAACAATACAACGAAGATCTTCAGCAAATAAGCCTTGATTTGGCACAACCCGGCGCACTTGAGCAGCTTGAAAGCAGCACTCAATTGCGGAAATTCATTGCAAGCGCAACACAATTGCTTTTGATTAACAACGCGGGCTTGGTGTCACCGATTGGGCCACTGAGTGCGCAAACCATTGTCGATATTTCCAGAAGTGTTCAGCTCAATGTTGCAGTGCCTTTGGCCCTGAGCGCCTTGCTGGCCCGGAAAATTCAGGGCACGCAGCAACTTCGGATACTGCATGTATCCAGTGGCGCTGCTCAAAGTGCTTACCCGGGCTGGAGCGTGTATTGCGCCACCAAGGCCGCGCTCGACATGCACGCACGGGCTGTGCAAGAAGACCAACTTCCGAATGTTGCCATTTGCAGCCTGGCACCCGGGGTGATTGACACCGCCATGCAAACACAAATTCGGGAAACCGACGAATCGCTTTTCCCCAACAAACAACGATTCATCCAGTTAAAAAACAGCAATTCTCTCAGCAGCCCAGAGTCAAGCGGTGAACGCTTGGTGCAGTACCTGTTGAGTCCGAATTTCGGCAGGCTTGCTGTGGACGATCTACGCGCCTACTGACCCGCAAACCCGCCGAAACAGGTTTAGTGCAGCTTCACCAAGGGTGTGGCGCGTTTGAGCAGAAAACGCGCCATGGCGAGTAAAAAAGTTTTCATGCCGCCCAGCACGGCATAGTGGTGCATCAAGTGCAAACTCGCGTACATGCTGCGTGCAAAAAAACCTTCCACAAACATGCTGCTCGCTTTGAATAATCCGCCCATCAAACTGCCCACCGAGCTGCGAGAACCCAGAGACACCAAAGAGCCATGGTCCTTGTACAAATAAGGCTTGCTCGACGCTGGCTTGCCGCGTTCGGCGTTCATGATGGTTTTGTAAATGTAATCAGCCTGCTGGTGCGCAGACTGTGCGCGGGGCGGAACCATACTGCCATCAGGTTGCACACAGGCTGCACAATCACCCAACGAAAAAATGTGCTGCTGACCCTTCACCCGCAAATCGCCCTCCACTTCCAGCTGATTGTTGCGGTTCACGGGCAAACCCAGATTGGCGAGCCAGGCAGGTGCCTTAATGCCCGCGGCCCACACGCACAAATCGGCCTTGTAGCGGTTGCCACTGGCGTCCTCCACTTGCTTGGGTGAAATTTCCACCACCCTGCAATTGTTGACCACAGTAATGTGGCGCTGCTCGAGCAAACGCAAGGCCGCGCTCGACACACTTTCTGGCAGCACAGGCAGAATGCTGGGAGCTCCTTCCAGAATGGTGATAGTCACATCGCTGGCTGCGTTTATACGGCTGAAACCATAACGGCTGTGAACGTGGCTGGCTTCCCGCAACTCCGCGGCCAGCTCAACACCGGTGGCACCGGCGCCAATAATGACTATGTCCAGGCTCGCCGATGGATCCAGTTTCTTACGCAAATCAAGCGTGGCCAAATGCTTGAGCATTTTCAAGCGGAAGCTCTCGGCCTGTTGCGGCCCGTCCAGCGAAATGGTGAAGTCTTGCGCACCTTTCACACCAAAATAATTGGATTGACTGCCCACGGAAATCACAAGCGTTCCAAACTGCAACACGCGCTTGGGCAGCACCTCATCGCCCACATCGTCACGAACCGCTGCAATTTCAAGCTGTTTGCCGTGGGCATCCAGCCCCTCCATAGCGCCCAGTACAAAGTTAAAACCATTGTTGTGGGCCAACATGGGATAGGACAAACCTTCCTGGTGAATGTCCAGCGTACCGGCCGCCACTTCATGCAGCGACGGTTTCCAGATGTGGTACATCTTGGCATCGACCAGGGTAACGCGGTCAGGGCCCAGCTTGCGCCCCAGTTTGCAGGCCAGCTCCAGGCCACCTGCACCGCCGCCGACAATCACGATTGATGAAAGGTCCAAATCTTTTCCCCCTGATATAAAACTGATTGATCACATTAGAAGCCCAAGAGGGCTTTTGAGCAAATCTCATTCCTGCCCAGTGGTAAACCCCAATTTGACAGCAAATTTTTTCAATGAAAAAATGAACGTTCATTCAGCATTCTAGTCTACTTACTGTTCCCGCATTGTTAATTTCGAGGTAGTACCATGATTAATAAAAGAAAAATGGCGCTGGGCACCAGCGCCTTGTTGACTGTTGGCACGTTGACCCTGGCCGGTTGCGGCAGTCAAGAAGGCGGTGCAAATGCCGCGGCTGCCCCCGCTTTGCCCAAAGTTCGCGTGTTTGAGGTGGCTACAAAGCCAGTGTCGCTTTACACCGAATTGCCTGGCCGAACCAGCCCTTACCTCATCGCCGAGGTGCGGCCCCAAGTGAATGGCATTATCAAGGCACGCCAGTTTCAGGAGGGTGGCGATGTGAAGGCAGGCACCTCCCTGTATCAAATTGATGCCTCCACTTACCAGGCCGAATATGCCAGTGCCAAAGCCATGCTCGAAAAGGCGGAAGCCAACCTCACCAGTGCAAAAATTCGAAATGATCGCTTCCAGGAACTGGCCAAGCTCAATGCCGTAAGCCAGCAAGAACGCGATGATGCTTATGCCGCCTTGAAACAGGCTGAAGCGGATGTGGCCTCGGGCAAAGCCGCAGTTCAATCGGCACAAATCAACCTGAACTACACGAAAGTGACTGCACCCATCAGCGGTCGAATTGGCCGCTCCAGCATTACACCGGGCGCATTGGTACAGCAGGGGCAAGCCAGCCCGCTGACCACCATTCAACAATTGGATCCCATTTATGTGGACCTGACACAATCGACCAGCGAACTGCTTCAACTCAAGCGCGACCTGGAAAGTGGTGTATTGAAAAGCGCTGGCAAGGACGCGGCAAAAGTCACACTGAAACTTGAAGATGGTTCCAGCTACGCGCAGGAAGGCAAGCTGCAGTTCAGCGATGTAACCGTGGACCAAAACACCGGCACAGTGACACTGCGCGCCGTATTCCCCAACCCGAAACAACAGTTGTTGCCCGGCATGTATGTTCGAGCCTCACTTGAAGAAGGTGTGCGCGAAGACGGTATTCTGGTGCCGCAAAAGGGAATTATGCGCGATGCAACCGGTGCGCCTTCTGCCTTCGTAATAGGCCAGGACAACAAAGTTGAAAAGCGCAGCGTAGAGACAGCCAGGGCCATTGGCGACCAATGGTTGATTGCAGAAGGCCTTCAGGCAGGTGATCGCCTGATTGTCGAAGGTATCCAGAAAGTTCGTCCCGGTCAGGAAGTGGAAATCCTTTCCGACTCTGAGAACAAATAAACAACGCCTGGCAGGAGTAGTACCATGTCTCGATTTTTTATTGATCGCCCCATTTTTGCGTGGGTGATCGCGATAGTTATCATGCTGGCCGGCGCGTTGGCCATTTTCAACTTGCCTGTGGCGCAGTACCCGGCCATTGCACCGCCCGCCGTCACCATTCAAGCCACCTACCCAGGTGCCTCTGCTGAAACCCTGCAAGACTCGGTCACCCAGGTGATTGAGCAACGAATGACTGGCCTGGATGGATTCCGCTACATGAAATCCACCAGTGACTCCACCGGTCGACTGCGAATCGAGCTGACTTTTGAGCCTGGCACCAACCCAGACATTGCACAGGTGCAAGTTCAAAACAAATTGAGCCTGGCTGTGCCCTTGCTGCCCGATGCGGTACAACGCCAGGGTATTCAGGTGACTAAAAGCTCAGCTGGTTACCTGCTGGTGATCGCCTTCACAGCAGTGGATGGTGCATACAGTTCTACCGAACTGGCCGACTTCATCACCACCAATGTGCAAGACACCATGAGCCGCGTGAACGGCGTGGGTGAGGTACAGGTGTTTGGTAGCCCCTATGCCATGCGCATCTGGTTGAACCCCGACAAGATGAATCAGTTCAAGGTGACGCCCGGCGATATTCGCAATGCCGTGCTGGCCCAGAACGCGCAGGTGTCTGCGGGTGAATTGGGCGGTGCACCGGCTGTGAAGGGTCAAACACTGACTGCAACCATCACTGCACAAACCTTGCTTGAAACACCCGAAGACTTCGAGCAAATCATTTTACGAACCACTGGAGATGGCGCCACTGTGCGCCTGAAAGACGTGGCACGTATTGATTACGGCAGTGAGAACTACAATATTTTGCCCCGCTGGAACGGACGCAATGCATCGGGTATTGGTATTCGTTTGGCCTCCGGTGCCAACGCACTGGATACCGCCGAGGGCGTGATCGCCGAGATGGAGCGCATCACTCCCTTGATTCCCGAAGGCATGGAATGGGATGTGGCTTACGACACAACTCCATTTGTAAAAATTTCCATTGAAGGCGTGGTCAAAACCCTGATCGAGGCGATTATTCTCGTGTTCCTCGTGATGTACCTGTTCCTGCAAAATTTCCGAGCAACGCTGATTCCAACCATTGCAGTGCCCGTGGTGTTGCTGGGTACGTTTGCGGTGCTTTCTGCATTTGGTTTTTCAATCAACACACTGACCATGTTTGCCATGGTACTGGCCATTGGCCTGCTGGTGGACGACGCCATTGTGGTGGTTGAGAACGTGGAACGTGTTATGGCCGAGGAAGGTTTGTCGCCTTTGGAAGCCACACGAAAATCGATGGACCAAATTACCGGTGCCTTGGTGGGTATTGGTTTGGTGCTGTCGGCGGTATTTGTGCCCATGGCATTTTTCCCGGGCTCGGCAGGTGTTATTTACAAGCAGTTTTCAATCACCATTGTGTCAGCCATGGCCTTGTCGGTGATTGTTGCACTGGTGCTGACACCGGCCTTGTGCGCCACCATGCTCAAGCCCATTGAGAAAGGCCACAGCCACGAGAAAAAAGGATTCTTCGGCTGGTTCAACCGCAAGTTTGATTCAAGCAATGCACGCTACCAGGGTGCGGTGGGGCGCATGCTGCACAAGTCGGGGCGATACCTGATTATTTACGGTGGCCTGTTGGCTGTTACCGCCTTCATGTTCACCCGCTTGCCCACTTCATTCCTGCCCGATGAAGACCAAGGCGTCTTCTTCACGCAGGTGCAACTACCAGCGGGTGCCACGCAAGAACAAACCTTGCAGGTACTGGCCAAGATGGAAGACTACTTCCTCAATGAGGAAGGTGACAATGTGAAGTCCCTGTTCACCGTGGCAGGTTTCAGTTTCTCGGGCACCGGACAAAACTCAGGCATTGGCTTTGTGAGGCTGCGCGACTGGAGTGAACGCCCCGGCAAAGAAAACTCAGCGGCTGGCATTGTTCAACGTGCCTCGGCTGAATTCGCAAGCTGGCCAGAAGCACAGGCCTTTGCATTTGCACCCCCAGCCATTCGGGAATTGGGCAATGCCTCCGGCTTTAACCTGTTCATTCAAGACCGCACCGGTTTGGGCCGTGATGCGCTGATTCAGGCCCGTAACAGCATGATTGGCGAAGCCGCGAAAAATCCCATATTAACGGGTGTTCGCCCCAATGCGACTGCCGACACTCCGCAATATCAGCTTGATATTGACAATGCAAAAGCGGGGGCTCTGGGTGTGAGTGTTGCAGAAATCAGCGACACGCTCACCTCGGCCTGGGGTGGCAGTTTCATCAATGACTTTCTGGACCGAGGTCGTGTGAAGCGCGTGTACATGCAGGCCGATGCGCCATTCCGCATGTTGCCCGAAGACCTGAACCGGTTCTATGTGCGCAACAGCGACGGCGAAATGGTGCCCTTCTCCAACTTCTCGTCAGCAGAGTGGTCCATGGCCTCTCCACGCCTTGAGCGTTACAACGGCCTTCCCGCTGTTGAAATTCAGGGGCAGGCGGCACCCGGCATGAGTTCAGGCGACGCCATGGACGCCATGGAGGCGATTGCAGAAAACTTGCCTGAGGGCATGGGCATTGAGTGGACGGGTTTGTCGTACGAAGAACGGCAGTCGGGTTCGCAGGCACCACTGCTCTATGCGCTTTCCTTGCTGATCGTGTTTTTGTGTCTGGCAGCGCTATATGAAAGCTGGTCCATTCCTTTCGCAGTCATGCTGATTGTGCCTCTGGGTGTGGTGGGTGCCCTGCTTGCGGCCAGCGGCCGTGGCTTGGCCAACGACGTGTACTTCCAGGTGGCATTGCTGACCACTGTGGGTTTGTCAGCTAAAAACGCAATCCTGATTGTTGAATTTGCCAAGGAGCAATTCGACCAGGGCCGCGATTTGCTGGAAGCCACACTGGATGCGGTACGCATGCGTTTGCGCCCCATCATCATGACCTCGCTGGCCTTTGGTTTGGGCGTTGTGCCCTTGGCTATTTCGACTGGCGCAGGCTCGGGCAGCCAGAACGCGATTGGTACCGGCGTACTGGGCGGCACCATTTCTGCAACCGTGCTGGGCATTTTCTTTGTTCCCATGTTCTTTGTGGTGGTCACCCGCTTGTTTGGCAAAAAACGGGCCGAGAAAAATGCCACCGCGCAAGGAGAATGATATGAATAAAATTCAATTCTGGACATGCACTCCGCTGGTGTTTGCACTGGCCCTGGCCGGTTGCGGCACGCTGGCTCCCACCTATGAACAGCCTGCTGCGCCAGTGGCCAGCAACTGGCCAAAAGGTGAGGCCTACCAGGCCGACAGCCCTACAGCGCAGGCCGCGATTGACCTGGCCTGGCGAGATCTGTTTGTGGACCAGCGCCTGGAGCAACTGCTTGAACTGGCCTTGAAAGAAAATCGGGATCTAAGAATTGCAGCGCTGAATATTGAGCGAGCACGCGCGCTTTACCAAGTGCAACGCAGCGATTTATTCCCCACGATTTCTGCAGATGGTGAAGGCAATCGGCAACGCTTGCCCGCTGACTTAAGCGGAGGTCGCTCTGGCGGTGTCACCCCGAAACAGTACAGCGCAACAGTGGGTTTTGCTGCCTATGAACTCGATCTTTTTGGCCGGGTGCGCAGCCTCAATGAAGAGGCTTTGCAGCGTTTTCTGGCCACAGAAGAAGCACGCAAAAGCACGCAAATCAGTTTGATCGCAGAGGTGGCCTCCAGTTACCTCACCCTGGCCTCTGATCAAGCCTTGCTTGAACTGGCGCAAGACACCCTGAAGAACCAGCGTGACGCCTACAATTTGATCAAGCGCAGTTTTGATTTGGGTGTGGCCTCTCAACTGGATTTGCGCCAGGCTCAAACCAGCGTCGAAGTGTCCCGCGCCGATGTGGCCCGGTTTACACGTGCTGTGGCCCAAGACCGCAACGCGCTCGAGCTGCTGGTGGGCAAAAACATTCCCAAGGAATTGCTGCCCGACAGTAACCTGGAGGGTGCCGCCGCCATGGTTGAACTTCGCGCTGACATTCCTTCCGAGGTATTGCAACGTCGCCCCGATGTGGAGTCGGCCGAACGTCTGCTTCAAGCCAGCAATGCACGCATTGGCGCAGCCCGTGCCGCGTTTTTTCCCAGCATTACCCTGACCGCTGATGCAGGCACTGCCAGCTCCTCGCTGGATGGCCTGTTTGAATCAGGCTCACGCACCTGGAGCTTCATACCCAGAATCAACTTGCCGATATTTGATGCTGGCCGCAACAGTGCCAACCTCGAGGTCGCAAAAACAGATCAGCAAATTGCCTTGGCTGAATATGAAAAAACAGTACAGGGCGCATTCCGTGAAGTGGCTGATGCCTTGGCTGCACGGGGCACACTGGATGCTGAACTGGATGCACAAAATGCCTTGGTGGAGGCCACCTCGGAAAGCTACAAACTGAGCGAGGCCCGGTTTAAACGCGGCATTGACAGCTATTTGAATGTGCTCGATTCGCAACGAGCGCTTTACTCTGCCCAACAAGACCTGATCGCAGTTCGACTGGCGCGCACTGCCAACCTGGTGACCTTGTACAAGGCGCTTGGCGGTGGCTGGACAGAGAGTGACGCCAACCTGGCAAGTGGCTACACATCGGGAGGAAGCAACAATGATCAACGAGGCTAAAACCATGACCAGTAAGGCGGAACTTCGCCGCCAGCAAATTCTGGATGCAGCAGCCGAGTGTTTCAGGAAAAGCGGTTTTCACGGTGCCAGCATGTCCGAGATTGCGAAATCTTTTGGCATGAGTGCCGGGCACATCTACAACTACTTCGAAAGCAAGGAAGCGATTATTGAAGCCATGGTCAAGCGTGACCTGGACCAGGCGCTTGAGCGAATCGCAAAAATTCAAGGTGAGAAAGACATTCTGAAAGCCATGCTGGGCACGGTGGATGAAGGTGTGCAACGGCGCATTGACCGAAGCGAACTGGATACGGAAATTTTGGCAGAGGCCGCACGAAACCCGAAAATTGCCGCCACGGTTCAAGGCACCGACGCGGTAATTCGAGAGAAGGTCACGCATCTGATCAAAGGTATTCAGCCCTTGAAAGACTCGCCACCCTGCGAGCTCAATCTGGCTGCGAAATCCACCATTCTGATGGCTCTGTTCGACGGACTTCAAATTCGCGCCATACGCGACCCGGACATGAAGGCTGACGACATTGCCCGCGTCTTGAAAAGTGTGATTCAGCAGATGCTTCAAAGCTGAGATTGGCGCGGCAGGCCTGGGGTATACTCGGGCTCTACTTCACTGCCGCGCCCCACATGCCACGAGCTGTCCTCCCCTACAGCCTTCCTTTGCTGCTGATCATTTTGATCGGCTTTGCTGCACTGTCGCTTACCTTGGGCGCTTATCCCCTGAGCCTTCTCGATAGCCTGCATGCCTTGCTGGGTACCGGCGAACCGATGGCAGTGCAAGTGGTTCAAGACATTCGACTACCCCGCACGCTGGGTGCCATTTTAGTGGGCGCTGCCTTGGCGGCAGCTGGCGCGGCTTATCAGCTTCTGTTTCGAAACCCGCTGGTGTCGCCCGATATTTTGGGTGTGTCCTCGGGCGCTGGGCTGGGTGCCGTTCTTGGTTTGTTTCTGGGCCTGCCCAGCCTGGGTGTGCAAAGCCTGGCATTTGCAGGTGGCATAGCCGCAGTGGCATTGGTGATTGCACTGGGCAAAGCGATTCAACATGCTGACCGAACCCTGGTGCTGGTGTTGACCGGCGTAGTGCTGGGTGCACTGGCTGGGGCAATCACTTCTTTATTGAAAATTCTCGCCGACCCTTACGATCAATTGCCAGCCATTACCTTCTGGTTGCTGGGCAGTTTAAGCGGCATGCACATGGCACAAGTTTGGGTGGTGGCGCCAGTGGTGCTGGTGGCCTGCTCGGTGCTGTATTTGCTGCGCTGGCGTCTGAATGTGCTGAGCCTGCCCGAAGCTGAGGCGAGCGCTTTGGGAGTGCAAGTCAAACCCCTTCGAATTGCCGTGATTGCGCTTGCCACCATCATGACCAGCGCGGTGGTTGCCGTGGCTGGCGTCATCGGCTGGATCGGTTTGTTGATTCCCCACGCAGCACGCCTGCTGGTGGGTCCAAGCCTTGCTCGTCTGTTGCCCATGTCCATCGTCATGGGTGCGTTGTTTTTGTTGTTGGTGGACATGGCCTCGCGCAGCGCAGGCGATCTTGAAATACCGTTGGGCATTCTCACTGCCTGGTGGGTGCACCTTTCTTTTTAGGACTGCTACTACGGCGTGCGGGAGCCAGTTCATGAGCCTGAAAACCGAAAACCTGTCAGTGGGCCACGGGGGCTGTGCAGTGGTCGAGCACGTTAACCTGGAGTTGAAACAAGGCGAAATACTTTGCCTGCTCGGCCCCAACGGCAGCGGCAAAAGCACACTGATCAAAACGCTGTTGAACCTGATTCCCCCTTGCGCAGGGCGGGTGCTGATCAACAACGCTCCCCTGCAAAACCTGGCGTCACCGGCATTGGCGAAGCACTTGGCTTATGTGCCCCAAAGCCATGCCAACAATCTCGGGTTTTCCGTGTGGGATACCGTGTTGATGGGCCGAACCACGCATTGGGGTTTGTTCGGTGGCCCCACACAGGCCGACCATCAAGCGGTGCACAATGCTCTGGGACAATTGGGCATCAGTGAATTGAAACTACGAGATTTCAATCTGCTCTCAGGCGGGCAACAACAACTGGTGCTGATAGCGCGTGCCCTGTGTCAGGGTGCGCAAACTCTGATTCTCGATGAACCCACCGCCAATCTCGACTTTGCCAATGCGGCCAAGGTAATGCACACGCTGGCATCGCTTGCAGCCGCCGGAAAAAGTGTGGTGCTGAGCACGCACAACCCGCAAGATGCTTTGGGAGTCAATGCCACCGCTTGCTTGCTGAAAGGGCGTGCCGTGCTTGCGCTTGGCCCCGCCCATCAGGTAATCACCTCCGAGACCTTGAGCGCACTGTACGGCGTTCCAGTTACAGTCAGTAAAACAGAGTCGGGCCATATTGCGGTGGTTCCCGACAATCACTGATCTGATTATTCAGCAGCCAGCCCTTCAAGTATCGGGCAGTCGGGCCGAGAATCACCTTTGCAACAGTGAACCAGGCGTTCCAGTTCGGCCTTCATTGCATTCAATTCGCGAATTTTCGCTTCCAGTGCATTCAGGTGTGATTGAGCAAGCTTTTTGACCTCCCGGCTTGGGCGCGTTTTGTCTTGCCACAGGCCAAGCAATTCCTCAATTTGTTTGATCGAAAAACCAAGGTCACGTGAGTGCCGGATAAAACGCAGCAAGTGCAAATCCCGGCTGTTGTACAAACGATAACCAGCCTCGGTGCGGTTGGCCTCGGGCAACAAACCCACCATTTCATAGTGCCGAATCATTTTCGCGGTGATTCCCGATTCCATGGCGGCTTCGCCAATCGTGAACCAATCTTTGCGTGTCCATTCTGCGTACATGTTCACAACTCCACTGTTTCAGGTTTCAATAGTTTGGGTTTCCAGCGAGTCAGCAACAGGGCGTTACTGACCACACTGACTGAACTCAAAGCCATGGCTGCGCCTGCGACCACCGGGTTAAGCAGTCCCATCGCGGCCAAGGGTATTCCCACTGCGTTGTACACAAAAGCCCAGAAAAGATTTTGTTTGATCTTGTTGTAAGTGCGTCTGGAAATATCAATGGTTTGAGCCACCAGGGCGGGGTCGGGTCGCATCAGTGTGATGTCGGCTGCATGCATGGCCACCTCCGTGCCACTGGACATTGCAAAACTGACATCCGCAGCTGCCAGCGCAGGCGCATCGTTGATTCCATCGCCCACCATGGCCACCACCTGGCCCTGCTGGCGATAATGGGCCACAGCCTCGCTCTTGTTGTGCGGCAATTGTTCAGCCTGCACATCTGAAATACCCAGCGCCTGGGCAACGCGTTGGGCACTCGCCCTGGAGTCGCCTGTCAACAACACAGATTTCACCCGCAAATTGGTCAAATTTTGCACAGCTGCAAAAGCGCCTGCTTTCAGGGCATCACCAAAACCCAAGGCCCCCAGCAAGGACACTTCACCTTGCTGGTCTTCAGCAACCCAGGCATGGGTGGGTGCGTTGTCTGGCAAAGCTTGGTTCACCGTGCTCAACGCCGATTCCGGCACACCCAGTTCACGCATCCATCGCGCAGTACCTACATACACACGTGTGCCATTCACCATGCCACTTACACCACGCCCAGGCTGGTCCTGCAATTGGCTTACCCCAGGCCATTGAACGCCCTGCCCTTGCGCATAAGCCAGCACAGCTGCGGCCAGCGGGTGAGCGCTGCCCGCTTCAACAGCTGCTGCCTTGGCAAGAAAACTGTGCAGGCTATTGCTGTCAAACGGCACGGCTGCACCCACAGATGGCTTGCCCTCAGTCAAGGTGCCGGTTTTATCAAACACAACCGTGTTGATGCGATGGGCAAGCTCCAGCGCCTGTGCATCTTTAATCAGAATTCCATGGCGCGCCGCCACGCCCGTGCCTGCCATAATTGCAGTAGGTGTGGCCAAACCAAGGGCGCAAGGGCATGCAATCACCAACACAGCCACCGCATTCACAATGGCCAACTCCAGGTTGCCACCGTCAGCCAAAAACACCCAATACACCAAAGTCAGCGCTGCAATCACCAACACCACGGGTACAAACACGGCGCTCACCTTGTCCACCAGCTTTTGAATGTCAGGTTTGGCGGCTTGCGCGTCTTCGACGAGGCGAATAATTTTGGCCAGCGTGGTTTCAGCACCCACAGCGCTCACTTCAATCAACAAGCGCCCATCCAGGTTCACAGCACCGCCGGTTACCAGGCTTCCGGGAGATTTCTCAACCGCCTGGCTTTCCCCGGTAATCAGGGCCTCATCCACATGGCCTTCGCCTTCCAGTACACGGCCATCCAGCGGAATTCGCTCACCGGGCTTCACCACCACCTGCATGCCCACCGCCACACTGGCAATCGGCAGCACTTTTTCTTGCCCGTTCTGAATCACTTTGGCGGTGTCGGGCCGCAAGGCTTGCAACGCAGCAATGGCTGCAGTGGTTTGCCGCTTGGCGCGTGTTTCCAGCCACTTGCCCAACATCACCAAGGTGATCACAGCGGCAGACGCCTCGAAATACAAATGCGGGTTGCCCTCGCCCAACATGTAAGCCGACAAACCAAATGCCGCAGAAGTACCAATGGCCACCAGAAGGTCCATATTGCCCGTGCGGTTTTGAATTGCTTTCAATGCTCCCCGATAAAAACGGGCCCCCAACCAAAATTGCACCGGGCTGGCCAAAAGCAGTTGTACCCAGCCAGGCAACATGTAGTGCTTGCCAAACAGCATTCCGGCCATGGGCAACACCAAGGGCAAAGTGAGCAATGCCCCCCACAACACCATTTGCCCTTCTGTATCCACTTTTTGGGCGATTGCAGCGGGTTGCTGGCCGCTCTGAACTGTCGGTAAATCGGTTTTGACGGGCTCCGCGTCATAGCCTGCCTTTTGAACCGCCGCAATCGCGTTTTGCAACAGATCGGGTTTGGCCAGTTGCACGCGGGCCTTCTCGGTGGCCAGGTTCACCGTTGCGCTAATGACGCCGGGTGTAGCCAACAATGCTTTTTCGACAGCGCTGGAGCATGAGGCGCAGCTCATGCCTCCCACAGCAATGTCAATGGTATTGGACGGATTGGAATTCATGCTTGCTCTCCATGGTGTGATGGAAGCATTTTCAACCTTAACACCATGTCAAGGTCAATGCCTTGACCTTACCATGATTGGAAGCTTCAGGATACCCATGTGTTCAATTCAATGGGAGAGTCTTCATGACACCGCCATGGCGATTGCCCGGGAAAGTACATGCATTAGAATTGCGTTTAACCCCAACTGGAGTGCAAAACATGATTACCTTGAGTGTAGAAAAAGTGAAATGCGGCGGATGTGCCGCCAATGTGAAACAGGCCGTATTGGCCAAAGACCCGCAGGCACAGGTGCAGGTCGATGTCGCCAACAAACAGGTAGAAATTGATTCTCGTCTGGACGGACACACCTTGGCCACGATTGTCAGCCAGGCCGGTTACCCCGCCACCCTGCAAGCCTGATTCAAAAGATCAAGCAGCTTCGCAGTATGCCTGGCCCCAGTAGTTGTACGTGAACGCCTTGGGGCCCGGCACATACATGGTTTCAATGTCATCCACCAAAAACCCGCCTTCCCTGAGCAAAGCGGGAATGTCCCGGTTCAAGTGACAACCCCCCGCCAGTTTTCCCCACACGGGTTGCAAACGATTCTGCGTGGTGCGCACTTTTTCATCCGGTGCCGCGCCATGCTCGCAAAACAGCAACTTACCGCCCGGCTTTAACACTCTGCGCATTTCCTTCAAGGCTTGCACGGGCTCTGGAATGGTACACAGGGTGTAGGTCATGACGATGGTGTCGATACTTGCATCGGGCAATGGAATTTTCTCGGCGGGCAACCCCATAAGCTCTACGCTCAGGCCGGTTTGATCGATGCGTTTTTTCGCCAGGCGATGCATTTGCATGGCAGGGTCCAGGCCAATGATTTTTTGAACTTTGCCAGCGTCATAGTGGCGCATGTTCAACCCGGTACCGATACCAATTTCAAGCACCAGCCCCGTGGCTTTGGGTACCACTTTCTGGCGTTGCCTGTTGATGGCTTTCATGCCGCAGGCGAAATCAAGCAAAGTAGGCAATACGTGTCGGTCGTATAATTTGGCTAACAATCCCAATTTTTTGTCCTTTTGTATTCAGGAAACGTCGCCACCATGCAAAACAACCCAGATCAGTTCTCATCCAAGATCGGCTTTGTGCTGGCCGCAGCCGGTTCAGCCGTGGGCATTGGTAATTTGGTGGGCTTTCCTGTGGCCGCAGCCAAAAATGGTGGCGGTGCATTCTTGTTACTGTACATTTTTTTCGTCATTGCCATTTGCCTGCCGCTGATTCTCGCCGAGCTTAGTTTGGGCCGCGCCACCAACCAAAACCCTTTGGGAGCATTCAGGCAGGTTTCCAGAAACAACAAAGCCTGGGTGCTGGCTGGTGCTTTGTCGTTGATCACACCTTTCATGATTGCCGTGTTTTACAGCGTACTCACAGTGTGGTTGCTGGGCTATTTCCTGCTGGTACTGATGGGCAAACTGGACCAATTGGCCACCCCTGTCTATTTTGGCGGCTTCATCACCAGCCCATGGATATTTGCCTGCCTTGCGGCGGTCATTGGCATGGTCATTGTTGTGCTCAAAGGTGGGGTGCGCGATGGTATTGAAAAAGCGTCGCGTGTGCTCATGCCCATGCTATTCATCATGCTGATTGGCCTGGCGGTATTTGTACTCACCTTGCCCAACGCCACTGCCGGTTTGAAGTTTTATTTCACACCGCAACTGGACCGCATTACCTGGAGTGTGGTCAACGGTGCCTTGTCACAAGCATTCTTTTCGCTGTCGCTGGGCATGGGCATTTTGATTACTTATGGTTCGTATTTGCGCAAACAAGACAACCTGGTGCAGTCGGCCAAAATGCTGGCCTGCACCGACACTGGCGTGGCGCTGGTGGCGGGCCTCATGACCCTGCCCGCAATTTTCGCCATTTACCCCAACACCAACCCCAGCGAACTGAGCGATTCTTCGGTGGGCTTAATCTTCTCGTTTTTCCCGAATATTTTCATGGCCATGGTGCCGAAATTCGGTTATGCCATGTCCAGCCTGATTGCAGCCACATTCTTCCTGTTGGCGTTTGTAGCCGCCATTACCTCGCTAGTGTCGATTATTGAGGTGCCAGTGGCGGCCCTGAAAGCCGAGGGCAAGAAAACCCGCAATGCAGCACTTGGGATTGTTATTGCCGCTGTGTCGATAGGTGCCATGTTCAGCGCCTTGTCTTTTGGGCAAGTGAAATGGCTCAGCGATTTCGCTTTTTATTCCGGTGCCAACAAATCGCTTTTTGACGTGTTGGTTGACGTGTTTTACGACACCATTTTGCCTTTCAACGGTTTGCTGATTTGCCTGCTGGTGGTGTGGCAATGGAAACGCCACAACATGACTGCTGAAATGCTGACCAGCAATAAAAATGCTGCCAGCGGTTGGCTTGAGCGCTACACCCACTTTGCGATTGCGTTCTGGATCCCGTTGATTCTGGCCACTGTGTTTGTTGTCACGGTAATCAACAAGTTTTTCAGTTGATCGTCACCACCGGCGATCCACTGAATTACTGACACGCTTAATGCCACTTTTGTGCTGTAATAAGGAAAATCAAAAAATATTCCGGAGACAGCATGAAAACAAACCTGGTCTTGGCTGCCCTTTTCATGGGCACGTCTGCCTTGATGGCAGCCTGTTCAAAAACCCCCACCTCAGTCGATCCCAACAGTGCGGCAAGCCCTTTCACACAGGCTTTTCACGCTGAAGTGGCCAAAAACACCGACCTTGCAGACCCAGCCAACAACGCCGATGCGCGCAAAGGTTTAATCGCAAAGCCCACAGGCAAAGTACTCAACGATGCCGGCGAAGTCATTTGGGATTACGACGAATTCAATTTCATTGAAGGCAATGCCCCCAGCACGGTGAACCCCAGCCTGTGGCGGCAAGCCAGCCTGAACAATCAAATTGGCCTGTACAAGGTGGCTGACCGCATTTATCAGTTGCGCGGCTTTGACCTGTCGAACATGACCTTGATTGAAGGCGATACCGGCTGGATTGTGGTGGACGTGCTGACCAGCGAGGAAACAGCGCGCGCCGCCATGGCTTTTGCACGCAAACACCTGGGCGACAAGCCAGTAACCGCCATTGTATTTACCCACAGCCACGTGGACCATTTTGGGGGTGCACTGGGTGTGCTCAGTGCCGAAGAAGTGGCTGCACGCAACATACCTGTTGTGGCCCCGATTGGCTTTATGGAGGAAGCCACCAGTGAAAACCTGCTGGTGGGCATGGCCATGGCACGAAGGTCAATCTACATGTACGGCAAACGCCTGCCCCGCAGCCCGGAAGGTTTGATTGACAACGGCTTGGGCAAAGCCGTGGCCTACGGCAAGGTGGGCATACTACAGCCTACGCTGGTGGTGAAAGAAGCCAAAGAAACCCACGTGCTCGACGGCCTTGAATTCATGTTCCACAACGTGCCAGGCAGTGAAGCGCCCTCCGAATTCGTGTTTTACCTGCCTACACTGAAAGCCTTTGGCAGTGCAGAACTGTTTGGCCACACCTTGCACAACCTGTACACCCCGCGTGGCGCCAAAGTGCGCGATGCCCTGAAGTGGGCCAGTTACATGGATGAAGCCATTGCCTACGCAGGCGATGCCGAAGTGATGTTTCACCAGCACAACTGGCCGGTGTGGGGAGCCGACAATGTGCGCAGCTTCATGGAAAAACAACGCGATGTGTACCGATTCATTCATGACCAGACTGTGCGGCACATGAATGCGGGCTACACCTCCATGGAAATTGCAGAGAAGGTTCAAATGCCACCGGCCTTGAACAACTTTCTGAGTGGGCGCGGCTACTACGGCACCGTGTCACACAATGTGAAAGCGGTGTACCAGTTTTACATGGGCTGGTTTGATGCAAACCCCGCCAACCTGAACCCCTTGCCCCCGGTTGAAGCGGCAAAGCGGTATGTGGATGTGGCAGGCGGAATGGATGCTTTGCTGAACAAAGCAGAAGACGCTGTGAACAAAGGTGAATACCGCTGGGCTGCTGAATTGCTGAAACATGCAGTGTATGCCGACCCTGAGAACGCACGCGCCAAGGCCTTGCTGGCAACAAGTTTCGACCAGATGGGCTACATGGCAGAATCTGCGCCGTGGCGTAACTTTTACCTGACCGGTGCACTGGAGTTGCGCCAAGGTGGCTACGCCGAAGGGTTTCAACGCACAGCCTTTCTCGACATGCTGAAACACACCCCCACCGAGCGCTTTCTGGAAGCCATGGCCGCTGCGCTGAACAGCGACAAAGCGGAAGGGGAAGACATTCAAATCAACCTGGTGTTTTCCGACACGCAGGAAAGCTATGTGCTTCGAATCAACAACAGCGTATTGCATCACCGTGCCGGCAAGCCGGAAGACAATTCAGTAGCAACGCTTACACTCAGCAAACCCTTCTTTTTGAACATGATGACCGGTGAGGCGGGTGCGACTGATTTGCTGTTTTCCGATCAAACCAAGATTGATGGCAGCACAATCAAGCTGGGGCAATTTTTTGGAATGCTGGAGAAAGCAACGGGTAACTTCAACATTGTGACGCCTTAACCAACCCATGGCATGTCAGTAATATTCGGGTTTCCACGATTGGCCGGGAAACCCGAACAACCCTATAGTGTGTAAATGATCAACCGCACATTTATTGGTAATTCACATGGCCGCAACACATTCAACCCTTCAGCCCTTCCACCTTGCATTCCCGGTCACCGACATTGAGGTAGCCCGCAAATTTTATGGCGAGGTGATTGGCTGTGAAGAAGGCCGCAGCGCCCCACACTGGGTGGACTTCAACTTTTATGGTCACCAACTTGTGGCGCATTTGGCACCGGAAGAAGTGGGCTGCAAAGCCAACAGCAGTGTGGACGGCCATGCCGTGCCTGCCAAACATTTCGGCGTGATTTTAACCATGGATCAGTGGAATGAACTGGCCGACCGGCTGAAAGCTGCGGGCACCAAGTTCGTGATCGAACCCTACATTCGATTCAAAGGCCAGGTGGGCGAACAAGCCACCATGTTCTTCATGGACCCATGCGGCAACGCGCTTGAATTCAAGGCATTCGCCAACATGGATCAAATATTCGCCAAATAAATCAGCTTTTTGCGTTTTTCCAGACGGTGTAGGGCTCGTCATTCTTGGTGCGCACCACGCTGTCAACTTCGTCCATGTACACCTCGCGGTCTTTGGAGTTGAACGCCTCAGTGAGGCTGACCATGCCCAGTGAAAATCCCGTACCCACGGTGACGTAACCAAAAGCCCAGTCCTGCACGACACCTTTCTTGTCCACCAGGAAATAAGTGGCCATGCGCTTCTTGCTGTCAAATCCAATTCCTTCACGGGAGTTGTCAAGAATGGCGTTGTTGTCCATGCGATCAGTGAAATGCTTTTTTACTACCATGCCATTGGGCAGTTTTTCCTCGCCAATAAACTTTCCATAAGTTGCATCATTTTGAATTGGCGCGTAGGGCTGGCCAACATGCTTGGCCAGCATGCGCGAAGCAATGCCATGGCCCACGGCATCGCCCATGCTGTTTAAGGCACCGCATCCACCCACACTCATGCTCACTGCCAAAATTCCGGCCACCGCCAATGATGTACAAAACCCCCGAAGTATTGTCGCCATCGCTTGTTCTCCCCCAATGTCTTTGAACTTGTTGAAGCAATTTAAACCCTTCGCCTTACGGGATATATCCTATAAACAGAGTAGTCAATTTGATTACAACATTCAGCAGATTGGCGTAGAGCAATAACATGCCTAGCATGGTGTCCAATCAATAACACCATGCGAGGGGACTATGGGGATTCGTCAATTCGGTTTGATGGCTGCCGTTCTTTGTACGGGCTGCGCTTCGATTACTCAAGGCACCAGTCAAACGCTTATTTTTAAAATGGAGCCCCAGCAAACCGTGTGTACCTTGAGCAGGGACGGCGAAGGCGAGCTTGGCGTGGTAACCGGAAAAGAAAACAGCATCACGGTGGGCAAAGACAGGGACGACATCATTGTGGCCTGCAAGGCGCCCGGCTATGAAGACAAAACAATTCGCCTGGTCAGCAGTGCCAGCACAGCAGGGGTGGCCGGTGGTGCATTGATTGATTTGGGCATCACCGACATGATCACTGGCGCCATGTGGCAATACCAAAACGAGATCCGCGTGGCTTTGAACAAGCCAGGCCAGGCGCCCGCCAACACTGACTTTGCCAAACCTCTCTAAAACGATTGCTCCATTTCACGGCGAAACTTCACCGCCGTGGAATTGGCATCAAACGCCACATCACTCCAGCTCACGGCTTGCCCGGCCTTCACGGGTTTGAGCAATTTCACACCATGTGCCAAGCCCAAAGGCAATCCACCCAAGGCCAGCGATTCCTGTGCAGGCATCAGCTTGCCGTACACGGTGTAACCACCCTCACCGTCCAGCAATTCACCCGCCTTTAAATCACGCTTGGCAGTGGCCACCACATCGCCATGCCAGCAAATGGGTGCGCCCGTGGCTTCGCCGCGAATACCGATGGACGCCACCGAAATTCCCAATTCCAGACCAATCAGGTGAAAGGGTTTGTACATGCTGGAGTACTGTCCACTGGGGTCAGTGATCAAGCCGTATTCCTTGAAGCAGCGGGCCACGTATTCACTGTCGGCAGCGAAGGTCACATACACGCCCCAACGCAGATCGCGAAACACGGGGCGTGTGTCACGCTCAACACTGGAAATTACCTCCACCTGCCCGCGTTGGTCCAGAATGCCGCCGTGTTCACGTGGCTTCAAGATTCGCGCCAAATCATCCACACCCACTGCCGGAAACTTCAGGCCACTGGGGGCTGCAAGGCCTGTGGCATTGGCCACGGCTGCCATTTCAATCGCGCTTTTGGTGCCATCCAGAAAGCTGTTGAACATTTGCGCGTTCATGCCGCCTTTGGCTGCGTCTTCCGCCGTTAAACCATAGTGGTTCCACACGGTGTCAGGCGTGCTTTCATGGTAGGTGGGTAAGTACTTGGTGCCTTTGCCCGCGGCCACGACAGAAAAACCAGCGGCCCGCGCCCAATCCACCATTTCAAAAATCAGTGCAGGCTGGTCGCCATAAGCCAGTGAGTACACAATGCCAGCTTCATCGGCCTTGCGTTTCAGCAAGGGGCCTGCCAGTGCATCGGCTTCCACATTCACCATCACAATGTGTTTTTTAAATTCACAACAGGCCAGCACATGGGCAATGCCCACAGCCGGGTTACCCGTGGAGTCGATGATGATGTCGACAAAGGGCGATTCAATCAGCTTCATGCCGTCGTCAATAATCGCAGTGTTGCCCTGTTTGGCGGCTTGTTCCAAGGAGTTGGCTGCATAGCTTTCTTCTTTCCAGCCCACATTTTGAAGTGCAGCTTTCGCCCGTGCCGGGGACAAGTCAGCAATGCCCACCATGTGAATGCCGGGTGTACGCGGTACCTGAGAAAGGTACATGGAGCCAAACTTGCCCGCGCCAATCATGCCGACACGCAGGGGTTTGCCCTCAGTAGCACGCTGCTGAAGCTTGGAGAATAAATTCATGAAAGCCTTTTAGGTGGATGCAGTATTTGCCCACAGAATAACCCGTGCACACAGGCACGGAAAACCCGCAGTATCCCTAGGACAGGCAATTACCTCTCGCGCTGAATTGCATCCCGCAAGGCCTGCACACTGGGCACACCCGAGAAAAACTGTTTGCCTACCGCCAGCGACGGCACCGCTTGAATGCCAAGCTGTTTTGTATATTGCAAATCAGCATCGTGCTGCGCGTTGGCTAGAGGCGAGTTGACAAACTCATCGAGTCCCGCCGGGTTCAATCCCAGATTTGCAAGAATGTTTTTCAGTACCTGATCCTCACCAATGTTCAGGTTTTGCTGAAAAACGCCTTCATCACGGCGGTCGTGTATTCGTTGCCCTTTCCCTGTTGCTTTGCATATTGCAGCCCCAAGAATGCTTTGCGTGTGTAGGGTTGCGGGGAAACCGTGGGCAGTTGAATGGGCGCACCCAGGCGTTCGGCCATGGGGTACACCGACGCCTTCCACACGCGTGGCAGGTATTCATCCTCGGGCTTCAAGGTGGGTGTTGGGTAGGGTCGAAGCTCGAACGGCATCCACTCAATTTCGACTTCTAAACCCTCAATGGCTTTTTCGATGATCGCTTCACCAAGCAGGCAGAACGGGCACACGAAATCGGTCCAGACCTGAATTTTGATGGGTGTAGTCGACATGGGGGTACTCCTGGTTTGAATGCTGAAAACTGCTGGCGTTAGTTTGCCATTTTGCAAGTTTGAACTCTGCTCATCGGATTGCAAGCAATACCTGTTTCTCAGTCAATATTACCTTAGAGTAGTGATGGCACATTAACGTTACAACGTTATAATGTTATAGCGCGTTAAAAGGAGTGTAACCGTGAGCAACCTGTCAAAAAGGTCGACAGTTTATTTTGACCCAACCATACACCAAGCCCTTCGAGTCAAGGCAGCCAGCTCTCAACAATCGTTGTCGGAGCTGGTTGACGAGGCAGTGCGTCTTTTCATGAAAGAAGATCAAGAAGATCTTCAGACTTACTCAAATCGTTTGTCTGAGCCTGAAATCAGCTATGAAGCCTTGCTTAACGACTTAAAGAAGCATGGCAAAATTTAAAATCGTCTTCAAAAATCTGTTGCCAAAGACTTGCGTAGTATTCCGAACCAAGACGTGCGAAAAATCCTTTCAAAAATTGATGGCCTCGCCATCAATCCCAGAGGAGAAGAATGCAAAAAACTCAATGGATCAGACCTGTATCGAGTGCGCTGTGGCGATTACCGAATTATTTATGAGATTAAAAACTCTGAATTGATTGTTACGGTAATCAAGGTCGGACATCGATCGGGGGTTTACAACACCAACTGAATCTTTGCACCTTAAGGCCCCTGCCGCGAGCCTCACTCACGCTCGTCTCTTGCACGGTCGATTCTCCCGGCTTTTCGCTTACAGGCGAAAAGCTTCGAATCCCCCACGCAAAGTCCGCAGGGACTTTGCTTCTCTCCAGCGCGGAAATGAAAAAAGCCCTGAACTCGGTTCAGGGCTTTTTGTAATTTCTGGCGGAGAGAGGGGATTCGAACCCCCGATAGGCTATTAACCTATACACGCTTTCCAGGCGTGCGACTTAAACCACTCATCCATCTCTCCGCGGTAAGCGCGAGAGTATAGCAAAGAATCGCCTTGGGTATCCAGTGCATTCTCTCGGCATCACACTTTTCCTTCCGATTCGGGCAGCCGCAACACACGCATTACAGCGGGTGCTTCGTCTTTGCGCCCACCCAACAGGGAGGCAACCACCATGGCCAATGCGCTTAAAGGAATGGTAAACACACCACTGGCCACGCCGCTCAAACCCCCAATTTGCACAGCATCCAGATTAAACAAAGCCATGAACGATGAATTGGTCAGTGCAAGGCAAAGGCTTGAACTGAGAAACCCTGTGCCCATGGCCCACAAGGCCCCACGGCGGGTAGCACCGCTCCAGAAAATACCAGCCACCAGTGGCACAAACAGGCTTGAGGCTGCCAAAGCAAATGCAGAGCCCACCAACACCACAATATTGCCTGGCTGCAAACTGGTAATCCAGGCGGCCATCAGCGCCGCGCTCAGCAACGCAATTTTTGACATGGTCACCCTGCGCTGTGCGGTGGCCTCGGGGTCGAGCACCCGGTAATACAGGTCATGCGACAAACTGCCTGCAATCGCCAGCAACAGGCCATCGGCGGTCGACAATGCGGCAGCAAGGCCACCCGCAGCAATCAAGCCTGATAGAAAAAACGGCATGCCCGCAATTTCAGGCGTAATCAACACCAAAATATCGGGGCTCAAACCGATTTCTGCAAACTGAACCACACCATCCTGGTTCACGTCCTGCAAGGTGGCCAGCCCGGGAGTTACCCGCGACCACGCTGCAATCCAGTTAGGAATCTCGTTGTAACTCAATCCCACCAGGTTTTCGTACACCACCACCTTGGCGATCACACTTAACCAGGCGAAGCCAGATAAATCACCAAAATACAACCCAAGGCAAACACCACCGACCACCGGGTTTGTGACGCATTCGGTGTGGTGTAAAACCGCATAATGATGTGGGGCAATGCAACGGTCCCACACATCAGGGTAAAAGCCACTGCCAGAAAACTGATCAAGGCCCGGGAATTCGACAAGCCGGAATCGTCTTTGACCGATCCAAAATGCGGCACGCTGGCTTTCACCTTGTCCAGGTAACGCTGCTTTTCCTGACTCCATTTGCGTTTGGCATCTTGGGGGTCTTTGGGGTAGCTGGTCAGCACCCGCTCGGCTGCTTTGATTTCTTGAAACGTCGAGCCGTCGTAACGCGCCAGTTCCAGGTTTTTACGGCGTGCCTCATAGCCTTCCGCCCAAGATGAAGGCAGGGTATCAATCAACAACTGGTAACGATCCGCTTCCCGCAGGTACACACTGCGCACCTCGGCTTCCGCAGGGTCGGCAAAAAATTTACGTTCCTGCGCCCGCACATACTCGGGAAAACTGGTGGGGCCACCATCCACAAAACGCTCGGTGTCGCCTTTGCCGGTAAACCCGATCAAGGCCACCACGCTCACCATCATGGCGACGATCATTACAATGTATTGCGCAACTGCGGTCCAGGTTACCGCCCGCATGCCACCCAAGAAAGAGCACACCAAAATACCGGCAAGTCCGAAGAACACACCGATACCAAACTCGACACCGGCAAAGCGCGACGTAATCAAACCCACCGCGTAAATTTGCGCAATCACGTACACGAAAGAAATACTCACGGTGATCAATACACAAATCAGGCGCACTGCCCTGCCCTTGTCAGGTCCGGCATAGCGGGTGGCCAAAAAATCGCCCACGGAGAAAAAAGCGAATTTGCGCAGGTAGGGCGCAATCAGCAAGGCGATCAGCACAAAACCGCCAGTCCAACCCACCAGCAAGGCCAAGGCTTCAAAACCGCTGTAGAACAAGGTGCCCGCCACCCCCAGAAAGGAGGCCGCACTCATCCAGTCTGCAGCTGTGGCCATGCCGTTGTACACCGAGGGTACGGTACGCGAGGCCACAAAGTACTCGTGCATGTCCGAGGTGCGGCTGAGCAGGCCGATCACCGCATAAGCACCCAGCGTGACGAAAATGAAAAAGTAACCAATCCACTGCCGGCCTATGCCGTAGTCCTCCATAATGGCGGCGCCAGCAATGCACACCAAAAAGCCGAAGGTAAGCACCGAGAAAAACCGGGTCAGGCTGAGCGTGAAACTCATAAATTTACTCCCGGTGACTTGATTGTTTCAAACGAAAAAAACCAGTCCACCGAAGTGGAACTGGTTTTCAGGATTGCCAACACTTCCCGGTTCAAGGAAGGGGCCGGTTCAATTAAAGCGGCTTGCCCAATTGATCCAGAATGGCCGGGTTCTCCAGGGTGGAGGTGTCTTGCGTAATTTGCTCACCTTTGGCCAGGCTGCGCAACAAACGACGCATGATTTTGCCTGACCGTGTTTTGGGCAGGTTGTCGCCGAAACGAATTTCCTTGGGCTTGGCGATCGGGCCAATGTCTTTTCCAACCCAGTTGCGCAAGTCCATGGCCAGTTTCTGCCCGGCTTCACCCGTAGGGCGATCACCCTTCAACACCACAAAAGCCACAATCGCTTCACCGGTCAATTCGTCAGGGCGACCCACCACTGCGGCCTCGGCCACCAATTCGTTGGCCACCAGAGAGCTTTCAATTTCCATGGTGCCCATGCGGTGTCCCGAGACGTTCAGCACATCGTCGATTCGACCCATGATGGTGAAATTGCCGCTGTCCTTGTCGCGCACAGCGCCGTCACCGGCCAGGTACAACTTGCCGCCCAATTCTTCAGGGAAGTAGCTCTTCTTGAAACGCTCGGGATCGCCCCAAATGGTACGGATCATCGAAGGCCATGGTCGCTTCACCACCAAAATGCCGCCCTGGCCGTTGGGCAAATCACCACCCACTTCGTCCACCACCGCCGCCATGATGCCGGGCAGTGGCAATGTGCATGAACCAGGCACCAGGGGTGTGGCACCGGGCAGTGGCGTGATCATGTGGCCACCGGTTTCGGTTTGCCAGAAGGTATCAACGATAGGGCACTTTTCGCCACCCACATTCTTGTAGTACCACATCCAGGCTTCGGGGTTGATCGGCTCGCCCACGGAGCCCATCAAACGAAGGCTCGACAGGTCGTAGCTCTTTGGGTGCACTTTCTCATCAGCCTCGGAGGCTTTGATCAATGAACGAATCGCTGTGGGTGCGGTGTAAAAAATGGTAGCGCTGTGGCGCTGAATCATTTCCCAGAAACGACCGGCATTCGGATATGTGGGCACGCCCTCAAACACGATTTGAGTAGCGCCTACGGCCAACGGGCCATAGGTAATGTAGGTGTGGCCGGTAATCCAGCCAATGTCGGCCGTACACCAAAACACATCATTGGGCTTGATGTCGAATGTCCACTTCATGGTGAGCATGGCCCACAGCAAATAACCAGCTGAACTGTGCTGCACACCCTTGGGCTTACCGGTAGAGCCTGAGGTGTAGAGAATAAACAGTGGGTGCTCGGAATCCACCACTTCAGGCGCACACACATCACTTTGCTTGTCAGCCAACTCGTGCATGTACACATCCCGGCCAGCCTGCATGCCCACATCTGCACCTGTGCGTTTGTACACAATTACATTCTTCACAGCGTCGCAGCCACCCAGGCTTAGCGCTTCATCCACAATCGCTTTCAGGGGCAACTGCTTGCCACCGCGCACTTGTTGATCGGCAGTGAACACCGCCACCGCACCTGTATCCACAATACGGTCCTGCAAGGCCTTGGCAGAGAAACCACCAAACACCACGGAGTGGGTTGCACCAATACGCGCACAGGCTTGCATGGCCGCAACACCTTCCACGCTCATGGGCATGTAAATAACAACGCGGTCTCCCTTCTTCACGCCCAGGCTTTTCAGACCATTGGCAATGCGGCTTACCTTGGCCAGCAATTCCTTGTAAGTCACCTTGGTCACTTCGCCGCCATCGGCTTCAAAAATCAAGGCAACCTTGTCACCCAAGCCAGCATCCACGTTCTTGTCCAAACAGTTGGCAGAAACATTCAATTCGCCACCAGTAAACCATTTGTAGAATGGGGGGTTGGATTCATCCAATACCTGGTTGTAGGCCTTTGCAAACTGCAGGTTTTCTTTGGCCAAACGAGCCCAAAAACCTTCGAAATCCGTTTCAGCTTCTTTGCACAAGGCTTTGTAAGCCTCCATACCGCCAATTGCGGCGCTGCGCTGCCAGTCGGCACTGGGCTGAAACACTCGCGTTTCGTGTGACACTGATTCGATCGATGACATCCTGTCCTCCAAGGGTTACTTAGTTTTCTATTAATTTAGTTTGCATAAACAATAGGCAAAAGCTCTTACTCTCACCTTACACCATGGCGCACCACAGCAATTCGCGTTCCAGCTGAGCACAAGTAGCACCGGTGTAGCTTGGTTCTGCTATAGTTTCCGCCATTACCCGATTAACCATTGCTGCACCGCACACCTGTCACAAAATGGAACAACACACCAAACAACCCATTCCGCTTCTGGCCCGAATCATTTTCTCAAGTCGCTGGCTGCAGTTGCCCCTTTACCTCGGTTTGATCGTTGCCCAAATCGTTTACGTGTATCACTTTTTGATCGAACTTTGGCACTTGGTGGGTGGCACTGCCAGCCATCAACTCGACGAAACCGGCATCATGCTGATCGTTTTGGCGCTCATCGATGTGGTCATGATATCGAACCTGCTGATCATGGTCACGGTGGGCGGTTATGAAACCTTTGTCAGCCGCATGCGGCTTGAAACCCACCCAGATC
Organism: Limnobacter sp. SAORIC-690; assembly: GCF_002954425.1. Taxonomy (NCBI): domain Bacteria; kingdom Pseudomonadati; phylum Pseudomonadota; class Betaproteobacteria; order Burkholderiales; family Burkholderiaceae; genus Limnobacter; species Limnobacter sp. SAORIC-690. The sequence goes on from NZ_MQVZ01000001.1 coordinate 3,355,962, forward strand.
AACCCGAGTGGCTGGATCACGTCAACGCCTCGGTGTTGAAAGTAAAACTGGCCATGGCCATCATCGGCATTTCCTCCATTCACTTGCTGAAAACTTTCATCAACGCTGAGCAGTACGACACCAAAACTATCGTGGCCCAGTCCGCCATTCACGTTATTTTCCTGCTGTCTGCGGTTGCAATTGCCTGGTGTGACCGACTCATCTCGCAACCAGCCCACGGCAAAGCACATTAAAATAAGGGGCTAAGCACCCAATTTGATCAGGAGCAGTTCATGACCACCATCAAGCAAGAAGACTTCATCAGCTCGATCGCCGATGCCTTCCAATATATTTCTTATTACCACCCGCTTGATTACATTCAAGCCTTGGGCAAGGCCTATGAGCGCGAGGAAAGTGCTGCTGCCAAAGATGCGATTGCGCAAATCCTGACCAACAGCCGCATGTGCGCCGAAGGCAAACGCCCTATTTGTCAAGACACCGGTATTTCAGTGGTGTTCCTGAAAGTGGGCATGAATGTGCGTTGGGAATCGACCATGAGCGTAACCGACATGGTGAATGAGGGTGTGCGCCGTGCTTACCTGCACCCCGACAACAAACTGCGCGCCTCGGTGCTGCTCGACCCGGCCGGTGCCCGCAAAAACAGCAAAGACAACACCCCCGCCGTTATTCACTATGAAATAGTGCCCGGCGACGATGTTGAGGTAATTTGCGCAGCCAAAGGTGGCGGCTCCGAGAACAAATCAAAAATGGTCATGCTCAACCCCTCTGACTCCATCGTGGACTGGGTACTGAAAACTGTACCCACCATGGGCGCGGGCTGGTGCCCCCCGGGTATTTTGGGCATTGGTATTGGTGGCACGCCCGAAAAAGCGATGCTGCTGGCCAAAGAAAGCCTGATGGCCCCTTGCGACATTCATGAACTGCTGGAGCGCGGCCCCAGCAACCGAATTGAAGAATTGCGCCTGGAGCTTTACGACAAAGTGAATTCACTGGGTATTGGTGCGCAAGGCCTGGGTGGCCTGACCACCGTGCTGGACGTAAAAATTCTCGACTACCCCACACATGCCGCGTCTTTGCCAATCGCAATGATCCCGAATTGTGCCGCCACACGTCACGTGCATTTCCATTTGCATGGCGATGGCCCAGCCAAGCTGGAAGTGCCAAACCTGGCTGACTGGCCACAGGTAAGCTGGACTGCCGACACCGAGAAAAGCAAGCGCGTGAACCTGGATACGCTAACCCCGGAAGAAGTGGCCAGCTGGAAACCCGGTCAAACCTTGCTGTTGAACGGCAAAATGCTGACCGGCCGCGACGCTGCCCACAAACGCATCGCCGACATGTTGACCAAAGGTGAAAAATTGCCGGTGGACTTCACCAACCGCGTGATTTACTACGTGGGCCCTGTCGACCCGGTGCGCGACGAAGCTGTGGGCCCAGCCGGCCCCACCACCGCTACGCGCATGGACAAGTTCACTCGCATGATGCTGGAAAAAACAGGTTTGATCGCGATGATCGGCAAAGCCGAGCGCGGCCCGGTTGCGATTGAGGCAATTCGTGACAACAAATCAGCCTATCTGATGGCTGTGGGTGGCGCGGCATACCTCGTGTCCAAAGCGATTACCAATGCGAAGGTGGTCGGCTTCGAAGACCTGGGCATGGAGGCCATTTACGAGTTCGAGATCAAGGACATGCCGGTCACAGTGGCCGTGGACAGCACCGGTATTTCCGTGCACAACACCGGCCCGAAAGAGTGGCAAGCCAAGATCGGAAAAATTCCAGTCAGCGTGGCTTAACCATCCACCACAGCTAACCGACGCTGGTCTTGCGCCACCATCTTGGCATGGCGCAGGCCAGCACCGCAATTGTCAGCAAAACCGACACCTCAAATCCATACAAGGTGTCGCCGGCATAGCTGCCAGCACCGGATGCTGGCCAGCTTTCTACCGCCGCTTTTACCGTCGAATCAATAGAATCGATAGGCTGGGTGTAGCTAGGCACCAAGGCTGCCAATACTTCCGCATCGCTCAACTGCATGGCCAAATTATTGAAGGTGCCCGAGAAATCCTCGGCCACCAGGCTTTGCTCACCGGCCTTGATTTTTGCGACCCGCAAGGTGCCCTCGGGGTGTTGAATGCTTTTGGTTTCGCCAAGTAAAAATGAAGCGCCCGACACAGGGTCGTGCCCCAAGCCCAACACCAACTGCGCGCCGAACAAATCTGCCTGCAGTTCCATCTCGCGCATCAGCCTGGAATAATCGCGTTTCATGTCCGGGGACAACATGAATTCATCGAACGTGGAAACAATCCCGTACTGCTGTTGAATCTCAATGGTCTTATCAGGATGTTTCAACACAAGGTGACCGTACTCATGCGCGATCAAAAAAACCAACTGATCACTGTTCATGAACTTGATTCGATCTAGCCCAATGCTTAAATTTGCGGCACCTTGTTCGTCTATCCAGGTACCCACCATGGTGCTGTTCTGAATAAAGTGAACCTGCGTGGGCACACCATTGAAAAAATGGTTGTCGAACAACACGCTGAGCTTGAGTACTTCCAGCGAATGATTTGCCATTCAGTAGCCCTCCCTGAAACGGCCAGTGACAAACCATTAAAACACGTTTTAAAACACACCACAAAACTGAAACAAGCCCGAATTTCCTGGTCTGTTTTCAAGCTTCCCTGGTGTGCTTCGTTCACGCCATTGCGTTCTTGATTTGCGCAAGTGCGGTGGGGTCTTCAATGGTGGTCATGTCGCCTGGGTCCCGGCCTTCGCACACCGCCTGAATTGACCTGCGCAGCAATTTGCCGGAACGGGTCTTGGGCAACACATTCACAAAGTAAACGCGCGCGGGCCTGGCCACTGCGCCCAACTGGGAATCCACCACCTTCATGATCTCGGCCTCCAGTGTTTTGGCTTGTGCCGCGTTGACTGCGTCAGCCGACTTCAAAATGGCAAACGCCACAGCCACCTGCCCCTTCACCTGATCGGCCACACCCACCACGGCCACTTCCGCCACCGCGGAGTGAGAAGAAATACTCTCCTCAATTTCCCGTGTACCCAGGCGGTGACCCGCCACGTTGATCACATCGTCTGTGCGGCCGAGAATAAAGAAGTACCCGTCCTCGTCGCGAATGCCCCAATCGAAAGTGGAATAAACTTGCCGGGTTTTAAAGCTTGACCAGTAGGTTTTTACAAACCGCTCATCATCGCCCCACACGGTTTGCATGCAACCGGGCGGCAGTGGCCCTTCAATGGCCACCACCCCTTTTTCGTTGGCCTTGCAGGGTTGCGCGGTGTCTTCATTCAACACATTCACGTTGAAACCAAACACTGGCACACCGGGGCTGCCCAACTTACCGGGCATTTCCTCAACGCCACGCTGTATCGCCAAAATTGGCCAGCCAGTTTCAGTTTGCCAATAGTTATCAACGATCGGCTTTCCAATAGCCCCTGAAATCCAGTCTGAAGTGGTTTCATCCAAAGGCTCGCCCGCCAGAAACAATGCTTTCAGCGAACTTAAATCGTATTTGCTCAAATAGGCGGGATCCTGTTTTTTCAGCACGCGCACAGCCGTTGGTGCCGAGAACAACACCGACACCTTGTGATCCTGAACGATCTTCCACCAAATGCCGGCGTCAGGCCGAATGGGTAAGCCCTCGTACATCACCGTAGCCATGCCTGCGATCAAAGGGCCGTAAATAATGTAGCTGTGCCCCACAACCCAGCCAATGTCGCTGGTCGCAAAAAACGTTTTTCCCTTCTCGCCCATGAAAATGTATTTCATGGAAGCCGCAAGAGCCACGGCGTACCCGCCTACGTCGCGCTGCACACCCTTCGGTTTGCCGGTGGTACCGCTGGTGTACAAAATGTAACTGGTGTCTGTCGCCTCAAGCCAGGTTACTGGCACTTTGGCCGTGGCCAGTTCTTTGCGCAATGCAGCGTAGTCGTGGTCTCGCCCCTCCACTGTGTCAAATGGCACCAAACCCCGGTTCACCATCAACACATGGCCAGGCTTGTAGCTTGAACGGGCAATCGCTTCGTCCAAAAGTGGTTTGTAAGCGACTGCCTTGCCAGCGCGTGAACCTGCATCGGCCGAAACAATCACCTTCGGTTTTGCGTCTTCAATTCGTGAAGCAAGGCTGTGTGATGCAAAACCGCCAAACACCACCGAATGAATTGCACCGATTCGCGCACAAGCCAGCATTGCAAAGGTCGCTTCTGGAATCATGGGCATGTAGATCAACACACGGTCGCCTTTTTTCACACCCATTTTTTGCAGCATCGCAGCAGCAATTTGCACTTCTTGGTGCAATTGGCGGAATGTGTAAACCTTTTCTTGATCTACTTCTGTGGACACATAAATCAAAGCTGGCTTGTCGCCCAATTGGTCTAAGTGTCGGTCCACCGCGTTGTAACACAGGTTGGTTTCTCCACCCACGTACCAAGCGGCAAAAGGGGGTTTGCTGTCATCCAGCACTTTCTCAAACGGCTTTTGCCAATGAATCAAATCCGCCTGACGGGCCCAAAAACCCTTGGGATTGCGGATGGATTCATCGTACAAATTCTGATAAGTCCCATTGGACTGGTGCTTCGCTTGCTCAACCACAGCGCTGTCTCCTCGTTCTTGTTGCAACCAATGTAGAAACTCGCGCTTACGACACTCTGACTACTACAAAAATTATTGTTAAACGATAACACTTCTTGTTACATGAATGATTACTATTTGCTAGACTAGAGCGATTCAATTTCAACCAACCACATTCAGGAAAGTCCTTATCACCATGAATAACACTTTCAAAAAACTGATTTCAGTTTCCATCGCTGGCTTGATTGGCGTAAGCGCTGCCGCTCAGGCTGACGAGAAAGTCATCAACCTGTACTCAGCCCGCCATTACTCGACAGATGAAAAAATGTACGAGGACTTTACCAAGCAAACTGGCATTGCCATCAAGCGCCTCGAATTGGGCGATGAGGCTCTGCTTGAGCGCATGCGCAGCGAAGGCGCGCGTAGCCCTGCCGACGTGGTATTGCTGGTGGATGCTGCACGCCTTGCAACAGCCCAACAAGATGGCCTGTTTCAGCCCGTGAAGTCCAAAGTGCTCAGCGACAAAATCCCGGCGCAATTTACTGGTGAAAATGGCCTGTGGTATGCATTCTCAGCACGCAGCCGTGTGATTGTGTACAACAAAGCAAACGTCGACCCCAAGCTTGCCCAAAACTATGAAGACTTGGCCAAGCCCGCATTGAAGGGCAAGGTTTGCACCCGCACGGGCTCACATCCCTACATGCTTTCTTTGATGAGCAGCATGATCAATCACCTGGGTGAAAAAGGCGCCGAAACCTGGGCACAAGGTGTGGTCGCCAATATGGCCCGCAGCCCCAAGGGCGGTGATACTGATCAAATTCGTGCAGTGGCGTCTGGCGAGTGTGGCGTGGCCCTGACCAACAGCTACTACTGGGTTCGCTTGTTAAACTCATCAAAACCTGAAGACAAGGAAGTGGTGTCCAAGGTTGGTTTCATTTGGCCCAACCAAAGCAGCTATGGCGTGCACATGAACGTGTCTGGTGGTGCGGTGGCCAAAAACGCACCCAATCGCGATGGTGCAATCAAGTTTCTGGAATATCTGGCCAGCGACTCCGCCCAAAAATACTTCGCAAATGGCAACAATGAATGGCCAACAGTGCCTGGCGTGAAAGTAGATAATCCTGCTTTGGAGTCTTTGGGGGCTTACAAGCAAGACGTAACACCTTCCAAAACACTGGCGGCGAACACAGCCTTGTCCCAGCAAATTATGGATCGCGTGGGTTACAAGTAAGAAAAAGCAGTAACTTACCGACCGCTCACCCGTAAAAAAGCCTCACATTTTTTGTGGGGCTTTTTTTATTCACAAAACTGAAAGAAGCTTGCTACACTTCAAAACATCCATGTAACCGGCTAGTAAATTGGTGAAAAAAGCGAACCACAACAACAAAAACGCGGCGCCTACCCTCGAGACAAAACGCCTGGGCACACGAAAGGTGCCCAAAGAACAACGCATGAGTCAAATTCTCGATGTGGCTGGTTCAGTATTTTCCAGGCATGGTTTTCATTCCACCAGCATGGAACAAATTGCCGAAGGCGCCGGTGTGACCAAACCCTTGCTTTATCGTTACTTCGGCTCCAAAGACGCACTGTATCTGGCCACCATCACGCAGGTCGGTAACCACCTGATGTCTGGCCTTTCCCTGTTGATGGCCAACCCAAACCCCAAAGAGCGGCTGAAGTTGATCATGCTCAGCTTTTTGACGTTTGTGGAACGTCACAGGGAAGGTTGGTCAGTGCTTTACAACGAGGCGCTCACCAGTGTGGGGCCAGTCGGCGAGAAGGTTGCTTTCTTCAGAAACAGCTTTATTGAGGCCTCGGCCAAAACCATTGAAGAACTCAACGATCCATCAAAAGCCAAAAGTAGCGACAAGGCCGGCATACAAGCCGTGGCTTTGGCCAACATCATGGTTGGCGCTGTTGAAGCGGGCGCACGTTGGTGGATTCAACACCCGGAAATTCCGATTCGCGACATGCAGAAAATGATCGAAACCAGTTTGATGCCCGGACTGTCGGAACGATAGTCGCCAGCGCTTTTGCATTCGCGAAGTCGCATGAACCGAGCCAGAATCAAAAAGGGGAATTCGACTTGAATCAAGGCGAAATGAGTGACGCGCTGCAAACTACACCAAGCTACTCAGTCACTAAACTCATCAAGCTTCAATACTTCCCACCATCAACACTTTCGAATCACGCTCGGCCAGCACTTCAAACTTCGAAGCGCCATCGGCTGTCACATGCTTCACCGAAATACCAGAAGGCAAAAACACCGGCTGCTTGAACGACAAATCGAACTTGCTGGCACGCGCACCCAAACCGGCTTCAACAATGCTCAATGTTTTTGCTGCGGTCCACATACCGTGCACGATGGCCTGCTTGAAACCAAACATTTTCGCGGTTTGCGCATACAGGTGAATCGGGTTGTAGTCATTTGAAACCTTGGCGTACTTGCGGCCCTGGTTTTCAGCACTTTCACGGCGGCGTATTGCGCACCCAGGGCACTCAATGGCTCAACTGGCGCAGGCTTTGTCAATGGCTTGGGCATGCCCTTTACGCGGCACAAAATGGTCATCACACTGCTCCAGTGCACTTCCTCACCAATCAAAAACTGTGTGTGCACATCAAATTCCAGACCCAGCGAAATGCTCCGGGTGTCGCCCACAGTCACAAGCACGTCGTAGGGCACACCATATTCCAACGGTTTGGCGCACTCAATCGAGTTGTGCAAGTGAACCATGCCCAACATGGGCATTGGGTGCTCAGGGCGGCTCAGCAAATACATGTGCAGGGGTGAAGCCACCACCTGTGGCGCGGTCAGGGAAATTTCATCTTCCTTGAAACCGCACACGGCGTTGTACTGGCGCACCCACTCACGGTCGATGAACACTTTCTTTACCCGGGCACCCAGGCGTGCAGCCTGAGTGTCGGGTTTTGGTTTTTGTTGGACGTGGTGGCAGCCTTCAGCAGCAGCGCCTTGCCATTTGGAAATTCAGACAGCTCGAAAAATTTCGCCGCTGCTTTCAGGGTGTCATTCACGCTCATGATTTCACTTCTCGATAATTGCAGTTACACCAATACCACCGGCTGCACAGATAGAGATCAAGCCCTTACCGCTGCCTTTTTCATTCAGCAACTTGGCCAATGTGGCAATAATACGGCCACCAGTGGCTGCAAATGGGTGGCCAACGGCCAGTGATCCGCCTTTGACGTTCAACTTGCTGCGGTCAATTGAACCCAAAGCAGAATCGAGGCCCAGTTTTTCCTTGCAGAACTTGGGATCTTCCCAAGACTTCAAGGTACACAGAACCTGTGCAGCAAATGCTTCGTGAATTTCATAGAAATCGAAGTCTTGCAGCTTCATGTTGGCTTTTTTCAGCATGCGTGGCACTGCGTAGGCTGGCGCCATCAAAAGGCCTTCTTTGCCCGACACGAAATCAACACCGATTGTTTCGCTGAAAGTGAGGTAAGCCAGAGGCTGAATGCCACGTGCCTTGGCCCAGTCTTCAGAAGCCAGCAACACAGCAGAAGCGCCGTCAGTCAGGGGTGTAGAGTTACCAGCAGTCATCGTGCCCTTGCCGCTCTTGCGGTCAAATGCGGGCTTCAAACCTTGCAGGCGTTCAACTGAAGAATCAGCACGCAGATTATTGTCGCGGGTCAAACCGTTGAATGGCACCACCAGGTCATCGAAGAAGCCTTCTTCGTAAGCCTTGGCAGCTTTCAAATGGCTGCTTACAGCCAACTCATCTTGATCTTCACGAGTGATGCCCCAGGTTTGCGCCATCACTTCACAGTGCGCACCCATGCTCATTTTTGTGCGGGGTTCGGCGTTTGCAGGTGGCAGTGGTGCCAGGTGCTTGGGGCGAATTTTCAACAGTGCGGCCAGCTTGCCTTTGGTGTCGCGGGCACGGTTGGCTTCCAGCAAAATTTTACGCAGGCCTTCGCTGACTGCAATCGGTGCATCGGTGGTGGTGTCTACACCGCCAGCCATGCCCACTTCAATTTGACCCAATGCAATTTTGTTGGCCACCACAATGGCAGCTTCCAGACCAGTACCGCAAGCCTGCTGAATGTCGAATGCCGGGGTCATCGGACTAAGGCCTGAACCCAATACTGATTCACGGCAAAGGGAAAAATCGCGGCTGTGCTTCACCACTGCACCAGCCACCACATCGCCCAGTTCTTCACCATGCAACTGGAACTTGTCAACAACACCGCGAAATGCTGCTGTCAACATGTCCTGGTTGGATTTGCCAATGTAGGCTGTGTTTGAACGTGCAAATGGAATGCGTGAACCGCCAATAATGGCAACGCGACGACCGTGTTTCATAGTTTTCTCCAGATAATTTTTTAGTTGCAGACAGCGTATTCAGTGAATGAAAGAATTACGCGCCCACCAGGTTTTGTCCGCACACACGCAGCGTGGCGCCGTTTACACCAGCGGCCAGCGGGCTGGCCATGAAAGTGACTGCCTCAGCAATGTCCACTGGCAATCCACCTTGCGACAGGCTGGACAAACGACGTGCCACTTCCCGGGTTACCACAGGAATGGCCGCAGTCATTTGAGTTTCAATAAAGCCAGGTGCAATCGCGTTAATCGAAATGCCCTTGCCTTCCAGTTGCTTGGCCATGGCATCCACATAACCAATCACGGCGCTCTTGGTGGCTGCATAGTTGGTTTGGCCTGCATTACCGGCAATACCACCAATCGATGAAATACACACGATACGGGCGTTGAAACCAAATGCATCTCCTGCTAACAACTGGTCGTTACAACGAACAATCGCACCCAGGTTCACGTCCAGCACCATGTCCCACAAGTGGGCCGCCATGTTGCGCATCATCTTGTCGCGCGTAATACCTGCGTTGTGCACAATAATGTCAATCTTGCCACCCTTCTGTGCAGCCACAGCTGCCAGCTTCTTGCCCGCGTCGGCATCAGTAATGTCCAGCGGGCAGGCAATGCCGCCAATGCTGCTCATGGTTGTACCCAACACGCTTTCGTCTGCGGGTCGATCAACACCAATCACGGTAGCACCTTCGCGGGCCAGCACTTCAGCAATGGCTGCGCCAATACCGCGTGCTGCACCGGTTACCACCGCCAACTTGCCTGTCAATGGTTTTTCAGAAAATGCAGCAACCTTTACACCTTTGGGTGCACCAACCACTGGCAATACCTGGCCGGTAACGAAGGCAGAATGCGGGCTCAGGAAAAAGCGCAGTGCGCCTTCAATACCGTTTTCAGCGCCGGTTTTTACCTGAATCAGATTGGCGGTTGTACCGTTCTTGCCACTTTCTTTCGCAAGACTGCGAATAAAACCGGGCAATGAGGACTGTGCTGTTTCAGCCAGGGCGTCTTTGCAATCACCACGTGGGCGACCAATCACCACAATGCGGCTGTTCGATGGCACTTTGCGCAAGCGTGGGTTGAAAAAGTCGTACAACAAACGCAGGTCTGCCACATTGGCGGCTGCTGTAACGTCCAACACGTACACGTTTTCAGGTACGCCATTGTCGGCTTGAGAAATGCTCACGTCTACTTTGGCTTTGGCCGCGGCTTGCTTGATACCATCCAGGCCCGCCAAATCGGCGGATACCTTGATGGATGCACCCATGGCATTCAATGCCTTCACCACCGCAGTGGCCACTGGGCCAAATGCACTGGCACCCACCAAGGCATTTGAATTGGCCAATGATTTTTCGGCGTATCCAGCTTTGGCGCGCTTCAAGAGGGGGGGCACGGGCAGGCCCAGTGCGGCGGCAATTTGTTTACCTGTGGAGGTGTGAACAAATTCAAGAATTTTGTCGGCCATGAGTCTCGTCCTTCTTATAGGGGGAATGTCTTTTTTCAGGGCTTAGCATAGCCCAGCAAGACAATGTTACTGTTGCGTAACTTGCGAGTGTATAGAAACTTGACCAGAAAATCGTAGAGGGTCGTCTCTAACCCGGAAAGGTTAAAGGTGTGTCGCCAGGTTGCCAAGGGGTGTACTTCACCATGGCTTGTTCCAGCAAAGGCGATGCCAAAAAAGAATGGAGCCACAACTTCAGTGCACCGTAGCCAGGTACCGCATCGAACCAAGCCTCATCGGCGATCCTGAATTGGCGCACAAAAGGCAAAATTGCGAAGTCGGCAAAGCTGGGGTTAGCGCCAAACAGCCAAGGACCATTCTGAACCAGCACCGCATTCCATTGTGCCAAAATTTCTTCACACACCGCGCGGTGTTCGAGCGGGTCGCAGGTGTAGGCGTCAGTGTCGGTTTTTACGTGATAGCGGTGTGGATATTTGTAACGATCCAGGTTTCGCTTGAATTCGCCATCAAGCAGCGCAATCCATTCATCACACTGTTGTTGCTGTTCGGCGTTCGGCACCAACCAGTCTGCCGGAAAATTCTGGCCCACCGCCCAACGCATCACATCCAGGCTTTCGTCAATCACGGTGCCATCCGGCAACCACAACACGGGTACCGTGCCTTTGGGTGAAATTTCAAGCATGTGTGCGGGTTTGGCGCGCAGCACCAGTTCACGCACTTCAACCTTTAAACCGGCGGCAACAATCGCCAGCCGCGCACGCATGGCATAGGGGCAACGGCGAAAGGTGTATAACACGGGTAAACCAAGCTGGTGCCCATGATCGGCTTGCTGCTCCACCCTGCTCACTCCGTGTGCGTTTCTTTGGCCAACATCTTGCGGCCAATGTGCTTCTCATTGCGCTGCTTGGCCAGTTGAATCTGTTTTTGGCGTTCGCCAAAGCGCTTCTTCTGATCGTCGGTCAGCGAATCATAGCAATGCGGGCAACCCACGCCCTGAATGTATTTTTCGCTTTGCTTTTCTTCCTCTGTGATCGGCATGCGGCAAGCGTGGCACAGGTCGTAATGCCCAACCTGCAAACCATGGGTGACCGACACCCGCTGATCAAACACAAAGCACTCGCCCTTCCACAAACTTTGTTCTTCGGGAATCTCTTCGAGGTACTTCAGGATACCGCCTTCAAGGTGGTACACCTCCTCAAAGCCCTGCTCCAGCATGTAGGCCGTGGATTTCTCGCAGCGAATACCACCGGTACAAAACATGGCAATTTTCTTGGGGCGTTTGTCCGCAGGCAGGCTTTTCAAGTTCTTTTCAACCCATTGCGGAAATTCGCGGAATGTCGTGGTGGCAGGATCCACGGCCCCTTCAAAAGTACCAATCGCGTACTCATAGTTGTTGCGAGTGTCGATTACCAAGGTATCGGGATCTTGAATCAATGCATTCCAGTTGGCTGGTTTCACATAGCGGCCCACCAGGCGATTGGGGTCGATCCCGTCTTTGCCCATGGTCACAATTTCACGCTTTAACTTCACCTTCATCCGCGTAAACGCCTGTTCTGGCGCAATTGAATACTTGGGCGCCAAATCGGCAAACCGGGAATCGGCCCACAAAAAATTCATCAAGGCCACAATGCCCGCGCGTGGCGCGCTGACCGTGCCATTGATGCCTTCCCTGGCCAACAACAAGGTGCCCAGCACCGAGTTTTCAGTACACACAGTCTCAAGTCTGGGCTTGATCTCCTCGAAATCGGGCAGGCTGACAAATTTGTACAGGGCCGCGACTACAATTTGATCGGACTTGGGAATGGAGCTTCGCTCATGGACATGGCAATTCTTTCAAAAAATCATCTGACAAAACAACTTAGCCCGTTATTGTAACCGAGCCCCCGGTTTTACCCAATCAAGCAAAAAGCCAAAGCAGCATGGGCTTTGGTAAACTGGGCGTGAGCAATACCGTGCAGCCGCAACACCCACTACAAGAACACACATCATGAATGCCTTCTGGATCTTGGTCCTTTTGATATTGATTTCCGGCTTTTTTGCCCTCTCGGAAATGGCACTGGCCTCCAGTCGACGCTCCAAACTTCAAGCCATGGCCGACTCAGGGAATCCAAAAGCCCGAATCGCCATTCAAATCATGGACAACCCCAGCCGCCTGCTTGCGGCCACTCAAACCGGCATTACCGCAGCCGCTTTGCTCATGGGTATTTATGGCGAATCGGCCCTTACCGCCACGTTTCAACAAACCATCGACCAGCACTTTCCGGCACTGAGCGATTGGGCCAGTGTCATCTCATTCGCAGTCACGATTGCCTTGGTCACAGGTTTTTCAATTGTTTTTGGCGAAATCGTGCCCAAGCGCCTGGCCATCGCAACCCGGAAAAGGTTGCTGCGTTTTGCGCACCTTTCATGTCGATATTCCTGAAAGTGCTCAGCCCCGCCATCACCTTGCTGTCCAAGGGCTCCGACCTGGTGCTCAGCTTCATCCCGTTCAAAGCTGCACCTGCGGTTAGCACCATCGAAGAAATTCAAGCCTTTCTTGATGAAGGCGCCAAAACAGGCATGCTGGCCCCCGAAGAACGCCACCTGATGAGCAATGTGTTGCGCCTTGAAGACCGTCGCCTGGCCTCGGTCATGACACCGGTCAGCGACATTGCCTACCTTGATTTACATGCACCGCGTGAAGACAACCTGCGCTTGTTGCGCGAGGCCCCACACTCCATGCTGCCAATTTGTAAAGGCAGTTTGCAGCAAGTAATCGGCGTGGCAGAAAGCCACGATATTCTTCAAGCCGCCATGGAGGGCGACATCGACTTCGCTGAAATACCTCTGCAAAACCCGCTGTTCGTACCCGCCTCGCTCACGCTGGTCGATCTGCTTCGCACTTTTCGCCAGCAGAAAAAAACCTTTGCATTCGTGGTTAGCGAATTTGGCATGACCGAAGGCATTGTCACCATCGATGATGTGCTGTCCAGCGTGGTGGGTGACATGATGCCCATGATGGACACCCCCGAAGAAGCACTGGCTGTAAAACGCGAGGACGGATCATGGTTGCTCGATGGACTTTTACCCATCGACGAAATGAAAATCAAACTGGGCATTCGCGGCTTGCCCCAGGAAGACTTGGGCAACTTCCACACCGTCGGTGGGTTCGTATTGGCCTCGTTGGGTCGAATCCCGAAAAAAACCGAGAAATTCGACTGGAACAACTGGCGATTTGAAGTGGTGGACGTAGACAGAAATCGGGTAGACCAAGTACTGGCCACTCCCAACAAATGAACTTTCCCGGGTTTGGCGGCACTCAGATTTCACATTTGCTTCGCCCCGCCCCTCAATGCCGCAGTTGTCGCCAACATCAAACAGCCATTTTTTTTCACCATCAGGTTCAGTCACAGAAAGCCAAACAAGTCATCGTGATGCAGCTGTAGTTAAAGCGGGGTCCAGCTGCTGGATTCCTCTCAAAGAATCTACATTGGGCTTAAAGTACCCCCAGCTGAACGGCGCATCTGAAACACCCCATGGAGAATGGGGCTGTGATGGTGGCGCTGGCCTGTGCATGCTCAAGCCCGATGATTCGGGCAGGTGTTCGATCCTGCTTCTGAAAAATGCGCAGGGCACACACGATGAAGGGCTGTGGAGCGTCCCCGGGGGCGCCATAGAAAGAATTGCGCACACCAACAAACCCGAAGACCCATTGCACTGTGCACTGCGCGAAACTCTGGAGGAAGTTCATCGACTGCCCAGCGGCCAAGTGTGGACTAACCCGATTGTGCTGCGCAACGCGCACACTGGTTTTACTTATCGTCTATTCTTGTGCCTCTTGCCGACAAACAGTCAATGGAACCCGAGCATTCGTGCTGAACACAATGCCTATTCATGGCAAGCCCTTGAACAGGCTGCGCATACGTCCGAATTGCATCCGGGTGTTCGATGTGCGCTTGATCACATGGCGCAGCAGTGGGCCACGGCAATCCAGAACCAGCCCCTCTCATTTGCGGTCAATGCCACACCCAACACAAACCCGCTTTACATTACAGAGGCACAGTTTGCCTTGCGCAATCTCGAAACTCCTGTGTCGTCGTCCGTCGAAGCCAGCCTCGCGCAAGCCCTACCTTCTGAAACTCAGGCTTTAATTGAACATGCGGAAGCTCCGACCAGGGTTTGGTTAAGTCAACATCCAGATCAGCTTCCACCCGGATGGGATCAGGACACCATCGACAAGCTGCCGGTAAGTATCCCGGAAATAATCCGCATCGAGGATGAACATTCGAAAACCCATGTAGTGGCCTACCACGCATTTGCGGACAGTCTTTTGCCAGGGCACTGGACCGGCGAAGTGCTGATGAAAGCGCTTTGCGAACACGAAAGCGCAGGAATACGAGAAAACCTGAACCACTTAAGCTGGCACCGAAACCCGTTTGAAATCAACAAAAATCGAGGCCGCGACGTTCACAACCTGATGGAACACACCACCAACCACCCCTCCAGAGACAATGGCGATGTGGGGCGCTTTTCCTTGTTGTCCTGTAATCCAAGCCTGTTTCAGAATACGGATGTCGACGCCATGGAGAGCACCGCAGATTACTTGCACGACGCGATCAACGTGGCTCCACCCAATCTGAAGGAATGGATTTCTGGCATGTTGCATACCCGCTTCCCCGCCTGCGAAAACGCCCGCATCAACAAAGCCAGCGATGACATTCTCCACCTGTGTACCCAAGCGAGCAATGCCTTGCCAACCACAAAAAAAGCAAGCGTCCTGATGCAGGTTTTAATTCCACATGCACTGGTGAACAAGCTTGCTTACATATCAGCGAGCAACGGCATCCCCGATTCCGCCAATCCAGATACCCTGAACACCCTTGTAAAGCTGAAAACACCGCACACCAACCAAGAAGTGTCCAATGCCCGCAGTCTGCAAATTCGCCTGCTTGCATCCACCCTACAAGATCCCAAGGTCGCCCCTCATTTGAAGGTCAATTTGTTCAGCCGGTACACCTCGTCGCAACAAGGGGCAATTAAGTCCAGGATTAATGACATCATCCAGGGCTTGCACAGTGATTCATGAAGTACGTCCCAATCTGTGGATTGGTTCACTGCAGGGCGCCAGCGAAGCACTTCAAAAACCACACTCGTCATTTACTCATGCGGTCAGCTGCATCGAAATTTGCCCCAGGCTTCGGCAGGGAATTGTTCAGTTGCACATTCCAGTGAGCGACAACCCTGACGAGTCACTGCTTGCTCACTTCCAAACCGTGTGTGAATTTATCAACCAGGCACACCAAAAACAAGGCAAGGTAATCGTGCACTGCGAACAGGGAATCAGCAGATCAGCTGCCCTGATTGCAGCACACCTTATTCAGCACGAAGACATGAATGTCAAACAGGCCCTGCTTGCGGTTTACTCAGCCAAACCGGCCGCAAAGGTCAACCCATGGTTTGTTCGAGACCTGGTCGATTGGCACCAGCACCATGTGTTGAACAGTTAAGCAAGTCCGCTCATACTTCAGAGCGGACCAAACCCTTGGGCATTGGAAAGGCAATATTTTCTTCCACACCTTCCATGTTTCGAACCGACAAAGCACCCCATTCTTTCAGGCGCTTCACCACACCCTGCACAAGGTGCTCTGGCGCTGAAGCACCCGCCGTCAAGCCTATGTGTTTCACACCGTCGAACCAGTCTCGCTCCAGGCTGTCCGCATTTTCAATCAGCTTGGCCGGCACACCCAACTTCTCGGCCACTTCGCGCAAGCGATTGGAATTGGAGCTGCTTGGGCTGCCCACCACCAACACCAAATCAACCTGGCGCGCCATAAACTTGACAGCATCCTGGCGGTTTTGCGTGGCATAGCAAATGTCTGCTTTCTTCGGCTCGCGAATATCAGGAAATTTTGCTTTTAGCGCCGTGATTACCTTGGAAGCATCGTCCACGCTTAACGTGGTTTGGGTCACCAAAGCCAGTTGTGTACCCGCTGCAATATTCAGCTTGGCCACGTCCTCCTCGGTTTCCACCAGGTAAATGCCGTCTTTCACCTGTCCCATCGTGCCTTCCACCTCGGGGTGGCCTTCGTGACCAATCATGATGATCTCGCAACCCTGTGCGCGCATTTTGCTGACTTCTACATGCACTTTCGTAACCAGTGGGCATGTGGCATCAAACACTTTCAAACCCAGGCTTTCTGCTTGTGCGCGTACATCTTGCGACACACCATGGGCGGAAAACACAACTGTGGAGCCGGTGGGCACATCTTCCAGTTCATCAACAAATATTGCGCCCTTGCCGCGCAAATCTTCGACCACCGTTTTGTTGTGAACAATTTCATGCTTCACATAAATGGGTGAACCGAATTGCTGCAACGCGCGTTCCACAATTTCAATGGCGCGGTCTACACCAGCGCAAAAACCGCGTGGTTGGGCCAGGCTAATTTCCATACTCACCTCACAGCACCCCGATCAATTGCACTTCAAAGGTCAGTGCCTTGCCTGCCAAGGGGTGGTTAAAATCAAACAAAATATCGTCTTCACGCTCTTCCACCACGGTGCCAGCAAACTGACCACCATCGGGTGCAGGAAAATGCACAAATTCGCCTGGCTCAAACGTAGTGCCCTCTTCGGCGTATTTTGACAGCAACGCTTTGCTGACCGGTCGGTACAAATCGGGATTGATGTCACCATAACCGCTGCCTGCGGGCAAAGTGAATATGTCACGCTGCCCCGCCTGCATACCAAACAGGCAACGCTCCAAACCCTCAGCCAACTGGCCTGCGCCAATCGACAATGTGGCGGGCTTGTCCTCAAAGGTGGACACAATCACCTGCTGGCTGTCAGCCAAGCGAATGCGGTAATGCAGTGTCACGAATGAAGATTCGTTTACTACGGGCTTGGGTTGTACTGCATCAGTCATTTCAACATCCTGAATTCATTTCAAAAACGGCTCTATTCTACGCCTTTGGAAGCAGTCAGGCATCCAGAAGCGGGCGTGAATGGTTCGAGTCCGGCCTCACATTGTGGTAGTAACATGTAGGTGAACACGCGACATTTGCATTAAAAAACGTATTAAGGAGTTTGAAAGCCATGGCATTTAACACAGAGAATCACCCCGGAGTCAGCCCAACAGTGCCGAAGGCCACGCAAGGTTTCGTGCTGAATCACAGCATGTTGCGGGTGAAAGACCCTGCCGTCTCACTCGATTTTTACACCCGGGTGTTGGGTATGCGGGTGCTTCGGAAGCTGGACTTTGCCGAAATGAAGTTTTCGCTGTACTTCCTCGCTCGAGTCACCAAGACCGACGAAATACCCGAAGATGAAGGCACCCGCACCGCATGGACATTCAGCCAGACTGGCATTCTTGAATTAACCCACAACTGGGGCACTGAAAACGACCCGGATTTCAAATATCACGATGGCAATCAGCAGCCACAGGGATTTGGACACATTTGCTTCTCCGTACCCGATCTGGCGGCCGCTGTTCACTGGTTTGACGAAAATCAGGTTTCCTATGTGAAACGTCCCGAACAAGGCAAGATGAAAAACGTGGCCTTCATCAAAGATCCCGACGGCTACTGGATCGAAATTGTGCAGTCCTCGCTGTTAAACAAACTGGGAACTTGACCTGGTCGAAAGCCACTCAGTGGCTTTCAGGTTCAATTTTTCATGAGCATTCAAAGCTGGCCCAAACACGACCGCCCACGAGAGCGGCTGATCAAACAAGGGGCTCAGGCGCTTTCTGATGCCGAATTGCTTGCCATTTTCCTGCGCACAGGCCTCCCGGGAAAAAGCGCCGTGGATCTGGCCCGCGAAATGATCAGCCAGTTCGGTGGCCTGCAAAACCTGAACCGTGTTTCCCTGGCTGAATGGGTCCAAATTCGCGGCCTCGGCGAAGCAAAATACGCCCAACTGCGCGCCTGTCTTGAAATGGCCAAGCGATGTTTAAGCCATGAATTGCAGGAAACACCACACGGCATGCTTGCCTCTCCCGATCTGTTTGAACAGTTTGTGCGTGCACAAATCGGCTTAAGCGAAATTGAACATTTTCTGGTGATTGCCCTGGACAGCCAATTGAAAGTACTAGACCACAAAATACTTTCCAGCGGCACCGTGAACAAAACTGTGGTTTTTCCGCGTGAGGTGCTTAAATTTGCCATACAAACCAATGCACCCCGCATCATGATGGCGCACAATCACCCCAGCGACTGCTGCACCCCAAGCAGCGCGGACGACCGGCTAACCCGCGAGCTTTCATCGGCCTTGGCATTGGTTGACATTGAATTGGTAGACCATTTGGTGGTTGGCCCCAACTGTGGTTACTCCTACCGACTGCACAATCGCCCACCTTTTTAAGTTTTTCCGCAAAAAAGGCTGGGCAAAAGAATAGTAATTGGTTACAATCTTGGACTTCGCCGCAAATCCATGGCTTTTCAATTCATGCCGTGTGGTTTTGCAGATACACTAATTTGCTGAATTTTTTGGGGTCATCATGGCTCGCGTATGTCAAGTAACGGGTAAGCGCCCGATGGTTGGAAACAAAGTTTCCCATGCCAACAACAAAACAAAACGTCGTTTTCTGCCCAACTTGCAGTCACGCAAGTTCTGGGTTGAAAGCGAAAACCGCTGGGTTCGCCTGCGTCTAACTAATAACGCCCTGCGCACTATCGACAAAAACGGCATTGATGCTGTTTTGGCCGATCTTCGTGCACGTGGCGAAATCTAAGCAGGAGTAAATCATGGCTAAAGGTGGTCGCGAAAAAATCAAACTCGAATCTTCTGCTGGTACTGGTCACTTCTACACCACGACCAAGAACAAGCGCACGAAGCCCGAGAAAATTGAAATCATGAAATACGATCCAGTGGTTCGTAAGCATGTGTCATACAAAGAAACCAAGCTGAAGTAACTCAACCTACTTCGCTGTTTCTACAGAGACCCGCTACTGAAATTCAGAGCGGGTTTTTTGTTGGCCACTGCTTCGGCGAGGCTTAATAGTTGATGTAGAAGTGGCTTGGGTGATTTGCAGCAGCGTTGCATCATCCTGCCGATTCAAGATCAAGTCGCCCGGCTTGATTCGCAGCGAGGGGCGACCGCAGGTCGATGCGAAGACGCTTTGGCGTTTCGCATACACCGAGCCAGAATCAAAAGCGGGGAATTCGACTTGGATCTTGGCAGGATGGGTAGCGCTGCTGCAAATCACCACCTGCAAACTAAGCATAAAAAAAGCCGCTGATTCTCACCAGCGGCTTTCATCCATCAAACAACTTTCAAATTACGCCGCGTAGCGACGAATCCGAATCGACATGTCTTCCAGCCAGCGAATACCACTTTGCTCGGCACGCTCACACCAGGCTTGCAACTGAACCAGCATTTGTTCACGGCTCAAATTGGTTTTTTCCCAGATCTGCCGAAGCTCAGCACGCATTTCAACCAAAGTGTTGATCATCTTGGACTGGGCACACAATTGGGCCAGCTCGGCGCGCTGAACATCGCACAGCTTGCTTTCATCAATCGACAACAGCTTGGTGCCTTTGGCCAACACCTTGCGCTCTTGCGCGTTCGCAGCTTTCTGCCTCAGTGCAGCCACCTCAGAACGGAAAGCCTTGCGCATGGAACTGGCATAGCGAGCCATCACATCGTAACGGTGGTTCACAACCGCCTGGACTGTCACCAAGCTAAGCACTGGCTTGCTTTCCGACGAAAACTTGGGGGATTCAGCCACCTTTTTGACCTTGGCCAAACCAAGGAAGCTGAAAATCTTGATGTACATCCAGCCAATGTCAAATTCGTACCACTTGTTGCTCAATTTGGCAGAAGTGGCGTGGGTATGGTGGTTGTTGTGCAGCTCTTCGCCACCGATCAAGATGCCAAACGGAGAAATGTTGCGGCTTGCATCGGGGCAATCGAAGTTGCGGTAACCCCAATAGTGACCAATACCGTTAATCACGCCTGCGGCCAGTACCGGAATCCACAACATCTGGATCGCCCAAATGCTTACACCAGGGAAACCAAACAAAATAAAACTAAGAACCAGGGTAAAACCCACGCCTTGCCACGGAAAACGCTCGTATACCTGAAATTCCAGCCAGTCACTGGGGGTGCCATGGCTGTATTTGGCCAGGGTTTCCTTGTTTTTGGATTCCTCACGGTACAACTCGGCACCGCGCCAGAATACGGTTTTCAAGCCACGGGTTTGCGGGCTGTGGGGATCATCGGGGGTTTCGCACTTGGCATGGTGCTTGCGGTGAATGGCCGCCCATGCACGGGTGCTCATGCCGGTGGTCAACCACAACCATGCACGGAAGAAATGCGCCAGCGCTGGGTGCACTTCCAAAGCACGGTGAGCCTGGCAGCGGTGCAGGTACACGGTCACGGCCACAATGGTGATGTGGGTTACGATCAAGGTGTAAATCACCATCTGGCCGATACTTGCACCGGTGATACCCGAGGTCAAAAATTCAATCATATTCACTAACTCTCAACAGGTCGTATTTCAAAGGTTACGGCCATCTCAATTTGCTTCTGAAGGAGCCGTATCATATTTTCAGTGTACAAGTGTACTTTTAAAGCCGGAACACATTTGGAATTTATATTCAGTTCAGGCCTTGGAACGTTGTAACACTGCTGCAAAGAAGCCATCAGATTCACCATCTTCTGGCCACAATCGAAGCATGTCGTCAGTCGTGTTCGCCTTGACAGGCCGTTCTCCGGGGTTCAGCACTTCAGTCCAGCGGCGAAGCCGGAATTCCGGATGACTTTCCAGGAACGCATTGACAATGTCTTCGTTCTCGTCGCGAAGAACACTGCATGTGATGTAAACGAGCCGACCATCGGGCTTTACCAACTTGGCTGCATGCTCGATGATGGATTTTTGCTTCGCGGTCAATTCTGACAGACTCTGCAAGTTCTGTCTAAATTTAAGATCCGGGTTACGCCGTAAGGTTCCCATGCCGCTGCAAGGTACATCGGTCACGACCCGGTCAGCCTTGCCGAAATACTTGTTCAGGCGTGGATCGGCTTCATCGTTAATTACCATCGTGTAGAAGTTGCTCAACCCTGAACGGGCCGCACGGGGCTTGAACTTCACCAGGCGTTTTTCCGAAGTATCCAGCGCCACAATGCGGCCTGTGTTCTTCATCTGCGCGCCAATGGCCAGGGTTTTGCCGCCAGCACCTGCACAAAAATCGATTACAAGGTCACCCCGGCGCGGGGCCACAAGGCGGCTAACCCACTGACTGCCTGCGTCTTGTACTTCAAAGTAACCTTCCTGAAACACTTCAGTTTTTCCCACGATTGGTTTGCCCACGGCGCGCAAACCCTCGGGCAGGCCTTCAATCGGGTTCACTTGAATACCCATATTGGTGAGCGCGGTCAACAAATCTACCGTACTGGCTTTCACTGTGTTCACACGCAAGTCCAGCGGCGCGGCACTCAGCACGGCCTGAGAAAAAGACTCCGCGCGATCTTGCCCAAATTGCTCAGCCAGTTTGGTGTAAAACCACTCAGGCAAACAGGTACGCGCCTCAACACCCAGGTCATCGGCTGAAATATTAATAACCCGGCTTAACCATTCATTGTCAGCCTGCTTGCCTGCAGACCAAATTTGCTCGGGCGCACCCGACCACAACAAAGCCAGCTTGGCTTGGCGAACCACAGAGGGGCCTTCGCCCGACTGCGCCAAGTGGTTGATTCGATAACGATAACGCAACCAGCAATACACAGCCTCGGCCACCATAGGGCGGTCGCGACCACCCAACTCGGGATGGTCTTTAAAAAACCGGGAAATGGCAGCATCTGCGGGGCCTTCAAACTGGGCCAGAAGATCAATCAACTGCGCAACCGTGCTCACCAGGCCATAGCGAGACTGGGCGCCTTGCCGCTCCACTTTGCTATCGCGCCGTGTGCTGGGTTTGCGAAATGGGGTTTTTTTTGTAGACCCGACCATATTGAATGTCCTGTTTTATTGAATTGCGTGAACCAGGGCAGTGGCCAAAGTGCCTTCCAGCTTCCCGTTCACCATTTTAATTTGCCCGCCAGCCAATGCCGCCAGTGCACGGGGATATATTTGATGCTCCAATTCCAACACACGCACAGCTAGTGTTTCTGGGGTATCACCGGGCAACACCTGCAACAAGGCCTGATCCAGAATCGGGCCATGGTCTAGTTCTGGCGTCACCAGGTGAACAGTGACACCGTGCACCCGCACCCCGGCATCCAGCGCCTGCTGGTGGGTTTTCAAACCCGGAAAAGCGGGCAACAGAGATGGGTGAATATTCACCAAGCGCCCCAAATACCGGTTCACAAAACCCTCGGTGAGCACGCGCATAAAACCAGCCAGCACAACCCAGTCGGGCTGATATTGATCGATCAGGCTAGCCAAGGCTTCGTCAAAGGCCTCGCGGCTTTCATATTCAGTGTGGTCAAGAATTGCAGTATCGAGCCCTGCCGACTGCGCCAAGGCCAATCCAGCCGCGGCTGGGCGGTTGGAAATGACTGCACGAATTTGGTAGGCCCCGGTCTGTTTGGCATGATCGATCAGGGCATTCAAATTTGAACCCCGCCCCGAGATCAAAATGACGACGGAAGGTGTGGAATTTTGCATGGCGCGAGTTTATCACTGTGCGGGCGAAAAAGCCCTATTTTTCACCATTCAGGCCTTATAATAACCGGTTGTTTTGCAACCACTAAAGAGCCGACACACTCGGTATGAAAATCATTCGCCGCCCCCGGCCACACACATTTGCCAAGGGCACTGCGCTCACCATTGGAAACTTCGACGGCGTTCACTCTGGCCATGCCGAGTTGTTCCGCCGTGTCGTGTCTGCGGCACACGCGCAAGGTTTGGTACCCACTGTGGTTACGCTGCACCCACACCCGAAAGAATTTTTCAATCCTGATTTCAAGCTCGACCGAATTTCCACGCTTCGCGACCGAATTATTGAAATGAAGCGCTGCGGCATTGAGCAAGTGTGTATTCTGCCCTTCAACCGGCGCATGGCAAGCCTTGCCCCCGAAGCTTTGTGCAGGAAGTGTTGCTAAACCAATTGAATGCCAAGCAGGTGTGGGTAGGCGATGATTTCCGCTTTGGTGCCAAGCGCGCCGGCGATTTCGCGTTG
Organism: Limnobacter sp. SAORIC-690; assembly: GCF_002954425.1. Classification (NCBI taxonomy): domain Bacteria; kingdom Pseudomonadati; phylum Pseudomonadota; class Betaproteobacteria; order Burkholderiales; family Burkholderiaceae; genus Limnobacter; species Limnobacter sp. SAORIC-690. The sequence continues at coordinate 3,379,452 of NZ_MQVZ01000001.1, forward strand.
CTGAGGGGTCTCGGGGAATCAAGCGGCTTCGAAGTGAACGACCTTGCCGAGGTTCAGACAGACGGTAGCCGGGTATCGAGTTCGAATATTCGGGAAGCCCTGAAAGCTGGCGATGTTGCAAAAGCCACCCACATGTTGGGGCATCCGCTGGTGTACTCCGGGCACATTGTGCATGGCAAAAAGCTGGGCCGTACCCTGGGCTTCCCCACCATGAACTTGCGCATTGCCGGGCGGGCCAGCGCACTCACTGGTATTTTGGCGGTGTGGGTGCATGGGCTGGAGCCCCAGCCACTTCCTGCAGTCGCCAGCATGGGTGTGCGCCCCACCGTTGAACAATCCGATCAAATTTTGCTTGAAACATTCATTCCAGACTGGCAAGGCAATGCTTACGGCAAGCTGCTGCGCATCGAGGTGTTGGCGCACATTCGCCCAGAACAACACTTTGATTCGCTCGATACGATGGTTGAGCAAATGCACAAAGACACGGCAAAAGCCATGGCAATGCTTGATGCCAACCAACCCAAGATTTCAAATACAGGCTGTTAACCCAACATGGATTACAAGAACACACTGAACCTGCCAGACACGCCCTTCCCAATGCGCGGCAACCTGCCGCAACGGGAACCGAACTGGGTTGAACAATGGTGCAAGGAAGACTTGTACAAGGCGATTCGCCAGTTCAAGGCAGGCAAGCCAAAATTTGTGCTGCACGACGGCCCACCCTATGCCAATGGTGACATTCACATTGGCCATGCGGTCAACAAAATCCTGAAAGACATCATCGTGAAATGCCGTTGCCTGGCCGGCTATGATGCCCGTTACGTACCCGGCTGGGATTGCCATGGCATGCCCATTGAAATCCAGATCGAAAAAACAATCGGCAAGGGAAAGCCAACCCTGGAAGTCCAGGAAAAAAGCCGTGCGTACGCCGCCGAGCAAATTGAACGACAGAAAAAAGACTTTATTCGACTGGGTGTGCTGGCCGACTGGGACAACCCCTACAAAACCATGAACTTTGGCAACGAAGCAGACGAGCTTCGCGCCTTGGGTAAAATCATGGAAAAGGGTTATGTGTTCCGCGGCTTGAAGCCAGTGAACTGGTGCTTCGATTGCGGATCAGCCTTGGCCGAAGCCGAGGTGGAGTACAAGGACAAACAAGACATTGCCGTGGATGTGGGCTTTGCTTTCAACGAAGCCAACCTCGAGCAACTGGCCACCGCCTTCAATGTGCCCTTGCCCACACTGCAAGCCAAGCCAGGTCAGCTGGTCATTTGGACCACCACCCCATGGACCCTGCCTGCCAACCAGGCGCTGAACATGCACCCTGAATTGGTGTACAGCCTGGTGGATGTGGGCAGCAAGTTTTTGCTGCTGGCCCAGGAACGCGTGAAACCCTGCCTTGAAAGCTATGAGCTACAGGGTTCAGAAGTGGCCACCGCCAAGGGTGCCGCGCTGGAAGGCATTTCATTCAGACACCCTTTCTATGAGCGCTTCAGCCCTGTTTACCTGGCTGAGTATGTGAGCACCGACACGGGTACAGGCATTGTGCACTGCTCGCCAGCCTACGGCGTAGACGACTTTTTGACCAGCAAAGCCTATGGCTTAAAAGACGCTGACATCATCAACCCGGTAACGGGCAATGGTGTGTATGCCGACTCCCTTCCATTTTTTGGTGGCCTGCACATCTGGAAAGCCAACCCGCTCATTGTTGAAAAAATGATCGAAGTGGGTTCGCTCATCAAACAAGTGAAATTTGGCCACAGCTACATGCACTGCTGGCGCCACAAAACCCCGATCATCTACCGTGCCACTTCACAGTGGTTCGCGGGCATGGATGTAAAACCCAACGATGGCAGCGCAAGCCTGCGCGAAAAGGCCTTGGCTGGTGTTGAAGCCACCGAGTTTTTCCCGGCTTGGGGCAAGGCGCGATTGCACGCCATGATCGCCAATCGCCCAGACTGGACCCTGTCGCGTCAACGCCAATGGGGTGTGCCCATGGCATTTCTGGTTCACCGCGAAACTGGCGAACTGCACCCACGCACTCCTGAACTGACTGAGACCATCGCGCAGCTGATCGAAAAGAAAGGCATTGAAGCTTGGCAGCACGTATCGGTTGAAGAATTGATTGGCAATGAAGCCAAAGACTACGTAAAAAACCCCGACACGCTCGATGTTTGGTTCGACTCTGGCACCACGCACGAAACAGTGCTGCGCGGCAGCCATGCCGATGAAAGCCATTTCCCAGCCGACTTGTACCTCGAGGGCTCTGACCAGCATCGGGGATGGTTCCATTCTTCATTGCTCACCAGTTGCATGATCAACGGTGTGCCGCCCTACAAAGCCCTGCTCACCCATGGTTTTGTAGTGGACGGTCAGGGCCGCAAAATGAGCAAGTCGGTCGGCAACGTGATTGCGCCTCAACAGGTGTCCGACAAAATGGGCGCCGAAATTCTGCGCCTTTGGGTGGCCAGCACCGACTATTCCGGCGAACTCACCATTTCCGATGAAATCCTGAAGCGTGTGGTCGAAAGCTATCGCCGCATTCGCAACACCCTGCGCTTTTTGCTGGCCAATATTTCTGATTTCGACTTTGCCACCGAAGCGGTTCCCGCCGAGGAACTGGCTGAAGTAGACCAGTACGCACTTACCCTGCTGGGCAAGCTGCAAAGCGAGTGCGAAATGCATTACATGAAGTACGAGTTCCACCCGATTGTCAGCAAGCTGCAAATTTTCTGCTCCGAAGACTTGGGTGCCTTCTATCTGGATGTACTGAAAGACCGCTTGTACACCACTGGCGAGAATTCGCAGGCACGTCGCAGTGCGCAAACCACGCTCTACCACATCACACATGCCCTGCTTCGCCTCATGGCACCAGTTCTCAGCTTTACTGCTGAAGAGGCCCGTGAGGTGATGGGCAATGTTGAGCCTTCCATTTTCTGCAATGAATTCTACAAGGTGCCACAGGTAGCTGACGCAGATACGTTGGGCAGAAAGTGGGCCGAGTTGCTCGCGCTGCGCGCGCGCGTGGTGAAGGAACTGGAAAACCTGCGAACGGACGGCAAAATTGGTTCATCCCTGCAAGGCACAGCCACACTGCATTTGCCAGGCGACTTGTACAAGGCCGCAGCAAGTTTGGGCGATGATCTGAAATTTCTGTTCATTGTTTCCAATATTGAAATAGCCCCAGCGGCCGAGGAGAAAATTGAAGTGGGTATTGCAGAAGGTGAAAAGTGCGAACGTTGTTGGCATGTGCGCTCCGACACAGGCGCAAACCCCGAACACCCAGGTATTTGTGGCCGCTGTGTAAGCAATCTGTTTGGTCAAGGCGAGGTGCGTGATCATGTCTAAACCCATGCCGAGAAAACCAGCCTCAACCACCAAACCAGTCAATGCAACCGGCGCGTTGAGGGCACCCAAAAAATCCATCCTCCCCTGGATCGGTTTTTCCCTGCTACTTATCCTGGTTGATCAAATCAGCAAACTGTGGGTTCAATCACGCCTTGATCTGGGTGCGGTGGTTGAAATCACCCCTTTCTTCAACCTGGTGTACGTGCTCAACCCGGGTGCTGCATTCAGCTTCCTCGCCGATCAGGCGGGTTGGCAAAAACATTTTCTTTCCGCGGTAGCGGTCATTGCGTCCATTGTCATTCTGTTCATGATGCGTTCCTCCAGCCACCGCAAATTCGCGATGTTCTGCCTGGCCTGTATTTTGGGTGGTGCGATCGGCAATTTGATTGACCGTGTTGCTCACGGCGCAGTCATCGACTTTCTCGATTTTTATGTGGGAAATTATCACTGGCCGGCATTCAATGTGGCCGACATTGCAATTACCATGGGAGCAGTCGGTCTAATCATCGACGAACTGTTCTTCAACAAAGAACACAAAGCCGCCAAACCTGCAAAAAGCGAATAAGGTTTATTGCCCATGCGCCCAGTCGAATTGCCACCGCTTCCTGGTTTGAACCAACTGCGTGTAGTGTTGGGCGTGTGCGGCGGCATTGCCGCGTACAAATCGGCCGAGCTGGTGCGCCTGTTAATGAAACAGGGCTGCTCGGTGCAAGTGGTCATGACTGAATCGGCCACACAATTCATTGCACCGCTCACCTTCCAAGCCCTTTCGGGCAAGGCTGTGCATGTGTCGCAATGGCCAGCTGGGCACAGTGACAAAAATATTGACCGCGGCATGCCTCACATCGACATCAGCCGCAATGCCGATTTTTTGTTGATTGCCCCTTGCACGGCCAATTCAATGGCGAAATACGCACACGGGTTCGCTGACAATTTGCTTGATAACCTTGTATTGGCCCGCAATTGTCCCATGGCGATTGCCCCGGCCATGAATGTGGAAATGTGGAACAATCCGGCCACCCAGCGCAATGTCAATCAACTCAAAAACGATGGCGTGCATGTGTTTGGCCCTGCTGCTGGCGAACAGGCCTGCGGTGAGGTGGGCAGTGGCCGCATGCTGGAACCCTTTGAGATCGTATTGGAACTGGCACGGGCAGTGAATCACAAACCTCTGGCTGGTAAAAAAGTGTTGTTGACGGCCGGGCCAACCTTTGAAGCCATTGACCCGGTGCGCGGCATCACGAATCGATCCAGCGGAAAAATGGGCTACGCCTTGGCACAAGCAGCATGGTTAATGGGTGCCGACGTGAGTTTGGTGAGTGGCCCTACCGCTTTGCCAACACCGTACGGTGTGCGCATGGTGAGTGTTCAATCTGCCAGGCAAATGCATGCTGCAGTATTCGGTCAAATCGAAAAACAAGACCTGTTCATTGGTGTCGCCGCTGTGGCCGATTACGGGATCAAGAACCCGAGCGCGCAAAAACAAAAAAAACAGAATGAACAGCCGCCAGGCTTGCACATGGAATTCGAACTGAACCCGGATATTCTTGCAGATGTCGGCGAATTTGCCAGCGATCAGAAAAAATCACTGACTGTAGTCGGTTTTGCTGCCGAAACAGAAAATCTGGATGAATACGCAAACCGCAAACTGGACAGCAAGAAAGCGCATTTCATTGTTGGCAACCTGGCGCAACAAGCATTGGGCTCCGACCAAACCGAGTTAACCATTTACAGTAAAAAACTGCCCCCTGAATACCTGGCCTCTTTGGACAAACTGCAAGCTGCACGGGCAGTTTGTCTTTCATTTCCAAACACTCCTGAAAACACAAATACCCCCATGAAAATTCAAGTTGAACTGAAAGTACTCGACCCGCGCATGCAAGAGCAATTGCCTGCCTATGGCACACCGGGCAGTGCAGGCATCGACCTGCGCGCTTGCCTGACTGAGCCACTGACTTTGCAACCTGGCCAGGCTGAACTGGTGCCAACCGGTCTTTCCATGTATATCGGCGACCCCAATTACTGTGCAACAATTTTGCCCCGTTCAGGCTTGGGTCACAAAAAAGGCTTGGTACTTGGCAATTTGGTGGGTTTAATCGATTCCGACTACCAGGGCCCGCTGATGGTCTCGGCCTGGAACCGCAGCCAAGTGCCAGTGACCATTGAACCCATGGAGCGCATCGCTCAACTGGTCATCTTGCCGGTGGCACACGCCGACTTCAAGGTGGTCAGCGATTTCACCCCCAGCGAACGCGGTGAAGGCGGATTCGGAAGCACCGGGACACGCTAGAGAAAACCAAGCGAAAGGAACCACCCCAAGCAGATTTGCCACTGAGTGTCATTGTGAATCATCAGGAAAACAATGGACTCAGGGGGCAACGGGCCAGCCACAACGACAGGACGTACATGGTTGGTTCACGCAATCCGGCAGCTGCGTCCCTGTTCTGAAAAAACCATTCGGTATTTTTGGTTGGCACTCTGCGTCATTCTGGCGGCAGTGGCTGTATTCAATTACGGCAAAGCACATCAAATTCAAGGTGACCTGGCCAAGAGACGGCTACTTGAAGTGTCCCTGCAAGACCTGATCGTACAAAGCACTGCCCTGCATCACCTGGGCAATCAGCATGCTTATGAAACCAAACTTGGTCTGGAAACGCGTGGCTACAGCTCACCCCAGGAGTTACTCAATCAACTGGCTGCGAGATTGGCTGTCATCGAAACGATCAACACCCACAGCGGGCTGACTGAATCGGCTGCAAGCCTTCGAGAACACCTGATCGCGATGGACCAGCAACTTGAAAAATTCGGAAAACCCGACCCTCAACGCATCGAGTTTTGGTTGATCGAGCTTGGGATATTCAACACCACCTTGAAGAAACATGCACAATCGGCCGATGAAAAGGTTAATGCATTGCAACGCAACAACCTGATACTCACATTGATTGTCTTGGTTCACTCGGTAAGTTTTGTCAGCCTCACTCTGTGGCGACAATCAAACTTGCGAAAGCGCTTCGCAGTTGAACTGCTTCACCTGAGCAATCAGGCTCGCAGCGATCCACTCACTGGTTTGCTCAATCGCCGGGGCTGGCAAGACCTGAGCAGCGCCTATCTGCGAAAAATGCAAAGAGAAAATCAGCGTCAAGGCAGTGTGGCAATTATCGACATTGACTACTTCAAACAATACAACGACACCTATGGTCACGAGGCCGGGGATATGCGACTTCGGGAGTTTGCCGAAACGCTTCGAACCAACTTCAGGCCTGGTGATCTGATCGCACGTGTCGGGGGCGAAGAGTTTGCAGTGCTTCTACCGAACTGCACCGCCGACGACACCCAAAGAATCGTGGACAGAATTCGGCTGAACGGCAATTGCAAAGTTGGGTTTTCGGCAGGAATTTGCGACATCACCCACGCTGACAGCATTGACCGCACCATGGCGCAAGCTGACCACGCGCTTTACCAAGCCAAGAACAAAGGTAGAAACCGCAGTTGCCTGGGCCAAGTGAGTGGTTAATCTGGCAAGCAAGGCCTAGTCCAAAAACAAAACGCCTGAGTAACCACAAGGGATACTCAGGCGAGTGAACTTACAGGCACGACAGTGGGCTTTTTTACCCCGCTCGTGATATGGCGTAACTTTTAGTCAACCGCCACCTCAGTGCCGCTCTCCGACTCTTGACCCGATGAACCTTCATCAAAAGTCAGTGACACCTGGTCATTTTCCAAATCATGGTCCACAGTCACCTTGCCGCCGTTCAGCAATTTGCCAAACAGCAACTCATCGGCCAAGGCCTTGCGGATGGTGTCTTGAATCAAGCGCTGCATTGGGCGAGCACCCATCAATGGATCAAAACCTTTCTTGGCCAAGTGCTTGCGCAATTCGTCTGTGAACACCGCATCCACTTTCTTCTGGTGCAGCTGTTCTTCCAGCTCCATCAAGAACTTGTCGACCACGCGAAGAATGATTTCTTCATCCAGCGCACGGAAGGAAATGACAGAATCCAGACGGTTGCGGAACTCGGGGCTGAACATGCGCTTGATGTCTTCCATCTCATCGCCCTGCACCTTGGATTCCATGAAGCCGATACCGCGCTTGGTCAGGGCTTCTGCACCCGCGTTGGTGGTCATGATGATGATCACATTGCGGAAGTCAGCCTTGCGACCGTTGTTGTCGGTCAAAGTACCGTTGTCCATGACCTGAAGCAAAATATTGAACACATCGGGGTGCGCTTTCTCGATTTCGTCGAGCAACAACACGCAATGTGGCTTCTTGGTAATGGCCTCGGTCAACAAGCCGCCTTGGTCAAAGCCAACGTAACCTGGGGGCGCACCAATCAAACGAGAAACCGCGTGGCGTTCCATGTATTCCGACATGTCGAAACGCAGCATTTCAATGCCGAGAATAAAGGCCAGCTGTTTGGCCACCTCGGTTTTACCCACACCCGTGGGGCCGCTGAACAAGAACGAACCAATCGGCTTGTCGGCCTTGCCCAAACCAGCACGCGACATTTTGATGGCGTTTGCCAAAGCCTCAATGGCGGGGTCTTGCCCAAACACAGTGGCTTTCAAATCGCGATCGAGCGTTGCCAGCTTGTTGCGGTCATCGGTATTAACCGACTGTGGCGGAATACGGGCAATTTTCGAGACAATGTCTTCTATATCACCTTTGGTAATTGTTTTGCGCTGTTTGCTTTTTGGCAAAATACGCTGAGCCGCACCGGCTTCATCAATCACGTCAATGGCCTTGTCTGGCAAATGACGATCATTGATAAACTTGGCCGACAACTCAGCGGCTGCCGAAATGGCCGCGCTGGAGTACTTCACGCCATGGTGGTCTTCAAACCTGCTCTTCAAACCGCGCAAAATTTCAATGGTCTGTTCCACGGTGGGTTCAGACACATCGATTTTCTGGAAGCGGCGTGAAAGCGCGTGGTCTTTCTCGAAAATGCCACGGTACTCGGTAAAGGTAGTTGCGCCAATGCACTTCAGCTGCCCTGACGACAAGGCAGGTTTCAGCAAATTGGACGCATCCAGCGTGCCGCCAGAAGCGGAGCCTGCGCCAATCAAGGTGTGGATTTCATCAATGAACAACACGGAATCCGGGTTGGCCTTCAGCTGTTTCAACACCGCTTTCAAACGCTGTTCGAAATCGCCACGGTATTTGGTACCCGCCAGCAACGCGCCCATGTCCAGTGAATGCACCTGCGCTGTTGCCAAAATTTCCGGCACGTCACCCTGCACAATTCGCCAAGCCAAGCCCTCGGCAATCGCGGTTTTACCCACACCAGCCTCACCCACCAAGAGCGGGTTGTTTTTGCGACGGCGGCACAGCACCTGAATAACACGCTCCACTTCCTGCTCACGGCCGATCAGCGGATCAATTTTCCCTTCCTTGGCCAATGCATTCAAATTCTGGGTGTACTGGTCAAGCGGCGACTGCTTGTCACCCACGTTTTGGGTGGCCTCGGCTTCCTGCTCCTGATTCTCGTTCTGGGAATTCTCGGGCTTCGGCGCGGGCGCCTGCGGCGTTTTGGTAATGCCGTGTGAAATGTAATTCACCACATCCAGACGGGTAATACCCTGCTGATGAAGGTAATACACCGCATGGGAGTCTTTCTCACCAAAAATCGCAACCAGCACATTCGCGCCAGTCACCTCTTTCTTGCCATTCGATGTGCTTTGAACATGCATGATGGCGCGCTGAATAACCCGCTGGAAACCCAGCGTGGGCTGCGTGTCCACTTCATCCTGACCGGACACCACAGGGGTGTTGTCCTTGATGAAATTTTGCAGGTTCTTTCGAATTTCTTCGACATCGCATGAGCATGAACGTAGCACCTCAGCCGCTGAAGGATTGTCCAGCAAGGCCAATAGCAGGTGCTCTACCGTGATGAATTCATGCTTTTGCTGACGTGCGTCAACAAATGCCATGTGCAAACTTACTTCCAACTCTTGCGCAATCATGTTTCCTCCATCACGCACTGCAGCGGGTGTTGATGCTGCTTTGCGAAACCGCATACCATTTCGACTTTTGTCGAGGCGATGTCTTTGGGATATACCCCACAGACCCCTTTGCCCTCTCGATGCACTTTCAGCATGATTTGGGTGGCCTGTTCCCTTCCCTTTCCAAAAAACTTCTGCAAAACAATCACGACGAACTCCATGGGGGTGTAGTCATCGTTCAAGAGCACGACCTGATACATCGGGGGCAGCTTCGCTTTTTGCGCCTGCGATTCCAGTACTGTTGATGGATTGTTTTGCGAACTCATAACTTCATTGTAATCACTTCTAAGGGGCACGCAACAAGGATTAGAGAGCAATACACTGCCTTTATTCAAGGCTAGAAATTTTTCCTGAAAATTCAATCAGGAACATCTCAAAAATTATGCAAACCCACTCTCAAATTTGCAATCGATAACCCACAAGGTCAATCACCCGAAAAGCCTGAATTAACCAGATGTAGACAACACCTGTCTATTACAAGGGGTAAACCCTTAAAAAATGTATCTATTGTATGGTTGACCCCAGCCCAAACAGGTCAAAGAATAGAAGGCAAGCTGGTTCAGACTGGCGAGTTGTCGGAAAGTTCGTGCGTTCCGATCGAAGTATTGTTTTTTGAAGGAGGTTTCGCGATGGCGACCGGCACCGTAAAATGGTTCAATGATGCAAAGGGTTTTGGTTTTATTACTCCAGATCAAGGGAGCGATGAACTTTTCGCCCATTTTTCAGCAATCCAGGCATCTGGATTCCGCACACTGAAAGAAGGTCAGAAAGTGACTTTTGAAGTGGTGGATGGACCAAAAGGTAAGCAGGCTCAGAACATCTCTGTGATGGACGCAACCAGCGCCGCCTGACAAGTAAAATAATCAAACCACCGATTAAGAAGAAAGCCGGCCCCAAGCCGGCTTTTTTCTTGCCCATAAAAAAGCCCCATCTCTATGGGGCTTTTTTATTTACAGCAGAAGCAGGCTTGTTACATGTGGTCGATCATGACTTGACCGAAACCTGAACAGCTTACCTGTGTGGCACCGTCCATCAAGCGCGCAAAATCATAGGTTACTTTCTTGGACGTGATGGATTTTTCCATTGAGGAGATGATCAAGTCAGCAGCCTCGATCCAGCCCATGTGGCGCAGCATCATTTCCGCAGACAGAATCTGTGAACCCGGGTTCACATAGTCTTTGCCTGCATACTTGGGCGCTGTGCCGTGGGTGGCTTCAAACATGGCAATTGAATCGGACAAATTCGCACCGGGGGCAATGCCAATACCACCGACCTGGGCGGCCAGGGCATCCGAAATATAGTCGCCATTCAAGTTCATGGTGGCGATCACGCTGTATTCAGCTGGGCGCAGCAGAATTTGCTGCAAGAAGGCATCGGCGATCACATCTTTGATCAAGATGTCACCATGCGCAGCCTTGATTTTCATCCAGGGGCCGCCGTCCAGCAGTTCGGCGCCGAATTCGTTCTTGGCCAAAGCGTACGACCAAGCCGCAAAAGCGCCTTCGGTGTACTTCATGATGTTGCCCTTGTGCACAATCGTCACCGAAGGCTTTTTATTGTCGATGGCGTACTGAACGGCCTTGCGGAACAGGCGCTCTGTGCCTTCTTTAGAAATTGGCTTGATTCCAATGCCTGAAGTTTCGGGGAAACGAATCTTGCTCACACCCATTTCTTCACGCAGAAACTTGATCAGCTTTTTGGCTTTGTCGGTTTCCGCCTCGTATTCAATACCGGCATAAATGTCTTCCGAGTTCTCGCGGAAAATCACCATGTCGGTTTTGTGGGGCTCTTTTACCGGGCTGGGCACGCCGGCAAAGTAGCGCACTGGGCGAAGGCACACATACAAATCAAGCTGCTGACGCAAAGCCACGTTAATGGAACGAATACCGCCACCTACGGGTGTGGTCAATGGGCCTTTGACAGACACCACATATTCTTTCAACACTTCCAGGGTTTCTTCTGGCAGCCACACATCGGGGCCGTACACCTTGGTGGACTTTTCGCCCGCGTAAATTTCCATCCAGCTGATTTTGCGCTTGCCACCGTATGCTTTGGCCACAGCAGCGTCGACCACGTCGATCATCACTGGTGTAATGTCAAAACCAGTGCCATCGCCTTCGATGTATGGAATGATGGGTTGATCGGGTACGTTCAACGAGTAATCACTATTGACCGTGATTTTTTCGCCGACTGATGGGACTTTAATGTGTTGGTACATGGTCTCTCCGCTGCTTCTCTGGTGTGTTAGAGGGAACACTCTAGTGTATCCCTTCACTACGAAAATCACAATTATTTCGCAATATGAAATTGCATTCCTTATTGCGCCAAGCCGTATAATACCGCCATCTTCTTTCAGATCTCTGACAGGAACCAGATTTCATGCACTTTGATCACATCAACAAATACTGCACTACTTTCAGGCTGACTTTGGTGACAGCTGCGCTGGGCTTGGCTGCCTGCATAAGCAATGCTGCAGGGCCGGCGCAATCCCAATTGCCAACACTTCAAATGCGCGTGGGCCAACATGATGTGAAAGCAGAGTTGGCCAACACCGATCTAAGCCGTCAAATCGGGCTAATGAACCGAAAGGAGTTGGACAAGAATTCAGGAATGCTGTTTGTGTTCAAACGCAGTGAAACACAATGTATGTGGATGAAAAACACCCTGATTGATCTGGATGTGGCCTTTGCAGACGCCAACGGCAAAATTCTGAATATTGAACAGATGAAAGCAGGTACGACTGACATTCACTGCTCTAGCGGCAACGCCAAACTTGCGCTGGAAATGAACCATGGCTGGTTTTCAACGCGCGGTCTTGATACAGGTGAAAAACTGCATGTTCCAGAGCAGGTCCTGGAAACCAGGGAATAGACCGCAAAAACAAACCCCTCCTTGCGCTGTGAGCACAAGGAGGGGCTGGCGTGTTGAACAGGATTTCGGGGGATTAACCTTCGAAATTCTTCGATGCAAATTCCCAGTTCGCCAGGTTCCAGAAGGTTTCAATGTACTTGGGGCGAGCGTTGCGGTAATCGATATAGTAGGCGTGTTCCCACAGGTCGCAGGTCAACAAAGGCTTGTCCTGAGTGGTCAAGGGTGTGGCTGCGTTGCTCGTGTTAACGATGTCCACTGAACCGTCGGCTTTTTTCACAAGCCATGTCCAGCTGGAACCAAAGTTACCAATCGCGCTTTTGGTAAAGGCTTCCTTGAACGCATCAAAGCTGCCAAATTTGGCATTGATGGCGTCGGCCAACTTGCCAGTGGGTGCACCACCACCATTGGGTGACAGGCAGTGCCAGTAGAACGTGTGGTTCCAGATCTGTGCCGCGTTGTTGAATACACCACCGGTTGACTTCTTGACGATGTCTTCCAGGCTGGAGCTTTCAAACTCGGTGCCTTTTACCAGATTGTTCAGGTTGGTCACATAAGCAGCGTGGTGCTTGCCGTAGTGGTACTCCAGTGTTTCTTTGGAAATATGGGGAGCCAGCGCGTCCATCGCGTAGGGCAATTCGGGCAGTGTATGTTGCATATCAGTATCCTCTCTCACTTCAATCAATACGAAAACTTCAGCTTGGGGCAAAACCCCACATTTCAACCCCTCTGATTCTATCTTGAATTTTTGACGTCCTCGTTGAACGGTCCACGCAGCTCAGTTTTCTCGCGCACATTCACCAAAATTTCACCGTCCGCCACTGTGGCTCGCAAGGCATCGCCAGTTTGCACATCCAGCACAGAGCGAACAACTGCGTTTCCGTGCTGTGGCTGCAAAAAGGCATAGCCACGCTCCAGCGTTCTTTGGGGGGAGACGGCCTCAACCACAGAGCCAAGACTGTCCACGCGAGAATCCAATGCGGCAATGTTGCGCCGCTGCGCAGCCATTAGCCCACTTTCAAGAAGCTGGGCACTTCGATTGGCTGAGTTTTGAGCTGCATTCATTTCAAGCGACATGGATTCCCACAACACCTGAATTGAATTGGTTTGTTGTGCAAGGCCTCGCTCGACAAGGCGCGGCAGGCGGCCATTTGCGGTACTCAAACGAGACTCAAGGGTGTTCAGATAAGCAGTAGGGGTCAGCAAACCTAGTTCAGCCCGATCCACCCGTTGAACAAGCATTTGGGCTCGGTGACGTAAAGCCTTGCGCAAGCCCACATGCAAACCTTGAATCTCGGACAGCAGCTCACTGGTGGGCCGGCTAATCAATTCAGCTGCGGCAGTGGGCGTGGCGGCGCGAAGGTCCGCAGCAAACTCGGCCAAGGTCACATCCGTTTCGTGCCCCACACCAACCACGATCGGCGTTTTACAAGCCGCCACCGCGCGCACAACCGCTTCTACGTTGAAACTCCACAGATCCTCAAGGCTTCCTCCACCACGGCAAAGCACCAGCGCCTCGTGGCCTGCTGAATCGGCTTTGCGAAGGGCCTCAATAATTTGTGATGCGGCCTGTTCGCCCTGCACCGCGGTGTGGTAAACCGAGTACTCAACATGGGGCGCGCGCCTTGCCAAGGCCTGTTTTACATCAGCAAGTGCTGCGGCTTGCAGTGAAGTGATCACCCCGAGATTAAAAACCACCGAAGGCAGTGGGCGCTTGCGGGCAGAATCGAACAACCCCTCCTGAGTCAATTTGGTTTTCAGTTGCAGGTACTGTTCATGCAGATTGCCTTGCCCGGCCTTTTTCATGACATCAATGATCAACTGCAACTCGCCACGCTGCTCATACATGGCCAGTTGCGCAAGCACTTCAACTTTGTCGCCCACCGCTGGGAAAAAACCTGCGAGAACATTGCGTTGGCGAAACATAACCGCCTTCAGTTGTGCAGATTCGTCCTTCAGGGCCAAATACCAATGCCCGGAGGAGGCACGGGTAAAAGACGCCACCTCACCCTGAATCCGGATGGAGCCAAATTCATTTCGGAGGTGATCATTCAGGTGCCTGGCGAGCTGGCTGACCGAGAAAACCGTTTTTAAGTCAATCATTTATAGACCAAATTGGCTAAAAAACCAGAACATTTCCACATGCGCTAACAAAAAGCTACTTTCTGTGCAACATGGCTGAAATACAAGAAAATAAACACAAGCGACTGATTAAAAAGGAAAAATACAACAAAATACGATACACAAAAAGTTCATTTTTCTCACAAGCGACTGATTATTCGAAAATTTGGGGGGCTTTTCCCCAAAGTTATCCACAATGAACAAATATGTCGGCTTTTGTGTAATTTGTGTAATGTTGGTTTTTTCGCTAGAGTCCCTGTCTTACTGAATAGGAGTCTACTTGTGTGGTCAATCATTTCTGCGGCGGGCTGGCCAATTTGGCCTTTGATTTTTGGCTCGGTGGTCGCGTTGGCAATCGTGCTTGAGCGCGTTTGGGCCTTGCGAAAAAAAGACTTGATCCCGGAAAACCTGGTGGCCGATGTGTGCAAAACACTGCCCCAGTTCAAAGACCGGCAAAACATTGCCCGTCTGGAATCACACAGTGCGCTCGGAAGCTTGATGGCTGCAGGGCTGTCTGCGTTCTACAAGAACGAGGACATAGAAACCGCGATGCAGGACAAATCCGTCGGTATTCAAAACGCACTTGAAAAACACCTTGACGTGCTGTCCATGATCGCCAGTGCCGCGCCTTTGATGGGTTTGCTGGGAACGGTCATCGGCATGATCGAGATTTTTGCAGTTCAAGGCTCTGGTGCCCAGACGCCCGAAGCGATTGCCGCCGGCATCGCAGTAGCTCTTTACAACACGGCATTCGGCTTGATTGTTGCGATACCGGCCCTGGTCGCCTATCGACTGTTCCGGATCCGTATCAACGGCCTGCTCGAGGACATGGGAAACTCACTGAAGCCTTTTGAAGACTTGCTGAAACAGCACACCAACTCGCGCAAAGCAGGCTAAGGAGCGGGTCTTTGAGAATCAAGCGTACAACGAGCACGGAAGCACCCGACATCAACCTCATCCCGCTAATCGATGTGTTGTTGGTCATCGTGATTTTTCTTGTTGTGTCCACCACATTCATGCAGCCCAGCCAACTGGAAGTTGATTTGCCTGGTACACGAAGTGCTCAGGAAGATGCCAGACCGCCTGAAGCACTTCGAATTCGAGTGGGTCGGGATGGCAACTATGCACTGGGCGCTCAGGGTGTATTGACGGAAACCCAACTTCGCACAGAACTCAGCAAAGTTTTGTCAGCCAAACCTGCAAGCGAGGAACGCAGGGCCATTGTTGAGGCCGATGCGGCTGCCACGCACCAATCGGTGGTGATGGTGATGGACATGCTGGCCTCATTGGGCGTGGCCAAAGTGTCGATTGCCACAGCCGGTGGCAAATCCCCATGAGCACAGATGAACGCAAGGCCAGGATTGAGTCTGCCTTGCTCAATATTTGGTACTCGGGACAAAAACCAGGGCTTGTTACAGGCTTGACCCTGGGTTTACTTGAATGTACCTACAAGGCGTTGCGCTGGGCCACCCGGCAAAATTACAAATCGATCGCCGCAAAGAAAGCAAGCCATCCGCCAGTTTTGGTAGTCGGCAACCTAATTGCCGGCGGTGCAGGAAAAACGCCCATCGTGATGGCAATTTGCCAATACATGGTCGCCCGCGGTGACAAGGTTGGCATCGTGAGCCGGGGTTATGGGCGATCCACAACTGCGCCAATAGTAATTGACCCAGCCAAGAACACACCCGCCGCAATTGAAGCGGGAGACGAGCCGCTGTTTTTAAGCCGTGAAACCGGTTGCCCGGTGGCTGTGTGCGCGGATCGAAACCAAGCGGTCAGGCTTCTTTTGGCCAATTTCCCGGATTTGAAACTGATTGTGTCGGACGATGGCCTGCAACACCACAAGCTTGCCCGGCAAATTGAATGGGTTGTATTCGACCGGCGGGCTCATGGCAACGGCCGCTTGCTGCCTGCAGGCCCGTTGCGCGAGCCACTTTCCCGGCTCGGCTCAGTGGATGCGGTGTTGTGTTCCAATATTTCGCCTGAGGCCCTGGGCAAGGCATTGGATTGGCCGTCTCGAGACAACTGGTACGCGGTACACGTTCAACTCACTGGCTTTCGGCAACTAAGCTCTGGCCAATTCCTGACAACCGAACAAGCCATGGAACAGTGGAAACCGCTGAAACTGATGGCGTTTTCCGGCATTGGTGATCCAGGCAAATTATTTGATGCGATTCGATCAGCCGGTCTCAATCTTGACGCAAGCCGCGGCCTTCCTGACCATTTCAATTACCCTGAAGACTTTTGCGCACAGTTCGATCAACAAGTGCTGATCACAAGTGGCAAAGATGCCGTAAAATTGGGTGATTCAAACCCAAAAGTGTGGGTGGCCGAGATCAGCGTGAAATTGCCCCCTGCCCTGACACAAGCCCTAGAGGATTGCATTGGACCCACAATTGATTGACATTCTGGTTTGCCCCATCTGCAAAGGGCCGCTTGAAAAACGCCCAAGCGACAGCTATCTGGTATGCAAAGCCGACAAACTCGCATTTCCCGTACGGGACGGAATACCCATCATGCTGGTGGAACAAGCCGAACCTGTATCAACCTCCAACAACTAAGTTTCCATGTTCAAAGCCGTTATCCCGGCCCGCCATGCATCTACTCGCCTGCCCGGCAAACCCCTGCTGGACATTGCGGGAAAGCCCATGGTTGTGCGAGTGGCCGAGCAGGCCTTGAAATCGGGGGCAGACGAAGTCTTGGTCGCCACTGATCACCCGGAAATTGAGTCGGTGTGTATAAACCATGGCTTGCAGGTTGTCATGACCCGTGGCGACTGGCCAACAGGCACCGACCGGATTGCGGAAGTGGCCCAACTCAAAGGCTGGGCCAACGACACCGTGGTGGTGAATGTACAGGGCGATGAACCCCTGATTGACCCAGCCTTGATTGACCTGGTGGCCAAAGCCTTGCTGGAAGATGCTCAAGACATTGCGACCTGTGGGCATGCAATCGACAACTGGGAAGAATTCAAAAACCCCAATGTGGTAAAAATCGCCATGCGTGAAGACGGTGAAGCACTTTACTTTTCCCGGGCCCCTATTCCTTATCCGCGGGATGCTTATGCCACTGAATCCTGGCCCCAAGGTGTGCCAGCGGGGCAACTGGGCATTCGCCACATTGGTTTGTATGCTTACCGCGCCCGCTTTCTGAAGGTGTATCAAACACTGCCTCCAGCCAGAATTGAAGTGCTTGAATCACTTGAACAACTCAGGGCGCTGGCCAATGGCTTTCGCATAAAAGTGTGTATGATTCAGGATGCCCCGCTTCCCGGGGTAGACACCGCGCAAGACCTGGAGAAAGTCAGGGCATTGTTCGGGTCTCGTTAGGGCTGAACGACCATGAAAAAATATTCGAGCCTGCCCATGGGTAAGTTTTCTGCAAGTTGAAGCACCCATAATCGCAAAGGCCTCGAATAAGAAAAAACGGCCAAAAACATTGCCTGTTGTAAACGACGCATCTTGTACAACAGGCCAGCAGATTTAAAACTCTTGAGGCGACTATGCGTTTAATTCTATTGGGAGCGCCCGGTGCTGGCAAAGGCACGCAGGCGACATTCATCAAGGAAAAGTTTGGCATTCCCCAAATTTCCACTGGCGACATGCTGCGCGCAGCTGTTAAAGCCGGCACCCCCCTGGGTATCGAAGCAAAAAAAGTCATGGACAGTGGCGGCCTGGTGTCCGACGAAATCATCATCAATTTGGTGAAAGAGCGCTTGAAAGAATCCGATTGTGCAAATGGTTATTTGTTTGACGGATTTCCCCGCACCATTCCACAAGCCGAAGCCATGAAAGAGGCCGGCGTAAAAATTGATTTCGTGCTTGAAATTGATGTGCCCCACGATGCGATTATTGACCGCATGAGTGGCCGCCGCACGCACCCGGCCTCGGGGCGCACTTATCACATAAAATTCAACCCTCCCAAACAGGAAGGCATTGATGATGTGACGGGCGAGCCTTTGGTTCAGCGTGATGACGACAAAGAAGAAACCGTCAAGAAACGCCTTGACGTATATGAAAAGCAAACACGCCCCTTGGTGGACTACTACGGCCAATGGGCAGCGACAGGCGATGCCAGCGCGCCACAATATCGCAAAATTGCTGGTGTTGGCAGCGTAGAAGAAATCAAGGCACGCGCCTTTGATGCTTTGAAGTAAAGACCATACACGGCTGCGGCGCCCACAACCTGGGTGCCGCAAGCTGGACAGCACACACCATCAGACAGCAGGCTTGCGAATCAAGCGTTTCGGGTTTAGACCCAAGGCGGCCAACACTGCAAAATAAAGCACGCCGCAAACCCCAATTACCCCCAGTACAGCAGCCACACGCACCAGTGGTGTAGAAGCCATGCTCAGCCAGTCAAACTGCTGATTCATGAGCCACAAGGCAAAGCCCATGGCCGTTGCAGCCACTGACACCTTGATCAAATAAAGCCCCCAACCGCTTGAAGGCGTGTACAGGCCACGCTTGCGCAAGCCCCTATAAAGTACCGTCGCATTCAACACAGCACCAGCACTGATGCTGAGCGGCAAACCCGCATGGCCTAGCCAGGGCACCGTGAACAGGTTCATCAATTGAGTAGCCAACACAACCACAATCCCGATTTTCACGGGAGTCCGAATGTCTTGTTTGGCATAAAAACCAGGTGCCAGAATTTTGACCAACACCAAACCAGCCAAGCCCAAACTGTAAGCAATCACGGCCTGGCTAGTCATGGCCACGTCGTTGGCATCAAAGCGCCCATAATGAAACAGCAAGGCCACCAAGGCATCTGAAAACAAGCCCATGCCCACGGCCGCCGGCAGCACAAGCACCACTG
Source organism: Limnobacter sp. SAORIC-690 (assembly GCF_002954425.1). Taxonomy (NCBI): domain Bacteria; kingdom Pseudomonadati; phylum Pseudomonadota; class Betaproteobacteria; order Burkholderiales; family Burkholderiaceae; genus Limnobacter; species Limnobacter sp. SAORIC-690. The sequence continues at coordinate 3,398,607 of NZ_MQVZ01000001.1, forward strand.
TGAGGCGTAGGCCCCAGTCCATCAAGCGTGAATATTCCTCGTGGCTGCGTGTGGCCGCAGCAGAAAGCGATGGCAGCAACACAGTACCCAAAGCGACACCCAACAAAGCGGTGGGAAATTCCATCAAGCGATCGCCATAAGAAATCCAGGACACACTGCCCTGCTCCAGATGCGACGCAATATTGGTGTTAATGATCAAACTGATCTGCGCCACTGACACGGCAAGCGTTGCTGGCACCATGTTTTTCAGAACCCGACGAACCTGCTCATCACCCCAAGCTGCCTTAATCGCCCCAAATCCTGCAAAGGGATTGATCAGGCAGTCGGTACGCGCCAAGCCATACCAAAGCACGGCAACCTGCAAAACACCACCCACCATCACTGCAACTGCAAATGCTTTCACTGCTTGATCAAAATAAGGGGCAAGCAGCAAAGCGCCCGCGATGAAGCTGATGTTTAGCAGCACCGGTGCAAAGGCAGGCAAGGCAAATGAACGGAAAGTGTTCAGCAAGCCCGAGGCCAGTGCGACCATTGAAATAAGAAGAATGTAGGGAAACATCCACTGGGTGAGCAACACGGTGAGTTCAAACTGTTCACTACCCTGCGCAAGCCCGCTGGCCATGCCCATGACCACCCAACTGCCACCCAATACACCAGCCACAACAATCAGCAACAAAACGATGAACAAGAGAGAACTGACGCGCCGGGCCAGGTCAACCGCTGCTGATTTTCCTTGTGTGGCGTTGGTCTGGGACAAAATTGGAATGAAAGCCTGCGAAAAAGCACCTTCTGCAAACAGTCTGCGCAAAAGGTTGGGAATTCGAAAAGCAATAAAAAAGGCATCGGATTCAGCCCCGGCCCCCAAGAGCCGCGCAGTGATTGTCTCTCGGATCAAACCAGTGATCCGAGAGAGCATGGTCATGGCACTGACCGCAGCGGCCGATTTCAATAAATTCATATAGTGATTGTGAAAGGGCTAGTATTTTGTTAAAATTGCGGGTTTTCGAATTCTACACCCCTTGGAGCCTCAGCAATATGGCCAACTCAGCACAGGCGCGCAAGCGCGCAAAACAAGCCGCCAAAGCAAATGCGCACAATTCAGCCATTCGCTCAGCGATGAGAACCGCAGTTAAAAAAGTACGCGCTGCTGTTGAAGCAGGCGACAAAGCCGCCGCTCAGGCAGTTTATCGCGAAACAACAAGCATTCTGGATCGCGTTGCAGACAAAGACCTGATCCACAAAAACAAAGCCTCACGCAACAAGTCACGCTTGTCAGCACTTGTGAAAGGCATGGCCGCCTAATAGGCCTTAAGAGGCCTTAAGGTTTTAATTTGCTCCACATAGAAAAGCCCCTTGATTGAGAGGGGCTTTTTGTGTTGCCAAGTTGTGTTGCCGAATTCTGTTGCCAAAGCCAAGCCGGCTTTGGCAACCATCCCTGAGAAATTGACTACTCGGGGTCAGGCAACAGACAGGCATCCAGCAGTTGCAAATCGTTGTCACGCGCAAAGTTCAATACAAAAGTCATGGCCATGGGCTCAATGTCGCGCAAGCGCTCATCGACCACAACGCACTTTACATTGTTCATCAAGATTGGCTTGGCGTAGGGACTGTAAGCCAAGTGTTGCTGGCTCTGCTGGCGGCCAGGCGGGCGGTAACAAGACAACACACCGCAAAGACGTTCGGCCCAGTCTGAAGGACGAAAAGGCCGTCCTCCCGACGTGAGTCCGAGAATAAAAAATTCCTTGGGCTTGACCTTGGGTGGTTCAGCCATAACCGAATAGCTCCTGAGGTACACACGCACCCCGACATTTAATTTTGTAAGTATTGTCGGGGTTGATTCTTACAGCGCGCTGAAGAACCAGCGAGGGTCTACTTAAGCTCGATCGATGCGAGCATAAGCCGAGTGATTGTGAATTGATTCGAAGTTTTCCGCTTCTACTGTGTATTGACCCACTTGCGAGAACTTGTTCATGGCAATGGCCACATCTCGAACCAAATCTTCCACAAACTTCGGGTTGTCGTAGGCACGCTCAGTCACATACTTTTCATCGGGGCGCTTGAGCAAACCATACAGTTCGCAGGAAGCCTGCTGCTCAATCGCGGAAATAAACTGTGCAATGTCCACATCTTCTTTCAACTGCACGCGCGCGGTGACGTGCGAACGCTGGTTGTGCGCACCATACTCAGAAATCTTCTTGGAACAGGGGCACAAACTGGTCACCGGAACAACCACTGTGAGGTAAATGTCTTGGCCTGTCGCAGTGGCTGAACCTTCGAGGGTCAACTGATAGTCCATCAGGCTTGAAACGCCGCTAATGGGCGCAACCTTGGACAGGAAATAAGGCAGTTCCATCTTGATGCGACCAGAAGGCGCGTCCAAACGCTGCAACATTTCAACCAGCATGGCACGGAAACCGCTGACCGTCAGCACAGTGCCCTGCGCCTCCTCCAGCAAAGCGATGAAACGAGACATGTGCGTGCCTTTTTGATCGGCAGGCAGAAACACGGTCATTTCGAACTCAGCCACGGAGGGCATCGGCTTTTGGCCTTGAAGCTCAATCAGAACTGGGTACTTGACAGAACGAATGCCCACCGATTGGATTGCAATGTGGCGGGTGTCGATGGTGCTTTGGACGTCGGGAATGGCCTGGTCAATTGGGTTAGTGGCCACGGCATTCTCCAAGCCTTTGTCACGTGTATTCATAACTTCCTCATGTGTTCGCGGCACGCCCTGCTACATGGCGTACCACATTGGTGTGGCGATCAAAGAGCTCGCCATAGTGCTGCTTGATGGACGTTTCTATGCCTTGGGCGTCCAGTCCAAGATTCTTGAGCAGGAGAGCGGGGTCTCCATGGTCGATGAATTCATCGGGCAAGCCGAGTTGCAACACTGCGTTATTAAATCCTTGGGCGTGCAAGTGTTCGGTCACGGCTGAACCTGCGCCACCCATGATACAGCCCTCTTCAATGGTCACAAAGCTGTAGCGCTGCTCGGCAAACCGTTGTAACAATTCTGCATCAATTGGCTTGACCCAGCGCATGTCCACCACGGTGGCACCCAGCGCTCGGCCAGCCTCAAGGCTTGGTTCACACATGGAGCCAAATGCCAAAATTACAAGTTTATGCTCCGATTCATCGGGCGAATAACGCACAATTGCCTTGCCAATTTCAAGGGAATCGAGTGATTCGTCAGCGACTACACCGGGGCCCATACCGCGCGGGTAGCGAACCGAAGCGCAGCCGGGGTAGTGATAAGCGGTTGTAAGTAATTTGCGACACTCATCCTCGTTGGAGGGAGCGGCAATCACCATGTTGGGAATACAGCGCAAGTAAGCAATGTCGTAATTGCCCGCGTGCGTTGCACCGTCGGCCCCCACCAAGCCGGCGCGGTCCAGCGCAAAAGTAACGTCGAGATTCTGCAAGGCGACGTCATGTATCAGTTGGTCATAGGCGCGCTGCAAAAATGTGGAATAAATGGCCACCACGGGCTTCATGCCCTCGCAGGCCAAACCGGCCGCGAAGGTGACTGCGTGCTGTTCTGCGATGCCGACATCAAAGTAGCGCGAGGGGAAGCGACGCTCGAATTCCACCATGCCTGAACCCTCGCGCATGGCTGGGGTAATGCCCACCAGTTTGCGATCGGATTGCGCCATGTCGCACAACCACTTGCCAAAAATTTGTGTGTAGGTAGGGGGCTTGGGTGTACTTGATTTTTGAATACCGATGCTGGGATCGAACTTGCCCGGGCCGTGGTATAGCACGGGATCTTGCTCGGCCAGCTTGTAGCCTGCGCCCTTTTTGGTAATCACATGCAGGAAGATCGGGCCTTTCATTGCACGCAGGTTTTGCAGCGTGGGCACAAGTGCGTCCAGATCGTGGCCATCAATGGGGCCGTAGTAATTAAACCCAAATTCCTCGAACAGTGTGGCCGGGCTCATCATGCCTTTGACATGCTCTTCAAGCCGGTGCGCCAGTTCATACAGGGGTGGGGCCACACCCAATATGCCCTTGCCCACTTCCTTCACATTGTTCAACATGCGGCCCGACAACAACTTGGCCAAGTACTTGTTCAGCGCGCCCACAGGCGGTGAAATGGACATGTCGTTGTCGTTCAAAATCACGAGCAAATCAATGTCGGGCGTTACACCGGCGTTGTTCAAGGCTTCAAAGGCCATGCCTGCGGTCATGGAGCCGTCGCCAATTACAGCAATGTGTTTTCGGTTCACGCCCAGGTTGCGTGAGGCAACCGCCATGCCCAAGGCAGCGGAAATGGAGGTGCTGGAATGTGCAGTACCAAAGGCATCGTACTCAGATTCCGAACGCTTTGGAAAACCGGAGATGCCGCCGTATTGGCGCAAACCCGGCATGGCATCGCGCCGGCCAGTCAAAATTTTGTGCGGGTAAGTTTGGTGGCCCACGTCCCACACCACGCGATCATTTGGGGTGTTGAACACATAATGCAAGGCCACGGTTAATTCGACCGTTCCCAGGTTAGATGACAAATGCCCGCCGGTTTTGGCCACTTGCTCCACGATGTAATTGCGCAACTCGTCTGCCAGCTTGGGCAGCTGGTTTTCAGACAGTCGCCGCAGGTCTGCGGGGCAATCAATTTTTTTCAGCAGATCGGTCATGATTTCCGGTTTGTAATCAGTTCTACAAGGGTTTCCAGCGGGGCGCGGCGCGGGGCAGCAATAACCTCACAGGCTGTGAAAGCCTGTTCTCGCAGCCGGGCCAAAAGTGCTTTGGCTTCGCCCAAGCCCATCAAACTCACCATGGTGGGTTTGTTGTTCAGCGCGTCTTTGCCCGATGTTTTACCGAGCACCTCACTGGTGGACTCCACGTCTAATATGTCGTCTATTACCTGATATGCCAAGCCCAAACAATGGGCATAGGCCTCTAATCCATTCTTCTCAACGGCCGAAAGCGCCGTATTGCTGACATATCCCATGCGAACTGACGCCGAGATCAAGTCACCTGTTTTGCGCGCGTGCATATTGGCAAGCGACTGCAAGTCCATAGGCTTGCCCACATGCGCAAGGTCTATTGCCTGCCCGGCAGCCATGCCTTGCAAACCAGAGGCGCCGGCCAAGGCTGCAATTTGCTGTACGCGAACCTGAACATTACCCTGGTCCGATTCAGCCAGCCATTGAAAAGCAAGCGTTTGTAGTGCATCACCTGCCAACAGGGCAAAAGCCTCACCAAACTTCACATGACAGGTTGGTTTGCCACGGCGAAGTACATCATTGTCCATGCTGGGCAAATCGTCGTGCACCAAAGAATAGGCATGCATGGCTTCGATGGCGCAGGCCGCATCGCTTAACTCACTGGCTGGTGTCTCCACTGCATGGCCGGCGGCGAATACCAACATGGCGCGCAAGCGCTTTCCGCCATCCAACAAGGCATATTCAATTGCAGCATTCAGCTCACTGGAAGGACCTTTGGACTGGTTTAACTTTTCTGCCAATGCTGTTTCAAAACCCGCGCGGGTCTCATCAAACCAGTTCAACTGAATGGGCTGGGCGAAGCTCACTGTGCACCTTCATCAGCGGGTTTGTTCAATGTTTGTTCAATCTCGGTGACCTCTTTGCGAACCTGACTTAACCGGTCCCTGCAATACTTCACGAGATAGGCCCCACGTTTGTAATCGGTCAGCAATTGATCCAGGCCAAGATTCTGGGAATCCATGGTATTCACCAAAGCCTCAAGCTCGGCCACTGCTTCTTCAAAAGAGGCTGGCACCGCTTGGGCATTGTCGACTGGCGCTGTTTTCGATTTGCTTGGGCTCATTGTGCTGCTGTGCGTGATGCAAAGTCCTCCATTTTACTGCGACTTTGTCCAAAGGCGAAAAGTCTTTGGCCGGAATGCAGACTAAAGGGTACAATCCCACTTTCTCTTTTTGTTCAACAGGTTAATTTGCATCAGTGTCGATCAGGGACACTGTTGGAGGAGGTCCCCGGGATCATGTCCGATTTGAGTGATTTGTCCAATGTGTCACATGCCGTGACGCAATCAAGTTTACAGCCTCATGTTTCAACGTATTTCGATGAACATGTTTTGAAGGATGAAATCCAACTACTCTATCGAGACGGACCGGGTTACGTCGGTCACACCCATTGGGTGCCCGAGTGCGGCGACTGGAGGTCACTTCCGTGGGAAGGCGACGGCCGCATTCTAGTCAACAACGGCTCTGAAATCGAGCTTTTGTCCAATGTGTGTCGCCACCGTCAAGCCATTATGTTGAAAGGCCATGGCAATTCCAGCAATATCGTTTGCCCGCTTCACCGCTGGACTTACGATTTGAAGGGTGAATTGCTGGGCGCACCGCATTTTGCGCAGCAACCTTGCACAAAACTTCAGTCGTATCCATTGCAGAATTGGCGCGGCCTGCTGTTCAATTCCGGGCGTAACGTGCTTGAGGATCTGAAAAATGTTCCGTTTCTCGCAGAAATCGATTTCTCGGAATTTCAACTGGATTCCGTAAAAACCAATGTGCTGCCCTACAACTGGAAGACCTTCATTGAGGTTTATCTAGAGGATTACCACGTTGAGCCCTTCCACCCTGGCCTTGGCCAGTTTGTAAGTTGCTCGGATTTGCAGTGGTACTACGGCGAGAACTGGAGCGTGCAATCGGTGGGTGTGAAAGCAGGCCTGCGTCGCCCAGGCACGCCGGTATACCGGCAATGGCACGAAGCCGTGAAAAAGTTCAGCAACGGCGTAGAACCCAAGTACGGCGCAATCTGGTTTTGCATGTACCCCAACATCATGGTGGAGTGGTACCCGCATGTGCTGGTTGTTTCCACGCTGCACCCCAAAGGCCCTCAGGAAACACTGAATGTGGTCGAATTTTATTACCCCGAGGAAATTCGTCTGTTTGAAAGGGAATTTGTGGAGGCTGAACAAGCAGCCTACATGGAAACCGCTGTTGAAGACGATGAAATTGCCGAGAGAATGGACGAAGGCCGCCGGGTGCTGATGGATCGAGGGGAACACGACGCAGGCCCCTATCAAAGCCCGATGGAAGATGGCATGGCGCACTTTCACTCCTGGTATGGGGCTCAAATGAGCCCTACACATAAACAGTCAGGGAAACTGAAAAAAACCTTCTGACCGGCAAAACCACGCATCGTCAAAATCAATATCGCGATTTGTATTTTTGTTTAATCTTTTTCTGGTACATTGATTAGACAAAAATAAAACTCTGGATATATTTAGATGATGCGTGGCTCCAATTCCTTGGACGGGCCCGTTGTACGCAGTGGCGGCCCCGCCTACCAGCAAATCAGTGAAGTTCTGACCGATGAAATTTTCAGGCAAACCTGGAAAGTCGGTGAACCACTGCCCAATGAAAAAAAACTGTCGGACCGTTTTCAGGTGTCAATCGGCACTATTCGCCGCGCAATTGAATCACTGGAAAAATCTGGACTGGTGACAAAAATGCAGGGGCTCGGGACATTTGTGACCGACAAAGCCTTGCCTTCACCGGTATACGATCGGGCAGATCCCTTCAAACTCAATGACCATTGGGCAACCGAGTACGCGGGTACCGAAGTAAAAACCGAGTTAATCAGCCTGGAGAGTATTCAGGCTGACACCGAAGAATCTCGAGCCCTGGGTATCGCCTTGGGCGATCCAATCTGGTTGATTGAAGTTCGGCACATGCTGCACACCCAACTGATTGCTTACGAACAGCTGTGCCTCTCCAAAAAGGTTTTTCCGAAGTTGAGCATTGAAATGCTGCAGAAATCGGCTGGCAACTTGTACCGTTTGGCCTCCGAGGTGTTTCAAATGCGGATTGGCCAGATGACCGATGAAGTGTCGGTGAAGTCGATGGAGCCCCGTATCGCGAGCCTGTTCAATAAAATTCCGGATGCGCCCAGTCTGCGTGTATTTCGCATTACCCATTCGATGGACAACACGCCGCTGGAGAAACGGGAGGTGTGGCTTGATCCGAGCTTTGCACATTACAAAGCCACGCCCGAATTGTCCTGATCATTCATCCACGTCCGGAAGCCAAGCTACAATCTGCCCCCATGCAAGCACTCTGGATGTTAATGGCCTGCCTGTGTTTCGGCACCATGGGCCTGATGGTTAAACTCGCGGGCACCCATGCCACATTGGGTGAAATTGTTCTTTTTCGCGGTGCAGTGCCAGCCATTGCAATCACCGTTTGGGCTCTGCTTCAGGGCCTTAGCCTGAAAAGCCCGGTTGCCTTTCTTCATTTGAAACGAAATGTTGCAGGAATTATTGCCATGTGGTGCGGCTTTTATGCGACCACGCAATTGCCCCTGGCCACGGCGACCACACTGATGTACACCTCCCCCCTGTTCATTGCCCTGATCTTGTGGCTTTGGTATGGGCAATCCAGAAATCGCCTGGAGCAGTTCGCAATTGCAATCGGCTTTTCTGGTGTCATTGCGGTTCTTCAACCCGTGTTTTACGGCAACCAACTACAAACTGCCCTTATAGGCCTGAGTGCTGGTGCGGTGTCTGCCGTGGCTTACATGCAATTAAAAAGCCTTGGGCAGGCCCGCGAACCCGAGTGGCGAACCGTGCTGTACTTCGCAGGCACAGCCACAGTCACATCGTTGGTGTACATCATTGGCTTCGGGGAATTTGAGGTGTTCAAGGCTCCAGATACCGATTGGACCTTGTTGTGGCTTGTGGCGCTGGGGTTTTTTGGTGGTGCAGGCAATCTGGCGCTGACCCGTTCATTCGGAAGCGGCTCAACCTGGCTTTCAGCCGCTTTGCAATACTGCACAATTCTGGTGTCGACATTCTTTGGAATTGTGGTGCTGGGCGACATTCCCACCAGCACAACCTGGTTGGGTGTTTTACTGATTATTGCCTGCGGAGCAATGTCTTCTTATGCAACCCACCAGAGAAAACTGGTGGGCGAGTAGTTGTTCAATGATGGTGATGAAGTATCTCGGCCAAAATCGCGATTAGAGCCACGCCTGACCCGATGCACAGCAACTGCACCACACTTTCCTTGATTTTCACACGCTGCTGCATTTGCGGAATCAGATCGGCCACCGCCACATAAATGAAGCTGGCTGCCGCAAACACCAAGGCATAGGGCAGTAAAGCCTGCAATTCCGTGAACAAGGTGTAACCCAAACCTGCGCCCAACACTGCAGCCAAACCAGCAACCGACATCAGCTGCAAGGCTTTTTTGCGAGCAATTCCGGCATTCACCAGCACCAGATAATCCCCGGTTTGTTGCGGAATTTCATGCAACACCACACTCAGCGTGGTCACCAAACCCAACTCGAAATCAACCAAAAATGCACTGGCCACCAACAAGCCATCGGCAAAGTTGTGAATGGAATCGCCCACCACAATCAACAAACCACCGCGGCGCGCCTCGCGTTTGTCGAAACCATGGTGGTGGTCGTGTCCATCGTGCTCGTGGTGATGGCTGTGGCGAAAAATTGAAAACTTTTCCAGCACAAAGAAAAACAGCAAACCCGCCAGCAACAGGGCAAACAAGTTGTGATGATCCATGCCCTTGTCCAGCGCTTCGGGCAACAAATGCAAAAGCGATGCGCCCAGAAGCACACCAGCAGACACGCTCACCATGGGCTCAAGCGAGCGGGCGATGTGTCGTGCTGTTAACAATGCAGATGCAAAAATGGCCAAGGCCGTGCCCAGGGCAGCGGCCAGGAGAACAAGCGGTAAACTGGATTGCACGATTGATTGGGTCCGAGATTAGATCAGGTTCTTGCCCCGCAAGAACTCAAGCGCCTGATTGTACGCCTGTTTCGCCACGGTGGAATTGTAGGTGGGGCGATAATCGGCGTGGAAACTGTGCTGAGCCTTGTCAAATACGGTGATGCTGCTGGCCTTTGCAAATGGATTTTTTTCGGCTGCGGCGAGGGCTTTTCTCATTTGCTCTACGGTGTCCAGCGGGATTGAGCTGTCTTCCGAACCATACAAACCCAACACCGGCGCTTTCAGTTTCGAAGCCACATCCACCGGGTGTGCAGGCGTTAATTCGGTTTTTGCCCCAACCAGGCGACCATACCACGCCACCCCTGCCTTCACAGCCGGCTGGTGTGCTGCGTACAACCAAGTAATGCGACCACCCCAACAAAACCCGGTGATCGCGAGTTTTTTTACATCCGCACCCTCGGAGCCTGCAAATTCCACACACTTGTCCAGGTCGGCCATCACTTGTTGGTCGTCCATTTTCGCAATGACATTTTCCAGAATGGCAGCCACGGTGGCATATTGCCCCGGCTCGGAATGGCGAAAGAAAATCTCGGGGGCCAGGGCATAGAAACCCGCTTGAGCAAACCGTCTGCACACGTCTTCCAAATAAGCATGCACACCAAAAATTTCAGGCACCACCAAAATTACGGGTGCATTCTTTTTAGCCTTTGGGTAAGCGCGATAAGCAAACATGTCATCGTCGCCCACATCCACAAACACGCGACCTTCTTCAAGACCATCGCCAGGCGTGGTAATGGCTTGGGCCAACACAGGCGATGCAGCTGCCGCAAACCCCCCAACCGTGAAACCTTTCAGCACAGTGCGGCGGCTTATGGACAGCTTGCCGCCACCCGTCAGTGCTTTTAGATGTTCCTGATGTTCCTGGTTTTTAATGTTGTTTGCGCTATCGCTCATCCCATGCTCCTGATGTTTAATGTGCCTCTTCCCAATTGTTGCCAACGCCGCAACCCACCTCCAGTGGAACTCGAAGCTTGGCCACCTGCGTCATGATTTCAGGTACACGTTTCTGAATCAATTCGAGTTCACCCTTGGGTACTTCGAAAATAACTTCGTCGTGAACCTGCATGATCATCTTTGTGTTGAGTTGTTCTGCCTTCAACCAAGCCGACAATTCAACCATGGCCATTTTGATCAGGTCTGCTGATGTGCCCTGCATGGGCGCATTGATCGCAGCCCGTTCGGCACCGGCCCTGCGCGGGCCATTCGGGCTTTTAATTTCAGGCAGCCACAACCGGCGCCCGAACACCGTTTGTACAAAGCCGTCTTCTTTGGCTTGTGCGCGTACATTGTCCATAAATTTCGCCACACCAGGATAGCGGGCAAAGTAACGGTCAATATAAAGTTTTGCAGCTTCTCGGGTAATACCCAGATTGCCAGCCAAGCCAAAGGCACTCATGCCATAGATAAGACCGAAGTTAATCACCTTCGCAGTACGGCGATGGTCGGATGTGACCTCGTTCAAACCCACTCCGAAAATTTCTGACGCTGTGGCACTGTGAATATCCAAGCCCTCATTGAAAGCGTGAATCAGGGCCTCATCGCCTGAAATATGCGCCATGATGCGCAACTCAATTTGTGAATAATCAGCGGAAACCAAGACACAGCCCGGTGCTGCAATAAAGGCCTCTCGCACCCGGCGACCCTCTGCGGTACGTACAGGAATGTTTTGCAAGTTGGGATCATTGCTGGCCAAGCGGCCAGTAACTGCCACGGCTTGCGCATAGTTGGTGTGCACACGCCCTGTACGCGCATTGACCATGCGGGGCAATTTGTCGGTGTAAGTGCTTTTCAGTTTGGCCAGTGACCGGTGTTCGAGCAACTTCGCGGGCAGGGGATAATCTTCAGCCAATTTGCTGAGCACTTCTTCATCGGTGGAGGGTGCGCCACTGGCGGTTTTTTTCACCACGGGCAAACCCAGCTTGTCGAACAACAGCTCGCCGATTTGCTTGGGCGAGTTCAGGTTAAAACTACCGCCAGCCAATTCAAAGGCTTGCTCTTCAATCAACTTTAGCTTGTCAGCAATTTCAACGCTTTGGGCTTCAAGCTTGTCGGAATCGATTAATACACCATTGCGCTCCACTTCGAACAGCACCTGCCCGAAAGGCAACTCCACATCGCGGTACAGCTTGGCAAGCTCTGGCACCTTGTCGAGCTCGGCTTTCAAGGTGTGGGCCAGGCGCAAGGTGACTTCAGCATCTTCGGCAGCGTACTTTGTGGCTGTGTCGATAGGCACCTGGTCAAAGGTAATTTGACTGGCACCCTTGCCTGCCACTTCTTCATACTTGATGGTGTTGTAGTTCAACCAGCGCAGGGCCAAAGCATCCATGCCGTGGGGCTTGTGGGCCTCTAGAATATAGCTGGCCAGCATGGTGTCTTCAAAAAGGCCCTTCACCCACACGTCGTGATTGGCCATCACATGCAAGTCGTATTTGGCGTTCTGGGCAATTTTGGGCGAATCGGAATCCTCAAACCAAGGCTTCAGGAATGCCAGCACCTCGGCCAATGGCAATTGTGGCTCGGCGGTCAAATCTTGGTGCGTCAGTGGAATGTAATAGCCCACACCTGGTTTCACTGAAAATGAAAGGCCCACAATGCGCGCATTCATGGGTTCCAGCGAATCGGTTTCAGTGTCAAAGGCCACCGGCGTTTTGCTGGCCGAAGCGGCTTTCAATTCCACCAACAAAGCGTCAAGCTGCACTTGGGTTTGAATGCAAATGGTTTCAATCGAATCCACAGCCTGTGTAGGCGCATCAAACAGGCTCATTGAACTGCCATCGGGCGGACCATCTGCTTTGGGTTTGGCCGTAACCTCGTCCTCAGCCACGCCGCCCAGGGCGCGGAACCATGTCTTGAATTCGAAACGCTGAAACAGTTGCTTCAACGCTTCTTTGTTTTCAGCATTTGCTTTCAGTTGCTCTTCAATGTGGCGGCGCAACTCAAACTCGCAATCTGTTTTGATGGTGACCAGGGTTTTGCCTGTGGGCAACCAGTCCAGCGCTTTTTGAAGGTTCTCGCCCACTTTGCCGCCAATTTTGTCGGCATTGGCCACCACGCCATCCAGGGTCTTGTACTCCGCCAGCCACTTCGCAGCGGTTTTTGGCCCCACCTTTTCCACACCTGGCACGTTGTCCACGGTGTCGCCCACCAGCGTCAGGTAATCAACAATTTGTTCCGGGTACACACCGAACTTTTCAAACACGGCGTCCCGAGTCATGACCGCATTTTTCATGGTGTCCACCAAGCGAACCTTGTCATTCACCAGTTGGGCCATGTCTTTGTCGCCCGTGGACACAATCACCTCATCAAAGCCCTGCTCAAGCGCCACTTGAGCCAAGGTACCAATCACATCGTCCGCTTCAATACCGGGCTCCATCACGATGGGCCAACCCATGGCGCGGGTCACTTCATGAATGTGAGGGATCTGAGCGGCAAGGTCTTCGGGCATGCTGGCCCTGTTCGCCTTGTATTCGGGGTAAATGTCGTCACGAAAGGTTTTACCCGGCGCATCGAACACACAGGCGATACAATTGGAGGTGATATCGTCAGTGTTGTAATCTGCACGCAGGCGTCGAAGCATGTTAACCATGCCATAAATGGCACCAGTGGGCTCGCCTGCGCGGTTTCGCAAATCGGGCATGGCATGAAAGGCACGGTACAGGTAGCTCGACCCATCAACCAGGAGTAATCGCTTCATATGACAACCAAAAATAAGAATATTCCGACATTGCGCCACCTACCCTCCAAAGAACAATCCACCGCAGTGAAGGCCAGAGAGTCGTGGCATGTGTTGGGAATTATGGCAGAGTTCATTGAGGCGACTGAGAAGCTGTCAGCAATTCGCCCTTCGGTGTCCATTTTCGGCAGCGCCCGAACCCCCGTGGATCACCCCTACTACGCGCTGACTGAGAAAATTGCCAGGGCACTGTCTGACTCGGGTTTTGCGGTAATCAGTGGTGGTGGGCCAGGCATTATGGAAGCCGCCAACAAAGGGGCCTATGCGGGCGAATCGCCCAGCGTGGGTTTGAATATTGAGCTGCCGTTCGAGCAAAGCGGCAATGCATACCAGAATATTTCCCTGACTTTTCGCCACTTTTTTGCCCGCAAAGTGGCATTTGCAAAATACGCCAGTGCCTATGTCGTAATGCCAGGCGGATTCGGTACGCTCGATGAAATGTTTGAGGCCCTCACGCTGATACAAACCAACAAAGGCAGGCGCATTCCCATTATTTTGGTGGGCTCCAAGTTCTGGGCGGGCCTGATTGATTGGGTAAAAAGCCATTTGTTGGGCGAGGGAATGATCAGCCCTAGCGATATGGACCTGTTTGAAGTGGTTGAAACACCGGAGGAGGTGCTGAAATGCATATTCCACTTCTACGAAAAACGCACCTTCAATCCATCAGACAGTGAAACAGAGAAGCTGTTGGACTTATAAAGCAGGGTCAAACACAGGTAAAATCCGGGGTGCTCACGACCCTACTCAGGACTTTGAATGGCTGTTTTTACGCGCATTACCCAAACAGAACTGCAACAATGGCTGCAAGGCCGGGATTGTGGTGAACTGCTTTCATTTGAGGGCATTGAGTCGGGCATTGAGAACACCAATTACTTTGTGAATACCACCACAGGGCGCTTTGTTCTAACCCTGTTTGAAAAACTGAAGGCAGAGGACTTGCCGTTTTACCTGGGCCTCATGAAACATTTGGCCAAAAAGGGCCTGGCCGTACCCGGCCCGATTCCGAATGGTCAAGGTGAATTGTTCAACGCACTCAACGGCAAGCCTGCTACATTGGTGAATTGCCTCAGCGGCAAATCTGTCGAGCACCCCAACGCCATTCAATGCCGAGAAATCGGAAAGTTTTGTGCACAAGCGCATCTTGCGGTGGCTGATTTTCCGGGCAATACGCCCAACCCCCGTGGGCTGGCATGGATTGAAAGTGCGATGAATGCTCTCGATTCGCACCTGCCAGCCTCTGTTCGTGAACTGTTGCACAGCGAAGTGAACCACCAAAAAGCAGTTGCAGAACGCCTTGCCTACAAAATGCTGCCCAAAGGGGCAGTGCACGCGGACTTGTTTCGCGACAATGCCCTGATGCAAGGCGACGCACTTGGCGGCGTGATCGATTTTTATTTTGCTGGCGTCGATACATTTCTGTTCGACCTCGCAGTGACCGCGAACGACTGGTGTATCCAGCTGTTTACCGGAGAATTGAATCCTGAATTGCTTGGTGCCCTGCTTGACGGTTATCAATCTGAACGCCCACTGAGTGCGCATGAGTGCGAACTTTGGCAAGACATGCTGCGCGCGGCGGGTCTTCGCTTCTGGGCCTCCAGACTTTACGATTTTTACATGCCACGCGAGGCAGAAGTGCTGAACGTGAAAGACCCAAAACATTTTGAACGCGTATTGCTTGCCCGCAGGCAGGGAATACCGCTTGCCCCTCAACCGAATTAAGGAAGTAAACAATTGGCCAACTACGTACATACTTGCCCGCCCAGTGCGGGATGGGATTGGCTGATGCAGGGCTTGCAGCTTTTCCGCAGCAAACCAGGTGAAATGTTCCTGTTCGGCAACACTTATCTGTTCATTATTCTTTTCATTGGAATCCTGATTCCGTTTATCGGTGCCGCGGCAGTGGCCATTGCATCGCCTGCCTTGGGTTTTGGCATTATGCTGGCTGGCAAAATGGGCCAAAAAGGTTTGCGGGTCAGCCCCAGTGTTTTGTTCAATGCCTTTAATCAAGACAACAGAAAGCACCTGCAATCCTTGTTGATTTTGGGAGCAATTTACACCGCGTGTTTTGCATTGATCCGGCTACTTGCGCACCTTGTTCTTGGGGCGCAGCCCACCGTGTCAATTGAGGATCTCCAAAAAGCCGATGCAGCCACCAGTGCGGCGTTTATGGAATACATGGTGCTTTACATGATTTTTATTGGCATCACCAGTATTCCGGTACTGTTGGCATTCTGGTTCGCACCAGTGTTGGTGGTTTGGCACAATATGAAACCCATGCAGGCCCTTTTTTCTAGCTGGGTCGCGGTGTGGCGAAACAAGGGCAGCTTTCTGATTTACGGCATGGGCTGGCTTGTTTTGGGCTTGGGTTTTTCATCGGTGTTTGTTGTTTTGTTCACCATGTTGGGTTTGCCCGCCGCATTT
This sequence comes from Limnobacter sp. SAORIC-690, assembly GCF_002954425.1. Taxonomy (NCBI): domain Bacteria; kingdom Pseudomonadati; phylum Pseudomonadota; class Betaproteobacteria; order Burkholderiales; family Burkholderiaceae; genus Limnobacter; species Limnobacter sp. SAORIC-690. The sequence goes on from NZ_MQVZ01000001.1 coordinate 3,414,493, forward strand.
GTGAGTGCCTTGAACATGATGTGCGTGGCGCTGGTGATGGCGGTCTCGCTATGTACCTTTTACCCAAGCTACAAAGCAGTGTTTGAGCACGATCCAACCGAGTAACTGGCTTGGGTTTCGATCTCTCGCCACTTTGTTGGTAGCTCAATCGGCTTGGGTTTCAATCTCTCGGCGCTTATTAATCGCCCTCTCGGCTTGGGTTCCGATCTCTCGCCAGAAAACCTGTTTATCCCTC
>NZ_MQVZ01000001.1:3415068-3483761 GCF_002954425.1 Limnobacter sp. SAORIC-690
GTGCAGACTCAAGACGACAAGCCGAAATGCCAAGTTTTCGGGCAGCGGCGACCCTTCAAGTTCAGCCCTCAAATCACCGGCCCAGTGCGGAACAAGTAACCCATGCCGAGTTGCCGATAAATCGCAGCGTTGACCCTTCAAGTTCAGCCCCGCTCAAGCTTCGCCAAACTCAGCATCAGCCACTTCATGCCTTGGCGGCCGAAGTTGATTTGAATTCTTTGGTCGTCACCCTCGCCCTCATAAGCCACCACTACACCGCTACCAAACTTGGCATGATTCACACCCGTGCCGATGTCGTAGGGTCGCTTGGCGGCTTTGTTGCTGTAACCCACGTTGAGCGTTTTATTTTGCCCCCACACTTTGGAATCCAGTGCATCCCAGCCTTGGCTGGCAATGTGCGCGCGTTTCGGCGTTAACCATTTCAACACCTCCTCTGGCAATTCGTCCAGAAAACGTGAGCGCAGGTGATATCGAATTTGCCCGTGCAACATGCGCTGCTGCGCGTGGCTTAAAAACAGCTGTTCTCGTGCGCGGGTAATGGCAACGTACATCAGCCGGCGCTCTTCTTCTACCGCCTCAACACTGGTGCCATCGCCACCCTCTACGGAATTGCCAATGCTGTTTTCATGTGGAAACAGGCCTTCTTCAAGACCAGTTACAAAGACGCACTTGAATTCCAGACCCTTGGCGGAATGCGCAGTCATCAGCTGAATGGCTTCTTGCCCTGCAGCGGCGGCATTATCGCCTGCTTCAAGCGAGGCATGGGAAAGAAAGTCCGCCAGGGGGGTAATCAACTTTTCCTCATCCACCATGGTCGCGGCAGCGTCTTGGTAATAACCTTCAGCAATCGCAAAGGAAGCGGCCGCGTTCACCAATTCTTTCAAGTTTTCCACGCGGTCTTCACCGTCTTTGTCGGCCTGAAAATGCGCCACCAAGCCCGATTCATTAATGACCTTGTCAACCAGGTCAGCCAAGCTTAGGCCCCGGGTTTCAAAGCGCATGCGCTCAATCAAATCCGCAAATTTTTTCAATCCCGCCTGCGCCCGCCCTTCCAGGCGGTGAATGGCTCGGTAAAGCGATGTGGCTTGTGCAGTGGATATGTCTTGCAATTGTTCAACGCTGCGTGCGCCAATACCACGCGCAGGAAAATTCACTACGCGTGAGAAGGAATTGTCATCGTCGGCGTTGTCCATCAAACGCAAATACGCCAGCGCATGCTTAATTTCTGCACGTTCAAAAAACCGCAAACCACCATACACACGGTAAGGCATGCCCGCATTGAACAAGGCTTGTTCAACAACCCGGGATTGCGCATTGGAGCGGTACAGAATTGCAATGTCCGACCGACCGTAGCCTTCTTCAAGCACCAGCTTCTTGATTCGGTCAATGATGAAAGCTGCCTCATCCTGGTCGCTGGTGGCCTCATACACCCGAATCGCCTCACCTTCACCAGCTTCGGTCCACAACTCTTTGCCCAGACGAGCCTTGTTGTGTGCAATCAGCACGTTGGCGGCTTTCAGCACATTGCCCACCGAACGGTAGTTTTGCTCCAGTTTGATGCGATTTTGCACATTGAAATCATTTTCAAACTGCACCATATTGGCCACGCGCGCACCGCGAAAAGCGTAAATGGACTGGTCATCGTCGCCCACTGCGAAGATGCAACCTTGCGATCCAGCCAAGCGTTTCAACCAGTTGTATTGCAGGCTGTTGGTGTCTTGAAACTCGTCCACCAAAATGTATTTAAATCGAGCCTGGTAGTGTTCCCGCAGCGCAGGGTTGGCGCCCAACAATTCGAAGGAACGCAACAGCAGCTCAGCAAAGTCCACCACACCTTCACGCTGGCACTGGGCTTCATAAGCCTCATACAGGCGAACCATCATGCGGTGGTATTCGTCGTGCGCCTCTACGTCTTTGGGGCGCAAACCTTGATCTTTCGCGGAACCGACGAAGTAGCTCAGTTGCTTCGGCGGAAATTTTTCAGCATCTATGCCCAGCACTTTGTACATGCGCTTGATTGCCGACAATTGGTCTTGCATGTCCAGAATTTGAAAAGCCTGAGGTAAACCAGCTTCCTTCCAGTGCGCGCGCAACATGCGGTTGCACAAGCCGTGAAAAGTACCCACCCACATGCTGCGGGTGTTAATGGGCAGCATGCTTGAAATGCGGTGAAGCATTTCCTTGGCCGCCTTGTTGGTGAAGGTAACCGCCAACACCCCATTGGGGCCCACCTGCCCGGTTTGAATCAACCAGGCAATGCGCGCTGTCAGCACCTTGGTTTTGCCGCTGCCTGCCCCCGCCAGAATCAGTGCCGATTCACGGGGCAAGGTGACGGCTGCCAGTTGTTCAGGGTTCAGACTATCGAGTAAAGACACGGCTTCTCACATCAAAAATGGGTTTTGCTGTTGATTTTAACAGTGATTGCCCCACCCGCCCTGCCCGTAAAAACGAAAAGCCCGATATAATGACCGATTGGCCTGCCCCACCCGGCAAGGCCCCGCCCGCATTCAAAACTCACACCCAAGTTTCAACGCACCATGTTCGACAAATACGCCGCCCAAGACATTGAGAATGCCGTTCAAGGCCAATGGAAAGAATCGGACGCCTACAGGGCCGAGGCTTTCGCAAAAGATGCAAGCGGCAAACTAAAGCCCAAGTACTACTGCGTTTCCATGCTGCCATACCCAAGCGGCAAGCTGCACATGGGCCATGTGCGCAACTACACCATCAACGATGTGATGATTCGCCAAAAGCGCATGAAGGGCTACAACACCTTGATGCCCATGGGTTGGGATGCGTTCGGCATGCCAGCTGAAAACGCAGCGATGGCCAACGGCAAGCCGCCCGCAGCCTGGACGTACAGCAACATTGATTACATGAAAAAACAGATGGAATCGATGGGTTTGGCGATTGACTGGTCCAAGGAAGTAGCCACCTGCAAACCCGATTACTACAAGTGGAACCAGTGGTTGTTTTTGAAGATGCTTGAGAAAGGCATTGTGTACAAGAAAACAGGTACCGTGAACTGGGACCCGATTGACCAAACCGTGCTGGCCAATGAACAGGTCATTGACGGCAAAGGCTGGCGCTCGGGCGCTGTGGTTGAAAAGCGAGATATCCCCATGTATTACATGGCGATTACCGATTACGCCGATGTGTTGCTCGAGGATTTGAATGGCCTGCAGTGGCCAGAGCGCGTCAAAGTGATGCAGGAAAACTGGATTGGCAAATCCACCGGCGTGCGTTTTGCTTTCCCGCATGAAATCAAAAATGCTGCGGGTGAATTGGTTCAAGACGGAAAACTGTATGTGTTCACCACACGCGCCGACACCATCATGGGCGTCACCTTCTGCGCCGTGGCCGCCGAACACCCGCTGGCCTCACTGGCTGCTGATAGCAACCCTGAACTGCAAACCTTCATTGCTGAATGCAAGGCTGGCGGCGTGGCCGAGGCTGACATGGCCACCATGGAAAAGAAAGGCATGCCCACTGGCCTGAGCGTAACGCACCCACTGACCGGCGAAAGCGTGCCAGTTTGGGTGGGCAACTATGTGCTGATGAGCTACGGCGACGGCGCTGTAATGGGCGTGCCTGCGCACGATGAGCGCGACTTTGCGTTTGCCTTGAAATACGGCATAGCGATCAAGCAAGTCATCGACGTGAAAGGCGAAGTATTCAACAACGCCGAATGGGCTGAATGGTACGGCGACAAAGAACGCGGTGTTTGCGTGGCCAGCGGCCCGCTGGATGGTTTGAATTACACCGCAGCCGTCGACAAAGTTGCCGAGCTTTTGGCCGCAAAAGGCATTGGCGAAAAACGCATTCAGTTCCGCCTGCGCGACTGGGGCATTTCACGCCAGCGCTACTGGGGCACCCCCATTCCCATGATTTACTGCGACACCTGTGGAGATGTTCCCGTACCTGAAGCAGACCTGCCCGTGGTGCTGCCCGAAGACCTGGTGCCCGATGGCAGCGGCAACCCGTTGGCCAAAAGCGCTGCATTCTATGAATGCAAATGCCCCAAGTGCGGTAAACCCGCGCGCCGTGAAACAGACACCATGGACACCTTCGTCGATTCCAGCTGGTATTTCACGCGTTATGTTTGTAACGACGCAAACACGATGACTGACGAACGCAGCGATTACTGGATGCCCATGGACCAGTACATCGGCGGCATTGAACATGCCATTTTGCACCTGCTTTACAGTCGCTTCTGGACCAAGGTCATGAACGACCTGGGCCTCGTGAAATTCCGTGAGCCCGCCACCGCCCTGCTCACCCAAGGCATGGTGCTGAACGACACCTATTACACCGAAGAGGCCAATGGCAAGAAAACCTGGATCAACCCGGCCGATGTATCGGTTGAGTTTGACGACAAGGGTCGGCCTGTCTCTGCAAAACTCAGCAACAGTGGAGCACCCGTGCACATTGGTGGTGTTGAGAAAATGTCGAAGTCGAAAAACAACGGCATCGACCCACAAGCCCTGATCGATCAGTATGGTGCCGACACAGCACGTTTGTTCACCATGTTTGCAGCACCGCCCGAACAAAGCCTGGAGTGGAGCGATTCTGGCGTAGAAGGCGCACACCGTTTCCTGAAACGCCTGTATCAACTGGCACTGAATCAGCAAGTGGCCATTAAGGCCCAACCCGTTTTAAACACTGCAGAATTGAGCAAAGCGGCTCAGAACACTCGCCGCGATGTACATGAAATTTTGAAACAGGCCAACTTTGACTACGATCGCCACCAGTACAACACCGTGGTGTCTGCCGGCATGAAAATGTTGAACACGCTGGATGCATTTGCAAGTGAAACAAACACGCCAGCAGACCATGCCGTACTGGCAGAAGGCTTGAGCATTTTATTGCGTGTGCTGTACCCGATTGTGCCGCACATCACCTGCCACTTGTGGAGCAGCCTGAGTTACAGCGCAGCTCACGGTGAGCTTCTGGATGCACCATGGCCCGAAGTTGACGAGAAAGCCTTGGTGCGCTCAGAACTCACCCTGATGGTACAAGTGAACGGCAAACTGCGAGGCAGCATTGAAGTAGCCGCCGACGCAGATAAAGCCAGCATCGAGAGTACTGCATTGGCCAGTGAAGCTGCGCAAAAATTCATGGAAGGAAAACCGGCCAAAAAAGTGATTGTGGTACCTGGCAAACTGGTCAACATCGTTGTTTAAGATCGACCTCAACAACAAGCGAGTCTTTATGAAACGTTTCTTTCAAACCATCGCCCTGCTGGCAACAACATTGGCGCTGACAGCCTGCGGCTTTCAGTTGCGTGGCCAGTACAACTTCGACTTTGAAAAAATCGAGTTGCGCGGCATGGAGAATTCAGAAATGAACCGCAACATGGACTTGCAACTTCAAATTCTGAACCTGAAGGTAAACCCGCCTGAAGGTGCGCCCTTGAAGTTAAATTTGATCAGCGAAACGCGCGACCGCAGCATTGTCACCTTTAGTGCCACAGGCCGTGCGCGCGAGGTTCGAATTACCTATGAATTGTTGTATAGCGTGGTGGACAAAAACGGCGACTTCCTGATTGCCACCAGCCAACTGAGCCAAAGGCGCGAACTCACCTACACCGACGATCAAATTTTGGGCAAGGAAGCCGAGGAAAACCAGCTTTACACCGAAATGCAGCGCGACATCGCGCGCCAAATTACCGGGCGGCTAAGCGCCTTGCAATTGGGATCAAAAGGGCAAGCAGCAAAGTGAAACAGATTGCGCTTGACACTTGGTTAAACGAAGGCGCAAACACCGCTTTGCCTCAACTGCTGTGCGTATTCACCGATGAACCGCTTTTTGCAACCCAAGCCGCCGACCTGTACCGCCAGCGACTGAAAAAACAAACCGATTACCAGCGCCAAATTGTGGAAGTAGATCGGCAATTTGACCCGCAAGAGTTTTTGTCATTGTTTGCTGAAGCATCATTGTTTGGCGACGTTTCGCTGGTTGATTTGAGAATCAATCAACCCAAACTCGGCAAAGAAGCGGCAGAGGCCTTGGCCAAAGCAGCCCAGTGGATCGCTGCAGGTGATACCGGGCATTACCTGCTGGTGAATGCTCCGAAACTGAGCAAAACCCAGGAAAAAAGTGCTGGTTTTGCAGAATTGCTGGCCAAAGGCACCGAGATTGCCTGCCGCCCAGTGGGCGCCGACACCCTACCCGGCTGGATAGCACAAGCCGCCAAACGCAAAGGCGTACAATTAAACCGTGAAACTTGTAGTTGGCTGGCCGAGAAAACCGAGGGTAACCTGCTGGTGGCGCATCAAACCATTGAAAAGCTGGCACTTGAACACCAGGGGGCCGTGGACATTGAACAGGTGCAAGGCATGGTTGCCAATTCGGCGCGTTTCAATGTGTTCGATTTGGGCGGCAGCCTGCTGGCCGGGGACGCAAAACGAATTACCCGAATGATGGAAGCTTGGAAGCCGAAGGGGAGGCCCCCACTTTGGTACTTTGGGCCTTGCAAGAGGAGATTCGTGCCATTCGCGACACACAGCAGGCCATACGGCGTGGAATGTCTTTGTCGGATGCCTGCCGACAAAATAGAATTTGGGGACAAAGGCAAAACCACATTGCGGCCGCCCTGAAACGCCACAACCCTGGCAGCCTTCAAAAACTGACCGCTTGGTGTTATGCCGCTGAAAAAACCATCAAAGGCATGAAACAGGGCAACCCCTGGACCCTCTTTGAGATTATCGGCCTGGGTGTGGCGGGCATAGAACCGCCCGAATTGTGGACCAGTTGAATCAATCGTACCGAACGATAGTACAGAGTAAGCAATATGAGCATTGAAGAACAAATTCTGGCCATTGGCAAAAAGGCCCGCGCAGCCGCTGTTTACATGGCCAAAGCCAACACGCACGCGAAAAACGCAGCATTGCTTGAAACAGCCAAACTGATTCGCGCCAACAAAGCTGCGCTGACCCAGGCCAATCAAGCCGACATGGCGCAAGCCCAAGCGAATGGTCTGGACGCAGCGTTGCTTGATCGCCTGGCATTAAGCGACAAGGCCATTGAAACCATGGCAGAAGGCTTGGAGCAAATTGCCCAGTTGCCTGATCCGATCGGGGAAATGACGGATTTCAAAAACCGCCCGACTGGTATTCAGGTGGGTAAAATGCGCGTCCCCTTGGGCGTCATCGGCATTATTTATGAAAGCCGCCCGAATGTTACGGTGGATGCCGCCGGCTTGTGTATTAAATCGGGCAACAGCACCATTTTGCGTGGTGGCTCAGAAGCGTTCCGTTGCAACCAGGCCTTGGCTGCAATCGTTGCACAAGGTTTGGAGGCAGCAGGCTTGCCCGCTGATGCCGTTCAAGTGATCGACACCACGGACCGCGCTGCCGTGGGCACATTGATCACCATGACTGAATATGTGGACGTGATTGTGCCACGTGGCGGCAAAGGCTTGATTGAGCGGATTTCCCGCGATGCGAAGGTGCCAGTAATCAAGCACCTGGATGGCATTTGCCATGTTTTCATTGATGAGTCTGCAAACCTAAGCCATGCAGCCAACATTGCCGAGAACGCGAAAACCCACCGGTATGGTACCTGCAACACCATGGAAACTTTGCTGGTTCACGCCCACGTGGCCAAACCCGCCTTGGCGGAACTTGCGCAGCGTTACGCAGCCAAAGGCGTCGAACTTCGCGGCTGCAAACGAACCATGGCGCTGTTACCCAGTGTAAAAGCGGCCACCGAGGAAGACTGGAGCACTGAATACCTCGCACCAATTTTGTCAATCAAAGTGGTCGACAGTCTGGACGAGGCCATCGCCCACATCAACCAATACGGGTCGCACCACACCGACTGCATCGTGACCGAAAACCACAGCCACGCCATGCGCTTTATTCGGGAAGTGGATTCCGCCTCTGTGATGGTCAATGCATCAACCCGTTTTGCTGACGGATTTGAATATGGCTTGGGTGCCGAAATCGGCATCTCCACCGATAAAATTCATGCGCGTGGCCCGGTCGGCCTTGAGGGCCTGACCAGCCAAAAGTACGTGGTGTTTGGCCACGGCGAAACAAGAAACTGATTGATTAAAACCAACTGGAGCAGTACATGGACGGTTACCTGTGGGTGAAAGCCTTTCACATTTTGTTTGTCGCTTCCTGGTTTGCGGGTTTGTTTTACCTGCCCAGAATTTTCGTAAACCTGGCCATGGAAACGGAGCCAGCCGCCACAGCGCGCTTGCTGGAAATGGCGAAAAAACTTTACAAATTCATGACCCTTCTGGCCATTCCAGCCTTGTTGCTGGGTTTCGCGCTGGTGGGGGTATACCAAATTGGCGTGGGCGGGCAAAGTGGCTGGCTACACGCAAAAATTTTCGTTGTTTTCGCCATTGCCGGTTACCACTACAGCTGCGGTCGCATTCTGCGCAAATTTGAAGCAGGCCAAAACACACGCAGTCACACTTACTTCCGGTGGTTCAATGAGGTGCCCGTGGTACTCATGACCATCGCCATCATCCTGGTGGTAGTCAAACCTTTCTAATTTTTTAAAAGCAATTCATGCCCTATTCAAGCCCGAATCATTCCAAGCCGAATAACGCCGGCAAACCCGCCGGTCAGCAACACAACTCGACCAAGCAGAGTGTGTTCAACTGTTTTGCAAGCTGCCCGCGTGGCCTGGAAGAAATTCTGGTGGCTGAACTGGAAACCATGGGTGCTCAAAAAACCCGTGCAGTAACCGGTGGCTGTACATTCGAAGCCAGCTGGCGCCAAGCCACCCGCATGACCTACTGGACCCGTTTTGCAGGCCGCATTGGGCTTGAATTGGCGAGGGGAGAATGCAGCAATGAAGAACAGTTTTACAACATCGCCAAGTCGGTTGACTGGTACAACTGGTTCAAGCTGTCTAACACCTTCCGGGTTGACCTGAATAATCTGGGAGCCGACATTCAAAGCGTTCGCTTCACACAGCTTCGCCTGAAAGACGCCGTATGCGATTCATTCCTTGAGCGTTTCGACGAACGCCCGAACGTCAGTGTTGAAGCACCGGATGTACGAATTTTCGCAGCCATCAGTCCTACTGAAGCCATGGTGTACATAGACCTGGCTGGTGAAAACCTGTTTAAGCGCGGCTGGCGCGAAGAAGCCGGTGTGGCACCACTGAAAGAAAACCTGGCCGCCGGCCTGTGGCACATTGCACGCCAAAGCGAAGCCGGCAAAAATGCCGATGTGTTTCTCGACCCGTTTTGCGGCAGCGGTACCTTGGTGATCGAATCACTTTCGCAGCTGTGCGATCGTGCCCCTGGCCTGGAGCGCCCATTCGCTTTTGAGAACCTGAAACCCTTCACCCCCGAGTGGGGCAAAGAACTTCAAGAAGATGCCAACCGGCGCTTCAATGCTGGTCTGGATAAGGCGCTTACCTCACCCTACTTCCACTGGTATGCCAGCGACATCACTGAACTGCTGATCGACATTGCTCAAGAAAATTTGGTGCGTGCCGGTTTCGAAGAACTTCTTGATGCCGGTATTGTGCAGTTTGCACAACGCGATGCGCTCACTGTTGAGCCACCCGCACCCGCAGGCATCGTGTTCAGCAACCCCCCCTATGGTGAACGTGTACGCGCCAAGGGTGCAGATGTACCTGAAGACGAGGCCTACGAACGATTGTTCAAAGCCTATGGCGATCATCTGAAAATGAATTTTTCAGGCTGGACGGCCTTCTTGTTCTCAGGCGACCTGGAAATCAAGAAAACCTTGGGATTAAGCCCCAAACGTAAACGCCCATTGTTTAACGGACCGATTGAATGTCGGCTGTTTGAAATTCCGCTGACCCGCGGTGTGTATCGACCTAGGGCCAACGGTGAACTTGCTGCCAATCCAATCACGGAACAACCCCAAGCCGGCAACAGCACAGAAGACTGAATAACGCTGAAATTACTCTGCCAACAACTTGGCGATATCAGCTTTTAAATCTGCAGGCTTGGTGGTGGGGGCGTAACGGTCATACACCTCACCATTTTTGCGAACCAAAAACTTGGTGAAATTCCACTTGATGGCCTCGGTGCCCAAAATGCCCTTGGCTTGCGAAGTCAGGTATTTGAACAATGGATGGGCATCGCTGCCTTTTACATCCACCTTCTCTGCCATCAAAAAATCAACGCCGTAATTCTTCTGGCAAAAGCTGGCAATTACCTCTTCAGTACCCGGTTCCTGGCCCCCGAACTGATTGCAGGGAAAACCGATAATCACCAAGCCCTTCTGGCCCAATTCTTTGTGCAGTTCCTGCAAACCTTCGTACTGCGGCGTGAAACCACACTTGCTGGCCGTGTTCACAATCAACAGAACCTTGCCTTGAAAATCCGCGAGGCTCAGCGGCTTACCGTCGAGGGTTTTGCTTGAAAACTCGTACACATTGCTTGCCATGGAAATTGCCTCTCAAGGGTTTGTTGAAAAGCAAGTTTACCTGCAAACCCAATTTGCTCAAGGCTGGTTCGAGCCCGAAATCACACTCATCGCCACTTCTCGAGTAATCCTTCCAGTCATCAAAAGCCGTTGCACCGCCTGCTCCATGGTCTGCATGCCATGCTGAGAACCCGTTTGAATCGACGACAGCATTTGCGCCACCTTGCCTTCACGAATCAAATTTCGAATCGGCGGCGTGGCCATCATGATTTCATGCGCAGCAACACGCCCGCCCCCCTGCTTTTTCAGCAGGGTTTGACAAATTACGGCACGCAGCGATTCCGACAACATGGCGCGCACCATGCTTTTGTCAGCCGATGGGAATGCATCAATAATACGGTCGATGGTTTTGGGTGCAGAGGAAGTGTGCAAGGTGGCAAAAACCAGGTGCCCGGTTTCAGCTGCGGTCAAGGCCAGTTGAATGGTTTCAAGATCACGCATTTCGCCAACCAGAATTACATCCGGGTCCTCTCGCAAGGCAGAGCGCAAAGCTGCACCAAATGAATGGGTGTGCTCACCCAACTCGCGTTGGTTAATCACACAGTTCATCGGTGTGTGCGTAAATTCAATCGGGTCCTCAATGGTCAGAATATGCGCCTTCTGGTTGCGGTTTACATCATCCACCATCGCGGCCAAGGTGGTACTTTTGCCCGAGCCGGTGGGACCGGTAACCAGTACCAGACCATTGGGCTCACGCGCTATTTGACGAAACACGGCGGGTGCCTCCAGTTCCTCCAGCGTTTTTACTCGGCTGGGCACCACCCGAAATGCCGCCGATGCACCCCTGCTCTGCATGAATGCGTTTACCCGAAAACGCGACAAACCATCCACTGAAAAACTGTAATCACATTCATGCGACTGTTCCCAGCCTTGCCATTGCGCTTCTGTCATCGACCCCTGAATCAGTCGATAAATCTCACGGTGTCCCAACACAGATTCACTCAGTTTGCGCATTTCACCGTTTACACGGATCATCGGTGGCATGTCTGCCGACAAATGCAAATCCGATGCATGCTCTTCAACAGCCCAGGTTAACAACTCGGTTAGTGTCATGTGGCTATAATCTCCCTTTAAGCATTGAATTGATGCACCATGAGCCGAGCCACACAATTGGCTGAAATTCAAAACCGAATCACAGCCGCATGCCACAAAGCGGGTCGACCGGGTTCAGCGGTCAAGCTGCTAGCGGTCAGTAAAACTTTTCCCTTGAGCGATATCCTTGAGTTTTACAGCTGCGGGCAAACAGCCTTTGGTGAAAATTACCTGCAGGAAGCGCTGGACAAAATCACCCAGCTGGCTGATCACCCCAATGCGCAAACAATGAATGCCAACCTTGAATGGCATTTCATCGGGCCCATACAAAGCAATAAAACCAAACCAATTGCAGAAAACTTCTCCTGGGTGCACAGCGTTGACCGCTTGAAAATTGCGCAACGCTTGTCAGATCAACGCCCAGAAAACCTCCCACCCTTGAATGTGCTGGTACAAATCAATACCTCGGGCGAAGACAGCAAATCCGGTGTCAGTCCAGCGCTCGCGATTGACTTGTGCCATCAAATTCATGGCATGAAAAACATGGCGCTGCGCGGCCTCATGACCATTCCCAGCAACACAGACAACACCGATCAATTGAAATCTGAATTTTTAGAATGTAAGTCGGTTTTCGATTCGCTCAATTCAAACGGCCTGAGCCTGGACACGCTTTCAATGGGCATGTCCGCAGACCTGGAGTTGGCGATTGAATGCGGCTCAAGCTGCGTGCGCGTGGGTTCAGCCCTGTTTGGTGCACGCGACTATTCAAAATAAACACACGGAATCACTATGCAGAACACTCTATTCATTGGCGGCGGCAACATGGCATTTGCCATTCTTGGCGGATTGATTGGCAGTGGCATACCTGCCAGCACATTTCATGTGATTGATCCCAGCCCGGACGCGGCTGCAAAAATGTCCACTTTGAATATTCAGTGCACCACCGATTGGCCAAGCAACTTCACCCCGGCAATCGTGGTGCTCGCCGTAAAACCTCAATTGATGCAAAGCGTACTGAACAGCCAAGCAGCCCATTTGAAACAGGTGTTGATGGTCAGCATTGCCGCGGGTGTCAGCGTGGCTCAAATAAGGGACTGGAGCCAGCAGAACGATGCACGCGTGGTGCGCTGCATGCCCAACACCCCCGCCTTGGTCTCGCAGGGTATCTCAGGCCTGTTTTTCACCGCGAATTGTTCTGCAGAAGATCGCAGTATTGCCCAGCAAATTTTCAGTAGTTGTGGCGAAGTGCTGGTGCTGAACCAAGAAGATGAAATCAATGCTGTAACAGCCATTTCAGGCAGTGGTCCTGGCTATGTGTTTTTTATGATGGAAGCCTTGGCCATAGCCGCGAAAAACCTGGGATTCAATGAAACGCAGGCCAACTTGTTGGTGAGCCAAACTTTTTTGGGTGCCGCCACGCTGGCCAGGCAGTCGGATGATTCGTTTGCCACCCTGCGGGAGAAAGTCACCAGCAAAGGGGGCACCACCTTTGCCGGTCTTGAACAGTTGCGCGCGCGCGGCGTGCAGGAAGCCATAGTTAGCGCAGCCAAAGCCGCATGTGAACGTGCAGTCGAACTGCAAAAGGGTTCCAGCTAAGCAAGCACACCACAATAGGCAAGCCGCGCTTACAAATATTGAAGTACCAAGCCCGCAAACAATGCGGCGCCCAACCAGTTATTGTGAAGAAAAGCTTTAAAGCACAGCGCACGGTCGCGATTGCGGATCAGCATGAAGTGATACGCCGCAATACCCACGGCACATACCCAGCCCAACCAAAAAGCCGGGCCAAAGGCCAGTGAAGTAGCCACCCACGCCCAAATCGAAAGGCTGACTGCGTAGCACACCACAATGCCCACTACATCATATCGGCCCAGGGTAATTGCGGCGGTTTTAATGTTGAGTTTCAAATCGTCGGGCTTGTCGACCAAGGCGTATTCCGTGTCGTAAGCCACCGTCCAAAATACATTGGCTACAAACACAAGCCAGGCGTGCAGGGGCACACTGCCCTGCACCGCCACAAAAGCCATTGGAATCGAAAAACCAAAAGCAATGCCAAGGTAGGCCTGTGGCATGGGAAAAAAGCGTTTGGTAAACGGGTAGCTGCCCGCCAGGAAGGCGGCGGGAATACTCATCAAAATAACAGGCCACCCCAGGGGCAAGGTAATCAGCAAAGCCAACACTGCCAAAGCCACTGCCAGCAAAAGGGCTTCTTTCTCACCAATCCGGCCGCTGGTCAAAGGCCTGTTGCGGGTGCGCTCCACATGCAGATCAATATCGCGATCTGCATAATCGTTAATCGCACAACCCGCAGATCGCATCAACACCACGCCAGCGACAAATATCAGAAGCACATGCCAAGGCGGCATGCCCTCGGCTGCCATCCACAAGCCCCATAGCGTGGGCCACATCAACAGCAAAATCCCGATAGGCTTGTCCAAACGCAGAAGCAAGTAATAGTCTCGCAGGCGCGCCTTGTTCAAAGCGAACATCAATTAACGCACCATTTGGGGTGCATCCAGAAACTCAACACCATTCAGGTCGCATTCCATGATTGCATCGCGCAAAGCCTCCAAGGCCTCACGCCGCCCAAAACTTTTTCGCCACACCAGCGCGACCGTGCGGCGCGTGTCGTCGTCGGCCAGCGGAATGTAAGTCAACAAACTTTCCTTGGGAACGGGGTTAGGTACAGAACTTGAAGGCAACACGGTAATGCCCACACCCGAGGCAACCATGTGGCGAATCGTCTCTAGCGAACTTCCCTCGAAAGTACGCTGAATGCCTTCAGACGATTGCGAGAATCGGGACAGTTCCGGGCACACACCCAAGACCTGGTCCCTGAAACAGTGCCCAGTGCCGAGCAACAGCATGTTCTCGCTGCGAAGGTCATCCGACTTGATCGCTTTTTCGTTGGCCCAACGGTGAGACTTCGGCAAAGCCACCATGAAGCTCATCATACAAAGGCTGAATCACAAAACCCGATTCATTGATCGGCAAGGCCAACACCGCCACATCGATTTCGCCCTGTTTCAACAACTCAAGCAGGCGCACCGTGAAATTTTCTTGCAACACCAGCGGCATGGAAGGCACACGCTGAATCATGCTGGAAACCAGGCCTGGCAACAAATAGGGGCCAATCGTGTAAATGACACCGACCCGAAGCGGGCCTGCCAACGGGTCCATCCCCTGCTGTGCAATGCTCTTGATGGCAGAAGCCTCTTCAAGCACACGCTGCGCCTGAACCACAATGCGCTCACCCACTGGTGTCAACGACACCTCGTTGGAACCCCTTTCAAACAGGGACACACTCAGTTCTTCTTCCAGTTTTTTGATGGCCACAGACAAGGTGGGCTGGCTGACAAAACAGGCGTCCGCGGCGCGGCCGAAATGCTTTTCGCGGGCCAAAGCGACTATGTACTTGAGTTCGGTGAGGGTCATTTAATTTTGCTATCAAAACTGCGAGTGTAATTATTATTGCAAACACGGCCCTATCAAGCAACAGATCTTTTGTTGTAAACCCTAAAGCCGCATGGGCAAAATCACCATTTGCTGGCCTGCATTGTGCAAACGGCGTTGAAGTTCCAACGCAGCCTGGTTGTGCAAAAAGCGGGTCAGAATATTTTCATTTTCAAATACGAGTTTGCTGGTGAAGAAAATTGCGTTGGGGTGATTATCGGCCACTACTTTCGCCAAGTTCGTCAACTCTTCAACCGCATCCGTTCCAAACGAAAGGTAGCTCTTGGCGCGCAAGCCATGGCTGCGGCAAAAATTAACAAAGTAATTCAAAGAGACTGACGCATCCACACGCATGGCCTCCAGCGCCTCTCGTCCTCCGTAAGCCTTGGAATCAACAGTGCGAGCGTTCATGAACACAAAATTCTGAAAGTGGTTGGGAAACATGCGCTGCACCCAAAGCAAAGCATGCAAGCCACCCCCGCGGCTATTGCCCACAATGAATACCGCCGTGTTGCCATCAGGAATCAACTCGGGTGGCGAATGTGCCGAGCCATATTGGGCCATGGCAAACACCTCATCAATCTTCGCGATCTTATCCTTGGTATCCCGGTAGTGGTTGCGCACCCACAAGCACACCAACACCACCACCGTGGTGATCAGCATGGTGATCCATCCACCTTGAAAAAACTGGGTAATGATGGTGCCCAACAAAATGGATGCGGAAACAGCAAAGCCGAGCGAGGCCGACAAAATGCCTTTGATGAAACGTTTCTCATGGCGATTTTTAAGCCAGTAAACGCACAGCCCCAACATGGACAGGCTGAATACAATAAACACATTGATGGAAAACAGCACCACCAACAAGTCCACATTCGCATCGCTCAGGTAAATAGCCACCAAGGCCAAACCACCCATCAGCATGATGCCGTTCTTGGTCACAAAACGGTTGGACAAATAACGAAACTGGTGGGGCAACCAGGAATCAATCGCCATGGTCGACAACACCCGCGGCCCCACCGCAAATGCCACATGGGCAGCCAGCAACAGCACTGCCGTTTCAAGGCCCAGCATCACCAGCAAACCCAAAATAACGTAGGGCCAGTCCCAGCCAAGGTCGGTGAATACCCTTTCAAACAGCACACCATTCAAAGCCATGGTGGGTTCAAGGTTCACGTCCCACAGTGAATACAAGGCTGCAAGACTTGCGGCAGCAAAGGCCAGGGCACAGGCGACATAGGCCAGCATTTTTCTGCGGTTCTCGCTGCTTTGCCGGTAGCGGCTTAACTGCACCGTATCGGAGGCGGCCTCAATACCGGTGTATGTGCCACCACCCAGAAAAAATCCGCGTGCAAAAATTGCCAACACCGGCAACCATCCCAAGGTACTTAAATCGGACTCGGTGGTTTCAATGCTGCGTTTTACAACCCCGCCAATGTCCTGAAAGTGATCCGAGAAACCCACCAGAATAAAAACCAGATGAGTTAACAGAAAAGCCACAAAAAGGTACTTGAAAGGTTTCAGGTTCAAGTGCCGCCCCTGAATGTGGAAATTCATCAAGGCAAGCATCAAGGCCATTGAAACCCACACGCGGTACTCGTAAAAATACGGCGGCAAAAAGCTGAACATCAAGTGGGTTGATGCGCTGATGCCCAAGGCCACCATCAACACATAGTCCACCAAGAGTGCTGCACCCGCAATCAAACCCACTTTTGGGCCAAGCAAATTGGTGGCCATGGCATAGCCGCCACCGCCTTTCGGGAAAAGCTCGGTGACACGGAAATAGGTGAGAGAAACGAGGAGAATGGACAGGGCTGTCAACAAGCCCAAAAACAACAGCAAATGGCGCGATTCGCCCAGTGCCTTGAATGACTCTTCGGGGCCGAAAGCCACTGACGCCAAACCACAGGCCCCTACTGCAACCCACGCGTATTTCTCGGAGAAAATATCATCGCGGTCATCCGCGGCAAGGGAGGTTGACGCCGAGCGCGGCACAGCAGATTGTTGACCAAGCGTGGCGTTGGCCTTGCCTGACTTCGGGGGTTGACTCATGCGTACATTGCAGCGCAACAAACAAGTCGAGTATGGTATACCGTCCCCATGAGCAACACAATGCACCTCTCGGCGTTATCATGGCAACTGAGCGAATTTAGATCCATTTACCCAAACATTAACTGCACTCAAAATGACACAAGCTACTGTTGTTTCCACCTCCAAAGCCCCCGCAGCAATCGGCCCGTACAGCCAAGCCATCAAGCTCGGTAACCTCGTATTCACCTCGGGCCAAATTGGCCTGAACCCCGCCACCGGCGACTTGGTCGGCCCCGGCACCGAAGAGCAGGCACGCCAGGCATTCAGCAACTTGAAAGCAGTGGCCGAAGAGGCAGGCGGCAGCCTGGCCAACGTGGTGAAATTCACCTTGTTTCTGACCGACCTCAGTGAATTCGCCCAAGTCAACGCCATCATGCAAGAGTACGTATCTGCCCCATTTCCCGCCCGGTCTACGGTGGGGGTGGCCAGCCTGCCCAAGGGTGCACGTTTTGAAGTTGAAGCCATTTTGGCCCTGTAACAGCCTACTCAAGTCAAACACTTGACCGCAGCAGCCCCCCAACAACCAACCTGCTTCGAGGAGCTGCTGCCGCTGCCCGTGTCTGTTGCAGACGCGGTGGGCAGCCTGCTGACAGCCCCGCACTGGATGGGACTGGCCTTGCACCTGCCACTTCGTTTTGAAGACAAGGCCTCGATCACGGCCATGGACTCACTTCAGCTTGGGCAAAAGGTGAACTTGCTGGCCACCGTGGTTGGCACTGAAGTGCAATACCACCCACGCAAACAACTGCGGGTTTGGGTTGAAGACGGCGACACCAGCTTGCTATTGCGTTGGCTTCATTTCTACCCCGGGCTGCAGCAAAAACTCAGCGAAGGCACCCGAATTCAAATCAGCGGTCAAATCCGGCAAGGCTACGGCACATTCGAGATGGTGCACCCCACTGTGAAAATTGCCCCGCCCGGATCCCTTGACCAAACACTCAATCCAAAAATCCAGCCAACAAGCGCCAACGCTGTTTTGGAACCGGTTTACCCCAGTACCGGGCAATTGAAACAAAGCGACTGGCACCGCTGGATGAAAAAGCTGCCGGCAGCTTGTTTCATCGATACCTTGCCCACCAAGCTGTGCAAAAAATACAAGTTGCTATCTTGGCCAGCTGCCCTGCAAACCTTGCATGGCCAGGCCAAACCCGAAGAACTCTATGACCTGAATTTGCGCACCCATCCTGCCTGGACACGTGTGAAGGTAGATGAACTTCTGGCCCAACAACTGTTGCTTCGTGAATACCGCCAACAGCGCACCCAGGAAAAAGCAAGTCCGCTGAAAGCCTTGAAAACCTCAAAAACCAGCTTGGTCCGGCAGTTCATGGCCCAACTGCCTTTCAAACTGACAGGCGCTCAGGAACGAGCCTGCCAGGAAATTTTCGAAGACCTCGCCAACCCCTATCCCATGCAACGTTTGCTTCAGGGCGACGTGGGAAGTGGCAAAACACTGGTGGCTGCGTTGGCCTGTTTGCGAGCCATCGAGAACGGAAAACAGGCCGCCATTTTGGCGCCCACCGAAGTGTTGGCGGCACAGCACCACCACAAGCTAACGCCATTGTTTGAAGCGGTGGGCGTGCGCTGCGCGAAACTTCAGGGTGCCATGAAAAAAAGCGAAAAAGACCGCACCCTGAGTGCACTTGCTGAGGGAGAAATCGACGTCGTCATTGGCACACATGCCCTGGTTCAAGACCATGTCGAGTTCCATGCACTGGCACTTGTTGTAGTCGATGAACAGCACCGCTTCGGCGTGGCCCAACGCCTGTCACTGATTGCCAAGGCAAGCAATGGGCACTTGGCCCACCAACTCATGATGAGTGCAACACCCATTCCACGTACACTGGCGCAAACCTATTTGTCCGACCTTGCGGTGTCCAACCTGGATGAAAAACCACCCGGCAGAAAACCCATCATCACCAAACTTTTTTCCCAGAAAAAACGGGAGCAACTCATTTCAGCCATTGAAGGTGAAATTGACAAAGGCCAGCAAGTGTATTGGGTGTGCCCCCTGATCGAAGAAAGCGAAACACTCGACTTACAGGCGGCACAAGCCACCTACACCGACCTGTGTGAACAACTTCCCACCAGGCGAATTGGTCTGCTTCACGGCAAACAAGACGCCAAACTGAAGCAAGCCACCATGGCTGCATTTGCAGCAGGTGAACTTGATTTGCTGGTGTCCACTACAGTGATTGAAGTGGGTGTAGATGTGGGCAATGCCAGCCTGATGGTGATCGACCAAGCCGAACGTTTTGGCTTGGCACAGCTTCACCAACTGCGTGGACGCGTGGGGCGAGGCAGCGTGCAAAGTGTGTGCGTGCTGCTCTATGGCGGGCCTTTATCAAACACCTCCAAGTTGCGCTTGAAAGCCATGCACGAAAGCGACGATGGATTTTATCTGGCTGAAAAAGACCTTGAAATTCGAGGCCCTGGCGAGTTACTGGGCAAGAGGCAATCGGGTTTGCCGATGATGCGCTACGCCGACCCATTGACCGACAAAGACTTGCTGGAATTGGCGAGAACCTTGGCTCAACAAATGCCAGCAGATGCAGAGAACACACGCCGACACATACAACGGTGGATTGAAGAAACACCTTGGTGGTTGAGTTAAAAATCAGCTAAACATGCGTGGGTGGGCGTGTAGAAAACAAAAAGCCAGTTCACAAAGAACTGGCTTTTTGTTTTACCTGGCTAGTTTTTGCCAGGGTATGCCACCAAGGCGAGTGACAGTCAAATGCTTATTCAGCAGATTGCTTGTTCACACGGTTGGGCAACTTTTCCTTGATACGTGCAGACTTGCCTGAACGATCACGCAGGTAGTACAGCTTGGCGCGACGAACATCACCGCGACGCTTCACTTCAATCTTTTCGATGGAAGGTGAATAAAGCTGGAATGTACGCTCTACGCCTTCGCCAGATGAAATCTTGCGAACGATAAAAGACGAATTCAAACCACGGTTACGACGGGCGATGACCACACCTTCGTAAGCCTGCAGGCGTGAACGTGTGCCTTCGATGACGCGAACACTCACGATTACGGTATCGCCGGGGGCGAACTCGGGAATTTCTTTAGCCAAGCGAGCAATTTCTTCTTGCTCAAGTTGTTGAATCAAATTCATTGATAGCTCCAGGTCATCATTCACGGGCTTTTCTGACTCAATGAATTGAGTATGCACCGCCAGAGGATGAAAAAATTAAAAGGTGTCTGCCTGTAAATTGAATACGAGCAATCCACCAACCTAAACCTTCTTGCCAGCCTTGCCTGTTTGATTGTTTGAATCAGAATCAGGGTTACCCAGCAATTCAGGTCGAAAGCGTTCTGTGTAAACTTTCGCTTGCTCAAAACGCCAACTCTCTATTTTGGCATGATTTCCAGACAAAAGCACGTCCGGAACTGCTTTATTTTCAAAAACTTCCGGGCGAGTGTAGTGCGGGCAATCCAGTAAACCCGCCTCAAATGAATCTTGGGTGGCCGACAAGGCATGGTTCAACACATCGGGCAGCAAACGTACCCAAGCGTCAACAAAGCAGGCCACAGCCAGCTCACCACCGGAAAGTACAAAGTCACCCAAACAGTAAGTTTGTTCAACATACTCGTCGATAAAGCGTTGGTCCACGCCCTCGTAACGGCCGCACAGTAAAATTGCGCCCGCACCTTGGTCGCTGAAAGCCCGAATGTTTTCCTGTTTCAACAACGGACCATGCGGTGTTAAAAAAACCAAAGGTGCACTGTCACCGCGCGCTTCGCGTATCGCCTTGACGCAACGCACCAAGGGCTCCGCCAGCATCACCATGCCCGGGCCACCGCCGTATGGCCTGTCGTCAACGGTGCGATGGGGGTCATCTGTGAAATCGCGGGGATTCCAGCAGTTCAGTTCAAACAACTGCTTTTTCAAGGCCCTGCCCACCACACCCAACTCAACCAAACTCGGAAACTGGTCAGGAAAAAGGGTGATCACATCAAAGCGAGGGCCCGGCATCAATAATCTTCCTGCCAATCGGCTTGAATCTGTTTGGCCTGCGTGTCCACATTCACAATGTACGCGGCCACAAATGGAATCAGCATGTCCTGCTCAGCCTCACCCTTGACAGACAAAATGGGGTGAGCCCCATGGTCAACAACCTGAGTGACTGCGCCCAACACCTTACCTTCCAGATTGCTTACCTGGCATCCGACCAAATCGACCCAGTAGTATTCACCTTCAGCGGGTGCGGGAAAGCGCGCGCGAGATACATAAACCCGACGCCCCTTGAACTGGGCAGCCAGTTCGGGCTGCTCTATACCCTCAAGGTGCGCAACAATTCGACTGGAGTGCGGCTTGCTTTGCAAAACACGAAACGGCTCAAATACCAGGTCTTCGAATTTCGGCTGTGCTGTGCGACGCACAGCCGCGCCCTCAGAAGCTGGCAAACGTGAAACCCACCATTGCTTGCTTTTCAACAAGACATCCGGCTCTTCAGATGAAGGCAACACATTAACCCAGCCCTTCAGACCGTAGGGTTCACCAATTCGCCCCAGTTCTACCAAATCGTCGGTACATTCATGCTCGGTGTCCAAAAATGGGCAAACCACAAAACCAAAAGCAAAAGTCCGCGAACGTAGCATCCACGGACTTTGTGTAACAACCTGCTTTTCGACCTGCGTTTGTTCCAAAATTAACCGGATCAAACTCGCCGGTATTAAAGCTTGCAGTATTAAGCTGCTTGCTTGGCGTTGTATTCACCAACCAGGCGTTCTACTGTAGAAGAGCATTGTGCACCAACGCTTTTCCAGTAGGTCAGGCGATCCATGGCAATGCGCAGGCCTTCAGAGCCGGCAGGGGCTACCGGGTTGTAAAAACCAATGCGCTCGATGAAACGGCCATCGCGACGGTTGCGTGAATCAGCAGCCACCAGGCTATAAAATGGGCGCTTTTTAGAACCACCACGTGCGAGTCGAATGACGACCATAATTTCCTCTATTAAATTAGTGCCTGCAGCACAAACCTTGGCCACTGCAAACGAATGAATCATTGGGATTTCGACACACGAAATCCGATAACCCGCTATTATAGCCAGCGTAATCCAATCTAACAAGCAGTGTTTTAAAAAATGAATGCATCACCTCAAGAACCCTTCAAATCCAAGCTTTTGTTCTGCTGGCTTGCCCTGCTGACAGGTGCCATCGGCGGTCACTGGATCTATGCTGGCAAAAAACGTTTTTGGTTCTACATGCTGACATTCCCGCTGTCAGCGTTTGCCGGCTGGATAGACACCATGCGCTACGGCCTGATGAAAGACGAACAATTCAATGCATTACTGAACCCGGAATACCCCGTGGACACACGACAAACCACGGGAGCAGTGGTGGTTTCCGTGGCTTTGTCACTGGCTTTTGGAATGACCGCGCTAATGGCCACCTTGGCCATGGTGTTCCAATGGTATTTCAGCGGCGTAGTAAGCTGAATTGCGAGTTGAGCACTTAAGCAAAGCCACCTGAACAAGCCACGCAAAAAAAGCCCGCTTTAAAAAGCGGGCTTAACAGGGCTTGAGGAGACAGAGACACTTGCTTGGTCGCAAGGCTCGCCCCTAAGGGGAGTATGCGATTCCACAAGCAGTTGGCCTACCCTTAAAACGTGGGGGAACCCCAACGGTTTACAGGCGACTCGGTTCAAGAGGCCGAATCAACCAACATTAATAAGTGTCAAAGCCACCACTTTAGTTTCATGGTTTCAGGTATTTTTTAATCAACCGGCCCACATAACGCGCCACGCCTTCCTCTACGCTGTAAAAACTGCCGGTGTAACCCGCTGCGCGCAAGTTGCTCAAATCAGCTTGGGTATAGCTTTGGTACTTGCCTTTGAGCGCATCCGGAAACTCGATGTACTCAATAAAGCCACCCTTCACCGCCTCTTGTAAGCTCAGGGCAGCACTGCCCTGACTTTCACGAAGTGTATTCAAGGTAGTCAGGGCCACATCGTTGAATGTTTGGGCACGCCCTGTACCCAGGTTATACACACCGGAAGGTGCGTTACTGGCCTGCTCAAAGAAATACATGTTCACCTTGACTACGTCTTCAATCGAGACAAAATCTCGCTGCTGGCAGCCAGCCTCATAACCACCGTATGGGCCGAATAACTTGACTGAACCGCCCTCGCGAAACTGGTTGAAGTTGTGAAACGCCACTGAAGCCATACGCCCTTTGTGTTGCTCGCGATCGCCGTACACATTGAAGTATCGAAAGCCGAATACTGGTGCCTTCAGACCAGTTTTCATTTGCCGACGCAACACCTGGTCGAACAAAAACTTGGAGTAGCCATACACGTTAAGCGGTTTTTCAACCTCACGGTTCTCGACGAATTCGGTGCTGCCACCATAAACTGCCGCCGATGACGCATAGAGAAATGGAGTACCCGTACGCTGCGCCCACTCAAACAAGGTTTGGGTGTAGCGAAAATTGTTGGCCATCATGTAGTTGCCGTTGTGCTCCATGGTGTCGGAGCAGGCACCTTCATGAAAAATCGCATCGAACTTGCCAAACTCGCCACGCTCAATGCGCGCGAGAAAATCGGCTTTGTCCAGGTAATCGGAAATTTCACAATCCACCAGGTTCAAAAACTTGTCACCTTTGGTCAAGTTGTCTACGGCCAACACATCGGTAACACCGCGCTCGTTCAGCGCCTTCACCAAATTGCTGCCGATTAAACCAGCGGCACCGGTCACAATCACTTTCATCATCAAATCCTTTAATTTAGCTCTTCCGGCAATATCACCGCTGTGCCCAATTTACCAACGACCACACCACCGGCCTTGTTGGCCAAGGCCACACTGTCCGGCAAGCTCATTCCTGAACCCACCGCACATGCCAGAGTGGCGATCACCGTGTCACCAGCGCCCGACACATCAAACACTTCACGGGCCTGCGCGGGCACATGAAAACTCCCGTCAGCTGTAAATAGCGTCATGCCTTCTTCGGAGCGAGTCAGCAACAAGGCACCCAAACTCAGGCGCTCACGCAGGGTTTGCGCTTTTTCAATCAACTGGGCCTCAGTTTTCCAGCTTCCCATCACCTGTTTGAATTCAGACCTGTTCGGCGTAAGAACCGAGGCACCAGCATACTTGCCGTAATCATCCCCCTTGGGATCCACCAAGGTAGTTTTGCCCGCCTTTTTGCACAAGGCAATCATTTCCGCCACATGCTCCAGGCTGCCCTTGCCGTAGTCAGAAAACAGCACTACATCGTGATTGGCGTATTCCTGCTCAAACAACTCCATTTTGGTGGTCAGTTGCTCGGGCGAAGGCCGCTCTTCAAAATCGATTCGCACCAGCTGTTGCTGCCGGGCAATGACGCGCAACTTCACCGTGGTGGGGAAATTCGGATCTTTCAGCAAACGGGAACGTACACCACTTTTCTGGAGCAAGGCCTCGACCGTGTGGCCTGGTTCGTCGTTGCCGACCACGCCCATCAGGCAAAGCTGTGCACCTAGAGAACTGGCATTGATTGCCACATTGGCTGCACCACCCAAGCGTTCATCTTTGGTACCCACCAGCACCACAGGCACGGGAGCCTCAGGGGAAATACGCTCCACATCCCCAAACCAATAGCGGTCCAGCATGACATCGCCGACCACCAGAATTTTTGCGTCTTTGAATTGGGAGCTGTCGACCATTGTTCAGCCTGTTTTAATGGGTGTGAGCTGGGGTATGTGCTGCCTTCTTGGCAGACACAGGATAAAAATCAAGTTCTTCTGCACGACGAGGCACAATTGAATCCCAATTGGCACAGCCAGGGCATTGCCAGTAAAACTTCTTGGCCTGAAAGCCGCAAGACTGGCAACGGTAGCGCTCAAGGCGCTGCGTGTGTTTGGAAATCAACTCACGTGTCAGACGCAGGTCTTGCATGCGGTCATCATCAAGCTTGCCTCGCAACTGGTGCTCCAGCAACTTGTCCAGGCCCAGCAGGCTGGGGCGGGCACGCACCTGTTCACGCAACAATTCGAATGCTGCGAACGGCCCTTTGGTTTCCTCAACAGCCTGCGCCAATACAAGCAGCAAATCAATTGAAGGATACATGGTGCAATATTCCAGCAATGCTGCAATGCCCTCTTCTTCACGCTCAAGCTTCTTGAATGCAGCCCACATATTTGGCCCGACCAAGGGCAAATACCAGGGGTTCTGCCGCTCGGCAGCGCGCCACTGACCAATGGCTTCCTCAAACTGGTTTTGGGTGAAATAGATATCACCCAGCAACAGGGAGGCGCGCACATTTTGTGCATCAGTCAGCAAAGCATTTTGCAACTCGGCCTTGGCTTTGGGTAAATCTCCCGCATCGATAAACTGGGCTGCCAGTTCGCAATAAAAATGCGCGATATCGCCAGCAGGCACGTCCGCGCCATATTCACGAAGCTTGTGAGCTTGGGCAATGGCCTTATCCCATGCTTTTTCCAGTTCATACAGTTCAAGCAACTGGCGCGAGGCCTCGGCTTTCATGTCCGAGCCCGACAAACTGTGGAAAGCCTGCTCGGCACGGTCCAAAATACCTGCCCGCAAGAAATCAACACCCAACTCATAGGTGGCTTTTTCCCGGTCTGCAGGTGTAATTTGTTCACGCGTAGTCAAAAACTGGTGCACCCGAATTGCCCGATCAATTTCGCCTTTCTTTCGAAACAGATTGGCCAGCGCAAAATGCAACTCAACGGTGTGCGTATCGATTGCCGCCACTTCCAGAAAAGCGTCAATCGCCTTGTCAGGCTGCTCGCTGAGCAAGAAATTAACGCCTTTGAAATAAGAGGCAGGCAATTGGCCACGCACGGATGCATCAGAACGTTTTTCGAGTCGGGCAGCCATCCATCCCAAGCTGAATATCAGCGGGATGAGTACCAACCACCAGGTTTCAAATTCCATGGCTTGGGCCTATTGGCAAAGCCGGCATGGGTTCTTCGACAACAACCGGCGTATTGCCTTGTGCTTTGAGTTGATTCAACTCACGCTCAAGACGTTCCGCATTTTTCGTGGCCACAGAGGCTGCGCGCTTGGCCTTCAACCAGGAGGGCAACAAAGAGATCCATGCGAATACAGCGCCCAACAGCAAGGCAAGTAGCAAGGCCACCACCAGTTGAACCTGAATTTCTAACCCAGGCAACCATTTGACGGTCACTAAATCGGTGTTTCGAATGGAAAATGTGAGAACAACAAGGAAGAGTGCAAGTCGCACAACCCAGGCAAGTATTTTCAAGGTGGTCCCCTGTTTGTAGTTGGATCAACGCCGATTCATTCATCGGCGTGATGACTCAGGCTTCACCGAAGAACGATCGAATTAACTCTCTTTCTTGGAGTATAAATCAACTCGCTCACGTAGCTCTTTGCCAGGCTTAAAGTGGGGCACACGCTTTTCAGGCACAACCACCTGTTCACCAGATTTTGGATTGCGACCCACGCGCTGAGGGCGACGGGTCAGTGAGAAACTGCCGAACCCACGAATCTCAATGCGCTGACCTTCGGCCAAAGCTTGAGTCATGGAATCGAGAATGCTTTTGACAGCGAAATCCGTGTCGCGCACAGGCAACTTGGGGAATCGCTTGACCAGCTGATTGATGAGTTCTGATTTTGTCATTGTTCTTGAAATAAAAAGGCGCTTCCCGAATGGGAAGCGCCACTTCTACGGACTGATTACTGGTTGTTACCCAGTTTTGCTTTCAACAACGCGCCCAAGCTGGTTGTACCAGCAGAGCCTGCGCTTTCTTCAGCAATTTTCTTCATGGCTTCATCGGTGTCAACCTGGTCTTTGGCCTTGATGGACAAAGCGATTGAACGGGCCTTGCGGTCCACATTAATTACCATGGCTGTTACAGCATCGCCTTCCTTGTATGCATTGCGAGCGTCTTCAACACGATCGTTGGAGATTTCGGAAGCACGCAGGTAACCTTCGATGTCGTCGCCCAAATCAACAACAACACCTTTGGCATCCACGGATTTAACCGTGCCGTTTACCATGCTGCCACGGTCATTGGACGATGCAAATACGGTGAAGGGATCGCCAGACAACTGCTTGATACCCAAGCTGATGCGCTCGCGTTCTGTGTCGATGGCCAGTACCAAGGCTTCAACTTCGTCACCTTTCTTGAAACGACGCACGGCTTCTTCACCGGTTTCGTTCCATGACAGGTCGGACAGATGCACCAAACCATCGATGCCACCAGGCAAGCCGATGAACACGCCAAAGTCAGTGATTGACTTGATCGCGCCGGATACTTTGTCGCCTTTCTTGAAGCTGGTAGAGAACTCTTCCCAAGGGTTGGCCGCACATTGCTTCATGCCCAGGCTGATACGACGACGCTCTTCGTCGATTTCCAGAACCATGACTTCTACTTCGTCGCCCAAGGTAACCACTTTCTTGGGGTCTACGTTCTTGTTGGTCCAGTCCATTTCAGACACGTGTACCAAACCTTCGATGCCTTGCTCAACTTCAACAAACGCGCCGTAGTCGGTGATATTGGTAACCTTTCCGAACAAGCGTGTGTCAGCTGGGTAGCGACGTGACAAACCGACCCATGGGTCTTCGCCAAGCTGCTTCACGCCCAAGGACACGCGGTTCTTTTCCTGGTCGAACTTCAACACTTTTGCTTCGATTTCTTCGCCAACTGTCAGCACTTCGGACGGGTGACGTACACGACGCCATGCCAGGTCGGTGATGTGCAACAGGCCGTCGATACCGCCCAGGTCCACGAACGCGCCGTAGTCGGTGATGTTCTTGACGATGCCCTTGACCACAGAACCTTCCTGCAGGTTGGACAGCAGCTTTTCGCGCTCTTCACCCATGGTGGCTTCAACCACTGCACGGCGTGACAACACAACGTTGTTGCGCTTGCGATCGAGCTTGATGACCTTGAATTCGAGGGTTTTGCCTTCGAATGGTGTGGTGTCTTTCACGGGGCGCACATCTACCAGTGAACCTGGCAGGAAAGCACGGATGCTGTTGACCATCACGGTCAGGCCGCCCTTCACCTTGCCGGTGATGGTACCTGTTACCAGTTCGCCTGATTCCAGGGCTTGTTCCAGGCTCAGCCATGCGGACAGACGCTTGGCCTTGTCGCGAGACAGCAATGTTTCGCCGTAGCCGTTTTCCAGGGCTTCGATGGCCACGGAAATGAAGTCACCATCATTGACTTCGATGTTGCCGTGGTCGTCTTTGAATTCTTCGAGGGGGATGTAGCTTTCGGATTTCAGCCCGGCGTTCACAACAACATAGTTGTAATCAACACGAACAACTTCGGCTGTGATCACTTCACCTGCGCGCATTTCTTTGCGGTTCAGGCTTTCTTCAAACATAGCTGCAAAGCTATCTGGGGCTTGGGTAATTTCAGTTGTGGTCATAAATTTGAGATTTAACACGCCACTGCGGGAAGCAAGGCGGAGTTCAAAAACGTGATTCTCGGGATTGAAAACCACGGCGTTCTCTTCTAAAAAACCATCGTCGAAGCCCGGCGAGGTTCATTAAATGAGGGATAGGAGTGTACCAAGAAAGCCTTTGCTGATCAAGCGTTTAAATGCGTTCTTGCGCCCAATTCAAAATGGTTGAGACCACCTGATCAATCGGCATGTTGGAACAATCCAACACCAAGGCATCCTCACAGGGCCTTAGAGGGGCCACAGCACGCTCTGAGTCTCGCTTGTCGCGAGCCATCAGATCGCTATAAATTGCCTGAAAGTCGGCCTTCTGACCCCGCCCTTCAATTTGCCTGACTCGACGTTCAGCCCGCACCTGTGCACTGGCTGTTAAAAACACCTTCAGGAAAGAGTCAGGGAAAACAACAGACCCCATGTCGCGTCCATCGGCCACGAGGCCCGGGGCTTGGCGAAAATCACGTTGGCGCTGCAACAAACCGGCCCGAACCGCCGGCACCACCGCCAGGCGTGAGGCCATGACTCCAGCATCCTCTGTACGAATAGACTCGGAGACATCCACACCGCCAAGCAATATCCGATCATCTCGAAATTGCACCGGCAAATTGGCAGCCATGGGAATAATCCGTAGCAAGTCGACGGGCAGATCGGGATTTAAAGCAGCCCGTTCCACGGCTACAGCCAACACCCGGTAAATTGCCCCACTATCCAGATAATGGTAGCCAAGCCTTCCTGCCACCAAAGCTGCAACGGTCCCCTTGCCCGACGCTGTAGGACCGTCGATCGCGATTACCGGACAGTTGGGAATACTCATAAGCCCTAACCCTTGCGAACGGATTGAACCTGCATACCCAGGGAATTGGCCAAAGCAACAAATCCGGGGAAAGAGGTATCGACTGTTTGTGCGCCGTGAATGACCATGGTGCCTTGTGCACGAATGGCTGCAACGCTAAACGACATCGCAATTCGATGATCGCCCTGTGACTCAATGTTGGTGGCCTTGTAGCGCAAACCGTCGACATGACCCAAGCCCTGAATAATCATGCCGTCCTCAGTGGGCTCGGCATCAATGCCGCACTTTTGAAGGCCGTGTGCCATCACAGCGATGCGATCAGACTCCTTCACGCGCAACTCTTCGGCACCAGTTAATACAGTACGCCCGGTAGCATTGGCCGCGGCAACAAACAACACCGGAAATTCATCAATCGCCAATGGCACCAGATGCTCCGGGATCTCAATTCCTTTCAAAGATGCGCTGCGAATACGCATATCGGCCACGGGCTCACCCCCCACCTCAGCATGGTTGCTCAACTCAATACTGGCACCCATAAGCTTCAGGATATCGATCACACCAGTGCGGGTTGGGTTCAAACCGACGTGCTTCAGGGTAATGTCCGCTTGCGCGCGATCGACGCGGCCACCATGAAAAATGCAGCCGACGAAATATCGGATGGCACATCGATTTTGGTGGCTTTCAGTGTTTGTCCACCTTTCACACTGGCCCGTGAGCCTTCGGTGGTCACTTCAACACCAAATCCACGCAACATTCGCTCGGTATGATCACGGGTTACGGCAGGCTCGGTTACGGTGGTAGTGCCTTCCGCATACAAACCTGCGAGAAGAACGCAAGACTTCACCTGTGCCGAGGCCATGGGCAACACATAATCAATCGCCTTCAAAGTGGTACGACCATGAATATGCAGAGGCGGACGCCCTCCTTCTTGCGCCTCTATTCGCGCACCCATCAGCACCAACGGGTCGATTACTCGTTTCATGGGGCGCTTGCCCAAGCTTGAATCACCGGTCAGCATGCAATCAAAATCCTGGCCAGCCAACAGTCCTGACATCAAGCGCATGGAGGTACCTGAGTTGCCACAGTCGAGTACCTGGCGCGGTGCTTTCAAGCCATGCATGCCCACTCCATGCACCTTCACCCTGCCTTTGTCCGGACCTTCAATTTTGACGCCCAAAGCACGAAAAGCGTTCATGGTCGCGAGTGCATCTTCGCCCTCTAGAAAACCTTCAACTTCGGTGGTGCCTTCAGCAATCGACCCCATCATGATTGAACGATGGGAAATTGATTTGTCGCCGGGCACGCGGGCGGATCCCGACATGCTTTGGGTGCTGCTGGCGTGAAATTCGATCAAATTCAGATCTGACATAACAAAGTATCCGTTGAATAATTGGACTGAATTAATTCTGCTTCCAGTGACTGCGGTATTCAGATGCCTGAGCAAGAATGCGTTCAAGTGTGGCACGGTCGCCGTTCTCGATCGCCTTGCGAAGACTCGCAATATTCGCCTCGAAACCGCTTAGCATGCTCAACAAGGCGGCGCTGTTGTTTTGAAAAATATCCGCCCACATTTCAGGCGAGCTGGCGGCAATACGAGTGAAATCCCTGTAACCCGCACCACCCTCTTTCATGAATTCTGCGCCCTTGGGGTGACCCAGCACGCTAGCCACATAGCTGAAGGCCAACAGGTGTGGCAGGTGGCTGACTGCACCAAACATTTCGTCGTGATCCATGGCATTCATGGTGCTTAACTTGGCACCAATGGCTGCCCAGAAGTTTTCAACTTTTTTCAAGCCCGCCGGGTTGGTTTGTGGCAAGGGGCAAAGTACACAATTGCGCCCTTCAAACAGATTCGCAACCGCTGCGGCGGGGCCATGCGACTCGCCGCCGGCAATTGGATGGGCCAACACAAACCGGGCTTTCAAACCCGGAAATTGCGGCTCAAGTTCATCCAGCATCACGGCCACATCCGACTTGGTACTGCCGGCATCAAAAATCAGACAATTGGGCGGCAAAGAGGGTAAAAACTGGGTGAGCACCTGTTTGTATTGCCGAACGGGAATGGACAGAACCACCACATCGACATTGCGCACATTCGAATCGCCTGGACCGGCAATGCACTCATCAACAATTCCCAACTTCAGGGCTTCGTGAGCAGTTTCAAGCTTGCGTGAATAACCCAGCACGTGCCCTGCCAAACCCTTTTTTTTGGCAGCCAGACAAATTGAGCCACCAATCAAACCCACGCCAATGGCAAGCATGCGGTTGAAAATTGTTCCCTTGGCCATCACGAAGCCTGCAAGCTGGCCAGCGCTTTGGGCAAGGCCACCAAAAAGGCTTCGTTTTCGTGAGGCAGGCCAATAGACACACGCAACCATTGCGGCAAACCGTAGCCATTGACTGGGCGAACGATAACGCCCAAACGCTGAAGGGCGTCGAACACCTTCATGCCCGCGTCATCCGTATTTCCCGCTTTGAACAACACAAAATTGCCGTAAGAAGGCACGTACTCTAAACCGAGAAACTTCAAGCCACTTTCGATTTGCTCAAGCCCTTTGAGATTCACCTCATAGGTTTGCTGCAGGAATTCCGCATCATCAATTGCCGCCTCTGCCGCAGCAAGTGCCAATGAATTGACATTGAAGGGCTGGCGAACGCGGTTCATCAAATCAGCCACCTCGACACTGGACACCGCATAGCCCACGCGCAAACCAGCCAAGCCGTAGGCCTTGGAGAAACTGCGCGACACCAGCAAATTGGGGAACTGTGAAACCCACTGCGTAGAGTCGTACTGATCCTCGGGTTTCAGAAATTCGTTGTAGGCCTCATCAAGCACAACCAGCACATGCGATGGCACCTGCTTCAAAAAGGCAAGCAACTTTTCCTGCGGCAGAAAGGTACCTGTCGGGTTGTTGGGGTTAGCGATGAAAACCACATGGGTTTGTGAATCGATTGCGTTCAAAAACCCGTCGAGATCGTGGGTAAAACACACCGCTGGAACCACCTTCGACTCGGCACCACAACCCTGAGTAGCCAGAGGATAAACCGCGAAAGCATACTGCGAAAACACGGCATTGGTGCCCTGCGTAAGAAAGGCTTTTGCCGCCAACTCCAACACATCGTTCGAACCATTGCCCAAGGTAATTTGTTCGGGTTTCACGCCATGACGAGCGGCCAATTTCGCTTTCAAGGCAAAACCATTTGCATCGGGATAACGGCCCAGATCCATCGCAGCCTGTGCAATAGCTGCCTTGGCTTTTTCACCCAGCCCCAGTGGATTTTCATTGGAAGCAAGTTTGACCACCGTATTCGGATCGAGGCCCAATTCACGGACCACATCGGACACTGGCTTGCCAGCCTTGTAAGGGGCAATGGCACGAATGAATTCAGGAGATTGCTCGGTCAGTTTTTGCATGGTGCTGCTTTCAGTTGCGTTGTGCTGCCGGGTATGAACCCAGCACTTTCAAAAAGGATGCATTTTTTCTCAATTGATCCAGGGCCTTGGCCACGGCAGGCTCAGTTTGATGACCTTGCAGATCAATAAAGAAATAGTATTCCCAGCGTCCGTTGCGTGCAGGTCGAGACTCCAGTCGGGTCATGGAAACATTCTCGGCATTAAACGGTTCCAACATTTTGTAAACAGCCCCGGGTTGATTGGGCACTGAGGCAACCAAACTTGTTTTGTCCTGCCCGGAAGGCCCTGTAATTTGATTGCCCAAGACCAGGAAACGAGTGGTGTTGTGCGCATCGTCCTGGATATGCTCTTGAAATGCCTTCAAGCCATAACGCTCGCGCGCCGCTTGGCCTGCAATGGCTGCCACTTTTGCATTTTCGCTGGCCATTTGCGCAGCGACACCGTTGCTGGCCACGGTTTCTTGTTGAATATGCGGTGCGTACTGCGAAAGCCAACCACGGCACTGGGCCAACGCCTGCGGGTGCGCACAAATTTTCTCAATACCGTTCAGTGAGCCGGTTTGACACAACAACTGATGGTGAATAGCCAATTGCACTTCACCACACACCAACGCGCTTGACTCCACCAGCGCGTCCAGCGTGCGAGCAATCGACCCTTCTGTCGAGTTTTCAACAGGCACCACTGCAAAATCAACTTGCTGGGCTTGCAACTGGCGAAATGCTTCTTCAATCGTGTCGACAGGCTCAGCCTGAACGCAATGCCCAAAGAATGACCACACCGCCTGTTCGCTGTAAGTGCCCAAGGGTCCAAGGAACGCCACATGTACCTCGCGCTCCAAGGAGCGGCAAGCCGACATGATCTCCTTGAACAAAGTGTTGACGTGTTGGGCGCTCAAAGGCCCGCTGTTGGCCGCATTCAGTTTGTCGAGCACCTGCGCCTCTCGTTCGGGGCGCATGACCGGGGCATCGGTTTTTGATTTCACATGGCCGATGGACTGGGCCAAGCTTGCTCGCTTGTTCAGCAGCACCAGCATTTGCTGATCGATTTCGTCGATTTGGTCACGAAACTTCAACAACTCGGCGTTGATATCCGGGGTATTCATCAAGCCTCCGTTTTCTCGAAATCGCGCATGAAATCTACCAAAGCTTTCACGCCCTCAAGGGGCATCGCGTTGTAGATCGAGGCCCGCATGCCGCCCACCGATTTGTGCCCTTTAAGTTGCACCAAACCGTGTTCCGCGGCCTTGCTCAGAAAACTGGAATTCAGCGCTTCGTCAGCCAGTGTAAATGGCACATTCATGCGGGAACGGTCTTGCCGGCGAACTGGGCAATTGTACAAATCGCTGTTGTCGATGGTGTCATACAACAAAGCTGATTTTTCTTGGGCTTGCGCTTGTGCCCATGGAACACCGCCCTTCTCAATCAACCATTCAAACACCAAACCGGCAATGTAAATTGAATAGGTGGGCGGGGTGTTGTACATGGAACCGTTTTCAGCCACGGTCCCAAAGGCAAATGCTGAAGGACAAATGGGCAAGGCCCGATTGAGCAATGCTTTGTCGACGATGACGATTGTGACACCAGCCGGGCCCACATTTTTTTGCGCGCCACCGTAAATCAAACCATATTGGGTCACATCAAGCGTTTTCGACAAAATGTTTGAGGACATGTCAGCCACCACAGGGCAGTCTAGCTGACCAGCCAGGGCTTCAATTTGTCCGTTGAATTCGACACCACTGATCGTTTCATTGTCGCAGTAGTGCAGATAGGCCATTTGCTGACCATTCACGCGGTCAAGCAGGGACGCGCACTCAGGTACGTAACACGCCGCTGCGGTGTTGGCCAGGGCGTTCGCGTTGTCGAGCACCACACGGGCCAGTCCGTACTTCGAAAATTCCTTGGTGGTCTTTTTCGACCAAGCACCTGTATTGACGAATGCGGCTTGCTCAAACCCTTGAAGCAAATTCATGGGCACAATTGCATTCATGCCAACAGCACCACCCTGCATGAACAGCACGTCGTGCGTGTCGGGCACATTCAACAGCTTGCGAAAGTCATCTCGGGTTTTCTCGAAAATGCGGGTGTATTCAGGGCTGCGATGGCTCATCTCCATTACAGACAAACCCTTGCCCTGCCAATCCAGCATTTCCTCGGCAGCCCGACGCAAGACTGACTCAGGCAAGGCTGCCGGACCTGCTGAAAAATTCCAAACTCTAGACATGCTCGCCCTGTGCAATCAACCGTTTATTACTCTTCTGTGGCAGCGGGCGCGTCGGGAGAATCCCCCTCTTCCACCTCACCAAGATCCTCAGCATCTGACTCCACGATCCGCTGCAAGCCAGACAACCATGTACCCTCGTCCACGCTGATCAAGGTCACGCCCTGTGTTGCGCGACCCATTTCACGAATTTCCGAGACACGAGTTCGAACCAGCACACCACCGGTGGTGATCAACATGATTTCATCCGTTGGGTTCACCAGCACTGCAGAGACAACTTTGCCATTGCGCTCAGAAGTTTGAATCGCGATCATGCCTTTGGTACCACGACCATGTCGGGTGTACTCGGAAACTGGCGTGCGCTTTCCAAAACCGTTCTCAGTGGCGGTGAGCACTGATTGCTGCTCACTTTCTGCTACCAGCATGGCAATGACTCGCTGCCCTTCTTCAAGATTCATGCCGCGAACACCGCGTGCATTGCGACCCATGGCGCGCACATCATTTTCATCGAAACGAACAGCCTTGCCGGAATCGCTGAACAACATGACATCGTTGGTGCCGTTGGTCATGGCTGCACCGATCAGGAAGTCACCTTCATCCAAATTCACGGCAATAATGCCGCGCTTCATGGGCCTTGAAAAATCGCTTAACTTTGACTTTTTAACGGTACCCAGGCTGGTGGCCATGAACACGTATTTGTCTTCGTCTTCAAAGCTTTTAACCGGCAACACTGCGGTGATTTTTTCACCCTCTGCCAAGGGGAACATATTGATGATGGGGCGACCACGTGAAGTGCGCGAGCCTTGAGGCACTTCATACACCTTGAGCCAATACACGCGACCGGCGTTGCTGAAGTACAAAATTGTGTCGTGGGTGTTGGCAACGAACAGGTAATCAATCCAATCGTCGTCCTTCGTGGTGGCAGCCTGTTTTCCGCGTCCACCGCGCTTTTGCGCTCGGTATTCAGTCAATGGCTGGCTCTTGATATAACCAGAATGAGACAGAGTTACCACCATGTCTTGCGGGGTGATCAGGTCTTCGGTACCCAGTTCAGTGGCATTGAATTCGATCATCGAACGACGCTCATCGGCAAACTCGTTGCCAATCGATGTCAGTTCATCCTTGATAATCTGGTTGATACGCTCAGGCTTGGACAAAATATCGAGCAGGTCAGCAATCTGATCGATCACTTCTTTGTACTCATTCAAAATTTTGTCTTGCTCAAGGCCCGTCAAGCGCTGCAAGCGCATGTTCAAAATTTCCTGCGCCTGCACTTCGCTCAAGCGGTACATGCCATCGTCTTGCAATCCCAGGCGTGCCGGCAAACCTTCTGGGCGGAACGCTTTCGCACCACCCGAATCGCCCAGTTCAGTGCGCGACAGCATTTCCCGAACAATCGAGGAATCCCAGCTTTTCGCAACCAAATCGGCTTTCGCCACGGGTGGTGTGGGCGCGGCCTTGATGATTGCGATGAATTCGTCAATATTGGCCAAAGCCACAGCCAAGCCTTCCAAGACGTGGCCGCGATCGCGGGCTTTGCGCAATTCAAACACGGTGCGGCGGGTGATGACCTCTCGACGATGGCGCAGGAAATAGAAAATAAGGTCGCGCAAGTTCAACAAACGGGGCTGGCCATCGACCAGCGCGACCATGTTGATACCGAAGGTGTCCTGAAGCTGGGTGTTCTTGTAGAGGTTATTCAAAATAACCTCGGGCACCTCGCCACGTTTCAATTCAATCACGACGCGAATACCATCTTTGTCGGACTCGTCACGGATGTCAGAAATACCTTCAATCTTCTTTTCAGACACCAGCTCGGCGATCCGCTCAAGCAGTGATTTCTTGTTCACCTGATAAGGCAGCTCATCCACGATAATGGATTGGCGGTTGCCTTTGTCCAGATCTTCAAAATGGGTTTTTGCCCGCATGACCACACGGCCGCGGCCGGTTCGATAGCCTTCGCGCACGCCTTGAATGCCGTAAATAATGCCCGCGGTGGGGAAATCTGGCGCAGGAATCAACTCGATTAGGTCATCAACCGTGCACTCCGGAGCATCAATCGCATAAAGGCAGGCAGCAACCACTTCTTTCAGGTTATGGGGGGGCATGTTGGTGGCCATGCCCACAGCGATGCCTGACGAACCATTGACCAGCAAATTCGGTAAGCGCGCAGGCAACACTTTGGGCTCGCGCTCGCTGCCATCATAGTTTGGCCCGAAATCAACGGTTTCCTTGTCGATGTCCAGCAGCATTTCCTGGGCAATTTTGGCGAGGCGAATTTCGGTGTAACGCATGGCAGCCGCGTTATCACCGTCGATTGAACCGAAGTTACCTTGACCGTCAACCAGCATGTAGCGCAACGAAAAATCTTGTGCCATACGCACAATGGTGTCGTAAACCGCAGAATCACCGTGTGGGTGGTACTTACCGATTACGTCACCCACAATACGGGCAGATTTCTTGTAGGCTCGATTCCAGTCATTGTTCAACTCATGCATTGCAAACAGCACACGGCGGTGCACCGGCTTCAGGCCGTCACGCACATCCGGCAGGGCTCGCCCCACGATTACGCTCATGGCGTAATCGAGATAAGACCTGCGCATCTCCTCTTCAAGGCTGATAGGGAGCGTTTCTTTTGCGAATGAATCCATGTTTCTTCTTGTGTTGAATTATTTGACTGAAGGAATAACAATCTGGGACACTGCCATTCACGGCTGCGTCACATCCCTGGCGCTACACTTGCAAGATTTCGATTGTATCAGCCAAAATCGCTGAAACTGGGCGCAATGGTGCGTTCCAAATCATCTAGTGACCCTGCCCATGCAACTGCTGACCCCCCAATGGCTCTTGTGCCTGAACCACACCACTGAAGTACTTGAAAACCAGGCGGTTTTGATTAACCAAGACCTAATTCAGGCCATTGGCCCACGCGAGGAAATGCTGCTGGCGCATCCAGGCGCAGAAAGGGTTGATCTACCAGGGCAGGCATTGATGCCAGGCTTGATCAATTGCCACACCCACGCCGCCATGAATTTGCTGCGTGGTGCCGCTGACGATTTGGCCTTGCATGACTGGTTACAAACCCGGATTTGGCCCCTTGAGGGTGAATTGGCCGATGCCGAGTTTGTGTATGACGGAACAGTGCTGGCCGCCGCCGAGATGCTTCAAGGTGGAATAACCACTTTCAACGACATGTATTTTTACCCCGACCAGGTTGTTCAAGCGGCGCTGGACGTGGGTTCACGCGTATTTGCAGGCATCACCGTGATCGAATTCCCGACCCGCTACGCAGCAGAGGCCAAGCAATACATCGAGTTGGGGATAGCAGCACGCGACAAATTCAAGCTTGAGCCCACCGTACATTGGACCATCGCTCCGCATGCTCCTTACA
Source organism: Limnobacter sp. SAORIC-690 (assembly GCF_002954425.1). Lineage (NCBI taxonomy): Bacteria > Pseudomonadati > Pseudomonadota > Betaproteobacteria > Burkholderiales > Burkholderiaceae > Limnobacter > Limnobacter sp. SAORIC-690. Next base: position 3,453,267 of record NZ_MQVZ01000001.1, read on the forward strand.
CAGTGAGTGATGACACCTTTCGGCATATGGCGATGCTGGCCGAAGAGCTGGACCTGCCCGTTCACTGCCATTTGCATGAGACCGCGAGTGAAGTCAGTGATGCGGAAAGCCGGGACGCAAACGGCCGTTTGCCAGGTTTGAACAACTCGGTCTGATTAACGAACGCCTGATGGCGGTTCACGGAGTGCACTTGAATGAGCATGAGTTGCAGGCAATGGCGGCGAAAGGTGCAACGTTGGTGCATTGCCCCGCATCGAACCTGAAACTAGCCAGCGGCATTGCCCCCGTGGCTGCGGCGCTTAAAGCAGGCGTCAATGTGGTAATTGGTACCGATGGTGCCGCCAGCAACAACAAGCTGGACCTGTGGGAAGAAGGCCGATTGGCCTCCCTGCTGTGCAAGGGTGCAAGTGGCGATGCCACCGCCTTCAGTGCAGGTGAGTTACTGAAAAGCATGACCTGCAATGCAGCCAAAGCCCTGGGCGCAGACCACCTGATCGGCCGCATTGCCCCCGGCCTGCAGGCGGACCTGATCACAATCGCAATTGGAGAGGCTGCTCACCAGTTACCCAACCACAATCTGGTCTCGAAACTGGCTTACAGCGGGGCTTCCAGGGATGTGAAGCATGTTTGGGTAGCGGGCGTTCAAGTTGTGCAATCGCAACAACTTGTGGGCAAAAGGGCACAATTAGTCGGGGAAATCATGCGAAAAACCCAACGAGTGTGGCAGACTCGTGTCGAGAAAGTTGGTTGAGAGGGTGATAACTATGACAGCCTCTACTGTAAACTATCAACCAGCTTGAACCCCTATTTAACCCAAGGAGCAACAATGAAAAAAATGTCGACTCTCACGCAAGTTCTGATGGCAATGGCCATTGGTACAGCGTCTACAGCCGCTATGGCCCACACAACAGACAAAGGTGAAGGCCTGTCAGGCTATGTAGTGGATGGCAGCGGCAAGGTTGTTAAAGACGGCTCCGGCGAGTGCATCCGCACCAGCTACTTCACAGCCGCTTTGGCAATTCAGGAATGCGATCCTGACTTGATCCCCAAGAAGCCAGCACCAGCACCAGTTGCTGCACCAGCACCTGCTCCTGAGCCAGCACCTGCACCAACCCCAGTGATTACAAAAGTAAGCCTGGAAGCTGACGCTTACTTCGACTTCGACAAGGCCACACTGAAGCAAGGCGGCAAGGACCGCATTGATTCCGAAATCGCCAAGTTGGGTCAGGTTGACCTGAACAGCGTAATTGCAATCGGCCACACCGACTCCATCGGTTCCGACGCTTACAACCAGAAGCTGTCCGAGCGTCGTGCTCAGGCTGTGAAGGACTACATGGTAAGCAAAGGCGTAGCAGCTGACCGTATTCAGATCAAGGGCATGGGCGAAAGCCAGCCAGTGGCTGACAACAAGACCAAAGAAGGTCGTGCCAAGAACCGTCGCGTTGAAATTGAATTCAACGCAACACAGAAAGTTGTGAAGTAATTCCCAACCTCTGGTTCTGATCAAAAAAGCCCGGCCTAGCCGGGCTTTTTTGTTTCTTCCTTCAGTTAAACTAAAGTCTGTTGAACACATACCACGAGCCTTTGACAATGAGCAGTATCGAATCCAACAACAACGTAGACCACGCTGAGCTGGCCAAATTTTCCGCCTTGGCCAGTAAGTGGTGGGACCCAAACAGTGAATTCCGCCCTTTGCATGAAATCAACCCCCTTCGGTTGAACTGGATCGATGAACGCGTAGGCCTGAAAGGCAAACGAGTGCTGGACGTGGGCTGCGGTGGAGGTATTCTGGCGGAAAGTATGGCCCGCCGTGGCGCAGATGTTCTGGGCATTGACCTGGCAGACAAGTCGCTGAAGGTGGCTGAACTGCACAAGCTTGAAACCGGTGTGAACAATGTCAATTATCGATTTGTTTCGGCTGAGCAATTGGCCGCTGAAGAGCAAGGTACCTTCGATGTTGTGACTTGCCTTGAAATGCTGGAGCACGTACCCGATCCCGCTCAAACCATTCAAGCCTGTGCAAACTTGTGCAAGCCAGGTGGATGGCTGTTTTTTTCAACCATCAACCGCAACCCGAAAAGTTTTGTTTTCGCGATTGTCGGCGCGGAATATGTGTTGAACCTGCTGCCCAAAGGCACACACGAGTACAAAAAGTTCATCAAACCGTCTGAGTTGGCCCAGTACGCACGCTTGTCCAAACTGGATTTTTCAGAAATCATTGGCTTGGTGTACAACCCCCTGACCAAGGTTTACCGCCTTGCTCGCGATACCGATGTAAATTACATGGTGGCGTGCAGAAAGCCCGCCTGATGAAAATTGCACAATGGGAATTAACCGTGCCTCTAAAAGGAATTTTGTTTGATCTGGATGGAACGCTTGTAGACACCGCACCCGACTTGTGCGGCACCATTCAAGACATGCAAAGCGACAGGGGTGTTGACATTACACCTTATCGCGCCATGGAGCACCTCGCCTCGGGGGGTGCTCGCGCTTTGTTGAAAGCAGGCTTCGGGCTTGAAATGAACTATCCTGAATTTCCGGCGATGCGTGCGGAGTTTCTTGAACGTTACGAGGCCAGAATCGCCCGCGAGAGTGCTGTTTACAGCGGAATCATTCCCTTACTGAATGAAGTCAAGGCGCGCGGTGCTCAATGGGGCATTGTCACCAACAAGCCATACTATTTGGCCGAGAAATTGGTACATGAACTGGGCTTGACGCATGGGTGCAGCGTGTTAATTGGGGGAGACACCGCCGAAAAGCCAAAACCCTCCCCACTGCCCTGCTTCATGGCAGCTGGTGAAATGCGCCTGCCCACCGAGCAATGCGTGATGATTGGCGATGATGAACGGGATGTAATCGCAGGCCGGGAGGCAGGTATGGCTACTGTGGCGGTTGAATATGGCTACATCGCCAGCCCGATAGACCAATGGGGTGCCGATGCCATCGTAAAAACGGCCCACGATTTGGCCAAATGGCTTGAAATTAGAATGTGAGCCCCCACCTCAAGGGTGTTACAATTAACTTTCCAATGGGGTCGATCTGGTTTCGACGTGGGTTGCAAAGCTATTGGGGCGTGTCGAGGATCAGTTACCTCGTAAATCCATCTGAAAAACTTTAAACGCAAACGACTCTTCGTTTAGCCCCGAACTCAAACTGGCCGCTTAAGCCAGTTTAGTTTGGACTTCCTACACCAGTTCGCCGATGGACTGGGCGGGGTCAAACCCGCAGTGGGATCATCTACATCGGACCGCTTACTGGAATGCTGCCGGCTGGTAAGTTAAATTAGGTGGATCGCGGATGCTGAAGAATGTCGCTTTTCGTCAGTAGCCGTTAAATACAAAGAAGACGACTACACACGTAGAACTGGTAGTGGAGGATTTGCGGACGCGGGTTCAATTCCCGCCGGCTCCACCAAACAAAATAGAAAAGGCTGCCCTTGTGGTGGCCTTTTCTATTTTGAGTTGAAGGATTTGTGGAAATTGAAGCCGCGGACGCAAGCGGCGCGGGGTGAGCCAGGTGGTTTCACGGGCCCAACAGTTTGGGGCCGTGCCGGGCGAACGCCCACGCCCTGCAAGGCGTGGGCTGGGAAATTCCCGCCGGCTCCACCAAATAAAAGAAAGGCTACCTTCGACGGTAGCCTTTTTCTTTTCATTTCACCGACAAAATATACCGGGCAATCGCCAGTGCATCCTCATCGCTTACCCGTGGTTGCGCCGGCATCGGCGTATTACCCCACACCCCCGCACCGCCTGTTTGAATTTTTTTGGCCAACTTTTCAGCAGCCCCTGCCTCATCGGCGTATTTCAAAGCCACTTGTTGATAAGTGGGGCCATACTTCTTTTTGTCCTCAGCATGGCAGGCCGTACAGTTGTAACTTCTGACCATTTCAGGGCTTGCCACCGCATTGCCAAACGCCGTCAGCATTGAACCTGCAATAAGCAAGGCTACATACTTCGTCATGAATACTTCCTCTCTAGAGCCGTGCCACCCAGTCAGGCGGCACAGCGTTGACATCCCAACTCAAAAAACTCAGTTGGGTTTGATCTGATAAATTTCCCCTTCATCAGTGGCCACATACAGGTTGCCGTCAGGGCCTTGCGCCACCGAACGGAAGCGACCCGCGGGCATGGGCAAAGGCATGATGGTGCGCTTGGCTGTCAAGCCGTCTTTGCTGATGTCGAGTAAATCAATGCGGTTGCCAACTGGGGTGCCGTGAATACCAATTCCCATGTAGCCCACTGCCATTTTTCCATCCCAGTCTTTCCACTGCTTACCGCTCAGAAAAACACCCGAGGACATGCCTTGGGACAGATTTTCATTGTTCCAGGCCGGTTTCATCGCTTTGGGGTAGGTTTTGGTGTCTGTCATCGGCATGAATGCTGCACGCTTGACGGGTTCCATGGCGCCCATCTGGTTGGGGCTGTAGCCGCAGTAGGCGTCGGGGCAATCACCACGCCCACCTACATTCGGCCGGGGATCCCAGCCTGCATTGCCACCATTGGTGAGCACAGTCACTTCATCAGAATGCCAAGGTCCATTCTCCGCAGTCACAGGCTGGTTCGTACCGGGACGAAATGCAATACCTTGGGGATTGCGGTGGCCGTATGTGAAAACGCGGGCATCAAAACCCGTGGGTGGCTTGTTGCCGGCAGCCGCCTTGCCGTCACGATCAATTCGCAACACCTTGCCGCCCATCTTGGTGGGGCTTTGCGGCACGGCACCATTGTGTGTGTCACCGGTGGTCACGTACAGAAAACCATCACCAGAATTGAAACGGATCCTTCCGCCATTGTGTGCGCCAGATGAACCGAAGGGATGATCGCTCGCAGCTGTTTTGTAGGGAATGTCATCCACTATATCGGTTCTATCCGAAGTCTTGCTTAAATCAGCATTCACCTTCAAACGAATAACCCGATTCGTTTGAGGACTGGATTTGCTGGACGTGGAATACACATAGACGTATCGGTTGTTCGAAAAATCAGGGTCCACTGCTACACCATTCATGCCAGCCTGACCATCACAAAACAAGTCGGGCATCGAGTCTGCGTATCCCTGGGCATCTTTCATTCCCACCAATTTATTCACGGTCCCGGAGGGCAAGCGAACTGAAAGTCCGTGACATTTCTCGGTGAAGAACATGGCACCATCGGGCAAAAATGCCATGTCCCAAGGGTTTTCCAATTTGGTCAAAACTGTTGTGGCTGTAAGATTGGGCGCTGCTGCGATTGCGACTCCACCCACCGCCAAACTGGCTGAGGCAAAGACTGCGCAGGACAAAAATTGATTAAGCTTCTTCATTTTGTCTCCTGATTCTGTAGGTAAGGCAAGTGTGCCTTCAATGTTAAGGCGATTGCGAAATCGCCCAACGTCAAAGTACACCTGAAGAAAATTGCACATATTTAACACTCGGTCAATATGGCCTTACCCGGACTGGATCATTCAGTTTTTGAAGACTTGCCTTTCAATATCAGGCTGAAGAAGTTTTTGCCTCTGGCATGCTCACCTTGATCGGAGAGCAATCGCTGAACGCTACAACCCAGCAACAAAATTGTGGATCCGCTGAAGGCCAACAAGCCCCCAATGAGGGACAATGGCCAACTAAGATCGAGAAGCCGAAGCAACAATGCAACAATTACACTGAGTAACACCAACAAACACAAATAGATTTTCATGATCCAACACACCTGTTCAGCTTGCCAAACGCTGGTCTCCAGACCAGTGAATGCACACTGCAATGCAAGGTTTCCTTGCTAACGAACGACGCTCACCTGAGCGTGCCTGGTTGATCGCCAAAAACTATTGCTGTGATTGCCTGTGTTTTTGGACCAGCGAATATTAATGAATATGGCGATTTAGATCCAGAAAATGTAATGTCGATTTGCGGTCAATTTTTTGGCCTCCGGATGAACAAATTTCATCACAATGCTACTTTGTACAAATTCCTTTTTTTAACAATTTCCGCATACAATTGCTGCAGCGCAAAAAAACACTTGAATGTCTATTTTTCGAACTAGACAAAACTAGAATTCTGGTTATTTTTTTGGCTTCACAATTGTTCACTTTTCGCCACAGCTGAAAGGCATCCACTCCGCAAATTATGCAAAAAGGCGTTTTTCTTTCCATCTTGGCTTCAGTGCTGTTTGGCAGCATGTACTACTACACCACACTGCTTGAACCGTTGAGTGGGGAGGAAATTTACGGCTGGAGAATGCTACTGACCCTGCCTGTGATGACCCTTTTTCTGATCTGGACCAAAGACTGGGGCTTGATCAAATCGATTGCGCTGCGCCTGAAAACAGAGTGGAAACTTTATCTGGCCTTACCAGCGTCATCCCTGCTTCTGGGCATACAACTTTGGCTGTTCCTATGGGCACCGCTACATGGCCATGCGATGAATGTGTCGTTGGGCTACTTCATGATGCCTCTTGTGATGGTTTTGATTGGTCGCTTTTACTACCAAGACACGCTGAGCAAACTTCAAAAACTGGCCGTTTTGCTGGCCCTGCTGGGCGTTACAAATGCCGTGTTTCAAGCGGGGGGATTCGCTTGGACTTCGCTCCTGGTTTGCCTGGGTTATCCCTATTATTTTGTGCTGCGGTCAAAATTCAAAATAGACAACTTGGGGGGACTGTGGTTTGACATGCTGCTGATGTCACCGCTTGCAATTTATTTCGCTCTGAGCGGCGATGGCTTGGATCAAATGACGGGGTTACAACTTCAGCTACCTTTGCTGATTATTCTGTTGGGCGTGTTAAGCGCCTCTGCATTGATAGCTTATATTTTGTCGAGTCGAATGCTGCCCTTTAGTTTGTTTGGTTTGCTGGGCTACGTGGAACCCGTGCTTTTGGTGGTTGTTGCATTCTTGATCGGCGAATCAATTGCCCAGCAGGAGTGGCCCACTTATCTCGCCATTTGGCTTTCCCTGAGTTTGCTCGCTGCAGAAGGAATCTACAAAATAAGGCGATAAGCACGTGGGTGGATCAGCCCTCAGCAGCCATGGCTGCAATGGCCGCAGGATAATTTTGAGCGGCTGATTGCTTAAGCCACCTCAACGATTCACTTTTGTCCATGCGCTGACCCTTGCCGGTTCGATACATCACCGCAATTGCGTATTGGGCTTCGGCATCACCCGCCTTGGCAGACAACATAAACAATTCGGCTGCCTTCTCAAGGCTGCGTTCAACTCCACGTCCAGCCTCGTACATCCAGGCAAGCCGGGTACGTGCGCCAATGTCGCCCAGCTGGCTCAGTCGTGTGTAAATTTCTGCCGCCTCCGCATGTTTACCGCTACTTGCCAACAATTCTGCCCGTTCGTAATCAGTGGCAGGTCGGTCAGGTTGATCTAGCGACGCAAGACGCGCAGCGGCATCCTTGTCGCCACCAGCTGCGGCCAGATTCAAGTATCTCCGCGCTTTCTCGAGATCCTTTGGAAAGTTTGGGTTGTCGCCACTGTAAAGCATGCCTAGACGATATTGGGCTTTAAATCCCCCGGCATTGGCTGCCGCGACATAAAGGCTTTCAGCTTTCAGCATATTTTGAGTTTCACCCAAACCATCTTCGGCAAGGATTGCCAAATTGAAAAGTGCATCAGAATTGCCAAGTCCCGCCAAAATTTCCCAAATATGACGTGCGGCTTCATAATTGGCCATCTTGAATTCTGCATAGGCTTTGTAATTCCCCATGGCTGGATTTTTAATCCAGTCAGCGGCCGTACTGTCTTGGGCATTTGTAGAACTCAACACCAGGGCCAATAAGCCGCCAACTACAATGCTCTTGAATGATCGACGGTTCATCTGTTTTCCTCCTCGCTATTACTCTCGCCAAGCAGTCAGTATGGACGTGTGCTGAAATCACAGCAAGCCACAGTCACTCGAACCGACTATTGCCCTTCAACGATCGAATCACAGTCGACAAATCAGGATCTTGGTTGAAAGCTTCCGTGAAGAAATCAACAAAACTGCTGATTTTGATGGAGGGGCGACGCTCGGGTTGATACACCACATTCAGTGGCAAAGTACTTGGTTTGTAGTTGTTCAAAATCGTGTTAACACTGCCCTCCCGAATATCACGACCATAAATCCAGGTGGGTGAATAACATATTCCCAGCCCTTCAAGAACGCCTTGGCGAATTGCCTCGGAACTGTTCGATTGAAAGTTGCTGCCCACACGCACAGTGATGGCCTTGTCTTTACTGCCGTAAAAAGTCCATTCATTGAAGTTGTCGATGCCAGTGTAAAGCAGGCAATTGTGCTCACTTAAATCATCAGGTTTTTGCGGAGCACCATGTCGAGCCAAATAAGATGACGACACAATCACAGCCCTCGCCACCGAGCCAATACGTCTGGCAATCAAACGGCTGTCTTTTAACTCACCCACACGAAAAGCCACGTCGATACCTGCTGCCACAAGGTCAACAAAACTGTCGTCGAGTTGCAGGTCAATACGCATTTTCGGATATCGCTCATAGAATGCGGCGAGCCGGGGCACGATGTGAATTCGGCCAAATGCGACCGGTGCAGCCACTCTCAGCAGGCCGCTGACCTCGTGTTCAGCGCGATGCACTTCACTGCGGGCCTCCTCCAGAGTATCGAGTATCTGTCGACAACGCTGGTAGTAAAGGCGACCCGCCTCTGTTAATGAATGACTGCGGGTGGATCGCACCAACAACAACACGCCAACATCGGCCTCCAGCGCCTGTACCTGTTTGCTGATGGCTGACTGTGTGGTGTGGGCCTGCCGGGCCACCGCCGAGAAATTACCTGTTTCAACAACTCTCACGAATGTTTCCATCAGCCTCAAGCGATCCATGTAGTAATTCCTTTATATATTCCCGTGAGGAATAAATACTATAACAACTGTTCCGTAGATCTATGGGCTTTGAATACGCATAATGTGCAACATTGCACTGCAACACAAGAGGAGTACCGACGTATGAATGCACCCACCCCACATGTGAATGAACAAATTGCCAACGTGGATGATTTAAAACTGTTCCAACCTGGAAAAATTGGCAGCATTGAGGTAAAAAACCGCGTTGTCATGGCGCCATTGACACGCTGTCGTTCCGACGAAGTGGCCGGAGATATTCCTGGCAGCGACATGAACATTGAATATTACAGGCAACGTGCGAATGCTGGTCTGATCATCAGCGAAGGCACACAGGTTTCACCAGCAGGAAAAGGTTACATGGCCACGCCGGGGATCTATTCCGAGGCCCAAGTGCAGGGCTGGAAACCGATCACTGAGGCTGTTCATGCGGCTGGCAGCAAAATTGTTGCCCAGATTTGGCATGTGGGCCGAATTACTCACCCCGACCTGACAGGAGGTTTGAACCCAATTGCGCCTTCTGCAATCAAGCCCAATGTGGTTGCCTACACTCACAATGGCAAAGTAGACGTGCCGGTACCTCATGAACTGACCGCTGAAGAAATCAAAGTGGTCGTGAACCAGTATCGCCAAGGTGCGGCCAACGCAATCAAGGCTGGCTTTGATGGTGTAGAAATTCACGGTGCAAATGGTTATTTGGTCGACCAGTTTTTGCGTGACGGCGCCAACAAACGCACCGATCAATATGGCGGCTCTTTTGAAAACCGCGCGCGCTTCGCCCTTGAAGTGGTGGATGCAGTGATCGCGGAAATCGGCGCTGGCAAGGTGGGTATTCGCTTGTCCCCGGTTACGCCATTTAACGATCTGAGCGACAGCAATCCTCAAGAAGTGTTTGGCTATCTGATCGAGCAATTGAACCAGCGCGGAATCGGCTTCATTCATATGATTGAAGGCTCGACTGGCGGCGATCGCAATGTACCCGGCTTTGATTATGGATGGGCTCGCAAAACATTCAAAGGCACCTACATTGTGAACAACGGCTACACCCGTGAAATGGCAATCAATGCGCTGGAAACTGGCTGGGCCGATGCAGTCTCTTTTGGCCGGGCTTACATTGCCAACCCCGACCTTGTACAGCGCCTGAAACTGAACGCACCCTTGGCAGAGGGCAACCCGCAAACTTATTACGCACCAGGGCCAGAGGGCTACATTGATTACCCATCACTGACTGCGTAATTGAAAAACGCCAGCCACAAGCTGGCGTTTTTTTTGATACTCTCAGGTCATGAGCAAAGACAGCCTAGAAAAACTTCAACAACAATTGATCGAATTTTCCAATGCGCGACATTGGGAAAAGTTCCATTCCCCAAAAAATCTCAGTATGGCTTTGTCAGTCGAGGTGGCTGAGTTGGTGGAACACTTCCAATGGCTCACCGAGGACGAATCGCGACAAATCAAAGGCAACAAGCTGGATGAAGTCAAAGAAGAAGTGGCCGACGTGCTGCTTTACCTGCTGCAAATATGCAACCAGCTTGAAATCAACCCAATTGATGCTGCCCAGAAAAAACTGGTGAAAAATGCCTTGAAGTATCCCGCAATCGACTAGGGCTGTACGGCTTGCTCTGGTGGTTCAGGCAAACGAGCACTGGTACCGCAGGCGTGGCAATACTTTGAAAAAGTACTTTTGCGAGAGCCACAGCTTGTGCACTTGTCGTGAAGACCTATTCCGCAATGCGGACAAAAATCAATACCCGTGTCTTTCAAATCAACCGTGCGTTCACAGCCAGGGCAAATACCTTTGAGTAAACGCGCCAGCGCTGTGTCGTAATCCAGAACTTCACGTCGTTTTGTTTCCGGCTGTTCCTCAGCCAATCGTTGTTCTTCCAGGTAACGGTTCAGGGCAAGAATGGCCTGCCGCCCCACCAACACCGTGATGACAATACCCACGATGTAGCGAATGTAGCCGCCATAACTGGGTAAATACGGCACCAACTCAACGAAAAATACAAACAAGGCAAAGTAGATAAAACCCCAAACAAATGGCCAATAAGTACTTTGGCGTTTGGTTTTATAAAGCCAGCCCGCAACCAGCAGCAGGGGCAGGGTTAAAGCAAGGCGATACGCAAAAACGCGCAATTCCTGGCTTTGAATGGCACTGGTGTACTCACCTTGCGCAGCGCGTTCCAGTTCATTCAAACGCAATTGAGCTTTTCGGTTGGCCTGCTGTGCATCCAGCAGCAATTTCTGCTGCATCTCCAACTGTGCCAAAGCAACCCGTTCCAAGGCCTGTAAGTTGTCAACTCGCTGGGTTCTCGCAATCAGTTCCTGGTCTTGATCGGGAAGTGCTGTGGCCTTGCGGGTGGCTACCCAAGCCATGAACTTCTCGCGTTCGGAATCGGTGTCAGCCTCGGCAGCACTGTGTTTTAGCCTGGACTGCTCCAAAGCATCACTCACCTCGCGCTCATTCAGTTCCGTCTTTCGGATTTGTTCCCGAACCGTTTTCAGTTCGATCGGATCCATGAAATCCTCGAGCGTTTGGGTTTGTTCAATTTGAGGCAAATCGCCAACAAGCGTGCCCCCCAAACCAATCAGGAACCATGCAAAAACCACGGCCACAAGCCACAGGCCACGTCGAAACCATTTTTCTGACAACCTCAGTGATTTGCTCATCTGAATCTCATCCTGTTCTTATATGGTTTCAACAACGCGCGAGTCGCCTATTTCAGATACCGCGCATGGAAACGCAAATGATCTTCAATGAAGCTGGCAATAAAGTAGTAGCTGTGATCGTACCCGGCCTGGTAACGAACCTCGGCCTGATAGCCTGTTTCCTTTAAAGCAGCCTCCAGCAATTCGGTTTTTAATTGCGAAGCAAGAAAATTGTCGGCCAAACCCTGGTCTATCAGCATGGGAAGCTGCTGCGCGCCTGAGCGAATCAGCGCCACAGTGTCATGACGCTGCCAGGCTTCAGGGTTGTTACCCAGGTACAACGCCAGGGCCTTCTGCCCCCAGGGGCACTGCATGGGGCTTACGATCGGAGAAAAAGCACTCACCGCGACATAAAGGGCTGGGTTGTTCAATGCAATGGTGAGCGCGCCATGCCCACCCATCGAGTGGCCGAACACGGATTTACATTTACTGACCGGCAAACCCTCTTCAATCAGGGCAGGCAACTCATCAACTATGTAGCTGTACATTTTGTAATGTGAGCTCCATGGCACTTCAGTCGCATCCACATAAAAACCCGCACCCAAACCAAAATCATAGGCTTTGTCTTGGTCATCAGGAACACCGTCACCACGCGGGCTGGTGTCGGGCATCACCACAGCAATGCCCAATTCAGCCGCCACTCGCTGGGCACCCGCCTTTGTCGCAAAATTTTGATCGGTGCACGTTAATCCGGACAACCAGTAAGCCACCGGCACTTTTTGCCCCGCTTGCGTTTGGGGTGGCAAGTAAACACTGAACTGCATGGTGCAGTTCAGCGCTTCAGACACGTGTTCATACTGGTTTTGCAGACCGCCAAAGCATTGAACGCTACTGAGTAATTTCATATCAAAAATGGATTACGGTGCGAATGGATTTGCCCTCGTGCATCAAATCAAAAGCCTCGTTGATTCGCTCCAAAGGCATGGTGTGGGTAATGAATGTGTCCAGATCAATTTCATCATTCATGAACCGGTTTACATAGCCCGGCAGTTCGGTGCGGCCTTTCACACCACCAAATGCGCTACCACGCCACACTCGGCCGGTCACCAACTGGAAGGGACGGGTGGAAATTTCCTGCCCTGCGCCTGCTACGCCAATAATCACTGATTCACCCCAACCTTTGTGGCAACACTCCAGTGCAGACCGCATCACATTCACGTTACCTATACACTCGAACGAGAAGTCAACACCGCCATCCGTCATTTCTACAATCACTTCCTGGACCGGTTTACTGTGGTCTTTGGGATTCACAAAATCGGTCGCGCCCAATTTCCTGGCAATCTCAAACTTGTCTGCGTTGATGTCGATTGCGATGATTCGACCGGCCTTGGCCTGCACCGCACCAATAATTGCCGCCAGACCAATTCCGCCCAATCCAAACACAGCCACCGTGTCACCTGCCTTGACCTTGGCTGTGTTGTGCACGGCGCCAATGCCCGTGGTTACACCACAACCCAGAAGGCACACCTTTTCCAATGGGGCTTTGGGGTCGATTTTTGCCAGTGAAATTTCTGGCACAACGGTATGTTCGGCAAAAGTCGAAGTACCCATGTAGTGATAAATCGGCTTGCCGTCTTTGGAAAAACGAGTGGTGCCATCGGGCATCAGGCCTTTGCCTTGTGTGGCCCTAATGGCTTGGCACAGGTTGGTCTTACCCGAGGTACAAAATTTGCACACCCGGCATTCAGCGGTGTAAAGCGGAATGACATGGTCACCCACGGCCAGGCTTGTTACGCCCTCTCCCACCGCTTCGACAATCCCGGCACCTTCGTGGCCCAGAATTGCAGGGAAAATCCCCTCGGGATCGTCTCCTGACAAGGTGTAAGCGTCTGTGTGGCAAACACCCGTTGCAACAATGCGAACGAGAACCTCGCCCTTTTGGGGAGGCATTAAATCGACCTCCTCGATTGATAGTGGTTGGCCTGGTCCCCAGGCCACCGCGGCGCGTGTTTTGATCGATTGCAACATGTTGTTCCCCCAATGCTGGCGAGTGTTTAATACGAACCTCATTATAGTAGGCGTTCATGACCACCCTGCACGCTGCTAGCCGCATTTGAAGTGTGGTAGTGTCTTGAAACAATTAAAAGCATGCCTTTGTAACCGAATGACCCTTCCTAGCGAACCCAATACTGTGCCCCCTCAGGATGATTTTGAGCTATCGCTCAAGCCCCTTTGGATGCGTGCGCAAGGCGGAGACTCCGCAGCCTACCGGGAAGCGCTGTTGAGAATTGCTCAGCGTCTACGTCGTTTTTACAGTCGCAGGCTTCAAGCCCTGCCCGACGAGGTTGAGGACTTGGTGCAAGAGACCTTGCTGGCTTTGCACATGCAACGTGGCACATATGACGAGACATTGCCCGTGAGCAGTTGGGTGTTTGCAATTGCGCGGCATAAGCTGGTGGATTTATGGCGTAGACGTGGTCGACGAGACAATTTAAACGATTCTCTTGACGACATGACTGAGGACCAACACCCTGCCACGCAGGAGGAACTGCCCTCGAAACGTGATTTGGGAGTATTGCTTGAACAACTGCCTGAACTGCAAAGACAAGCCATTCTGCTCACCAAGATTGAAGGTCTGTCGATGATTGAGGCCTCGGAACGCAGCGGTGTATCCGTAGCCGCTCTGAAAGTACAAGTACACCGGGGATTGAAACAACTGGCAGCTTTGGTCAGGAGTGAAACATGAAAACTGATGAACTGATCACTATGATTTCAAACCAGGCTGGCCCGGCTCCAAAGGTATCGGTAGCCAATCGCCTGGTACCCGCCGGTGTAGTGGGTGGCCTGATCGCTGCGGCGATCGTATTGGGTGTTCTGGGGTTGATACCCGGTGAGATGTTTTCTGAGCCAGGCCCCTGGATCAAAATTGGATACGCCAGCACACTGACTATCGCCGCAGGCTGGCTGTTCACTCGCCTTGGGAAACCGGGCGCCTCTGACAAACAGGCCACATCGGCTGTGGTTGGAGTGGTGTTGCTGATGTTGATGGCGGGGGTACTTTCTTATCTGGGCACTCCAGCATCTGAACGCGCCGCCGCACTCTTGGGACACTCCTGGCTGGTTTGCCCATGGGCCATTTTGGGGCTGTCACTTCCGGTGATGGCTGGTTCATTTTGGGCCATGCGTGGGTTTGCACCAACCAAGCTGATTTCTGCCGGCACGGCCTGCGGATTATTCTCCGGCTCGGTGGCGGCTTTGGCCTATGCTTTGGCCTGCACTGAACCAGCCGCACCTTTCATTGCTGTTTGGTACACACTGGGTATTGCGTTGTGCGGTGTATTGGGCGCAGCGCTTGGACCCAAATTATTGCGCTGGTAAACAAGACTGCCGCCGCCCTATCCTGCATCCTAGGCAGGCGGGTCAATTCGCATCGTGCTCGATGTATTTACCCGATACCAACCGGCAATGCTATATCGGTGGCGTTTGGCGGGCAGTACCTCATGTGGGAAGTCTTCACTTAAAAACACAGCGAGGGTTCCACCCTGTGGCTGAACAGTTTCCAGAACATCCTGTGTACCTAGGTCTGAATACAAGATCATTTCCCCGCCATCTTCCGGGCCCCATTCCGGGTTCAGGTACAACACCACCGACAAGATCCGATTGGCCTGTCCCTTGAACGCGTCCACATGGGTTCTGTAAAAAGCACCCGGTGCGTAATGTGCGAAATGAGATTCAAAGGAAAACAGGCCCAACATCAAAGTGCGATTCAGGTATTGCTGTAGCTGTGCACTGAATTCAAGCCAGCGACACGCAGCGCCGCCATGTGTGCTTTCGATCCATGCAATTTCGTCACGGCGAATCTCTGCATTCGATTGCTGGCCGTGCGCGCGCCCAATACCGGCCTGTTTCAATGCTTCAGAGGGTATGGCAGTAAAAGTGTCCAACAGTTCAGAGATCAAGCCAGGCGGCAGTGCGTTCTTTTGAATGCTATAACCCTTTGACCGAAGATCACTCGCGATTAAATCAAACATGACTCTTGGAATCCAGAAAAGCACTCGCTTCGAATGATCGAAGTGTAGCGCTTCCACGAGACTTGGAATCAAGCGTGTGCCAAAAGCTGACCGATGGCGTTGGAAAGTGAAGTCGAATCAAACTTTTTCACGTAAATGTTCACGCCAGCTTCAATACCTCGTCGGGCATTTTCCTCAGAAGTTAAAGACGAGTACATGATGATCGGAATGTTCTTGAATCTCGGATCACCCTTGAGCTTTCTGGTCAAGGTGCAGCCATCCATGATGGGCATTTCCTCGTCGACCAACACCAAAGAAACCCGCTCTTCCAATTCTTCTGAATTCTGATTGGCACTGGAAGCAATGGCCAACAACTTTTGCTCGGCCTCAACACCGTTGACCGCATGGCTGTGTTTCAAACCCATGGTGTCCAGCACTTCGCTGATTTTTCGTCGCGCCACAATCGAATCATCCACAAAAAACACAGGCCCAGCCTTGTTCAATTCGAAACCAGTGGTCACAGGTGTCGCATCTTTTTCAGGCAACACACGGTGACACACGCTTTCAATGTCTACCAAAGACACCAAGCTGCCATCTTCGAGCATGACCACGCCGAAAACGGATCCTTCTTCAGAATCGTACTTTTGCGGAGGCTTTACATCAGACCAAGGCACCCGAATGATTTTGTCGACATCGGCCACCGCGAAAGCAACTGAACGGGACGCAAATTCAGAAATAATCATTTTGGAGTTGGGTTCGCCGGTGGACATGCCAATCGCATCTCCAAGCGAGACAACAGGCAACACTTGTCCGCGCAGCGAAATTACTCCGTTCATGGCACCTTGCTGCCCGGGAATCTGGGTGACCAGCGACAGTTCAGTGACTTCCCGAATCTTGAATACATTCAAGCCGAAAATTTCCTGACCGCCCAGGGAAAAAAGCAGAATTTCAATCATCTCGGTGGATGATTCGCCAGGGGTTCGTTCGTTGTTGTAATTCATGGGTGGATTGACCGTTGACATGGTTCAATCTTCATTCTGAACCAAGTGCAAACGAATCAAATCCTTAGGAAGGGGGATAAAACCGGTCTTTTACGCCTTTAAAAAGACTACAAATTTAGCCTAGATAAGCAGACAGCTCCTCGCGGGGATCGGCAAGTAAAGGACCTACCTGAGGCAAGGCAATTGAACCAATCGGCTGTGCTACGGCATCCAACAAACCGTTCAACACTTCGGCTGACTTGGCATAGTAGTCAACACCGAGCAAGGGCTCGGCAATTGGATCAAGCAACTCAACACCCGTGGCATCGATTGATGAAGACACCAGTTCGCGCCCCACACCAGCAACATTCTCTTGCAGAAACTCGCGAATCCCGGACCCCACCGCCATGCCGGTATCCACCAACAATTCGCGAAACGCACCCTGCCGGCCGCCATCAAAAGTCTCGCCGAACTCTTGTTGAGAGGCCTCGGCCTGCGCTATGGCCTGCTCGATAAAATCAAGCAGTGAAAATCCAGTGCCCACCGTCCCAAGAGCCTCGGGTAGTTCGTCTGTAATCAGGGTAGTCCCAGAAAATCCTGTTTGTTGAATTCCAAACGTACCCTCATCTTCCAGCGACGAACCTTCGAAGCGAGACATCAATTCGGGGTTCTGAATATCTGGTTGGACGAAACCGTTGGGCAACTCAATTAATTCTTCAGGTGTATTCGAAGACACAGGTCGTGAAGTCACCACAGGGGAGAAAGTGTCAATAAACAACTTCTCCAGAGACTGCAAAGTAGACTCGGTGTCACTTCCAGCGCTTTTATCAGTCGGATCGGGAGTGGGCAGGCTGGCATCTGCATGTTGCAAATCAGGCGCTACTGGCGAAACATTCAAGCTGACCGCGCTGTAGGACTGGGCAGTGGCTCCGCCCAAAAGCGCAACGGCTTGGATTGTTTGATCCGAAATTTGATTTTGAATGCCGCTCATTGTTGCTCAATGCCCTAGTACCAAGGCTCAATTTAAACAAAAGCAAAGCAAAGACTCAATCCGGAAAGTGATATATTTCAATCACTTGTTTGTAGGCATTTGATGCGTTTTATTAGGAAAAATTACTTAGTTTCCCCCCATTTGGGGTTATTGATTGGCCACAGCCACGTAAAACCACTCCTGACCGGCCTGCGACAAAGTGTTCGGGAAAACAATAAATCCATCCCGACTGGCCCTCACCTCTTCCCCGCTCTGTCGGATGCCGATTAACTCGCCTTTGCGTATGGGATCAAAACTGGACCAAGCACGTACAAACTGATCGTCAAAATGCTGCTTATCGTTTACCTCGACCAAACTAAGGTGTTGATACTCACTCACCGGTGGCACCGAGGGCCCTTCAATCAATTCCAGATGAAGCAAGGTGTTGGAGATGGCACGGTAAGCCACATCCGGACCCAAAGGATCATCATGCTGACCACACTCCAGTGTGACTGCATATCCACCGCTGGAGCGCATGCACTCCGTGGTCCCCATGCCATAACGCGGATCTGTATTTAAACCCTCACCCGATTGACCCGTCGCCTTCAAGTAAGCAACACGGTTCGAAACACCTTTGGCATAGGTGTCGAGCCAGCCGTCTACAAATCGACTCACTCCCAGTCGCAAGGCCAAACTACGCTCAGCGCTCTCATGCTTGAAAGACTCAAGTGTGCTGTTGTTGTTCTTTGGTCCAAATAAAGCGAAAGGCACTTCCCCTTTCTGAAAACTGTGTATGTCCAGCAACACGTCATGCGCAGCCAGCAAGGGGCAAAGCCAATTCGCCACATGGTCTTCAAAATCAACCGGGCTGTTGGTCGGCGTCAAATTGCGGTTCAGGTTTCTATCGCCATTGCGCTGTTTGCGGTTGTAAGCCAAAGGGTTGGTAATCGGCACAAAAGTCAGCTGCCCTTTGATCAGCAAGCGTTCACCAAGCTCAAACTCCTGAATCATTTTCAGGATAGCCTTGCTGCCCGATACCTCGTTACCATGCACTGCCCCCAGCACGATCAATTTTGGACCAGGCTGCAATGCAGTGAATGTGACTGACTTGAACTGCAATGGATGAGGAATTGTGGGAAGGGCTGGAAACTGCATGGCAGAAATTGGCAAATGAAGGCGATTTGTGGAGGTTACCACAAACCGGTGGCCATAAAAAAAGGGCAGCCCAGGCTGCCCTTGAGTTCGTGACAACACCAATTATCGGCCTGGCGCTTCCACTGAAGGGCCAAACCTCTTTTTCACCGCACCAAAGGCGAACAAACGCACCAGCGCGGGAATAAGCACCACGGCACCCACCATATTCCACAAGAACATGAATGCCAAAAGCAGGCCCATGTCCGCCTGGAACTTGATCGCAGAGAATGCCCAAGTGAACACACCCAGCGCTAGAGTAACCGCGGTCAAGGCAACAGCCACTCCGGTTGAACGCAGGGTTTCAAAATAGGCATCCTTAAAATTCAATCCTTTGGCCAGGAAACTTTCAAGTCGGTTGTAAATATAAATACCATAGTCAACCCCGATACCTACACCCAAGGCAATTACAGGCAGCGTAGCAACCTTGATGCCCAGATTCAGCTGCACCATGATCACCTTACACAACACCTCTGTAATGAACAGGGGAATCATGATGGCGAGCATCACGCGGAAACTCTTGAACTCCCACCAAACCAGAGCCCCCACGATGCCATACACCAACAGCAACATTGTTTTCTGAGCCTGCTCCACAACAATGTTGGTTGCCGCTTCAATGCCGCTGTTGCCGGCCGCAAGAATGAACTTGGCATCTGCGGAATCATTCTCTGCAGCGAAAGCCTGTACCTTGGCCACCACACGCTCAAGCGTCTCGGCTTTGTGATCAGACAAAAACAGAATCACGGGTGTCATCGAACATTCGGAGTTATACAAAGTGGTGGGAATATTCTTGTGCGCACCATTTGAAATGAAGCGATCACGGGAAATGGCCAACCACTTCGGATTACCACCATTGAAACCGGCAATGATGTTTTTCATCACAGTGAACAGAGAAACCGTGCCTTCTACTCCTTCCAGGTTTTCCATTTCCCACTGGAAACGATCTACCACTGAGGCCACAGGGTATGCGCCACATTCACCCGCGGGTGTCTCCACCATCACCACAAACACATCCGAGCTGGTGGAGTAGTTCTCGACCAGAAACTTCACATCCTGGTTGTATCGTGAGTCAGGACGAAGTTCTGGTGCACCAGGGTCCAAGTCACCAATCTTGATGTCGGCCGAGGCAAACAAACCCGCCACCAAAATCAGCGCTGCTGCCGCACTGACGCCATAAGCTACCTTCTTTTCAGTCAAGCGAGACAGAAGGTGTGACACTGTGTGCTTACTGGCTTCCTGCTTGGCAACCTGCTTCAAACCACGCTCGGTCACATCCGTATAACTCATCAGCACTGGCAACAAGAACATCTTGGTGAAAATAATCACTGCCACACCAATTGAGGCGCTGATCGCCAATTCACGGATAACTCCGATCTCAATCACCAGCAAAGTGGAGAAACCCACAGCATCGGCCAGCAAAGCCACTGAACCAGGAATGAACAAAAGGTGGAAAGTTGCTTTCGCGGCGTCTACTTTGTCCGCTCCATGAAAACGTTCAGATGCCATGGTTCGCACGTTCTGAATCGCATGGCTCACACCAATCGCAAATGTCAAAAACGGAACAAGTATGGAGTAAGGATCAAGTCCAAACCCCAACAAGCTCACTGAGCCCAAATGCCAAATCACGGCAAGCGAGCAACAAAAAATAGTGGCTGCGGTACTCTTCCAGCAACGGGAATACCAAAGCAACAAGATCACGGTAAGTACGAACGTGATCGCGAAAAAGCCGGCAATGTCTTTGGATCCGTCGATCAAGTCACCCACTACTTTCGCAAAACCAGTGATGTGAATCGAAATATCGTCGCTTTGGTATTTGTCCCGCACCACCTCTTCAATCTGCGCGGACAACTTGCCATAGCTCAACTTCTCACCAGTGTCGGGATCAACCTCCAGCAGCGGCGCCAAAATAATTGCAGAACGCTGATCATTCGAAACCAGAGAACCGATACGTCCAGAACGTTCCACGTTGGCTTTGACAGCCTCAATTTGTTCAGGAGAACCCGAAAAACCCTGACCAATGACGGGCCCCATCCGCAGCCCTTCTTCGGTCACTTGCCGCCACATTACGTTGGGCGTCCAGATCGAACTCAAATTGCCTCGATCAACGCCAGGAATGTAAAAAACCTCATCAGTGATCAAGCGAAGTTTCTCAAGAAACTCCGCCTCGTAAATAGTACCGTTCTTGTTGTGAACAGCAATACGGAGCACGTTACCCAGCGGGCGTAGCTCGTTCTCGTAATTCAAGTAATTTGCAATAAATGGATGCGTCACAGGCACCATTTTCTGAAATGATGCGTCAGGCTTTAACTGCACCGCATGGTAAGCAAAAAACACCGACAACACAGCAAACACGGCGATCACCAGTTTGCGATGCCCAAACAAAATCGACTCAAAAAACCGTTCGACCTTACCCAATTCTTCTTGATTGCTCATGACAGTTCTTCCAGTTAGCGTGGCAGCGCAAGGGTTCTAGGGCCGTTCTGGCCACTCAATACCAAGGTGTTGTTTACAAGGGCCATGCCAGTGACAGGCTTACCCTCTGTAGCGCTCACCATTTTCAACGTAGTGCCCGACTCATCGGTACGCACCAAGCGACCCTTCTGGTCGACAAACAAAACAGTTTTTCCAAGGGTCAAACCCTGAACAAAACTTTCCTTGCTGGGGCTTTGTAGCTGCCACCAAGCACTCGCACCCGCACCCAAGCGGTAAACATTTCCACCAAAACCATATGCAAAAACAATGGGCTGCCCTTCGTCATTGCGCAGTACCGCGGTACCGTAAAAATGGCCGTTGTAACCTGTGTCCGAGCGTGTCCAAGTCGCGCCAAAATCATTGGAGATGTAAACTCGGCCGGCTTCTCCTGAAATCAACATCAGCCCTGTTTCATCGCCATATAAACCGTTGTAATGGCGAAAATCGGGATTGTCCAAGCGATTCGCAATCAGGGTCCAGGTCGCGCCACTGTCTTTGGTTTCAAAAATCTGTCCGTAGCTGCCAACCACCCACCCGGTATTTTCATCCTTAAACCACACATCGAGCATCGGGCGTGCCGGGCCAAACCGGGCGCCCGCTTCAGCATCTTCAAATGCAAAAGTTGCTGCCTCCAAGGCTTCACTCATCTTGTCCTGTTCAGCCACACTTGCAGCGTCAAATCGACTCTGCATGTCATCCATTTTCTTCTTCGCGGCAGCAACCACTTGCTCATTGGCTTTGTTGCCATCAAACACTTTGGTCCAACTTGCACCAGCATCAGTCGACTTCAGCACCACGCCATCGTGACCAACCACAAAGGCCAAACTGTCATTCACAAACTGAACACCCGTCAAATTGACTGACACAGGCACCTTGGCTTGAATCCACAGTTTGCCTTCGTTGTCTTTTACACCTTGCGCAGCGTCGCCAGCGGCAAAGTCCCGCTTCAATATAATGCCTCGCTCACCCACCATCAGCACATTACTGCCTTGGGAAGTCACATTGAGCGACAAAGCCTTCGCGGCCTTTGGTGCCTGAATTGCAGGTAAATCCAAGGGATCTTTAAATGCGTAACTGAATTGACTTGCACACAAACTCAAAGCGACTAAAGTTGCGCGCAGCAGTGGCTTTCTCATGCCATCTCCAATTTAAAAAACCCAGAGAAGTGATATCTCTGGGTTGCAAAAAATTTAAACCTCAGGTGCCTGGAGCACACTTGCTCCAAACACACTGAAACATCATTACCTACCCATGCGACGCAATGCTGCAGTCGAAAAGTCAGCGGTGGTGTACTTCTTGCCAAATTCCACGGGCTTCTCTTCGTTAGTCAATGCATTGACCAGATATCGGCGTGCCTGCAAATCGTAAATCACCTCACCAGCGGGGCCAAACGCAGGTGCGTCATACAACTGAACGCCATATACCTCGCGCACACGCCACAAGCCACCACGTGCGTCGTACTGGTCTGCGTGCAAAACAGCCCATGAATCTTCATCAATAAAGAACACACGCTTGGAGTAAATATGACGAGCGCCGGGCTTCAATGTGGCCTCTACCACCCAAACGCGGTGCAACTCGTAACGCAAAAGGTCCGGGTTCACATGATTCGGCTTGATGATGTCGCTGTACTTCAAAGCCTTGCTGGTCAACTTGAAGTTGTTGTAGGCCACATACATTTCTTTCTTGCCTACCAGCTTCCAGTTGTAGCGATCTGGTGAGCCATTGAAACCGTTGAAGTCATCGTTGGTCCGCAAGCCATCAGCACCAATACCTGGTGAGTCATACGCCAGTTCAGGTGCGCGAATCACTCGACGCTGCCCAGGGTTGTACTGCCAGGCCAAGCGAGGCTCCTGCACCTGATTCAAAGGCTCGTGTACCAAGGCCACCTCACCAGCTGCGTTCGCAGGTGCTGTGGTTTGATTCAGGTAATAGAAGATTCGGTTAGGTTCGGGATCTGTCATGAAAGACGCATAGGAAATTGTTTCCGTACGCTTGCCCACAGTGAAACTTCCATTGGTTTGAACGGGGAAGTCTGCAGAATAACGAGTGATCGAGCCACCCAAATCACGCATCAAATGATTCCAGATCACTTGAATACCATCGGTCGGAATCGGGAAAGGCACATTGGACTTCTTCAAATTCAGAATACCGTTACCACCCTCTGCCAGTTTGATGCCCGCAGCTTCTTCCTTGGCAAACTTGTAAACGTCCGCTCGGTAAGCAGCTGTTCGCTGAGTCGGGTAAACGTTAATCTTGTAGCTGGGATAACGCTTCATCATCTCCATTTGCCCTGGTGCCAACTTGTCTTTGTGCTGCTCCATATTGGCGGCAGTAATGGTCAAGGTGGGCTTATCAGCCGCAAATGGGTCAACATAACCTTTGGCGGGATCAAATCCTGCGGGTGGCTTGCTCAAGCCACCGTTCCACGCTGGAATCGTACCCGCAGCATTACCCGCTTTCTCTGCACCAATCGGTGTCAGAGTAGTGCCCAACTTTGAAAAATCAGCCGATTGTGCGTGCACCGCTGAGGCAGAGCCCAACAATGCCATGGACACGGCCAACTGCGTGATCTTCATCAATTTCATTTCAATACTCTCCTAAAAACAACTCTTGAATGGCTCACCCTCTGATTCCACCTTTTACAGGTTGGCGCCCACTACCAAAGACAGGAAGTCGCGGTCTTTGAATGGATCGAAATAAGCCTTGTCATTGAACATGCTGTAATTCATTTCAGCAAAATATCGCGCAGACTGGATCTCGGCCCGAACGCCAACACCCAAATTCATGCGGTCCTCCAGAAAAACGCCATCGGCGGAATAACCTTTGAAGTCATGCGAGAAGAAAATTCGCGGTGCCAATGTAATACCGAAAATGGCATCGGGGTACTGAGCAACCGACAGCACACGATAACCAAAGGCCGTTTCTGTTGCGTAACCATCCACTGCACAGTTACGTGGGTTAGGGTTCACACCCGAATTACAATCGCCGTTATTGTAGGTGGCATGAGCACCAGCACCGAAGGCGGGGGACCGACCAAAGCGCTCACTCGTGAACGGATCACCGATGCCACGCCACATCTGCGCACCAATCTCACCAATCACAGCCACCTGGCTCGCTCCCAATCGGCGGGGAAACAACGCAATCGTTGACATCTGGGCCTGAATTTTGTCCAAACGCTTGGAGCCAGGCAGAATTGAACCTACAGGGAATTGAGCGTTGTCACCATATCGAGCCAAAGGACCATCCCCAGTTGCACCACCTTTCAACAAATCAGCTGTGTTGTAAGCTGCAGGGAAATCCTTGGTATAACTAACCTCACCGAACACCGAATAACCAAACAACTCTGTGGCTGCTGATAGACCAGCCACCTGAATGTTCTCAGATCCATAGTCAAAGAAATACGACAGTGGATTCACCACACTCTGACCTGCCAGTTCTAGCCCGTTGAATAAGGAACCGTCAAATCCGGATGGCGTTTTCTTCAAGGACAGATTGGGAATACGCTGGTGATAATTCACAATGTAAGCGCCGAACTCAGTGCCAATTTCGCCCGCATAGTAGCGACCAGACAAACCAATCTGCCCAGAATCTTTGGGCCTGCGATCTGCCAATTGGGCCATCCGGAAATTCAAGCTACTCAGGTCAGCTGGCAAACCCGTGATACCGCCCAAAAGCCCCGCCAAGGGACCCAGACCCGAAAACAGCGTGGTATCGATTGGAATACCGCCAGCAGTAATTGTGCCCCCACCTGAAAAACTCTGTTGATCATCATAGCCAGTGAAATCGATGTCACCCACCGGGGTGCTCAAGATACCTGGGTTGATTGGGGCACCCTGGAAATTACAGTTCAACAAATCAGCCTGTGAAAAGAAAGTGCCGCAACCATCCGCAACCACCTTTTCATGGTTCAACTGAACAAAACCTTCCAGAGACAGCTCATCTGTTGCCTGAATGTTCGCAGAGATCTGGGGAATGGGGAGGAACACCTCTTTCAGCTGCGCACCCGGGCGACGAAGCGCAGCCGAGTCAAAGTTGGAATACTGGTTCACACCACCCAACACAAACAAAGCTTCACCCCATGTCACCACCTGATTACCGATTTTCAGGGTCAGAGGCTTGCCCAAGGGCTCATAATTACCGAAGAAATATGCATCCAGAAACTGTGCGTCTTCGAATTTCGTACCTTTGTCAAACCCGTTGTCATTCAACGGCTCGTTGGGCCTGAAGCCGTTGTTAGATGAACCGTGCGGTACCCTATTGCTTCTGTTGTGAAAGTCCGAGAAGGCTTTGGCACGAATGAAAACACCGTAGTTGTCTTTTTTAAGCTCGAGTTCACCTACAGCCTTGGCCACGGCGTTGAACACATCACCCTTGCTGTAATTCAAATTACCGTCGTCAACCGTACCACTCGAAGCCTTGCCACCATTGCCGATGAATACCAAGGACTCGTCAGCGTCCTTCGTACGCATGGAGGCACCCACCGTCACTTCCATCGCCCAACGTCCCTCAATGCCTGCAGGCCCCTCAAAGGCACCGGCAGCAACAGACAAACCGTGCACGGACATCAGCGCAGATAGAACAGCGAATTTCAATGTGGAATTCTTGGGCAGAAAACCGGCCATGTATGTCTCCTCAGGGCCTTGCTGGCCTCTTGAATAGATAGTGCGATAACTAATCTAAAGTGTGTAATAGTTACCCCTCATACTAAGACACACTCCATTTAGATTCACAAATCGAACAATACCCACAAGAAATAGAAAAGCACTTGCAAAAATCCATGTAACTTGTGAGTAAATTTCGATTCCCACTGTGCGCCCAAGTTTAAATTTGCGCAAGAAACAGATTGCCCCAACAAGTAGTAGGAACCACACTGACAAAGTGAATAACCATTCAGAACATTGCCGTGACACAATTTGAAACCCACAAGCAATACAAACTCATTGCGAAAGCAATTCGGGTTCTGGAACAACATGCAAGCAACTTTGCAACAGAACACACCGGGATTGAACCCAAATTGGCCATGCTGGCCAAGCACTTGAATACGTCGCCGTATCACTTGCAACGCACCTTCACCGAGTGGGCCGGAATCAGTCCCAAACAGTTTTTTCACTGTCTGCAAAAAGACCATGCTCGCAAACTTATTTCCTCGGGAAAAAGTATGCTCCACACAAGCCTGGCACTCGGTCTCTCCAGCAGTAGCAAACTTCACCACCTCATGTTGAAGTTCGAAGCGCTTACGCCTGGCGAGATTAAAAATGAGGGCCTTAACCAAGTATTCACTATTGGGCATGCGCCCAGTCCGTTCGGTCAAGTATTCGTTTGCCTCACGGCCAAAGGCATCAACAGCCTTGAGTTTGAAACTGCTGAATTGACTTATCACCAGTGGAAGGGAGAAATTCGCGGGCTATATCCCAAGGCAACTTTTGTCGAGTCAAGCTCAAAAACAGAAGCACTCGTTGAACAACTTTTTCACCCTACGGGCCATCAAACGGGTGATCTGTATTTGCATCTGCGCGGTACACCATTTCAACTCCTGGTCTGGCAGGCCTTGATCCACCTGCCCATCGGACAACTTGCAAGCTATCAGCAAATTGCCGCATCAATCGGCAAACCATCTGCAAGCCGTGCTGTAGGAAGTGCGATCGCCAGGAACCCGGTCGCTTTTTTAATCCCCTGTCATCGGGTCATACAAGCCACCGGCGAACTGGGGCATTACCGTTGGCAAAGCGAACGCAAAAAAGCCCTGCATCTGTGGGAGCAGGGCCTCATCTCAACAACAATTAACGCCGCTTGAGTAAACCATCATCGATCATTTGAGCAAAGTGATCGCACAACGTTTCGATCAATGGCCGGTATTTCACACCCAACAAATTAACCGACCGGCTGTTGTCGAAACGCAAGTGATAGCCCACATTCTTCTGAATAAATTCACGACTCACTCCCGCAGCAATCGGCGCAACAAGTTTCACCAGAAACTTGGGCAACTGCTTAGTGGGCAGGGGATACCTCGGGAAACGCGTACGCAAAATCGTTGCCATTTGCAACAAACTGGCAGTGTGCGCACTCAGAATGTAGCGCCCCTCCGCATTGGAATCAAAACCAGCCAGTACATGCGCTGTCGCCACCTCGCGAACGTCAACAACACCGAACTCCAGCATTGGTACACCTGTACGCTGCCGTCCACTGCCCAAGTCGCGCATTACATCAATACTCGTTGACTGGGTTTGGGTGGTCAATGAAGGCCCCATCACCAAACTTGGATTGATTGTTACCAAGTCCCAGCGAGACTGGCTTTTGCACACATCCCAAGCCTTGCGCTCGGCCATCACTTTTGAGTAAGAATAAGGTTGATGACCTTCACTGCTGGTGTTGTTCCAAAGTTGCTCCGTGAAAATTCCACCTGGTGCTTTCAAAATTTCGACGGCATCCCCATAAATAGACGCAACCGAACTGGTCAACACCACCCTTCGAACCGTTTCCACCTCATTGCAAGATTTCAAGACATTCTCAGTGCCCTCTACAGCCGGACGAATCAGTGCTTCATTGGGATCGGTAAACCCCTTGATCACAAAAGGAGAGGCCGTATGAATCACCAACTCGCATCCCTCAATGGCAGCCTTGAAACTTCCTGGCTGAATCAAATCGGCATCAAACAACTTCAAGGTGCCTTTGGAGCCATCCGCCAGCTTCCAAAGATGGGCAACCGAACTGGCTTTGTTCGAATCACGCACAGTCGCGTGCACCACAAACCCTTTGTCGAGCAAATCCTTCACAATCCAACTGGCGATATACCCTGAGGCCCCTGTAACACACACCGGCTTGTTCTTGTCAATTGTTACCATCGTCATTATCCTGCGTTCAAATTCTGTTTAATATAAAGCATCATCCACGATCAGCACTGTCTGTGCACACTACTGTAGCACCCCATGAAATCAGCACTGAATCTACTACGTACACTTAAAGTCATCCCGCTAATCCTCTTGGGCGGCTGTTCAGCGCTTCAAGTGGTTAACTCAGTGTCAAAAATTTACACCGCAGAGGTGAAAGAAAACATTGCGTTTGGTGCGCATCCGAAGCTGAAATACGATCTGTATCTGCCCAACAATGCCAATAAAGACTTCAACCACACACCAGTTGTCGTCTTCTTCTATGGAGGCAGTTGGAATCGGGGCGACAAATCTGAGTACGAGTTTGTTGGCAGGCGCCTTGCATCCATGGGCTACATCACCGCCGTACCCAACTACCGCCTGTACCCTGAAGTGCAATATCCTGATTTTTTGGAAGATGGCGCACAAAGTATTGCCCACCTGAAAAAAGAACTTCAGAAGCCCGAGTACAAGAATCTGAATCCAGCGCAACAATATGTTTTGATGGGTCACAGTGCCGGGGCCTACAACGCTGCCATGCTGGCACTTGATCCTCGCTGGCTCAATGCTGCCGGCCTTGAACACCAAACCAGTGTCCAAGGATTAATTGGGTTGGCTGGTGCCTACAATATTTATCCCATCAAAGACACGGATGTGCAGCCTGTGTTCAATCACCCCGACTACCCCCCTAAATCGCAACCGATTGACTACGCGGGGAGTCGCAATGTCCCCGCACTGCTCTTGGCGCCCCAAAGTGACACCTTGGTCAGTATCGAGCGAAACACGAATGCACTACACCAAGCGTTACAGTCAGCAGGCAATCAATCCAAAGTGGAAAGTATTGAAGGGACAGACCACATTACCCTGATTGGCACCCTGTCTCCACTTCTGTTTTTCAAAGGCAGCACCACCAAACCAATTGATCAATTCATGCGAAAACTGCATCAAAGAAACAATCTGAGCGCTGCAAATCCTGAACAGGGCTAGAGAGTTCGCCCTAAAAACTCAATTGACCTGGACTTTGGCTTGGAATGATACTTGTAAGTTACACAAATACTTACAACGACGAGACAAGCCAAATTTATGTTTAAAAAAACAAATACCGTGTCGATTCCACGAAACGTTGGATCAGTTACCCAAATCGACTCCAAAGCAGAAACCAGCCCCTATGACGTCAGCATGACTCGCGACAATATCGAGGCCATCTGGAACAGTGTCGAAAGCTTTTACAGAACTGGTTTACAACCTGGAATGACCATGGTTGTGCGCCGTCAAGGCGAAATTGTACTCAAGCGCTCAATTGGACATGCTAGGGGCAACCCACCCCCAAATCATCCAGACCAGGATGTCGAGCAGGTGTTAATGACACCAGACACACCAATTTGTCTATTCTCAGCATCCAAAGCCATTACCGCGATGCTGGTTCACAAACTATGCGAGCAGGGGAAACTTGAACTCAATGACACGATCGGAAAGTACATTCCCGAATTTGCGTGCAATGGGAAAGAAAATATCACCATTGCACAAGTTCTGTCACATCGTGCAGGCGTCCCTCAAATACCGATAAGCAACCCACACCCTTCATTGCTTTTCAAATGGGACAGTGTTATTGACTTGATTAACTCCGGGTACACGAACCGAGGCGACGGCAGCCAACAGGCTTATCACGCTATTGTTGGAGGTTACATTCTGGGTGAATTGGTAAAGAGAATCACTGGTAAATCCGTGGAATCCGCTTTGCAAGAATTCATTGCAAAACCGCTGGGTGCGAAATACCTCACCTATGGTCTTCAGAAAAAACATCAAGAACTGGCCGCGTTCAACTACAGCACAGGTGCAACACCGGTGTTTCCCATCAACGTGCTGGCTAAACGAGCTCTAAACATTGAATTTGAGAAAATAGCTACCATTTCCAACAGCTCCGGTTTTATGGACGCCAGCATTCCCGCAGGGAATATTTACGGAACAGCAGACGAGGTAAGTCGCTTTTATCAGATGATGCTGGATGGTGGTGTTTACAACGGCAATCAAATGTTCGAAGCAAGCACAGTGAAACTGGCCACCCGGCCAGCTGGCCCTTTAACCATCGACCAAACACTCATGATCCCAATTCGGTTTTCAACCGGATTTATGCTTGGGGAAAATGTTTTCTCTTTGTTTGGCATAAAAGCTCGAAAAGCATTTGGGCACCTCGGTCTAATCAACATTGTTACTTGGGCAGACCCATCAAGAGATATTTCCGTGGCATTTCTAAATACGGGCAAATCACTTGATCCACGCTCCCTCCCCGCCCTTGGGAAAGTATTGGTATCGGTCAGCACCAACTGCAGTGTCCTTAAATAGGCTCTGTTTTATCAGACAATGTTTTACTCGCGCTGCCGCGTGATCGGAACAAAAACCAGCCCCAAAGATGAGCTGGTTTTTTTGTAACTTAATTTTGTAACTTAAAGATCAATATTTAATCGCAATAGATGTCCAGGATGGATCTGAAATAAAAAAACCCCGCCTCAAGCTTGAGAGCGGGGTTTTTC
>NZ_MQVZ01000002.1:0-6100 GCF_002954425.1 Limnobacter sp. SAORIC-690
GCAGCCGGCTTCTGGGGCTTCTCGGTCATTTTCACAGTGCACTTCATGGTGCCACTGGCGCTGACCATTCTTCCCCAGCCCAAAAATACCAAAAACGAAAACCAGGGTATTCGTGATGCGCTGGGCAGTATCACCAGCAAAACCGTGGCGCGTTTCAATGGTGCACTCACTGTGTTGATCGCCACCGTGGCATTTTCAGCAGCGGGTTTGTATTACGTGAAAGACGTGCAAATGGGTGAATCTGAACCAGGCTCGCCTATTCTGAACCGTGATCACGACTACAACCTGGGCACCAAAGCGATAAATGATTTGTTCCCAGGTTCGGAGGAATTGCATGTGCTGGCGCGCACGGCAGAGAAGGGTGGTATCAAGCGCCCTGAAGTGATGGCAGCGATTGAAAAGTTTCAGGCACACATGCTAAGCGACCCTGAGCTTGGTGGCACCAAAGCCATCCCCGGCGTGGTTCGAGTGGTGAACCGATTGTTGCACAACGATGATCCCCGTTGGGCGCAGTTGCCCGACAACGAAGCTGAGGTGGGCGGATTGATGTTCGCCTACCAGGTGTCAAGCCCGATTCCCGGTGCGCTGAAAGAGTTTGTTACGCCCGACGAAAACGAAGCCAATATGGTTTTTTACTACAAAGACCACAAGGCCAGCACCATCAACCGCATTGTTGCTTTGGCTGAGGAAGGAAAGCGCATTGCTGAAGCCGAGGTACCTGGGCTGACCATTGAACTGGGTGGCGGAATTATTGGCGTGACAGCCGCAGCCAACCAGGCTTTGCACACCGACCACATGATTATTATTCCTGCCGTAATGATCATGGCCTTCACGCTGGTCATGGTGTATTACCGCTCGGTTCATGCCGGCTGGTTAATGATTATGCCAATGCTGTTTGCCACGCTAATGACCTACGCCTACATGGGTGCATTTGGTATCGGCATCAGCGTGAATACAGTGCCTGTCATTGCGGTGGGTGTAGGTGTCGGTATCGACTATGCCGTGTATTTCATGGACCGCATCCGCGAAGAAATGCACGTTGTCAAAAACATCAAACAAGCCGTGATCAATGCCGTGGCATCCACAGGTTATGCCGTCAGCTTCACTGCCGCCACGCTGATCGCGGGTGTGGTGTTGTGGATTTTCATGTCCGATCTCCGATTCCAGTCTGACGCCGCTGTGCTGCTGAGTTTCATGCTGATTGTGAATGCCATCGCCGCCATGTTGATTGTGCCGGCTTGGTGTGTCGTATTCAAACCGAGGTTTGTGATGGGTGAAGTGCGACAAGAGAAAGCACAAGCCGCTGATTTGAAACTGGCGAAAGCCGCCTGAAAAATTATCAAGCAGTACAACAGCAACAAAGGAGAAGGGGCAATATGAAAAAGATGAGACAAAAACCCGCCTTGCGTTCTGCGGTGTTGGCAGCAGCGGTACTCGGCGCATGGCCGTGTGTTGCAACTGCGGCAACGTTTGAAGGTGAGGATTATGAGGTGGACATGTTCTACGAAAACCACTCGGTGTATCGCGGTGAAGACAACACTGGCGAATCGGTGGGCATGGCCAAATTCAGAAATACACTTATTGCGGAAGGTGAAAAGACAGGCAAGAACGGATGGCGTTACAACGGCACGTTCCGTGGTACCTACGATGGTGTGTATGACCTGAATAAAGACCAGTTTGGCAAATCGGCGGGTGGCCCGATTCAGCTGCAAAGTTCGATCGGCCCTGGTGGCAGCGTGCCCCACGGAGGTGGTGTGCCTTTGTTCAATGGCGCAACGTATCCCAATAGCCCCAACGAAGGTTTCCGTGTGCTGGGCGATCGTTGGCATGGACAAAACGGTGGTGTGGCCTTAGGTGTGCCGGTGCGTCCATGCGACTACGATTCACGTGGTTGCGTCGACTTTGGTGGTTACGGTGATTTGACGTTGAACGAGTTGCGTCTCCCGGAGTTCAACAGCCGCCTCGACTTCATTCGTGAAGTGTATGCAACCAATAGCTTTGCATTGAAAGATGGAACGGATCTTTTTGTTCGCGTGGGTAAGCAGCAGGTTGTGTGGGGACGCACCGATTTGTTCCGTGTTCTTGACGTGATCAATCCAGTTGATTTTTCCCGCAACAATATTTACGACGAACTGGAAGATATTCGCATCCCCATGTGGATAGCGCAGGCGGAATGGCGCCTTGGGCCTTCGGAAACCATGCAGGATCGCAACTTGCAGGTGGTTTGGAATTTCGATAAGTTTCGCCCCAATAATCTGGGTCAGTGCGGTCAACCCAACGTTATTTTGGATGCGGGCTGCCTGTTTCGCGGTTTGAAAAACCTGTGGGACAACGGTGGTACTGTAGCCAACTTTTTGCCCGATGCTGGGGGTATGCAGACCATTGCTGCCAACTTTGGCCCTGGTCAAATTGGCATTCGAAATGTGCATTTGCCCGACTGGAAACTGGACAACACCCAACTGGGTATCAAGTACGAAGGCATCACTGCCAACGGCACAGGCTTTTCTCTGAATGCACTGACTTATCGTTCGCAGTTACCATCGTTGCGTGGCATTACCAGTGGCGCTGTGAACGTAGGAACCGGTGCGCCTCAAGGCCCCGACAACACGCACTTGATCGCATTTGATTTCGTGTATCCGCGTGTGAATCTGGTGGGTGGTTCACTCGACTTCCAGATTGAAGCTGCTGCAGCTGCTGTGCGCGTAGAGGCTGCATTAACCGAAGGTGAAGAGTTTGCCAACACCCTGCAGCCACAGTTGTACTCTGAGAACAATGTGTTTCGTGCAGTGGTCGGTGTAGACCGCCCAACCTTTATCGACTGGATCAACCCACGAATTGCCACACTCATTTCTGGTCAGCTGTTTGTTCAGCATATTTTTGACCATGAAGTAGAGCAACGCCCGCTTGGCATTGCAGGAATGCCTGATTGGGAAACCAACGCAATTGGCACTTTGCTGGTGAAAGGTTTCTTGCAGAACGGCCGTGTCAGCCCAACGCTGATCATGGCACACGACTTCAAGGCAGAAGCTACCGCAATTGCGCCATCGGTTGAATGGCTTTACAGCGATAACCTTAAATTTGTGTTCGGTGCCAACTTCAAAGTGGGTGAGAACAACAAGTACCAGTTTGATGATTGCCGTTCTTGTAACCCATACCCAGGCGTAACTGGTCCACCCGGATCGACATCTGGGTCAGCAGGTTTGGGTGGATTTGAACCACTTGGCCGATTCCGCGCAGGCCCGATTGGCGCGGCATTCAAAGAAGACGATCTGTTTGTGCAGATGCGTTACAACTTCTAATCAGACAGGAGACACAACATGAAACTGAGAACCCTCGCAATTTCCATCGCCGCAGTGGGCATCTTGGGTACAGCCCAGGCCGCCACCGAGGCTGATTTGCAAAATTCATTCAATCCGTACAAAAGTGGTGTGCCTTCTGTGCCAGGTTTACAGCCCGGTACAGTGGTAAACAAATCCAATGTGGAACAGTTTAAAGAGGCGCTCGACCCTGGCATGTACATGACCGTGAAGAATGGTTGGTACGACATCAGGGTTGGAAAAACAACCAGCTTTGATGTGGACAAATTTTATGTGGAAGCTAGCCGCAAGAATATGGGCAAAACGAAGTTAG
This sequence comes from Limnobacter sp. SAORIC-690, assembly GCF_002954425.1. Classification (NCBI taxonomy): domain Bacteria; kingdom Pseudomonadati; phylum Pseudomonadota; class Betaproteobacteria; order Burkholderiales; family Burkholderiaceae; genus Limnobacter; species Limnobacter sp. SAORIC-690. The sequence continues at coordinate 3,631 of NZ_MQVZ01000002.1, forward strand.
GTCCCAAGAATGGCGACTTGACTGGATTCGCAGGTGGTCGCCCATTCCTTGAGGAGCCTGATATGAAAGACCCGCGTGCAGGCGAGAAGCTGGCGTGGAATTACAAATACGGTATCAATTGGGGCGATGGCGCAGCCATTTATCCTTTCTACTGGAAGTTTCGTAACCTTCAAACCGGTCAGCTTGAGCGCACCATCAAGTACAACTTTCACTTTCTGAATTTCAAGCATCGTGTTCAACACTCGCCGACACCTGAGGTAACACCGAATCCTTCAGACTTTTTTCGTGCAATTTATGTGAAAGTACTTGAGCCTCAGGATTTGAAAGACACACAGTTGTTGATTCAACGTTATGACGATGATCAGAAGCTGGACGAAGCTAACTTGTACCTGGGTTTTCAGCGACGCGTTCGTCGCCTGGCCACTGGGCAAACCACAGATTCATTCCTGGGTTCTGACCTGATGATTGAGGACTTTGAAGGTTACAACGGTCGAGTGTCTGACATGACATGGAGCTACAAAGGCACCAAGAATATTCTGATGCCTTTCTACAACCACAATGAAATGAAGTTGACGGATGAGTTTAAAGAGCCGGACGGATTCAAGTTCATCAACTTCACTGGTCAAGGGCAGTGCTTCCCTGATATTACCTGGCAGTTGCGCAAGGTGTATGTGTTGGAGGCAAAGCCTGTGAACTCGTCACACCCCATCGGAAAGCGTGTGATGCATGTGGATGCACAGACTTTCGCAGTGTCCAGAACGTTGGTTTATGACCGCAAGAACGAGTTGTGGAAGAGCTGGACCATCGGGAAGAGTCATCCGGATTTTCACCACCCCATCAACAAGGGTACGGGTATTGCGATTGATGACAGTTTCAGCATGGTCGACGTTCAAAGCCAGCACTGCACCACCGGCCAGTTCAAAGGTTTGGTGGATCCAAAGTTGACTCCACCTGAAATGATGCGTGTGCAGTTCATGCGCGGTGGCAACTGATCGTTTCATCCGCTTTCCGGTAGCGTCTCGCCGGAACTGATTCTCCTCCAGGAGGCTTTAAGGCAAATTTCTGAACTTCAGGAATTTGCCTTTTTTACTACTCAAGCGGAATGCCTTCTTTCTTAAGACGGTAAGCCAGTTGAGGGCGGGTAATACCCAACACCCGCGCCGCTTGGGACAAGTTGCCCTTGGCCTGTTTCAATGCGGTTTGCATCAGACGGCGCTCCAAGGTGTCCAGTCCCACATTCTTGGTTAAAATTTCATTGCACAAGTCATCAATAGGGCGCGTTTCAACTGGCGCCAACTCGCCTTGCGCATTAAGCTGCGATTTTTCTTTGCAGGGCTCGATGCGGTCGTCAAACAAGTGGCAGGCCTCCACATACCCCCCGTCGGGTGCCAGCACCACGGCGCGCTCAATCAGGTTTTCCAATTCGCGAATATTGCCGGGCCATTCATAGCTCATCACCTCTTGCATGGCTTTGTCGGTCAGCCCTTGCAGCTTCTTGTTGTAGCTTGCGCAGTACTTGGTCATGAAGCGGTTGATCAGTGGCGAAATGTCTGCTTGGCGTTCCCGCAGGGGGGGGATTTTGATGGGGAAGGTGTTGAGGCGGTAGTACAAATCAATACGGAATTTGTTCTCGCGTATGGCTTGTTGCAGCTCCACGTTGGTGGCCGCCACAATACGAACATTCACCTTTTGTACGCGTTCCGAACCCAATCTTTCGAACTCGCCGGTTTGCAACACGCGCAGCAGTTTCACTTGCGTTGACAAAGGCAGATCGCCCACTTCATCAAGAAACAGGGTGCCGTGGTCGGCACGTTCGAAGCGGCCTGCGCGTGGTGTGTGCGCTCCCGTGTAAGCGCCTTTTTCCACACCAAACAACTCGGCTTCAATCAATTCATGTGGAATGGCTGCACAGTTGACGGCCAGAAAGGGCCCCTTGGCACGAGGGCTGTTGTCGTGCAACCAGCGAGCAAACATTTCCTTGCCAACCCCAGTTTCGCCCAGGAGCAATACAGTGATGCTGCCCTGTGCCGCGCGCCGCAGCAATTCGAAAGCATTCATGAAGGCAGGAGATACGCCCACCAAATCGTCATTGCTGCGCCGGCGAACCAGAGCTGTGTCCAGTTTCTCTGCACCCATGTGGTATTCGATCAATTCTTCGGCGAAGGCTTGGGCTTTGAAATATTCCTCGTACTCGGGGTCGTTCCAGGCTTCTGCACTTTGACCGACAATCAAACATTGCGAATCGCCCTGGCTCATGCATTCCATTTCTCGATACAGCACCAGTCTGCCCATGAAGGCACTGGAGTAGCCGGAGGCATAGCCAATCATGGTCCAACAGGCTGGTTCATCGCCTTGGCCATAGTCGGCCACGTGAGCCTCGTCTTCCCACGAGTTCTTCCAGACAAATTCACCGTAAAAGTGTTTGGTTGGCAAATTAATTTCCAAGCTGAGCTTTTCAACCTGCACCATG
>NZ_MQVZ01000003.1:0-5631 GCF_002954425.1 Limnobacter sp. SAORIC-690
TGTGAAAGCTGTCAAGGCTTTTATAAACATCTACTCCGTCGAGTTTAGTAAATTTTGCAGAGATTAAACTGAAGAGTTTGATCCTGGCTCAGATTGAACGCTGGCGGCATGCCTTACACATGCAAGTCGAACGGTAACAGGTCTTCGGATGCTGACGAGTGGCGAACGGGTGAGTAATACATCGGAACGTGCCCAGTAATGGGGGATAGCTCGGCGAAAGCCGGATTAATACCGCATACGCCCTGAGGGGGAAAGTGGGGGACCGCAAGGCCTCACGTTATTGGAGCGGCCGATGGCTGATTAGCTAGTTGGTAGGGTAAAGGCCTACCAAGGCGACGATCAGTAGCTGGTCTGAGAGGACGATCAGCCACACTGGGACTGAGACACGGCCCAGACTCCTACGGGAGGCAGCAGTGGGGAATTTTGGACAATGGGGGAAACCCTGATCCAGCAATGCCGCGTGTGCGAAGAAGGCCTTCGGGTTGTAAAGCACTTTTGTCAGGGAAGAAATCCTTTGGGCTAATACCTAGGGGGATGACGGTACCTGAAGAATAAGCACCGGCTAACTACGTGCCAGCAGCCGCGGTAATACGTAGGGTGCAAGCGTTAATCGGAATTACTGGGCGTAAAGCGTGCGCAGGCGGTTGTGTAAGACAGGTGTGAAATCCCCGGGCTTAACCTGGGAATTGCATTTGTGACTGCACGACTAGAGTGTGTCAGAGGGGGGTGGAATTCCACGTGTAGCAGTGAAATGCGTAGATATGTGGAGGAACACCAATGGCGAAGGCAGCCCCCTGGGATAACACTGACGCTCATGCACGAAAGCGTGGGGAGCAAACAGGATTAGATACCCTGGTAGTCCACGCCCTAAACGATGTCAACTAGTTGTTGGGGATTTACTTCCTTGGTAACGTAGCTAACGCGTGAAGTTGACCGCCTGGGGAGTACGGCCGCAAGGTTAAAACTCAAAGGAATTGACGGGGACCCGCACAAGCGGTGGATGATGTGGATTAATTCGATGCAACGCGAAAAACCTTACCTACCCTTGACATGGCAGGAACTTTCCAGAGATGGATTGGTGCTCGAAAGAGAACCTGCACACAGGTGCTGCATGGCTGTCGTCAGCTCGTGTCGTGAGATGTTGGGTTAAGTCCCGCAACGAGCGCAACCCTTGTCATTAGTTGCTACGAAAGGGCACTCTAATGAGACTGCCGGTGACAAACCGGAGGAAGGTGGGGATGACGTCAAGTCCTCATGGCCCTTATGGGTAGGGCTTCACACGTCATACAATGGTCGGTACAGAGGGTTGCCAAGCCGCGAGGTGGAGCCAATCCCAGAAAACCGATCGTAGTCCGGATCGCAGTCTGCAACTCGACTGCGTGAAGTCGGAATCGCTAGTAATCGCGGATCAGAATGCCGCGGTGAATACGTTCCCGGGTCTTGTACACACCGCCCGTCACACCATGGGAGTGGGTTCTACCAGAAGTGGCTAGTCTAACCGCAAGGAGGACGGTCACCACGGTAGGATTCATGACTGGGGTGAAGTCGTAACAAGGTAGCCGTATCGGAAGGTGCGGCTGGATCACCTCCTTTCTAGAGAAAGAGAAGTAGATTCAAGTCTTGAATTTGTTTGGTTTTAGTGCTCACACTTATCGGTTTGTTTAGACGCGAAGATACAAGCAGCAAGAAGAGAGGGCCTTTAAGTGCGGAACGAAAGAACTGTCTAGAGGTCAGGGCCCTGGGGCTGAAAAGTTTACGGGGTCTGTAGCTCAGTTGGTTAGAGCACCGTCTTGATAAGGCGGGGGTCGATGGTTCGAGCCCATCCAGACCCACCATTGGTTTGAAGTTGTTGTAAAACACCTGGGGGTGTAGCTCAGCTGGGAGAGCACCTGCTTTGCAAGCAGGGGGTCATCGGTTCGATCCCGTTCACCTCCACCAAGTTTTAGTGCTGCAAGAAACGTGAAGTTTGTATCGAGTGTTTGAATAAATGGTCTTTGAATAAAAGATTGGCTGTTAGCGGTTAGGCAAGGGATGCGGGGGTTTGCATCGGTTTGCGGTCAAATGAATAAGCGCGTGGTGCTGGGCACTGGGGTGTTTATTCATTTGGCTGTAAGAGTCGCCAGGTCTTCAGGATCTGGACTTGTTCTTTAACAATTTGGAAATGATGAGATATCGAGATAGATACTCCTTTTAACGAAGGTGTAGATATTTTGATTGATGCGATTGCATCATCGTTCTTCTCAAGAAGTGGGTGTGTATTGTTCCTAATACGCACCGGCGCTTGAAATTTAGAATACACACAAACTACTTTGCTTTTTATGGTGATTACAGTGTTGTTCTTGTGAATAACTTGAGCAGGGCTTAACGCTATAGAGTCAAGCGAATAAGTGCACATGGTGGATGCCTTGGCAGTCATAGGCGATGAAGGACGTGGTAGCCTGCGAAAAGCTACGGGGAGCTGGCAAACAAGCTTTGAGCCGTAGATGTCCGAATGGGGAAACCCACCCTTTTAGGGGTATCGCACAGTGAATACATAGCTGTGCGAGGCGAACCTGGAGAACTGAAACATCTAAGTACCCAGAGGAAAAGAAATCAACCGAGATTCCGAGAGTAGTGGCGAGCGAAATTGGATCAGCCTGTACGATTTAGCATTTGAGTTAACAAAACGGTCTTGAAAGTCCGGCCATAGAAGGTGATAGCCCTGTATGTGAAAACTCGATTGTGGAACTAGGCGTACGACAAGTAGGGCGGGGCACGAGAAACCCTGTCTGAACATGGGGGGACCATCCTCCAAGGCTAAATACTCATGACTGACCGATAGTGAACTAGTACCGTGAGGGAAAGGCGAAAAGAACCCCGGGAGGGGAGTGAAATAGATCCTGAAACCGTGTGCATACAAACAGTCGGAGCGGACTTGTTCCGTGACGGCGTACCTTTTGTATAATGGGTCAGCGACTTACATTCAGTGGCAAGCTTAACCGAGTAGGGAAGGCGTAGCGAAAGCGAGTCCGAATAGGGCGTCTAGTCGCTGGGTGTAGACCCGAAACCAGATGATCTATCCATGGCCAGGTTGAAGGTTGGGTAACACCAACTGGAGGACCGAACCCACTAACGTTGAAAAGTTAGGGGATGAGCTGTGGATAGGGGTGAAAGGCTAAACAAATCTGGAAATAGCTGGTTCTCCCCGAAAACTATTTAGGTAGTGCCTCGAGTCTCACTACAGGGGGTAGAGCACTGTTATGGCTAGGGGGTCATCGCGACTTACCAAACCATGGCAAACTCCGAATACCTGTAAGTGCAATCTCGGGAGACAGACATCGGGTGCTAACGTCCGGTGTCAAGAGGGAAACAACCCAGACCGCCAGCTAAGGTCCCTAATATCTGCTAAGTGGAAAACGAAGTGGGAAGGCTAAAACAGTCAGGAGGTTGGCTTAGAAGCAGCCACCCTTTAAAGAAAGCGTAATAGCTCACTGATCGAGTCGTCCTGCGCGGAAGATGTAACGGGGCTAAGCAGATAACCGAAGCTGCGGATGTACACGTAAGTGTATGTGGTAGGGGAGCGTTCTGTAAGCCTGCGAAGGTGTGTTGTAAAGCATGCTGGAGGTATCAGAAGTGCGAATGCTGACATGAGTAGCGATAAACAGAGTGAAAGGCTCTGTCGCCGTAAGCCCAAGGTTTCCTACGCAACGTTCATCGGCGTAGGGTTAGTCGGCCCCTAAGGCGAGGCAGAAATGCGTAGTCGATGGGAAGCAGGTTAATATTCCTGCACCGACGTGTAATGCGATGGGGGGACGGATCGTGGAAAGTGGTCCAGGTGTTGGATATCCTGGTCCCTGCATCATAGAGGACAGTTAGGCAAATCCGGCTGTCATATACTCAAGGGTGTGGGGGGAAGTAGCTACGGCTACGAACCCATTGGAAGTGGTCCCAAGAAAAGCCTCTAAGCTTCAGTTACACGTTGACCGTACCGCAAACCGACACAGGTGGGCGGGATGAGTATTCTAAGGCGCTTGAGAGAACTCAGGAGAAGGAACTCGGCAAATTGGTACCGTAACTTCGGGAGAAGGTACGCCCTTGTAGTTTGACCATGAACAATGGAAGGACGAAGGGGTTGCAATAAAATGGTGGCTGCGACTGTTTAATAAAAACACAGCTCTCTGCAAACACGAAAGTGGACGTATAGGGAGTGACGCCTGCCCGGTGCTGGAAGATTAAATGATGGGGTGCAAGCTCTTGACTGAAGTCCCAGTAAACGGCGGCCGTAACTATAACGGTCCTAAGGTAGCGAAATTCCTTGTCGGGTAAGTTCCGACCTGCACGAATGGCGTAACGATGGCCACACTGTCTCCTCCTGAGACTCAGCGAAGTTGAAGTGTTTGTGATGATGCAATCTCCCCGCGGCTAGACGGAAAGACCCCATGAACCTTTACTGTAGCTTTGCATTGGACTTTGAACCGGTTTGTGTAGGATAGGTGGGAGGCTTTGAAGTGGGAACGCCAGTTCTCATGGAGCCATCCTTGAAATACCACCCTGATCTGTTTGAGGTTCTAACCTTGACCCATTATCTGGGTCGGGGACCGTGCATGGTGGGCAGTTTGACTGGGGCGGTCTCCTCCTAAAGAGTAACGGAGGAGCTCGAAGGTACGCTAAGTACGGTCGGACATCGTACTGATAGTGCAATGGCATAAGCGTGCTTGACTGCGAGACTGACAAGTCGAGCAGGTGCGAAAGCAGGACATAGTGATCCGGTGGTTCTGTATGGAAGGGCCATCGCTCAACGGATAAAAGGTACTCTGGGGATAACAGGCTGATACCGCCCAAGAGTTCACATCGACGGCGGTGTTTGGCACCTCGATGTCGGCTCATCTCATCCTGGGGCTGTAGCCGGTCCCAAGGGTATGGCTGTTCGCCATTTAAAGAGGTACGTGAGCTGGGTTTAAAACGTCGTGAGACAGTTTGGTCCCTATCTGCCGTGGGCGTTGGAAATTTGAAGGGGGCTGTTCCTAGTACGAGAGGACCGGAATGGACGTATCTCTGGTGTACCGGTTGTCACGCCAGTGGCATTGCCGGGTAGCTAAATACGGAAGAGATAAACGCTGAAAGCATCTAAGCGTGAAACTTGCCTTAAGATAAGATTTCCCTGAGGACTTGATCCTCCTGAAGGGCCGTTGAAGACCACGACGTTGATAGGCTGGGTGTGGAAGTGCAGTAATGCATTAAGCTAACCAGTACTAATTGCCCGTGCGGCTTGGCTCTATAGCATTGAGCCTTGCTTAAAAGATACGCACATGAAACAACACAGTAAATCTACCCGGGGCTAGACCTTAGCCTCAATGAAAACCAAGGTAGTTTGTTTGAAATAGATATACCCGCAACACGCATCAACAAGATAGCAGCGCTGTCTCAAAGATAACTCATCAGTTCCAAATCGAGCCAATCAGCCGCAACGCTGGTTAGCTAACAAGTAAGTGCAATCAAGGCACCGCACTTACAGCCAACCCTCTTTGCCTGACGACCATAGCAAGGTGGTACCACCCCTTCCCATCCCGAACAGGACCGTGAAACGCCTTAGCGCCGATGATAGTGTGCATTCGCATGTGAAAGTAGGACATCGTCAGGCTCTCCAATTCC
>NZ_MQVZ01000004.1:0-2508 GCF_002954425.1 Limnobacter sp. SAORIC-690
TTGTGACCTACAGAGATCACGATGCCTCAAAAACGATTGATACATTTAGGCACTCTAATGAACAGTGGATTGTCAGCGTTGGAATGATTAGCGAGGGTACTGATATTCCAAGATTACAAGTGTGTTGCCACCTCAGTATCGTCAAAACAGAAATGCATTTTCGACAGGTTTTGGGTCGAATATTGCGTATGACCAATGATGTCGATAAAGATGGTTGGATGTTTGTTTTTGCTGAGCCAACTCTAGTCGAGTTTGCAAATGATCTTCACCATGAAATCCCGGAGTCTCGTGTTGTTCAATTTGATAGTTACCGTCCACGTGTAGCCGCAGAACAAAGGATCGGCAGGACTTTTGATGCTTCAACAAAGCTCGACGACTATTCGGAAATTCGCTGCAATAATGACTTGCACCTAACGCTTCAACCAGAGATTTTCGATTCTGAACCAGTGAGGTATTCCCGTACTCGGTTGGAATGGGCTGGTCAGTTTAGAGAGCAGGTCATTGCAACATTCAACTCATCATTTTAACGGATGAAGATGTTTTGTTCGCGCTGGTGTATACCGGTTAGTATTTTGGTTTGTTACAAATTTGTAATTCAATTGAGAGGATCTGGTCATTCGTCCCTGCGTAAAGTGTGAGTCATGCCAAAGCTTGATTAAAAGCCGAGGCGAAACCCAAACTGATACACACAAGGAGATTTACCATGAAAACACGTCAATTGATCGCATCCACAGTGTTTGCCATTTCCGCAACGCTTCCAGCTTTTGCCTTGGCCAGTGGCCCTACAGATCACGGTGATGGCACTGACCACGTGGCACTGATCAGCCAAGGTAAATCGGCCACCCAAGCGACAGTGCTAAAGGAGTATCAACAAGCTATAGCTTCAGGCCAGTTCAAACCCCTGGCTGGAGACTCTACTGTGTTGACACAGCAATTCGAGCCTTCGAAGTCTCGGGCCGAAGTGCTTAGTACCATTAAAGGTGTTGACCTCACCGAAGGCGATGCAAGCTAATGAAAGGAGTAAGGGTTGGTGTTAATTCGACGCCAACCCCGCGTTTACTTTATGGGGTCGTCTCAGAAAACGGAAAATAAAGCACGCTAAGGCGTAGTCACCCCGTGACTCCCCCGCGCCGATGCAGCGAGCTTCGTTCCGTCTTGCAGTGACGCAATCAGCGGGCAGGAAACGTTCCCTTTCCGCGCATGGCAGGCGCACACCAGTTCAGACAGCACGACCTCCATGCGTGCCAAGTCGGCCATCTTCTCGCGCACATCCTGAAGCTTGTGCTCGGCCAGGCCGCTGGCTTCCTCGCAATGGGTGCCATCCTCCAGCCGCAGTAGCTCGGCGATTTCGTCCAGGCTAAAGCCCAGCCGCTGGGCCGATTTCACGAACCGCACTCGTGTTACATCCGCCTCGCCATAGCGGCGAATGCTGCCATAGGGCTTGTCTGGCTCCGGCAGCAGGCCCTTGCGCTGGTAGAACCGGATGGTCTCCACATTGACCCCGGCCGCCTTGGCAAAAACGCCAATGGTCAGATTCTCAAAATTAATTTGCATATCGCTTGACTCCGTACATAACTACGGAAGTAAGCTTAAGCTATCCAAACCAAATTTGAAAGGACAAGCGTATGTCTGAACCACAAAACGGGCGCGGCGCGCTCTTCGCCGGTGGGCTGGCCGCCATTCTTGCGTCGGCCTGCTGCCTGGGGCCGCTGGTTTTGATCGCCTTGGGGTTCAGCGGGGCATGGATCGGCAACCTGACGGTGCTGGAACCCTATCGCCCGATCTTCATCGGCGCAGCGCTGGTCGCGCTGTTTTTCGCCTGGCGGCGCATCTACCGACCGGCGCAAGCTGCAAACCGGGTGAGGTCTGCGCGATTCCCCAAGTGCGAGCTACTTACAAGCTCATTTTCTGGATCGTGGCCGCGCTGGTCCTGGTCGCGCTCGGATTTCCCTACGTCATGCCATTTTTCTATTAATCACAGGAGTTCATCATGAAAAAACTGTTTGCCGCCCTCGCCCTCGCTGCCGTTGTTGCCCCCGTGTGGGCCGCCACCCAGACCGTCACGCTGTCCGTACCGGGCATGACCTGCTCCACCTGCCCGATCACCGTCAAGAAGGCGATTTCCAAGGTCGAAGGCGTCAGCAAAGTTAACGTGACCTTCGAGACACGCGAAGCGGTTGTCACCTTCGATGATGCCAAGACCAGCGTGCAGAAGCTGACCAAGGCCACCGAAGACGCAGGCTATCCGTCCAGCGTCAAGAAGTGAGGCACTGAAAACGGCAGCGCAGCACATCTGACGCCCTTGTCTGCTACCACAAACGAAAAAGGATCTGTCGCATGACCCATCTAAAAATCACCGGCATGACCTGCGACTCGTGCGCGGCGCACGTCAAGGAAGCGCTGGAAAAAGTACCCGGCGTCCAATCTGCCATAGTGTCCTATGCCAAGGGCGCGGCCCAGCTCGCCCTTGATCCAGGCACAGCGCCGGACGCACTGACCGCCGCCGTG